>CAJJCY010000001.1 GCA_905182865.1 uncultured SAR324 cluster bacterium
TCCTGTAATCCTGTAATCCTGTAATCCTGTAATCCTGTAATCCTGTAATCCTGTAATCCTGTAATCCTGTAATCCTGTAATCCTGTAATCCTGTAATCCTGTAATCCTGTAATCCTGTAATCCTGTAATCCTGTAATCCTGTAATCCTGTAATCCTGTAATCCTGTAATCCTGTAATCCTGTAATCCTGTAATCCTGTAATCCTGTAATCCTGTAATCCTGTAATCCTGTAATCCTGTAATCCTGTAATCCTGTAATCCTGTAATCCTGTAATCCTGTAATCCTGTAATCCTGTAATCCTGTAATCCTGTAATCCTGTAATCCTGTAATCCTGTAATCCTGTAATCCTGTAATCCTGTAATCCTGTAATCCTGTAATCCTGTAATCCTGTAATCCTGTAATCCTGTAATCCTGTAATCCTGTAATCCTGTAATCCTGTAATCCTGTAATCCTGTAATCCTGTAATCCTGTAATCCTGTAATCCTGTAATCCTGTAATCCTGTAATCCTGTAATCCTGTAATCCTGTAATCCTGTAATCCTGTAATCCTGTAATCCTGTAATCCTGTAATCCTGTAATCCTGTAATCCTGTAATCCTGTAATCCTGTAATCCTGTAATCCTGTAATCCTGTAATCCTGTAATCCTGTAATCCTGTAATCCTGTAATCCTGTAATCCTGTAATCCTGTAATCCTGTAATCCTGTAATCCTGTAATCCTGTAATCCTGTAATCCTGTAATCCTGTAATCCTGTAATCCTGTAATCCTGTAATCCTGTAATCCTGTAATCCTGTAATCCTGTAATCCTGTAATCCTGTAATCCTGTAATCCTGTAATCCTGTAATCCTGTAATCCTGTAATCCTGTAATCCTGTAATCCTGTAATCCTGTAATCCTGTAATCCTGTAATCCTGTAATCCTGTAATCCTGTAATCCTGTAATCCTGTAATCCTGTAATCCTGTAATCCTGTAATCCTGTAATCCTGTAATCCTGTAATCCTGTAATCCTGTAATCCTGTAATCCTGTAATCCTGTAATCCTGTAATCCTGTAATCCTGTAATCCTGTAATCCTGTAATCCTGTAATCCTGTAATCCTGTAATCCTGTAATCCTGTAATCCTGTAATCCTGTAATCCTGTAATCCTGTAATCCTGTAATCCTGTAATCCTGTAATCCTGTAATCCTGTAATCCTGTAATCCTGTAATCCTGTAATCCTGTAATCCTGTAATCCTGTAATCCTGTAATCCTGTAATCCTGTAATCCTGTAATCCTGTAATCCTGTAATCCTGTAATCCTGTAATCCTGTAATCCTGTAATCCTGTAATCCTGTAATCCTGTAATCCTGTAATCCTGTAATCCTGTAATCCTGTAATCCTGTAATCCTGTAATCCTGTAATCCTGTAATCCTGTAATCCTGTAATCCTGTAATCCTGTAATCCTGTAATCCTGTAATCCTGTAATCCTGTAATCCTGTAATCCTGTAATCCTGTAATCCTGTAATCCTGTAATCCTGTAATCCTGTAATCCTGTAATCCTGTAATCCTGTAATCCTGTAATCCTGTAATCCTGTAATCCTGTAATCCTGTAATCCTGTAATCCTGTAATCCTGTAATCCTGTAATCCTGTAATCCTGTAATCCTGTAATCCTGTAATCCTGTAATCCTGTAATCCTGTAATCCTGTAATCCTGTAATCCTGTAATCCTGTAATCCTGTAATCCTGTAATCCTGTAATCCTGTAATCCTGTAATCCTGTAATCCTGTAATCCTGTAATCCTGTAATCCTGTAATCCTGTAATCCTGTAATCCTGTAATCCTGTAATCCTGTAATCCTGTAATCCTGTAATCCTGTAATCCTGTAATCCTGTAATCCTGTAATCCTGTAATCCTGTAATCCTGTAATCCTGTAATCCTGTAATCCTGTAATCCTGTAATCCTGTAATCCTGTAATCCTGTAATCCTGTAATCCTGTAATCCTGTAATCCTGTAATCCTGTAATCCTGTAATCCTGTAATCCTGTAATCCTGTAATCCTGTAATCCTGTAATCCTGTAATCCTGTAATCCTGTAATCCTGTAATCCTGTAATCCTGTAATCCTGTAATCCTGTAATCCTGTAATCCTGTAATCCTGTAATCCTGTAATCCTGTAATCCTGTAATCCTGTAATCCTGTAATCCTGTAATCCTGTAATCCTGTAATCCTGTAATCCTGTAATCCTGTAATCCTGTAATCCTGTAATCCTGTAATCCTGTAATCCTGTAATCCTGTAATCCTGTAATCCTGTAATCCTGTAATCCTGTAATCCTGTAATCCTGTAATCCTGTTAATCCTGAAAATCCTGTTCATCCTGTCAATTTTTTTAAAATGTTTTTATGTTACATCAGGAACTGACTAAAACGATTATTGGGTGTGCTTATACGGTTCATAATACTCTGGGTGCAGGATTCTTGGAGAAGGTCTATGAGCAGGCTTTGATGCTGGAATTGAAGGCGTCGGGTCTTGTTGTTGAAAGCCAGGTTCCTTTGTCAGTAACATATCGTGATCATATTGTTGGTGAATACTATGCGGACTTGATTGTAGAGGATAAGGTGATATGTGAATTGAAGGCTGTGGATGTGTTGAAGAAGGCTCATGAAGTACAACTTGTCAATTATTTGGTGGCGACTGGGATTGATGTTGGCGTGCTGATAAATTTTGGAGATAGCGTAACTGTGAAAAGGAAGTATAGAGAGTATAAAAATAAGAGTGATTAATGGACAGGATGGCAGGATTACAAGATTTACAGGATAGGGTGTTGGGCTTAGCTGGGCGCAAACAATAGACAGGATTACAGGATTGCTGGATTTACAGGATAGGATGGTTTTCTTGGGGCTTAGCTGGGCGCAAACAATAGACAGGATTACAGGATTACAAGATTTACAGGGTTCTTTTCTTGCTCAAAAGACTTAATATATGAGCAATTTGAATGGATAACTGATGATTGAAACTGCTCATCATGGCGTAAGAATGAATACAGTAGTTATTTTGTCACAAAAAAGATATACTTTTTGTGACAAAATAATAAGGAGATATAGTTGCAAACTATTGATAATAAGATAATATCAAGGATATATGGTAATGGGAGGGGTTTTTCATTTTCACAGAATGAATTTTCCGACCTTGGGAGTACTGATGCGGTACGTAAAAGTCTCTCCCGCTTAGAGCAGGCGGAAAAAATTCGTCGAGTTTTTCGAGGTGTTTACGATTACCCTAAATACAGCAAGCGATTGAAACAACGCTTATCACCAGATATCCCTCAAATAGCCTCCGCCTTAGCACGGAAATTTAATTGGCGAATCTCACCCACAGGGGATACTGCCCTAAATATTTTAGGACTCTCTACTCAGGTGCCAGGGCGCTATACCTATCTGTGCGATGGTGTGAACAGAAGCTATCAAATTGGCAACCTGTCACTTGAATTCAAAAAAACAACTCTGAAAGAGATCGGGTTCAAGTATCAAGAGAGTGAATTGTTAGTGCAAGCTATTAAGGCACTGACGAAAGAACGGATTACTGATGAAATTATTCAGCAACTACACGAGAAATTAACATCAAAACAATGTACGAAAATTTTAAAAGATACCCAGTTGACAACCACCTGGATATACGAAATTATTAAAAATATCTGTAAAGAGTGCGTGAAATGAATCAGATTGCAGAATGGTCTTCTATAGAGCGCGAAGAAATTTTTCAAGAAGCTGGAGCCAGTTTGGGAATTAAGCCAGCTATTATTGAGAAGGACTTCTGGGTGACTTGGGTACTGAATATTCTTTATAGCGATACGGTACTTGCAAAGCAGTTGATGTTTAAGGGGGGAACCACGCTCTCAAAAGTGTATGGCTTGATTGAACGCTTCTCAGAAGATATCGATCTCATCCTTGACTGGCAGTGTCTGTCCGCTCAGAATCCAGAGGAACACCTTTCAAAAACAAAGGATCAAAAAATGAGCAGACAACTCAATAAACTGGCATTACAGTATATTGAGTCAAGCTTGTTAAAAAGGATTGAATCGATAGTGCAACCCATCTGTAAGGTTTCAATTGATTCGCAAGATCCCTATGTTCTTAATCTTCATTATCCAGTCGCATTTTCAGATCGCTATCTGCGACCGGGAATACGCCTGGAAATAGGCCCGATGGCGGCATGGAACCCACACCAGAAACACTTTTTGAGCAGCTTGGCAGCAGAGGTATTTCCAGATATATTCAAACAGTCGGGTTGCTTGGTTAATGTGATTCTTGCTAAACGCACCTTTTGGGAGAAAGCCACAATTCTTCATGCAGAGGCACACCGACCGCAGGATAAAAAACTACCTCTCCGTTATTCACGTCACTATTATGACCTGGCACAAATGGCAAAGGCACCGATAAAAGAAGAGGCATTGGCTGATGGTGATCTACTGCAACAGGTTGTTGAATTTAAACAGCGATTTTACCCTTCAGGTTGGGCTCATTATTCGACAGCTAGAATTGGTAGTTTCAAATTGATTCCAACAACCCACGGATTGTCAGAACTATCTGAAGATTATAAGAATATGCGCCATATGATTTATGGAGATTACCCCACTTTTAAGCAAGTGATTACAACTCTAGATGATTTAGAAAAAGAAATAAATTTAAAATGAGGCTGTGGCGAATTGTCTTATCCATAGGGAGTATATCAACGGTTATCCAGCAAAAATGATCATTGAGAGAGATCAGTGCTATTTGAAAATGCTAATCGTCTGCATTTTAGACAAGAAGTTTTACAGCCATTGTTGGAAAGGGGAATATTAATTGCGACTATACCAGACAAACCAACCAGCCCCAAACAGAAGTACAAAACACAATAGTTTGTTTTAATCTAGAATTCTTGCAATTGGACAGGATGGCAGGATTACAGGATTACAGGATAGGCAGGATTGGCAGGATGCGCAACAGGATGACAGGATTACAGGATTACAGGATTACAGGATGGATTGGATTACAGGATGACAGGATACAGGACAGGATTGCAGGATTACAGGATAGGCAGGATTGGCAGGATGCGCAACAGGATGACAGGATGGCAGGATTACAGGATGACAGGATGGCAGGATGACAGGATGGCTAAGGATGGACAGGATTACAGGATGGCAGGATTTAAAGGATTAAGGGTTGGGGCTTAGCTGGGGGCTAACTATGGACAGGATTGCAGGATTTCGGGATTTACAGGATAGAGGGCTGTGGCTTAGCTGGGGGCTTAATGGACAGGATTGCAGGATTTAGGAGGCTCTGGCAAGTATCACGTTCGATGAGTTCCGAGTGATCAAGAAACGATACTGGGTCAACATTTCAGGGTCACTGGTTATTTTTGTGTGACAGCTGGAGAACTGACTCAGTCAATGATTGAAGAGTCTTTCGTGTAATTTTGTCAAGAATTAGAGTGATATCTTTGAAGTAGATTAAAATCAACCGTCCTTTCAGACAGTCAAGAATAACTTTCAGTTCTAAATTGAACCCACTTTCTTATTCAGAAGGTGGTTGTTCAGTCTATGGTTATGAACGATGAAGAGGTTTGAGAAAGTCTGCGACTCAATTTGACATTAATTTATGATGGAAGTATAATATAAATTATTTTATACGTCACAGGATGGAATCATGCAAGCAAAACTAACATTAAGAATGGAGGAAGAATTGATTAATACAGCTAAATTATATTCAGCAAGAAGTGGGAAATCTGTTTCTAAAATTGTGGCTGATTTATTTAAATTAATTCAGGCTGATAATAGTAAAAATGCTGTTACTCAAAATGTAAGCTCATTAAAAGGCGTTATTAAAAGTGACAGTTCTGAATCTGATTACAAAGCGCATATAGAAAGCAAGCATCTATGAAAGTTTTGTTCGACACAAATGTTGTGCTCGATCTACTTTTAAATCGTGATGAATTTGTAGGTGATGCCTCACTCTTGATATCAAAAGTTGATGCTGGTGAAATTGATGGATTTCTCTGTGCAACGACTATTACCACCATTCATTATTTATTAGAAAAATCATTAAATTCTTCTCAAGCAGCAATTCATACCAAAACACTTCTTAACATATTTAATATTGCACCAGTCTCAAGCGAAATACTTGAAAAAGCGCTAAATCCAAAGTTTGATGATTATGAAGATTCAGTGTTGCATGAAGCGGGTTTGGGAGTTGATGTCGATTCTATTGTAACCAGAGATTACACCGGTTTTAAGCATGCCGCAGTTCCAGTTTATACTCCGAAAGAGTTAATTGCTGTCTTGGCTTTAGAATTAAAGTATTAATGAAGTGCTCCAAGTGAAGGACAGGATTGCAGGATTACAAGATTTACAGGATAGGGGGATGGTCTTAGCTGGGGGCTAAAAATGGACAGGATGGCAGGATTACAAGATTTACAGGATAGATTGTGTTGGGCTTAGCTGGGGGTTAAAAATGGACAGGATTGCAGGATTTCGGGATTAACAGGATAGGGTGTTAATGCTTAGCTGGGCGCTAAAATTGGACAGGATTACTGGATTACTATTCAAGGCTAAACTGGGCGCTAACAATGGACAGGATTACTGGATTGCAGGATTAACAATTAATCTGCCTCTCGTAAAGAAGATAGAGCGCAAAGAGAAGCGAGTTAATAGAGATTAGTTTTTTGCGGATCCAAAATAAAAAGCATTGTACTAATGTCAAAAAAGCATACAATGGTCAGACTGACCATATTGAAAAAGGAGAAAAATATATGCATACATGGCAACTACAACAAGCAAAGAGTCATTTTAGTGAGGTGGTAAATTTGGTATTAACGGAAGGTGCTCAGATGGTAACTCGCAGAGGTAAAAGTGAGGTTGTGATCCTGGCAGCAAGCGAGTACCAGAAACTAACAAAAACCGTTCCCCTAAACCAGATACTCAAACATGCTCCTCGTGGAAATGAACTAGATATTACTCGTTCTCAAGAGGGTGTCAGAAAAATAGAATTTTGAGCTATCTGCTGGACACCTGTTTTCTTTCCGAGTTTGTAAAGCAAGAGCCATCCAAGTTGGTCCTGGGGTGGATGGAGCAACAAAATGAACAAAATCTCTACATATCTTCCATAACATGGGGGGAGCTACAAAGAGGAGTTGCCAAATTACCTTTCTCTCACAGAAAAAGCGATTTAACAGTATGGCTAAATCAAATGAAAGAAAGCTTTAGCTCAAGAATCTTACCTATATCTGTCGATGTATCAGAGCAGTGGGGGTTAATGACTGCCGATTTAGAATCTCGTGGTCTAGCTATGCCATTAATGGACTCACTGATCGCAGCAACTGCTCGCCATTATCAAATGACCTTGGTAACAAGAAATGTAAATGATTTTAAGGATACACAGCTTCAGTTAATAAATCCTTGGCAAGAGTACAAGTAACGGGGGTCATGTCTGCGTTTTTGGTGTTATTTGCCTCACGCAAAGGCGCTAACTATGGACGGGATTAAATATCAATTAGCAGTGATCAGTGATCAATTAGCAGTTCATGCAGGAGTGTTGTTTTTTTGAACAGGATTACAGGATTTCGGGATTTACGGGTTTGTTACAATAGTCATCCTGTTCATCCTGTTACTTTTTTGTACGCAATAATTTAAATCAAATTTACAGTGTTATATTTTAGATATTATGGTAGTATACACCCATGATTAATAGAACTATACTGAAAGATTTACAAGAAGCGCTGGCTGTATTTCCGGTTGTATTGTTGTGTGGAGCACGTCAAGTTGGCAAATCTACATTGGTTTTGTCACTGTGTGAACACTACATTACACTGGACGATATTACTCAGTTGGATGGTGCCAGAGCAGATCCAAAACGGTTTATTCAGGATCTGCCGCGTCCTATTGTTATTGATGAGATTCAGAAAGCACCGGAATTATTGCCGGCAATAAAGGAAGAAGTAGATCGAAAGCGTAAAAACGGTGATTTCCTTTTGACAGGTTCGGCGAATCTATTGGGATACAAGAAAGTGACGGAAAGTCTGGCTGGTCGAATGGGGGTAATGGAACTTTTACCGCTGAGTTGTAGAGAAATGGCTAATCGTGCGGACGCAAATTTAGCGGATGATCTTTTTTCTGCAGAATGGCCAAATAATAAGACACCTCAGAGTAGTAATTTATTACTTGATAGTCTTCTGCAGGGCGGTTATCCGGAGTTGCAAAGGATTCACACTCAACGGGGAAGGAATCTCTGGTTTAGTAGTTATGTAAGTACTTATATCGAGCGGGATGTGCGAGATATTGGTGAGTTACGCCACATAGACCGATTTATTCATCTACTGAATATTTTGGCTCCACGAAGTGCAACACTGCTGAATAAAGCAGAACTTTCACGGACTGCTGGGATTGAACAGAAAACACTAACCAATTATCTCTCTCTGTTGGAAATGGTTTTTCAAATCAAGCGTATTCAGCCATACAGTGCTAACCAGGGTAAAAGATTTGTTAAATCACCAAAGCTTTTTTTTACAGATAGCGGCGTTCTTTGTCATCTTCTTGGTCTGAACAGCAAAGAAATTCTTAGAAACAGTTCCTATTATGGTGCAATTTTAGAAACATTCGTTTTTACAGAATTGCTTAAAGCTGTTCAATACAGCGAGTCCCCAACCAGGCTGTGGCACTATCGAACCAGTGATCAACATGAAATTGATTTGCTGATCGAGAGAGACGGAAAGGTTATTCCTGTTGAGATTAAAGCTGCAAAAACTGTGAGAAAAAAGGATTTTAAACACATTGAAGATCTTCAAAGTAGAAATTCCACAGTAAAAAACGGTGTTATATTTTATCAGGGTGAACAACTCGTCCCTTTTGGGAAAAATTATGCTATGCCGATTCTGATGCTTTTCTGAAAATAGAAGCTGTTTGGACAGGATGACAGGATTGCGGGATTTACAGGATAGGTCTCTTG
This sequence comes from uncultured SAR324 cluster bacterium, assembly GCA_905182865.1. GTDB lineage: Bacteria > SAR324 > SAR324 > SAR324 > NAC60-12 > Arctic96AD-7. The sequence goes on from CAJJCY010000001.1 coordinate 8,946, forward strand.
GGGCTAAGCTGGGGGCTAACAATGGACAGGATTACAGGATTACAAGATTTACAGGATAGGGTGTTGGGCTTAGCTGGGCGCATAACAATAGACAGGATGGCAGGATTGCAGGATTTACAGGATAGGGTGTTATGGCTTAGCTGGGGGTTAAAATTGGACAGGATTACAGGATTGCAGGATTTACAGGATTGTTACAAGAGTTATCCTGTCCATCCTGAAAACTGGCCTGTCTTATACAACTGTGCAGGATTTACAGGATTGTTACAAGAGTTATCCTGTCCATCCTGAAAATCCTGTTTATCCTGTCTGAAATTTTAAAGAGTTATCCTGTCCATCCTGCAAATCTTGTTCATCCTGTCTATTTTTAAAAAACCTTCCTGTTCACCCTGTCTAATTATTTTTGTAATTAAGGCAACACAAAACTTAATTATTTGAGTTGGGAATTTTTGCACACTGAATTCAGGGGACATGAAATATAATACACAAAAAGAATTATCCATCATGTACCCAAAATTCTCTTGGTCTCACACAAAGTCGCTAAGGCGCAAAGGAAGAAAATAGGCACTGAGTTATTTCTGTCTCGAAAAACACGAAAAGAGGTTTCCTGTTGTATGTTTTTTGTGAAATGAATTAAAAGGAAGATAATGTACCCCAATTGTGCTACAATAATTGTCTGAGTAGCATTAACATAATAATGGAGAATAATTATGTCTAAAACTGAGACGATCCGAGCTCGTATTGAGCCGGAGTTAAAACATAATGCAGAGACTGTTTTAGCTGCATTGGGGCTCTCTGTGACGGAAGCATTGACTCTTTTTTATAAACAGATCAGTCTGCAGCATGGATTACCTTTTGATGTTAAAATACCTAATGACGTGACTATCAAAACTTTAAACCAGGTAAGGAATAGAGAAAATTTAACAGAATACAACAGTCTGGATGAATTAAAGCAAAAGTTTAAGTAGCATCTATGCGTCTGTTAACAACAAATCGTTTTGAGAAGGACCTGAAACGTGCAATAAAACGAGGGAAAGACTTAAAATAATTAAAGGGACACGATACTTAATTATTTTCTATTTTCCTTATAATGCCGAATTTGGGATACACGTCCCCAAAATTCTCTTGGTCTCACGCAAAGACTCTATTTCCATGCAGGGCGTTGTGGCTTAGCTGGGGCTGTCTGGACAGGATGGCAGGATTACAAGATTTACAGGATAGATTGTTTTGGCTTAGCTGTGGGTTGACAATGGACAGGATGGCAGGATAGTAAAATAGTTATCATGTCCATCCTGAAATCCTGTTATCCTGTCTGAAATTATAAAGGGTTATCCTGTCCATCCTGCAAATCCTGTTCATCCTGTCTAAAATTATAAAGGGTTATCCTGTCCATCCTGCAAATCTTGTTCATCCTGTCTATTTTTAAAAAACCTTCCTGTCCATCCTGCAAATCCTGTTTGGAGGATACTGGTTTGAATTGTGAATCTCTAATTATCTCTATATTTTTTTGTAATATCATTGAATTTTCGGATTGTGTATCCGATATATTAATGATATTATCTAACGATGATAGAACGTAACAAGCATTATCTCGCAGTTGAAAAGTCCGTCGAAAGGTCTCCGGTTACAGCTATTTTGGGACCTCGTCAGTGTGGTAAGACGACCCTGGCGCGCAGTTTTGGTGAGCCACATCAGGCACACTACTTTGACCTTGAGTCTGTAGTTGACCAACGTCGTCTGCAAAATCCTGAGCTCATGCTCAGCTCTCTGGACGGGGTCATTATTTTGGATGAGATTCAGTACCAACCAGAACTCTTTAATCTGCTCAGAGTTCTGGTAGATCGGCCCGAAAACAAAAGTCGCTTTGTTGTGCTGGGTAGTGCATCACCTCAACTGATCAAACAAAGTTCAGAGACCCTCGCCGGGAGAGTGGAGTTTATTGAGCTTTCAGGCTTTGATCTCAGTGAAATAGATCTTTCCCAAAATTTGTGGATGCGTGGTGGCTTTCCTCGCTCCTATCTTGCTAAAACTGAAGAGGACAGTATTGCATGGAGAGAAGGATTTATTCGAACATTTTTAGAGCGAGATATTCCCGCTCTGGGTATAAGTATCGCTTCCGGTGCAATGCGTCGCTTCTGGACTATGTTAGCTCATTATCATGGGCAAACCTGGAATGGCTCAGAGTTGGGTCGCTCCATGGGGTTGAGTGATAAGACGGTTCGTTCCTATCTTGATATTTTGAGTGCAACATTTATGGTACGCCAACTTCAGCCCTGGTATGAAAATATTCACAAGCGACAAGTTAAATCTCCAAAAATCTATTTCAGAGACAGTGGTATCCTGCATAGTCTTCTGGGGATTTCAGATTATCACCAATTAACAGGCAACCCCAAGCTCGGAGCCTCGTGGGAAGGGTTTGCATTGGAACAAACATTACAGATCGTTCGCCCTGTAGATGCTTATTTTTGGTCAACTTACAGCGGAGCTGAGGTAGATCTGTTCTTTATCAAGAATGGGAAACGTCATGGTGTGGAGTTTAAATACAGCGAGGCACCTAAGGCCACTAAATCCATGTATGTGGCTATTGAGGATCTCTCCCTTGACCATTTATGGGTTGTCTATCCTGGCAAAGATAGCTATCCACTCACTGAAAAAATCAAAGTACTACCACTGCAGGAACTGAGTGGGGGTGATTTAAATAATTACGACATGAACTTTTAATTCATGCACTGCGTTGAAGCTCACGCAAAGATGCTAAGGCGCAAAGAGAATCTTTTGACAAAATTGCAGGACAAACTGGATTCTCAGACACGGGCGACACTTACCGGGATGGATTTTTTTTGCGGTTCTTCCTTTCTTTGTTTTGTTTATTGATAAAAATTGTGGGTGGTGGTAAATTGAAATGTGGTCTATTTGTGACTACAATATATTACTCACAATCTAATGGAGTTATTATTATGAGTAAGGCTAATACTTATGTTCGAGCAAGAATTGATACTGCAACCAAGATTCGGGCCGGTAAAGCTTTAAATGCGATGGGGTTGACTGTTTCAGATGCGATACGTCTGTTGATGCTGCGTATTGCCGATGAGCACCGTCTACCATTTGAGATTAAGGTGCCAAATGCAGAAACTCGCAAGTCGATTGTCGAACTCGAATCTGGCAAGGGAAAGAAATTCGCAAGTGTTAACGGGTTGATGAAAGATATCAATGCAGTCGATTGAACGCGCTGCTGCTTTCAAGAAGGATTTCAAACGGGTCAAAGCCACACCGAAACATGCGAAATATATTGATGGATTACTTGAAAATGTGTTAGAGCTTCTGATAACAAACCAACCTCTGCCGGATAATAACAAAGATCATCATCTCACTGGTAACTGGGTGGGATATCGTGAGTGTCACCTCAAACCAGATCTTCTCCTGATCTACAAGAAAACAGATAATTATGTGTTGCGACTGGCTCGTCTTGGGTCTCACAGCGAATTGTTTGGATGAATATGGGGTCCACTTCAGTGTTGCATTGAGGCAGAAGGAAAGCACTTAGGCAATGAGTTTTTTCTACTTACGCAAGAACACGAAAAATAATTATGAATTTTTGTAAGGTGTCTTTTGGTAACTGTTCATTGGTCATTGATTTATTGTTATAATCTGTTATAGTTAAAACAGTTATTTTAAACTTTTAAGGAGTATTATGCAAACAATACCGGCCCTGGAGGCAAAAAATCATTTTGGTCAGTTGATCGAGGCAGCGCAACGACAACCTGTTACGGTAACGAAACAGGGGAGACCGGCTATTGTGGTGATGTCAACACATGACTTCGAGAGTTATCAAAAGCAGGCTGGATACAGGTTGTTAGATGTGATGAGTCGTATGCAATCTCAAGCAAAAGAGAGTGGATTGACTGAAGAGGCACTTGAAGGGCTTCTCGCTGATGAGAGTTAAATGTGTTGTTGATACCAACGTATTGATAAGTGCTGCTCTTACCAAAGGTGTACCTTTTCGGATTGTGGAGCATTTAATCAAAAATAATGCACTTATCTTTTCAAAAGAGACCATTAGCGAGCTTTCATCCAGAATAACTCAACCCAAATTTGATAAATACGTATCAGCAGATGATCGTGAAGCCTATGTCAATAATTTAATCTTGTCCGCTGATTTGGTCATCATTGATAATCTGATTCAAGGATGTAGGGATAGGGATGATGATAAGTTTCTGGAAACGGCCGTGAAGGGTGATGCTCAATTCATCATTTCCGGCGATCAAGATTTATTGACCATGCATCGATTTGAAGGTATTGATATTGTAACCGTTCAAGTGTTCGCTGTGTACACAGTTTAAGAATGGTCACGGGTTTACTATTTACTTAAGGGCATCTCTAAAAACAATAATACCAAGTAGAAAAAGGCACAAACACTATAAGGGGTGATTTATGGATTTAGATAAATATGAACAAGAGCTATGAAGTGGAACCCAAAGTTCTCAAAAATTCACACACAAATGTTCTCAAAAATGTATCCTCATAAAATATTTTCAATATTACATCAACATAATCCCACATTGACCCATTAAATATTGTGTCGCCAAGTTTAATTTTAAAATATTTAGCTGATTTACCGCGTCGCGTCAAAGCTGCGTTTTTACTGTGTTTTGATTTTGTGGTATTGTGTTTTGCGATGCTGCTCGCATTTGCGGTACGTTTTGATCCGGCTTCACTGGAACACCAACTCAATATTTTGTCTGAAGGAGTCTGGGCTTTGATTGCTGTACAGATGCTGGCTTTGCTGATCAGCGGGTTGTATCGTTCTGTTTTACGCCATGCAGGTTCTGAACTGCTGGTTTTGCTTTTACGTTCTGTTTTGCTCGGAGCCGGGCTGTTTGCATTGATGAACTTGATGTTGGAATCATATCAACTTCCGCGCTCAATCATTGTGATGAGTGCAGCATTCGCATTTTTAGGTTTATTGTCTGCTCGGCTGATGATTCGCTGGGTGGTGCGGATCCATGTGGTTGAACCGCAACAGCGTGACAAACTGCAACGGGTTGTAATTTATGGAGCAGGATCTGCCGGACTGCAGTTATATGAGTCCTTGCGACAGGAAGGTACTTATCAGCTTGCCGCATTTGTGGATGATAATCCAAAATTGCAGGGCGGTCGACTGCGCGAAAAGTCCATTTTGTCATTTTCAGGTTTGCAGACACTGCATGCCAATAATCCGCTGGACTGTGTGCTGCTCGCATTGCCGGGTGTGAAACGCGAGCAACGGAAAAATATTCTGCAGCAAATTCGTCTGCTCAAAGTTGGGGTTCGCGTACTACCGACTGCAGACCAGCTGATGCGTGGCACAGCCGATGCGGCTCAACTGCAGGAAGTGGATATTGCGGATTTGCTGGGACGTGACGAAATCACACCGGACGAGGAACTTCTGCATCAGGATATTGATGGACAAGCTATTTTAGTTACCGGTGCAGGCGGTTCAATCGGCAGCGAATTGTGTCGGGAAATTTTACGTGATTCTCCAAAACTGCTGGTTTTGCTTGAACTGAATGAATTTTCGCTCTACAACGCGGAACGTACTTTCCGCAGCCTGAGTTCGATTCCCATTGTGCCTTGTCTTGGTTCCGTTCAGGACTCTGATCTGCTAAAACATTTACTGCTTGATCATCAGATAAACACGGTTTACCACGCCGCTGCTTACAAGCATGTTCCGCTGGTTGAAGAAAATCCTCTTCAGGGCTTACGCAACAACGCTCTTGGAACACAGACACTTATTGAAAAATGCATCGAAGCGGAAGTGAATTCATTTGTTTTAATTTCGACTGACAAGGCCGTTCGTCCGACTAACGTGATGGGCGCTTCAAAACGGATTGCCGAAATGATTGTGCAGGATGCTGCCAGACGCTTTCCGGAAAGTAAAATTGGAATTGTACGTTTCGGTAATGTACTGGACAGCAGCGGATCCGTGGTTCCGCTGTTTCGTGAACAAATTAAAAAGCGAATGCCGATTACCGTGACTCATCCGGAAATTACGCGCTATTTTATGAGTATCGGAGAAGCGGCGCGTCTCGTAATACAGGCTGGTGCCATGTCCAAAAACGGTGAGGTATTTCTGCTGGATATGGGTAACCCCGTCAAAATCCGCGACCTTGCTCTGCAGATGATTGAACTCAGTGGTTTGGTTCCTGAAAAAGATATTCCACTGCAATACACTGGTCTCCGTCCAGGTGAAAAACTCTATGAAGAACTCCTCATCGATCCAGCCCAAGCTCAACCCACCCTACATCCCCGCATTTACTCTTCTGAAGAACCTCTCCCTGAATCCGAAATCCTCCAAAAAGAAATTAAACTGCTCAGTGAAGCAATTTCAAAACGTGACCTGAACTCTGCTTTAGAATCCATGAAAAGACTCGTTCCTGAATATAACCCTGAAAATGGTCAATAAATTTTTAGTTGTAGATATTATTCTAAGTTAATTTTTTGGTTTATTATTACTCTGACCCCTGTTATTTTCTTAAAACATTTTTTACATTATTTTCATGAAGTCAGCTTTGAATCTTTAGTTATTACGATCATAGAGACTCCACCGATAACCACTGCTGCACCAATGAAAATCATGGGCGAGGGTTCTTCTCCAAGAAAAAGCATACTTGAGGCAATTGTGAAGACAGGAAGCAACAGCATTACAGGCATAACCTTTGAGACATGATTGCGGGAGAGAACATGATACCAAATCCCGTAACCCAAAACCGTCATGATCAAAGCCAGGTACAGAATCACTCCCCAGCCAATCCAACTTGCATTTGAAAGCGATTCCAACTGAGAATCTTCAAATATGAATGATCCCAGAATCATCTGCGGTCCTGAAAATACCCCAATCCATGCAGTCAAAGCAAATCCGGACGGCGGATTTTCAAGTCGTTTAACCATAATCTGTCCCACAGCCCACGTCATCGCTCCTGCAGCAGTAAGCAAAATTGCTGGCAGTTGTTCGCTTAAACTTGGTTGCCCTGCAATCAAAACGATTCCCGCAAAAGAAATCAGCATTCCCAAAATGCGCTGACTTCCCGGTTTATCCTTGAGAACGATTGCTGCCAACAGGACTGAAAATGGAACTTCTAGGTGAATAATTATGATTGCCAATGATGCATCAAGCATGGAAAGCCCCGTGAACGTCATACCGTACTGCAGGGTGGAACCTACTAAGGAAATCCAAAATATTTGCTTCAGCTGACCACGGGGAATTGGCACAAACCAGACTAGTGTCAGTGCTGCCAGAGTGAAGCGCAGACCCATTAAAAACAATGGCGGGAATTCATTCAGTCCGGCCTTTGCAAAGGTAAACCCGATTCCCCAAAGCAGAGGGACACTGGCTGCAAGTAATAGTTCTGAGTTTTTCAACACATTTTAAACGTTAAATTATTATTGAGATATTCTGCTGGATTAACTCAGACTAGTACTTAAAATATTTTAGGTATTTCAAATATAATTATATTTGCAGTAAAAAGGGAAGTTGGAGCTTTATCATTTTAGATGTATTGTGGAACCGCTCTGAAGCTGTATCTTAATTCTGCATAAATTATGAATTGTATCTTAATTCTGCATTAATCAGCCAATGCCAAATCCGGAACTTTTTTATAAAATCCAGTTGCCTTTTCAAAAGCATGAGCCAGCTGTAATACACCCAAATCATCCTGCGGTCGACCTACCAACTGCAAACCAACCGGCAAGCCGTCGTTAGTAAATCCGCTGGGGACCGAAATCGCAGGTTGACCGGTAACTGAAATATAATAACAGGAGCGCATCCAATCAAGATAGGTCTCCATCTTCATTCCGTTTATTTCCGAAACATATTCCTGTTCCAATGGAAATGGAGGAACCTGGCTCACAGGCAGTGCCAAAAAATCATAATCCTTCATAAATTCCCGCACCCTGTGAAACAGCGCTGTACGTTTCACTTCTGCCCGCCCCAATTCCGGACCGCTTAATTTCATACCGGATTCAATATTCCAAATCACCGTTTCCTTCATTTTCTCCCTGTGCTCAGGTAAAAGCGATGCCAGTTTTAATTCAAAATACCAGGCACGAAAAGTTTTAAAAATTTCGTCTGCATCCGTGAAATCCGGGAAACCTTCCTCGACGATACAACCTAAATCTTCAAAAACTTCACGCTGTTTTTCCAGAGTTTCTGTAACTCTTGAATCAACGGGCAATCCCCCAAGATCTGGACTCCAGGCAATTCGAATTCCTTTTAGATTACGTTCCAGGGACTGCTGAAAAATGGCACCGCTTTCCGGAAGACAAATCGGGGAGCGCGCATCCGGTCCGGCTAAAACACTCAGCATAAGCGAGCAGTCCTCTACCGTTCGTGCAATGGGACCGTCAACCGCAAAACTGTTCCATCCCGCCTCATTGGGCCAGCTTGGAACTCTTCCCACTGAAGGCCGGAAACCAACTACATTGCAGAAATTTGTCGGATTCCGGAGTGATCCTCCCAAATCACTTCCATCCGCAAAAGGCAGCATTCGGCAGGCAACCGAAACCGCCGCCCCGCCGCTGCTTCCGCCGCAGGTTTTACTCAAATCGTAGGGGTTTTTTGTTGCTCCAAAAACCTGATTAAAGGTCTGTGAACCAGCGCCAAATTCCGGTGTATTGGTTTTTCCCAGCAAAATCCCGCCGGCATTCCGTATACGTTCTACAAGTAAAGCGTCCTTCTCCGGAACGAAATCCTGAAATATTGGCGAACCGAAAGTGGTGCGGATTCCCTTTGTCGGTACCAGATCCTTGTGCGCTACCGGCAGTCCATGCAGCGGACCGACTTCTCCGCCTTTGGCCAGTTTTTCATCCGCCTTACGCGCTTGTTCCAGTGCAAGTTCCGGAACCAGAGTAACGATGGCATTGACCTGCGGATTTACCTTTTCGATTTGAGCCAAATGCGCTTCCATTGTTTCAACCGCAGAAATCTCACCAGAACGGATTTTCAGAGCCAGTTCTGTGGCAGTTAAATAACAGAGTGCTGTATCAGTCATATATTATTATTTTTTAAAGATGAAGTATGATGATAGCTTAAATGTTTTACTAATTCTAATTAATGTCATCGTACTGGGCGTTTTGTTTTGGTAATAGTTGTAGCAGAAAACTATAATATAAATTGATCTGAGATTCAACATTCATGTTAAGGATGGATAATAATTGAAGGCAGTCATGAATTCTCAAATAATTTCCATGGGTCCCGAATCATATCGGGGATGTTAAAAGAAAAATTTTTCAAAAAACTCTGTTTACTATTATCAAAGTTCTTGAATGTTTATGTGTAATCTTGGCAGAATCTAAAAATGGAAATAGTTATAATCAAATTTTTTAAAATTCCAAAATTGAATTTTAACGAGATAGATTATAGAATTAAATTTTAATTTTTTCAGTGTGAGTTTTACTAAACATAATTCTTTATCCGGGAAAGCAAAATGAGGACAATCCGTTTAACCATGGCTCAAGCTCTGGTTCGTTACCTGACCATGCAAAAGATTCTAATTGAGGGATTGGAAGAGCCCTTGTTTCCGGGAGTATATGCCATTTTCGGACACGGAAACGTAACCTGTTTAGGAGAGGCTCTGGAAGCAGTAAAAGAAGAAATGCCAACCTGGCGCGGACAAAATGAGCAGTCAATGGCTCTGGCCGGAATGGCTTTCACAAAATCAAAACGCAGGCGGCAAATCATGGTCGCTACAAGTTCCATTGGTCCCGGAAGTACAAATCTACTGACGGCCGCTGCAGCTGCGCACGCAAATCGGTTGCCGATTTTGCTGCTTTCCGGAGATACTTTTGCCAACCGTCTTCCGGATCCGGTGCTGCAGCAGGTAGAAAATTTCCACAATCCGGGTATGACGGTCAGCGATGCTTTTCAATCTTTTACACGCTACTGGGATCGAATTACCCGTCCGGAACAATTGATTCCGTCACTTCCACAGGCAGTGGCAACCATGCTTGATCCAGCCGATTGCGGACCGGTTTTTATTGCACTGCCGCAGGATATTCAGGCGGAAGCCTTCGACTATCCGGAAGTCTTTTTTGAAAAAAAGGTGCATCAAATTCCACGTCCACGTCCCGACAAGGACAGTATTGCGGAAGCGGCAGACATTCTGCGTCAAGCCGAAAAACCACTGATTGTTTCTGGAGGCGGAGTTTTCTATTCAGGAGCCATTTCCGAATTGACGGATTTTGCGGAACACCACAATATTCCGATCGTGGAAACCATTGCCGGACGGGGGATGATGCTTCACGATCATCCAAACAATGCCGGCCCGCTGGGAGTTATTGGTTCGAGTTCCGCAAACGCTTTGGCCGAGGAAGCGGATGTGATTCTTGCAGTCGGCACAAGGCTGCAGGATTTTATAACTGGCTCCTGGTCAGTTTTTGGTAACGAAAAAATGCGACTGATTTCACTGAATGCAGCCCGCTACGATGCACATAAACACCGCGCGATTTCAGTAGTTGGCGATGCACTTGTTGGAATTGAGGAACTCGGTAAATCTTTAGCTGACTGGAGCGGATCCGAATCCTGGTCATCCAAAGCCGGGACGCTTTATGCGGAATGGAACCGCACTATTGAGGAACATTCTGGAAAAACCGATACGGTTCCGCCTAGTTATGCTCATGTAGTTGGTGCAGTTAACCGGGTTTGCGACGACACCGATTTGGCACTCACTGCTTCAGGTGGATTTCCCGGGGAATTGTGTAAAAACTGGAAAACTAAAACTGTGGGGACTTTCGACTGCGAATTTGGTTTTTCCTGCATGGGTTACGAAATCGCCGGAGGCTGGGGGGCAAAAATGGCTGATCCGTCACGTGATGTAATTGTTTTTGTCGGAGATGGGGCCTATTTAATGCTGAACAGCGACGTTTACAGTTCCGTCTTGACAGGTCACAAAATGATTATCATTCTTTGTGACAATGGAGGTTTTGGAGTCATCAATCGTCTGCAGAATTTCAAGGGTAGTGCGTCTTTCAATAATTTGCTGGAAGATTCAAAAGTTGAACATTTAGAATATGTTGATTTTGTGCAGCATGCCAAAAGCATGGGTGCACTTGGAGAACAGGTTGAGAGCATTTCGGAACTGGAGGCAGCCTTCAAACGCGCCAAATTAGCCGACAGGACCTATTTGATTTCGATCAAAGTTCAGCAGCATCAATGGACACCAGGAGATGCCTGGTGGGATGTTGGTGTTCCTGAAGTTAGTCAACGGAAAGAAGTACGACAGGCCCGTACCGATCATTCTGAAGGTCAGAAAAAACAACGGATTGGGGTTTAAATTTGAATTAATTTTTGCCTTCGATAATAAATCTGAAACTATGCCATTTCGAGCTAAGCGAGAAATATTTCATAAGCTACTGCACTAATATCATTAAGATTTATTACTGCGATCGAAATTAAAAATTGTAGATCACAGACTTTATGGGAAACAGTCTTGTATAAAGTAAATAAACAAACAAAATGAAAACAATTGGTATTGGTCTTGTTGGTTCAGGATTTATGGGACGCTGTCACGCAAACGCTTACAGTTCAGTTGCCGGACTTTTTGATGTGCCTCTAAAACCAAAATTGAAAATGCTAGCTGAAGCTAATCCCGAATTGGCTAAAGAGGCGGCACGTAGCCTTCAATTTGAACGATTCACTGCAGATTGGACGGAACTTGTAAACGATCCGGAAGTAGAACTGGTAGACATCACTGCACCAAATCATCTGCACCATCCTATCGCCTTAGCTGCAATTGCAAAGGGAAAACCTGTTTACTGTGAAAAGCCCCTGGCCTGCACGCTTGAGGAAGCAAAAACAATGCGCGATGCTTCCGAATCTGCCGGAGTAGCTACGCTTGTCGGCTATAATTATCTTCAAAATCCAATGATTCAGACTGCGCGTGAAATTGTACAAAGTGGAGAAATCGGAGAATTGTTCAGTTTTCGCGGCGTTCATGCAGAAGATTTTATGGCAGATGCTCAAGCCCCTTACACAAACCGGCTTGATGCGGAACAGGGCGGAGGTGCGCTATATGACATCGGCAGTCATATTATTTCACTGGCCCGTTTTTTGGTTGGCCCACTCAGCGAAGTCATGGGAATGCAAAGTACTGTTATTCCGGAACGTCCGGAAGCTACAAATTCAAAGCAAATGAAAACGGTTAAAGTCGATGATCAAACTCATTTTTTGGCCCGTTTTGAAAATGGTTGTAGTGGAACTCTGGAGGCCAGTTGGGTTGCTTGGGGACGCAAAATGCACCTGGCTTTTGAACTGAACGGCAGCAAAGGTTCACTGGTTTTTAACCAGGAAAGATTCAACGAACTACGTCTTTATGAAGCCAACCAGAGTCCGGGACGAGAAGGTTTCAAAACTTTGCATTCCGGTCCAGATCATGGAACTTACTCAAAGTTTTGCCCTGCGCCGGGACATCAGTTGGGATTCAATGAATTGAAAATAATTGAAGTAACTCAAATACTGGAGGCTTTGGGAGGAAGCGGTTCATCGTGGCCGGATTTCCGCGAAGCCTGTGAAATACAAAAGACACTTGAAGCTGTAAGAATTTCAGCTGCCGAATCCCGCTGGTTTTCTCCGGACGAGATGGAAACAACTTAAAACATTAATTAATAACGCTTATGTCAATTCAACTTGCTGTCGCTCCCATCGCCTGGTCCAACAGTGACCTACCGGAATTGGGAGGGAAAACATCATTGGAAACCTGTCTCCGTGAAAGCCGCGAGGCCGGATTCACCGGAACAGAAACTGGAGTCAAATATCCACTGGATGCAGAAATTCTTGGACCGCTGCTGGAAACTCATGGACTTCAATTGGCTTCCGGCTGGTTTTCAGGCACCCTTCGCGAATGCAGCGTTGAGCAGGAATTTGAAAATCTCCGGCAAATGTTGACAACTTTCAAGGCTCTAAATGCTCCGGTTGTCATTTATGCAGAAACCAGCGGCAGTGTTCAGTCTCAGCAAAATATTCCAGTTTCTCAAAAACCGGTTATGCCGGATGCAGAATTTCCTGAATACGGACGTAAACTGACCGAAGTTGCGGACCGCATGGCTGATTTTGGAGTACGAATGTCTTATCATCACCACATGGGGACGGTTATCGAAACCGAACGGGAAATTGATTTGCTGATGGAAAATACCGGAAGTAGTGTCGGTCTGTTGATTGACACCGGACACCTGGGCTTTGCCAACGCAGACACTGAGGCCGTCACCCGGCGCTATGGTTCACGCATCAATCATGTGCATTGTAAGGATATTCGTCAAGAAATATTCAAACAAGTCCGGGAAAAAGATTTAAGTTTTCTTGATGCTGTGTTGGAAGGCGTTTTCACGGTTCCAGGAGATGGCTTTATCGACTTTGAAAATTTTGCCAAAGTCCTTGCTGAAATCGACTATTCCGGCTGGGTAGTTGTCGAAGCAGAACAGGATCCGGAAAAGGCGAATCCTTTGGAGTATTCCCGAATGGGATATCAACATTTGTCAAATGTACTTCATGAGGCAGGCCTGGAAATCAGCAGTTGAAAATAAACATAAATGAGAAATTCATTATACAGCGACAAAGTAGTTGTCATTACCGGAAGCACACAAGGTTTGGGCGAAGCGATTGCACGCAAAATGGTGGCCGAACAAGCTGCAGGGGTTTCAATCAGCGGACGCAATGTTGAGAGGGGAAAGGCTCTTGCCGAAGAACTCACCGGACTTGGAACACCGACAATTTTTGTGCGGACAGAACTGGAAAATCCGGATGAATGTCGGAATTTAATTCGTCAAAGCGTAGAACACTTTGGACGCCTGGACGGTTTGGTCAACAGTGCGGGCATTACAACACGGGGAACTTTGGAGGAATCTTCAGTTGAACTTTGGGATCAGCACATGGCAGTCAATGCCCGCGCGCCATTTTTGACGATGCAGGAGTCCGTAATAATTATGCAAAAACAAGGATGGGGCGGTTCGATTGTCAATATCATCACCAAATCCGCACACGGTGGGCAACCGTTTTTGACTCCATATTCGTCCTCAAAAGGTGCATTGGCAACGCTTACAAAAAACGCAGCATACAGCCAGCGCTGGCATAAAATCAGAGTCAACGGAATTATGGTCGGCTGGATGGATACACCTGCAGAAGACGCAATTCAGCGGGAAGCTCATGGTGCAGAATTAGATTGGTTGGAAACTGCAGAAAGTCAAAGTCCAATGGGCAAACTAGCAAAACCGGATGAGGTTGCGGAACTGGTGGCTCTGTTGCTCAGTGAACGTGGAGGTGTGATGACCGGTTCTTTGATCGACTATGATCAGGAAATAGTCGGCGCTTCGGATTAGTAGGAATAACACACTGAATTAATTAATTATTTATAAATTTAAAAAAACATAAAATGGTTGAAATGAAAAGCGAGCCCTACACAATAACTTTTGGAATCATCGGAGCCGGACGTATAGGCAAACTCCATGCAGACAATTTACTGAGTCACGTCAAAGGGGCAAAGCTCAAAACCGTCACCGATCCGTTTTTAGATGAAGAATGGGCCGCATCCCGAAATATTCCGGTAACTGGAAAAGACCACCGTATTATGCTCGATGATCCGGAAATTGACGCAATTCTAATTGGTTCACCTTCGCCGGAACACGCAGCTCAAATGATTGAATGTGCCCGGGCAGGAAAGCATATTTTCTGCGAAAAACCAATTGCGCTTGATCCGGACATTATCCGGAACGCTTTGGCCGAAGTCGAAAAATCCGGAGTCAAACTCCAGGTAGGTTTCAACCGCCGCTTTGATCCGAATTTTGCGGCAGTACAGCAGCAGGTCGCTTCAGGAGCTTTGGGAGATCCGCACATTATCCGGATTACTTCACGTGATCCGGCACCACCGCCTGCCGAATATGTCGCGTTCTTCAGGAGGACTGTTTCATGGACATGACAATTCACGACTTTGATATGGCCCGTTTTCTCAGTGGAGTGAAGTAACAGAAGTTCACGCTTATGGTGCGGTGCTGGTTGATCCGGAAATCGGCAAAGCAGGTGACATTGATACGGCTGTAATTTCACTTAAATTTGCCAACGGTGCACTCGGCATTATCGAAAACAGCCGAAAAGCAGTCTACGGTTATGATCAGCGTGTTGAAGTGTTCGGTGCAAAAGGAACTGCAATGGCGGATAATAATACTCCAACTTCAATGGTCGTTCTCAACGAATCCGGAACTATCAGGGACAAACCGCTTTACTTTTTTCTGGAACGCTACAAAACGCTTTTGTGGCAGAAATGCAGGCCTTTGTCGATGCTGTCAGAGGAAACGAACCAACTGCTGTTTCTGGAACTGACGGCCTTGCTCCGGTCTTGATTGCGCTCGCAGCACAGCAATCACTAAAGAGCGGAAAACCTGTAAAAGTAGAATCTGTTTAAATCATCTAAAATATGTCAAATACAGCTAACTTAATAGATAATTCAAGACCGCTTGACCTGATCTGCATGGGTCGTGTTGCTGTTGATTTTTATGCAGAACAGGTACACAGTTCACTGGAGGACGCGCAAAGTTTTCGCAAATATTTGGGTGGATGTGCTGGAAATACTGCTGTCGGCACGGCCCGTTTGGGACTGAAATCAGCTATGTTTTCCTGCATCGGAACCGACGATATGGGTGTTTATTTACGAAATACACTGGAAAAAGAAGGCGTCGATACTTCGCTTTTGCGAAACACTCCGGAACATTTAACAGCACTTGTTTTGCTCGGTGTGAATCCTCCGGAGCGTTTCCCCTTGATCTTTTATCGGGAAAATTGCGCAGACATGCAGATTCTTCCCAGCGATGCAAATCCGGAAATTTTCAAAAACGCCAAAGCCTTGTTGATTACTGGAACCGGACTGTCCACACCATCGATGCGGGAGGCCACTCGGCAAGCCGTGAAGGTAGCTAAAGAATCCGGATGTGCTGTAATTATGGACATTGATTATCGTCCGGTTTTGTGGGGCTTGACAGATGCGGGAGACGGAGAAACGCGTTTTGTCGCTTCCGAAAAGGTCACACGGGAGATCCAGCCCTTTCTTGCAGAACTCGATTTGATAGTCGGTACCGAAGAAGAAGTACAGATTTGCGCAGGTAAATCTGTCGCGGACAGTGCTGAAACGCTGGAGAGTTGTTTGTCCGCCATTCGGCAGCAATCGTCGGCAACCGTCGTGCTCAAACGAGGTGCGGACGGTTGCGAAGTTTATTCTCCGGATTCAGCTAAACCGGTTTCCGCTCGTTCCTTTAAAATTGAGGTGCTGAATGTCCTCGGTGCGGGTGATGCTTTTATGAGTGGTTTTTTGCGTGGATGGCTCCGAAATGAAACTATGGAAACCTGCGCACTTTACGGAAATGCCTGCGGGGCACTGGTGGTAACACGGCACGGATGTTCTCCGGCTGCACCTTCTTTTGCAGAAATTGAACATCTCATCCGGCACTTCGATGATGCTCCAAATTTGGCGCTGCAGCCACACCAGACGTTCTGGCCAAAAATGCAGCAACTGCACCTGAGAACAGAATTAGGACATCCGCAAAAAGAAGAATTGTTGATTTTGGCTTTTGATCATCGTACTCAATTTGAAGACAGTTGCTGCGAAAATGATTTGCCGTTGGATTTGATTCCAACATTTAAAGAAGAAGTTTATAAAGGTTTTCAAAAAGTCCAAGAATCTACCAAAAATAAAGGGCTCGCCATTTTAATTGATCCGGAATTTGGTCAAACCATCCTTAATAATTCTGCCGATGCAAATTACGTTATCGGTGTACCAATTGAAAAAGCTGGAGCATTTCCACTGAGTTGGTTAAAGGATGGTTCACTTTATCTACAACTCCTGGAACGACCGGCAGGTTGGTTTGTGAAGGTTTTGTGGCATTTTCATACACAAATGAGTACGGAAGAAAAAAAGGTACAACTCAGTCAACTCCGAAAATTAAACGAAGTCTGCACAGCACTCAAACGCAAACTGATGATCGAATTGATTATTCCGGAAGATTTTCCAGAAACCGTATCATCTTTAGGAGAAGCAATTTCTGAAGTTTATCAAGCCGGAATTTCCCCATTTTGGTGGAAAATCACCGCTCTCGACACAGAAAAAGAGTGGCAAACTATGACCGCAACTCTGGATAAATACGATCCGGATGTTGGAGTAATTATTCTTGGAAAAAATGCTCCGATCGAACAATTCAAAACATGGTTTAGCGTAGCCCGTTCAACACCGCATACTTGTGGATTCGCCATTGGGCGCAGTATCTTCTGGGAAGCATGGGAGCAGTTTGCAGAGGGAAAAATTAACAAGCCTGAAGTATCTGAGATGATTGCAGAACGTTACCAACAGGTGATTGATATTTGGCACAACATTTAACTGACATATTATGACTTCTTTACTTTCACGCGTACAGCCTATCAATTCTGAAGGGCGCATCCAAAATATCACTCCGGAATCTGCCGGCTGGAAATATGTGGGTTTTGATGTTTTTAAACTCAAATCCGGACAATCATTACAACAGAAAACAGGGAGCCGTGAAGCTTGTTTGGTCTTAGTCTCCGGAAGAGCCGATATAAAATCCCGTGATGAAACATGGGATAATTTGGGCGAACGTATGAACGTTTTTGCCGAAGCTGCCGGCGAAGAATGGAAACCGCCCTTCGCCGTTTATATCCCCAATGATGATAGGTTTGAAGTAGAAGCGCTTACTGATCTGGAACTGGCAGTATGCTCTGCTCCGGGGAAAGGGAATTATCCAGCTCGTTTAATTTCTCCGGATGATATGACCTACGAAACAAGAGGAAATGGAACCAATATTCGTCACATCTGTAATATTCTTCCGGAAACGGCAAAAGCAGATAACCTGCTAGTGGTAGAAGTAATTACACCAAACGGAAGCTGGTCGAGTTACCCGCCGCACAAGCATGATTCGGACAATTTACCGGAAGAATCATCATTGGAAGAAATATATTATTTTCATGTTGATCCGCCCCAGGGTTTTGCTTTTCAGCGTGTTTATACAGATGATGGAAGCCTGGATGAAACCATGACGGTTCACAATCAGGATGTTGTTCAGGTCCCTCGTGGTTATCATCCAGTCGGTGCGCCACATGGATATGATCTGTATTACCTGAATGTGATGGCGGGCCCAAAACGGATTTGGAAATTTTATAATGATCCTGAACATGAGTGGATTGTCAAGAAAGGTGAATAATGAAAAGCGTTGTAAACATTCTGTTAAAAAAAGAAATGCGAACAGGATTAAAATATTAGTACTTTTAGTAAAGGAATTAAAATTATTTTAGACTTTCTAATAAAATATTGACAATAGTTGTATGATTGTGTGAGACTGTTTCCTCTCGGATTTTCCTTTTGTTTAACTGGGATTTCCTTAGGATTTCTCAATGGTTAGAATTCCTTTTTTGCTTAACCTTTATACAACGTAAAGGACGTTCTATGAAGGTCTCAACACTTTCCAAATTAGCAGTTAGACAGAAACTGTTATAAGATAAAATGTTTGATAAAGATTACATTAAACTTTATTATTTTTGTATGATTTATTTACTTTATCTTTCAACCAATGCCGATAAGAAACCTCCTACAAAAGAATCTCCTAAACCAACGTTTGTGACATTTGTCTCCTTCACTTGAAAAGAAGGGAGGCAGTAAACCTTGTCTCCTACTAATTTGCTGAGCGTGACAGCAAATTTTGTTTTTTCCATATCTGAAGGGAGTCCTTCAGTTTCCAAATAGTCTGAATGAGAAAAATCATCGCCAAAACGGAAACGTGTGGTCGCCATGGTGATCCCACTTTTCAAGGATTTTGCATACTGGAATACATTTTCACCATAGACTAAACCCCAATCCTTGGTATGAATTACTAGCGTAGGTACAGGTAGAAGTCGATGCAGTTCTTGCAAAGCAGCAAAAACATCGACAGGATCAAGCAACATGATTTTCCTACCCAAATATTCTTGCATCTCGTCCTCATTCAAGCTGAAGATGTCTATCACTGCAATCAAGTACTCGCGAACTAGCTTGTTTAAATTCAAGTTATGGTAGCACGCATCTTCATAGAACACGACGGTCTCGGATGGTAATGATTTAATTATACTTAGGAGCTTTCCGAGTTTGTCAGACAGTAGTTCCCCGCTCTGCATAGCATTGAATCCAGAGATAAGAAATACACGTGCATCAGTGGACAAGGATTCTAATTCAGGACTTATCTCCATAGCTAACATTATCATGATCGTTCACATAGATAATGCGGTTAGCACTTTTGGTATTGATCGAGACATTACCACCCTGAACGCAAGTTCCCTTGTTAAACTGTACTATTAGGTGTGGATAAAAACTATCTGAGTCATTGCTACAAACCCATGGGATCTCTTGTGGGATCATTTTTCGAACTAAATCGTTAATAGTTACTAGATGCAACGCAGAATTATATCCAATCTTACGCATTGCAATTGCTGCTCTCAATGAAGTCCCACCCATGGTGATTCTTTTCTCGAAGAGGCTCGCGAAATCCAGTATGATTTCTAATGAAGTTACGAAACGCTCTCCCCCGGACTCACTTTTCAAGAATCCCAAAATTGATACAACTAAGTCACGGATACTAAAAATTTGAATATCAGTGCAAATTTCAGAGTCTCTTATTTCAAACTCAATAATTAGCCGTTCAAGAACCTGAGAGTCCCAAACAATTTCATAATCGATATTATTTCCAAGTCCTAATACGATTTGTTCGCCCAAAGTTTGTCTCTGATACGGCTAGATATCCTTTAATAATACTGGATCTGTAATCTTTAGATCATTTTCTAACGATGTCTTAGGGGATATTCCCATTTCTCTAATCTGTGAATGATACATTTTAACTGCCTCCTCTGTACTCAGTTCTCCTTGGACAACTGCGCGCATCATAGTAACGATTAGCTTAGGTACTTCTGCAAAGAGTATTTTTCTTCCAAAAAGTGCAACCCTAGCACCATATTTTTCACTCTGTCTAATTAATTCAAATGTATCACGGGTTGTTCCTATTCCACCACCAAGAACTCCAACAATAAGATTACCCGGATCATATTGACAAAGTTCCTCCATAGCCTTGGGACCGTTGAAAGGCATCTTTAGGAAAAGTGGACTGTCCTCTTTAGTAAGCCCTGCAAGGGATCTAACAATAGAATCATTCACATATCCAGGTAAATTTTCTTTATCAATGCCGATATCAATTTGTGGGTTAAATACCTCCAAAAAATAACGCAACTTTTTCCCAGAAATATTATCTAAAAAACTATGAAATTCATTTAATGAAGCAAGATCTCTTTTAAGATCATTTGAAAAGGTTATAGAATATAGACCTAGATCAACTAATGGAACAACTTTATCAATTCTTGCAGATCGGAAATTATGCGCTGGATGAATTTTATATTTGGAACCACGTGGACCCCAAATATCCGAAGTGTCGTTCAAACGCACTGCAGGTGTTACTGCAGAATTTTTAAAAACATCATCATTTACGAGTCTTTCCGCGCCTGAAACAGACATCAACATTATATCGATAAGTTTGCTGCTAGTCATCTCACGCATAGCTTCCAAATGGCCAGTATATGATTTTGATCGGCTAGGATCTTCAGGTACTTGACCAAATGCTGTTATCCCACCCCCCATATCACCATCCTTAGCATCAGCAATGATGAAATCAGAAGGTTTATAATTTCCTTGGACAGTTTTTTTCAGTTTTATATCTAGGCTTTTTTCCATTGTATTTACTTTCATTGAATGTTGTAGGAATTGGTTATAACTTAGGGAACGTTATTGTTCCTTCTCTCCGAACTGAGACGCCTTCCGTCCATTTTGACAGCAGAGCGTTCAGAAACTGCATTCCCAAGGAAACCGTGGGAATGATTTTTCATACTGTTTTTAATCATTTCATTTATTACTTTACATAATTTAAAATAAGTATTGAGAGGTGAGAGAGATTATTATATTAATTCAATCTATTAATAATAACCAAAAGATCAATATATTGGATTTTAGTTAATATTCATAATAAAAAATTATAGATTGTTGTCTTAGATAGTCTTTCGTATATCAGGTAATTTGGTATCTCATCAATTTTTAACTGAACCGGCAGTCAAACCTTCGAGGAAATACCGCTGGGCCACCATGTACATGATAAGAACAGGAAACGTACCCAGTATGCTCATCGCCATCATCTCATTCCATTCGTAAGCGTGTTGTCCCATCAAGAGCTGGATGCCGATGGGTACAGTTACGCATCTCCGTTGACTTGGTGAGAGTTAGAGCAAAAAGGAGTTCATTCCAAGAGAGGCTAGAATGTATAGACGCCGGTTGCGACAATGCCTGGAATCGAGTCTGGTACAAGCACACGCCAGAGAGCAGTAAAGCTTGAACCTCCGTCAATTATTACTGCTTCGTCTAGTTCTTTAGGCAAGGTATTGAAGTACCCAGTCATCTCCGAAATAAGGAATCAGGAGGGAGATCGGCGGAACTGTCTGCGTACTGATGATGAAAAGATTCAACGGTTTCTTCAGCTTGTAAGAATGTCGGCTAAATGAGAAGTGTGACCACTGTAGTTACAAGATAGCTGTTAAGAAAGAACCGGACTTTCATCGGACTGCCGAAGATACTATGATACGCCTTCAGAGTGTATTCCTTTGGAAATAATTCAGGTGGTAAAGAAAAAATTTCTCTGTTGGATTTCAGGGAACTAAAGAACATCCATACGACAGGGAACCACGCATATACAAGGCCAATTGCCAGCCCTATATAGGTCGCGATGTTAAGAATGCTAAATGGTTTTGCCATACTTTAATCTCCTAGACTTCTGATATTTGATGTAGAAGTGCGTTACTCTCATGGATAGGAACAGCATGATCACAGCGCTCGCGGATGCTAGAGAAAACTTGTAACTACTGAAAGGCTAGTTTATATGTAAAGGTGCTCAGCATCTCGGTAGCATGGATAGGGCCTCCACCTGTAGTCATCCAGACGAGAGGGAACACCTGCATAGTCCATATGAAGTCAAGCATGGCGATACTAATTATGATTTTATTAATATTAATAATAGAAAAGAAACTGTTATTTTTTTGAAATTCATTTGAACCGTCAATGCTTGCAGCCTCATATAATTCTGTGGACACTCCTTGAAGGCCTGCAAGCAGGCTGACCATATATAATGGATACCCAGCCCAAATATTTACGAAAGTGAGAGCATGAATTGCAGTTGCCTAGGATGAGAACTACTCTATATAACTATCAGTTATTCCAAAATCCATCAATAGATAGTTTGTCACGCCACTCGGGTCCAAAAGTAAACGCCAAATGATGGCGATGATTACTGCGGTGTACACCCACGGCATTATATAGAAAACTCTTAAGATAAGTTTGATTGTAGAATTTACTACTTTGGAATTTAACAGCAAAGTAAATGTCATTTCAATTAGGAGATGAAAGATCACGCTCATGAACTTTAAATATAGAGTGTTTTCTACGGATACTCCAGAATGTTGCATTTGAAAATAATATTTCATAATTCTGAAGTCCCACAAAGGTAGAATATTTGTTCAATTGCTAAACCAACTGCATATGAAACTACAATCATTGGGAAAAGCTTTAGTAAGCCCCATGAAGAGTTATTGTAGCGTCCATGTAAAGGTGTAAAGTCAATGCCACGCTTGGATAAAGTACGAAATAAAATATTGACAATAATTGTATGATTGTGTGAGACTGTTTGCTCTTGGATTTTCCTTTTGTTTAACTGGGATTTCCTTAGGATTTCTTAATGGTGAGAATTCCTTTTTTGCTTAACCCTTTTCAAAGGAGTTAATATGAGAATATTAGAATGACACTGTTGTCTTTGCTGTTATTGATGATTGCATTGCCTTTGTACGCCCAGGGACGACTTACTTACTATTGCAGTACGGATATACCTTGGTGCGAGCTTATGAAAAAAGAGTTTGAGAAGCGCACCGGCATCCGTGTGAGCATGACTCGCGCGAGTTCCGGGGAAACCCTGACTAAGATTCGGGCGGAGAAATCGAATCCCAAGGGTGATGTCTGGTGGGGGGGGACAGGAGATCCGCACCTGCAGGCGGCAGAGGAAGGTTTGACACAAGCATACAACTCCCCTAAATTGGGTGAGTTGCACGACTGGGCCAAGACTCCGCACCAAGCCACGGGCGGTAAAACCGTGGGCATTTATTTGGGTGCTTTGGGTTTTGGATACAACCGTGAACTCCTCGCTAAAAAAAGCTTGCCGGTGCCAAAGTGCTGGAACGATTTGCTGCATTCGGCCTACAAGGACGAGATCATGATGGCCTACCCCAGCACTTCCGGAACGGCCTACACAACTCTGGCTTCAATGGTACAACTCTTTGGAGAGGATAGCGGTTTCAACTACATGAAGGGGTTGCACCGTAATATTAGCCAGTATACCAAGTCCGGATCAGCAGGGATCAAAGCTGCTGCCCGTGGAGAGATAACAGTCGGCATCGTTTTTGTACATGGCGCAGTGAAACAGGCGGTAAAGGGCTTCCCTATCGAAGCGGTTTCGCCGTGCGAGGGGACGGGCTACGAAATAGGCTCTGCGAGCATCATCAAAGGTGCCCGCAATCTGGAAAACGCCAAGAAATTTATTGATTTCGCTCTTACTGCTGACGTGCAGAGCAGGTCGGCAGAGGTGAAGTCATACCAGGTGCCTTCCAATAAGAATGCCATCAGTGCTCCGGAAGCTCCGGATGTCAGCAGCATCAAGCTGATTGACTACAATCATGCTTTGTATGGTTCTAAAGCTGAGCGGACCCGTTTGCTGAAGAAGTGGGACACTGATGTCAAAGTGTTACCCAGGTGAATTCAAAAGCACTCTCTCCGGAAAACTCTTCAGGTTCTCCGGAGAAATTCATCCAAAGCAATTACTCTTTGAAGCTCTGGCTCATAATTGCCTGGACAGGATTCCTCATCCTACCATGGTATGCAGCATACGACGGTTTTTGGAGTTTTATCTGGCTCACAGAAGGTTATCCGACTTTCGATGAGTACTCTCCAGCCATCCTGCAAATTACAATGCACCAGCGTTGGTGGCTTTGGCCAGTGGCGCTGGCATTGCTGGTTCCTCTCCCCGCCCTGATTTGGCCAAGGACAGATCGACGTCATGTGGCTGCTTTATTATTCGGTGGAGGTTTTGGCTTGATCTATATGCTTATTCAGGGCTTCGTCCTCGGCCTCCATGGCTGGGGTTGGGTTTTCCTCGGAGACTTTTTTGGTCCTACTACACAGACACAATTTGGAATGGGTTATGGGGCCTTGCTCGTTGCCAGCGGTTTCCTTTTCCTGTTCACACAGGGCTTAGCAGCTAGAGGGGCGATCAAAGGTGATGTCTTTGTCTCCGGATCCATTGGCCTTACTATTACCATGGTCACTGTCTTTGTCTTCTTCCCCGTCGGACGCATACTCATTAACGCCTTGCAAGATGACGAAGGCAACTATGTATTTTCCCTATTTCTGGAGAAAATTACTTCTCATAATATCTGGGGGCTGGCCTGCCTCAGTAGTGAGCTCAATTGTGGAGTCGCGTGGAATTCTCTATGGATGGGAGTGTTGGTAGGGACGTCCACTACTGTATTGGGCTTGGCCTTCGCGCTTTTGGTGACGCGTACTGGTATTAAGGCCAAGGGCTTCGTCCGCACAGTTTCACTGCTTCCCATCATCACCCCACCATTTGTGATCGGTCTTGCGCTCATACTTTTGTTTGGGCGGGCAGGTGCGGTGAACGTCTTTTTGGAGTGGGCTTTTGGTATTCCACCCAGCCGCTGGCTTTATGGGCTGACGGGAATTCTTATCGCACAGATTTTGGCCTTCACACCGATTGCCTTTCTCGTCCTCGTCGGAGTTGTGGAAGGAGTCAGTCCTTCCATGGAAGAAGCAGCCCAAACCCTGCGGGCTTCGCCCTGGCAAACCTTCTGGACGGTTTCTTTTCCGCTGATGCGACCCGGAATCGCCAACGCGTTTCTGCTCGGCTTTATTGAAAGTTTGGCGGATTTCGGTAACCCGCTTGTACTGGGCGGACAATATGAGGTACTGTCGACACAAATATTCTTTGCTATTGTCGGAGCGCAGGGGGACTCAGGCATGGCGGCAGTGCTGGCGATTGTGCTGCTGCTTTTTACACTTTCTGCGTTCTACGCCCAACGGCGCTGGCTCGGTAAGAAATCCTATGCGACCATCACCGGAAAAGGTGATTCCGGAGTGCATGTACGGCTTCCCAAGCGAGTGGCGTGGGGGGCATACCTTACAGCCCTGCCATTTGTTGTCATGAGCTTGATTGTGTACGGAATGATCCTCTTTGGGGGTTTTGTGGAAACCTGGGGGTACAAGCACAACTTCACGCTCAAGCACTACATTGCAGAGTTCTCCCTTTATTGGTCTGAGGAATACGGCCTCATCTGGGAAGGCGCAGCATGGAATTCGTTCTGGACAACACTGCAAATCTCGGTAATCTCTGCTCCACTTACAGCAGGTTTAGGCTTGTTGATCGCATATATTCTCGTCCGGCATAGGTTTTGGGGCAAAGATATCTTTGAGTTCCTGACTATGCTCAGTTTCGCCGTTCCCGGAACCGTGATCGGTGTCGGCTACATCCTTGCTTTCAACGTTCCACCAATAGAAATCACCGGAACCGGTGTGATCCTTGTGGTCTGCTTCATCTTTCGGAACATGCCAACGGGTATCCGGGCTGGGATTGCTGCAATGAGTCAGTTGGATCCCAGCTTGGACGAAGCCTCCCTTACGCTCGGAGCGCGATCATTTACAACGCTCCGGCGTATTCTTTTACCACTGCTGCGTCCGGCGTTGATGGCCGCACTTGTCTTTGGTTTTGTGCGGGCGATGACAGCAATCAGTGCGGTCATCTTCCTTGTCAGTGCCGACTACGATATGGCGACTTCCTACATTCTCGGTAGGGTTGAGTTTGGAGATTACGGTTTGGCTATAGCCTATTCATCTGTACTGATTATAGTAATGCTCTGCGCGATAGCATTGATCCAGTTCGCAGTTGGTAAACGGGAAATTGGCAGACGGGAAACAGAAGCTTTAACAATTTAAACTCAGAATAGATTACTATGGAAAAAGCCGTTGAATTTAAACATGTGACCAAATCTTACGGCGACGTGCAGGCAGTCCGTGACCTAAGTTTTGTTATAGAACGCGGAAAACTCGTTACATTGTTGGGTCCGTCTGGTTGCGGAAAGACTACCACACTTAGGCTGATTGCCGGTCTGGAAATGGCTACGGCAGGAAGCATTTTTATTGGCGGCAAGGAGGTCACACGGCTTTCGGCCTCTGATAGGGATGTGAGCATGGTGTTCCAGTCATACGCACTCTTTCCTCATATGACTGTGATGCAAAACGTCTCGTACGGTCTGACGATGAGTCGGCTCTCGAAAGAGGAAGTAAGTGAAAAAGCACTGGAGGGTTTAGAATTGGTCAGCCTGTCAGGTTTTGGCGAAAGATTACCGAGTGAGCTGTCCGGGGGACAACAACAACGGGTGGCTGTGGCAAGGGCGCTTGTACTGGAACCTGAAGTACTACTCTTTGACGAACCACTCTCTAACCTCGACGCAAAACTGCGCCGCAGAGTACGGGAAGAAATCAGGGAGTTACAGCAGAAATTGGAATTGACCACAGTTTATGTTACCCACGATCAGGAAGAAGCTCTTGCGGTTTCGGATACAATCTTTGTCATGAATGAAGCGGTGATAGATCAAGAAGGAACTCCCCAACAACTTTATGAAGAGCCGGTTAATCTCTTTGTTGCCGACTTTATTGGTGACGCAAATATAGTGAAAGCACAAATTCTGAAAATTGATGGTATTAGTGCTAATGTTGATATTGGTGGAATTGGGGTAAACTTGCCCAACCGGGGATTGGTGTCCGGTGAAGTGAGTGTGGCAATTCGTCCTCAGTCTATCTGCCTGAGTCAATCAGGAAATAAAAATAGTATCCAAGGAACGATTCTAAAAGCCATCTATTTAGGTGGTCATATCGAATATACTGTGGATTGTATTCTTGGGGAGTTATTTGTGATTGACAATCAGGTGGAGATTAAACATAATTTGGATACTGCAGTCTTTATCACTTTGCGTGCACGGGGGGTGAGTTTGATCCCAGAGTCATGAATTTCATCTTTTAATAGTTTTATCCTCTTTTACTCTCATAAGTAAACGCAACTGTATTGCTTAGTTCTTGCCGAGATACAGTTAATTCGAAACTGAAAAATTGGAAGATCCTGTGCTGTTATTGATTCTGTATGGTTAAGCAGAATTTTCTTCCGGAGTCGTGTCTTCTTCCAAACGGTCACCGAAAATTTGAAGGATGTGCTCTTCACACTCTTTCAAATCAGTATGTTCGTTCATGCCCTGCTGAATGAATTTCTGAATTAGCGGTTTTTTTGTGATTGCATAGTCTATTTCAGGATTGCTTCCCTTGACATAAGCTCCGATATTTATCAGGTCTTCAGCCTCCCTGTAGGTAGCCAGGGTACGGCGCATGATTTGATTGAGTTTAAGGTGTTTTTCACCGACGACATCCACCATAACCCGGCTTGTGGAAGAAAGTAAGTCAACCGCGGGATACGTACCCTTTTCCGCAATTCCCCGGCTTAAAATGATATGCCCGTCAACTATTGCACGAATTGCATCGGCAATTGGATCATTTACATCGTCGCCTTCAACAAGAACAGTGTAAAATCCTGTAATCGAACCAGGTCCGTCATGAGTTCCCGTGCGTTCAAGCAGTCCAGCTAACAAAGCAAATACAGAGGGGGGATAACCTTTTGTGGTAGGAGGTTCGCCTGCAGCCAACCCAATTTCACGCTGCGCCATAGCAAAACGTGTGAGAGAATCCATAGAAAGTAGTACATCCTTGCCTTCGTTGCGGAAGTGTTCGGCAATTGAGGTGGCAATGTATGCTCCACGCATTCTTAGTAGCGGCGGTTGATCTGATGTAGCCACAATCACAATCGAACGGCGCATTCCTTCTTCGCCCAAATTATCTTCAATAAATTCCCTGACCTCCTTGCCCCGCTCTCCTACAAGTGAAATGACGTTTATGTCCGCATCTGTGTAACGTGCCATCATTCCAAGCAAAACTGATTTGCCGACACCGGATCCAGCCATTATACCGATACGCTGTCCTCTGCCACAGGTCAGGCATGCATTTATAGATCTTACTCCAACATCCAAAGGTTTTTTGATACGTTGGCGATTCATTGGATTTACAACTTCCGGATATAAAGGTACCTCAGTTGAAGTTGACAGTTCACCCAGCCCGTCCATCGGACGCATCAAAGGATCTATCACTCTTCCCAGCAATCCTGCACCTACTGGTACCATAGCCGGTCTATCTTCCGGGATAATCCGGCACTTTGGGCCGATCCCGTGTGCGTTATGCAGAGGCATAATGAGCATCCGGTCTTTCCTGAATCCGACGACCTCTGCAGTAACGGAGCTTTTTGTTGCCGGATTATAAATTCTACACATACCTCCTACAGAACAACCTGGATTTGTAGCTTCCACCATGTGCCCAATTACCTGCATTACGCGTCCTTCCTTTTGCACAGCAGGGAATTTCTCTATTTCACTGATGTATGTCCCAAGGTTGGAATAAACAGGTAATTCTGATGCAGGAGTTTCTGAAAGCATGAAAATTAAAAAAGTTCAGGTTTTGGAATTTTGTGTTTATGTATAAGGGGCTGCAAATAATAATTTGGGAATCCTGATATTTTTTGTTTCTGAAATAATCTTATCATTTTGGCGGATCTAGCTCTGCAGACTCATCAGTCTCTGTGTCCGGCACTGACTCCTCAGTATTGGCGGCTTCAGTTTCCAGTTCCGGCTCCTTATTTTCTTCAGGTTTTGTTTGCTGTTCTTGTTCTTCTGTTTCAATTGATTCTGTTTCCAAAGTTGTATCTGTTGCCTCTTTGGAAAGGTCTGTTTCATCCATTTCACGTAAATCAACTGATCCAGACTGTGTCATGGGTTTTTCATTATCGTCAACTTCACTTGAGTCAACGGGCATAGTTTTCTGAGCAATTTCCTCTGTATCTTTTACTGTACTTTTTTCAGCATCCACTTTTTTAAGTTCTGCCTTCTCATCTGTTTCTGCCGGAGAATTCACTTCTCCCACGTCCTGTAAATGAACAGCAGCAGAATCTGTATTTGCAGCATCGTCCGAGGAAGTCTGTATTGAAAAATCGTGTGCATCGAGATCGACTTCTGATAATTGAGCATGGCGATTTTCTATTTGTTCTGTCAAAGTTTCTTCCAGTTTATCAAACTGATCCTCTATTGAACGGCTGATTATTTCTTCATCAGATTCCACATAAATAGAACCGGGTTTCAATTCCGGATTTTGTCGAAGAACAAGTGTTTGCTCTTCATTTAAATAACGTTCTAAATCTGCCTTGCTCTTTAGCAGGAATTCGTAGTCATCCGGATGCAAATACAGATAGATTTTACCTTGCACTTCTGTTTCATGAAGTGCAGCCGTTACGATATTTTTTATAACATCATTTGGCAGTTTAATTTCTTCGGCAACCACTTTCTTTGCGATCTGCAACGCCAATTCCACTAATTCCTTTTCCGCCTGAAACCGAACTGCTTGCCGTAAGGAATTCAATTGTTCCATTACCGAATTTACCTGCAAAACCAAGGACCCCGCCTCATCATAGCGCTTCTGCATTCCCTTAAGACGCCCTGCCTCAAAACCTTCATTGAAGGCCTCCTTTTTTATTTCATCGACTTTTTCTTCTGTAGCAGACAACAGCTTTTTTCTCTCCTCTTCTGCCTCATGATTATCAGCAACAGTATTTTGGTGAATTCGTTTGGAATCAGTTGCCTGTTCTTCGATTTTTGTTAGCAACTGAGTTTTGTAAAGGTTTGCTCCATCTCTAATAGTTTCAGAAAAATTTTCTGCATTTGTCAGGAGACTGTTTTCCTGAAAAAATTCAGCTGTTCTAAATTCCTGAGACAAATGAATTTTTTCTGCATCAGTCCTTCTGTCTGCCAAATCGATTGAACCATCTGCATCAAATTCCTCAGAGCGTCCTTGTTCATTAATAATTAAGGGTTTGAAGGAAGCGAGACGATCTGAAATTTCTGATTCTTCAATTTCGGTTCCATCTTGACCATCTTCCTGAGTTGCAGATAAACTTTCAGAATCTTCAGGCAGAGTTTCAGCAACCGTGAAATCGGTCAAGTTAAAAGGTTTGAACTCACTATCTTCTAACATGGTTAGAACAATGTTATATTATTTAGGATTAAGGATCTGGTATTCAGGATTTAGTTAAAAGTGGAAGAAAGATTTATTAACTGCACCACAAAATCTGAATACTGAATTAACTTTATCATCGTTCGCGGAGCCAGGTATGGATGAGTGCGGATGTCTTGAGTGGATCCTGCTTGGCAATTTCGAGAATTTTTTCCCTCGGAGGAATTCCAGATTCTCGCTCAGTTGGGACTTCTAACTCCTCTTCTTCAAGCTCACCAATCGTTGCCGGCATTCCCATGAGGAGATCAAGGTCTTCAGGTTTGGAACTGAGCCGCTGAACCATAGGACGTATTACAAACATAATGAGAGATAAAATGGCAAAACCAAGAGCCACATAACGCACAATATCCAGTATAAACTTGTTCCTGACTCTAGTGGACTCAATTTCATTAGCCTTATCATCTTCAACTGCAGCTTCAAAAGGCATGTTTCCAACATAAACACTGTCACCACGCTTTACGTTGAAGCCCATTGCTGCTTTTACCAGTCCAATAATAGTTTCTTTTTCTGCTTCAGTCCAGGGTGTGTTAGTTCGGCCTATTGTATTTCCGCTTTCGTCCAGTATTTGCGAACGCCTGTTGTCAAGAAGCACAGAAACGCTCAGGCGCTCTACTTCTCCCACCGCAGACTCCAGAACTATTTCCCGGCGGCTGCTTTCGAAATTGCGAGTGGAATTTTTCTTGCTGAATTCTGAGACAGTTGCTGCTTCCCTGCCTGTTGCTTCAGGTAGATTCGTTGTTACTCCGGCAGGCCCCACAGGAACTGATCGTGTTCCGGTTGAAGACTCATCAACAACTTGCTCACTGACGACACTCGTTTGATCAGGATCCACCAGTTCTTCCTTGATTGTTCGCCTATCAAAACGCAGGGTAGCTGAAACATTTACTCTTACACGGTCTTTACCAACAACCTCCTCTATTTGCCGGACTACTTTTGCTTCCAGTTCCTTTTCAAAACGACTTTTATATGAGTAATTATCGTTCATCTTTCCACCAGCAGAAGAATCAGCAAAACCTTTACTGAGCAGCGTTCCACTTTGGTCTGTTATTTTAACATTACGTGGGGAAAGACCTTCAACAGCACTGGCAACCAAGTGAACAATAGTTTCAATTTGTTTTCTGCCTGCTCCACTGCTGGTGAGATTTAGTGCGATTGCAGCAGTTGTTTCTTCCTGACTATCTGAAAATAAAGTTTTTTTGGGAATAGCTAATGAAACTTTTGCTGATTTTACTACATTAATAGTGGAAATCAGCCGCGCCAGCTCACCTTCCTGAGCTACACGGAATTTAACATTTTGCTGAAATTCGGTTTCACCTAGACTTGGTGTAGAAAACAGATCAAGAAATCCGACTCCACCTCCCGGCGTAACTTTTTCTTTGGCCAAAATTAAGCGGGCTTGATCTACCTTGTGCGGCTCAACCATTATGGTCCTTCCACCTGGAGCAATCAAATAAGGAATCTGGTTTTCCTGGAGTTTTTCAACTATAGCGGCAGCATCGCCTGGTTCCATGTTAGAATAAAGCGGAGCCCAAGATGATTGGTTTGCTACAAAAATCATACTCACCATTCCGATGAGAATTATTCCAAGGACCACCAAAATTGTGATTCGCTTAGCAAGACTTAATGAACCAAAAAAATCCTGAAACTGTAACCTGACATCTGCAAGAGCGCCGGTTTGTTCTGCCATATTATTCCTGTTTAATAGTATTCTGCTGATATTGGGAAAATTTAATGCCTGTATTCTAAAATTGCGAATCAAACATACAAATTATTTTAAGAATTTTGAATCATCTCTCCTGCAATTAGGATTCCAAACTTAAGTAAATGATGTTTAGTCTTTTGATAAAATAAAAAAGATTATATTAATCAGATTTCATTCGCAAAATCTTACCTTCTTCATGTAAATTTTCGTGAAGAAGGTAAGATTAAAAGGCGGTTGGTCAAAATTCGAAATCTCCAACTATGAAAAACAGCAGCAGTACTCAAGCCGGTAATCAGGCCGACCCACATGCCTGTAGGACCAACATTAAAATGGATTCCCACCAGGTAGGCTAAAGGCAGGCCTAAGCCCCAGTATGCTGCTATATTTGCAACTAACGGTATCTTTGTGTCTTTAAGTCCACGCAGGGCGCCCAATGCACCTACTTGCATTCCGTCTGACAACTGAAATATCGCTGCCATATAAAGTAATTGTATTGCCAGCGTCTGGACTTGCAGATCCTTCGTATATAATCCTACGATCATTTCCGGAACTATAACAAATATAGATGCTGATACTGCCATGACAATAATACAGAGTAAAATTCCAGCATACCCTATATATCGAGCCTCAATACAATTGTCCCTGCCCTTCGCCTGTCCCACTCTTATAGTTATGGCAATTGAAAGTCCCATTGGTATCATAAATGTTAACGAAGCAACATTGATTGCTATCTGATGTCCTGCAATTGCCGAAACCCCAAAAGTTCCCATCAGCAAGGAAACCATTGCGAACATTCCAACTTCAGCTGCGAAGCTGAAACCGTTTGGTAAGCCGATTCGCAAAATTTCACGGAGATGAAGCCAGACGGGGCCACTAAAATACAAAAATTTTCTATAGCTTTTAAACAGTGAGCCTTTTAAACAAAATGCTAGCATTACACTGAACATAACCCAGTGCACCATGCTTGTTGTCCATCCTGCACCAACTGCTCCAAGGGCAGGAAAACCGAAGTGACCAAACATGAGTGTATAGTTTCCTAAGATATTGATTGCCAGTCCAATTAGCGAAAAATACATATTTGGACGAGTGATCGACAAGCCTTCATTAAACATCCGTAATACGATATATGCATAAACGGCTGGCATTCCCCAGCACAAAGCCTTTAAATAATCTCCGGCAACCTGAATCACCTTTGCTTCATATCCCATAAAATGCAAAATTGGCTCGGAATTAGATAAAATTAGAATGCTCACCAGCGCTAAAACCTGGCTTAACCAGAGTCCCTGAATTACATTTGTAACAATTTCTGCAGGTTTTCTTGCCCCAAATAGCTGAGCTATAATCGAACCTAAAGCAATCAAAATCCCCAACATAAGTAAAAAAACTGGATGGTAGATTGCCGTTGCAATAGCAAGTCCCGCCAAATCTTTGGAACTGACGTGTCCGGCCATCACTGTGTCCACAAACTGCATCAAAGTCTGTAACAATTGTGCTATGATTATCGGTAGACCTAACTTTAATGTTCGTGAAGATTCGTGTAAAAATCGATTTAATTGTGAGGATAAGATAAAGAATGATTCATAAAATAAGTCTAAGATCTTGCATTATCTAAAATTTACTTAACTGTATGACCAATTGTATGTTATCATTTACTACTTAACATTATTTTTTATATAATAAATTTTATTTTTTGTGGCAATTTCTTTAGCCTTATCATTTTCAATATTAAGTTGTAGCCACAAAATTGTTTTGCATCAATGCTTATTCATTATAATCCTGATGAAATTGCAATTGAAGCTCCGTTTTTTGGTAAGAATGTTCAACAGCGGGGAAATTATATCCGGACCTCAACGTTCTCAGGAATTGATTTACAGCGATTTCAAAGCACTTGTTGCTGCGGGTGATGTGGTTAATGCACAAATTGTAGGAGAGTCCTTAATTGAGGGATTCACTCAGGGAGGATTGGGTTACACCACCTATATTCCGGCTGAAGACCCAAGTGTAATAGACTTCCTTCGACTTTATCAAATCCGCATAATTATGTACCGTTGAAAATCGTTGGGCAGACACCTTAATAGGATTTTTGCCGTTCATTATTATTATTGGGGTATGGATTTTCCTTATGAGAAGAATGTCTGGAGGTGCAGGCGGAGGAGCTGGAAGTCAAATTTTTAATATTGGTAAATCGAAAGCCAAATTGTTTGATAAAAACATAGATGTTAAGACAACTTTTAAAGATGTTGCAGGTTTAGAAGGGGCAAAAGAAGAAATTCAAGAAATTGTAGACTTCCTTAAAAACCCAACAAAATATACAATTTTAGGTGGTAAGATACCCAAGGGAGCCTTGTTAGTAGGATTACCCGGGACAGGAAAAACCTTACTAGCAAAGGCCGTTGCAGGTGAAGCTAAAGTGCCTTTCTTTAGTATTGTCTGGTTCTGATTTTGTGGAAATGTTTGTAGGTGTTGGTGCCAGCAGAGTTCGTGATATGTTTGAACAAGGTCGACAAAACGCGCCATGTATAATTTTCATCGACGAAATAGATGCTGTTGGCGGGAGCCGGGGTTCTGGAATGGGCGGTGGAAATGATGAGCGAGAACAAACACTCAACCAATTGCTGGTTGAAATGGATGGTTTCGATGGAATGGAAGGAATAATCGTAATTGCCGCAACAAACCGTCCGGATGTACTGGATCCTGCACTTCTGCGTCCGGGGCGTTTTGACCGGCAAGTGACCATTCAATTACCTGATGTAAAAGGTAGAGAGGAAATTCTGAAAATCCATGCTAAAAAAGTGCAAATGGCAGATGGAGTTGATTTGAGTATTATTGCTCGTGGTACTCCAGGATTTTCAGGTGCAGATTTAAAAAACCTGATTAATGAAGGCGCACTAGGAGGTGCACGCAACAACAAGACAGAATTGAATTTGGCGGATTTTGAGTGGGCACGTGACAAGGTTATGATGGGTACTGAACGTCGATCGATGGTCATGTCAGAAAAAGAGAAGCGCAACACTGCCTACCATGAGGCTGGACATGCACTCGTTTCGGCCCTCCTCCCGAAATCTGATCCTATACACAAAGTAACAATTGTGCCTCGCGGAAGAGCCCTGGGAATGACTGCATATTTACCGGAAAAGGATAATCACTCATATGATCTTGAATTTCTGAGCAACCGCATAACCATTGCGATGGGAGGACGTGCAGCAGAGGAAATTATTTTTGATGAAGTTACTACCGGAGCAAGCAATGACATCCAGCAGGCAACGGATACAATTAGAAATATGATTTGCCGCTGGGGTATGAATAAATCATTTGGCCCGATTGTTTTTGGGAGTGACAACCGACAATATGTGCTTGGTCGCAATATCGGCAAAGATCGTGAGTACAGTGAAAAGACGGCTTCAGAGATTGACAAGGAAATGCGCAAAACTATTAAATTCCACGATGAAAAAGCCAAAAAACTTCTCAGGGATAATGTCGATGTTTTACACAAAATAGTTGAAGTTTTGATGAAAGAGGAGACAGTCGAGGGTTCGCATATCATGGATCTTTTGGGACAAAATAAGTCTAAAGTTGAGCCAGTCGGGGGCTGATGGCAATACCGGGATTTGGTCACCCTCCGGCATATTATTTTATGTGGATTTTGCCTCGCAATCTTTTTAGCAGACTTTGCGGATTTGTGGCGGATGTTCGAATTCCACGTACTTTGTTAACTCCATTAATTAGATTGTTTTCATGGAAATTTGGAGTTGACCTGACAGAGGCAACGCAGCCGATTTCAGTGTTCCGTACCTTTAATGAGTTTTTTACCCGGCACCTGCTTCCGGACGCTAGGACAGTTGATCCAGATCCGGATGTTATAGTAAGTCCGGTAGATGGATTTATTGGTGAATTCGGGACTATTAAAAAAGGTCGACTGATTCAAGCAAAAGGACTCGATTATCGATTAGCAGACTTATTGGAAGATCCGGAGCGAACCAAACATTATGACGGCGGAGTCTTCATAACAATTTATTTGGCACCACACAACTACCACCGTATTCACAGCATGGTAGAAGGTGAGGTACGCGAATTTTCATACATTACGGGTGACTTGTGGACAGTCAGTCCATTGGGTGTACATCACGTTCCCGGTCTTTTTGCCAGGAACGAACGATTAACCACCTTTTTAGCAACTGACAAGGGTGAATGTGCGCTTGTAAAAGTTGGTGCGACTGTGGTAGGACGTATCAAAGTTTGTTACCATGATCTTGTCTCAAACAGGTCTGGTGCAAAAAATCAAAAGATAGTTCTGAAGACCCCTTTTCAAGTCAATCGAGGCGAAGAGCTTGGTTTGTTTGAATTGGGATCTACGGTAATTTGCCTGTTTCCTAAAGGTCAGATAGAACTGGGGGAGTTAGAGGTAGAACAAAAGGTTTATTTAGGTCAGGCTATCGGTCGATTCTGCACGGATTCAAAAGTCTGAAAATTAAATCAGGTAACTAATATTATTAAAAATATTTCATACTAAATTTATAAAACTAAGGATTGAAGAAATGAATGATTTATCTGGGAAAAGAGGTGTTATTCTTGGAGTTGGTAATCAACGCAGTATTGCGTGGTCAGTAGCAGAGCATTTACATAATCAAGGTGCAGAGTTGGCACTGACTTTTCTTAGTGATCCCAAAGGTCGTTTTGAAGCAAATGTCAATAAACTTGGAGAAAAAGTAAATGCCACCCTGATAAAGGAATGTGATGTTGCAGATGATAATTCGATTCAGTCATTAATCGGAGCATTAAACAATCATTGGGGTGAAATTGATTTTTTGATTCACAGTTTAGCTTTTGCAGATCAAAAAGATCTGCAAATCGAATTTTCAAGTACCAGTCGAAATGGTTTTGCAAAAGCACATGAAATCAGTGCATTCTCTTTGCTGCCTCTTGCGGAGGGAGTTATCCCTATGATGAGAAAACGCGGGGGTGGCAGTATAATCAGCATGAGTTTTATTGGGTCCATGCTGGCTGTTCCACATTATCATGTGATGGGTCCTGCAAAAGCTTCTTTGGAAGCTTCATCCCGCTATCTTGCAAAGGAAGTAGGGCCTGACAATATTCGTGTGAATGTGATATCTCCCGGTGCAATAAGGACTTTGTCTTCTGCCGGAATTAAAGATTTTCCTGAATTGATGCGTGTTGCCGGCGAGCATTCGGCCATGAAACGTACTGTAACACAGAGTGAAGTAGCGCAAACTGCTGTATTTTTAGCAAGTGAGGCCTCATCAGGGATTACAGGACAAGTGATCTACGTAGATTGTGGTTATTCTATTATGGCCAATTGATAAATACTGAATAATATTTTTAATAAGAAAACACGAAGAAAAGGGAGCATGATATGAGCAAAGCCATGGATGATTTCCGCTTGAAACTTGGTGGAAGGGAATATGTGCCTATAATCGTGGGTGGAATGGGGGTTGATATCTCTACTGCAGAACTTGCTCTGGAAGCGGCACGTTTGGGAGGAATTGGCCACATCTCCGATGCAATGGTACCCACTGTTTCTGACCGTCGTTTTAATACAAAATTTGTGCAGGAGAAACAAAAGAAATACAAATATAATATCGGTAATACGGATAAATCTGTAGTTAAGTTCGACTTAAAAAGACTGGCCGAAGCTCAACGTCTTTTTGTGAGCCGTACAATGGAATCAAAAAAAGGAGACGGAGCGGTTTTTATCAACTGCATGGAAAAGCTCACGATGAACAGTCCTCGTGACACTCTTCAGACTCGTTTGCTTGCAGCAATGGATTCAGGTATTGATGGCATAACCTTGAGTGCAGGACTTCATTTAGGCTCAATGGAGCTTATGAAGGACCACCCCCGTATTCATGACGTTTTGATTGGCATCATTGTGTCTTCAGCAAGAGCTTTACGTCCTTTTCTCAAGAGAGCAGCAAAATACAAGCGTCTTCCGGATTATATAACGGTTGAAGGACCGTTGGCCGGAGGACATCTAGGTTTTGGTGCAGATGATTGGCAGGAGTATGATCTTAAAACAATTGTCAATGATGTTTTAGTATTTTTAAAAGAAAACGAATTAAATATACCTGTTGTTTCTGCCGGCGGTGTTTTTAGCGGAACTGATGCAGTAGAATTTTTAGAATCCGGAGCTTCTGCTGTTCAGGTAGCCACACGCTTTACGGTTACTCATGAGTGCGGATTACCGGAAAAAACAAAACATCATTACCTGGAAGCAGTTGAGGATGATATTGTTGTTAACACAATTTCTCCAACCGGTTACCCTATGCGGATGCTTCGACAATCTCCTGGTATCGGCTCAGGAATCAGACCGAATTGTGAAGCTTTCGGTTATATTCTGGACAGCAAAGGGCACTGTCAATACGTGGATGCCTACAACCGTGAACTGGAGAAAAATCCAGAAAATATTTCTGTACAGGACAAAACATGTCTCTGCACTCAATTTCGTAAATTTAAAATCTGGACATGCGGTCACAATGTTTATCGCTTGAAAGATACAACTCATAAACTTGAGGATGGGAAGTATCAGCTTCTAAGTGCAGAAGAAGTTTTTCAAGATTATCAATTCAGCAAAGATCATTCAATTAAGCTTCCTGAGCGGAAAATTTCTGCCGTTTCTAACATTTCTTTGGTCGCGGCATAATTTAATTACTGTTTATTTTTCAAGTATCCTGATTACATTTTGCCCGTGTTTTTAATGTGGTAAAAACAGATAATTTATGTTTTATATTGACAAATATCATCAGGCATTACATAATTATCTGTTTAACTCATGCTGGCATAGCTCAACTGGTAGAGCAGCTGATTTGTAATCAGCAGGTTGTAGGTTCAAGTCCTATCTGTCCTGCCACTTTAAAAGGTTCCCGAGCGGTCAAAGGGATCAGACTGTAAATCTGACGGCTACGCCTTCGAAGGTTCGAATCCTTCTCTCCCCACCACGGCTTCAAAAGCTTATAACAAAGATTTATTCCTCAGTAGCTCAGTGGTAGAGCGTTTCCTTGGTAAGGAAGAGGTCGGCAGTTCAATCCTGCTCTCAGGCTCCAATTTATTTTAGTAGTTTTTTAAGGTAATGAAAATATGAGAGACACGATCCACTTGGAATGCACTGAGTGCAAACGCAGGAATTATACTACTTCCCGCAACAAAAAATTAAAAACAGAGCGTATGGAAGTACGTAAATACTGCAAGTGGGATCGTAAACATACATTACATAAGGAAACGAGATAATTCGTTTTCTGCCTTTTCTGCTTCCGATTCAGTAGCTCAGTTGGTAGAGCATCGGTCTCCAAAACCGAAGGTCGCAGGTTCGACCCCTGTCTGCCCTGCCAAAATTGTCAGCACCTGCTTTGACTTAAAGGTTTGGACTGCAGAACAGCAGAAGAATATTAATTTAGAATGTTTCTAATTCAATCGAGAACCTGATTATGTTCAAAAGAATTCGGCAGTTTTTTAAAGATGTCATTGCAGAATTTAAGCGGGTGCAGTGGCCGACACGTGATGCCACAATAAAGTCCACATCAGTGGTTGTTTGTCTCTCTTTTGCTGTGGCACTATATTTGGGGATCGCCGATTTGGGTCTTTCAGACATTATGCAAATGATTATTGCCGGATAAAATGGTGGAAGAACAAACTGGAACAGAAATGTTATCTGAAGAACAGGAAAAAAATACAAAAACGCAGGAGATCAATTCGGATGATCAGGAGGATAATCTTGTGGAAGAGACTGATGTGGATCTAGAAGTGCAGGAAAACATACCACAAACAAGTGATGCGTATCTTGGAGAGCAGGAAGATGCTGCTACAACTGAGATGGTAGAAACTGTTGAAAATTTGATGGAAACAGAAAATCAAACTGAAGAAATAGGATCAGAAGTAGTAGAAAAACCACAAAATCCGAACGCAAAATGGTATATTCTTCAGGCATATTCAGGTTACGAAGGCCGTGTTGAACAAACAATTAAAGAAAAATTAAGAATTAAGGGAATAGAACATTTAGTTGATGAAATTTTTATACCTTCAGAAGACATAACTCGTACCAAGGAAGGTAAAAAAAGGAAAGTCAACCAAAAATATTTTCCCGGATACGTACTGATTCACATGGAGTTAACACCCGAATTGTGGCACCTTTTGATGGATGTTAACCGGGTTTCCGGATTTATTGGTGGAACTCCACAAAAACCTCTACCTTTAGATGAGAAGGAACTGGAAGAGATTCGAGCCCAGGTTAATGAAGGTTATCAGCAAAAAAAGACTGAGGATGAATTTTCAGTCGGGCAGAAAGTTACAATCACAGAAGGTTCATTCGGGAATTTCAGTGGAACAATCGATGAGGTAAATCTCGAACGCAGGAAATTAAAGGTATTAGTTAGTATCTTTGGTCGTCCTACACCGGTAGAGGTGGAGTTCGAAAATGTAAAACATGTAGTAGAATAAGACAGATAACTATGGCAAAGGACATTTCTTCTTTTATCAAACTCCAGATTCCGGCTGGTAAAGCAAATCCATCACCACCTATTGGTCCTGCATTGGGTCAGCACGGTGTGAATATCATGGAGTTTTGTAAAGCCTTCAATGCCCAAACACAAGGTCAGGATACCATTATTCCGGTAGTGATTACTGTTTACAGTGATCGATCGTTTACCTTTATTACCAAGACTCCTCCTGCACCAGTTTTGATCAAAAAGGCACTTAAACTGAACAAAGGCTCGGCGACACCAAATGAGAAAAAAGTTGGTACTTTAAGCAAAGCGCAGATAGAGGATATTGCCAAGCAGAAGATGCCTGACCTGAATTGTTACAACCTGGAAGCAGCTGTGAAGTCTGTGGCTGGAACAGCCCGGAGCATGGGCGTATTGACTGAGGAAATATGAGTAAACAAAGTAAAAGAGCAAAATTTATTCAAGATAAAGTAGTATCCGAACAAGTGTATACGCTGTCTGAAGCAGTTAATTTGCTTAAAGAAGTCAAAGCAACTAAATTTGATGAAAGCGTAGATGTAGCCTTAAGGCTTGGAGTTGATACCCGTAAAGCAGAACAAATGGTTCGCGGGACTTGTTCTATGCCAAATGGTCTAGGTAAGGAAGTACGCGTGCTTGTTTTTGCCAAGGCAGATAAAGTAATTGCGGCGCTAGAAGCAGGTGCAGATTATGTGGGTGGAGAAGATTATGCCTAAAAAATTCAAGGAGGCTGGCTTGAGTTCGATCGTGTTGTCGCAACACCTGATATGATGGCGTAGTTAGGTCGGATAGGAAAAATTCTTGGTCCGAGGGGGTTGATGCCAAATCCAAAGACTGGTACAGTAACTTTTGAGGTTGAATCTGTCATAAAAAATATCAAAGCCGGTCAAGTGGAATTTCGTGCAGATAAACTGGGCAATCTCCAATCAGCGGTTGGAAAAGTAAGTTTCGATGGAGATAAAATCCATGATAACGCAAACGAACTTCTTCAAACCTTAATTAAAATGAAACCATCCTCTTCAAAAGGGATTTATCTGCAGAAATTTTAGTTTGAGTTCGACTATGGGTCCTGGTATTAAAGTGGACCGCAAACAGTCTAAACGATAATTTTTTTAGTATATTGTCTAGAGACAGTAGGGGCCTAACGGCTTAATTCATAGCCCTGCCGAGACACACTCTCCACGAGTGACACAGAAATTATTTGCTGTGTTCCTTTCACTGTCTTATTCAAATTATTTACATCACAATCTTCAGTTTTATTAGAAATGGGTTTTAGCCTTTTCTATGAGAATAATGTGAATTTTTGCACTTGTGTAAAACACTGGAGAAGTGAATTTTAACTTAATCAATTTGGAAAGGGGCCATGGAACGAAGTCAAAAAGAAACTCAAGTCAGCGAGCTTCGATCAATATTTAATAATATGTCAGCTGGAGTGCTGGTTGATTATCGAGGTATTGAAGCCAATCAGGTAGCTGAACTGCGCAAGCAGTTGAATGATGCATCTTCCACAATGAAGGTGCTAAAAAACTCCCTGGCACGTATTGCAGCGGAAGACACTCCGTTTTCGGTGCTTACAGATCAGTTCACACAAACTCGTGCGTTAGTATATAGTGACGGTGATCCGGTTGTGCAGGCCAAAGTATTGTCGGACGCAGCTAAAAATATTGATAATTTAAAAATCCTTGCAGGAATACTTGTTGGAGACAGCAAAGCAAGTATCCTCAATACTGGCGAAGTGGAAGCACTTGCCAAACTACCTTCAAGAGAAGAGCTCATCATGAAGCTGCTGTTCCTTATGCAGGCTCCAGCAACTCAATTTGTTCGTACTCTAAACGCAGTTCCTGCGAAATTTGTTCGCACTTTGGCTGCAATCCGGGATAGTAAATAACTAAACCGGTTTTTTCACATTCCTCCCTTAGTTAAAATGGAGGACGACTTTAACCTTTATCTGAGATATAAAATGGCAGATATAACAAAAGACCAAGTAGTTGATTTCATTGCAAACATGTCCGTACTGGAGATGTCTGAACTGGTGAAAGAGATGGAAGAAAAATTCGGAGTCAGTGCAGCTGCAGCAGCAGTCGCGGCACCTGCTCCGGTGGTGGAGGTGGTGAAGCCGCTGCTGAAGAAAAAACTGAATTTGATGTAATACTTACCAGCTTTGGTGAGAAGAAAATAAAAGCAGTAAAAGAGCTTACTGGATTAGGCCTTAAAGAAGCTAAAGAAGCAGTTGAAGCTGCTCCTAAAGCTATTAAAGAAGGTGTTTCCAAGGAAGAGGCAGAAGAAGTCAAAAAGAAACTTGAAGAAGCTGGAGCAAGCGCAGAAATCAAGTAATATTTTTTATCACCGTGTCCTTAAATGGACACGGCTCTATTTAGTTGCACGATACTTTGCAATTACTGCCTTCCCGCTTGTAATTCTCAAAAATTACTTCCCAAGTAAAAATTTTATTACTTCTGAAAAAATTGATTCACTCCATTTCCGCTGGACTGTTTCTGAATAGAATTTTAGGCTAGATTACAGCTTATTTTCTAATTTCGTTTTAGCAGATTTACGCTCATGAAATCCTCACTAAAGACCTTTGAAGAGTACTTTTCACAGTCAGTGGAAGTACGCATGCAGCATTATGAAAAAGCTGGACGTCTCCAGCATGTGATGCTCTCACATCAATTTTCAATTAAGTTGATGGAAGAATTATTTGACATTGCCGATCACATTAAAGGAATGACTCGCAAACCAAACGGGATAGAATTTCTGAAATCCTTATTGAGCCACAAAAAGGCAATGCTCTATTTTACCCAACCCTCAACACGGACCTTTTTGTCTTTTTTGACTGCATGCCAGATGGTTGGAATGGACACCGGAGAAGTCCGCGATCCCTCTTTGTCATCTGAATATAAAGGCGAGAGTCAGGAAGACGGAGTTAGGGTTTTCAGCAGCTATTTTGATTTGATTATCATGCGTGATCCGAAACCGGGATTTTGTGAATATATGGCTTATTTGCTTGATAATACTGGACGCAGCGTACCCATTATGAATGGAGGTAGCGGTAAAGATCAACATCCGACTCAGGCTCTTCTTGACCTTTACACTATTCACAGATCATTTCAGCACAAGGGAGGAATCAGCAAAAAACGCTATGCGTTTGTGGGTGACCTGTTGCGTGGCAGGGCAGTACGTTCTTCAGTGATGTTATTGAGTCAATATAAAGATGTTGAAATGGATTTTGTTGCACCATCGTCTTTTCAGATTGCTGAAGATTTAGAGGATATTTTGCGTTCTCAAAACATTAAAATTCGCAAAACTGATGATTTGGGCAGTGTACTTTCAGATGTGGATTGTGTTTATATGACCCGTCTTCAGGATGAGTATGATCTTTCTGGTGAATCCAACCTGATAGATTATTCCCAATTTAGTTTGACGACCGACAATGTAAATCAAATGAAATCAGATGCCATTATTTTGCACCCTTTACCCAGGAGGCACGAAATTTCAACCGAGGTAGATGCAGACCCACGAGCCATGTATTGGAGGCAATTGCGTAACGGCGTATATATAAGGGCCGCCCTTCTACTTTATGTCTTCAATGTTGCACATCGGTTAAAGGATTATTAAAATAATTGTTGTTGCTGGTACAATGGTAGAAACAGATTTTGCAGAATAAGTTATTTTATCTAACAAAAAACATGTCCAAACCAAAATTTATTTCTACAAATGTAGCCGCCCTGCTAGTTTATGGGCGTCCACCAATGGTGTTTGCTGGAATGATCTGCGCCATAAGCGTTATGCTTGACCATAACCCCCTCGTTTACTACAGCGGAGTGATTTTTCTACTTGCCGCAATGATTCTTGATATAATTGACGGCTGGTTTGCTGCCAGATTTCGACCGCAGGCAAAACTGGCCCATTTAGCAGACAGGATCATGGACAAAGTGGTGTATGCTATCGTGTTTCCGATGGTTGCAGTGGGAATGATGTGGCGTTATAAGTATTTGCCGGAGAGTGCCGATTTTCGATTGGAAATGCTGCATGTCGTCTTTGTATTTTTCCTGTGCATTACAGTCTTAATGCGGGATAATTTCGCACACTTCATGCGTAATTTTTCACTCCGGAAAGGTGAGGAAGAAGAAATGAAGGAAGTTACTCGACTCCGGACAATGGTTGCTGCACCGGTTGGTGTTGTGCTCTATATTCATGCATTTTATGTCCCTGGTGGTCCTGATTCTTCACTTTATTCCTGGATCAGTTGGCTGGGGGCAATTCCAATTCAGCAACTTTTCTTTTTGGAAATTCTGTTCCTTATA
Source organism: uncultured SAR324 cluster bacterium (assembly GCA_905182865.1). Lineage (GTDB taxonomy): Bacteria > SAR324 > SAR324 > SAR324 > NAC60-12 > Arctic96AD-7. Next base: position 53,773 of record CAJJCY010000001.1, read on the forward strand.
ATCAATTTTGGTTCTATTGCAGGATATTGCCGTAAATACGGTACTGCTTGCCTTGACGAACTTTGTTTGAACGATGAGGTTTTACGCCGCCGTATATTAGCCGTCTTTCCAAATGCCCTGTCCGTAATGAATGCGCTCATGGGAGTTTTAGCAATTTTATTTGCCTATCGAGGACGGGTCCAGGAAGCCTACCTGATTTTACTTGGTGCAGGATTTTTTGATAAAATAGATGGAGCAGTAGCCAGAAAATTGGGACTCACTACTCCGCTACCGTCAGCAAAACCAAAAAAATATAATATTACTTTAGGAGGAGTCCTCGACGACGTTTCAGATACCGTTAGTTTCTGTATTGCACCAGCAGTAATATTTTATATGTTGATGGGGCGGGTTGCAGATGAATCTATCCAGTCACTCCCTTATGGATGGATTGCCATTCTGTATGTCGTTCTAGGTGTTACAAGATTAGCTTTCTTCATTTTGGACCAAAACAGCATTCCAGGATTTTTCAAGGGAATACCTGTTCCAGGTGCAGCCCTGCTAGTAGCAGCACCTTTCATAATGATTGGAAATGCACTTGAATCAAATACTACTGATCTAGTGTATTGGTCAAAATTTAGTTTCTCTCCAGATAACTGGCCATTATGATAATGAATAGGGTTATATTCATTTGAGAATTGTCGCACTACCCAAAAATTTTTAATTTTTACTATATTGCTTTTAATCGGCTTCGTCTTTACTCCATATTTCGGTCATGCTGCACTTGGATACCTCATTTTGTATGTTTTTTCTCCTTTGTATACGTGGCGTATCAGTCCGGACATCGCTTCCCAGGAACACCTGGAAAAACTTTCTACTTCATAATAAATACCCATGCAGGATAAAACTGTGGACAATGAGACTTCCGAGTCTGAGGAAAACTCTGAAGATCGATTGGTTGCTCCAGAACCTCAACTGGGAGAACAGTTTGATCAATCATTGCGTCCGCAACGTTTACAGGATTATATTGGCCAGAATGAAATTAAGGAAAATCTTCATGTTTTTATTGGTGCTGCAATAAAACGCGGACATGCTCTGGATCACGTCCTTTTGAGTGGTCCACCAGGATTGGGAAAAACTACTCTTGCAAATATCTTTCGCGTGAAATGGAGGTGCAACTACGCTCTACTTCCGGGCCTGTCATTGAGCGTCAAGGTGATTTAGCTGCTATTTTAACTAACCTAGAACGCGCCTTGTATTTTGTTTATTGATGAAATACATCGATTGAACAGGGTAGTTGAAGAAGTGCTTTATGGTGCGATGGAAGATTTTACTCTCGACATCATTATTGGGGAAGGACCTGGAGCACGCACAGTAAAAATTGATTTGCCGCACTTTACTCTAGTTGGTGCTACAACACGTGCCGGTCTTCTTTCTTCTCCTTTGAGGGAGCGTTTTGGAATTCAGTTCCGGCTGAATTTTTATGATGCGGAAGATCTGAAAACTATCATTTTGCGTGCAGCATCATTACTCGGAATTGAAATTGTTGAAGAAGCTTCTTTGGAACTGGCACGCAGAGCTAGAGGTACTCCCAGAATTGCAAACCGCTTACTGAAGCGTTGCCGGGATTTTGCAGACATGGAGACGTCCGGTGTGATCACTTTGCCTTTGGTTGAAAAAAGTCTGGAAAGAATGAGAATTGATTTGGAGGGCCTTGATCAAATGGATCGTCATATTTTGGAAACTATCATTAAAAAATTCGGAGGTGGTCCAGTAGGTCTTAGCACTCTTTCTGCAGCAGTCTCAGACGAAAAAGACACGATTGAAGACGTTTATGAACCTTTTTTGTTGCTTAAGGGGTTTTTGCAGCGTACTCCGCGAGGCAGAGTGGCGACTGAGAGAGCTTATCAACATTTGGAAATTTCAGCCCCTCCTCAATCTCAGGCAGATCTTTTATGAAAGTATTTTGCTGGAAATCCTGCTGGGAGCTGTAGATAGATATTATGAAAACCGGGTTAGATGTAAACTTAAACCATCATTGATGGGTAATGATTATTTAAATCGTGCAGTTTAAAAACACTTTAACAGTTATCAGTTACCTGTTTTAATTTCATGGAAACAAATTTTTCTCCAATTGAGAATTATCCCTTTCTTTCTCCTTTCATCTTCACCGAAAATCCGGAAGAACTCGAAGTTCAAAAGGAAGTTTTGCTTAAACAACTGGAAGAAGTTTGGCAGCCTTTGGCTGTTGCCTCCAGTCAATATATGGAATATCTTACTGCCCGTGAAAAAGTGTTTGCTGGAGTAATTGAGGAATATTATCGTGAACAGTACAAAAAAATTGTTAAAAACAGTCTCTGTACAAACAATTCGTTTGATACCCTTTCAAAAAATACTCGCCTACTGGACAGTATTATCCATACTGCTTTTGAGTATGGGTTTGCCGATCTTCAAATCCTGAAGGAAAGGATAAAGGAAGATCTCAAAAAAGAGCTTCTATTCAAAAAACGATCTTTACCGAGAAAAAAGAAAAAACTTGATCTCAGCCGGACACAAATCGAGAAGGTTGAATCAAATCCAGAAGATCAAGATCAAAGGCAGATGCTGAAATATTATGAAAGTATTGAAGCTGAGTTGATACATGAAATTGAAAACCACAGCGAACGACTGAAAGAGTTGGAGGAGTTGTTACCGCAGGTACAGAAATCTGATATCAAGCTGAATTTTTTACTTAATCATTTGGTTGTCTTTGCCAGAGGTGGTTATGGCAGGGCTGAACTGAGTTTTGCTTCCGATCGAGATTTGGGATATTGTCTCGACACACAACAACTAAGTGCTGGTGAGTCAGAAATATGCCGACAGTTCATCATTCATATTGAGCATTTACTGCGTGAAGCAGGTATTGAAACGGCACATCAATATTTTGAATTAAATGAAGACTTATCACGTTTCAAAGATCCTAGTGTTATTCATACAATTCCTTCCATTTTGGAAAGCAGAGTTTTAATTGGCAGCAAAGATTTAGCAAATGCTTTGAAACGAAGATTTTTTAAGATCTTGCCATATGAAACCTTTGTCCTGAGCCAAATTAGAGATTATAATGACCGAACAGTTCCTGATCTGAGTCAGATGAATCTCAAGGAAGATCGAGGTGGTTTGCGCTCCCTGCAAATACCTCTTTGGCTTTCTGCTGCAACGTTCGGAATTTTTCCAAGTCAAACTGCAGAAATGTTGGCACTTCTGATACAAAAACGTATTATTTCACCTCGTCAGGGTTATAAACTTTGTCAGGCCCTCGAATTCCTTTACGACTTACGCAATTTTTCTGCGAGCGCCAAGGAGTATCATTTTGACGATGAGGCAAGGGAAAGTGGACTATCCGAAAAAGATATTCAAAGTAACATCATCAATGATGCAACCGAACGTCTTTACCTGCTCAAGAAAAAACGGTTTCAAAGTATTGACGATTTTGACCGCTACCGTTTGCAAATGGTGAATCACATTCAAGATCTCTCCCAAGCAATTTTACAACGCCTGCTGGACCGTACAATAGTTAGGACTTTCTCAAATTTTCAGGTTGTCGTTCATCTGGGGAAGCGTCTAATTATTGAGGTAAATGCTCTGGAAGGTTTGCCTCAAGTTCCAATATCTTTGATTTTCAACGATCCAACAGCGTTGCTGGAACTTTTTGAATATGTTGGTCAATCAGAATTCGATTTATCTTTTGAACTCAAGGATGAGATGGCAGACTTGATTCACATTATAACGCCGGAGGTTATTTCTTCAAACCGGACACAGATTGCAAAAAGTTTCACGAACCTGATGTTGACACCGTTTACAGCAAATGCCTGGCGGATAATGTTAGAAATTTGTGAACCGATCAATGCTGAAAGTCAACCTCGTACTTTAATGGGTTGTTTCATTCCGGAAACAAACAAAATGCGGTTCTTGCTCAGGAATCTTGCTTACCACCAACATCCCGTTTGCATACATACCCTTAATGCACTTGATCGTACGCAAAAAGAACTGGATCGGCTAAAAAAAGATTATCAGGAATTATATCAATATCTGGAACCAAAACACATTTTAGCTCTCAAATGGGGCATTCTATTTCACGATGTGGGAAAAATTGATCCACAAACAGATCATGAAGTATCCGGAACATCTATTGCTGTCCATGCCCTGGAACGTATTGGCTATGATGACAAGGAACTATTCACTCTTGTATCTCTGCTCATCGTACACCACACCACAGTCGTTCAATTGAGCAGAACTTCTGCATATTTCGATCAGGCTCTACAAAGTTTTTTTGAAATTGCGGACCGCAACCTCATCAATGTCATTTTGCTCTTCCTATGCAATATTTCTGATTACATATCTGTTAGTGAAAGCAATGCTCACTCCACTCGGGGATTGAGAACATTTTTTGAAGAAACATATCGTGTGTTTGTGGAAATGCGATCTTCTAAGTTGCAGGAAGATTCAATGGATTTCATACAAACATACCTTGATATTAAAAAGAATGATTTAGAATCAGATACGCGTATTGATCTTTTGTTGATCTCTATCCAGTTTAATTATAGAATCTGTTTTGCTGAAACCTCTCAAAAAAATCAACAAAGAGGAACGTAAATTACTTGGAAATTCCGAAGACGATTTACAAGTTCTGTGGCGGGACCTTAAGTTGGGTTCACTTGATAAACAGGGTACTGATCAAACTACAGATAAATTTATTCGCACTATCAGGCAATCCATCAGCAAAAAAAGCCTGGTTACACTTACCGAACTTTACAGTCCCATGATTAACTGGTTTTTTGCGGCATTTCCAAATCGTTTTCTGCTAAGTTCAACTCCAGCCATGCTGGCAGAAAATTTATCAATTTTCAATAGGCTTGAGCGGTCGGCTATCGTAAACGTGATCACCAATACACGAGGTCGTCTTAACGGTCTTTTGATTTATGTACATGATCAGCCACAAATTCACAGTAGAATAGCTTATACTTTAAATTTGAAGCACCTCAATATTGAATCGGCAAAGATAAATCAAATTCAATATGCGAGTGGTAAAGTTGCCTTTTGCTATTATCTCAAGGTTTCAAAAAGAGGAGAGCAGAATGTGATTTTACCACGGGAATTGGAAACTTCCATCAAAAGGAATACCCTCCCTAAACTAATAATAAAGACACAAACTTTTCTTTACAACACAAAGCTTCAACTGGAGTACCTCAAAGATGACAAAAAAGGTTACATGGTCAAAGAAAAGAAGAGTGAGGCTTTGGGAGATTTCCCTGTTTGGAATGGAAAGTTCAGTGAAAAAACAGATTTTTCGAGACGTGACAAAAACTATCTTCGCATAAAAATTACTGCCGATGATGCTCCCTTGCTTTATTACAAAATTATCAATGCATTTGATCAGGTTGGAGTAGCAATTCAGCAGGCAGTTATTACAACCATAGGACATCAGGTGATTGATACATTTTACATTAATTCTGTGGATCATGAAAAATTAGTAAAGTCAAACTTTGAGGAGTCCCTCAAAGAGTCTCTGATGAGCCCCTCTGAAATTTGAAATCACTATATTCTAATTAAGTGATTGAAAAAGTTTGACTATAACTTTGATTGTGATAATATCAATTAAATTCTGTATCCAGATGACACTGAGGGATCTGGCCCTTTGAAGTGTCGAGCATCCTGTTTCAGCATCAAGGTGCTAATGCCAGCCCTCCGGAAAGTTTCGGAAGGGAGTCGATACGACTCGATTCGAGTAAAGTGCCGGTCCTCCTCTTTTGGTGACCCACCTGATTGATTCACGTCTATCTGATTAACCTATTGCAAGAATGACTTTGTTGGTTCTTGTTTTCTCCTAGTTAAGAGACTTTGCCTGTCCTTTCCATATTGTTTATATACAGTTAGTCGAACACACTTTTGTCCTGCCGGACACCTGCAAATTTAGATTAAGAAGCAAATGACACTTATTGTTCGTTCTGATTATCACGCAGTGCCAATTTTGGAAAGAAATGGCATCCGGTGGATTCCACCAGCTCAGGCAAAGCGACAGGATATTCGCCCACTAAGGATTGGAATTCTCAATATAATGCCGCTTGGAGAAAAATATGAATTTAATATTCTCCATCCATTAGGACTTTCTGTATTACAGTTAGAGCCAGTTTGGATTCGTTTGGAATCACATAGTTACAAATCCTGGGAGCCAAAGCATGTTGCTGATATTTACGTAACTTATGAAGAAGCAATGCGTGACCAACCTTTAGATGGGTTGATTTTGACCGGTGCCCCTGTGGAAACGGTTGATTTTGAAGATGTTTATTATTGGGAAGAAATCAAAACAATTTTAAGTGATGCACGTAAAAATATTCCTAGTACACTTGGTTTGTGCTGGGCGGGATTTGTGATGGCTTATTTGGAGGGTGTGAAAAAAATTAACTATGATCACAAACTTTTTGGAGTATTTGAGCTGAAAAATCTGGCTCCCGATCATCCAATCATTGGTGAGTTGGATGATGTGTTTTTCTGTCCACAAAGCCGTCAGGCAGGTATGCCTGATGAAGCAATGGAAGAAGCTTCAGAATCCGGACGCTTAAAATTACTGGCCTACGGGCCCGAAGCTGGTTATTCAATTTTTTCCACTACCGATGAGCGTTTTATTGCACATACCGGGCATCCTGAATACAATGCAACCCGACTTGCTGAAGAAGCTAAACGAGATCACGGGAATCCAGAGGTACCAGCGCCCGCAAATTTTGATTTTAACAATCCCCTCAACCTCTGGCGTTCACATCGCAACACTTTTTTTGCACAGTGGGTCAGCTATTGTTATTTCAAAATGAGTACTCAAGATATGGCTGTTGAAAAATTTTGATAGCCTCCAATACTGCTTTATTGCAACTTAACTTCGTTTTAACTTGCGTCTTCACTAAAGTGCAGTAAAGTCTCTAGACATTAATAATATTCAATTTAGACTAACAACTTAAGCAAAAGAAACGAGCAATGGGAAAAAAAGATAATGAACCGTCAGACGGGATGGAAAAATTATTTTCAACTCAGGGTATCCTGATCGCAATTTTGATTTTAGGATTATATTGGGTTTTTTTTGGAGAAGACAATAATCGAGAATCTAGAGGATTCAATTTTACAACTCAAAATGTTCCGATAGGAATCAGTGATCAACTAAATCCTGAAGCACTTGAAAAACTGGGAATTGATCTTACAGAACATCTAGACCCAAAACTAATTCCAGCTATCACTTCAGAGGCAATAAGAGAAACGACGCAAGAGAATGTTAGCAAGGACAGCTTCCTTCCTATTCTGGTTAGTAAAATATCCAATAAAATTCGTGATGTAAGCACGATTGACCTTAATAAAGACGGAAGACTTAATGATCGCACCATCAAACAGACTGCGTCCAAGATGTCCTTGTTTTTTCAATTTTGGTTCCGGATCCCGATAAAGTTAATGTTCTTCCTTCTGTTTCAGATAATGGAGCTTGGAGAGAAATTGCAGAAAACAAGTCTATTGAAATTATGACAGCCTCTGTGGTCCGCGGTTCAGGTGATAAAATGAACATGCAATCAGCACCTAACCCTCAGATGTATCAATCAGCCGGGACACCTTATCCTCCATATTACGGAACCGGATACAGCATGACAAATATGTTTATGACTTCAATGATGATGTCGATGCTCTTTCGTCCACCTTACATGTGGGGAGGAGGTTATGGATACGGCTACGGTGGTGGTCCAAGGGCAGTTAGTTCTGTTCAAAACCGTCGTGGTGCTGCCACATCGTCACTAAAAAAAGCTTCTCCATCAAAGTCTGCTGTAAAAACTAGCAGTGGAAGAAGTGTTTCGTCTAACAAGTTCCGTTCTACTTCAAAAAAATCACTGAATAACATAAAAAGTACTAAGTTTCGATCTGCTAATCGTAAAGCTTCCGGAGGAGGTTTCGGTAACAGCCGGCCACAAAGAAAAGCTGTTGCCACACAACGCAGATCCTCAACCCGGAGAAGATCATTATTTGGAGGAGGAAGTAGACGTATGCGAGGGTTTGGTTTTGGAGGGTTCGGAAGAAGAAGGCGCTGATTTGGTTCATTGTTTGTGCAGGAGTTGGGCACCAATTGATTACTTGGAATTTAAGACGTTTCGTTAATTTCCCAATCCAGAGCCCTTATTTCGTAAGTTTCGGCATCTATCTGTGAAACGTCTGCTTTGTTTACAGCACCATATTTTGCCAATGCACTCTGCCGCATCATTTTCATCTGACTCATGTATGAATTGTTTTCAAATAATTCCAGTTGTTTTTCATGGTTTGGTGCGTGTAATCTGGCTTCCCGTTCAATTTTAAGATGACAGCTCGCACAAAGGGGGATTAGGTTTTCCAGGTCATTGTTTCCAGGATTTTCATCAATATGATGGACTTGCAAAACCATTTCTGCATTTTTTGTATTTCTGCAATCTTTTCCACATCTGGAACAATAATAATTAAACAGTTCCCTTACATAACGTGAAACTGTGCTCCATTCAGGATGATAACGGGTGTCACGGCCCATTTCCACCTTCCTGAATAAATAAGAATAATAATTTTTCTTTAATTTCTTTCTGGATTTCGTTATACATTATTGAGAATTAAATTATAATATTGCAAATTACAACAGCTGTATACTACGGTGTGTTTTTTAAGAAAGGTATTTCATGTCAATCAGTCGTGATGAGCTAGTTAATATTTTTACAGTAGTAAGTTTTTTAGCACATGCTGAAAAAGATGTCCACGTAGCTGAAAAGAAAGTCCTGATTGCTGTTTTCAAAGCTGCAGGAATCACACAGGAAGAGCAGAATAAAATGAAATCAAACACTTCTCTGGAAGAGATGTTAAAACACATCCAGTCAGTTGAAGCAAAGCATACACTTGTTGAGTTAATGGCTTTAGTGGCAGCATCTGATGGTAAATTTGAAGACGAGGAGCGTGTTATCATCAAAAAAATTATGAAACGCGTTGGAGTTGCGGACGATCATCCATATTTCGACGATAATAATCTTGATGTTCCTTCAGTTCGTGCCAATGTCGGAAAAATATTGAAATCAATAAAAACTTTAGCCCCCAAGCCCTGAAAAATTTCTAATACACGGCGTTTTATAATATGAGAATGTATTTCAATACATGTTTACAAACTATACGTAAATAGTGGGCTTTTGTAAAGAATCCTGAGACTGGTAACGGAAGAGGTTAAATTTACTGGAGGATGCAGACAGATATACAATACCCGCCTGCATTTTAGAGATCTTTATAAAGAAGCAGTTTAGATTCGCGTTTCCGTTTCAAAGTCTATGTTCAGTTGGCTCATGATACTATCCGCTGCTTCAGTGTAAGTGTTATCCAAAGCAAGATCATTTTTCAGTAAAAATCCATTATCATTGTATTCTACCTTTTCGATCATACCACCTTTTTTAAGAAAGCGGGCCATCGCTTCGCTTACTTCTTGATGTGAAATAACTTTATCTTTTTTATTTTTAGCCATTTTTTCCTCAATAATTTAAGTTTTATCTTGTATTGACTCAGAAGGTCCGTTTATTACTATAACATTACGTCAACATTCGACTCTTTTCGCACTTTCGGAACCATTTGAAATAACGATTTAAATGTTGTTAGCACTCACTTTACAAGAGTGCTAGTAGTGTGTCAAGCTTTTTCTTTAAATAATGCATTTTTTTACTATTTTTTTTATATGGTGTTATTTGATGCAGAAATCACAGGATAAGTCATTCTGTCCAAAAGCAGTCTGTACCATCTAATACCATGTGTATGAGCAATCCAATAGCAATAATTCGTAAACGAGGAGAAAAAAGTGAAACAAGATAAATTCCGATGGCAGGCCAACTATGGAAAGGATGAAAACCTAGACTGCAACGGTTTGGATCAAAAACAGGTTCAGCTAGAAGGTGATCAAAATCTACTGCGAAAGTCAGTGCCATTATAATAAACGGTCGTAGCCATAGTTCTCTCCAAACAGTTTTAGCTACTATGAACGGTACTAAAAAATGAAGAATGATATGAATGATGGAACGTTCCATTATGTTATCTGTGATTTTGGATTATTAATTTCAGATTAGTACAACTGAAATCCTGCTTAAATTTCATTCTCAGAAAAACAGATCACATCTCGAATATTTTGTATACCGCAAAGCCACATAATCAAACGGTCAACTCCCAAGGCCATTCCTGAACTCTCAGGTAATCCCTGCTCAAGGCTTTTTATTAAATTATCATCAAGTGGTACTTCAGAACGGCCCTCTGCTTTCCTGTTTTCCAAATCTTGTTCAAATCGCCTACGTTGTTCGGATGCATCAGTCAATTCTTCAAATCCATTGGCCAATTCCATACCGTCGGCATATAGTTCAACTCGATCGGCAAATCCTGGGTGCTCAGGACATTGACGGGCAAGACTGGCCAGTGGAAGTGGCCAACGATATACAAAAATTGGTGAAACTATTCCTAAATCTTCTTCAAAATAATTCCAAAGTTTGAAAAACATTTGCTCATAATCAAGTGATTCTGTGAGTTTTGATGCAGTATTAAACTCAGCTTTTGATTCATAAAATCCTGCAAGTATTGCTTTTTCTCTTAAGCGATCAGCATTTTCAGAACCATCCAAAATAATGTCCAAATGTTTTTTAAATAATTCACTCACTGTTACACGAGGCCATGGTGGTAATGGAACTTGTTCAGGAAAGCTTTGTTCTGAAACCGTTTCAGTAAGATGCTTAACCATTTGCTCAATATCCGACATCAGCCTTGCCAGTGGTTCGTTTGTACGATACCACTCGAGCATTGTAAATTCGGGATTATGCAAAGGTCCGGATTCGTTTTTACGAAAACAACGTGCAAATTGGAATATTCTTTCAAAACCACCTGACAACAAACGTTTCATCTGAAATTCCGGAGAGGTAATTAAATAACCGGAGCTGGTTTTTTCAGGGGAAAATTGTGCTTCCGGACTTGGTGCACGAACCAGAATAGGAGTTTCTGTTTCTATAAAATTTTGTTCTTCAAACCACTCCCTAATACCACGTAAGATTCGCTGACGAGTCCGGAGCAACTCCATTCTTGAAGGATTATTTGCCGGACGTCTCCATCGAAGCAAGTCACTCTCTGTATCAAAATTAAAAGCATGATTTTTTATTTTTACTATTTTGATCTCACTATTTTCAGTTACTCCAAAAGAAATTAATGCACCCTTTTTTATTTTTTCTTTCTCTCGAAACGACAAAGGCAACAACTGATCTTCAACTAAAACCAGTATACTGTATAGATACTCGGGAGATGATCTTTGAGATTGTTCAGTCTCGAAAGAGACTTCTATGACTCGGCCATTATAGTTCCCGGATAACAGCGAATTACCAAATATTTTTGAAGATCCGGACATGATCGGATACCTAAAGATAAACTTTATTTGAGTTCTGACTGGAGTATTTAGAGGAAATTTGAAGCTGTGCTAGGCTTTGACTCTTTCAACATATTCACCTGTTCGAGTGTCAATTCTAAGCTGATCACCTTCATTAACAAATAAAGGTACTTGGACGATTACTCCAGTTTCCAACTCAGCAGGTCCTGATCGTTTGTAACAAAGAATACACGCCCGGGTGCAGTTTCTGTAACTTCTTGACTTTGTACTGGCAGTCTTAGTGGTGGCCCATATAACTCAGCTGGATAGATGTGATCTCCATTGATGATCAATAATTTGAAGCATCGCCGACAACGCTGCTTTCCAAACTTATTTGTTCGTAGTTACTGTTATCCATGAAATTAAATTCTCCATCTCTATATAAAAACTGCATTTCACGGTCTTCTGTATCAGCCGGTTTTAGTTTTTCATTTGACTTAAATGTACGGTCTATCACGGCACCGTTAATCATGTTTCGTATTTTTGTCCGTGTAAATGCAGTCCCTTTTCCAGGTTTTACAAACTGAAAGTCCACCACCACAAATGGATCACCATCCAGTTCAACTCGGAGACCTTTCCTGATATCTGATGTTTCGTACATTTAAATCTTTCGTTGATTATTATTTAAACCTGAACTTTGTGTTGTTTAAAACAAACAGAAATGCTCTTCTTTTACAGAAAAACTTTTGCAGATAGACTGAAATAATCGGTTTGATTCATTTTCAACATATTCTAATTCCTGACAAATTATCCTAGTACAGGCACCAAAACAAATCGAGTTTAATATGCAAACTCCATCAATGTGCAATTCTGAAACTCCTCAACTTCCTGCTTTTCAGGCCTCTTTTCGAATGCTGTCCTTCAGATATAATCAGCACAAAATCTGTTCAATGAATTTCAGCGGGGCAAAACCTGTTTGGTGTTCAATCCCCAAACATTTACATTGAATTAGTTAGAATAGTCGTTAGTCCATGAAAATTACTTGTACTCAAAAAACAAGCAGAGTAGTGTAAATATTCAAGTAAATTATTTGCTAACGCTACAAAAAACATTAATGGACTCTCCTGTCATCTCTCGATTAGCCCCGACTCCTAGCGGCTATCTTCATCTTGGAAATGCTTTCAATTTTTTGCTGACTGCTTTGCTGGTAGATTTTCAGGATGGACATTTGCATCTTAGAATTGATGACCTTGACGAACCACGAGTAGTGCAGTCTTCTGTCGAAGATATTTTTATCCAATTAGAGTGGTTGGGCATCGATTACGATTCTGGACCTTCCGGACCTGACGAGTTTTTCTCAAAATTCTCACAACGATTACGCATGGAGTTGTACCATGAATCACTTGAACTTCTTCGCAAATCAGGACACATTTTTGCCTGTGAATGCTCCCGTTCAGAAATCAGACAAATATCTTCAAACGGTAACTATCCGGGAACTTGCCGTAACAAAAAACTTAATTTACTGAAAGATAATCAGACTTGGAGGATCCTTGTTCCTGCGCAAACTATTGTTAGTTTAAAAATATTTACAAATAAAATAGAGAAAATAGACGTTTCCAGGGAAATGGCTGATTTTGTAATAAAACGTAGAGATGGACTTCCAGCTTATCAGCTTGCGTCCATCATGGATGATCTGGAACTTGGAGTAAATCTTGTAGTCAGAGGATATGATTTGAAGTCTTCAACTGGTGCACAACTTTATCTTGCAAAATGCTTAAACGATTCAATCTTTCCTGAAACGCACTTTGTACACCATGTTATACAAACAGATGATGCCGGAGACAAACTATCAAAATCAAAAGGAGCTCATTCTATACAAATGTTACGGGAAAAACACCGGAATCCAACTTGGATTTATCAAGAAACCGCAAAGTTACTAAATCTTCCCTTTGAAGAAATTCAGACACTTGAAGATTTGAAAGAAGTGTTCCGGAGTATTATGATACTGAAAGGCGGGGCGAATTCAATATTGGATCACAAAAATTAAAATCAAACAATAAATTCTATTTCCAATATTTCTATCTCAATTTTGCCTTTGGGTATTGGAATGGTGAGAGTATCACCAACAGACTTTCCGACCAAAGCACGGGCAATAGGTGAGGAAATAGAAATTTTATTTTGTTCAATATCTGATTCGTAATCACCTACTAACTGATAGATTTTTTCTTCGTCTGTATCAACGTCCACAAAAGTAACAGTTGCTCCAAACACTATTTTTTCACCAGAAAGTTTTGTAATATCAATCACATTTGCGAGAGCCAGTTTTGCATTCAATTCCTGAATTCTTCCTTCAATAAAACCCTGTTGTTCTTTGGCAGCATGGTATTCTGCATTTTCTTTTAGATCGCCGTGTTCTCTTGCAGTAGAAATAGCATTCACAACAGCAGGCCTATCTATACTGTTCAATTTTTTGAGTTCTTTTTTTAATTTTTCGTAGCCCTGAATGGATATAGGGTAAGACTCACTCATTTGAAATATTTTTTTAAGAATTAAAAATTACTAAAATAATAAGTGACCGGAGTCGATGGGGAATAACAGAAGATATAATTTAGACTGATGAAAGCAAAAAGGCAAGTTAGGAAATTCAGCGGAAATTAGGCATCACCCAATCGTATTGTTCTCGGAAAACTGAGATCAGTTCACCACGGTCGTCATCCGGCATATTACGTCGAATCACCCTGGCTAATGCCGTGTTCATTTCCCTTAAATTCTGCATTGCATTGTAATGGGAAACCCTTCTATCCCAGCACTTTTTCACCTTCCTGGATTCATAAACTGAATCTGTTGCTGCATAGAAAGCCTGATAAAGTTGATTGTCACTTCGTTCCTCAAAATACAAAGCCAAACCGGTCTTGGCACCCTCGTGTAGGTTAAAGGCCCGTTCAATTGCACGGTCAGCACAAGAAGTAGGAGTAGTATTTTCTTTGGTAAAACCGACCAATTTTGAGCATCCGGAACCAAAAAATATAATTCCAGAGAAAATAACTAACCAAGATGATTTTTGTGAAATATTGATCATTTTCATCTTTGTACTATGTTGGAAAAAGTGTTGCTAAAAAAGGCATACAATTCAGTAATGCTATTACATAAAATTTCTGAGCAAATGAACTACTATTAATCTCGGCAAATTTTCATGAAACTTTAGTAAAAATTCAATCAATTTTCTTTTCATACGATTGTAATGCTCAATTTTCCTAAATACCCCACCTCACCTTCCAGTATATCACCAAATTCCACGGGGCCAACTTCAGCTGAGTGTGCTGGTAAAAATTAAGTCTCCTGGACATAGTTAAACAAAACTTGAAAGGCTTGAAATAACTTCTGCAACAAACCAAATCATATCCGAAATATCTTCCTGCTGAAGTATTCCTCCGTTTACAGATAGAGTAATTTTACCTCGCTCTAAGTGACCAACTTCCTCCACCTTATGCAAATCAGAACAAGGAGCAGATCGGTCAAAACCTTTGGCTGTAGAACTAGGTCCTGTCTTTTTCTTGCTCCCTTCTGCTTGTCACGACGTGCCAAATCAAGTCCTACTGCATAAGAAAAGATATAATCCAGTGCCTCTGATGCTGGAAAGTTTGTATCATTTTTCCCAACAGCCACGATCAGTTCTACTTCATGGAGCAAATTAGCAATTCCCATAGGATACGGCAATTGAGTACTTTCCGGACAAACTTGACCTGAAGGATTGCTGAAGGGAAAAGGTACTTCTCGTTCCGGATTTTCTTACATTTCCCGAACGTGATTCGCATAATTTAGACCCACACAATAAATTCAATGGACCGGAAAACTATCTCTCGTGCCTACAATATTCGCAGTCTGGTCTTCCTGCACATTAAAAATAGTTCCCATTTATCACCCTTTAAATTAGTAATAATTATATTTGATTCTCTCTCCCTGTATTTCCGGGAACTGGTTCAATCATTTTGCTTCTGTGATGAATGTTTGTTAATATAGATCGTTGGATTCTTTCTCCATTCTGCTTATGCTTTACTATTTCAACAGTTGACAATCTCACTTTTTTGAAGGCAAATAAATTTACTAATTCTCACTGCTAAGTCTGCTGATTCATCCAAAAGATAATCTAATAATGAGCGGAAATTCATGCTAAAATATACACTCACAATTAAAATTAGCTGGGGACATTGTGATCCTGCAAAAATTGTGTTTTATCCAAATTATTTCATTTGGTTTGATCAGAGTGCCCATCTTTTGTTTGACAAAGCCGGTGCAAATATGGGGGATTTAATGAAACAATATGGCGTTGTCGGCCTACCGATCGTAGATGCTCATGCTGAATTTATTCGCCCTTCTAAATATGGCGATGTGATTGAAGTTACGAGTTGGATCAGTGAGTGGCGGGCAAAAACAATGATTGCATCCCACGAAATTCATAACAACGGCCAACTTTGCGTAAAGGGTACAGAAGTAAGGGTGTGGGCTAAACCACATCCTTCAAACCCAAATCGCCTACAGGCTCAGGTCATTCCGGATTCCATCAAAGCCTGTTTTGAAGTATAAGTCTTGTTTATTTACGGATTTACTGAAATCCTTAAAATTCTGGATTTTGTAGATGGAGCATCTGGTGATGAAAAGTTGTGTGAAATCTTACCTTACACGCATCCAACTGCTAAAATAAATTTTATGAAATTGAAACAAATTTTTCAAAAGCCCAGTCTCACAAGTTTAGCAAAAACATGTGGTTGAGCATCAAAATTCAATCCGGTCGGATTGAAAAAAATGCTGGCTTCTTTACCTCAAAATAATGATCCTAATGTGCTCGTTGGTTTTGACATCGAGATGATGCCGCAGTTTTTGATTTAGGTGATGGCACTGGCATTATCAGTACCACTGATTTCTTTATGCCTATTGTGGACGATGCATTTGATTTTGGCCGAGTAGCGGCTACCAACGCCATTAGTGATGTTTATGCTATGGGCGGACTGCCACTGATGGCCATCGCCATCTTAGGCTGGCCAGTGGATAAGTTAGCTCCAGAAATAGCATAGGTTCTGCCTATTCAGAAGACATAGATGGGGCTAATATCGTAAATACTGATGACGATGAACCAAAAATATTTACCGAAGATAACAGGGTTGGTGCATCCTGAAAAAATTTGGAGAAATATCGGTGCTCAGCCCGGAGATCAGTTGATTTTGACTAAGGCAATCGGCAGTGGTGTTTTATTTAATGCTAATCTAAAAAATTTAGTTTCAAAAGAAGCGCTTCAGGATTGTCTGGATTCCTCAATTGAACTAAACAAAGCTGCGGCTGAAGTATTGGCGAACTACGAGATACACGCAGCAACTGATATCACTGGATTCGGTTTTGCTGGTCATTGCATGGAAATGGTGCCAGGTTCTGACTTAACATTGAACATCACACTTGATGATATCCCTATTTTGAGTGAAGCCAGGGAAATGTACGAGCGTGGTGTAAGTACTGGTGTAAATAAACCCAATCGCAGTATGGTTGAAAAATTCTGGAAATTTTCTGAAGGAAGTCCACCAATACTGCAAGAATTAATGCTGGATCCACAAACCAACGGTGGTCTTTTGGTCGCAGTTCCGGAAGATGAAACTGCCCCAATTCTAAAAGACCTGCATAATGTTGGAGTGTTTCGTTCTGCTTGTATCGGTTACGTAAGCAATTTTAATGAAGCAAAACTCATTTTTACATAACACTTCCGCCGACAGGCTAATAAATTCTTCTTGTATATAGTTTAAGAATAGTGCTTGATAAAATCTTATTATAAAACTATTATAATAAGTTATATTTTTTTTATTATTTCTATACAAATCCCATAAAAAACAGATTAGCTAATGAATCCTGCATCTCAAAAAGTTCTTGAAAATACAAGAAACATCGGTATTTCTGCTCATATCGACAGCGGAAAAACAACTCTCACAGAGCGTGTTTTATTCTACGCCGGCAAAATTCACAAAATTGAAGAGGTTCGTGGAGGAGGTGCTGGAGCAACCATGGACCACATGGAACTGGAAAAAGAAAAAGGTATCACGATTACTTCTGCTGCAACAACTTGTAATAGTTTGACTACAAAAATTAATATTATTGATACTCCCGGACATGTTGATTTTACAGTTGAAGTAGAGCGATCACTACGTGTTCTTGATGGAGCGATTATGATCCTTTGTGGTGTGGCCGGTATTCAATCTCAGTCGATCACAGTAGATCGTCAGATGAAACGTTATCGGGTTCCGCGACTTGCATTTATTAATAAATTGGATCGAATGGGTGCAAATCCCCATAATGGTATTAAGGGTATTCGAGACATTCTTGATTTGAACGCAGTAGCCATGCAACTGCCAATCGGACTTGAGGAAAATCACAAAGGAGTGGTTGACCTGATCACAATGAAAGCTATTTATTTTGACGGTGAGCATGGTGATGATCTGAGGTTTGAGGAAATTCCGGATGAGATGAAATCAGATGCCGAAAGTTACCGAGCAGAAATGCTGGAAGCCGTTTCCATGTTTGATGATCAAATGATGGAGGATTTACTGGAAGAAAAAGAAATTGCAGAAGAAAGCATCCATGCTGCAGTAAAAATAGGTGTACATTCTTTGGAACTGTGCCCAGTTTATATGGGAAGTGCTTTCAAAAATAAAGGTGTTCAATCACTTCTTGATGCTGTGATCAGCTACCTCCCATCGCCACTCGAAGCTGCTTCAACTAAAGCAACTGACATTAAGACAGATGAAGAAGTTCTTTTGAGTTGTGACCCGGATAAACCGACAGTAGCAATGGCTTTTAAGCTAACAGAAGAACAATTTGGACAGTTGACATATACCAGGGTTTACCAAGGTAAACTATCAAAAGGTGACCAGGTTACTAATTCCAGAACCGCCAACAAGATGCGTGTTGGCCGTATGGTAAGAATGCACTCCAATGATCGTGAAAACATTGATGTTGCAGAAGCCGGAGATATAATTGCAATGGTTGGAGTTGATTGTGCTTCTGGGGATACTTTTTGTGGTGAGGGAATCCGTGTTTCCTGTGAATCTATTTTTGTCCCGGATGCCGTTATTTCTCTTGCAGTAAAAGGTAAAGATAATGAACAGCACATGAAAATGAGTAAAGCGCTTGGGCGTTTCATGCGAGAAGATCCTACTTTTCACGTTTCCTCTGATGAAGAATCCGGAGATACGATTATCTCTGGAATGGGTGAACTGCACCTTGATATTTACATTGAAAGAATGCGTCGGGAATTTGAGGCGGATGTTATTGTTGGTGCTCCGCAAGTGAACTATAGAGAAGCAATCACGACAGCAGCAGATTACGATTATTTACATAAAAAACAAACTGGTGGTTCTGGACAATTAGGAGTTAGAGGAGATTTAAGAATCTCAGGGCATCCTGTGGATGGAAATTTTGAGAACAAAATTTTTGGTGGTTCAATACCGTCAGAACACATTGGTGCATGTGAAAAAGGTTTCAAGGATGTGATGGTAAAAGGTTAAAAGAAGAAGCCTTATGTGTTAATTTCAAAGTTGAACTATTAGATGGTAAATACCACGATGTTGATTCAAGTGATTTAGCTTACCAATTAGCCTCACGTTACGCCATGCGCCAGGCTGTTGCAAAGGCAAATCCGGTACTGTTGGAACCAGTCATGAAAGTTGAAGTGGAAACTCCAAGTGAGTATCAGGGTTCAGTGATAGGAGATTTGAGTTCCAGGCGAGGTGTGATTTATGGATCAGAAGTAAAAGGTGACGACACCGTGATTAATTCTGGTGTCCCTTTAGCGGAAATGTTTGGTTATGCAACAACTCTTCGCTCCATGTCTGCAGGAAAAGCAAATTACACAATGGAATTTGAGAAGTATGCAGAATGTCCTGCCTTTGTGCAGGAAAAAGTAATCAAGGAGCGGCAGGAAAAACTCAAGGAAAAAGAAGGTTAAGCCTGATAGAATTCTTCAATTTTCTCCACAACCGCCTCCTGCATTTGCCGACTTAATCCGGGATAAACAGGCAAAGCAAGTACCTCCTCTGCTGCCGTCTCAGAAACCGGAAAGTCTCCTGCTTTACCGCCTAAATCCAGAAAACATTCTTGCAGGTGAAAAGGAAGTGGGTAATATACCTCTGTTGAAATTTCGTTTTCTGCCAAAAATGATTGTAATTTATCACGTTGTTCAGCTCTGATTACATACTGGTTGTAGATGTGAGGATTTTCCAGCCTTTGGGAATGCATGACCTGAGGTATACTTATACGCCCACCTAAACTTGTTTCTGCAAACAACTTGTTGTAGTACTCAGCATTATCCTGACGCTGGTTGTGCCAGCGGTTCAGGTGTGGTAGTTTTACACGTATTACGGTTGCCTGAATGGGGTCAAGGCGAAAGTTCCCTCCAATTACACGATGGTAATATTTACGCTCACCTCCGTGAACTCTTTTGAGACGCAACTGCTCTGCAAGTTCAGGTTTGTTGACTGTGATTATCCCGCCATCTCCAACCCCTCCTAAATTTTTTGAAGGAAAGAAGGAAAAACAGCCAAAATCACTCAAACTGCCTGCCTGCCTCTTTTTACCATCAATCTCATACTCTGCACCAATTGCCTGTGCACTATCTTCAATAACAGGAATTTTAAATTCAGCAGCAATATTTAATATTTCTTTCATGTCTGCACATTGGCCGTAGAGATGAACCGGAATAATGGCCTTTACTCGTTTACGGGTTCCCACATCCATTTTTGCCAAAGTCAGTCTCAATTGTTCCGGATCAATGTTATAGGTTACTGGATCAATGTCTACAAATACCGGAGTTGCTTTCAGACGTGCAACAACACCGGCAGTCGCAAAGAAAGAAAAATTACTAGTCAACACAAGATCTCCAGGCCCAACGTCTAAAACCATCAGTGAAAGCAAAAGGGCATCGGTTCCGGACGATACTCCTACTGCGTCCACAGTACCGCAATATTCAGCAATTTTTTTTTCTAGGCTGTCAATTTCAGGTCCCATAATGTAGCGGGTTGAATCAATGACTTGAGTAACAGCTTCAATAATTTCATCACGTAACTCCTCTAAAGGAGGACGCAGATCGAGCAATGGTACTTTCATAAGTTATGTTATGAATGGTAAATTTTTAAAGTGGTGTGATTACACTGTTTGATAATATCTTTCTCATAATTAATTTTGAAGCTAAAATCAACAGTACCCAAATATCATAAGTGCTGAGTATAGGTCGATATCGGCCTTCATCGACAGGACAAAACCATCCCAATAATCCTGCAACCCAGCGAAACATGAAACTGTACCACTCCCATTGATCAGCCATAGTTCCAATATAGTGACTAATTGAAAAAAGGAATGAGGAAACTAAAACGGAAGCAACGGCTACACCGACCTTGCTTTTCAGGAAAGGTTTAAAGATTAAAAAAAACAGGTTGAGTAATAGTACTCGAAAAATAATCTCTTCAAATAAACCTGCTCCCAAGGAAAGTGCTAAGTTCTGAAGGGGACCATTTCCGGGTCCTCCGGAAGACAGTCCACTTAACCGTAAAATTGACTGCAGCAGACCTCCAAGAAGAAGGCTATAAACAAAGGCCTCTGCGAGCATCAGTGCAAAATAATTAACCTTAAGCCGAACTCCGGTAGAGTAAGATTTTGCTAACGGAATCAAGGCAAATAAGATGCCGATCATCACAAAAGCAAGGTGTTGCGCTTGAAGATCAAAGGCCATTAGAAAAGTCCGGATCCACATATCTGCGGCATTTCTTAGACTCCAATAGCGGGATTGGGTAAGAATAACCAATATTTCGTAAGCCACTAGTAACGGCAGGGCAGCAACAACTGAGTAATAGGCTGAGCGTGAAAAACGCCAATAATTACTCATGGAGTCCTATTTTTGATGTCAAAATGTAAATAATCGAAAGCTTAAAGTAGTTTAATAAACAAGTGTGAAATTCTACTTTTAACTTGTTTATCAATATTGGACACACTTCAGAAGCGTGTAACTTGGACGGAATCAATAAATTTAAGTTTTTTGAGTTTGTTAGCTAAATTATCAGTCTCTGAAAGATTTATTTTGCCAACGCGAACCCGATATAGTGTTTTACTTCCTGCAGTATGTTTAAAAATAAAAGCATCATTAAAACCGTTTTGCTTAAGTTTCTCAACCAGTATTTTAGCATTTGCATGCTTTCGTGAAGCTAAAACCTGGATTGTGTAAGTTCCATTTGTTTTTGATTTGACTACAGTAATTTTTGTTTTTTCCGGTATTTTCGGAAGCAAAGTTTTTGGAACAGGAACAGATTTTTTAACCACAGTCTTTTGTTTAGAAGCAGGACTATCTGGTGCTTTTACTGTTGGAGTTTCTGTTTTTGGTACTTTCGGTGAGACTGAATCTGGTGTTTTTGTAGCTTTAGTTAGTTCAGTTGTTTTCTTTTTCAAGTCACGTAACTCTTCCATGTCGAACGAATCCTTGTCTTTTTTTTGCTCACTTAGTCCAAAAAACTTCAGCTCTTCCTCTGACAAAGGCTTATCTGCAGAAATATCTGTGTCTGCATCAGAAACTTCAGGGGGACGTTGCATGCTAATGCCGGTTGTCATTCCTAAATAAAAAGCTGCAACTAGGCTGAAGGTACTCAGAGTCAATAAAAGTACAACAACTGAAACCGTCAATTGAATTCGAAAAACTTTTTTCCCTTTTGATTCTGGCATTTCAATTTTGTAATAAGTTTACTTTCATTGAAACAGGACCGTTATTCCACAGACCCTTGATAGAGTATGTTTCAAGATATTTTTTCAACATTTTAATAAAAACTTCCCGTTTTATTTCTCTCGCACCCAAACTCAACAGATGTGGTGTTGTCATTTGACAATCAATCAGTTTAATACCTACTCGTTGAGAAAAATCTGTCAAAGCAACTAAAGCTACTTTGGAGGAATCGTTCATTGTACTGAACATAGATTCACCAAAAAAACATTGTCCCATTGAAATTCCATAAAGACCACCTACCAATTTACCATCAAGCCAGCTTTCAACAGAATGTGCAAAACCTTCCTGATGCAACTCAGTATAGGCTTGCTGCATTTCCGGAATTATCCAAGTTCCTTCTCCCTGATTTGTCCGGACATCAGCACAAGATTTTATTACTTCCTGAAATGCAGTATCAAAACGAATTTCAAACTGTTCCTTGCGCAGGACTTTGCGTAGACTGCGTGAAATTTTTAATTCATCCGGAAATAAAACTAAACGTGGATCAGGACTCCACCACAATATTGGTTGACCTACTTCATACCAGGGGAAAATCCCTCTACGGTATGCACAAAGCAAACGTTCTTTAGTCAGATCTCCGCCAACAGCTAATAAACCGTCATCTTCCGCCTCTTCTATTGGTGGAAACAGTGGTATTTCAGGAATCAGCTGATAAACCGGCATGGCAACATTATGGAGATCTTTGCTTATTTTATAGGGCTTCAGTTAAACTAAAATTAAGCACAGGCTTACTCACGGTTACTCACGCGTATCAGTAGAAAAAGGCAATTCTCATGCCATAAAAAGGGGGATTTGAAGGAAATGAATATTTAAGTAAAAGTTGCGTTATTTGTTTCCATCAACGCTTCACCAAATTATCTTTCTAAATTCGCAAATTTTTTCCTATTAAATATAGAAGTTTTTTCTGCATCTCTGTTCTTACTAGTTAAGGAGCATTTAAAAACGCGTATAAGTTTGCAATCTCCTTAACTGAATGAGGCTGTAAAGGCATCATTTTAGTTGACCTTTTTGGTTTATAATTTTTTGGATATATTCCTAAATTAATTTTATTTGAGAGGAGTTCTTTTGAAGACCCGTATACTTGTGGGCCGATACTTCCAGGTTTTTTTGGATTAGAATTATGGCAGGAAATGCATTTGGCAGAATAAAGGGCCTGGCCTTTTTTATGATCACTGCCTAAAGTCAGTGCCTCATTTTTTTTCTCAGAAACCCCTATCACATCTTTATCATTTTCTTTAGAAATGTTTAGGTCACAACTTGTAAGCAATAAAAACAAAATGAGTATAGAATAAAAGCGCAGCATTACTGTAAATAGGATTGAGATTGCAAGTGGAATGAAAACATTTCAGATCTCACTATATTTCTAAATATAGTGAGATCTGAAGCTATAGAAGTGGCTTATCTTTAATTGTTTCTAACGCCAAACTACTGCGTTCGAAGACAAAGTTAAAAAATAAGCATGATCTAAAGTGTTTAGACCAATAATATTATAATTCCAAAGAGTACTACTGAAAGGATAATACCAGAATGTATTACCCCTTTTACGGAGGCCATTGGGCCGGGTTTACCGACTACTGCATTAATTTCTAGCAGCCCGATAATTACAGCAAGTACCCAAAAAAGTACAGAGAAACTTGTACTCTCTGTCACACCAACGGGGTAATGGCTTGCCGCACCCATCATTAAAAGCATCGGGAATTGAAAACAATGTATTTGTTCTGGATGCCAATGCTGCTTTTGCTGCACATTCTGCAGCATCAGGCAAGGCTTCTCCACCTTCTGCTACCTGATTGGTAGAAGCGATTACAACTTGCTGTTTCGGCCAGATGATCAACCACACATTTAAAAACATAAATGTTCCAAGAGCGGAACCGGTAAGAATTATAACGCCCCAGGATGTTGCATAAATTTCCCATCCCTTCATACCTTTGGAAATCAAGGTTAGTGCACCTGCAAGGAAAGTGAACATGGCGGACCATCTAAACCACCAAAGAGCGCGAGGAACAAGTTTTTGGACTGCAAGCCCTTCAGGCGTCGCTTGCTTGAAGTAACCGCCCTGCACAAAATTAAAATAATACAACAACCCGATCCAGGTTATGCCTGCGAGCAGATGTATCCAGCGTAAAAGTAAATACCAACCATCAACCGAGATGATTTCCATAGTGCCTCCTATTTTTAGATTTAAAAATTACATTATAGATTGTTGCCAAACTAATTTCAAGTAATAATTATCAAGTTTGAAAAATAAAGAATCGGCAAGAGTTGATTAAAGTATTTACTCCAGAAAAAATTACATCTGAGGCTAAGTATTTTTGCAGGTAGTAAAATCTTTTTGAGACAGTCTGAAAAACAATCAAAGATATGGTTGGAGCATTCTTTGTTTCTTAATGTTGAAAAAGATATAAGCGGTCTGTTGGAAAATTCAGGGCTTCATCTTGTAGTTTTTTGTAACTAACTCAAGCAGTTCTTCAGGTCCTGTCATGGTACAGTGGTGGAATGAATAATCCAGCACACAGTCTGCCAGCAAACCATACCTTTCATTCCGGAAAGAAAGCAACTCTCTGTAGCACCTCCCTAAGGTGTTTTGAGGACTTTCTCCTTCACGGGGAAGGTATACCTCTCCCCAGATGACTGGTTTAGGATCCAAGAGGTATGTCTCAAAAAGCTTCTCATGTTTTTCTTCCGGCAGTTTTAGTTGAACAGTCAAGGTCAAATTACGCAGACGGTTGAGTAATTTATTTTCCAGATAAATCAGACTTCCGGTTGTGTCAACAACAACTTGCTTATCTTTTTGACTGCTGTTTTCCAACTCATCGCAGATCTGAGAGATAACTGCACCTTCAAGTTCAAGATAAAAAGCTTCTGCCTCCGGATATCCTTCTGAAAATGGTTGCCCCATCCACTTAGCAAGATTTATTGTGGACTTACCTTTTTCTTCAAGTTTCTGTCCAAGACGTTCAGCAATTAGATCGTCACAACTATAAATTTGAAATCCCAGGCTTTCCATTTTCTTGGACCAGTGTGATTTTCCTGCGCCGGACATGCCAATTAGAGAGAATTGAACAGCTTTTTTTTTAAAAAGTGTTGGAGAATCCGATAATTCAGACATGGAACTTAAAACTGGAAATTTTACGAGAATTTAGCAAAATCAGAATGATTCAGCAGAGTGGGATTTTCAGTAAATTCATGTATTGGTCATCGTTCAAACGAAAAATACCATCAACATTTGAAATACTGACACAGACTTCGTTTGGATCAAGTCCCAGAACAACATGTTTTTCTTCATCCAGTCGCAGAAAATATAAGATTGTCAGGTTTTCCTGCATTTCTTCGTAGTAGAAACCGACCTTGACGATTCCTTCAGAAATAAGACCTTCTATCAAATCTGGAAGCTCTTCTTCGCGATAACCAGGAACATTTTCAAAGGCACTTGAGAAAGGGAATGTAATGATTGCATATTCAAGTATTGCAGTTTCCAATTCCTCTTCCACAACAGAAGCATTAATTTTTTCGCAAGCAGTTTCTTCAGTAATACATGTATCTTCTCTTATACTTCCAACCTCCATACATCCTTCCACTGAACGATTTTTTTGTTTCTAAACCTAGACTTGCAATTCGTTTATGCTATTCTGTTATTTCGGCAATTTAAAGTTTTTTCCTTGAAAGCCCAAATATATTTATTTTAGCCGGCCAAAAAAGCCAATACTCCGCTCCACCAGAAGAAATGTAGATACTGTTAGGATAAGCAAAATGACTGCTACTGCAGATGCATAAGAAAAGCGATATCCTGAAATCGCTCCATAAATTTCAAGTGGAAGCGTACGTACGGTTTCATCGGCAATCATCATGGTGGAATTTAGTTCACCCAGAGACAGTGAGAAACTGAAGAAAAAGGCGATCAGAAAAGTTTTGCTCAGCCAGGGCCACAAAATTCTGACACCATATTCAAGAGGTTGCTTACCCAGCATTTTTGATTCTGTGTGCCACTGCAGTGGAATGCTTTCCAGAGTTGGAAGGACAATTCGTATCCAGTATGGACAGGTCAGCAGGGCGTGCATTGCCATCACCACAAAAATTAGCGGAACAGTCCCAGCCAGATGTCCCTGATAAAAATGGAACCATGCCACACCAAAAACGACTGTTGACAGCGCAATCGGGAAGAGAGTCAGCATTTCCCAAAAACGCCTCTTTACACCTTTTCGGTAGGCAATTATACTTACCAACCCAAGACCAGATATGGAGGAAATAAGTGCGCTTCCGAGTCCGATTCGCAAAGAGTTCCAAAGAGATGAAAGAAAATAATTATTTTCTCGCCAGGTAAAAAGCTCGCTGTACCAATACCAGGTGTAAATCCATTCACCATGTTCAAATTTACGGAATGAGTCCATCAGGATGGCAAACAAAGGTCCCAACGCAAAGATCAATACTAACAAAATCCAGCACAAACCAAACCATGCTTTCATGGATCGGTTCCTCAGTTTTTCCGGAAGCCAGCTCTTGCTTGCAGATTCCTGGTCAACTCTGCTATCCCTGCCTTTGAGCATAATTGCCATGCCGATTAAACTCAATCCTCCCTGTAAAAAAGCTAAACTTGCTGCACCTGAGAAATCAAGTTCAATACGTGCCAGTTGATAAATCAAAACCTCAATTGTCGTGTAACGGATACCACCTCCGAGTACTAGAATAATTGCAAAACTATTCATACAAAGTAAAAAAATAAGTACAAAGGCAGAGCCGATTGAAGGCATCAGCAAGGGTAAAGTAATGCCAAAAAAACGCCGCATATTTCCGACACCAAGTGAACTTGCCGCATGATGGTATTTCAATGATATTCGCTCCCATTGATCTCCAATAATTTTCATAGCCAACGGAAAATTATAAAAAACATGTGCAATCAAAATTCCTGTTAAAGAATAGAGAAAATGTACCTGAGGTTCATCCGTTCCGAGGATGGCCATCAGTCCGCGATTGATCCAGCCGTTGTTGCCATAAAACAGCACCATTGCCAAAACCACCAAAATCGAAGGCAGAATGAAGGGCAGGTAAGTCAGCAGACGAAACCAGCGCTTCCCCGGGAAGTTATAGTTTGTTAGCAGCCAGGCTCCGGGAAGTCCGACAAGAATCGAAAGTAGCGCACTTAAAAAAGCCTGATAGAGGGAAAAGCCAATGACCCGCAAATTCCATGGATCACTCAAAAACTCCTTAAAAAATTTCCACTGCAAAAAACTTTCTTCCGGATGCAAAGGATTGTTACCAGAAAGAAAGCTCAAAAGGGGCCAATAAAAACCTGCTCCAAGCAAGAGCAGTGCGGATATTTGCAGAAGCCTAAGAGGGTGTGGTTTCACTATTGGATATGGGTTACTGCGACATTGTCCGGGACCATTCTTTCAACCATTTTGAGTTTTGCTGGTTGACTCGTGCTGGATTCAATTCCGGAACTCTTTTTGGATGAGGTGCAATACGGAAAGAATCTGGAAGCGGCTGGTGCTGGATCACCGGGAACATCCAGTTTGTCAAAGGGATCGCGTTTTGAAATTTTTCGGAAAGCATGAAATCAATAAACTCACGTGCCAGTTTGATCCGTTTTGTCCCTTTGAGAATTCCCGCAAATTCTATTTGTCGGTAATGTCCATCCTGAAAAACAGCAGCCCTGTAACGTTCAGTTTTTTCATACTCCAAGTGATATGCGGGACTGGTTACGTAGCTCAACACAATCGGTACCTCGCC
The DNA here is from genome assembly GCA_905182865.1 of uncultured SAR324 cluster bacterium. Taxonomy (GTDB): domain Bacteria; phylum SAR324; class SAR324; order SAR324; family NAC60-12; genus Arctic96AD-7. The sequence continues at coordinate 81,669 of CAJJCY010000001.1, forward strand.
CTTGGTGAACATACCATAAGCCGCAGACCAGCCATTGGTTACTGAGAGTAAATTTGGTTCTAACTTCTTCCAGTAATCAAGGTAATTTTCTTCACCAAATACTGCTATCGTCCAGTGCAGCATCGACAAACCCGGAGAAGAAGTTTTCGGATTTTCAATAGATTCTTTTTATTTAGCTTTAAATCAAGTAGATCCTGCAGACTGTTTGGAGGATTTTTTATCTTTTGACTATTGTAAACAAAGGCAATGAAACCATAATCAAACGGGGTCACACGGTGTTTTTTGTCAACACGTAAATCTGCTGGAACTTGCTCCAAAAGTGGCGAACGGTAAGGTTCCCACAAATCATAGCTAAATGATTTTTCGAGTTCGCTGTTATTCAAGCCCAGCAGAATATCGGCTTTCGGATTTTCTTTTTCCAGAATCACACGATTGAGCACAGTTCCGGAGTCACCCGGAGAAACAACTTTTAGTTTGCAGGCACATTGTTTCTCAAAACGTTTAAAAACGACAGGACCCGGTCCCCATTCGCTGTTGAAAGAGTCGTAAGTGTAAATGGTTAATTCCGCTCCCCATGTTGGATTAATGAAAATTCCTACAACAATGAGCAACATGGGTAAAACGGACAATTTTATAGATTTCATAAGAATCTCCAGAACAATAAATTTTGAAAGGAAAGGCTCCGGACATTCCGAAAACTCTCTTAATAAAATTTTCGCAGGGATGACAAAGAAGGGGGTATTTGGAAAGACCGTTGCAGAAACCGCCAAACAGAAGTGTCGTTTTCCTGCGCCAGCATGATCTGGATCAGGTTCCAAGGGACTTTCTCAGGTGGTTCCTTTATCTGAAACCCCCACCCCTAACGAAGATAGTTTTAGGCTAATAAAATTCGTAAAAAATGTCAAGTAAAATTTATCAATTTAGTTGTTTTAAAACTACTGAATATGCTTACTGGGAATGAAAGTTTGATGTGAAACTGACAAAGCTATTTCTGCTTATTTTGAAGTTAAAGAAACCAGAACTGACTAACACAAAAAGAAAGGTGCGATTCTTGAAGAGTTTAGCAAGACAATCATTGTTCTAACACAACACCAAATTCCATTGGAAGGATAAGGACTTGCGAAATTTAACTATTTTAAAACGTTATTACATTATTCAAGGAGCATTACTTATTTTCGCTCTTGTAACTACAAACCAGGCATTTTCTGCAGAGAGCGTAAACCGTTACCGTACCCACTACAAGGCTGCTTTATTGGCTGATGCCGAATCTGGACGTATTTTACTGCAAGACCGGATGCATCAAAAAATTTATCCTGCGTCACTGGTAAAAATGATGGTTGCACTGATCGCGCTTGAGGAAATTGAGTCAGGACGAATCAGTTTAAAGGACAAGGTAAAAATTTCTCGCTGGACCAGCAAAATTGGCGGACACCAAGTTTATTTAAAGCAAGGTGAAGTTTTTAAGTTCAGAGAGTTGATGAAAGCCACAGTCATTTCATCGGCAAATGATGCAGCTGTAGCTGTGGCTGAGCATGTTTCCGGGCAAGTAAAGTTTTTCCTCAAAAAAATGAACGAACGTGCCGATGAACTTGGCATGAAGAAAACACGTTTCTATTCAGTACACGGTCTACCACCAGGGCGCGGTCAAAAAATTGATGTGAGCAGCGCATATGATTTGTATTTGCTGGCATTGGAACTCTTAAAGCATCCAATGTACCTTAGTTGGTCCTCAATCCGTCTGGATACTTTCAGAAACGGAACGTTCCAATTGTTGAACACTAATCATCGGATGATCCGCAATTATCGCGGCATGGATGGAATGAAAACAGGATATCATCGGCGAGCCGGTTTTAATCTGGTTTCCACTGCAAAGCGGAAAGGACAACGCTATATTACAGTTGTTTTAGGAGCAAAAAATTCAAGATTGAGGAGCAAGGCTACCAAAAACCTACTTGATTATGGTTTCGAAAATTATTTAAAATATGAGTTGAACAAGAAAGGTGATACTGTTCCATTTTCAGTAAGTGTAGAAAATGGAGAAGCGGAAGGTGTTTCTTTACAGGCAACTGATGCGGTCACCATTTTACTGAGTCAGGAAGAACACAAACGACTGGAAATCTGGCCTCAGATCCCCAAACAGATCACGGCACCTGTTAAAGTTGAACAACAACTAGGCAGCCTCGAATATCGGCTGGATGGCAAATTATTGGGACAAGTTAAACTGCAAACCGAAAATGCTGTTCCAGTTCATAGTTTCTTATCCGGGGGGTTTACCAGCATACTCACAAATTTGAGCGACACAAATTGATTTGATCCTGCAGTTTCCGGGCTGTAGTCCCTGCCTGCTGTGCAAAATCCTCTTTTGAGGAAGCATACAGTATGCTGCGAGAGGTACTGATCAAATATGGAATTATCGAACCATCATCAGCGTAAAAAAGCGTATTTCTTAAATCCCCTCCCTGTGTTCCAATTCCGGGAATTAGGTATGGCATCCGTCCGGAAATCTCTCGTATTGCAGCTATGTTCTCCGGTCGGGTGGCTCCCACAACTAAGCCTGCATTTCCAGAAATATTCCATTCTCGTACTTTTTTTGCAACCTTTAAATGTAAATTCGGAAGCTGAAAGTCGTTGGCTCCAGAATTAGATGTTAAGCACAGAACGAAAACACCGCGATCCGGATAATCTAAAAACGGTTCCAATGCATCATGTCCCAGATACGGTGTTACTGTTACCGCATCACAACCAAAAGTTTCAAATACTGCTTTTGCGTACATCCGTGAAGAGTGCCCTACATCTCCCCTTTTTGCGTCACCTATAACTGGAATTTCAGGAGGAATTTTCTGAATTAATTCCTGCAATACTTCCATTCCGGAAGGCCCTAAAGCTTCAAAATAGGCAAAATTAGGTTTAAAAACTGCAACATGATCTTTCGTTTCATTTACAATTTGCAACAAAAATTCTAGTAAACCTTCCTGAGAATTAGGCAGATGCTCTGGGATTTTCCCCCAGACTGGATCAAGACCAACACAAAGATAGGTATGTTTGGCACTAACTCGTTTTTCCAGTTTTTTAAAAAAAGTCATGATTTAGTAAACAAAAGCATAAATTTCATTAAGATGTTCTAAGTTTGTTTTGGAGACCATAGTACTGACAACAGCAAATTTGAACTACTAAAACAATGACATTTGCTGTGGCTCCTGTTTTTTGGGTTGGCTGTTCCAGTCAACACTTACCGTTTTAATACCGCTTCGTGAATCATAATGAAGTTTCCCGTTTTCAAGGGCATAAAGATGCACATCACGAGTTACTTCGACATCTACTTTACAATACGCAATGATTTTATCCAGTTTGCCCTCTTTGTACCACTTCAGGGCCTGCAGGCCATCTGCAGATTTCCCGGTTCCAAGTGTTGGGCGTGCAATGGATTCAAGTTTGAGGCGGTGACCGAGAAGTTTTTTTAATTCAAGCAGCATGTCAAAATTTTTCAGTCCGGCCAACTCTGAGTGAAGACGGGAACGTTCATGGGAGTCTGCATAACGTACTCCGGCCACTACTCGATAGTCAAAACCAACATGGTTGAATCCTACAATTTGATCTGCACGATAAAAATGATCGACCATTTCCTTAATTTGGTGTTCAATATAGACATGGAATTTTTCATCGAGTGTGTCCCAAATCACACCTATAGACATTCCCATGTCTTCGATGTTACCCCAGCCGCCAACTTCTTCGGCAGAATACTTGGTTTCCAAGTCAAAATAAAGGATTCTATTCATAGCTCAAAATCATTAGTTGTTTGTTGAAAATTGGAAAATTACTACACCTTGTTTGAAGTGCCTCCGGACGCAGATATTTCTCTGATTCGCAGGGCATTCCGTAGAAAAGCTAAATCATGTCATCCGGACTTATTTCAGCAAGTGTCCGAAGAAGAACGGAAACGTCAACAAAAGATCTTCGTACGTCTTTCTCAAGCCTATGAAGTTCTTGCAGATCCGGAAAAACGTAATATTCTGGACCGACAACTTGGAAAGTCTGGTGCAAAAGCTTCACAACCACATGACCAGAAAATTAGAACAAGCTCAAGTTCTTCTTCAAGTAGAAGAGGTTACAAACAAAAACCAGAGTTTCGCGGCAATTCTCATGAATCTGCTACTTTGGAACCGGATGACACTTTAGAAGATTTACTGCGGGACGCTGGAGAAATGCTGGGACAATTCGGATTAAGTTTTAGGGATCCACTGGAAATATTTGTGGACTGGGCACGGCAGATTTTTCAGGAAGTGACTGAGTCCTTTGAAGATCACGCAGATTATAGAACAAGTACAGAAAGTTCAACCCATAAAACACATACAAAATCGTATACAGATAAAGATCCGTTAGACAACATTGAAGCAGAATTGAAGCGTTTGAAAAAACAACAAATTAAGGCAACTTCAAAATCTGCATTTTATGTTCGTTCAAATATTAAAGACACTGATATTGAACAAGAGTTGCGAAGTATCAAAAAAAAATATAAACTTTGAGCAACTACTTATTTTCTGAAATTTATGGATATTAACAATAAAGCAAAGATTGTCATTCTGATTCCTTGCCTTAATGAAGAAATAACTATTGGCAAAGTGATCCATGATTTTCAGGATGCAATTCCTGAAGCAAAAATCATTGTTTTTGATAACAACAGTACAGACCGGACGGCAGCAATCGCAAGAGAGTGTGGAGCAGAAGTGATCCCGGAATCGCGTCCCGGCAAAGGGCATGTGATTGCAAGTATGTTCATGAAAGTGGATGCGGATTATTATGTGATAGTTGACGGTGATGACACATATTCTGCAGAGCATGTCCGGAAACTGCTGGAACCGGTGATGCAAGAACAAGCAGATATGGCAGTTGCTGTGCGTTTAGCAGAATACACCGCAACGTCTTTCCGACCGCTCCATATTTTTGGCAACAATTTGGTACGTAGACTGGTCAATTGGATTTTTAAAAGCAACCTCTCCGACATTATGTCCGGCTATCGTGCATATAGTCGGGAACTGGTTCAATCAATTCCGATTCTTTCATCCGGATTTGAAGTGGAAACAGAAATGACAATTCGGATACTGGATTATGGATTCCGGATTAAAGAAGTTCCATTACCATACAGGGAGCGTCCGGAAGGATCTGTTTCAAAATTGCGAACTTTCCATGACGGTTTTAGGGTGCTTGCAGAAATTGCCAGAATTGCAAAAGCTTACAAACCTTTTACTTTTTTTGGGGGTATTGGAATGGCTTTTATATTGGCTGGAGGAATCTCAGGAATCTGGGTTATTCAGGACTATCTGGAAGATGAATATGTAAACAAGGTCCCAACTGCAATTTTGGCAACTGGATTTATGTTGTTAGGGTTTGGCAGTATGGGGATTGGAATTTTGCTGAACACTATAAGTTACCGTTTTCGAGAAAATATGCGTCAGTTGCACAAAATAATTCGCAGCAGGTGAAGTAATAAGTTTTCAGTTTTCAAGTTTAAATATTGTTTTCTATATCCTGAAAACTAAAACGTGTTACCTTGATTTGGCGTAAGTGTTGCTAAAACTTCCAGCGGTAGGCAATTTTTAACGATTCTTTATTCTGGGCAAATAACCAACCTGCAGGAGATTGCGTAAAACTCGTGGGGGAAGCGTCATCCTCTGGACGAGGGGCACCGGGATCCCACACACTACGTGTACCCAGCATAATCCCTATCAATGCTCCTACAACAGTACTGGAGCCTATAGTACGGAATTGATCACGAGTGTTGGTTTCTTTTCGAATAAACGCGAACCAGGTGCCTATCATCAACCCGGTTCCTGCACCATAACCTAAGTTAGAGGGGACAGCTTTTCCTTCACTTGATTGATCGAGAATATCCCGACTCAATGAGGATAATGCTCAACAGTGGTTCAGCTTTTTTGATATTGATCAGTTGAATCAAACTGAGAGTCGAAAGGATCTTGAGGGTCTTGTGTCTGCTGGGTTCCAAAATCTTGAGACTCTCCGGAACCAAAATCATCACTTTGGAAGTCATTGTCGCCGAACTGCCCGAAACCGAATTCATCGCCTCCATCTAACATGAGAGGATCATCGTCAAACTCCTGTGCTGCTAGATCAACTACAGGCGATACTACACAAAAAAAGACTGTTAAAACTAAAACAAACCGTCGAATGGCGGTAAAGAAGAACATGAAAAAGAGACTCATAATTTTGAAAAAGATTAAAATTTGAAATAGACTTAGACTTTTCAGCTAATTTCACAGTAGCCTAAATGCAATTCTCATTCAAACTCAGAATAACCGTCTTTAACTCTTTTTTTAGTTAGTAGGTTATTATATAAATATTCCTGCATTTGTTGTTAAAAAAACCAACCAAGCACTCGATGGAATGACCTGTAAAGAACAATACTCAAAATATAAATCCTGACTGATTTTCAATAATGAAAAAACTCACACTCTGGAAAATAAAATGGATTTTACCTTTCTTTTTTCTGTTGATGATCACTGCTTCTTTGCAGGCACAGGAAACAGGACCTTTAATGATGAAGCAGGAGTTGGGTTATACCCTTGGGGGAGGTGTCTTCGGAGCAGGTTTAGGTGTTGTTGTGTGGTTCATGGATCCCCTGAATCCAAGTGTCACCTTAAAAAGTACGGTTAAAAACGGTTTTATGACCGGAACAGCATTGGGTGCATTATTTGGATTTTATATGCTGCAGAACTCAATCATAGTACCCTCAGAATCAACCTTGCCGGAAAATTTGGATGAACTTCTGGGAAAAGGAGACCTTTTACGGCCGATTCAAAGTTCAATCATTTCTCAAAATGGAATCAAATCTGTTCAAATATTCAGGCTCCCTATTTTTGGATTCCGATTTTAGGATACTGTAAATATTAATTTTTACCAGGTACATGAGACTAAGGCTGAAAAAAATATTTGTTATTATTGTTTTACTGGGTTGCATAAATCTTCCTGTGATTTCAGCACAGGAAGAGGGCATTCCACTTGGTGGCACCAAAAAGCCGGTAATGTACTCCGTTTTTTGGAACACACTTTGGGGCTCAGCATGGGGAGCCGCGATGGGTTTTTCTTATCATTTAGCTTCAGGAATTCAGCTCAGAGAGTCATTGGTTACTTCTACAACAATTGGTGGAGTAATTGGCTACGGACTAGGTATATATCTGGTTGTAGGTGGCTTAAGTTTTGACAAATCCTATCTTCTTAAACTACCATCTCCTCAGCAAAGTGGACAACAACCCAATACAACTTTCATTGAATCTGAGATGATGCCGCTATATTCTCGTGCAGTAAAAACTATTCCTTTAAAGTGGGAGGTTCCAATTTTCGCATTCCGTTTCTGAATAATATTTCTTCAACTTATCATGGAATCTCAGGGACTTCAGACCTATTCGTCCTTTCTACATGAAAATCGCAAAGAATTTGCGATTCTTCTTTTGTTGGGAGCACTAGCCGGGGCTGCCTATTATTTATTTTCCTTCAGAGAAACACCTGAAAATATTCCTTTTGAAGAAAGAGGTGTGTTGGATCTGGAGCAGATCACAGTAAATGATTACCAATTAGAGCGGAGAAGTTGGAAGCTCAAAGGTAAAAGGGCCGTTATTTCGGAAAAATCCAGTCGTATGCGTATTGAGCAGGTAACGATCTGGGTATTTGTTTCAGACAATTCTTCTGTCAAACCTACACCAAATATGCCTCTATCAACCAACCTTACTACGCAGGAGGTTGATCTTTTTATTACTGCAGAGCAGGGCTTGATAGAGTGGGACGATAACAGGGTAACACTTACTGGGAATGTAGTGCTTTTGCGGAATGACGGATCTGAAGTTCACACAGAAACTGCAATCTATAATGCAAAACAAGAGATTCTTACTATCCCCAAACCGGTGAGGGTATTACGGGAAGGACACACTTTGCATGGAAGCGGACTCATATACAATGTTTTAAAAGGGGAATTAAATCTTAAACAGCCCGTGTTGTTACGGCATGAATGAGAAGTGCAGAGAGATGAATGAACGGCAGCCGTTTATTTATGATGAACTTATAAAAAGTAAACAAACACTCTTGTATTTTATACATTTTTGGTGTGCCCTTAAAATGTCAAACTTCAACATTTTTTTATAACTCACCAGAAATAATGTAAAGCTAATGTTCCTTCCAGACTTCCAAGCTGTTCTATTTCCATCCGGATATCCCAGTCTTGCGCAATGGTCAGACGTTGATCAAATCGAATGTGGAAATATTCTTTTTTTGGACCGTAAATACTTTTAAACCAACCTCCGTCGAACCTTATTTTCCAAATATCCAATACACTCCACAACATACCAAGATGTGGTGCATAACCCCAAGTTGTTTCCGGCCACGAATGTTTTTTTATTTCTCCAAAGAGGTCTAAAAAAAGATACTCCAAGTCTTTACCACCAATTGAAACTGACCGGCCAAAACCTCCAGCTATGCTAAATTTTCTGCAGGGTAAGCAACCAAGATGTTCACGTTCCCAACCTCCACGCGCACGCCATGACCATTCATAATCTCCGGATATCCCTGTTGGATTGAGGGCAAATTTTTGAATATTAAATAATTGGAATTGTGTTACTTCAAAAGAGTTTTTACGTAACTGCAGATGCAAATCCAGCGTAACAACTTCTGCATTTTGTAGGTGTCCTGATTCATCTCCAAGTAAATCATGATAATTTGCCCAGGTACCAACTTCCAGTGCAGGCCCCAATAGCGAGTTGGAAACTGCACCAAATCGAAAACGCATAGGTGGTGTACCGTCAGTGGGGGCTTCAGGAATTTCTGCTGAAACATTGTTTTCCAGAATTGGCAGTTCACTACGGACACGGAGCAGTACAGAACGCTCTTTTTGCTGATTCACTTTGGGTTTGTCCCTTTTCACATACTGCCTGTAGTCCAGCAAAGTATCAATAATTCTTGCTCGTGACTGTTCTGGAAAGCTGCGAAATTCTTCTGAATCCAGATAATTTTCAGATTCAATCAAATTCGTCAATTGTTTTTGCTCCATTTCACTTAATTGAGCTGTGCGGTTCTGCAATTTTCTTTGTCTTGACGGAATCAGCTTTGGAACTCCTAGGAGAGATTGTTCTCCTGATTTTTTTTTGAAATTTTTTAGTTTAAACACTACATCGACCGGAATAGCCCAAATTGCTCCGGAAGTATTGATTCGAGTTGTGTCAGTCCATGCCATTTCCAATAATTCTGCCATTCGATAAGCACAATTATCAAGGAAAAAATAATAAGTAAAGTTTACGTTTTGTAGCAATTCCCATGCATGATAGGTCACACGATGCTTCTGTTCAACTGTAAAATTTAGTGCGTACTCCCACAAATCTCGCAATTCATTTTCTCCATAAACATGATTAAAATTATAAAATCGTTCATCAGTAAATCTTCCGTCGTATCCCCCAAATAGTCCTCGTAAAGCATAGATTAAAGGGTTGTCATCAGGGTTAACCATTGCCCCAAAATTCAATGTGGGCCTGAGGAGAGAATGGCCAAAATAACGGTTATGAGAATTGAATTTGAGGAGTAGATGTCCAAATGTTGAAGCAGGATTTTCTAAATAAGATGAGACAAATACTATGCTGATTCCAGTTGATTCTTCTAGATTCGACCAACGTTCAAATAGAGGGCAGGACAGTTTTGGTAATTCCGGAAAATCAAGATTACTGCGGAGCCAGTTATAGCGGGCAATAAACTTACATCGTGCATGTAGATTTGGGTCCCCACTGAGCGGCGAAAGCAATGCTTTTAATGTTGCTTTAAGTTCGGCTGTCGGATCTATTTTTCCTTCTTGTGAAAGGAAAAAGTCGCTACTGACTATATCACTTTTAAAACTCCATTGGCCGACTGATTCACCAAATGAATAAAAGTGTAAAAGTTTCAGCCAATAAGGCTGAAGAGCAAGTTGGCGCTCGTCAGCCTGTTTCCAGAGTGACAGAAAAACAGTTTTTTCATCAGCAAGTTCATGTCCTGAACTCTGTTTTATAAGCTGAGCTTGTATGCTGGACGCAGAAAACATTAGCCAAAGTAACAGCCATCGCCTCCAGCGAAATGTATGAAAAATAAACACGCGGAATTTTATTAAAGTATCATTCTGTGTAGAAATTATTTATAACATATTTTCTCATTTAATTCTATATCTTTGTAATTCTACAATTAATTCTAGTGTCTCAGACATTGACATGCTTGCTGTAAAATCGCATAGTAGGAACCAGATAAATGTCATGGTTTTCACAGATGAAGAATAAGATTAATAAATTGAATTTAACAACCAAAATTACTTGTTCAGTTGTATTTGTAAGCTCTCTAATGAATGTATTATTGGGAGGGTGCGGCGGAACAGCAAATGTTGTTGTGACAAAACCAAAAAGCACTTCACTTATAACTCCAAAACTTATTTCGATAACACCGAGAAACAATGCAATCACTGTTAAACGAAATGAAAAAATTATTTTGAAATTTAGTGTTCCAATTGATCCTCTGACTGTTACAGTCAACACAGAAGATACGCAATGTTCTGGTACCATACAAATTAGCTCCTATAATTTCAGAAATTGTGTGCGGATGAATCTGCCGGAATTAGAGGACGGTAATAAAAGAATCGTGCTGTCTCCCAAAGGAGTTTATGCTACACAAGAGTTTCATAAAATACGTTTGAGAACTGAAATAAAAGCTATAAATGGAGCTTCATTGAAAAAAAATCTTACAACTAAACTTGGATTTCGCACGACATGGAGCCAGCAAATTGGGACGCAAGGTGATGATACCGGTTTTGCAATTACTGTTGATAAGGATGGTAATGTAAATGTTCCAAACAATTCTGGATTAGGAGTCATATATGATTGGGATTATATTAATAAGAATTCATTAGATTCATCAACCTGGTTTTGGACGGTCTGTTAAGGCTGCAGTTTTGGGAATGAAAAAATCAGGTCAACTTAGTTTGAGTGGACTTTCGCAGGGAAAAAACAATTCTGCTGTTATTAAGTTGATTTATGATGTAAATGGCAAAAAATTATCCTCAAAAGTAATCGGAATTTCTGGATCAGTATCAGGAAATGGAATGGCATTGGATTCGGAAGGACATATTTACGTTTCTGCTGCATCTCCTTTCAATTTAATGAAGATCCGCAAAAACGGCGAAAAAATGTGGGCGACTGAATTAAATCCAGGGATCAGTCTTCAGGCAATTGCCTCTGATTCAGGAACTGGTCTGTATCTTACCGGAAGTATGATGCGGTCTCTTGACGGGAATAAATCAACAGGAGGTATAGATGTTTTTCTGCTGAAAATGTATAAGACGGGACCTAAACGCTGGAGCAAAACATTTGGAACAAAGCTCGATGACTCGGGGACGTCACTGGCAATTCTATCTGATGAAGCAGTTGCGTTGGTTGGGTATACTACTCAAACTGAAAGTAATGGTACAGATATGCAAGAAAATTATGATGCATTTGTCGCAAAATATAATTCCGAAGGTACAAAATTATGGACATATATTTTTAAAGGCACGAAATCTGAACAATGTACGGTTAATTTGTGGACTCCAGAAGGGAACTTGCTGGTGGGAGGTTATACTGAAAGTAGTATGGAAAAGCAATCTCATTTCGGAAAGGAGGATGCTTTTTTAGCAATGCTGGATTCGGGAGGCGAATTGCTCTGGCTTCGGCAATTTGGTACACCGGAAAACGAACGCCCCTTAGGTTTAGCTATTGGAACTGAAGGACAAATATACGTTACAGGTTTTACAGAAGGTCGAATGGATGGAGCAAAATACAGTGGTGGGAAAGACATCTTTCTTGTCAAGTTTAACAAAAAGGGAGAAAAACAGTAAGTACGAACTCAAGATTTAAGTTGTGTTTTCAGACACTGCTATTTCGTTTGATAGTTAATGAAGGATCCAGATTACATTAGATTGAAAAAAAGAGACAATGCTGAATCATAGAGAATATTTTGGAATATGTTTGCTGATATGCTGTGTTGTTTTTACTACTTCAGTATGGAGTGAACAACCGAAAAATACTGTCAAAAACATTAATCCGTCTCCGGAAATACTTGAAGCAATGATGCCGGAAATTCAGCAACAATTCATGAATGGTTTAGCAGAATATGCCGCCAAATACCAAGCCTCACCCAATGCTGTTCAAAAATTTTTACTGCGACAAAAACGACAACAATTTTTGGCTGAGCAACTAAAGGACCGGGTATTTACAGAGTGGATTGGTCGTATTCGGACACTGCATACTACTGGTAATGGTAAAGCTTATTTGGAAATTGAACTCGCAATTGTTCCTCCGGAAAATGCTACTGAAAATAAAACTGCTCAGAAATTCAGGGTCACAATGGGAACCTGGAACAATGCATACACAGATTTGGATTACGACACTCTGATCCTTCCCGGGACATCACTGCATAGCTGGCTGGCTAATTTTAATGAAGGTCAGTGGGTATTTTTTTCGGGTAATAGTTTTGCTGGAGATGAAGATTATCTCAAAGAAGCAAGTCCTACTGAAACTGAAGCCATGCTATCACCTCAATTTATTCTCAAATTTGAATTGCTGGACAGTGTTGATTTTCCTGAATCAGACCTCCAATTAATAGAGAGTTTGCCAAAACCAGAGACGTCGGTTACAGACACAATTGCCAAATCTCATGATTTGCCAGTTTCAAAATCAAAAATTATAAAATCAAAAAGTTCCAATTTCTCAAAAACTAAAAAACTCAGCATATTGTTTCGTCCGGAATTGACAATTCGTTTTTATCAGGATTACCGGCTCAGCAATTACGATTGGAATTATCAGAGTTACATTAAACGTTGGAGCCAATTAGTATATTATCATTGGCGCAATCATCCGCCGTCAGATTATTTAGCAGGTTCCAAACCTGAAGGTGGAGAGGTCTTCGTCCAGGCTACCGTTGAAAGAAGTGGAATTGTAAGCAACTATCAGGTCAATAGCATGGGTGAAATTTCAGATATCATGCGTGAAGCAGCAAAAGAAGCAACCCTCCTGGTCCCACTACCTCCTCTTCCAGAGGCGTTTCCTGATGAAGAGTTAAAAGTTGAGTTCCGCTTTGACCACCCGCCCATACCTCATCTGACTGAATCAAATACAAAACAGGTTAAAGATGTATTGCTTCTTCAAGACAATAATTCGGCAGAAGGAAACGCTAACCTTTCAAAAGTGGCAAAGAAACTATTAAAATCTGAAATTTCTCTTTCTAAGTTTCTTACACCAGATTCGGCAGGAATTTTCCTCACATTTTCGACCTCATCAACGATTTGATCCTAGTTTGGAGCTGAAAATAGAGTTAAGTATAGATCGTTTCGGTAAAGTGGTGGAACAAAAACTGACCCAGCCGGGAAAATCAGTAAAATTTCAGCTTGCCGTGCTGAATGGACTGAGTCAAGCACGTTTTGGCGATTTGCCTAAATCCTTACGTTCTGAAGCTCCCTATAGTGTGCGGTTAAGAGTTATACCCTGAAAACATTATTTGCAGCCTCTTTCACAGAAATGGCTCAAATTTATTTACCAGTAATTCTGGAGTCACTCCCCCAATTTGTTTATAGAAAATCATACCATCCGGATCGATGAAAAAAGATTCCGGCACTCCATAAATTCCATAATCCAAAGCAATATTACCGGCATCATCATCCAAGCCCAGATAATAGCTTTTACCAAAACGGTGTGCAAATGCTTGTGCGTTTTGCAGAGTATCCTGAATGGCAATACCTATTACTCGAATTTGTTCTGTCTCCGAACCATGTTTTTTGTGAAATTCTTCCAGAATTTGGGCTTCCACCTTACATTCCTGACACCATGAAGCCCAAAAATTCAGTAGCACAGGCGTACCTCTAAGTTCACTTAAATGGATTGTTTCCTGGCCTTTCAAAGCCGTCAACTCAAAATCCGGAGCAGGTCGCCCAACCAGAGGAGAAGGCACATTTTTGGGGTCGGTAGTAAACCCAAAGGCCAACAGAGCAATCAATCCAAATAAAGAAACCCAAACTGTCCAGAATTTCCAAGATGTCCAGAGCTTAGAATTATCTTTGGTTTTTTCAGGGAGTAAAGGAAGTAATACTACAAATAAAGCAAAGGGACCAAATAATAGTCCTGTAAAGAACCAGCCAATAAAGTTTCTATTTTTTTTTGATCTGCCCTAGATAAGTTTTCTTTTGAATGAATATTTATGTTATTTAAATAGTGATGTAAGAATTCCATGTAATTTTATTAGGAGTTATTTAATATGGATAGAGTTACAACACTGGGACGTTTGTTCCTTTAAACAACTTTCCCTTACCTTAGGTCCCTAAACGAAATTAGCAGCCAAAATTCCTAACTGAGATCCTGGTAATGGAATCGTTTCAGTAAGACAGCAACGATTTCATGATGGATAACTTCAATTTTCTGTTCGCCGTCGAGGCAAACATAGCGTTCAGGTTCAGCCGCAGATAAAGCTTTAAATCCTTGTGCAGTACGTTTGAAAAAGTTCAATGATTCCAGATCAAGTCGATTCTTTTTTGTTTGTTTTTGACGCTGCTCCAAACGTACAGCTACGGTCTCAGGAGAAATATTCAGTAAAATAGTCAAATCCGGAGCATAAGGATTTATGCAATGCTCTACAATAGACTCAATGCTGCTCAAATTCAAGCCTCTGCCATAGCCCTGATAGGCTACTGTTGAATCATGAAAGCGGTCACACAGGACAATCTTTCCAGCCTTTTTTGCCGGAATTATTGTTTCTTGAAGGTGCTGGATCCGATCTGACAAATAGAGCAGCAATTCACTTTCAGGCTGTAGTTCTTTATGTTCCGGATTGAGAAGAATACTACGGATTTGCTGGCCAATTTTTGTGCCGCCGGGCTCTCTGGTTTTGAGGACAGTATAACCACGACTGGTCAGCCAGTCATGTACTTTTTCTAACTGGGTACTCTTTCCGCAGCCATCAAGTCCCTCAAAAGTGATAAGTTTTCCGGAATTCATGGATTTGGGGTATCAAAATAGAATGGAAGGGATTTATTTCTTTTTATCGTAAATTGTATAGACTTTTTCTTTTATTTCAGTATGAGATTTTTGTGCGGCCAGGATCACCTTGTCGCATGCCATCTTGAATTCTTTTATTTCTTCAGCATTACTGTGAGTTTCCTTAAATTTTTGAAGCTGGCATACAGAATTTCTACGTCTTTTTTGAGATTTTTCTTTACCACAATTGCTTTAGGCAATTGTGTTTTTATATCATCTTTGGTACTGCTGTTGAGAACATCGGCTTCCACTATTTTCAGGGATTCTCCTTTTGATGAGATAGCATGATATTTTTGCTGCGTATCCTTTGGAGCCTTTTCAATAGTCTTTAGTGATACATCCTGTATTTTACCGAATTTTACAGCTTTTTCCCCTGTATCTTTGGTTTCAGCCATGGTTTTTTTAAATTGTTATGTAAAAAATTACAATGTTCCTCACCATAGCATACATATTTATGCCTAAGGAATGCTTGAGTTGTTCTTTCAATTACTGTAAACTAACATGCAATTCTATTTTTCTAACTCTATCACTTTGTAAAAAGAGAAACTTAGTTTAAACGTTCTGCTTATTATGCTTAAAATAAAGAAAAAAGCCAAACCGGAAAAAATTCTTTTAGGAGATGAAGTATATATCCTCTGGCAAGACGGTGAAGAAAGCCATATAAGTTTTTTTGATTTGCGGGACGCATGTCCCTGTGCAAGTTGTATTGACGAACTCAGTGGTAAGAAGACTTTGGACGCTAAAAGTATCCCCAAAGATATACACTCCCTGAGAAGTGAGTACGTGGGTAACTATGCTCTTCGTATTTACTGGAGCGATAGTCATGACACAGGTATTTTCCATTTCAAGATGCTCCGTGATTTTGCAAAATCTAGAGATTTTACATAAGTACTGATTAAGCTTAAATTTATAATTTAAGGAGAAACATGGTCCAAATTGAAGGCGACTTACAGGCCGCTAATCTGAAAATAGCATTTGTGGTAGCAAGATTTAATGAATTTATCTGTGAACATTTGCTGGAAGGTGCCCTGGACTCTTTTGTTCGTCACGGTGGAAATAAAGATGATGTTACCGTGATACGTGTCCCAGGAGCATTTGAACTTCCTTTAGCAGCAAAAAGAATAGCCATGAATGGGAAAAATGATGCTGTTGTTTGTTTGGGCGCTGTAATTCGTGGTGAAACATCGCATTATGATTACGTTTGTGCAAATGCGTCCAGTGGAATTGCTTCAGCCTCTTTGGAAACCGGAGTACCGGTTAGTTTTGGTCTCCTGACGACGGATACCATTGAACAGGCCATTCAGCGTTCCGGTGCTAAAGCTGGTAACCAGGGTCGTGATGCAACGGATTGCGCAATTGAAATGGCACGTCTTTTAAAACAAATATCGGAGGCATAGTAACTGCATCGAATAAGCGGTATACCGGAAGATAGTTGTTTAGGCACGGGTTTATTTGAAATCTGGCCAATGATTCCGGTTAATTTGAAGCCGTAAGGAGGAAGATGAATTCTTCGCTAAAACATATTGTTTTGCAGTTGGAAGACTTAACTCAGCAAGACATTTCAATTGGTCTGGGATTGGATCTATTGGAGGCATCGGCAAAGACACGCAAGGACGTTATAATGATCAACGTAATGCGTGATTCCTTTACAGAAATGTTAGTTGAGGAGCGCCAGTGTCAATCTTTTTGAAGCCTCTTGGGTGAGATTGTTTATCTCACCCGGAGTTGTCTTTAAAAACAGCTGAAGCTATGTTTTTCCTTCCTGATTATTACGGTTACTTCTGAATTGGCTTCCTGCCAACTGTTTTTCTCTTCTGCTTTTACCAGCTCTCTGATTACAACAAACTAAACGATGTTTGATGTAATTGCCTTTGATGCCGATGATACCCTCTGGCATAATGAGTCTATCTTTACTATGACTCAGCAAAAGTTTCGTGAAATGCTTTCGTCCCATGGACCTGAAGTAGTAGATCAAACTTTATCTTCAACTCAGTTAAAGAATCTCAAGCACTTCGGTTATGGAATCAAAGGTTTTATTCTTTCTATGATTGAGACATCGATTGAACTGACAGGTGGGAATGTAAGCGGAAAAGAGATACAGCAGGTTTTGGATTTTGGACAAGAAATGTTAGCTGCCCCCATTGAATTGATGCCGCATGTTCATGAAGTAGTTGAGGAATTATCCAAAAATTTTAACTTGCTGCTTATCACCAAGGGCGATTTGATTGATCAGGAAATAAAAATTGCACGCTCCGGATTGGCCGACTATTTTGCTGCTGTGGAAATTGTCAGTGATAAAACCATAGAGACGTATAAAAAAATATTAACTCAACACAAAATTGATGTATCACGTTTCATGATGGTTGGAAATTCAATGCGCTCTGACATTGTACCAATTGTACAAATTGGAGGGCACGCAGTACACATTCCTTACTCTTCTACCTGGGAGCATGAGCAGGATCATCCATACGTTGATAAAAATCACTATTCGGAATTGAAACACATGGGTATGCTTCCAAAACTGATCAAAGAAAAAAAATGACAGTATCGCTACTGGAGGGGCGTAAAGTTGCGCTGGTACACGATTGGCTGAATGGAATGCGTGGCGGTGAAAAATGTTTGGAGGTACTATGTGATCTGTTTCCTGAAGCAGATCTTTTTACTTTAATTCATGATAAGGGCAAGCTTTCACGGACGATTGAGTCCATGCGTATCCATACATCTTTCATTCAGAATATGCCCTTTGGTTTAAAAAATTACCGACATTATCTTCCTCTTTTCCCACTGGCTATAGAGCAGTTTGATTTCAGCGGATATGATCTTATAATCAGTTCAAGCCATTGTGTTGCAAAAGGAGTGAAACACGATGACTCAGTCTTTCATATTTCATATGTACATTCACCAATGCGTTATGTTTGGGATCAGTTTGATACTTACTTCAGGCAATCACAAACTTCCTGGTCCGTCAGAATTGGTGCAGAATTAATACGTCCCTTTTTACGGCGTTGGGATCAAAATACAGCGAAAAGAGTAGACACTTTTCTTTGTAACAGTAATAACATTCGCCGCAAAATACTTAATTATTATAGTCGTGAGGCGCAGGTTATTTTCCCTCCAGTCGATCTGTCATACTTTAAACCTGGAGCAGCAAAAAAAGAGTTTTACCTGATGGTAGGGGCTTTTGCACCAAATAAACGGGTGGATTTGGCAGTGAAAGCTTTTAATCAACTAAAGTTACCTCTTAAAATAGTGGGCAGTGGTCAGGATGAGAAATATTGCAGGTCAATTGCTGGAGAAAACATTGAATTTCTTGGTGCTCTTTCGAGTGAAAAACTGGTAGAATTATACCAGCAGGCGCGTGCCTTCTTGTTTCCGGGCGAAGACGATTTTGGCATTACCCCGCTGGAAGCACAGGCCTGCAATACTCCGGTGATTGCTTTTGCTTCGGGAGGTGCAATGGAAACCGTAACTGAGCAAACAGGACTGTTTTTCTCAGAACAAAAAGTTGACGCACTCTGCGGGGCAGTGGAGAAAATGGAACGAATCTGGATGAATTTTACTCCGGAAGCATTTCAGCAGCAAACGAAACGCTTTGGCAGGAAAAATTACAAAAATCAGATGGCTCATGCCATTGAGTACGGATACAAACAATGGAAGGACGGAATTTGAAAAAGTATATAAAATTACTTCTGATAATCCAGATCTACATGATTATGTTATTTTCCGCTGGATTCTTAAGAATACCGCCGGCTCATGCTTTTTTTGAAGAACAAGTTAAGTATGGCTTTGAGCACCGTTGGTTACCAATGTTAGCTGATACTGCTCCAGAAAAACGATTTCAAGCAATGCAGGCATTTTTAACATATCCGGAATGGGGTCTGCCTGTACTAAGAAACTCAATTAAGACTCCGGAATCTGATAATCATTCCTGGCAAATTGCGATGTTGATCGGTATGCTGGGTGACGCGTCAGATATACCGCTTTTGTTAACAAGATGGCGCAAACTGGATAAACATGAACGCTCAGAAGTTTGGCTGGGAGCAATGCAGCGTTTATACTGGAAAAATTATGTGCCTAGCGAGATTATTCCAAAACTAAAAAGTCTTTCAGTAAAATATTCGAAAAATGTAGCTGAAGGAGATAAAGACAGTAATAAGTCAGACTTACTTTATGAGATCGTCAATCCTGCTCCAGTGTCCCGCCTCATTCGAGTGACTTTACAATTTTGGCAAACTCGAATTCAGGAAAAGCTTCCTACCGAATATTTTTTGATTCCAGCCGGGGGCTTGCTCAAAACAACCATGCCGGTTCGTATTTTGCCGGTTGCACACACCAAAAGTGTTCGTTTAGATTTCCGCATCTGGGAAGTAGGTGTTTCAGAACCTTTGCTTCATCGTACAGTTTCAATTCCTTCAACAGGTTTTTAACCCATTCAATTATATTAATTTCTTCTTGGTTAAATTTTTATAAGTAAAAAAATCAATTTTTTTTATAATTTGCTTGATATAGTACTAAATTAGTACTATTATAAAAAACTAATAAAAAGAGCGATGCTGAAATTATCAAAAAAGACTGATTACGCAATTATTTTGCTGACTCATTTGGGTGAAGAAAAATTTCCTGTTAGTGCGCAGGAAGTGGCGACGCATTACAAATTGCCCTATCCTATGGTGGCCAATATACTTAAACAACTAGTGTCTTCCGGATTGATTGAGTCAACTCGTGGAAAACACGGTGGATATGTCCTGGCTAAGCCGACAAATGAAATCAACTTAGCAGAGATTATCATGGTCACTGATAGTCCCTTCAATTTAGTAGAATGTGTCCATGATGAAGATAATTGCAAAGTACATCAGTACTGTCCTACACGACGGCCCCTGCTTGCTTTACATAAAAAAATTCAACAATTTGTCGAGGAAACAACATTAGCCGCGATAATCAGAGACTCAAAACCAATTAACTTAACTTTAAAGGAATCTTCTTATGAAACTGCCTATTTATCTTGATTACAATGCCACCACTCCGGTTGATCCAAAAGTGGTTGAGACGATGATGCCGTTTTTTACGGAATCATTTGGGAATGCCGCCAGTCGTAATCATTCATTTGGTTGGCAAGTTGAGAAGGTTGTCGAGGATGCCCGAGAATCGATTGGCAAGGCAATAGGTGCCGGCGGTAAGGAAATTGTTTTTACCAGTGGAGCCACTGAATCAAACAATTTAGCTATCTTAGGGGTAGCAAACTTTTATCAGAAAAAGGGTAAACATATCATAACAAGTCCGATTGAACACAAGGCTGTTATTGATCCCTGCTATGCTTTGGAGCAAAAGGGTTACGAAATAACTTTTCTCAATATGGATAAAAATGGCTGTATCGATCTAAATCAATTGGCAGATTCTATTCGTGATGATACGATTTTGGTTTCACTAATGGCTGGCAACAATGAAATCGGTACATTGAATCCTCTCAAAGAAATTGGCGAAATCACTCGTGAAAAAGGAGTGCTTTTTCATACAGATGCAACGCAGGCTGTGGGTAAAATACCAATTGATGTAGAGGAGATGAAGATAGACCTTCTTTCAATGACTGCACATAAGATGTATGGTCCAAAAGGTATTGGTGCATTGTATGTCCGGCGTAAAAAACCACGTGTCCGTTTGTCACCAATCATGTTTGGTGGTGGTCATGAACGAGGTATGCGTTCCGGAACTCTGAATGTAACAGGAATTGTAGGATTCGCCAAAGCTCTTGAACTATCAATGGATGAAATGGCTTCAGAAGCAGAACGATTGACAGGATTGCGCCAAAGGCTTTTCGAACGTTTAACCTCTGAATTGGATTATATTTTTCTCAATGGTCATCCGACTGAACGTCTACCGAATAATCTCAACTTGAGTTTCGGTTATGTGGAAGGTGAGAGCCTGATGATGGGCGTGAGTTAGCTGTTTCTTCTGGCTCGGCGTGTACGTCGGCTAGCCTGGAGCCGTCTTACGTACTGCGTGCCTTGGGTATGAATGACGAGCTGGCACACAGCTCGATTCGCTTTAGTATTGGTCGTTATACCACTGAAGCTGATATTGACGCGGCTATCGCACAAGTACGAGTAGCAGTAGAGAAGTTACGTTTACTTTCTCCACTTTGGGATATGTTTAAAGCCGGTATCGATTTAAGTACGGTACAATGGTCAGCACACTAAGGGCTCGACGTTTTAGAGTCATCGATTTAGTTTAATTAATAGGAGTCATTATTGTGGCTTACAGTGAAAAAGTATTAGACCATTACGAAAACCCACGCAACGTCGGTAGCATGGACAAAGCGGACACTACAGTTGGAACTGGGATTGGTTGGTGCTCCGGAATGCGGTGATGTAATGAAACTGCAAATTCAAGTGAATCCTGAAACTAATGAAGATGCTAAATTCAAGACCTACGGGTGTGGGTCAGCCATTGCATCAAGTTCTCTTTTGACTGAATGGGTCAAGGGCAGGCACTTAGATGACGCAGAGCAAATCAAAAATACTGAAATTGCTGAAGAGCTGGCCTTGCCGCCGGTAAAAATTCATTGCTCTGTATTAGCCGAAGATGCGATTAAAGCCGCAATTCACAATTACAAAAGTAGAAAGAAGATAGACGTCTAGCGATTATTATTTAAAAACGAGCTATGACTTTTGAGCAACCGGCCTGCCAAAAATGCGAATCTACGCTTATTTCGCACCTTTTTTGCCTGTCCTGCAACGCCTTCCAAACTGTTCCACCTGAAATTGATTATTTTGAAGTGCTGGGGTTTCCTGTTTGCTTTGAAATTAATTCTGAGGATTTGGAAGAACGCTACAAGAGTTTATCGTTGGTCTTGCATCCAGACTTTTTCGCGGCAGCACCAGAGGAAGAAAAACGTTTGAGCGAAAAGGCTTCAGCAATGCTGAACACAGCCTACAATTCTTTTCGTGGAACAACTTCCCGTGCCGGATATTTATTATCTTTGTTTAGCAAAGGAAAAAACCTGAACGAACGCACATTACCAGATGGGTTTTTGCAGGAAATGTTTTTTTTACAGGAATCACTTGATGAACTGCTTGAATCAAGTGATTCGTCTGCCCTTAATAAAATGAACGAAGATTTACGAACTAGACACAAAGAAATTGAATCTTACTATGCTCCATTGTTTAAAAACTTTAAAGACTTACCGGAGGACTCCGATATTCTCCAACAATTACAGACCCACTTGAACGCAGAACGCTATTTGCGTCGCTTGTTAGACCGTATTCCTGCAACTGATTAGCCTCTAATTGCACTAAGAATCGCTAAGTATTGGATTTATATTTTACTGATTAAATGATTATTTACCCTGCAGATCTGTGTTCAACAGTGTTCTTTGAATCAAAATTATTAGTGTTTTTTAGTGTACTTAGCGGCTAAAAACGAACCACAAATGAACAATAAAATGAAGCGCATAATCGGCATTGATTTAGGCACAACAAACAGTTTGTCAGCAACCGTTTTTGATGAAGGTCCGGAAGTGATTGGGACTGATGGTGATTTTTCAGTAACTCCATCTGTGCTGTCATGGACTGGCTCCGGTTGGTTAGTAGGGCAGGAAGCAAGGGAACGTAGAATAACAAATCCTGAAAATACGGTTTATTCTATCAAACGTTTGATGGGACGGAGTTTGGATGAGTTGAGCGAAACGGTTCAAGATCTGCCGTACCAAATTGTTGAAGCCCAAAGGCAGTTGGTCAAAGTCAGGATTGGTGAAAGCAAACCTTACAAAGAATTTACGCCACAGGAATTATCTGCGGAAATTCTGAAAAAAGTAAAACAACGTGCCGAAGAAGCCCTGGGTGAATCTGTTGAAAAAGCTGTAATCACTGTTCCTGCATATTTTGATGATGCACAAAGGCAGGCAACACGTGATGCCTGCAGAATTGCCGGACTGGAAGTCGCACGTTTCATCAATGAACCAACGGCCGCGGCAATTGCTTATGGACTTGATGAAAAGCGAGACTTACAAAAAGACGGACATGTTGTCGTTTATGATTTAGGAGGAGGCACTTTTGATATTTCAATTCTCAAGCTCTCTGGAAAGATTTTTAAAGTTGTGGCCACCCACGGTAACACCCAACTTGGCGGAGATGATTTTGATCAGGTGGTAGTGGAAACATTGAAAGACCGGATTCATCAGGAACATCCGGAGGCAGAGTTTGATGATCCGGAGTCTAAACATATATTAAAAAAAACTGCTGAGTTCATCAAAATAAAACTTAGTTTTTCACCTGAAACGGATTACTCACTGGATTTTTCAAAAAAGAGTATGTCATTTTCTGGTGTTTTTAAATTAGAAGAATTTGAGTCTTTGATAGCTCCGATGATAGAGCAGACGCTTGAAAGTTGTCGTCATGTTTTGCGTGAAGCAAATCTTTCAGTGAAAAAAATTGACGAAGTCGTACTGGTTGGAGGTTCAACTGTTATACCGGCTGTGCGTAAACAGATAGAATCATTTTTTGGACGCCCACCGCACGTGGCGATTGATCCCTACAAAGTTGTGGCAATCGGTGCTGGAATTCAGGGACATTTACTGGCCGGTGGTCGTCGCGATTTTTTGCTGCTCGATGTCATTCCTCTGGCTTTGGGCATTGAAACTCTGGGTGGAACATTCAGTAAAATAATCACTGGGAACACCACTATCCCGATTGAAGAAAGCGAAACTTTTACTACAAATGTTGATAATCAGACTTCGATCGACGTTAATATATTTCAGGGGGAACGTGAATTAATTAAAGATTGTCGTGCACTAGGTCAGTTTAAATTACGGGGTATTCCTCCAATGAAAGCTGGATTACCGTTGGTAGAAGTCATGTTTCGTGTGGATGCAAATGGAATTCTAACTGTTTCTGCAATTGAAAAACGCAGCGGTAAAAAAGCGGAAATAGAGGTAATCCCATTTCACGGTTTGACCCAGTTTGAAATAGAAAGAATCATGGAGGATTCCTTTGAACATGCCGTTGATGACTTTAATGAACGCCAGTTGATAGAGTTCCGTCAAACTGCAGAGCGTGTTTTCCGTGGAATTGAACAATGTTGGGATGTGGCTGAAAATGACTTGTCAGAGACGTCCCGTGATGAAATCCAGAAGCAAATGGATGTAGTACGACAAAGCATGAAGGGGCAGGATTCTCAAGCTCTTAAGACGCAACTGGACGTTTTAGGAGATTTGACCCGACCTTTGGCAGACAATTCGATGGGGCGTTCCATCCTCTCAGAATTGCAGGATGATGCAAACCTGAATCAATGAATCACCAAAAAGCTTCCATGTATTTAGAACCCACCCGATCTATAAGTTGTTCATAATAATCAGAACAACCTCGCAAAACGTTCTCTCAGAATTTTTTTTTGTACCTTCCCCATCGTGTTGCGCGGAAGTTCGTCGATTAAAACAATCCGCTTGGGATGTTTGAAACGGGCGATTTGGTCTTTCAGTTTCAACATGATATCTTCTTGAATTAGTTTTGCTCCGGATTGAGGGACAATAACAGCCACTACACCTTCACCAAAATCTGGATGTGGTATCCCGATTACTGCTGATTCCAATACTCCGTCCAGCCCATCAAGAAAAACCTCGATTTCTTTTGGATATATGTTATAACCGCCTGAGATAATCAGGTCTTTGTTGCGCCCAACAATATGCACATATCCGTCCGCATCAATTTGGCCCAAATCGCCTGTGATGAAAAAACCGTCTTCGCGCAGCTCTTCCGCAGTTTTCTCTGGCATGTTCCAATAGCCTTTGAACACATTCGGCCCACGAACTTCAATCACTCCAATTTCTCCGGACGGCAAAATTTGTCCGTTTTCCTGGTTAGTAACAATCACCTCAACTCCGGGAAGCGGAAAACCGACAGTCCCGGCCCGCCGTTCACCGTCGTAGGGATTGGAAGTGTTCATGTTGGTTTCGGTCATGCCGTATCGTTCCAGAATCGCATGTCCAGTGCGCTCACGCCAGAGGACATGAGTTTGGGCTAACAGTGGTGCCGAACCGGAAATGAAAAGCCTCATATTTTTTGAGGCTTGTTCCAGTTCCTGATTTTGCAAAAGACGGTTAAAAAAGGTCGGAACACCCATTAAAACACTGGCCTCAGTCATGCGTTGACAAATTCCGTCTGTGTCAAATTTGTGCATAAAAATCATGGAAGAACCGGACAGTAGGGAAACATTGGTGGCAACAAATAAACCGTGAGTGTGAAATATCGGCAGAGCGTGAATCAGGACATCATTCGTGCCGAAACGCCAGGTGTCCACGAGTGCTTCCGCGTTTGAATGGAGGCACCGATGTGTCAGCATCGCTCCCTTGGAGCGGCCAGTAGTTCCGGAGGTGTACAGAATGGCAGCTAAATCATCCGGTCCCCTTTTGATTCCTCTGAATCCAGGAGATTCGTAATTTCGTGCCTCGACCAGAGACCCCGTATTTTCGCCAGTTAGTGTCCAGACTTGTGTAACTCCGCAGGTCTCGGCGACAATGGTTAGCATCTCTAATTTTGAAGGATCACAAACAAAAAGGGCTGGACGAGCGTCACGCAGAAAATATTCAATTTCTGCAGGAGTATAAGCTGGATTTAAGGGAAGAAAAATTGATCCAGCCAAAACTGTTCCCATATAAAGTTCGAGTGCGCTAACCGATTTTTCAACTTGCACCGCCACCCTGTCTCCGGGTTGAATTCCGGAGTTGATCAGTACAGAGGCGATGCGTTCAGCGTTTTGAAAAAAGTCTTGGAAACTGATCGTGTTGTCTGTTTCATGCAAACGAATGAAGGTAGAATTATCCCTGCCAAGCGAGGGGGCGCGAAGATGATTTGCAAGAAAATTAGTATCGTACATAAACGGTTTTTTTATAGATGCGTCCCAAGCGGATCAAGCGGTATAAGCACTCAGTCCCAAGCGGTTCGACTTCTTTAATCTACCTAGATGAGATGTAAGGTCGATTGTTTATAAGGCTGAAAATGATAAAAAGGATATAGTTAGTTAAAATTCTGTATAAAACGAATATCAAAAACAGATAGAAGATAAGTTAGTTTTGTAATAATATCAATGATTATTTTATTGAAGTTGATAAATGATTGAACATCAAGTAGTTTTACTGATCTAAATATGAAAATTAAACTAGGTTTTTTATGTTAGAAGAACGAATTGAAGGAAAGTGGATAGCAGTATTTTTTTGGTAGTAGCTTTGAACGGAATTGTAGAAGGGATGCTGGTAGCCATTGTTCCTGAAATACAGTCTCGTTACGGGATAGCTGATTGCTCAAAGTACTGTTTGATGCATTACGTCCTTATTCCGGATGAATCACCTGTTTACTTAGGAATGGAAAACAAATGAAACTTGGAATATTGGATACGGTTCCTCGAAACTACTGGTCTACGGATCTGGGAATTACCGACTCCGAAAAATTTATAGACTTGTTGACTCCCGTGATGCCAGAAGCAACATTCGATCAACTTTTTGTGGCTGAAAATGAATGGCCAGAATCATTATACTCTTATGATGCTTACCTCATTACAGGCAGCCCTTGCAGTGTCAATGAAGGACATTTGTGGATTAAAAAATTACAGAAGTTTGTCAGGGATTGTATGGTTTCACAAAAAAAATTAGTCGGGATCTGTTTTGGCCATCAATTGATTGCGAGCGCTCTTGGAGGAACGGTTGAACGACGCAGAGACGGTTGGCTTTTAGGAGCGGAATCATTTGATATTGTGGACGTACAATCATGGATGAAGCCCACCCAAATGAAATGTGAAATTTTCCATATCAACCAAGATCATGTTTCCATTCTTCCGGAAAACGCCCAACTCATCGGGCATTCCGAACTTTGTGAAAATAGTGCTTTTGTGATTGGGGATTCGGTGTTGGCACTGCAAGGTCATCCGGAACAACCTCGCAGAGCAATGGAAAATTTCATCAAAGAACTTTTGCTTCTCGGAGAAAATCCACAAGAAATGGAATACGGACGCTCCCGTCTCCGGGATGAAGTCCCCGATGCAAATTTATGGGCACGCTGGATCTGTGAATTCTTGCAAAATTGATTCAAAAACACACCAGAATTTTTTAACGAGTAGGATATGCGAAAAAACATTTTATTCATCATGTGTGACCAATTACGGGCGGATTATCTCTCCTGCTATGGACATCCGTTTCTTGAAACGCCCAACATCGACCGACTTGCCGAGCGGGGAGTACGTTTTTCTAGTGCCTATTGCCAGGCCCCGCTCTGCGGCCCTTCGCGAGCAAGTTTTTACACCGGACGTTACCTTGCATCACACGGAGCTTTGGTCAACGCAGACCCGTTAAAATTAGGGGAACTATCTTTGGGCGATTATCTTAAAAAAATCAATTATCGTACTGTTCTGGTTGGAAAGTCTGAAGCTAGAGCCAATCAGGATGCACTGGCTCGTTTGCGTATTGATCAACGCTCAAATCTTGGTCAACGGCTGGCGCAAGGAGGATTTGAACATTATGAACATTTTGCTGGAATATATCCTGACGAGATTGTTCCCGATGATTTAGCTTACAATGATTATTTACGTTCCAACGGATATGACGGTGAAAATCTTTGGGAAAGTTGGGCCAACAGTGCTTATGATGTTAACAGTAAGAAAGTCAGTGGTTGGCAAATGCGAAACGCAAATCTACCGGCAGCCGTCGCCGAAGAACATTCCGAAACTGCATTTACCACAGACCGCGCTCTGGAATTTTTGTCCGGAGTAGACCCAAATGATCAATGGTGTTTGCATCTTAGTTACATCAAACCGCACTGGCCGTATCTAGTTCCGGCTCCGTACCATTCGCTTTACTGTAAAGATCAGATTTTACCTGTTGTTCGTAATCCAGACGAACTTCAAGCTCCGCATCCGGTATTTAAAGCATTCCATGAACAAACTTACAGCCAAAATTTTTCACGCGATGAAGTCCGGGAACGTGTGATTCCAACCTATATGGGGCTGATCAAACAATGCGATGACCAATTAGGCGTTCTGTTGGATCCTTGGTTTGAAAATACAATCTTTGTTTTTACAGCAGATCATGGGGATTATTTGGGTGATCACTGGTTGGGGGAGAAAGACTTGTTTCACGAACCATCTGTCAGAATTCCGTTAATTGTTTGTGATCCGGAAACTGATGCAGAATCGACAAGGGGTACAGTGAATCACGAATTTGTGGAGTCTGTTGACATTGTGCCGACCATGGTTGAATTTGCCGGTGGCAATATATGCAAACAGCGCATGGAAGGGCAATCACTGCTTCCCCTGACACGTGGAATTTTAGATCAGGACAATAAACGGGAATACACTATCAGTCAAATTGATTACAGCGATCGAGGTCCACGTGTATCGTTGAATTTGCATCCTTACGATTGCCGCGCCCACATGATTCGGACCAAGAACTGGAAATACATTTTACATGAAAAATTTAGTCCGCAACTTTTTGATCTGAAAAATGATCCGGAAGAATTTTATGATTTAGGAACTGATCCGGAATATCAAGCTGTGGGCAAGGAAATGCACGAACAGCTATTTACCTGGTTCAGGGAGCGCTTGATTCGTACAGAAATGGAACATGATTTTCTGTTTGAAATGGGGGTTGAGAGGGATGAAAAGATGGGGATTTTGATCGGACACTGGTGAAAGGGATGTAAAATATGCTTACTTTACCAACCTAAAGTTATTCGTTCTAAAATGAGATTAAAGGCCAAGTTTCATAAAAATCCAAAAGCATTCAAAGACAATTTTTCAACACAATCCAAAGCATATGCCGCTTATCGTCCTTTGTATCCTGAAACCCTTTTTCGCTACCTGGCTGGTGAATGCCGGGAACACAAACTGGCATGGGACGCTGGGACAGGAAATGGTCAGTCCGCACAAAAACTGGCTTTGTACTTTGATCAGGTTTATGCGACGGATGCAAGCTCCACCCAAATTCTAAATGCTTTTCCTCTGAAAAACATCAGTTATGCTGTTGCCAACGAACAAGCTCCTGCACTCAAGCGACGTAGTGTTAATTTAATTACTGTGGCGCAGGCTCTTCACTGGTTTGATACTGAAGTTTTTTACGCAGAAGCCGAGCGGGTCCTAAAAAGATATGGCCTGCTTGCCTGCTGGTCCTACAAATTATTCAGGATAAATCCGGCTGTTGACCGCGAAATTGATTGTTTGTATAAAGATATTTTAGGCAATTACTGGGATCCGGAACGTCGTTTGGTTGATACCGGCTACCGAACATTGTCTTTTCCATTTCGTGAATTTCGTGCTCCAAAAATTGAATTAATGTCGACATGGGATTTTGAAAATATGCTCGGTTTTCTCAGCAGTTGGTCTGCGGTGACAAATTATAAAAAACGCAAGGGAAGTGATCCGATTGCAGTTATATTGGATCGTTTAAAAGCAGTTTGGGGTGAACCTTTTGAAAAGAAAAATGTAAAGTGGCCGCTTTCAATTCGTGTTGGCCGCATCCGCTGAAAATCATGTTTGTTAATTCTGTGGCAAATAATGGGAAGGATTTGATTGTGAGACCCGCATCAGCTAGACTTTAAACACGATAATGATTTGAAAAAACACAATATCTGAAAGGGAAAATGAGCAAACAAATAAATTGGGGTTATTTCAGGAATGGTTGAACATCCTGTAAGCGAGCGCAAGAGGTTCTTGACGCAAAAAATATTTCAGTAGAAACACGTGTTTTTGCCAACAAAGAAAAGATAAACAGCAAGGAAGCCTGGAAACTGATGGAGTCTGCAAGTCTTATTTTAACCGGTAAAGGTAAAAAAAGGCAGGAGTGGAATCCTGCCTCTGATGACAAAGCAAATATTTTGAAAGATGTAATTGGTCCGAGTGGAAACCTGCGTGCTCCAACCTGGAGAATTGGCAATGAATTTATTGTGGGCTTTAATCCTGAACTTTATGAAGAGGTCTTTGGCTAAATGGTAAGAATTGGAATAATTGGAGCTGCGGGTTTGTCTGGACGTGAACTCCTGTATTTGCTGGAACGTCACGAAGAAGCTTCTGTTGAACTGCTGACTTCTAACAAGTTTCAAGGGAAGAAAGTCAATGAAGTTTTTCCGGAACTGACCGGTTACTCCCAGGTTTTTCAACCGAACGATATTGACGCCACTGGATGCGATCTTGTTTTTCTTGCAATCCCCAACCAGGCCAGTTTGGAGCGGGTTCCAAACTTATTGGAACAGGGAGTAAGGGTTATTGATCTTTCCGGAGCATTCCGTTTACGGGACAAAGAGGTTTTTTCCAAATTTTATAAGCTATCACATTCTGCCCCGGAGTTACTGGAAGAAGCCGTATTCGGACTGCCGGAATATTTTAAAAGCGAAATTACCACAGCAAGACTTGTTGCAAATCCAGGATGTTATGCTACAGGTGCCTTGCTGGGTCTTTTGCCGTTGGGAGAGTTACTTGGTAAATTAGATCGGCCGCCGATAATTGATGCAAAATCAGGGGTAAGTGGTGCAGGAGGCAGGGTTGAAGATGACGTGACTAACTTTGTAAGTGTCAATGAAAATTTCAAAGCCTACAAAGTTTTTTCACATCAGCACCAGCCAGAAATTCAGCAGTATTTGCAAGACCTAAGCCCGTATAGCTCGGATGTTATGGGAGAAATTATCCTGACACCGCATTTACTTCCGCTTAGCCGAGGAATTTTATCCACGATTTACCTCCATTTCCGCGAACCTGTTACTTCAAGTGATATTATGGAACGTTTTTCAATATTTGCTGAGAGTCAGGAATTTGTTCACTTTTTGGAGAAAGGAGATTTGCCGGATTTAAGGATGACTGTATATTCTAACCGCTGCATGATTGGAGCAGAGACTGATCAGTCCGGACAGAATTGTGTGATTGTCAGCAGCATCGATAATTTGGTCAAGGGTGCTTCAGGGCAGGCAATACAAAATATGAATCTGATGTTTGGTTTGGATGAAAAGCAGGGCCTGCTTTGATCATTCTTCGTCGAGTTCATCTTCAGTAATTCGACGATCCTGCCCCATCAAATTTTCGAAATAACACATTTCCTTTAAACGGGAGTAAATGCGCTCACCCACACGTCTGTGAATGGTGTCGGCGATAAATTGTTCTGTTTCAGTTTTATCTCGACTACGGATTTGTTCTTTGAGTGTGTGTTCTTCCCTTTCAGTAAAATTGGTGGTGACCATTATAATTTGATTGCGGTTGTAGCGCTCTGAAATCAGCATGTCGAGAATGCCCAGTTCCCAGTCACTGTTTCGTCCTTTGCCCATATCGTCGATGATGAGGATATCAGTCTGCAAATGAGGCTCAATAATTTCCATATCTGATTTTCCGTCGGAATAACCCTGTCTTAATTCTGAAAGCAACTCTGCAAAACTTTGAAAAATGCAGGATATACCATGACCAATAGTACATTGATAGACAAAACCTGTCATTAGGTGTGTTTTTCCGGTACCGGGAGGTCCCATGAGAACCATGCCTTTCAGGTCTTCCGTGTCGTTTTGTAAATTATTTTTATTGCTCAATCGCTGTGGCAGGAGCCGGAAAATGCTTTCAAGTAAATCAAATACCATCTCGTTTCCTGAATCTCGATCTTGCGAATTCAGTCGACTGTTCAGGTAGCGACGGGGGATGCGGGCACTGTTATAGAGCTGAACGCGTTTTTTGATTTGTTCACAGTCCGGGCATGTTATAGCAACATCACGTTGGAAACTGTCCTGCTCTACGAGGAAACCTGTCCCTTTGCAGGTTTTGCAGGGACTTGAAACGCAGTCACAAAGTCTGGCGTGAGCATATCGTTCGCGTGGACGAACGCTGATAAAAACTCTAGTGTTGTTGCAACGCAGGCAGTCAGGAACAGTTTTAGCCATTGAATAATGTCTGAAATGGGTAGTAATAAAATAAAAAGATGTTTCTATGTTGGAGCAAGCTTCTCGAAGTGTCCAGAGAATTTCTACTTTAAGGTTTCAGATATTAGCTTTGTTGTACTAAAAATAATATAGCTTCGCAGAGCTAAAAAACGTATTTTATCCACAAAAACATAATTCATAAATCAGGAAACAGAATAATGTCTGTATTCAAAAATGATCGATTAAACCGTGTTCTCAATTACTTGCCTGTGGATCGGATACCCGTATGGATAATGCGTCAGGCCGGTCGAACAGATCCTGTATACAATCAACTTAGAAAAAATGACGGTCGTGCACTGGAAGAACTTTTTGCAGATCCTGAAATAGCTATCAAAATTTCATTATTACCTAAACGTCTTGGAGTGGATGCAATCATCATGTTTCAGGATATTCTCACTCCACTCACTCCTGCAGGTGCAGGTTTTCGATTCGCTCCAGGACCGATTTTGGAAAAACCTGTTCGGACTTTCTCCCAGGTAAAAGCACTACGCACAGTTGATCCCGAAATACACTTGCAAACCGTTGCTCAAATTCTCAAAGGACTTAATGTTGAACTCAAGGGAGAATTGCCAGTTCTTGGTTTTGCAGGCTCGCCGATGTCACTTGCATTTTTTTTAATTGCGGGCAACAGTCCAAATCGGAAAATTGAAGAAGTTTTAGCATTTGTTGAAGAACAACCTGCAATCACTGAAGCTTTACTGGAGTTTTTAACGGAAATGACGGTGGACTATATCAACTTCCAAATGGCATCTGGAGCACATGCTGTTCAATTATTTGAGTCGTTTGCGGAGGTTATCCCACTAGAGATTTATAAAAAATTTGTTCAGCCGACACATGAGAAAATTTTTAGTTCCCTGTCGCCAAATGCACACTCCATTTTGTTCACCAAAGAATCACCGCACATGGATTTGATGCTTCAAAGTGGTGCTTCAGTTTTGAGTGTTGGAAATTGTATTGATTTGGCTCAAGCCAAAATACGAGCTCCAAAAATGATTTTTCAAGGCAACGTTGATAATAAAATTTTGGCAGATGGTACTAAGGAAGAAATCACCCAAGCAGTCCGGAAATGTTTTGAGCAAAGTGGACGAAAAAATCACATCCTTAACCTTAATCACGGTTTGCTGGAACGAACGCCGTATGAGAACGTTCAGCATTTTGTGGATGTAGCAAAGGAACTTGGAAGAGTTGAGTGAGGTGGCTATATTTTTGAATTCACAAAAAATATTAAAAATAGTATTGTTCCCCTTTTAGCGGAAAAATTTCTCGGCGAATGGAATCGAAAGGCGGGAGCGAGTCCCGCCTTCAAATGACTTGTTCTTACTGAGCAACAATCCTTCCCTCAACTTTTGGTGAAACACTTCCTTTGGCTTTAATGTAATCCATCACCATGCTTGCTAGGAGTGTTGCTCCACTGGCATCGATGAGAACTTTGCCTTTTTTGAAAACTTGTATCCATCTCCACCGCCTGCGGCATAGTTGTTGGTTGCCACCGTATAAGTCCGCCCCTTATTTAGAGGCTGACGTCCTATTTTAGCTGAAACAACTACGAGCCCTGCTTTGGCTTTCGGGTTATAGGTAAAACTCATTCCTGAAACCTGAGGGAATCGTCCGGCGCCATTTTCACCTTGACTAACACCATTTTCAAGAGCTCCCAGATTTGTGCTCCGTTAGTTGAGTTTGACACGACATTCCCGAAATGGAAGTTCAGTCATAATGCTCGCGTGATGATGTACCAGGAGCATAGATTTTCTTGGCCCGGATTCCTCCTCCATTTGCAAACCAATGTCTGCATCGACTCCGTCACGCATGGCATCAGCTATAAGGTTTCCAATTGCTGCTTCCTCTGTACGAACTGTTTTTTTACGACTGTCTAATTCTGTAATGTTTTGCCAATTTCAATGTCCAGTTCCTTGCTCAAAAATTTATCATACCCTTTGACTTTTGATGCAATTGTTGCATCTTCGGAGACATTTATTGTGTCAACAAAGCGCATGTCAGCTTCCCAACTAAATCGTTTTTTACCGCTCTTCATGTAGGATTTCATATGACATCCATCACGCCCACTTTTTCTGATCTTCTCCAGAATCCATCCAACGTGATTCCCGTTGTCCCAAGATATAATAGTGATCGTGTCCGGAAAGCAAAACATCCACTATGCCACTGTGCAATAAGTTCCATGTCTTCCACAAAATCAAGATGTGCCAAAGCGACTATTAGATTTGCACCCTGTCCTTTCAGTTCCTTGGCAAAGCTTTGCGCGTATCCAATACGGGAGAAAGTCATCCGTTCCTGCATTGGATATAACCTTTGTATTTGTAGTTATAAGTCCCATAATCCCAACACGGAATGGACCAACTTTACCATCGCAGTTCTTACAGTTCCATCTATAGGAAGTCCGATCTATATCTATGCATTGCTTGCAAGAACGGAAAGTTTGATTCCCAAACGCGTTCACGAAGTATTTTCCAGACCGAAATCCCATTCATGGTTTCCGAGAACCATATAGTCGACCCCACAGCATTTAGCATCTCTACGACTCTTGCCTTTATCCATACTTGAGAGCAAGATGGAGAATATGCATCACCCGCATGAACAAAAATGAATGTTTGGCTCCAGCCTTTTCCTTTTGAACCACGCTTGCCAGCTTGGCATAATCCACCCCGTCCTTTTCTAGCAGGTAAATCGTAGTGATCACCGGTGAGGATGATCCGAAGTGTTGCTTTTCGTCTGCCATTGCAGTCAACGGTGCAAAAGCAATCAGACCCGAAATGAGTCCGGAAAATATAGTTTTTAGTCGCATAATCGTACCTTAATTGTTTTAGATTAAAAAAATTACACACGCTCTTGTTCTAATTACGAATCACGTGCAAACTTACCCATCAGTAATTGACGAGTATGAAACTTGATGAAAAATAAAAAGTTAACTCGATAAAATCTTACGAGTCTACCTTGTGTCAATGTTGTCTTTAAGCTACGATGTCGCAACGTACATTCACGAAACATTTTTCACCAAAATAATAGACTTTAATACTTACTCTAATTTTTGTAAGTTGCCAACAAAAAAATGTCTAAATCTTCTTCAACCAAAAATAGTGTCAGAATTCTTCCTGAATCCTTAATCAATAAAATTGCCGCGGGTGAAGTTGTTGAACGGCCTGCCTCAGTGGTTAAGGAACTGCTTGAGAATGCAATTGATGCTGGAGCAACCGAGGTTCAGGTTAGCATTAAAAACGGTGGCAAGGATTTGATTTCCATTCTCGACAACGGTTGCGGAATGAACGAATCTGATGCTCAACTTGCTGTGGAAAGGCATGCAACGAGTAAAATTATTAATGAAGAGGATTTATTCCGTATCCGGACTTTAGGGTTTCGGGGGGAGGCACTGGCTTCAATTGCAGCTATTTCACATTTTGAGATTCTGACATGTAATGATGAAACTCAGGGTGCAACCAGAATATTTATTAAAGGCGGCTACCTGGAACAAGTTGGAAAAATAGGTTTCCCGAAAGGTACGAAAGTCACTGTCGAACGTCTTTTTTACAATACACCTGCCCGCTTGAAATTTCTCAAAACCACTGCCACAGAACTTCAGCACATTCAGCAGCATCTGGTACAAAAGTCCCTGGCTTATCCGCACATTCATTTCCGTCTAACACATAATCGGCAACTTCTGCTAAATCTTTCCGGAGGACAAGCTCTGGAAACTCGTATACAGCAGCTTTATGGTGAAGAGTTTAAGGAAATCTTGATGCCGGTTAAACATGAGGAAACATATCTACAGTTTTCCGGTCTCATTTCATTTCCTTCAAAACCAAAAGCTTGGGTAATGCTATTATGAAATTAGCGGAACGTCAAATCTCCGTCAATCAATCACGGAATTTATGATGGTTATGGAACTTTTTTAGGCAAAGGACAGCATCCGGTTTTTTTCCTAAATTTAAGAATAGACCCGACTGAAATTGATGTCAATGTACATCCGGCAAAGACAGAAATACGTTTCCGGAACAACCAGTTGGTTCACACCATTTTAGTAGATCAAATTTCCCGTGCTCTTAAAGATTGTGCAAGCCGCAGGTTTTTTGGGCGTGAACATTCACATTCGCAAATGTCACGTACTGATGTGTCCGGACAAATTGAGTTACCAATGGAAAATCCTTTGACTATGGAAAGCCCGTCTTCCGGAAAGATGTTTTCAACAAACAAAAAACGTAACTCAGAAGCAAGGGACTTGCCGCCACGAGGTTCGCTGAAATACAAAAAAACACAAATAATTTCAGTATTATCACAAGAAAATAATATTGCTGAAATTCGACCAATACAAGAAAAAACGCAGGATTCAACTTCAACAACAACTTTGGAAACTCTGGACTACGCTCCGGGGAATCTTCCGGAAAACGAGATACGTAATCTCTTTCTAATTTTACCTCTGCCGTTGGTTCCCAAAAAAATAAGGGTGCTTGGTCAGTTCCGGAAGACATACATTATTGCGGAAAATGATGCGGGGTTGGTGCTTATTGAACAGCGAGCGCTCCACGAACGTTTGATTTATGATACTTATGTGGAGTCACTGCAAAAAAAAGAAGTGAAGATTCAGACTTTTAAAATTTCACTTTTATTGGAACTGTCTCCTCAGGAATCAGTGTTGCTGGAACAATCTTTAGTACCATTAGCCCTTTCCGGTTTTGCAGTCAGTCCATTTGGAGGGAGTACTTTTGCAGTAGATTCGATTCCGGAATGTTTGAGTGAAGATCAAGTAGAAAAAGTGGTCAGGGAAATCCTTGATCGTCTGGCATTGTTTGGCAAGAGGGGGCAAAATGAAGAAATATTACGTGACGTCTGTCAAGTGGTTTCAGAGCAGGCATCTATGCCATATGAGCAGGAACTTGGGCAGTTTGAAATGGATTGTTTGCTGGCACAGTGGGAAGAATTGGACAGTCCGATGGCATCCATCAAAGACCTACCACTTCTAGTGGAATTTTCTCAACAAGAACTGGAAAAAAGGTTGAGGCGTTGATCGGGGTTATTTTCTTATTTGGAATTGACTTGAAACTGCAGGATGTTTAAATGGTAAAATAACATGATATTAACAACCAAAACTAAAATGAAAAAAACCCACAAACTAATAATTTTAGGCTCCGGTCCTGCGGGATTGACTGCGGCAATTTATGCGGCAAGAGCCAACTTAAATCCTGTTGTCGTCTCTGGAAGAGAGGCAGGAGGACAATTGATGATCACTACAGACGTTGAAAATTATCCTGGTTTTCCAGAAGGAATTCAAGGTCCGGAAATGATGGATCTCCTAAAAGCCCAGGCCGCTCGTTTTGACACAGAATTTTTTTCTGGTGATGTTGTAGAAGTTAATTTGTCACAGCGACCATTTAAACTTACTTTGGAAAACAAAGATACGTTGACCTGCGATTCACTGATTATTTCGTCTGGAGCCTCCGCGAGATGGCTTGGAATGGATTCAGAAAAAGAATACAGTGGCAGGGGGGTTTCTGCCTGTGCAACCTGCGACGGGTTTTTCTTTCGCGACCAGGATGTGGCCGTTGTAGGCGGAGGTGATACTGCGCTGGAAGAAGCTCTGTATTTGGCAAATATCTGTAAAAGTGTGACAATGATTCATCGACGCGATGAATTCAGAGGCAGCAAAATTATGCAGAAACGTGCTATTGATCACAAGAAAATCTCAATATTATGGGATACTGTTGTTGAAAAAGTAGTGGGTAACTCCAAGGACGGAATGACGTCCCTGAAAGTGAGGAACGTTAAAACGGATAAAGTTAAAGAACATCCTATCACAGGACTGTTCATTGCGATTGGACACACTCCAAATACAAAATTATTCAAAGATCAGTTGATTATGGACAAAAACGGTTATCTGAAAGTCACGCCTGGCACGACATATACGTCTATCGAAGGCGTTTTTGCTTCAGGAGATGTTCAGGATCATGTTTATCGTCAAGCCGTTACTGCTGCAGGAACTGGATGTATGGCGGCCATTGATGCAGAGCGCTGGCTGGCAGAACAAACCGTCTGAACATAATTGCCACTGCAGGAAACTAAATAACAAAATTGCCTGTAGAGGGTATTTTATAAAAAAAACAAATGAAAATATTAAAACAAAATGAACAACAAATTTTTGCCTGCAATTGTTGCAGTTCAAACTGCTGTGATGCTGGGACTGCTGTATTACTTATGGAATCAGGAAACTAACGAAATATTCAATGAAAAATTATTTATTTTATTGGCAATTTTTTCTATCTCATGCCTTTTACTGGCGATAGTTCTACGTTTCAAATAAGTTAATAACAAGGAGCAAAGAATGCCTAACGGTACAGTTAAATGGTTTAATCCAAATAAAGGTTTTGGATTCATAGAACAGGACACCGGAGACGACCTTTTTGTCCATCAGTCTGAAATTCGGCAGGCGGGTTTTCGTTTCCTCAACCTGGGGGATCGTGTTGAATTTGAACTCGGAACAGGAAAAAAAGGACCGGTTGCTCTAAAAGTAACTCGTACTCAGGCGGCAGATCCAGAGAAATACCCCAATTTTAACGAAGAGCCTGAAGAGGCTCTGATTAATAAAATTTCTGAAACACAATTAAACTAGAAATGAACAAGGAAAAACTCGTATTGGCTTATTCCGGTGGTCTGGATACTTCCGTTCTTGTCCATTGGCTTGCTCAACAAGGATATGAAGTAATTGCACTATGTCTTGATTTAGGACAGAAAGTTGAAGATTTGAATGCCATCCTTGAAAAGGGTAAAAAAGCTGGTGCAGCAAAAGTTTTGATCGAAAATGTTGAAGAAGAATTTGTTCAGAATTACGTTTTCCCTTCCATTCATTGGAATGCGCTTTATGAAGGAACTTATCTGCTGGGGACATCTTTAGCACGGCCTTTGATTTCCAAAAAACAGATAGAAGTTGCAGGACGGGAAGGTGCTGTTGCTGTAGCACATGGCGCAACCGGAAAAGGTAATGATCAGGTCCGTTTTGAGTTAAGCTATTATGCACTCAATCCTAATATTCGTGTAGTAGCACCATGGAAAATTCCTGAGTTTTACAAAAAATATCCCGGTCGTACAGAATTATTGGCCTATGCGGATAAATACGGTATTCCGGTCAAGGCTTCCAAAGAACAACCATGGAGTTCAGATGAAAATCTTATGCACATCAGTTTTGAATCTGGTATGTTGGAGGATCCCTGGCAAGCTCCACTACCGGAAATGTTTGAATTGTCACAGTCGCCGAAAGATGCTCCAGTTGAGTCTCAGGAGATTCTGATTGAATTTCTAAAAGGAAATCCAGTCGCGGTGGATGGAAAAAATTTTTCTCCAGCAAAATTGTTGACATATCTAAATGAATTGGGCGGGAGACATGGAATTGGCCGGATTGATATGGTAGAGTCCCGTTTTGTCGGCATGAAAAACAGGGGGGTGTATGAAACACCAGGTGGTACTATTTTACACATTGCACATCGGGCAATGGAGTCAATTACCTTGAACCGTGGTGTAATTAATCTCAAGGATTCACTAATGCCGCGCTTTGCACAACTGACCTACGATGGCTTTTGGTTTTCACCTGAAATGGAAATTTTACTGGAAATGGTGAAAAAAACTCAGGAACCGGTTAATGGCACAGTCCGTCTGGAACTTTACAAAGGCAACTGCATGGTGACTGGCCGTAAATCACCAAACAGCCTCTATGATGAGGATATGGCTACAATGGAAGCAGACCAGGGCACTTATGATCCACAAGATGCCATTGGTTTTATCAAACTTCATGCCCTGCCGTTACGTATTCAAGCAGGTTTGAAAGCTAATTCTAAAACTTAGAGCCGGACTTTACTCAAACTATTTCCAACCTGGTAAGAAGAATGAAGCTACAAAAATTATTTCCTCTACTCACTGTGGTATTTTTCATTTCCACCTGCATTTTGCTGTATCTCCTTTATTTTTCTGTTCCACAAACTTTACCGATATCACAGTCGTCCCAGATCAAAATTATTGTTCCAGAACAAATGGTCATTTCTCCTGAAAAACCTCAAATTTCAGAGGAGGAAATTAAACGTTTACTGGATATTGAAAACGAACAAAAAGAACTTGTATTACTCTTTGAACGTGTTTCTGCTGATCTGAAAGAAGCCTCTGGTTCCAAACAAATTCTGAATCAACTTTCCTTGGGACGTTTTATTTTGCGGGATTTCGAAAAACGTTTTTTGAACAATAAGCTTTTCCGCAAATCTGGAGGGTTTTTAAGTTTTATGAGGGGAAAAACAAAATCTTATTTGAGCTCAGGAAAACTTACTGTAAATCCTGCTGGAATCAAAAAGAAAGATTTGCTTAACTTCCGTAGGGAACTCACCAGTTGGCTCTTGACGCGCAGCAACGAAGAAATTGAGGCTGTGGCGAGGTTTTTGAGTTTTTTCTATGCAGAAACACTTTATGATATTCCAATGACGATTTTGGCTTCCAGGTTGACTCCTGAACTGGAGGAAATTAATTTTAGTACACCGGTGCTTCTGCAAAAAGTTCTAACTACTGCAAGCAGAGATGTAAACGGTGAAATGAATGAAAAAAAGCCTACTGCTGTTGCAGAATATTCGATGGCACAGCAGTTCTTTTTTCGCAGGGGTCCGAAAATATCCTCAAAGGCAGTTATCTTTTTGAAGGCATACCTCAGTTACACCGATCTGTAATCCATTTGAATGAGTCTGTTGAGAACTTGGTTCTCTTGTCTAAATCCAACGCCGGAATAGTGTCAACTTCAGTTTCACTCTAATTATCAAAGGCCCAACAAAATGGAAATTCGGGTTCTCAGTAGTGATGATGTTCAAAAAGCCCTTCCGATGGCAGAAGCAATCGAGGGCATGAAGCGTGCGTATAGCCGGCTTTCGTCCGGACGGGTTGAGATGCCTCTCCGCAGCCGTGTCCATGTTCCTGAGCAGGAGGGAGTGCTCCTGACAATGCCTGCTGCGCTTCCGGACGACAGTGAAATGGCTGTAAAACTGGTAACTGTTTTTGGCAAAAATCCAGCCCGCGGATTTCCCCTGATTCATGCTGCTGTGCTTGTGTTGGACACTGAAAACGGTCAAATCAAGGCCCTGATGGATGGAGAAGTTTTGACTGCAGTTCGTACCGGAGCTGGAGTCGGAGCCGCCACAGAATTGCTTGCGTCTACGGATGCGGTTTCTGTCGCAATAATCGGCAGCGGAAAACAGGCTTGTTCACAACTGGATGCAGTTTGTACTGTTCGCAGTATTCGGCAAGCGTGGGTTTATAGTCCAAACCCTGAACATGTACAAAATTTTGTGGAAAAAATGTCCGGAGTTGGTCCAATTCCAAAGGATATTCAAGCAGTTACTTCTTCTGCAGAAGCCGTAAAAAATGCAGACATTGTCTGTACTGCCACCACTTCCTCTACTCCTGTTATTTCCTTTAAGAATCTCAAACAGGGGGCTCATTTAAATGCAGTTGGTTCTTTTCAGCCATCAATGCAGGAAATCGATTCAGATACTATTCAAAATGCTCTTGTATTCGTTGATTCCCGTGAATCTGCACTGATCGAAACAGGAGATATAGTCACTCCACTTAAACAAGGTTTGATCACAGCAGACAAAATTGTTGCAGAAATAGGAGAGCTCATCAATGGAACAAAATCTGGACGAACCTCACCTGAACAACTGACATTTTTTAAATCCTGTGGAGTTGCCGTACAGGATGCCGTCTCTGCCGGGATTGCTTTGAAAAACGCAGAGCGTGAAAATCTCGGAACAATTGTCTCTATATAAAAAATGTCCAGACTGCCAAAAACTGCCTCGGTAGTAATTATCGGAGGTGGAGTCATGGGTGCAAGCACTGTTTATCATTTGGCAAGCCGCGGCTACAAAGACGTTTTGCTTCTGGAACGCGAAAAGTTTTTCGGTACCGGCGCAACCGGACGTTGTGCAGGAGGGATTCGTTATCAGTTCAATACTGAAGTCAACATCCGGCTTTCCCAAAAAAGTCTTCCCATGATTGATGCTTTTGAGGAAGAAACCGGACAATCGGTGTTGGTGCAAAAATGCGGATATTTGTTTGCACTGACTCGGGAAAAAGATGTAGAGGTGTTCCGGAAAACGGTTGAACTTCAACGTTCCCTCGGCGTTCAAACCGAATGGCTTACCGGAGAAGAAGTACGCAATATTGCCGCTCCCTGCGACTTCCCGGATGCACTTGCTGGAAGCTTTAACGCAGAAGACGGACTTGCAGATCCCAACAGTATCGTGATGGGTTACATCAATGCTGCGCGTCGGCATGGAGCAGTCTGCATTACTGATTGTTCTGCAATCGGAATTGATGTAAAAAATAATCAAATTTGGAAAGTTCAAACATCTCTTGGAACCATTGAAACTAAAACTGTAGTCAATGCCTGTGGACCATGGAGTGCAAGCCTTGGAAAAGAGATTAGTCTCGAAATTCCAGTATTTCCGCTGCGGCGTCAGTGGTTTGTCACTGAAGCAATTCAGGAACTTCCAGAAGACTTCCCGTTTGTCATTGATTTTGCGCAAAGTCTTTATTTTCACCGGGAAGGTTCCGGACTGCTTACAGGCATGTCAAATCCCAACGAAAAAATTGGAGATGATCAAAGAATTGATTCCGAGTGGGAATTGAAACACATCGAATCTGCAATACAGCGAATGCCCTTGCTGGGAAACTCCGGGATCCAGGCACGACAAGCTGGACTGTACGAAATGACTCCGGATGCACATCCCATCATCGGTCCTACACCGGTGGAAGGATTTTACTTGCTGAGTGGATTTTCAGGACACGGATTCATGCAGGGTCCAATTTGTGGAAAATTGATGGCCGAAATTCTCATAGACGGTGAAGCCACCACCGTTGACATCAGCAAGTTGGATTACAACCGATTTGCTGAGAAGCGCTTGATTCCGGAATACAACGTAGTTTGATTAACGTTTCCGGATTGCACCACTGTCAATTATGCTTTAAAATGATTGATCAAAACTTTCATATTATTTAAAGTTACTCGAAACAACCTATTCCGGGAAAAATTATGCTCAACGAAAACACGGTTGCAAAAATTTTGGAGTACGGACTTCAGCAGGGCGCAGACTTTACTGAAGTTTTTGTAGAGGACTCTGTTGCTTCTTCTATCAATCTGCTTGATCAGAAAATTGAAGAAATAAATTCTTCAAACTCATTTGGAATAGGGGTGCGTCTTCTTTACGGCAACGAAGCCTATTACGGTTACAGCAGTGATCCTGACGAAGCCAATTTGCTGAAACTCACCGGCAATTTAGGGCAATCCCAGAAAGAAGGGCAGTCCGTAGATATGCAATCCCTTCAGCCTCAGTCAATCGAAGACATTCACCATATAGCCGTAAATCCAGAAACGGTGAGCAAGTCTGAGCGTGTTGAATTGCTAAGGGAACTGGATAACAAAACCCGTAATCAC
The DNA here is from genome assembly GCA_905182865.1 of uncultured SAR324 cluster bacterium. Classification (GTDB taxonomy): domain Bacteria; phylum SAR324; class SAR324; order SAR324; family NAC60-12; genus Arctic96AD-7. The sequence continues at coordinate 125,126 of CAJJCY010000001.1, forward strand.
GGTGACGATATTCAGCAGGTCACGGTCAACATGTCTGAAAAAAAACGCTCGGTACTTATAGCCAACAGCGAGGGTTTATGGGCCGAGGACTCACGAAATTATTCCAGGATGCGTCTTTCTGCAGTTGCAGAAAAAGGCGATGGACCCCAAACAGCAGCTGAAAGTCCAGGAGTTTTGGGTGGTTATGAATTTTTTCAGGATTTAAATTTGGAGGAACTTGCAGAAAATGCGGCACAATCGGCGTTGCGTATGGCCGCTGCAGGATACATCGATGGAGGAAAAATGCCTGTGATTTTGGGTAATGGATTCGGCGGTGTTATTTTCCACGAGGCTTGCGGTCACCCATTGGAAACAGAAGCGATCCGAAAAAACGCATCTCCTTTTTGCGAAAAAATAGGGAAGCATGTCGGTCAGTCGATTCTTACTGCAATAGACGATGGAACTATTGCAAACAAATGGGGTTCGTGTAATGTGGACGACGAAGGAACGCCGACGCAAAAAACCGTACTAATCGAAAACGGAATACTCAATAATTACCTCAGTGACCGTATCGGTGCAGATCAAGTCGGTATTTCCCGTACCGGTTCTGCACGACGCGAATCGTACAAATTTGCTCCGGTTTCCCGTATGCGCAACACCTTTATTGCTCCCGGACCGCACAAGATTGAAGAAATGCTGCGTTCCATTAAATTTGGCCTGTATGCAAAAAAAATGGGTGGTGGATCTGTCAATCCGGGGACTGGTGAATTCAATTTTGCAGTGCAAGAAGGTTATGCTATCCGCAATGGCAAAATCGCTGAACCAGTGCGAGGAGCAACGCTGATAGGCAAGGGTTTCGATGTCCTGTCGCAGATTTCGATGATTGCCGATGATCTGGATTTGGCAGCAGGAATGTGCGGAGCGGCCAGTGGCTGGGTTCCGACAACTGTTGGTCAGCCCACTTTGAAAATTGATTCAATTCTTGTCGGTGGACGATAATTTTATTTTGTAATTGTTTTTACTTCTGTATAGCAACAAACAGATAAGAAACACTTAATGCGATTTTTCGAGCAGTCAGTAGAAACCATGCCCCGCGAAGCATTGGAATTACTACAAATAGAAAAGTTGTATTCCATGCTGGAAAAAATTTATGGGAGCAACCGTTTTTATACGGGAAAGCTGGATGCCGCGGGAATTCGTCCGGAAGCGATACAAACCTTAAGTGATTTGGAGAGTTTACCGCTGACTACCAAAGCGGAGTTAGTACAAGCCCAGGAGGATGCTTTGCCTTTTGGAACCAATGCAACTTTCCCGGAATCCTCTTACTCTCGTTTTCACCAGACATCCGGAACCACCGGAACTCCCCTGCGAGTGATAGACACCCCGGAAAGTTGGGAATGGTGGGGGCGTTGCTGGGGTTATGTTTTGTCAGGAGCAGGTTTGACGGAAAATGATCGTTTGTTTGTACCATTTTCTTTTGGACCATTCATTGGTTTTTGGGCAGCAGTCGAGGGTGCAAAAGTAATTAAAGCCTTGATGATTCCTGGCGGAGGGCGGGATTCATTGCAGCGGTTGCATTTGATGAAAGAACTTGGTGTGACGGCCATGTGCTGTACTCCAACTTATGCTTTGCGTTTGGCGGAAGTCGCTCGGGATTCCGGATTTGATTTGTGTGAAATTCCATTAAAAACTCTGATTCATGCAGGAGAACCTGGAGCCAATATTCCGGCAACTAAAGCCCATATTGAATCTGTTTGGGACACAAAATGTTATGATCACGCGGGAGCTTCAGAAGTAGGGGCACACAGTTTTGAATGCGAAATTCAACCAAACGGAACACATGCTATCGAAAGTGAATTCATAGTTGAGGTTTTGAATCCGGAAACTCAGGAACCGGTTCAGGCAGGAGAACAAGGCGAACTGGTTATCACGAATTTGGGGCGCATCGGTTATCCGGTAATCCGTTACCGTTCAGGAGATCTTGTACGGCTTAATCCGGACTCTTGCGAATGCGGGCGCACTTTTGTTCGTTTCGAAGGTGGTGTTCTGGGGCGGTCAGATGACATGGTGGTTGTGCGTGGAATCAATGTTTTCCCCAGCGCAGTGGAAAATTTAGTTCGTAAATGTGAGGCAGTTGAAGAATTCCGGATCACGGTTTCAACTGAACGGGAAATGGCACATTTGACGATTGAATTGGAAATAAGCAAAAACGCTGACGAAAAAGCTTCTCGACATACTGTGGACCAAGCAATACAGATCGAATTGAGTTTAGTCCCGGAAATAAAAGTTGTGCCTTCCGGAACTCTGCCCCGTTTTGAAATGAAGGCAAAACGCTTTCATGTGGAAAAATAAGTTAGCTACAGACAACACGGATAAAAACTGATAGAAAAATATCTGTGCAAATCTGTGGCTGATAACAAAAATAAAATTAATATGAAACAACTCTTAACTCTCAATATCAATGGCGAAACTAAGGAGGTTTGGACTTCGACTCACAAAACTTTGCTGGAAGTTTTGCGTGAAGATTTGTACCTCACCGGAACCAAACACGGTTGTGAGTTGGGAGAGTGCGGAGCCTGTTCGGTGTTGATTGACGGAGAACCGGTTTTGGCCTGTCTTATTTTGCCTGTTGAGGTGCAGGGACAGGAGATCCAAACCATTGAAGGTTTAGCAAAAAATGGGGTTCCGCATCCACTGCAAACCGCTTTTGCAGAACAAGGCGCATCGCAATGCGGTTACTGTTCTCCGGCAATGTTGATGACCGCCAAAGCCCTGCTTGAAATAAATTCAAATCCGGATTCAAATACTATTCGAGAAGCCCTGTCCGGAACTTTATGTCGCTGTACCGGGTACTCAAAAATCATAGAAGCCGTAGAGCAAGCTGCTGGAGAATTAGCAGTGATGAGGCAAAATTCCTAAATGTTCGAAGTAGAGTCACTATGAAGATTAAAATGTGTTTTTTCAGAATCATAACAGGTTTTGGGATCACACTTTTAGTGTCTTCCTGTTCGGTTAGCACTTTCGGAAAATTTCAGGCAGCTGAAGGAATTCCGTCTTTCATCCAAGTTGGAAAGACAACGAGAGAAGAAATCATGACCACTTTGGGAGAACCTCTGGTTCATCGCTTCGTGGTCGGCAAAGAAACGCTCATTTACAATCATGAACGGGAAGAATACTTTTTTCTCTATGGAACTTATGAAGGAAATGAATTGGTAATCCGTCTTACAGATCAAATAGTTTATGAGTGAAAACAAAGATTTACAAGCGAGCCTCACATGGATTGGTAAATCTTGGGCTCAAGTAGACGGTTTGGCCAAAGCCAAAGGTGAGACCGTTTATGCTGATGACATGTTTTTACCACGAATGCTCTTTGCCAAAATGTTGCGCAGTCCTCACCCGCACGCTCGGATCAAAAGCATTGATTTGACACAGGCTTTGAAACGACCCGGAGTCGTGGCGGCCATGACGGGCAAAGATTTACCGATTCCTTTTGGGATTTTGCCGGTGAGTCAGGACGAGGAATCGTTGTGTGTGGACAAAGTGCGCATGATTGGTGATCCGGTGGCGGCAGTGGCGGCCATTGACGAAGAAACAGCAGAGTCTGCACTCGAAGATATAGTCGTCGAATATGAGCTTTTGCCGTCTGTTTTGACCATTGAAGACGGTTTGAAATCCTTGGAAGAAACTGAAATTTCAAAAACGCAAATTCACGAATATGCCGATTCCGGAAATATTCACAAACAAGTGGCTCTCGAATTTGGCGACATCGAAACCGGATTTGCAGAAGCAGACCATATACGCGAAGAACTTTTTTATTACGAAGGCAACACGCATTTGCCGCTGGAACAACACTCTGCCGTCGCTCAACACGGAGCCGATGGACGGATCACGCTTTGGTCTTCCACGCAAACTCCGCACTATGTTCACCGTGCTTTGGCCAAAGTTTTGGAAATGCCGGCCAGTCAAATTCGTGTAATTGCGACTCCGGTTGGTGGAGGATTTGGCGGAAAAACGGATCCGTTCCAACATGAAATGGTTGTGTGTAAACTGGCCATGATGACAGGTCGCCCGGTAAAATTAACTTTGACCCGCGAAGAAGTTTTTTACACACATCGTGGACGTCATCCGGTATTGATGTGGGTCAAAGCCGGAATGAAGTCAGACGGTTCAATCACAGCTTTGCATTTTCGTAATTTTCTGGATGGTGGAGCATACGGAAGTTACGGTGTTGCCAGTACCTATTACACCGGTGCTTTGCAGACAGTGACGTATCCGATTGCAAATTACAAATTTGAAGCGATGCGGGTTTTTACCAATAAAGCTCCATGCGGTCCCAAACGAGGACATGGCACGCCGCAGCCCCGTTTTGCGCTGGAAGTTTTGCTTGACAAATTTGCTGAGGATTTGGAACTGGATCCGGCAGAATTACGATTGCGACATTTGATACCGGACAACAGCAAAACCGTGAACCACCTCACAGTGACCACAAACGGTTTGGGTGAGTGTATCCGCAAAGTCACGGAGGCTTCCAGATTCCAGCAGCGAGCGAACGGGATCGTCTTTGGGTAAAGGTTTTGGGCTGGGATGCGGTTCTTATTTGAGCGGTGCGGGCCTGCCTATTTACTGGAACAAAATGCCGCATTCTGGAGTGCAAATCAAAATCGACCGCGGTGGCGGCGTAACTGTTTTTTGCGGCAGCACGGACATCGGTCAAGGATCAAATTCTGTGCTGGCCGGAATTGTGGCCGAGGAACTGGGAATCGACATTGGGGATATTATTGTGGTCACAGCGGATACAGATTTAACTCCGGTGGATTTGGGAAGTTATTCCAGTCGTGTAACACTGATGACCGGAAATGCGGCCATTGACGCGGCACGCCCTTTACGTGAAAAAATATTGTCTGCCGCATCCGAAGTTTTGAAAATTCCGGCAGAAAAATTAATGCTCCGGAATAGTTCTGTTTTATCAAAAAACGGTTCCGGAGAACCTGTTCCCTTTGTGGATGCCGTGCAATGGGCAGAAACAAAATACGGTATTCTGGGTTCCGTCGGCAGTTATACACCACCTAGTCGCGGCGGAAAATACAAAGGCGGAGGTGTGGGGCCGTCCCCGAATTACAGCTATTCCGCTTGTGTTGCAGAAGTCACTTGTGATCCGGAAAGTGGAATTTATCGTGTGGACAAACTCTGGATGGCACACGATATCGGACAAGCGATCAACGAAAAATTAGTCATCGGACAAGTCGAAGGAAGTGCGTACATGGGTTTGAGTGAGGCCATGATGGAAGAACAAATTTATCGCACCGGAAAAGACAACCCCGGAGGTTTGCACAAAACTCCGTCGATGTTGGATTACAAAAGTTTGACCGCACTCGATATGCCGGAAATCGAAACATTTTTAGTAGAAACGCATGATCCGGAAGGGCCGTACGGGGCCAAAGAAGCCGGCCAAGGGCCATTACTGCCGATCATGCCCGCCATCGCCAATGCGATTTACAATGCGGTCGGTGTGCGTGTCGATGAAGTGCCGATTACTCCGGAAAAAATTTATCAAGGTTTAAAAGGGCTAAAATCCGGAAAGCCCAGAGGGTCCGGGGTTATTGGAAGAGTCGGCCCAAATAAATTTCCAAAAATCACATTTCCGGAAGCCATCAAAGTGAAATCGGTTGACGGTTGAAAGTTGACGGTTCTGTATGCTTCTCTGTCACTTTGATAGAGAATAATTCGTGTCTTAATTCGTGTCTTAATTAATTATGTTGCGCTTACCACCATTTGAATATCAAGCTCCAAACAGCATTGCTGAGGCTGTTGCAATGAAAGCAGAGTGCGGTGACTCTGCGATGTTTGTTTCCGGAGGAACAGATTTGTTTCCGAATATGAAACGGCGGCAATTCACACCGAAAATACTGATTGGTTTGCGGAAATTATCAGAACTTCGCAGCATTAGTTTGGATGACTCCGGAAATGGATTGATGATTGGTTCAGGAGTTTCTTTGAGTGAAGTTGCGGAACATCCGGAAATCCTCAATAATTTTCCGGCATTAGCAAAAGCAGCATCTTTGGTTTCTGCGCCACAGTTGCGGAATATGGGAACCATTGGCGGAAATTTGTGTTTGGATACACGATGTAATTATTACAACCAGACATTTCAATGGCGCAAATCACTTGGATTTTGTTTGAAAAAAACGGAAAGTCCGATGCAAAACGGTGCTATTTGTTGGGTGGCGCGGAGTAGTCCAAAATGTTTGGCGGTTTCGTCCTCTGATTGCGCTCCGGTGATGGTCGCCTTAGATACGGAATTTCATTTGATGAATTCTGACGGTAAACGCATTGTTCCGGCAGGAGAATTTTACAAAAATGACGGAATGGATTTTCTCAACAAAACTCCGGATGAATTGCTGGTATCCATTCACCTACCGTTTCATGAAGGATGGAGAATGAATTACCGCAAATTAAGTCGGCGGGATGCAATTGATTTTCCAGTGCTTGGCGTGGCAGTAGCATTGCGTTTGGACACATCCGGAAATTGTATGGAAGCTCGGATTGTTTTGGGTGCGGTGGCTTCGTGTCCACTGCGGGCGTTTGAGGCGGAAAAACTTTTGGTGGGTGGCTCACTCACTGCGGAAGGGAGCCTTACACGGATTGAAAATACGGCTCAAGTAGCGGCAAAACTGGCAAAACCGATGGACAATACGGATATGACTTTGGGCTTCCGGAAGAAAATGGTGACGCAGTTTGTGGCGGAAACGATTAAGGAGGTTTTGAAGTAACAGGTTTTAGTCAAGTAAATCAAGTAATTCCAAAGGTGCTTTTATGATTGCTTGAGCACCGTTTTCTCTCAGTTCTTTTTCCGGTCGAAATCCCCAAAGCACGCCCACCGGAAAACATCCGGCACTCGTGGCTGTTTTCATATCAGTTGCGGTGTCTCCCAAATAAAGAAAAGACTTAGCTGGAATTTTCAACTGCTCGCAAATATCAATCATTCCAGCAGGATCTGGCTTACGTGGAATGCCTTCCCGTTGCCCTAAAACCAATTCAAATTCCCAATTTGGCAAAAGATGCTTGACTGCAAGCAATGTAAATTTGTGAGGTTTGTTAGACAAAACTGTCAGCTTGAGTTTGCGGGATTCCAATTCATCCAACAATACAGGAATATCATCATAAGGCTGAGTATGTTTATCCCAGCACTCAAGGTATGCTGTCTCAAAATCCTGTCTGCATTTTTCTATGAGTGGTTCTTTACGGACTTCTTCAGGAAGGGCACGGGTAATAAGCATTTTCGCTCCATCTCCTACAAAATAGCGAAATGCATCAACGGGGTGTTCTGGGAATCCTCTTTTTGAAAGTATTGTATTTGTACAGTGTGCTAAGTCGGCCAAGCTATCTAACAATGTGCCGTCTAAATCAAAGCAGATTGCTTCAAATTGCATGAAGGGAAATGAATTAATTGTTATTGTTCAATTCGTCTCGCCAGATCTTAGAGGGATGAAATGTCACAACATTTCGTGCAGAAATTTCATAATCCCTTTTTGATTTTGGATCACGTCCAGGTCTAGATTTTTTGCTATGCAACTCAAACTTTCCTAAACCTGTGATGAGTACATCCTCACCTTTCTCTAATTTTTCTTTGATCATTTCCAACATATCGTTAACAACTTTTTCAGCCTCACCAAACTGTAAGTCAGTTCCCAGTTGGATAGCCCGTACAATATCAACTTTTACCATTCGTTCCTCATATTTGTCTAATATATTAATGCTAGAGATTTTTTAAAATTATTTGTTTTTTTCTGACGGACTCTTATTTAAAGACTTCTTTTACCTCTTCTGAAGCTAAGATCAGCGAAGACTGTAAGAATACTGAGACCATACTATAACTATGGGAAGCGTATTCTTCAATACTTTTTTTAAAAAAAATCAATTAAATCAATTTAAAATATAAATTACCTTCAGCTTGATTGAATAAATCAACCTTGATCCTATTTTAATATTTTTCAAAGAATCTCAAAAAGTTGGACATTGTCCAGATATTTTCTCTATAGTAAGAGTCACATCTTCCCAGTATAAATATTTATCAGGATAATTTGTTAATGTTTTTCAGGCAACACAAACGACTGTTTTTTATAGTAATTATTGTAATTGTTCTGTCAATTCTCACCCTGTATTTTCAGCAAATTAAGCTCAAAGAATTGCGAATTGAACTGGCTAAAGTTGAACTTCAGAATGTAAGGGTAGGCGCTGGAACTTCAAAAGGCAAGTTGGGAACAGCAATTTTTGGTGTAATTCAAAATAATGGAGAACACACGATTAAGATTGCAACTATGAATGTTAATTTCATAGGTGAAGATGGAAAATTTTCTAAGGTTCATAATTTTTTCCCGATAAATAATTATTCTTTCAGTGACTCTTTACCTTTGGAGCCCGGACAGTCAAAAGAGTTTGGCTTCCCTATCGATGAAATTATTCCGGAAGATTGGGACGGAACCATAACTGCAAAACTTATTGATCTGAAATTTAAATAACAAACTGATAAATATGCCCATAGCTCTCTGGCAGCCAAGTCCAGAAGAACAGGAAAAAACTCTACTTACACGCTTCAGCAAAAAAGTACAGGAACGGTACGAGCTTTCGGATTGCGAATATTCGACTTTACACCAGTGGTCCATCGATTATCCAGAACTATTCTGGAAAGAAGTTTGGCGTGATTGCGAAGTACGCTCTTCTGCAGAGTGGAGCAAAGTTATGAGCAAATCCAAATTTAGTGAAAAAATTGGTACGGAACCTTCTGGTTGGTTTGAGGGTGTACGGTTGAATTTTGCAGAAAATTTATTGGCACGGGGTAAGGATGAAAATGAAGCACTCTGTTTTACTGGAGAAAATGGTTCAACAAGCTCCCTGAGTTACTCAGAGTTACGGGATGTAGTAGCAAAATGCGCCTCCGGACTGAAGTCCCTTGGAGTTTCAAAAAGTGATCGTGTCGCAGCAGTTATTCCAAATTGTCCAGAAGCCGTTATCGGGATGCTGGCAACTGCGAGTCTTGGAGCAATTTGGTCTTCCTGCTCTCCGGACTTTGGAATTAACGGTATTTACGATAGGTTGGGACAAATTTCACCAAAAATTTTGATAACTGTCAACGCATATTACTACAACGGTAAAGAACATGATTGTCTTCTCAAAATCCGAGAAATCGTCAGCCGTATTCCTTCTATTGAATCGGTGTTTATAGTACCTTTTACAGAAACAACAATAAAATTTCAAGGTAATGAGCAGGCGTGGGGCAAGTTACTGAACTCTTCTGCAGGTACTGTAAATTTTGCACAACTTCCTTTTGATCATCCGCTTTACATTCTCTACTCTTCAGGAACTACAGGTTTGCCTAAATCTATCGTTCACGGAGCAGGAGGTACTTTGCTGAAGCATCTAACCGAACATCGTTATCATACAGATGTGCATCCAGGAGACCGGATGTTTTTTTTTACTACTTGTGGATGGATGATGTGGAATTGGCTGGTAAGTAGTCTTGCTTCAGGAGCAACTCTAATTTTATATGATGGTGCACCCGGATTCCCGGACATTGGACGAATGTGGCGCTTAATAGACGAACAGCAGATCACACATTTTGGAACAAGTCCAAAGTTTCTTGGTGCAGTTAGTAAAGCAGGACATTCACCAAAGCTTAATCATAAACTGGAATCATTACGAGCAATTTTATCAACAGGTTCTCCACTTCCAGCAGATTTGTTTTCATGGGTTTATGCGGAAGTTGCTTATGTCCCACTAATGTCAATTGCGGGCGGCACTGATATTGCCGGATGTTTTATGGGAGGCAACCCAAATCTTCCGGTTTATTCTGAGGAACTACAGTGCAAAATTCTGGGTATGAATACACTTGCATACAATTCAGACGGCGAGTCAGTGGTTTGTGAAAAAGGAGAATTGGTTTGTGCTGACCCTTTTCCGTCTATGCCGATTTATTTCTGGAATGATGCGGATGGTAAAAAGTATCATAAAGCATATTTTGAAAAATTCCCGGGTGTTTGGACACATGGAGATTTTATTGAAATTACTGAACGCGGGGGCATAATTGTATATGGCAGAAGTGATACAGTTCTTAACCCCGGTGGAGTTAGAATTGGTACTGCTGAAATATATTCGTAATGAAGAAATGAAGGAGATTGAGGATAGTTTAGTTGTTGCACAACCTTGGGAGAGTGATGTGAGGATTGTGCTTTTTGTGGTATTACGTGACGGAATCCGGTTGGATGAAAATTTAGTTGCCAAAATAAAAACCGTTATTCTCAGTGACACTACTCCGCGTCATGTTCCGGCACGGATTTTAGCGATTCCGGATGTGCCAAGAACTATCAGTGGGAAAAAAGTAGAAAAGGCTGCACTGCAAACTATCAAAGGCGAAGATATTGAAAATACATCAGCACTTGCTAATCCGGGAAGCTTGGAACATTTTTCAAAATTAAGTGAAGAATTGAGAAAATAAGATAATAATAAAGAGGCTAGGTCTCTTTTTTTTGCGAGTCTTCGTATATGCGGTCTTTTAGGCTCTGAAGTAGATCAAGAATCGGCAAATCAGGGACTTCCGGCCATTCCATCAGTTTCAGCATATTTTTTTTCAGGCGTCCCCGTGACAATCCACGTTTCTCCCAGTTGTAATAAATAGCCTCAATTTCTGCAGATAGAGGTTTCCCATCCAAACTTCTTCGTAAAAGGAATCTGAGTGTGCTGTCAGGATACTGGCGAATAAACTTTTCCAATGCAGACTTTGAAATTTTCTCTCCGCCAAATACCACATCAGTCTCGTAAGAATCAACTTGAATAAAGCCGCTTTCATCTTCTTCAATCTCTTCATCTTCTTCAAAGTTAAGCAACAGATCGGAAGTAGTAAGAATTGAGGAATCTGCCTCAGTTTCTTCCTCAAAAATTCCCTCTTCTGCTTTTTTTGACTTTATCAAGACTTCTGCAGTTTCTGCTATATCAGTTACCAGGTCAGGCTCTAGAGGAAATTCTGAAAGTTCATTTTGATCTTCATTCAGTGTTGAACTGATGTCCAGTTTGTCAACAATATCATTTTTTTGTTCCACAATAAGAATTTCTGCAACATCTGGAGCGGTTTGTTTATCAGCAGTTGGATTTAGTTGTGAAGGTCGCAAAAATTTTATTGGAGAGTTTTTTCGTGCCTGTTTTATTACAGGATTTAAACTTTCGACTGAAACACCACGTTTTTTTGCGATGTGCTTCAGGAAGCCTTTTACCAGCTCACGTCCTTCAAGTCGTTCCCGAACCTGGCTTCTTAACTGTTTCACGTCTTCAATCTTGAAGTTGGTTTTTGAAAAATCCGGTCCCTCTTCCTGGTCTTCCTGTTCCAGTGTCTCTCCACCTAAAACCAGACTATAATACGTCTCGATGTGCAAAAGAAAATCATATAGGGGGTGTTTTTCTTGCTCACGAAGTCCATAAGAAATGTTGTAACGAATATTGAAATGATGGTGTTTCCCTTTAGCCAGTTGATCAAATGATTTTTGAATTCGCTGGGAAAGTTTTTTTTTCAGAATTTCTGCAGACCAATTAAATTGTTTAACATAATCAATGAAACCCCCATAACTCTCTCTTGTAACAAGTGTACTAAGTACCTCAGCTTCCTGATCAAAAAAGTCACGTATCACCCATCCTCCTGCTTCAAGCTCATTTTCAGAAGCATCCACAAAGACAAATCCTGAGTTGAAAAGATGCTCGCACAACTGAATAAGAAGTGAATCCTGATCTGGAAGCAGCGAATCAAAATGTTCGCTGTATTCCCTGAAGGTAGCATTACGGTGCATGAGACGAAAAGGGTTTAATTAGATTAGAAATTTGGACACAACACAACATAACGTAAAATCTTTCGCCGGGCAACCACAGAGTGTCATAAAAAGGGAAAGATTAATTTTAGATATTTGTTTTATTAGTTTTAGTACTTAAAAAGTTTGCCTGGAAACCTATTTTAAATGCTGTAGATGAAAGAAATAATTCAATTACATTAAGACCAAATACTGCTGATTTTTCTTTGTTATTCAAAGCAATAAGGGTAGTAATCTAACTTTTAAAACAATTTCCAATTATAAAATAATTAATTAATAATGATCAGTATTGCTGACTTAGCCATGAATTATGGCAAAAAAACACTCTTTGAAAAATCATCAGTCACCTTTAATCCAGGTAAAAGCTACGGGCTTGTTGGTGCAAATGGTTCTGGAAAGTCCACGCTGTTGCGGCTGATTGCTGGAGAAGAAAAACCCAATTCCGGAACAATATCTGTACCACGTGACTTGAAACTTGGAGTTCTCAGGCAGGATCATTTTCAGTATGAAAATATTAAAGTTATTGACGTAGTGCTCCTCGGAAAGCCCGCTTTATGCGAAGCTCTTAGAGAAAAAGAAAAAATTCTTGAGTCAGAAAATCTAGATAGTCAATCCGGCCACAGGCTGGGTCAACTGGAAGAGATGATTGCTGATGCAGACGGTTATGTAGCTGAACCTTTTGCTGCAGAGTTGTTATCTGGATTGGGGATTGGTACAGGATTTCACACTGGTCCTATGAAGGCACTTTCCGGCGGCTTCAAATTGCGTGTACTTTTAGCTCAACTGCTTTTTCAGCAACCCGATGTGTTGCTGCTTGACGAACCAACCAACCATCTGGACATTGTTTCAATCCGCTGGCTGGAAAACTATTTGTGTACACAGTTCGAAGGAACCCTGATTTTTATTTCACATGACAGAAACTTTCTCAATGAGGTTGCCAGTCACATTATTGATATAGATTACGAAGAATTACGACTTTACACTGGAAATTACGAACAGTTCCTTGAAGCAAAAATCCTGGCTGAAACTCAGAAAAGTAAAGAAATCGAAAACTATGAGCGCAAAACTGCTGAACTACAGGCCTTTGTAGATCGTTTTCGGGCAAAAGCTACCAAAGCTCGGCAAGCCCAGTCACGTGTCAAACAACTCGATAAAATGGATGTGCCGGAGGTAAAGCGCTCCTCACGTATATCTCCGGACCTGAGATTTGAGGAGTTTCGACCCTCCGGGAAAACTGTGCTGACTGTAAAAGATGTGAGCAAAAAGTTTGGGAAAACTGAGGTTCTGAAAAATGTATCTTTTGAAATTCAACGGGGTGAAAAAGTCGCTATCATTGGTCCAAACGGTATTGGAAAATCAACTTTACTGAAAATTATTCTTGATCAGCTTTCTGCAGACGAAGGTACTTTCGATTGGGGATATGAGACTCATACATCTTATTTTGCCCAAGATCACCATGAACATTTACGTGGAAAAATCAGTGCTTACGACTGGCTTTATGCAACTGCACCTCACGAAACGATTGGAGCCATCCGTGGTTTGTTAGGTCGAGTTTTACTGTCAGGAGATGAAGCCCTTAAACAGGTTACTGCATTGAGTGGCGGAGAATCTGCCCGATTGCTATTTGCAAGAATAATGCTGGAAAAAAGGAATGTCTTAATCTTCGATGAACCTACAAATCATATGGATCTGGAAGGTGTTGCGGCACTTGGTGATGCTTTGAAAGCATTTGAAGGTACTGTTTTGGTGGTAAGTCACTATCGGCATTTTGTTTCCAAAGTTGCAACTCATATCCTGGAATTAACTCCACATGGTGTCCGCGACTTTTACGGGAGCTATCAGGAATACCTTGAAAAATATGGTGATGACTATCTAAGCCGGGATCAGCCTCTTTCTACGACACACCGGGAAACAAAAGCGACACCTTCAACTCAGGAATTGAGCTATCCTGAACGAAAAAAACTTCAGAGTGACATATCAAAATTAAAAAAACAGTCCACACGTTTTGAAACACTGATTGAAGAGGGGGAACAAAAAATTTCTGCAATTGAAGCAAAATTTGGAGTAGAAAATTTTTATCAGCAAGCATCGCCTGAGGAAATCCAGAATTTACAAACCGAAAAAGAAAAATTGAATGCTCAACTTTCTACACATGTCAGCCAGTGGGAAACTTCCTCACATAAATTGGAAGTTGCCCAAGCACGTTTCAGCGGTTAATTTTTCAAAAAAAGTAACCAGCAGTTTTTACATACGCCGTTTATTTAGTAGCTGAAGATTTAGAAAAGCTTTACTAATGAGGTTAAAACATGTTAACGATGTTGCACTGCTCAATCAGGTAGATTTTAGATTGTTGGCAAAATTGATGTGTATAATGTATTATTGGCTATAAAATAAACTTAAGAGGTCTCCATGCGAAAGAGTAATTCAATTTTTAAATTTGTTTTTTTAGGGTTGATCTTAACTTTACTTCAGATACTTCCACTGAATAATACTTCCTTTTCTCAAACAACTCCGGAAAAGGCTGCAGAATTGTGGAATTTACGTCAGTCAGAAATTCAACAGCTTTATCAGGAAGGTAATCTTGAAGGAGCCTTGAATTCAGCACAGGAATCAGTTTCACTGGCAGAAGTAGCTTTTGGTTCAGGTGCATTAAAAACCATTTCCAGTATGTTGTTGCAGGCACAAATCCATGGAGAATTAGATCAACTGGAAGAGGCGAATCAGATTTACCAGGTAGCTCTTGAAACTTCAGTTTCTGCTTTTGGTGAAAGTGATGCGACTACACTTTCTGTTCTTGACAACTATGGTGGATTTCTCAATTCAATTGATCCAGAAATGTCAGAATCGGTTTTACAGGAAGCTCTTAGGCTTACCACTGAAGATGATCCACAACGTGCTTCCAGATTGAGAGTTCTTGGTCTGAATTTACAGGAATTGGGACGTACCGGTGAAGCAGAAGTAATGCTTAGTGAAGCACTGAAAGCTTACAAAAAGGTCTTAGGCGAAAATTCTCCAGAGACTCTATCTTCAATGGCTGACTTAGCACAACTGTACCTGACACAGGGGAAATTAAAACCTGCTCAGGAATTGTTTGAAACGGCATTGCCTTTAATGCTAGAGGTTATGAATAAAACGAGTTTTCTGATTTTGGCGAGCAAGGAAAATCTTGCTGAAATTTATCGTCAGCAAGGAAATTTTTCTCTGGCCGAAAAATTGTTTTTAGAGAGTATGCAGGGTGCAGTTGCAGAATATGGTGAGGAAGATTCTCTTGTTATACAGGCCAGGAGTCATCTTGCCCAGTTATATGAAGATACGGGCAAGCTAAAAAAGGCATTGCTTTTACATCAGCAGGTTTACGAGGTCGACTTAGCATTGCTTGGAGAGGCGCATCCAAATACAGCCGGCGACCTGAATAATTTGGCTAGCGTTCGGCGCCGCCTGGGTGATTATCAAAAAGCAGAAAAACTTTTTAGACAATCTTTAAAAGTGATGATTGCTGCACTTGGTGAAGAAACACCACAGACAGTTTCTGTAATGAACAACCTTGCCTTGTTGTTGGAAAATCAGGGTTTGTACGATGAAGCAGAACCACTTTTCAAAAAAGCCTTTGCAATTTCCGGAAAAATTCAGGGAGATAAACATCCAACCTCATTGGCTTTGCTTAACAACCTTGCTTTTCTTAATGAATCTCAAGGTGACTTTAAGCGTTCTGAAATGAATTATCAAAAAGTAAATATAAAGATAAGTATTTGGCGAAAATCACACAAACACCATTGCAAATCAAAATAACCTTGCCTATCTTTATTTACGGGATGAACGTTACAACGAAGCCCAACCAATCTTCACCAAAGTTCATTCTCAATGGAGCAAATTACTTGGTGCAGAACATCAAAATACATTAAAAGCCCTTAATAACCTGGGGCGTGTTCAAAAATCACTTGGAAATTTGGAAGCTGCGGAAAAACATTTGATGGAGGCTTTGGCAGGAAGAACCAAGGTTTTTGGTAAACGTCATGCCGACACTTTGCGCAGTATGAATGATATGGGCGAGCTTTTTGTGGTGCAGGAAAAGTTGGACGAGGCACTTAAAATGTTTCAGGAAACGCTAAAGCTGGAAGAAGAAGTTTTGGGTGAAAATCATCCTTATACTTTTGAAACTCTGAATAACCTGGCAAATTTGCTCAAAATTATGGGTAAAACGGAGGAAGCATACAAATTGTTTATGATAGGCTTTGAACGCAGAAATGCATTTTTGGATCGGGTGCTTTGGGTTGCGGGAGATAATACACGCCAATCTTACATCAGTTTGCACCGACCGGAACAAAATGCTTTGATTCGTATGCTATTGAGTTTGGATGACGAACGTACCGCGCGTGATCTTTTTGAAGTGAGTTTGCGGCGTAAAGGTATTTTACTTAAAATTACCAGTGAAACTAAACAAGTCGTAATGCTGTCTGGTTCTCCTGAATTGCAGGGAATAACGGAAGACTTGACCCAAACCCGCAAAACATTAGCAGGACTTACATTGTCTGGACCAACCGATGAAAACCGGAAGGAGTTTCCCAAAATAATTTTTGATTTGGAGGAAAAAGTTAACATGCTCCAACTAAAACTTGGAGAGCAAAGTGTGCGTTTCCGGCAGTCCACAAAGCAAGTTACAGTGGGCGAAGTAGTAGAGGGAATGGGAGAAAATGCAATGGTTGATTTTATGAGTTTTCGTGGCGAGGATGATTCACTGCGTATGTTAGCAGTTGTAATAAATGCAGGAGAGTTCAGTTTTGTTGAATACGAAGATTTAGAATTAATCAGTTCTATTGTCATGGAATTGCGAGAAATTGTTCAGGATGAGGGTGCAGAAGATGAGGACATTAAAAGCGTTGCCTATGATCTTTGGGAGATTCTTTGGCAACCACTCACAGAATCATTGGGAGAATCAGCATCAATTTTTATTTCGCCTGACGGTCTCTTAAATGTTTTACCTTTTGATGTTTTAACAGATTCTGATGACAGTTATTTGCTGGAAAATTTTGATTTACGTATCATAAGTTCCGCAAGAGATTTGGCTCTCGAACCATTGCTTGCCGCAAAAGGTGATTTGATGATTATTGCGGGGCCGGACTATGATTCTGATAAAATCCTTAAAACTCCAGCAGCTCGAGATGTATCTCACAAACGATCCCGAAGTTTTGTACGAGGTGCTCGCATGGGTTCCGGATTGCGTGGACTGAATTTTGACCCGCTACCCGGAGCAGAAAAAGAAGGAGAAGTTATCAAGGAAGTTTCAGACACAATGGATCGGAACACCGCCATCTTTTCACAAAGAGTTGCAGAAGAAAAACTACTCCGAGAAATGTCGGCACCTCCAGAAGTTCTACACATTGCAACTCATGGATTTTTTCTCAAAGAAGACCAAAAGTTGAAAAAACGATTGCAGGGTTTAAGTCGGGGCTCGAGCAGCGTTCCGCCGCCTGCGGATAATCCGTTGCTGCGCGCAGGACTTGCTTTTGCAGGTTTGAACGCGAATGCTTCCATGCTTGGGGAAATTGACACCGACAACGATGGAGTTTTAACAGCTATGGAAGTTTTGAGTTTGGATTTAACCGGAACCCAATTGGTTGTTCTTTCTGCTTGCGAAACTGGTTTGGGAGAGATTCACGAAGGCGAAGGTGTCTATGGTTTACGCCGCTCTTTTCAGGAAGCCGGAGTAAAAAACGTGATCAATTCATTCTGGGAAGTCAGCGATGCCGGAACGCAATTATTGATGACCAAATTCTATGACAAACTCCTTGCAGGGATGCCTGCCCGGGAAGCAATGCGTGAAGCGCGTCTGGAAATGCTGGATGATGTTCAGTGGAGTGCTCCATTTTATTGGTCTGCGTTTGTGATGGTTGGACGTAATACTTAAAAACATGGAGCAATTAGTCATTCATGGTGGAGCAGGAAGTCTGGAAGGGAAAACGACTGAAGCTCAGATAATGCATGATTCCCTTTGTAAGGTGTGGGAAGAGACATTTGAAGTACTTCAAAAACGCACTGCAGAAGATGCCGTTCGGTATGCTGTCCGGATGCTGGAGGATGATCCTGTTTACAACGCTGGAACTGGATCGAAGCTTCAGGCAGATGGTCAGATACGCATGAGTGCAGCCTTAATGGACGGCACTAATAATCGGTTTTCTGGCGTGATCAATGTTCAAAATATCCAGAATCCAATTGAAGCAGCAGCATTGCTGTCCGGAGAAAAACATTCTATTTTAAGTTCTGCACAGGCAACTGAATTCTGTAGAACAAAAGGCATTCCAGAATACAATCCGGAAACTGAGTTTCGCCTACACGAATACAAAAGTAATTGTGCCGGAATTCACGGAACAGTAGGAGCCGTGGCGCTTGACAAAGATGGACATATATTTGCCGGAACATCAACTGGCGGAATCGGTTGTGAAATCCCCGGACGTGTCAGTGACACTCCAACAGTAGCCGGAACATATGCCTCCACAAAAGCAGGTGTTTCCTGTACAGGAATTGGTGAACAAATTACCCAGCAAGCAGCTGCTGCAAAGGTAGTAACAAGGGTTGGGGATGGAATGTTGCTGAATGAGGCAGTTACCAAAACAATGCAGGAAAGTGACGACTTCAATTATTTATATGGGCTGATTAGCCTGGACTCGGAGGGCCACGTTGAGGTGGGTAAAACAGCTGCGCTGAGTGATGTTTTCTATGTATTTCACGATGGTGAAAAAATCAGGACATTTTTTGAGTGATAAATTTTTTGAAGTTCAGTTGCCTGCGGAATATTTGCTGCGCTCATTATCTAACCATTTTCCGATAAAAAGTTGTTGAGAATCTGGCATCTGATAACGCTGTTCAAGAATGAAATTGTCCAAAAATGGGCCAATTTGCAGAAGAAACTGATTCCGCCACATTTCACTTTGTGACAATTTTGCATCAAAGTCCAGTTTGCCAATTCCAATTTGTCGTCTGAAACGAAAACGCTCCATAGTGTAACCGGATGCAACAAAAACTAATTCAATCGCTGAAGCTTCAAGATCAAAGTGTATTCTAAAACGTCCATCCTCTTCTGGTAAAACCAGCCTTGCCTTTGGTGCATAAAGAGGGGATTCGTTTTCAAATTGAATAAATTGCGAATAATATTCAAGAACAACGATGAATCCTTTTGATTTTAGGTCATTTCCGTTTTCTTCCAGTAAAGTACCATCAATCCACTGTGTTCCCCATCCGGGGCGATAGTTCAGTGATTCCGGATAACATCCTCCTGAGAAAGTTATTATCAACAGCAGATACAGAATAAAAAATCTCATTCCTCTGGGCACTCTATAAAGATTGAATCTATCTTGAAGATAAGCTAAAACCTCAGAATTGCAAGTTATTGTTCAAGAATTTACAGTGTTGCCAAAACTTTGTAGTTCTTGACCCTGCACTTAGGTTTTGCTACACTTACACGAGTGGATTTTAGTTAGACTGAGTTTGCAAATGAGGGAATTATTTTTCATAAATTTATCACTTTTCATTACATAATCAAACAAACTCCGTCTTCTGTATCAAAGTGTTAGCGTTAAATAGCTCCTGAAATGAAAAAAGTTAAAAATATTTTTGGCGATGAAAACGCAAAAACACTGAAGGGCTACCGGAAAGTGGTGGTGCACAATATGGTTCAAGTACCCGGTTTAGATTTGAAGAATTTCCAAAAAAAACTACAGCATTTCAAACACGACTTGAAAAAGGAGTAGCTCTGGATGAGCTAATTCCAGAAGCTTTTGCACTCGTTCGGGAAGCCTCACTGCGTGTTATTGGAGAACGCCATTACGACGTTCAGTTACAGGGAGGTTTGGCGCTCCATCACGGGAACATCGCTGAAATGGCAACCGGTGAAGGAAAAACTTTATCTTCAACCTGTCCTGTTTATCTCAATGCACTTACTGGAAAAGGTGCACACATCATCACGCCTAATGATTATCTGGCGAAACGTGACAGCAAATGGATGGGAGCAATTTTTGAGTTTCTTGGTTTGTCTGTCGGCTTGATTCAGCATGGAATTTATGATGAAGAACGCCGTGCTGCTTATGAAGCAGATATTACATACGGTACAAACAACGAGTTCGGTTTTGATTATTTACGCGACAATATGAAGTTTTCCCTGGAAGATTATGTTCAACGAGAATTTAACTTTGCAGTTGTAGATGAGGTTGACAGTATACTGATAGACGAAGCACGGACGCCGTTGATTATCAGTGGACCAACTGAAGATAACATAGATAAATATCATCAAATAAATAAGTTCGTATATGGACTCAGTCGTGAAATTCGTAAGGAGGAGGTGGGCAAATTACCTCAGGATCAAATGCACAATATTGTCGAAAATCTGGAAGAACTGGAAGACCACGATATTGTGCGTGATGGAGATTATGCGCTCGATGAAAGGGCCCGCAGTATCAACCTGACAGACCAGGGTTCTGTAAAAATTGAAGGGCGTCTCAGGGATCAGTTGGTTAAAGATACAAGTCTATATGATTACGAAAACATGGAAATTTTACACCATGTTAACCAGGCACTTAAATCGCACTACCTTTTTAAAAATGATGTCGATTATGTTGTTCAGGAAGGTCAGGTAATCATTGTTGATGAGTTTACCGGACGGACTGGATGCCAGGACGTGCGCTTTCGGACGGTCTGCACCAGGCTCTGGAAGCAAAAGAGGGTGTCAATGTTGAGCGTGCAACCCAGACACTGGCGACGAGTAACTCTTCCAAAATTATTTCCGGTTGTACGATAAACTTTCTGGAATGACTGGAACTGCGGTAAGTGAAAAAAATGAATTTAAGAAAATTTACAACCTGGGAGTTGTTGTAGTTCCCACAAATAAACCGTTGATTCGAAAGGATCTTTCTGATGTAGTTTTCAAAACGGTTGATGCAAAATATCGTGCAATAAAGGTGGAACAATTATTCGTTCTGCACGTTGTTTAGAGTTTAGAACTCCAGAGGGACGCAAGCTTGCTCATGAAAATCTCAAGAAAGCAGGTATTGATGCTTTGGTTGTCATAGGTGGTGATGGAAGCGGAAATAATCTCAAATGCAGGCCAATTTGGGGCAGTGACTATTGCAACCAACATGGCTGGTCGTGGTACAGACATAAAGCCTTCACCTGAAACTCTTGAAGCAGGTGGCGTGTTTGTTTTAGGTACAGGGAGGCATGACAGTCGCCGAATCGACAACCAGTTCAGGGGACGTTCCGGACGGCAGGGGGATCCAGGTGCATCTCAGTTCCTGCTCTCTCTTGAAGATGATTTGCTGCGAATATTTGGTGGAGAACGTATTTCAAACTTGATGGATAAACTTAACATTGAAGAGGATGAACCGATTGAGCATGTATTCATCACCAAGGCTATTGGGAATGCACAGAAGAAGGTGGAAGGTTATCACTTTGATACCCGTAAGCACGTTCTTGAATATGATGATGTGATGGAAAAGCAAAGATCCATCATCTATGGCAGGCGCAGAGAAATTCTTGGAGAAGAGGTGCAGAATTTGATTTTAGAAATGTGCGATGGTGTGGTAGGCCAACTGATGGAGCAGCATTGTCAGGATAAATATGTAGATCAATGGGATTTTCAGGGATTCAACCGTGCATTTGAAGGGGTATTTTCAAAGGTTCCAAACGAAAAATGGTTTGAAGATGAACTTAACACGGATGAATATTCAGAAAAATTTTATGGCTGGATTGAAGATTTGTACAAAGAAAAAATTGAATTCTTCCGTAATGTTGCAGAACTTAATTTTGAGACGGATGTTTCTTCTGAAGATCGCAAAGAAATATTGGGCCAAATGATCCTTGACCTGGAAAGACAAATTTTGTTAAAAGTTAACGATAATCTTTGGAAAGATCATCTGCTTTCAATGGATATGTTGCGTGAAGGAATCGGCCTCGTTGGTTATGCTCAGAAGAAACCGCTGGACGAATACAGAAAACAGGCTTTTAAAATGTTTTCTGATTTGATGAACAGAATTGATAATGAGGCCATCAGCAATTTTTTCAAATTAACAATTGCCCGCCCCATTGCAGAACCTGAACCGTCACCGTTTTTGAAGGATGTGGAATTCATACATGGAGAAGTCGAGATACCGGACGGAACTGAAACAAAAAAGAAAAAAACACAACCTGTTCGTGCACAGTCCACTGTAGGACGCAATGAACCATGTCCTTGTGGTAGTGGTAAAAAACACAAAAGGTGTTGTGGACTTGCCAAAAAAATTGCCTGAACGTTGATGCTGATTTGTACTCAAAACGAGGTACTCCCAGCTGTATTCACAGTTGTAGCTTCCCAATCTTGATCCCAGTTTTATTAAAATAGGTAAATGACTTCATTAGCCAAAGCTTACGACCCCCAAGCTTTTGAATCCAAAATTGCAGAACAATGGGAAAACAGCGATGCTTTTCGCGCAGATGCACATTCCAACAAACCTGCTTTCACCATTTCTATGCCGCCTCCAAATGCCACCGGACAACTGCATGTCGGTCATGCAGTGATGCTGGCTTTGGAAGATATTTTTATTCGCTGGCACCGAATGCAGGGCCATGAAGCTCTTTGGCTACCGGGAACCGATCATGCAGCCATTGCTACTGAAAATGTGGTTTTGCAGCAAATTAAAAAAGAAGAAGGCATAGCTGATCCACGGGAAGAATTGGGACGTGAAGAAATTTTGCGGCGTATTACAGAATATGTGAAAAACTCCCAGGGTACCATCCGCAATCAGGTAAAAGCGCTGGGATCAAGTTGTGACTGGAGCCGCGAACGTTATACGATGGATCCGCAGCTCAATCGCTGTGTGAATGAAACTTTTGTCCGGATGTACGAAAATGGATTGATTTATCGGGGACCACGTATTGTAAACTGGGATCCGAATCTCAAAACCAATGTTTCAGATGATGAAGTAGAACGTAAAGACACGCAATCACCATTTTTCACCTTTCAATACGGCCCTTTTCAAATTGGTACTGTACGTCCGGAAACCAAGTTTGGTGACAAATATGTGGTGATGCATCCTGATGATGAACGATATACGCAGTACAAACACGGCGATACATTTGATTGCGAATGGATCAATGGGAAAATTACTGCCAGCATCATCAAAGATGAAGCGGTTGATCCGGAATTTGGAACCGGAGTGATGACAATTACTCCATGGCACGATCATGTTGACTTTGGTATTGCGGAGCGGCACGGTTTGGAAAAAGAACCAATAATTGATTTTGATGGTAAATTACTTCCAATTGCACAGGAATTTACCGGAATGGGAATTGACGAGGCACGTCCCAAAATTATGGAAAAACTTCGTGAAAAAGGACTGCTGGTAAATACAGATTCTGGATACGTACACAGTAAATCATTCAATAGTCGCGGTGGAGGTGCAATTGAACCGCAAATTCGTGAACAATGGTTTATAGATGTCAATAAACCAGCTGTCGATTGGCATGGAAAAAAGCAAAGCCTCAAAGAGGTTTTGATTGGTGTAGTTCGTTCCGGCGATATTAAATTGGTTCCGGAACGCTTTGATTCCACTTATTTTTATTGGGTAGAAAATTTAAAGGATTGGTGTATTTCAAGGCAAATTTGGTGGGGACACCGTATTCCGGTTTATTACAAAGATGGAGAAACACAGGCCAGCATTCGTCCGCCGGAAGAGTTCGATGGTTGGGAACAAGATCCGGACACGCTGGATACCTGGTTTTCGTCTGCACTATGGACCTGGAGCACTTTGATTGATCCGGAACTGGCAAAAAATTACTCTTTGTCTCTGGAAGATTTGTTGGAGCGCAGTCCAGATTTTCAGAAATTCCATCCAACAAATATCATGGAAACAGGTTATGATATATTGTTTTTTTGGGTGGCCCGGATGATTTTGATGACGACTTATATGTTGCAAAATGTGCCGTTTAAGACAGTTTATCTCCACGGACTTGTGCGAACCCTTGATGGTAAGAAAATGTCAAAATCAGTTTTATATGAACAAGATAAAAGAATTGTTAAAATTACACTTAACAGACCTTGATTCAAGGTACCGGACCTGGTCAGGATTTGCGGCTATATCCGGAAAAAATGGAAAGCTGCCGTCGTTTTGCTAATAAAATATGGAACGCAGGGCGTTATATTTTGCTGACAATTCCACTTGGAACACCAATCACTCCACCTGAAAAAGTACATTCCGAGTTGGCACAATGGCTTCTACATGGATTGAATGACTTGATTCGGCGACTCACAAACCGGCTTGGAAGCACATCGTATATCAGATGTTGTTGACTCACTGCGAAGTTTTTTCTGGGGTGAATTTTGTGACTGGTATTTAGAAATGGATAAAAAACCGGATCGTACCGACGAAGACAATCAAGTACTGGCCTATTCTTATTCCACTTTGTTGAAGCTAATGCACCCCTATGTTCCATTTGTCACCGAAGCATTATGGGAGCAATTTAAACAACCAAAAATGCTAGCCGTCAGTGAGTGGCCGCAAGAACTGTCTTATTCGTTCTCGGAATCTCACAATCGGATCGAACTTCTTCGTGAGGCAATATCTCAGATTCGGACATTACGTGAAAAAGCTAATATCGGCTTGGATAAAAAAATTGGTGCAACACTGGATTCAGAAAAATATTCTGAATTGTTCCGGACACATCAAAATTTAATTATCCGACTTGCACGTTTAAGTGAACTGGAAATCAATGAAAAAACTCCGGACTCTTCCCGTGACAACCTTGGTGTATATTTTAATGAAACCCTTGCAAGCATCGAAGCTTCTGCGGTTGATTGGAAAAAAGAAATTGAAAGCCTGCAAAAGAAACTCAAGACTGAATCCGGTTTTGTAGAAAAGAGTCTTAAAAAACTCAAAAATCCCGGATTTCTCAACAAAGCTCCAGAAAAAGTTATTGTCGAATTGCGGGAAAAAGTTGCGTCTACCGAAAAAACTCTGGAAGCCTTGAAACTGCAGATACATGAATTAGATAAATTGGTGGAGTGAGTTGATTACAAATTCTTCCTCAATTATAAAGTAAATCTAAAAAAAAGATAAAATGTTAAAAACAGCAGTAATTGGTGTGGGTTATCTGGGCCGCTTTCATGCACAAAAATATGCTGCACTTGCTGAATCAGAACTGGTTGGTGTAGTTGATGTTGATTCTGTGCAGGGACAAAAAGTAGCGGATGAAATTGGAGTTCAGTTTTTTAATGATTTTCATGAAGTACTGGATTTGGTTGATGCAGTCAGCATCGTTGTACCAACTGTGCATCATTTTGAAACTGCTAAAGCATTTATGGAAAAGGGAATTCATGTTTTGCTCGAAAAACCCTTTGCGGCAAATATTGAAGAAGCAGAAGAACTGGAACAGCTTTCAAGGGATAAAAATATACGCCTGCAGATAGGTCATCTGGAACGCTTCAATCCGGTTTTTACTGAATTTCAGGAGCTAATTGACCGGCCAAAATATATTGAAAACATCCGCATTGCACCTTTTCCGAAACGTGGAACTGATGTGGATGTTATTCTAGATTTAATGATTCATGACATTGATTTAGTTTTAGCAGTAGTTGGTGAATATCCAGAATCTGTCGAAGGTACTGGAGTAAATATCATTACTTCCACTGCAGATTTGGCTAATGCTCGCCTGCGGTTTCCTTCTGGCTGTATTGCTGATTTAACGGCCAGTCGAGTATCCGACAAAGCTGAAAGAAAAATGAGAATTTTTCAGTCAGGACTGTATCTATCTCTCGATTATGGAACAGGTCAGGCACGCAAGCTACATGTAGAACCCGGAACTGCTATTGACCCGGAGACGCTCCGTCCGGAGACTTTCCAGTTAGCAAAAGGTGATGCCCTGTTAACAGAGATTGAAAGTTTTTTGTTGGCAGTTCGTGAAGGGAAAAATCCCAAAGTTACTGCTGAAGATGGATTGAATGCAATGCGGGTGGGTTGGCAAATCAAGAATCAACTTTAAAATATTTTATGCTGCTTTTTCGTTCAATATTTATACAATTGATTGTTCCGTTTCTGCTGGCACTTGGAATATTGACTTTTATCCTTTCAATGGAAACCGTTTATCGTCTGATTAACTTGATTGTGGAACGGGGGGTAAGTGTTTTTAGTGTCGGATTGATGCTGCTTTACCGCCTGCCGCAATTTTTATCTGTGACTTTGCCCTTGTCTATTGTGATTTCATGCGTGGTGTTGATGGTCCGTCTCTCAACGGACAATGAAATTTCTGCAATGAATTCGATGGGAATCAGTTATTGGCAGATTGGGCGGCCGTTTTTTTTGTTTGGAATTGTTGCAACAGGAATTACTTTAATCATTACTCTCTGGCTTCAACCTGCCGGTTATGCCGCTTTTGAGGAGGAAAAACTCAAGGTGTTGAAAACACAAACTTCGAAAACCATTCAACCATTAGTCTTGAATTATGATTTTCCTGGAAAGGTTTTGTACGTACAGGACAAGGATAAAAATGAAGATTTGAGCGGTGTTTTTATTACCGACCTGAAACTGACTCGGGACTCAATGGTAACACTTGCAGATCGTGGACGAATTGAAATTCGGGAAGGAGAGCGTGATTTGCAATTAAACCTGGAAGATGGACTAATTCATTTGCAAGGACCTGCTAATAATTATCGTACGATTGCATTTGAGCAGTTCCACTATATTTTTCGTCCGCCTCAGATTGTTCCGTCTACTAAAGGTGGACATATCTGGGCTGTTCCCACCAAAGCATTATTGCAGAACTCAAGCCGCTCGTCAAAAATGGAATTGTTCTTAAGACTCACCACTCCGTGGGCTTGTGTGGCTTTTGCGGTGGCAATGGTTCCATTGGGTCTGATCAATATACGTCAGGGGCGTTCTGGTGCTTATTTACGGGGATTGATTCTGGTGGCGAGTTACTACATTTTATGGATGGGCGCAAAAGAAATGACGATGAACATGAACTATCAGCCTTATGTTTTGTGGATGCCTCCACTTTTGATTTGGCTCTTTGGGCTTTATGGCTTGCATAAAAGCAACCTCAATCTGCAAAATATCTTCGACATTCTGAGTTCATTTGGTAAAACTGGTACAAGCGTTAAGTAACATGCACTCGAAATCTAAGGTATTTAACAAGTTTTTTGTATGAAATATTTTACATTTTTATTTATCTCAATATTAATTTTTGGCGTTTCAGGACAATCTGTTTCCAAAGAAACAGATCTAATTCAAATGATTCAGGATCAATATCAAAGTATTCAAAGTTTTTCCGGACATTTTGTCCAAACCAGTTATAGGAACAATACTGAGACTGTCAGAAGAGCAGAGGGCTTGGTGTCTTACAAACGTCCAGGCAAAATGCGTTGGCTTTATGAAGTTCCTGAAGAGCAATTGTTGGTTACAAATGGAGAAACTTTGTGGCTCTTCGATCCATTGTTGGAAAATGTGACTATACAAAAACTGGAAAAACTCACTGATGGAACGGCACTTTCTTTTTTACTTGGTTTGGGAGACTTACAGGAAGATTTTAACAGGCGGTTAATCAGTCAGGTTTTTCTTACTAGTCCGGATGCTTTAATTGTTGAACTGGAACCAAAAAAAGCTGCTGCAAATTTATCATTTATTCAATTAGCGGTGCATCCGGTAACATATAATTTACAGATAATAGCACTGATGGATCAGGAGGGTAATTACCGGACAATCGAACTGGAGTCAATGCACTACAATCTTGTGCTTGAAGATAATTTTTTTGAATTCAAAGTCACTGAGGATATGGAAGTAATTGAAGCAGGGAATTAGCACCTCCTTCAATAATTCTGTTTTTTGCACAAGTCTGTAAAAGACAACAAGTGAAGAAAAAACCTGTGATTGTCTAGTTCTACCGTTAATATTTACAACTAAAATTCCAGGATAGCATGCTTAAAAAAGAACTCACTTTACTTAATGTTTACGCTATTGCCACAGGCACAACTTTGAGTGCAGGGTTTTTTTTGCTCCCTGGAATTGCCTTCAATGAGGCCGGTCCGGCAGTAATCTTGAGTTATATGATTGCAGCAATTCCACTGATTCCTGCAATGTTCAGTATGGTCGAGTTATCCACTGCCATGCCCAGAGCAGGAGGAGCATATTATTTCCTCGACAGAAGCATGGGGCCGTTTGTCGGTACAATCGGAGGGTTAGGAACGTGGTTGGCACTGGTTTTCAAAACAGCATTTGCCTTGATTGGAATGGGGGCTTATCTCAGTATTTTCTGGCCGGAAGTTCCCATTGTTATACTGGCGGTGATTTTAGCGGTCCTTTTTGGAATTGTAAATCTTTTTGGAGCAAAAAAAACCGGTACGTTTCAGGTATTCATGGTCTTTGCCCTGCTCTTGATTTTATTAGCTTTCATTGGAAAAGGTATTCCGGAAATAAATTCAGTACATTTTGAAGGATTTTTTGACAAAGGTTCTGTATCAATCATTTCAACTGCAGGACTTGTGTATATCAGCTATGTTGGAGTAACAAACATTGCCAGCGTTGCGGAAGAAATTCAAAATCCAGAACGAAATCTTCCACTTGGAGTTTTTCTTGCTATCGGAACTGCAATTACAGTTTACGCTGTTGGTACAACGATCATGGTCGGAGTGCTTCCTGCAGATGAATTGGCTCATGATTTAACACCGGTTGCTTCTACTGCAGCAATTATTTTTGGAGAGTGGGGTAAAATTGCTGTGACTGTGGCAGCAGTTATTGCTTTTGCATCTGTGGCAAATGCAGGGATTTTAAGTGCTTCTCGATATCCTCTGGCCATGAGCCGGGATCATCTTATTCCTAGTAAATTTGCTAAACTAACTGCACGTAATATTCCTCACTATGGAATAGCAGTAACTGTTGTAATGATAATCCTGCTGATTATTTTTCTTGATATTGCCCGCATCGCCAAGTTGGCCAGTGCTTTTCAATTATTGATGTTTGCTTTTATTTGTCTGGCAGTAGTTGTGATGCGTGAAAGCCAAATAGAAGCCTATGATCCTGGATATCGTTCCCCGTTTTATCCGTGGATGCAAATATTCGGAGTTTTTTCTCCACTGTGGCTGATTGCTGAAATGGGCGCTCTTCCCATATTATTTTCTCTGGGACTAGTAACACTTGGTACAGTCTGGTATTTTGCTTATGCACAAAATCGGGTGGTTCGTTCAGGGGCAATTTATCATTTATTTGCTCGTCTGGGTGAACAAAGATTTGAAGGGCTGGATCGTGAGTTGCGTGGAATTATGAAAGAAAAAGGTGTCCGCGAGGAGGATCCCTTTGACGAAGTAGTGGCTCGTGCACAAGTGATGGAATTTACTAAGGAACATCAATTTAGTGAGATTACACGTCAGGTTGCCATTGAATTTGGTCGCAATCTGGGTGTAGATGCAAAAGAATTAGAGCAAGGATTTTTGAAGGGCAGCAGGATTGGCGCAACCCCAATTTCTCGTGGTGCGGCTTTGCCTCACATTCGTCTGCCGGATCTCAAACTTGCAGAAATGGTGATCGTCCGTGTAAATGAATTATGCTTTGTAGAGGCACCTGATTTTTCTGGTAAAATATCACTTCAGGGACCTATACATGCTTTTTTCTTTTTAATCAGTCCCAATGAAAATCCTGGTCAGCATCTGCGGATTCTGGCTCAAATTGCAGGAAGGATTGATGATGAAAATTTTCTCAAAGATTGGCTGGATGCTTCGGATGAACAAGAATTAAAGGAAATATTATTACGAGATGAACGCTTTTTATCACTAAGGATTCGCAACAATACACCTTCTTCAGTATTCATTGGGCGTTCATTGAAAGATATACGTATGCCAGAAGATTGCCTGGTAGCCCTTATTCGCAGAAGAGGAGAAACGATTGTACCGCGTGGACTGACGGTTTTACTGGAAGGTGACCGGCTGACTATTATTGGTGATGCACAAGGGATTCAAAAATTAAACAATAAATATAATTAAATTCATGAAAACAACCTTACGAACTGACGGACGAAAAAACAACGAAGAACGTCCGCTTGAAATCTCACTTGATTATACAATGCACGCAGAAGGCTCAGTGCTTGTTTCTTCCGGAAATACGAAAATAATTTGCACAGCATCTGTTGAAAATAAAGTTCCGGATTGGCTTTTGGGTAAAGACAAAAAGCCGTATCACGGCTGGGTTACCTCTGAATACGGAATGCTTCCGCGTTCAACCGGAAGCCGCAGGAAGAGAGAAACTGGAAAAATAGACGGACGGAGCCAGGAAATTCAGAGGTTAATTGGCCGCTCCTTACGTGCTGCGGTTGATTTAAAGGCCTTAGGTGAACGTAGTATTACTATTGACTGTGATGTGATTCAAGCAGATGGAGGTACTCGAACTGCAGCAATTACGGGTGGATTTGTGGCTCTAATTTTGGCTTTAAGAAATATCTATAAAACAGGAAACATCAAAGAATTTCCTGTAAAAGAATACCTTGCTGCCATCAGCGTAGGTATAGTAAATAGCCAACCGATGCTGGATTTAAAATATGGTAAAGACAAAGCTGCAGAAGTAGATATGAACATTGTTATGCTGGAGTCTGGAGAATTTGTTGAAGTCCAGGCAACTGCAGAAGGAAAAACATATTCTCGTGAACAATTGGATTTAATGCTTGATCTGGCCGTACAGGGAATTCGGTCACACATTGCTGTACAAAAGAAGGTGCTTGGGAATGTACTGTACGGCTAACTCTTTTTCATGAAATAATTATGTATCCATATATTTTTTCTCTTGAAATTCCATGGATTAACATTACCCTTGAACCTAGATTTTACGGATTGTTTTATGCAGTTGCGGTTTTAATCGGTTCACAAATTGTCATTGCTGAAATTATAAGGCGGCGTATCAAGCTTGACGAGGATGAAGCAATGAACATGACAATGCTCATTTTTTTGGCAGGCTTAATTGGTGGACGAAGTTATGAAGTAATCTTTGAGTGGTCGAACTATTATAGATTTCAACCATTCTGGAAAGTCTTTGCAATTTGGGAAGGTGGATTGGCAATTCATGGGGGCATCCTCGGCGGAATCGTTTCACTATATTTTTACTGTCGAATCAAAAATATTTCATTAGCCGCCATTCTGGACATAGGTGCATTATGCATGATTCTTGGTCAAGCTCTTGGTCGATGGGGTAACTTCACCAACGGAGAAACTGCAGGGCCAGTCACTGAATTTTGGACTGGAATAGTATTTCCCGTAGGAACAGCCGTAGACCGTTATGCTCATAGCGCACCAGTACATCCGACAATGATATATGAATCACTGGGCAACTTTCTAATTTTAGCTCTACTCTGGAAACTCCGGCTCCGAAATTTTCGTCCGGGAATGCTTGGCGCACTTTATTTACTCTCTTACTCCGCTTTACGTTCCTTATTGACTCCTCTACGTATGGACAATCAATATTTTGTAGTAGCTGATACTAAAATTCTTGCAGCTTATGCTATCAGTATTTTACTGGTCGGTGCGGGCCTGTTTTGGATATATCAGCAAAAACTTTGGCTACCGGATGAAGCACTGAGTGAAAAATAATGAATGTAAATTTAGTGGAATTATTGACTCATCCTGCCGTTATACTTGCCTCGATCATCGGACTTGATTTGCTTTTTGGAGATCCGGTTTATAGTTGGCATCCTGTACGCCTGATCGGTAATTTGATATCATGGTTTGAAACCAAACTTCGGTTAATCGGCCTAAATGGAAAATTTGGTGGAATTATTTTGGTGCTGCTGTTACTGTTTTGTGCATTTGTAGTCTGCACAGGCATTTCACATTTTTTAACAAGAATACACTGGAGCTTAAGTTGGCTCTGGTCCGTTTATCTTGGGTGGAGTTTTTTGGCTTTGCGAGATTTGCTGGTTCATGCAAAACATGTTTCTGAAGCCATGGAAACAGAAAATCTTTCTGAAGCAAAACGGCAAGTTGGAATGCTCGTTGGCCGGGACACCAAACTGATGGATTTACCGGCTTGCGGACGTGCCACTGTAGAAAGTGTCAGCGAAAATTTGAATGACGGTGTGATGGCACCTTTATTCTTTTTTTGTTTTTTTGGAATACCTGGAATGTTGTTATTTAAAGTTGTCAGCACACTGGATTCAATGGTTGGTTATCAAAATAAGCGCTATCAGGATTTTGGCTGGTGCAGTGCAAAATTTGATGATCTGTTGAGCTGGATCCCTGCAAGGATCAGTTGGCTGTTCTTGTCTGGAACTGCAGCATTGTTCCCGGAATTTTCCGGCAGTAATGCTTTCAAAGTTGGTTGGAAGGATCATGCAAAACTTCCCAGCCCTAATGCCGGCTGGTGTGAGGCCACTGCAGCAGGAGCTTTGAAAATTAGACTTTGCGGCCCAATTTGGCGTGAAGGTAAATTGGCCCACAATTATTGGCTTGGCAGCCAGAAAGACAGAGAAGGCGCAACTGCATGGGACATACAACTTATTAGTAGACTGGCTTTGGCAACCACTTTAATTGTTTCAGGAATTCTGGGCTATTTGTTATGGTTGAGCGAATTCAAACCATTTTTCAGCCCATGAAAATCTTGTTCACAGGGGGCGTAAAAAGTGGAAAGTCCAGTCATGCAGAAAAACGTGTTCTGAAAATGTCCAGAGGTAAAAAACCAGTTTATCTGGCAACAACAGAATTACTTGATCCGGAAATGAAGGAACGTATTTCGGAGCATCGACGTCGGCGGGGGGCAAAGTTCCACACACTTGAAGAGCCACTGCATTTAGCAGATACATTAGTAAGTACAGAAGTTCCTGTGCTTGTTGAATGTTTGACGATGTGGCTCAACAATGCTATCCACCACCAACTTTCAGAAAAAAAAATCTTTGCCGAAATTGAAAACTTGCTGTTGCTCGATTGTGATGTAATTTTTGTGCTGAATGAAGTTGGAATGGGGATTATTCCAGACAATTCATTAGCCAGGAAATTTGTAGATTTGTCCGGACGAATTGCACAGCAGCTTGGTGAGGCCTGCGATGAGGTAAACTTGTGCGTAGCAGGAATCTTATTAAAGATAAAATAAATGAGGAAAACTTAATGAAGACTCTTCATGTAAATTTGCCTGGACGAGAATACAAGATTGATATAGGTCTAAATATTCTTGATCAGTTACTACCGGCAGCAGTGTTGAGTAATTCAACAGATCATGTGGTTGTGGTTACGAACACAACTCTGCATGACTTGTATCCGGATCGGGTTTCTCAGGTTTTACAAAATTCTGGAGTACGAGTCAGTACGTGTGTTTTAGCAGATGGTGAGGAGTATAAAAATCTTGAAACACTGTCACTGATTTTTGATTTTTTAATAAAGTTCAGTGCAAATCGAAAAACTTTAGTGGTTCCAATTAACATCAATAATTGAGAACATTTTATCTGGATTTGCTGCCGCAACTTTTATGCGCGGCATTCCGTTAATTCAAGTTCCCACAACTTTGCTGGCAGACGTGGACAGCAGCGTTGGCGGGAAAACCGCTGTTAATCATCCATCAGCTAAAAACACAATTGGATCATTTAAACAACCCGAGTACGTTTGCATAGAACTGTCTTTTTTGAAAACATTGCCCTCCCGTGAATTGAAGTCAGGTTTTATAGAACTGCTCAAGCATGGATTAATTCATGACATAAATTTGTTTGAATTTATTCAGGGACAGACTCTGGAACCGCTAAACTTTGAATTTTTGGAGGAGGCAATTTTCAGGTCATGTGGAATTAAAGGGAGGGTTGTTGAACAAGATGAAACAGAAACAGGGTTACGTGCTATACTCAATTTTGGACACACTTTAGGACATTTGATTGAAACGCATGCTGGTTATGGTACATACCTGCATGGAGAAGCGGTTGGTGCTGGTATGTGTTTTGCTGCATTTGTTTCATGGCATTGTAATGAGCTTCCTGAAAAAGACTGGGAGCGCATCAGCAGTTATTTGCGGAAAATTTTGGCTCCGGTTGTTCTCCACAATCTGGATCAGGATGTCTTTCGTGATTTGATTTTGCATGATAAAAAAACACAAAATCAGGCGGTAAATTTTATTATGCTAAAAAAATTGGGTGCGAGTTTTATTCAGTATGAAACACCGGTGGAAAAATTGTGGGATGAGTTTAAAAACTTCACGGCTCTGTATCCAGAGTTTGTGGAATTGAGGTGAATAATTTTCAGACCATACCTGTTTGAGAAAAAGCTGTGGTTAGTGGGTCAAATCCAAGGTTGTCCATGGTTGTTTCCCAGCGCATTTCATAATCCAAATCCAGCAGTAAAAGTTCATCCAGTGGTCCAAGCCACCACGATTCTTCCTGGATTTCCCGATCAAGTTGTCCTGCACCCCAGCCGGCATAGCCGCTGCCAAAGTGATAAGATCGTACATCTTGCCCATTAGCAAGCGAATACAGAACATCTTGTGCAGAACTTAAGTTGATTTTTGGTGAAAGAACAGTCGTTTCTTCTACTGAAAAATCGGAACTGTGAACAGCCCAAAAAGATTCTGGTTGAACTGGACCTCCGAGCAGTAAAGGAATATCTGCAATAACACTCTCCTTCATTTCGTCTGAGAGAATCTCTTTAACGAGAGTTGTTGTTGGATGATTCATGACGAGTCCGAATGCACCTTCTTCGTCATATCTGCATAAAAGAATAACAGATTTGTTAAAATATGTATCTTTTAGTGCCGGCATGGCAACCAGGATGCCGGGGACTTCACTGAGCTGCATATAGTTTTTGTTTGATTTAAAATTAAATGATTATGCCTAGTTTACCTAAACAGAATAAAGATCACAGTTTGGTAAAACAATTTCTCCACTCAATTCATTATAAAAGCTCATCTGGACAAAAACCATACGGAAATGCTCTGTCTATATTGCGCGCAATTTTTGAGGCATCGGGTCAACAGCATTTGCTTTATTTAGTCAAACTGCGCAAACTCTGGTTTGCCGAGATCGACAGTTTTATGGCCAGGAATTCTTATCCACGAAATATTTCTGTACTTCGCCAATTCACAGTCAATGATGATTTTTGTCAAGAATTGGCCAAAGCAAGTGTTTCTCCTGATTTTTTGCAGGCAGTAGAAAAGTTAAACGGAGAAAGCTTCAAACATTCAGAACAATTAAATGGTCAGTTGCAAAAAAGACTGAAACGTTTGTTGTCTCCAGAAGAATCAGAATTGTTGAAACATAAAGTCAGGTTTAAACATCTGCAAACAATTTTGCACTTAACTGTGTATGACGGAAGCATCGCTCAGGCTCTCCGATTTGAAACTGAGGCTTATCTTCGCATCTTTCATCGATTGTTGCCAGAATTAAAATTAGATAGTATAAATTGCCATGTTGGAGATTTGGGGCAGGCACAATATGATCAGCGTCAGGTAGCGTTGCTGGCAAAAGACTGGAATCAAGTTACACCACCAGAGGTGCATGAACGCTGTATGCCTGCTTTCCTACATCGTGTTTCACGGGGACATGCAGTGTTGGTGCTTTATGTCTCAACTGAGGAAGGTTTGGAATATTTGAAACGCACTCCTGGATCTGATTGGCTGGTCCAGCATTTACACAAAAAACGGACAGAGCTGCAGGAAGTTTTGCAGAGAATCGCATTTGTACCAAAACCCGAACTGGATTTGGAGCAAATTCGTTTGCGTTCTGTTGTACTGGGAGAAATTGATTCAGAAAAACTTTCTTCTGTTACAGAAATAACAAGCAGGAAATCGGCTGCCAGTAACTCAAAAACGACTCTTTCGGCAAAAGAACAGTTTGCTAAAATTAGAATGCATTTAAATGAAGGTACCAGTGATGCAGTTAATTCTGCTTAAAGAGACTCAAAAAGTGTACAGTAACTTTTGTAGCGTTGCTCCGTAATTTTTTTAGAGGCGACTGCATCTTTAATTAAACATTGTGGCTCGTGAATGTGCGTGCAGCCTTTGAATTTACACTGCCCCAAATATGGAACAAATTCTACAAAATGAGAATCCAGCTCATTCGGTGTCACCAGTGGTTCCAGTTCACGGATTCCGGGAGTATCCACTATAAAGCCTCCTATAGGAATACGAAACATTTCTGCCATTCGGGTAGTGTGACGGCCTTTACCAGATTTGTTGCTTATACGACCGATACGGATTTCCCAGTCAGGAAAAAGAGCTTTTATGAGCGATGATTTTCCTACTCCAGAATGTCCTGAAAGGACGGTTGTGCGATTTTGCAGTAAATCCCGTAGCGACTCGAGACCTCTGGATTCCAGAATACTTGTGACTAAAATGGTATAGCCGAGGGAAGAATAGAGGTTTTCAATCGGAGATATTTCATCGGGAGTTGCCAAATCAGCCTTGCTCAGGATGAGCACTGGCTCGAGTCCGCCACATGAAGCAGCCACTAACAAGCGGTCTACCAATCCTGCTCGGAACGGTGGGGTACGCATCGAGGCAACCATCAGGAGTGTATCTGCATTGCTGACTAAAACCTGTTCCGGATAACCGACATTCGGTCGACGCGAAAGTTTGGTTCGTCTGGGAAATATCCGGAGGATCCACCCCGCATCTTCCGCTGCTGTCAGATCGACTTCGACCTCATCGCCAACTGCAATTTTATTTATGTAGGAGCTTTCTTTGAACAAGTTTCCACGGATGCGACATAGCCGGGGCTCTATTTCTCCAACATCCACATAGTAAAAACTTTTGGTGTGCCTGACGATGGTTCCTGTTTGCGTCAACTTTCTCCGGCAAGTGTGTGGGTCATTCTTCCGGTTCGAGCTCGAAATCTGTTCCTTCTGCTCGATATTCGTTGAGCTTATTTCGCAGAGTCCGAATACTGATACCTAAAGTTTTTGCAGCATGAGTACGGTTACCTTTTGTCTCATGGAGAGTTTTAAAAATAAAACGCTTTTCTGCTTCCTTTATTGACATTCCCACTTCAATTCCCAGACCAATATCTGGTGAGTTTTGTGGTTCAGAAAAAGTAAACGATGTCTGAGGGGAATTTGATGCTGGTGTTTTTGAATAGTCTGTCATTATTGCAGCCAAATCTTCATTTATGGTAGTCTGTCCAAGTTGAGAAGACATGAGTAAATGACTGGGTTGGATTTCCTCACCGTTACAGAGCAGCAAAGCACGCTCCATGACGTTTTCTAATTCTCGAACATTACCACGCCAATGGTAATTTGTGAGTATATTTAAGGTTTCACGACTTACTGCGGGACAATTACGTTTGTTTATCTGGGAGTGCTTTTTGATAAAATATGTTACCAGTACCGGGACATCGTCCATCCTGTCACGCAGAGGAGGAAGCGCAAGAGGAATTACGTTTAAACGAAAATAAAGGTCCTCGCGGAATTTTCCAGAATCAATCATTTCCAGCAAATTCTGGTTGGTAGTGGCAATCACTCTGACATCCACCGGAATAGGTTCTTTACCGCCGACTTTGTCAATTTGATATTCCTGTAGTACACGTAAGAGTTTTGCTTGCAGAGGCAAAGCCATTTCACTGATCTCATCCAAAAGAATTGTACCTGTGTGGGCTTGTTCAAATTTTCCGCGATAATCCTGAATAGCTCCAGTAAAAGCCCCTTTTGCGTGTCCGAAGAGCTCACTTTCCAGCAATGTCTCCGGAAGTGCTGCACAGTTTATTGCAACAAAAGGTCTCTTCGCACGGTCAGAATTTTCATGGATATAATATGCCAGCAGTTCTTTACCTGTTCCGCTTTCACTCTGAATCATCATTGTTGATTTACTTTTTGCTACATTCTTGGCAACTTTTAGTAAATCCAACATTGTTTGGTTCTGCGTGATGATTTCTTTGGTAACATTTATCGGTTTTGACTTTGAAGTCCTGCTTTCAGCTACTGGAGCAACAGTTCCAGGAGTGCCTTTGTAATTCAAGGCTTGCTGGACAATAAACTGAAATGAATCAAAATTAATTGGTTTGCGTATGTAATCGAAAGCACCGTGCTTCATTGCTTCCACTGCTGTTTCTACAGTTCCATAAGCAGTTGCCATAATCACGGGCTTGGTAGGTGAGATGCTTTTTATGTCTTTAAGTAATTCCAGTCCACTGCGTTTTGGCATGGTCATATCTGTAATGACCAGAGAATATTCGTTTTGCTTGAACTTTTTGAGTGCATCAATTGCGTTATGCGATATTTCTACCGGGTAGCCACAGTGTTTCAGTGTTTCAGACATGGCGATACGCATTTCAACTTCATCATCTACAATCAAAACAGGTTGGTTGACCATATTAAATTCCTTTCATTTGATGTCCATTAGGTGGTTATCTTATGTTCATTCAGTGTTAAAGTTTCAAAACATGATAGTAAGGATAGTATATTAGTTTGGGGTAGTTGATTTAGCTGGAATTTTGGCATAATCTTAACATATCTGGTTGGTTAATGCACGATTCATGCGAAGTTAAATAGTCTTTTGTTTCAAAGATGTAATCTGCTCGATCTGAGAATTATATTTCTTATTTAACAACACTCACCTTATTAGTCATGACATAGTATAAACGCTGTTTTTGAGTTGAGTATTCCAAGCACTCTGTTAGTGTTTATGTTATATTTTAATAAAATAAAAAGGAGACAAGATGAGCCTTGAAGAAGATTTCAATTCTGCAGCTGAACGTGCGACCCAGCTTCCAAAGCGTCCACCAAATGATATTATGCTCCAACTTTATGCACTTTATAAACAAGCTAACGAAGGCGATGTAACAGGCGACCGTCCAGGCTTTGCCAATTTTGAAGGTCGGGCAAAGTTTGATAGCTGGAATAAACTCCAGGGAAAATCTGGCGAAGATGCGAAGCAGGAATATATTTCTCTTGTCGAAAAACTAGAACAAGAAGTTGTCGAATAAAAACTTCATGCCATTCGATCTTTCCTTAATAGATATAGTTGAACGTATCAAGTCAGGAGAACTCCGTGCAGAGGCAGTTATGGAGGCAGTTTATTCCCAGATTAATCAGTACAACTCTTCGTTAAATGTCTACCGCAGTCTTTTGCCGCGTGAAATTGCAATTTCTCGTGCACGTATAATAGACGAGGAAATTTCTTCCGGAAAGACCCTTGGCAAACTTGCAGGTATTCCTGTATCGATTAAAGACAATATCTGTATCAAAGATCCGGAGTTGAGCAATGCATGTGGTTCACAAATTCTGGGTGAATATCACTCTCCATACAATGCAACTGTAGTAGAAAAATTATTGCAGGAAGATGCAGTTATTATTGGAACTACGAATATGGATGAGTTCGCAATGGGATCGTCCACAGAAAATTCTTTTTTCAGTCCGACCCGTAATCCGTGGGATACGGAACGTGTTCCGGGTGGAAGTAGTGGTGGTGCCGCGGTTTCTATAGCCTCCGGAATGGCCTTGTTGGCTCTCGGTTCTGATACCGGAGGTTCGGTGCGCCAACCGGCCTCGATGTGCGGTGTTTCTGGATTAAAGCCGTCTTACGGCACTGTTTCGCGTTACGGCCTGGTGGCTTTTGGTTCTTCTTTAGATCAAATCGGTTGCCTTGCACCCAGTGCTGCGGATTGCCGTTATGCCTTTTCAATCATTCACGGACACGATCCACACGAAAGTACTTCTGCAAAATTAAAATTATCAGCGGCTCCAGATGTCGCAAAACTCTCCGGTTTGCGGGTTTGTCTTCCGGATGAATATGTAGCTGCAGAATCTTTTGATCCAGATGTTGTAAGGAGCGTTCATGAGTTAGAGGCACTGTTGCAGAAACATGGTGCAACGGTTGAACGGCGTTCACTGGATTTTCTGAAATATGTTATTCCAACTTATTACGTCCTCGCTTTTGCAGAAGCCAGTTCCAACCTGGGACGTTTCGATGGAATTCGTTACGGAATAAGGAAGCAGGATCAGCCATCCTTGAAATCACTATACACATCTACCAGAAAAAAGGGTTTTGGTGTGGAAGTAAAACGCAGAATAATGCTTGGAACATTTGTACTCAGTTCAGGTTATTATGATCAATATTATGGACGAGCATTGCAGGTGAGGGCTTGGATGGAAAAACAAGTGGCATTGCTGTTTGAGGAATTTGATTTTATACTGGGACCAGTTTCTCCTTTTCCTGCATTCAAGTTAGGAGAAAAAAACGAAGATCCACTGGCAATGTACTTGGCAGATATTTGCAGTGTACTTGCAAACCTGACACGAACACCTGCAATCTCAATTCCTGGAAGACCAACCAGTGACGGATTACCAGTTGGGTTACAATTAATGGGCCGGCGTTTTGAAGATCATAACCTTTTAGCAACCGCATCTGCCATTCAAGAACTGACTGCATTTCATAAACTGCGACCAGAAAAAGTTTTTGCAACAAAACCATAAAACATGAAAAGTGGATTGCAAATCTGCAATCAAAGAATCTTAAATCTCAAACCTGAAACCTGATTGAATGCTTGATCTAAAAATAATCAGAAGCCAGCCTGAAATAATTGCAGAGAATTGCCGAAAACGGAACGTTGACGTTGATATTGAAAAATTGTTAGCACTTGATGAGCAAGTACGGCAGATTACATCTGAAGTTGATTCTGTCAGACAACGACGGAATGACATCAGTAATAAAATGAAAGGCAAAATTCCACCTGAGGAACGTCAGCCTCTGATTGAAGAATCAAAAAATTTGCGTGTAGAAGAGTCGGAAAAAGATTCAATACTTCGAGAACTGCTTGAGCAGCGGCTTGATTTGCACAAGCAGGTTCCAAACTTGACACATCCAGAATCTCCGGAAGGTTTTACTGATGAAGAAAATGTTCCAATTCGGGAAGTTGGAACAAAACGCGAATTTGATTTTGAACCTAAGGACCATGTTGAGTTAATGGAAGCACTTGATTTGATTGACTTTGAAGGAGGTGCAAAAGTTTCTGGACAAAAGTTTTACTACCTCAAAAATCAGGCTGTTTTTTTGGAATTAGCTTTGGCCCAATATGCCCTGAGTTTGCTGCAAAAAGAAGGATTTACAGTACATATTACACCAGACTTGGCTCGGCATCAGATTTTGGACGGTATTGGATTTAATCCACGTGGTGCAGAAACACAGATTTATTCAGTAGAAGAATCGGATCTCTGTCTGATTGCGACTGCAGAAATAACTTTGGGCGGTTTGTTGATCGATCAAGTACTCAAACCGGAACAGTTACCGATTCTGTATGCAGGGCTTTCTCATTGTTTCCGCACAGAAGCAGGTGCGGCCGGACGTGAATCAAGAGGATTATACAGGGTACATCAGTTTTCTAAAATAGAAATGTTTGCCTTTACCCATCCAGATAAGTCTGAAGAAATGCATGAAAAAATGCGTGAAATTGAGGAACAAATTTACCAGGATTTGGAGATTCCATATCAGCTGGTGAATATTTGCGCTGGTGATCTTGGAGGACCAGCTTATCGCAAATATGATTTGGAAGCCTGGATGCCGGGGCGTGGTAAATGGGGCGAGGTTACTTCCACTTCAAACTGTACAGATTATCAGTCACGTCGCATGAACATTCGCTTTAAAGACCCGGAAACAGGAAAAAACAGATTTGTCCATATGCTAAATGGAACTGCAATTGCGGTTTCCAGAACTTTGATTGCCCTCATAGAGAATGGTCAACAAAAAGACGGTTCAATTAAACTCCCGCGTTGTTTGAATATTAAGGATATTCCAGCACCTGCTTCCGGATAATAGTATTTTTGTCTTTTAATTGAGTTGTTTTAGTTTTAATGTATGCATTCTTAATAACCCTTTGCCCAAAAAAAATAATATGAAAATACTCACAATTTTAACAATATTTATTATTTCTTCAACTTTTGTTTTTGGGGAATTGCCCATTGGTGAAGTTCCGCCAACAATTGTACTTGAAGGTGATTTAGGAGGAAGGTTGGATGGAACACCCTGGAACAGTGAGGAACTGGTTTCCGGGAAAGTAATAGTCCTTTTTTATGTTGATCCTGATGAGTCGGATCTCAACAATCATGTCAGCGATGCTCTCAAGGCTGAAAATTTTCCTTTAGATAAATACGGTTCGGTTGCAGTTGCCAATATGGACGCCACCTGGTTGCCGAATTTCGCAATCAATATAAAATTGAAAAGTAAACAAGAGAAACATAAATCAACAGTTTATGTCAAAGACCTTGAAAAAAACCTGGTTAAGAAATGGGGTTTAACTGATGATGACAGTGACATCATGTTGTTCGGTAAAGACGGGAAGGTACTTTATAGTGTTGATGGTAAATTCACTGATACGCAGGTTAAGGAAATAGTTCAGGCAGTTCAAGGATAATTTATAGCTGGTTGACCTGTTACGGGTGTCTGGATTAAATTGACTTTGCAAGATCCTTTCTGGCTTGAACAGCAAGTTCGTCGCAGCGGTCATTTTCCTCATCTCCGGAGTGGCCTTTGACCCAATGCCATGAAACTTCATGCTTCTTACTGACTTCGAGGAGGCAAAGCCAGAGGTCTTTATTTGCAACAGGTTTTCTTGCTTTACTTTTCCAGCCGTTATTCTGCCAATTATTTAACCAGTTTTTCTCAAATGCATTTTTTAGATAACTGGAATCTGTATAGAGTTTAACAACACATGATTTTTTTAAGGCTTCCAGGGCTTTGATGGCAGCAGTCATTTCCATACGGTTATTAGTAGAG
Organism: uncultured SAR324 cluster bacterium; assembly: GCA_905182865.1. Taxonomy (GTDB): domain Bacteria; phylum SAR324; class SAR324; order SAR324; family NAC60-12; genus Arctic96AD-7. The sequence continues at coordinate 167,616 of CAJJCY010000001.1, forward strand.
TCAACTTCAGAGCCGGAAAGTTCAGTGCGGAGATTGTGTCCTTTGGAAATCAAAACTGCTCCCCAACCTCCAATTCCAGGATTAGGCGAGCAAGCACCATCAGTGTAAATTGTAACAGATGTTTTTAGCATTTTTTTGTGAATTTGTCTTTTGAAGAATCAAAGTATAACAGAAAGAACATCTGACTGCGATTTCAAACTGCATTTTTTTAGTAATTTCTGCTTGTTGAGTTTGTGGGGCAGATGAATATTGATTTTAAACAATTTGGAACATGGATCTATGTTGATCCTGATGAACAGAGTATAGAGCTTTTAGAAGAGACTCTTAATTTAGACATGCTTTGTGAATTATTACGTTGTGAATCTACTGATATGGAAGAGTTGGGCGGACCGTTCCTGGCTTATATTGATGGAGAAGGAGCATTGCAGGAAAGACAGACAGAATGGGAATTTAATGAAAATCCATGTTGGGGTCCAATACTGATTGTCAAAATCGGAAAAGAAGATTCCAGGCTTGAAACTTGTGATGAGGATGATCTGGCAGTAATAGAGCCACTGGTAAAATATTTAGACTAATAAAATAAGGAATAATTAGATATGAATGTTTCAACTTTTCGCGCATTGGTGGTCAGTAAAACTGACGAAAAAACTTTTACCCGTGAAATCACCGAGCGCTCAATCAGCGATCTTCCGGAAGGTGAGGTGCTCATCCGGGTACATTTTTCATCACTGAATTATAAAGACGGGCTTTCATGCATTGGAAATCCAGGTGTAACTCGCAATTATCCTCACACCCCTGGAATAGACGCTTCCGGAGAGGTTACGGAAAGTTCAGATTCGCGCTTCAAGGAAGGTGATTCTGTGATTGTCACCAGTTATGATTTAGGTATGAATACCTCCGGAGGTTTTGGAGAATACATACGCGTTCCTGCTGATTGGGTGGTTCCACTTCCGGAAGGTCTTTCTTTCAAAGATGCAATGGTTTATGGTACGGCAGGTTTCACGGCTGCTCTTTCGGTTGATGCACTGCAAAAACACGGAGTGTCTCCGGAGCAGGGTGAAATCGTAGTGACCGGTTCAACAGGAGGTGTCGGGAGCATATCAGTAGCCCTATTGTCACATTTGGGATACAATGTTGTAGCAGCAACAGGAAAAACAAATGAAACAGAATATTTGAAGCGGATTAGGTGCAAAAGAAATTATTCATCGAGATGAAGTAAAAGATGATTCAAATAAACCTTTGTTGAGAGAACGCTGGGCTGGAGCAATAGATACAGTTGGAGGTACTACTTTAGCTACGTTGCTTAAAGCGACAAAACGCGGAGGGGCAGTTGCGTCCACAGGGTTGGTTGATTCAGCTGATTTACCGACATCAGTTTTTCCGTTTATTTTACGTGGAGTGAGTTTGTTAGGTATTGATTCCGGATTTACACCGACAAAACTGCGTCGGGAAATTTGGAACAAACTTGCAGGTGTCTGGAAATTATCACAACTGGATCAGTTGACAATTGACTGTACTCTGGAGGGGCTGGATCCGGAGATTGACAAGATCCTTGCTGGTGGTCAGCGAGGTCGAGTGGTGGTGGATTTACAGTAATTTGCCTCAGTTTATTAACTATAAATGGAGATAATCATGAGTGATACGATTAAATATTTGCTTCCCGAAACTGAAATACCAAAAGACTGGTACAATATTGTTGCAGATCTTCCGGAGCCGCCTCCACCAGTTCTGCATCCAGGTACACATGAACCGGTAGGCCCGGATGACCTTGCCCCACTGTTCCCGATGTCCTTGATTATGCAGGAAGTGTCTACCGAACGCTATCTTGAAATTCCGGGACCGGTACGTGAGATATACCGTCAGTGGCGCCCAAGCCCTCTTTACCGCGCAAGAAGATTAGAAAAGGTACTTGATACCCCTGCTAAAATTTTTTACAAGTACGAAGGAGTCAGTCCCACCGGTAGTCACAAACCTAACACGGCGGTAGCTCAGGCTTTCTACAATAAAGAGGCTGGAGTCAAGCGAATTGCGACGGAAACAGGTGCAGGACAATGGGGGTGTTCCTTGGCCTTTGCCGGCGCAATTTTTGGGATTTCCGTTGAAGTCTACATGGTCAAAGTCAGCTTCCAGCAGAAACCTTATCGTAAGGCCATGATGGAATCCTTTGGTGCTTCCTGTATTGCCTCTCCTTCAGACAGTACAGAGTTTGGAAAGTCATACTTGGCCAAGAATCCTGATTCTACAGGCAGTCTTGGCATTGCAATCTCAGAGGCTGTGGAAGTTGCAGCCACTAATGATGATGTCAAATACGCTTTGGGTAGTGTCCTGAATCATGTACTGATGCATCAGACTATTGTTGGGATAGAAGCATTGAAGCAGATGGAAATGGCGGGGGAATACCCTGACGTTGTGGTGGGCTGTACAGGAGGTGGTTCTAATTTTGCGGGCCTCGTCTTTCCCTTCATTGGTGAACAACTGCGGGGTGGTTCTAAGATCCGCGCGCTTGCTGTAGAGCCTGCAGCTTGTCCGTCTTTGACTCGTGGGAAATATGCATATGATTTTGGTGACACAGGAAATATGACACCATTGACCAAAATGCACACTCTTGGTTCGACATTTGTCCCTCCTGGATTCCATGCAGGTGGTCTACGTTATCATGGCATGGCCCCGTTAATCAGTCATCTCAAGGAGCTCAATCTAATTGAGGCCTCTGCATATCATCAGAATGCCTGTTTTGAAGCAGGTGTCACTTTTGGACGTGCGGAAGGGATACTTCCGGCTCCGGAAGCCAATCATGCAGTTAAAGGTGCTATTGAGGAGGCTCTTCGTTGCAAGCGAGAAGGGAAGTCCGAAACGATTCTCTTCAACCTTTGTGGACATGGACACTTTGACATGCAAGCCTACTCGGAATATTTTAGTGGCAAGCTGGAAGATCGTAACTACGATGAACAGGAACTCGCAATGGCCCTTGCCGGCTTACCTTCCGTGGCTGTCTGAGTCAATCTTTGAAAAATAATGAAATATAATGTCTGCTCAGGCTTCTATTTTTGATAATGCTAAACGTAAAATCCAAATCGAACAAACCGTCCGCGCCTTTTTGCAGTTGTTGGATGAAAATGAACTTGATTTGGAAGATGGACTTGTTGCCTGGAACATGTTAGGATTTACTATCTTTCAAAATACATATCCTGAAGAAAATCATGATGAAATTCAACAACGCATGGCTGATTTTTCGAAAAACCTTTTTGATTCAGGGCAGCTATCCTGATGAACAGTGAACATTTTGATTTAATTCGAGTCACTATATTTCGAGTGTTTAGACACGTATCCGTTTTACTGTGCTTTTGGATCTTGTTCTCTCCATTGCTCCAAGCTGCAGAACCTGCCTTTATTCGTGAAAGCATACGTGCACGTGGAATGGGCAATGCGTTTACTGCTGCGGCTAACGACGAGATGCTGCTGTTTTACAATCCTGCCGCTTTACGTTCTGTATATTACAACATCTATCAAATAGCTGGTTTTAATACTACATACAACGAAAACATTACAAAACTTGGAAATTCCAGTAGCGGCGTTTCTACTCTCGGGTCTTTAGCCGGTAAAAATATCCATAATGAAATAGATATTGGTTTTTTGAGTCATGTTAATTCTCGATTCGGTTGGTCATTTTTTCACAAATTCTTTAGTTGATATCCAAATCAGAAATCCTATTATCCCATATTTAGAGACAAAATCTTACGTGCAGACGGGACTTGCCGGAGGAATGGCGTGGAGCTTTTTGGATTTTCAGCTTGATTTAGGTCTGGGTGTTAAACTAGTGCAAAGATCAGGAATCGATACGAAGTTACATATTTTTGACGAGGCCATCATTGAGTTCACAGAAGATCAGAAAACCACAAAACTTCAAAAAAAATTCGTTAGCAAAGCAGCCTTTGCTCCTGATGCTGGTTTAATCTATCACTTTGACAGCTATCACAACATGGAACCAAAAGTTGCGTTCAGCCTGCAAAATATAGGCGGCCTTGATTTTGAAGGGGCTGGGAAAGTTCCCATGACAATGAACATTGGTGTAAGTACTGAGTCAGAGTTTAATGGTATTGATATGATACTTGCCGCAGATTATCGTGATTTAGCAGACTCACAGGAAATGGTTTCTAAGGGAATATAATGACTGGGAGAAATATAAAAATTGGTGTGGAATTTGGCTGGCAAAAATTATTTAATGGACATCATCTTATCTCATTTCGTGCAGGGAGAAATGGGCCATACAACAGTGTTGGCTGGTCGATGAACTTATTTGGGTTTAAAGTTGATTTTGCAAAATACTCCGAGGAGATAGGAGGATATGCAGGTGAGTTGGAGGACAAACGTACAAGTTTACAAGTTTCACTTATTTTTTAATTACAATCTTCGAAAACCAAGAGATTTCATGAGAAATACTACTTTTGTGATATTTGCACTATCATTGGTGTGGTTAAGTGGTTGTATTACGCAGGGGAGATTGACCTCACTGACCTTCAAAAAGAGCTTTAATTATAAGACTCTGGACTCCTCAATGGAGGAACTCAAGAGTCAATATGAAAGCTCGATACAGGAGCAAGTCAGTGCATTGCGCGAGATCCGTTATATTTCAAAACATATGGGGGAGCCGGGTAAGCGGGAAATTGCATTGCGTGCTATGACCTTTTTTGCTTTTGCCAGTGACGATGGTGATATACGTGACAGGAGTCTCTCGCGTCTTGAGGCAGTTCTGGAATCACCGGAATGGCCGACTTATCTGAAGTTTGCAGTGATTGACAGTACTGTTGATCTGGTGACAGGAGAACTTGGGTTTCAAGAAAAGCATGATGGTGTGCTGATGCGTTTTGGTGTTAAGTCGGGCATACGGGAAGATGCTTTAAAGTTTTTACTGAGTAATTTTGATCAGTTGACACCTGAGCTTCAATACCACTCCGTCAGTGCTTTACACCGCCTTTTGCTCACTGTACCAACGTTAGACAACTGTCCTGAAAACATTTGCGATGAAGATGTCCGAAAGAACCAGGAAGAATGGGACATTGGGAGAGAAGTTAAAATTGCTATTCCGTCAAATGCCGATCCCACTGCTGTTGAAGCTGGTGCTTACGGTGCAGCAACAAAACGTGTTCCTCTTGACGAACGTGAAGACTGGAATGAAGAAATGGACGAACTGAAAGAGGTCGTCTGGGACTGGATGCAAGATCCTCTGGAGGATCTTGACGTTCAGTTATTAATACAGGGCCGATTAATACGCTTTGCCGGAGAGATAGAAAATTTTTCTCTACAGGAAGATATGGCAGAAGATTTTCGAGAACAAATTTCAACCTGGGCCGAAAGCGAAGATATTTCTGTTGATTTGAGACAGTTGCTGGCTGCTTCAAGAGAAAAGGTGAAACTATATGGATTCCCTGCAAAAAAATCTCCTCTATTGTCAGAGGAAAAGTATGCAAATATTCTAAACGGTCCATTGAACTTTTTAGAGACTCATTTGGACGCAGTCCTGCATCAGCAATTGGAATTCCAGAAAAGCGGTTTTAATTCGGAACAGCCTGAAACTATCGAACAGGTCTTTAGCCTATACGAAGGAACTTCTGAAGATCAGCTCAAACGGGAAATTGTGCTGGAAAATGTAACTGCGGCACTGGAAAAAGGACTAATTGTTGACACTCTCAATTTGACATCTAGTGTTGTGAAAGTTACAGAGAGTGTACGTTCTGAAACTGAACTTGTACCTTTTTTAAAATTTGTTGGAGCCTTGTTTCCCTCAATGAAGTTGCAAAAACGCAGTCCTCGTTCTTTGTTTGAAATTTTGGTAGAAAAAGCAGTAGCAGCAGAAAATTTATCTCTGCGAAGACATTATCTAAACGCAGTTCTTGCAGGTGCCGGTATTTTTCCTGATGAGGCCAACCTCAGACTTGCTTTTGCCGGAGACCAGGATATTGTTACGCAGAATATGATCGATTCAGAGCTGCAAAAACTGGAAGAAACACTTTAACAACCTGTGGATTATGAAAAAAATATTTGAGTTGTCTACAAAAGGTTTATCATGAAAACGATATTCAGGTTACTGCTACTGTTTTTTCTGCCATTAGTGTTGGCTTCGTGTGGAGATAAAAAAGAATCTGCGCAAAGTTGTTCGATTCAACTTGATGAACAAAAATATTCTACGGTTTCCGAAAACGAAAATTGCTCAAATTATGAAAGAGCAAGTGCTTATTTGGGTCGGGCAGGAGTGTCTTTTGCTAATTTTCTCAAAACTGGAGCTACAGATAACCTGACAAAAACACTGGGGATTTCAAAGCTAAGTTCTCCTACTGACTACACAACTGGAAATCGTGGATATGTGACCGAAGCACTTTGTTTAGTTGGAGCCAATACCTTTGTCACCTCCAGTCGATGCCACGGAAGCTCCAGGACTCGGTCGACTGATGAACTTGAAATATCAATGTTCGCAAATATTGCTGATTTTATATACCTCAACTATGGAGTTCTTGACAATGATTCAAACGGTACTCTTTCCGATACTGAAATAGAAGGTTTCACTAAATTGCAGACTGATGGAATCAGTGTTGATGGATTAGGAACTGGCTTAGCTGCATATAATCGTAATTTGAAGTAGTAATTGGGAGACAATCATATATTTCGAATAGTGACCAGACGAAATGTGTTGAATATGACTGGAAATTATACAGTGACAATGCAAGTTCAAGTACACTTGTGCTGCAGGGCTCTTGCACTGGGAACATCTATTACTGAACTAAGGCCTATCTTCAAACTAGACAATATGACAGATATTACGGCTGGAGGGACTTTGAATACTTTAGTTTCAATGGTTAGTGAACTATCAATGATTTCAACTGCACTTTCTTCAGACTTTGATTCGCTTGGAATAAGTTCAGAAAACAGTGTTCGAAAGCAACTTACTTTAGGACTGAGCAAATTGGACAATGGAGCAAAAGACAATAATCCAACGGCTAACGCAGCTTGTTCAGCGGTGAGCTTATTTGATGTAATGTTCTTACTAGTTAAAAACGCGGCAGATAATAGCACCACTTATCTGAGTTAAAAAGTGCTAACCTTAATCAGTACGACTGATTTAATCAATTCAGTGGATCAGCTTAAGTCTGTTACCTGCGGAGCTTCGTGTATAATGCACTCCCAATGACTCAGCCAGAATCGTTTATGCCACAACAGTCCTGCAACAACATATACCGACTCATATGAAAAAGCAGAGAGCTCACTTTACGAAGCTATGAAGAATACGCGCAGCCTTGGAACTGATGACAGTATAAAAGGTGACGGGAAAGTCACCTTCCGCGAATTAATCTGTGTCGCCGAAAATTAATATGCAGCGAATTGTTGCATGTACTTTCCTGTGTTTCTTGTTTTTTCCAACAGTTTCACTTGGTCAAAAATCTCTGGTAATATTTTCAGGTGACTTACGAGGAGAAATAAAACCTTGTGGTTGTGCGGAAGAAGGTGACATGGGCGGACTTCCTCGCAGGCTCACTTTTTTCAAACAGCAGCAGTCTCAGCATGCCAATCTTTTATATTTCGATCTGGGGAATAACTTTCCTGAACCTTCCGAACAAGGTGATCTTAAAATCCAGCTAATTCAGACTGCACTCAAAAAATTAGATCCACAAGTAGTCCTGGTCGGACCGAACGAATGGCTGAACGGCCTGCAGTCGCTGGATCCAAAAATCCCTTATCTCCTCAGTAATCAAAGCGGAAGCCTTCATTATTTAAGCTCAAAAACAATTAAACTGGAGGAGCAAGGTATCACTGTATTTGGTTATTTGTCTCCTAATTTTGTTTATCAAAATCAGAATGATCCGCCGATTGTCTTGCCGGTAGGTCCGGAATTGTTAGCAGACTGGAAAGTCAAAATTAATAAAAATGCAGGATTGTTCCGGATCCTTTTATTTCGTGGAAATGTTGAAGAGTTGGAAAAATTTAACCAATCTGGTTTATTTGATTTGATTGTTGCAGGAAGCAGCAATGACGATGAGTTGAACCAGGTTTTGCAAGTGCAGACAGGATCTGATTCTTTTCCAATGATTCCAACAAAAGGACAGGGGTTATTAACAGGTAAATTGACAAAAGAAGGAAAGTTAATTCCAGATAATCAAGAAATTGTTACCCAAGATTTATCTGTAACTTGGCTGCGTACAAATTTTGAGGATGCACCGGAATTGGAAGGTACTTTCCGGACCTATGATGCAGCAGTGAAGGAACTGTTTTTCAATAACTTGGACCGAATGGAGCAACAGCAACAAGAATCTCCATTTGTCGGAAATGCAGTCTGTATCGGTTGTCATGCGAATGCTGCCACAATTTGGAAAAATAGTCGACACGCACATGCTTTTGCAACTCTGGAAAATAAGGGAAAGCATTTTGATCCGGAATGTCTGGAATGTCATGTTGTTGGACTGAAACCATGGGAGGCACCGGCTGATGCTTCAGAAACAGTTCTCAAATTTTCTGGAGGAACAGGTTTTCTGAGTTCCCAACTAACACCGCATTTGAAAAATGTTCAGTGCGAGAATTGTCATGGCCCTGCTAGAGCTCACTTGGAAAACAGTAAAATCCATCCTGGGAATAAAGAGCCAAAATCAGCATGTGTGAGTTGTCACCAGGGTAGTCATTCCCCAATGTTTAATTTTGAAACTTACTGGCCAAAAATAAAACACTGATAGCATTGTTCTCACAAACTAGGTCATCCATTGGTCCCGCTCTGTTTTAGCCTGGGTAAGAAGCTCAATTAACTTTTCTTTATCATTACTCTTAATTGCATCCTCAAGCTTAACCACAACATCTTTGAATGTATTCATACGTGAAAGCAAATTTTCTTGATTTTCCAGAAAAATATCTGCCCACATTTCAGGACTGGATGATGCAATACGGGAAAAATCTTTAAGACCCGCACCTGAATGACTCATGGCCTCCGGAGTACTGGAATCTGCGATTGCCTGAATGCTTGCGTAAGCCAGTAGATGTGGTAAATGACTGACTGAAGCGAACATCTGATCATGATCTTCAGCGTCCATTTCAGATACCATTGAACCCATTGATTCCCACATTTCACAAACTGTGCTGACAACATTTCTATCAGTTCCCATTTCAGGAGTAAGGATACAACGCTTACCAGAAAATAAATTTTCTCTTGCAGCACGCGGTCCGAAGTTCTCTGACCCAGCAATGGGATGCCCACCGACAAAACTAATTCCTGCGTACTCCGGTGCGAGCATCATCTGTATAAGTGGGGATTTTACGCTGCCAGTGTCTGTTAGAATTACTGATGCAGAAAGATGGGGACGTATGTCTGAAAGCACATCAGCAAAGGCTTTGACTGGTACAGCCAGCATAACCAATTGTGCTTCGGCCAGTTTGGCGTCTGGAGCCTCTGCCAGATAATCAACTAAATTTCTGCTGCTGATTTCTGCCCTATATTCTGAATTATTGTCATAACCAAGAATGCGCTTTGCCAATCCTAAACGGCGAACATCCATGGCAAATGAACCTCCGATCAGTCCGAGACCAACTACTGCCAATGTGTCAAACTGTCTGAATCCGGGGGCAGACATTTACAACTCAGTTTGATTTGATAACAGTTCCACTCGGTGGTACTAATTTGGTCAGGAATACTGCCAAAGGACTTGCAACATAAATCGATGAGTAGGTTCCGATTAACACACCAACGAGTAGGGCAAATGCGAAATCGTGGATAATTTCGCCTCCCAGTAAAAATAAAGACAACACGACGAACAGTGTTGTTCCGGAAGTAATCAGGGTCCTGCTCAATGTTTCGGTAATGCTCAAATTGATAGTTTCTTCAAACGACTTTTTTCGGTATTTACCCTGATTTTCCCTGATACGGTCAAAAACTACAATGGTATCATTGAGAGAGTATCCTACCACTGTTAACAGGGCTGCAACGACGGTCAAAGAAAATTCTTTGTCAAAAATGGAAAACATTCCAACCACAACAAGCACATCATGTACTAAAGCCACTATTGCACTGACTCCCTGTCTCCATTGAAAACGAATTGTGATGTAAAGCAAAACCAATCCGAGCGCAATTAAAATGGCCTTTACAGCACTGATTTTAAGTTCGTCTCCGACTTTCGGTCCAATTGTTTCAATGCGGCGGATTTCGAGTTTTGGATGTTGCGGTTCAAGAATTTTCCGTAATTCTGAAGTCAGGTTCTCGCCTGTACCAAGCGGACTGTTTAGGGGAAGACCAAGCAGGATTTCGTGATCTGCCAAATCTCCAAAAGTTTGCAGAACCACGTTTTTCATGCCATTCTCAGCAAAAAAATTACGTAACTGATCCAGATTTGGTGGAGTCGAAAATTGAATTTGCACATTTGTTCCACCTCGAAAATCTATTCCGTATTTCAAACCATTGTGTGCAACAATCGAAACAATGCCGGCAAGAATTAGAATACCGGATATAATTGCGGCTAAACGTTTGTAACCAAGGAAATCAATAAATTGCCCGTCTTTAAAATTAAGAAACTGCATAGTCTTTCTGTAAGTTGATCTGCTGTGTTATGGTTAAATTAAATGCTGAGTGAACGTAATTTAGTTTTTCGCAAATAAACAAAATCAAAAAAGAAACGGGTCACAATAATTGCTGTAAACATGCTTGCAATGATGCCCACAGAGAGTGTGACTGCAAAGCCCTTGATGGGGCCTGTTCCAAATTGCAGGAGTGCAAGAGCGGCAAAAAGAGTTGTAACGTTTGCATCTAGAATAGTCCGGAAAGCCTTACCAAAGCCTTCCTGAATGGCTGCTCGTGGGTTATCAGTACGCTTTATTTCTTCACGAATACGCTGGAAAATCAAAACATTTGCATCAACTGCCATACCTATAGTCAGCACAATTCCAGCCATTCCTGGTAAGGTCAGTGTTGCTCCAAAAACTCCAAGAACTGAAATAATTAATAATACATTGAAAATCAATGCTGCTGCCGCAAATACTCCGGCCAGTCGATAATAAAAAATCATAAAAATCAAAACAAGTGTGCTGCCGATCATTAATGACTTCAGTCCCTGATCTACAGAATCTTCTCCAAGGCTGGCGCCTACAGTCCGCTCCTCGCGTATCTCAATTGGTGCAGGTAAAGATCCGGAACGCAGGACGATTTTGAGAGTGTCAGCTTCTTCTACTGTAAATTGTCCTGAAATTGAAGCTTCTCCGCCGGTAATTGCTTCCCGGATCACTGGTGCAGACTGTACCTTGTCGTCCAGTACAATTGCCATGTTTCTTCCAACGTTGCGGCGTGTGATTTTTGCAAAACGATCCGCCCCGATTGAATCGAATGAAAGTGCAACATAGGGTCTGTTGTCCCTGGAATCAATCCGGACTCTTGCATCTCTGATAAACTCGCCTGTCATTAATATCTTTTTATCTAAAACATAAGGCCGTTTGGAAATCAATTTGTTTGCTGTCTTGTCCCAAACCTCTTCATATTTGACCACTTCAGTAAGCCGGTTGTAGTTGCTTGGAGTGGCATTATTGTTGACAATTTGAAACTGCAAAATTGCCTGAGGGCCAATCAATTCGATTGCACGGTCCCTGTCTTTTAACCCTGGAAGCTGGATGACAATGTTGTCCTCACCCTGTTTCTGCAGAGAAGGTTCACTAATTCCCAAGCTGTCGATACGGTTCCGTAATACTTCCAATGCCTGACTCACTGAGTTCTCCCGTATAAGCTGGGCTTCTTCTGATTTTAGTTTTAGATATGTAAGATCGTCCTGTACATTCATTTCAAACTGTTCCAGAAAACGATCGTAGGGAGCAATTTCCAAATTTACTTTTTTGCCAGGCTCCATTTCCAGAATCAGGGAGTTTGTTGCTTGACGTACCTCAACAAAATCAACCTGTTCGTCAATCAGTAAATCTTCCAGCTCGAGGGATGTTCTGCGTACAATTTCCTTAACCGCTTCATCTACCTTTATTTCAATATCAAGGTACATACCGCCTTGTAAATCAAGACCAAGATTTACCTTGTTGTCCACAGTCTGTGGATCTACACCCGGCTGGTAGGCTCTGTATGTTGGAAACGCATAATAAAGTGCTCCAAGCAAGACAATGAGTATGATGGATCCTTTAAGTTTAATGTCCATAATTTCTGGTTATAGATTTATTATTATTTAGTGCTAACTTTTTCAATTCTTCAGTGTTCTTTATTCCTTTTTTGCCACTTTTTTTTCTTCTTTAGAATCATCTTTTTCTTCATCCTTTTTTACACCGGTTTTTTTATCCATTCTGGAGACTTGCTGCAGCTCTATATTGATCTGCACCTTACTTGCAACTTCAAGTGTAATCCGATCGTCTCCCACTTTAACTATTGTTCCAAAGATTCCACCGTTTGTGACAACCTTGTCACCCTTGCTAAGGCTCTCTACCATTCTCTGGTGTTCTTTCTGTTTTTTTTGTTGTGGACGGATAATTAGAAACCAGAAAACTCCCAGGATTAATACAAGTGGGATAAATTGGAAAAATGGACTCTGTGAAGACTCCTCACCCACAGATTGGGCATATGCAACTGATTCAAATGGAAACATCTAATTAACTCCTTTAAAGGTTTATGGGTAAATAAAACAATAAAGTATAGCACTTCATAAAAAATATTTCACGTCTAAATACGCAATTTACTAAATTTATTTATCTCTCATAAAATGTTGGAATAGCAAATAGTCTGATTTCAACACACCTCACGGCAGTTGATTAGTAAAGGTCTTTCACTCCTTGGGTTTCCGCAGCATGTTTCTGCGGAAGCATACATCTGTAATCATAAAATTAGTAAAATCGAGTAGTGAAGTGGTTCTCACGGTTGTTGCAGGGGCTTCGCCCCTACGCTTTCACGCCTTCAAAAAAGGAAACACTACTTTTCATTAATGAACTTGTAATAAAATTATCATTCCCGAGGAAGCGGGAATAGAGGAGCGGGGTTTATACGGCTGAATAAAACTCAAATCATAGATGTGTTAGGATAAGCCCATTCCTTTCCCTTGCATGGCCTTTCGACGATGCTTCCCTTCGCCACCGCCCAGGTTTCGGGACAGTTTGCCGGGGCTACCGTTTAGATAAACTATCCTGTAGAATTCCTATCATAAAACTTCCCACTGCAGAAAATGGGATTATTTTTAATGAAGTCATTATTGCTCATGCCGCGCTAAAAAGCGGTCCCGCAAGAGACGTAAACCTATTCCCCAGCGAAGAAAAGGTTGTGGAGGAAGCAGCATTGGTTTTGAGTTAGTTTGGATCAACGCAATTGAGTCGGTCATGTTTCCGCTGGCAAGGTTGGCAATTTCTGTTCCGAATAAAACGGCCAAACCAATTCCACTTGCATTATAACAGCCTGCAGCGTACATACCGTATTCTACTTCTGTAAACACATTCGCGTTATTTGCGCTTATACAAATCGTACCCGACCAGGTGGATTCAAACAAATCACCAGCAAGACGCGGAAAACGCCGTTTCAGTCCCTCTAAATGTTTCACTTTACGGGTCTTTAAATCGGTGAATTTCATATTTATTGCCGGCCATGCTTCAACAGTGTTACGCATTAAAATCCGTCGATCTTTTGTTAAACGGACAGTGGCTCCCATTGATTGAGCGGATAACACTCCCCATGGAGCCGGCCGGCCAATAGATTCATCTTCTTTTTCGGTCAACGGGCGAGTCATGCTGGCAGTTAGCGTGAGGGGAAATGTCCGATTCGATTTTACGCCACAACTGGCCATAAAACTATTCACCGTCACAATCAGTTTTTGACAGGTCACCTGCCCCGAGGGCGTATACAATTGGTAGCCTTCAGCATTGCTTCGTTTTCGCCAATTTAAGACCGGAGCATTTTCATACAACTCCACTTGTTCCGGTAAATTTTCTACCATACCACGTGCGAGTTTGGCTGGCTGCAGCAATATCCCGCCCTCCGTCCATAAGCCCATGCAGTAATGAGAACTGCCGAGTCGCTGATGCAGTTCTTCACCTTCAAGAATTTTATGTTTCAGTTCCAGCTCTGACAACAACTTGCTGAAATTCAGCAGTTTTTTCTCATGGTCCTTAACTGCAGTAGCATGAATTTTTCCATTTTCTTCCAGGTCGCAGTCAATATCCAGTTCAACTACCAGCCGCTGAACTGCTTCCACTCCGGCATGTTTGATATCATATTTTTTCCGATACTCCTCGAGATTGGATGCAGAATAATGACCTTCATTTAGAATCGAATCCACCAGAAATCCGGAATTCCTCGCGCTTGAACCTTCGCCTGCGTTTTGGCCTTCTAAAAGAATTATGCGTGACTGAGGATGCAAAATAGACAATTGCCGAGCCGCGGCAAGTCCTGTGTAACCGGCACCAAGCACAACCCAATCCGCATGCTGTTCACCGGAAAGAGAAGGACGACTCCGGCGAGGTGGCAGTTGTTTAATCCAACCGCAACTGTTGTCGTTTTTTGGTTGTGTAGAAATGATCTTAGCCGCCATTGTGATTTTGTTTTCTTAGTAAAATGAAAACTCTAATTGATGTATTGCGCAATTCATTTCAGGAAATTCTTGGCCGCAAATGTGCGTACCAGTGTTTTTCAACCCACTTGAAAAACCAGACAAAACAAAAAGTGCAGCATAGATAGAAGAACCCTGCTGTGATGAACGACTCAAAAGGTACAAAATATCGGGCATTCACTATTTTTGCTGCACCAAACAGATCTACAATCGTAATCACTCCCGCAAGAGCACTGCCATGCAGCATAAAAATCACTTCATTGCCGTAAGCAGGTAAAGCACGCCGGAAGGAACCGGGAAGGATAATGCGGCGGTACATCGTGCTTTTGGACATGCCGCAAGCCTGGGCTGCTTCGGTTTCGCCAAATGGCGTTTGTTCAATTGCACCCCGTAATATTTCTGCAGTGTACCCCGCAGTATTCAGGGCAAAAGCTGTAATGGCACACCAATATGCTTCCTTGAAAAGTATCCAGAGCACGCTTTCACGAACTGCTTCAAACTGGCCCATGCCGTAATAGAGCAAGAACATCTGCACCAATAACGGTGTTCCACGAAAAAAATAGATATAAGTCTTTGCAGGAAATCTCAATAATGAGGTTTTTGAAACAGCCATCAAGGCTAATGGAACTGCTAATCCAAATCCTGAAACCAGGGCGATCACGACCAACTGGATTGTCACCCAAAGTCCATTCAAATAAAGCGGGAGATTGTCAATAATAACATTATAATCCATGATTCAAACCTTGCGTACCCCAACACTGTAACGACGATTTGCCCAACGTAAACCAAGGTCAGATATCCCGGTAATGCTCAAAAACATTAGTGCAACCACCAGGAAAAAAGTAAAAGGCTGGCGAGTGGCCCCTCCAGCAACACCTGCATTGTACATCATGTCGTGCAATCCAATCACTGAAACGAGAGCAGTCGTTTTGGCCAGAACCATCCAGTTATTTCCGAATCCTGGCAAAGCGTGGCGCACCATCAGTGGTAATGTAATGCGTAAAAATACTTTCCAGCTTGGCATTCCAAAGGCAAGAGCCGCTTCAATTTCTCCATGGGACACAGCCAGTATGCCACCGCGAAAAGTTTCGGTCATGTATGCTCCAAAAATAAAACCTATTGTCAGGGTTCCGGCAACAAAAGGGCTGATGTCTATGTAGTCCCAACCCAAAGCGTCTCCTATGTTATTGACCTGGATTTGCCCGCCATAGTAAATAATGGTCATCAGTACCAAATCAGGGATTCCGCGGATCAGAGTGGTATAAACAGTTGCGATGCTTCGGGCTATCCTGGATTTGGAGAGCTTGGCTATAGCTCCAAATAAACCAAGAATGACAGCAATTAAAAGGGAAAGTAAGGCGACTTCTATGGTTAGCGTCATTCCTTCAAGAATCATCGGGAAATAGCCATGTAAATCAAACATTCCTGAATTGTGTTAGGGAAAAATGGGGAAGGCCACGGAATCCTCAAATTCCGTGGCAAAATAAGAGAAAGATTCTAACTTTTTAGAGGCATCCACTGAGTATTATGGTAAACCTCAACCAAGATAAATCTTAGTAAACGTCAAAGGCAAAATATTTGCCGTTAATCATATGATAAACACCATTAGAGCGAATGACCTTAATGGCTAAACTGAAAAGTTTAGCTAATTCACCATCACTCTTGCGCACTGCGATACCGGCACCAACACCAAAATATTTTGGATCAGAATAGCCAGGCCCTACAAACTCCCAACCTTTGCCTTGATCGGTTTTTAGGAAGCCAGCCTCCATCGCAATTGAATCTGCAAGTAGCAGGTCAACGCGTCCTGAAATCGCGTCGAGATAGGCTTCGTCCTGAGTCCCGTAACGCTTGATTTCAACGCTGTCACCAAACTCTCCGGTAATGAAGTTGTCATGAATAGTCGCTCGCTGAACGCCAACGGTTTTGCCTTTCAAACCGGCCTTGGAAATCGCGATTCCAGAGCCTTTTTTGCGTGCAAACTTAGCGGGAGTGTTGTAATACTTGTCCGAGAAAGCGACTTTCTTTTTACGCTCTTCTGTGATCGACATTGATGCTATGATCGCATCATATTTGCGGGCCATCAAAGCCGGAATGATGCCGTCCCAGTCCTGAGGAATTAGAACACATTCAGCACCAATTTCCTCGCATAGTGCCATAGCGATATCAATGTCAAATCCTTTCAGTGTCCCATCCTTCTCGACCGAGCTAAACGGAGGGTAAGCACCCTCAACACCAATACGAATTTTATTCCATTCATTTGCGAAAACATTTGTTCCCAGCATCATCATGGCCACTACGGCCACTGTAATTAACTTTTTCATAAGTCACTCCATTTAGAAATGATTAACAATTTGCTGGAAAAACTTATTATAAATTTTTCCAGATTAAGCCTGAATGGCCTAATATTACTGCTCGACATATTTTGAAACAAACTGTCGAAACCGTTCTGAGGAAGGGTTATTAAACACTTCCCCTGGCGGACCGTCTTCTTCGATGCTGCCTTCATGCAGAAAGACCACTCTAGATGAGACATCCCTGGCGAAATCCATTTCGTGCGTTACCACAATCATTGTCCGCCCCTCTTCTGCAAGCTGACGTATCACGCGCAAAACCTCCCCCACAAGTTCCGGATCAAGAGCAGAAGTCGGTTCGTCAAAAAGAAGCATGTCCGGCTCCATAGCAAGCGCTCTTGCAATTGCAACCCGCTGCTGCTGGCCTCCTGAAAGATGTGCCGGATGATAGTTCATTCGGTCGTGAATTCCGACCTTATGCAACAATTCTTCAGCTCGCTCAATGGCTTCAATTTTGTCCATTTTGAGGACATGTACAGGTGCTTCGATTACATTTTCTAAAACCGTCATGTGAGACCAAAGATTGAACTGCTGAAAAACCATACCCAGCCGAGTACGAATACGTTCGACCTGTTTTAGATCTTCCGGGACAGTGACACCATAGCGGTCTTGTTTCATGCGAATCAATTCACCACGCACAAAGATTTTCCCGCTTGTTGGAATTTCCAGCAAATTTATGCAGCGTAGAAAAGTGCTTTTTCCAGAACCGCTGGCACCAACCATTGCAATCACGTCACCTTCACTAGCTTCCAGCGAAATGCCTTTGAGAACTTCTTCACTACCAAAATACTTATGCAGTTCTTCCACCACCAGTGCAGTATTGCGGTTATCCAATTTCTCCTTTGGGGTTAAAGAATTAAAATTGTCCCAAACGGAACAATTTTCGTATTATGCCCGGGCTTCCGTAAAAATCAAAGAAGTTCTCACAAACTGACGATTCACGCTAACTCTCGGTAAAATAAATGTCAAGAAAAATTATTAATCAAAGAAGCATGTGACTTAACAGTCCTGTTCAGTCTATTCCCGCAAGTTGTACAAGTGTAATCGGTCTTATGGGAGAGCGAACCCTAAAATACCCAATCTCTTCTGGAGAAACTTTTTTTTCATCTGCAATTATATCAGAGACGGTAAGACCAGACATTCTGGCCTGACAATAACCCATACCACAACGTGTCATAGACTTGAGGCTGTCTGGATCTTTGATTCCCATCCGCACTGTTTCTCGAATTTCACTCACTTTCACTTCTTCACGGTGACAAGCATTTTCAAATAGCTGCTGCTCTGCCAGGTTCGTTCAGTTCCGCGAAATTCTGCAAGCTGAAGTACTTGTTTTTGAATCGAATCGGCATCGGCTTGTCAGTTCGCAAAACCAGATGTCTTCCGGAGTTCAGGAAACTTCAAGTGTTTCAAGTCAATCCACAGACAGTAACAGATTCAGAAATTTGAGTAAGTAAAAACGGTTGGTAAAAGTTCATCATCATCCTTTTTAAATTTAGTGGTTTGCGCTTGCAAGAATTGAATTTAGCAAAACATCTGCTCCTGCAGCTACTTGTTCAGGCGTGGTGTTTTCGGCTTCATCGTGGCTGAGTCCTCCTTCGCATGGAATAAATATCATCCCTGTAGGGGCAATGTGGCTCATCTGACAGGCATCGTGACCTGCTCCGGAAACGATATCGCAATGACTGTATCCAAGAGATTCTGCAGCATTCCTGACTTTTGTAACACACTCTTCATGAAAATTGATGGTTGGGGCTTCCCAGATAATTGAGAACTCATTCTCAAGTCCTTCTTCTGAGCAAATAGAGTTGACTAAATTTTTCAGATCCAGATTTATGTTTGCGAGGATTTCTTCGTTAGGATGCCTGGTATCAACTGTGAAAAAGACCTGTCCGGGAATAGAGTTGATCGATGCAGGTTTAGTCTCCAATCGTCCGACTGTACCTACTGCTCCTGGCTGCTTCAGCACAATTTCACGTAGTCCCGTTATGATTCGGGAAGCGCCCATGATGGGATCTTTGCGCAAATGCATCGGCGTGGTCCCAGCGTGGGAACCTTGTCCATGCAGAGTAATGTGTGTCCAGTAAGTCCCCTGACCGCCAGTGACCACACCAATTTTTGTGTTCTCTGCCTCCAGTATTGGCCCCTGCTCGATATGCAGTTCATAATAAGCCCGGATCGGAAAACTCTTACAGGGTGTATCACCCAACTGTTTTGTTCGTCGTAACTCCTCCTCAACTGTAAAGCCGTCAGGATCCAGATGAGTGTAGATTTCGGACTGATCAAAAATTCCTGAAAAAACACCTGAGCCCATCATTGCCGGATAGAAACGCGCTCCCTCTTCGTTGGTCCAGACTACGATTTCGACTGAAGATTCAGTTTCAATTCGATGATCGTTCAGGGAGCGGACAACTTCAAGTCCACCTAAAACTCCAAGAATTCCGTCAAATCTTCCTCCGGATGGCTGAGTGTCAAGATGACTTCCGGCCAATACCGGGGGAGCTTCCGGATTTTTACCATTCCTGCGGGCGAATAGATTTCCCATTGTGTCCAGGCGAAAAGTACAGCCTGCCTCATCTGCCCACTTCCGGAAGAGGTTACGTCCCTCGATGTCAGCGTCTGTTAGTGCAAGTCGGCGGCTCCCACCACGTTCTCCGGGGCCGATTGTTGCCATTTCCATCAGCGAGTCCCATAGGCGCTCTCCGTTTGTTTTTAAAATCATTGCTTCCCGAAAAAAAGATTAACTATTCAGACCAGCTATCTGACTGTGAAGAACTTAATGGCTCGACCTGAGTGCAACAATAAGGTGTCCATATAGGGGTCTATAAGCCCTAACACTAGATATTAATCTACATTACTCAATGCTATTATAATAGCATTGATAATACTATAGATAATACTAATTGAAAGTAATAAATAGTAGTCTATAATAATCTTGACTATCTGACTTCTAATCAGTAAGTTACAGGTTCAAGTCCTGTCTGGTACGAGACAAAATCAGTTACTTACTAAGAACAACCTGTACACCTGGCTTATCTCATTCATGATCACCACTTCCACTCAAGACTCCTCACTGGCCAAACGCCTGCAGCGGGAAACTACCGCTGAAGTGCTGTTTGACGAGTTTTCGCGGGGGCTTTACAGCACCGATGCTTCAATCTATCAAATCAAACCGCTGGGCGTGGTGGTGCCAAAAACCGAGGAGGACGTACTGGCGACCATCAGCATCGCTAACGACACAGGCGTTTCGGTGACGATGCGGGGCGGCGGCACCTCGCAATGTGGGCAAACGGTTGGGGACGGAATCATCATCGATGTCAGCAAACACCTCAACCGCCTCATTTCGGTGGATCCGGAAAAACGGGTGGTGGTGGTGCAGCCCGGAATTGTCCTCGACCAACTCAATGCTCTGCTCAAGCCGCACAGCTTGTTCTTTCCCGTTGATGTCTCAACAAGCAGCCGGGCGACAATTGGCGGCATGACGGCTAACAACAGTTGCGGCGCTCGATCCATCCGTTACGGTAAGATGGTGGACAATGTCCGGGCGGTGGACGCGGTTCTGGCGGATGGGAATCACATGCACTTTGGTGAGTGGGGGAAAGGAACGTCCTTCGTTGCTCCGGAATGGCAGCAACAACTCGTGAGTAAGCTCCTGGACTTGGGTACTCGTGAAACTGACGAAGTGGCCCGGCGCTTTCCAAAAGTACAGCGCCGAGTTGGTGGTTATAACCTGGACGTGCTGACCTCAGAGGCAAGGTCTTCGCTCAACTTGGCCCATCTGCTGGTCGGCTCGGAAGGCACACTTGCGGTTTCCAATGAAATACACCTTGATCTCCAGCCGATCCCGGAACACAAGGTGCTGGGCGTGTGTCACTTTCCAACCTTCTATGACGCAATGGCGGCCACCCAACACCTCGTCGAATTGGGACCGGATGCCGTGGAGTTAGTGGACCAGACCATGCTCGAACTCGCGTCGGAGATTCCGCAATTTCAGGTAAAATTGAAACGCTTTGTGAATGGTAAGCCAGGATCGTTACTGCTGGTCGAGTTCGCAGGAGAGGAACTTGATTCTCTCAAACACAAGCTGCACGATTTGGAGGAATTGATGGCATCACACGGTTTCCCAGATGCTGTCGTGGAAGCAATCGATCCTGAATTACAGAAGGAAGTCTGGGAGGTGCGCAAATCAGGGCTCAACATCATGATGTCCATGAAGGGCGACGGCAAACCGGTCTCATGCATAGAGGATTGCGCGGTGGAATTGACGGACCTTGCAGAATACACCAGCCGCCTCAACGAGCTTTTCGCTAAGTACGGCACCACGGGAACTTGGTACGCGCACGCCTCGGTGGGCTGCCTGCACGTCCGCCCAGTGCTGAACCTCAAGCAGGAAATGGATGCGAAGAAACTGAGGGCGATCACGGAAGAAACCTTTGCGATTGTGCGGGAGTACAAGGGCTCGCATTCTGGAGAACATGGGGACGGTCTGGTGCGCTCGGAGTTTCACGAGGTCATGTACGGCAAGCGGCTCGTGAAGGCATTCGAGGAAATAAAGCACATCTTCGACCCCCGTGATTTATTGAATCCGGGCAAGATCGTGCAGCCCTCCAGAATGGACGACCGCCGTCTCTTTCGTTACGGCCCGGACTACCGGCAGTCGAGCCTGCCAACCGGTCTGGACTGGTCGGAGTGGGGGGGCTTTGACCGGGCGGTAGAAATGTGCAACAACAATGGTGCATGTCGCAAGTTCAACACTGAGGTGATGTGCCCTTCCTACCGAGTCACACGTGACGAACGCCATCTCACCAGGGGACGCGCAAATGCACTGCGACTCGCGCTTTCCGGACAGTTGGGGCCAGAGGCGCTTGCCTCCCAGGACATGTATGAAACCATGCGGCTCTGCGTAGGTTGCAAGGCGTGTCGACGGGAATGCCCCACTGGAGTGGATATGAACCGCATGAAGACCGAGTTCCTATACCATTATAACCAGAAAAACGGTCTTTCGATGCGGGAACGACTTTTCGCCTACATGCCACGCTACGCTCCCTTGGTCGCAAAATTCGGAGGACTGGCGAATCTGCGTGACGTGATTCCCGGACTCTCCCAGCTTTCTGAAAAACTTCTCGGCCTCACAAGCAAACGCGAACTGCCGCAGTGGGATTCGCAACCGTTCCGTCCTGAGGAAACCTCGCAAAAAACCACAGGCTCGGAAGTGGTTCTGTTCGCAGACAGCTTCAACACTTACTTTGAGCCGCAAGTCCTGCGGGATGGACTGGCCGTGCTGGAAGCGGCGGGTCGGCAGGTTATTGTGCCACGGGCGAAAGATACCCGCCGGAATCTCTGCTGTGGGCGAACCTTCCTGTCCTCAGGATTGATTGACGAAGCAAAATTGGAAGCAGGTAGATTGCTGGAAAATTTGTTGCCCTACGCCGAGCGCGGAGTGCCCATCGTCGGGCTTGAGCCATCATGTGTGTTCACGATCAAGGACGAACTCACTTCCCTGCTTCCGGGACCACAAGCCCAAAAACTTGCCGATCATGTTCAATTGCTGGAAGAATACCTGATAACGGAAAATGACGCGGGGCGGCTGAGCCTTAAATTCCGTACGTCTGAACCCGAAAAAGTACTGCTGCATGGGCACTGCCACCAAAAGGCATTTGACGCGTTGGACTGCACCAACAAGCTGCTGGAGAGCGTTCCAGGAATTGAGGTCGAAACGATTCAGTCAGGCTGCTGCGGAATGGCAGGATCGTTCGGTTATCAGGCCGAACACTACGAGGTTTCTATGGAAATGGCAGAACTTTCGCTGTTGCCCCGTATCCGACAGGCTACTTCCAACGAAAGCATAGCCGCCTGTGGTACGAGTTGTCGCCACCAGATAGAGCACGGCTCCGGACGCTCCGTGCGACATCCGATCAGTGTGCTGCGACACCGGTGCTTGACGTGATGATCGACCTCGCGGTGAGCGATATGATGATGAACTGCGTCACCCACGGAATGAGGTTTGCCCGTACTGTGGCACACCGGTTGGTGTTCATGGACGATAAGATTATTTTCGAATCAGATCCGCCGTAAAAGTTCGATTCCAAACCTGAAAGCGAAACTACCAAATTGTTTTTCAACCAGATTATTCCCACTGGCCACTGTCTAGAATAGGGTAGTATTCAGCGGTTGTTTTCGATGAGGTTGCTCATCGCTGCTCTAACACCCTCAGGACGATGCGGGATTTCAGCGAGCTCCAGCCCCATTTCGATTGCCCCCAAGGTGCCAAGGAGCATGGGTTCGTTTAAATCACCCAGATGTCCGATGCGAAAGACCTTGCCGTTTAGGCGACCAAGCCCGTTGCCCAGAGAAACGTTGAAACACTCCAGCACCTCCTTGCGGAAAGCATCCGCATCATGTCCTTGAGGCAGCACGACCGCGGTGAGGGAGTTGCTGTATTCACTTTTGTTGAGCGCATTGAGTTCCAGTCCCCAAGCCTGAACAGCGGCGCGTGTTGCTTCGGCTAGTCGACTATGTCTGGAAAACACCTGATCTAGTCCTTCCTCCAACAGCATCAGGATGGATTCCTGCAGACCATAGAGCAGGTTGGTTGCCGGAGTAAAAGGAAAGACTCCCTGCTTGTTGGCATTGAGCATGTCCTCCCAATCCCAGTAAGAACGTGGCAACTTCGCTTCTCCGGAAGCGACAAGCGCCTTTTTGCTGATAGCATTGAAGCTCAAGCCCGGTGGCATCATCAACCCCTTCTGTGATCCGCCCACCGTCACATCCACACCCCACTCGTCATGGCGATAGTCGATGGAACCCAGCGAGGATATCGTGTCCACGAAGAAGAGGGCGGTGTGTCCTGCGCGATCGATTGCTTTGCGAATTGCGGGGATGTCGGAGGTGATGCCGGTGGCGGTATCGTTGTGGACCACACACACAGACTTGATGGTATGGTCCTTGTCTTCCACCAACGCCTGCTCGATTTCCTCTGGCTTAGCACCCTCCCTCCAGCTTCCATGGAGTAGTTGGGCATCAAGGCTGAGTTTCCCTGCCAGCTTGTGCCATGTGCTGGCGAAGTGCCCTGTATCGTACATCAGCACCCTATCTCCGGGCGAGAGCGTGTTGACAAGTGCGGCTTCCCACGCTCCGGTTCCGGAAGAAGGGTATATGATCACCGGTTGTTTCGTCTGGAAAATTTCTTTGATACCTTCCAGTACCTCAAGACCCAGCCCCTTGAACTCCGGACCCCTGTGGTCGATTGTCGGACGTTCGATGGCGCGTAGAATTCGGTCAGGCACATTGGTTGGTCCGGGAATCTGTAAAAAATGACGGCCACTCTGGAGTCGTTGCATCACGTTTTATTGGATGATATTTTTGGCAGGGAAAATTTTATTGGATTTTTTTTGGATATTACCAATTATCGTTAGGTCAAGTCAAGCCTCACAAGTATATTTTTTGTAATTTTCCAAACCCATCTCGTTCAACATTCTCAATGGTGGCACGAAATTTTGCACCCTCACCGTGGAGTTTGGCAAGTGAGTGGATCATTTTAAAAACAGTTTCGGATTTTTTTCAGCGCCTGCCGAATTACTATCTTATCTTGAACGTCATTATTCTCAACCATTTTCAAAACCGCCCAAAAAACTATTAAGGTTGTCACCAAGTGCATCTGAAAGATAACCGCCTTCCTGAACTAACACGGTAGGTAAATTTAATTTTGCAATCTCCGAAGCAATTTTCTCAAAACCTCCGGTGCTGATACCAAGTCCCTTGTAAGGGTCACCTTCGTAAGCATCGAGTCCCAAAGCGATGACCATTGCTTGTGGCGAAAATTGGGCTATGTGGTCCAGTGCTGCCTTTAAAGTTTGTAGGTATTCTTCATCTTTAGTTCCATGAACCAAGGGATAATTAACATTATAACCAGAGCCTTTCTCTGATCCAATTTCGTGTGAATATCCCCAAAAAAATGGATAGAAGCTTGCAGGATCTGCGTGCAGCGAAACTGTCAGGACATCATCACGTTGATAAAAAATACTTTGGGTACCATTACCGTGGTGCACATCAACATCAATAATTGCAACTTTCTGAAAGTTCAATCTTAAATGTTGTGCGGTAATGGCTGAGTTGTTTAAAAAACAAAATCCTCCAGCCAAATCTGCAAAAGCATGATGACCTGGCGGACGGCATAGCGCATATGCTGAGTTATGTCCGTCCAACACAGCTTGTGCGGCTCCAACAGCCGTGTTAGCACTTGCCAATGCAGAATTCCATGTTTCATTGCTAATAGGACAAGCAGTATCTGCCATGTACCATCCTGCTTGTCCAACAGCGGATTCTGGAATTCCGCAAGGCTCGCTTCCGGCAGTACGGTTAGGATGAATATTTGGAATCACTTCTGCGGAAGCCCCTGGGATTTCCTGCCAGCGCCGATAGATGTTTTTGAGGAAATGGAGATAATCCTGATGATGTACAGCTTCAACAGGAATTATACCGTGTGGTTTTGGGATTTTAAGTTCATGCCCATGTTGCAGTAGGGCATCCCGCAAAACCTTCGCCCTTTCCGCTACTTCGGAATTAGGTTTGGGAACTCCGCTGAAAAGGGAAAATTTGGGTTCATGTTTGAATTGCTCCGGGTCAAAAAATGCGAGCATGATTTTACAGAACTAATTATTTTAGATATAAATTTACTCTGAAGTTATCGACAAAATTTCTTCGGCAGTTGTTAAACCGTACAAAATTTTGTTTACTCCATCACGCCGTAAGGTAATCATTTTTTCTTTCAAGCCTTGTTTTTTTATGGTGTCAGAGTCGCTGCTTTCAAGGATAGTATTTTTTACACCTTCGCTCATTACCAGCAATTCATGAATTCCAATCCGTCCACGGTAGCCGGTTTGTCGGCAATTATCGCAGCCGTCACCTCTGTAAAATCGTCGGTCCAGTTTTCGGAAGCTGACTTCTTTAATGCCTAATTCACGGAGTTGTTCCGGATGCGGCTGGTAGCTTTTGCGGCAGTCCGGACAAATACGCCGTACCAGCCGTTGTGCAAGTACGCCGATGATTGATGATGAAACGAGGAATGGCTCGATACCCATATCGATCAGGCGGGTGATTGTAGCGGGAGCGCTGTTGGTGTGTACCGTGCTGAAAACTAGATGTCCGGTCAATGCGGATTGAATGGCAATTTGTGCGGTTTCTGTGTCACGTATTTCTCCTACCATAATAACATCTGGATCCTGCCGCAGAATCGCTTTCAAGCCACGAGCAAACGTCATTCCAGATAAACTCATCTTTTTTATCTTTGTGAATAAATTCCACAGGATCTTCAATGGTGATTATATTACGGGCCTCATTATCTATTTCAGCAAGAGAAGCATAAAGGGTAGTGGTTTTTCCACTCCCGGTAGGTCCGGTAACAAGGATGATGCCGCCACTGCTGTTTACCATATTTAGATATGGTTGGAGTATATATTTTGCCAAACCAAGTTGAGGTAGTTGCATCAATTTTTCTTCTTGAAACAATAGGCGCATGACAATTTTCTCTCCATGTACAGTTGGTACAGTCGAAACACGTATGTCAATTTTTCTTCCCGCAATCAGTACCATTGAACGACCGTCCTGCGGCAGGCCTTTTTGGGCAATATCAAGGCGAGACATGACTTTAATCCGGTTAACCACAGTTACATGTACCTGACGTGGAAAAACTGTTACTTGCTGTAGTACCCCGTCAATTCGGTAACGAACGGAGGTTTCACGGGGTGTTGGATCAATATGAACATCACTAGCTTCATCTTTTGCCGCCTGCCAAAGGAGGCTGTTCACTAAACGTTTGATGGGTTCTTCATCAGTTGCATCCAACAAATCTTCCGGTTCTTCAACAGCAAGAATGTTTTCATAGGTTTCTTCTGAATCGAGCAGATCAACTGCGTCTTCGGTTGAAGCAGAAGATTCATCATAAGCACGATTGATCAAATCGAGCACTGCCTGTTTGTGTGAAATGACCGACTGAATATGGCACTTGAAATGTCGGGCCAGATCATCCAAAGGCTGCGAGAGTTCCGGATTTGTTATGGCTACTTCCAGTGTATTTTTAGTTTTTTTCAGTGGAAAGAATATATTTTTTTTAGCATAGCGTATCGGTATGAATTCCGTAAATTCACGTACAACTGGAACATCATTAAAATTATCTCTATATTCCAATTCATAATATACAGCCAATGCCTGCTGAAACTCTGATTCACCGGTTATTTTGTGTTTAAGCATTGCTTCTTTCAAGCCCTCCGTATTTTCACGGTAGGCCAGCAACTGTTCGTGCAGTGGTTCCAGTGACTGCGGAGTTGTTCCGAAGCTCTTCACCAAAATTTCAACAACCGGATGGTATGTATACATATCGTATTATTTATTAAACCTGTGAAAGTGTTCTTGAGTCATGAATTATCAAAAAATACTGATATTATTAACTGTGATATGTCATCTCGAAAGAAGGGAGAGATATGATAAAGTGCTGATACCTTATAAAATTCCTTACATACTTTCGGATTGATACAATAAACCTCGTTACTTTCGAGTAATTGAGTTCAACAAAAACCAACTCAATTCGGATTCAACACAAAATAATTATGGTTTCAGTTCCAGAATAATGATTGTTTCTCCGTCAATTTCCTTTAGTTCAACTTGATTTTTGTCTATATGCTTGACAAAAACCTCACCTAGCCACTCTCCCTGCTGCACGAAATACGTGACTTTATTTTCGTCAATTAAAGCATAACGACCCTCTGATGTTTCAAGAATATCCTTCAGTTTGAGGTTCAGGAATAATTCTTTTACTCTCAAAGAAAAATCTTCTTTTTGTATAAGCGGTTTTTCTGGTACCCCGGCAATCACATTCTGTTTCAAGACTTTCTTCTTCTTTTGGGAAGAATTTTTCTTACTGGACGTACCAGGTTTTGAAGGTGACTTAGTGAGTAACGTTAAGTCTTTATTTCCCAGCAGCAAACTACGAAAAGGATTTTTGGCTGTAACTGCAGGCGGTTTCTCCGACTGGTTGATTTTTGCAGCACGCACTACGGATACTGTAGACTGAAAAAGCAAGAATAATGTCAAAAACCACGTTAGGTACTTCATGGACTATTTAGTGTTACAGAGATTTACAGTCTTCTGTGGGCTGATAAAATCATTTCAATACTCAGTTTTGGTTGCAGCAGGGCAGGTGTAGTATTTCCAAGCTGAAGTTTTTCCAGCACCAATAATCTCGGTCCGTTTTTTAGTTGGTTAAGAAATTGTAGGAATTGCTCGAATTCTCCCTTCAGTTTCAATCGAATTTTCAAAACCTGATTCAAAGATAAGGGTGTTTTTTCTTCCAAAGTAATTACTTCAAAAATCAATCCATTTTTCTGAATTGAGTCATTGAGCCAGCGTAACAGTTCGGCACGCTTCCACTGCGGTGGAAGAAGCTTATCCAAAGCAGTTTCTCTTTTCTCCAGAGACTGAACAAGATTAGGCTTTTTAGAATTATTGTTGGCAGCATTTACTTGAATCAGACTATTTTCTATCTGCAGAATTTGAGATTTCAATTGCTTTATACTTTTTAACTCCGGAGCCAATATAAAATTGTGAAACAACAACAATGTCAGTAACACAATCAACCCCGCCAATAAAACTTGACGACTCCGGTTATTATTTACAATTGTACTGAAAATATCTGTAACTGAAGCTGAATTCATGTTTATTGTCAGGAAGTGGATTTCTCAGGACGTTTTTTGTAGTTTAACCGGAATTGAAAAAACAAGGCTACTGTTGTAAATAATAAAAGTAGTACTACTCCTGAAACTATGGAATACTGCAGCGAAGTTACAGGAACATTGCTGATTGTAAATGTCAACAGATTTGAGTCTGAGACCTTGGTTTTCCATGTGAGATAAGTTATATCATTAAAACTTTGTTTATCGGAAAAAGTGAGTTGTTCCGACTTAATCTGTAAGTATCCTTCAGGTGTCAAAACGTCAACTTTATCCAGGGAGAGGTTAAATTCCCTGTTCATTTCCAAACTGCCAAACCAGCCAGGTAGGAGATATTGATAAATAATTTGTGAATTTCCTGTTGGAAAAACATGTTCAATTATTAAAACATTATCTTCCAGATAATGTTTAATCACAGCTCCGGAGTTGGTCTCCATCATCCTGAAATTTTCTATTCCTTCGGGTAGTTTCTGTTTCAAAGGCTGGTTTTTTGTATCAATTCTGTCTGCAGAGGAATTTGATAGTGCGAGAACTTCGGTTACAGTAACGGTTCCCAGTCCTGATTCAATTACAATTGAAGCTCTATATGTTTCCAGTTTACCGACAGCAGTAGAAATCCCTGGAATGATAATGTTTTTTTGAATTAATGTTTCTCCGGCTTTTATAAAAAATACTTTTGAACTGTATAATTTACCTTCTACCCGAGTCCCAATTTGATAGCCTGCGCGTAAATCAGGGATAATATTGAGAAACTCAAAGTTGCCTTCAGCATCAGTTTTTAACCGTGCCTGTGGGCCTATTGGAGTTACCTGTCCTTCCGTATTTAGGACAAATTTCAATAATACCACATCAAGTTTTACTTCGGGCATTACCACATTGGATGGAAGTTGTACCTGGCCCTTCAGACGGATTTTGCCTTGCACGGACATGTTTTGTGAAAACGCGATTAAGGGCATTCCTCCTGTAAGTAAAGTCACCAGACAAATTGCCAAAAGAAGTTGCATGTATTTATTCCGTTTGTGTTTTACAATCTCGTAAAAAACACCAGAACTGTATACAGCCCATTTATTATTATCGTACATTTTCAACCTTCAGAAGAATTAAGAGATTTTAAATAGTTGCTTATTTCCTTTGCCTTTTCCTTGGCAGTATTTTGATACTGTTTTAATTTTGCTGGTGCACGTGCTTTGGCTACAAGTCGATAGTGCAGTAAAGCGGATTTCCACTTTTCTTTTAAATGATACAATGTTCCAAGTTCAAAGTGAATCTGAACATAAAGTGAGGAGTTTTTTGAAACTTCACGACCAGCCAGTTCTTTGAGTCTTTTGATAGCCATTCCCGGTTTGTTTGCGTCACGATCAAGCTTTGCTACCCAGAATGCAGCATCCAATTCCTGGGGCGTGGAGCCACCTCCATCAGAACGCATCAGCCAAATACGGGCTTTGTCGTTTTGTTTAAGATAGAATGACTGATGGTAGCCGATGAGGTAGGCGTATGTTCGGGAGTCATTTTTGGGCCGCGAACTTTTCTTGAGAACACTATATGCCCGCTTGTAAATCACTACCAAAGACGCATAATCCTTGGATCGTTCATAAAGCCGTTTAAGTTCTCCTACCAGTTGCAGTACCAGATCAACATCTTTGTCAGGAGTCTTTTTGAGAGCTCTTCTATAGTATCCTTTTGCACGTTTATATCCTCCTAATTTTGCTGCGGCATATCCTTGGTCAATTTGAGCTTTTACAGTAAGTGTCTTTTTTTTGTCATAAGTTGCCAGCAACACATAAGCATCCAGGATTCCATTATATTTTTTGTTTCCGGACTTTTGGTTTTCTGCATAAAGCAGAAGGTCAAAATTGGTATCATTCAAAACTCTCTTGTTTTCAGTAACCTCCTTGCGTATTGTTTTGCTGATTTTAGTCCACTCTCCCTGTTCAATCCATTTTTGGAAAGAACTTTGTGCCAGAAACGTTTTTATTTCTGACTGCCGCTTTTTATCTTCTTGATTGAGAGGTTTTACTTTTAAAGCCTGGAGGTAATATTTCAGTGAGAGGTCTTTTTTCCCAAGTTTATCTGCAGCTTTTGCCTGGTTAATAAGTGCATCCAGTGTTTTAGCACGTTTTTGGTCATGCTTTCGTAAAAGGGCATAAGCACCCAGTACGCCGGACCAATTTTCCAGTTTATTTTCTGCAAAGAGCAGTTGCGAAAAATATTGTTCATCAAGCGAAACGGAACCGGACTGAACCTCTTTTTTAATATATGCAGAAACTTCCTTCCAGTTTCCTTGTGAAGTAAGTTCCTGTAGACGAAATCCAGAAATGTATTTATTGAGCTGTTCTAAATTTTGTGAATCTTCTGGAAATGCTTTTTTCCAGCGTTCGTAAATTATTTTTATTCGTTCAAGACGTTGAAAGTCTTTTCTCTGTTTGGCAGCGAAAACCCAAAGTTGAAAATCTGCTATTGTCAAAATAGGATTTTTTTTGTCATAAACCTCTTGATATTCCCAGGTCAACCTCTTCCAGTCCTCTAACTGTTTGTGTGTCACAATCAACATCTGGATTGAATGTTCACGATATTTTTTAGTATTACGGATTTGTCGTAAATCTAGGCGGGCTTCGTTCCACCTTTTTGTTTCAATCAGACAACTGCCCCTCATGTAAAGTAAATGCTCCCACTCTTTTGTATTTGATTTTTTTATACTCTGCATGTAGTTCTGATTTAATTCCTGTAGAATTCTTTCTTTGTTTTGTTCAAAGTATTCTAAATTAAGAAAGAATTCATACAACCTCTGTATCTCATTGCTGGTCATTCTTCTTCACAAGAAAGCCCTGCAATTTCATCGGGAGATAGAGGACTAATAAATTTTGCAAGAGATCATTATTTTTCTGGTAATCAGGATGCAGGAGGACTTGTTCCAACACAGCAATTGCCAGAAAGGGTTTTTTGTTTTCCACATAGAGGTAACCCAAGCTTAGCTGTGTTTCAGTAATGTTTCCAACAGCACCGCTGGCGAGATATTTTTCAAAGATCTTAATGGCCTTTTTTTGCTGTTTGTTTTCTGTGTAGAGGTAACCTAATCTAAGTTGTATCTCTTCACGATGTTCTTCATTATCCCCAGCGAGATATTTTTCAAAGATCTTAATGGCCTTTTTTTGCTGTTTCCTTTCTGTGAACAAAAAACCTAGTTGGTATTGAACTTCACCGACATGTGTTTTGTCCTTTAAACTTAGGTATTTCTTGAAACTGTCAACAGCATTTTCAGCTTGTTTTGTTTCAAGATAAAGGTAGCCCAATCGAAAAAGCACTTCTCCCATATAAGTTTTGTCTTTAGTACTGAGATACTTTTCAAATATCTCGACAGCCTTTTCCTGTTGTTTGACTCTAATATAGAGAAACCCTAACTGGTAAAGCACTTCTCCCATATAAGTTTTGTCTTTAGTACTGAGATACTTTTCAAAGATCTGAATAGCCTTTTTTTGTTGCTTTGCTTCAATGTAGAGAAATCCCAGTTGGTAAAGGACTTCGTTGGTATAAGTTTTGTCTTTGGTACTGAGATACTTTTCAAAGATCTGAATAGCCTTTTTTTGTTGCTTTGCTTCAATGTAGAGAAATCCCAGTTGGTAAAGGACTTCGTTGGTATAAGTTTTGTCTTTGGTACTGAGATACTTTTCAAAGATCTGAACAGCCTTTTTTTGTTGCTTTGCTTCAATGTAGAGAAATCCCAGTTGGTAAAGGACTTCGTTGGTATAAGTTTTGTCTTTGGTACTGAGATATTTTTCAAAAATCTGAACAGCTTTTTTTTGTTGCTTTGCTTCAATGTAGAGGAACCCTAACTGGTAATGTACTTCTCCCACATAAGTTTTGTCTCTAGTGCTGAGATACTTTTCAAAGATCTGGACAGCCTTTTCTGGACGTTTTGCTTCAATGTAGAGAAATCCCAGTTGGTAAAGGACTTCGTTGGTATAAGTTTTATCTTTGGTACGGAGATACTTTTCGAAGATCTGAATAGCCTTTTGCGGCTGTTTTGTGTTAAAAAACAAATAACCTAAGCGATAATGAACTTCAGCTGCATAATTTTTGTCTTTTGTGCTTAAATATTTTTGAAAAGCATGAATGGCTTCATTTGGTTTGTGTGGTTGCTGCAACACACCAATTCTGTAATAGGCAAGTGCCTGATACTTATTATCATTCTTATTTAAATATAGTTTGTAGTGCTTAATCAGTATACTTACTGCCTTTGAGTCCAATGATTCAGTATTTGTTTCTTGTACTGAAACTGCATATGCCATTTCTGCTCGTAAAAAAGCAGACACAACAGCCAGTTTTGAGTCTGGATGCATTGTTAAAATACGCGCAAACCAACTTTCAGCTTTTTTGTAGTTTTTCTCTTGCTGAAAGCCTGTGGCTAACTGGTATTTTAGATTCAAAGCCTGTTCAGGTTTGATTGACTTTGAGTTTTTCAAGTATTGGCTCCATGCTTCTTCTGCTTTAGTAAAGTCCTTCAGGAACCACCATGACCGTCCCATTAAATGCAACCGTTCCTGCTGATGCTTCAGATTTAATAGTTCAGGTTCTACTTTAACGAAATGAAGTGTTGACTCCTGATATAAAAGCAGAGCATCTTTGTTGTTTATTTTTCGTAGAGACTCTGCCTGGAAAGAAGATGCATAACCCAGCCAAAAAAGTGCTTCATCTCTGTATTTTGTAGTGGGAAAATCAAGCAGCAGCAATTTTAAGGTTCTGATAGAAGCAGTATACTTTCTAGTGAGGGCCAGTGAAATTCCTTTATGTAGCATTGAATTGTCTAAATAGGTTTTACTGCTGGGAAAGTTTTTTTTCAGTTCATCATAAGCTTTGATTGCCGCCTTAAGATCGCCTCCCTTTCTTAAGGCTTCTGCCCTAAGGAAAAAAATCTCCTCACGTGCATCACTATCCTTAAATTCTTCAAGAAAACACTTTGAGGACTCACTTGATACGGAAAACAGTTCATCTTCAAATAATCCTTTTGTCATAGCCAACTGCTCATCTTCAGTCAGACCACTGGTTAAGCACTGTGCTGAAGCAGTACCGGTTACTAAATAAAAAAAGATGCTTGTCAGTAAAGAAAATATGCTCCAGAATCGTAATTTTGGAGAAACTTTTGGGCAGGTTATTTTCACGAATCTAAACTGACAAATAGTTGTTATTTGTGTTTTCAGGTAGTGGATCATTAGCTTTATAAGTTCTACAATGCAGACAATCTAATTATCCACGCCTTCTAAAATTTTTTTCCAGGACTTCGGATCAGATTTAAGGATTTCCACAGTTTTGAAACGACTGGTTTGACCTTGAACCACTTTCACATTTGTTTTTGCAGTTTTTAATGATTTTGAAATAAATTTCACACATTCCCGATTGGCCTGATTATCTACGGGTGCTGCAGTAACACGAAGACGTATCCGTCCGTTGTGTTGGCCTGCCCACTCATTTTGTGAAGCACGTGGTTGAAGGAAGATGTGCAGTACCAAAGTCTCACCATTCCAGAAATATGCAGAACTATGAACAGACATCTAGTTTTCCGTAATATTTCCATTGCTAATTTTGTAAGAATTCGTATCTTAGAATAACAATATATTATAACGTTATAGTTAAAAAAAACCAATCCAGAAGCCAATGAGAACGAATCACACCACTGTTTATCCAAAAGTTAAAATTTGCGGGATAACCAGTCCTGAACAGGCTTTGTCCTGTGCAGAATTAGGTGCAGACTGGATTGGACTAAACTGCTGGCCTGGTTCTTCCCGTTACATTTCTCCGGAAGAAGTCCGCAAAATTGTAAGTGTGCTTCCGGAATCGGTGACAACTGTTGGTATTTTTGTCAATGAATCACTGGAATCGCTGGAAAAAATAATGATTGAAACACACCTGAACTTGGCACAATTGCATGGCGATGAGTCTGTTGAATTAACTGCTAAATTAGGAGTGCCATTTTATAAAGCATTTCGTGTGTCTGCTGAATTTAAGCTGGAACAAATACAAGAGTTTGGGAGAGAATACTTTTTACTGGATGCCTTCAGCAAAAATCATTACGGAGGTTCCGGACAAAAAATTGACTGGGACCGGGCAAGTACTGCTTCAGGTTTGGGAAAGCTGATTCTGGCAGGAGGGTTGACTCCGGAAAATGTTGCAGAGGCAGTAAAGATTGTACAACCGTGGGGAGTGGATGTTTGTAGCGGTGTAGAAAGCGAACCTGGGATTAAAGATTTGTGGCGAGTTGAAAAATTTATTCGAAACCTTAGAAATTGATTTCTTTAAACACTTAAAATTTACTTGAAGCTATGAATAATTCAACTTTTACAACACTGGGCGGTATAAAAATAGAAAAGTCGATTACACCCCTGGATGCGGAACATGCACTTGATAAAATATATCAATATATTGACACTAAAAAAGGAGCACTTTTTGTTAGTAATTACGAAGTACCGGACCGTTATTCCCGCTGGGATTTAGGTTTTGTGCATCCTGCATTGGAACTGATTGCCAGGAAAAGACAGTTTGAAATCAACGCGCTGAATCCGAATGGAACACGACTGCTGAAATTGATAGCTCCTGCTTTACAAAATCATCCCCATCTTGAATCACTGGTTTTTGGTACTGATCCGAATCTTACTGCAGAAAAGATTTCCGGTACTGTGAAACCAAGGCCAGATTTCTTTGCTGAAGAAGAACGGAGTCGTCAGCCAAGCGTGTTTTCTGTTATTCGCAAAATATTTGAACTATTCCAAAGTGTTGATCCTTATCTTGGATTGTATGGAGCATTTGGTTACGATTTGGTTTATCAATTTGAAAATATTGAAGCAAGACATAAACGGGATCCGGAACAAACTGACTGCCATTTGTTTTTGCCTGTCGAACTGGTGATTGTTGACCGGCAAAAAGAGGAAGCTTCCAAAATTGAATATCACATTGAAACTCCGGACGGTATGACTGAAAGCTGGTGGAATACTGGCGATGAATTCCAGGTTGCCGTGGGAAAGGCTGATGGTAAAATAAACTGTGATCATGAAGCAGGTGAGTTTGAACAGAAAGTGGCTAAAATTCAAGAAGGCTGCCGGCGTGGAGATTTTTTTGAAGTCGTACTATCTCAATCTTTTTCTACTGGTTTTGCAGAAAAGCCTTCAACTTTGTTCAAAAGAATTTGTGAACAAAATCCCAGCCCTTACAGTTTTTTGATCAACATGGGTAAGGAGCAACTGGTTGGTGCATCTCCTGAAATGTATGTACGTGTCAAGGAAGAACGTTTTGAAACCAGTCCCATTTCAGGAACAGTACCAGTCGGAGGTGATCCGATGGAAACAGCTGAACGTATAAAAGCACTCATATCTTCGGAAAAAGAAGAATCAGAACTAACTATGTGTACGGATGTGGATCGTAACGATATGGCCAGAATTTGTGAACCCGGTAGTGTTCATTTAATTGGACGGCGCCTGCTGGAACGTTATTCACGCCTGATTCATACAGTTGATCATTTGGAAGGTGTTTTAAATAAAGACAGAGATGCAGTTGATGCTATTTTGACACACATGTGGGCCTGTACTGTGACAGGTTCACCAAAACCTGTTGCCATGCAGACAATTGAAAATATGGAAAATTCACCTCGCGGCTGGTACAGTGGCTGTATTGGTTTTTTGTGGTTTAACGGTTTTGTCAGCACCGGAATGACATTGCGTACGGTTCATCTTAAAAACGGCCGAGCTTCTGTACGTGCCGGTGCAACACTGCTCTATGACTCAGATCCGGCTACAGAAGAACGAGAGACACACATCAAGGCTTCAGCCTTTTTAGGTGCGACTTTGGGCAATAAACCGGCTGCTGCTGAAGACATTGATTTGCCGCAAACGGGTGGGGGAAAAACGGTTTTATTTGTCGATAATCAAGACAGTTTTGTACACACATTAGCAAGTTATGTCAGGCAAACCGGAGCAAAAGTAATCACCCTCCGTTCAGGATTTCCGTATCAGATGCTGGACGAAATTTCTCCGGATTTACTTTTTATTTCACCAGGTCCGGGATTCCCAAGTGAACAAAAAGTTCCGGAATTAGTCGGTGAAGCACTCAATAGGGATATTCCAGTTTTTGGCGTCTGTCTCGGACATCAGGGTATTGCGGAACATTTTGGTGGGAAACTGCTGACTCTTGAACATCCTGTTCACGGTAAGTCCGCTGAGATTATACACAGCGGAGATTCATTTTATGCAGGGTTGCCGAACCCATTCAGCGCAGGACGTTATCATAGTCTTTACGTGGATTCAACTTCACTTCCAGAATGTCTGGAAGTCACCGCGAAAACTGATTCCGGTCTGATAATGGGGCTTCGGCACAAAAAACTGCCCGTGGCTTCAGTGCAATTTCATCCGGAATCCATTCTGACACTCAAAGACCAATCCGGATTACGGATGATCAACAAGATGATGGCAGAACTTACTTCAGGGACAAATAACAAAGAAGGCTCATAAATATGCAGCAAATTACACTTGATGAAATAGAAGCAGCAGCAAGTATAGTTTATGCTGAAATGCAGGCGACTCCTCAATATTGCTGGCCGCTTCTTTGTGAACGTTTAGGCACAGAAGTCTGGGTAAAGCATGAAAATCACACGCCAATTGGTTCTTTCAAGATACGTGGTGGATTAGTTTATTTCGCCAATCTCGTGAAATCCTCAGAAATGCCAAAGGGAATTGTCAGTGCAACCCGCGGAAATCATGGGCAGTCTGTTGGTTTTGCTGCTCGGCGCTACGGAATTCCGGCTACAATCTTAGTGCCACATGGAAACAGCGTGGAGAAAAATGCTGCAATGCGTGCTTTTGGTGTGCATTTGATAGAGCATGGTGAAGATTTTCAGGCAGCCCGAGAATATGCGAAAGATCTGGCACATGAAAAATCACTGAAAATGATATCTTCGTTTGATCCACTATTAGTTACAGGTGTCGCCACTTATAGTTTGGAATTGCTGAGAGCGGTCAAGGATCTTGATGTTGTTTACGTTCCCATTGGATTGGGATCTGGAATTTGTGGAATGCTTGCAGTACGTGATGCATTAGAATTGAATACAGAGATCGTCGGAGTTGTATCAGCACATGCCAATACCTATGCGAAGTCATTCGTTAGCAGAAGTCCCGTTGAATCAACGGTGAGTACCAAAATTGCTGATGGAATTGACTGCCGAGTTCCGGAACAGTCTGCGTTGGATTTGATTTGGAAAGGTGTTGAGAGGATTGTGCAGGTTAGTGATACTGAAATTGCGGAGTCGATGCGGATTATGTATGAATGCACACATAATGTCTGCGAAGGCGCGGGTGCTGCAGCAATTGCGGCAGCACTACAGGAGTCATCAAAAAATAAAGGACTAAAAGTGGCGGTTATCGCGTCCGGAGGTAATGTGGACCGTGATGTTTTTGCGAAAATACTGAATGGAGAAAATTTTGTAGACTGAAAAAAGAAAATCAATCAGTAAATTTTAAAGTATACAGCGGTATTTTCCTGGAGCGAGAGTGATTTCTGAAGTACGGGGTAGCACAAAGGTGAGGTCATTCTTAAAATAAACTATGATTTTTGTTTCGTTAATGAAAATCCACGAGGGAGTTGACTTGCTCCACGCTTGATGTGGCGCTTTTGCATCCAGATATGGTAAGCGGCAGAGGTAGCGTACCTCCATTGCTTTCTCAGAAGGATATATAAAACTGGAAGGGGCTGAAGATTCACAGCCGGGCAAAAATGTTAGAGTAAGAACTAGCAGTATTAAATATTTTTTAATGATTGTATTTTGTTGAAGCAGAGATTGATCAACACCTAATACCATCATGCATGATAAGAAATATCAGGCCGCGGAATCTTCTTCTTCCTCAACTTCAGGAAAGTACAAAATGCGCGAACAATTAGGGCAATTTTTATGGGAATCTGTGTTTGTCATCAGTTCGTTAACAAGCTGGGGCAATAAAACCATGTTACAGCCGCTGCAGCTTTTATCCTCAATGGCACAGATTGGGGTTGAAATTCCACTTTCCTGGCAGCGCTCAAAAAAACGTTTGATTTTTTGAGGAACTTTTTTCAGTAAACGTTTGCGTCTAGGCTCAAGAGTTCCAATCTTTTTTTCTGCTTTTGCCTGTTTTTTCAGCAGACCGGATGTTTCCTGCTCAAATTCTGTATTTGATTCACTGAGCTGGTTGTTAATGGTTCCAATTTCTTTTTCAAGATCTTCTTTTTTCAGATCCAAATCGAGCATATTGTCTTCCAGCAGACCTAGAATTTTTCGTGCTTCCTCCAGTTGGTTTTTACTGGTTGCAAATTCTTTTTCGTTGCGTATCTTAGGAACTTGACTGTCCAGGCGGGAAATCAATTCTTCCTGAATTTGAAGATTGTTTTTTACATTCTTGCATTCAGCAATCAATAGTTCAAATTCGTCTTTTTTTTGTTGGATTGTTTTTTGATGTTGGTCAACAACTGAACGTGCTTTATCAATCTGTCTTTCCAAATGAGATTTTGCGAAAACAAATTTCTGTAAATCTCGGTCAGTTTCCGCAAGTTTAATCAATGGTTCTATAGTTTGTGGCATGGATGTTCTGAATGATAAAGTCACTTTTGAAAAGTTAATCCTGTAATTATCTCAGTAAATTATTGACTTTACAAGTGTAATATGATTTTATTTTTTACGGAATCCATATTGATCTGTGATCCTGCAAGGAACATCTGTTAGCTGTCGTTTCCCATTTAAATCAGTTAAGCATACCTTCATCAAATTATTGTACAATTCATTGTGTTTTGCCGCCCTAAACAGCTTTAGAGTATCATCATTTTAACATAACATGAATCATGTTAACGCAGGTGGGCTGGAGTCCTGTTCTCCTTTGCGGAAACGCAGCAATTGTTTTCGTAGGTATGAATGACGGTTTGGCGGATAATCAACTTCCCGAGCAGCTTTATGGATAGTTTCAAGGGCTTTAATTCTGTCTCCAGACTGAAAGTAGGCCTCTGCTAATGTGTCTAAACTGTCAATTGTAGGATTAAGTTCAACTGATTTCAAGGCTAATTCCATACCTTTCTCAAGATTACGTACCTGCCTGTCTTGAGCAGTTAAATAAAGCCAGGCAAGGTTGTTCAGCACCAAGTCATGTTCCGGACGGTGAGTTGCTATTAATTCGTAAAGCTCAATGGTTTTGGCTTCGTTGCCTGTCAATGTATAGACGTTTGCCAGCCGGAAACTGACATCAAATGCTTGCGGATGTTTCTGTAAAAAAAGGCTGTAATGCTGCTTGCTTTTTTCCAGATTATCCATTCTTTCGTAGACCCAGCCCAAGCGTGCGTGTATCCAGGCATTGTCCGGAAGTGCTTCTAAAACGGCCTCAAAATGACGTGCAGCAAGCTCTCTGTTTCCCAGCATTTCGTGGAAATACCCCCATTGCTCATTTATCCAGGGGGAGAGTTGTTTTGAGGTCATATCCTGCGGGTCCATTTTAATTTCTTGTGGAGCTTCTTCGAGTAAATAGTGCATATTTTTCAGTACTTGCCGTGTAAAAGGATCTGTGCGAACAGAAGTAATTTCCTGCCAGATTTCTTCTGTCCTTTTGCTGGCTAATGCACCCAGGACTGGCAGAAGCATCTTGAAGTCATCTCCGATCCAGCGACGCTGCTGTGCTTCTGGCAGCAAAAGCAAATAAAGATTCCAGGCCCAGAGATTCCCTGGATTTTCATACAAAGCATGAGTAATGTTTTGACGGGCTTCTTCTGTTTTCTTTAGTTTCCATTGCGTAAAACCCAAATGTGTCAGCAGCAAAGAGTTGTTTGGGCGGATTGTTAATAGTTTTTTGAAAATATTTTCTGCCTCTTTCCAGCGTTTCTGCAATTCATACAGCCGCCCCTGAGTTTGAAGTATTCCCGCTGAATCCTGGTACTCTGCAAGATTTTTTTCCAGATATTTTTGGTGTCAGAAAATGATCTTCTTCAACTTCAACTGAGATAGTTCTAGCAGAGCCCATTCTGAATTCGGCTTAAGTTTGAGAAAATCATTTAGCGCATTTTCTGCTTCATCTTCGCGTTCTGTGTTTAATAAAATTCCAATTTGCTGGACGTGTGCCCATTCAAAATCCGGAGAACTTGAGAGTGCTTTTTTAAACCAGTACAAAGCCTTTTCCG
Organism: uncultured SAR324 cluster bacterium; assembly: GCA_905182865.1. Lineage (GTDB taxonomy): Bacteria > SAR324 > SAR324 > SAR324 > NAC60-12 > Arctic96AD-7. The sequence continues at coordinate 208,392 of CAJJCY010000001.1, forward strand.
GATGTTTCAAGTTTTTTTCATAAAACCCAAGCTTTGCAAGTGCAGCACTGTTGTCTGGTTTTGCCTCGATAAAACCCAAAATAATTTTTGCTGCCTTTTCAAAAAGTCTATGAGATTCATAATAAGCAAGTAGTTTTTCAATTAGCTCTGTTTCTGCAGGGAATTTTTCCAGTCCACGCAAAAGAACCTCTTCACCTTTTTCAAACAAAAATTCGTTCCAATACAATTGATTCAGACGATTAACTACAACCAGGTTGTCCGGACCTTTTTCCATCAGCCTTTCGTAACGGGTAATTGCTTCCTCATTTTTTCCCAGCATTTCCAGGGCATGTCCTGTCTGCAGAATGGCCCAGTCGTTTTTAGGATCGGATTTTAGACCCTCCTCAAAAGCCTGAAGTGCAGATTCCCATTTTTTTTGAGAGAGATAAACCATACCCAATCGGAAATTAGCCCAGGGATATGGAGATTTTGATTCAAGTGCACGTAGTAAATGTGTCTCCGCCAGCACAAACTTTTCCTGTGTCCAGGCCAGGTTTCCCATATGTGCGTGTACCCAAATGTCATTCGGAAACAATTTGAGCATGTGTTGAAGAGTCTGGTGCAGGGATTCCGAGATTTCATCAGAGTATTTCTGACTGGTTAGGTCCAGCTCTTTTTCCTGCAAATCCGCATAACGGCGAAGGTAAAGTTTTGATTCCGGAGAAAGCTCAACTGCCCGGAACATTGCCAGTCTTGCCTGATGAGTTTCACCACGCCTTTCCCATAATGTTGAAATTCTCAGCCAGAGATCAGGATTCCGTCCATTTATTTCGCTGGCGGCAATTAAAGCATTAAGTGCCTGCTCTGACTGATCCGGTACATTTGAGGCAGTCCTCCGGTCTAAAATCACACCAATCAGATAAAGAGCTTCAAACAAATCAGGTTTCAAAGAAAGTGCTTTGCGTGCGTCATTCAAAGCAAGCTGCTGTTTTTCCAGACGCAAGTACAGTTGCGCTCTATCCAGAAAAAGGAGCGGTTCATCCGGATGTTTAGTGATTTGTTCTGTGTAATATTCTTGTGATTCTCTGTAATAACCCAACCCCTGAAACAGACCTCCCTCCATTCGAATGAGCGCAATCGAATCAGGAATATGCTGCTGTCCGGTACGGAGTACTGAAAATGTTTTAGTGTATCGTCCCTGAGTTTTCAGATATTGAGCCAGCCGGACGTAGCCGAGTTCGTGAACAGGATGAATCCGGATAGCATTGCGAAATCGAATTTCCTGTTCATCTGGAGCAGGATTGAAAATTCCCTGACAGCCGGTGACAAACCACAAGATCCCAAAAACAATTATTCTCATTAAGAAAAGTTTTTTCATAACATCAAATATCAGCCTTCAGAATTAAGTCCCTGATATGGTATTTCCCATTTCGGTAGCATTGGTTCCAGTCCAAAATTTAATCCTCCAATTTTTTCAATTGCAACCATCAATAATTCTGAAGTTAACACTCCGTCAGGATAAACCAGTAAAAGAGGGTAATATTCTGTTTTACCAAACTTTTTTTTAATATCAGTATTTAGCTGAAATAGCTGAACCAGGTATGACAATAGTTCCGGATTTTCACCTTGAAGCTGGTTCAGCAATTCATCAAGAGAGAGGCTGTATTCCCGGTTCTCAAACAAATTGTAATATTCTATACGATCCGCATAACAGCGGATAAAAATGGGTTTGACATATCCGGGTGCACCGACCCATTCAAATTGCACACGTTTGGACTCCTTGCGAGAATCTGCACTCTCAGGAACAACAAGTAAAAAGCTAATTGAAAGGAATGCTAAAATTCCCATTGTACTGAGTAGGACACTCAGAAATGGGAAAAGTGTTATTTTAGGAGAATTAGAAGCATACCTCATTGTTTTAAAGGTTGGGCGTTTTCGGTTGGCGGTTCATTGTCTTTTTTGTCTTTTTTCTTTAAATTTTCAGTGTTTTCAAGGACATTTACCACTTGATCGGTGTCACTCATTTTGTCTTTTGCTTCAAATAAGGATTCACTGAATTTTTGAATCAAGGGCTGTAATCCATCAACTTGCGCTGCAAATCCTTTTGAATAACGTTCCACGGATTCAAGAACGGGTGAAACCTGTTTGCGCCAATTCTCAGAAAACTCTGCCATCTGTTCCAAATGTTCACTAACTGTATCATCCAGCATCTCATCTCCAGGACGTACATGTAAATTCGGCAGTAAATCTTCCAGACAGTAATCTTCAACACTGAGAAGCAAATCTTCTTCTCGTTTTCGCAAAGATGAAGCAAGCATCATGATCGGAACTACTCCAACCAATGCAATAAATGTAGTGCTGAATGCAACTGATAATCCACTGGTAACTCCTCCCAAAGCCGAGCGCATTTGCGTGTTCAAATCAGTGCCGCCGGTGTTACGGATAAAATCTGAAAATTCGCCGACTGACTGTCCGATTCCAAAAACGGTACCGATAAACCCAAGAATGGGAATTGCCCAGATAAAAACGTTTAAAAGAGCATATCCGCTTTGCATTCTGTTGTGATCAATGTCTGCCTGATAATTGAGAATTGAAGTTATTTCTTCTTTTTTAGGAATGGCTTTGAGGTGTCTTAATGTGCGGCGTACTCTCCGGAAAATGACGCTGTCCTGAAATTTTTTTACTTTTTGCTCCTGCATAAACTGACTGATTTCCAAAATCCTTTCGTCCACATCCCTGACATAAATGCCTTTTGATAAAGAGTCGTGCATGATCTGATTTCTGAAGGCCTCATATGCCAGGAGTTGTTGTCGAAACTGTCGCCACTTGAAAAAAATCAAAAACAGAGACCAAAGCACAAGGGCAACAATAGTTTCTGAGATATGACCTGAAAATAATTGCAGCCAGTATTCACTCCGTATGACAGGAATCGGGAAAACGAGATAGAAAATTCCTGTGAAAAAGAGACTTAAAATAAGTGCTTTAAATGCATCTATTGATTCCATGCCTGGTTGTTCTGACAGGTATGCATGGCATTTTTGACAGTAGGCAGCAGTGTCAGAATTGGACCATCCGCATTTTAAACATTTCATCAGTTAACCAATATTTTGTATGAGCATTTTTTAAATTTAAGCAGCTTCTGATTGACCACTCGGGTACATTTACTTACCATGAAGAATAACATATTCATAAAATAGTTACATTTCCAAATTTAAAATGTCAAAACTGCACAATATAAAAAACTGGACGCGCCAAAAATTACGTGAGTGGATGGCTGAAAAATCCACAACAAACTTCAAGGTAAAGGAATTCAGGGCAGATCAAGTATTTTATTGGCTCTATACGCAACAGGTGGGAAGCTTTTCCGAAATGAATAATATTGGCAGGGAAACCCGAAAAATTTTGGAAGAGAATTTCTGGATCAGTTCACTCGAAAAGGCTGAAAAACAACAATCTCAGGATGGTTCAATTAAATATCGTTTGTTACTGGATGACGGACTCAGCATAGAATCCGTGTTCATGCCGCATACCAGTCATAATACAGTTTGTGTTTCATCTCAGGTAGGATGCGGAATGGGCTGTGATTTTTGCATGACTGGAACAATGGGTTTGGTGAGAAATCTAAATACTGCAGAAATTATCGACCAAGTATTGACAGTCTTGAAAGATCAGCCTGAGGGAGAGAAGATTCGGAATATTGTTTTTATGGGAATGGGTGAGCCCTTTCATAATTATCAAAATCTCATGCAAGCTCTGGAAATTCTTACGGATGAGCATGGTTTTAATTTTTCACAGCGCCGTATCACGGTTTCCACTTCGGGGTTACTGCCAAAAATCCGGCGTTTTGGGGAAGAAAAAATCAAGGCCAATCTGGCAATTTCCTTGAATGGTGTAACTGATAATGTTCGTTCAAAACTTATGCCTGTTAACATTCCATACAATCTGGAAAAGCTCATTAAAGTTTGTCGAGAGTTTCCTTTGGAATCACGGAGACGTATTACATTTGAGTACATCCTGATTCGTGATTTGACAGATTCAATAAAAGATGCAAAGGGATTGATTAGTTTGCTGCACGGTATGAAATTCAAGATCAATTTGATTCCCTTCAACTCAGTTCCAGGCAGCAAATATTTGTCACCTTCTCAGGGACAGTCACGCAAATTTCAAAAGTACCTTCTAGATCATGGTGTTGTTGCCCCAATAAGAATTTCCAAAGGACAGGATATTCAGGGTGCATGTGGTCAATTAGTTATTGGAGCAAAGGCGTGACTTCAGAACCTCTAAGCTCTGTAATTATTTAGAAAAACTTATTCGAAAGTTCTTTTAATTAAATCATATAAACCAGCTTGAGCAGATTTTGTTAAATAGTTCTTGCCTTCAAAAACTTTACTATTTAGTTCCCATTGCTTAGAATAAGCTCAGGACTTATTTATAGGAAGCGAGAAAATTTTTATAAACTTATGCTAATATCATAAAGGTTTTACTTAATGTTTTAACCACAAATTGTGGATTGCATACTTATTGTGAGACTGTCACCTATGACATTCTATCTCATATAATCTTAGAAATAAAAAATTATGAATCAAACTGCAACCCCAGACTTTTTTCGAATTAGCTTTTAGTGACGGGACTCCCCAAAAAGCTGTTATGACCGCATTAGTAGTGGGGACTATCCTGGCCATCATCAATCATGGTGATTCCATTCTTAAAGGTGAATCTATTAATTATTTTAAAATTTTGCTTACATATTGTGTCCCTTACTGTGTAACCACATGGGGTGCAATTCATGGTAAGCGTGTAAGATTATCATAGATCATCCTTTAAACTGAAATGTAATCAATGTAAATACTGAATTACATAAAATAGACAAGATTCATTTCTATGCCTGAGAAGAATAAGCAAGTCAAAATTATGTTGCTTATAGCCTTCTTCACCATTGTTGTTGCTTTGTTTTTCGTCTTCGATTTACAAAAGTATCTGACTCTCGAATATCTAAAATCCTCCAAAGCATTTTTCATTTCATCCTACGAGAACAATCCCATTTTGGTGTTGGGCAGTTATTTTCTATTTTACATAGTCATTACTGCATTTTCACTTCCAGGTGCAGTCTGGATGACTTTGGGAGGTGGGGCTTTTTTCGGATTATTTGCAGGAACAGTGATCGTTTCTTTCGCCAGTTCCATTGGTGCGACTTTAGCCATGTTAATTTCCCGTTTTTTGCTTCGGGACTGGGTGCAAAGCCGTTTTGAGAAACAGATGCAAATTATTAATGCAGGCATAAACAAAGACGGTGGTTTTTATTTATTCACTTTGAGGCTTGGTGCCGGCGGTTCCATTTTTTGTAATAAATTTGGGAATAGGCTTGACTCCATTACGTGCAGGCACTTTTTACTGGGTCAGTCAACTTGGAATGCTTCCGGGAACACTAGTTTATATAAATGCAGGTTCGGAACTTGGAAAAATACATTCCTTGGGTGAGATCCTTTCACCGACCCTGATTGCTTCGTTTGTACTGCTCGGAATATTTCCGCTGTTGGTAAAAAAAATGTTGGCTTTCATTGAAAAAAGGAGAAACAAAGAAAATGTATAAATTTGATTACAACCTTATTGTCATCGGTGTCGGGTCAGGAGGACTTGTCAGTACGTTTATTGCGTCTGCAGTCAAAGCAAAAATTGCTTTGATTGAAAACCATAAAATGGGCGGTGACTGCCTCAATACCGGCTGCGTTCCCTGGTAACTACACAGATCCTGAACTAGCACTGGTCGGACTGAGTGAAGATGAAGCAAAGGCCCGGAATATTCCGCACGAAGTCACAACTTACGGCCTCGAGGATTTAGACCGGGCGATTACGGACCGTACTGATTACGGTAAAGTAAAAGTCATTACTCCACCGGAAAAGACAAAATATTAGGCGTGGCAATTTGCGGAGTCCATGCTGGAGATTTGCTGGCAGAATTCACTCTGGCCATGAAACACGGAATTGGGCTTAACAAAATATTAGGTGCAATTCATCCCTACCCTACCTTGTCTGAAGCCAGCAAAATGCTGGCTGGAGTCTGGCGAAAAAATCACGCGCCGGCCATAGTTTTACACTTTCTGGAAAGATTTCATTCCTGGCGCCGGTAGACTTAGGACCTGACAGGATTTGAGTTACTTTGAATCTGAAAATGGATCAGCATGAAACGTTTAATTATTCTCTCTCTAGTTGCATTTGTTCTTTACAAAACTTCCGGAATTGCCGCGCCCAAATCCGAGTTGTGGCCGCGTTGGCAAACACACAATGCAGAAAACCGCGAAGTTATTGACCACTCTGCCTGGGGAATAATTCTGAAAAAATATTTAGTTACCAGTCAACTTCCAACGGAAAGCTCTGCGCCTGTCGGAATTAATCTGCTGCAATATGGAGGTGTTTCAAAAATAGACTACGGCCTGTTGAAAAATTATTTAACAACCTTGGAAGGCATTTCCATTTCCAGCTTTTCTCGTCCAGAACAAAGAGCCTTTTGGATTAACCTTTACAATGCTGCAACCGTTAATTTGATTTTGGAGCATTATCCTGTTGAATCTATTACAAATATTTCCTTCAGTTTTTTTAGTTTTGGTCCCTGGGATGAAGAGTTGCTCACGATCGAGGGTGAAGAACTTTCACTGAATGACATTGAACACCGCATCCTGCGACCAATATGGCAAGATCCCAGAATTCACTATGCCCTGAATTGCGCCAGCATGGGCTGTCCAAATCTGCAACCGCTTGCCTTCACGGCTAAAAACACTGATTCACTTTTAGAGACAGGCGCAAGCGAATACATTAATCATCCACGTGGTGCAAAAACAGAAGACAAAAAACTTTGGCTTTCTAAAATTTTTGAATGGTATCAGGATGATTATGGCGGCAATGAAGCAGGAGTTTTAATTCATATACAGAAATATGCAAAAGAGAATTTGGCTAATTCTTTGTATGAAGATGAACTGGAAATCGAATATCACTACGATTGGAGACTGAATGAATCAGGACCCTGAAATTACTGAGCAGAGAAATTGTCTTCTGTGTCTTAATTAAGCTCCGGGACAAAACAGACTTTCCCCTCAAACGATTCTCCTGGAAGCAAGGTCTTTGCCCCATGTCCGAACTCTCCACGGGCTAGCATGTTGAAGGCATCTGTCACATTACTGACCGGTTCTACACAAAAAAAATCTGCATCAGTAGGAGTGTAAATCACCATAAAATCCAAGGGTGCATCTGCAATAATTCTTAAGTTTGCATTCCATTCCGGCCATGAAATCAGGACTTCACGGTTCCAGCCGGTGAAAAGATTATCCAGTGTATTCTGAGTGACACTCAAGCCCTGATTCAGCAGTTTGGTTTCTGGAACCGACTCCAGACGCAGAGGCATAGTTTCAGCATCATTGATCCACATTTTTTCTGTTTTTGCAGTTATCGAAGCCTGAGGAGTCCGGACAAAATATGGATGCAGCCCCATTCCGGCAGGCATAGCTGATTTTCCGTTGTTGGTGATTTGCAAAGTCACCGTCAGTGAGGGACCATTCAGTTCTAAAACCTGGCGTGCCAAATATGGAAACGGCCATTCATCAGGAAAATGCTGGTATGCTAACACGGCTCTATTTTCCTTAACTTCGCTTACAGTCCAGGGGGCTTTCCACCCGTGACCATGAATTGTGTGCACTTCCGGTGGAAAATTAGTGAGCATTTTAATCTGCTTTCCCTGGAACGAAAATCGTCCGTTGCGTATACGATTTGAAAAAGGAATCAACGGAAAGCAGCTCATTTCTGTCGGATCCTCCGCGGCAAGTCCCACTTGAGTTGAAGGACGCATGAGTTCTAAAACCTGTTCTTCAGTTTTTAAACAATAACGTGTGATGCAACCTCCGACTTCTGGTATGATTGCTAACAAGTGCATTTCCTGAACGCAGAGTTAAAATCTTTTCTTTTACTTCATTTTCATTCAGCATACTTGCCATTCATTGTTGTAAGAATTTGCTAAAGTGTTCGACTACAAAATCAGTGGGATCACAATTTTCATTCTGCTAATCTGCTGAATATTTTTCCAGTAATGCAGGGAGACAATTTTTTGAAAGAATATCATGCATGGACTGCTTAAAGCAATTATTTGGGTTTTAATAATTTTTAGCGTGGTTACATTGCCGGCATTTATCTGGAGAAGTCTGGACAGGGATTCATATGAAATTTTTTTACTTCATAGCGTTTCCCCTTTTTCTCAAAAGAGCCGAAATACGCTCATGCAATAGTGTTAGCGGTTCATTTAAAACGCAGGTAAAAATCTTAATTATATCTGTACGATAACATAAAGAGATTTCTCGCTTTGCTGGAGATGTCACGTTTTGAGACTTTTTACAGGTCTACCATAAATGAATAATATTTTAAATATTAACTCTGCAACCGAATCAGGAACTATGTCAAAAATACTTAATATTTTTATTTTTACAACTTTTTATTTGCTGCTCGGCAGTTTTTCAGTCTATGGGAATTCGTGGGAGGACATCATCCAAAAAGCCAAAGGTCAAACCATTTACTGGAATGCCTGGGGCGGTTCAGAAGAAATTAATGCCTACATCAGTTGGGTGGGTAGCAGAGTAAAAGAAGATCACGGGGTGACACTCAAACATGTCAAACTTGCCAGCACAGCCGATGCGGTTTCACGTGTACTCGCTGAAAAAGCAGCGGGACGCAGCAGTAACGGATCGGTTGATTTGATCTGGATCAACGGCGAGAATTTCGCCAAAATGAAGGAAAATGGATTACTTTTTGGACCATTTACGGAAAATCTGCCAAATTTTGAACTCGTAGATTTTAGCGGAAAACCAACGACGCTGATTGATTTTCACCTGCCGGTTGAAGGTTATGAAGCACCATGGGGGATGGCTAAATTCAACTTTGTTTTTGACTCCGCACGCGTTTCAGAAACTCCAAAAAGCATTCCGGAACTGCTGCAATGGTCCAAAAGTCATCCCGGTCGTTTCACCTATCCGCACGTGACTGATTTTCTCGGTTCTACTTTTCTTATGCAGGCATTGATAGAGCTGACTGAAAATCCGAAAGTATTGAATAGTTCTGTAAAAAGCAAGGCGGAGTTTTCTAAAGTCACAGCTCCGCTTTGGAATTATCTTAACCAGTTGCATCCGCTCCTATGGCGTTCCGGAAAAAGTTTTCCGGCCAGCAGTTCCGTTCAGAAGCAAATGCTCAACGACAGTGAACTGGACATTGCGTTGTCGTTCAATCCCTCCGATACTTCCGCGGCTATTGCCAACGGATCTCTTCCGGAAAGTGCCAGGACTTTTGTGCTGAAAAAAGGTACGATCGGTAACACGCACTTTGTGGCAATTCCGTTTAATTCCGGATCAAGTGAAGGCGCGATGATTGTGGTAAATTTCCTGATGAGTCCAGAAGCACAAATGCAAAAGCAAAATCCAGATATCTGGGGCGACAGTACAGTTCTGTCAATTGCAAAACTTTCAGCGCAGGATCAGCAAAAATTCAAAGCCCTGCCACTTGGAGTCGCTACACTGCCTCCGGAAAAACTCGGACCTACCCAGCCAAATCCGCATCCGGATTGGAAAACCCAACTTGACGCGAAATGGCAACGACGATACGGACAGTGAGTCTACTCCCTGCTTTTCCTATTCTCACCCAACTCCTGTTACTGCTTCCCATTGCTGCAGGACTTTTAGGAGTCCTGCTTCCGTCTCTGGGATACTTACCTGACCTAGGCGGAAATCAATTTCACTTTGAAATTTTCAACCAATTACTTGAGCATCCAGCACTTCCGCATGCGGTTTGGCTGACTCTTTTTTCTGGAATTATTGCGACTGTTCTTTCTTTATCTTTTGCAATTCTCCTGGCCGCAATGCTTTCTCGGGAAAGTCTTACTGGAAATAATAAAAACAAAATGGCCAGTTTGTTTACAATTATAAGACGGGGTTTGATTCCATTGATTGCTGTACCTCATGCGGCAATGGCTTTAGGGTTGGCGTTTTTGGTAGCACCAAGCGGTTGGATCGTTCGCTGGCTTTCTTACCTGTTTATGGGATGGGAAACACCACCGGAATGGGTAACAGTACAGGATCCTTTTGGTCTAAGTTTGATTTTAGGTTTAGTTTTGAAAGAAACTCCATATTTGCTCTTAATGATTCTTGCCGCCTTGCCGCAAATTCGCGCGCATGAATATATTCGTATTGGGCAATCTCTGGGTTATGGATATTTCCTCAGTTGGCTGAAATTGGTGTTACCGCAGGTTTATCCTTTGATTCGTCTACCTGTTTTTGCGGTACTGGCATTTTCTCTGTCAGTAGTTGATGTAGCATTGATTCTTGGCCCCACCACACCGCCAACACTTTCGGTGTTGATTTTACGCTGGATAGACGATCCCGATTTGTTATTTCGGTTTTTGGCTTCAGCTGGAGCAGTATTGCTGTTGCTACTCACACTTGGATCATTGATTTTCTGGCGTTTTTCAGAGTGGCTGATTTTTCAAAAATTTAGGAATTGGCTTTCAAACGGCAAACGTGGGAACGTAAATGGAGTTCACAACATTGCAGCATTGAGCGGTTCACTATTACTCGGAACGGCCTTTTTGAGTTTGCTTAGTTTAGCTTTTTGGTCTTTGTCATTACGCTGGCCGTATCCCCTTGTTTTGCCCCAGCGCTGGTCGTCGCGAAATTGGGAGCGTCACTGGAGCAGTCTGCAGGAAACCGCGTTCACGACTCTGGAAGTAGGAGTGATTACCGGAATAATCGCGCTGTTTTTAGTGGTGGGTTGTTTAGAAAATGAACAGTGGCGGAGTGTCAGATTTTCATTACGTTCTCAGTGGATGCTTTATCTGCCTTTGTTAATTCCGCAGGCGACTTTTCTGCTTGGCATCCAAATTTTAGCGGTACGTATGGAAATGGACGGCACATTTCTGTTGCTGGTGTGGAGTCATTTACTTTTTGTTTTACCGTATATTTTTCTTACACTGGCTGATCCATGGCGTAATTTGGATACACGTTTTCCGAAGATTGGACAATGTTTGGGTGCTTCTCCACTGAGGATTTTGTTCCGTATCAAACTGCCTTTGCTTTTGAAACCCCTGCTCGTCGCTGCGGCTATCGGATTTGCTGTCAGCGTAGCCCAATATCTGCCAACCCTGTTCGCGGGAGGAGGACGTTTTGCCACACTCACCACTGAAGCCGTAAGTTACGCTACAGGCGCTGATCGGCGGGTCATCGGCGTTTATGGTTTTTTGCAGGCTATGTTTCCGTGGATTGCTCTTTTGCTGGCGTTGGCCATTCCACGCTGGCGTTTCCGGAACCGCGCCGCTTTACTTTAAAATAATGATCATGAAGTCGTGAATATAAGAAAACTTAATAAATACCAGAGTGCCACAGAGTACACAGAGAAAAATAATTATAAATACAGTCCTCTGTGTTCTATGTAATAAAAAAAGTTCGAGGATGTTTTCTTGTGTTTTTGCGAAATCGAGATGTAAATATATTATAATTTTCTTATTTTTCATGAACCAAACGGAATTTCTTTAAATTAATAAATGTTAAAACTCGAAAACATTTCCCTGAAAATAGACGGCAATTCGCTGTTCAGTAAGCTCAACCTTGAAGTGAAAGCAGGACAGGTCACGACTGTGATGGGGCCAAGTGGATGTGGAAAATCGACTCTTTTACGTATGATTGCAGGGTTAGAATCAGTTGATACGGGGACAATAGAATTTGCAGATAGAACTTTAGATAATCTACCTTCCCATGAACGAAAACTAGGGATTTTATTTCAGGATGATCTGCTGTTTCCGCATTTGTCTGTAGGAGAAAATCTTGCTTTTGCCCTGCCCGCGAAAATCAAGCATCAGGAACGCCGCGATCAAATTGAACAGGCACTGGAGGAAATTGAACTGTCCGGAATGTACGAACGGGATCCAGCAAGTTTGTCTGGCGGACAAAGGGCAAGAGTTGCTTTGATGCGCACTTTGCTCGCCCAACCGGAAGCCTTGCTGCTTGATGAACCGTTTTCCAAACTTGATCAGGAACTGCGTGGAAGGTTCCGGAAGCAGGTTTTTGCTTATGCAGTAAAAAATCAACTTCCCACACTTCTTGTCACTCATGACCCAGCTGATGCAAAGGCCGCTGGAGGAGATATTCTTTCCCTTTGATGTCTCAAACTAATTAGGATTTACTGAATTATTTTTTTGTCATCCCTGACTTGATTCGGGATCCAAATTTCAAATCAAGTTGAATAAAAAAACTGTTAAGTCCCCCTGTATTCTCGGGCTACGCTGTGTTTCTCCCGGAATGACTAGGTTTTTTTATTCTAACAACCATATTTCTCATGATGTAACTATCATTGCAGAAAAACATGACTCATGATTTATTTCTTTACTTGAACTAATTTTCCCGCAACTTCTTGCGAAAAGTCTCATACAGTTGTATAACAAAAGTTCGTCTGGTTGATTACTTTTCTCAAAAATTTGGCTTTTCTGTGTTCATTTCAAATTTCCCCAATCGTTCTTTTCAGCTCTCAATTTTTTCTGCACTGATTGTGCTGTTTTTCTTTTCACTCCCTTCCCGGGTTTTGTCACAGGAATACAAACCGCGTGCGGTGGTTATGGGATTAAATATGAGCCCCACACCAGAATTTTCGGAACAAATCTTGCTTCATAATTTACGGAAAGAATTAGCCCGGACTTATGATTTCAGTGACCAGTCTTCCTTTGAACAAGCCCTTCAAAAACTGAGACAGTCAACCAATAAACAATCTTGTCTGCAACTAAAATGCATCTTGAAGATCCTGAAAATTTTTCCGCAGACAAGCTTGTTTTTGTTGAAAAGTATACCAAGGAAACTCGGTCTTACTCTGGTTCTGATTGGAGAAAACCGGAAGTGGCGTGTAAAGCATGAAGCCTGTTTAGAGTGCAGATTGACTCAGCAAGATATGTTAAAAAGCATCGTGCTTCGGATGGAGAGTTATCCGTACATCCAACTGCTATGCTGGATTTAAAACCAGAGCAACCGTCTAAATCATCTTCTCCGGAATATTCATTAAAGAAAGAAGAGTCTGATCAAAAAATTAAAACTGAAGTTACAAATTTAGCTCCTGAACCGAAAATTAGCGAAAGTAAAATAGTTCCTGCCGAAAGGCAATGTTGCCGCTCGAATTGCTAAAATTTAAAATTGCGCAGCGGCGTTACAATCAGTTGATCTGGAAAAATATTAAAAAAGATTTAATGTTCTTTCGACAAAAACACCGTAATCGGTCCAGCAGGAACTTAAAAACACGACTTCGTCTGTAAATCAAAAAAAGGTATATTCTGAAGTATTAAAAAATTATAAAAAGTTTGATAAAATTATAATGGATTCTGTAGATCAGCTGAAACTGCCTCCGCCAATGGAGCTTTTAATTCGCCATCCACCGTATGTAGTAACAATTCTGATTCAGCCTTGAAATTTATTTTAAATGGAAGTTATTTTAACCAATGATCAAAATTCTGAATTGAAAACTCAGGAAAATAGAACACTGGAAGTTAAGCAGCCCGTTCTTGAACCGGGAGAGGCTTTGAATCTGGTTTTTGGTGAATATGCAGCCAACACGCAGCGTGCTTATGCACGGGCCTTCCGGGATTTACAGCAATGGGCAAATATCAGGGAGTTGCAGGAACTGGAGAAACTTTGATCCACTGCGGATGCTGGAATACAAGAATCAGTTGAAAGCCTCTGGTAAAAAGCCATCCACAATTAACCAAACCATGAGTGCCCTGCGCAAAGTCTGCAAGGTGCTGACAGAGTTTGGCTATCTAAAACAAAATCCTTTCAAAGCCTCTGTCATTCGGGCAGAAAAAGTTGACTCTGGGGCCAGTAAAGGTGCACTCCAGGTTTCGCAGTTAAATGCTATGATGGAGGCAAATAAAGTTATTCATTATGATGGACGAATCGCGTCGTTGTTAAGATTTCGCAATGCTCTTGTGTTGAAATTTCTGTATCTTACCGCGGCAAGACGTGGCGAAGCAGCAGATTTGCTTTGGGATGATATTGTACAGGATGGTTCCTTTCACGTTGCAGTACTGCGGCATACAAAAAGTGGAAAGGAGCAGCGTATCAAATTGAGAAACGAACTGCATGCAGAATTTGAAGAGTGGCACAAAATTCTTCAGGCTAACAAGATTGCAGCACCAAATGTTTTTCCTTCTCTTGGTTTCCGTACACTTGGTCACAAAATGTCAGGAAAAGGTATCAATGACATCGTCGCCAGACTCGGAAAAGCCGTAGGTTTAACTATATCTGCCCACTATCTTCGGCATACCGCAATCACACTTGCACTTGAGTTGGGTGAACCTCTTCAGAAAGTCCAGTCCTATGCACGCCATGCCTCCGCGAACACTACAATCCGCTACTTTCACGATCGGCAGCTACTGGAAAAAAATCCAACTGACAGCCTTCCGATGATATAAAAAGACGCTCTCTTCCAGATCATTTTCCTTCTGGCCAATCGGAAAAATTGATGGAAGGCGATTTTTATTTCACAAACCCGCCTTTGGTCATTTTTGTCGGATCAAGCGCTTTATCCAATTCTTCTTCTGAAAGATCACACATTTCCAGGGCAACTTCTTTGAGAGCACGATTTTCCGCAAAAGCTTTTTTAGCAATTTTTGCTGCCAGGTCATAACCGATCAGGGGGTTGAGAGTTGTTACCAGAATTGGGTTTTTTCCGACAAGCGCCTTGATGTGATCTTCACGCACAACCAGCCTTGAAACGGAACGGGTAGCAAGATTCCTGGACGCGTTCGACAGCAGTCGGATTGATTCGAGCAGACTGTGCGCCACCATCGGCAACATCACATTCAACTCAAAATTTCCGGACAAACCGCCGATACTGATCGCTGCATCGTAACCAATAACCTGCGCGCAGACCATTGCCATTGATTCTTCAATCACCGGATTTACCTTTCCGGGCATGATCGAAGATCCCGGTTGAAGTGCTGCCAGCTGAATTTCTCCGAGCCCTCCGTTTGGTCCGGAATTCATCCAGCGCAAATCGTTGACAATTTTCAAGAGACTGACTGCCAGAGTTTTTAATTGGGCTCCCATGGCAACCGGTGCGTCCACTGTTGATTGTGCTTCAAAATGATTTTCTGCTTCCCGAAATGACTCACCGGTAAGTTTTGAAATTTCTGCCGCGAATTTGGGAGGAAATTCCGGATCTGTATTAATTCCTGTTCCAACAGCAGTCCCGCCCATCGGCAGTTCCTCCATCTGCAGCAATGATGATTCTATGCGCTGAATACCGATTTCAATTTGCCGTGCATAACCGCTGAATTCCTGTTCAAATGTCACCGGCATTGCGTCCATGAGGTGTGTTCTGCCAGTTTTGACCACATGGGAATATTCAGCACCTTTTTTCAAAAATGTTTCACGCAAAAATATAAGTGTCGGAATCAAAGTATTTTTGGCCTCAAGAAATCCTGCTATCCTGATGGCGGTCGGAAAAGTGTCATTAGAACTTTGACCAAAATTTATGTGATCATTCGGGTGAACCTTGACCTTCAGTTCCGGAACCAGTTCCATAGCGCGGTGTGCAATTACCTCGTTGGCATTCATATTACTGGACGTTCCGGATCCCGTTTGATAAATGTCGATCGGAAAATGCTCGTCCAGCTTGCCGTCAATCACTTCCTGCGCCGCAAGCTGGATCGCGTGTGCTACATCTTTTGGAATGTTCTCCATTTCAGCATTTACTTTTGCTGCACCCTGTTTTATTACACCCATTGCATGAATCAGCGGACGGCTGATGCAGATTCCGCTGACCGGAAAATTTTCAACCGCACGTTGGGTTTGCGCTCCATAAAGTGCCTCCTGTGGAACCTTGACTTCTCCCATTGAATCTTTTTCTATTCTCATATTCTTTTCCATTTTGTTCCTTTCTTTTAGTTGTTTTTTAGTTCTTGTTTATTAAATTACTTTGCTTTGGTAAAAATATTTTTGAATTAAATATACTATTTATTTTTGTCAGGATAAAAACGGAATATCCTCTCATTGAAAGCACACCCCTGGATTTACGCTTGCGTGGGAATGACAACTCCCTAACAAGACAGTAGACTATGTATTTCTGAATTACAGATTTCCCGCAAAGCTCATCTTTGAAACTACAAGAAAACTGAAATCACGAAACAAGAACCCAGTTCGAGAAAACCACAAAACTGCCATCCAGCTGGAACAAAAAACTGTCATTCGAGCGAAGCTTTTCCTGTCCCTGAAAGTACAGCACTATTGTCTAAGCCAATACACCACCGTCCACTGTGAATGTGCTGCCTGTAACGTATGAAGCTGCGTCAGAAACCAGAAAAAGCACCATTCCAGACATCTCACTCGGCTGGGCAATTCTGCCCAGTGGAATTTGCGGTAAAACAGTTTTCATCAGCTCTTCATTTTGTGTGACTGCAGAGGCAAATTTTGTGTCAGTGAGACCGGGAAGTAACGCATTCACACGAATATTGTCACCCCCAAGTTCTTTGGCAAAGGCTTGTGTCATTGAAATTAGGCCTGCTTTTGTAATTGAATAAATGCTTTGCTGATGCATCGGAATACGACCGTTTATCGAAGAAACATTTACGATTGATCCACCTCCGTTTTTCTGCATTAGTTTTGCCGCATGCTGGGACATGAAATATGGTCCCTTCAAGTTCACATCCAGAGTTTTATCCCATGCCGCTTCATCTGCATCCAGGACCGAACCGTAGAAAGGATTGGTTGCCGCATTGTTGATCAAAATGTCGATCTGACCGAAGGCGTCTATGGTCGATTTCACCATTGCAGGATCACCATTGTGGCAAACCATGCTGGAAGCATGATTGCCAGACTTTAGAATTGATGTTTCAACTTCTTTTAAATTTTCTGCCCTGCGGCTGGTCAGAATGACATTGGCCCCAAACTCAGCTAGAATTTGTGCTATGGCTGCCCCAATTCCCCGGCTTGCACCTGAAACTAAGGCAACTTTTTCAGTCAAGTTAAATAATGGTGGAATTTCCATACATGCTCCTTTATTTATGTGAATTTCATACTATCGTTTGTCAACTGAAGACGCAATGCGGTTTTGAAAGAGACAGTAGTCCTCGAAAGCAAGAGATTTAAGTATTATTACTAGAAAGTTATTTTTGACAGTCTCAAAAAAAGTCTGGAATCTAATCTGTCATTTTGACCTTAGGGAGGAATCTTAATGATATTAGTGCGGGTTTCTTATACAAGATTTTTCGTATCGATCGAAATGACACAGTTACAGGACTTTTTACTACGGCATCATTCATATAAAGACAGTTATGAAAAGCATTAGTTTTTGATTATGATTGCATAGATTTTGCGTTGTCACATTGGCTCATCTCGTATAAGCTATAGAAGGAAAGTTTTGACTGATATGATCAAAATTACATAATTCTTCTTCAGAATTAAATAAAATGGGAAACTGGATCGCTTTAACTATTCTATCGCTCGTGGCAATGATTGTCTTTCGAAGGAAGAGACCTTTGGAGGAGAAACTAGAACCTCCGTCAAATTTTACAATGTTTTTTCATCCCATACAGGGAGAGGGTGATTTGTTTATAGGTGGTATTCTTGTAATATATTTTTCTTCAAGAATGTTCCTGGCACTATCTCAAACCATAAGGTCTTTAGTTTTTTAGCTTAGACAACCGACGAAAATAACGATCTGCAATTACTGTCAGTTGTGCTGATAATTCTATTTTAACAAAATGATGCGACATTTGCTGGTTTTTGTGTTGACTATTTTTCAGGATAAATATGTCAGAACAGGCGCTTTTTTGGGCCTGCTGGCAGGATTTTGGAGCACAGAAATTATAGGTGGGGAGCAGACTACAAATGCTCTAATATACGGTTTCATCGGCTGGGGCATTGGAGTTTATCTGGGCCATAATCGTTCCGAAAATTCGCATTTTTCAAAAAAAAAG
The DNA here is from genome assembly GCA_905182865.1 of uncultured SAR324 cluster bacterium. GTDB lineage: Bacteria > SAR324 > SAR324 > SAR324 > NAC60-12 > Arctic96AD-7. Next base: position 226,348 of record CAJJCY010000001.1, read on the forward strand.
AAATTCAAAGTCTTTCAGGGTGGACGTTAGTTTTTGTGGTTTGCAAGAACTCACTATTAAGAGCGGTTTCTCTTTAATTTTTCGGTTCGCACAGACTGCGATGCTTTCTCTCTTTGTTTGTTTAAATTTTTTGTCATGGTCAAAACCAAGTTCAACAAAACTTTTTTCGGTACAGAACTTCCCATAATTCAGGCTCTAATGGCCGGAGTACAAGAAAGCACTTTCACTTGGTGCCTCTGCAGTCCAGATCGGCACAGCATATCTGCTCTGTACTGAAACAAAAACCAGTCAAATTTAACGGGCATCTATAAAAAGTAAAAAAACCAGCAAGACTGTCATCACAAATTATTTTTAGTGCCGGACCCCGGACCGTGGAATTGAAAACAGAAGCATCTTATAAATTGGTCCAATCAATGCCGATACACCCGAATTTCCGCTTGCTGCAGCCGTAATTTATGTTTTACGTACAAAAGCTGAAGCAGTTAGAATTGACGATTTTACACCACTTTGGTGTGGGGAAAATATCAGCGACTACAGTGAAATTCCTTCTGCAGAATTAACACGGTTGCTGCTAACTGAACTTTAAAGTATTTATAGGAACAGTATGAGTAAATTATTTATTATTATCTTATTTATTATTTACCAACAGTATTCAGTATTCTGCAGGAAAACATCTTGAAAAAGCCATCTTTGCAGGAGGTTGTTTCTGGTGTATGGAAGAAGAAATTGAAAAAATTTCAGGAATAAAAGATGTTATTTCAGGTTATATCGGTGGAACCACTAAAAATCCAAGCTATCAAAATTATGGAAGAGCTGGTCATATTGAAGCAGTGTTGATCCCTTTTGACCCGTCTGTTATTTCTTATGCAGAACTGCTGGAAATATTTTGGATCAATATTGATCCAACTGATGAAAATGGACAATTTTGTGACAGAGGCCATGAGTATTCAACGGCAGTTTTTTATCTTTCTACAGAACAAGAACGATTGGCGGAAGAATCAAAATCTTTGCTTGAAAAATCCGGTATTTTGAAAGAGTCCGTTAAAACGCCGATTATTATGGCCGGTGAATTTTATCATGCAGAGGATTACCATCAGAATTACTACATAAAGAGTAAACTAAAATATTTTTATTACCGTTTCAGATGTGGACGAGATCAACGGCTTAAAGAATTATGGGGAGAAAAAATAAACGAGGTTAAAGTATTCAATAAAACATCCAATTTTCAAAAACCGGATTTGGAAGAACTAAAAGAAATACTGACTCCTTTACAGTTTGAAGTTACGCAAAACGATTCGACAGAACCGCCTTTCAGAAATATATACTGGAATAACAAGAGAGAAGGTATTTATGTTGATGTAGTTTCAGGCGAACCTCTGTTCAGTTCAATAGATAAATACAAATCTGGCACCGGCTGGCCCAGTTTTACAAGACCTATTGAAGGAGCAAGTTTAATCCAAAAAGAAGATAATAGCTGGTTCTCTGTAAGGACTGAACTCAGAAGCAAGAAAGCAGATTCTCATCTGGGACACTTGTTTAATGACGGCCCAAAACCTGACGGATTACGTTATTGCATCAACTCTGCGGCACTTCGCTTTGTTGCAAAAAATGACCTGGAAAAAGAGGGCTATCATACTTATTTGAACTTATTTCAAAATTAACGATCAGGTCAAAAACAATCTATGTACTATCATTCCTGGATTCCCGAGAAATCGGAAATCCAGAGAAATAACCTTACACATGAAAATTTCCAAACTTTCACAAAATCTTTCTCTGGAAAACAAATCTTTCCTTTTTAGTCTTCATTTTTTTAATTTTATTGTCTAATTTCTTGAATAACAGAGCGGTATTTTAGTTCAATTTCTTCGTGCCGAATGTGTTGTCCATCCGCAACCATTTGCCTTCCTGCGGACCAGACTTCACGTACAAGAGAATCGTCTCCGGAAAAAATCCAGCGATCCAAAATTTCATCCTCCGTACAGCCGTTCAATGTCAAGGCTTCGGCATCAAGCGTCAGCAAATCAGCCCAGTTTCCGGGAACAATACTTCCGGATTTACGGGCCAGAGCTTGAGCGCCTCCGGTCAGAGAATCATCGTAAAGTGCCCTGCCGACAGATCCGATTTTGCTTGTCATCACGTTACGCTCTTTGCGGACGAGACGCTGACTGTATTCCAGCAACCGTAATTCTTCAGTCAAGGAAATTCGCACATTCGAATCGGAGCCGATGCCGTATTTCCCTCCGGACAAAAGCAATTCGGTTCCATCGAAAACACCGTCACCGAGATTTGCTTCTGTGATTGGACAAAGTCCAACAACCGCTCCGGATTTTGCAAGATTTTGTGTTTCCTCCTGGGTCATGTGTGTTGCATGAATCAAACACCAGCGTGAATCAACCGCAATATTGTTGAGTAACCATTCCACCGGACGTGCGTCGAAATGTGTTTGAATTTCCTCAACTTCTTTAAGCTGTTCTGCAATGTGAATATGAACCGTGTCGGATGATCTTGCCTCAACAATTTCCTTCAAGAATTCTGGAGACACCGCCCTTAACGAATGCGGCGCCATGCCGAGAAAGTAATCTTTCGGAGCATTCCGGAGCGAGTCTTGAGTCTGATCCAGAATCCGTAAATATTGTTCCAACTCGTTGCCAAAACGAAGCTGCCCTTCAGCAAGTTTTTTACCGTTTAAACCACCCTGCATGTAAAAAACCGGCAAATGCGTTAATCCGATTCCCGTTTTCTGTGCGGCGTTGATAATACGACACGAAGTTTCCGCAATGTTTTCGTAATGCTGTCCGCCGCTCTGATGGTGGACATAATGGAATTCACCGACTGAGGCATAACCGCACTCCAGCATTTCCATAAAAACAAGAGCCGAAATCGCCTCCATTCGTTCCGGAGTCAGGCGTTCCAGAAAACTGTACATCAACTCACGCCAACTCCAAAAGCTGTCCCGCTTTTCCAAACGTTTTTCTGTTAGTCCGGACATTGCCCGTTGGAACGAGTGGCTGTGCAGATTGGACATAGCCGGAAGAAGAATTCGTTTACGTAAATTTTGATCGTCAGGATTAGGTTCAACTCCGGATTCTACATTCCCAATACGTCCAGTTTGATCCAATGTCACCCGCACATTTTTAGCCCAACCTTCCGGAATGAGGGCAAGTTCCGCAAAAAATTTCATCCGCTTTCCATTATTTTGTATTGACATATTAACTGTATGAGCATAATTAAAAGTAGGAAAAAATTAAACCCATAAAAAATGGTTTCGAAAAAAGACTGAAATATTTATGATATTAGTCTGCTAGTTTATACTAAATTTCTCATTTCGTTCGAAAATGACACAGTTTTAGGACTTTTTCCGTGCCATTTACCTTTATTTTAATTTTAGCATCTTAGCCTCATTTACCCCATGGGTATTGCCACAGATCTCATTCTGCTTGTTGTTACAGCGTTTTTCAGCGGACTCCTTATGCAGAGACTGGGACAGCCGTTGATTTTGGGATACATTCTAACCGGCATTGCGTTTGGTCCATACACCGGCGGATTCGCGCTGACCAGCGTACACGAAATTGAACTACTTGCGGAAATCGGAGTTGCACTTTTGCTGTTCGCACTTGGTTTGGAGTTTTCTCTCAAAGACCTCAAACCTGTTAAAAAGATCGCGCTGATCGGAACGCCGATTCAAATTATACTGACTATTGGAATGGGTTACGGCATTGGGCAGTTGATGGGTTGGGATGCTAAGTCCTCCCTTTGGCTCGGCGCGCTGGTTTCTCTGTCAAGCACAATGGTCCTGCTAAAAACTTTGATGAATCAAGGCTGGCTGGGAACGCTTTCCAGCAAGGTCATGGTGGGAATGTTGATCGTACAGGATTTAGCGGTTGTTCCCCTTATCGTGTTGCTCCCGATGTTGAACGATCCCTCACTGGGTTGGATTTCATTGGAAATCGCAATTCTGAAAACAGTTGTTTTTTTGGCGGGAATGATTTTGTTCGGGACACGTTTGCTGCCCTTTATCATGCGCTACATCGCCCATTTAGGGTCACGCGAATTATTTTTGCTCGCTATCACCGCGATTGGTTTGGGCGTGGGATATTTGACGTATCTGGTGGGACTTTCCTTTGCTTTTGGAGCATTTGTCGCCGGAATGGTTTTGAGCGAATCCGATTATGGACATCAGGCATTGAGTGACATTATTCCGGTTCGGGATCTTTTTGGTTTATTATTTTTCGCATCAGTAGGGATGCTTCTCAATCCAGAATTTTTGCTGGATCACTGGAAACAGGTTCTCATGCTTGTTTTGATAGTCAGTCTTGGTAAAGGCATTATTTTCGCGTTGCTGGCCCGGATTTTCAAATACGGGAATGTGGTGCCCTTAGCTGTTGGTTTGGGGCTCTTTCAGGTGGGAGAGTTTTCGTTTGTGCTGGCACAGGTTGGGGTCTCCACAAACTCAATCAGCCATGAAGTCTATTCACTGGTTTTGACCACAGCGATAATAACGATGTTTCTAACACCAATTATTTCCGGGCAAACCGCGAAGCTGTATGCGCTCAGTAAACGCTGGTTCCAGCATGAGCCGTTAGACACCATCAATTATCCTAAATCCGGATTACGAAATCATGTGATCATAGTGGGAGGCGGTCGAGTTGGTTTTCGGATTGCCCAGGTTCTGAAACGCCTCAGCGTTCCCATGTTAATTATTGAATTGGATCAACTTCGGGTTGAAAGGGCAAAACATGCTGATATTCCAGTTATTTATGGGGATGCTAGTCACGAAGTGGTTTTAGAGGCGGCAGAGACTCCTTCGGCGCGGCTGTTAATCATTACTTCTCCGGAAGTCGTGATTGCGCAGGCAATAGTCGAAAATGCGCGAAAAGTGAATTCTGAAATTAAGGTGGTGGCTCGTGCACCGGGCGTTGAGTTTTTGGAAGAATTCAAAAAGCTCAATATTTCTGAGGTTGTGATTCCAGAATTTGAGGCTGGACTTGAAATGGCACGCAAGGCCCTGGTGCATTTACATATTCCTGCCGCCAAAATCCAGCATTACACTGAATCCTTGCGGCAGGATTTGTTTGCCTCTTTTTTCAGTGAAAATGAAGAGGATGAAATCCTGGAACAGCTCCAGTGGGCAGAAAACCAGTTTGACATGCAGTGGATGTTGATTAAACCAGGAAGCGTACTGGTTGGTAAAACGATTGGAGAGTCTGAAATTAGGACAATAACAGCTTCCTCAGTCGTTGGTGTCATTCGGGATGATGTCTTGGAACCAAACCCGGATGCAAATTTTCGCTTTCAGGCTAATGACCGCGCCGCAATCATTGGAACAGACAGTTCACGTGAAACTTTTTTCCAGCTGACTCGACCAATTTCAACAAATGAACATTGAACTTCGAATCAGTAGTTTATAGTTTAAAGTATAATCCCGCAACCAGTGTGATGCGTCACGCTGACGCCGGATACGTGATTGCTAGTAAATTCGCACTGGAAAAAGGCTTGAATCTTCCTGGAATATTGGCAAAATAAATCAAAAAAAAGCGGATTTCCCAGACCGCTCATATGTGGTAAAACATGTCAATAATACGTTTTGTCTCTGGATTAATAATTTTCCAAACGCAGCCTGTTTTCGTATTCATTCAAATTCTGCCAGCTTGGACGCTTGAAGTAAACACCCTTGTGCTGGGGCATTCCTCGTAAAAAGATGTAGAGTACGCCGCCAAATTTTTCGTTATATTTTTCTTCACTATCGAGTTTGAACCAGTAGGACGTTGCAAGAGTGTAAATCTGCAGTTGCAGTTCATAGTGCTGCTTGACCTCTTGTTCCAATGTTTCCACATGGTAATCTGATAGCAGATTACTTTTCCAGTCCAGCAAATAAATCAGTCCTTTGTGTTCAAATAAAAAGTCGATTGAACCTCGCAAAAATCCTTTTTCAACTTTCCAGCCGTCTACTTTTGGATCGATTCCCCAGTTGTAGTTTTGTGCCTCCCGGACCTTGTCCATTTTACCTTTTACCTTGAAAGGAATTGGAAAATAAAAGTCAGTTTCTCTTATAAAACGTTCACTGTCAGCCAATTCCAAAGAATCATTTGATTCTCCCAATTTCACCGGCACTCTCAAAGTATTCCAGATTATTTCTGCAACTCGAGGCAATGTTTCAACAAAATATCCATAACGCTCCCTAAACGAATCAAGCAGACGATATACGCTAGGATGAGCAAGCCATTCCTGGTGAGAATTACTTATTTGAATTGTGTTAAAATCCACAAGTTCCAGTAATTCATGCAACATATTTCCTGTTTGAATTCCCCCCGGAAGCGGATCTTTATTAGTTTCTGATTGGAACGCATCTACTCTTTCTGTGGTAACCTGGTGCAGTTCTGCAGTCGAAGACAATCCAATTTCGTTGGTTTCATCATTTTCCCGGCGAATTCCCAAATCACTTTCTGTACGTATTTCTACAGGCGTAGCATCTACCAAAGCAGACTCCATTTCCATGTCCTGCAGTGCTTCCTTTTTTCTATTCATCCTGCTGAAGGAACTTAAAACAAAGCCCCTTTTTTTATAGCGTAGTTGATTGAATAATTTACTTGGTTCAATTGAATCATCCAAAATAATTGGGTTCACAGGAAGATGAGTCGGTTTCCACTTACGCAACATTTCCTGTTCAATTTTATTTACGGTTTCTTGTTTGTACAAAGCAGAGGTACCGACAATACTGCTGCTGAAAGTAGAATTGTCAACAGCAGCAGATAATTGTTCTTTAATGGTTGATAATTGATCGTTAATGAATGAATAACTGTCACTGACTTTGCATACAAGATTTCCTGAATTTCCCGTTAAATATCCTGCAAATGGCAAATAGAGACGTCCGCAGGCACGAGTCATAGCAACATAAAGCAGACGTTGCTGTTCTGCTTCCGCCTGCCACTGATGTTCAGCTGGAACATTTGAACTGAGCAAATCTATGACAGGTTCTTCAGTTGAATCATGATAAAAATTCATCGTGTCTTTTTTGTTTCCGGTCAGTCCTCCAAATAAAAATACGACTGGAAATTCAAGGCCTTTTGCGGCATGCATTGTCATTAGCTGAACTGCATTTCGTTCACTTTCAAGTCGCAGCAAATTTTCATTTTCACCCGGATCTTCTTTTCCTTCAATAAAACGCCGCAGCAACTGAATCAATTCAAACAAATCAAGGTGCCGCTCCAGGACCTGCTTGTTCAGTACCTCAAACAAATGCACGTAATTCGTTACACTTCTCTCATCTCCACTCAGTAGCAATTCACGCTCGATCAATTTTGTCTGCAGCAGAACATCGTCAAAAAGCCTTCTAAACTTCCGGGCCTCTGCTAACGACTTCCATTCCTGAAGCTGATGTAAAAATTCTGAATCCCATGTAGGTGCTTGTCCAAGATCCTGAATTTTTGCTCCAAAAAAGCGAGTCAGCCAAACTTTAGCTGTACGTGAATGATCTGCAGGATGGGCAACTGCTTCCAGCAAATCAAGGATTTCCTGAGCTTCACGTCCAGCAAATAAACCTTTTTGTTTGTAAAACGCAAAGTCAATTCCGTTTTTGCGTAGAGCTTTTCCCAGTATTTCACCTTCCTTACTTTTGCGGAAAAGGACACAAATATCCTGCTCACGTAAAGATCGTTCTGCTTCTTCATTCTTCCAGACCGGTCGGTCAGTTTTGGTAAATCCGATTCGTAAAAGACATTTAATTTCAAGCGCAATTGCTTCTGCAAATCGACGAGTAGCATTTTCTGCCTGATCGTCCAGAAATAAACTCAAGATCACACTTTGATCAGATTCACTCAAATTGAAATCCAGCACAGGTTTAACTGCTTTCAAAAAAGCTTCTTTGCCAAAAAACTTTTTACCGCTCAAAGAATCGAATGCAGCCAATATTTTCAAAGAAACTTTAGGATTTACTGCCTTTCTCTGGTCAGCTATTTTTTTTCCAGAAACTGTAAATTGAGGTAACAGTTCCAGCAAATGAATGGCGTTGCGATCAGGTGTTAGATCTTTCAGTTCAAGTTCCGGTTTACCGCAACCGACCTGCTGGAAAAATATTCCGCGCTCTTCAGGGAACCATCGTTCTTCGCTGAAAATCTGATTCAAACCGCAGAGTAGTCTTTCTGAAGAGCGGTAATTTTTTTTAAGTGTAAACGGTGGGCGTCCTGTTTTTCCCTCAATCGTTTTTCGTGCCTGCAGATATGTGAAAATATCTGCACCACGGAATGAGTAAATAGCCTGTTTTGGATCACCAATTACGATTAATCGATGTTCTGTACTTTCAAGGAATAAATGCCGGAATATTGACCATTGCCGACGATCGGTGTCCTGAAATTCATCAACAACTGCACAGGCATATTTTTTTCGAACTGCCCGGGTGAGTGGTGTTGCAGCGGAGCTTTTGATGTCCGGAGGAACAACCTGGTCTTCAACCAAACGGAGCAGGTCGTCAAAATCAAATTTTCCCTGCTCCAGTTTGTTTTGTTCAAGTTCACGGCACACATCCTCAAGAACCTGCTGTGTCAACCAAGCTTTTAATATTTTGTTTGTACTTCCTGAAAAACTGTAACTCTGCAGTAAGTTTTCACAATCCTCAACTGCAGTAATCCACTTTCGTTCCTGTTCCGGAAACTCTTCGGTGCTAAGCCACTGTTCTCCGGATGTTAAAGTTTTTCTGCATTTTGGTTTCGCAACTGTTTTGAGTTCGATTTGAAAAATGCCTAGCAGAATTTCAAGGATTGTAGCACCAGAATGATTTTCTCCCAAGATGCCCAAAAGCAGTTCAAGATTCCTGAGAGTTTTATTCTTGGAACCCCCGCTTAGTGCTGTTGACTCGAAAGCAGTACGGATAGGATGTTGTCCAGCATTTTGCTTCCGTAAACTCAGGTCGTGGGAAGTTAAAGCGCTCCAGGTCTTTTTGAATTCTTTAAGAAATACATCAAATTGAGGCAACAGTGGAATGAATTTACCATCCTTCGAAAGCAGAACATTAATGTCACTTTCCAGCGTGTCAAGATTCCCTTCTGCGAGTTTTACATAAAGTGCAAAAAGTTGAGAAACCGGAGTATTCCGTGAAAGCAGTTCTCTTCGCATATAACGCCTAAACACCTCTGGAAAAAGCAGATTTGTGTCGCACAGTTGCTGCTCAAAGAGTTGTCTGTTTTCAAAAGCAAATTCCCGTAAAATTCGTTTGCAGAATCCGTGAATTGTGTAAACAGGAACTGAGTCAAAATCCAGCAATGCAGCTTTTAATTGCTTTTTCCGGACCGAATTAATTTCCCAAAATGGACCCTTCGGAATTGTTTGGAAAGAGGCACTGTTTTTTTCGCAAGCCTCCAATAATTCCCATAATTTTGTACGCAAACGCAAACGCAGTTCGGCCGTTGCTTTTTCAGTAAAAGTGACCAGCAAAATACTTTTGAGTGGTATTTCCTGCTCCAGCACTAATTCCAAAACCAATTCCACGAGTGCAAACGTTTTGCCGGTACCAGCTGAGGCTTCAATCACTGCATACCTGTCAAGTTTCCCGTTAAAAACATTAACTTGCTTGTCCTTTCCTGCAGAGTTTTGTGGCTCATTCTCGAACAATTCTGACTGTTTTGGGATGTAAACGGAGAGGAAATTATTTTTTTGAATCATTATATTTTTCAGGTTGAGTAACGTACCTGTATTTTAATATACCCAGCTACACATTTCAACTGCTCCATTTTTAGGTGCACGTTAATAACTTGTTCATCCTCATATTTAACCTTAAGCTGAGCGCTTAAATTTTTTGAATATTTCGACTATTGAAAACCAGCCTTTCATGATTTCTAAGTTACTCATTTCCGCTCTGACAGAACATTTGCCACAGGCAGTAATTGTAATTGACCAAAAGGAAGAGGTAGTTTATTGTAACGATTCAGCTGCCCAATTTTGGCAAAAGGACTCACAGCGCCTGCTCGGAAAACAAACTAGAGAGTTGTTTCATGCAGATGTCATGATTCAGGAAAAAATAAGAGGTGTCCTCAACTCCGGAAATGTTTTTCGGATGGGAGGATATGTGTTGAAAACACCTCCGTTGCAGGAACGGGGTGCAGAAATTGTGATTGCTCCTGTTAGAAACAAAACCGGTAAGGTAAAACAGGCAGTAATAACACTGCTGGAAAGCACCACTCTTCAAGAGACTCAAGCCAGAGAGCAGGAAGAACAGTTGTCACGTGCGCTGGGGACATTGGCCGCTTCCTTGGCGCATGAAATACAAAATCCGCTAAGTGGAATAAGAGGTATGCTCCAGTTACTGGAACGTGATCTGCAGAAGTCAAAAATCAGTAACTCCTCCACCGGTATGATGCTGGCTGAACTGGATCGAGTTGAACGTTTGCTGAAACAACTGCTGCTTCATTCTCATCCGCTGCCTTTGGTTCTGAAATCATTTGACGTGCATGAATTGCTGAATGTGGTAATCAGGTTTGAGCAAAATTCTGCAACTCAAATTCGGTTTATCTGCAGTTTCGATACGTCTCTTCCAGACATACAGGCTGACCGGGACAAAATGCACCAGGTGTTTTTGAATCTGATCCGAAATGCAGTAGAAGCTTCAAAGGCTGATGCTTCTGTTACTGTCCATACTCGTTATTGCGGTAAGTGGGAACTTGCAGGAACTAACCTGGATCCTGAACGAAGTTATACTCTAATTGCCGTAGAAGACGAAGGCTCAGGTGTTTCTAATGAACAGCGGAAACAATTATTTAAACCTTTATTCAGCACTAAAAAAGAAGGACATGGTCTGGGCTTATCAATTTCACACCGGCTTATTCAGGCTCATGGAGGCTTATTGCGCTATGTCCAAAGCAACTCAGGGGGTTCAATTTTTCAAGTTTTTTTACCACATCACACGTTGGACCTTCCGGTTTAAAATTTGTTTATATACTGCTATAATCTTGACAAACAAAAAGTGCTCTAAAGTATCACAAACCTTATTTTCATAATGAAATTACTTTGAAAATGAAACAAAAACAATTGAATGATATCGTTTTTTTGCAAGTAAAAAGTAAACATAAAATTATATAGAAAGGTATGAAATGAACAACAAAGATTCAATTGTTATTGTGGGCATGGCCCGGACTCCAATGGGTGGATTTCAGGGAGTTCTAAAAGATGTTACTGCTCCGGTACTGGGAAGTTTCGCCATTCGTGCCGCACTGGAACGCAGCGGTGTTAAAGCCGAAGATATTGACGAAGTACTTATGGGCTGCGTACTGACTGCAGGAATGGGACAGGCCCCGGCGCGTCAAGCCTCTATCGGGGCAGGAATTCCGGATGCAGCCGGTTGCACCACTGTGAACAAGATGTGTGGTTCAGGAATGAAAACTACAATGCTGGCACATGATTCGTTACTTGCCGGAACCAATGAAGTAATGGTTGCCGGAGGTCTGGAAAGTATGTCAAATGCTCCTTATATTTTGCAGAAAGCCCGTTCTGGACAAAGACTTGGACACGGTCAAATGATTGACCATATGTTTCTGGACGGACTTGAAGATGCATTTGACAAGGGTACACTTATGGGGGTGTTTGCAGAAAGAACTGCACAAAAGTACGGGTTTTCCCGTGAAGCTCAGGATGAGTTTGCCATCCGTTCTTTAACACGTGCCAAAAAAGCAATTGAGGACGGAAGTTTTAAGAGTGAGGTTACTCCGGTCACATTCAAAAACCGCAAGGGAGAAACGGTGGTTGAGCAGGATGAACAGCCGTTAACCGCTGACTTAGATAAAATTCCCAAATTGCGGCCAGCTTTTGAAAAAGATGGTACAGTCACGGCAGCAAATTCTTCATCCATTTCTGACGGCGCTGCGGCCCTGATCTTGATGCGTGAATCAACTGCTGAAAAACGCAGATTGAAACCACTTGCGCGGTTTCTTGGTCACAGCAGTTTTGCTCAGGCTCCGGAATGGTTTACCACTGCACCGGTCGGTGCAATCAAAAATGTTCTTAAAACAGTTGGCTGGAAGGCAAATGATGTAGATCTTTTTGAAATAAACGAGGCATTTGCAGTAGTCACAATGGCAGCCATGAAAGACCTCGATTTACCCGTTGAAAAAGTAAATATACATGGTGGAGCATGTGCTCTCGGTCATCCGGTAGGTGCTTCAGGAACTAGAATCCTGGTGACGCTGATTTCGGCTTTGAAAAAATATGGAAAAACCCGTGGAGTTGCCGGTCTCTGCATCGGCGGCGGTGAAGCAACTGCGATGGCAGTGGAAGTAATGTCATGAGAAATTATTTTGTTGCAATTTTACAGTTTCAAGGCTACTATCAAAAGATGAAAATAATAACAAAAGGACTTGCAAATAGCTGAACAAACTTGGGATATTGCAACTATGCACATCAGTTTGGCTGCTTCTGATATTTATTGGATGATAACTGAGACTTTTTAACGATGCATAAATCCCATTGGAATAATTGCTAAAAACTTAATGGCGGGCGTAGCTCAGCTGGTAGAGCACTGGATTGTGATTCCAGTGGTCGAGGGTTCAAGCCCCTTCGCTCGCCCCAGTTTCTTCTTCTACCGACAAAATATCCAATAAAATCCTACCTTCTTTTTTCTGTCTGCGGGCGTAGTTCAACTGGATAGAGCGTCAGACTTCGAATCTGAATGTTGGGAGTTCGAGTCTCTCCGCCCGCACAAAAAACAAGGCTTGACGACGATTTGCCATTTTAAAAATTATTAAATTGCGCCACTCATGTGCCATTGAATTTAAAATTAGGCACTAATTCTGATTAAGCTCCCTAATTTCAATTTTTGCATCCAATTCTTCATTGGTAATTGCTTTACTTCTAAATTCTTTTCTTTTTGTCATACTTGTCTCTTTCAGAATTACGTTCACTTTAAGACGATACAATTGATCCATCGAGTTCGTCCTCGATAAAAGCATTGATAACCTCTTCCATAGAAACATCGCAGACAAATCCTAATTCTAAAGCTTTCTCAGTTCTGAACTCTGGTGGCCAACCATCTAAAATTTTTTGAATGAAGGAATCTGGCTTCCAATCAATCCTATCCGCAACAATATCACCAGCTACTGCCCGCAATGCGTCCACCATACCTTTTATGCTCATACTGAAACCAGGCAACGTTACTTCACGAGACTGGCCCCAATCATCCTCCATTAAATTATGAGCCCTGACTACATTCTCAATTATTGAACGAGGAGAAGCTAAAAACATTTTTGATTCTGGACTGACTGGACAGATCGCGGTCTGACCTTGTAAAGGCTCTCTTATTATAGAGCTAGCAAAGGTGGATGCAGCCTTATTTGGTTTGCCGGGGCGCACCACTACTGGTTGGAAAACGGAGTGCCCTGCCATCTACAAAACCCTTTCGACTATAATCGTTGACTAGCAATTCTCCAATAACTTTCTGAGTTCCATAAGATGTTTGAGGTGTCCGGGCCGTCATGTCGGCAATAATGCTGGGCATGTCTCCACCAAAAGCAGCACAGGAACTAGCAAAAATTAATTTTGGTTTTGTTTCATGTCCTCTACAGATATCAAGGATTGCTCTAGTAGCATCTAGATTTACTGACATACCTAAATCAAAATCCTTCTCCGCACCTGCACTTACGATGGCTGCAAAATGGAAAATACTATCCGTTGAAACAGAAATAGCCTTCTCCAAAAGAGAATGGTCTGTAATATCTCCCGTCAGAATGGTTACGCGAGGATCGTTGGATATCTCTTTTGAAGGATTTACAACATCCAGTAATGTTAAGTGCTCAACTCTGGAAGGACTTCCAGACTTATCTGTAAGCTCATTCGTGCTAAGTAATGCATGCGCAAGTTTTTGACCCAGAAAGCCAGAAGCGCCAGTAATCGTAATATTCATCATTTAAGTGTTTATTGTCTGAAAGTTAAGAATTCGTGGGGTTTACTTATAAGAGATGATGGGGTTGGATTTAGTGGGTGATTACCGTCGAACTCCTTTCACATACTTCCATTTGTAGTTTCCATCTTTGTCGTATGTTGTGATGTTCCAAGGTTTATTATCCCTGAATTCACCTACCCCTTTATTCCCGTCAGAAAAGGTGAATGTTCCCTGACCATTAAATTTACCATCCTTCCATTTCCCTTCATATTTTCCTTCGTCAGACCAAGTGAATGTTCCTTTACCATGTTTTTTGTCATCCTTGTATTCACCTACAAATTTTCTTCCATCAGGCGAAGTGAATTTTCCTTTACCATGTTTTTTACCACTCTTAAATGCTCCTATATACATACTTCCATCAGGTGAGGTGAGTGTTCCTTTACCATGTTTTTTACCACTCTTGAATGCCCCTACATACTTGTCTCTATCAGGTGAAGTGAGTGTTCCTTTACCATGTTTTTTACCATTCTTAAATTCCCCAACATACTTGTCTCCATCATTTGAAGTGAATGTTCCTTGACCGTGTTTTTTACCACTATTGAATTCCCCAACATACTTGTCTCGATTAGAAAAAGTTTCTGTTCCTAGACCATTAGGATTCCCTTCATTCCATCTCCCTGTATAGGAATAACCATCAGGTGAGGTGAGTGTTCCTTTACCATGTTTTTTACCATTCTTGAATTCTCCTTCATACTTGTCTCCATCAGGTGAAGTTATTGTTCCTTGACCTTTTGGTTTCATATTTTCAATATCTCCCACATATTTTACAAGATAATCCTCATTACCATTCTCAGACCAAACCAATATCCCATTTCCCATACGTTCAAACAAAACACCCCACTTTAGTATCCATTTCCCATTCTCCCATATACCAAGGACTATCCCCTCTTTGCTGAAATGTTCGGTGTTCCACTCTTTACCATCTTTCCATTCCCCCACCACACTTTTACCATCGGTAAATGGATAAGATAAAATACCAAATCCCTCAGGGATTCCAGCCGAGACCTCACCTTCATATTTTGGTTGAACTTTACCTTTTCCAAAAGTTTTCCAAACAAAACCAGAAGAAATTTTATATTGAAATAAGACACCCGTTTCCTGACAAAACAGAGGTGACGTAAAAAGAAAGATGGAGAGTATTAAAAGGAGGTGTTTCATTTGGATTCCAAAAACGTAATCAAAGTTTGATCAAAATATAACATAAATTGGTTTGTTTTACAAGAATGGCGGATTTTACTTGAAGGGTTGTTGCGTGACTGTGAAGAATTAGTGGAGTTAAATCACAAGAGGTCGTGTAGCTGACTTTACGATAGGTATTAGTTCTTGAAGTGGTTATTGTTTGACACTGTCCGAGATGTACCTGAACCAGGAAAATATATGAAACAGTTTCAAAATATAACTAAGAAGTTATTGACCAAAAGTCCCCCATGGATAATCGAAAATAACAATCGTTGAACCGCCCTCTGTTCCAGTTGCATAATCTAGTCGATACACAAAACCCGAACCAGTCACAAGTCTTGTACCTATACCAGCAGAAGCCCTTTTTTCATTCCATAGATCACTTGCTTTGTCTGCTACAGTTCCCTCTTCATAGAAAAATGCCACTTGGAAGCCTGTTCTAACATCCCTGATGAAATACCAGTCGAAAGCTGTTTTTTCATCAGAGAGATTCCATCTTAATTCTGCACCTCTAGACTCCACCTGAGCCCCGCTAAACCGTCCCCCGACATAAGATCTCAATCTCTCTGTTCCGCCTAAACTGCCTGCAGAACCATACTGATTAGTTGCCTGTCGATTTTTTGCAAGTATGGCTATAGTTCCGTCATCACAGTTTCGTAAGCAGGATAACTTTTCGCTGACAATCAGATCATCCAAATCAGTATTTCCCTGTTCACGTACAGTTGCCCCAGATCGATACCAATTAAGTGCAAAAGTACTGTAACTTAAAACTGGTAAGTAGGCTGTAATATTATAGTTCTCAACAAAATAATCTGGAGAATCCACTGTAGTTGGTGCCGAATCAGAAGTTGTGTAGACAAATTTCAAACCTTTTCGTGGATCCGTGCGGTCATCTGTCCAATCAATCTGAAAGCCATTACTCCTAGATTCTCCTTCAAAACTTCGATTAGCTTCATAGATAAGTTCTCCGTCTTTATCTCGTATTGCTGAAAGAGTGGATTTGTTGCTCGTTCCAAATGTGAAAACATCTAACATACGATCAAAAAAAGTGAACGTTAAGCGAGTAAATCTAAAGCGAGTATCTGAAAGTTCACTAATGACATAATCATCAGGATCAGAGTTCATTCTCCTATCACTGTAAGATCTAAATGACCCTTTATCAAAGTTTCCTTGACCAATATCAAGAAGAAGCATTTTAGGAATTATAGGCACATCTGTAGCTAAAACTATTCCACCACCAATATCACCAGTAATTAGAATCCCAAAAATATCAAGGGTTGTTTTTGTACTTCCAAATGGAACATTGTTAAAGCCGCCAAGAAAACCAAGTCCCATTCCTGCGCCAGGTATTACATAGGGTAATGGTAAAGTTAGATAGCCAAATTCTGTTGAGAATTGTTCTGTTCGTCTGTCAATCGCAGAAACACTGGAATGGATTAAGATAAAAATGATAAAAAGAAAAGATAGTTTTTTCATATACGAATCATCTATGTGGTTCCTTTAATAAGTTTGATCAACAACTGTTGGGATAACTTTAGAATTGTATGGTTTCACAGAAATTACATTTTTAATTTTGTTGTAGAAACTATTTTCTGTATTGAAGTAAGACGTGTTCGGTATACAGGTTGAGCCAACCAGTGATATGGAGTCATTACCAGATTGATTATAATAAAAGTATTTTTTCAGTGAGTCATGTGTATTTTGTAGTATCTTTTTCCTGATGTAAGTGGTTGTTGTATTTGTTCCAGATGATGAACAACTAGACGAATTATCATTTTTGGAACAGGAAATGATGGTGGTTGCAGAAAAACATAAAATCAGCAAATTTTATAAAATATTTTTCTCAATACAAAATTTAAATATTAAGTTTATTTTACTTAAAAATATAACATTAATTGGTGAATTTTACAAGAAGAATTGTAGGTTGTGGAGGTTGTTTGAATGTGAAGAATTACTGGGGGTTACTCACATGAGATGATGGGGTTGGTTTAGGAGAACGCAAAATATATCATCAATTGGCGGATTTTTCAATAATGGAGGAATTGAATCGAAAAGTAGTAATTAAATATATTTTCACTCCAGACTTTTTAAGTAAGATTGACCGAAAGGACGGTTTAGGTTGTCTTTATACTCTTGTCAACTGCAAACTTTAGTGCCGTCGTCCGCTAAGCGAGAAGCAAAGGTAGATTTCTTTCAATTTATGTTTGACATGTTGATTATCCTGTGGTATACTTCGGACATCATCCCTGTGATTCCTGTGATAGTGACCAAGCCAAGACCTCTCTAATGGAGGCACAACTTTTTGTGGGCTAGGCGGGTCCCCCTATCTGAGAATTATACAATTCACGTAGTCCCGATTCCTCTCTGTTTCCCAATATACGTGAAGTTCCTTCAATACATCGAGTTTACCTCCCGAGTGCTTGTGCAGCCTATCGGAGCCAGCAATTTACAATTATTCGATTTATTTAAGTAACATACAGGTTTTACACCATAAAAGCCACCGGAACAGCCAGAACCTTATTGTGCCGGTGCATTCAGTTGCATATTGTTTCTCGAAACTACTCCAGGGAACCATTGGTAAGCTGGGCCCAGTAGTTCTTTGCTTCAAGTTTGCCTTTAAAGGGTAAAAAAAACTATGAGAAACTAAATTGACGGTAATCTTGTGAATACATAGGGATCAATTGCTAGGTTTTTAAAATAAAATAGCACTTTTGTGTGCCGATATATTAATCAAAATTAACTATATAATACATTGATAAGTTGAAACTATCTTCAAGAAAACATAAATATTTACTTTTTACGCCTGGCCCTGTGAATGTCACGGAAAACGTACGATCAGCAATTGGAAAAGAAGTAATTTGTCACAGGGAATCTGATTTTGATGATTTACTGTTGAGTGTCGAAAATAAAGTGCTGAAGTTGTTCGAAATCAAGAATGTTAACAATTACCGTGCAGTTTTTATTACCGGATCAGGCACCGCTGCGAATGAAGCTGTTCTCTCTTCCGTGGTTGGCAATAAAAATATACTTGTTCTATCTAATGGTGAATTCGGTGAACGTCTTCACGCCATCTCCCAAATTCACAACGCTAACACATATCTCCTGGAGTTTCCTTGGGGAAAGAGCTTGAATTTAGAAGTAATTGATGCCTTCGTTAAGAGGAATCAAATTGACGTCATAGCCATGGTTCACCATGAAACAAGCTCGGGTATGTTAAACCCCTTGGGTGGCATTGGAGCATTATCAAAGGCCAACGGTTCGGTTTTGTTTGTAGATTGTGTCAGCAGTGCCGGCGCTGAGACTATCGATATGGAGAAAGACAACATTGCATTTTGTTCGAGTTCAAGCTCCAAAGCCATCGGTTCATACGCAGGACTATCATTCGTTATTGGTGAAACTGTAGAATTTGAAAAGCTTAAGAATTTACCCGTTAAAACATCTTATCTAAATTTATACAAATTTTACCAATTTTCTAAAAATAAATTGCAAACACCAAATACACCAGCGATTCCTTTGTTTTTTGCTTTAGAGCAGGCATTGGCAAATATCTTACTAGAGGGTGTGGCCAACCGCCACGCCAAGATAAGGCGTAAAGCAAAATTACTTAGGCAGGGTATGTTGAAACTAGGTCTCAATTTTCTACTAGACCAAAAAGAAATGTCATCGGTGTTAACAAACGTTTTTATCCCAATCAACATTAATTTCAAAAATTTTCGCCAAAAATTACGAGAGGAAATGATCATTATTTACGACGGTAAAGGATGTTTCAAAGGCAGATTTTTTCAAGTTGGAAATATTGGTGAATTGTCCAACGCAGACATACGATTTTTCCTATCTGTACAGAAAGAGGCCTTATTGAACTATGAGCGTCACCAACCCGTGCAGGCAATTTCTATTATTGATCAAATCCCACTTCTACCATTGTACAAAAATGACGTGGCTTTTGTATAAGAAAACATTCTATGAGCGGAAATTTTTTACGGTTGTGGGAAACGAAAAATAAAGATGACGAATGGTGGTCTTCGTTTGTGACGGCACCACTGGGTTTATTGATCAATTACGTAATCATAGATATCAAATGGATAACTCCTAATATAATAACAGCGGTTTCATTTGTAACGGCGCTGTTATCTGCATTGTTTGTTATCGAAGGCGGTAGCTTTAATTTTTTTATTGCGGCTATTTTGATTCAGTTAAGTCATGTGTTTGACTGTATGGACGGGCAAATGGCCCGATACAGGAAAACGACAACTGCATCCGGCAGTTATTTTGATCGAGTATCAGATCAACTGCAGGTCACAATCTGGTTTGCTTCTGTCGCTTACGCAGATTTTTTACAATCAGGCAACATCTTGCCGATAATTCTCGCTTTCATCGGTGTCGCTTTATACTCCTTGCGCGGATATGTGAAATACGTCGCGATCCATGTCAAGATGACTCAAAATTCGCAGTACCTTCAAGATATGGAACATCTTGTTCAGACCAATAAAAAGCCGATTAGTGGCAGGTTTTGGCTTTGGGTTCCTAGCAAATCTCAAATGGTTTATAGTCGAGCAACGCAAGATACTACTATTCAATGAAGGTGTTTTAATTTTCATGTTGTCGCTATCGCTAGTACTTAACGAATTAACTCTGATGCTCTGGGTGTTCTTTGTCAGTCAATTATTCTGGGGATTATATCGGAGCTGGGAACAAGGACGGAAAATTGATCTTAACCACCACTCAACAATCGAGAAGTGATCAAAAATACTAAAACAAACACCTAATATCAAAGCAATAATTTTAGCTGCTGGTGTGTGTTCCAGAATAAAACCCAAGACCGATAACTGCCCTAAAAGCCTGTTTAAAATTAATGGCGTGCCTATTCTTGCAGTGTAAAGCTATGTATTTGTTATTTATAATTATTCACAGCTAGTAGCATGTTGCTCTTTGCTCTCCTTTTACACTTAACAATGATTGGTATAAGTCTCTTAGGTTTTTAATTGGTTGGTTTAGGTGAAACCAATATATAACATCAATGAAGAGATTGCCCGTTATGGGCCATTTGTCATGATCACGCGTGAAGAGAGTTTCGAGGCTTTTCAGGATTATTAGCAAGGCAAAATGTGATTGATAAGCTGATTTAAATTGGAAATGATCTAGAAGGCTTATAATATCTGGAGATTTTGTACTTTATTATTATGGTAATGTCCAAATTATAAATCTTATTAACGTTAGTCAGAAGCTTAAGTTAAAGCTTTGACAAAATTCTGAATTTGGCTAACTGCAAGAAGAAAATGTTGGAAAAAGAAGTTATTTTAAATTTCTGGTTTACGGAGTGTACACCGGAACAATGGTTTAAAAAAGATTCTGAGTTCGATAAGATGCTGGAAGCACGTTTGCCGGCACTGTAGAACGAGCTCTTGCTGGAAAACTTGACAGCTGGGCTGATTCAGATTCAGGCTGTCTTGCACTGATTCTGTTGCTTGACCAGTTTACCCGTAACATTTTTCGAGCCACTCCACGCGCTTTCTCAGGAGATGAGAAGTCTTTGGAGCTAAGCTTTTTATGTGAAGAAAATGGTTACCTTGCTAATGCAGATATCCACTGGTGCCATTTCATGCTGATGCCGAGGATGCATAGCGAAGATATTGCTGTTCAGGATGTCTCTTTGCCGCTATTCAAGAAACTTAATGTACAGAATGTATATGATTATGCAGTAAGACATCGAGATACGGTGGCACGGTTTGGGCGCTTTCCGCACCGAAATTCAATTCTTGGACGTTCGTCAACAAATGAGGAATTAGAGTTTCTGACGCAAGCAGATTCCTCATTCTAAGCGATACAATAAAATGGATTATGGAATAATGTGGAACAGAATGGAAGAACAGTATGGCAGAAGGTGAATCATTCTACAGCACTAGTATTTGCAATCCTTTGTGTGTGTTTGCGCACTAGGTGTGCGAAGCGAAAAATGTATCAATCTTGTACGAATAGCTTACAAAATCAGGCCTACATCTAGTGAACAGGCTTTTTCCCATCCCCGATGGATTCTAACTCTACTCCCAATCCATCAGCAAGACGGTTGACGTAGGCATAATAACCTGCAACCTGGACAATGTCGAGGATGCCTACATCACTGAACCCTGCATCCCTCAGTGTTTGTACGTCAGCCTCAACCATGCTACTCGGTTCTTTTGTGAGTTTTACAACATAGTCCAGCATCGTACTGTCCTGTTTGGGTATGTCTGCTTTTTTGTAATCCTTGATGATTTGCTCAACGAGATCACTATCCCGTGTGATTTTGCGAAGTCCCGCTCCGTGATGAACAATTCAGTAATGGCACTGGTTTACGGTGGAGACTACAACGGCTATCATTTCACGCTGTTTACCAGTTAAATCCCTGGTGCCCTTCATCGCTGAACGGTACAGCTCATAATGCCCCTTGAGTGTGGGTAAGTCTATACTGTGGATACGCAATATATTATCCACTCCTCCCCATGGTTCACGCAATTTGTCGTACCAATCTTTGAGTTCTCTTTCAGCTTTGTCTTCTGGAATCATTGGAATCCATGCCATTTTTTCACCTTCAATAGAAAGAAAGCCATTATGCATCCAGAAATTTGCAAGCGGGAGCCCGAGGAGAGAGGCGTCAAGGAAAATGAAACAATAACCAAAAACATGGTACATAAGGATACGGATACTCTTTTTTAGTCCATAAGTATTTTCCTATCCATCTTCCAGAATGTCTGATTAAAGGAAGTAAATATTTATAACTCTGAACAGCACCAGTGATTTCCTTTTACTGATTCTTCAAATAAGTCAACACTAAGGTCATAATCAGAAAAGCCCGGACAAACTATTCAGGTACTCTGGATAATCTGCATCGAAGCAGAAGTGCATAGTCTGGAAACCTTCACGAAAGCGGGCAACTTCGTCCCCGACATTCCTTCCATGGACTGCCTCGTTGAAAATCGCAGCGAACTCCACGAAATCATCCTCCTTCATTCCGAAACGTGTCATTTCTGCGACACCCATGCGCAGCCCCGAACTGGATGTGAAGCTCTCATCTGATGGAATAGCCTGAAAATTAACGATAATGTTGCTCTCCTCCAATTCCTGGGCCACCGCACAGCCTTGTGCATACCCTACAACCACCACGACCTGATGGGTTTCGGTGTAACCAACTTCCGGATCGCCCTGTACCTCAAGACCTTCATCCGCCAAAGCTTTAGCAAAGGCCTTGGCATTAGCAACAACCTGTGGTTGGTAGGTATCCTTGAAGGCATTCATTTCAAGTGTAGCCATCAGCAGTCCCAGAAGGGTTCCCAGGTGATGGTTACTGACTGCTCCAGGAAACGCACGCCGCTCTATCGCTTTCCACAACTCAAACTCCGGTGCACCCTCTTCATAGGCAGCCCCAATTACACCTCGCTGCGAACCGTAAAAAGTCTTGTGCGTGGAACCCGTGATGATGTCCGCACCTTCTGCAAATGGATTTTGGAAATGCGGTCCGATCAAGCCCAGCACATGTGCCATGTCGTACATGATAACCGGCCTGGTAGACTTTGTGTCCAGCATTTTACGAATGGCCGCAACCGGTTCCGGATGCAGAATCATGCTCTTGCCGAGTATGATCAGTCCAGGATCAAAGCGGTCCAGCAGGTTCGCGGTTTCTTTCAGGTCGATACGGTACGGATTGTCCTCCAATACCGGGAAATTTAGTATGGAGTATTTTTCTGTGACTGGATCCTTTGCAACATAATCCCGTAGTGCCCCCATCGGCTGTGAACTGAGGTGACCTCCCTTACCGATGTGGTTGTTCATCACCAGAGGAATGCGGCGAGGTTCTCTTCGGCGGTCCGTGCGGTTAAGAAAATCAACGAGTGCACTGAAAACAGTCATGTTTGCCATCTGTCCGCTGATGAGCCTCGTCTCCACTAGAGGGAAGCCCAGAAAGCTCTGCATTTCTTCAACCAGCCGATCTTCTGCCCAGGCGATGAACTCCGTTCCCTGATAGTAAAAGACTTCCTGTTCAAAGGCCGCAAGCAGTTCCTTGTGTTCAGCATAACGTCCACAGGGATCGGTGATCTGTAGCAGTCTAACCAGCGAAGACTGTGTCATCTCAGACGGAATCAGGTTGACGCAACGGCGCTGACGCCACTCATGATTGTCTAAACTTTTTTTCAGCAGCAGTACCGTTTTCTCTCTGATAGCGGCCGAAGTAGTTACTGCTGAATCCGTTTTTCGGTCTATTGGAATTGCTCGAAAATACGGAGGAGCCTCGGAGCGTCCGTGCCATGGGACCAGTTGTGCACTCAGCCTTCGTCCGCGGACCTCAACCTCCAGTTCCTGTTCCACAGGCACAGTGGCATCGACGTATACCAAAGCGAGTGCCCTCCGTTCCTGTTCATCTGTAATTTGCATTGTTGCACTCTCGCCCTCAAACTTCCAGTAAGGTACCATGGTTCCGCTGGAAATCACTCCAACTTTTTGATCATCCAGGAATACTGAATCACCACCACGCGTAATTCCCTTATCACTCAGGGCAAGCGGCAGAAAGCGGCGCTGAAGTACAGCGCTTGGTTCATACTGTCCCATCCGTAGTTTACGCACTTCTTCAAATTGCGCCTTCAATGCAGCCCGTCCGACAAAATCGCCTTTGCGCTTTGAAAAACTTACGGCCACCGACGTTAGAGGAAACGCAAAGGCTGGAATTTCCCTGCCTTCGGTGTCAATTCCAAACTCGTGGCCATAGAGCGGCATACCGGCTTCCAGACGCAGGGTGTCACGAGCACCCAATCCTACAGCAAGCACTCCTTCGTCCTTACCTTCTTCTTCAATTCGCGCCCAGATAGCCTCTGCCTTTTCTGCCGGAATAAAAAGTTCAAATCCCAGTGGTTCTCCGGTGTAACCTGTCCGGGCTACCAACACTTCTGTACCTAGAATCGTAATTTTGGAAAGGCTGTTGCGAAAGGTTTCAGGCATTGTTCCGTCACGTTTTATCCTGGTTAGAATTCGCCCGGAAAGAGGACCCTGAAAGGCGATCATTGCCACTTCATTGGTTTCATCCTCAAGTTGTACATCAAAGGCCTTGGCCTGCTCCTGAAAATGGTTCCAGTCCTTCTCACGGTTAGATGCGTTTACCACCAGAAAATATTCTTCTCCCGGGTGATAGAGGTAGGCGTCGTCCAGCAGTCCTCCGTTTTCATTTGGGATCAGGGTGTACTGAGCCTGCCACGTATCCAGAGATTCGGCGTTGTTGGTGAGGACATGCTGAAGAAACCGAACGGTATCCTTGCCTAGAATCCGGAAGCGTCCCATGTGACTGACGTCAAACAACCCGCCGTAGCGCCTTGTGGCCAGATGTTCCTTTAGAATTCCCGTGGAATATTGTACAGGCATGTCCCAGCCGCCAAAATCAACCATTTTACCTCCATTCAATGTGTGCCAGGAATGGAGGGAAGTACGTAGAAGTTGCTCTTCGGTATCCGTATTGTCTGTCATAAATATTTTAAATTGATGATTTGTTATTTTGAAAAGCAGTGTTTATGTGCTGAACTAAAGCATTCAGGCAAAAATATTGAAGCAAGACGAGTAGTATTGGGTTTACACAAAAATCATTTGTGCTTTAAAGCAAAAAAACTTGATTCACACGACTATTTTCCATAGAATTGTACTTTTTAACAACACAATTATTTTTAGATAAATTATTTCAGAGGCATGTTATGAGTAACATAATCGGGAACCATGTTGCGGGCTCAAGGCTCAGTCAAACAGGTGGAACTCTTCAAGATGTTTTTAATCCTTCCACGGGGGATGTTTCAGGACAGATTCGATTGTCAAGTGCTGCAGAACTTGATGATGTGGTAAAAGTTGCAAGTGAAGCAGCCCTCGGATGGGGGGCAACTCCTCCGATGAAACGGGCACAGGTAATGTTCCGTTTCAAACGTTTGCTGGAAGAAAATGCAGATAAAATTGCGAGCACAATCAGCAGTGAACATGGAAAAACACATCAAGATGCTCTGGGAGAAGTATCTCGCGGACTTGAAGCAGTTGAATTTTCTTGTGGTATCCCACACTTGCTGAAAGGCTCTTTCAGTGAACAGGCTGCTGCTTCGATTGATGTGTATTCAATTCCACAAGCGCTTGGAGTAGTTGCCGGTATCACGCCTTTTAATTTTCCAGCAATGGTCCCATTGTGGATGATTCCAAACGCTCTTGCCTGTGGAAATTCTTTCATTTTGAAACCGTCTGAACGTGACCCAAGTGTAACTTTGATTTTAGCAGACTTACTCAATGAAGCAGGTTTACCTGATGGAGTGTTCAATGTTGTACAGGGTGACAAAGTTGTGGTAGATGCGATTTTGGACAATCCGGACATCATGGCAGTAAGTTTTGTTGGTTCGACTCCTGTTGCAGAATATATTTACACTCGTGGTGCCGCTAACGGCAAGCGTGTTCAAGCTTTGGGCGGAGCAAAAAACCACATGATAATTATGCCCGATGCAGACATGGGGCAAGTTGTTGATGCTTTGATGGGAGCTGGATACGGATCTGCCGGAGAGCGCTGCATGGCTGTTTCTGTGCCTGTGCCGGTTGGAGAAAAAGTTGCGGATGATTTGATGGATCGAATGATTCCTTTGGTGGAAAATCTGCCAGTTGGACCTCCAACTGATACCAATGCCGCAATGGGGCCGGTTATTACCAGACAGAGTTTAGACAGAATTACTTCACTGCTTCAAAGCGGAATAGATCAGGGGGCGAAACTCCTGGTGGACGGAAGAGGAATAAAAGTTCCCGGACATGAAAACGGATTTTTTATTGGAGCCTCTCTTTTTGACCATGTTACTCCGAAAATGGACATTTATAAAGAAGAAATATTTGGGCCGGTTTTATCTACTGTTCGAGTTACAGATTATGAAGCGGCAATCAAACTTGTACATGGTAATCCATATGCAAATGGTGTGGCTATTTTCACCAGAGACGGAGATGCAGCAAGAGATTTTGTCAACAGGATTGAGGTTGGTATGGTTGGGGTTAACGTGCCGATTCCGGTACCGGTTGGTTACCACAGTTTTGGTGGTTGGAAAAAATCAATTTTCGGAAGTCATCACATTTATGGTCCCGATACCATTCATTTTTACACGCGCCTGAAGGCAGTTACTTCACGCTGGCCTACCGGAATTAAAGCCGGAGCCGAATATAATTTTCCAATGATGTCCTGAGGATGTGGTGGATGTTTAATTCCGCAACGTCTTTTTTGGTAAATCAATACAACTTTGCTCTTCCAATACCGGGAGAGTCAAATTCCTGAGAAAATAATGGAATTCATTAAGCTTACAGATTTAGTTCCGATTATTCCCGAAATCATAGTACTGCTGACTGCCTGTACAGTTTTGCTTGTTGATCTCTTTGCACCTGAAAAAGACAGAGCCTTTACATTGGCAGTAACTACGATTTTCGGTCTTGTCCTGGCAATGTTTTTTGAAACTCAGTTGCACAACAGGGATCTTTCAGGGTTTTACGGAACGGTTGTCGCCGATGATTTTTCGGTGCTTTTTGAGTTCATTTACATGAGCGTTGCAATCCTGACGGTGTTTGTTTCACGACATTATATTGCAGAAAATGAGATGAATTTTGGAGAGTATTATGTGCTTCTCCTCACTTCAGTTTCCGGAATGATGTTTATGACATCCGGACTGGATTTACTCGTTATTTTTATCGGCCTGGAAATCATGTCCATTTCCAGCTATATTCTGGTCGGAATGAAACGCAAAGTTGCAGAAGCAAATGAAGCTGCACTCAAATACTTACTGTTGGGAGCATTTTCTACAGGTTTTCTGCTCTATGGTATTTCTTTACTTTATGGTGCAACCGGCAGTACTCTGCTGCCAGAAATAATTGCAGAAATAAAACAAAATGGAGCCGATAATCCTCTTGTTGTAGTTGGAACAGCATTGGTGATTATCGCCATGAGTTTCAAAATCGCAGTTGTTCCGTTTCATATGTGGACGCCGGATGTCTACTCCGGAGCACCAACTCCGGTAACAGGTTTCCTTTCCGGAGCAGCTAAAGCAGCGGGATTTGCAGTATTTGTTCGAATTTTTCTGACCGGTCTTCCTCTTGAAAGCGCAAACTGGGAGAATTTATTATGGATACTGGCCGTTCTTACCATGACAGTTGGTAATGTCATGGCACTGCGTCAAAATGAAGTAAAACGAATGCTGGCTTTTTCTTCGATTGCACATGCAGGATATGTGATGGTTGCAGTTGTGGTGGGAAGCCCTTCTGCCATTAGCGGAGTTATTTTTTATTCCTGTGCATATGCTTTGATGGGAACCGGTGCCTTTGGAATTTTAACCATTCGTGACGCCGGGACTATCCCAAAAACTTTTGATGATTTGGCGGGTTATGGTAAACGAAATCCCTTTCTTGCACTACTGATGACATTATTCATTTTTTCATTGGTTGGATTGCCTTTAACAGGCGGATTCATCGGCAAACTTCAAATATTCAGTGCCGCACTTCAGGATGGGTGGATCTGGCTGACTGTGATCGGAATACTTAACAGCGCCCTTTCGGTTTACTATTATTTGAGGGTGGTGATGTATATGTACATGCGGGAAGGTGCACTTCCGGAAGGCTCAGATGATTCAAACAAAACTTACGGATTTGCCCTGACAGGATTAATCGGTACAGCAGTAGCAGTGCTCTATCTTGGTGTTTTTCCCGACCAAATTTTGGAACTTGCTTCTGAGTCCATTCGGGCGCTACTTTAGGTCGCTGCTTAAATAAAGATAGGACAATATAGTAGTTTTAAAATAATTGCCTGTAACAAAATAAAACAGGTATTTGTTCCCCAACGAAATGTACAGTCTCTTTTTTTGTCTTTTGGAGGAAGGTAATGAAAAATGGCCATACTTTTTGCATAATTTCAAGGATGAAAAGATTTCGTCGGGGATTCAGTTTGCTGGAAGTGATGATAGTGGTTGTAATAATAGGTATTCTGGCCACACTCGCTTATCCAAGTTTGGAAGGCTACCTGCAGCGCTCAAAACAAACTGAAGCAAAAGTCGGTCTTAGTGCAGTATACACCGCACAAAAAATATATTTTGCAATCAATCAAACTTACGCAGATTCACTCAGTAACTTGGATGTACAGTTGGAAACAGGAGGGAGCTCCCGCTATTCCATCACTCTCACAGGCAGCAGTTCCTCTTTCACTGCAACTGCCAAAGGCAACCTCGATGATGATGCCGTGCTGGATATTTGGACAATTGACCAGAACAAAACCCTGCAAAATACGGTCAGCGATATCACTTCTGAGTAAAATGAAGTTTCTGATTTCTGCATTCAGCAATCAGTTTTTTCGAATCTCTCTTCGAGCTGCACTGTTGCCGGCAGTGATACTTACAGCCGGTTGTTCGGTAACTCAGATCTATCTTGAAGCTCCACCACCACCAGATGCCCTTTCTGAGATAAACTCCTTTCATGTTAATCAAGTTGAGGGTGAGCAATCAGCATTGTTCAGCAAAATTTTGATTCATGAGCTAGATCAATTCCCACAACTGAAATATTTAGCAGTTTTTCCAGAAGTTTCAAAAACGAATGCAGCTGTATTAAGTGCAGAAGTCAGACGTTATTCCACAAATGATGAGGAAAAGACCCTCACTCAAACCCATATAAGTTTGGTGGAACACAAAGTACTGCAGGAAAATCCGTCTGGACTCAATGTCATTCGCCGAACATTTGAGTTTGAGGAAAAGATCTATTCTGAAAGGATAATTCAGCGGACATCGGACTTAGAAATTGCATTTAAAGTAACAAATATTGCCGGAGACAAAACTCTTTACTTCAAAGTAGAAAATGCCAGCATTGAGCAAAGTTATAGAGGTGAAGAAATAATCCTTCTTATTCCAGATTCCGGTGATGCCATGATACACCTTGCCCAACTACTTATTCTAAAATTTTTAGACAGAATAAATCCGGAACAGAATGAACATGTCGTTGAATTGGAAAAAGGAACCAATCCGGTACCTTTTACATTCGGTTTGCTGGATTTCGGCCATCCTAGAATAATCCGTTCCAACCATTTTGCTACCGGCAACAGATACGATCTTGCATTGAAGGGCTGGAATTATGTGCTTTTTGAACCACGTACTTATCCTGAATTTGAGCGTTTTATTTTTACCGACGAAGTATATATACTTCTCAAAAAATCAGGGCTGCCTCAAACAACTCTTAGGTCTTTACTTGAAATCCACGGCAAGTCGTTTGACCACAACGAAATTAATATTGTTCTTTCTGGCTTACTACCTAATCAGGATTTTAAACGTTATGTGCAGATAATAAAATCACATTCAAGATTTTCTCAGAACATTAACGGTTTGAATTATGCTGCAGCACATTACAATTTAGGTGTAGTTTTTCAATTAAGAAATGAACTTGAATTGGCTGCATATCACTTTTCTCAGGCAAATGCTTACAATCCTCAAGAAAAATATTCTCAAGCATGGACTGATTTGCAGCATCTAAAAGGTGAATATAATCCGTTGGCCAGCATGATGGATCACTCAGTTGAATCATACGGGAAACTCCCACCTCCCGAAGGTGCCTTACTTCAGCCGAAAACGAATTAATCTCCTTAGTCTTGATTCAAAACAGATTTCGGTTTACATTTCATAGTTCGGAATTGTTTTAGAATTTGTCCATTCACTGTTTATATACTGTTCAGTTATTATATTCATGAAATCATTATTTTCCTTTGTGTTTCTGATCCTGTTCTTTTGCCTTCCTTTGCCGGCAGAAGAAGTAATAGTCAAAGGTTCTGCAAAAATATACAACGGCGACCAAACTCATGCAAGTGAACAGGCATTAAAAAATGCCTTGCTTGAAGCAGTTAAAAGAGGAGTTGAAAGCATTCTGGATGACAAGACAATCAGTCTCAATTATGAGGTAATTAAAAACGAAATATACAGAGACAGACAGAAATACATCAGAAATTATGAATTAATCAGAGAAGAAACTATTCTGAACGGGACAAACTATGAAATCCAAATCCGGGCTAAAGTTGAGAGAGTAAAGATTGAGCAAAAGCTGAAGGTACTGCGTATTCTGCACGATCGAATGCTGAATAAACGTTTGTTGTTTGTTTACCACAGAAGTAATCCTGAGGCTGCACTCCGTGATAATACGGCTGTAGAAAATGCGCTTACTCCAGTTCAGAAAACTTTTGCAGAACATGGTTTCCGGACGTTTGGAGAACAAACTATGAATCAAGTATACAGCTCACTTGAGCAGGAGACTTTAGTCGGTAGTTCTGTAGATAGTTTGATTGCGTTGGCATTGAATCATAATGCTGATGTTCTGGTGGTAATGGAAATGATTGCCGTAAAACCGTACAAAACTAGGGGATCATTGTTTAAAGTCGGATCAAAGGTGCATTTCAGGATTTATGAAGCTGTGACGGGCAAACAAATTGCCGAAACAATTGTTGTGCAAAATGAAGTTTCATTAAACCGCAGTGAAGAAAAGCTTATTGAGATGAGCAATGGCTGTATTTGCTGTACGTTACGTGAAGACTTAATGATTGAAGTGGAAACACAAATTTGGCAGGTCAGGAATATTCTGTAGTTTTCAAAGGTTTTTCTCCACGGACTCAAATAATGATTGTGAAATACCTGGAAGATACATCTGCTTTTAGAAAAGTTACTGAATTGAAAAACACTTTTGGTTTTCTGGAGATTGAATTGAATACTTTAATGCATAAAAGCACTCTCCGCAGAAGAATAACCAGTGACTTGCTTGTCCAGGAAATAGAGGTTGCCACAAAATCTTTAGCTGGTAATCAGCTTGTTTTCATCAATCCAAATCCAATGGAGGAGGAAGATGAAGTTTCTTCAGGCAACTCTTCAGATATTTCTAGCGAATCTGTGGAACAGTCCACTTCTCAATAATATAAACAAGTAATTATTGAATTAATTTCGACAACTTCAGGGTGTTTCCTGAAAAGCTTGAAGGCCCTGCACTTCTGTCGTTTGAGTCTCTTTTCCCAACAAGGCAGCCCCACGAAAATAATAGTTGTGCTTTTTTAGATTTTTCTCATTTATCATTCGGAGAAGTGCAGCATAGACCTGAAATTCAGGGTAAATGTTTCAAATCCTGTACTCGAGCTGGTCGGTGATCTTGATCCCAGATCTAGTCCGGAACGACAAAAGAAAAACTTTTTCAGTTAGCCCTATACAATTTTGATTATAAACTGTTTTATTAAACATTATTATTTTGTAATTAAAAAAATTTTGAAACATCCATTTCAAATGTTAAGGGTGATGCTAGAATTTTCTGATCGCAAGTACTCAGCAACTTTATCATTAATTTTTCTTACACTTACTTAGGGCTTGCAGAAAAATAATATTATTCAATAATATATATAAGTAATTATTCAATTAGTGAAGATAACTGAACGGTGTTTCCTGAAAGAAACTAAAAGCTTTCCACTTCTGTCGTTTGAGTCCCTGTTTCAACAAGGTTTACCCACGTGAAAAATAGTCGTACTTCTTTAGGTTCTACTTAGTAATTTCGGGCATAGGGAAGCGCAGAACCTGAATCAAGGGGAAATTTTTCAAACCTTGTACTCAAACTGGCTGGTGATCGTGATCACGGATCAAGTCCGTGATATCAAAACAACTTTATCAGTTAGCCCTGCTGATGTAGCCTATAGTATTTTTATGATACTGCAATTGGGAGCAATACATACTGCAATTGCTGCTCCGGTTGCCAAGAAACTTTCAGTTATTCAGCGAACATTTATCAGCTTAAACAGGAATAAATGGGTATAGAAAAAAAGTTCCGTGGACATTATAAAAAAATAATTATCCTGTGGGGATTTTTACTGCTCACATTTTCTGCCGGGGCAGAAACGATTTACGAATTGGATTTTTCAACTGCATCCGGCAATGTTCAAAACTGGTTTGAAAAAATCAAATGGGAGTTACGGAGAGATGTAGCTGATATGAACCTCCGTTTTGAAGACGGTAAATTGGTTATTGAACCCACCGAGGAAGAATTTGGTGTGCTGATTAGGGAGTTTGAAAAAAAGGAATATCTTCATGGAGTTTCAAAAATACGCATTGAATGGGGAGTAGATCAATATCCGCTTGGAGCAGACTGGAGTGGGCCCAAAGACAAGACTCGAAACACACGTGAAGCTATTTCCTTCATGGTCTTTTTTGGTGACACCAAACTGGACAGTGGATTTGTTCTTGCACCGGATCTGCCCTATTTCATCAGTTTTTTTCTTGGGAAAGATGAAAAACCGGATCACGTTTATTTCGGCAACTACTGGCAAGATGGAGGACGTTATCTTTGTATTCCCTGTGACGGTAGTATAGGAAAAACATTTATTACAGAAATTGATCTCTCAGCAAAATTTTTTGAATTATTTGGTAAGAAACAGTTGCCTGTAACGGCTCTTGGGATTGAGATAGATGTAAAAAAAACTGAGAAAGTAAATGGACGTCACTCAAAGGCGTTTATTAAACGAGTTGAATTTTTCTAATAAAAACACTATAAATTTTTTTAATAATACTCTGGATCCAATTATTGCACTGACCCTGATAGCGGTACTGGATATTTCCCTTTTACTGTTGGTTGGAGCATGGACAGCCCAAAAGGTTTTTACTATGGAAACGAGTCAGAAATAAAACAATCTGAGCACATCAAACTTAATGTATAAATTATTTAAATAATGAAAATAAAAATTATCACTATAACTCTTGTTGTATTTTTATTCAGTACACAACTGTTTGCTGATATATATGAGGTTAATAATAATAAAATAATAATTCTAATGGAAAGTGGGGTTCCATTAATAGACATACGAACTAAAAGGGAGTGGTACGAAACGGGAGTGATTAAAAAAAGCAATCTTCTAACATTTTTTGATAAAGATGGAAATTACAATGTTAAAGAATGGATGTCAAAACTGAAGAAAATAGCAAGTAATAAAGACCCTGTAATTATAATTTGTAGAAGTGGAAGAAGAAGTAGGATTGTTGCTAACTTTCTAGACCAAAAAGAACATTATACAACTGTATTTCATGCATCAGATGGGATTATTTCTTGGATAGATCTTAAAAATAAAACCGTTGTACCTGATTAAAGTCTTACTGTGAAATTGGTTTACTTTGCAGAGCAACAATAATTCTTTTTAAAATTATTAAAGGACAATCTTTGTACCAATACCTCTGTCGGTAAATAATTCTGCAATTACAGAGTGAGAATCTGTACCGTTGATTATTTGAGCAGATTCCACCCCATTATTTACGCAGAAAAGCCCGGCTTCAATTTTTGGTGCCATTCCACCGCTGATCACCTTTTGCTGGATCAATTTTTCGGCTTCGCTTGCGGTAAGTTGAACAATTAATTTCCCTTCTTTAAGGACACCGTCTACGTCAGTCATGAAGATTATTTTGTGTGCCCCCAAAGAAACAGCTATGCGAGATGCAGTTGTATCTGCATTTATATTGTATGTAACACCATCTTTCCCAAGACCAATCGGTGAGACAACGGGTAAAAATCCCTGCTTTAGCAAGACCAGCAGTAGTTCAGGGTTAACGTTTTTAATTTCACCAACAAATCCCAAATCAATGCCGCTTTTCTGAGGCTTTTTTATAGCCTCAATCAAGTGCCCATCTTTACCACTGACTCCTACAGCCTTACCGCCAAAAGTATTCAGGTGTGTAATTATTTCTTTGTTTATAGTTCCAGATAGTACCATTTCTGCAACTTTCATATTTTCTGAACTTGTAACTCTCAGACCATCAATAAAGGAAACTTTCTGGCCTAATCTTTCCATTGCCTTTGAAACTTCCTGACCTCCTCCATGAACAATTACAGGCAGCATTCCCAATGACTGGAGCAAAACAATATCCTGGGCAAAGTCATGTTTGAGATGCTCCTCAATCATGGCCGCACCTCCATATTTGATGACCACTATTTTACCATTGAAGCTCTTTATGTAAGAAAGAGCTTCGATAAGTAATTTTTTCTTTTCCTCGGTAAAGGCTGCCATTAAAAAGCCGTTATGAATTTATATTTATGAAAGAAAGATAATGTTGGATTTTTATTAAAATGCAAAAATGTCTGTAAAAACAAGGGGACGAATGATTTATGAACTGTAAGGAACAATCAGTTTTTGATTTAGTCTCAAGTGCTTTTTAGACTTCAGTTCGTTAAGTGCAACCAACACTTTAACAGTGGTTCGGTAAATTCTGGCAATTCCCCACAGAGTGTCGCCATTACGTACACGAATAATCTTGTGCCGCACTTCTTTAATTAATGTTCTTGAACTCTTTTTTGCAACAATTCTTTTTTGCTGTTTTCGTTTAATTTTTACAGGTGCTTTTACATAAAGCTTCATTCCCGTCCGAAGTTGCCTGGAATTAGTTAAACCATTCCAGGTCATCAGTTTTCTAGCAGATGTTTTGTAACGAATAGCTAAGTGAGACAGTGTAGTATTTCGCGGAACACGAATCACACTTGCTTTGCGGGGCAGATTACTTTTTGAAGTTTTACGGTATCCAACCACTAACCTTTGTCCAGCGCGGATTGCATGAGGGCTGCTCAATTTATTCCAACGCATCAATTTACTGACACTAGTCCTATATTTCTTAGCAATTACAGACAGGGCACCTCCCTTTGGAACCCGAATTTTCAGGGCAACTAATCTTGTACTGGAATAAGAAGGACTTCTGGCAACTTCCCTGAAAACCCGCCAGGTGGGAACATAAATCTTTAGTCTGCGATTGACTCGCAAAACAGATTTCGAATTAAGCCTGTTCCACCTTGCTAATCTTCTAATAGATGTTTTATGTTTACGAGCCAAGTCCCATAAATTGTCTCCTGTCTTAACACGAAAATAAATTGGTGCTCCAAATTTTTCAAGTACTCTTGTCGCCCGATTAGAACTGCCCAGAAGCGCATTATATGAATGTCCCCATTTTTTTGAAGGGTTCGGCTTCTGCTTCAGAGAAGCCATTAACTCCTGTCGATTGCTTTGTGGAACATAGAACGAATAACTCGTCTGAGTCATAGGCGGTACGCCCAGAAACAAAGCAGGGTTTTTATCTCGAAGTACACTGAAAGACATTTTTGAGCGCTTTGCTACCTCTTCCAGAGAAAAAGCTACAGTCAAACTGGCTTTTGTTTCATCCATTGGTGAAAGCGGTACTACATGTCCATAACCATAGCGTTTCGGATTTTTATATATGACTGCCATTGCCATAATAGACGGGACATAACCCCTGGTTTCTCGAGGCAGGCGTAGTGACCAAAAATTGTGTTTACGTCCTTTTTTCTTCGCCCTGTTTATAGCTCTTTTTACACGTCCTTCTCCTGAATTATAAGCAGCCATAGCAAGTTCCCAATCACCAAAAATACCGTAAAGGTGCTTCAAGTAAGTGATTGCTGCTTTAGTCGCGAGAACAGGATCTTTCCTTTCATCAATCCAACGATTAATTTTTAAACCATAAATCCGTCCAGTTGAAGCAATAAATTGCCATAATCCTACAGCACTTTTATTAGACCGAGCGCGAACATTGAAATTACTTTCAACCGGAACCATGTAAGCCAGGTCCAGCGGCATTCCTTCTTTCTGCAGCATCCTGGTTATCATGGGCATAAATTTGCCGGAACGCTGAATACCAACTATTAAATGCTTACGATTCTTTGATGCGTACCTCCGCAGGATTCTTTTGACTTTTGAATTAACCCTGATTGGTATGTCATAACGTTTGCCTTCAACTTTCCAAAATTTATTGCGGTAAGGTGTTTTGGAGTTGGTTATTTTCTTTACAACAGGCTTTTTTATTGAGGAAACATCCAACTTAAATTCCCGGATGGCTTTACCTCTTGTTTCAAATAACAGTGACTGATTCCGAAGCGGTGCTGGCTGGTAAGAAGGGGAGGCTGCCTCAAGCTGCTTAACAAAGGTAAAAATGAGAAGGATTACCAGAAAATAGCTGATATTATTTTGTAATATTTTAAATTTCATGAAAGTTTAGTTTTTACAGGTAATCTTTCTTGGAATTACAGAAAAGGTGAACTTTTTTAATTATTAAATGTGCATGATATCTTATCAAGCTCTTTCTGTACGTAATCTTAAAACAGAGTTCAATGCTGAGTTATTTAAAAGCGGCTTGGCCGATATTAACTTCATAATTATCAGTGCTTGACATATCTTATGAACTGCCTATAATGCAGTCCTTCAAAGCGGGAATAGCTCAGCTGGTAGAGCGCAACCTTGCCAAGGTTGAGGTCGCGGGTTCGAGCCCCGTTTCTCGCTCCACGTTTTCCTGCCTTAAAACTAATAAAAACAATAACGTAATGTGTTATTAATACGTATCTATTGCTATTAATAAACTGTCCCCCCACTGTATTACCCACCTGTTTTATCTGATTTTGATTGTTCATTTGATACTAATGAAAGTACAATATCCTTGTTTAATAAACCCATTTACAAATGGGAAGATTTGGGACAAGTACAATCATCAGACAGGCAGAGAAATATTATATATTACCTCGTCCATCAGGGCAAGGGACGTACTGAAGCGGCACGCCTTGCAGGCTTTGCCGCCCCAAGACAGAGTGCATTCACTTTGACGCAATCACCAAATATCATTACCAAAATCCGGCAAGAGTGAAACAAAGTTTACCAAACAGAACTTGCGTCTACATCAGTTCATACTCTAAAAGAAGTGATGGAGGATACTGATGCACCAGCTAGTGCAAGGATAGCTGCTACGAGGACGTCTCTGGAGTTGGCTGGAGACATTGGAAAGCACTCACAGTCCCAACGAAACTATGAGCAAAATCTTGCTGAAATGACACCTGAAGAATTGTCTACTATTATTGACAGATGGGAAGGCGAAAAGGCTTCAATTGTAAAGGATATTACACCTGTTTGATAAAGGAATATGTTCGATTACTTCTGTTATAGTACATATAAAAACAGTGTTTTATTTATCACCTTCAGGAAGGACACCCCACCCACCTGCCATACCCAAAAGAGTGCAAACATATTGATTATGGACTGTGATACAAAATCGCTATAAAACGAATCTTTACTTTGTTCTTTACAAATATGGTTTTGGAGGGAGTCTGACTGTGAAGAATTAGTGAGCGTTTACTTCAACTGATCACAAATTAAATTCATTCTCTCTACTCCACGAGTTCGAAGAACACTCTCCTTAAATGTCTTGATGTCCCAGATTCCATTTTACTCCAAGTGGTTGAATCTGGTGAGGTTAAGATGGTCCCGGCATTACCCACCATCACAAATTTACCATTCCCAGTGGTGATTCCCCTGAGATGTTTTTTAGTTCCGGAATTCCTTTTAGTCCAAGATTTTCCATCTGAGGAAGTGATGAAGTTTCCAGCATTCCCTACCGCAATGAAGGTACTGTTTCCGTGGGAGGCTCCTAATAGTCCCATTCGTGTTCCAGATTTTATTTTTGACCATGATTCCCCACTTAATGAGCTACGTATAACTCCTTTGAAACCAAACGCAAAGAAGGTGTCATCTGCGTAGATGACTTCATTGAACTCTACTGATGTATTAGATGTCCTTTTTGTCCATGTAGTTCCATCTGAGGAAGTGATGATAGTTCCTTTATAACCAACTGCCACGAATGTATTGTTCCCGTATGCTACTCCATAGAGAGATGTTTTTGTTCTAGATTTACTTTTCGTCCATTTGGTTCCATCTGAGGAAGTGAGGACGGATCCACCATTACCAACTGCCACGAATGTATCGTTTGCGTATGTGACATTCCCAAGATGTGCTTTAGTTCCTGATTTTCTTTTAGTCCATTTGGTTCCATCCGATGAAGTGAGGATGGTTCCGGAAAAACCAACCACTACCAAGGTATCATTACCGTAGGCGACTGCTCTGAGTTTACCCTTTGATCCAGAAGCCCTTTTAGTCCATTTGGTTCCATTCGATGAGGTAAGGATAGTTCCTTTTCCACCAACAGAAACAAAAAGAGGACGGGAAGATGGTGTTTTTTCAGAAATAGTGGAATCTGTTGTTTGTTCGACCTTTGCGTCAGTCTTTTCAGTTTCATCAGACTCTTTTGAAAATTCATCATACTTATTGCTAATGTCATCCTTATACCAATATGCCGCTCCTCCTGCAGCGCCAATAAT
Source organism: uncultured SAR324 cluster bacterium (assembly GCA_905182865.1). Lineage (GTDB taxonomy): Bacteria > SAR324 > SAR324 > SAR324 > NAC60-12 > Arctic96AD-7. The sequence goes on from CAJJCY010000001.1 coordinate 264,632, forward strand.
AATTATTTCAGCACAGGAGGTGATAGTAAAACTAAAACAGGAAATTAGTAAAATGTGTAAAATATGAACAATAGCTAAAAATATACCTCTTTTTATGTATAATTCAGTTCTATTTTTATTAGGAGTTCAAATTGAAAGGTACAGTTTTGGAGTAAATTTGCAACAGAATTGATTGTTGCAATACTACTTTTGTCGAACTTTCTATGAATGTGAGTTTGTTTAAAATATTTCACAAAATGGAAGATTTGTAAAAAATATTGAAATAATTATATATTCAATCATTGCATTGTTTACATAAAATTAATTATTTTAAAAAAATACTTGCATAGCTTTGTGATTTGGAATATAACTAATCACATAATACCCAATGCAGTAATGATTTTAGGTTGCAGATCATTAAATAAGCAAATATTTTGAACATGGAAAGGAATAGAACAAATGCAAAAAAGAGTATTGAGTTTCCTTATAATAATAATAGTATTAATTATCACAGGATGCACTTCAAGTTCCGGTAATAGAGGAAATGTTGGTCTATTTGGATCTTGGGCAAAAAATTCCCCATCTTTCAGTAAACCATCAATTTGGCAATGTGCATGGGGGGAAGAGAATCATTACCAAAACAAGAAATGTGATTAAAGTACTGGACCAAAGGTGGTGATAGGGTTGGTTTTTTGACTGTGAAGAATTAGTGTGGTTACTCACAGGAGATGATGAGGTCAGTTGTAGGAATTATTGTTTTATCCTATTTAATATGACATTCACCAAAAAACTTTTCCATTCACTTTCCTGTAACTTGTTGTTCCGTCCATAAAGTAGTTTTTCCAGTTTCAAAGTCTTCCAATTCTACATTCCTCTATAGATTTTATTCCACTTCCCAAAGTGGATTTTACTTGACTATTCCATTCTCCATCCTTTAAATTTCTAACACACTTCCTTTCATAAGGGTAAATTAGTGTTCATATTTTATCATTTTACAATCTAATTAGTTAGTGATGATTATTATGGATGTAAATCTAACAGGAAAGAATTTGTAGGAATTAATTGCAGGTACTAAATCTTAGTTTATAAGAATAATATGTCTAATTCTAAATCATTGAAATAAATTATATCTAATGTTTATTTGTAATCACTTAGAAACAGAAACTCAAGTAATCTTCCCCCATAAATCCAGCAAGCATTATTTGGGTAGCCCTCTCTGACTTGCACCCAACATGCATCTGTCTTCAGCAAATCGATCTTCCAAATTATCAATTTACCAATATTTTCACCACCACACTATATCGTGAGTCATTTAGAAAGAACCCCCTTCGTATCACAACAGCGCGGATAATTTGAAGACTGTCTTGTCTTACTTTCCTGGGAAAAATTTCTGTTTACACGACTGAAATTATGATCTCTCCTATACCGTCGATGCCACCCGTCATCACGTTACCGGGATTTACAGGTCCAACACCGTCCGGCGTACCCGTAAAGATAAGGTCTCCGGGCATGACATTATAGAGCTTAGACAAATGCGAAATGCCTTCCTGGACGTTCCATATCTGCAGATTCAGGTCGCTGTCCTGGCGGATCTCACCATTGACCGCAAGCCAGATCCTGCCTGAATCCGGATGGCCAATTTCACTGACCGGCCTGATCGGCGCGATTGGTGCTGAATGATCAAAACCCTTAGCGGCTTCCCAAGGCTTGCCTTCGGCTTTGGCCTTGTTTTGCTGATCGCGGCGGGTCATGTCAAGACCAAGGCTGTAGCCGTAAACATGATCCAGGGCATCTTCAACTGCGATGTCTTTACCGCCCTTAGCAATGGCTATTACAAGTTCAATTTCGTGGTGAACATTATCGGACTGGGGCGGGTACGGGAACTCACCACCGGTCGGCACCAGTGCATCAGGCGGTTTCTGGAAAAAGAACGGCGGCTTGCGTTCATCGTTTCCCATTTCCTTAATGTGGGCCAGATAGTTACGACCAATGCAATAGATCCGGCGTACCGGGAAACGCTCGTCGGTGCCAGTCACTTCGGCCGATGAGACTGATGTGAGGGATGACAAAATTCATGGATGATCTCCTAATATATTTGTGTATAGTTGAAGTTATCTTTTCGATGCGTAGTAGCTGACCCTGCGTTCAAGTGATGCAAGGAATTCTGAAATTGTGAACGCCATTGCGAACAATACCAACAGAACGGCCCAGAAATGAGACATAAGAAACTGTGACGAATACAGCTCAAACAAGGCGCCGAACCCTACGATGGAGATGAGAAGTTGTCCAATGATGACACCCTTGACAGCACGAATAAAACCAATTCGAACTCCGCTTAATATTTCCGGCAGAGCCGCCCAGAAATAGATCTTGAGAAAAGCGTCCATGGGTTTTGCGCCAAAGGATTGGGCCATCTCCACCAATGACGGGTTAATTTGTTTAACCCCGGCTCGCGTGTTCAAAATTATAATCCATATCGCGAAGAGCGTTGTCGTGATGACAATGGATTTCAATCCAAAACCAAACAGAATCATCAAAACCGGGACCAGCGCAGTCAAAGGTGCACTAAGAAACACGTTAACCCAGGGCAGAAGCAGCTCATCTATGAGCTGATTTTTACCCATCAGGATTCCCACAGGGATGCCAACCGTAACGGCAAAAAAGGTGCCCAAAAAGAAAGCCTGCCCGGTTTCGCTCAAGGCCTTGATAAACGGTTTTGTCGTGATAATTTCCGATAACGTGACAAAAATTTCAGACAAGGCTGGCAAAAAGAAAGTCAATTCCACTTGACCCACTATTTCCCAAAGCAGCCCCCAAATAAGCAGAGAGGACATCGCCGGCAATTGATAACCAAATAATTTCATAACGATTAGTTACTCTACATAAGTGCGAAGAGAATCCCAGATACGGTCAACGATATCAAGGTATTCAGAATCTCTCCTGATACTGTCAATGTCCTTGTGGCGAAATCCGCTGGGCCTGATAATTTCAGACACCCTACTTGGGCGTGGTAACAGAAGTGCGATTTGGTCCGACAAGTAAACGGCTTCTTCGATTGAATGGGTTACGAATAGGAAAGTCTTGTTTTCGTTCTTAACCAAATTCAGCAAATCTTCCTGAAACTTTCTTCGCGTCTGCTCATCAACGGCTGAAAATGGTTCATCCATCAACAGCACTTCGGCATCGACACTAAGCGCCCTTGCAAGCCCAACTCGTTGGCGCATGCCGCCGGAAAGCTGGTGCGGAAATTTATGCTCAAATCCAGCCAATCCTACATCGGCAATATATTTTTCGGCGATGGCTTCCCTTTCAGACTTGGCGACACCGCGAAGCTCCAACCCGAAGGAGACATTTTTAATGACAGTTTGCCCAGGGAAGTAGGGCAAAATCCTGAAACACAAAGGCCCGGTCCGGTCCGGGGCCCGTCACCTTCTTGCCATTGATCTTAACTTCACCGCTGGTGGCGGGAATCAAGCCGGCAATTATTTTCAGAAGCGTGGTTTTTCCACAGCCCGACGGTCCCAGTAACGAGGTCAGTTCACCCTTTGGAAAGTCCAGGGACAAATCCTGCAAGGCCTCAACTTCGTTGTAGTTCTTGTACACGTTGCGAACCTCTACGGCGTTCACTGATGTAGTTTGATCGCTCATAAATTATTACTTCTCACCTAGGGATCAATCTGCGACAAGCCCTTTGTTAATTCCTTTGAATACCATGATCTCAATGCGCTCTAGCACGTTCAAAAAAAGGACCGCTAACAGGATTATCGAGAAAATGGCAGCGTACATGCTGGGATAATCTGCAATGGAGCGGCTGTAGGATATAATGTCGCCAACACCCGTTGGTGTGATCTTCAACTCTGAAAGAATGGCGCCGATAAAGCCCGCTGAGATACCTAAGCGAAGACCCGACGAAAATAATTGGCGAGGCGGAAGGCAGGATAATTTTCAGGATGATTTCCTTTCTTGTCCCAAGAAAGGACTTACCCATCTCTATGATCGAGGCGGAGGTATTACGAACTGCGCCGCTAGTGTTCAAGACGATGACCGGCATTGCCATGATGCAAACTACGAACACTTTCGACGTCAAACCTATTCCGTAAACCATGATCAGCAGCGGGATAAGTGCTGCCAATGGTGCTGATTGCATGACAATGAAAATTGGCGAAACAAACCAGTCAAACTTCTTGCTCAATCCGACCCAGAGACCGAGGCCAATTCCGAAAAATGCCGAGATCAAAACACCGACAACAAGCGGTTTTAGGGTTTCTGCGTACGCCGTGAATATGGTTCCCTCAATCGTCAACGCCCAAAGTGCTGACATGGATTCAAGAAACGTCGGAAACGCAAAACTAACCGGAACCCGGCCAGCTACTTCCCATGCCCCGAAGATCAAAACGGACGACAGAAATTTTAGAGATAAAGCCCTGTATCGCATAAACGCCACTCGCCATTTTGCTTAAATTAGAATATTGAAGAGCGATCAGACGCCAGCTTTGCCGACGCCGGATCCACAACAATACTTACTTTGTGGCGTCTAAAAGTGGTTTCATATACCAAAAGTCATCGATGTTCAGATCAGACAGCTTACCTGTCAGATGACCAGCCTTGTGATACCACTCCAGGTCGGCTATTGCGGCTTTTTCACCACCGCCATTTTGATCGTACAATCCACCGGCCACGGCTTCGGTGTAGAAACCGTCCAGTTCACCAAGAACCTCTTTTGGTAATTGCCCGATAGGTCCATCAGGATTGGTTTCCCTTCTGATGATCGTCGGATCCTTATGAAAATCCTGATAAACGCTGAGCAGCGCTTTGACAAAGATATCGACGTCTTTAGCGTTGGCTTTGATCCAGTTCAGATTGGCAAACAAAGCTTCGTCGCTTGCATCAACATCGAACATGGGAAGCACATTGAATTTGTTACCATGCGTCCGAACAAGTTTGTTCTTGTTTGACATATCAACGATGGTTGCGTCCGCCTGGCCTGCAACGAGGGCGACAATTCTATTGGAGCTACCCGAAACATAAGAGCGCTTGCCGAATTTGATACCCAGTTTGTCTTCAATAACATTGGCGATCGAATCCGTTCCTCCACCTCGCGAGTGAAGTAAGATAGGCTCACCATTAAGATCATTAAGGGAACTGTATTTTTTTGAAGATACAGGGAAGAATTTCAATTTTGACAATTGAAAAATGATCCGCACCGGTGCTTTCGATCTTTGCATTGCCGAATAGGGCGTGCCAAACCCGATATCCATTTGGCCGCTCAGGATAGCCTGAATTGCCAGCTCCTCGTCGGCAAACGCCGTCCACTCGTAATCCAGGCCATTAGCTTTCGCCCGGTCCAGGGCAACAAAAAATGCAGCCAATTCATCAGATGGAGTTTCTGCGAGGGCAATGCGAATTTTTGCAGCCTGTAAACTCCCCACCATAACAAATGTCGTCAATAGTAACGACATTACGATCAGGGTGAGTTTTTTAAATACTAGATTTGCTATAACGTTTGAATAACTTTTTTCATATTTCTCTCCTTCTATTGGTTCAAGATGATTTTTATGTGGACATCAGGAAATACCCCAATGTCGTAAGAGTCTAAATTAATAATGAACTTGATTTGCAAGTTACCCAAGACTAAGTTTCACTCTCACATCTTCATGATTCACACAGTTGAGAAGATACAGTATAGGTAGAAACTTTTTATTTGTAAAGAAATTATTCGAAAAAAGTTAAAAACCAAGAAAGGACCCCCCCCTTGGCTCAATCAACTACATATAATTTTGATGTTTATTGCCCTCGCAACCACAAAACTAGGGTATCCTATGAAGGTGGATTTTTCTTAGAGGGTGTCTGAAAAGGTTTACTCTTCCATTGTTGTAAAACAAACCACTTAATGTTCTTTACAATTATTTAAATTCTTTGGAACTAACTTGAATGTTAATCATGTACCTGGAGGCTTCTTTTCTAACTTGTTTTTTTGCAATCTTATCATAATACTTTCCATGAAATTTTTCTTCTTTCAAATTGCCACCTATTGGTATATATGTATTTGAATCCACTTTAAATCCATCAAGAAAAAATTCAGGATCTTCTCTCAATGCCATTTTTAATAGTCATATTTTCAATATAAACATTTAGATTATTATCAATTATCTTTATGGTAAAATCACCTGTCAGTATATTCTTTCCAAAAGCAAAAAAATCTATCCTTCCTTCTCCTTTATCTTTTGGGGATTCAAAAATATACAATTTCATTGTTACTTTTTTTCTGGAATTGCATACTGCAGTTTCCTTTGGTCTAAATTAGGATCAATAATTATTTTTTGATTTTCAAGTTTTACGTAGAATCGTGCCATAATTTACTCCTAATTTAGCATAAAATAGTTGTTCATATGATTATATAAAAAACAATAAATCGACTGTATTAGTATATTTATTTAGCCTCCTAATCTTCTCAATGTATTGACTGTCCAATCACAGGCAACAGCAAAACAAACTCTTGATATAACAGTTTATTTCTTGTTGTTGCCGAATATTAAACAATAATCTTGCAAGCTCCTGAGTGTTCCCAGAGTGTAAAGAATTAGTGGGAGTCTAACTTGCTAGCTAACCACCCATTTCACAAGTGGTTTGACGGTAAGACCCTGAACAATTATCGAAAACAATACTACGCCGTAGGTGATAGTCAGAATGGCGTACTTGTATTTATTGTCAGGAAGTGACAAGGCCAGGGCAACAGCAATCCCTCCTCGGAGTCCTCCCCAAATCAAAACCTGTACTGCCCCCGTAGTAAAGGTTTCCCAGCGTGATAATATAGCTATAGGAATAGAAACACTTAGTGTCCGGGCAAAAAGGGTCACCGGAATGGCCAGGAGAGCAAACCACAAATATTCGATACTCTCTGCGACAATTAGTACTTCAAAACCGATTAAAAGGAACAGAACTGAATTAAGAATTTCGTCAATTAGTGTCCAGAACGTCAGCACGTCATCTTTTGTTTTTTCACTCATAGCATATTTGACCCCACTGTTACCGATGAACAATCCCGCGACTACCATGGCAATCGGGCCACTCATGTGCAGAGAGAGGGCTAGTGAATAGGTGACCATCACCAAGGCAAGTGTGATCAGAACTTCGAGGCTAGATTCATCAATACCGTACATAGCGCGATAACCAATGTAACCTGCAACTAGACCCAGTATGGCTCCGCCAGCCACTTCGGTAAAGAATAATTTAATAATCTCGGTTGAACCCATTTCACCGCCATGTCCTTCACCTGCAAGTGCGACAGCTAATACAACTGTGAATAAGACAACCCCAACTCCGTCGTTAAATAGGACTCACCGGTCATCTTTGCCTGCAATGATTCAGGGACGTTAACAGTTTTAAAAAGACTAAGAACAGCAACTGGGTCTGTAGGACTTATCAAAGCACCGAATACCAGTGCCCAGATAAAGGGGATCTTGAATTCAAAAAAGCCTAACAGAAACCACATTGAAACTCCTATTAAAAAGGTCGAAATCAATGTGCCAAAGACTGCCATCACACCTATTGTTAAACGGCTGTTTTTGATAGCCGAAAAATCCGCGTGCAAAGCCCCGGCAAACATCAAGAAACTCAACATTCCGTGCATCAGGGTCTCATTAAAATCAATCATCCGAAGCACACTACTGACCCTTTGTCCAATTTGAAATGAGGGGGTGATCAGATCTAATCCAATAATAGAAAGTGACGCTAATAGAGCAATTACCACCAGTCCAATCGTGTGTGGCAGGTGAAATAACCGATGATTAATATAACCAAATAAGGCCGAAAAACCGACAAGAATTGCACCAATGCTGAATATACTCATATTCCCTTCCTTTTTTCCAAGTAATTTACAGTTGAAGTCATTTTCAACATTATTTTCTTATATTTGACTAATCAATACATTCACAATATATTGACTTATTAATCCTGTATTATTGAGAACAATAGAACCATGTTATCCATATGTCAACATTTTTATACTCTTGGTGTAGAGGTATATTTTACAAGAATTGAAAATTTTACTTTAGGGGTGTCTAACTTTGAATAATTAGTGGTGGTTACTCACAGGAGATGATGGGTTTTGTTTCATTTGGTTTCCTAATAGTGGAATAATAAAGATTTTCTTTCCGGCTCTCTCTTCAATGGTTTTTCTGTATTTCTTGTAGCGAATGAAAAATGTCTGGTCCCCACTGTTAAGTTCAACAAAGAACTCCACTGTGCCTGGTACTATTTCTGCTATGCTTTGGCATTTTTTTATACTATTAATTGATTAGTTTTACAGATGTGCTATAATTCGTCTGATAGTTGCATAATGTAATTGAAAAGCTGCATATGCTAACTTAAGATTAAAGTGTGTTAATTTTCCCCCACCGTATCTCCCACAAGTTTATAAATTTGATAGAACTGAATAGAAATGATTGCACTTTGTAAATGTTTAATTTACAAAGTGCAATAGGGGATTACAGAATAATGAAGAAAAAAGTAGAATAGGTGGGAAATGCTATTTTAAAAGGTTCGAACCCCGTTTCTCGCTCCATGTTTCTAGAGATTATTTTGCAGGAATATTATCATAACTTTTAAAAGAAACACCAGTTTTCAGGCAAGGTCTATCCAATGAATGAAAAAACCAAAGACTTCAGACCTTTCATTTGTATTGATAATGTAGGAATATACCCTTTTAAAGATGCTTCTATCCTCCTAATAAATAATGCCAAACGTACTCAGCAAACAGATCATAATGGGAAAACAATTTTAGATTTGATCAAGGAGAAAAAAGCATTATCATGGCAAACCGCACGAAACAGTTTTCCAGGTGATGTGCGTAGAATAGATCCGGCAGAATTACTCACTTTTTGGAATGAAAAAAAACTGAATGGGCATTTCCAGCAAAAAGGAGATACTTACACTGAAACTTTGACTCCATTCTTGAAAATTGAGGATGATGGTTCCTTTAAAATGTCGGTAAAACTGCATAAGATTATTGTTGATCTGGAAAATGACTTTAATGGTAGAATGCTGCTGATATTTAGAGATGAAGCTCTACATCTTGTCCTGGAATCAACTGCAAAAAATGTTTTTATAAAATCGGGTAACGTTTCTGCTAATCTGACATCACAATTTCCGGAAAACGAACCAGTATGGTCTATTCCATTAGAAGCAAAATTTATTAAATTACTAAAGAACAAAAATCCAGCAAAATTAGAGTTTCAGGTGATATCAAACAGGCTGCATGTCAAAAATCACAGTACAAACAAAGAGCAAACTCTGGACCTGAAACCTGCAATCAGTTCCTTTAATTTTGCTTCCCGCTGGAATCCTCCTGAAGAAGGTCCTTTAATTGAGACAGTAGTTACAAAAGATGTGATGGCAAAGTTACGCGATATCAGCGTCAACAGTTCCTATAAACGTCTTGGTATTGTTGGAAATTCAGGTCAAATCAAGGTGGCACTTTTCGGGAACGAACCGGATGATTTCCTTTTTTTGGGGAATGAAATTGGAACTTGCACAACTGAATTCCAGGTAGTTTCCCATCCAATGCCGATGCTGGAAGATGATTTTATTATTTTAGAAAGATAAGATTAATACCACTACTATTATATAAGAAAATATTTAAATGATTGGATGACTTTTTTTGAAAAAGATTTTAGCATTTTAGACACCTCTTCTTACGCTGAAAAATCCGAATCTTCCATACCAGCAAAGTCACAAGAGCCTCTTCAACTTGTTCAAAATAAGTTGAAAGTTGCCTCTGCAGAAAATTCTATTACAGAAACAAAAACTAGAGATTTAGCGAAATCCGTCAGTTAATATTCTGTGAAGTCGCCAATCTATCAGCAAATTCATGAAATAATCCGGCTCATACCTGTCGGTAAGGTGGCTACTTACGGACAAATAGCAGATATAGTTGGTGGTTGTACAGCACGAATGGTGGGTTATGCTGCATCTGCAATTCCTTTTGACTCCGATATTCCATGGCAGAGAGTTATCAATTTTCAGGGGGGAATAAGTACGAGAAGTGGAGGATCTGAAGAATTACTTCAGCAGGAACTTTTGGAAGCAGAAGGTATCCAATTCGATCAAAATGGGCGAACAAATCTTGAATTATACCGCTGGAAAGGTGAGTGATTGTGGAGTGGATTGAGAACTTGCTTCTGCGGCTTCAAATCGCAATTTTAGGAATGTCACTGGTTCCAAGTATTTTCAAACGTTCAACTAAGTACACTGCAGGGTGGAGGACCCTAAGATCAATATTTTCACTCCTGATTCCGGCACGAATTTGGTACAGGCACCCGGGATTACCGGTGATAATAGTTTTCGCTTTTGGGTTTTCCGTCAAAGTTTGACGAACAGATTCGGTTTTTCGCTTCAGCACGTCTCGTGAGAGGTCAGGTTGAACAAGATTGTAGATTCCTGCAGAACCGCAGCACCAACTGGACTCTTTCAGTGGTACCAGTTTAACTCCAGGCAAACTGTTCAAAAGTTGCCGAGGATTTTCATCTACTTTTTGGGCGTGCATAAGATGACATGGTGCATCATAAAGTACTATGTCTTGATCTTCACGCCAGGAAAGACTCTCCAGTAGTTCCGGGAAGCGTGAAAGAAATTCGAGAATATCTATTACTTTATTTTCAAAACCGATCCAGTCCTGTTCGCCCCCATTAGTTTCATCTGGAAACAGGTGATGATATTCCTTCAACTGAGCTCCGCAGCCTGCTGCATTCGTGATAATTGCATCAAAATGACGAGGTTCAAAGGCAGCAAGATTTTTCAGAGCAAATTCACGGGCAGTCTTTCTGTCACCGCTGTGAACATGAAGTGCGCCGCAACAGCCCTGATTCCCCGGTACAACCACTTCACAACCGAAATGACGCAGCAGTGTCAATGTTGATTCATGAATTGCCGATTCTGAAACATCCATAATACATCCGGAAAACAATCCAACTCTGATCTTAGATTTTTTAATTTTTGTAGTGTGTAGTGTTTTTTCTGGAAAAACAGGTGAAAGGATTTGATCAGCATATTTGCGTTTGAACGATTCTCCTGAACAATTGGGCAACAGGTGTTGTTGAAAAACAAATGATTTAGGAAGCAGTTTTCCAATAAATGTTTTAGTAATTAATTTGGGCAATCCTGTGGCAGCATATATTTTCAAGATACGGCTTGCTACAATCATCATGCTTGTGTAGCGAAATAACCCTTTTAATAAGAGATTCCGTAATACACGCTCTTTCAAACTTTGAGGTGTGTTTTCTAGAATAATTCCACGTGTTTTTTCCAGCAGTTCTCCATAAGGTACTCCGGAAGGACAAGCACTTTCGCAGGCACGGCAATCAAGGCAGCGGCTTAAAGGATCAATTACTGATTGTTCGAGTTCCAGTTCTCCCTCCCAGAGTCCACGCATTAAATAAAGTCGACCGCGTGGAGAATCTTTTTCATCTTCCAATTCACGATATGTAGGACAGCTTTCCAGGCAGAGTCCGCAATGTACACATTTTAGAATGTTATCAAATTCGGCCTGACGGAAAAGCTCCTTAGTCGAAACAACCGTTTTTTTAGAAAAATTTATGCTCATTCGTCAAACTCTAAATCATAATATGGAGCAAAAAAAACACCTGCAGGATCAAGGTGCTTTTTAAGTCTCTTTACCAAAGAATATCCACTGGCCACACCAAATTTACCCAGATCCATAAAAGAGCATTTCGGTGTAGAACTCACCCACCGGAGCTTGCTGTCAGCATGAATCAGGTCTGATTTTATTTTTTCAAGATGCTGAAGCTGCTCTTTCCGTTCTGTGCTTTTGTGCATAAAATGAATATCACCTCCTGTAGGATGAACTGCAATTTTAAAATTTGCTTTTCGGAAAGTTTCAAAAGGGAAGGTAAAGATTTCTTCAGTCGGCAAAGTTGCAAAAACATGAAAATGTGATTCTTCCATTTTCCATACATCACGAATCGAAGGTAAAAACCCTGTAAACCTTTGTTCTCCCGGAGTGAAAATCTGTCCTGAATATGATTTGCTGTCAGGCTGAATAGTCAGAGTATTACCAAAAACTTCACGTATTTCACCTTCAATTCGGTCTCGATTCAGCTTGTTTCCGGAATATCCCATACCTAAAACCCAGCTTGAGTCTGAAGTAGATAAAGCCTGAATCCAATTCAATGGAATCCTGAGTTTGCGTAGCTCCTTGAGCTGAGACAACCATGCTTCATTCCGGAAAATTCCAAACATCCCATGCGGTTCTACAGGCCGTGGCAAAACCTTAAAATTAACAGCAGTTATAACACCCAAACCGCCTTGACTTCCTAACATCATTCGTGTCAGGTCATAACCGGAAACGTTTTTTACCACCTTACCGCCAGCCTGTACTAATTCCCCTTTCCCGTTAATATATTCGATACCGATGATACAGTCGCGAAGCCCCCCCATGTCCATGCGGTTTGGTCCATAATCATTGCAGGCTACTACAGAGCCAACACAAGAATCTGGAAACCATGGATTGACAGGCAGGACCATATTTTTCTCTGCCAGCATCCCCTGTAGAGTCCGGATACTCATTCCTGCTTCCACACCAACGACCATGTCATCCGGATCAAAAAAGCGTGTTCCGTTGAGTTTTTTCAGGGAAAGGATGTCGCCTGGAATGTCTTTCTGGTTGCCTGAAATTGTACTCACAAATCGGGAACCATTTCCGCAAATTCTGAATGGTACTTGCGTTTCAATACGGGAGTTAACCCAATTTTGCAATTCTTCCAAGGAGCAAGGTTCTATTTTGCTCATACTGCTATTCCAGATTTTGCGGCAACCAATTTTGTTTTATTAACGGCAGACAGATTAGGCGGAGGTGTTCCTGCTTTTGACTCAGCACAGCGTCCGGGATGCGGAAAAATCTTTCCCGGATTGAGCAAATTCTCAGGATTAAAAAAAACACGTACATTCTGCATATTAGCTAGCGATGTCTCTGAGTAAAGATCAGACATCCACTCGGCTTTTTCAATACCAATTCCATGTTCTCCAGATAATGTTCCACCAAATTTTATGAGGTCTTCTAATATTTCTTCGCCAATTTTATGAGATTTTTCAACTTCTTCAGGATTTTCATAATCATACAAAATCAGCGGATGCAAATTACCGTCTCCTGCATGAAAAACATTGGCTACAGTCAAACCGTGTTTTTTACCAATTGCTGTGATTTCATCGAGTACTTCCGGAAGTTTGCTACGAGGAATTACACCGTCCTGCACATAATAGCTCGGTGATATTTGACCAATTGCGCCAAAAGCTTCTTTACGTGCACGCCAGATTTTGGCACGTTCTGCCTCATCTTGAGCTCGATTGACTTTAGTTGCTCCAGTTTCTTTGAGCAATTTTTCAACTGTCTCTGCTTCAGCATCCAGTCCGTCTGCCAAACCGTCCAGTTCCACAATCAGCACAGCTTCCGCATCCAAAGGAAAACCAGGTTTGAGTGCTTTTTCAACGGCAGAAATTGTGATTTTGTCCAGCATTTCCATTGCAGCCGGGATTATACCGTGACGAATGATGCTTGAAACAGATTCGCAGGCATTGCGAACTGAAGTGTATATTCCAAGCAAAGTTACCGCTTTTTCTGGGTTTGGAGTAAGACGGCAAATGATCTTACTGATGATGCCAAAAGTACCTTCAGAACCAGTTACCAAACCCAGCAAATCCGGTCCTGGCATTCCAAGATGTTTTCCACCAAGTGTGACTAACTCACCGTCAGGCAAAACCATTTCGATACCCAGCACATGATTAACAGTTACTCCGTATTTGAGTGTGTGCGGCCCTCCAGAATTTTCTGCTACATTGCCGCCAATGGTACAGGCTTTTTGCGAAGAAGGGTCAGGAGCATAGTGGTAGCCGTGAGAGTGGACGTTCTCAGTAATATGTAAATTAATTACTCCGGGACCGACTGTAATTGTGCGGTTAACCCAATCTACTTCATGCACTTCCTTGAAACGGGCCATTTCAATAATCACACTTCCTTCCTGAGGAACTGCGCCTCCCGAAAGTCCGGTGCCGGCGCCTCGTGCGACAAAACTGATCTTGTATTGATTGAGTAGTTTGATGACCGATGAAAGTTCCTGAACTGTTCCGGGAAACAATACACCCATAGGTGGTGCAGTGTAAAGAGCCAGACCGTCGCAACGGTAAGTGTAAAGTGTTACTTGATCATCCTTGACCCACTCTTTTCCAAGAATCCGGACAAACTCGCTGCGGATATTTTTTTCAAATGACATGTTCCACGCTCATCAATATTAAAATAATTTTGTTAATATATTGTGATTAAAACGATCTTCATTAAAATGTTTCGCAGGCTTCAATAAAGTTGTTTGGGATGTATTGCTGGAATTAAGAATAACTTATTAAAAACACTCTATCAAGTGGTATAATTGTAAGACCAATTATTAATTTTGTCATAAAACAGAATCCACTTGACCATTGTACTCATAAAACAGAGGATTCATTGCAGGAATTGATGAGCTTTGCTGATGTCTTCCTACGAACTCGTCATGAAAATTAATTGTCTTTTTCCAAAACAATAAATCACCAGTTGGAATAATCAAATGCTCCTGAAAGCAGTCCGCTCACAACGTCGTTTTGAACAAGTTGCAGAACAAATATCTAAATTAATCCAAAAAGGAAAACTCAAACCGGGTATGCGTCTGCCACCTGAAAGGGAACTTGCACTTCAGCTCGAAGTAAGTCGTCCGACGGTGCGTGAAGCAATGATTGCACTTGAAATTTCTGGTTTGGTTGAAGTCAGGGTTGGTTCTGGGATTTACGTTTTGGACACTTCAAGTCCAAAACTGAAAATGTGTAAAAATTCTGTTGACATTGGGCCGGGTCCACTTGAATTAATTGAGGCACGCAAAGAAATTGAAGGTGCCATTGCAGAGCTTGCCGCACAGCGTATTGACACGGGCAGCCTGGAGCAACTGGAGCAGGCAATAGATAAAATGGTGCATGAAAACAAGATTGGTGCTGACGGGGACCGAGAATTTCATTTGCTGGTAGCCAAAGCTGCCGGAAACAGTGTTTTGGAAACAATAACTGTATTTCTCTGGGATCAGCAGCAGAATTCTCCGATGTGGACAAAATTGATTGAGCGGATGAAAGAGAAAAAGCTGCACACTACCATCCTGGATGACCACCGATGTTTACTAGACTCTCTTCGTCAAAAAGATTCCAAAGAGGCTAAAGCTATCATGAGGAATCATCTTAATCATGCTCGAGACATATATTTTGATTTAATGGGAGAAGAAGAAAACTGACTGTCTCGTCAGGCAAGTTTAATTGATTATTTTGTTAGATTTAAAACATGGCTTAGTATTTAATAAAAGAAAAATGAGTATTTACGGATATACACGTTTAAACAACCACCGTCCAACTCCTGATAAATTGGACACACGAAATCAGGCCAGGATAATTCGAAAATGGTCTGAAGAAAAGGGACTGACACTCAAAAAGATTTTCCGTGATATTGAATCAAACAGTGCCAGCCTGGAACTGCCGAATTTAAAAAAACTTATCACCCTGATTGTACAGGATAAAGTCGGAGTTCTCATTGTTGCTCGTTTGGATCGGTTAACTAGGTCAATTCGTCTTTACAAACAATTATTTAATTTATTTGAAAAACATAAAATACGTTTTGTTTCTGTAGCAGAAGGTTTGGATTCGAAAACAAAAAGTGGAAAAATGGTTTTAGATGCACTCAGTATAATGGCACTTTGGGACGCAAAATCAATTCCTGACCGGACCCGCGAAATGATTGAACAAAAACGGAAAATTGGTGAACGTGTAGGCCATGCTCCTTTTGGATATACGTATCTTAACAAACGACTGACGCCTGTAGAAAAAGAACTGGCTATTGCCAAACTCATTCGGGAAAAGCGGGAAGATGAAAATTTGAGTTACCACAAAATAGCCAGGTTCCTCAATAGCCAGCGACTGAGGTCTAAGCGTGGAGGTCGCTGGTATGCAGAGACGATAAAAGGAATTTGCAAAAATTCTCTGTACAATCGAATTTCGAATATCAAATAAGGAACTGTTTAACGATAAGGTGAGTGTGGAGTGAATTCTTCAATACCTTGATCAATTGCCGCCTTCTCTTCTTCCAGAAATTTTGAAATTGAACTCCGGAATCCTGGATGCTCCAGCCAATGCGCACTGTAAGTTAGTTCCGGAAGAAAACCGCGCTGTATTTTGTGCTCTCCTTGAGCACCAGCTTCGAACAAACTAATTCCTTTCCTGATAGCATATTCTATCGGTTGATAGTAGCATAACTCAAAATGCAAACTCCGAAAATTTCCTTTACAACCCCAATACCGCCCATATAAGCATTTTCCATTTTTAAAATTTATTGTTCCAGCAACACAATCTCCATCAACATAAGCAAGAAAAAGCACCATCTTATTGCACATAGTTTGATGGATACGTGAAAAAAATCCGGATAGAGCTATTTCCACCTTTTTCATAAATTGTAACAAGAATCCCTTTATATGTTCAACCAAAATAGCCTCTCCCTCCAGTACTTCCACCTTAATCATCTGCTGTTGAATTTGCCTGCGTTCCCGTATAATTTCCTTCCGGCGTTTACGTTTTAAGTTTCCAAGGAATTCATCAAAATCCTTGTAAAAATTGTTTTTCCAATGGAACTGGAAACTGTGCCGAATTAGAAAACCCATGGATTCAAAGACTGGCAGCTCTTCTTCAGTAATGAATAAAAAATGGAGAGAAGAACAGTTTTTTGAACGCATGCAAAGCAACGCCTCTTCTAAGAGTTTCTTCCTGACATTACTGGTATCTGCTTCCGGATGCACAAGTAATTTTAGGCCGGTTGCCGGTGTGAAAGGTATAGCAGAAACTAATTTTGGATAATAATTCAGGCCATACTTTTCATAAGCATTTGCCCAGCCCCAGTCAAAAATATATTCGCCGTATCCGTTATATTTTTCGTACAGGCAAACTGCTCCCTGTAACTGCTTTTTTTCCCACAGAGTCAGATGGCAAGGCAACCATCCGGATTCTTCGCCAACACAGTTGCTTTCTTCCAGAGCATTCAGATAATTATGCTCAGAAAAAGGAAACTCTGTACCCTTCAAGGTACTCCACTGTTTGGGAGAAATTGCTTCTATCTTGGACTCAAACTTGGATTGCACAAATTTTATTTTGGTAAAATTGTAAAAATCAGCAGGACTGTTCCAGCAGGAAAATTCAGGATATTTCCCCCAAACTCGTTAATCACTAGAGATTTGGAGCATGTACATAAACAATCTTGTTGTTACGTACATAACTTATAATTTGAAGTGATGTATTTTTTATGGTCGGAACAGACTTTATAAAAATTACTTGGAAAGGGATCAACGGGTCTTGAGGAAGGCTCGTATTCAATAAATCATTTTTGTCGTTCGTTAAAGCAGTGGAGTCCTGAATCCCAAATTCGGAAGAATGACGCAATGCTTTGATATCCATGGGATTTAGTGATTCCAACTGTTCGTCTGACAATATAGTTCCGGCATAGGTGAAATGGTTTGTAATCAACTGTTGATCGGCATCAAATGCAAAAGCTTTCAATTGTATTTTTTTAATCTGGTCTGACTCATTGAAGGTGTTCCGAATAGATCCTTCGACTACAAATACCGGCAGACGATTATATCCATTTTCTACCAGTCTTGCCTCAAATTCTCCTGCAAACTCCAACTGATGTACATTACCGCCAATCAACTGGTAAAAAATAGCTGTATCCAGTAATTTAAGATGTCCTCCGATAATAGCAAGAGACGCAACACCCATTACCACCAACATGGAAAGCAAAACAAATTTTTCATGAAAACCGAATTTAACTTCAGGCTTTTCAGCCGTTTTTTGGGCACTCGAATCGATTTTCTCAAACTTTTTCTGCTCTGTCTTTTTAGTCGCCGATTTATTTAATATTTTTGTTTTAGTATGTGATATTTGAATTTCATGGTTCTTGAGGATTTTTCTTTCCCAGGATTCCAGTTCTTCGGGTGCTTCTTTTTTTTGTTCAGCTTTTTTTTGAATCCCTAGCGGATTTGTTTTTTTTGATCTGACTGAGGAAGCTCTTTTAACTCCGAGCTCATCAAGGATAGAAGTTGCAGCATCAGCTGCAGACTTTTTGCGTTTTGGTTTTGGTGAGAGCAGAGACAAACCTTCTTTGCGGGTACTCACAGAAGGACTATCTTTTGAATATTTTGATCTGACTGAGGAAGCTCTTTTAACTTTGAGCTCATCAAGGAGGGATTTTTTTTTTGGTTTTCTCGACAGCATTTTAAATCATTTTATAATTGTATTAATCGTGAGTCATGAGTTAAAGTAAGGTGCGGATATTATTGACTTTAATTTGTCATCTCGGCCGAAGGAAGATATCTGACAAAGTGCTGAGTACCGTAAAAGATCCCTCACTTAAGTTCAAGATAATACTACAAAACTAGTGACTGTCCAGTTGAAGTATTTTAGTGTATGTTCCACGTCAAGTAATTTCAGTATTAAATTATTGTCGCATATCTACAAGAAACGTCCAGTGGATGCTGTTTTTACCTTTAAAATAAAAAAAGCAAGGATACCCTGAAATATTATACGTATGTATTTTAACTTCCTGTGAGGACACCCAGGAAAATGAACTGTGGTTTTTTATAATCAGGATCATTCAACGGAAAGGCTACTTCAATTTTCAGAGGTACTTGAAACAGTGAAGCAGTATCCAGCGTCCACTCAATACCCATTCCGGCATTTTCCAGGTGTTTTGCTTTTTCATATGAAATGTTTTTTGACCATATTTTACCCTGGTCATAAAACACAGTACCTTGTATTTTAAAGGCACTCATCATTCCCCACAAAGGTTTAGTGATTAAGGGAAACTTGAAATTCAATCTTGAAGCCAACAGATTGTCGTCACTCAAATTAGTTTGTTGAGGATATCCACGTAATACAGCGGGACTTCCCAATTGAAATTTTTTCTGCAGCGGAGATTCCCCTGAAGTTGAAGCGTGTATGATATCGAACTCAAACCATTTCCTATGTCCAACGCGTAATATTTGTCCAAGTTTTGCTTGCCAGCGTACATAAGAAAAATCGCTTCCTATTTCCAAAGAGGGCTGTTCGTTCCAGATGTTCCAATTAATTTGGTAGGAGTCTATGGGGCTGACAGCACCCGTATGTTCCAGCAGAAAAGTGTTTGATTCTCCGGTTTCAATTACATCACTGTTCTCAGGATTGTTGCGAGCCGAAAAAAGGACCTCCCGGGAAAAACTGGTGTGGAACTTATATTCCAGTTCACCGGGATTATTAGAGGGTTCGTATGTTGCCCGGATGCCCTGGGAACGTACTCCACCATACTCACTGGCACTAACTCCAGCCTCCAATCCATGCAATCCCAGGTGTTCACGGTCGAGATTAAAAATGTAGAGTCCTCTTTTATTTTTTGACCCGTATCCAGGAATTGCATAAATACGATAGTCATCAAACCTGTATCTTATTCCTACACCAACAGAATTTCCATCTAAGGCATTGTTCCCAAATCCAGGAACTAAAAGCACCAAATGTTCACGCTGTTTTTCCCAGTCGAAACCAAAACGTACACGAAAAAAATTATAAGAATGATTATTGATTTTCGATGTTTCCAGCAATCGTTCTTCTGGATCAAGTGAAACTTTATCCGGAAAACCCGCCGTTTGAAAGACTACTGTCTCCTGCTGTTTAATTCCTGGTACCAGACTGCGAAACTGTTTACCGTCTTTTGTGATAAGTGAAACTACCAGCGGCATTTGAGCAAGTCCAATTTTATTGACACTTACTTCAGTCTCATACAATCCATTGGGCAGAGTTCGAGTAGTTGAATTTCCAAAACTGTAATCCAAAGTTTGTACAGTCCGGAACCACTGTGAAAAAAACCATTCCAATGAACCGTTTCCATCCATATTGTAAGGGCTACCGGAAGGAAGTAGAGGAGTTCTGAGTTGGTAATAATTAAACTTCTCCATTGCCTGCTGAAATTCTACCAGTTCAATTACATTTTGCTGATAATTTTGGGAAAAGTACTGGATAGCTTTTTTAAATGCCTTGTCTCCCAGTGTGTACTCCAACATTGAAAGAACCATTGCAGTCTTGTAGGTAAGTGTCTGCAAATATTTTTGAGAGTCAGGATTTTTTCGGAAAGATGAGAGAATGGGATATCTCAATTTTGGTGAAACAGAGTTTGCCATTTTTTCAAAAAAATGATCCCGGTAACGTGGATTCA
Source organism: uncultured SAR324 cluster bacterium (assembly GCA_905182865.1). Lineage (GTDB taxonomy): Bacteria > SAR324 > SAR324 > SAR324 > NAC60-12 > Arctic96AD-7. Next base: position 284,913 of record CAJJCY010000001.1, read on the forward strand.
TCCAGTCAAGACTATCAAAAATTCCTGCATCTGCACCAAAATTATGTTGAAAAAAACGTAGTCCAAAAAAAGCAGGAATCCCCAAATTGAGCCACTGTTGAGTATCCTGGTTACTCCAGATTGACTCTCCAAACCAAAGTTGCGCCAGTCGCCGTGTCAAAAATCCAAGAGACTGCCGGTCCAGAAATTCTGACCTTTTGTAGTTCGGCAGGGGGACCAGGATCAAATTGTTTAAAACGTCCACCTGCTCATATTCTGCTTCAACTGCAACTATCCTAATTGATTCCCAGGGCGATTTGAGTCCATAACGTGAATGCATAAATGACAAAAAACTGGCGCTCCAATTATGCAGAAGTTCAGCTCTTCGTTCATGACCTTCCAAGTAAAATGAAGTCAGTTGGTAAGAAGTTTTAGCAGCTGTAGTGCTTGTATTTTTCACCAACATTGTTCTTCCTTCATTTCCGGAAAATTGTTGATGAACTCTGGAAAAAATCAAGGGGAAGTATTTAATTGGTCTCTTTGTAACAGAAAGAGTTACAACTTGCCCCGCCAACAATTTTTGATGACCCGGGGTCGTGATTAATGTTCCCGCCTGAACTGCTTTCCAGGTAACCTCAAATGTGGCAGGTGAGGGATTATCTTCAGTAGTTTCCCATTTTTTCTCATTCAATCCAGGTATTTCATTCCAGGTTAAGAGTTTTGGATGCCAATTTACTGTCACCAACATTCCATTGGCCGTACCTTCTTGTGTGTGTTCGGGAAAATTTGTAGAAAACTCGATCAGAACAGTGGACTCTCCAGGATAATTTTTTGTATCAGGAAGATTTTTTGGCAACAATATTCGCAGCAGACCATTTGAAGTTGAATAACCAACCTCCAGGTCGGGATTTGGTTCCAGTGAATATTTCAGCGGGTGTTTTTCTATTGATTGATTTTGAGTGAACGCACTCACGGAATTGATCTTTAAGCTGCCGGTACTGAAACCAGTTGGAGTTTTTGGATCTTCGAGATTATCTTGAAAGCGTTTCAGAGAAAAGACAGGTACTATTTTGTGTTTTCTGGTACCCCGTTCATCTGGATAATTGAAACGGTTTCCTGGTAGAGAAAAAAGTAATTCATTAGTCGGATAAGCGTTTCGAGTGAAACGGACTTGCATTTTTCCCACAAGAAGTGTCTTATCGTGATCATAAGAAACGTCTATTTTGTAGTGTGGGGCCTGCGTTTTAAAGTGGGATTCTGCAGATAAAAGCTGAGTTGAAATTGCAATCAGTACTCCGTGAACAACTAAAAACAGCAACGGTAAACGAAAAACGAAGTACAACAAACTTCGTACCTCGAGCCTCAAACCTGAAACTTTTAAACTTAAAGCTGAAACCACAAAATGGCTTCGATCTTCACCAAAATTATCCAAGGTGAAATTCCTTGTGAAAAAATTCTAGAGAATAGATGCCAGAGCATTTTTAGACATCATGCCCGACGACCAGCGCGCGACATTGCTTTTGGCCCAATTACTGCAAGCAGCGCTTAGAAGATTTGCCTGCAGAAAAGGCTCTGTCGTTGATGCGTACAATGCAACAAGTGGCAAAAGCAGTTAGTACAGCATTCGATGGAATTGACTATAACCTGATTCTCAACAACGGTTTAAATGCCGGACAAGAGATAACGCATGTCCACTTTCACGTGCTGCCGCGCACCAAAGGCAGTCCCAGACCTTTCCGGGAACATGTCCAATATGCTGAAGGAGAAATGCAAGAAGTGGGAGCAAAAATACGAAACTGTCTCTGATGATCTCAATTTTATTACTTTTTTTCAAGAGATGAGTCCAAAGACCTTTGCCTCCATAGAAATTGGCAGTAATGCAGTACGCATGATTGTAGGAGAATTGAGGGGTTCCTGCAGATTATAAGTACTTGAACGGTGGAGTGCCCACTTGCGTTTGGGGGATTCAGTTTTTGACTCCAGAGAAATTTCTGAAAAATTATTTCAACAGTTGCTGCAGACAATTCAGGGTTTGCTAAGTAAGGTTCAAAAATATTCCGACCTCAAATTATCGATAACTCGCTACAAGTGCAATGCGCTCAGCAAAAAATAATGCTGAAACGGCTGCCCTGATTGAATCAATAGTTGGATATCCTTTAAAAATACTTTCCGGAGCAGAAGAGTGTCAATGTTTAACGGATGGTGTAAAATCTTTTTTGCCTCCGTTTATGGTTTTGGACTATCCGTTAAAACAAACTTTTTTGGCGGATTTAGGTGGAGGCAGTTTGGAAATATCTCTACTGAAATCAGGAAAAAGTCCGAGCGGTAAAAATGGAAATTATCAGTACAGTATAGATATAGGCTCGCTGCGGCTGCGGAAAATGTCAATCCTGAAAATGAGCTGGAATCAATAATTACGGAAAAGTTATTACAGTTGGATGAGGTTATTTCTGCTAATCCTCAGAACCGAACGAATTTGATTTTAACGGGTGGAAATGCAAAAACATTTGCGCGTCTTTATCCGCAAGTTTCAGCAAATCCTTGGCCTGAAAATTCAAGTACGGTAGAGGCAAAAAACTGGCTGAGTATGAATTGGAATGAATTTGAGTGCACTGAACAGATTTTTCAGAGCCAGTCAGAAGATGAACAAATTGAACAATGGAAACTACGTCCTCAACAGACAGAAGTTTTTAATTATGCTCTGGCGGTCTTCCGGTAAATCGGCATTAAACTCAGAACTGAGCAGCTGTGCATCCCTTTTTTTGGTTTAAAGGAATCACTACTGTTAAGCCTGGTTTCAGAGGTAACGGAAAAACCTATTGAAGATTTCACACTGGTTCTGATTTATGGACCTCCAAAAAAGTATAAAATTGGTGCATGAAAAAAATTAGCGTCAACAGGCAACAAAATGATGAAAAAATAGAGAAAGATCAGCGTTGTGGATTTATAGGATTAATAGGCCGTCCAAATGTTGGTAAATCAACTTTACTGAACCAACTGGTTGGACAGAAAGTTTCAATCACTGCACACAAAGCACAAACTACCAGAAATCGCATTCTTGGTATCCGGACTGTAAAAAATACACAGATGGTTTTCATTGACACGCCTGGAATCCATCCTGCAAAAAAGCTGCTGAACCGTAAAATAGTGGCATATGCGACAGAAACTTTGCGGGAAACAGATTTGAATTTGTGGTTAATTGAACCTTTGCCTGAAAATTCTTTGAAAAAGGATGGTCTCTCTGTTTTGCATCGTGAAGATCAGGAAATACTAAAAATGTTGTCCGGAAAGGAAAAACGGACCGTACTAGTTTTGAATAAAATTGATACAATTTTACAGGAACAGGCACTTGTCAGCATGGACAAATTAGCGAAATTGGGAGACTTTGCGGAAATTGTTCCAATCTCAGCGCTGAAATCAACTAATGTTGAACACCTGGTTGATACCCTGAAAAAATATCTTTCTATCCATCCATTTTACTTTGAAAACAAACAGGTTACCGATGTGTCAGAACGCTTCCTTGCCAGTGAATTTGTACGTGAGGAACTGTTTATGCGCCTGCAGCAGGAGATTCCTTATTCGGTTGCAGTTGTAGTGGAACAATTTGAAGAGGATCAAAAATGTATTAAGATTGCCTGCAATATTTGTGTGGAGCGAGATTCACAAAAGGGAATTATCATTGGTAAAAAAGGTCAAATGTTGAAAACAATCGGGATTGCCGCCCGGAAAAAAATCGAGCGATTACTTGGAAACAAGGTTCATTTAGCACTTCATGTGAAAGTTTTAAAACAATGGTCCAGCAATGCACGGCATTTACGCAATCTTGGATTTAACTAACTTGCAGGTAACAAGAGTCAAAATTAATATTTGTTGATTTGTTTACTAACTTAAACGATATAAGCTCTTGGACGGCTGAGAATATTCATTCTACTATTAAAGGTATTTCAGTTATTTCAATGTTTCAAATATCGTGGGAAATTGGTCTAAGTGTTTTTGTTTTGATCACTGCAACATTTTGTATCTGGATTGTACTGAATAGAATTACAAAAGTTGTATTTTATCCTGATCTTGTTCTTTCTTCAGAACCGTTTCGTGATTCAGTAACTTCTGGCGGCAATGAAGAAAATTTAGCTGATCAAAGATACTTCTGAATCAGAAAATCTAATTTCTGGTGTTGACGAATCTATTTTTGAACAATTCAGAGAAAAATTAAATTTAAACCCTCCTTCCGAATTCTGCCGGAGATTCAGTTATATCCTCTGAAAAAAATGTAAACACAGGCTTTGGTTGCAGAAGCATATGAAAAAGCCAATTCAACAAATGCTCCTGATACTTTTTCTGAAGAACTGGAGGATGTAGAACAAGTGAAAGTTACTTTGAGCAAAGATGCAAAAAATCTTCAAGAAGAACAGGATGAAGGTAACGCAAAAGACACAGTTGAGGAGCAGAATGACGATGCAGCGGAAGAACAAAACAAAAAAGTTGCTGAAAAACAGGAGACAAAATACAAGGAAAAAGAAAAGACAGGCCGCAAACTAGGTACTGGAGAAGAAGCTCTGGAAATTCTTTCTCGAAAACATCAGGAAATAAGAAGACAAACAAGAGATATTGCTGCAGAGCCCCAGGAAGAATTCGATGAGGATCTTTTTGCAGATGAACTGATTCCGATTCCTGGAGGAGAAACCCTTGCTGAACCAGAAGAAAGAGAGTTCAGTGATGAAGACTTATTTGCCCCGGCACCGGCAACAGACAATCTGGAAGATGAGGACGGTTTGGTTTATTCTTTACGGAAAACTACTCCTCGGGGAGAAAAAGATGCTGAAGCGGAAGGACTGCTGAAACTTGCAACAATATCATGCGAAGCAGGCAGAATGGAAGAAGCTGGTGCCAGTCTTAAAAGTTATCTGGAGCTTCTCAAAGAGCTTGGTCAAAAGCCAAGTTCAGATGTGCTGCATTTAGCTGAAAAGCTTGGGGTTCCACTTGATTCAACTTTGAATCCGGAACTTTCTTTGAAAACTAATGAAACAAAAACAGAGACTGAAAAAGAACTGGGAAAAAATATTCAGGAAGAACCAGAGCAAACCAATTATGAAAGTGTCATGGATGGAATAGTGAAGACTCTTGAAGAAAAAGATTCATATGAAGAAGCCTTGCCTCTGCTAAAGGATCTGCTTAACTACAATCGGCAGCGAGTGAATATTTCAGCAATGGATCCCCTTTACGAAAGGATTGAGCGTGCACACTCAACAATGGAAAATGATGAAGAATTAGTAGCTACCTACAAAGAACATCTTGCAATCAAACAACAGTTGGATGACATTGAAGGTGAGTTGCACTTGCTTGATTTGATCAGTGCACACTATACAAATATTGGAGATCTTACAGCATCAAAACGCTATCAGTCAGAAATTTTAAGAGTAAAAGACGGATTAAGTGGGTTCAACCGACTAAAATAAAATCAGGAAAAATGTACGCACCCGTCTGGAGTACGGGAACTTAGCTTGTAGCCGTGGTTTCCTGCTGCAAATTGTATTTCAGCCAGCAGTCTGCAACTGCGTGTACGTCTTTCACGTACTACATAAAACTCACTGATTCGCGGCGATGTGTCAGATTCAAGGTGGGCAAACATTTTTATTGCCGCTATAGTGTGCTGTTCTGCCAACTGGAGGTAGCGGGGCTGAAGTCCATTCTGCCAGCTGTCAAAATAATTCAGACTCCATCCCATATGACGATCTCCTCCGCTTAACCGGCTGCGAAAGGATTGTTGTGGAAAATCAGGAGTAGTACTTGAACAAGCGGGCAAAAAAATAATGACTGAAACATAAAAAATAAAATAGCGCATAAACATTTGTTTTGGCCTGCTGAATGTCTTTTGTAAAATTACTGAAGTTTTGGATTTCTTGTTTAAATTCCTCTTTAAAAGAGTATAGTAACCCGCATGTAATATGTATCGGCCTCCTGCTAAAAACCTTTAAAAAAGTAAGGAACTTCATGATCCGGCTTGGATAATCTCGCCTTTGCCTTCAACTTAAGCCACTAAAAACAAAGATGTTATGCTTAACTGTTAATCTTTATAAATTAAAATTGGCCAACTATTTGCAATTTTAGATTAAGAACGACAAAAAAAGGAACTTAATTCTAAAGACTTAAACTAGTAAAATGGAAAAGAAAATTTGGGCTATTGGTGGAGGTAAAGGAGGCGTTGGCAAAAGTTATGTTGCCGGTAATTTAGGTATTCTGCTTGCTCAAAAGGGGAACAATGTAGTACTAGCTGACTTGGATTTGGGTGGAGCAAACCTGCACACCTGGCTTGGTGTGAGCAATCCCATTAAAGGGATTACAGAATTCATTGAAAGAGACATACCTGACATTAAAAAGTTATTAATACCCACCGATATGCCGGGATTGCGTCTGATCAGCGGAGCCAAAGACGGGGTCGAAATAGCAAATATGAAACACACTCAAAAACGTCGTTTTGTATCTGCCTTGAGACAATTGGATGCAGATTATATTGTGATTGATTTAGGTGCAGGCACTGCATACAACACAGTTGATTTTTTTCTGCTGGCAGACACACAAATAATTATTGTAATTCCTGAACCGACATCAATCGAAAATGCCTATCGTTTTTTAAAGAATTCATTTTATCGTCAAATTCTTCATAACAGTGAAAAATTTAGAATGAAATCAACGATAAAAAATATTTTGCGAAAGGACAATCCATTCAACATTAATACCCCGAAACAACTCATTGCTTACTTGAATAAACTGGGAGGCAATGCGGCTGTTTTTATAGAGGAACAGCAGCAGTTGTTCATCCCAAGCATTATCCTGAATCAGGTACGTTCTGAAAAAGAAAAAAGGATTGGTGTGGCAATGGAAAAAGCATGTTTAAAATATTTTAACCTGAATGTGAAAATTTCGGGATATTTAGATTTTGATGAAACAGTAAGGCAGTCTGTAATAGATCGTGAACCTTTAGCAAAGAATTCACTGGAGAGCGTGCCAGTCAAGCAACTGTCAATAATCTGCGAAAAATTATTACAGGAAGAGAAGGAAAGAACTAAAAAAAATAATCTGTTATCACAGCTAGCATTATGACTTCTCTGGCAAATAATCCACAGGTTGAAGAAAATTATTATCAGATTCTTGAAGTACCAAAAACTGCTTCATTGGTAGAAATTCGAGATGCTTACGAGAGTAAACTGGAGGAAACTCAATTAGATGCCTTTGCTGCATATTCCTTGTTTCCGGAAGATGAGACTGAAGAAATATTACTGTATTTCAGTCAGGCTTTTGTGACTCTGGCTAATCCTGTTGCTCGTGCAAAATATGATGATGAATTACAACATGGTATGGTTTCAGCAGAGATGCAGACTGTCATTGAAAAAGAGCATCTTACTAAAATTAAATCACTGTACTCCAAAAAATCAGTAAAGGAAAAAACTAAAACAGTTCCCTTCTGCCAAAAAAGCTAGAACAGAAGAAGAAGAAGAAGATAGGAAAGAGGACGAAATAAAGGTAAATTTTGCCAAAGAAATTAGAGCAGAAAGCCAGGAAGAACGCCGGGACCAATACCTTAGTCTTGCAATAAAAAATGAACTTGCTGAAGAAAAACTAGAAGAATTTTACTCCACTTTCAGAACCCATGGAAGTAAACTTTCATACAATGGTACTGTATTACAGCAAATTAGAAAAATAAAATCGGTCACTCTGGAAGAACTCGCACAAATCACATGTATTCGTATAACCTATCTCAAAGCTATTGAAGACGAAAATTTTTCTATATTTTCATCTGAAATTTATTTGAAGGGCTATTTGCTTTGCTACGTTGAGGCCCTGCAGTTGCCTAAGGAGCAAGTTTTAAAAGATTATATTATTCTCTATAAAAACTCATTTTAGTCTAAAAAGAGTTGAAATGTTTTATGCTGGTACTGTACAATTCAATACAGCATCTTAGGGCTGTTGAACTGAAACCTTGTGTCAGTTTGATAAAATGCGGATGGCCTATAAGCCGGGTTCTGTGTCGTGAGCGACCATTCATCTGCGCATTATGTTACCATAATGCTCTAGCAACCACCCGAACCTGCTGGGGCTTCAGCGACCCCGCCCATAAGGGCACGCGGTTCCTACTTGGTTTTGCTCCTGACGGGGCTTGCCATGCCAATATTGTTACCAATACTGCGGTAGGCTCTTACCCTACCGTTTCACCCTTACCTGTGTTTCCAGAGAAACCATCGGCGGTATATTTTCTGTTGCACTTTCCGTCAATTACTTGCCTGGTTTCTAGAGGTGCACTGCCCTATGTTGCCCGGACTTTCCTCCAGCCCCCCGGATTCGAAAATAATCTGGAAAGCGGGCGGCCACATATCCGGCTCTGATGACTACTAAACTAGCATCATTGTGGATAAGAGCAAGCGAACTTCTTTTAACACACTCAGATTTGAACTCAGATGAAAAATAAACGGAAACAAATTATTGTAAAAGCTACTCTGGATAAAAGCAAAAAGCGCAGCCGCGGATTCAGTTTCATTGAGGTAATGGTTGTGATAATTATCCTGGGTTTGCTTTCCAGTATTGTGGGAGTATACCTTTTTGATTCTGCAGAAAAAGCAAAAGTCGATGCAACAAAAACCCAAATCAGGGGTTTGGAAACTGCACTGGATCTTTATCGCCTGCACAATTCACGCTATCCTACATCAGAACAGGGACTTAAAGCACTGTTGGACAAACCGGAAGTGGGAATGATTCCAAAAAACTGGAACGGACCCTATTTAAGAGGAAATAATTTGCCGGAAGATAGTTGGGACAGCCCATTCCGCTATGTCAGTGTGAACGGTAAAAATTATGAAATTATTTCACTTGGTGCGGATGGTGTAGATGGAGGAACGGATTTGGATGAAGATATCAATTCTAGCAATCTATAAAAGATTCAGCTACCGTGGCTCAGGGGTCAGCAGTCAAAGATTCAAGGGTTTCACTTTTCTGGAAATTTTGGTGGTATTGACATTAGGTATTCTGCTGATGGGAATGGTTGTACCTCAGTTTTTTGCCATGTTTTCGAAAGCACATGAATCCGAATTTAAACATCTAAGCAGCGTGCTTAAAATTCTGCGTAACGATGCTGTCCTCAAAAGCACTGCTTATTGCCTACTCTTTGATTTGAAGACACAGCAAATGATGACCACGGAAGAGGATGAGTCTGGAAAATGCGGCAAAGATATATTGGATAATCCAAAAGTTCTGAAACCTCATGATTTTCCGGAAGATCTCATCTTAAGTACTGCAAATCTTGTCGGAGACGAATTTTCTTCTTCCGGAACTGCTTCTGATTTGCTGGAGGTCCATATCAACAGATCCGGATTTGTCAGCCCCTTTTTCCTGGTGTACTCTTTACATGATTCCTCCAAATCATGGATAATTGAAAGTAAGGGAATCATGGGAAAAATACAGTTAAGTGAACAGTGAAGTTCAGTCATGGAAAATGTTGGAGACAAATCAGGATCAATCAGGAAAAGAGGTTTTACAATCTTGGAGGTTCTAGTTTCGCTCTCGATCCTGGTGTTTATTCTGATGGCACTTTACCAGTCTTATTCCACTTCCATTTTTGTTCTCTCTTCCACAACAAACTTGTGGAAAGCCATGTCACATGCCCAGAACGAATTATTGGAATCAGAACGCGCAACCATTCCACCTCCTGTTTCAGTCAACCAGGGAGAGTTTGAACTTGATGATCCAATGAGTGGTTTCCGTTGGAAAAAACTTGTCCGGGACACCACACCTCTTCCCGGAATAATGGTGCGGCAAGTCAACTATCAATTACTCTGGAACGAAGGAAAAAGCGAATTTACTTATGATGCCGATATTTACGTCAATCCCCAATAACGCCCGAATCAAAAATTCTGGATTTTCCCTGTTGGAGTTATTAATTTCTGTTGTCCTGCTCGGGCTGGTGATGTCCTTACTTTACGGTGCATTTTTCCAAATATCAAATTCCTCTATCCAGGTAAAATCAACTTTGAACACCCGCCAGGAGTTGCGGTTACTCATGAAAATAGTTTTAGATGACTTGCAGTCAGTACAATATTTAAAGCACTTCTCCGGTGTTGTTCAAAGCAAATCTCTGCGACGAGAGACTGGATTGATTGCAGAAAGAAAACTGGGCCCGGAAAATACTGAAACGGGAGAACTTGAAGAAGTAAGCAGCATTTATTTTCATACTTCAATCAAGTCACGTTTCTACCCGGAGGAGAAAGATCATGACCCTGAACTGCATGAAGTCAGCTATTCTCTGGAGGAAAATCCCGATACAAAAATTTGGGAGTTTTTTCGCCGTGAGGATTTTTATCTTGACGACAATCTTAGAGAGGGAGGAAAAAGCTATGTTTTGTCTGAAGCGGTAACAAAGTTTGAGCTGGATTTACTTGAAAGTGAGACTGCTCTTGCAGGAGGTGGATTCAAGGAAAATTGGACAACAGTCTGGAATTCTGAGGAAGGAGTATGTATTGATAAAACTGCTGCAGATAATTTTTGTCTCCCCCGTGCAGTAAAATTAACTATGGCTCTCAGGGGTGATGATGGAAACACAGTTTCTGATTCGCAGGTCATAAATCTATGTGTTCCTCCTTGTAATCCCGAAATATTTGAATAGCCTGAATTGAAAATTTTACCCTACAAATGGTTAAACCTCTTTCAACCAGTCAACAGGTCCTTTACCCATCCGGACAATCTCTACTTCTCCGTGACTGAAATCTATAATGGTCGAATTTTCGGCAAAAATAGTCCCTCCGTCTACAATTAAATCCACTTGATTTTTGTATTTTTCATGTAATTCGTGTGGATCATCATACAATTCATCTTCAGATATTCTCAAACTGATGCTGAGAATCGGGTGTCCAAAGGTTTTAACTATTTCGTTGGCAATAGGATGATTCGGCCAGCGCAAACCAACAGTACTTCTTGGTGTGAGCATCATTTTTGGTACAATTTTGGCTGCCTTAAAGACAAAAGTGTAGGGACCGGGTAATTTCCTGCGAAGCAGTTTAAAAACTTGTGTTGGAATTCCCTGAGTGTATTCCTGGACTTCAGTTTGATTAGCGCAGATGAATGTCAAAGGTTTTTTAGGATTCATACCGCTGTGGTCGTTACTGTTTTTAATTTGCTGCAGGCGCTTCATAGCTTTTTTGCTGAAAATACTGCAACCCAGACCGTAAACTGTATCAGTGGGGTAAATGATGACTCCATCGTTATTCAAAACATCCACGACTTGTTGAATGAGTCGAGCCTGAGGATTTATTGGATTAATACTCAAAAGCATGTGAAATTTACTGAAAGATAAGTCAGGGAAAACAAAATCAAAGACTTAACAAATTGTCTACTGTAAAGGAAGTATTAGTTAGTTGGCCGGTGAAACATTTCCAGCCGGAAGAAACATATCTTGGAATGCTTAAAATTCTGAGCAATAAAAGATGCTGGCCCAACAACCAGTTTCTTCCCCTGTGTTCCACTTGATATTTTAGAAGCATTGAAACTCTGAAAAAGCGTTTCTAACTTCCAAGTGTACCTAAAGACAAAGGATAATTAATAAACAGTGTTGGTGCAATACCGTCATCTCCTTTTGCAAGGTCAAAACGGTAAATCAGCCCTGAAATAATAGCACGGAATCCCACGCCAAAAGAGGATTTCATTTTTTTATGTAGTCGAGAAATATCATCTGACACACTACCGGTTTCATAAAAGAACGAAGTCTGGAGAACGGTTCGAATTCCTCCCAGAACAATCCAGTTCATTGGAGTTCGTTTCTCTGAATAGTTTAGACGGTATTCCAAAACATAGTTTGAACTATTTGCTGCGTAAAATCGCCCCTGGCTATAAGCACGCATCCGGTTAAGTCCACCCAGGGCAGTTGCCTTGGATAACTGATTCCTTTTAAGCCAGTAGTTGATTCGTCTTGTTTCAGTTTTCCGGCAAGCGACTGTCTCCTTTTCTAAATCACAACCCAGTCCAAATTTATTTCTTACTGAGGTTTCATCCACTAAACCGTTAGCTGTGATTTTGGAACGTGATTGAAATGCGTTAAACAATAATGTGTGAGTCTCAAAAAATGGGAAATATGCAGTTATATTAAGATCATTAACTGCATAGTCACTTAAATCATTATGCTCATAATTCGTTTTACTATGCAATAAGTCCAATTCGAAGTCCTTTACTGGGATCTAAGTGATTATCGGTTAGGTCAATCTGAGTTCCTATTACATGATCAATCCAACTACGTTCAGGGGATTGGATATTGGAAAAATCATTACCGTCAATATCAAAAATTTTTTCTATTTTTGTTCCTCCTGCAGAATAGCTGAGAAGAAATTCCAGACGCTGGTTGTATAATTGAGATTGCAAAGTAACAAAATTACTGTTGAACTTTTCCAAAGTCTGGTAATAATCTTCTTTTCCAGAATCAATCCCACGGTCATATGACCTGAAGGGCATATAGAAATCTGTAAACCCGAGGGAAAATAATAATTTTTCATCAACTACAGGAAATTTTGAAAGAGAAAAAAGACTTACTTCAAAATCCCCTTTAAGAAACGTTTTGGCCATCAGGAGGTCAGTTTTTTTAAAGATATTTGAAATTGAAGCTGCAATAGGAAATCCTGTTCCAATGCCTTCAACTACAATAGGGAGAGGAGCAACCAGCCAGCCTATTTCATTGTCTGCATCACTTTCAGATCTCTCAGGTGGAAATTCATAAGGAAATACTAAAGACGGCATAAAAAAACAGAGAAGAATGACTAATTTGGTTTTTCTCTTCAGTAAGGCCCCACTAGCATTTAGAAATGTAGAAATCATAGGAGAGCAGAAGTTAATTTTCTTTTTCTTCATAATTAATTTTCATCTAGAACATATGCAAGCTTAGCCTGCATTTTTCGAATTTATGGTTCTGTGGCAATCGGCTCCAACAGTGAAACCGCTTTTTCAACTCTCTTCAAATGTTCCTTTGGCACAGTAATATCATTGCTTTTATATGTACGATGGATCGTGTATCACAGTTGTCCATAGCGGGAAACAGCAGCTTTTTCAACAGCTTTTCAGGGATATTTCATACCAGTTTCACAACATCGCCGATCGCTTTCAAGGCTTTTGAAAACAGCTCAAAACTATTTTTTAGATCGCTTTTTTAAAACTTATTCCGTGCAGCAATTTGGAAGAAAGTTTTATATTTTTCAGGTTACCAATATGTGATTTAAGTTTGTCCAAGTCAGTCTTGAGGTTTTTAAAAAAACAAGAGAAGAGGATTTTGAATATCCGGAAGCTCCCGTAAATTTGAGTAATTGTTATCCATAATATACTTAGTCATTTTTATAGTTGTGGAAGTTCAAACTGTGGCCTGCGGCCAGCTATACCTCTTAAAAGTCGTCCAAGTAAATCAGCACCGGTGATAATACGTTTTTCCGTATCCCAACACAAAATCAGGTCATTGTCAATCACATCGTCTTCAGAGTGTTCCGGATGAACACGTAATTTTTGAATAACTTCACCCAGTGGAGTTGCAGCATCAGATACCACAATAGGGCGATGACAGTAAGAATATGGTCTAAAAGGATCAACACCAAAAAGTGCATCGCGTAAAAATAAATCAGCATTGAGTACCAATCGGGGTTTTCCATCAACAGAAGTTAAAATAACCCATTTTTTCCCTGATAGCTGAACCTGGAGTAAAAACGGATCATCTGGAGTACGTTGAAAAGCAGGAAAAACCGGAAGATCAAATTCATTTTCCAGGGGAATAATACTTACCGGATCGACTACCTCACCCTCATCTCCAACCGGTAAATCATCAATACTTAAAAAATTCAGTGCTCCGGTTCCTTCCAGTCGGCTGATATCTGATTCCCTTGATTCCATGTGTTTTTGCAGCATGATTCGGATATCTTCCTCTTTAAAATACAGCACCCCTTCTTTTCCCAGCCACATGTCAAGCAGCATGGCAGATGGTTTGCTAACCGGATATAAAATGAATCTGTAAAATTTAATTACCGGTGTCAGCATTATTCCCATTCGCAAGGCATTACGGGAAAAATATGCTTGAGGCAAAATCTCACCAAATAAAGTGATGCAAAATGAGGAAAAGAAAAAAGCCCACAGTCCGGCAAGGACTGAGTCTGTTAACAGGGTCAGCAAAACATTAATGCTTACATTGCCCCACAAAAGGGTTGTCAGCAGCAGATTTGCGTCTTTCCTGAGTTCAAGTACCTCGACTGCAGCCTGATTGCCTGATTCAACTTCTATTTCAAGCTTCAGTCGGCTCAAGCCAAATAACCCCAAAGTCAAGCCGGAAAATACTGCAGATTGAGTTAAACAAAAGAAAATACCCGCCAGGAGGGTTAGGTCCATACAACTGTATATTAGTTATTAATCTTGTACACAAATTCTGATTGAATTATATTTTGAAAACATACACTAACATTTCTCTTGAAGTTCTCAAGTTTTTTCAGTACTTCGCTATTCATCATAAGTTTAACAGCAGGTCAATTGAAGCTGAATAAAATCACAAAATAAATGTTGCATTAAAATAGATTTATATTATGATGTAGCTTTAAATGCTAATTTTTATATTCACGTTGGTTCAAAAAAGTTTGATTATTAATTAGCGTTAGAGTATTTTTAATAGGTTGAAAACAATTTTGACTAAAATTTTGATTGAATTACTGAAAAAGTAATGCATACTTTATATTTTTTTAAAACAGACACCCTTTCGCGGAGATTGAACATGCTTAAGTATACTCTAAAAGTACTGATTCCCCTCACTATCATCTTTCTTGTTAGTTGTGCACCGAAAGGAATCTCGCCTGTTCCAAAGAGTATTATGGCAGATTTAGATGAGGTACGCTCACTGACCAAAACGGAATTGGCGGACAATCAAAAAATCCAAAATGACTACAACCTTAAACAAAAATTATTGAAAAAAATTGGTGTTGAAGATGTGGCAGAGAAAAAAGAACTGTTTAAGGAAAAAGGGGTTGTGGAAAAGGCTAAAAAGGAACTGTCACAATTGACCGAGAAGATCCTTAAAAAACGCCAGAAAAAGCTTTTGAAGGCTGAAGTTGAAAAAATTGTTGAGTCCCTCAAGGAAGGAGTAACAGAAAAGGAAATAGTGGAACTTTTGGAAAAAGTAGCTTCAGGTGAAATTTCAGAAGAGGAAGCAACAGCTATACTTAGGAAAAAAACCAAATTAAGTGAAGAAGGAATTAAAAAACTGGTCGCAAAAACCAAAAAGATCCAAAAAGAAACTGAGGAACTTGCCGAAAAACTGGCAACTGCTTCTGCAGATGAGGTGGCAGAAATTTTAAAAGAAGCTGGAGGAGTATCAAAAAGGGACATTTTGGCTCTTGTTGAAAAGAAAAAACAAGTAGATGCTATAGAGTCTTCGTTTCTAGAAAAAACAATGTCTAAACTATACACTCGCCTGGTTCGAGATAAAGAACTTGGAATTGAAGAGGGTTTTTGCATCAACATTGAAGGAATATTGGATCATCTGTTGGTTGAACCTTCTTATTTTGATACAGATAAATTTTCAATTGATGAATATATAGGTCAAATCGAAAGTTCTTTCAGACTGCTGGAACCAGTTTTAGAGCAATACCCTGAAATTGTAGTCCGGTTGGAAGGAAACGCTGATGAGCGCGGTACGGTTGAATATAACAAGGCTCTCAGTGATAGACGGTGGGAAACTCCTTCAAGAGTTTTAATAGCTCTCTATTTTGATGAAGACAGGACAGCTGGTGTCGGCCGGAGTGAGCAATGCCCTTTGCCACGTGCAGGAGGTATTACCACTCGAGATTGGTGGTCATCAAACCGGCGTACCGATTACATTTTTAAGCTGAAATAATTTTAAACTATGGAATTTAATGATTTTGTAAATGCGGTCCTTCACGGTGGGGCGATTACGCTTTCTATATTTATTTTGCTCGTAGTTCTTTCCGTTGTGACTTGGGCGATTATAATAGGTAAAAGTGTCCAGTTAAGGAAGGAAGATCAAAACAGTGGTAAATTTGTAAAAGTATTTAATAAGGCAACATCACTCAAAAGTTTTTTATCGAAAAATCAAAAGCGTGCTCCGGTGGATTATGATTTGGGGATTTTGTTTGAAGAAATTATGAATGAGTCGCAACAATTTGCAATACAATTTCCTGATGCAAAATGGAGATATACTGCGGATAAGGGGCTTCCAGAACACTTAAATGAGATGCTGGACCGAACGATGGATAGAGTAAACCTACAAATGCGGGAACGTCGCGAAAAAAGTTTGGCATATTTAGCAACTATTTCCAATATTGCTCCATTCCTCGGAGTTTTGGGGACTGTGATAGGAATTATCAATGCATTTACTGCAATTGGGAAAATGGGATCAGCAGAACTAGCAGTAGTAGCTCCTGCAATTTCAGAGGCGTTGATTGCTACAGCATTAGGGATTTCTGTTGCCATTCCAGCTTCAGTAGGGTTCAACATTTTTCAATATCGAGTAGAAATCCTTTCACAGAAGTTTGACAGGTTTGCTGCACTTTTGAGAAACAAGCTGGAAAATGAACTTGTTTTAGAGCATGAGTCTTCTTCAGATATTGGTAATGAATCATTTTAAATACTGAATTTATTTGAGCTAACAAAATGATTAGAGCGATTGAGACCAAAAAAAAAATTGTCTCAGAAATTAATATAACCCCTCTGGTTGATACCCTCTTGGTCTTACTGATTATTTTCATGGTTACTGCTCCGGCAATGACTCGCTCAATAGGAATACAACTTCCTAAGCCCAAACATGGGTCTGCTGCAGAACGGGTCTCTCAAGAGAAAAAGAATTTTGCAGTAATAGGTATTAATACTAAAAAGCAGTTTATTTTTGAAAAAATAGAATATTCTCCAAAAGATTTTTTTCAGAAATTTCCGATGCTTATTGAAGGCCTTGAACCGGAAAAAATATTTCTCCATGCAGACAAACAGGTAGTATACGAGCAAATAATTGAACTAATGACCTTTTTACAAAGCCAAGGCCATGAAAAAATAGGATTGGTGTTCCAGGAAAAATAAGAAGTGGATAGTAAAAGTTTTGTTGGAGAAAAGCATCTAGCATCTTCCAGAAATTTAGGGCTGGCTATTTCTTTTGCCATTCATGTATTTCTGGGCTATGCCTTTGTTGCTCTTAACACTGTAACTGAAGAACAAGCTGATTTTGAATCACTCGAAGTTCAATCTCTAGAGGTTAATACTCTGTCTGCAGATGAACTTCAGGCATTAATTGCTTTGTTGGAGTTAGATCCGGAGGTTTCAGAAGAGGGTACAAACTTGCCGGTCATTCCTGTGAATGGAATAACCGCATCGGCAACGCTAATTGGGGCTAAATCCAATTCTGAAACTAGTCCTGTAGATCTTTCAGAGGTGGCTGAAGAAAAGGAGATTCAGGAACCTAAACCAGAACCTAAACCAGAACCTAAACCAGAACCTAAACCAGAACCTGAACCAGAACCAGAACCAGAACCAGAACCAGAACCAGAACCAGAACCAGAACCAGAACCAGAACCAGAACCAGAACCAGAACCAGAACCAGAACCAGAACCAGAACCAGAACCAGAACCAGAACCAGAACCAGAACCAGAACCAGAACCAGAACCAGAACCAGAACCAGAACCAGAACCAGAACCAGAACCAGAACCAGAACCAGAACCAGAACCAGAACCAGAACCAGAACCAGAACCAGAACCAGAACCAGAACCAGAACCAGAACCAGAACCAGAACCAGAACCAGAACCAGAACCAGAACCAGAACCTGAACCAGAACCAGAACCAGAACCAGAACCAGAACCTGAACCAGAACCGAACCTGAACCAGAACCTGAACGAAAAGTAAGTATTAAATTAAAAAGTATAGAGAAACTTCCAGATTTGGAAGATGCTGCAGTTGAAGAAAGGGAAATAGAAGTTGATCCTGAAACTGACAAGGCAGAAAAATTGGCGGATTTGGGCGAAGATAAGACAGATGTAGTAGATCAAAAAGAAACAACTGTTACAGAAGCAGAAAAACT
Source organism: uncultured SAR324 cluster bacterium (assembly GCA_905182865.1). Classification (GTDB taxonomy): domain Bacteria; phylum SAR324; class SAR324; order SAR324; family NAC60-12; genus Arctic96AD-7. The sequence continues at coordinate 302,965 of CAJJCY010000001.1, forward strand.
GGATCAACCTGAGATTGTGGAGAAGGATGAAACATTGGTTAAAGGAGAAGATGATTCCAGAGAGGTTACAACTATTTCAAAAGAGTTGTCAGAGTTAAAAAAACTTTCCTTGGAAGATTTGAAGGCTTTAGAGCAAACAATTCCTGAATCTGGTAAAAATAAAACAATCTCACTTGGAAAAGTATTAAAGGGATTTAAATTAGATACGAAAAATTTAAACCTTAAAAAAATACGACAAAAAGGCACACTTTCTCAAACAGGCAAAGGGCAGGTATCAGAAGTAATTACAAAAAATTCAGCCCTTTTTGCTAAGGGAAAATCAAAAATTGCGAGGAAGATTAAAAAATTAGGAGTTGCGCAGAGCAGTAATTACGGGCAGGTAGTTTACAGTTACATTGTAAAAAAATGGACATTACCGGCTCAATTAAGTCCGCACCTGGAACTGAAGTTGAAGCTCATTATCGCGAAAGATGGTACATTGCAGCAATATTCATTTGTTAAAGTTTCAGGGAACAGGATTTTTGATCAGTCGCTGAAATCCGTGTTTGCTAAATTGAAGACTTTGCCACCTTTGCCTGACGATTTTGAGGGCAAATTGACTGAGATCGGGCTAAAATTTACGCCCAATATGGAAAATATTTCATATAAAATACTTGTTGAATAACAAGGAATACACTTTATTTTGTGTATTAACTTTTAAACCAGAAACACAGGAGACTGTATGAAAATTTTATTTAAGCTAATCCTAATTGTTGGAGTTTCGCTCTATCTAGTTTTGCCAGCTTTGGCTATTGAATTTTTTGATATTAATAAACCTAGAATAGAAAAACTCAACCTTTCCATTAATAAATCCGGTGATTCTGACTTAGTTGATCTGCTTGTTGAACAGTTGCGTAGTCAAATGGGGCGAACTCTGCTGTTCAATATTTTAGACGATACAGAGGAGTCAACTTTTAATCTTAAAATAAGTCCAACTAATGATCAAAAAATAGTTTCAGTAACATTGTCTGGTGCTCAAGGTCAGGGTTTTGAGCCAATTACAACAGGAATGAAATTTCGTGATCAAGATAAGGAATATGTTAATTTAAAATCATCTCAGTTGGGTAATTTTCTAATAAAGAATTTAATGGGCATCCAAGGCTCTTTGGGTGGTATTGTTGTGTGGTCAGAATCAAAAAAAGGAGAAAATAAGAACTCTCTTGTAATGAGACGTTTTGGTTCAGATATCCAAAAACAAATTACATATAATTTATATAATAACACCGGTGTAAGCTGGAGCCCAAAAGGGGATGCCATTATCTATTCTGCTCAAACGGATAGTGGATCAAATGTTTTTTGGCAAGGTTTCAATCCATTAAGATTAAAGAGCGAGAGGGTCTTTTTTAGTGAAGGTACCAGTAGCAGTGCAACATGGGGAAATAACGGAAATATTTATCTTGCAAAATATATGGGTGATAAAAATACAGATCTTATCGAATACACGATTGTTTCTGGAGGAACTGGACATTCATTGGAAATGTCACGCAAGTTAACTAAACATATGGCCATTGAAACTGAACCAGCTCTTTCTCCAGATGGGAAAACGCTTGCGTACATATCTGACCGAACTGGAACTCCTCAGGTTTATTTATTGAATTTGGCTACGAAAAAGACAACGCGGCTCACAAAAAAAGGCAATTATAATTCGTCTCCTTCCTGGTCACCAGATGGTACTATGATTGCCTATAACGGTGTACGTAATAGTAAATCAGTTATCTTTCGTGTTTTAGTGGATGATCCATTAGGTTTTGAAACCCAAGTTTCACCAAAAGGTATGCAGGCTGAGAGTCCTGTATGGTCTTCAGATGGTTCTTTAGTAGCGTATCAGGCTAAAAAAACAGGTCAACAAAACTGGAAAATCTATTATTCCCTTTCTTCAGGAAGTTCTGCCCAAAGACTTACCAAATCTAAACGTGGAGTAGATGAAACTTCACCATCCTGGAATTCTGGATTACGCTAAATTATGATAACTTTTTTCCCTATTATTTTGAGACGGCTTTCCCTAAAAGCTATTCTGTGCGTCGTATTTTTGTCATTATTTTCATCAGTTGCTGTTGGAGCTGATGACGTTAAAAAAGTTAAGCGTATAGTAGCGCGGTTACATCTCGAAATGATGCAGCTTAAAGAAAAATCCTCAAAGCTGGCTGGAGAACAGTTGGCTCTTTTGGAGCCGCAAAACGCAAAAATAGAGACTCTGACTAGAAATAATCTTAAATTATCTGAAACAATTAGTTCACTGGGATTTAAAATTTCTATTCTTGAAGAAAAGCTGGCGGAATATCAAACAAAAAGCAGCAGTTCACAGCTTTCAGAATTAAAACAATTTTCTACAATATTGGCTCTGGCCTCTGTAGGTGAAACCAACACACTTGAGGCTCTAGTTTTAGAATTGATAAACAAAGGGAACAACTTACAAAAAGATTTATTAATTTTGTTGTTGGCAGAGACTCAGAAGAATAAGGGTTTAATGGAACTAAGTCTTGGCTACTACGGAGCATTGATTTCTGACTACCCAAATAGCCCATATAGAAGTCGGTCAATATTTGAAGCAAGCGAATTGCTGGGTAAACTAGGGCAAGACGAAGAGCAAAAGTCATTGCTTCTAGCCCTGAAGGAAAGTGACGACCCTTACGGTGAAATGGCTCGGGAAAAAATATGTCATCAGTTATACATAGAAGACCCAATTTGTGGGGGAGTTTTGTATGGTGAGTTGATTTATACTGAATGGGTTTGGTTCAAAAATGGGGATGAAAAAATAAATAGTAGATATGAGGGGGAAATCAAAAATGGGGTTCCAAATGGAAAAGGAACTCTTTTTTTCCCCAATGGAGAAAAGCAAGAAGTGGAATTTAAGAATGGACAATTTTGAAAAAGTGGACTAGTAAACGAAATTTATACAATATTATGAAGTGTATAGCTTCTCGGACAAAAATATAAAGTCGGTTTAAGTTGATTTTTACTTCTTGTAATAATCATGTAATTATTGTCCGGCAAAAGGTGCAAGTATTTTTTATGCATTTGGTAACTCATCAATTTTTTGCTAGGATGCCTAATTAGGCATCCCACTTGCACCTTTTAGGGGTAAGAGCTGGAGGTTTTACTGTTTCAAATGTTTTGGACAGAAGCTTTCCTGTACTAAATTTTTTCAACAAATAAGAGGTATGTAATGAAAAACTTAAATTTAATGATTCTTTTGGTCATTATGGCGTTTGTTTTGGCAGGGTGCCCAAAAGACCCAGTACCTGACCCGCCACCGCCACCGCCGAAGGAAGATCCAGCCGCCGCCGCCGAAGGAAGATCCGCCACCGCCGCCGCCGAAGGAAGATCCACCGCCGCCGCCGAAGGAAGATCCGCCAGCCAGCCGCCGCCGAAGCCAGATCCAGCCGCCGCCGCCGAAGGAAGATCCAGCCGCCGCCGCCAAAGCCTGTAGTTGAAAGAAGTAGAAGTAGAAGTAGAAGTAGAAGAAACTGTAGAAGTGCAAAAACCTGCAGAAGTGCAAAAAGCTGTTGAAGAAAAGGAAGCTGAAGTAGTAATTGCTCAACAACAGGAAGAGGTGAAAAAAGAAGAGTCTCAAATTGCGATAGAACAAGATGCCGAAAAAAGTGTTGAAGCTCCGAAAGCTGTCACCATCATCTCAGCTCCTCCAGAGGAATCAGATGCGGCAATTTATGATATGGAAATGGTCTACTTTGCCTACGACAAGAGTGTTATCACCACTGCCTTTGCAGATGTTATCCAGAAAAACTATGAATGGATTGAAGAAAATCCGGACCTCCAGATTCAATTGGAAGGTCACTGTGATGAGCGAGGTACCAATGAATACAATCTGGCATTGGGGGAACGGCGTGCAAAAGCTGTATTTGACTACCTGGTCAGCTTGGGAGCCAGTCCATCACAATTTTCATTGGTCAGTTTCGGCGAGGAACGTCCTGCAGATCAAGGAAGTAATGAAGTTGCCTGGAGAAAAAATCGGCGAGTAGAGTTCACCCGTCTGTAAACACTTTGTAACTCTGTCAAGAATTTCGACTACTCTTTGAATTATGCTCACCGAATGGTTAGGAGAAACGAGCATAGTCGGGATGGTACTGAGTGGCAGTTTGATTGCAAAGCTAGTGTTGCTCATTTTGGCTTTGATGTCGGCCCTTTCCTGGGCCGTCATCATAATTAAGGCGCTTCAGTACCACAATATCCGCAAAGAAGATCAAAAATTCTATCAAATCTACCTGAACGAATCCAGCCTGAATCAAATCAAAAAAGTTTCTTCAGGGTATCTTTTTTCTGCTTTTTCATTCATGTTTTCTGCCACCTATCAGGAGGCAGCGCGAATGAGTCAACGCATTCAGAATTCTTCTACGGACATATCAGAAAGCAATTCGATGCTCCCTTATCTCAGTAAACAGCTGCAACGAGTGATTGAAAAGACAATCAATGAACGGTACTCTTTAATAGAAAATCGTTTAAATATTCTTGCAACCATTTCTAGTGCAGCTCCCTTCATTGGATTATTTGGAACTGTCTTAGGAATTATCAATTCTTTTCAGAGCATTGGAACAACGGGAGTAACAAGTCTTGCTTCAGTTGCTCCTGGTATTTCTGAGGCTCTGGTTGCAACTGCTGCTGGATTACTTGCTGCAATTCCTGCATTGATGGCTTACAATTATTTTCGTAATCATGCTCGTCTATTATCTAATACCATGCGAAATTTTGGCATGGAACTTACTAATCGTTTTGAATGGATAGTGAATGGGAGGCTCCTGGGAAGAGAATGAGCCACTGAGTGAGATCAACGTTACACCTTTTGTTGACGTACTCCTGGTATTGTTGATCATCTTTATGGTAACGGCTCCAATCGTAAACCATGTGATACAGGTGGATCTTCCGGAAGACAGCTACAACCAGGATGTAATGAAGCCTTTGCAGGAACCGCTAAAAGTGGTGATTGATAAGGCAGGGGTACTGTATTTAGGAAATACGCGTATCGGCGGTACTAAAGACGTTGAAAGTCAGCGGATTCTCCAGGATAAGATTCGACAATGGACTAAGAAGCAGAAAAAGCCGTGGATGGTTGATGTAGAAGCTGATGAAAAAGTTGACTACGGTTCAATCGTTCCAGTCATTGCCAGACTCAAAGAGTTGCACGTCAGCATGAACCTGGTTATTCGTCCCAGACCAAAATAAAGATAATTCATTCAGCTGTTACCTTCTTTGCTGACTATTACATCTTCTTTGCTGACAGTAGAGTCCTCTTTAATTACAGTAGTATTTTCATCAATTTTTGACTGATCTTCTTTGTTTTTCTTTGTTGCACTTTTAAAATTGGTAATCATTCCGCCAAGTCCCTCACCAATCAGAGGTAAGCGTTTTGCTCCAAACAAAACTACGATAATAGCCAAAATAATCAAAAGTTCCCAAATACCTAAACCAAACATAGTGCACTCTCCTAACTAATTGTTTCATTGGTCATAGACGACCCTATAATGTGAATTGCAACCAATATTAGATCAAACTGGACTGATAATCGCAAGTTTATTAAAACAAGTCAACTGTTAATAAATGTAGTTCATGAATAAAATTAAAAACTAGGTTATATTGTCATTTAGGTCTGTTTAGATAGGGCTCAATGAAAAAGTATTTCTTATGTAATCCCGAATTATTTAGGATCCGGATCACTGATCAGCTTGAGTACAAGATTTGAAACATTTCCCATTGATTAGGCGTCTGCGCTTTGCTTTGCCCAGAATGGCAAGGGAGAAGAATCTGAAGAAGTAAGACTATTTTTCACGTGGGCTCACAATGTTGGAAAAGAGCCTCAAACAACAGAAGTGGAAAACTTTTAATACTTTTTTATGAAAAACCTTGCGGTTGTTATCATAATTCTGATAATTACTTATTGATATTATTGAATATTATTATTATTCAGTAAGTTATAGATAATTTTATCTGTAATCAAATAAACTGTTTTTCACACTGCTGGGAAAAAATATTTAAATTTTTTTTCAGGTAATTAATATTTAGCAAACTTTACAAAACCGTCAATGGACATTGAAACTCTAGAAAAGGGATCCAGTCTTCATCAGTTAAAGTTTTTAGCAGATGCTTCTCATGTTTTACAGGCAGAAATTGCCAGGACAGATATATCACTGCAAAAAGTTATGCAATGGGAACTAGGATCTGTAGTGATGTTTGAGAAAATAGTTGGATCACCGATTGATGTGTTAATTGGTGACCGTTTAATTGCAAGAGGTGAGGTAGTAGTTGTAAATGACAGTTACGGAGTGCGAATCAATGAGATTACTCATCCAGATGAAAAACCAGTTTAAAACTGGAAATAATCACTGATTACAGTTGGACATTACGGGAAGATTTTGCCAATATCAGTTAAATCATTTTTCTTGTAGTGCCTTACGAAATGCTTTGGCAGTCAGTTCCAGATCCTTTTCTGAATGCGCGGTAGAAACAAAAAGCGATTCAAAAGCCGAGGGTGCCATATAAATCCCCTGATTTAGCATACTGCGGAAAAAACGCTTGAAGCGTTCCACATCAGAGTTGAGTGCGTCCTGGTAATTACGTACCGGGGTTTCAGAAAAGAAAAATCCAAACATTCCACCCATGGCTCGCGTCTGGAGCGGTACTCCAGCTGACTCAGCTGCCGATTGAAACTCTCCTGAAAGCCATGATGTTTTTTGTCCAAGTTCAGGGTAAGGATTTTCCTTTCTTAAAATCTCCAAAGTCGACAAACCTGCGGCTACTGCCAGAGGATTACCAGACAGCGTACCAGCCTGATAAACGGGGCCGGCAGGTGCAACTTGAAGCATGATATCCTGACGTCCACCATATGCGCCAACGGGGAGTCCGCCTCCAATAATTTTTCCGAAAATACTCATGTCCGGAACCACCCCAAACAGTGCCTGAGCACCTCCGTAATCAACCCGGAACCCACTCATCACTTCATCAAAAATAAGCAAAATACCCTCGCGGTCACACAAGTCACGTAAGCCTTGTAAAAATCCGTGTTCAGGAGGAATCATGCCCATATTACCTGCAACAGGTTCAATAATAACTGCAGCAATTTTACTAGAGTTTCCTTCGACCAGTTTGATGACAGAATCCAGATCATTGAATTTTGCCTGCAGCGTATGTTCAACAAAAGATGCTGGAACTCCCGGAGAATCGGGAATTCCTAAAGTCATTGCTCCGGATCCGGCCTGTACGAGTAAGGGGTCCACACTGCCGTGGTAGCAACCTTCAAATTTAATTATTTTATCTCGGCCTGTATATCCACGGGCAACCCTAAGAACTGCCATAGCGGCTTCAGTACCGGAATTAACCAAACGCAGCATTTCAACACTGGGCACCGCCTCGCAGATCATTTCGGCTAACAAAATTTCACCCTCGGTGGGAGCTCCAAAAGAAGTTCCTTTCAGTAGAGTTTCTTCAAGTTTTCTGATAACTTCTGTATGTGCGTGTCCTAAAATCATAGGTCCCCAAGAGTTTACAAAATCAATAAATTCATTACCATCCGCGTCATACAGTTTTGAACCCTGAGCACGGGTGATAAAAAGCGGTGTCATGTTTACTGATTTGAAAGCACGGACAGGACTGTTTACGCCACCAGGTATTCTTTGCTGGGCACGAGAAAACAATTGCTTAGACTGTGTGATCTGCATGAAGGTTGCACTTCTTAAAGTTTGATCAAGAGTTTTTCATAGAAGAATAAGTTTCCGGCTATTCTGGTTTGAGTGGATCCTGAGAACAGACCAGATAAAATTCGGAACCTGTTTATGTTCTGTTACCAACTTTTAGGTACCTGAATCCAAAAAAATATATTCTATGAACGTAATTAATGTAAAAAATAGTTTGGAGAACGACTCAAGAGTTGTCAAGACATCAATAAAAAATGCGACAAATAATCCTGTTTTTCATAATTAGCCAAATTCTGTTCAGTGGATGTTCCTCTATTGGAAATAAATTTCAGGCTTCTTATGATCCTGAATATAAAGTTGCAGATCGAGGTAAGCTTGACGTTATAGTTAAAGGCAGGGCTTGTGCACTTCTTGCGGATGATGCCGTCATTTTTGCAAGGCAAACAGCTGAATTTCACCTGCGCAGCGTTGTAGGAAGTCAGAATCACAGGAAGGAATTTCAGGAAGTAGATCGCTACTATGATGGAGATAAAATCTGTGTGGAAATGAGAGCTGCTGCTTTACCTCCTTTATGAAGCGGATTAATAATTTCGCCTTAGAACCTTGATTACTTGCGATTTAAGCTGCAAATAGATAAAGTAATAATAAGTTTATGGACTTGGAAGTTTAAGATTTATGAACTAGGATTAAGCATCAAATTTGGATTATTTAGGTTCTCAAGATTCAGGAATGTTTTACTACTTCACTCACTAAGCCAATTTAAAGGTAGTTTATGTCAGGAAAAGACAAGGAAAAAAATACTACACAAAACCAGATTGCACTGCCAATGCTGCCTATGCGTGATATCGTTGTGTTCCCCCACATGACCGCACCATTTTTCATCGGCCGCTCACTCTCTATTGCTTCACTGGAAAAAGCACTGGACGGAGACCGTCAAATTTTCGTTGTTGCTCAAGAAGATCCGTTGGTTGAAGAACCTGAAGCAAAGGATCTGTTTCGTGTAGGAACAATAGGTAAGGTTTTGCAAATAATGCGTCTCCATAATGGTACCATTAAAGCACTTTTTGAAGCAAAATCGAGAGGCCGTCTAATTGAGGCACACATGGAAGAGCCACATTTTGCTGCAGTAGTGGAACCAATCCCAGAACAAGTTTCCAAAGCACCAGAATTATTGGCCCTAAGTAAAAATGTTCGCGCCGAATTTAAACGCTACCTGAAGGACGTTAAAAAAAGAACTGAAGGAATCGAAAAATTATCCATTGAATCAGAAGAACCGCATATTCTTGCAGACCGTATCGCTCCGCTTCTGAACATGGATTTGCAAAAGAAACAGGATTTGCTGGAAAACTCGGATCCAAAAAGACGGCTCGAAATAGTCTATGGCCGGATGCTTGAAGAAAAAGAATTCAAAAAAGTTGAACGAAAACTAAAGGAGAGTGTCCAGGGGCAAATTGGCCGGACACAGAAAGAATACTACCTCAATGAACAAGTTAAGGCTATCCAGAAAGAGTTGGGTCACGGAGAAGACAGTAAAGCTGAAATGGATGAGTATGCTAAGAAATTTGAGGAAATAAAACTTTCTGATGAAGCTAGAGAAATGGCAGAAAAGGAACTTCAAAAACTGAAAATGATGCCCCCTATGTCTTCAGAAGCAAATGTCGTTCGAAATTATATTGACTGGTTGCTCAGCATGCCGTGGGCAGAAAAAACGGAAGATAACTTAGACCTGGAAAAAGCTGAAAAAGTCCTGGATGCTCAGCACTACGGTTTGGAAAAAGTAAAAGAACGTATTATAGAATATCTTGCTGTAGCTCAGCAGGTAGGCAAAATGAAAGGTCCAATTATTTGTCTGGTGGGACCTCCTGGCGTAGGAAAGACATCCCTGGCGCGTTCTGTTGCAGAAGCTCTGGGAAGAAAATTTGCACGGGTAAGTCTTGGAGGAATACGTGATGAAGCTGAAATCAGAGGTCACCGTAAAACGTATATTGGTGCCATGCCTGGGAAAGTTATCCAATCGTTGCGGAAAACAAAATTCAACAATCCACTACTTCTCTTTGATGAAATAGACAAGATGTCTCATGGAGTGATGGGAGATCCTGCTGCAGCCTTATTGGAAGTACTTGACCCGGAACAGAACCACACTTTCATGGACCATTATTTGGAAGTAGAGTTCGATGTTTCGGATGTCTTATTTTTTTGTACAGCCAATGTTTCTCAAAACATTCCGCCTGCACTGATAGACAGAATGGAAGTTATCCGACTTTCCGGCTACACTGAGCTAGAGAAAGAAAACATTGCCCGCAAACATCTCCTCCCAAAACAGATGGATGAAAATGGACTGACATCAAAAAGAATTCAGTTTCAGAAAAAAGCCATCCTGAAAATTATCCGGAATTACACCAGGGAAGCCGGAGTCCGAAATCTTGAACGGGAAATTGCCAAAACATTCCGCAAAGTTGCAACCCAGTTGGTAAAAAAAACGAACCTTAACAAAGTCGTTGTTACTCCACTGGGGGTGGAAAAATATTTGGGTGTACAAAGTTACAAACATGGAAAAGTAGAAGAAAAAAATGAAATTGGCACCACTTGCGGTCTAGCCTGGACACAGGCCGGAGGAGAACTTTTGGTAACGGAAGTTAATATTATGAAGGGTACAGGTAAATTACAGTTGACGGGAAAACTTGGGGATGTGATGAAAGAATCGGCTCAGGCAGCACTGAGTTATGTGCGCACTAATGCAAATCAATTGGGGATATTTTCTTCAGTGTTCGAAAAAACTGACATTCACATTCATGTTCCTTCGGGAGCTGTTCCCAAAGACGGTCCTTCCGCTGGAGTAACTATTGCAACTTCTATAGTCAGTGCATTTACTTCCATTCCTGTCAGAAAGGAAGTAGCAATGACAGGAGAAACCACTTTGCGCGGCAAGGTTTTACCGATTGGCGGATTAAAAGAAAAGCTTCTTGCATCAAAACGGGGTTTAATTTCTACTGTGATTATACCTCACAAAAATAAAAAAGATTTGAGTGAAATCGCGGAAGAAATACAGAGTGGTTTGGAAATTATTCCTGTACAAACCGTAGAAAAAGTCTTAGAAATTGCTCTTGAACGTATGCCAATAGCAGTGATTGATCCCAAACCTGAAGTAGAAGAAAATATGAAAGTTGACAGCCCAGAGGCTGCAATTCTGCCACAGACAGACCCGCCTGAATCACCTCGAACTTATGATGCATAGTCATAACTCGGATGTCAGAAGTAAAGAAAATTATTTTTAAAACCTCACTTCAGCCTATGAAATGCCTGAAGGTGCTAATTGCTTCTGAAGTTTTCATGCTTTTAATTTTGAATAAACCATAAAAATAGAAAATTGTGATTGATGATATGGAATTAAGCAGTTCTGACCAGGAACTGATGACAGAAATTAATGTGGCTCTTATTAGTTTCATTAAATCAAATGAAACCCATCTGCAAATGGATCCAATGAATTCGTACCGTAGAAGAATGGTGCATAAAATCGGGACTGAATTTAAACTGACTTCTGAGTCAACCGGTGAAGGTGACAACCGTTCTGTTCAATTGGAAAAAACAAATGCCTCTGCTATTCCAGAAAATGTAAATAAAAAAAGAGTCTTTGATCGAGGGATAGAAATATTTTATTCAAAGCCCGGTGCTGAAATTGTTTTATCCACTGATGGTAGTTTTGGAATTTCACTAAAAGAGCCCGAGAGCCGTGTCCTGGACAAACGTACAGTAGAGGACGGTGAATTTCGAATTCGAGAGAACAAAATAATCTGCAAGGGTGACACTAACTGGTGAGTAAATCTCAAATCGAAACAGGTCTTTCATTTGCGGCAATTGAGCAGTCTTCTTTTTCATTATCATATCTAGGAGACGCATTTTACGAATTGTGGTGTCGCCAAAAGATTTTGCAACTTCTCCAAAATAGAAAACAGGTACATCAAAGCGTTGTACAGTTTGTCCGCTGCCAAACCCAGGCCCGTCTGGTACATTTGATTATGCCACGCTTGACGGATGAAGAAAAAAACATTTTCCGTCAGGGCCGTAACAACAAAGTTGTTTCGCTTCCCAAACATGCATTTACAAGAGAATATCGTGCAGCAACTGGATTTGAGTGTCTGGTAGGGTTCTGGTATTTGGGTAAGGAAATAAAGCGTTTTGAAAAACTGATGTCACAAAATGAGGTGCAGGAGTACCTGGATTCAGTCTTAAACTCGTGCAAAAACTCTTTTACTAACGCAGCTTAAAGAGATGATTTGGACATTTATTATATTTATTGTCGCAGTATCTGTAGCTACTATCGCTTTTCCTCTTTTTTGGAACAAACTGCAGCTCTATCAACTTCCAGAAAATTCTACACAGGATTATAGTCAAGCGGATTACTGGCTCTCTGCTTTAAGTGATTTAGAAGTTGATTTTTCACTTGGGCGGATGTCTAATAAGGAGTATCTGCAACAAAAAAGTTTTCTGCAGCGTGGTTATTTGAAGGAAGAAGGAAAGTCTGGGGTATTAGAAGAATGACAGTTAATTTCAGGAAGAGTTTTTGCTTTAAATCAAAAGTAATTTAAAGTTGAACTTTTTTACAGAATCGGTTGTGACAATAGAACGCTCTATATTCAGGTTCCATTCCACAGTGGTGAAATAGACTTATTTTTCAAAAGAGAGACTCTCCGGATATGTTTTGCATCCACTGAGCGTTTCCGCGGACCGGTTGTGTTAATAATCGAGACAACCTCATTTCGGTCAATGTAATCGGAGATATTATCAAGATCTTCCCGGTCCAGGCTCGTTTTTTCTATATTAGTGAAACCTGCTTTTTGAAGTACTTTATAAGTTCCTTCCGTAGCCAAATTTGTTTGTCCTGCTTTCTGAAATTCTAGTGCCGCAGTAACCATTCCCTGTTTATCCTGATCGGTCACTCCAAAAAAAATGTGTCCTTCCTTAATTTCTGATTTATAAGCAGCAACTTGGGCTTTCATGAAGGGATCTTCCAAGTTTTCTCAGCGTCCCATTACTTCACCTGTTGATTCCATTTCAGGACCCAGTTCAGTGTCTGCTCCAGAAAAACTGATGAAAGGAAATACTGTTTCCTTAACTGAAACAGATTTCAGTGTTTCATATGAAAATCTGATATCAGTCAATTTTTATTCCAGCATGAGCCAAGTTGTATATTTTCCCAAAGGATGTCCATTAGGTTTACTGTAAAACGGGACCGTCCTGTAAGCACGAGGATTAACTTCAATCAGAAAAAATTCATCATCTTTAACAGCAAATTGTATGTTCATCAATCCTTTCACACTGAGCTCTTTGGCTAGGATTTATCCTTTGTTCTTCCAATCTTCGCAACACATCCGAAGACAGGTTTTGTGGTGGCAGAATACAAGCGTTATCTCCAGAATTAATCCCAGTGTGTTCCACATGTTCTATGATTCCTTCCATTTCAGAGTTAGTTCCGTCACCCAGTAGCTCCATATCAACTTCGACTGGACCTTTAAGAGACGGATCGATCAAAACCGAACTATCCGAAGTGTCGTAATAAGTTCTTACCGTTTCAGGGTTGCAGTTGAGTATTAATGATTCATAACCAAGTTCTCAGGCTGCCCAGGAAGCATGAACACAACAATAATGAACTCAACCCCCTGAGCGATACAATTGGCCCCTGATTCCAGTATGAGAGTTTTTGCTGTTAATCCAATTAGATTTAAGTTTCTTAGAAAATGGTATTTACTTTTTAAATGTTATTTTAAGTTTTACAATTTTGAGAGACCACATCAATCTCTGGTAGGAAATACGCCTGCAGAGAGTAATAAAGACAAGAAATGAAAAGTGGTAGGAAAATACAATGAAAAATAAATTAAAGTACACTTTAACTTATAAGAAAAACTGTCCTTGACTTGGGGTCCACTTCAGTTGCAGAATTACTGTTGATCAAGACAATCTGAAGAGCTCTTCTTTGAGGTTTTTTCAGACTTGAGTGCCGCTGTAATCAAACTAACAGGCTTGTCCAATTACGATGGGATTTGATCCAATAAGTAATACAGTCTTAATATCAGTACGCCAGTGCATTATGTTTGTTTAGATTTGTGACTTATATCAAGCCTGAGAATTTGTAAGAGAGAAGCCCAAAATATTCGTGTAAAATAGTTTGGATGCGGTTAAAATTAGTCCAGTCAAAATACAGCCACCATGGAATTGAAGTTTTGGGATAGGACTGGTTTGCAGAAAATGCATAGGACTCTATCCCCAATTTTTTGAAAACAGACACAAGACGAAATAAATGGTAATGATGAGAAACCAAAAGAACAGATTTTAACTCCAGACGATTCAAAATTTTGGAGGTCTCGACTCCATTCCTGTACGTATCTACAGAATTATTTTCAATGATGATATCATGCGAAGGAACTCCCATACCCTGGAGAATAATGGCCATACCTTTAATGTTGACAGGAGGAGAATATGGTTTAGTTACACCACCGGTAATAATCACAAGCGGTGCCAGTCCCTCCAGGTATAATTTTCCCGCTGTGTGTGCTCTTAAGGTAGAGCCAGGTGTTGGTGCTCCCGAAACGTGAACTCCGGCTGAAGCAACCACGATTGCATCGCTGACTTTTTTTTCACTTTTAGGAGTCATACTTTTTAAAGGATATGATATAGCTTGAAAAAACAGTGTATTGCTTCCAAGCAGTAAAAACAACCAGCTTACTAAAAGAATACGGAATGAAAGTTTATTTTCTTTCCTCTGCCGGAACGTCAAAAAAAGTGCACAGGATAATAAAATCAAAAGCAGTAGAGGGCCGAATAGAATGTCTTCAACAATTAACTTTAAAGGACGTTCCATGGATTATTTCTGAATCTAAAGGTATGGGGCTGATCAAAGTATTTGTAGGGTAGTGTGTCACTTATTCACTTGGAACCAGAAGAGTCCCCAACTTTAATGTATTAATATTTAATTACTGATCAGCAGAATTATTATTTAATGAATCTTCGGTAATTTGTTTGGAAGTTTTATTGTCCATGACCAAATTAAGCTGTTTAACTAATTCCAGGGAACCCTCATATGATCTTTGAATTTTTTGCATTTTACTTCCACTTTGTATTTCAAATTTTATCTTTTGCAGACAGTCTCTCAACTCTTTAAGTTCTTCTGGAGAATTTGGATTACTAAGTTCCGGACACTTAAGTGTCTGTTTTTCTTGAGCCAGTACTCCATCATTCTCTACAAATTCTCCTAAAAACACAATACTCACTAAACAAATCAGGCGGAATAAAAAAAATTTTACTACAGAACATGGTTTAATAGCAAAAGTCATAAAACGGTAACGTATAATGTTCAGCTTGAAAGTTGAAGCCATTTCTCTTATTTTTAGGGGTTACAATTTAGTATTGTTTCACGAAATATTTGAAGTATAAATGTTTTAAAAGTATTATCAAAGAATGTTAAAACTATTTATTGCAGCCATTTCTGTAGGTCTGATATATTGGCTTTGGCTTAAAAAAAAACAAATATTTTCCAGTCGCAATAATAAAATTGACCCCTTTATCACTACAATTGAAGCGATTGAGATACAAACATTTTTAGATTGGAACACTTCGCAGTACTGCCTCGAATGTGATGGAATGCGCTACGGCAAACAATTTAAGCAAAAAAAAGCGCCAGACTTACCACACGAGGCTGGATGTCGCTGTGAGGCCACTAAATTATTCTATACTTCTGATGATGTTTTTCAAGGTACTTCACCTGTTTTAACTCATAAATCTGCTTTGGGTGACCTTTCAACAAAAGATGCATTGCTGCTAAAAAATATCTTGCTCAAAATTAGAACCAGCACAGGAAAGGGTGGTTTTTCAGATTTCTTAGAACAATTTGAGATAAACAATTTTTCAGAAAATATTCGCTCCAGGGCTATTTCGCTAGTCAAACATGCTTTTGATGCAGAGCAAAGCAAGGAGTAAAATTATAAAGAAAATGACAAGAAAAGTCTGACTCCTGAATTTAAGAACCATCCTTATCTCTAAAATCTAAATCCGTGGTAAAAAATAAGAATAGTATTCAAGCATTATGAAAAGACTTGCCCTGTTTATCAAATGGTCATTCAGGATAGTAATAATTACAGGAATTATTTCTGGAGCTTCTCTTGGGTTTTTTCTGTTTGAACTCAGTAAAACTTTGCCACAAAATCTTGGAGATGAACTCAACAAAAGAAATGACGTATTACCTACTGTCCTCTATGACCGTGAGGGTAATCAGATTGAAGAACTTTTCATTCAACGGCGCATAGTCATACCCTATGAACAGTTTCCTCCTCACCTGATTCAGGCTCTGGTTGCCAGTGAAGATTCCCGTTTTTTCTCTCATCTTGGAATTGATCTACTGAGAATTCCCAAAGCCTTTCTTGCCAATCTACAAGCTGGCAGAATTGTTCAAGGTGCCAGCACTCTCACCCAGCAAACTGCCAGACTGTTTCTGTTAAGCAGGGAAAAACAGATTATTCGAAAACTCCGGGAAATATTGCTTGCGTTCCGGATGGAAATGCAGTTTTCGAAACAGGACATTCTGTCCCTCTATCTTAATAAAGTTTATCTTGGAAATGCAGAAGGGGTTGAGGCGGCAGCGCAGGGTTATTTTGGCAAACATGCTTCAGAACTAAATCTCGCAGAAAGTGCTTTGCTGGTTGGAATACTTCCTGCGCCTTCTCGTTATGCACCTCACGTTAATCCTGATTTTGCACTTCAGCGGAGAAATATGGTTTTGCAAAGAATGAATCAGGAAGGGTTCATCTCGGAGCAAGAATTGCAAAAAACAATTCATACTCCTATCAGCCTGATTCGTATTCATGATTCGACCACAGAGGCTACGTCCTACTATGTCGAACATGTACGTCGTTATTTGATTAAAAAATACGGTTCAAAAGTGCTTTATCAGGGTGGTCTTAGAGTCTATTTAGCTATGGACTTGAACTATCAGACACATGCTCATGAGGCTTTGAGGAAGGGGATTCTGGATTTAACAAAACGACAGGGATTTCGGGGTGTACTTAACAATAATAGTTTTGATAACAGTAGTTTGACAGATAACTCCACAGATGAAAATACATTAAAAATTGATTCACTGTTTCTCGGAAACATTGTCACTGGCGTGGTGAAAAAAGTCAGTAAGGAAAATGTTTCAGTAGAACTGGGAGAATCGTACGGAATTCTCGAATGGAGCAATATCAGCACATGGAAAAATGGTAACATTCTTAAAGATAAAAGACCTATCAAGATTTCCAATCCGGCAGAAATATTTTCTGTTGGTGATGAAGTAGAGGTAAGACTTGCCGATTATGATTCAAAAAACAATTTTTTTCGTCTGCAGCTCTATCAGGAACCCTTAGTAAATGGAGCCTTGTTGGCAATGAACCCAACGAGTGGAGAGGTACTATCAATGACTGGTGGTTATCGTTACGGAGAGAGCGAGTTTAACCGGTCCATTCAAGCTTTGAGACAACCTGGATCATCGTTCAAACCTATCGTTTATTCTGCAGCCCTTGATGCCGGTTTTACACTCAGTAGTGCACTAATAGACAGTCCAAGAGCTTATGCAACCGGTGCAGAGACTGCTGGAGACGCGGAAATATGGACTCCGAAAAATTATGGGGATAAAGTCATGGGCAAGGTTTCATTACGTACAGCTCTTGTCAAAAGTCTTAACTTGCCGACTATCGGACTTTGTGAAGAATTGAAACCGAAGCTAGTCATTGCTTATAGCAGGCGTTTTGGTATAACTGCAGAAATGATGGAAGATTTAACCACATGTCTGGGTTCGTTATCAGTCACTCTGCAGGAAATGATTAGTGCCTACGGTGTTTTCGCAAATCAGGGACGATTGGTTAAACCAATCTATATTCTCAGGGTGGAAGATCAGGATGGAAATATTTTGGAATCAAGTGTATCAGAGTTAAAACAAGTCACCTCTGAGGAAACTGCTTTCCTGGTGAGTAATGTTTTGCAGGATGTCGTTAAGCGTGGAACAGGCCGGCGAGCCAGAGCAATTGGCCGCCCTTCTGCAGGAAAAACCGGAACCACAAATGACAGCATTGATGCTTGGTACATCGGCTACATTCCGCAATTGCTGACAGGTGTTTATGTGGGATTTGACAAGCCAAGAAGAATGGGTAAATCAGAAACTGGATCCCAGGCAGCAGCTCCAATCTGGATTAACTTTATGAAAAATGCGGTTGCAAATTTACCTACAGAACAATTTCGACAACCACCTGGAATCACAACTGTTAAAATTCATAAATCCGGAAGGCGTGCAATACCTTGTGATAAAGCAAAAGATGTATACGAAGAACACTATAAATCTGGAACAGAGCCTTTCCTGGATCTTTCGCAATCCGGAATGTGTGTTAAAGCAAAGGAAACTGAGAAAACTGAAAAAGAGGAAAGTGAGCCGGAGTTGTGAGGATAATAATATGAGGAAGTTCTAAAGGTTCAAGGCATTTACATTGTCAAAGCCTTGAACCTTTAGCTGATATTCTTAGTTCAAAGATTTTTTAAGCTTGCTTCCAGCTTTAAACTTTGCACCTTTGGATGCCGGGATTTGTATTTCCTGAGATGGATTTTGAGGATTGCGACCTACACGGGCTGCACGATGGGACACAGAAAATGTGCCGAATCCAATTAACGTTAGTGAGTCTCCGCGTTGAAGAGTTTTTTCAATTGTTGCTGTAAAGGACTTCAGGAAACGATCTGCGTCGGCCTTTGTAAGGCCTGTATCTGCTGCTAAAGCATTAATAAGATCAGATTTTGTCATTGTCATTTTCTCAGAAAAAGATTAGTCCGGATGTTTTTGTATAACAAGCCTCCACCTATTAAACACATCCTATTTATAATATCCAATTCACACCATGCAAATTAGACTGTTTCGCAAACTATTTCAAACTAATTAGTTCTACGATAGTAAAAAAACTACAAGCTTTCAATAAACTTGTCAAGGATTTTTAAAAAAAATATGAATTTTTTTAAAAAATTATACAAATTTGTTGTTTTTCCTGGAATTTCAGCAGGAATTCGTACCTCTGCTAAAAATCTCAATGGCATGGAAAAATTCTTTATTTTCCACGATCAGGGAACTTTTTCCTTTATTTTTGCATCTTCAGTGTTGCTTCACATATTTCTGGTAATAATTACTATGGTAATTTCTGAGTTATGGGTACAGGAACTGCCACCAATTAGGGCGAAAATCGAGGTGCGTTTTGCAAAAACTCCTTCTGAAACAGCTCCAATTGAAAAACCTAAGCCGGTTCTAAAGGAAATAGAAAATGAGTGGCAGCCAAAGTTAAGCAATCTTGTTCCAAAAAAGCCTGTGCTGGAAAAACCTGTTCTAAAAGATACACTTAAAAAATCAACACTATCTAAACCTGAAATAACTCAACCTGAAGCTCCGCGACTGAAAATGTCAGAACCCCAATTAGCTCCTTCAGTTCCTACCGCGAAACTAAACAAGATCTCGGCACCAAAGAAACCCTTACTACTTCCAGTGGACTCTCTGGAAAAATTTCCTCTAATTCCAAGTTTGCCAAAACTAAGCAAAGATCCTGTGCCTCTTTCTCCTCTGAGGTCCAAAAAATCAAAACTTAATCCTAGTCAGTTTGCATTGCCAAAAATATCACTTGGAGACATTACACCTAAAAAAATAAATGCACCCAAGATAATTAATACGTCTAAAAAGTTAAATAAACCTAAAATCAAAAATTCACAAAATTTTTCAAAACCATTAAATTTCCCTGTTCGGGAATGGCCGGCAACAATGGAGTCTGCTTTACAAAAAGTGCCATCAATTCCTCAAGTTCAACCTTCAGACAACCTAGGGACCAACCTCAGGGAAATATTTCCTGACAAAATAAAGTTCGATGAACCTCTTCCGGATTTGGGTATTCCTGAGCAAGCTGACGAGACGAAATTAAAAGAAATACCTGATACCGTCAATTTGCAGCGTAAAAAATTAGCACAACTGGCTGGAGAGGAATATAATCTGCACATTCGTACAAGGATTATCCCTAAACTCGGCAGTTATTCTTCGGAGTTGTACGTTCGTATCCGGCTCAGAATTATACCAACAGGTAAAATTATTAACTATGAAATCATTAAAAAAAGCGGATCTTGGTTATATGAACAAAGCAGCTGAGCTTGCTGTTCGGAACGCGCTTCTGGATCCTCTACCCAATGCTCTTGCAGAAAATCCTCCCTACATCGTTACAATTCGGATTGTTCCCCAAAATTAAAAACAGAATGCAGTCATAGCTCATGCACTCAATAATTTATATTTTTTCACTTCGAAAATTTAGAATATACTTTACCATTTTCTTCCTCTGTTTCAGCACTTTAGTTCAAGCCCAAACTTATTCCAGCGAGGAAATAGTTATCAGTGGACTGGGGTTTGCCAGGTTTAGTGTAGCTTTAGTTCCGGAAAAGAGTTTTACAGATCATATGGATGCTAAACGCTGGCTGAGGATAATAGACCGAAACCTTTGCTGGAGTGGTGTGTTTCTGGTGACAGATTCACGATATAAGACTTGCCGGACTGCAGCTGGAAATCAGGTTGATATGAAAATAATGCTAAAGCTGAAAGGTACAGTTACTGACAACAGTGATCTGGTTCCAAAACATTTAATGCTGACGGTTGCAGATAATGATGGAGTGCCACTGTTTCCCCTAGAATTGCCAATACGAAAAAACCGATTTCGGGAAGCTGAATTAATGGATTTGATTAACGAAATCAGGCAAATCTATGACAATTTTGGCTATCAGACGCCCGAAAGCATACGAAGAAGAAAAGAAAAATTATTGCAAGAATTAATACACACGGGAAAAAGTTGGCGGCTGTTTCGAGGAACAAATATATCAACTTATTGCCAAGTTGGAGTCCGAAAGGCGATGCCATTGTTTACACGACACTAAGTCGACGCGGTACTGCAATTATGTTTAACGATTGTCTAAAGGTTGGCGGCTGCAAATATCGTCCTGTAAAACTGCTGAGTTCAAATATTTCTGCTGCACGTATTTCAAAAAATTTTCTCAGTGTCACAGGTGGAACATGGTTTTCAAATGGACATAAGCTGATAGTGACTCTCAGCCGTAAAGGAAATTCTGATTTGTACGAATTTAACAGGCTGAATAGAAAAGTAAAACGGCTGACTACTCACCGGGCAATTGATACAGTTCCAGATTTGTCTCCGGATAATCAGCACTTAATTTTCGTTTCAGACCGCTCAGGACACGAACAAATTTATTATTTGGAGTTGGGCACAAAAATTCCCTTTCAACTTACATTTGGTCGAGGTAGCAGTAGCGACCCGGTTTGGTCTCCGGATGGTACTCTTATCGCTTTTTCTAAAATCAGCTCAGGACACAGCCAAATTCATTTGATGGATCCATTTACAGGGGAAGATAACTTTCTAACAAGAGGCCGTTTCAATTCAGAGCAACCTTCCTGGTCTCCGGATGGACGGCAAATCACTTTTGTTTCTTCTTCAACAGGAGTTGATAAATTATACATTATGTTTATTGATGGGACGGGTAGGAGACGTTTGACACGTACGCCGAGAGATTTTGAAGAGGGTGGTCCCAGTTGGACAGCAAGGAAGTTTTGATGCAATTTGAAGATTGGCAAACAGCACCAGATCCCAAAGTTATACGGAAAGAAAAGCAGAAAGCCAGGGAACTTAGGAAATCACAGTGGTGGAAAAACCGCAGAGCCTGCAACAGTTGTTATTACTGTGAAAGCCTTACGACAGCAACAAAATTAACCATGGATCATGTGGTGCCCTTGGCACGGGGCGGAAGAAGTATAAAATCTAATTTGGTGCCCTGTTGCAAGTCTTGTAATAATCAGAAAAAGAATTTATTACCAATAGAGTGGAAAGAATATTTAGTAATTATTGGTAAAAAGAAAGAGTAATTATTTTTTGAAAAAAATAATTTTTCTTAACATCTGTATTTCTTGCCTTTTTTGTTTTTCACCTCCCTTTTTGAATTATTTCATTTATTTTTAACTTTACAAAAGCAGTTATTTTTGTTAGTATTTCCTTCACATTGAATTTGGTTTTATTTATAGAAAATTAAAATCAAACAAAGATGTTTAGTAACTTAACGACGAACTTGTGAACAGACAATTTTTTAGTTTTTTGATTAATAATTATCAGGATCAGGGTAAGATGAAAAATAAATTTAATCGACAGGGAAACCGATTTGGATCTAGTGAGAACAGCAAGGCCAAAGGCGGTGCAAACTCTTCCAAAGGTCATCCCACCAGTAAAGAAATTGAGCTTGCTACGAAGGCTTACATCTCAGACGGAGGAAAAATTGATCGGGTCGCACTGAATCACGGTAACGCCGAGAAAGAGGTGTTCAGGGCAAACTTGGAACCTGATTCTCGATTGGGGATGGGAACTTTGGTGGATGATTCTTGGGACTGTTGGGAAAACAAGGATTACGATTCAAACCCCAATGGTTCAGGAATATAATTATTGCGTTGCTTGCTGGATGAGAATTACCAAATTTTAAGCCACCTAGACCTTCTTCCTGAAAACAATAACTTCAACTGAATCTCACACAGGTATTAGCGTTCGGTAGTGGTGAATTTTCAGTAATATGATGATTTAATTCATGTCCACTGAAGGTCTGAGATGTTCTCACTGCATCTTTTCTTTTCAAAAATCAAAAAAGAACAATTGGGGCTTGTAATATCAGTATCCATGCGCTAAACTTCCATTTCATGTTTCATGGAAAAGAGGTTTCTTTTCTAAATTCTAACATTGAGGTACACGTAAAAAGTCGAAACATATAAAAGCTTGGGGCCAGAGTCGCAGAAGTCATATTAAATCAATTCTCTGTGTTTTCCAAAACCCTGCTTTGAGTACAGTAATATGCTGTCTTAGATTTTTTACGAGATCATTATTTAAGCTTGGAGAATGCAAATGCGAAAAATGTTTTTTTTGATCGTGACGGTATCAATCTTGATGCCATTGTCAGCCCCTGCATCCACAGAACAACTTGGTATAGGAGTATTCGATTATATTATTTCCCGAACTGATTTCAATGTTGAAACCTGTGAGGCCTACAGTTGTAACTATGTCTCCACTGACAAAACAATTAAAATGGAGTTGAGGCGTGCAAATTTAGCGGAGCATAATGGCAAAGATCTAAATTTCCTGCTAAATATTGACTTTGACAGTAAATTATTTGAATCTGGTTTACTTGTTCGGTATTACAATGACAAAGACCTGATACGTGTATTTATCAAGAGATCATCTATAACAATTGAAGCTACAAGAAGGGATGAAATTACAACTCTACAGAGTTGGCTTAAAACTGTTTTGAGTCTTGTAAAATAATTTCTATCCCATCCATTTTTCCTAAAAAATATCTGTCGAATAAATATTTCATGTTTGGGTCAGATTAGTATTTATTTTCTGACCCAAGTCTCAGTTCCCCTCCTTCATCTTTGATACTCAACAATTATCTTCATGGATATGCTGTCCGCAGGCCTGACCTTGCTTCTCATCATGGATCCACTGGGAAATATTCCTTTGTTCCTCACTGTCTTAAAAACTGTTGACGATGAGTCCCGCAAACGTAAAATATTAATCCGCGAATTATGTTTTGCTTTGCTTGTGCTATTGATATTTTTGTTTGTCGGCCAATATCTTTTACAATGGTTGAATCTGAGGCAGGAAGCTGTGAGCATAGCTGGTGGAATAGTGCTCTTTTTGATTTCTCTGCGAATGATATTTCCCACCGAAAAGGGTATAATGGGTGAAATGCCTGCTGGGGAACCTTTTTTTGTTCCGCTTGCGGTTCCTTTGCTGGCAGGACCCTCTACATTGGCGATGCTTATTTTACTTGCCAGATCTCAACCGGACCGAATCTTTGAATGGTTGATTGCGGTTTTAGGGGCATGGGTTGTTACAAGTCTAATTATGCTTTCCTCAACCAAACTTCACAAACTCCTTGGTGCAAGGGGACTTATTGCAGTAGAAAGGCTGATGGGAATGGTTTTAGTGGCAATTTCTGTGCAGATGCTGTTGGACGGAATCACTACATACTTAAGCGTTATTCCATCACATTGATTTATGTTTCATTAGACATTTCCTTTCCTTAAAATGTCTTCTTCACTCTCCTCAAATTTCATTCCACCTCTGTTAATATTTACTTAACATCCCCTCTGTTTTTTGTTGCTGAGCCAACTGGCACAGTTTTTGTTGTATTTAGGGAAGAGCCTTAGTTCAGTCGATATAGATTAAAGGTTCAGTAATTCAGGTGAGAACCATCCTGAATTATGAAAAATTCAACATACTAATCGCTAAATCAATGCCGTTTAAATATTTACTAATTGCAACTTATGGTTCGCTACTTTTTATCTACTACTGTGGTACAGCAGTAACTGTGGCTGCAGACTTATCACAAAAAAAATCAGAATTTCTGCCGCTGGCATCATTTTTATATGCTAATCGTGATCCAATGCGTGTTGGCTGGTATAACACTTCCAGTATGCCGTTGGAAAAAGACTTTAAAACAGATGCAAAAAGGCGCGTTGGTTCATTTTTTGTGCAGCTCAAGCCCCGAAAAAATGAAGGGGAATATCAGCTCGCACTTCGGGTTTTAAGAGACGGCTCCCATCAGTTTTTACTTATACGGGAATTTACTAACGGCAACACTTTAAATCATAAACGCTATTTAACAATTCCATTTGAGTTACTGATTGGTGCAATTCAGGGGGAGGCTTTACGTTCTCTTTTTCCGAACGATCATGTTGAATTCGGAGGTTGGCGGCATCAGGTTACTTATGTCTGGGAGACTACGGAATTACTAATGAAATCTTTTACCAGGTCCGGAACACAGACAAGACTGCAGAAAGAATTCATGCAAGGTGAGGAATATACAATTCCATGGAAAAATTTACGTTCTGATCTAGAACTGGAACCGTTAGCCGTGCGTGATCCGCTTTTCATCAGAAAAGACAAGTCTGGTCTGCGCTATGCTTTTTATCGGATTCAATCTGGAGATACGCTTTATTCCTCAGTAGTAATCCGTTTTATTGGAAATATAAAGCATACTGCACGCAGTCAAAATGCCAGTGATTTATTGGTTTTGAACGGACTTGTAGACGCACACCAACTTTTACCGGGCCAATTGATAAAAATTCCCCTGGAGTGGATCCGTCCGGAATATTTGCACCAAGTGCCGAGTATTTACCGTATTTCCAAGAAAACAATTATTAGAGAAAAAGTGGGGTCACCTGAAAACCAGCCATCAATCGAAAACAGGCGACATAAAACCGGGAGCTATTTCCGGACACAGATCATCAGCCAACGCTAGAATATTATGAAGATAAAATATTTCGTCTTTTGTCTTGTCTTGTTCGGTTTGTCCGGACTGCCGGCAAGTTCTTCTGCAAAATCTACAAAAAAATCTAACTGGCAAAGCTTCCAGTTGCAGTATCAAAGTTCTGAAACAGCAAAAATGCTGGTAGGTTGGAATGGAAAGAGACTAGTTGTCAAACTGAAACCCTTGTTTGGAGAAGGAGGCTATAGTTTAGCCAGAAGAGTTCTGTTATCGAATTTTAGAAGCCTCAAAACAATACGTAAATACAGTAAAACCCGTCGCCTGTATCGGAACCGCTTCATAACTTTTCCATTCAAGGTCATTAACGGCAGTATCCGCAGTTCTGCACTTAAAGCTGTATTTTTCAAAGACAAAGCTGGTATAGGATATTGGAAACACCGTGTTACCTTTGCCTGGGAAACCACCAGTATGATTGCAGGTTTGTTCACTAAGGAGGGTATCAAGGCAGGACATTTAGTTCGTTACAATAAAATGCGTAATAAAGGTAACATCCTCAAAAAAGGAGATGTTATCAAGATCCCCTGGAAATGGATCAGTCCGGAATTGTCACTCCGCCAAGTTTCCTTAAAACCGCCGTTGAAACTTAAACAGGACAAATTAGGTAAATTATATGCTCATTATCAAATGAAACACGGAGAGACACTTTATTCTTCTGTCGTTATACGTTTTACCGGCCGCCTGTTAAACGATGAGGTAAACCAGGTTGCAAACAAACTACTTAAACTAAATAATATTTCTGATGCAAAACTAATTCAAAGTCGGCAAAAAATTCGAATTCCTCTAGAGTGGTTGAGTGAAGAATTTCTTGTTTTTCAAACTAATGATGTATCTTCCACAAAGACTTCTGTTAAAAAAACAAAAAAAAAGAAAACAAAAAAAATAAAATCATCAAAAGTTGCTGTTTCGAAAAAGAAACTTAAACAAGGTAAGTCAATACAGAAAGCAGTTGCTCAGAAAACAAAATCTAAACGAAAAAATAATGTTCATAAAATACATGTGATTCTCGACTCCGGCCACGGAGGACGTGATCCGGGAGCTACTGCAGGATCACGAAAAAATAAAGACATTATTTACGAAGATGAGGTTGTTTACGATATCAGCAAGCGAATGTCAAAGTTGTTTAAGAAGCAGGGTATTATAGTACATCCTACACTTGCAGATCCTAACCAAAAACAACCGATACGTTATTTATCTAATCGTCATGACCGAGACGAACATCTTTTAGTCACACCGCGTTATTTGACGCGCAATGCACGTATTGGAGTTAATATGCGCGTTTACCTTGTAAACCACATTTTTCAACAATTACGAAAGAAAAAAGTGCCATCCGATAATATTTTGTTTATCAGTCTTCATGGTGACGCACTTCATTCTTCACTGAGTGGAGCAATGGTTTATTATCCGGATCATCGCTTGCGGAGGGGACGTTTTATATTGAGTAGTAAAATTTATCGCAAACGCAAAGAGTACATATCAAAATTAACATATAATCAGCGCGACAACATATATTCAGAAAAACTAAGCAAATCTTTCGGCAAAGTTATTATAAATCAGTTTAGTAAATTAAGATTGCGGACACATCGTGTTTCCTCAGCAGTAAGGGGCTATCTGTATCGAAAAGGTAAAAAAACGCTTCCGGCAGTGCTCCGCTACAGTAAGGTGCCGACATCTGTTTTAGTAGAAATTGCGAATCTTAATAATAGACTTGATCGGCGTGATTTGCTAAAATCTAAAACTCGACAAAAAATTGCAAAAGCCATTACAAATTCTGTTACTGCTCATTTTGACCGTTCAAGCGGTCTTGTCGCTCAGCGTTAGTCAACAAAATACTATTTATGTCTTTGATCACCTCTGTCGTTTTCGACCTTGGGAACGTCTTAATTGACTGGAATCCGCGTTATCTTTACAGAAAATTAATTCCAACTGAAACAGAGGTTGAATGGTTTTTGGAAAATATTTGTGATGAAAAGTGGAATGCCAAACATGACGCAGGCTATCCTTTTTCAGACGGTATTGCCGAACATTCTAAAAAATTTCCACAATACTCTGAGTTGATTCGAGCCTGGTTTAGTCGCTGGGAAGAAATGCTGGGAGACCCTTTAGAAGAGGTTGTTGAAGTTTTATCTGCTCTAAAATCAAGTGGGATTTCACTATACATCCTCAGCAACTGGTCAGCAGAAACTTATCCAGTTGCGGAAAGACGATTTGATTTCCTTGACTGGTTTGACGGTAAAGTCATTTCCGGTGAAACTGGAATGATAAAACCTGATCCGAATATTTACAAATTATTGATGAAAACTTATGGATTAACTCCGCAAAAAACTGTTTTTATAGATGATAAGTCCGTCAATGTTGAAGCTGCCAATGCACTAGGAATACACGGAATTCATTTCAAAAATGCCTCAAAGCTTTTGAAAGACTTACGAAAATTGGAATTGCTCTAACTTGTGATTCCTACTCACCAAGTTGCCTATTTTTCACATTTAATATATTCTTTCCTCTTTATCTTTTCCATTTCTGGAATTGCCAGGAAACTTATTATTTAATTACGGGAACCTTGAGAAAACTTGTTGTTTTAAGCTGTGTTTTTTTGATTATTTCCGGCATAATGTTGGCATATTCAGAACTGTTGCCGTGGGTAAAAGAGTCTTCTGCAACATCCTTACTGCATATCTGGGCCGGTGTGTTCTTTATTGTTATTTTCCCCATGTATGCATGGGATCACATTCGGGGACATGCAGATCGTCTACGAAATATTACTCTGGTTACGGCTTCCGGAATACTCCAGTTTTTTACTGGCTTGGGATTGATTATTTCCGGAATTATATTATTTCTTTATGGTGCAGATGCTCTCGATTTACCCCGTGAAATTCATCTGGTACTAACGTTTGTATTGGCAGTAAGTCTTATTATGCATAAAATTTCTAGAAAATAAATTACTGGGTTTTAATCAAGCTTATCGAACAAACGACAGTCACGAGTTTTTGTTTCATCCCGAACTTAGGTGAGGGATCTTATAAGTTAACAGTTCTTTGTCATATCTCTTATTTCGGTCGAGATGACATACCGCAGTCAATAATATAAGTATATTACGAGAATTCATGACTCATGAGTTTAAACAGAACAGCAAAGACTATGTCTTCTACTAAAAAAATTCAATTAATGGACACCACGCTGAGGGATGGAGAGCAGACTCAGGGAGTCTCATTTACACCACCTGAGAAGGCCAATATAGCCAAAACACTGTTGAAAAAGCTACGTGTTGATCGTATAGAAGTCACTTCCGCAAGGATTTCTGAAGGTGAATTAGGTTCTGTACAAAACATTGTAGAGTGGGCTACCGAAAATGGTTTTTTGGAATGTATTGAGGTTTTGGGATTCATTGACCACAAACGAAGTGTTGACTGGATTAAAGAATCAGGTTCTACCGTCATGAACCTGTTAACCAAAGGCAGCGAAAATCACTGTACAAATCAACTCAGAAAAACCTTAAAAGAACATCTTGCCGACATACATAATACTATAAAATATGCACATTCAAAAAATCTGAATGTAAACGTTTATCTTGAAGACTGGTCAAACGGATATCACAACAGTCCGAAATATGTTTACGAGATGATGGACGCACTGAAGGATGAGGGCATCAATCATTTCATGCTTCCAGATACGCTTGGCGTGTTGTCTCCCGATGAAGTGTTTTCCAGCCTTTCGGATATGATTGAACGTTTCCCCTGGGCAACTATAGATTTTCATCCGCATAATGATTACGGTTTGGGAGTGGCAAATGTGTTTTATGCAGTCAAAGCTGGAGTGAGAAACATCCATTGCACAATGAATTGTCTTGGTGAGCGTGCAGGAAATGCTTCACTTGCAGAAATTGCCGTTGTTCTACATGATAAACTTGGTATGGAACTCTCGATTGACGAATCTCATCTTTCGCCAGTGAGTGAAATGATAGAAAGTTTTTCCGGAAAAAGGCTGGCTGAAAATACGCCAATTGTTGGAGAAAATGTTTTTACTCAAACCAGTGGTATCCATGCAGATGGAGACAGAAAGGGTAATTTATATCACAACCCGATTGTACCAGAACGTTTTGGGCGCAAAAGACTTGGCTTTATTGGTAGGGCCAGATCAAAATTGGCTTACAACCGAAGGTTTCTTAGAAAAGATTGATGAAAACTTAAATAAAGTCCTCAAACGTGTTGTAGAGCTTGGTGATTCAAAAAAAACGTTGACTGCAGCAGATTTGCCGTTCATCATCACTGATGTGCTTGAGACCAGTGATACTCTGCGAATTGAGTTGCTTAACTGCTCAATTACAAGTGGATATAATTTAAGAGCCACGGCTACAATTCATCTTAAAATTGATTCGAAAGAGTATCATGAAGCAGGAAGTGGCAATGGTGGATATGATGCTTTTATGAGTGCTATCAAAAAAATATTGAAAAAGACCCACCTTGATGCTCCAGAGTTAGTGGATTATCAAGTAAGGATTCCACGCGGCGGAAAATCGAGTGCTCTCACAGAAGCAATTATCACCTGGCAGATTAATGGAAAACGTATTCAAACAATTGGAATTGATTCAGATCAGGTTATTTCAGCCGTAAATGCAACGCTTAAGATGCTCAATTTGCAACTGTTGCAAAAAAATAGCTAGAACGCTAAGCCCAAAGTGAGTTTATTATTTGCAATTCAGTTCCTTTTCTGAGGGAGCATGAACTACTTTCCGCACCCTGCGGAGTTTAAAAACATGAGTCCGTTAACTGCTGAGGACAAACTGTCCACGATTTACTTTCCCTTAACTGCGAACCCTGCCGGTAACCACCATTTGTTATTGGTTGAGAGCGTTCTGCAGCAATTCACGGAAACCAAACTAGTTATATTTTTGCTTTCAAACGGCCTGCATCCGGATCCATTCAAACACCAAAAAATCCTTCCTGCAGCATTACGCCTAGAAATGTTACGGAGTGCACTGGCAGACTGGACTGATTCAGAAAAATCATTGCCTGCACAAATTGCTGAAGAAGCCGGAACATCCCTAAAATTAAATCCAAATAATTGCGCAATTTCTCGCTGTGAACTATCTCTCAATCGGCCACTGCGTTTTGTTGAACATCTAAAAAACATTTCCAGAACAGAAAAAATCCCAATGATAGTAGGCGCAGATTTGATTGAGCGCATGCTAAATCCGCAGATTTTCACAACAGAGGACTTGAAGGAAATAGAGAAAGGCTGTCACTTACTGGCCGCGCCGCGAAATAACATAGAACTTGAATCAGTTCTGCAGTTGGTAAAGCAAAAACGTGGTGTTACTTTAACAGTTACTCACATTATGTCCAAAGCCATAGCACCAAATCTGCAAAAATTCTTCTTGATTTCATCGACTCTAATCCGCAGAGCTGCCCAAGCAGGACATGTTCTTGAAGCTTATTTACCGAAAAATGCTGCGAGACTAATATTTCAAAATAGTTTGTACGATAGTGCCTCCCATGTTTTTAATTTACAGACTGTAAACATGAATGAACTTCAACTGTGCTGTTCTGAATTGGAGAGGCAATTAGAAGAAGCCGCAAAAAAACTGCAGAAATTGCTTGATCAACTGGAAAAACAAAACAGAGGACACCGCTTTGCTGTTGTGGAAACTAGTGCAGGTGGACAAATTGCCAAAGGTTACACCAGTAAATCAGGAGCATCTCAGCATTTTCTTGCAGGCAGAGTTCTCTATAGTCTGGAATCTCAAAAGCAATTTCTGGGACGAAAATTTACTGAAAATTCGAGTCTATCTGATAAACATGTCCGGCAACTGGCCAAAGTAATGCAAAAAGAATCCGGAGCAGACTGGGTACTCGCAGAAACAGGCATGGCAGGTCCTCCATCTCCGGAAAGAAGAAGCAAAAAAAATGGACAATGTCATCTTGGACTGGCATTATCTTCAGAAGTCAAATATAAGTATTTGGAGTTAAATCCTTTTTTGACACGTAAAGAACATCAGTTATTGTTTGCGATTGAGGCCCTGATCTGGGCTGAAAGTGTGCTTAATAAACATAATTAAAATTTTAAGATGAGAGAATTACTGCAAAAATTACTGGTTGCTGAAGAACTTAGTTTTGAGGAAGCACGGGAAATGATTCTTTGGATTATGAGTGAAGATGCGGTTTCTGTGCAGGCAGCAGCTTTGTTGGCTCTTTTACAGGCAAAGGGTGTGACAGTAGAGGAAATGGCAGGTGCAGCTCTGGCTATGCGAGAACGGGCATCCGCAATTACAGCACCAAAAAATGCGATTGACACTTGCAGTACCGGAGGAAATGGAATCAGTACTTTTAATATTTCTACTTGCGCTGCAATCATTGCAGCAGCAGCTGGTGCAGTTGTCGCCAAACATGGAAACCGCAGCAACACACGTAAAAGTGGAAGCGCTGAAGCTCTGGAAGCTTTGGGAGTAAATATTTCTTTGGAATTAAAGGAGGTCGAAAGCTGTCTCAAGGCATTGGATATTTGTTTTTGTTATGCAATAAATCATCATCCAGCCATGCGCTTTGCCGGCCCAATTCGTAAAGATCTGGGAATACCAACAATCTTTAATTTACTTGGCCCACTTACCAATCCTGCTGCAGCCAGGAGTCAACTCATAGGTGTGCCGAACAAAGAACTGACTTTGAAAATCGCCCAGGTACTAAAACGGCTAGGCAGTAACAGAGTGTTAGTGGTTCATGGATTACAATTGGGGATTTACCTCCACTGGGACTCGCCTCCATTTGAACCTGAGCTTCGTGACGGTAAGATCCGTGAATATGATGTAACTCCGGATGAGTTGGGATTCAAGCAGGGTAATTTGGCTGATATTGGCATAGACAGTCCGGAAGAAAGTGCGAAGATTATTGAACGGATCTTTTCCGGAGCCGATACAGGAACTGCACGTGATATTGCCCTGGTAAATGCTGCAGGAGCATTAGTTGTTTCTGGCCTGGTGGACGAGTTACGGGAAGGTGTTCAGCTGGCCGCTAAAACCGTGGACAGTGGTAAGGCAGAAGAAAAACTGAAAAATTTAATAAAATTCTCCCAGGCAAATCACCAACAAGCTTAAAAGAGGTTGATTCTCAGTCCCACCTTATTTGAATTGTAGTGTGTTTGTTTGATCATCTATATGTATACTGTTTTATTGGCTCAGTCCACCTCCAGTTTGCGGATGACTTTCCACACCAGTTCAGGTTCATCACTAATAATTCCGGTAACACCCCACTGAATCAACTGCTCCATTCGCTTCTCTTCATTGATAGTGTATGGAAAAATTCGAAAGCCGTCTTTTTTCAATTTTTCAATAAGAGATGGGGTAACAAAATTTTCATCAGGATGAAAGGAATATGCACCTTGTCGACTGCAGAGGCCCAAGGCTAATTCCTCTGAAAGAGGTACTTCCTGTAAAGGTGCAATATTGGGAAGAGTTGACTTGCTCTGGTTTCGATACCATCTCTGGATTCTTGAAAAAAAGGAATGCTCAAAACTTGAAATCAATACAGAATCGACCATCTCAAGCTTTTCCACCAGTTCGCAAATTTGTGATTCAATCCCATCCGGAACAGCAGGAGATTCAAAACTTTCCGGTTTGATTTCAATATTGACTGTAATTCGCCCTTTGACTGACATCAGCAGTTCCACGAGAGTCGGAATAGCCTCTCCGCTAAATTTTGTACTGAACCAACTGCCTGCGTCCAATTCTTTTAATTCAGCCAGTGTATGTTCTGACACAGGGCCAGAGCCATTGGTTGTTCTATCCAAAGTATTGTCATGAATTACCACTGGAATCCGATCACGTGTAAGACTTACATCAAGTTCTATCATATCTGAATTTGCCCCAATTGCTCCCTCAAAAGCAACTAAAGTATTTTCAGGATATGAGCCCCGATATCCTCTGTGAGCAATAACCCAAGGTCTTTTTATTTGCTCAAGTGTTTTTATATTTTCCATAGATTGACACCTTTGTGCAGTTGGTATAAAATTTTACAAATAAAATTTTATCCGCATGAGTCGAAGAGCTCAGAATATCGTTCCTGGGGAAAAACTCAATTCAAATGGAGTGTTCATGTTTGCATTAAAAGATCTGACAGATAATAATGATTTTAATGCGTCGGATTATCACCTGAATCCCCGTGAATTTTTTGAGAAACGGCGCACTTCCAAGCGGCCCTATGTTTACGATTTGCGTAGTTCTGAAGCATATGAGTTGGAAAATATTCCAGGTTCACATAAATTGCCAATAGAGCATTTTGAAACCTCCATTTATAAAATTCCTTTTACAGGATAAATTCTGCTTTACGGCGGAGAAGACGGGAAAGTGCTTACTGCAGCAGAAATTTTCTATGACAATGGCTTTGACTCGTTCTGTTTTACAGATTCTTTTGAAGCACTTTTAAGCAGCACAGAAGCTTCATACTTGTCCATCACAGATGCTGCACAAAAGAAGATTAAAGACCACCTCCAAAACTCTGATTCATTTACTGGTGTTCAAATAATAGTTGAACCAACATCTACTTTGAAAGCAAAATATAGAATTGAACTGGTGGAATCAACAGTAGCAGGAAGTATTTAGTTAAATTTCAAAGGAATTAATATATTTTTGGAACTAAAAAACAGCTTCGTATCTGGATGGAACAATTATTGAAATTAACGGTGAAGGAGAACTGGAGCAGAGGAATCCGCAACTCTCAATCAGCAAATTAAGCGGTTCCATAGAAGAACAGATACAACTCATGTTGGATGAACAAGTAAACCCGATGCTTGTTTAACATGGTGGGAATGTCATGCTTGAAGTAATTACGGACAGCATCTGCATACGTTCGTTTTGGTGATAGTTGTCAGGGTTGTAGCATGATCGATTCTACTGTCAAACAGGGAGTAGAGGTGATGCTTAAAGAGGCCATCCCGGATCTGGCCGGAGTATATGACGTAACAGACCACTCAGAAGGAGAATCTCCATTTTTCACTGGTTAATTTTTCTGTATTTTTAAAAAATATGGAAGCTGTAGAACCATAATACTTTTTTACATCATCTCTTAAAGAGTCACATCATTAAGAAATTCAAAAAGTATTTCAAATAATTATAAGACTTCAGTTTTGGAAGAGGAGGAAGAGTTTTCACTGGTAGTCAGCAAAGGAAGAGACTTGCTTGAAAACAAGACCGAGTTTCAAACAGACGAATGGGTTTGGACTCGAGATTTAGATGATGGCGGGATCTTTTTCTTTTGCTACCTTTTGATTGACTACAGGCAACAAACACTGAACAAAAACAGCTTGAGAGAAAGTGTCCATACTCTGAATCTACTACTGCACAAGATGCTCCCTCCACGTGAAAAAACTGGATTGCCTTTGCTTGGAGAGTTTCAGGTGATTTTCACGCTTTATGAAAGATTGAAGCGCGAAGAAATGACATGGGATGATTGTGAAAAATATATCATGGAACAAATTTCAGAACACCAGAATAGCAATTAAGATAGCTTACTCTCCTCCGTTAAGAATCTTTGCCTGATTGATAACTTCAAGGTTTTCAGACACCTCACCTGCAATTTTATCATTTAGTTCTAAATCAACACATTCTTGTGCATGTTTTATGGCATTCCTGAATGTATGCACTTTTGAATTTCCGTGACATATAATTACGATTCCATTTATTCCTAGTAAGGAGGCACCGCCAACTTCCGAATAGTCAGCCCTTTGTCGCAGTGCCTTGAAGGGACCTTTCATTGCCAGATATCCAAATTTTGAAAGTAATGAGTTATTTACCTCTTCTCGAAGGATACTGCTTACAAAATCGAAAGTACCTTCTGCAACTTTGAGTGCAATATTTCCAACAAAACCGTCGCATACTACGACATTCACTTTGTCTCGGAACATGGCCTTACCCTCAATGTTTCCAACAAAATTAAGCTTACTTTGTTTCAGGAGATCATAGGTTTCTTTAAGTTCAACATAACCCTTCCCCTCTTCTTCACCGTTGTTAAGTAAAGCAACTCGCGGATTATCCAGGTGTAGATACGTACGTGCATACGCATCACCCATTAAGGCAAACTGAAAAAGGTAAAGGGGTTTGCAATCTGTGTTTGCCCCTGCGTCCAGAAGAACAAAGGGATGATTGCGATGGACAGACGGCATGATTGAAGCAATTGCCGGACGCTCAATGCCTTCGATTGATTTGAGAACAAACTTTGCGGTAGCCATTGATGCACCTGTATTTCCTGCACTGACAACAGCTTCAGCCTCACCGTCTTTTACAAGATCAACTGCTACTCTGATAGATGAATGCTTTTTTTGACGCAAAGCTGAGGCAGGAGATTCATTCATTTCCACCGTTTCAGTGGAATTAACGATGCGTAATTTATCGGAATCGTAATTGTGAAGCTTCAGCGTTTCTTCAATTTGTTCAAACGCTCCAACCAAAACAACCTCAATGCCAAAGTCATTGACGGCTCTTACGGCAGCCTCAACCTGAACCAATAAGGGACTATCTCCTCCCATTGTGTCAACTGCAATTGGCATACTGTTTTCCGGGTTGCTGTTGATGAGTGAAAGAGCAGAATAAACAGCTCAAGATGCTTTGATTTCGATGACTTCAACGCCCTTATAAAATCCACATTCGGGGCAAACTCGATGAGGACGGATCAATGCATGACAGTTAGTGCATTCTGAGAGGGCAGATTCTGGAATTTTGATGTGTCCCCGCCTGTGATCACGTTGACTACGCGAGGTTTTTCTTCTTGGTACGGCCATGGTTCGTTTGTGTTTGTGTTAAAATTCTATTTTGTATCAGTGATCATTGACTCCTTGGTTAACGTTTTTTTTAAAAACAAAATTTCATTTTTGTTCAGTTTAACCTTCTGCAGCCTGAATTTCTTCAAGAGTACGTGCATTAGGGAGAGGATCTTTTGCTTCTTCGATTATTGGATACTCTTCACATTTTTCTTCATTTAATGCAGTGTAACTTTCCCATTTTTCAGGAACATCCACATCTGCATAAATTGCTTCCACTGGACATTCTTCAACACAGGCATTACAATCAATGCAGGTTTCCGGATTAATGTACAACATATCAGGCCCTTCGTGAAATGCCTCTACAGGACATACTTCCACACAGTCTGTATATTTACATTTTTCACAGTTTGCAGTTACAGTATAAGTCATCGATTATTCCTATTTTAAAGACAGTCAAAAAGTTTTCACTAATTTAGTTTTTGATGTTTTTCAACTCATCATAACATATAATATTGTAGTATAAACGACATAATAACAAGTTTTTTTACAAAACATCCTGCTGCCAAATATTTTATTCGTAGCGTAGAGGGTCAACCGGATTGAGTCTGGAAGCTTTTGTTGATGGATACAGAGTCACAAGTACACAAATCAAGAAAGAAGCAGTAGTAGTTATTAGTACATCTGTCCAATCAATCAATACAGGAATCCTGTTTCCACCAGGATAAACTCCTGCAGGAATATCAATAATGTCAAAGGTCATGATTCCCCAACAGATAGCCAAACCTACCAACACTCCGCTGATTGTTCCCATCGAACCGATAACTAATCCCTGAAAGAAAAATATGCGTCGGATACTGGAATCTTTTGCACCCAAAGCTTTGAGAATTGCAATTTCCCTGGACTTTTCCAATACCAGCATAATCAGTGAACTGATGATATTAAAAGCAGCCACAACAATGATCAGTGTGAGAATGAGAAACAGACCGATTTTTTCCAGTTTCATTACCTGAAAGATACTTTTGTTTTCATCCGCCCAATTACTGACAACATATTCCTCACCTATTTCTGACAATTCCATAGCAATTTCCGGAGCGGTTCCTGCATCTCTGATACTCACCCCCAGACCAGTTATTTTGTCGTCCATACGGTAAATTTTTTGCAGCAGCCTGTAATCAATAAAGGCCAGTACTTCGTCATAACCGGAAATTCCTGATTCGAAAATACCGATCACCTCCAGTTTTTTGATTCGGGGAACATCGCCAATCGGAGTCATACGTTGCTGGGATGAAACCAGATTGACTGTATCTCCTATACCTGTCTCCAGTTGCCGAGCCAATTTTGCTCCAAGAATAATTCCGTCTTTAAGACGATTAATCCTAGCATCGGGGTGTGAAAGTCTTTGAAGTAATTTTTTTGAAATAAGCGCCTGTTTTTCCAGGGATGGGGCAAAACCGTAAACTTCTTCGCGCAAGAATGAGGAGATTTTTGTAACTTCTGATTCCTGCTCAGGATCAATTCCACGGAGAAGAGCACCTTTGGGCTGTTTGCGTCCGGTTAGCAGTGCTTGCTTGAAAATATAGGGTGCAACACCTTTTACTTCAGGATGCTCCATCAAACGTTTTTGCAGTCCGGAATAATTTTTCATCGCGTCATCCCAGGCAAACACAGTGATGTGGGGTAATGAACCGGTTACGGCATCCTGTAAATTTGTACGGAAACCGTTCATTACTGAGGTTGCAACAATGAGGGCAACCACTCCTAATGCCACGCCTCCAATCGAAATCCATGTGATTACTGAAATTGAACGATCACGGCGAGGAGAAAAAAGATAGCGTTTACCTATGAAAGTTTCGTAGCGCATCAGTTAATTTGCCAGTTTTTTACGCACAATATCCGGTGCTTTTGCCAATGCATCTGCAAGTTTTTCGGGTGCTTTGATGCCCGCTTGAGCCATGTTTGGTTTCCCTCCTCCACGTCCTTCTGCGAGTTGTGCAACGGCATTCACCATTTCGCCAGCTTTAAATCCTCTCTTAATCAAATCATCGGAAACTACACAAAGCAAGGTGCTTTTTTCATTGTCGTCGGAACTCCCAGAAGTGGTTGTAGCCAGCCACGCCACGCCAGAGGGTAATTGTTCCCGAACTGCCTGCCCCACGTTCCGGAGAGTATCAGTCGAATCTACTTCAATTTCTGTTGCCAGGACTAAAATTCCTTCCACTTCTTCCGCTTTTGCTACCAGTTCAGACACTCCGGCAAGAGCACTATCGTTTCGCAAAGCTTGAAGTTCTTTTTCCAATTGCCGTTTTTCTTCTGCAAGTTTTTCGACCATTTCAGGAACCTGTGCTTCAGGAACATTCATCAATTGGCGCAAAGAGCGTGCAACTCTGCCATGTTCCTGGTTCAATAATTCTGCTTTCTGTCCTGTTACAGCCACAATCCGCCTTACTCCGGAAGCAATTGCCTCTTCAGAAAAAACGCGAAACTGTCCAATTTGTCCAGTTGCTTTAACATGACAGCCTCCGCAAAGTTCTTCTGAAAAATCTGATATTTTTACCACACGTACTACATCTCCATATTTTTCTCCAAACAATGCAGTGATTCCGGAATCAATTGCTTCCTGAAATGGTGTTTCGAAAATATCTGTTGGAATGTTATCACGTATTACAGAGTTGACAATATTCTCAATTTCTTCCAGTTGTTCTTCGCTAACTTTTTCAAAATGAGTGAAATCAAAACGTAAAATATCCGGATTTACCAATGATCCGGCTTGAGTAACATGTTCACCCAAAACTTGACGTAAGGCTTCGTGCATCAAGTGAGCAGAAGTGTGATTATTGGTTGTAGATAAACGTAATTTTTCATCTACAGTTGCAGTCATTGGAGAGTCATCCGGGGCATCATCTCCATTTCCGGGACTAACATTTTCACAAAAGTGGATGATTGAATCTCCTTGTTTCTGCACGTCGACAACATTCCATATTTTTTTGTCACCTGTTGATTTTTCGCTTTGTTCCAAGGTCCCATGATCACCAATCTGTCCTCCGGATTCTGCGTAAAATGGTGTGATGTCCAAAATAAACTGCCATTGTCCTTGATCGTTGAGTGAATGTCTCCGCAATTTTGATTT
This sequence comes from uncultured SAR324 cluster bacterium, assembly GCA_905182865.1. Lineage (GTDB taxonomy): Bacteria > SAR324 > SAR324 > SAR324 > NAC60-12 > Arctic96AD-7. Next base: position 341,923 of record CAJJCY010000001.1, read on the forward strand.
GGTCCGAAAGGTATCATAGCCCAAAAATTTAGAATCTGTTCCTTTTGAAATTTCTGTCCATTTATCAAGTGTAACTTTAAATTTTCCTGATTCACGGGCACGGGTGCGCTGTTCTTTCATTAGTTTTTCAAATAGTACTTCCTCTATTCCAGAACTGCGTTCTTCACACATCAGCCTGTTAAATCAACGGGAAGCCATAAGTGTCATAAAGTTTAAAAGTATTATATCCAGATAGTTTTTTTGCAGAAATTGTTTCTGCAGTTGCAGCCATTTTTTCAAATATTTCAAGACCGCGATCAAGCGTCAATCCGAAACTGGTCTCCTCAGCCTTTATTACATTTTGTATATGTTTTTGCTGCTTGTTTATTTCCGGAAAGGCGTCACCCATCACTGCTGACATAAATAATCAACAAGTTTATATATAACTGGATCAGTTGCACCTAATAAATGAGTATGTCTCATTGCTCTTCTCATTATTCTACGTAAAACGTATCCTCGCCCCTCATTAGAGGGTAAGATACCATCAGAAATTAAGAAAGATGTTGAGCGTAAATGATCTGCAATCACACGATGATGTAAGTTTTGATCACCATATGGATCTACCCCTGTTGCCTGAGCTGACGCCTCAATTAAATCACGCATCAAATCTGTATCGTAGTTATCATGACTACCTTGCAATAATGCGGCAATGCGCTCTAATCCCATTCCAGTATCAATATGCTTTGCCGACAATGGCTCAAGGTGGCCATCCGGAAAGCGTTGATATTGAATGAAAACCAGGTTCCACAACTCAACAAAACGCCAGCAGCCTTCGAGATTGACGGAGCAATCGTGTATGTTGGAAAGTGGGGGGTTCTAATATCAACATGAATTTCACTACAAGGGCCACAAGGTCCTTGAGCGCCCATTTCCCAGAAATTATCGTCTTTGTTACCCATTAGTATTCTATCCTCAGAGATAAACTCTTTCCAAATATCATAGGCCTGGCTGTCCATCTCTAGGTTGTCTGCATCATCACTTCCCTGGAAAACCGTAACATATAAAATGTCTTTGTCTATCTTGTAAACCTGGGTTAAGAGTTCCCAAGCCCAAGCAATGGCCTCTTTTTTAAAATAGTCTCCAAAACTCCAGTTACCCAGCATCTCAAAAAAAGTATGATGGTAATTGTCATGACCTACATCTTCCAGGTCATTGTGTTTCCCACTGGCTCGGATACATTTTTGAGAGTTTACTGCACGATTGTAATCTCTGACACCAGTTCCCAAAAACACTTCTTTAAACTGTGCCATTCCTGAATTAGAAAAAAGCAAAGTCGGATCGTCATTGGGTACTACTGGAGCACTGCGTACAAAACGGTGTCCTCGTTCTTCAAAGAAAGAGATGAATTCCTGCCGAATTTGTTTTGAGCTTTTCATGATTCGATTTAAAAAAACAGATTTTTTTGGTGAACCGATGTATGAGGACGGGAGGCGGGAATGGGTTTGAAAGAAATCAGATACAACCGGCTGACATCGGGACAGCCGGTATCAAAATGCAAAAATCAGCGAGCCATATATTCGACTACCAGGTGATCCTCAACGTCGATAGGTATTTCTTCACGATCCGGAATCTGTACAAGCGTACCGGAAAATTTCTTTGTGTCGCGCTGAACGTATGCTAATTTCTGTTCAAAGAAATTGAACCAATCCTTGTATCGGTCTATATTTTGACTTTTATCTCTCAGTTGAACAATGTCACTGGGCTTTATTTGATAACCAGGTTTATTGACTTTTTTACCGTTTACTGTGATGTGGCAGTGAACAACCATCTGTCGGGCGGCACGTAATGTTCCTGAAAAACCCATACGATAGGCCATGTTGTCTAACCGCGTTTCGAGAGTTTGAACGAGTGCAACGTTGGTTTGGATACGGCCCCTGGCCGCTTTGTCGTAATAACGACGTAACTGTTTAGAACTGATTCCGTAAAAGGCTTTCAGCTTTTGAGTCTCTCTCAACTGTAGACCAAAAGGGGATATCTTTGATTGACGGCTGGCTCCATGCTGTCCTGGACGATTAGGACGACGACTCAATGTAAGTGCTGCACTTGGACTTCCTATTACATTAATTCCCAACGCACGGCAAACCTTATGTTTTATAGTAGATTTTCCTGGCATATATTTATTTCCCGTTCAGATGGCACCTTTGGAGGACTATAGAATAACAATAATTTAGAGAAAAATTTTCTCGTAACTTCGCTCTCTGTGAAAAATTCTCAGGATGCCATCCCATAAAATGGGTCCGACTGAATCTCCATACGTCAAAGAGAACATTAAATAGACTGATAATTATCTATGAAAAAATTAATTAAGTCAATTGAAAATGAGAATTTTTCTAAAGTTTACTTGGTCAATTTTTGAAAATTCAAGATTGTTCTTGACATATCATCAGAGAAGACTAGACTCCGTTTCTTGAATATTATTTTATCCAAACTAAAAAGCTTTCTAATATTTTGTCAAATCAATCCACCATTCTCCAAGTCGAAAATATAAGCACACGTTTTCACACACAAGATGGACTGGTTCACGCAGTCAATGGAATCAGTTTTGAGTTGAAGAAAGGGGAACTGCTTGGAGTAGTGGGTGAAAGCGGTTCTGGGAAAAGTGTGACAATGATGTCACTGCTCAAACTTCTGCCAATGCCTCCCGCGGAAATCGTTTCCGGAACGGCAAGCTTTGAAGGACAGGACTTGATTCAGCTTGATCTTGACGAACTCAGAAAAGTAAGGGGTGGTAAAATTGGTTTCATTTTTCAGGATCCGATGACGTCACTCAATCCAGTTTTGAAAATTGGTTATCAATTGGCAGAACCGTTGCGTGAACACATGGGAATGAGCAGGAAGAAAGCTCGTCAGCGCTCGGCGGAACTTTTGGATTTAGTTGGTATTCCAATGGCAGAAAACCGCTTAAATGATTTTCCACACCAGTTTTCTGGAGGGATGCGCCAACGGGTCATGATAGCCATGGCCCTAGCCTGTGATCCTAAAGTACTGATAGCCGATGAGCCGACTACGGCCCTTGATGTGACCATACAGGCGCAAATAATAGACATCGTTAAAAAGCTCCGTAAAGAACTCGGTATGGCAATTATCTGGATCACACATGACCTTGGTGTTGTCGCAGGAATTGCAGATCGGGTGGCAGTAATGTACGGAGGGTATATAGTTGAGGAAGGACCAGTGGAAGAACTATACAGTAATCCAAAACATCCTTATACACAGGGCTTGCTGAAAACGCTGCCTAATCTGGAAGGTGAACGTGCTGCACGCTTGGAAAGCATAGAAGGTCAACCTCCAAATCTGCACAAAAAACCAACAAGTTGTCCTTTTGCACCGCGTTGTACCCATACCATGGATCGTTGCAGAAGGGAAAATCCTGTGTTAATCAAAAGGAAAGAGAATCATAAAGTCGCCTGTTGGTGGAATCCTGAGTGAACGAATGATAAATGAAAATAATAAGGCTTTGCTAAAGGTTGATGGACTGGTAAAACATTTTCCGATCACCCGTGGAATTTTTCGCAGAGAAGTCGGAAGTATTAATGCAGTTGACGGTATTTCTTTCGAAATACAGGAAGGTGAAACCTTGTTCAGTAGGCGAAAGTGGGTGTGGTAAATCTACTGCCGGTCGGGTTATTCTTCAATTAATTCCAGACTCAGACCAAGATGGTGTTCCCGATGACATCGATAGCTGTCCCCTTGAACGTAATGGCTTGCGAAACTCGCGTCTTGATATGCAAATGATTTTTCAGGATCCTCAGGATAGCCTGAATCCAAGAATGACTGTAGGTAGCATCATCAGCGAACCAATCCTTGAACATAAAAATTTCCAGGCTAAGGAGCGACGGGAACTTGTAGAACAACTCCTGATTTCAGTTGGGATGAATCCGAGATTTACAAATCGTTATCCCCATGAATTTTCTGGTGGTCAACGTCAGCGCATAGGCATTGCCCGTGCACTGGCCTTGAGTCCGGATTTCATCATCTGTGATGAACCAATTGCTGCACTGGATGTTTCAATTCAAGCACAGGTAATTAACCTTTTAGAGGATCTTCAGGAAAAATATGGACTGACCTATTTGTTCATCTCACACGATTTGAGCATGATACGCCACATTGCAAATCGGGTTGCTGTGATGTATCTCGGACGTATAGTCGAACTGGCTTCGAGTCAGGTTCTTTACAGCACACCTCTTCATCCCTACACACAGGCTTTGCTTTCAGCAGTTCCAATGCACGATCCAAAAATGGAAAGGAAACGCAAGCGTACTATCCTGGTTGGAGATGTACCAAGCCCTGCTGATCCGCCTTCAGGTTGTCACTTCAGTACACGCTGTCCCAGGGCTGAGGATCGCTGTTTCAAGGATTCTCCAGAATGGAGAGAAGTTTCTCAGGGGCATCAGGTTGCTTGCCATTTAGTTTAATTTAAAAAATAGTTTGACAATTTATTAATTAACCTTATAATGCGACAACTTTCTGTAAAAGAGCACTTTGAAATGCTTCTGAATACAGTAAGTCTAAAAGCAGGCTTCCTGCCTTATTTAGTGGGGCGCCTCCAACAGCATTCAGAATTATTCTGAATGTCATTTCGGTCGGTTGATCCTTTTTTGCTGGCCATTCACTCACACGATAAGGTGTACTATGAAGTATATAATTAGCACATTGCTGACCCTCGCTATAGTGGTGGGAATAGCAAGTACCGTCCAGGCCAAACGAGGCAGTGACGGTCAATTGAACCTGGTTTATTGGCAGGCTCCTTCAACCATGAACCCCAACCTTTCCGGTGGGACCAAGGAACTTGAAGCATCTTCGGTCGTTCTCGAGCCTTTAGGTCGCTATGATGAAACCGGTAATTTGCTTCCCTGGCTAGCAGAGGAAATTCCCACGGTATCCAACGGAGGTATATCAAAGGACCTTACTACAATCACTTGGAAAATTAAAAAAGGCATTAAGTGGTCCGATGGATCAGCCTTGACCGCAGACGATGCAGTTTTTACTTATGAATACTGCTCTAATCCTGACACAGGATGTACACAATCAAATTATTGGAGCGATATCAAGTCAGTAACTGCTGTCAACAGTGTGACAGTAAAAGTTGAGTTCACTGTTCCAAAGCCTTTCCCTTATGCCCCTTTTGTTGGGTACAATGCGCCAATTTTGCAAAAAGCACAGTTTGACGGTTGTCAGGGAGCAAAAGCACAGGAATGTAACAAACAAAATTTTTATCCCATTGGAACAGGTCCTTTCAAGGTCGTGGATTTCAAGCCGAATGATGTAATCGTTTTTGAAGCTAATCCAAATTATCGTGATGCAAGCAAACCGGCCTTTAATAAATTGGTTTTAAAAGGTGGTGGAGACGCCGTTTCAGCAGCTCGTGCAGTTTTGGAAACCGGTGAAATGGATTATGGCTGGAATCTTCAGGTTGAGCCTGAAATTCTCATCCAAATGGAAAAGGCTGGAAAAGGTAAAGTAGTTTCGGCTTTCGGTACATCAGTAGAACGTTTGATGGTCAACTTTACCAATCCTGACCCTTCACTTGGTGATATGCGTTCTGAATATGTTGGAGGAAACAATAACCGCAATTCACATCCTTACTTGTCAGACTATAACGTTAGGCGTGCACTTTCTTTGGCCATTGATCGCCAGGTCTTAGTGGATGCTGGTTATGGTAAGGCTGGTAAGATCGGTTGTAACGTACTTCCTGCACCGGCTATTTATGCCTCTTCAGCAAACGATGAGTGTAAAACTCCAAACGTCGCTGAAGCGAACCGCCTGCTTGACGCAGCTGGTTGGAAACGTGGTTCAGATGGAATTCGCAAAAAGAATGGAGTCCGAATTTCAATACTCTACCAAACTTCGACTAACTCTGTTCGCCAAGCTTCTCAAGCTTTAATAAAGGAAATGTGGAAGCAAATCGGAGTCGAAACTGAACTACGTAATCTAAGCGCATCAGTCTTTTTCGGTGGTGATGTTGGTAGTCCAGACACTTACCAGAAGTTTTTCACAGACATAGAGATGTACACCAACAATTTCAGTGGAACTGATCCGCAAACCTACATGTCCAACTGGACTTGTAAGGAAATGGCGCAAAAGTCAAACAAGTGGGGTGGTAACAATATGCCTCGTTGGTGTAGTCCAGCTTATGATGCACTCTCTGCTGAAATGTCAGTTACGTCAGCAATGAAAGACCGTATTCGTCTTACGAAAGAGATGAATGATATGCTGATGGAGGATTATGCGATGATTCCACTAATCCATCGTGGTGATGTTTCAGCTCATTCCAATTCGATTTCTGGAGTACGCATGAATCCCTGGGATTCAGAACTCTGGAATATTGCCGACTGGACTCGTAAGTAATTCGAGTATTAGCAAGCAATTTGCGGTTTGCAGATTTTCTTTCTGCAAACCGCTTTTTCCCATCTTCAAGGCTTTCAAACTGTGATTCATTACATTTTACGCCGCACATTGATTGCCATTCCCACCTTATTGGTAATCAGTTTCATCATTTTCGCTATCCTTGATTTAGCTCCGAACGATCCTACCGGAAATTTGCCAATGACGGTTCCTCCGGAAGTACGGGCAAAAATTAGGAGTTCTCTCGGACTGGACGAACCAATGCACATTCGATTTGGTTTGTGGTTGGTACAATTTTGTGTAAATGAACCGTTAAATATACTGTATGAAGGTTTCGGCATCAGTATCGGAGATGCAGAAAACCGTACCCGTATCATTTCCTGGTCAACCCGCAGTCCGGTGGTGGATCTCATCATCCAGCGTACTCCACAAACACTCTGGGTAGTTGGGCTTTCTTACCTCTTTGGGATTCTGATTGCGATTCCGATTGGTATTGTTTCTGCCTACAGACAATATTCCTGGTTTGATCAAGTTGGAACCTTTATTTCAATGGTCGGTTTTTCTGTACCGACTTTTTTTACAGGTATGGTGGCAATCATTATTTTCAGCGTCCAGTTAAGGTGGTTCCCGATGATTTATGATACCACACTGGAGGTAGATAGTTGGCAGAACTTTGTTTCACAAGTAAAACAAATGATAATGCCGGTAGCAGTGCTTGCGCTCTACAATGCCTCTCAATTGAGCCGTTTTATGCGCGCATCGATTCTCGACAATCTCAACCTGGATTATGTTCGAACTGCCAGATCGAAAGGCCTTTCGGAGCGTGTAGTCTTATTGATTCATGTCTTGCGAAACAGTTTGATACCAGTAGTCACCGTGATTGCCTTGGGGGTTCCGGCGGTCTTTGGCGGTGCGATCATCACAGAGCAGGTGTTCAAAGTGAATGGCATCGGCCAACTTGTTTATCACCGCTCTGCTGGCGCAACGATCTGCCCATGGTCCACACCGTGGCATTTATCTTTGCCATTCTCATCGTAACATTCAACCTGATTGCCGATGTGCTCTATGGCATTCTTGACCCTAGGATCCGCTATGACTGACACGCGACATCCATCTGCAAAGCCAGGAGACGAGCTCCCGAGACTGGCCTCACTCAGCACCGTTCTCTCTGGGATGCATGTTTGGCGCAGTTCCGGAAACACAAAGGCGCCTTGATTGGCGGCATTGTTTTCATTCTTATTATCGCGGCTAGTGTTTCGCTGGGCCGCATTGCTTCATGGCCATATGAGCCCAGTGCCTATATCGATTTTCGCGCACGCAACCTTGCCCCGAACTGTGGCCCATCCTCTCGGCACCGACCATATTGGTCACGATGACACGTTGGCGCGGATGCTGGCGGGGGGACAGAGTTTCGATTCGCGGTTGGATTGTCGGCCATGCTTGATTGGCGCTGCTTTTCGGAACAGCTTCATCGGCGTTCTGGCTGGATTTTTCAAATCGTCTGGACGGCCCTGTTGATGCGCTTGACTGATTTGTTTCTTGCACTGCCGCTTGCTGCCTCTTTTGCTGGTGATGATGTTGTCTGTTCCGCGAGGTACTTTGCGGACACTGCGTTATGGCCCTGAAGCTGGCATTTTTATGCTGATCTCCGTTTTCGTATCGGCATTACCAGTTGGATGCACTACGGCCCGGATTGTGCGCGGCGATGTTTTGGGCATCAAGGAGCGGGAATTTGTAATTGCTGCACACAGCATAGGTACAAGGAAAAGACGCATAATATTCCGCCATATTCTCCCAAACATTCTCAGTCCGATCATGGTTTCCGCAACACTTGGTATAGCCAACGCTATTATTACAGAATCAGCCTTATCTTTTCTCGGACTTGGATTCCCACCAGATTTTCCAACTTGGGGGAGATTACTTTATGACGGAGCAAATTTTATCCAGATCACTCCTGCACGTGTGATTTGGCCCGGACTCTTTATAGCACTGACCGTCCTCAGTGTTAACTATATAGGCGATGGGCTAAGAGATGCACTTGATCCACGCTTACGAGGATGATAACAAGTTACCTTTTAGTCTCAGCACAGCAGCTAGCAGAAAAAATTATTAAATTATACAATTGTTAAATTTTGAGATAAAACTTTGTTTACTATCACTTTATCTTCTAAAGAAATTCAACATCTAAACACCCTCCGTTGGCGCTGTATAGGTCCACCTCGCGGAGGACGTGTGGTAGCGGTCGCAGGTGACCCGGATAATTCACAGGTCTTTTATTTTGGTGCGGCGGCAGGCGGTATCTGGAAAACCGAAGACGGAGGAACATACTGGGTAAACAACTGCTCTTTGGATGGAGGCTGAGGAGGCTGGATCATGGTCTGATTATATCATTGAACTTACAGAGGAGAAAACAACTCATCAAGGTCTTCATATGCTGGTATTGGAATATTAAAATCTAATGACAACGGAAAAACCTGGAAAAATATTGGCCTCCGGAAAACCCGTCACATCAGCGAAATTCGGGTGCATCCGCAAAATCCGGATTGGGTTTATGTGGGGGCTTTCGGTGATGCCTTTGGCTCCAACAAAGAAGCGAGTCTTACACGAGGAGTTTTCCGATCCAAAGACGGCGGCCAAAAATGGGAACAAATTCTTTTTCGGAGTGAAAAAGCCGGTGTGATTGATCTCAGTCTCGATCCAAATAATCCACGCATTATTTATGCTTCATTTTGGGAAGCCTACCGAAATTTCTGGAGCCTAAACAGTGGTGGACCGGACAGCAGTCTGTACCGTTCAACCGACGGCGGTGATTCCTGGACAGACATCAGTGACAATCCAGGACTCCCCAAAGGTACAAAAGGAAAGATCGGCGTGTCCGTATCACCGGCACAGAGCGGACGTATCTGGGCCATTATTGAAGCAGAAGAGGCTGGATTATACCGCTCGGACAACGCTGGAGAAAGCTGGATTAAAACTTCCGGAAACCGCGATTTGATTCACCGTCCCTGGTATTACTGCCACGTTTTCGCAGATCCAAAACACGCCGATACGGTTTATATTACTAATTTGCAAATGTGGAAATCGACAGACGGCGGTACTAATTTCAGCGAAATTACAACTCCGCACGGAGACAATCACGACCTTTGGATTGACCCGGAAAATCCGCAGCGTATGGTGCAGGGCAATGACGGTGGAGGTTGTGTTTCATACAACGGCGGAAAAACATGGTCCACGATATACAACCAGCTTACCGCCCAGTTTTACCGGATGGACATTGATAATCAATTTCCATATCGAGTCTATGCAACTCAACAGGACAACACCAGCATCAGCGTTCCGAGTGCCAGCACCTATGGTGCGATCACACTTCAGGAATGCACTTTACCTGGAACTGGTGAGAGCGGATTTATTGCGGTTAAACCTGATGATCCGGACATTGTTTATATAGGTGCAGTCGGCAGTTCTCCAGGTGGGGAGGGCCAATTGCAACATTACAATCACCGTACCAGACAAATACGTCTCATCAATGTTTGGCCCGAAGAACAATTTGGTTGGGCACCGAAAGATTTGAAATATCGCTTTCAGTGGACGTTCCCGATTACTTTTTCTCCACATGATTATGGAACCGTTTATGCTTGTGGAAATCATGTATTTAGGACAAACGATGAAGGCCACAGTTGGGAAAAAATAAGCCCGGATTTGACCCGTGCAGACAAAAGCAAACTAGGTCTTTCTGGTGGTTTGACCGTTGACAGCAGTGGTGCGGAACATTATGGAACTATTTCTATTTTTGTTGAGTCACCACATGAAGCCGGAGTTTTCTGGACAGGGAGTGATGACGGCCTTGTTCACACTTCACGGGACGGTGGAAAAACCTGGCAAAACATCACGCCGCCCGATCTTCCGGAATGGGCTTATATTTTTTGCATCGAAGTTTCCGTGCACGATCCAGACACAATATATCTTTCCGCCACGCGCTACAAATTAAACGATTACCGTCCTTTCCTTTACAAATCCATTGATGGTGGCAAGAGTTGGAACAGTATCAACGGAGATTATCCGCAAAGCGAACCTTACACAGAAATCAGCCGAGTCATCCGGGAAGACCCTGTCTGTCCGGGATTGTTGTTTGTCGGTTCTGAAACAGGAATTTTTATGAGCGTCAATGACGGAATAAATTGGCAAAAACTTCATGGTAATTTCCCAGTGGTTCCAGTTTACGATATGAAAATTAAGCAGGATGATTTGGTGGTTGGAACACATGGCCGGTCATTCTGGATACTGGACGATTTGACACCACTTAGGGAATTAGCCGGGCAATCTTCCGGAACCGAAACAGAAATCTCCGGTATCCGTTTTTTCCCGCCACGCACCACGTACCGCAGTACCTTAAACTGGAGCGTCAATCTTTTTCTAGGAGACGGTAAAAACTACAGCCCAGCTTTTGGCTTGCCGGGTACTCATTATCAGGAAACTACACCTGACGGCGAAAAACGTTTATGTCATTTGGATATGGGAGAGAATCCTCCGGAAGGCGTGATTGTGAATTATTTTATAGAATCAGAAGCGAACCTTAAACCGGAAAAACCTTTGGAGTTGATTGTTCGCGATGCAAAAGGTGCTGAAATAGAGGGCTTCAGCACTAAAAAAACTAACGAGAAGTCGGATAAAAGTGAAAGCGAAGAAAGCGAGCCTTCTGACGAAAAACCATCTTTGACTGCAAAAGTTGGTTTCAATCGTTTTGTCTGGAATATGCACTATCCCGGTCCAGAAGTCAAAATTGATAAATCACTGGAAGAACCGGGTTACAAACCCTTAGGACAAGGTGAAGCCGGAGCCGGAGGTGGGCCGATTGCTCCACCTGGAAGTTATCAGGTTTGTTTGAAATCAGGTGAAAACGAAATCAGGCATTCCTTTGAAATTATCAAAGATCCACGCCTGAATACATCTCCGGAGGATTTTTCAGCACAATTTGAATTGTGGATTAAAATCAGGAATAGAGTCTCTGACGTGAATTCCGCCATCAATCACATCCGGAGAATTAAGCTTCAAATTACGGAGTTGCTGGCGCGAGAAAATTTTAACAATTCTGCTGAAGAAAAAAGTTTTGGCGAAATTCAAAAAGGAGCGGAAGCGTTGCGGGAGAAGTTCAACAAGCTTGAAAACGAATTGACGCAAAATCAATACGAAACACCGTCTGACCGGCTTCGTCATCCAACAATGCTTAAACAACGCATGGAGGCTTTAGTCAGCGTGGTCGCGGTGGCAGATGCCGCTCCTCCGCAACAGGCTTATTCCGTTTTTGAACACCTGAGCGTACTGATTGACCAGCGGCTCGCAGAGTTGAGTGAGCTCGAAGAACAAGAAGTGGTACGGCTCAATCAACAAATTGATCAAGCAGGAATCCGGAAGTTGCAGGGTTAGGATGCATAGAGTTCCGGTATTGTTCAAAATTACTGCGGCAGATTTCATGGTACGCACTGCCTATCAAATGGGCAAAACACCTCTTCTGCCAATCTTTGCCGCCGGTTTGGGTGCAAATGCAACCTTTTTGGGACTGATAGTTTCGGTTTCCACTTTGACCGGAATGTTGCTCAAACCAATCTTCGGCCTTTTATCCGACCGCTGGGGGCGTTGGATTTGGCTTTTAGTGGGAACACTCCTGTTTATCGGAATACCGTTCCTTTACCAGCTAATACATACTCCGGAAGAATTATTGTTTTTGCGCCTTGTACATGGTTTGGCCACTGCCATTTATGGGCCGGTCACCGTGGCCTGGGTCATGGAACAGGGACAGGAATCCGTAAGTTCTGTCGACAACTGCGCAGAACGTCTGGGTTGGTTCAGTATGGCACGTAATGGAGGTTACCTGCTTGGTCCTACGATCGCTGCAGCATTACTGACGGTAATTGAACCTGCTACAGTCTTCACGGTAATTGGACTAATGAGTTCCTGCGCTTTACTGCCTGTGCTTTTGCTCAAAAAATTTAACAGCCCAAAAATTCCTTCCCATTCCTGGCGGCAACAAACTGCAGATGCTTTCCGGGTGGGATTTAAGACTCCGGAACTTTGGTTGGCAGGAAGTCTGGAATGTGTCGTCTATCTTGGTTTTTATGCTGCTAAAACCTTTTTGCCGTTGTATTCACTGGAAAGCGGAATTCATATTTTGTGGGTAGGACTGTTCTTTTCTGTACAAGAATTGACTCATCTTTTGGCACGTCCGTTTGGAGGCCGTTTGAGTGACCGTAAAGGCTATTTACCAGTTGTTTCTTGCGGAATGATGCTGGCGGCTTTTTCTTTGGGTTTGTTGCCGTTGGCAAACACTCCTTCGTTTTTACTCCTGCTTGCACTTAGTTTTGGCCTGGCACAGGCCCTTATATTCCCTGCTACCCTGGCACTCTTCGCACAGAAAATGGACATCCGTCACACTGGTGTAGGAGCAGGATTGATTGGTGCATTTAAAAATTTAGGTAAAATCGCAGGGCCTATACTTGGTGGATGGCTGATCTATTGGCAGGATTATTCATGGATGCTCTGGAGCATGGCAGCCTTACTGGCTGTTTGGAGTTGCGGATTGTTAGTGAGAGCATTTAATAAAAAATCATTAATTCATAAAAGCGAGTACGGAGAAGCTATTTCAGTTCATACGTAAACAGCCTCCATTAAGTAAAATCAAGTTCCCTGAACTGCAATCTACACCATCCTGCTCACAAGTGTCTTGCCATAATAATGGAGAAAAGCGTACCATGAAAGGCTACAATTTTAATAAAAAATAACTGAAAAACATAATTTTTAAAAGTTATGACAACATTATATTCAGGTGGATTAGTCTTTGACGGAAAAGGTAATCTGCAGGAAAATAAAGGTGTTTTAGTTGATGATCAAAAGATTTCCAAAGTTGCACCTTGTGGAGAATTTGATGGCTTTAGTGGCGACAAGGTAGACACATCAGGTGGAACTTTGCTGCCGGGATTAATCGATTGCCATGTCCATCTTGTCTATTCCGGGGAAGCGGATCCAAAGTCACGTTTGTTGAATTTAAAACCGGGGCAAATTGTAATGAGCGCTTTCGAAAATGCCCAAAAAACCTTGCGTAGCGGAGTTACTTCAATCAGGGATTTAGGAGGTCGGGATTATTTGGAGTTTGCCGTCAGAGATGCATGTAATTCCGGACGTCAACTCGGACCTACTATCAAGGCAGCAGGCCGAATGATTTGCATGACAGGAGGACACGGTAATGTTTTTGGCCGTATTGCAGATGGACCTGATGAAGTATTGAAAGCAGTACGAGAGCAAATTCATGCCGGTTCAGATGTAATAAAATTGATGGCTACCGGGGGCGTGATGACGCCAGGAGTAAACCCGGAAGATGCGCATTACACTGAAGAGGAGTTGCGGGTTGGGGTCGATGAGGGGCATCGGTTTCACCGGACATGTGCCAGTCATGCACAGGGTGCAGCCGGAATATTAAATGCGGTACGTGCCGGCATGGACTCAATAGAACACGGTATTTTCATGACGCAGGAATGCTTGGAAGCCATGTTGGAAAAAGGGACCTATCTAGTTCCTACACTAGCTGCAGTTAACAATATTTACAACAATCGGGACAATGGAATTCCGGATTTTATTGTAGAAAAAACAATTCGTGTGCGGGAACGACATCATCAGTCGATAAAAATGTTTTATGAAGCCGGAGGCAAAATAGCGATGGGAACAGATGCCGGAACTCCTTTTAATGTACATGGTGACAACAGTCAAGAACTGCAATTTATGGTTGATCTGGGAATATCTAACTCTGATGCATTAAGTTTTTCCACAGCAGACGCTGCAGATTTGATGGGTTTGACTGATCGAGGTCAGATTAGTGAAGGATATATTGCTGATCTGCTGATTGTTTCCGGAAATCCGGTGGAAGATATTTCTGTGGTTGCAAACCAGAAAAATCATCGCAGAGTTATTAAAAATGGCGCATTAGTCTAATCATGAAAAACCTGTAAAAAATTTTAAAATCGTATCATTTAGAGCGAAGTGAGAAATATTTCAAAAGTTACGACACTATAATCATTAAGTTTTATCACTATGATCGAAATTACAACGTGGATTTAATACTATTATAAAAACCATCAATCATAATTAAATTGTCCAAGGAGGAAAATGACAATTATTAATATAATTAATGAGTTTCATGATGAAATGACTTCATGGAGAAGGGACATACATCAACATCCAGAATTGAAGTATGAGGAAAATAGAACGTCGGGTTTGGTTGCAGCGAAGCTGGAGGAATTTGGGATAGAAATTCACAGGGGGTTGGCAAAAACCGGTGTAGTTGGAACTATAAGAAATGGTGAAGGACCAGCGATTGGGCTCAGAGCAGACTTGGATGCACTGCCTTTACAGGAAAAAAATACATTTGATCACGCATCTTCCAATCCCGGTAAAATGCATGCCTGTGGACACGATGGGCATACAGCGATGTTGCTCGGTGCTGCAAAATATTTAGAATGCAAAAAGAACTGAAAGGAACCGTTAAGTTTATTTTTCAACCTGCAGAAGAAGGTGGAGGCGGAGGTGACCTGATGGTTAAAGAAGGTTTGTTTGAGAAATTTCCTGTGGATTCAGTTTATGGTTTACACAACTGGCCGGGAATGGATCCCGGAATTTTTGGGGTTGGGTCGGGACCAATCATGGCGGCAGCTGACATGTTTGATTTAACAATTAACGGAAGAGGAGGCCACTGTGCAATGCCTGATCAGTGCATTGATCCGATTGTTGTTGCCTCTCAGGTAGTTAGTGCACTGCAAACCATTCCAAGCCGCAATACGCATCCTGTTGATTCTGTGGTGATCAGCGTCACACAAATTCATGCCGGTGATGCTTACAATGTGATTCCGGATAGTGTACGAATGCACGGAAGTGTGCGAACCTTCCTTCCGGAAACACAAGAGGGAATGCCCTCGTCAATGTTACGGGTTGCAGAAGGTGTTTGTGCTGCTTTCGGCGCAAGTTGTGAGCTAAACTACATTAAAGGTTATCCTGCAACCATCAACTCAGTTCCGGAAACAGAAATTTCGGCAAAGGCGGTTGTTGATCTTGTTGGAGAAGAAAATCTTATTCGCGATCCAACACCCTCCATGGGAGCAGAAGATTTTTCTTATATGCTTCAGGCTCGTCCAGGTTGTTATGTCTGGCTGGGAATCGGTACAGGAAAAGGTGAGGGAGGATGTATGCTGCACAGTTCTCACTACGATTTTAACGACGATGTCCTGTCGACTGGTGCAAGTTACTGGGCAAAATTGGTCGAAAACGAACTCGCAGCTTAACAATAAATATAATAAATCTAAAAAATTATGGAAATTAAAGGAAAAATAAAAAATATATCTGAGACGGTGCAAATTTCGGAGCGCTTTCGAAAACGCGAGTTTGTAGTGGAATATGCTAGCAATCCGGATTATCCTCAACCACTTCAATTTGAAATGGTTCAGGACCGCTGCGAATTGTTGGATTCATTTGAAGTAGGTCAGGAAGTTGAGATATTTTTTGATTTGAGGGGTCGGGAATGGACGAACCCTCAGGGGCAAGTGAAATATTTTAACACACTCCAGGCATGGAAGCTGGTTTCGGAACAGAGTTCTGTAACTACTTCTCCATTACGTTTCAAGAGAATTTCTAAAGTGCCAAATGAAGTGCTGCGTTTCATATAAAACGAATCCCCGGATGACTTGCCTTTTTAACTGGATTTCCTTTCCGTAGTTTTTCTGTTAAACAACAAAAAATAAAACAAAAAAATGCTGGTAATATTACATGCTAATACAGAAGAAACCGCTGAAGACTACAAACGTATGTGGAGTTACCTTCAGGGTTTGCCTGAAATTCATTTACAAAAACACAAAGTACAGGGCAGAGGTCAGCAACTGACTGAAATTTATTTGATTGGCAATACTACTAAAATCAACCTGGAGGAAATTGAATCTCTTCCGACTGTGGAGCGGGTAGTCCGGATTTCCCATGATTTCAGAATTTTGGGTCGGCACTCACAGGAAACAGGTTCGATCGATTTTGAATACAACGGAGTACGTTTTAACCAGCAAAATTTTCACATTTTCGCCGGATTATGTGCAGTTGACAATCCGGAAAATGTTGAGTGCATGATGCAGGCGTTGCAGGAAAATGGTCAGGAGTGTACCAGAATGGGTGCATATAAACCTCGTACAAATCCCTATTCTTTTCAGGGACACGGCAAGGAATGTTTACCATATGTTTTTGAGTTGGCGGGAAAATATGGAATTAAAGTTGTTGCTATGGAAGTAACACACGAGCAGCACATAGAAGAAATTGATAACTGTCTGGAAAAACTGGGTCAGCCAACTGGTGTTATGCTGCAAATTGGTACACGGAATACACAAAATTTTGAGTTGCTCAAGGCAGTTGGGCGGCAGCACACCTATCCGGTTTTGCTAAAACGAGGTTTTGGTATTTCATTGAACGAATCACTCAATGCTGCAGAATATCTGGCCAGCGAAGGTAACAACCAGGTGATTTTCTGTTTGAGGGGCATGAAAACTTCATTCAATGCTCCGCATCGCAACATGGTTGATTTTGCACATGTACCTATCATAAAGCGTCTTACCAGAATGCCGGTCTGTATTGACCCATCGCATTCAGTGGGAACAAGAGAGACTTCTCCGGATGGAGTGCTTGACGTCTTACATTCCACTTCTCAGGGCATAATTGCAGGAGCTAACATGGTGTTGGTTGATTTTCATCCTTCTCCAACAGAAGCGCTGGTCGATGGACCTCAAGCGCTCACTCTGGATGAGTTGCCGAAATTTATTGAAGACACCAGAATTTCCCGGGAGGCGTACAAACAGCGTGTAGAACTTTGGGCAGAAAAGTAAATCATACTGTTCTGTTATTTAATCTGTGTGAATCAATTCTTAAATAAATATTCTGCTTCAGCACGTCCTTTTTCTTCATCAACATAAAACAGCAGCACTGCACCAATCACAAATAAAATCACAATTGAGGCAATACTCCAGCGTGATGCTTCCTGGCTGACTGCTTTAATTTGTTCTGCCGAAGGTGAGTCTGGCATCAGCATGTTTCTCACTGTCAGCCCTACTACGCCCATCAATGCCGGGCCGATAATTGCGGCAAATTTCCCAAGCATATTAAAAAAACCATAATATTCAGCTGCCTGATTTTTTGGGATCAAACGGAAGTAGTAAGAGCGACTTAAAGCCTGAATTCCTCCCTGGACTAGGCCTATCACAACTGCCAAAACATAAAACTCATATTTTTCACGCATCATGGTGGCCCAGATAGTCACGACAATGTAAACTCCGATAGCCAAAAATATTGATGACCGGACACCCCAGCGTTCTCCTAAACTTCCAAAAATAAGAGCTGCTGGAAAACCCACAAATTGTACTATCAACAGAGCAATGATCAGGTCATTGGATTCAAAGCCGATTGACATACCATAATCCACTGCCATCTTGATGATAGTATCTACACCGTCAATATAAAACCAGTAGGCCAGCAAAAACAACATCACAGTTTTTAGATGGCGAATTTCCTGAAAGGTGCCAAAAAGTTGCTTAAATCCTCCAAGCACAGGATTTCCCTGATCCTTCTCTCCTAGCATTTCAGGTTCTGGAACCCAGAATATTGTGATCAGCGTAAAAACTCCCCACCACATGGCAACGCTGACAAATGACCAGCGAACAGCTTCTCCGGCATCAGTAAGTCCGAAGATGGCAGGCTGCAAAGTCATGACAACATTAACCAGAAATAGCAGACCACCACCAAGATATCCCATTGCAAAACCTAAACTGGAAACAGAGTCAATATTTGATTCGTCTGCAACACTTGGCAGCAGAGAGTCGTAAAAAATATTTGCTCCGGAAAAACCGATTACTCCCATTATATAGACGAAAACTGCCATCATCCAATCTCCTTTTTCTACCATGTACAATCCTGCTGTCATCAGCACTCCCAGATAAGCAAAGAAAATCAGGAATTTCTTCTTCAAAGAACCACGATCCGCAATTGCTCCCAAAACTGGTGCCATAAGGGCCACAAGCAAACTCGCAATAGAGTTTCCGAAGCCCAACATAGCAGTACTTTGATTTACATCTGTGCCAATGGTCCAGTACTGCTTGAAGAAGATAGGGAAAAAACCGGCCATAACTGTGGTGGCAAAAGCTGAATTTGCCCAGTCGTACATTGCCCAGCCCCATACCTTTTTGCGTTCCTTGTTCATATATTTCTCAAAAAAACTTATATTAATTGATTTCAGAAGGCTCAGGAGATTCCAGGTTTTCTTTAACTCTTTGTTTAATGAGTTTTGAAATCTCAAGAGCTTCATCGTTAGTCATTTCAATTGCAGTAACATGGTGCACTCTGCCCTCCACCGACTTAAGAGCCAACAAAACTCCGGTGGGGCATGTACCAACTTCCAACTCTATTTTGGCCACGATCTAACTCCAGAATTATTTTATAAAGAAATGCAATCGTAAAAAGTTCAAAATTGGATAAAACTCATCACGATTTACTCAGAAAAATAGCAACAAATCAGTTTTCTATTTCCTGAAAAATTGATTAAAAATATCTGTATTTACGACTTTTTTCAAAACCATCTTAAAAAAGAATAAATGCTCAGAGGATTCTGACCAGATTATTGTTTATTTACAAGCTGAAATGAAAGTATATTTCAATTCTTTGAGAAATTTATCTGATTCTGATAAGGTTGTATTTATGATTAATTTTACCTCTATACAGCAGTGAAAAAATCAATTCATGGATAACGTATTTTATCTGGTTTCTGCACACACGTCATGTATTGAAGGCATACGTCTGTCAATAAAAAATAAGCATGCCTACATTACTCAGGATATCGCAGGTTTTTCTGCGGATGAAGAAGATGATTCTGCAGTAAAAAATGGATCTGATTCTGAACAATGGGCAGCAAAGATTGGAAAATTTCTAGATGGGCAGCAATGGAGCGATCATGCAATTGCTTTTTTACTACCTGCAGAAGATGTTACATTTCGAAAACTAACTTTTCCCTTTCAGGAACGAAAAAAAGTAGAACAGGCTTTGCCCTTTGAGCTTGAGGAAGAATTAATGGGAGACCTGGCGGAAACGGCATACAGTGTCCAGATTCAGTCAACAACTGAGCAACATTCAGAAGCACTGGTATTGCTGATTGGGCGTAAACGTTTGCAGCAACTGCAGCAGCTTTGTCTGGAGCGCGATTTGATAATCAGGAATGTTGATTGTGCTGCACACGCCCTTTACCGTTCAAAAATCTTTGACAATTCTACAACTATCGAAACTCGGGATTTGTTTCAGATTTACATTGGCAGTGATGAATCTTTTGTGAATACAATCCACGAAAAACGCCTGGATGAGATCAAGATATTTCCAAATCAAATTCCAGTCATTCTTCAGAAACACTTTTCCACAGAAAATTTACTTGCAGCATTTTTACAAAGTTTTGCAAAACATCCGGATGGTGTTGATAATGCTGACGGAGATTCTTTGCAAAATGAGGCTTTTATGCAACTTAAAGAAGAGTTGCGCTGGTTATGCGCACAACTTACCTTGTATTTACGAATAAAAAATTTCAGCTCAGAGAGTCAAATTGAAGTTTACGGTATTTTTGGTCCAATGATCAAATGGGATGGTCTAAAATTCAGTATACGTCCCTTCCCCTTACCCGAAGCAGAGGCATTTTCTGAAAGATCAGTTGAAGATCCGGATTTTATCGGGACCTCAGAAGAATCAGTTAAAGATAGAATCCTAACTATTCCTCAGACTGACGTAAAGGCTCCGGATACACTTGAAGACTTGATGGTTGAAGCAAAGCAGAGGGAACGATCAGATGAAAAAACACAAACTTTTGATGATCAAATAACAACTACTCCTTCTGATGAAAAGGAGAAGAATCAACCATCCTCAGGAGTCCTGGAGTCTATTAATCCGCAGACATCATTACTTTCCCTGATTGAGCGTAAACATTGGGGGGTACTGGGAGAATTAAGAAAAAAAACTGAAATTATTCTTGAATCGCATCGGTTGAGTCTCTATTACGAAAACACTCCGTGGAGACGGATTTTGCGTAGAAACGGAGTAGCCTTTGCAGTTGCCGCAAGCTTAATAATTTTTATTTTATCAGGTTTTGGCTGGAACACTATAACGCAGTTGGACCTTCTTTATCAGGAAATTGTACGAGGTGAACATTTGGTTCAAACAGAACTTAGACAAGTATTGCCCAATACTTCAGCATCAGGAGTCAATGCTATGCTGATGGAACTGGAAGAAAAAATTGAACTCCGCAAAGCCTATATTAAAAACAGTAAAAGTTTTGAAAAACGAGACTATCATAATTTGAGTTTTCTCAAAAATATTTCTGCGTTACTAAGTGAAGATACGCCTTTTCAAGTTGATAGTTTGGAATATGCACCAGAACGTTTTTCAATCAGTGGTACTATTGACAGCTATGATAGTCTTCAAATTTTAAAAAATAATTTGCAGGAAATTAAAGAGTTTAAGGGGCGGCGTATCGTTGAAAGTAACCGTAAAAGCCCAGATGGAATTATTTTCCGGATTTCAGTTGATTTTAAATAAGCATTAATAATCTCTGAATAAGTCTTAAATCCATACAATCATTTATAACTAGTAAAAAATCTTAATAATATTAGTGTAATAGCTTATAAATGGTTTCTGCCATCACTCGTAATTACAAGGTTTAATGACTTGTTACGACGGCATCAACATTAACATTTTATATATTTATCCCATACGTGAAATCAAAGACAAAATTCTCTAAAAAACTACTTCCCACCCTAAACGGTACCGGACAGGGCTATTTTACCCAGCCGACAATTTCAAACAAACAGATTATCTTTGTCTGTGAAAACGATTTATGGCAAGTACCCCTGGAAGGCGGGCGAGCCCAAAGATTGACCAGTTCCCGCAGTGAAACACATTCACCAGTCTATTCTCCAAACGGTCAGTGGATAGCATGCTGTACAATGGAAGAAGGAGAGCATGACGTTTATTTGATGGAGTCCAGTGGAGGACCGCTTCAGCGTTTAACCTGGTTAAACAGTGTGACACATATCGTGGGCTGGTCTCATGACGGACAATATATCTGGTTTCGCAGCACTCACGAGGCGGTACATAGTCGAGGCAGTGACGCATGGATTTTTCGGATTTCAATCAATGGTGGTCCGGTTGATCGTCTGCCGTATGGTCCAGCAATGACTGTGGATTTACAGGTGAACGGTAAAAAGGGAGTTGTCCTGGGGCGCAACACTTTGAGTAATTCCCGCTGGAAACGGTATCGCGGTGGAATGGCAGGAGAAATCTGGGTTGATAAAAATAATGCAGGAAATTTTAAACGCCTTTTCCGTGATCTTCAGGGAAATCCAGTGAGTCCGTTTTGGTTAAGAGAACGACTGTGGTTCGTTTCAGATCACGAGGGTGTCGGCAATCTTTTTTCCTGCACTCCTGAGGGAGGGAGACTTCGTCAGGAAACTTTTCAAAAAGAGTACTATGTACGATTCCCTGCAACAGATGGTAAGGCACTAATTTATCATGTTGGCGGAGAATTATGGTCACTTGATCCGGAAGAAAATTCTGGGCCTGAAAGAGAGACTCAAATTCCGATTGGCTGGCATTCGACAAAAACCCGTTTGCAGCGAAGATTTTTTTATGGTGATGAATACTGGGAAGAAACCATGATTCATCCGCAAGGTCACGAAGTAGCACTGACTGCTCGTGGAAAGTTGTTTTCAATGCCGTTTTGGGAACAGGCTGTGCGTCAGCATGGGATTCGGGACGGAGTTCGGTACAGGATGCCTTGCTGGCTGCCGAACGGTAAATTGGCAGCAATTTCAGATGCTCCTTTGAAAAAAAATAAAACAATAAAACTTTCTGCAATGGAGGAGCAACTCGATGTATTTGGTTCAACTCCGACTGAGTTTCCTGACTTCTCACATCCATTGCCTCCCGGGCGCATGCAGGAAATTGCTGTCTCTCCAAGATTTCAGCATCTGGCGCTGACAACCAGCCGGATGGAACTGTTTTTAATCAACGCGGAAACAGGACGAATCAGCAAACTTGATGACTCGAAAATCCGGGAAATTAGTGATCCGGTTTTTTCACCGGATGGAAGATGGCTGGCATACACCAAACATTTGAGTTTGGAGTTAACGGCTATTTTTTTGCTGGATCTTAAACCGTCGGCAAACGGTAAACGTATCAAAGCTAAAGATCCAGTCCAAATTACCCAACCTGTACGTTACGATTTCAGTCCGGCTTTTGATCCTGAAGGACGCTGGCTCTATTTTCTTTCTTCCAGAATATACAATCCAATTTGGGACACAGTGCAAACAGGCACCTCATTTCCACGTTCAATGAAACCGTATCTGTTGACACTAAAAAAAGATTCTCGAAACCCTTTTGAAGCATTACCTCATGCGCCTGGAGGGCAGGAAACAAGTGGAACCACTGCTGGTGATTCCAGTCACGAAACTCAGGATTCAAATAATTCAACAACTAAACAATCCAAAGATTCAAAAAAAATTGCTCTTGAAATTGATTTAGACGGTATCGCGGAAAGAATAGTCGAATTTCCAGTTTCTGAAGGTGTTTACAAACAAATTATAGGTCTTCCGAACAAAGTTATTTTTACGGAGTTTCCACTTTCGGGTGCGCTCCACGATATGGATGCAGAAGATAATCAAGATAAGGATGAGGGTATCTTGTGGGTCTATGATTTTGAAAAACAGGAATCAGAAACTATAGCAGAAAATGTCGGCATAGTTCAAACTTCTGTTCCGGATGAATCCGAAAATTCTTCCCGTACCATGCTTTACAGTTCTGGAGATCTGTTACGAGCTGTAGAGGCAGGTGTTTCTGTTCCGGAAGATACTAAAACGGAAAAACAGCACTCACGAAAAAGTGGCTGGCTCGATTTGAGACGCATCAGAATTTCAGTGCAGTATCAGGAGGAGTGGGCACAAATGTTTCAGGAAACGTGGCGTTTGCAAAAAGAATTTTTTTGGACGGAAGACCTTTCAGGGGTTGACTGGAAACGGGTTTATCAACGCTATGCCCGTTTGTTGCCCAGAATCGGTTCACGTTCAGAACTTTCTGATTTAATATGGGAAATGCAGGGAGAGTTGGGTACATCTCACGCATATGAATATGGAGGTGATTATCCTTATTCACCACATTATCCTGTCGGGTGTTTGGGTGCAGACCTTGTCTTTGATTCAAAGCAAAAGTCATGGATTTTTCAAAAGATTTACTCCGGTGATATTTGGAAGCCCAACGAGCATTCTCCATTGGTAGAACCGGGTATTTCAATTAAAGAAGGTGAACGACTGCTTGCTGTTGGTGGAGTTCCGGTTGATGAACACAAAACTCCTGGAGAATTACTCGTTCACCAAGCAGGCCAGATTGTATCATTGAGCGTAGGACAAGGCACAAGTAATAAAAAGCAAGTTACGGGGCCCAAAGTACAAGTTTCAAGTGTCAAAAATTTTGAGGACGATGCTCGTCAGGTCCTGGTAAAAACTCTTTCCGGAGAACTGGAAGTACGATATCGTGAATGGGTCAGGAAAAATATAAAAACAGTTGATACTCTAACCGGAGGGCGTGTCGGTTATCTGCATATTCCAGACATGAGTACGCATGGAATTGCTGAATTTCATCGGGGATATTTGGCTCAAGTTGATCGGGAAGGTTTGATCGTTGATGTCCGCTACAATGCAGGAGGAATGGTTTCTCCACTCATTCTGGAAAAATTAGCGCATCGGCATTTGGGTTTTGATGTACCACGCTGGGGAACTCCGGAGTCATATCCGTATCACACTCTGCGCGGACACTTGATTGTAATAGCCAACCAGTTTACAGGCTCTGATGGTGATATGTTTACTACAAGTTTTAGACAGTTGCAGCTTGGACAGTTAGTGGGGAAACGAACCTGGGGCGGTGTCATCGGAATTGATGGGCGTTACCAACTGGTGGACGGCACCACAACTACACAGCCTCAGTATTCCATCTGGTTTCATCATGCAGGATGGTCAGTTGAAAATCATGGTGTTGATCCGGATATTGAGGTGGAAGACACTCCACATTCTTATATCAATAATGAAGATCCACAGTTGGAACGTACAGTTAAGGAAATGTTGCGCCTGCTGAAGGAAAAGCCTGTTCTATCCGTGAATTATTCTCCGTCACCAAGACGCCTGCTTCCGGAGTAATTAAACAATTATGGGAACCTCTAAAAATATGGACAAAAAAATAAAAAGTTAATTGAAAGCAATAGAGTAAAAATTAATTTGGTATTACACATCTAAAGATATTCAAAAACTTGAGTTAATAAAATAAAATATTTTTTTTCTTGACCGTTTTAAATCTTTTTGATAAAGTAATTTTTTATTTGCCTTGGTGGTAAATAAAATATGCTTCCAGTCAAGTCCGGAAGTAATATCAATTCTGGCATTTCCATTTCGGGACTGCTTTCATTCTAATTAATGGAGAAAGAATGAGAATTTTCAAACTAAGTATTGCACTGTTGTCAGGACTGTTTCTGACTTTCAGTCCAATTGCCTTCGCTAAAGTGACTGGAAATACCATCACTTTAGGCTCAGCAATTTCACTTACAGGCAAGTATTCTACAAATGGATTGCATACTCAAAGAGGATATGACTTCGCTGTTGATCGCATAAATTCTATGGGTGGAGTGACCGTTGGTGGGAAAAAATATAAATTAGCTGTAAAATATTATGATGACGAGTCTACACCAGCAAGAGCTGCTCAGCTTGTTGAAAGATTAATTCTACAGGATAAAATTGAATTTATGCTTGGACCTTACGGTTCTGGCTTAACTAAAGCTGTGGCACCTGTTTCTGAAAAGTTTGGTGTGCCAATGGTTGAAGCAGAAGGAGCATCACGCTCTTTGTTTACTCAAGGATACAAATACCTATTTGCTGTTCTTTCTACATCTGAACAATATTTAGCACCTGCTATAGAATTAGCGGCTGCTAAAGCTAAAGCTGCGGGCAAAAGTCCTTCTTCTGTCAAAGTTGCAATGGCTTTTGAAAATGATCCCTTCTCACTTGACGTGCGTGCAGGAGTTGTTGATGCTGCAAGTAAGTATGGTATGAAAATAGTTATAGATGACAAATTGCCTGCTGATCTTGCAGATATGTCAACTACCCTAACAAAAACAATCAGTCTAATAGCCAATTGCAATCCGAAAAGTTTCAAGGCAGAAATACTCACTATTTTGCCACTTATCAAACGCCTCGCAGTTCCTATGGTAGCTATGACTCACTGCGAAGCTGCTAAAGTTCAAGAAAAATTTCCAAATGCAGCTAATGGTTTCCTCTGCCCGACACAATGGGTTGAAACCTCACCAAACAAAGACAAGTATTTTGGTTCTGCAGCAGATTGGAACTCTGCTTTTAAAGCTGCTTATTCCAAACATTACCCAACGACAGTTCCATATCAATCAGCTCAAGCATCAGCAGCGGTTTTGGTTTGGAAAGAGTCATTTGAGGCTGCTAATAGCTTTGACAAAGTAAAAGTTCGAGATGCTATAGCGGCAACAGAAATGGAAACATTTTATGGCAATATTAAATTCTCCGAGAATGGGAATAACATTGCAAAACCAATGTTTATGCGCCAGATTAATGCTTCAGCTAAATATAAAGCTGTCATAACTCCTGACGATTTAACTCATCCACGTAAGGCTAGTTACTAATATCATTATTATAAAGGAGCTCTTTAACAAGGGCTCCTTAAAATCTATCGTACTAAAGAAAATCGTGAATGGTGCCAAGAGAAAAGTATTCGTCTCAGCGGACCTAAACTCGGTCGACCCTTTAAAAACACTCCCCAAAATAAAGAACAAGTACTGCAAAACAAAGCACTTGCACGTCAGGATGAAATCGATCGCATTCTCATTGAGGGCAAGTTCGTATAACGTAAAAGGCTCTTCGGTTTAGATCGTGTGATGACAAAGCTGGCGATCACGAGTCAGTGTGTAATTTTAATTACCTTTTTAGTGTCATCAATCTTGAAAAGGGGGCTCAGGAGCCTCTATTTTTGTCTTGTTTACACGTCCCTGCTAAGCTTTATGATACTAAAGAACTTGTAAAACGCTATACAAAGAAAAATGTTACTATGTTCGCAACTTAATTGCTATTTACTGATTTTGAATATGATTCATTTACAGGTATAGTCTAAAATTTGTAATATTTACAGTAAATCCTAAATAAAAATAGTTTAAAATTAACACAATATAAAATGATAGATAACTTAAATTTATTATTTGTATACGCCCCTATAATGAACATACAAGTGATATTAGATGGTATATTCGTAGGGGCTGTTTTTGCACTTTCAGCGTATGGCCTTGCACTTGTTTGGGGGGTAATGAATGTAAAAAATCTTGCACAAGGTGACTTTGTTATCATGGGAGGTTTTATTGCTCTAGGTCTCCATGAATATCTTGGTATACATCCAATTATTTCGATACCGATCGTATTAATTTTAATGTTTGCTTATGGATGGGCTGTTTATAAACTTATTATCAAGAGGGTTATAGACAATGACATGTTCGTTTCTTTACTTGCAACTTTTGGGCTTTCTCTTCTCATGCAACAAGTTATGAATTTGATAGCACTGAACATGCTGCAGAATAATTGATCCGGAGCTTCCAATTTATGAATTTTTTGATTAATGATTATGTACCAATGGCAAAAATTATTTCATTAATATTAGCTGCTATTTTTGCTTTAATAATTACTCTCTTCATGAAAAAATCTAGAATGGGGCAAGCCATAAGGGCAACCGCTCAAGATGTTCGAGCTGCACGTGTATTAGGCATTAATACTGATAATGTTTACGCCTTTACTTTTGCTTTAAATGCAGCCATTTGTGGTGTGGCTGGTGTAATGGTATCTATTATTTGGGTTTTACAACCTTTTTATGGCATCACTTATTCTTTGAGAACTTTTGCAATAGTTACTGCAGCAGGTTTAGGGAACTTACCGGCAGTCATTGGAACAGGCTTTGGACTGGGTCTAATTGAAAAGTATACAAGCATTATTCTTGGAGTAGAATATGAAATAGCAGCAGCTGTAGTAATGTTGCTAGTAGTCCTTATGTGGAGACAAATACAAATGCGCAAAAATAGACAGGCAGTAAGATAATGTCTCGAAATACACTAATCCTGTATATTATAATTTTAGCAGCTTCTATTTTGGGGCCAATTTTGTTGCCTGCTTACACCCAACAAATGGCTATTCTATGGGTGATGATACTAATGGCGTCCACATGGGATATTTTAGGTGGCCAGATGGGTTACAACTCATTAGGAAACATTACGTTTTTTGGAGTTGGGATGTACTTATCTGCAATAATACAAATATCGATGTTTTACGATGTAGGAGAATATACTTCAGCATTTGGTGCTATAAAGCCAGAATTTACTGACTCTCAGTATTTTACTGGGTTTTTTCTTGGGATTATTGGAGCTGGATTAGGTTCTATGATTCTATCAGTATTTTTAGGGTTTATTGTTTTTGGTCTTCGAGGGCCTTACTTTGCAATTGGTACTCTAGGTGTAGCAATAACAGCAGGGCAAATAACAGGCACTATTGATTATATTGGTGGTGGATCGGGTATTTCTATGCCATTTTTTCCTGGCGATATTTATTTTCGTTCAATCTTCTTTTATATTTTATGCTTTTTGTTAGCAGCTTCAGTTCATTTAATTTTACGTTGGCTCTATTCAACTCAGTTTGGATTGGCCATAAATGCAATCCGTGACGATGAAGATAAGGCTGAAGCGATGGGTATTCCAACCTTAAGATATAAACAATTTGGATGGGCAATAGCAGCCTTTTTCATGGGCTGTATTGGAGCAGTTTTTGGGAACATGGTAGGATTTATTGAGCCCATTGAAGTTGCATTTCCTACACCAACTTTTGGTATTTTTATGGTTGCTATGGCTCTTTTAGGAGGTAAAGGGACTCTTTGGGGGCCAGTCATCGGGGCAGTTTTATTCCAAATTGTGAAAGAGACTACCTGGACCTATCTGTTAGGTTGGCAATATGTTGCCTTAGGATTAATTATTATCCTTAATATCGTTTATTTCCAACAAGGCATTATGGGTTGGCTACAATCTAAATACCCTGAAAAATTTGGTATATTTGTCGATGATAAAAAACCTGAAGAAGGTCTTGCATCTAGGGACAATAAATAATGGCAAACTCTATTATAAAGGTAGAAAACGTTTCTAAATCTTACGGAGGTGTTAAGGCAAATTTAAATATTTCCATGGAAGTGGAATCAGGATCCATTACTGGTATTATTGGTCCGAACGGATGTGGAAAAACCACTCTATTTAATTCTATTGTTGGCTATCATGCCATAGATTCTGGATCTATTAAATTTTACAATCAAGAAATATCTAAACTATGAGTTGGCGATATTGCAAGATTGGGGATGCTTCGAACATTTCAACAAACAAAAATTTATACTAAAATGAATTGTGTTGATAATATGCAAATCTCTGTTTCTCATCGCAGAAATTCAAAAAATGGTATCTTTGCTAGTAGGAAAGGTGAAATTAGAGATAAAGCAGAACATCTTCTAGAATTTGTTGGACTTTACTCTAAAAGAAATCTTATTTCTGGTGATCTTTCTTTTGGTCAACAAGGCATTTAGAGCTTGCGATGGCTTTAATGAATGAGCCAAGAGTACTCCTTCTTGATGAACCAACTGCGGGCATAAATCCAACCCTAATCAATGGACTGATAGATAGACTAAGAAAGGCTAATGAAGAGCTTGGGATAACATTGTGTGTTATAGAACATAATATGAGAGTAATTATGAATGTAGCTTCAGATATATACTGTCTTGCTAATGGTAAAATACTTGCCAGTGGAAAACCAGGTGAACTTCAAAAAGATAAGCGTGTTATAGACGCTTATCTTGGAGGACATTAATGTCTCAGGAAATTGTCAAAAAATCTTCTAAAAAGGAAAACACCCTTTCAAAGATAAGTGGTTATGGGAGTGGGAAAGCTGATGTTGTTATGTCCGTTGATCAAGTTGCAAAAGAAGCTGCAGCTATTTCTTCATCAGCCCCAAATATTAATAAATTAGAAGAATTGGCATATAACAAACCTTTTCTATCTATTAATAACTTGAAGGCTGGTTATGGTAAGATGGAGATCTTGCATGACTTCAATTTTAAAATTGCCAAAGGACAATCTCTTTGTTTAATTGGACCTAACGGAGCTGGAAAATCCACTGTCCTTCATTCAATATTTGGGTTTACAAATATATTCTCTGGTTCAATTATAGTTGATGGTCAAGATGTTACCAAACTTACACCCTCTAAAAAACTTGCAAAAGCTGGAATTGCTTACATTCTTCAAGACAAATCAGTTTTTCCTCAGATGACCGTAGAAGAAAACTTACTTATGGGTGGATTTTTAAAAAATAAACCTTCTGAAGCAAAGGTGGCGGCAGAAATGGTTTTTGACAAATATAGCAGACTAGCTGAACGTCGAAACAAGCCCGCCGGCGTATTATCAGGAGGGGAAAGAAGGCTTTTAGAAATATCACGCGCATTAGTAATGCAACCAAATATTTTATTAGTTGATGAACCTTCTATAGGTCTGGAACCAAGGTTTATCGATATGGTATTTGGTATTTTAGAAGATCTACAAAAAAAAGATGGTAAGACAATAATTATGGTCGAGCAAAATGCAAAAAAAGGTTTGGAGTTTGCTGATATAGGTTATGTAATGGTTTCAGGTCAGACAGCTATCGCAGGCAGTGGAGATGAGTTACTTGAAAATCCTGATGTAGGACGTTTGTTTTTAGGAGGTTAAAGAAGTTTATGCAGTTAAGAATTATTTTTCAGTATGTATTCTGAGAGCAATTTTAAAGATATTTCCCGGAGGTAGAAGCCTCCTCGGCCGGGAGAGGAGTGCCGTAAGGCTGCTGTGGCTGTCCAAGCTGCAAATCATGAGTTCCCACGTAAACCAGTCCCAATAAAAGTACTGCTATGAAAATCAGAATCACCTTCTTTTCCTGAGGATCAAAGTTATCAAGCATAATCAGAACTGCTGCAGGAATCTCAGGTCGTTACTGTAAAAGCGGCGTATATCGTTAATGTTATGTTTGAGCATTGCAGGCCGTTCTACGCCCATGCCAAACGCAAATCCACTCCACTCTTCAGGATCATAACCACCATTACGCAAAACAACCGGATGTACCATTCCCGCACCGGCAACTTCCAGCCAGCCTGTATATTTGCAGAGTCGGCAGCCCTTCTTTTCACAACTGCAGCTCATGTCGATTTCAATACTGGGTTCTGTGAAGGGGAAATAACTCCCCCGAATACGAACTTTTCGTTCTGCACCGTACATTTTATGAGCGAATTCACTCATCGTTCCGATCAGGTCTGTGAGACGGATATTTTTTCCGATGGTTAAACCTTCAACCTGATAAAACTGGTGTTCAGAACGTGGAGTGATTTGTTCAAAACGGTAGCATTTACCCGGCAGAATCACCCGAATCGGTTCCGGATAATATTCACGCATTGCCCAAATTTGCCCTGGTGAAGTGTGGGTACGCAAAACGACTTCATCGTTGACCCAGAAAGTGTCCCACATATCACGCGCAGGATGATATTCCGGTATGTTCAGTAACTGGAAATTATACTCGTCACTTTCCACTTCAGGTGCTTCGTAAACCTGAAAACCCATTTCTTGGAAAATATTGTAAATACTACGTAAAGTTTGAGTGGTCAGGTGGAGGTGACCAGTGGTACAAGGTCTTCCGGGAAGGCTAACATCCAGGTCATCAATTTCCAGTTCCTGATGAAGTTTTGTTTCCTTCAAAGTTTTCTGGCGCAGTTCAAAAGTTTCCTGTAAGTGCTGCTTGACTTCGTTGATGACTTTACCCATAACAGGCCTCTCTTCTGAAGAAAGAGTCCCAAGTTGTTTCAGCAGGGAAGTGAGATCACCTTTGCGTCCAAGATACTGATGGTACCACTCCGGAAGTTGATCTGTACTGGTTATAGCATTAAGCTCGTTTTGCCCCTTTTCGCGGAGCATATTAATTTGTTCAAGCATTTTATAATTACTGATTATTTATTAGGAGTTTGAATCCGCTTCCGAACTTTCCCTTGTGCTTTCTGTTTCAGCTAAATTTATGTCAATTCCTGAGTTACGCAGTCGTGAAAAAGACTCCATGACACTTTCCAGTTGTTTAACTTCTTTTGCATTTTTCAGAATGCGGTACCTGAACTGCTGAAAGGAAATTTGATGACTGCTTGCAACTCTGAGAGTTTCTTTGACGAACTCCTGTAGATCTAGATGTACATCATCAAATTGATCGCACCAGCGATTATAACTTAGATATACGTCTTTAAGTTTCACAATCTCAGGTTCAGGTAAATCTGTTTCAGATTTGGTGCCTACCGAACCTTTCGCATTTGGTATTTTACTGTGCATCTGTAACTCCCTCTCCAGTGTTCGCGCGAGATCGGGACGACCCAGAGGATCAGATAAACCTGAAACAGATAAAGCTGCCGGCACTTCAGTTGTCGCTGGAATCAATTTAGACGCAGTTTGTGCTGCAGGGCTTTCTGACCTTTGCGCGGAACCTGTTTCCAAGTTGGCTATACGCTGCTGAACCGTATGTATCTGATCAATCATCCTGGTCAGTTCTGTCTGCAGACCACTAATCTCAGTAATTCCGGGAGTTTTATTTTCTCCACTTTTAAGCACTATGGGGATTACGGTTATTTGTTGTCTTTTTAGCCAGACAGGTGTGGTCAGTCTCGCTTGCCAGTCTGGGTGCTGATTCAGCTGTTGATCGCAAGCATTCAACCATGTTTGAAAACTGAATGGACGGTTAGGAATCTGCAGCGGTTTTTCAAATTTAAGCGGACAATCAAGGTCAGCTAACCACTGGAGCCAATCTTCCCACGTCTTTTTTGTTTCCTGCTCCAGCAGGAACTGCAAAAGTCGCTCTTCAAGCGCATCAATGATGCCTGACATTCGAACTCTCTATTAAAAACTAAAATCAGTGCTTACCGCTTCCTTCAGCAGAATAAATAAAGTCCAGAAACGCCCGAACTGCGGTACTTTCTCCAAATGTTTCCTCTATTACCCGCAGAGCCTCATCATTTTTTAGATCAGGACGAAAATAAATCCTATGGGCTTCAAGTATTTCTCCAATTGATTCACGGCTAAAATTCTGACGTTTCAAGCCCACTATATTAACACCCTTTACTTCGAAACGGTTCCCATAACCTGTGGCATAAGGTGGAATGTTTCGATCAATCAAAGAAGCAGCTCCCGTATAAACATAAGATCCAATTCTTAAAAATTGAGCTACTCCGTTCTGCCCGCCCAGAGTGACATAGTTATCAAGAGTAACATGACCGCTCAAACCAGTGTAATTTGCAAGAATATTATGGTTGCCGATGCTGCAGTCATGTGCGACGTGTACGTAACCCATCAGCAAATTATCATCTCCTATGATTGTTTTTCCGCCACCGCCGACAGTTCCACGATGTACAGAAACACCTTCACGAAAAATGTTTTTGCTTCCGATAATTACTAGTGATTTTTCCTGATTATATTTTAAATCTTGAGGTTCACCACCTACATATGAAAAAGGGTGAAAAATATTTTCAGTTCCAATCGTTGTCTGACCGTCCAGAACAACATGGGATTTTAAACTGCAGCCATTTCCAATTTTGACACCCGAACCAACCATGCAGTAGGGGCCGATCTCCACATTAGTGCCAAGCTCTGCACCATCTTCTATGATGGCGGTTGGATGAATTTTATTCATAAAAATTATTATGTCATGTGCCTTGTGAAGGCTCTTTTGGTCCTGCAAAGTTATAAATGAATACATCCATTGTGTGCTGAGTTAAAACCTAAAGTCAAGAAAACACTGTGGATAAATAAACCCACTCTTTTCTGAAACATTTTCTGTAGATGTTCACTGAAGCAAGGTTCACGAATTGCATTCATCCTGCACAATGAACATTATTGAAAACGACAAACGAATGAAAACTGTGATAAAATATTTATTTATATTGTTGGGTACACTGCTCTTTGCCTTTACTGCAAGTGCAGAAACTTTGAGGCTAAACAGCGGAGAGTCTCTGGAAGGAAAAATTCTGAAAATGGATGAAAATACTTTGTTTATTGAATCACGTCTTACTGCCCAGGAATTAAAGATTGACCGGGCAGATCTGAATCTTATCGAATTTGACTCATCCGCCCGCAGTCTTGCTCGGCGGCTTGGAATAGGCCTTCATTACAGACCAAATGGAAATGAGGAGAATCTTTCTATAAAAAACTGGATTAGTGCAGCTGATTCAGCAGAACTGATTGTTGGTTACAGTTCAGGCACGCAGGACACATTTGGATTCGAATTACGTTATTCCCGGGTATTCATGGTTGAAGGCGCCACCGATCTTTTTTATGGAGCCGGCGCAGGAATTCTTTCCATAGATAGCAAACGCGGCACAATATTTAGATTTTATTCCGGCAGTGAGTTTTTCCCTCTGAGCAGCCCAAGCTTTGGTTTTTCGCTGGAATTAGGTGTACAGCGTAAACAGGGTATTGGAGACGTTACTCAAGGCTTTTACAATGCAATAGCTGCACGTTACTATTTCTGAAAGCGGCAAACATGGGCAAGAAAAGCTCTCTCCCGTCCCGTCTCATTTTTGAAGAATCTGAGCAGAATGATGCTCTAATGGAAAAGATTTTTGCCGGCGTCGATGATGTCCCGGATAAAGAGCCCGCACTGGAAATTCCACCCTCTGAAACTTCTCTTAAAAAAACTCGGACCTCTCCAACAGACTCAGTATCCAGTCCGGATGCTGAGTTGGACTTACATGGAAAAACCCGTGAAGAAGCAATTATGATGGTGCAGAATTTTGTAATGACTTGCCATGCAAATCAATTTCGTTCAGCACTTATCATTACCGGAAAAGGTCACCATTCAGGGAATCAGGGTCCTGTTCTGAAGAGAGAAGTACAGCTTTGGCTGGAGCGTAATGGGAAACAGTATATTATTGATTTTCATACAGCACCTGCGCGTTTTGGAGGTTCCGGTGCAATTTGGCTGAATATCAAATAATTTGTGTCAATTTATCATTCCTGGAACGGCTAGAGTGAAGCATGGGATTGCAATATCAAATTCGTCACCGTCTGTTGTTGTCATCCGATATGTCCCTTGCATCGTTCCAACAGGTGATTTAAGCTGGGATCCACTGGTATATTCATATTCCTCATCCGGAACCAAAACCGGTTGATCCCCCACCACACCATCGCCCCGTACCTCATTAATGTCTCCATTGCTGTCTGTGATGACCCAGTGTCGCCGTAGAAGCTGCACAGTTCTCTGGCTCAAGTTTTTCAAGCGGATACGGTAGGCAAAGACATAGAGATCTTCTTCAGGGATTGAATGAGAATCAAGGTAAAATGATTCAACCTGAACCTGAACTCCTTCGGTAACTTCTTCTTCCATTATTTTCAAATTATCTGCAGAAATATACTATTTAAAATTTAGTTTGTGTTATACAGTAATTCGAGAGAATGGCAAAGTGAAAAATATAGAAGTAATTGGAATTATAAGCATGACTTGCCCTTCAACCGGACTTTGAGTAAAATGTCTTCCTGTACAAGCTTCTAAATTCTATCTCAAAAAGCTCTCGTTTACACACGTATATTTCATGAAATTTGTTGATTCAGTAAAAATCCATGTCCATTCCGGTAATGGCGGGGGCGGCTGTACAGCCTTCCGAAGAGAAAAATATATTCCACACGGAGGACCTAACGGTGGTGACGGTGGGAAAGGAGGTGACGTTTTCATGTTTGGAGATTCAGGAAAAAATACTTTACTTGATCTTTCTTTTCAGCAGCATCAACATGCAGAACATGGATTAAGCGGTGGAGGAAGCGACAAACACGGACGTAACGGGATAGATCTTCACATTCGTGTTCCGCTTGGGACAGTTGTCAAAGATATTGAAACTGGTAAGGTGTTTCTGGAGGTAGTTGAAGAAAAAGACTATCTGCTATTTGCTGGCGGACGTGGCGGACGCGGCAATGCACGCTTCAAAACTTCAACCAACCGTTCTCCGGAGTATCACCAGCCGGGAGAACCGGGGCATGAATGTTGGGTCCGGCTGGAACTGAAATTGATGGCAGATGTTGGTTTGGTTGGTTTCCCGAATGCAGGAAAATCAACTCTGATCAGTAGTGTATCTCAGGCACACCCAAAAATCGCAGATTATCCTTTTACTACGCTGGTTCCTCAGCTTGGTGTTGTGAAATTAAATAATCTGGATCCATTTGTGATTGCCGATATTCCAGGCATAATTGCAGGCGCACACGACGGCAGAGGACTGGGTGATCAGTTTTTACGCCACATCGAGCGTACTGCGAGTTTATTGCTGCTGCTGGATGTTTCAGGATTTTCCGAAAATCCACCTCATGAAGAATACCAGACTTTGATTGAAGAGCTGGAACTGTTTTCACCAAAATTATTAGAAAAATCCCGTGCAGTTGCATTTACAAAACTGGACAGTGTCAGTGATTTTGAACCACTGGATGAGTTACAGCAGCATCTTGAAGATTCCGGAGAAACTGTCTTTCGTGTTTCTTCAGTAAGCGGTGATGGAATTCAGGAGTTGCTGAGTTATCTTGGTTTAGTGGTACAAAAGGAGCGTCAGCGGGAGAATGAAAAACCACCAAATATTGTAGAAGAAACACTTCCTGAAAACTCAATATGGGATGATAAATAGTGTGGTTTAAAAACAGAATTTCTGTTATTTTAGTTATCCACCTTTATACTTTTGCAGCGGTAAAAAAAGAACGCACGTGTACATCTCAATAACGCTTAAACTCATTATTTTCTCGGGCTGCATTA
Organism: uncultured SAR324 cluster bacterium; assembly: GCA_905182865.1. Classification (GTDB taxonomy): domain Bacteria; phylum SAR324; class SAR324; order SAR324; family NAC60-12; genus Arctic96AD-7. The sequence continues at coordinate 378,315 of CAJJCY010000001.1, forward strand.
GCAGTGATATGTTATATAAAAAGTTAAAATTGAAAGAGAATGGAAAAGAAAAAATCTAATAAATATGAATTAAGATTTGAAGTGGCGAGTGAGAGGAGTAAGATTCCCGGTTACACTTTAATCCCCAAGAATGACCATTCTGCGGAAGAACAACATATGACAGAACATGAAGCACTGCAGGTAATTCAGCGTTATGCACTGAGTGGTGATATAGAAGCAGTCAAAAGACAGTTATTAGAATTTCCAGAATATAAAAGAGGGGACCTTAAGAAAATGTTAAAAGCAAGTGTTGCTGCACATGGCAGAATTCTGGAACTGTAAAATCTCTTCTCATCCATAAACCTATCTCATAGCTTCCTGCTTCTGAGAGAATGGCTGCGTTTTGTCTAAGTTGGACTAAATTGTTACCAACAATTCATTCTGTATGTATGATCAATAATTATTCATTTAGATATTCATCGTAAGCCAATTTTCTGGATATTGAGCGAAAGTTTTCTGCAGCAAGTTTTTTCCAAAGCTGGCCTTCACCATCTTTGAGATCCACCAGTTCTTTGAATATTTTTAATGCCTGCTCATTGTTTTCTTGACGAGCATAAATATTTCCAATTTGATAACGGGCCCAAAACACACGCTCGTTTATTTCCTTGTTTTCGTTATCAGCATAGAGCAAAATTGCCTGTTGATAGCTCAGAAGCGCAATTGTATCGTTTTGAGCTTTGTTGTACATGTCTGCCGCCAGAAAATGGCTGTTGATAATATATTCTGGTGTATCCGGATGATCAATCGGATGATTGTAACTTGAAACTGCTTCTTGAAAAGCCTCACCAGCATCTACAAAATTTCCTGTTTCTTCGTGAAGTTCTCCCAAATCATAGTAGAGTTCCGGAACAATTTCTGCTGAAAGCGGATCCTTGTTTTGATCATATTTCTGCAGAGTTTGATTGTAAACAAGCAGAGCATTTGGATATGATTTTTTCCTACGGTAAATTTTTGCCAGTAATTGCCGTGCTTCTGCATCATAAAGACTTGCAGGGTATTTTTTTAGAAATCCTGCTGTGATATTACGGGCTTCTGTCAGATCTTCTTTTTCCAGCAGTGTTAGGGCTTTTTCCAACTGTACCAGTTCGCCAATTGTTCCTCCCGAGCGTGTTTCAAGAAAACGCAATATATCCAATGTGTCCTCGTAAAAGCCCAATTTACGGTGAGCTACCGCAGTTTGAAAAAGGGTTGTGTCAAAGCGGAAATTGAATAAATATTTAGCTTTATAATCACTATAAGCGCTTACGAGAGCAAGTGTGTCATCCTGGCGAAAATACTGGTCAATCAATCCTTTTAGATTCTCGTCAATGTTTTCCTGTATTACATTTCTGCGCACATAAACGTTTTGAGGATATTTCTCCATGAAACTTTCCAAAGTTTTAATTGCACGTGCATAATATCCGTAAAGAGTAAGTGTCAACCCCTTTCTAAGCAGTGCTTCTTTTGCCTGTGGTGTCTCCGGATAGAGTCTGTGTATTTCATCATAAACCGTGATTGCCTCAAGATGTCCATCTGAATAAGGGCGTTTTGCTTGAATGTTTGCAATTCTCAATTTGCCCAATAGGGCAATCTCTCTGGTGTAACTGCTGATTGCGTTTTTGTAGGCTAGAATTGCATCATTTTCTTTGCCTTCATCCCGCAGAAAATCGCCTAATCGGAGTGCAACCAACTTGGAAAAATCTGCTTTGGGATATTTTTCCAGGAGTAATCTGAAAATTTCACGTGCAGTAACGTAATCGGCATTTTCATAATATGTCTCACCCATATGAAATAAAAGCGTTGGATCGTCTTTGGCATAGTCCTCTTCTGCATTCCGTGCTATTTCAAAAAACTCCTTGGCAGTTATGTAACGCCCAAGCTGGTAATAGGCCTGTGCCATTTTATAATGGGTGACAGCAAAAAATTTTGGTTCAGGTGAAGTGCGCAGGTATTCTTTAAATTCGTTGATAGCCATTTCCCATTGCCGTTGCTCAATACGGCTCATTCCCTTCCAAAAACTGGCTTCCATTGCCTCAATTGAATTTTGAAAACGCTTCTGCAGAATTTTGTAATAAACTGCTGCCTCATGCTGAAATTTCATTTTTTGATAGGAGCGTCCTATACGGAAATTGGCATGTGGTAAAAGGTAAGCTGTTTCAAATTCTTCTCCATTTTCTTTTGCAATTTTTTCCGCATCCTGAGTAATACGGATTGCTATTTTGTAAGCCTCAATTGCCTGGTGATAATTATCACCAATCCTGCGCTCCAGCATGGTGTAGATTGTGTCTCCAATCCGGAAAAGAGCACGTGCAGACAAAGGGTGAAGTGGATCTTTAAATTCATCTCCTGTGTGTCCCTTGCCTAGCGCATAGGCTTCTTTGTAATGGGACACAGCTTCATCGTACAAATTTTTTCTGAAAGCATTTTCACCACGCTGAAAAATAGGATTGATTTTAGATGCCCTGATTCTGCGCTCTTTTTCCAATTTTTCAAGTGCAGCAGCATCTTCCGGACTCAACTTTTCCCCTTCGGTAAGATCTGCTGTAATCTTGCCCTTTAACGGAGTACCGTGAATGTCAAGTATCCATTGGACGGGACTGGAAACAAAATGTCGTTCCACACTCACGTCTGTTGCATTGAGTTTCAATTCAATAAAAGTTTGGTTTACTTCTGAAGTAAGTTCATGAAGCTCCAAACGAACATCCTTGTAATTAAGATTTAACAGCTGTTTTTCCGGTAAAGTGTTAGGCAGGCGAATAGTAAGTTGAGTTTGAAGGCTGTTTTCAAGTAAAAAAATCCGGGGCGGCTGCCTGTCTTCAGGAACAGAACCAGTTGCAGATAATTTTTCAGGTTTTGTAAAACCGAAAGTTAAACGTGTAAAATCAGAATTGCCGGTATCAAATTTTATAGAAACCAGTTGATACGCAGCATCTTCTGGCGGATCAGGCAGGGGTTCAATTTGGATTGTGGGACGGAAATCAATTTGGATTCCAGTTTGTTCTGTGAGGGAACTGACAGAATAACTTAAATCTTTTTTCAGTAATTTGAACTGTGCCCAACTGTCCCCATCAATTGCTGAAAAACGTATTCCTGCCAGCTGCGGATCATTGAAAAGTCTCTCATTCCGGCCGTCTGAAAAACCGATACGGGCATTGTTGAACTTAATAACCAGTGTCCGGGAAGCAAGGTTTTCTGTGATTACATAAACTGGCGGATTGTCTGTCAGCAGACGTACGCTGATTTGCCTGCCGTGACGCACTAGCTCTACATTTTGAATTATGACTGGGTCGGAAGTCTTGGAAGTTTGCGCCGGAATGCCTGCAGCAGTCGAACAGTAGATGATCAGCAGAATTAGAAAATTCCGGAACAACCTCATACAGGAAAGATCAGTATCAAGTGGTATGGTTCAAGGTTCAAGCAACAAGGATTAGTATTTTCTAAACAGTTTAGAAGCTTAAACCTGATTAAGATGTAATCTTGAAAAGTCTAAATACTCGTGGAACTCATTCCTGAAAAATTATCATGGACCTGATTGGGAGCATGAAACAGTCATTTCAGTTTATGGAAATTTCTGCTTTCAAGCATTTTAGAAATGATACCTGAATTCCAAGAGCCCCGTTTACTCATTATTCGTAAAATGATTTGAGTAATTTTGAACGGGTTGGATGACGCAATTTTCGTAGTGCTTTTGCTTCAATCTGACGAATTCTTTCCCTTGTCACATTAAATCGCCCAATTCTTCCAGGGTGTGATCTTTATCTCCACTGGCAAAAGCTTGCTCTATTTCTTCTAACTCTTCTTTGTTAATTGTGATTCCTTCAGAATTCTTTCACCCATGTTTGAAGAAACAGTAGCTTCACCTGGATCCCTTACGTGTTCATCTGCAATAAAATCTTTGAGTTGCGAATCTTCATCATCACCAATTGGTGTATCAAGTGAGATTGGTTCCTTGGCAATTTTTAGCACTTTACGGACTTTGTACAAAGGCATTCCAAGATCTTCAGATAACTCATCTGCAGTAGGTTCACGTCCAAGCTCCTGTACCTTGGCTCGCGATATCCTCGAGAGTTTATTGATTGTTTCAATCATGTGAACAGGAATACGAATTGTACGTGCTTGCTCAGCAAGAGCTTGTAGGATTGATTGACGAATCCACCAGGTTGCATAAGTTGAAAACTTGTATCCTCGACGATACTCAAACTTGTCTACAGCTTTCATTAAACCAATATTGCCTTCTTGAATAAGATCCAAAAATTGCAGGCCACGGTTTGTGTATTTTTTAGCAATGCTGATAACCAATCGTAAATTTGCCTCAACTAGCTGGCTTTTTGCAGACTTAACCTTTCTCTCTACTTGTTTAAGACTTTTTATTTCAAGGTTAAAATCATCCAAGGAGAGGGTTGTGAGTTCGATCATTGTGCTGATACTCTTCCGGTTCAGTTCTATTTTTTCAAAGTAACGGTTTGCTATACTGAACCGATGTCCTGTTTGAGTAGAAATGTCTTTTGCGGTTTCCTCTTTATCTTTTTTACTGGTTGCAGAACTTAATTGTTTAAACAATTGATCTATTTTTTCAACGGGCAAGTCTAAACTTTTTATATTGGAGTTCATCTTACGGAAAGTCAGGTTGATCTTTTCCTTGTGATTTAGAATCTCATCGCACATTAATTCAATTTGGCGTGAGTTAAAATTAATGTTACAAATTGCATCTTTGAATAATGATTCGCTTTCTTCCAGGCGTTTCTTTTCAGCAGGTTGGAGCTTTCGTTTGGCCTGATGTTTTTCGAATTTATTCACAGAACGATGGTGCTTCCAGAGTACATCGAATTGAGCAATTAGATTAGCGGTAGACTTGTCTTCGTCTTCAATAACATTGTCATCTTCGTCCAATCCTGAAATAACATACCTTGTCTTTATTTTCTTGTTTTTGAGTTGCTTGGTAAGGTTCTGCAGATAAAGCAAAACCAATTTTGAATCAGAGAATATATCTATTAAGTCTGCGTTTCCATTTTCTATTCTTTTGGCAACTTCAACTTCTCCGTCACGTGATAACAATTGGATACTTCCCATCTCACGTAAATACATGCGAACAGGATCGTCTGTAGAATTATCTATTCCAGGGTCAAGGTTGAGTTCACTAGTATCATTATCCAGTTCAGTAGCAGAATCTGTTTGATCACTTACAATATCCATTTTTTTCTCCGAATCAATTACTTCAATGTCCATTTCAGCAAATATATTAAATATTTTTTCAAGTTGTTCTGGAGATGGAGTTTCATCACCAAGATTCTCATTGATGTCGTCAATTGTAACAAACCCTTTTTCACGTCCATCCGAAACCAGCTCTTTGATAAGTTTTTTCTCTAATGATGAAAATTCGTTATCACTTTTATTTGCTGTGCTCATGTGCTGTATACAGAGATTATTGAGACAATATATTGTCGATAATTTGCTTTATTTCTTTCAAATTCTTTTCTTCGAGTCTTCTTTTTAGAGCAGCCTTTGCCCGTTCCTCGTTACTTTTACTGTGAAGTAGCCACTCTTGATATTCAATCTCCAAGTTTCGTTCTTTCATGCGCAAGAGTGAAAGCCCAAAGTCGTGACTTGGAATTTCCTCAGAAAGCAGCAACATCAATGATTGAAATAGGTCAGGATCAGATTTCTCCAGAGTAAAAGGATCGAAAGCTTGTAATACTGCATCAGGTAGCTGCAATAATTTTTCGTAAAGCCAACGTAAATTTGGTGTCTGGAATTCTTCCGGTTTTAGATGCTCACGGACACGGGGCCATAATTTGCCTTTGCGCAACAATGACTGCAACAACCACTGTTCATCTTGGGAACCAAGATTATTCTCAGATAAACGAATAATACTATCATTATTTTTATTTTTAAACAAGTTTTTATTTCTTTTTATTTTTAATTCTTTCGACAATAATTCCGGAGGAATATTCATTCTTTCACCAATTGTCATCAGAGTGAGTTGTCGACGTTTAGGATCCTGGATTTCGTACAATGGCGGTAACAGTTCATCCAGAGCCTGCATTCTGCCCTGGATACTGTCTGGATATTTTTTTATGGTCTGTTGAACCAGGTAATCCAGAGCCGGAACTTTCTGATTCAGGAATTCATCAAAATTTTCTTTTATCTTTGTAAAATAAAAATGTGTCAGGATCTTCTCCTTCAGGGAGAGTAAGGATGTATGACTCAAGAGCGACAGGAAGCAAAAGATGGGCATGCCTGAGTGCAGCATTATTTCCTGCAGAATCACCGTCAAAAAGTAAAATTACTGTATCTGCGTAACGCAGGGCTATCTTTAAATGTTCCTGAGTTAGGGCTGTACCACATGGGGCTACTGCTTCAGTAAAACCGTTTTCGTGAAGGCGGATGACATCAAGGTAGCCTTCAACAAAAATCAGTCGACGTTTTTTACGAATAGAGGTAAGTCCTTCATGTAAGCCGTAAAGTACCTGGCTTTTACGGTAATATGAAGTTTCAGGACTGTTGAGGTATTTAGGCTTATCTTCCGGTTTCATCGCACGTGCCCCAAATCCGATGCAGCGTCCGCGGACATCCTTAACAGGAAACATCAAGCGTCCCCGGAAAGTATCATAGTGTCTTGCTGATTTTTCACTGACCTTGATCAAACCCGTTTTGGACATTTCTGACAGAGAAATATTTTTTTTCTGTAGATAGTTCAAAGTGCCCTGCCATTCGTCCGGAGAAATGCCGATTTGAAATTGTTTCCACATGCTTTCCGGAACCCCCCGCTGCTGTAGATATTTGACAGCATTTTCTCCTTCCGGGACAGAAAGTTTTTCACTGTAAAAAGCCGCTGCCTCCTTGAGACAATGTAATCCGCGGTCTTCTTCTGGATTGGAACTCCGTGGTCCTCCGGACTGAATTTCCAGAGGGATACCGGCTCGTTTAGCCAGCTCTTCTACTGCTTCAGAAAAAGAAAGACGATCATATTGCATTAGAAACTTTATACCATCTCCACTGACGCTGCAGCCGAAACAATGAAAAAAACCACGTTCCGGATTTACATTGAATGAGGGCGTTTTTTCTGAATGGAAAGGACAAAGTCCCTTGTAGCTGGAACCTGCTCTTTTAAGCGTGACGCCATGATCAGAAATCAAGTCAACAATGTCCGTTGCATCTGCAACTTGGCGGATAAAGTTTTTACTAAATTGCATTTCTTAGTATTCCGAGAATTTTGAGCTAAATAAATTTTATAAATATTCGGACCTTAACCTTGTAGTCGCTAACTAATGCTTATTGCTTTTGAGTTAACAGTCCATCAAAAATGTTTTGCAAGTCCGTCTGCAGAAAAACTAATGTTAGTGCTGAAAAAAGGTTTCAATGTGTCCTGTTGTTCTCCTTTTCTTGAATTAACTGCCTTGTAATATTCAGGATGTTCTCCGAAAATTACTGTAATTCCAGAAAAACTTTCCTGCCATTCCTGAATAAAAGGCAAACTTATTTCGTCTAATTGTGAAAGTAAGCGGTTTATCAAAACTACTTTTGTGTTTGCCGCAACCAGCATCAAAGCCCAAAATCTTGCTGTATACTCAGGCATAAGTTCATTAACGGGGAGATTAATAATTCGTCCGGTCAATCCTAAACGGTCCTTCAAAATATCCATATTTTTTCTTTGTCCTCCAAACCATGGACGAGTCGAAAAAAGTTTAGATTCCATATTTTCCAGTAGTGACGCTTTCTTGTCTGTACCTTCCCATAAGCTGTCGTCAGTGTGAAGGTGAGTATTGGCTGAAATCTGTAAAGAACCAATTTTGGGCTTGAGCTTTTTCTGAAACATACGCCACAATACTTGTTTCTGTTCCTCATTTTGAAAATGGAAACAAGCTTTATCTCCAGCATGTAATTCCAAATTCAACTTCCGTATATCCCACTTTTCTACAGTAGATATTCCGGTTCCGGAAGGTGCAGCATAGCCTAAATTATGACAACTAATGAGCACTCTTGGATTCATGACAGTTTGATGAGTAAACTAATACTTGAGCTAAATTCACTGGAAATAACAGATGTTGTTGCAAGAAAAACTGCAGCACATTTGTTTCCAGGTGCTGTTCTCTTGTTTTGGGGAAACATGGGTGCCGGAAAAACTACTTTTGCAAAAAGTCTTTGTGCTGGTCTGGGCATCCCTCATGAAACAGTTATTTCTCCAACCTATACTATGGTCAACATTTACTCAGGCAAATGGACAATTCTTCATGTTGACCTCTTCCGCTTGACTGCACCAGAGCAACTCGATGATTTTGATAGAGAAGATCTGTTTGCCGATGATGGAATTACTTTGGTTGAGTGGCCGGAATTTATTACAGATCATTTGACGGATGAACCCGTACTAAACTTGTATTTCAAAACCGTTTCAGAATATCAAAGACAATTAATCATTAAAAGTGAATTTGATGATTTTGACACACTTTTAAAAATTTTTTTAATTTATAATTTAATCTTTACAAAAAACAACAGCTCCTTTGATTCAGGATAGTACATGATTAGACTCTCAGTGGATACTTCATTTGAACATTTGGGTTTGTGTTTGACCCGAAATGGAGTGCCTTTGGCAAATTACTATTCTCTGTGTCATCGGAGGAATGGAACAATTATGTTTGAAGTTATTGATGATTTGCTGAAAAGCGCAGAGTTAAGCTTAGCGGAAGTTGATGCCTATGTTGTAAACTGCGGTCCCGGCTCTTACACAGGAGTTAGAATTGGAATGAGTGTGGCCAAAACTTTCGCCCAGGTTCACGATAAACCGTTAATTCCGGTCAATTCACTTGAATTACTTGCAGGACAAATCAGGCACCTGAAAAATGATTTTCCTGTATTGCTTAACTGTACCCGTAGAGAAATCTTTCACTCAGTTTTTCGCATAGTAGATGATCATCCGGTAGCACAGACTGCAATTCAACTCACCAGTCTAGAAAAATTCATTGAAATCTCAGGTGATTTTCCGGTTGTCCATTTTCGCGTCAACCCTGAGCGGCGAAAACATGAGCCACTGTTTGAAAAACTGGTTCTGCTGCCCTTGGATTATCCAGTTCCGGATGCTCAGCTTTTAGATCGCCTGGGTGCATATAAATTAGCTTCATCTGCATATGATCCTAATATTCCAGTGCAACCGCTATATATAAAACGTGATGTAGAAAAACCTTTATAAATGTTTTGGATCTAAGGAATTGGACTGAGAAAAAATCGTAGAAAGACTGACTATAAAATGCTATACCACACCTTTTCAACTCAAGAAGAAATAGATCAGGAATACAATCCCCGCTTTATTGTAGAGAATACAGATGAGTTGATTAAAAGCTATTTTACCGAAAGCCAAAGAGTCCTCAGAGAATATTCAAACCGTTCCGCAGTGGCTTATGGTCCAACACTGTCGGAAACCCTTGACATTTTTCCTGCTGAAAAACTCTGTAGTCCTATTCATATTTTTTTTCATGGAGGTTACTGGCATTCTTTGACGAGCAGGGATTTTGCGTTTGTTGCAGAAGGGTTGGTACGAAACGGAATTACGGCGGTGCTGGTTAACTATGCTCTTTGTCCTTCAGTTAGCATCGATGAGATTGTACGTCAATCGCGTGCTGCGGCAGCCTGGACTTATCGCAATGCAGAGGACTTTGGCGGTAATCCGGAACAGATCACGGTTTCCGGACATTCTGCAGGTGGTCATTTGACAGGAATGTTACTGAGCACAGATTGGGAAAAAAACTATGGTTTACCTCCAAATTTAATCAAGGGATTTTTGCCTGTCAGCGGACTTTTTGACCTTAAACCATTTCCGTTTTCCTGGCTCCAGCCAAAATTGCTACTGACTTCAGAACAAGTTCTCCGCAACAGTCCTGTATTCCTTAAACCTGTGTACTCTCCACATGTAATGGTTGCAGTGGGCGCAGATGAATCGCATGAATTTCAGAGGCAATCGAAAAATTATACTATTTTTCTGCAAAAACACGGAGTTCCTGCAGAATATCTATCTATGCCAGGAAAAAACCATTTCAATATCATTCATGATTTTCTTGGTGACGGGGGACTGTTGTGTAAAAAAATTATTGAATGGAAATAAAAATTTTCAGAAATTAAAGAAAAGTAAAACAGAAAATGATGAGACATTCAGGATTGACACTTTATGGATCGGAACTGATAATAAAAACGCAAACTTAAACCAAAACAAAAAAGCTATGAATCTTGAAAATGCAACAAAAGAAGAACTGCAAACTTTGGAACAAAAACTTGCAGAAAAGTATCAGAAATATAAAGATGCCGCTTTAAATCTGGACCTTACCAGGGGAAAACCAGGAACTGCACAACTGGAGCTTGCTGATGAAATGGAAGGCTTGCTCAAAGACAAACTGATTTTGGAGGATGGGACTGATCTCAGGAATTATGGGGGACTCGATGGAATTCCTGCAGCACGCAAACTGGGTGGCGAAATGCTTGACCTTCCAGAAAACGAAGTCATTTGTGGGGATCACAGCAGTTTGTCACTGATGTATCTTTACATGCTTCATGCTTTTTATCATGGCTCTCAAGGACCTAATACAGCCTGGGCCAGAGAAGGTGAAGTAAAATTTCTGGCAGTTGTTCCAGGATACGATCGTCATTTTTCTATCTGTGAGGAACTGGGACTGCGAATGATTAGTGTAGAAATGCTGGATGAAGGACCTGATATGGACGCAGTAGAAGATTTGGTTCGCAATGATCACATGATCAAAGGGATGTGGTGCGTTCCTAAATATTCCAATCCCACAGGAAATGTATATTCTGAAGAAGTGGTGGAAAGAATCGCTGCACTTGGTAAAATTTCTGGCTCAAATTTTCGAGTGATGTGGGACAATGCATACGGTGTACATGACCTCTTTGAAAATCCGCAGCAGTTGGCAAGTGTGATGAATTTTTGCCGAAAATATGGAACAGTTGACAATTTAATTTTAACTGCATCTACTTCAAAGATAACTTATGCAGGAGGTGGGATTTCATTTTTAGGTGCATCTGAGAAAAACCTGGAACATTTTCGTAAACGCCTTGCCGTCATGAGCATTGGTCCAAATAAACTCAATCAGCAGAGGCAAGTTCTCTTTCTAAAAAATTTAGCAGGTGTATTGGCACATATGAAAAAACATGCTGAAATTCTGCGGCCCAAGTTTGCAATGGTACAAAAACATCTTGAAAGCGAGTTGGCTGGAAAAGGTGTGGGAACCTGGTCTAATCCGAAAGGTGGATATTTTGTCTCGTTTGACGCATTGCCCGGACTGGCGCAGGAAATAATCCGTCTTGCCGGTGAAGCTGGAGTTAAACTGACTCCGGCTGGAGCAACATACCCCTATTCTCATGATCCCAATGATAAAACTATAAGACTGGCCCCCACGTTTCCAAGTGTTGAAGATTTGGATCAGGCAATGCAGGTTTTTGTAATCTGTGTCCAGTTGGCTTCCATTCGTCAACGGCTATAAATCTTTGTCCATTTCTATTCTGTAATAAACTTGAAAAACCTGACTGGTTGCATTGTCGTTCAGAAACTATTTAAACTCATCTGTATCTTAAATAAAACCTGAAACCTGAAACCTCGTATATTGAATAAAGAAGTCAACGACTGGGAATTATTTCAGCGGTTCCTCGTTTACGTGCGTCCGTACTGGAAAAGCGTGGTACTGGGAGTTGCTACAGTTCCGTTTTCAATTGCGGCAACTTTGCTCCTGCCATGGCTGTTAATTCAAATTATTGATGAACATGTAATTCCCGGCGATATGGACGGATTGTTTCGGATGGTGGTTCTCATGGCTGGAGCAGTTGCTGTCGGTTATTTTTCAGATTCAATTTATACATTTTACCTCCAAAAAATCGGCCAGTTAGCTATTAGTGCGATGCGCAGTGATCTCTATGCGCACATCCTTTCTTTGCCCCGCTCTTTCTTTGACCAGCATCCAATTGGTGTGATTCTGACACGTCTCACAAGTGACATGGAGGCACTCAATGATTCTCTAGCCATTGGTGTACTTTCTATTTTTACCGACTTTCTTAAAACAATTGCGTTGCTAATATTGTTGATAATCCTGAGTTGGAAGCTCACGCTGGTAGTGCTGCTGATTTTACCTCCAATATATTTTGTCAGTAATTTTCTGCGGTCGAGATTGCGGCATTATTACAATCTGACTCGGGAGGCGCTTGCGGACGCTACTGGTTACCTGCAGGAATGTTTGAATGGTGTAAAAACAATCCAGTTGTATGCAGCAGAAGCCAAAGTTCTAAAACAATTTGAAGCAAAAACCGGGCATTTTTTTAAGGCACAGACACACTCAAATTTTTTTGATGCAGCTCTTTATTCTGTGATTGAAGGTATTACCTCAATTGCACTGGCCTTGATGCTTTGGTATGGAGCCCAGCAAATTCTTACAGGACTTGTCTCAATTGGAGTTTTGGTTGGATTCATAAATACGTTGAATCGCATTTTTGTTCCAATTCGAGAATTTACTCAACAAATCTCCGTTTTTCAGCGCTCGCTTTCTGCACTGGAAAATATTGACAAACTATTTCGTGAAATTCCGGAAGATCAAGATACGGCAGGCAGGCCTTCCTATGCGACCAATTCCAGAAAATATACTCCAGGAGAAATTATGAAACATTTTCAGGAATTTAAAGAATTACGTTTTGAAAATGTTCACTTCCGTTACACAGAGGATGGGCCATGGGTCCTGCAGGGAGTTTCGTTTATAGTCCGTAAAGGTGATCGTCTGGCTATCGTTGGAGCAACTGGTTCAGGGAAATCTACAATTGTTCGTATTCTTACCAGAACTTATACACGTTATCAGGGTTCTATCAAAATAAATGGTGTGGAGCTTTACGAAATATCACGGGATCATTTGCAGTTGATGATAGCAATGATGCAGCAGGATTCACATTTGTTTGAGGAAAGCATCGGTTTCAATATTGCTCTGAATCGTCCGGAAGTTTCTCCTGAAAAAGTCAAAGAAGCTGCAAAATATGTCTATGCTCATACATTTATTGAACTCCTGCCTGAGAAATATGATTTCAAAATTTTAGAAGGTGGAAAAAATCTTTCTGAGGGAGAAGGACGATTGATCGTTTTTGCCCGTGCATTGGCAGGTGAAAGCGATTTAATAGTATTGGACGAGGCCACCAGTTCCGTTGATTCTGTTACAGAAAATCTTATTCAGAAAGCCATTGAACGCATTTTTCAAGATAAAACGGTGATTGCCATTGCACATAGACTGAGTACAATTCGAAATTCTGATTTGATACTTGTTATTGATTCCGGTAAAATAGTTGAGCGTGGATCACATGCTGAGCTAATGCAACTTAGCGGAGTTTACGCCAGTCTGCTAGAGACACTTGAGGAGGAAACTAAGTTGCTCTCTGTGCCTGCGGAATAAATAATTTTGACAAAGTTGAAAGTTAAATGCATTTTTTGCTTGCATTTATTATTATCCCTGTCATAATGTTTATTTATTCTCTTCATTTAGAAGAGTGTTTTTAATTAAAATATAAGGTCAAAATGGCAACAGGCAAAGTAAAATGGTTTAACGAACGTAAAGGATACGGGTTCATCGAGCAGGAGTCCGGAAAAGACTTGTTCGTTCATCATTCTGAGGTCCGCGGGGGATATCTCAGAGAAGGAGAAAATGTAGAATTCGAACTTGGAGAAGGACAAAAAGGTCCTTGTGCGGTTAGTGTTCAAACGGCTTCATAATTCATTTTAGGAAAAAAGTGATTAAGACGGGATGGTTGCACGAGCAGTCATCCCGTTTTTTTTTGTTCTAATTCTGCAAATTCAACAAAACTATTTTAAATCAAATGAATTATCTTAAGGAAGATTTTCAAGAATTTACAAATGCATTACGTACTTGGAAGTTTTGGTACATGCTACTAACCCTGACACTTGGTTGCTTTATATTCAGTTTTGTCGTAAACGGAATTCTATTGCCTCATAATTTTTTTGCCGGAGGAGTGACTGGACTGGCATTATTGTTTTATGATTCTATAAAGGAATATATCTCTTTCAGCCTACTCTATGCTCTTCTCAATATACCAATATTTATAATTGGTTTTCGAGAATTTTCTCTGAAATTCATCATTATTTCACTGATTGGTATGGGGATTTATTCATTGAGTCTTCAATTAACGCATGGAGTTGAAATTTCAATAAATGATCCCATGTTGGCAGCAATTTTTGGAGGAGTGTTGGCTGGTTTTGGTACCGGTTTTTATTTGCGTTTGGGTGGCTCGGTTGGTGGTCTGGATATCGTGGGAACTGTGATAAAAAAACGCTTTGCAATTCCTATTGGTACAGTTTTTAACCTGGTAAACATTGTGGTTATTTTCAGTAACGCATACCTTTATCACTTGGAAACGGCTCTCCATACTGGAGTCTTCATGTTTGTTTTCAGTTGGAGTATGCAAAAAGGGCAGGTTGGTTTGTCTCAGCGAAAATCAATTTTCATCATTTCCTCCAAGCCTAATGAGGTTGCAGAAAAGGTGTTGAAAAAACTGGATCGTGGATTTACTTATTTCAATGCCTCCGGTGGATTTGCAGGTGAAGAAAAGCAGGTGATTTATACAGTAATTAATATGCTGGAACTGGGACGGCTCAAAGAATATTTGTTTGATACTGATCCAGAGGCTTTTATCTCTGTTCAAGACACAGGAGATGTCATTGGTAAACGCTTTTTGACCTGGGAAGATGAGGGATTCAGGAAACGAAAAAAGGACAACTAAAGCTATTAAGCAGTAAATTAGCTCAAGGAAAGATTTAACTTTGCAGACAACTCAGATCGAATCAGGTTTACCGACTGCTTTAAGAATTATTTTTCTTGTTTTATATAACAAAGAAATCGAGCCGAGTTTGTTTAAATTGAACCACTGTACATCCTGTGCATCATCTCCGGGACTGCATTCTCCTGACAGCCAATGAGCTCGATAATCTGCCACGATGTAATGGTAGAGTATTTTCCCTTCTTCGTCGGGAACTATAATATCTATGACGTCAATTAAAGTTAATTCATTAACTTCAACTCCTGTCTCTTCCATTAATTCTCGACGAGCTGCTTGAGTTACAGTTTCACCAAGCCGCTGTTTACCTCCCGGGATGCTCCACTGTCCTTTATATGGGGCTTTTTTACGTTTAACCAGTAAGACTTCTTCATTACGGAAAACAACAACTCCCACTCCTGCAATGGGGCGCTCCGGATATTCAATGTTTTTTATCATTCGTATTTAAGTAACCAGTCTTTCAAAGACTTCCGTGCATCCTGCTCCTCTATTCCCTCAGTTACCAGTACTCCGCTTTCCCTGAGCATTCGTACACCTGCAGCATTAACTTTAGGATGTGGATCTCTGATAGCGATTACAACGTGCGAAATTTGTTTTTTAACAATGGTTTCTGCACAGGATGGAGTCCTGCCGTGGAAAGAACACGGTTCCAAGGTACAGTAAAGCGTTGATCCGGTGAGAGAGTGGCCCTGTTTTTCAGCATTAAGAATTGCATCTGCTTCAGCATGTGCTTCTCCTGGTGGATGTGTATGACCTTCTCCTAGCACTTTCTCACCCCTTACAATCACACATCCAACCCAAGGATTATCTCCAGTTTTATTACGGACCTGTTCACCCAGTTCTAAGGCGCGCTTCATGAATCGTAGTTTAATTTCGGACATGTAAAGTAATATTAAAAGCGGCATAAATTAAACACAGATAATGTTACTGTGTCATTAATCCAGGTTGTTATTCAGTAAGTTGAAGGAAAAAAATAAAATTATTTTTAAAATATAAATCCTATTCCGACACTTATCTGGCTCGAAAGTAATTTTACAGGATCAGCAAGTGTTACTGTATTTCCTGAAATTTGGCTTTGATAATTATTATATTCTATATTATTTTGTCGGTAACCCAATAATAACTCTCCCCCAAAAAAAGGAATACCTAAATTAAAAAAGACTGCTCCTCCAGTACTGTTTTCAGTCGCATAGCTAACTCCATTCAGACTTAGTTCGCCCCGTCCATTAATTAAACGACCTGCTCCAAAAGTAAAACTGAGCGAGTTCCCAATTGTGTATGATAAATCCAGGCTGTCGTTCCTGAATATGTAGGAAACTCCTTCGAGACTTACGTTTGAACGTAACGTGCAGTAACCGATTCCGATTCCATTTGCAAATACCAAATTCCCACTGTGTCCGGATGTATTAAGTTTTTCAGCAGCCTTGCTTGAGCCAAATGTGATTTCACTTTCTGCAGAAGTTGGCACAAAATAGCGCAGGCGCCAAAGTTCTGCTGCTTCTGCAGAAAATGTGGTCAACATTAAAAACGTAACAAATAAGAAAATTTTTGCTAATTTTTGCACTGTAAATTGTTGTAGGTTGATTTGAGATGTAAATTGTCCTCTCAATTCATGCAAATTAAGTGCTTTTTACAGAGTTTACTTCAAAATCAAAACCTCAAAAATCATGTATTATTCAAATGCTGGCAGAATTTGCATAAGTCGTCTAAACTGGGAAATAAAATTCTACTCAAATAATGGATGTGAAAGAATAAAATATGCAGAAAAAAGTTAAGCTGCAAAAAATAAATGCCATCACAGTATTTAGTGCCGGGCATCAGGCTTTAGCTGAAATTGAAGGCCTGCGCGGCATGGCTGTTCGAGGAATGCTTTTTAATTATCTCATCTTTTTTGCAGTTTCACTGGCGTTGAACGGTTTGTTTTATTTTCAACTTCTCGGTCCGTTTATCAACTGGCTTTTTGGTGGAGGGGACGGGATTTGGGCTGCTGTAGGTACAATAGTTTTGTGGAGTATTCAACTTACTGTCGCAGCTGTTATTGCCCTGGTATCCTTACGATTTTCTGTTGAACTGCTTAGTCTCTGGCACCAAAGTTTAGTAAAGCGGATTATAACACATTTCAGACAAATTGAAGAACCTGTGTTTTCTTTTAAAGCTTGGTTAGCTGAAATAAATCATATTTTGAAAGAAGCACTTAAAGCCTGTCTGTTCCCAGTATTGTTAATTTTTGTTGGTTTGATTCCGGTTATAGGTCTCCCAATTGTTTTTATACTTGAATCTCATCTGATGGGACGCGAAGGTGTTACCGTTTATTTAGATAGTTTGACAAATCAGGAGGAAGCCGTAGAACTCCGGAAGATGTGGCGCTGGATGCCGAGTTAGAATAGGCTGGCTGCCGGCGTTTCTCGCTTTTATTCCACTGGTTGGTTGGTTGTTTTTGCCGCTGTCATTGACTTATGAAGTGGTTGGTTTTGCCTATTTAGTGGAAAAATCCCGGAATAATTAATTACCAAAGCCAAGCCGCACCACGAACTCCACTTGAATCTCCATGTTTTGCTGGAAGGATCGGTGTGGAAAATTCTCCTCCAAAAGTCCATTGTTGTACTAATTGCGGAACGGTTTTATATATCCGTGATATATTTGAAATTCCTCCGCCGAGCACTAGAACATCCGGATCTAAACAATTTGTTGCTGTTGCAATTGCTCGGGCAAGTCTGTTTTCATAAATCTGCATAACTTTTTCAGCAGCAGCGTCACCATGTTCCAGCATTTCTACTATTTCACGACCATTTTTGTGTATTCCAGTTTGCAACTCGTATTCATTTTCAAATCCAGTTCCGGAAATAAATGTTTCCAGACATCCCCGCTGACCACAATAACAGTCAGTGCCAGGATATTCTTCCGGTCTCATCCAGCCCAAAGATATGTGTCCCCACTCACCTGCAATTGCTTGATGTCCGGTATGAACCTCCTGATCAATTGCTATTCCCCCGCCGCAGCCAGTACCAAGTATGATAGCGAACACGACTTTTGAACCTGCACCTGCTCCGTCTACTGCTTCAGAAACAGCGAGACAATTTGCATCATTTGCGAGGCGTACTTCACGCTTAAGTGCGGACTCCAAATCCAGGTCGAAATGCTTTCCGATTAACCAGGTGGAATTTGCGTTTTTAACTAGTCCGGTTTGCGGAGAAATTGCTCCGGGAATACCGACACCAACTGTACCTTTTTGTTTAGTTTCTGATTCCAGGTCAAGGACAATTCCAGCAATAGCGTTAACAGTTTCATCGTAGTCATGTCTTGGGGTGTCAATTCGTTTACGGATCAACTCTTCTCCAGTATCAGCAAGCGCGATACCCTCAATTTTAGTTCCACCCATGTCAATGCCGATTCGCATATTATTCCTTTTTATTATTTCTAGTATTTGGACTTGAGATAATGAATTTATTCCTGCCTAGTGAATATTATATAGTTGATGATTATTTTCTTATGGTTCAGAGTTCAAATGCAATTCCAGATTATTAACAGATCTGAAAATGCTCCATTTTTTTGACAGGTGAAATTGCCAGTTATTGTTGTCTGTATGAATTAATTCAAAAATATTCTGGAGTTTGGCGTAACTCAATTTCAGTTCTGTTTGAGAATTGATAAAATTATGCATGATTTCCTGCTGAAGTAAATCATTTGCTTTCTCTAAATCAGTTAAAGACAAAACTTCTGGAGCCTTACTTTTGTTATTTTGGCAGTGAAGTCTCCATTTCTCATACTGTGAATCCAGACACTCTCGAAGTAGTTGGCTTTGTCCACTCATATCACTAATCCGGGATTGAAGCCCTTGCCGGCTTAATTCTTCCAGAAGTGGGACCAACTCCAGACGTACCCTGTTACGTAAGTATGCTTTACTTTGATTGGAAGAATCTTCCATCCAAGTCAGATTATTATTTTTTAAAAAAACCTGCAGTTCCAATTTGCTGCAGTTGAGTAAAGGTCGTATGAAATGGGTGTTTTTCCACCGCATTCCCTGTAAATTGGAAATGTGTGATCCACGGAGCCATTTTAGCAGAAAAGTTTCTGTTTGGTCATCGGCATGATGTCCTGTAGCAATACAGCCACCCCCTAAAGATTCAAGCAAGAGACAGGATTCTTCAATCCTCCAGTTTCTTGCCGACTCCTGTAGCCCCGGCTGTCCATGCTTCAGGTGTTTTGCTGTTTTATAATGAAAGGGTATTTTATGCAGTTTGGAGAGTGATTCGACGAAATCTTGTTCCTGTTGTGCTTCCGGACGCAACTGGTGATTGAAGTGCAGAACATGTAATTTCAATCGAAGGAGTGAGCTGAGTCGCTGGAGCAAATTAAGCAGAGCAACAGAGTCGCTTCCTCCACTAACACAGACGATAACCTCAAGGGGGCTTTTTTGAGAGTTTTTGTTTTTCTGTTTGTTTTCTGGAACTGCCAGTTGGTAAGTTTCCCAGTTTTTTTTAATTTTTTGAAGAAGACTCTCCACATGAAGTTTCAGGTCAAGCTTATTTAAAGCGAACTTTTAAGTGTGTTCACCCTCTACTTTATTCAACTGAGCCAATGAGCTCTCTAAACGTTTTTGGAGTGGGACAAAACTTTCATCAACAGTCACAGCAGCATCCACGGAATCTTTTCCTAATTTTACCAAATTCATTACACCCTCTTCCGTAAAGCGCATTAAATCTCTGTGTATAAAACCATAATGGGTTAAATTCCCAAACTCTGTAAGAACAGGAAGATCTGATTTTTTTGGAGTAGTTTTCGATGTAAGTTTCAGCGCTTTGCGGTAAGCGACAACTGCAAGATTGTATACCGGAGCCATGTTTTCTCGGGCACTTCTGTCACCGCTTTCAATTCGCAAATATTGATATTTTAGAGCTTGCATTTGAATTCGCCCCTCCATCACCAGAGGATATGTCAACTTGTTGTCAATTCGACCCAATTGTTGTGCCAAGTCAAGTCCTGCTCCATGGAGTAACGGAATCTGTTTTAGCATTTCAATTGCCTGTACTGCTTTATTGATGATCATATTCTGCTTATTTGGATTTGCTTTTTCTGATTTGCCACTAAAAAATGAAGAGGACACTTTTTCTTTTGATGTCAGCTCTTCAATTTCTTCGTGTGAAAGCGTTGAAGTCATCTTTGTTTTTACTCTTTGAATTATCGTTTCACAATTATCTATCAAGGCCTCTGCAATTTGGATTTCGGTTTTCATAGATTCAGTATCTTTCACATGGGAATCTTCCGTATCTTCGTCTTCTAAATCTATACCACTCATATTCACATTTTTCAAAACTTCTGACCTGATGGCCATCATGTTATGTTTGTGAATATTTGCCAAACGCTCCAGATATGTGCGATAAGTATGCATAACCAACTGCAGAAAGGTTGTAGTTATATCACTAAGATATATTGGTATTGAAGCCTGAAGCATCATGTTCAAATGAGTTTGAAGGTGATGAACTTTTCTGTCTGCCATCACAGCATTGACCAGTCGTAAACGAACCAGAGGGTCGGTAGGGTCACTATCTAATTGTTTGATTAGCTTTGAGACCTCTTTGTTATTTGGCACATCATTACCCAGAATCCTTCCATCAACATGCGGGTTTACCTGTTTTTTACCACCGAATATTTTATTTATCCCAGTTTTTTTATTAGATTGTTTAATATCTTTGATAATTTCACGAAGTTGTTTTTGAAAACCGATGAAATTAATATTTGGTGTATTTGGATTTTCTATTGGTTCTTTTGAGGCCATGATTTAGCTAAGGAACTAGGTTATAAAGATATCAAACCATCTGAAAAGGTCATTATACGAAGATAGGTTAAATAAGGGAACTTATTTCTCTGTTCTTTTTCTTGCCACTTGATCAGGTAAAATGAAATTAGCCTTGGAGCGATGCTCTGCCGATCTGATCAAATGTTTTTGTCAGTGGATGTGGTAGCAGATGTTCTCTTGTACCAATTGAATCATTAGGCCAGAGTGTGTTAGCAATCCCGTTGAGATAGTTCTGTTGAAATTTTGGAGTAATAGGAAGTTTATAATTTGATCCATTGACCCAAATTCGCTAAACGAGGCAGGTGTGATGCTCGTATTGGAATTTTTAGAGCAGACAAATGGCGCATGAATAAAATCCGGCACTCCCGACTGTTGAGACGCATAAAAAATTCAGCCAAGGCAGAATCTCCACCAATTTTTAACTTAGGTGGAACCTTTTTGATTACAATTTGTCTAATATCAAAAGAGATAATAAATTGTTCTCCAAGATTGTCTCGTACGATTAGTGAAATAATATTGAGCTTGTCCACATTACACACCATCAAAACATCTCGTATGTAATGTATGTTTTCCAACAGTTCCCGTGATGAAACCGAAAAATGCGAGAAAAATAAATTTATTTCAGTAGCCAATGTGAACAATGCACCTCCCGACACTGAATTTATTGCAACATCACTTTGATCCTGTGCGGCTGGTTTTTCAAAAGTAGAAAGATGTTTTCCTCCAAAGCCGACGCAACCGCTTAAAGTGCAACGTGCAATACCTTCCACCAGGTTTTCTTCAAACATCGGAACAACTGTTTCTGCAACAATTTTTCCTCCACCAACTTCTTTACGACTCAACATGGAACTGAATTGCCATTTTTCACTTTTTTGTACAAACACAACCTTTATTATTGATCGAGTAATACTCAAACTTTTTGAAATAGGTAACAATATCTGAAAAGGTTTTCTTTCAAAGTTTCTTTCAAAATGGAATTTAAAAATCACATTTTCCAGCGGGTCGCCTGCAATACTTACTTTAGCATTTGTGATGATATTTCTGACCCAGCTTTCCTTCATTATTAAGTCATACTGTTTAAAATAATCAACAATGTTGCCTTGTACGCTTTTTAGCTTTTGTAATTCCTCATAAACAATCTTAGCCTGCATTTGTTCAATTTTGTTGAGGGGAATTTTCTTTTTAAGTTTTACCAGTACCTTCCTGTCCTCAATTGAAACACGTTGATTTACAACATCGAGCAAAGGGCTGAGAATGTTGGCCGCTTTTTCTTTCTCAAATCCTTTCTCACTCAGACGTGCCAGTTGATTGGATATTTGAGTCAGAGCTCGTGTATGTCCAATTTTACAAAGTTTGTTCTCAACTCGAGTCATCGACTCAAGAAAAAGCTTCTTCAGCATTTTTTCCATTTTGTTTCCTGCGTTATCCCGCCCTTGTGAAATTTTTATTAATGTATTTTTTCGGGAATTGAGAAAAAAATTTTATAAAAATCAACTAGTGAAGTTTTTCCATCAAAAATATAGTTTCAATGATCCAATATAAGCAAATATTATTCCAATCAATACCGCAGCAGCAAAAAACAATATATTTTTGAGTTTCAGACAGCGTGTTGAGTTCAAAATCCGGTTCTTCTTCCTCCTCTGTTCATAGCTTTCAAAACGTACCAGCATTTCAGTAAATTTAAGCCACCACGGGTCAAGCCTTAAAGCAGGGTAGTCGTCTTCCATCTGAACAATTGCATCAATCAGAGGCCCTTTTCGATTTTCTCGAATAAAGTAACGTCCTTCCGGATTCCATAACAATCTGGTCAAACTTGTAGGCAGTTCATCTTCTTCATCAATACAGACAATCATTTCCAGCCACCAGCAATTGAGAAGAGCTTTGGGAAGGTTACGGTGAGTTATTTTCTGACTTTCCCTTAAAAATATGGGAATGGCGTGACCCAAAAACATTTCTCGCGGAATGATTATTTCACCCCAGTTTGGTAGCTTTCCGAGGATGAATGATTCTGTCTCTTCTTCCAATATTTGGTTCTTTTCAGTAACATTCTTATTAATCTGTACTTCGCCTGTATCATCTTCAGTAACTTTATGATTTTTTCTAAATTCAGCAGCCAGGTTTTGTTTCAGGGTCCATTCTGCTTCGGGGAAAACTCCAATTGAGGAGAGAATTTTAAAATTTTTCGGCAGGTCAAATGGCATTGGTGTAATTCCACAGATCATAGCAGCAGGGTTTAGAAGAAAATCATTAAGCATCAGTGCATAGGCCATACTTCCTTCTGGAGAAACCAAAAATGGTGTGTGCTGACCGGCGCGCTGCTTCCGCAAAATATTAGTAAAAAAATGAATTTTGGTAGTCGGATATTTTTTAGTCAGGTATGCTTCTGCCTGCTGGATTTTGAGATGTAACGGATATTCAATTTCAGCTTCGAGATCTTTGGCTTGTCCGTTTGAAAAAGTTTCAATCATCCTAACAGTCCTGGAACTGTAATTTATTTCCAGTTTTGACAATACCTGCTGTTCCAGTCCATCCTTAAATACAACATTATGAGAACTGAAGTGTTGTTTGAGTGTTTGCATTGCTTCTGAAAGTTTATTCAAAGAAGCATATGCAACATGAGAAGAAAGATATTCAAAAAACTCAGTCAAGAGTGTTGAAAGCTGAGAATTATTTGTTAAGCTGTTAAAAAAACATTCGTTCTTTTTTTCCTCCGGAAGAGATTCAGGTGAAAGATTGTTCTTGACTCCATAACGCCACAAAATTTGACGGGCACCAGCCTCATCCAGAAAAGTTGTACGGTAATAATTTGTTAAACAATTTAAAACCTTTTCTTTACCCAATTGCTTTAAGGAATATGGGAAGGCTTTTTGCTGTAAATCTCCTCCTCCTATTTTCAAAAATGAGAAAAACTTTTTAAGCGGTTCCAGAAAATTTTCACAATCAGGATATTAGAATTTCTAGGATTTAAACCTAACTCTGTAACAATAGTTGGCTTCATAAAAGTCTCCTTTTTGTATATGTTCTTGAATCAGTTTCCTTAATTCTTTGCGGTAGCTGCTGGCAAATATAAATTCTATCACTTGTTGCTCTTCTTCGCTTAACCCTGTACTGCAATGTTCTCTTAAAGTTACGGCAGCCGCTTTTTTTATTACCAGTTGTTCTTGTGTAGTAAGGCCATTAATGTAATAGTCTTCATAAAAAGACTCCATTACATTTGCAATTAGTGCGACAAGAAAATCTGCATCATTCCAGCTGAATTTGAATTCCGGATTGGAATTAATAATGATTTGTGCATCCATATCAGAATCAGGTTTGTGTCCGATTCCGCCCAAACTCCCTGTGATAGTCAGTGACTTGATCAACTGCCCGGATTTCTTTTTGAAATTGCTCATGAGGTCTGTTCCTGAAAATTCATCCTCAAGATGTGCGTCCATTCCTGCTTCTCCCTTAATTGAGGCAGAAGGTAAAAAACTTTCTAGTCCTTCAATTCCATGAATTGCCCCCTTCTGAAAAACATCGTAGGTCATAGTACTCATTACTGGGTTCCCTTCTTCATCCAACTCACCAGTCTTTTCCTGCAACTCTAACGGGGCAACGTTTTCGGGATTGATGTCAAAAAGGAGAATCCCTTCGAAAATTGTCTGGTGCATTTCTTGATCAGAAAGCTGCATTAGACTTTCTAAACGTAAGCGGTTTATTCGACCCATCTCATTAAATTCCCTTTGTGCGTATTCTTTCCATTTCTTTAAATGCACTTTGTGGTAGGATCCACGCAAGGAATCACAGATTTGATTTGTATTGAGTGATTGCAACAGTGTTTTAAAGCTGCTTGCAGCAAATTCTCCTTGGGGATTACAAGGAATTTGCACATTAAACGAGCACAGAAGTTCCAGCTGTTGGTCTAGTCGGGAGGCCCCATCGGTGTTTGTAACTGTTGTCATATAATCAGTTAAGCAATGAGATCTGAATAATAAAGTGAATTGTTACTTACTTGTATAACAAAGCTATTGAAAAATCTGAATGCAAATTTCAAGTAATAACAGTTTCACATTGGGGCAGACAATAATGAAAAAAGATAAGAAAATTATTCCTTTATTGGATAAAAGTCATTTTGTTAGATATAATAAAGAAGCTGAAGTTGAGTATATATTTGTTTTTCCGTATGGGAGTGACTTTGAGAAAATATTGAGGTGTTTTGGTAGTAGATCAGCTTTGAACAAACCTGTACATACCTAAAAGACTAGGAAGAATTTCAGAGAAATTACTTCCTCTTTACTGTGCACCGCCTTTAGCCAAATCACCTAGGCGACCTAAGAATCCGGTTTTTTGTTTTCCAAGCAATGGTGCAAGTTTTTTGAGGCGCTCGCGGACAAGGCTTCCGCTTTGCTGACGCTTGATTTTAACGTTTGGATTTGCAAGTTTACTGGCAGAAACAACGTTTGAATCATTTACATCTGCAGGACGCAAAATACCGGTAACAGTCGTAATATAACGGACTTGATTACGCTGGCGATAATCGATTTTTTGACCTTTGATAAGCATGTTACCATTGGGAAGTACACGAACGACACGTGCAGAAATGCCATCCAGATTTCGCAAAATCTGATTTTGTTCTTCTTCAATTGAATCTCTGAGAGTCAAGGCTTCAAGAGCAACGTTCGCTGTTTGTGCACCTCCGGCAGGTTGTCCTTCTGCAGTTGTTTTAGGAGGAGGCGCATTCACTATTAAACTCATTTCGTTGATACTCAACAAATCTCCGCGGAAACGTGCACGATGATCCCTTAGCAAATTACCAAATGAAGACTCATATCGCCAGAGGGAACCTTCATAGCGGTTTCTGCTTGTAGAAATTTGCTTTCGCCGTGAGCGCTTTGAAGTCCGTTTTAAATTGTCATTCATTTTTTTTACTTCATAAGCGGCCAAAACCTCAGCAGGAGGTTTCGGTTTCGGTTTTGATCTTGACGGAACGCAACCTATGAGGCTCAGAACCAGGAATGTGGCCAGAAACCAATGGAATAAACCTGAAAATGGAATTAATAATTTATACACTGATTAAAATTATGAAAATTCTAGTTTAGAAACCATATCAATTTAATTTACCAAAACGATATTTCTGGTTTTGACAGTCGCAAAAACTACGATTTTACTGTCTACGTTTTTCACGGGAATTCGTTCACCTTTTCGGCCTTTGGCCATTGAAATTCCAGGTGCAGAAAGACGTATAAACGGTGTTTCGAAGACAATTTGCAAACGATCTCCGGATTTCACCAGCGGCGGATCTGTAAGTGTATTTCCCTGAATCGCTTCGCTTGGAGTGATTGTACGTCTTGATATTTTGCCAATTAGCTGTTCTTTGTCTGTTACATATTCACGCGGTATACGGTTTACATTTTTGCGAATTTTCAATAAATCTGATTCTTCAATTATATGGTTACGTTTGATAGTATTGCGTGCAACATACACTTCCTTGTAAATTTTTAAATATGTCCGTACAGAGACTTTCCTGATAGCTTTGCCATCAACACTAAACTCGACCTCATAATTACGGTAACCGCCTTCTTTTTTGTAATTTCCTTTTGAGGAAATTACATAGCTTACCTGTCCGCGTGGTAGAAAAATATCCCTTATCTTTGCCAGCAGACGAGGTTTCAAGTCAGAATTTTTTTTTGTTTCTTTAATGTGATTCAATACTACCTGCTCTATATCATTTCCCGATATTTTGAGTGCTGCCCGCTGAATGGTTGTTGAGTCTGATCCAGGAAAAACGAATTTCTTAATGTTAACTTTGTGGGAGCGCAATCGAGAGAGAATCAGAGAACGGGTAACGGTTAATTCCCTTCCTGGCAAAGGTGCACGTCCTATGACGACTTTGGCCAGTCTGTCCAACAGTATAAAATCTTCCCCTTCTAGCTGGGCAATTTCACCAAGTCGATATTCATCGCTGTTAATAACTGAAGATTGTGGCAGGAAAATTTTGATTTGCTGTGCTTTAGGGTCAGTATTCCCGTTGGAAAATACTGTTACGGAATATAATAAAAATAACAGCAACAATAGTCCGTAACGATACGGATAAGGTCTCGTTGCTATACCTCTGGTTTTAATAATTAAATGTGCTAATGACTGCATTATATTTATACGAATCCTTAAGTACGTAGAGGGAAAACTATTGTTATACTTTTGCTTTATCCAAATTTGCCGGGCAGTTAATTACCTGACCAGATTGTTAGTATTTTTAAGCATTTCATCAGCAGACTGGATAGCCTTTGAGTTTACCTCATAAGCCCGCTGGGCAGTAATCATATTCACCATTTCTTCAACAAGGGACACATTTGAACGTTCTAAAAATCCCTGTGTGAGAGAACCCATGTTACTTGATCCAGGAGCATCAACGATTGCATTTCCTGATGCAGGAGTTGAAAGAAAGAGATTTTTACCAATTGGAGTCAGGCCTGGTGGATTCTGAAAGCGTGCTAACTGAATGCTGCCAAGTGCCTCAGGCAAGTTCTCATCTCGCAAAAATATTGATACAGTACCATCTAAACCGATTTGAACTTTTCTGGTATCTGCCGGAATATTAATTTCTGGGTCCATCAGCATTCCGTCATTTGTCACTAAACGGCCCATTCCGTCTATATTGAAATGGCCGTCTCTGGAATATGCTATGATTCCATTTGGTTGGAGGATTTGAAAAAATCCCATTCCGTCAATACTCAAATCCAGGTCATTACCGGTGTTTTCCATGTTGCCCTGTGTATGTACCTTATCAATGCTAACGTACTTAACACCATGTCCTACATGAATTCCTACCGGAACTTGAGTGGAAACTGAAGATGGAACCCCGGCGTTGCGTTCATTGTAATACAGTAAATCCTGGAACTGGACCTTACTCTTTTTAAAACCTGTGGTGTTGACGTTTGCCAGGTTGTTTGCAGTTGTATCGATGTTTCTCTGTTGGGCCTGCATTCCAGTTGCAGCTGTATAAAGTGCACGCATCATAAGCGAAAAACTCCTGTATCAGTATATTAAATAATTAGGTTTATATTTTTGTAAATGTCAAATTATGACTGAACCAGACTGATTGCTTTCTCATCTAATGTGCCGATTCTTGAAATAGCTTTGTGTACCGATTCATAGGCTCGTGTTGCAGTTATCATCCGAGTCATTTCTAGCATGATGTTCACATTTGAATCTTCCAGTATACCCTGTCTGAGTTTAATTTCATCTGAAGCAACCGGCAAATCATTGCTGTTGACAGGAGCAAAAAATCCCTGTCCCAGTTTCTGCAATTGGTCTTGATTACGAAAACGTACCAGACGGAAACTGTCAGCAATTATTCCATCGACGCTAAGTAGTCCGCTTTCGCTGACATCAATTGAACCTTCTTTAATGGTGATTACGCCATTTTCCCCTAAAACTGGATAACCGTCATTTGTAACAATACGACCAGTCGAATCGAGTTGAAAATTGCCGGCCCGGGTAAAACGCTCACCCTGAGGAGTAGAAATTGTGAAAAAACCTTCGTTTGAAATTGCAAAATCAAGATTATTTCCTGTAGAACGCATTCGTCCGGGTTCAAAATTTTTCCCTACCTCATCTACAACGACTGCGGATTTGTCCATTCCTACATAGTCATCAAGATATTCATGAGACAAGAAACGCTCTTCTAGTGATTCTGGAACAATGCGTTGGACGTTGGAAAGGACCTCCCTGAAAGACGGCTGATCTTCTTTGAAACCGACTGTGTTGACGTTTGCCAGATTGTTTGAAACAGTTTCCATTTTACGCTCAATAACACCTGCCGCCTGAACAAGCGAAGTAATGCCACTCATAAGGTATCCGAATATTGTAGATTTTAGTTTTTAATGAACTTTTAGCTGCTTTGATCAAAGCAAGCAATATACCAGAATGGCTGCCGATTTTTGCTTTAGAGTTGATGGAACTTTATATTCTAACCGAATGCTCAGCTCACAATTGATAATACTATTTGATTAAATTTTATGCAGTTGCCTAAAATTAATACAAATCTAATTGCAGTAATTTATTAAAAAACGTACAATCTCAGTGAGATGACTTCTGGCTTGGTATTTGCCTATAGTGACAGCTTGTATTATTTTTAAACCGTATGATTGCGGTTAATTATTTTAATTTATAGAAAGGAAGGATTGGGTTATGACTACGCCGAAAGAGATTGTTGAATTTGCAAAACAAAATGATGTTGAAATGGTGGATTTGAAATTCATCGATTTTCTGGGAACATGGCAACATTTTACAGTACCAGTTTCAGAACTCAATGAAGAGATGCTGGATGAAGGTCGAATGTTCGATGGCTCCAGTATTCGTTGTTGGCAGACCATTGACAATAGTGACATGAAAGTTATGCCGGATTTGGATACTGTAAAAATGGATCCATTTTTTGAAGTTTCGACAATGTCTATCATTTGTGATATTAAAGATCCTGTTACTGGTGAAGATTACACTCGGGATCCACGAAGTGTAACTAAAAAGGCAGAAAATTATCTGATTTCAACTGGAATTGGTGACACAATTTTCGTAGGTCCTGAGGCAGAATTTTTTATGTTTGATGACGTAAGATACTCACAAGGTCCGGAAGGAGGATTCTATTCAATTGATTCTCCGGAATGTCCCTGGAACACAGGTGTTGAAGAAGTTGGTGGAAACAAAGCTTACAAAATTGGACACAAGTCAGGTTATTTCCCGGCGGCTCCTTTTGATCAGGACCGTGACATAAGAGCGGAGATGGTTTTGGCGATGCAGGATCTGGGTCTGACAATAGAAGCGCAACACCATGAGGTAGCTCCTGCACAACATGAAATTAATTTTAAATTTGACACTATGTTGAAGACAGCTGACATGCTGCAGCATTTAAAATACGTAGTGCGTAATGTTGCTCAAGAATATGGCAAAACCGCCACTTTCATGCCGAAACCTATGTTTGGGGATAACGGGAGTGGAATGCATACGCATCAGTCGATTTGGAAGGATGGACAACCCTTGTTTGCAGGGGATCAGTATGCAGGGTTGAGTGAAATGGCTTTATACTACATCGGAGGTATTCTCAAACATGCTCCTGCTTTAGCTGCGTTCACAAACCCATTAACAAACTCTTACAAACGTCTCGTACCTGGTTTTGAAGCACCAATAAATCTGGCATATTCTAACCGTAACCGTTCGGCAACTATCAGGATTCCGGTTGCAGATTCACCAAGAGGCCGACGAATTGAGTACCGTTGTCCGGATGCAGGAGCCAATGCCTATTTTGCCTTTCCTGCAATAATGATGGCCGGACTGGATGGAGTTCAAAATAAAATTGATCCTGGAGAGCCGATGGATGTAAATATTTATGATCTCCCACCGGAAAAACTGAACAAAATCGGTAAGATGCCGAGTTCGCTCAATGAAGCTCTGGATGCTTTGAAGAATGACCATGAATTCTTACTCAAAGGTGAAGTTTTTACGAAAGATGTGATTGAATACTGGTTAGACTGGAAAATGAAAGAAGTCAGGGCCATTGACTCACGTCCACATCCACATGAGTTCGAGTTGTATTACCACTATTAATCTGTTTATTTTGTGGGAGTTTCCTTTTGCTCCCACGAACCTCAATATTATTGCCATTTATTTTCCTCCCAATAATAGACCTTGTTCTGAATCTCGAATTAGACTCAAAGGCAAACGAAAAAATAGATAATTTGCTTGAGTACAGGTAGCACCGCCAACTTAATACGAATGTAGATCCTTGAAGCGAGCGTCTCGAAGTTTTGTTTCTATCGGACATTAGCTTGTACCAAAGAGGTGTTTTTTATTTCTGACGAGTACCTGATTATGCTAAACTGTGCTCATACATTAAACTAAAAAATAAATTTAAAGTGACACTCAACGACTGGGTTACAAATCTTTTTCCATTGTCAAAGGACAAGGACTGGAAAGCCATTTTGCAGGAATCTTCTACGCCATTCACTGCCGAATCTGCAAAACGTCTTGTGGGCCTGATGGAAGGAAGCTTAGCTACCTTCGAAAATGAAACTCAGCTTGCTCAGTACCTCCCTATTTTGCTTTCCTCTGGAACACCTGAAGCAGCTTTGACTCAGCTGCATGATTTTGCAGATGCTTTCCGGAACAAGTTCTCAAGTAATTTTGATTGGAGCCGCCCCCACACAGGAGCTTTGCTGTACATATTCGGGCGTAGTAATTTTCTCGCAAATCGCTTAAAACGAAATCCTCAACTGGCTGTAGGATTATTGGAGTCCCCTTTTCTTTTACGAAAAAAGGATTTAAAAGTGATGGAAAATGAACTCCGGACGCGTCTGAATTTGCTGACCGAGTATTCTTTGCTTGAGTTTAAAAATATTTTACGACGTTACAAATATGAAGAATTTCTAAGGATAACAGTTCGTGATTTGGCACAACTATGTCCATTTAAAGAAACTTTGGAGGAACTCTCAGCGATCGCAATTTGTTGTTTGCGGGGAGCAATATCAGGAATTATGAATCACGAATTGGAAATTTATAACCATTTAATTTCAAGTTCAATTCCGGAATCATCTGTAACAACAAATCGAGAATCTTCTCAATCTTCAAAGGAGTATTCTCAGCAGCAGTTCCCATTTATGATTTTAGGTATGGGTAAATTGGGCGGAAACGAACTAAATTACTCATCTGATCTTGATTTGATTTTCATACATGACAACGAACCTCTCACTGGAGATACGGAACGTGATTACAAACTACGGATGAAAGCAGCTAGAATATTGATAGAGGTAATGTCAGAGGTCACTGATGAAGGATTTCTCGCTCGCATGGATATGCGATTGCGCCCAGGAGGAGAGCGTGCACCTTTGGTTCAGTCCTTAGATGAGATGGAATATTATTATACTGTAAGTGGGGAGTTATGGGAGCGCCAATCTCTAATCAAAGCAGCACCTGTAGCAGGAACAAAACAGTTAGGAAAAGATGTAATGAATATGATCACACCTTTCGTTTTTCGTAGTTTGTTGGACGAAGGAGTATTGCGTGATGTGGAAAAAGTGAAGAAGCGTATCGAAGAGGAACATCTGCGTGAAAGTTTTTTGAATGTTAAATTAGGTATAGGAGGAATTCGTGAAATTGAATTTTTTGTGCAGACTTTTCAACTTTTGTATGGTGGCGGAAACAAACAACTTCGCCTAACAGGAACATTGCAGGTTTTGCAACAATTGCGTCAATCAGAGTTAATACCGAAACAGGATGCAGATACTCTGAAGAAAGCTTATTTCTTCTTGCGTAGAGTGGAGCATCATCTTCAACTGCGAGAGGAACAACAAACTCACACTTTAGCTTCAGACATTGTACAACAAAATGCAATTGCAAGAAATTTAGGTTACAACGAATTTGACATAGAACAAGCCCATCAACACTTTTTGAGTGATTTGAAAGATGTAATGGGTGGGGTTCGTGCTATTTTTAGCGGATTATTCAGCAATAAACATCTGGAAATTGAAGCTGCTATCCACAACTGTGCACGTATTAAAAACTTTACGGAAGAGGAACAGCGGTTTATTGGATCTTTCTCACAGCAACTGGTCCCGCTTATGAGTGAGAATACAAAAAATCGCTTTCAGCGTTTGTTTGAATCCATCAAGGGTAATATTGGTTACTATCGTAAATTGTCTGTGCATCCTTCTGCGCTTTCACGCTTGACTAGAATTGCTGAAACCAGCGAAATGCTTTGGAATTATTTGCTTAATCACTTGGAATTATTAGAACAACTGGACAATTCTACAATGGAAATATCAGTAGAAAAATGGACAGATCAACTCGAAGAAAAAATTCAAAGCTGCGCTGAAAATGAAGAAGAAGAAATTGACCAGTTAAGACAATTCAAGCACACTACTACGTTTTTGCTTGGAAGTGCGGAAATGGAAGGCGTTCTTTCCTACGAACGAACCAGAATAGCCCTGACTTTACTGGCGGAAGTTATTGTGCAAGCCGCTTTTCGTTTGTCACAAAAATGGTTAACTCAACGTTATGGCAAGGTCCTGAATTCCATGGATGAATCCGGACAGTTTGCAATTATAGGTTTAGGTAAACTGGGAGGTAGAGAATTGACCTATCACTCAGATCTCGACTTGATTTTTATTTATTCCGGTGAGGGAACTACAAGTGGCCCACGAGTCATTGGAGTACAGGAATATTGGGTAAAATTGATTCAACGCTTAATTTCCTGTCTTTCTACTATTACTAGTTCCGGTTATGCCTATAAACTTGATGCGCGCCTTCGTCCATCCGGGAATGCTGGTGTTTTGGTGACACATTTAAATCAGTATCTCAAATACCATGAAACATCACAACCCTGGGAACATCAGGTACTGATCAAAGGGCGAGTTATTGGAGGGAGTGGTGAAGTAGAATGGTATCAAAAAGTGGAAGATGGAATACGCAGTGCTGTATATGATTGGATCCCTCCGTCTGATATGAATGCACAAATAAATTATTTACGGCTGCGCAAAGAACTGGAACTGTCAGGAGAAAAAGATAATCGTCGTAACATCAAAGAAGGTAAAGGAGGATTATTGGATATTGAATATCTGACGCAGGCACTTCAGTTAAAATTTGGCAGCAGCTTTCCTCAATTACAGAACCCTAAAACCATGAAAGTGCTGCCTGAGCTTGGAAAACTGGCTTTGCTAAAAAAAGAAGAAGCCAAAAGTGTATTAAAAGTAAAAATTATCATCTGTGAAAAATCAGAAGAGTTACAAAACAGCACGGATTGGCAGGAAACAGGAAAGAAATTGAGGAAGACACTATACTCAAACTACTGAAACATCATGGCTACGAAGTCTCAAATTTACGTGACACAGTGGAAACAACTACACAAAATGTTAGAGAAATTTATCTAAAATATTTTTGATATTAATTTCTTGTAATAATGCTATTAAATATGCAAAAAAGATAGCCTCTTTTAAAGTGGAGATAAAACTGCTCAGTAGTTTTATAGTATGATTGCGGAAAAACTTTTTGCATCGATTATTAATTGTTGCAATTTCAGCAGATAAAAATACAAAACTTCCAATTGAATATTGGATTGCATTAGAACCTGATAGTGTTTTCAATGCGTAAATTTTATATTATGAATAAATATATAATTAACCAATTACAAAAACAGCAGATATAGAGTCTTTTAGAAATAATGTATAGTTAATCAAACTAAATAGATTAACTATGATATCCAATAAAAATATCACTATTACAAAATATTTACTATATGTTGTTACAGCTGAAAATAGAAAATTTCGCAACGATCAGTAAACTGGAAGTAGAGTTTACAAGAGGTTTTTCCATCCTCACAGGTGAAACCGGAGCAGGTAAGTCAATTATGATTGATGCTATTTTGCTTGTACTTGGTCACCGAGGTGATCCAGGCATGATCCGAACAGGTAAGGAACTTGCTGAAGTTGAGGGGATATTTTCTGTACCAGTAAATCCAGTTAATGGTGAGCAGTTCAATATTCGAAAAGAACTGGAACTGACTGGTATTAATCTGGATGATGAATTAATTGTTCGTTGTATTATTTCTCGTAAAGGTCGTCAAAAAAGATATATAAACGGAGTATCAGTAACTGCGGATTTCCTAAAAAGTATAGGCCGTAAATTAATAAATATTCATGGACAGCACGATAATCAATCTTTGTTGCAGGTTTCATCCCACTTGGATTTTCTTGATGGTTTTGGTCAATTGATCCCTTTACGTCAACAAGTGACGGAAGCTTTTCAGGCTTTGCAAGCAGCAAAAAAAGAACAGCTATCACTGCAAAAGCGATTTGCAGATCGTGCAGTTTGTATTGATGAGCTAAAGGAAATTATTACAGACTTGAAAGAATTAAATTTACAGCCTACAGAAGAAAATGAACTTAGAAAAGAAGAGAACCGGCTAACACATGTAGAAAAACTATTAGTGCTTTTGGAACAGGTTAGGTCTCGACTCAATGAAGCGGACGGATCAGTAATAGAGCAATTGGAATTGTCACGAAAACTTTTGGGCGAAGCAGAACAGATAGATTCTGAATGTTCGAAAATACTTTCTGGAATTGAAACAGGTCTTTTTCAGATTGAAGACAGTTACCAAGAACTGGTTCAATACAGCGACAAAGTAGAAGATGATCCTGAACGTCTGGTATGGATAAATGAGAGACTCAGTCGAATTCAGCATTATACTCGTAAATATAGGTTGGACAATGCTGATGAACTGTTGACACTGTTTGAAGATTCAAAGCAGGAATTGGATTCACTCGAACACCTTGATGATAATGAGCAGGAGATTTACGAAAAGATAGAGCAGTTGAGGAATCAAACGCAAAAGTTTGCTGAACTTCTCTCCAGGAAGCGGCATAATGCGGCAAAAATAATGGACAAGGCAATTGTTGATGAATTACGTCAATTGGGGATGGAAAAGGCACGTTTTGAAACTCATATTGTTTCAGCTTCATTTGCGGAAAACCGTGAGGCATGCACAACTAAGGGGATTGATCAGGTTGAATTTATGCTGACTGTCAATCCAGGACAGGATATGCGCAGTCTTGTAAAAGTTGCTTCCGGAGGAGAATTATCACGTATAATGCTGGCACTTAAAACAGTTCTTACATCACTGGACTCAGTTGAAATATTGATTTTTGATGAAGTTGATACTGGAATCAGTGGAGGGATAGCAGAAATTGTGGGACAAAAATTACATTCACTTGGAGAGAGGCACCAGACTTTGTGCATAACACATCTTCCGCAGATTGCAGCTTTTGCAGAGCATCATTATTTTGTCAGCAAGCAGCTGACTGATAATAAAACTTATACAAAAATAAAACTTCTCAACAATGAGAATGAAAGGATCCGGGCTCTTGCCGATTTAATTGGCGGGCAGGAAATCACAGAGCAAACCTTGGAACTGGCACGGGAAATGTTGCAAAGTTTTCAAATAAAATAATTTTTTTGCAGACAAATATATGGAACCTTTAGCTAAGTTAACAATTGTAATAAAACCATAGCTGCATTTCCGGAGCAGACAAATAAATATTTTAAAAACAATACTATATGTATCAGTTTTTGGTGATATTACAGTTATTATCTTTTAATTCAAGTTTTTCATAAGGGCAGCTTATATTTGCTTTTCTAATAGATAATTCAACAAAAAACTTGCACACGCTTTTCCCCTCACATAATTTGGTAGAAGAGATAATTAATAGATAAAAACTCAAGTATGACTTCACAGGAACAATAAATGAGCAAAGAAAGTAACGAAGAAAATGAGGAATTGGAAGGCATGGCGAGCAAGTTGCTCAAGTCCAGAACAGTTGTGATCTCCCAGCAAGTTGATGCGAAATTGACCGCAAAAGTTTTGAGTCAATTGGTTTTACTCGAACAGGAAGGCACGGAAGAGCCAATTACTGTTTTCATAAATTCTCCAGGAGGAGAAATATTTTCCGGTTTTGCCATTTTTGATATGCTCAATTTTATTGCATGTCCGGTAACAACAATTGTAACAGGATTTGCCGCAAGCATGGGCTCAATCTTGAGTTTGGCTGCAGACAAGGGGCGACGCTTTTCCATGCCCCAAGCTAAAATAATGATTCACCAACCCCTGTTAATGGGTTACCAGGGGAGAGCTTCTGAGTGTGAAATTCAGGCACGTGAAATTTTGAAAACTCGAGATCATTTAGTTAAACTATATGCCGAACAAACGGGGAAAAGCCAAAAAGAAATAAAAAAAGCGCTTGATCGGGATAATTGGTTTACTGCGGAAGAAGCGCTTGAATACGGGCTGATTGACAAAGTAATACATTCTCGGTCAGATTTATAAAAATAGGTATTTCAGCAATCTTGAATTATGTATCAATTTCTAATACAAGTTTTCACTGAAATAACAAAATTAGTGTTTCTATCTTTTCTAGTGCGTCAATCTTGGTAGACAGTTGAAAAGGTCATAGAAAATAAAATTACAAAAATGTCTATCACCTCTGTTGTTGATTTTACTTTTTTTAATTCTCCTCATTTTATGAAAACAATATTTATAGAATACATTTCAGCATTTGCTGAATGGTAAAATAATTATGGCAAAAAATTTAATAATTGTTGAATCACCGGCAAAAGCCCGGACTATCAGTAAGTTTTTGGGAGAAGATTACTTCGTCACCGCCTCAATGGGGCATGTGAGAGATCTTCCCTCTAGTGTGCTTGGCTTTGATCCTGAAAATGACTTTGCACCTCAGTATGAAATTCCAAAGGATAAGAAAAAAACAGTTGCTGAACTGAAAAAACAAATCAATAGTAAAACGGAAGTCTATCTTGCAACAGATGAAGACCGTGAAGGAGAAGCAATTTCATGGCACTTATATGAATTGTTGAAAAAACGCGGTACATTAAAAAACAAGAAAACACATCGAGTAGTTTTTCATGAGATTACCAAGCAAGTTAGATCAGCAATTGGTTGACGCACAGCAGGCACGCAGAATTTTGGACCGAGCAGTTGGTTATGAACTGTCTCCATTATTATGGAAAAAAATCAAACCCGGGCTTTCAGCTGGAAGAGTGCAGTCTGTGTCAGTTAGATTGTGGTTGAGCGTGAAAAAGAAATCAGAAAATTTGAACCAGAAGAATATTGGAAAATTCGTGCAGAATTTGCAAAATTTACTGCAGAATTGAAGAAACTCGATGGCAAACCTGCAAAAGTTGTTAATGAAACTGAGGCAAAATCGATTGAGGACAGTTTGAAGCAGGGTAATTTTTCTGTAAGTGTTATTGATGAGCGTATGGCAAAACGCAATCCTGGTGCACCATTTACAACTTCAACAATTCAGCAGGAAGCATCAGTCAAACTGGGATTTTCGGTTAAAAGAACAATGATAGTCGCACAGCAGCTTTATGAAGGTAATTTTAATATTCCTGATGGGATTGTTACTGGTGCAGAATCTGCTCGTTTCTTTGCAAATGCAATAGATACAGAAACAAGAGGTTATTGGCTCAGAATATGGTTCAAAATTTGGTTTGAAGAAACCTCGGTTTTTTAAGAACCGCTCTACAAACGCGCAGGAAGCTCACGAAGCAATTAGGCCAGTGGACTTTTCACTGAAACCAAGTGCAGTCAAAGAGAGTTTGAGTTCCGAGCAGTTTCGACTATATAGCCTGGTCTGGAAGCGTGCTCTTGCATCTCAAATGTCTGCGGCAGAAATAGCACGTACCACTCTGAAAATTGAGGCTGGGGTAAAAAGAGAGTGTTTATTTGAGGCACAAGGGCAAAGAGTTGTTTTTCCAGGATTCTTGCAGGCCTACACCGAAGGTAAAAATGATGTGGATGAGGCTGTAAGTGAAAAAGACGTAATCTTGCCAAAAGTAGAAAGAGATCAAATTCTTCCACTAAAAAAATTGAATTTGGAACAATTGTTTACTAAACCTCCGCCACGTTACACCGAAGCATCTTTGGTGAAAAAAATGGAATTTGAAGGCATTGGACGTCCCTCGACTTATGCGCCAACTATATCTACTATCCAAGATCGTGGCTATGTTGAAGTAACTCCAGAAAAACGGCTTAAGCCAACGTCAATTGGAGAAGTTGTTACAGATTTTCTCACTAATCATTTTTCTGAAATTGTGAATTTGGGATTTACCGCAAAAATTGAGCGTAACTTTGACCGGATTGCAAATGGAGAAGAAAACTGGGTTGAAATGATAGCTAATTTCTACCAACCCTTTCACCAAAGGGTTGGTGAAAAAGATGAATCTGTTACACGTGCTGAAGTACTTAAACGACGGGAACTCGGAACTGATCCTGAAAGTGGTAAACCTGTTAGTGTGAGCATTGGTAAATTTGGTCCAATGGTCCAAATAGGTACTCGTGAGGATGAGGAAAAACCGCGTTTTGCTTCTTTGCCAAGTAGTCTCAATCTCAATGAGGTGACATTTGAAGAGGCTATGGAATGTTTTGCTTTACCTCTTACTTTGGGAACTCACGAAAGCGGTGAGGAAATTATCGTCAACAATGGTCGTTATGGTCCTTATGTAAGATTGGGAAAAGAATTTTTCTCTTTGCCTAAAGGAGAAGATCCGTTAAAAACAAACATAGAGACTGCACTGGAAATTATTAGGGAGGGCTTGGAGAAAAAGGCAAAAAGTACAATTCATGATTTTGGTGAAATTCGTGTTATTGATGGTCGCTTCGGGCCTTATATAAAATCAGGAAAGAGTAATTACAAAATACCTAAAGGTGTTGAACCAAAAATATTGGATGAAGCTGCTTGTCTGAAAATAATTACGGAAACACCTCCTTCAAAAGGAAGGAAAGGCGGAAAAAGGAAGTTCACAAAAAAAGAATCTTCTGCATGAATGATTCTAATATCATTGTAGAAACTACTCCAGTTGGCCCACTGCAGTGTAATTGTACCATTTTAGGTGATCTGGTAAGTCGGAAAGCAATTGTGGTTGATCCCGGAGGAGATGCTGAAATACTGCTTGAGCGTCTTGTTGAACTGAATCTTCAAGTTGAAAGGATTATTCACACCCATGCGCACCTGGATCATTTTCTTGCTTCCGGAAAAATGAAAGAGGCAACCGGAGCAAAATTGGCTTTACACCGTGAAGATTTATTTCTCTGGGATATGTTGGAGGATCAATGTCGAATGTTTGGTATTCCTTTTGAGCCTCCTCCGCCTCCAGATCAATGGTTGGAAAACGAAGAAGAGATTAACCTGAATGATATACAGGGCAAAGCACTGCACACTCCAGGACATACTCCTGGTTCAATGTGTTTTTTGTTTGAAAGCCAAAAATTACTGATTGCCGGAGATACTCTGTTCCAGGGATCTATCGGAAGAACAGATTTGTGGGGAGGTGATTTTAAGAAAATAGAAAAATCGATTCAGGAAAAACTTTATACGCTTGATGAAGAAACTTCTGTTATTACCGGCCACGGAGAGTCAACAAGTATCGGTCATGAAATGCGTGCTAATTCTTTTGTTCGAGCCTGAAAAGACCTTACAGTTCCAGTACCTGTGCCTCCCGGTCAAAGCCTCCGGAAGATCTTCAACGTAACTAAGTTTGTGACAAGAGTTTTGTTAAAATTCAGTCTTTTGAATTGTCCAGTTGAAGAGGGGTAACAACGGTAAACATAAAAAGTGCACATGTTCAAACTTAAATTTGAAAGGCAGAAACAGTTTGCTACAGGTTAAATTTTTCAATCAGCAAATCATCGTATTCATCAGCAATGACTGCAATTTTGGCAATAATCCACTCAAGTTCTTCTGGGTCCAACCCTTGAACAGGACGGATATAGCTTAATATTAGGTGCTTGTTTCGTATACCAAAACACACCCCTTTTAGTTTTAAAGTACCATTAAGTTTCAGTAAATATTCGTTAATATCTGCGTTTTGCACATTATACTTAAACAGATTTGATGCAACTATCAATTCGGCATTGTCATTTAAGCTCGTAAGGAAAATCTGGACCTTTACAAAACCACTCAATATCCACCACTCCTGACTGCTGATGAACCCTTTTTCCGCTTCTCCACAGTTATGCATAAAATCGGTAATCATTGCACTATACTGGTTCAATTCATCTCCATACTCCAAAGATTGTTTGGTAAAAATCGTAAAATAACTGGTAAAAATCCACTTTAATTCATAAGAGAAATTGGCCTTGACTTGGATGACACTTCAGAGTGTTTAACCATCAACAGAAAAACAAAGGACAAAGAGACTTGTTGTTATCGTTTTTTTTCGGTGTGATTAGTATTGAATTTTATCCAATTTGGACTTATTAAAATTGCATTAATTTAATCTCCATTTTTTTCTGGGAGATAGTTCAGCAATTGTGCCGCAAGGCCTGCAAAGAGGAAT
Organism: uncultured SAR324 cluster bacterium; assembly: GCA_905182865.1. Taxonomy (GTDB): domain Bacteria; phylum SAR324; class SAR324; order SAR324; family NAC60-12; genus Arctic96AD-7. The sequence continues at coordinate 418,819 of CAJJCY010000001.1, forward strand.
GTCATTACAGAACCTGGAATAGTTGCTATAAAAATGATCCAGGGAAATAGAAAGAGATAAAATACTTGTTCAGAAAGCATAATAGTTTTTTTTAATGAAGCGAATCAAAGCGGTTTTTTAACCATCTCCAATTCTTTGGTTTGCAAATTCAATAATACAGCTATATCATCATTATTTAATCAATGCAAGGTTTAGTCAACAATTTTTGCATTTAATGTGTTAATTTAGAAACTCAAACCTGATTTTTTTCTTTCTTCATTGGCAACTAATTTAACTTTAATCCCCAATTTCTTTTTGAGTTGAAATCCATGACAGAAAAACAAACTACGCAATTTTCTCCTGTTCAGGAAGCATTCATCCCAAACATAAAAATAATTGGTGTCGGCGGTGCTGGAGGGAATGTGGTAACGCAAATGGCGGAAGAAAATCTTGATCAGGTTGAGACCATTATTTGCAACACTGATGTAAAAGCCTTAAAGCGTAACAAATCACATAAAAAGATAGAGCTAGGCAAAAAACTTACACGTGGGATGGGGGCAGGAGCACGTCCTGAAGTTGGTGAAGGTGCTGCGGAAGAGAGTCTTGCAGAATTAAGTGAAGCTGTGAACGAGTTAGATATAGTTTTTATTGCAGCTGGAATGGGCGGTGGAACTGGAACCGGTGCTGCCCCAGTTATAGCACAAGCAGCTAGAGACATGGGTATTTTAACTGTAGGAATTATTACTGTTCCTTTTACATTTGAGGGAAGAAAAAGAAGAACTCAGGCAGAAGAGGGTATTGAGAAAATGAGACTTTACTGGTCATACCAAACGACAAACTTCTTGATGCCAGTACTCAAAGTACGAGTTTCCTGGAAGCTTTTCACATGGTTGATATGGTGTTGATCAATGCTATCAGAGGGATTACTCTTTTGCTCAGCGGAGTCGGTGACATTAATGTCGATTTTGCTGATGTGGAAACCATAATGAAAGGGATGGGTAAGGCAGTCATTGGTCGAGGAGTGGCAAAAGGTAAGGACAGAGCATTGAATGCTGTAGAGGACGCATTACATGGTTCTCTAATGGAAGATACAGACATCCGTGGAGCAAAAGGGATTTTGGTTCATGTGAGTGGCCCAAAAGATACCAGTGCTTTTGAAATTCAGGAAGCAATGTCACTCATTGAGGATATGGCTGATGAAGACGTTGAGTTAATCTGGGGGGCATCTTTCTCTGATGAAGCAAGAGATGAAGTTTCCATGACAGTGATTGCCACAGGATTGTCCTGATTTGAATCCTTTGCGCCTTTTTCCTCATTACTGAAGATTGAAAATGAGTGGAAGCCAATTAAAGCTTTATCAGACAGACAACGGTCCTTGTCCTTATCGAGATAATTATACTTGGCACAATATCTCTTTCCAGACCAGTGAGATTTCTGCAGACGGTTACACTTCGCTGTTGAATCAGGGGTTTCGCCGGAGCGGTCTTTCCATTTATCATCCCGTTTGTTCCGGTTGCCAGTCCTGCATACCAATTCGGATCGATGTACAGAAATTTTCTCAAGGAAAAGGGCAACGCCGCACGTGGCGAAAAAACAAGGATGTTCGTGTTGAGCATCATCCAGTTGGATTTAACCAGGAAGATTTTAATCTTTACCAGCGTTATCAGATAGATTGGCACGATACCAAGTATCCAGTTGAGGAAAGTGAGTACTTTGATTTTTTGATTGAAACACCTGTACCAACCGAAATCCTGCGTTATTATTTAGGAACTGAGCTCATCGGTGTGGGATGGCTGGATTGTTTACCGGAATTAATAAGTTCAGTTTATTTTGTTTTTGATCCGGAATTTGAATCAAGGAGGTTGGGAATATTTTCTCTCTTGTATGAAATTCAATATGCTCGCTTTCTTGGTATTCGCTGGTTATATTTGGGATATTGGGTAGAAAGTTCTCACAAAATGAATTACAAGTCAGATTTTCAGCCAGCCCAAATTTTGAGGGATTCCCGCTGGATACCTTTTAAAAATCAGTAAAAATAAAACTCTCCTGTTCCAGTGAAAACCATGCCTGATTCCAAGAATGAATTTACACACCTATCCGTAAATGATCAACCAAGGATGGTTGATATTTCCGAAAAATCTGTGACTGAACGTAAAGCCGTTGCAGTTGCACGCGTGCATTTAGGAGCAGAACTCGCGGCACTTCTTAAAGATACCGGAAGTACAAAAAAAGGTCCGGTTCTGCAAACAGCTATCATTGGAGGAATACAGGGAGCAAAGCGGACCTCAGAACTTATTCCAATGTGTCACCCTTTGCCGCTTTCCGGAGTAAATGTGGACATTGAACTAAAGGGTGAGTATGCTTTTATTCAGGCTACTGCCAAAACTACAGGACGTACCGGAGTGGAAATGGAAGCCCTGACAGGGGCTTCCATTTCAGCTTTGACCTTATACGATATGTGTAAATCAGTTACCAAAAGTATGGAGATAGAGTCTGTTTATTTAGTAGAAAAAACAGGGGGAAAGTCCGGGAATTACCGAAAAAAGGATTAAATGTTTATAGAAAAAAACTTTCACTTTTTCGTACTATTCAAAAGAAACTGATGTCCCCAGGTTTTCTGATAATAATTTAGCTAAACATTGGTAGAATTCTTCTTGTTCTGCATTAGCAAACCAGATATCTTTTTCTTGCAGAAACTGAAAATGCCAGCCTCTTGAATTCCCGGCCAGCCAGATTTCCTTGATTGCACGCTGGGTATTGATCACAATTTTTTCACTGTTATTTTCAAATGTGACCATTAGCTTATCCGGTGTTGGGTCATAGTCAATTTCGTCCTCAAATTCGTCAAGCTTCTCTTCGACCCTCATGAACAATTCAGAAACTCGCACAAAATATTCTTTATTTTCCATGGATTACTATTAGTAGTTGGTTGATGTTAAGTATAAATCAAAGCCAAATATAAGAGAGATAGTATTCATATACCTTTCCTCCTTTTTTTAAAATGCCCGCAAAGGATCTCATATTTCACAAGAAACAATGTCAGCACCTGAAGATAAGGTTCATGAAAGTCCTCTTGTAAGCGGTTCTGAGACCTTCAATTTCGATTTTGCAAAATGTCACGTCAACGCCAAATTCAGGCACTTATAATTTGGGTTACACCTTCAGTTGATTTAACAAAAAATAATGAGTACAAACTATCGTAATAGGGGTGCCTTGATAGTCAATACAAAAACGCCTTTTTTCAAGTTGCGTTTTTTTGTAAATATTCTCAAAATGAAATGTATTAAGGCTGAAAACCTTCAACTGTAACTAACAAGAGAAATTAATAATGCGCAAAATTCTAACTCTATTTATGGTAATTTGTTTTTTAGCTGGAGCCTCTATTTCAGTTTGGGGTGGAGGACTGAACAATACTGACCCTCGTTATCCTCAACGTCAATACCGGCGCTTTCTGCTTCCCAATCAAATGAAAGTAATGTTGATTATGTGATGATGACTATTGAACAAATTCTCAGACAAAAGCAGCTTTCATGATCCATCAGAACGGTTAGGAGTAGCACATTTTCTGGAACACATGCTTTTTTTAGGAACTGAGAAATATCCTGATGAGGGAAGCTATCAGGAATTTGTTTCAACACATGATGGTTTCAGTAATGCCTATACTGCGAATGACCGTACAAACTATCACTTTGAGGTGGATCCGGATTATTTTGAAGAAGGCCTGGATCGTTTCTCACAATTTTTTCTGGCCCCACTGTTTAATCCCGGATTAGTGGAACGTGAAATGAAAGCGATTGATTCTGAACACTCCAAAAACATCCCAAATGACTTTCGCAGAATATTTCAGGTAAAACGTAAAGCCTTTGAAAAAGGTCACCCTGCCAGGCATTTTGCTACCGGAACACTGAAAACACTGGCTGGGGTAAGCAGAAAAGAGTTGCTGTATTTTTACCAAAAGCATTATTCAAGTAATCAAATGATGCTGGCCGTGGCAGGCCCCCAGGATTTAGACACTTTACAGTCATGGGTCGTTCCACGTTTTGTTTCGGTGAAAAACCATAACTTGCAGGAAATTCGGGTTTCTGCAAAATATATGAAGCGCGACCCCCGTTTTCGCTTGATGCGTATTAAAACCATCAAAGATTCACGCTCGCTGACATTGATGTTTCCATTGTCACGTACACTTCATTACTACAAAAGTCAGCCCCTCGGTATACTGGGTTTTCTGTTGGGACATGAAGGCAAAGGTAGTTTGCTTTCCCAGTTAAAACGAGAAAACCTGGCGGCCGGATTGTCTGCCGGAGGAGGAGATTCCAATAAATCATTTTCGAGTTTTGATGTTAAAATTCAGCTTACACCAAAAGGTCTCCGGAACTACACAAAAGTCATCCGGCGTGTTTTTCAGTATTTGCGCCTGTTGCGGGAAACGGGTTTGCCACGTTACATTTATGAAGAGGTGAAACTTATGTCCGAGATAGATTACAAGTTTGCCGAAAAGCCTGAGGGGACCTCCCTTGTCAATGAATTTTCCACGCTGATGATGTATTACCCTATGCGTAAGTTGGAAGTTGATCCTTACATTATTACTGAATTCAAACCACGCATTTTTGACAGTTTGCTTTACAGCTTGACTCCAGAAAATATGCTGGCCATTTTGGCTGCGAGGGATGTCAAGACAACTGAAAAAGAAGAGTATTATGGTGTTGAGTACTCACTGACATACAGTAATCCAAAATGGGTTAAAAATTGGCGTAACTCAAAAAAACTTTCTGCATTGAAGCTTCCTGAACCAAATCCGTTCTTGCCGGAAAACCTTGAAGTATTACCTTTTGAGGGCACCGTACAGCTTACTCACCAATCACTTGTGGGACTGCAGCAGGATGGACTTAGTTCCGAAGTTCTGAAACGTTTAACACCCTTGCAGGGAAAGCTGTGGAAGTCGTTGGATGAATTATTGACTTCAGCAGAATTTAAGTCGGAAACAGATTTAGCGACTTTTCGTGAACTTTTGGGTAAACACGCATTGGGGAACCCGGAAACAATACAGGATGATGAGTTTGGAAAAATTTGGTTTCAGCAGGATTTTCGTTTCGAAACTCCAAAAGCACATTTGATGTTCCAGATTCATTCTGCGCATGTTTATTCATCACCGCGAAATGCAGTTTTGTCACAACTTTATACGGATGCAGTACGTGAAGGGCTTAATGAATTTGGTTATCCTGTAAGTCTGGCAGGTTTAGAATATGGAATCAATGTAGACAAAAAAGGAATAAATCTCACTTTCAGTGGTTATTCAGACAGGATTCAGGAATTGGTAAAAAAAGTTGCGGGCCGTTTGAAAACAATCACAATAGATAAAAAAACGTTTAACACTCTCAAGGAGTCTCGTCTGCGCCGCTACCAGAATTTCCATTTTCAGCAGCCTTATCAACAGGCTTTTTATTTTAGGAGTATACTGCTGGAAGGCAAAAAGTTTTCGATTATGGATTATGAAAAAGAAATAAAAAAAATACACGTGTTGCAGTAAATAAATTTGCAAAAAAAATATATGACCGCCTTTTTATAGAAGGCTTCGCTTTGACGACAACTTTCTGACCTTGATGCGTGAAGCTGCTAAAGTTCTTCGTGAAAAACTGGGCGGAAAAATTTTACCGGAAGTTAATCGATTTCTGGGAAGTGTCCGTCAATTGCCTCAAGGAAAATCCCATACCTTCACTCGTAAAATGCAGGTTGGAAATTCAGCTTTGGTGACAGATGTTCAGGTTGGACAGCGTAGTCCAAAACTACAGGCGGCATTGATGGTGATTGACAATTTAATGCAGCCGCAGTTTTATAATGAATTACGTACCAGTCAGCAGTTGGGTTACATAGTCAATTCTGGAATGACTGTTCTTAAAAAAACATTGGGGTTGATCTTTATCATACAGTCAGGAGAATACAATACTGAAACGTTGGAGCAAAGGATGGAGGCTTTCCTTGAAAAGTTCTATAGTTCATTAAAAAATCTCACCGATCAAGAACTAAACAAAATTAAAAAATCTGTTCTCCACAGTAAATTACAAAAGAGCACATCTGTAACAGGTGAAGCTGGTCGACTCTTTACGATTGCCTTTGATCTAGATGCTGAATTTGATAGAAACAGCAGGGGCATTAAAGCCTTGGAAAAACTCACGCTGGAAGACATTCAAAATGTTGTGAGCAGTTATTTGCTGCCTTCAAAACAGCGTAAGCTGATTCTGAGAATGTCCGGAAAAGACCATGAATCTGGTGAATTTTCCGGTGAAATGATTTCGTCAATTGCTAAATTTAAAGATCAATATGCATGTCCGCAAAGTTGCCTGCCTTGATTTATGTCTTTTGAACGAAGAGGAAAAATAGAAATTCTCGGAAATCAAAAACTGAATTAGAAGTACGAATTTTACCAAACCGGATTAGCTTAACTTTTGTCGAGAAGGAGGAATAGAAAAATAGAGCAAGAATTGTGGTATGAACTTTGCGAGTGATATTAGGCAAGAGACGTGTTACAGTCACAACAATTACAAAACTGAGAAATGAGTACTGAAAACGGAGTTCGCCTTCAAGTGGATCAGCAGAAGCGTATAGGTGTTTCTGAGGTTATTACTATGCTGAAAGGTTTACGTAGTGAAGCGGTTATCAAAATAGTCCGTACTTCTGATGCAAAAGGGAAAGCTGATACTCTAAATTTCGGAAATGATGATGGAAAAGATGGCAGTGAAAATTCCACACATTTATTTAATCAGTTGTCTTCAGTAAAAGGTAAAACAGAATTGCCTCAAATTCGTGAACTTAACGAAATTGCAGCTCTCCTTAGAAGCATGGACGACCAGCAAAACCAGCTTGGTTCCTAAATAATGTTTAATGATTTAAGCCGTTTCCTGTAAGAACTCACAGCATTTTCAGGGATATCCAAACCGGCTTCTTTCGCAATCCCACAAAGTTTTTTAGCAGCAGCAGCAGGTTGTTCTCGAAGTAGTTCAAACAAATAACTTAGAGTTTCTGTATCGAGTTGTCGATGTACAGGTTCTTTCAGTTCTTCAATTGCATCACGGCTAACGTTATAAGCTTGAGCAATATCCTGCCAAACCTGTTCTTCCAGCAATTCCCTAATTTCCTGTTGTTCAACAAGACTGATTTGTTCAAGTATTCTGGGAGGTGTTATTCCACGCAGTTTACACCAACGGCGCAATGTGTTTTCAGTAACTCCAGCTTCCCCCCCTATATCTTCTACAGTTTCACCTGCTTCAATTCTTCCAACCAGAATTTCCCGTTCGCCTTCAGAAAAACGTCTGCTCTTAACGGTTTTTGTTTGCAGCTGATCAGCCCCAATTATTTTTGCTATGGCTTTTACAACCATTAATTTGATTCCAAATTTTTCGGCCACTTCATCATCTTTATCTGATTGTCTCTCTATGTATCCTTCTTCTTTAATTTGATCAGGGGATGAGCCCATGGTAAATACTGCTGAGAGTTTTACTAAAATTAATCATTGTTTAATTTATTCAATTTAAAAGGCTCCTTTTTGCTAACATGGTCAAGACATTCTTGACAAGATGCTTGGCCTTTGCGATGCTGAGTAACAGCATTTAAGTCTAGTTTTTGGGGCGTTAATGTTTTTTGGAAGGTGTAAATTACGTTGATTCAAGATGAATAACATTCTTGATAAACTAATCTGTTTCATGGAGATGTGACTATGGAGGGAAGAATTAAATCAATCGCAGAATTTCGGTTAATTCCGGAATATTTAACAAATATCAGTGATGAAGGGAAAAATTGGCTGGCTCGGGCAATTGTAAATATTTTGATTGTGGACAAGCAGCTAGCCCCAGAGGAAAAAGGTTTTTTCAAAGATGCGATAATGATGGTCGAGAGCGAAAAGGTTCGAAGCGAACTGATCGAGTCAATCAAAAACCGTGAAACTGTGGAATTAGGCGAATTACTTAGTGATCGAGATTATGCGGGACATTTTTTCTTCTTTCTGGGAATGGTAATTGCCGCGGATGGAAAGATAAAAACATCCGAAGTAAAAATGCTCACTTCCATTTGCGGAAAACTAGGCTTTCCGTCTGAGACAGCAAAAACGGTCTTAAGTTGGGTTTCAAACATGATAAAACTCAACAATGAGAAGAATAAGCTGACTGTAGTTATGAGTGAAATAAAACCTGTATTCGTTTTAAAGTAAGTATCTCTGAAAATATTTTTAATTATTAATTTAACCTTATTGTTGAATGTCTTTGCTAATTTGTATACCGGACTCAATGCATCCTCAATCTTTGTGTTCTGCACTGCAGTCACTTGATTCCGGATTGAAAATAGAAATTGGTTCTGAGAATGTACATAATCAGGATGAGGTTGAGTTTGCAGTAGTCTGGAAAAATCCGGAAGGTCTGTTGAAAAATTACCCAAACTTGAAAGCTATCTCATCGTATGGACATGGTGCTGATGCACTGCTGGCAGACAAGCAACTGCCTGCAGGAGTCCCTCTTGTACGTTTGAAGGATACAACGATGGCTAAGTGGATGAGCGAGTATTTACTGACAGTAGTACTTCTTCAGCGGCGTCAGTTACTGGAATATGCGAAAAACCCAGAATTCAGTGCATGGGGCACCGCAGTATGTCATTCACATCCGGGTAATCAAATTGGCATTCTTGGTTTGGGATACCTGGGACTGGCTGCAGCAAAAGTATTTTTACTCATGGACTTTAAAGTATCAGGGTGGAGTAGAAGAAACAAACAGGTTAAAGAAGTTGAGTCTTTTTCTGGGAAAAAAGGTTTTTCTGCAATGTTAAAACAAACGGATTATCTGATTAATTTGCTCCCTCACACAACAGAAACTCGGGATTTATTAAATATAGAAACCTTGTCACAACTCAAACGCGGGGCATACTTGATCAATGTGGGACGGGGGCAAACACTCGTAGATGAAGACCTGATTGCATTACTGGATGGAGGACAGCTTTCGGGAGCTTGTCTTGATGTGTTCCGGACAGAACCTCTTCCTAAAGAGCATCCTTTCCGTAAGCATAAGAATATTTATTGGCTCTCCGTCGGCACTCAAGCACCACGCCCGCTGAGTCAGTTGCACCGCAAATACTTGAAAATTATAGACGGGCTGTTTCCGGTCGTCAACTGCTTAACACAGTTGATTTAGAACATGGCTATTGAACCATGAATTATTTCTTCACTTTTAATTTAGGGAAATTTCATTTCGTTTCCTTTTTGTTTTGCTGCGGATGGCTGGTTTCATGTGGTTTACGGACTCCTCCTCACAATCTTCCGGAAGTAATTCCAAAATCAACATTTACTAACTTTAAAGTTCAGCAAAGAGATCAGCGAATTCGCCTGTCTCTGACAATCAATGAAACTGAAAGAAAAAATGCCTTAATGAAGTTGGATGATGAACTTGATCAGCAAGATTATTTTCTGATTCAGGAGCAAAAACTTAAAATTGGCTGCCGGGATTGTGAAATAGAAAAAATGCCGGCTTTGCGTATTTTATTTTCAAGTGATTCATTTATACGTCAAGGTGGTAATTTGTACTATTATTTAGAACTTCCTCAAAGGGATTTAAAAATACATCAATTTCAGGCAAGTCACTTTGGACCTGAAGATGAAATTTTGTCACCAGTAAAAACTGTGAAATTTAGACAAAGTAATCGATTCCCAAATGTTCCTGTTCCCAACTTGTATATTGCACAAATTGAGGATGAAAAAAAAATTATTCGATTTTCTTTTGGAAAAGTTGTTTTAAAAAAAATAACTGTGGTCGATGATGAGACTGAGAAATTACTGGAACAAAAAAAAGATAAAGCAGAAAATTCCGAAACTATTATACAAAACAAACAGCAGCAGATTGAATCCAGGACATTTGTTTTGAAGCTGTCCTGGCCCATACTATCATATACGGGTTCGAAACGTCTTAAAGGAAAAGGTGATTATTTTGAGGGACAGGAATTTTTTAAAGTTCATCTTTACCGTACCCTCAGTGGAGAAGCTTGGCCGGAGACTCCAATAAACATCAAAACTATCTCAAATAACCACTACCTTGACAGGCTCAAATATTTTATACCTCCAGCAACCTACCCTCATATGGCGGATACACATCCGGATATTTCACCTCCAAAACTCTCGTTTTATATTGATTTACAAGGTCAAAAAAGAGATACTTGGTTATATAATCTGCGATTGGTTGATCGTTTCGGAAATGAAAGTGCTGCATCTGAGACTGTCAAATTTCAATCACCGGAAACTATGATTCTTGGACAAAACTTTGGTCAAAAGATATTTGTCCCTCTTTCTGATTGACCTGTGAAACTGATTAATCTCTTACTATTTTTTCTACTGAGTATTCTCCTTTTATCCGGATGTTCAGAAAACGCAAAGAATATTCAGAAATTTCTGTTAACCAAAGAAAATGTACATGTTTACATTGAGAAACAGAAGCTAATCGTTGGTAATAATGAAGAAAATGCAGTTGCACATTTCAATTTAGCCAGATCCTATTTCTTTATAAAAGAATACGATTCTGCAGAAAACCATGCACGTCGAGCCACACGTTTTGATCCGTTAAATGCGGCCTACTATGAATTGCTTGGAAGTTTAGCTTTTGTACTTGAACGTTATGGTGATGCAGTCACAGAGTTTGCGACTGCAGTCCGGATTTCTCCGGAACGAGTTTCGTCTTATCTTAAATTAGCAGCAACGTATGAGAAAATTAACGATGACGGTCGGGCGATTTCGTCCTTGGAGCAAGTACTGCAGGTAGATCGATATTATGTAGAAGCACTTTACCATTTGGCCCGGATTTATTTGCGTCAACGGGAATTTGAAGGTTCATTGCGGACAATTGAAACTTTGCTGAAACTGGAACCGCAAAATAAAGAAGCGCTGTTAATGAGGGTTCAGACATACTCACTTCAGGGTAGTTATTATTATGCTCAAACACTGGCAGATGAAATGCTAGTTCGGTTTCCGGATTATTTACCTGTCAGACGCGAGTTACTTCGGATTCAATTTGCTCAACAGCAGTGGCCAGAAGCGCAAGCATTGCTGATACATCTAAGAACTAAAAGCTCACTTTCCCCAGAAGATCAACTGATAGAAGCATATTTGCTTTTACATCAGGAACAGGAAAAAGAAGCCCGTAAGCGTTTTAAAGTTATTCTTGAAAAGTATCCAAAAAACGTGGATGCAATTATGGGCCTGGCTGTACAGTTGTTACGCCGGGGATTTTTGGATGATTCTCTTACCTGGTTAACACGCGGTCTGGAGATCAATCCAAGTCTGGCAAGAGCACATTATCTGCGCTCCTCCATTCTATTTCGGCAAGGTGATTATCTGCAGGGAGATCTGGCCATCGGTCGAGCATTGGAAATAGATTCGGCAAATCCGTCATATCAACTTCTTTTTTTACGAAGACAATTGATGAAAGGAAAATTGGCAGTTGTTGAAAAGCAGTTAAGGCGTATACAGGAAAAACATCCATTGAATTCGGAAGCCCTGCAACTACAGGCAGATTTGTACAAAAGTCGCGGCAATTCTGCCCAGGCAGAAAAACTGCTGCGGCAGGCAATTTTGGTGAATGATTCTCCTTCATTACATTTTTCATTGGCAAGGGTACTTTATCAACAGAGTAAGTACCGTTCTGTTTTGGAAGTGACAACCCCGCTTATGGAAGTACTTACAGGAAACTGGGAAGTAATTTATTTGCATGCTTTGACATTAAGTCGTGTTGGAAATTATGCAGAAGCATTGGATATAAGTCGGCCTTATCTGAACCGTAGGGAAAGTCAGGGCTATGCGCATCGATTGGTCGGAGATTTACTGAGGTATAAAGGGGAAGAGAAGGAAGCCCAGAAAATACTACGCAATGGGCTGGTACAGTTTCCTGGTCATCTGTATTTGGTAGATGGATTGAGCTCATCATTAGTAATGACTGAAGACTGGGAGGAAGTTCAGGAGTTGCTGGAAAAAACTTTAGAGCAAAGTCAGCGGCTGGAAGGAAATCCGCCAATGCAACTTTTGTTTCTGGACAGATTGGCAGTAGCCTATCAGCGTCTGAAAAATACTGTAAAAAAACTACAGTTTTTGAGAAAATTTCATCAGAAAAACGATCCACTGACAGCCGCACAACTGTATTCGCTGGAAGAGCAGCTCTTATTCCCAATTTCGTTACCATCTCTTGATAAGGCACTGTCACCTTTATTACTTCCGTAAAAATACCGCAAATACACGACTAAAGATAAAATAAGTAAATGGTATCAAACAAGAAAAAAACAAATGCACACATTTCAGCGTTTCATGCCGCTGAAGTGATGTCACACGATCTTTCTCTTCTGCGGGGTAAGAAGAATTCTGTTTATTTTGATGACTCAGAATTGCTGGGGTTGCTCTCTGCGGAGGAAGTTGAGAAAGAAGTACAACAACTAAAGAAAGTTGATGTTGATACCTATATTCAACGGGTGGTAAGTCCATCTGAATCCAAAAATCGTCCGAGTGCTCCGGAAGTAATTCAGCAATTAGGTGGAAAAATGATTGCTGAAGAAACGGAGGGGCCACTATATTCTGCAGAAATTGAGATATCTATTTCAGGTCATATTCGCAGACTTGGTTTTATTGCTCAAAATCACAAAATGCAAAATGGTGCTTGGTCCCCAAATCACCATCGCAAAGCAGCAGAAAAGGTGCGTTTTTTTGCATCACACAGTATCCCCCTGGTGACATTTATTGATACTCCAGGGGCTGTTGCAGATGCTGAAGCAAATTTAGACAATCAGTCACACAGTATTTCTTTTTTGATAAGCGAAATGGCCAATTTGCAATTGCCGGTAATCGGGATCGTTTTTGGTGGTGGTTACAGTGGTGGGGCTATTCCCCTGGCTACTGCCAATATACTGCTTTCGGTTCGAGAAGGTGTCTTTAATACTATCCACCCTAAAGGCTTAAGCAACATTGCTCGCAAGTATAATCTTTCATGGCAGGAGTCGGCAAAACACATTGGTGTTTCTGCATATGAATTACAGTCTCAGGGATATTTTGATGGCATCATCGATTATACTTACGATCAACAACATAAAGTGAAAAATATAAAAGATGCAATTATAAGTGCAGTTGAAGTTATTGAGAAAATGTCAAATATCATGGGATAAAATGAATTTTTCTTCGACCACTACCGTGACAGCATTAACCACTATCTCAACCCCTCTAAGCTTTTGATTGAAAGCAACAGAATTACAGATCGTTCTGCCACAGGAACACTGAACATTTTTGGTGATGTTTTCCGTTTTATGCGTTACCTGAAAATACGCCAGCGCATAGTCAGTCGCTCTATTGACAGTTATTCCAGATTGAGTTCCCGTTTCACTCCAGTTGGCAAATTGCAGGAACGGTTGAAAAATGAACGACAGGAAAAATTTAAGAATTGGTATAAAACACCACTGGAAATTCGCTTTAACGAAAAGCTTAACAAACGTTTTGAACAGTTTGTCAATGCCCGGGAAGACCGGGAGAAACAACGAGGTAAATTTGTAGCGTTTTTCATCGGCGATCCTCAGGAAAATTATAAAAATACTACATATGACTTAACTTTGGAAGTATTACTTTTTCTGTATAATTATTAGGATCAACTCCTCCAAAAGTAATTAAAATCTAGCTTTATAGTTGGTAATACAGGATGGGTAACTCCTCCAAACAATCCAAATTTACTTGATCTACTTAGAACTATTGATATAAATCAGAGTTTTAAGGAAAATTTTCAGAACATTCTTCTTTTTGACTTGCTCTACGATCAGGTAATTGAAGCACTACCAACGATTGCCGACGAACTGAAAGGCTCAAATCAAATTTCTAAAAAATCTGTAGAACAGCTTTTCGAGCAAACTGTGGAAGGAGCAATGAAGGAATTTGAGAAAAACTCTTTGCAACTGAAAAGCAAATCAGTAAAAACCCAATTTTTTAAGTGGCTTGCCAGTTTTATAGAACGCAAAGATTGTGACGATGTATTGGGTACCATCAGTGAATGGAAAAGGGTCGTTTTCCCCCGAATGAGTCCTCCACTGTTTGGAGTAGTACGCTACTATTTTTCCGGATTGTTGCCTTCACTTTATGCATCTCAGCAAGGCAAAGGTAAATTTCAGGGAAAAATCACTCCACGTAATATTGGCATAAAAGACTTTTGGAATCGTCTCGATCAATCATACAAGGATTTGTTGATCAAAAACTTGTTGCGGGAATACAAAAGTACAGTCATCACCTCCAATAAAGTTATTGCAAATTATTTCAAAGACTTTAAGGAACTTTATGCTGATAGAATAACTAATTCAATGCAAAGATCCAGGTTTTAGAGAGGCTATTGAACAGGCACTTGAAGATGGTGTTACTCCATGCGGTGTTGTGACTGGGCTTGCAACATTCACAGGCGAAGAAAATTCTGTAAATGGTAGTGCTAAGAAACAGAAAACTAAAAATCAGAAAGCGACTTACCGTGTTGGATTGGTGGTCAGTAATGTAGAGTTTCAAGCTGGTGCTTTTGATATGGCAAGCTGTGAAAAAGTTTGCCGTCTACTTGATGATTGTGCTCGTCTGAAATTGCCGGTAATCTTTTTTATTTCTTCAGCAGGAATGCAGACCAAAGAAGGTGGGGGTTCATTATTTTCAATGTCCATTATTAATGAACGTATTACCCGTTTTGTAAAAGATTTGGATCTACCAGTCTTGTGCTTTGGTTTCCGAGATTGTACTGGTGGAGCACAAGCGAGTTTTGTGACTCATTTGCTTGCTCGTACTTATTATTTATCTGGATCACAAATTCCATTTGCAGGACAACTGGTTGTTGAAAGCCACTTGCCTGTACACTCCACTTTATCCAATTACCTCTCCACCAATCCTGGAACAATGGATGGTCTTGTAAAAAATCCATTTGATACAGATATTGATGAAAAATTACTGGAGATCGATCCACAAATTCCTGTTGCAAAAATTTCAGTAGAGGAGATCATTTCACGTGTATTATCAGGGGAATATCAGCTGTCAATAGAAGATGAGATACAGGCCTATTCCACTCAGGAAAATCTCCATGTTGGTGAAATTAAACGTGTGCTGATTCATGCACGAGGTTGCACGGCCACGCGACTTATACTTGGTGCACAGGATGCTGGAATGGAGGTGGTTCTGGTGGCCTCAGATCCGGACATGGAAAGCTATCCGGCTACACTGCTTAAGAAACGAGACCGTTTGGTCTGTATTGGAGGGAACACTCCCCAGGAGAGTTATTTAAATGGAATGAGTGTGATCAGGATTGCTGAGCAAGAGGAAGTGGATGCAATCCATCCAGGGATTGGATTTTTGTCAGAATCTCCTCATTATGCCCGAATTTGCCGGGAACATGGTTTCAATTTTATTGGTCCTCGTGTGGCTAATATGGATAGAATGGGCAACAAATCAAATGCTATTACGACCGCAAAGAATCTAAAAATACCGGTTGTTCCAGGTAGTGACGGTGCTTTAATGGATCCAGCACAAGCCGTGGTAGTTGCATCAGAAATTGGCTTTCCAGTTCTGATTAAAGCAGCACATGGTGGTGGAGGAAAAGGGATTGAGGTAGTCCATGAAGTGACGAATTTCCAGTCCATTTTTTCACGTATGTTTCAAGAAGCTCTAAGTGCATTTGGTAATGGAGATTTGTATTTAGAAAAATATATCGGCTCAATGCGTCATCTTGAAGTTCAAATCATCCGTGACATGTATGGAAATTCAAAATTACTGGGAATTCGTGATTGCTCGGTTCAGCGTAACTATCAAAAACTGATTGAAGAAACTGCTTTTGGAATTCCGAAAAAAATAAGAGAACAGGTTTATAACTATGCAGAAAAATTGATTGACAAAATTGATTACATAGGCGCTGGAACTGTTGAATTTATTTATGAAGATAAATAAGAATTTCTATTTTATGGAAATGAACACACGGCTTCAAGTTGAACATCCTGTATCTGAAATGATTACTGGTTTTGATTTGGTTAAGGCTCAGTTAAAAATAGCGCTTGGAATTCCAATATTGAAGAGTTAGATTATAAGCTGAATGGCCATGCCATTGAATTACGGTGATTGCAGAAAAAATTGAATTAGATGATGAAAATAAAAGGGTTTATGGTTCTGAAAAGTCAAAGGTAAATTTTATTTTCCTAAAAAAGACAATGTGCGTGTTATTCAATCCATTGATTCAGGTTCTGTTGTCTCACCTTATTATGACAGCCTGATCGCACAGATTATCTGCTGGGGAAAATCACGCAGGGAAGCAATTAACGGTTTAATTAAATATTTAAAAGGAGTGAAAATTAAAGGGGTTTCAACTAACCTGGCCTTGAATCTTGCTATTTTACAAGATGCAACTTTCCAAAAGGGCGGTTTCAGCACCAAATATCTAGTAGATTTTTTTGATGAGGTTGATTCGAAGACTCTATTGAAAAAAGCCCTGAGAGACTCCGGCAGTATAAAAAGTCCTGTGGACCAGAAAGCTATTATGCTGGAAGATTCTGATGAGTTGAAGGTTCTTTCTCCACAGATGGGAGGTTTCTTTCGTGGAACATCTCCAGATGATGAACCATTTGTCAGTGAAGAACAAATCATTGACGTCAATCATACCCTTTGTTTACTTGAATCGATGAAGGTTTTCAATAGTTTGACTTTGGCTGATTATAAAAGCCCGGATGGAGAAGTATTATACCCGGAGGTGTCAAAATACAAAGTTATACGAGTAATTGCAGAGGACCAAAACACTGTCAACAAAGGTGATTTATTGTTTGTGATACAGCCTGTGGATGCCTGATCATAAATTACTTGTCATGAAACAACAAAATAAAGCAGGAATTGTCCAAAAAACCTTCCCTCCACAAAGTTTAACCCAAATTCTCAAAGTAGTCTCTTCTAAAATCGAACTGTTGGAATCACAAATTTTACGTGATGTACAGACTGATATTCCTTTACTTAACAATGTAGCTGAGCATATTCTAAGTTCAGGAGGAAAACGTTTACGCCCCGCACTTGTACTTTTAGGGGGGGAGATGTTTGGAGGTATTGATGAACGAGTTATGCAGGCAGCTCAAGTTATTGAATATTTGCACACCGCAACATTGTTGCACGATGACGTTGTTGATGGGGCGGAAACTAGAAGGGCCAGGCAGGCGGCTTGCAGTGTATGGGGAAATGAAGTGAGTGTCCTTTCCGGAGATTATCTGTTGGCCATGGCATTTCACCGACTTACAAAATTACGTCACCCGGAAGTTCTGGAACTGATGTCTGAAACTACAACAAGGATGGCACGTGGTGAATTATTGCAGTTGACACGTTCATACAAGACGGCCGACGAAGATGATTATTTTGAAATCATTATCAACAAAACAGCCTGTCTTTTTGCAACAGCAATCAAAACTGGGTCTTTACTGGCTGGAGCTTCACGGGAATCTGCTGATCTGATGTACGATTACGGAATGGCAATTGGAATCTCTTTTCAAATTGTGGATGATGCTCTTGATTATTCGGATGAGGAAAAAACGGGGAAGCCGGTGGGTGGAGATTTACAGGAACGAAAAATAACCCTTCCTTTGAGTCATTTGCTGAAACAGGCAAATGTTAGGGACAGAAAGCGTCTGGATTTGATCCTTGCTCAAGCGATTATCGAAAAACCGCAGATAGAGGAGGTAACATGTTTGATGAAACGCTACGGTTCCATCGACTATACATTGGCACACTCCAGAGAATATGCAGCAAAGGCTCTACAGTACATAGAAAATTTTCCGGATTCAGAGCTTAGACAATCACTTGCAGGCATTGCTAATTATATCGTTTCTCGTCAAGATTGAAATACCTTTTATAATATACTATTTACCTTTTGCAGACAAAGAATGTCGACTGTAAAGTGAACTCCAGCGGGTTGCACGGCGGGCTGCTTCTCCAAGTGAAATTATGATATCTTCGATTTTCAGCGGTTTTTCAAAAAAATCATAGGCACCACCCTGCATGCATTGTATGACATGCGGTAATGTGCCGTGTGATGTCATCACATAAATCTGCATCAACGAATTCATTTCTTTGATTTGAAGTAATAGTTCCACTCCGTTCATTTCACCCATCATTATATCTGTTATTACAACGTGGAAGAAACTGCGCTGCAAAGTGTTCAGTGCCTCCTCTGCACTATTGGCGGTGCTGACGTGATAGCCTTCTTTTCCCAAAGATTGTTGGAGCACCATCCGGATGTTTTCGTCATCATCCACCACCAAAATACTTAATTTAGAATTAGTTGTTGTTTTCATGACGTTCTTCTTATGACATTAAATATTAATTTTCTGTTTTGACTAGCGATCGTAAAAATTCTATACGATCAGGTGCAGCCATAGCGGCATTTCCGATCAGGGCAGCATCACATGGTATTTTCAGTAAACTCTGGATATCTACTACAGAATGTACACAGCTTGCGCTGATCAATAGTTTATCGTTCTGTTCCTTCCATGTTCTTAAATCATGATTACGTTCCCACCATTGAGAAATTACGTCTATACTGCCAAGATCATATGTGTCAACAGGTTCTTCCGGAATAGCAGCAATGGCTCGATTGTTTATCATTAAAATGTCCGGATTAACTGCAAGTGCCCGAGGCAATTCATCTTCCAGAGAACATTCTACTACTGCCTCCAGACCGATCTCTTTTGCTTCATCTACTATTTGGCATAACTCGTTTTCCTGAAAATAATAAGCTAATATCAATGCTGCACTTGCACCGCGGATTCGTCCTTCCAGTAGTTGGTAGGAAGTTACAATAAACTCTTTGTGCAGCAAGGGTAAAGTGGTTGCCGCACTCACTTTTCCGAGCGTTTCAAGAGAGCCTCCAAACCAGCTTTCATCTGTAAGGACAGAAATGGCTTTTGCACCTCCTTTTTCAAAATCACTGACCACAGTTTCCGGATCAAGACGTTCAACATTTTTGCGTCCGGGAGCCCTCGATTTAACTTCAGCAATCAGTGATATTGGATCGTTTCCTTCCCGAAGCAGACAATTACGAAAATCTGAGCCTGGACCTATTGTTTCTACTTTTGCACGTAAGTTATTTTCAGAAATTTCATTTTTTCTTAGTGCCACCTCATTTAATTTAAGATCGTGTAATCTGTCTAAAAATGTTCTCATTGATTTTAAATTTTAAAAAAATAAATGCTGATCAGCAGAACTTGTTCTCCGATCAAGAAATGGTAATACAATCAATATGCCGTTAAATAGCATTTCATTCAAATTGTCGAGAGACTGTACCATTTACTTTTTATAGATTTATTATGACATTTTTTGTTTTATCTTTGGTTCTTTTTTCAGCTCTCATGCATGCATGTTGGAATTTGTTTTTAAAACAAAGTGAAGATCGCCTGGTGACGATGGCAACAATACATCTTGTTTCCGGCGTAGTTGGAATGGCAGCAGTACCGTTTTTACCATTGCCCTACGTCGAAAGTTGGCCGTATATTTTTGCATCAGTGTTGCTGCATTTAGGTTACCAGTTATTTTTAGTCAAAGCCTATGTATATGGAGATTTAGGCCAGGTTTATCCAATAGCGAGAGGTATTTCACCACTTTTACTGGGGTTTATTACTGTGTTCTGGATTGGAGAAGAGCTTACTTTGCAAATGATGTCAGCAATAGGTTTAATTTCCCTGGGCATATTCAGCCTCATGTTTCCAGGGAAAATGTCGATAAAGTATAGATTCCGTCCAATTATTTATGCATTGGCCACAGGAAGTTTCATTGCAGCATATACTCTCGCAGATGGAGTGGGTGTTCGCGCCTCGGGAAATGCTGCTTCATACGTTCTATGGTTGATGGCATTAGAGTGTTTGCCTTTGCTGGGAATAACTTTGATTCTACGCAAACGTACAGTTTTTAGTTCTATTCACAAAAATTGGAAATATGCTGTACCCGGTGGATTTTTGTCACTGTCTGCATATTGGATTGTCATTTGGGCCATGCAGCATGCACCGATTGCCCTGGTGTCTGCAATAAGGGAAAGCAGCGTGGTAATTGTGGCCCTGATGAGTATTTGGGTTCTTAAAGAGGAAACGACAGTAAAGCATCTTTTGTCTGCTGTAATGGTTGCAGTCGGAGTGATATTGACTCAATTATGAGATGCTTCAATTTCCTCTTAATAATCAACAATAGATTTTTCTGGTCTGTATATTGCAGATTTATAGATAACCACCATTAAATATTTTTTCATTAATGGAAATAATTAATATTATATCAACTACTTAACTAGGTTACAAAATGAGTATTACACGAGATCAAATCAATACAGCAATGACTCGATTTATTGATCGGGGAGGTTCAATACGTCGCTATGAGCGGATTGTCGGCGAACCAATTTTGGGAAGTGATATCTGGCTGACAGAGGATACATTAGAGTTAATTGAAACACAAGACTCAGATTTTCTGGGGTAGTCGTTCCTACGTCACAAAATATTTTTATTAATTATTAACCCATTCAGAAAATTAATATGTTACGAAACACACATTACAGGAGAAAAAAATGAGTGTTACAAGCGAACAAAGCAATGAGGCAATGGCCCGATTTTTGGTAAGCCGCTACGAGCGAGTTATTGGTGAGCCAATTTTGACAAGCGAAACTTGGGAGACTGGAGATATGTTTGAGTGGATTGAAATGCATGACTCGGATTTTTTTGGTTAAATTATTACTTGCAAAGTATTTGTTATAAAGTCCTGTCGCCTTACATTAAAATTTCATGAAACCCTTCCAATATGCCATTATAGGTGGCACTGGAGTTTATAACAGTGGCGTCTCTTCATTCCAGAAAACCGTGGAAACGGAATATGGAGAGGTTGAGGTTGATATTGCTGAAGTTAAAAAAAATTCTATAGTTTTCCTTGCTCGACATGGTAAAGAGCATGGAACCCTCCCTCATCGCATCAATTACAGAGCAAATTTGAAAGCACTGCAGAAGCTAGGAGTTCAGCATATTTTTGCTACTGCTGCAGTAGGATCTTTAAATCCAAATTACCCTACCGGTTCACTGGTGGTTATTTCTGATTTCCTGGATATGACTAAACAACGACCACTTACATTTTTTGAGGGTGGATTAGAAGGAGCGAAGCACGTTAAAATGGATGATCCTTATTGCGCCAATCTGAGGAAACATCTACTTGAAACAGCAAAGAGACATGATGTTCAATTTAAAGGGAATGCTATTTATATCTGCACCGAAGGACCGCGTTTTGAATCTGAGGCTGAAATAAAAATGATGAGGGAATGGGGAGCGGATGTAGTCGGAATGACAAGTGTTCCTGAAGTGGTTTTGGCTAAAGAATTGGGGTTGTGCTATGCTTCAGTAGGGTTTGTGGTTAATATGGCAACTGGAATGGAAAGAGGACCTATTCAATTGGAGTCAATTGGGGAAATGCTGGCTCAGAACAAAGAAAAAGTAAATCTAATGTTTCTTGATATCTTTAAAAAAACACTGGATCAGCAAAATTGCGGATGCTTAGACTCAATTGTGAATTTGTAGAATTCTTTTGATTAAGACTTATTATGCGCGTTTATGTGCCTGCTCCAGAAATTTCCAGCGCACAATCGGTATCTGCTCCAGGATTTCAGTTTCTGCGATGCTGTAGATGAATGAAGACTCAAGAGCTATTGCGTTTGAGTTTAAGGCTTTATTTAAAATCATCTGCTCACAACCCCAAAAACCTCCTTTTTCCACAACTTTATTCCGCCTGTTCTGCATTTCAGTTCCAATGTCCGATAATTCCACTTTACCCTCTTTAACCAGCATAAGCCCCTCGCAAGTTATTGAGGCGCCTTTCTCGTATTTTCTGATTTTCATTTTTTGTGCAATCTGGCTTTGGACGGGCGTAGATATAGATTCGCCGAATAACCAGGTCTGCCGTAAAAACTCGATTGTATTCTGAGTTTTTTTAATCTGTCCTAAAAGCCTGTGATTGTTTACAAACTCTTTAAACAGAATGGCTGGAATTTTGAGTGTTTCAACATAAGTCAGGGCACGAAAAGTACCTTTATTTTTTAGGCCAAAAAGTAAAGGCAGGTCTCCAATTAGTGTCCCGCTGGATAACTTAAAATGTGTTTTATCATTCGCAGAAAGCAGTTCTGCTACCCCTGTAAGTACCAAAATAACATGTTCAGGTTTTTCCTGGTCTTTAAGTAGAATAGTTCCGGCACTGATGGATTCACGTTTACAGTTCAGCAACATGTGAATTTCGCTTTCTTCTGCATTTGGATAATAACCACGCAAATAATTTCCGCCTGCCTCCAGAGCATAATCCTCATGCCCTTCGATCAGTATTTCAGTACTACCGAAAGTGACACCGCAGCCAATCTTTTCTTCATCTTTTGTCAGCGTGTGTGCGGTGTGTGCTAAAATAATTTTGTCTGATTTATCAGTCAAAAAATCTTTTGCTTTGCCGTGTATAATACCTCCGCCGATATCAATTTTTTTTACTTGTACAGGACTAAGATAATCTTCCCAGACTTTTTTCTTTAACTTTGGACTTATGCCGGGGAGTTTTTTATCCTCCTCAACCATCTTCGTCAAAACATCGTGAGATGCAATGTCTGCTAAATGGGCGTATGTCGCATAACCATTTTCCCACAATGTCCTGAAATACAGAATATTTGTTTCAACAGGATGTGGGGAAAATACGGGTCGAACTTCCAATCCGTTTATGTTGTTCCATTTGTCAAACACCAAATCGCAAACTTCAAAATATTTTTCGAATTCATTTTCACTGATTGACAAAAGTGGGGCCAATTTTTTTGTTACAGATGCACGAACCAGAGCTGTCGAGTACTAATTTAACATTGTGCAATGTTCTGTGAGCAATTGGCCCACTAATAAAAGGAGCTAATAAATTCATTTAATCTGAAAAATACCCTCAACTTCATTTACATCAACACCTATAGCATTCAGGGTAAGGGCAATATTGGGGCCTGCATCGATCAAAAATATTTTTCCCTGATAACTAATAACGCTGGCCATGCATGGCCGGTTTATATCCCAACCGTCTCCCTCACCCGTATGTGCGATGGAGAAGTAATCACGTTTAAAGTGATGGTTTTTAAGTTCGTAGGGAGTCTCGTATCTTTCATCATGACTCAGGTTCAGATTTATTTCTGAACTTTCATCTTTATAAGTAAATTCGTAACAGTTCACGCTTTTCCTGGTAATATGGACTCCGTTCAGGATTTCGACAGGTTCATGATCAATGATTCGAGCTTCAAGCAGTTCAGAACTGGGACGAACTGCACCAAATGCAAAGTGTAGCTTGATTCGCATCATTTCTTCGGCTTGTTTCTGAGGAATACCAGCACCAAGAATTTCCTCCAGACTTGTTAGTCCGTAGTTGCCTCGATGAATATACTCCATCTGAGCATTAACCATGTTCTTGTGTCCTATAATGAATGGTTTTGCACCGGTGTTGTTGGGGTGATTCGGCAAAAGCATTCCTTGCCGGTAAAGCATCTGCAGAACAGGAAACTCCGCTAAATTAGCAAAGTCACCATTTTGAATGTTTAAATCAGAGAGTAAAATAGCATTCGGACCAGTTTCATTTGTCACTGTGCCGTGTGAATGTTGAAAGGACTCAGACCCATGCTCCAGCGAACCAACATCTCTATCAAGATTACGGATTTTACCGGCCTTCATCAAATGCTTTACACTATCAGCCGGACATCCGCAAAGAACGTATAATTCCGCCTCTGGAACTTCCACCCAAAACACACCTGTGGCAATTTTAGTATTAGTAATCCTGGACATCCTGGTTTCTGCAAACAATGATCATTGATTCATATGAAACTATCCTCCACTGACAGGAGGTATCAAACAATATTCTGCGCCGTCTGTTAGTAAAGTTTGCTTACCAACGTACTCGTCTTCATTTGCCAGTCTGGTTGATTTTAAAATAGGTGCAGCCTGCGGAAATTTTTCAGCAAGCAGTTCCAGAACCTGTTCTGCAGTGCAGTCTTTTTTGACCTCCAGCAATAATGGATCTTCAGAAATAGTTTCCTGGAGGACAGCATAAAAAATCAAATTAATTTTCACAAATCTAATAATTATTAAGGATTAAATCAAACAAAACTGTACCCCAAACAAAAACGAGGTTTAAAGAGGCAACAAAAACCGCGGCACTTGCAGCATCCTTTGCCATTCCGGATAGATAATGTTGTTCTGTAGAAATTCTATTAACAACAGTTTCAATTCCAGTATTAAGTAATTCTACAATTAATACCAGAAAAACTGACCGACCAGCATAATCCGGACAATCGGTGAAACTGATAAAATTAGTGCAGTAGGTATCAAAATTACAGCAGCAGTTAATTCAATGCGAAATGCCATTTCGTTGCGGCAAGTTTCACGCAGTCCCTTCATGCTATGGCCAAAAGCTTTCCGTAAATGAAGTAAGGTTTTTATCATATTTAACCTCAAGCTCTTAAGGTTGCCTGAAACTCATGTTGCAGGCGTTTGACTATTTTGTTGCGGATCTTCCCTACTTCTTCATCTGTTAGTGTCCTGTCGATTGCCTGAAAAGTGAGCGAATATGCCAAACTGCGTTTTCCTTCGTCCACCTGTTCACCTTCATATACATCAAATAGTGTTGCTTTACGCAACAAAGGTTTTCCGGTTTGGAGGATAACTGGTGTGATAGCTTCAACAGGTAAACTGGAATCCATCACAAAAGCAAGGTCTTCAAAGATTGGAGTGAAGTTGGAAATTAAGTCCATCTGGTGATTCTCAATTCCTAGCTGGATGATCAAATCCAGGTCCAGTTCTGCAATACAAACAGCTTGTTCAGGCAACTCAAATACACTGCGTATTTTTGGATGTAATTCACCTAAAAATCCTAATTCTTTTCCATTCACCAAAATCTGCACACAACGTCCTGGATGGCATGGCAATTCCCTGGATTTTTTCCACTCAATTCCTTCAATATGCAATGCAGAAAGAAAATGTTCCAAAACACCTTTCAGATCAAAAAAGTCATAGGTGCCCTCAGTTTCTTCCAGCCAGGATTGAGAATTCCGGAGACCGCACATTAACAAAGACAAACGCTGCGGTTCATCCGGAAGTTTTTTGCCTTTTTGAGGATGAAAAACACTGCCAACTTCAAACATGACAACTTTATCTAAAAATCGTAAATTTGCATGAGCCGTATGTAATGCTCCCGGCAAAAGCGAACGACGAAGGTGGCTTCGTTCTTGAGTAAGTGGATTTTTTAATGGTACAAAATTAGCAAAATCGACATCACTTTCAAGACGTAAACGGGCCTCATCCATCGGATCCATCATGGAATAAGTAATTATTTCGTCCATTCCAGAAGCCACCAGAATATCCCGGACACGTTCTGTTCCTTCAAGTTTTTGGTTGCTGTGCTGCGGTGGGAGTTCGTCATCTAGCAGTGTTGAAGGCAGATTATCGTAGCCGTAAATTCTGATTATTTCTTCCACCAGATCTGCAGGAATTTTGATATCCATTCGATGGCTTGGAACTGTAATTTTTAAAATGTTTTTTCCTGAGACCTTAAATTCCAGTGAATTTAAAATTTCTGAAATTTGATCAGCAGATATTTTTATTCCCAACAGGCGTTCAACATAAAGTGGATCTAGTTCCAGTGAAATGGTTTCTTTAGGTCGAGGATAGAGATCTCCAGCAATCTTCTCAAGAGTTCCGGAACCATTTTCAACCATCAAAAGTGCGGCACGCAATGCAGCCTGCAATGTTCCTTCAGGATCAATTTGTTTGCCGAAGCGTTCACTTGCTTCAGTTCTTAATTTGAGAACCTGAGAAGTACGTCTGTTGTTAAGAAATTCAAAATTTGCAGATTCCAGCAGAATATTTTTTGTTGTTTCAGTAACTTCTGAATCACCGCCGCCCATAACTCCTGCAATTGCAATTAGTCCTGCAGAATCTGTGATCATCAGCATTTCTGAGTCCAATTTCCGCTCAACATCATCCAGGGTGAGAAGTGTTTCCCCTTTATTTGCACGCCGCACGATTATTTTTGGTGTATCTCCGTTTGCCCGTTCAATCAGTTTGTCGTAATCAAAGGCGTGCAGCGGCTGACCCAATTCCAACATTACGTAGTTGGTGATGTCAACAATATTGTTGATAGGACGCATTCCAATCCGCAACAACCGTTGCTGCATCCAAAACGGTGAAGGTCCGATTTTAACATTCCGGATTAACAGGGCCGTATAACGCGGACACATATCCGGATCCTTAATTTCCAGTTCAACAAACGGAGGTTGTTCCAGAACGTCTGTTCTTGATAGATCCGGCAGCAAACTTTTGTCTAATTTATGACCGGTAAGCGCTGCAATTTCTCGCGCTACTCCAAGCATAGAAAGGAGGTGGCTGAAACCGCCTTTTATATCGAAATGCAGGATAGTGTCCCCTAAAAAATCTTGCAGCAATGTGCCAACCGGTGCATCATCAGGAAGAATCAAAATGCCTTCATGTTCTTCACTGAGTCCTAGTTCCAGTTCTGAGCAAAGCATTCCTTCAGAAGCAATACCGCGAATTTTAGCAGGTTTAAGTTTTTTTAGCGCACGATCTTCGTGGTAGGCATCAATCAGCATAGCTCCGGTCAGGGCAAGTGCAACTTTAGGAGCAGGTTCCGGAATTGAATTTACCATTTCACAGATGTTTGGCGCACCTGTAACAAGTGTAATTGGTTTGTCTGCGCCAAATTCAACATCCACTAAATGCAGGGCATCTGCATTTGGGTGCTTTCGGATGTTCTTAATTTGACCTACAACACAAAATTCCCCCCAGTTTACTCCTATTTTTTCTATGATTTCAACCTCAAGTCCTGCTGTAGTTAAGCGCTCTGCTAAATCATCTGGAGACTGATTCAGTTCTACAAAATCCTCCAGCCAACTCAGGGGTGTTTGCAATGCCATAAAATAATCCTAATATTCGTGTTGAGGTGAAACGACGTGGGCAAAATGTAGAAAAAATATTTAATTCGACGATCAAAGATGCGTTGAATATCAGCGTTGTATTATCAAGAGAAATGGGGGGGAATGCAAGTCAGATCAGTAAATGATACTTATTTGCATTTTAATCGAAGCGCCCTGAATTGTGCAGCATTGTAAGCCCAATAATCCTTAGATCTTATTCTTTTTAGAGGTATTCCTTTTTGTTTTAGATCGTTGAGGTGTTTCTTTTCACCACGACTGAGTGGTAAATTAGTATGTAACTTTGACCAGATATTTCTATTTAAAAATGACTGATGCTCAAGAGTCATATCCACGTTGTTTTTCAAACGTTTGATCTTATTTTCTACTTCGTTACGGCACTTGGCCTTACTGTACTCTTTTATGAATAGCCGGTCGGTGGCATATTCTTGTGCCTCAACAGAACTGATTCCAATCCATAAAAATATTAATACTGCGGCTGGTTTCCTGAAAGAAAAAATGATTTGAAAAATTTCATCTATTCTTTCTTTGAAATGATTTAGTTGGCTGTACATGAATTATTTTTTGTTTATTACTCAAGTTTTTTGCAAAAACGGCCGATGTATAGAACAGATTGGAGAGTAGCTTCAACTGCTTTACCTAGTTCAAGCAAATTTAACACCTAGAGCTACAGTATATTGCAAATCTATAGAGACATTTCTCTAAGGTACGCACAGGCATAATGATTTATTTCACAAACCGGCATTTGAGAATGGGGAAGAAATGACACAAACAGAAGAAAAAATAGAAAATTTTGCCAATTCAGTTGGCGTGGATCTTAGTCATCAATTTGAGAAACAGGTCTCCAGAACCATCAAGGAATTGATGGATTCATTGGAAAGCCACTTGATTGACGACAATACAAAAGTTGACTATGCTACTCATGTTTTTGCAAAAGCTCTGGATGATATGGTTGATTACCTGGAGACCCCAAAACTACTCAACTGAGAATCGGGTGACTTTTTTGGTTTTAGATGGGGCCTGACTAGATTAATAAAAGATATTGAAAAGTCACCCTTTTGGAATTCTATTATTAAAATATCCGGTTAAGTCATCGATTCTTTCTGCTTCTTTCGAACATATTCCAAATTCCTAATTACTCCAGGCATATGAGGGTGAATCCTCAGTCCTGCCTCCAGTGCCGTGATGGCTCCGGACCAGTCCTTCAATGCCATCCGTATCATTCCCTGTCCGGAAAGTGCTCCAAAGTGCTTCGGTTCCAGTTTAAGAGTTCTTAGAATATCTTCCTCAGATTCATTGAAACGTCCCATCAGATAGAGCACCGTGGCTCTTTTATTCCATCCTTCTGCAAATTCTGGTTCTATTTCAGTCAACTGGTTGAAATGAGCCAATGCCTTTCCCAATTGTTGATTATTCATTGCTCCAATACCCAGAAACATTAAACTCTGAGCCCTTGGATTCCGATGCTCCATCCAGATTTTCCAGATTTGGATTTCGACTGATGAAGCTTTTTGAAAACTGACAGAAGCCTTAAGATTCTTAAAAAGCAAATCAAGCCTTGGATCATTTTGAACTGCCATTATTGACGATCCCATAACCAGCAAGACGGTGGCCAGGGAAAAGCAGAAGATGGAATTTAAAAGGAATCGATTCATGCTGTATACGGATTTGATATTATTCTTTGACATCTTACAAAGTTGTCATGACAATACAAGTAGAAACATGATTTGGCATTTTTTTCAAGAGTGGTGACTGTAGCATGAGTGGCAAGTTGAGTGAAATTTAAGCCTCATAATCACTTTAATCTTTTGAGAAGCCTCAGAAGCAGGCGAAGCAAAATATATGGAGAAACATAACGTGAAATCAATTGGAACAATCTTAGAAAATTGTATGCCAGGTGTTTGTTTCTGTATAGTTTTGTCAACAGCCAGAATATCAATAAAAATAATGCAATGTAAATTAAGTATTTCACAATTAATCCTGGATAATTGAGGTGAGTCAGCTGATATTTTTCGCAAAAAAAAGTATTCCATAATATAAGGTATTTCACAAGAGTAAATAATTATACTTGGAGGGTGTCTGACCGGTGTCGCCATCTGAGGAAGCGTCTAGACATAAATGAGCCTAACTACTTTATGTATTGATGGGCGGGGCCAGTGCGCTCCCCCGGGGGCTATATACAACGCCTAACACCCCCCTCACTCCTCTAGTTCATCCATCTCCTGCAATCTCAACCAACCCGGTGTACCAGTTCGCTCTGACATAGCCACAAGGGTGCGTTTGAGGTCAGGTGATTGAAGGACACAATCTGAATTGTACTTCAGAATGAAGAGAGAGGTTCAGTCGAGTATTCGAGTCACGCCTATGCCGAAGCTGAACCGGGAGCCGCCTCCCCGCTGACGCAGTCCAGATTCGCAAGTGGCAACCGCCTCTTCGGTACTGTACTTGGCACAATCCGGATGGCTCATGACTCCCGCCTTGCTCATGACAGGCTCCACCGATGTGCAGCCCGTCTGTAGCAGCCCCATTGTCAAAATAAGGAATAGAATACGCATATCGTCCTCCCAAAGAAGATTGTGTGTCAATTGATTCAAAGTTCTGCAACAAGCAGATGTTCACTTAATTGCGCCACTTTTCTTCCAAAGAATTGTTAACGAAAAATTAATTTATAACACGAATAGGGTGGATCAATATTAAAACGGGTATTCTCGGAAACTGTGTGTTTGCAACGTTTTCTAAGAATATCAAACATTTAACCTTCGCAGGGTGTCAGTCTGAAATTCCTTTCAACTCCTCTCAACTCCTCTCGAATCCTTTTGAATCGGAAGTTTTGCTACCAATCTGCTACCAAATATTCGACGATGTTCTGGGTAGGAGTCAAGGTGTATTTTACAAGAAGCGGTCATTTTACTTAGGGTATCTGACTGGTACAACGTCTGGAGGGTGTCTGACTGTGAAGAATTAGTGGGAGTTAATCAAAATAAAACTTCATAGCACAAAATTGGTACAAAAGTCTTCCCTCGTGCGTGCGTGTAGTGATTTTTTCTTGCGGTCAATGCCATTAATAAACTCCAATTAAGATTACTCCACATATCCACTACCAATAGCTGAGAACGGAAGGGCTAACTCCAGCTCCGGTACGTGCTTAGCGATCCAGGCAGTGAAGGTGTTACTGTTAGGACCCGGAAAGGCCTTGTAGGTCGTTTTCCAGGGATACGCATCAGCCGCCTTATCGACCGCATCAATCAGGTCATCAACCCCCTCCCCCCTATGTTCTTTAATAAGCCGGGGTTTCTCACCAAACCAATAACGGTCCGGAATGTCTTGGGTTATCCTCATTACCGGATGGCCGCTGTAGCCTCGCCAACCAACCACATCATATACCTTGTAGTTGGACTCTCCAGTACGCTTGGCGGCAATCCAAGTATGAATGGCAAACCAACCACGCCAACCCCAGGTATCTGCTCCATAGACTTGCATAACGGCTTCCTTTGTAACTGAAGGGTCCGGTGCCATGCCCGCCGATTGACGACTGGCAGTACGCCAGGTTTTGCCTGAATAACAACTGGACAGCAGAAAGCCGGTCAAGACAAGTGATGTTAGTGTTCTTAAGGTTTTCATGAAGTACGAACCAAAAAGATATTTTTTCATTAGTTCCGCTTGGAAAGAAGGAAGCGGTATAGATTTATTCCTGAACCTAAAATACTAACTTGTTGTTTTAGGAGAAGCCAAATTGTACCAATATCTAGGGGGTTTTACAAGAATATTGGTGGAAGGTTGAGGATTGTCTGACTCTGAAGAATTAGTTGCTGTTTAATCAAAAATATTAACTTCCTTAGACTCCCTAAATTTTGTACTAAAAGCAACAGCACCTCCACTTGATACAGATATTCCTGTTATAGCAGTAATTGTAACCTGGTGAGTAACCATTAGTATTAAATCTTTACTATATTCTAAAGATTTTATTTTCTTTTTGAAGCTTAGAAATTGTTTTGTCTAATCTAATTTTTTCAGTTTCTACTCGTTTTTTTGCTTTCCCCAAGATCTGTAAGTCTCGCAGTTTCCAAGCAACGACACCATTCGCTCGAATATATTTTTAAAAATTTAATTCCTTCTTTTTTAATTATTCTCCCAATTTGAACTGCTTGGGCCCTTCCTTCATAATTTAAATTTCGTTGAGTTGAACAATCATTTAAAACAAAATTTTGTGGATCACCATAGCCAGGAGCAATTGCATGTCTGATAAATAATACATTACCAAAAGGATTTTTTGCGTATTCCTTCAAAGTATAAGAAAAGACTAAGTTGGATTTTACTAAAATGAGTACTAAAAATATGCATATCCGTCTAGTATTGATTCTAAAAAAAGTATCTTCAAAATTTATCATAATTATTTTATTAAATCTTAATCACCAGCCTAAAGAGCCAACTCCACCTTTAAATGGTCCTATTATATCTGAAGTTATCCAGCCACCATAAAAATCTCCTTCTTGAGATTTAACCTCTTCAAAGTCCAAAAAACATGAATCAACTGAATTTGGATAAATTGCGACATAACCTTTGATTTTAATAAATTCATCTGAAGGAGAATTATAGGTCCAAGCACCCGTCTTTGAAATTCTTCCGTCTGTTGATTTAATATTGAAGTATTCCGCTTCTCCTTTCCATTCGCAAAATGTTTTTACAGGAGTAGGAATTAATATTTCTTCCTTGAAAAGTGGGATTTATATTGTGAATTTTCAATCTGCAGGACTCTATAAGAGTAATCGGTTTTGGCAATGCACTTTCCAAAAATAATTTCTATCTCCTTAGAACAAACTTCTAAACGAGGAGGTCTCGGATAATCCCAAACAAATTCTTTTTCCAAATATCTCCCTCTTTTATTTATGGGCACCTCTTATATCCAGAACTCAGTCAATTTGATGTAAAACACAGCTTTAAATCAAATTTTGTCTGGTTTAGGGGTGAAGTTATTGATAGTTTTTTTGAGTTATATCAAGTATATTTTCGAATATATCGATATTTAATCTCAAGCTTAAGTGAAATTGAGTATTTTATTGGTGCCACAATAGTTTTGTTGTATTATCTTAATAAAAAATTCATTTAACAATGATTTCACACTTTATTTATCCGTATCAGTTGTTCAAGGTAGACTCTTATCTCTTTATTTCCAACCTTGTATCCAATGCTCATTCTCTTTTAATTCTGCCCAATTAATCGGCTGTACTCGATGAGATATAACCGCTTCAATTAAACAATGAATAACGTTATCATTTTCATCTAACTCTAGCTCCGTAATAAGAAAATGTTTCTCTTTTTTAATTGGCTTAACTGATAAAAAATAACTTACATCACTTTTTAGTATTTATTTTATTCATTGCAAGTACCAAATTTAATTTAACTGTAATAGGTAGCATTTAGCCCTATAAAAGTTTTTAAACACCACTACGGCTCCATATACTTCAACTCGTGGTTCTTCTGGAAACTCAACGCTATCACGCAGGTAACGATGGTTCCTGTTCTGATTAAACCTTAAATACAAAAAAATTCTGAGATGGTATTAACTTACTCCAGGAGCAGATTCCACCTTTGAATCTATAAAAAAACTGTACTAAGTAATGAATGATAAATTATTTATTTTTATACTAGGAAGACAGCAATATTTAGTAAATCGATAAACCAGATATTAAATTTTATGAGAGAACTGATTTAGAGCTTTAATTGTACCATTAAAATGGTACCATTGACATATTGTGCCATTAATAATATATAAATATTATCAATAATTTATAAGGCATTTGAGAAGGTGGTGAAGTTGAGACATAATTATCCAATTAATGTGAAACAAAAGGCATAATTTTAACAATGTAAAGCGTCAAATATCCGAAAAGAAATAAAAATGGTGTATCCCATGTATGTGGGGCTAATGCTTCAGCAAGAGTCATTACAATAGGAAATACAATTAGTGCACAAATAAATTCAGAAGAGGTAAAGCCTGATTGAAAAAATATAATTACAATGATACTTGTAAAAAACACACATGCACTTCCTTCAATTGTTCTTTCATATTTGATTTTTGAAAAAAGAGCATATGTCTTATATTTAAGTCTACCAAACCTAACCCCAACAGGTTCTGCAAGGCCGTCACCAATACCATTTACAAGTATAGGTATTAACAATAAATCTTCATAACCAATTTTAAAAAAATAAATAACAATGGGTATAACAATTAAATATCCAACTGCTGTTTGTGTTGTAAGCCATAGGAGCGTATTTGGTCGATCCTCAGGTCTATCAAATGATAGAAACATTCTTTGTATTAGCCTTGAATTAGTTCTAATTGGTTTGATGTAGATTATCAAACCAGCGATTGCAACAACACTTCCTATTATCAGCAATTCTATTGAAGGTTGAACCGGAATAATATTATCAATAAACATTGGAATAAAAAATAAAGCGAAATGGTTAATCTTTCTAGTATAATTAACCTTTACACCTTTATAAAAAACAAGACAGCCTGATGCATATTGAATTAATAACAATATTGTTAATTTTATTATTCCACTTAACAATGCTGGATCTATCATTTATTATGCCTTAAGTTTTCAATTACGTTTTAGATATCCAAAACAAAAATTTAGTTACGAGCCCTTCCATAAAAAAATCCTCACCAACTCTTACCAGTCATTACCCACCAGATATTTTAGATAAATTAGAATTAAACGCACAATTTACACTTTTTTATTACTTCAAATATATAAAATAAATCATTTTTATCATTAAGAATTGGGGGATTTTACTTGGAGGGTGTCTGACTTGTGAATAATTAAAATTATTGTTTACGAAAAGTGTCCTTTACTTTGTGCATTTATTAAAGTTAGTGGTTCATCATTCTTTTCTACTTTACCATTTACATATTTTGAATTCTCGTTTGCGTCTTTGTCATATTGTGTTCCGTTCCACTCTTTCCCATCCTTGAATTCCCCAAGATATTCCCTTCCATCAGGAAAAGTGATAGACCCTGTTCCATTTGGTTTGCCATTTTCAATTTTCCCTATATATTTTCCATCATTATCTGCATCACCATTCTCAATCCATTTCGGTTCTCCATTTTCAATTCTTAAAAATAGGATTTCTTTATCTTTATTTTTAGACATTTGATTCCTTATAATATGTTTTGGTAATCCATTGGTTTCCTTTTGTTGAATTAGGATATCCCAGAGAATACTGTAGGAATGGATGGGACGTTAATTTAATAGATGCCGGCTTTTACCAAGGCATGGCTCTTGTTTGTGGTACGATTTGGGACGGCAGGGAATAGTAGTGTGGCGGAGGGGGAGGGATTCGAACCCTCGGTACACTTTCGCGTACGGCAATTTAGCAAACTACTGGTTTAAGCCACTCACCCACCCCTCCGAAGAGCTTTGAGGAAGTTGCTAAAAATAAACTATCCTGCAAATGCCTAGACTGAATGAAGTCTCTCATCTAAAATAGATCCCCTTATTTGTAAATAATTACCAAACATTTGGCAAGTTTTTATTGATCTGAATTTACATTTAATCATGTAAATTTCCTGGATACCTGTTTCATAACAATAGCTCATTCAAGTTTTACAGCCAGAACAGAATGTGTTGTTCTATCTGGATTTCTTCTCTGTAGATTGACTTGCTGAAACTCTGTTTTTACTACAATTCTAATCTGGTGTATGGTATTCTTAAAATTAATAAGTCAAAGAGAATTTTCATAAGGAGGAACAAAGTGGATAAAGATAAAGTACGACAAAGTATTCAACTACTGCTAGAAGGTTTAGGAGTGGATTTGGACAATACGCATTACAGAAAAACTCCGGAACGGGCTGCAAATGCCTGGGTTGAAGAACTCTGTTCCGGACTTGGTGAAAAGAAATTTTCACTGACCACTTTTCCTATTGGTAACAATTATGAACCAAGCATGGTGATACTGCAGCATATTCCTGTAAAGTCAGTTTGTGCTCATCATTTGCTGCCTTTTTATGGTGAAGCGACTGTAGCCTACATTCCGGGTGAAAGGCTTTGTGGACTTTCAAAGCTTTCCAGAATTGTAGATTACTTTGCGAGACGTCCGCAGGTACAGGAAGAATTAACCAGCGATATTACCAACTTTTTGTGTGAACAGCTCTCTCCTCAAGGTGCCGGAGTGATAGTTAAAGCAACTCATATGTGCATGGCAATGCGCGGGGTCAGTCATGATGGTGTTATGACTACCAGTTCTCTCAAAGGTTCTTTCCTCAACGATGGAACCGTGCGGGCTGAATTTATGGCTTTGGCAAATACTCAGAGTTTGAATAAATTTTAATAATCTACCCACAGAGCTTCAGGGATCTCATTTAAAAAATTTATTAAAATGAAACCTTTGTATTATCTTTGACTCTGTGGAGAGTTCTCTTTTAGTCCTATTTTAGGCTTATTACAAGACCATCAAGTTAGTGTAATTCCTTATAATGTGTCAGGACTTTTTGCCGTGAACTATTTGCCAGTGCAATGGCTTCTTCACGCAGGTAACAGTCATCGGGTTTCCAGT
This sequence comes from uncultured SAR324 cluster bacterium, assembly GCA_905182865.1. Lineage (GTDB taxonomy): Bacteria > SAR324 > SAR324 > SAR324 > NAC60-12 > Arctic96AD-7. The sequence continues at coordinate 454,356 of CAJJCY010000001.1, forward strand.
TCCTGGTTTGCAGGCGGTATGGACGCAAACCGGAATCAATATCATCTGTTTTACAGAACAGTTCATCAACTGGAGGTCGCTGAACCCAAGATTCACCCAGATTTTGTTCAAGTGCATAGTACCAGCGGGAAAAATTTTCCAGGCGCACATCCTCAAAATATCCGATTGGATTTAGTGTTTCCACAAGCTTTCTCAGCGCTTTATTTTGCTGAAAACGGTCATAATCAACCACGTAAAGACTTTCGGATAAAAACAAGGGTGAGCCGTGCAGCAGAAGGCCTTTTGATTTAAGCGTGTTCCCTGACTGTACTATTTCAAGCCCCACACTTCCCTTTTCTCCGTTCATCACTGCTTCTTCCACATCTTCCACCGGTTCTACCTGTAGTTGCGGATATGCGGCCATCACGATTCCGCTGTAACGGCCTTTGACAAACACATGCCTGCCGTGTCTCGAAAGCGTCTCAAAATTAATTGGGCTCCGGCTGCTGCCGCCTTTTTTTGAAATCAGGAAAAATCCCACCATATCCTGTACTTCTCCTCCAAGCAAATCATTATAGCTGGTGAGCATTGCAGAACCTGCTACACGAATACTTGTCGGCTTGTCTAACTGGTAATTGTACATGCCCCATTTTGTCACATTTGTGGGATCACCAAGGTAATGCTGGGTCATTGAAAGCAGTTCATCGAGTCCAACAACTGTGAAATCCACCTCATCCAGTTTGATCAGTGAAGAACCATTATGCGGCTCCTCTCCTTCCACACGGATTTTTGTTTCCCCAATTTTCCACTCATAAGCAAGGAATCCCAAACGATAAGGTCTTTGTTTACGCTTTCGATCCACCGAAATTGAAAAACAGTGCGGCGCTTTTCCGGAAATTTCCTGTAAAAAACTCAGTGCTTCCTCCAGATCAGGTGTACTCCTGCGCTTGCTTTCAGCTAAGACTTTCAAAATTTGATCAATCTCTTCATTGTTTGCGTCCAAGCTTTTCAGTTTACGCAGAAAATTATGTAATGTGCGTCCGGTGCGTGGTACCGCACAAGTAACGTCAAATGAAGGTTTGCTGGCGGATGATGAGGTCAAAATTTATGCTCCATGAGATAAATTGAGTCTGAGGTTCTTACAAAAAGTCTGAAATATATACAGTTCTATGGCTCTTTACGAAGGCATCAAGTCTGCAATAACCCATAAAGCGAATCAATTATTTTCTTGAAAAGTAAATATACATTGTATCAATTTTTATAAATTAATTCTCAAAAAAAAAGCCAAAGCTCTGACAATTGAAATCAACTTTTTCTTCATCTGAACTCAATATTAAGAATACAAATTTACTATAATTATAGTTTTATTTCAATAGATTCATGCCTCTTCAAGAAGAAGAAACAAGTGTGATATTTTGACTTTTTACGGTTTAATCATCACCTAATTAAAATACATTGGAGATATTTTTTAGTTTATAATATAAAAATAAAAAGAGTGACTGACCTAAGATGAAAATAACAATTTCTTCATTACTTCACTAAAGCTGAGAGAGAGTAAAGGTTGAAATGGTAGAAGACGAAAAAGAGCAAACTGAATTTGATGAAGAGCTTAGCAGGCAGGAAGCATTAAATACTGAAACAAGCGGGAAACGCAATCGTTCCGGATGAGGAAATTACGGAAGAGGAAACTGTTTTGGAAGGTGTCTGTCCGCTTTCATTTGAAGGAAATGGGGCAGAACTGTTTGGAATATTAATGAAAAATTTATTATTGAATTTGTTGACCTTAGGAATCTATTACCCCTGGGCAAAAGCCAAACAGCTGCGCTACTATTATGGCTCAAGTAGAATTCATGGGAGTGATTTACAATTTCATGGAACGGGCCGGGAGATGTTCATCGGTTTGACGAAGGCTTTGGTAGTTTTGGCAATTTTGAACTTTATCTACGAAGGTATTCTTGCAGGTATTTTATCAGAAAGTCTCCTGCTCCTGACGGTTTTCCTTTATTTATTCATCTTTTTTCTGCTGATCCTGATAGCTTCGGTTGGAGCAAGACGTTACCGCATGAGCCGGACTTCGTGGAGGGGGATCCGTTTCCGTTTTTTGGGTACTTTCAAAGACACTGTAACCCTTGTTGCAAAGGGTTGGATATTGACCGTGCTGAGTTTGGGATTTTATTATCCATTTTATCTTAACCGTTTTCAGAACTTTTGGACCAAAAAGACAACTTTCGGAAACATCGCGTTCAGTTATGACGGGCTGAGCAGAGAAGTTTCCCAGATTTGGCTCAAAGGCATGCTGCTGACGATACTCACTTTGGGCATTTATTTATTCTGGTTAAAAGCAAATCTGCAGCGCTATTTCTGGAGTCATTGCAGTTTTGGTGAATCCCGAATAATTTCGAAACTGTATGGTGGAATGTTGTTAAAAGAAACACTGATTTTTTTACTGATTATGATTCTTACATTCGGAATTGGACTGGCATGGGCCGTTGTCCGCTACAAGAAATTCTACCTGGGAACCTTTAGCCTAGAAGGAAAAATAGATCTTGCTGCAATCAAACAGTCTGAAGCCAGGTTGACAGGTGCAACTGGAGAAGGAATGGCAGATTTCTTTGATGTGGAAATGTAGAAATGTCAAAAACATGGAAGGCACTTTATTTTGACGGCCGCACACCAACTCACCGGAAAGTAGATGTTCAAACGGACAGACAGGGTGTCAGGATTGAGTTCAAAGCCGGTACGAAACGGATTTGGCGGTATGATGACTTTAGTGTCCAGCAGGATCGTTTGCAGGGTCCTCTTCGACTGGAATACGGAGAATTTCCTCCAGAAATACTTGAGATTGCCGATCCGGAATTCGGGGAAGTTTTGGGGAAAAGGCTGCCAAAAAAACCCCGATTCTTATCTGTGGGATTTGCCATTCTTGCAGTCCTGCTGGTTCCGGCGATTATTTACTGGGGAATTCCGTTGGCTTCCGGTTGGTTTGCGTATTTTATTCCGGTATCCATAGAAAAACAGGTTGGGCAATATGTGATTGATGAAGTGTTTCCAAGTCGCATAGTTTGTAAAACAGATGCGGGAGAACAGGCATTGGAAAAACTGGTTTCACGTTTAGTTCCTCTGGACTCCGAATACGTTTTTCAGGTAGAAGTAGTGGATTCAGGTCTCGTCAATGCTATTGCTTTTCCGGGCGGCAATATTTTGCTTTTCCGCGGACTGCTTGAAAAAAGTCCCTCTGCGGATGCAATTGCCGGTGTACTGGCTCATGAGATGCAGCATGTTTTTCAGCGGCACGGTACGGAAAATTTGCTGAACCAGGTTGCATTGTCCGGACTTTTTAAGCTGCTGACTGTAGAAGCAAATGCAATTGCGGAAACGCTTTTTGCGGGTGTCCGGACACTTTCACTGCTGAAATATACCCGTGAACTTGAAACAGAAGCTGATGCTTTGGCCCTGCAGTTGTTGTATCGGGCCGGAGTGGATCCTGTGGAAATGTTGGCAATGTTTCAAGTACTGAAAAACCATTCCTCCTCCCTGCCGGAAAGCATTTCAACACATCCGGATATGTCTTCCAGGATGGAGAAACTCAAAATTATAATTGATCAAAAGCCGGATTTTATGAGCAAGCCAGTTCTTTCCAAACAAAATTGGGAATCCCTGCAGAATATTTGTAAAAATTAATAGTTGTTGTACTGGCAAAAAGTTGTTTTTCTCGTAACAAAACATTCTCAACAAATTTTCACTCAATCTCTTTTGTCAATCCCTCTCACCCATCTGGATGAGGACAAGCTTCGCGGGATTAACAAAAGAGTGGGAATTGTTGGTGTCTAAACTGCCTCCACTGCTTCCAGAACAAGTTCTGCCACATCTTTTACCTGCATGGACTCACTTTTGCCTTTTGCGGTAATTCCATCACTGAGCATGGTCATGCAGAACGGACAGCCAGTAGCTACTGTTGAGGCTCCGGTGCTGATGGCTTCTTCGGTACGATTTTCGTTGATTCGTGTACCTATTGTTTCTTCCATCCACATCCGGGCACCACCGCCTCCGCAGCAAAAGCTTTCGCTGCCGTGACGCTTCATTTCCCTCATCGGCTCGTCTGCAGCATGTTTTAATAAGTTCCTGGGTGCTTCATATTCCTTGTTGTAGCGCCCCAGATAACATGGATCGTGGTAGGTGATTGTATCCTTGAGATTACTTTTAACCGGCAAACGTCCTTCATCCACCAACTTGGCAATAAACTGTGAATGATGAAAAACCTCGTATTCGCCGCCCAGCTGTGGATATTCGTTTTTGATGCTGTTCAGGCAGTGCGGACAAGCAGTGACGATTTTTTTGATCTTGTAATTATTCATGGTTTCCACGTTTTCACCTGCCAGCATTTGAAACAGCATTTCGTTTCCGGAACGCCTCGCCAGGTCACCGGTACATTTTTCCTCTGAACCCAGGATCGCAAATTTTACACCGGCTTTTTGGTAAAGCGTGGCGGAAGCCCGGGCAATTTTCTGGTTGCGGCTGTCAAAAGAACCAGCGCATCCGACCCACATCAGCACGTCAATTTCCGGCGGTTGACCTTCCGTTTCGGATTTTGAGTCTGCCATCAGGGGGATATTCATACCTTCCGCCCAATCCGCTCTCTGGTCAAAACCAATTCCCCATGGATTAAAGTTCCGTTCAAGACCTTTAAAAGTCGAAGCCATTTCCGGCGGATATGCTTCTTCCACCATGGTTTGATTTTGACGTAAACCTAGGATACGGGGAACATGCTCAATTGAAACAGGACAAACCTCTTCGCAGGCCCGGCAAGTCGTACAGGCCCAAAGTGTTTCCGGACGGATAATCTCTCCAACCAGTGGTTTATCTTCTGAGGTCGATCCTGTCCGGAACAGCGAGGATTCCTCATTTCGTAAATGCTGCAGCAGGGATTGATTGAAACGTTTTAATGTGAGAGGTTTATTGGTTACAAATGTGGGACAGACATCGTGGCAGCGCCCGCACTCAGTGCAGGAAAAGAGATCCAGCCCTTGCTTCCAGGTCAGGTGTTCCAGTTTACTAACTCCGATCCGACCCTCTTCCCAGGCGCTCTCATCTTCCAGGTCTGCCAGCGGCGGAATGGAATGCGGATAATCCAGTGAACCAAAAAAAACATTTGGAAGTGCAGTCATTTCGTGAAACTGTTTGGTGTGGATCAGCAAATTCACAAAAATTAACATTAATGCCACATGTCCCCAATAACTGAAATGATAGAAAAAGGCGTTGGCTCCTTCTCCAAGTCCATTCAGGACTGAAGCAAGTAAGACAGTAAAGGGGGCCCATTCCCATTCTGAACCATAAACGGTGCTTTCAAAAAAGTGCAGCTGCTGTTCGTAATGTTCTATCAAATTGAGGCGTGCGGCGTCAAACAGCAAGTCGGTCAGCATTATCATACCGATGAAAAGCAAAACGTAGATGCCTTCCCAATTCAAATCAAGTCTTGCTGTTTTGGACACTAGTCTCCGGTAAAGTGCAACTAAAATCATGGTCAATACAACCACCTCGACTACGTTATAAACTGAAATATAAGCATAGCCCAGCCAGGAGTCTGATCCGAGAAAGGGCAAAAATTCCTGAAATCCACTGACAAAGCCTTCGCCCATCAAGGTTAATTCACGCGCCCCAACCAGTAATGCTCCCCAGAAGATAAATGCGTGCATTATTCCGGAACCACGCTCGCGGCTCCGACCGATTAATTTTTGCTGACCGAAACCAATTTTGAAAAGCCGGCCGATCCTTCGGCTAATATCGTTTAGGCGGTTTTCAGGTGCCATTTTGGTGAGTGCACCAAGCTTGACGGTGATTTGTAGGGCAAATACTCCCCAGGCAACCAGCATTATTAAAGTCATTAACCAAGGATTCATTTTTACCTGTTAATTGAGTTAGTGAAAATAAAATTTTAATTAAAATCTATCTCCAAAAAATAGAACGATTTGCTTTTATTTGCAAGGCAATTCCCAGAGATTACTTCTCTTTTAAGACATCTGGTGTTATGGTAGTCCACTACATCCATACTTCAAAATATAAATGCCGAAAAAACTCCCAAAAATTATTTTATTTCTAGGTTTGCTCTTTTTTATTGCAGGTTGTAGTTCAGCCAAATTGTTTTACAGTTATGGAGATTCAATTGCTTCATGGCAGCTGGACTCATATTTTGATCTCACAAATGAACAGGAAGAATGGGTGGAAGAACGAATGCGGTTGCACCTTGAATGGCACCGTAATGAAGAACTGCCGCGCTATAGACGCTTCCTGTTAGATATCCAAAAAAGTTCAAAAGACGGACTCACGATGAGTGAGCTTGACGAAGGTTTTTCCCGTTTTGGAACTAAAGTAGGTCGGATATTTGAACGTTTGATTCCGGATGCAGCATTATTTCTTTCTGAAATAAGTCCTGAGCAGATTAACAATCTGGAACTGGTAATGGACGAAGAAAACGAAGAAATGATGGAAAGAATGGAAAATCAGCAGGAACGTATACAGGAAAGACATGAAAATTTCTGGGAGCAAATGGAAGACTGGTTTGGAGAATTCAGTATAAGTCAGCGAGAACAAATCACGGAACTACGGGTAAAATGGTTTACTGAATCTCCGGATCCTTCTGCGGAACGTATGGAACGACGCCGAAAGTCGCAGCTCCAATTTTTAGCCTTGTTACGTTCTGTTCCAGAAAAAAAAGAACTTGAAAAATGGTTCCGCCAATGGTTTCTAAGTTGGGAAGGCGAGACTAATCCTGCCAGGAAGGCGAGAATTATACGAAACAAAAAGAGAATTCTGCTGATTGATGCTATTTTAACGCCTGAGCAACGACTCCACGTGGTTCGAGAATTAGACGATTGGGTAGAATTACTGGAGGAAAAAATTGAAAACCCTTAGAGGTTTAATAGTCATTTGGCTGGACTTTTCTTGAAAAACGAACGATTATAATTTTCAAAAATTCACAATTTTAAACTTAATACCTAGAATCTATGAGCGAAATGTTATTTACTTCTGAATCTGTTTCAGAAGGTCATCCTGACAAAATTTGTGATCAGATTTCTGATGCAATTCTTGATGCAATGCTGGATCAGGATACAGCCAGCCGGGTGGCTTGTGAAACCCTTGTGACCACCGGAATGGTTGTGGTGGCTGGAGAAGTTACAACAAAAGCGTGGGTTGACATGCAAAAAGTGGTGCGTGATACTGTCGAGGAAATCGGTTATACAGATTCCAACATGGGCTTTGATTTCAATACTTGTGCAGTGCTCATCAGCCTGGATAAACAATCTCCTAACATAGCACAGGGTGTCAACGAAGGTGAAGGTGCACATACTGAACAGGGTGCTGGTGACCAGGGATTGATGTTTGGCTATGCCTGTGATGAAACTCCGGAACTGATGCCTCTTCCTATTCAACTTGCACATCGGTTGACTGAGCGGCTCTCCCATGTCCGTAAAGACGGGACAATGGATTATTTACGTCCGGACGGGAAATCGCAGGTGACCGTCCGTTATGTTGACGGCATACCAAAATCTGTGAATGCAGTTGTTATCAGTACTCAGCATGCGGAAGAAGTAAGTCAGTCTCAATTACACGAAGATATAAAGAAAAATGTGATTAGTCATGTGATACCTGAGAAATACCTGAATGATTCAACACAATATCACATAAATCCTACAGGTATCTTTGTGATAGGTGGTCCGCAGGGTGACTGCGGTTTGACGGGACGCAAAATTATTGTTGATACTTACGGTGGAATGGCTGCATGGCGGAGGTGCATTTTCAGGAAAAGATCCTTCAAAGGTTGATCGGTCTGCTGCATATGCAGCACGTCATGTAGCAAAAAATGTAGTTGCGGCAGGACTTGCCTCACGCTGTGAAGTTCAATTAGCTTATGCGATTGGAGTTGCTGAGCCGGTTTCTGTTTCTGTTAAAAACCTTAAAACAAATAAGATTGATGAATTAAAAATTATTGAATTGATTCGCAATAATTTTGAATTAAAACCGGCAGGACTGATTCGGGCCTTGGACCTGCTGCGACCGATTTATCAAAAAACTGCCGCATACGGACACTTTGGCCGTGAGATTCCGGAATTCACCTGGGAAGCGACAAACAAGGCAAATGAATTGAAAATACAGGCGGGATTATAATTCATGGTTAGTCAGGATATCTTGATCATTAATCGTCTTGGGCTTCACGCACGTGCTGCAGCCCAATTGGTAAGAATGGCCAATGAATATCCTTGTGACATTCGCCTGACTATGGATGAGCGAAACTCTGACGCAAAATCTGTTATGGAAGTACTGATGCTTGGAGCCACTGAAGGCACTACTCTAAAACTAAGTGCAGATGGGAAAAAAGAGGACGAAGCCCTGAAATCTATTGTTGACTTGTTCGCAGCACGTTTTAATGAGTTGGAATGACGGAAATACTAAGCGGCAGGACCAGGATATACGGGATCATCGGCTGTCCTGTGGAACACTCATTTTCTCCTCTGATGCAAAATGTGGCATTTGACGCATTGAAAATAGATGCCCGTTATCTTGCATTTTCAGTAAAACCGGAGCAGATCCAGCAGGCAATTGCTGGAATCAGGGCCCTGAATATTCATGGAGTCAATGTTACCGTTCCGCATAAAAGCTCTGTAATTTCCTGTCTTGATGAAATCTCACCTCTTGCGCGACTGATTGGTGCAGTCAACACGATAAAAAATGTGCGGGGACGTCTCATTGGAACAAACACAGATGTTTCCGGATTTATCCGCTCACTGGAAACATTAAATTTTTCTCCAAAACATAAATCGATTGCTCTGCTTGGAGCAGGTGGATCTGCCCGTGCTGTGCTTGCAGGACTTGCAGATGCAGGAGCATCCTGCATTTTTATTCATAATCGTACAGTCGGACGTGCAGAAAGCCTGGTGACAGAATTTTCTCAAAAATTTCCGGATACTCAGTTAAAATCCGTTTCTGTAAAAACAATACTCGAAACTCCTTTAGATTTGCTGGTTAACACGACTACTGTCGGAATGGAGACAGATGCAAGTCCGTTGGATTTGAGTCAATGTCGTAAAATAAAGCACTTGGCTGATCTAATTTACAGTCCCCCACAAACAAGACTTCTCAAGCAGGCAGAAGAGCTTGGCATCCCTGCCATAAACGGTATGGGCATGTTGCTTAACCAGGGTTGTGACGCTTTTACATTTTGGACAGGTCAACCTGCTCCGGAAACAGTGATGCAGGAACAGTTGCTTAACCTGGTTTGAGTGATTTTATTCGGAAAATATCATGCAGATTCCTTTTGAAGTAGATTCTCCCCAAAAAGACGAAAACTCCAAAAAAGAAGCCCGATTTCAAATACTTCAATTCCCCATATTTCTCAAAAAACTCAGGATACCCAGAATCCGGCATCTAAGCAGGAAAAAAAACCGCTCACAGTTTCACAGCTCACCCGCCAGATTTCGCTGCTGTTGGAAGGCAAATTTCGCTCATTGACCGTGGAAGGTGAGCTGTCAAATGTTAAGAGGGCTGCCTCGGGACATTGGTATTTTAGTCTCAAGGACGATCAGTCACAAATACGTGGTGTGATGTTCCGGAACGCTGCAGCCGGTTTGCGTTTTGAACCGGAAGATGGTTTGGAAGTAGTGGTGCGAGGACACCTCACTGTTTATCAGCAGAGAGGCGAATATCAGGTCATGGTTTCCTCAATGGAACCAAAAGGCTTGGGGGCTCTTCAACTGGCCTTTGAACAACTTAAAGCCAAACTTGATGCAGAAGGCTTGTTTGCTGCGGAACACAAGCAGTCCATACCTTTTTTACCTCGAAGAATTGGAATTGTGACTTCACCCACGGGTGCAGTAATTCATGATATGCTGACTGTTCTGGAGCGCCGTTTTGATGGAATTCCGGTTTTGTTTTTTCCAGTTCAGGTACAGGGTGAAATGGCAGCACCAACTCTGGTGGAAGCAATTCAGCATCTGAACAATCTTCGTGATTCACAGCAGATAGACGTTTTGATTGTCGGCAGAGGTGGAGGTTCGGTGGAAGATTTGTGGGCATTTAACGATGAGAAACTGGCAAGAGCGATTTTTTCATCTGATATCCCAGTCATTTCTGCGGTTGGACACGAAACTGATTTTACGATTGCCGATTTTGTCAGTGATCTGCGTGCACCAACTCCGTCTGCAGCAGTGGAACTGGCTGTGCCTAAAAAAGAGGATTTAGAGCATACTGTCAGTCAAAAACAGGAGCGGTTGCAGCGAACAATGCTGCTGCAGCTTGAACGACTCAGGGAATATGTTGAAGCTGTACGCCTGAGATTAGCTTCGCCTGATTCCATGCTGCAGCAACATGCTCAGCGCGTGGATGACCTGGATTCTTTACTGCGCGAAAGAACAAAGCGTCAGCTGGAAAATTTACTCATTCGGACTTCTGGTATTGCAGAAAAACTTTTTCTGCTTAGTCCCGGACGTGAATTGGACACACAGCAGCATAGCCTGAACCTTCTGCAGGATCGTTTAACACGCGCCATTGGTCTTTTGCAAATCAAGCTGAGCGACTCGGTGCAGCAGCAGATGGATTTGCTGGACAGCCTCAGCCCGCTTTCAGTTCTTCATCGAGGTTACAGTGTAACGCTGGATAACAAAGGTAAATCATTACGATCTGTAAAAGAGGTTAATTCTGGAGATAAATTGCAGGTGCGAATGGAAGATGGTACCCTGCAAACAAAAGTAGTATCAGTTAAACCAAAACATCCAAATTAAGGAATTATAATGGAAATAATAACTATTCCCTGTTTAGAGGACAATTTCGCATATTTGTTGATTTGCCCAAACACGCAGCAGGCAGCCGTTGTTGATCCATCAGAAACAGCTCCTGTGCAAAAAGCAATTGAGAAGCATGGCGTGGAATTGACAACGATTCTTAACACGCATCACCATTGGGATCATGTGGGCGGTAATAAAGAGTTAAAGGCAAAATATCCAGAGTTAATAATTTACGGCCATGAATCCGACCGCGGGAGGATTCCGGAACAAACTGTATTTTTGAAAAGTGGAGATGAGGTATGTTTTGGGGAGCAAACTGGAACTTTTTTACACAATCCGGGACACACTTCCGGAGCCATAACTTTTGTGTTTGGCAAGACCGCGTTTACCGGAGACACTTTGTTTGCGGCAGGTTGTGGACGTCTTTTTGAAGGAACACCTGAGCAAATGCATGATTCGCTTAATATTCAAATCGGTGGACTTCCGGACGATACTGAACTGTATTTCGGACACGAATACACTGTAGCCAATTTGCGCTTTGCTTTGAGCGTAGAAACAGGAAATACGGAAATTAATAAAAAACTTGCTGCGGTTACTACTCTGCGTTCATCTGGTAAATTTTCCACTCCCACTACTTTGGCAGAGGAGCGTAGGACAAATCCGTTTATGCGCTGCTCCTCAGCAGAAATTTGCGCAACTGTTACGTCCAGGGAACCCGGACACAATTTATCAGAAAAAGAAGTATTTCGGACATTGCGGGAACTAAAAAATAATTTTTAAGAAATGCAAAAAACTGATCTCACAGAAAAAGATGCCTTAAAAGTTACCTGGCTTGGTCTGCTGGCAAATCTTCTTTTGGCACTCGCCAAAGGCTTCATCGGCTTTATTGCAAATTCATCAGCCTTGATCGCGGATGCCGGTCATTCTGTTTCAGATTTGCTTTCTGACGGAATCACCCTCTGGGCGGTGCGCATGTCAGGTATTCCGAAAGACAAAAATCATCCTTACGGACACGGAAAATTTGAAACTGTCGGCACTTTTATTGTTGCGCTTTTACTGCTATTTACTGGAATCGGAGTGGCCTGGCATGTTTTTAATAAAATGGATTCACCAGAGGTGCCTGGAACAATTGCACTTTGGATGGCGGGAATTGCAATTGCAGTTAAAGAAGTGCTTTATCATGCCACAAGAATGGTTGCCAGGCGAACCGGAAGCCGTATTTTGCTCGCAAATGCGTGGCATCACCGATCGGATGCAATATCTTCTGTGGCGGCACTCGTCGGAATCGGAGGAGCGCAATGGGGACTTCCATTAATGGATCCAATCGCCGGAGTACTGGTTGCAGGTCTGATTATAAAAACTGGAATAAACATTGGTTATGAAAGTATACGCGAACTGACGGATGAGGCGGTGGAGGAAGAAGTCATCAGTGAGTTAGGACAGATCCTGTCTGGAATCGAAGGAGTGGATCATTATCACGAAATGCGGGCTCGAAGAATGGGGCCGCATCTGCTGGTGGATTTACACATTCAAGTGGACAGCATGATGAGCATTTCCGCAGGACATCAGGTGGCGGAAAGAGTGCGTTTGGGTATTTTAGAAAAGTTACCTGCTGTTAACGAAGTACTCGTGCATGTCGATGCAGAAGATGATTTTTTTGAGGTGGAAGGCACGGAAGATCCGCAAAAAATAGTGCTGATGCGGCCTCAAAGTGAAATAGAAAATGATGTCAAAAAAGCCCTGAGTGTAATTCCTGAAATTGAGGGCATAACCCACATTTACTGCCACTATCTGAATCAGGAACTGACTGTACAGGTTAACATTCTTCTTGATGTGGAAATGCGTATTCGAGATGCTCAGAAAATTGCTTCGGCTGCACGGATGAAAATTGAACAAATAAAAGATATTGATGCAGCCGATCTGCATCTTGAACTCGATGATGCATTTTAGTGTTAAGGCGTTCCTCCCGAAACGGAGTTCGGTTCTTCCAGACCTTTCCTCATTTAAGGCCCCTCTTACAGGTTATTCTCAAAACCCCATTTAGAGTGGAACCATTTCATACTAAAATGTTCTGCTTCATTTATCAAAGGTATGAACATCAACCGGTAGGGTGAGTGGGAACTCAGGGAATGAGCTCATATACCTGTAAATTGCGAACCATTCTGTCATACCTGCGGGTTTCGATTTCTCCTAAATAACGCAGCGGCATCTCAAACCGTTCATAAAAATCAACTACCCCACCCTGACATTCCTGTAATTCACAAACGAAAATACTGGGGCCCATTTTTACTTCATCCAACGGACTCCACAAATTACGTTCCGGTTTTTCAATACTGTGTGGCCAGGGTTGGTGTGGCAGATAGAAAGACAAAGCACTGCTTAACTGATACTCACGTGAAACTATGAAAGAAATTTTTGAAATTCCATTTTGAACCAGCAACTGCTGCAGTTGTTCACCAGTTTTGTCCCACTTAAGAACCCTGGTCAGCCGGTCAGAGGAAATATCCATGGCGGTTTTTTGGATTAATCCTCCGTATTCCTCAATCTCAGCCGGTGAAAGGATTTGCTTTAAATGCAGGCGATACTGACTCGTGCTGTAGAGACGCTCGTCATTATTCCTTAGTTTTTCCAAGGTAGCCTGTGGGACATTATTATTCTTTAAATAATCATAGTTCTTCAGTTCATAGGGCATCCAGTCAAACAATGGATTTAGTGCGTGAGTAACAACAGTTCCGGTCAGGGCGACATTGATTAATAATCCAGATGCCAATAAAACATAAAGTTTTTTCTTTTGGAAACGCCATAGCAGTTCCTTGCCCAGAATAATTGCAATTCCTAGATATGCCAGGTTTGCCCAGTGTGGATCAGAGATGGTACCTTTGAGACTCATTACTGTGAAAAAGAACAGCGGAAAGATAGAAATCACCGTTATCACTGATTCGGGACTTCTTGCTTCAACCAAACGGTCCCGTATCCACCAGAGACCCAGGCCTCCCATCAGCGCCCAAAGTGGAGAAAACAGGAGCAAATGTCCAACTGTAAAAGCCAATGTGTTTTCACCAAAATCTGCTCCAGAAGCACCTTTTCCCAGCTGCCAGCGGAATGAAACCCAGTCGTGTTGTGCATTCCAGATAATTACCGGAATAAAAATGGCCAGTGAGATTAATCCTGTAATATAAAGCCATGGGTTAAGAACATCTTTACGGGTTTTCCTGTAAAGCAGAAGATGCAGAAATAGATATTGTTCCAACTGTTTATGTACTTTGAAAGTGCACCAAATCCTGCCGCAACTCCAATCCAAAGCAGCCAGTTATTAGCAGGCTGCTGATGAAAACGAATCAGCAGAAAAAGAGCCAGAATCCAAAATAACAAAAAAGGCTGGGTGATGTGCAGAAAAATGCTGCCGAGAGTGAAATACGGCATACTGCATAAAATAAGCAGGGTTACCAGGGCAGGTTTAATTCCGTACAAACGAAATGTGCCGGCATAGACTAAAGTCAGTATGCTTAAAGTAACCAGTTGTGAACCGATCTCAAGAGCAGTTTCATTATTTCCGCCAATGAAGGTTATACCACGAATGAGCCAGGCAATCATCGGTGGATGCTCATAATAAGAAAAGCTCAGGTAGCGCGACCAGACCCAGTGGTCAAGCATATCTGGATGTGGATTTAAATTTTGATTAACTATAGCAAAAATCAAAAAATGAAAGGCAAGGATGCCGAATGCAGGCGTGTGTTTCAAAGTTTTAAAAAGGTAAAGAAGGCACTATGGCATTAAGGCTCATAGTTACAAGAGTTTCAAAGTACCAAAGTATTTATAAAGGCAAAGAACTTACTGAGTAAAAGAGTCTCATAGTTTTAGAAAGTTTTTTTCTTAGTGTTCTTAGGGCTAAAATAGTTTCAGGCAAAAACAATGGCCCGTAAGTCGAGATGCCGACCGGACCATTCTGCAAGTCGACTGCACAGCCAAAGCCGATTTCCACATTTCACTGGATCTTCGTCCATGACCATAACATCTTCAAAAAATCGGGTTACGACCGGTTCAATTGCATGCAGTTGTTTCAAGTAGTTTTCCGGATTCCAGCGGGCTTGCTGATCAGAGTTGAGAATGGGCTGCAGAGCTGTGAAAAAGTTTTTTTCTTCAGCCAGTTTCAAAGTAGATTGATCCATATTTATGGCAATTTTCTTTGGATATTTGTAACTGATATTTGCAGCACGAACTATTGCTTCAACGGATCTTTTGAAAATATCTGTTTCAAGATGTTTCCCCAAAAATTCAGCTAATTGAAGCTGTTCAACTGGTAAAGCTTTGCTTTCTGCTCTATCTGACGGCCGGATCTGGAGAACTGCCTCAATTAAATCATAGCGGATATTACGTTGCTGCATATACCAGCGTTGGCGCTGAAGAAGGAATTTAATTAATTCGTGTTGTAGTTTTGAGCGGTCAAGTCCCAAATTTTGCTGGACATCAAGTAGACGAATTGCTTCTGAAGTAAGATCATGCAGACCAAGTGAAATACCGGATCCGAAAATAAGCTGGATGATTCCCTGTGCTGTTCTCCTTAATGCAAACGGATCTGCAGCGCCGGTTGGAATCATGTCCAGCGAGAAAGCGGTGTTCAGCATATCAAGTTTATCTGCAACAGAAACAGCAACTGTTTCCATATTTTGCGGCAGTGAATCTTTTGCAGTGCGCGGATAATAGTGTTCCCGGATTCCGCTGCAAATCAAATCAGGTTCATTTTTCAATTTAGCATAATTTTCACCCATCACTCCCTGTAATTCAGGAAACTCAGCAACCATCCGCGTTCCAAGATCAAACTTGCTCAGTTCCGCAATTCTCTGGACCTGTTTTTTTTGAGTTTTTGAAAGGTTTAAAGAATGTGCGATATAAACACTGAGTTCTGCAATACGCTGAACACGTTGAGCCTGCGAGCCCCGCTGCTGAAAAAATACGACATTATCTGCTTTTGTTTGAAAATCAGACAGAGCTTTTTTTTGGTCATCCAAATAAAAGAAACGTGCATCACTCAGTCGTGCACGTAAAACTTTTTCATTTCCGCGCTGTACAGTTTCAAGAGATCTTTCGTCTCCGTTACGTACTGTTACGAAATTAGGAAGCAACTTTTTTCCTCCTGTTTTATTATCTTTATTTTTCTGAAAAACGGGAAAATATCGCTGATGGACAGCCATGCTGGTTACAAGCACTTCACTTGGAAGTTCCAGGAAATCCTTTTCAAAATCACCTAAAAGAACAGTGGGCCACTCTACCAGGTTTGTAACTTCTGTCAGCAGTCTATCCTCCAACTCAACTTCAAAACCGTGTTTCTGCTCCTGCTTTTTAACTTGTGAAAGAATAGATTCACGCCGTTTTTCAAAATTTGCCATCACATTGAGTTTTTCCAGCAGCTTTTCATATTCAGCTGCCTGTTTAAGTACGCTTTTTCCTGAACTCAAAAATCGATGTCCTCTGGTTTCATTTCCGGCTTCTACCATTTCCAATTTAACGGGTACAACTTCATCATTCCAAAGTGAAACGATCCAGCGTATCGGACGAATGAAACGCATCCGATATGAACCCCAGCGCATATTTTTTGGAAAATTAAGTTGAGAGATCCACTGCTCTACCTCTGCCTGAAGTAATTCCGGAACTGGCTTACCCAACTCTTCGCGTTGTACAAACAAATACTCTTTGCCCTCGAAATCACGAATTTCTAGATTGTCAACGGAAACTCCATTTTTACCTGCAAATCCCTGCGCAGCTTTGCTCCAGTTATTTTTTGCATCTTTTGCAATTTCAGCCGGAGGACCCTTTAATTCTATTTTTCGATCTGCTTGTTTTTCCGGAAGTCCCTGCAGTTGTAATGTTAATCTTCTTGGAGTGGAAAAAGTTAGAATATTATCAAAACTCAACTTATGCAGTTCGCAAGTTTTGTTTGCTAAAGATTTTAGTTGTTCAACTGCAGGCAAAATCATCTGTGCCGGCATTTCTTCAAGTCCAATTTCAAGTAAATATGTATTCACAATGCAGCTATCACATTAATTTTCAGGGGTTAGTTTTTCCACCCATTTATGAGCGGCTTCACGATCTTTCATTAAGGGAAAGGTCAGTTTGCAACGTTCTGACAGAAAAATTTTGGCTATTTTTTGAGCTAGTGTTCGTACACGTCCTATGTATGAAGCACGTGCTGAAACGCTGATTGCTCCGGCAGCATCCAACTGGTTAAAAGTGTGTGAGCATTTTAGAACATAATCATAAGCAGGAAAAACAAGATTTTCAGCCAGAGCACGCCCTGCTTCCTGTTCATAATCGTTGAACCAGCGGATCATAAGTTCTGTGTCAGCAACTTCAAAAGTATATTTTGAATGTTCGAATTCTGGTTGCCGGAAAATTGAAGCGTAACTGACTCCTTTCGTATATTCTAGGTCAAAAACGTCTTCAACATCCTGAAGATAAGATGCGATTCTCTCGATTCCATAAGTTAATTCTGCAGAAACTGGCTGGCACTCAATTCCGCCTACCTGCTGAAAATATGTAAATTGTGTAACTTCCATGCCGTCCAGCCATATTTCCCAACCCAATCCCCAGGCTCCCAGTGTTGGTGCTTCCCAGTTGTCTTCAACAAAACGAATATCGTGATCCAGCGGATTGATCCCCAAAGCTTTCAGGGAGGTCAGATATAATTCTTCCACATTATCAGGTGATGGTTTCAAAATTACCTGATATTGATGATGCTGATAAAGACGGTTTGGATTTTCACCATAACGTCCATCTGCAGGTCGTCGCGAAGGTTCGACGTATGCCACATTCCATTCTTCCGGACCAATAGTACGGAGTGTGGTCATCGGATTCATTGTTCCAGCTCCAGTTTCTACATCATATGGATTCATCAGGATACAACCCTGCTTATTCCAAAATTCATTCAGGAGCAAAATTATCTCCTGAATAGTGTGAGAACTGTTCATTCTGTTTTACTTTGAGAAATTTGAAACAAGTGACGATCTCGATATAGAAGTTGTTTAAGTGAAACATGGAGCCAGTGAAAAGCGGATTTATTTTTTTTGTTTTGAACTGTAAAATATTGGCTTTAATTTTCTTAATGTGCATTTTTTGTTCATGCAAAACTGTTTCAGATTGTTTTCTTTCCAGAAGAGCTTTCCGACACAGGTTTTCCAGGTGAGTTCGTGCGGATGCTGAAATAATAATGGTTCCCGGTTTTAGATAGGAATGAGTCATTTTTGAATTTAGTTGAGTCAAATCTTCGGCATGCTGAAACTTGAAGGGGTTGATCCAGAGTTTTCTAGGAACTTCAGTTAAGCTGAGATTCAATTCAGCAGCAACATTTTCATTTTCACAAAACAAGATCGCTCTTGGCTGTTTAATTTTTGATGCAAGTTCAACAGCACTTTCCCACGTCCTGCTGGCCGACAGGGCTTCCAGCAGCTTTCTGGAAAAAGGTGTTATTTTTTTCAAGATATTCCGCTCCTGAGTATGGAGCATCAGATCACTTTGGGCTTGTTGATTTTTCGTTTCTGCATCTTTTATCTTTTTCAATAAATTCTTCCGTGATTACTTCTACAGAATATGGAATTTGTAAAGCAGCAGAAATATTTTCCATTTTTAGATCACTTAAAAAAATAAAATGATTAAGCTTCTTGACGGGATGCTTAATGAAAATAATAATTCTATGTGTTTCTGCCGGATTTTGTTAGCTGGAAAATTGTTTAATTTTAAATAAATATCAGAATTTTTCTGTTTCAGTTCTTCGTTTTTAATTTCTGAAATTAACTCAAAATTATTATATCCGATCTCCTTTAATAACTTTTTCATCAAGGTGTTGATAATAGGATACTTGCCTGAGCAATGAATGTGAACCGATGCACGTTTGGCTTTTTCTTTGTCAGCACTTAACCATAAACGATGTTCCTGTTCCATGTTTTCAATGAAACGTTTAAAGGGTGGATTTTTAATGCTGCACTCATCAAGCCGAATTACGTGTTCGATCTTAGTTTTGTTAATTTTCAAACTCAGGATGGAATTAAATGGAATGCCTGGAAAAAGATAGCAGCCTTTTGTCTCACGGAGAATTCCCACAACCTGGTCCGGATGAGCTACATTGTCGCGCTCAAGTAAAAAATCATTGAGCCACTTTTCTGGTGCAGTTCCAGCTTTTAGTGTTTCAATTTTCTGAATGTTTTTGAATGGAATGAGGGTGTTGAGCGGAACTTCACTGGGAGATTGTCGCACAAGTGTTCCGCAGTTATCAGTGTAATCCAAAGTTCGAAAGTCGTTCCCCAGACGAATTCTGGGAAAACTCCGGATGTGATGTGTCAGCAGCAAATCCGGATCAGAAATCTTAAATTGCATTTTGTTGACCAACTCAAAGACTGGCTGGAGTTTTAATAAAATCGTTAAACCAGGATTGATTTCGTCAATTGCCAATACAAAGCGTAAATTTTTTTTGGAAATTTTTTGAACCTCCTGTAGCAAATTTAGACACAGTTCTGGAGTTTCAAACGCACTTGCTGAAAACAAAGCCCAGTCTGGCTTCAGCTTTACAATCCTTTCTGTAATATCCACAGATTCTTTTGACAAGATTCCAGGATTTAAAACTGAATGGGACTCTCCAACTAATTCGGTATTCAATTGATGAGAAACCTGATTTTGGAGCAGCTTAATTAATGAAATCCAGTATGATCTGGCAAAACCAATGCCGATAAGTTGCATCGTGCAGAATAATCAGACAGTTTTAGGGGCAAAAAAGAGATTTTTATCATACCATGCTTTCATAACGATGTAAATTTACTTGACTTATTTAAGCTCAAAAATAGAAAATGAACAATCAATAAAAATCAATATTTAGCAGCAATTTTTTTTTGAGCAAACTGTACTGGCTTTGTGACTTTATTGGGCATTAAACTAAGGCACTGAGATTTTGAGTTCCTGATGTTTGAAAAAAAACTTTTACCTCGTCGCCTTAGCACCTGACTCATGCCGTTATGTTTAAGCATGATTTGTCTAAAAACCTGAATATTATTTCATAGTGTCCATTATTGAATGTAAGAAAGTAGTCAGTGAGTGATCAATCCAAGGGGCTTAGCTTTGCGTTGCTCGCAACGCTTGGAGGGGGACTTTATGCAATTCCATACCGTTTGAGCCTGGAAACAGTTGCACCTCTAACTGTCATCTGGGGTGTTTTCCTGTGGGCTCTTTTGTTTTCACTACCGGGAGCCTGGCTTGCACGTAATCAAACTAAATATTCCTGGAAAATTGGGAGAATTACTTTGCTGATCTCCCTGGCAGGACTACTCGGCAATTATTCAATTTGCCAGGCCTTGAATCTGGCATCCCCGACTATGCTGATTTTACTTTCGCGCAGTGAGATTATTATTGCAATGCTACTGAGTTGGTTATTTTTGAAAGAGATTATAACTGCTCGAGTTTGGGTTGCAGTAGTGTTTATTATTGCAGGCATAATCGTGATGAAACTGAATATTTTGAGTTTTGAACTTAATGAGTGGTCTGCAATCATCTGGGCTATTACGACAGCTTTTAGTTTTGCAGTAATGCAGGTTCTGACAAAAAGTATTATTCATGAAATAAATCCACAGGTTTTAAATGTTTCACGATTAGCTCTTGCACTTGTAATACTTTGGAGTCTGGAGGAAGTAAGAAGCGGAGTTGCGGTTTTAGAATTTATTGAGTGGCAGTGGCTGGCACTGGCAGCTTTTTGTGGACCGTTTGTAGGACGGGTTTCCTATACTTATGCTTTGCGTTACCTCACTATTTCCAAGACAGTTATTGTTGGTTCTTTTTCACCGGTTGTTTCGCTTATATTTGAGCTTTTGGTTTTCGGTACTCTAATCAATGGTTATGAAGCATTTGGTGGAACAATAATGCTGGCAGGAATTCTCTGGGTTTTTCTGCCGGGACTTCGCAGAAGTGTTAAATTAGTAAAATGAGATTAAAATAAATCAGTCTAAACAAAATGGAAGTTTTAATTCTTGGCGGTGGTGTTGTTGGAGTCACTACCGCCTATCAACTACTTAAAGACGGTCATAAAGTGTTGGTTATTGACCGTCTACCACCTGGAATTGGAGGAGCGAGTTATGGTAATGCAGGACTGATTGCCACAGGACATTCCATTGCCTGGGGCTCACCCAAAGCTCTCAAAATATGGTTTAATTCCCTGTTTCATAAAGATCCGGTTTTCCGGATGAAGTTTCAGGCAGATCCACAATTTATTCGCTGGGGTTTGAAATTCCTGTTTCAATGTTCTGAATACAAAGCTAAAAGGAATTCTTTGGCAAAACATAGAATTTCCTCATATTCTCAAAAAAAATTGAAAGAAGTAGTAGAGGAAACAAACATCCAATATGAACAAAATGTAAATGGCCTGATTTATCTTTATCGAAATTCACAAGCATTGGCTGCAAGTAGTTCACACGTTCGTTTACTCCAGGAGATTGGACAGACACTGGAGACCGTTGAAAAAGAACGCGTACTGGAGATTGTTCCGGAGTTAAGGGATTCAAAAGATCAGATTGCGGGTGGAGTGTTTTCTCCTACAGATGAATCCGGAGACTCCAAAATTTTTACAGAACAATTGATGGAGTGCTGCAGGGGAATGGGTGGAACTTTTGAGTCCGGAGTTACAATTGAGCGTCTTGAAGCATCCGGGACCAGAATCAAACGGGTAGTAACTAACCGCGGTGTTTTCACTGCAGATAATTATGTGCTTTGTCTTGGTGCCTGGAGTCCATTGCTGGTACGTACTTCCCTGGGAGTTAGGATATCTGTCTGTCCGGTCAAGGGCTACTCGATTACAATTCCAGTAGAAAAAGGTCATACTCCACCCAGAATTGGAGGACTGCATGAAGAAGATTTATTGGGGTTTGCACCAATGGGGAATCATTTCAGGGTTAGTTCTGTTTCAGAATTTACCGGATACGACATAGGACATACTCCAGAAGATTTTGAACACATTCTGAGTACTTCAAAAAAACTTTTTCCAAATGCAGGAAATTATGACAAAGCACAATTCTGGTCCGGATTTCGACCTATGACACCGGAAGGTACACCAATTCTGGGAAAAGAACGACATTCAAATTTATTTTACAATACCGGACACGGGCATTTGGGCTGGACCATGTCCTGCGGTACGGCTCGTATTACTGCGGATTTGATTGCAGGAAAAACACCTGAAATATCAACTGAATTAATGGGAGTCCGCTAACACTCCAGTTGCAAACAGCAGACGCGGATATTTCCCTGGAGATCCGGAAGGAAAGTAGCGGGAGTCCATTCTGGGAAATGGTCCTGCAGTTCTGTCAATTCAACTTGCTGGTCAAAGCCTATTTCCAAAATCATTTCACCACTTCTTTTAAGCAGACTTGGACCAGTTTTGAGTAGATACTTGTAAAAAAACAAGCCGTCAGTACCACCGTCTAACGCAATACTGGGTTCATATTGACAAACATCAACCTGCAAAGTAGAAATGGTTTCAGTGGGAATGTAAGGTGGGTTGCTGATTATAAAATCAAGATTTGCAGCAGGTTTAATTGCAGAAAATAAGTCACTCTCTACAAGCTTCAGACTGTTGTTACGTGGAGCAAGTAAATTTTGATAACGTTCTAAATTTCGGGCTGCAACTTTTAATGTCTCTGCAGAACAGTCTACAGATATAATATTCAGGTTTTGGAGTTCAGCACAAAAAGCCAGAGGTATTGCGGCTGTTCCTGTTCCGAGTTCAGCAATATTGCAAGTTGCTTTGGGATGGGTTTGTTGCCATTCCAGGATTTTCTCTACTGAAGTTTCTACCAGTGTTTCTGTATCTGGACGTGGAATTAGGGTTGCTTTGCTTACTTCAAGTGTCAAGGACCAGAAATCCTTTTCTCCTGTCAAATATGCAATAGGGCAACCTGCAGCACGTTGCTGAACCAGTTCACGGTACGCACCACGTTCTTTCTCGTTCAAAGGTTGGTCTGCCCGAAGATAAAGATCCAAACGGGGACAGTCAAGCACATAGGCAAGTAGCAGTTCAGCATCCAGGCGTGGAGAGTCCGGACGTACTTTTTCAAAATGGACCTGTGTCCAATTCAAAATTTTTTCTATTGTCCATTGCTCTATATTCACATCTTTTGCTGATAATTTTATTTATAGTGATTTTAGTCTGCAGTAACAATAAAATTTCAGCTGCCGTTTTTCAGAGATTGGTGTGCATCAAGTAATATTCTCCGAGTGTTGTCCCAATCCAGGCAGGCATCTGTTACAGAAACACCATATTTCATTTCTGCTGAAATTGGCTGGTTCCCGCCGTTAATGTTACTTTCGATCATTGTTCCAATGATGGAATTGTCTCCGTCTTTAATTTGAAGAATTGTGTTTCTCAGTACCAGTTCCTGCCGGGAAGGATCTTTTCCGGAATTTGCATGATTGCAGTCAATCATGATCGCTTTGGGCAAGCCTCCTGAAGCAAGTGCATCTGCAGCAATGTGGACTGAAACTGCATCGTAATTTGGACCGTTGTTTCCGCCACGTAAAACCAGGTGAACATTTTGATTACCTGAAGTCTTGATGACAGAGGAAACACCATCATTATTGATTCCGATAAAATGGTGTTGCTGCAAAGCAGATTTCATTGCATTGAGAGCCACATCCAAGCCACCGTCAGTTCCATTTTTAAAACCGACTGGCATCGATAAACCACTTGCCATTTCACGGTGTGTCTGAGATTCAGTTGTACGTGCTCCGATTGCGCTCCAGGAAATCAAATCTGCCACATATTGTGGTGCGATAGGATCAAGAGTTTCAGTAGCGCACGGCAGGCCGAGATTGTTGATTTCCAACAAAATCCTACGCGCAAGCTCTATTCCTTTATTTACTTTGTGGCTTCCGTTAAGTTCTGGATCATTGATCAATCCTTTCCAGCCAACAGTCGTCCTTGGTTTTTCAAAATAGACACGCATCACGATGAGCATGCGGTCGTCAACTTCCTTCGCTAACTGCCAAGCGGCGCCCATAGTCTAAAGCAGCCTCCGGATCATGAATAGAGCAGGGACCTATCACCACAAATAAGCGGTGATCCTTACCATCTAAAATATTTTTAATGATTTGGCGAGCCTGCATTACCCCATCGGCAATCATGCTTGTTGTAGGCAGTTGGGTTTTTAAATCTTCAGGTGAAGTTAATACCTGTTGGCTGGCAATATTTAGGTCTTCGATACGACGATCGGTCATAGTCTGTCTCTGTAAAATAACAAATAGTAAAAATGGGTTATAAAATTAAGTTTCACTGAAAAAGTATTTCTTTTGTCATTCCTGCTCCACGCAGAACTTCGCCCTGAATGACAATGGAGAATAATCTAAAGCAGCGTCACATCCCAGTGAAAACAGTTTGCATGATGAGGTACTCAAGCAACGGATGTGCATGTCTTTTATGTGGGTTAAGGAGAACCCAATGCACATGACATTCAATATCGAATAATTACATATTGATTTTATTGAAAAATATCACTAATCAGCAAGCCCTAATTACGACAGTCAGCCTAATAACAGGAAACCCTTAGTTTGTTTTAACTAAATTAGACGGGATTTATGTTGAAGTATGCATCAGGCAGGTGGTCGGAGCGACTGGATTTGAACCAGCGACCCCACGCCCCCCAGGCGTGTGCGCTACCAGGCTGCGCTACGCTCCGATTGTGCATCTATGATGAAGAGTTTTTCAGCTAAGTGTCAAGTCCTTTCACATTCATCTGATGTCGTCTGTTTATGCATTTGCGGGAATTAACTCAGCCAACTACATAGGTACCGGTACCGACTGCAATCAGGATTCCTTTGTCATTGTGTAATTCCATACGAGTAACAGATACTTTGTTACCTGTACGAAGGGTACTCCCGGTTGCAACAAAATATTCGCCTAAACCTGGACGCAGGTAATCAACACGAATATCAATAGTACCTATTTTATTAAAACGTTTAGAAATTTCATCAAATGACTGACCCTCCATTTTTTTCATTATCCCCGTCCAAGCCACCATACCTCCTGTTACATCCAGTACAGAAGATATAACCCCTCCATGCAGATTGCCACGAGTGAAATTTCCGACCAGTTCAGGACTCATTTCGAATCGAATTCCGATCTTGTCTAAATCCAGCGTATCTATTTTCATTCCAATTAATTTATTGAACGGAATTTTTTCTTCAGTAATTTCCTTTAGTAACTGCAGGAGTTTTTCTGTGGGCATGATAGGACTAGGGATTCATGATTATAGCTTATAGGAATTAACACTGGTTGTTTACTGAAACAATTCTCAATAGTTAGTGAACGTTTCTAAAATACAAAGGTCGTGATAAGGCCAATTAGACCACCAAAGACACCTCCCCAGACAACCAGCCAGCCCAGGTGCTTGTGGATCATTTCTTGTATAATGTCTTTCACCTGTTCTGGCGTTAGTTCTGCAAGCCGATTGTCAATGATTTGCTCCACCTGGCTTGAAAGCATCGCTGTGAAATAGGACACCTAAAGATTCTAGAAGCGTAAAAAGGTTCAGTTTTCGAGATTTTCTGTACAGCAACCAGTAGCTTTCCCTTAAAAGGTTCGCGTAGAGGTTCCAGAGCTTGTACTCCTCCCACCATGGATAACATTGGACCAAAACTGGAGTTTTCTATCACTTCCAGCAACGAGTCAAAAGCAGGATTTAAATTTACTTTTTTGAAGACATCTTCAAAATTGGGAAGAATCTTTGAACCGGAAGAATTTGCAAAGAACTTTTCCACATTTTCACGGTTAAAAAACTGATGCATAATTAATTCATTGATGCC
Source organism: uncultured SAR324 cluster bacterium (assembly GCA_905182865.1). Classification (GTDB taxonomy): domain Bacteria; phylum SAR324; class SAR324; order SAR324; family NAC60-12; genus Arctic96AD-7. The sequence goes on from CAJJCY010000001.1 coordinate 479,933, forward strand.
GGTTTTGAAATCTTCAAAATGCAGTGGAATGACACCGGAACCATACAATCCCGGTACTCTCTCAAAAAGCATATAAATAGCCAGCCAGTTGGTAATTGCACCTGAAAGAGCAAAAAGTCCTGTGTTTAACAGAGTTTCTCGCCATGGGCCATTAAACCATAACCCGCCACCAACCAAAGCCAACGCAACCAGATTTGTTCCTAAACGTTTGTCAAAAAATATTCCAGAATTTCCGTTATTTTTAAGTGAAAGAGTCTGATTCATGAGCTTTTGCTTAGCAAAAAATTAACTGAATGTTAGAATTTTAGGTTTGGTAATAATCAATTTGTCAGAGGAATCTAACCGGATTCACAACTGGAAGCTAATAACGGTGAGTCTGCCATCAAACCTAAAAACTGTTTGGTGGTTCGTTTTGTTATGTTTTCAAAATTATCGGCATTTTGTGATAATAAGTCTGCGCCATCCACTTTGGGTCGTCTTGCAACTGTTGTTCGAGTTGTTTGACCATGCCAGTCATTTCTATCTGGCTAATGGCTTTGTGAAGATCTTTTGAACTCAACCAATATAAGGTTGGAAAAGGCTTGTTGTCCATTAAGGGGTGCATTTTTAGCACCAAGGGCACACCACTGTTAGAACTCGCAGCGATGGCCTTTAAGGCCCTTGGTGGGCGTCCTAATTGTTGTTCAATAATGGCAAGGTGTTGTTGCAACGACATAATTTCAAAGACGTAGAGAAAAGCAATAGAAAGGCAACCTTATGGTGCCCACCAGAAGGTGAGCACTAGTCTAAGGCTGTTTTAATGACCTAAAATCTGACTCAAGAACAACTTGGTACGGTCATGTTGTGGATTATCAAAGAATTCATGGGGCGTATTGGACTCAATGATCTCACCTTCGTCCATAAAGATCACTCGGTCTGCAACTTGCTTGGCAAAGCCCATTTCGTGGGTCACACACAACATAGTGATACCTTCTTCAGCTAACGAAACCATGGTATCGAGCACTTCCTTGATCATCTCTGGGTCAAGCGCCGAGGTGGGCTCATCAAATAACATAATGTTGGGGCGCATACACAAAGAGCGGGCAATCGCCACACGCTGTTGTTGGCCACCTGAAAGCTGACCCGGGTATTTGTCAGCTTGCTCAGGAATCTTGACTCGCTCTAGAAACTCCATAGCGGTCGCTTCAGCCTCTGCCTTGGGTGTTTTACGGACCCAAATTGGCGCCAAAGTACAGTTTTCTAAGAGCAGTCAGGTGTGGAAATAAATTAAAATGCTGAAATACCATACCTACTTCTGAGCGTACGATTTCGATATTTTTGAGATCATTTGTCAGTTCTGTACCGTCAACCACAATACTTCCCTGCTGGTGTTCTTCAAGTCTGTTAATGCAACGTATAAGAGTAGATTTTCCGGAACCGGATGGTCCGCAGATGACAACCTTTTCACCACGTTTAACTTCCAGGTTAATGTTCTTGAGAACATGAAAGTCGTCGAACCACTTGTGCATTGAATCAATGGAAATCATGATTTCCGTTTCACTTGTTTTAGTATCCGCTATTGTAGACATGAGAAAATTTTAGGTTTTAATTTTTAACTTTTAATGGCCTGTATGCAGTTTCTTTTCCAGGTAAAGTGAGTAGCGGGACATGCCGAAACAACTGACGAAAAAATACAGAGCCACAAAAAGATAAATCTCGTGTGCTAACCCTGCCCACTTTGCATCCGCCAATGAAGCATCTCCAAGGCCTAAGATATCCATCATACCGATGATCAGTACCAAAGTTGTATCTTTGTAAAGTCCAATGAAAGTATTTACTATACCCGGTATCGAAATTTTTAGTGCCTGCGGCAGTACGATCAACCGATTCGCCTGCCAGTATGTCAGTCCAAGTGAATCACCGGCTTCATGCTGCCCCTTGGAAATTGCCTGTAAACCGCCGCGGATGACCTCGGCCATGTATGCCGAGGCAAAGAGAGTCACCATTATCAGAACTCGCAAAAGTAAATCAAAGTTGGTCCCGGGAGGTAGAAAGTAAGCCAGCATTGTAGAAGCCACAAAGAGCAAAGTAATCAGGGGTACACCACGAATGAACTCTATGAAAAGTACACACATAATTCTCAGCACTGGCAATTTTGATTGACGTCCAAGAGCCAATGCAATACCAATCGGAAGCGAAAAAGTTATTCCAGTTACACCTAGAATCAGAGTAAGCAAAATACCGCCAAACTTGTCAGTGTCTACAGGTTCAAAGCCGAATCCGTAGACTTCACCTCCGACTAGCAACCATCCGGTAATGAATGGGAAAATTGCAGAATACCATAAGCCGTATTTTCTGCCGGGCAGTATTTATGATGGCGGATAGTGGTGCTAGAGGATCAGCAGCACAAATGACAAATTTACACGCCAACGCAAAGGCTCAGGATAAAAACCATAAGTAAAAAGAGCTAAACGGTCATCAATGAAAGCCCAGCAGGCGCCTGCTCCCGGTACTGCCATCTGATCCCAGCATTGTATTCTGGAGTCTGCAGTGAAGATGGAATTCGTAACACTCCATTCAAAAAATGGAGGTATTATCGACCATAACAACAAGAAAGACATTATAGTCAGTACAGTGTTCAGAGGCGATGAAAACAAGTTGTTTCTGACCCACGCCAGCAGTCCTCTGTTACTGATGGGTGGCGGCCAATTCGGATGAGTTCCCGGGAGGAAATTTTTTGGAGTGGTATTATTCACTTTCAATCTGCGTTATCGTTCAACCAGCGCCATTCTTCGGTTGATCCAGTTCATAAATGTTGAAATAATTAGTGAAAAAAACAAATAAGTCAGAAGTACAATTATCATTGTCTCCATCTCTTTACCCGTTTGCATCAAGGTGATGCCTCCAATAGTTGCGACTACATCCATGTAACCAATGGCAATAGCCAAAGAAGAGTTTTTGGTGAGATTGAGATATTGACTGGCCAGGGGTGGTATTATCACACGTAGTGCCTGCGGTATGACGACCAGCTGCAGGGTACGGTTTTGTTGCAAACCAAGTGCGAGTGCAGCCTCGGTTTGTCCACGACTGATAGCCAAAATTCCTGCACGTACGATTTCCGCAATGAAACAGGCAGTGTAATATGACAGGGCAAATGTGAGTGCTATATATTCTGGTTTTATTGTTGTACCACCCTTAAAGTTGAAGCCTTTCAATTCAGGAATTTCCCATGCCATCGGAGCACCTGAAATAAAAAATACAATCAGTGGTAAGCCGAACAGGATGGCTAGGGAAATGCTGAACACGCGATAGTGCTCACCGGTTGCATCCTGATTCTTGCGTTCCCAGCGTACAAAAAATACCACAATTGCTATTGCAGTAAGCAGTGCAATCCAGACAAATCCAAAACCATCCTCAAAAACCGGTGACGGTAAAATAAATCCACGATTAGTTAAAAATACTGTATCTGAAATGTTGATTGCTTTTTTTGGAACAGGAAGAGTGTAGAGGAAAATGCTGTAGATGAAAAGTATGTGTAAGAGAACCGGGACATTCCTGGTGAATTCGAGAAAAACATAGACAAGTCTGCTGATAAGCCAATTGTTTGAAAGTCTCAAAACTCCCATGGTGAAGCCCAATATTGAAGCAAGAATAATTCCTGAAACTGCAACCAGGAGGGTATTAGAAATTCCAACTGCTGCTGCTCGTAAATGGGTGTCGGTGGGTGAATAAGAAATGAATGGCTGAAAGGTAATATCGTAGCCTGCAGGATAATTTAAAAAACCAAAGCTGAAGTCTTTTCCTGCTATTTCCAGATTGATAACAACATTATGTATTATTAACCCCAATAAAGTGAACACAATCACCATCGTGATGATTTGTATAAAAATAGAACGGGTGTCTTTATCACGCCACAAACGCAACAAAATATTATGGTGATTTTCAGTAGAGGCAGGTATGTTCATTGTGGGAAATTTCCCGTTGAACTGCAGGGATCAATTGCTTGTGTGGAAAGTAAAAGCGCACATACTCAAAGGGAGAATATGTGCGCTCAAATCAACGTTTAATTAAAACGACGATTAACGGAATGGTGGAGAATACTGAAGTCCTCCCTTATTCCATTGGTCATTCAAACCACGCGCCAAGCCAATCGGTGTATTTGTACCGATATTGCGCTCGAATATTTCGCTGTAGTTTCCAATTTGCTTGATGACCTGATAAGCCCAGTCTTTGCTCAATCCAAGCTCTTCACCTTGACTGCCTTCAACACCGAGAAGACGCAGAATTTCAGGGTTATTGGAACCCTTCATGCTGTCCACGTTTGATGATGTAACACCTAATTCTTCAGCTGTGATCAATGCGTTCAATCCAGCGGACAATGTCGGCCCATTGATCGTCACCTTGACGAACTGCGGGACCCAACGGCTCCTTGGAAATGATTTCCGGAAGGATCGTGCTGCGTAGGATCATCAAACTTAGCGCGAGTAGATGCTAAACCTGAGGCATCAGTTGTGTAAATGTCACAACGCCTGACAGATAAGCTGCACGTGCTTCCGAGTTTTTCTCGATTGTCACTGCTTCATATGACATGTTGTTTGCACGGAAGAAGTCGGCAAGATTCAACTCAGTGGTTGTTCCGGTTTGGATACAAACCGAAGCACCGTCCAACTCTTTCGCACTGCTGACACCAAGGCTCTTATTGACCATGAAACCTTGTCCGTCATAATAGTTGACTCCAACAAAAGTCAACTTTACACCAACATCACGGGAAAAGGTGATAGTAGTGTTACGCCATAAAACGTCACCTTCGCCGGAATTCAGCTTGGTGAAACGTGTTTTTCCTGTTGAGGTAACTGCCTTGATTTTGGACGAGTCGCCCAAAACTGCTGCTGCGGTTGCCCGGCAGAAATCAATATCGAAACCCTTCCAGGTTCCATCTGAATCCGGATATGCAAATCCGGCAATTCCAGTACTAACCACACAGCGAAGCTCACCACGAGCTTTCACATCTTCAAGTGTTCCAGCTGTTGCCGTGAACGCCATGGCACCGACTGCAGTCAATGTCAGTACAATTTTTGCGAGTGCTCTCATATAAATCTCCTTTTGAACACATTATAAAAAACCATCCCATACATTTATAGAATCATCGGTATTCCCATTGATTTTTAAGGATCTGTCAAGTCTAAAATACAAAAAAATATTTAGTATTATTATATTCTTGATGTCATTAAAAAATTTTGCTGATTTAACTGAACGAGTTATCAAATTTTGTTTGAAAATCAGCACGGCGTTTACGTTCAATTTTGGGTGTATTTGCCTGTCGAAAATCATTTGTGGAACACAAACCGGACTTGCACAATTCGGTTTCGATTAATTTTTCTGCTTCCAAGCTGAGTTCCCAAAATGGATGTTCCATATTGTCTTTACATGACAATTCTCTCATCAACTGAACTTTCCATCCGAGGAACTGCAAACCTGAAGCAATTCGTCTGTATAGGCAACGCAGCAAAAACATGCTGTTTAATTTTGGCAGGAATACCCCGGTTTGGAAAACTGCTTCATGAAATTCCCAGGGCCAATTTATTTTAAAAACAGGTGCCTGGGAATTAAGACATTCATGTTCTGATTGAAAAGTTTTTGAGGCAACAGCGGTCAAATGACCCGAGAGGTTTGACTGAAGATTTTCTGTCAATTTTTTTATCAGTATTTTCTGAGGCATTAGTAATGTTTTGAATGTTCCACGATCCTGGACATCGTACAGTGGCGTTTTGTTTTCCGGGAGTTCATCGTCTAAAAGCCTGACGATTTCAAAGCTTTCTTTGATCGCCCCACGTTTCGTAGCGGGAACTGGAATCCATTTTAGGCCGGTTTTTGTCATTTGATCCCCATTTTGCCGTACTTCAAGTAATTTCCGATTTTCTGTGGCCAACAGCCACTCCATTACTTCCTTGCGTGAATTTGCCCGCAGATGCAAACGTTGCATATTTCCCTTATCCCTGAGATCAAGCAGTGAAAAAACCTGTCTTTCTTCGCTCAGGGCAACTCGCATCCAGCCAAGTTGAAATTGATTCAGCCACTGGTTAAAAATAGCAGTTTTACTGTCGTTTTTAGTGTTTCCCTTCCGCCACAGGTCGAATTGCGGCTGAGCTAATTTTGAAAGCTCAACTCTATTATGCTTTATTTCAGATTCAACCAATTCCGGCAATGCTAAAAACAAATCCGGAACTTTAAATTTTGCCAGTCGTTTTTCCAAAAAATTCTTTAAGTCAGATTCTGAAGAATCTTCTCCGGTTTTTAAAAAAGCTACCGGTCGTGCCCCGAATTCTGCGTCTTGTACTGCAACTACTACTGCTTGTTCGGTCTTTCCAAATTGAAGCAAAATTCTTTCTATTTCTTCCGGATGAATATTTTCACCACCGGAAATGAACATGCTGTCCTTACGTCCAGTAATTTTCAATGAATCCACATCTCCCTCATTTTTTGGATCTTTGGAACACCAGAGACCTATATCTCCCGTCTTAAACCAGCCGTTTTCATCAAACGGCTGATGCAGTCCAGTTTCGTCCAGGTAACCCAAAAAACTGATTTTTCCACGTACTTCGACCTCATTATCTGCAGCAATCCGGACTTCGCGAAACGGCAAAACCTGGTAAAACCCGCTTTTTCCGGTTGCCACCTGAGAAGCCATTTCTGTGGAACCGTAAGTCGTTTGCACGTTCAGTCCAAGCTGTGCGGATTGTTCAAGCAATGTTTCAGGAATGGATGCACCTCCCAGTAAAATCAACTTGAGTTGGCTTAAAGCGTCTTTTCCTTTTGTCGTTTGCAGCAAGCGATGAAGTTGAGTTGGAACCAGAGAAAGGTGTGTGACTCTCCGGCTTAGTAGTGTCTCGGACAGTGATACTTTTTTAGCAGGAATCACTATTGCCGCACCAGAAAGCATAGTCCGGAACAAAATAGCTAATCCGCTTACATGATACATCGGCATCGATAACAACCAACGATCTCCAGGATTCAGAGGCATTCGCTCATTTGCTCCAAGTGCGTTGTAAAAATGATTGGCCAGCGAATGCACCACTGCTTTTGGAGAACCGGTACTACCGGAAGTAAAAATGATCGTAGCCCAGTCTTTTGGATTTAGTGAGTTTACCTCCTTTCCAGCAACAGTGTCGGAATTTTCAGCAGGGTTTGGTTGTAAAGAATTTTCAGGTGTAGGGTGAGATTTAAATTCGTGCTGTAATTCTGTATAACTAAAAGTACAGCCGATTTTCTGCAACATCTCTATTTTTTGTTTTTCCGGTATTTGTGGATTTAATGGAATCGCTACTGCATCTCGCATCCACAAAGCTAACATTGATTTGAGCAGGTTTTCAGGATTTTCTGAATTTAGATAGACACGCTGTTGTGATTTTGCCATCAGGGAATCACTCAAAAGACGTGCCTCACTAATGAAGTCTGCAAAAGTCCAGGAACGTTTTTCAGAGATCAAAAATGGTTGATTTTCGTAATGTTCCAGAACTTGATTCAGTATATTTGGATTAACGTCAAACATCAGTCCAAGTCTCCAATTTCGCAAGTACCTTCGGAAATTATTTCCAAAAAAGTATCTTTGGATTTTGGCCACGAGTCAGGAAAAACATAATTCCCGTTTTGTATTAAAAACCGAGGTTCAATCAAATCCTGCTCAAACCATTTTGAAGTATCCAAACCTGCTGGAAACTGTTCAGACAAGAGTTCATTTGCCATAAAAGCAATCCAGTTCAAACCCAGACCACTTTCAAAACAACTGCTCAAAACACAGTGGATACCGTATTTTTGTGCATGTTCGATCCACATTTTTGTGTTGTTCCAACCACCCAAAATACCTGGTTTTAAAATCAAGGCCCTGATTCCGGATAACGATACATGTTTGGCTGGTGCATCAGCTTTTGGAGTTGGAGCATACCAAAGTGTTTCATCAAGAGCCAGGGGCATTCCAGTTTGTAGATGGAGTTGTTCCAGTTTGTTACTGTCAAGTAGCGGTTCTTCGCAGTATTCAATATTAAAATCCTGCACCGCCTCTGCAAATTTTACGGCATCATCCCATTCCCAGGCTCGGTTTGCATCAAGGCGCAGTGGTATTTCATCACCAAGAATTTTTCGAGCAAGTCTGACACGCTCAATGTCTTGCTGGATTGTTGATCGTCCAACTTTTAATTTTACCGCCTTGAATCCACCATTTCGAAGTTCTTCACATTCCATTTCAAGTACAGTTCCGGAACCAACCGCCAGACCATTCACTGGAAATATTTGTCCTGTAAAATCAGTTTTTGAGGGTTTGGGATCATTCCCTGCCGTCTCTTTTAAACTATGAAACTTTGAAACATTGGGACTTTGAAACATGGTTCTTAGAGCCATGTCTAAACCAAAATTAACGGATCTAAAAAGAGATGTAGAACAAGTGACTGGAAGGCAGTTACCGGAAAGATAATCCCCGATTTGGTTTTCAGCTTCTGACAGAGTTTCCGGTTGCATACCTGAGAGTGGAGCAATCTCTCCCTCACCAAAATTATCACCAACTGAGGTGCCGTCATTGCCATCGTTAAGTCGAAGAATCAAACCGGTACGCTCATGCATTTCATGTCCAAGCAGGTACAGAGGTTCTGTTAATGGGAGAGAATAATGAAATAGTTTCCAACGGCAAAGGCTCATTTTTATCCAATCCACCATCCCAGAGAAAAAAGAATTCCATAGATTAGGATGAGTTTACCGGTGGAGGCCAAAGTTATATTCAGTTCACTACCTTTTACTCCAGAAATTATTTGACGAATTGAAGAGAAGCCTGGAATAATTATCAGTGCAGAAATACAAGCATACCAATGTGTTTCCGTCCAAAAAGCTAAAATGAAAGGAATCACTGCTGAAAACACAATGGCTGCCAGATATTCTGCTCGAGCGAAGGTGGTGCCAAAACGGACAGCTAAGGTAAGTTTTCCAACTTTCTTATCCGTTGGTTCGTCACGTAAATTATTAACGGCAAGGAGTGCTGTAGCTAATAGTCCGGGACCGAGTCCTGCAAAAATAACTACCGGTGTAATTTCAAGAGCTTGCACATAAAAGGTTCCGCCTACTGCAACAGGACCAAAAAAAATTAGTACAAATAAATCTCCAAGACCCAAATAACCAAGCGGCCATGGCCCACCTGTGTATAGTATTCCTGAAGCAATTGAAAGTATCCCAATTATAACAATAGGCCAGCCGCCCCGAAAAACAAGATAAATTCCCACCAAAGTAGCCAGTCCAAAAACCATCACAAAATTCCAGAGCATTGTTTTTGGTCTGACTTGTCCTGATTGTGTCACACGGACGGGACCAAGACGTTCCTCGGTGTCTGCCCCCTTGATATAGTCATAATAATCGTTGGAAAAGTTCGTCCCGATTTGAATCAGCAGTGCACCCAAAAGTGCTGCCAAGGCTGCAAGTGCATGTCCCTTTCCATCTCCAAAAGCCATTGTAGTGCCGATCAATATTGGAGAAACGGCTGCACCCAAAGTTTTTGGACGAATTGCCGACAGCCAGACCTGTAAATAATTAGAAATGTTCACTACAAAATTTTTTTTAAACAAATTAGCATGGACCCTGTTAAGAAAACCAGGGACAACTCATGGATAGCGGGTGAATTTGTTGAAATCCGGTTTGCGCTTTTCCAGGTAGGCATTTCGTCCTTCCTGTCCCTCCTCAGACATATAATAAAGCATGGTTGCGTTTCCAGCCAATTCCTGTAAGCCGGCTTGACCGTCACAATCTGCATTAAGTGCCGACTTTAAACAGCGTAATGCCATCGGCGAATGCTGCAACATTTCTCGTGACCACTGCAGTGTTTCTTCTTCAAGTTTCTCCAGAGGAACGACTGTGTTAACCATTCCCATTTCCAAAGCTTGCTGTGCAGTATATTGTCGGCATAAAAACCAGATTTCGCGGGCCTTTTTCTGTCCTACCATTCGAGCCAGATAGCTGGAACCATAACCTCCGTCGAAGGAGCCTACCTTAGGTCCTGTTTGCCCAAAAATTGCGTTATCGGCTGCAATAGTCAAATCACACATCACATGCAAAACATGTCCGCCGCCAATGGCATATCCTGCAACCATTGCTACAACAGGTTTTGGACAGGTTCTGATTTCCCGCTGAAAATCTAAAACATTGAGACGCAGATGTCCAGTTTCACTGTCTTCATAACCTGCAGAGCCGCGTATACGTTGATCTCCTCCGGAACAAAAAGCTTTTTCACCTTCACCTGTTAAAATTATTACTCCGATTTTTGTGTCTTCCCGCGCGTCATTCAAGGCAGAACGCATTTCACGGACTGTCAGTGGACGAAATGCATTACGAACTTCAGGACGGTTGATGGTTATTTTAGCAATACCTTCATTTGATTTTTCAAATTCAGCTTCTATTTTATCTATTCTGCCCAGAATTGGCTTAAGTAGAAATTCTTGCAGCTCATCTTTAGAAAATTAGTTTCTCAAAATAAAAATTAATGTTAGCACACGTCACTGTTCAAGACGATAAAAAACCCAGAAGAAGAATTTTTAGTAGAAAATTTTATGAATAAGCTTGATTTCAAGTTAACTTTTAAGTTAGAATCACAGGTTATCATATAAATCACTTTATACTCTGAGAACAGGAAAATGTTTGCAATTATACGTACAGATGGAAAGCAGTACCGTGTAGCTCAAGGCGAAACTATTCGTTTGGCCCGGATTAGAGCAGAACCAGGAGATGCTTTTGAAACAGATCAGGTGCTGGCCATAGGAGGAGAAGAGAGTGAACTGAAATTTGGGAAACCGGTAATAGTTGGAGCAAAAGTTCAGGGCACAATACTGCAGCATGGAAAAGACCAAAAAGTTATCGTTTTTAAACGTAAGCGTCGAAAAACTTATCGCAGAAAATATGGTCACCGCCAGACACACACACTGGTAAAAATTGATAAAATCAGTGCCAAGGCTCCTCCAGCCAAAAAATCAGTGCCGGAAAAGATAACTACAGAAAAAGACACAGCTAATAAAACTCCAGCCAAAACAGTTGCACCTGTAAAAGTTGTTGCTAAGAAGGCTGCACCTGTAAAAGCTGCTGCTAAAAAGGCTGCACCTAAAAAAACTACAGCTAAAAAAGCTGAATAATAAGTAGAAATTAAAGGAATAAGCAATGGCACATAAAAAAGCTGGCGGCAGCAGTCGCAATGGACGTGATTCACAAGCACAAAGACGGGGAGTGAAAAAGTTTGGCGGAGAACTTGTTAAAGCCGGAAACATTCTGGTACGACAAGTTGGTTCTACTTTTCACGCAGGTTTGAATGTTGGTACCGGGAGAGATTTTACTTTGTTTTCAAAGGTTCCTGGACATGTCCAGTTCATTCAAAAAGGAAGCGGAAAACATAAGCGCAAATATATCAGCGTTATTGCGGACGATTCAGCAGTATCTGCTTTTGTTTGAGATATGGGCGCTAAACCCCGTTCACTTTCTGGAATAAAACCTACCGGTACTCCCCATTTAGGAAACTATCTGGGAATGATAAAACCGGCGATACAATTACAGAAAACGCACGAAACGTTTTACTTTATCGCCGATTATCATGCTCTTACCTCCACTCGTGATCCCGAGAAACTAAGGGAATACACAAACGATCTCACAGCCATTTTCGCAGCACTGGGCATGGACTTTGAGAATCACGCATTTTTTCGACAATCTGACATTCCGGAAGTTACAGAACTGACCTGGATCCTTTCCTGTATTACATCAAAGGGTATGATGGAACGGGCACATGCTTATAAGGATGCAATATCCAAAGAGCAGGATGTCAGTATGGGCTTATTTTGTTATCCGGTTTTGATGGCTTGCGATATCCTGATTTATGACTCAAATTTTGTCCCTGTGGGTCAGGATCAGCGGCAGCATCTTGAAATTACGCGTGACCTTGCCATCCGTTTTAATCATCTTTATGGAGACGCCTTAGTTGTCCCAGAAGCAATCATTGCAGAGGATGTTGCCACCATTCCAGGACTGGACGGAAGGAAAATGAGCAAATCCTATGGAAACATAATTCCTTTGTTTGCATCAGAAAAACAATTTCGCAAAGCTATTATGAAAATCACTACCGACTCAAAATCAGTGGATGAAGCTAAAGATCCAGAGGCGTGCAGTGTGTTTGCTCTTTTCAAGTGTTTTGCAGATAAAGCAGATCAGGAAGCCTTAGCCGAACGTTACCGTGCAGGAGATATGGGCTATGGTGAAGCGAAACAGCTTTGCTTCGAGAAACTTAATGCTGAACTTCATGAACCACGTGAAATTTATCAGCAAATACGGAACGACCAGGCAAAGCTAGATGGTATCCTCGAATCCGGACGTGACAAAGCGCGCGTCATTGCCAGGCAAGTTACTGATCGTGTACGTAACAAAGTTGGTTTGTGATTTCTGCAAAATAATCAAAAAAACTTGAATTCAACTGATTTTCGCTGATTGATGCGGATAATTATCTATGATTTTCCGTAAAAATCTGAGTTATAAAACACTAACCTATAACCACCACTCATCCCATTGAAATGATTCCTGATATTCTTGCATCACGTTATGCCAGTCCTGAAATCACCTCAATCTGGTCTCCAGAAGGAAAAGTACGTCTTGAACGAGAATTCTGGATTGCAGTGATGAAGGCACAACGTAAATTAGGAGTTGATATACCTGAGACTGCGATTGCGGCGTATGAAAATGTCAGGGATAAAATTGACCTTGAAAGCATTTCGCAGCGTGAACAAAAACTGCGGCATGATGTAAAATCCAGAATTGAAGAATTTTGTGAATTGGCCGGATACGAGCATATTCACAAAGGGCTTACCAGTCGCGATTTAACGGATAATGTGGAACAACTGCAAATTCTCCGTTCTCTGCGTTTAGTAAGAAGAAAAGCTGTGGCGGTATTGCATCAGTTGGCTGATTGGAGCTTACGCACCAAAGACATAATGCTCGTTGGACGCACCCACAATGTTCCTGCACAGCCGATAACTTTGGGCAAACGGCTGGCCATGTTCGGAGAGGAAATAATGTTCGGGCTTGGGCGACTCGATCACCTGATTGAAAATTATCCTTTGCGCGGCTTGCAGGGAGCTGTTGGAACAAGACTTGATCAATTGGTTTTGATGAACGGAAATAAAAAAAAGGTACAAGAGCTTGGTGAACAAGTACTGGAGCATTTAGATTGCAGTGCGTCTTTCAATGCGGTGGGTCAGGTTTATCCACGCAGCCTGGATGTGGAAACCGTGCGTGCGTTGATTACACTCAGTTCCGGAATTTCGAGTTTTGCGAAGACTTTGCGTTTGATGGCAGGACAGGGTTTAGCCGGCGAGGGATTTCAGCAGGGACAGGTTGGCTCTTCCGCAATGCCCCATAAAATGAACGCCCGCACTTCAGAACGAATCAACGGTTTTCACCAAATACTAAACGGTTACGGCACGATGCTTTCCGGATTGAGCGGTGATCAGTGGAATGAGGGGGATGTTTCGTGTTCAGTAGTCCGGCGTGTGGCACTTCCCGGGGCTTTTTTCGCGTCTGACGGACAACTTGAAGCGGCCCTTACTGTGCTGAGCGAGATGGGATTTTTTGAAGCCGCGATTGCACAGGAACTGCAGCAGTATCTACCGTTTTTGGCCTCTACCACATTGCTGATGGAAGCAGTGCGCAAAGGTGGTGGACGAGAAAGTGTGCATAAGGCGATCAAGGAGAACGCGGTTGCCGTCGCGGATGCCTTGAGGAATGGAGATCTTGGTGAAAATGATTTATCGCAGCGACTTGCAGATGATGAACGTGTTCCTTTGGATTTACAGGAAATAGAAGAAGTTCTGAATGATCCGGAAAGATTTTGCAGGTTTTGCGCTGGAACAAGCAGAGAACTTCGCTGCTCAAGTAGGGAAATGGACTGAACGCTTTCCGGAAGCAAAAAAGCTGGTACCGCAAGTGTTGCTTTGAGTAGGGAAAAGGAGCCGGCTTCGCGGCCCCTTTTAAATATGGAAAACTGCTGGTTACTCAGCAGATTCGTACTTCTTTAACTCAACTGATTTGATATGCTCCAGACGTAAACGTGAATAGACTTCAATTAAAAACGGGCGCAGTTCATTGATGTCATCGTCATCAGAAAATTCTGTGAAAAACTGTTCATATTGATCCAGATGCAGGAACAAGCAATCCGTTATCCTTCAATAGCCCTGCATAAAGGAATCCGCTTTCATCCATACTTTGAAACTCGTCTTTTTGCTTTTTGAACTTTGCGAGTTTTTTACCGGATAACACTTTCAAGTTCGCAGCTTTAGCTGTGTAAGCCACAACGCCACTTCCATCAAGAACTTCAACAAAATATTTTTGTTTTTTACTGAAAGGTTTTATCCTGGTGCGAACAACCTCATCTCCTGTTGCCGGAACATCATAGACAGCAGAATCTGTCCAGGTATTGGTTTTGCGATCCTTTGCTCCCAAATGCAGGCGATAGGAGTAATCGGCACCGGCAGTTTCCCAGGCCAGCTCAGAAAAATCTGCTGAAATTGTGTTTGTCGCCAATTTGAGGTTAATCCCTCCTTTTTTAGCTGCACGCCGCACAGTAGTATATTTCTGAGTCTTTTTAAACTGCTTTGACAATCCTGACAATAAGCCGCCTCCAGCATCGGTCCCACCCAGGCTTCCCTCAAGTACCTCTAATCCTTTTTTGGAGAATTTGATTTTTGAATTGGCAGTAAGCAGAGTAGTTTCGTTTGTTTCTTGATTCAAAAACTTTATCGAACTGTCTGCACTGACCCTGACCAGATAATTGGCATAAACAAACTTGTTGCGCCGAACTTTTTTCCAGCGTTTCCCCTTTTTGCTGTATTCAATTTTGCCCTTAATATCAACCAGCATTCCCAGGGGAATTTTTTTGGCCAGTACTGGCTGCAAGGCAAAGGCAGAGAGAAAAAGGAATAAAGTGATTAATTTTATGAAACGCATATTAACTCCTGAGATAGGGATTGAAGTGGTTTAATTCTAGTTTGAGGTTAACACAACTACTATAAACAGACAACACACTTTTAAGCTGATGCTTTTATTTACTTCAAGAAAGCTTAGATTATGTCTTTTGTCTCCAAAATTTACAATCTAAGATTCAACAACACAAACTTCTTTTTTTATGAACGGTAATTCTAAGATAAGTGTTAGCAATATACAAGTTTACTGATTTATTATTAGTTGTTACCCTCGAAGAAAAAGTTCTTCAGATGCAAAGTAATCCGAATTAATTTCACAGATTTGATGATCAGGCTATTGTTCAACTTTGTGTGACAATCTCTACAGGCATTCCGACCGACAGCTTTCCATTAATTGTTGCGATCAGATTTTGACCAAACTGTACGTTGCCGTTTTGTTTTCGATAGCCAGCCAATGTGTGCAGTGGTTCTTTCCCAGAAAATTTTCCAGTATCCGGATCAACAGTAGTGAGTATACAACGTGAACATGATTTTACTATTTTAAATTCACATTCTCCTATTCTGATTTTTTTCCAGTTATCTTCTGCATAAGGCTCCGTGTTTTTCACAACCATATTTGGACGAAAACGTTTCATTGCTAAGGCTTCCGGAAGACGGTTGTTAAGGTCACTTAAGGATGATTCAGAAATCAGCAGCAAAGGGAAACCATCAGAAAACGAAACCTGATTTTGTGCAGGCGCATAGTCCGGATCCACTGGACGATTGCTGTGATCAGGCATAAAAACAATTTTACAGCTTTTGCGCAAATACTCACTGATCCACAATTCGGATTGGTAATTGGCAGTCCAAGCCTCACAACGGTCACCCCAAATTTCAACTTCTTGAGATTCGCCTTTTGTAGGAAACAAAGGCAGACTTAACTCTGACATTCGCGGGGCGTTCAAAGTCAGCGTTTGACCGACAAGTTCTGTGTATATCAAAGCCATGCTTGGGCAGGTTCTTTGTGTCATAAATTGACCGGAATCATCCACTACCATCCAACGTCGGTCATGTGCCAATCCTCTTTGCTCCATAAAAGAGTTATCCAGAGAAATTCCACTTGCTGATTTTAGCGGGTAAATATTGAGCTGACTTAAAATCGGATTTGTCATTTTTCGATCCTTCTACTTAGATTCTCTGTGGAAACTAAAGCAAGAGGTATCTATGAGGAAATACCAGATGAAATTTTCCTGAACATTCTCTATTATCAAGATAAAACGGCAATACGATATATTCTTCATCCATAACAGAATCACGAAGGAATCCCAATTGTAAGATATGACGGCAACTTGCCACTTTTAATTTGTCGCTTTTTGGCCATAGTCTCATGGATTAAATTCTCAACTTGTTAAAATAAATGGAGAATTAACTATTGAAGTAAATCCGAAATCATTAAAAATATTTGCATGATTTCGAGAATTTTTTGTATGAACCAATGAAGCTAGTCCCTCACCGACGGTGCGGCTAAAATGCAAAATCCAGACTGAGTTGGAATGTTTCATCTCAAACAGAGAAAAATAAGACCGTCCGGGAGACCAACTGTTCAAGTTGGCATAAGACAGGCATTGTTCAGTTTCAGAGGTAATTCTGAAGGCACCGGGAAGGATTGTTTGAAGTTGGGCAGTTAGTGTATTTACCAGTCTCTGAACTAATAAATTTTCTTTAGACTCCGCGTACATTTCGATTTGCTGTGAAAAACCTGCTCCGGGGAAGTTTTTTTCAGATGCCGGTTTTTCGATTTTGGGAACTTCAAATGTCTCCCGAATCATTTGTTGCAGTATTTCCTCTGAAGTAATTTCTGTGGCTGATGTTTGATTTAGCATTTTTTCTTTATAATTCCAAATCTGAAATGTCCAGGGAATCTCTTTCCAATTTCATAATCAATTATACATCCAGATTACGTTTGAGGCCAACACAAATATTTATAAAGCTAACTTCCGAGTTAATAAGATTGAATTTACTGCTAATTTTTGAGAAGATCTAAGAAAAATGTTGAAAAACATATTACGCGCCAAATTAACAGAAAGGAAACAAAACTGCGACAAAACTTTTACATATTCAAAGTTCATGCAGAAGTCTCTTGACATAACCATTATTTTTCTATTTTGTTTTTCAGGCGGAATGTTATTTGAACAAAATTTAGGGGCAGAAAGTCAGGGCCGCAAAATACAATCATATGTAAAAAATGGAGCTGTTTTACAGGCCAGGAAAAGGGAAGTACGTATTCTAGAACAAAAGAAAAAGGGACGTAAAGTGAAGTATTATGTCTTGAAAAAATCTGTTTTGCAAGGCAGGAAAAGTATTGCAAAAATGTCTGCAAATAAAATGTTGGAAACCGGTTTGGTCACTTCTAAGATGGTTAAAAATAACCGCTGGTTTGTGAAAAAGCCTTTTCAGTCTTCATATAAAAAAGTCAATATTGTCAGTAAATATACTCCTCTGAAGGTAAATCCAGAAGTATCTGATAAAATAAGCCGTGAGGCACTGCAGATGTCTAAAACACGAGCACGCATAACTGGACCTGTTAAGCCGGGCATTCTTTATTCTGAAGATTCCAGTCGCGGAGTTTTGGAGATGACTAAAACACGAGCACGCATAACTGGACCTGTTAAGCCTGACATTCTTTATTCTGAAGAATCCAGTCGTGGAGTTTTGGAGATGACCAAAACACGAGCACGCATAACTGGACCTGTTAAGCCGGATATAATATACTCTAAGAAGGTCAGTCGTGAGGCAATGGAAATGACATTGAAGCGCTCCCAAAAAGCTGTATCTGCAGGAAAAATTGTATCTGCAGGTAAAGGCATTGTCTACTCTGCTAAAACATTGATAAAAATGAGCAAAAGGCCGACCATTGTTTATGCTCCATTTAAAAGTAAAAAATCCGGTGAGAAGAAAAAAACCGATGTCGAAAAAAATTAAGTCAGTTCAACCCCTTGAACTATCCCAGGAACTTTCCCAGTCAATTTAATTGTGGTGAAAACTTAAATAGTGTCTGAACGAGAATCTATCTATCTCAGCTTTTTCAGGGCTTCAGCAGTTTTTGAATAACCAGAGATTTAGTTGTCAATTTTAAGTTTTCTGCTAACAGAATGAAAAATCAGTCCAAAGAACTATTAGCTGACTGCTGAAAGCTTTTTGTAAAATCCTCATTGCTGAAATCAAAAATAATTAACTGTTATTACAACATATTATTTTTATCTTTCAAGCACTAATAATCAATATAAGAAACAAATATGGTTTTTTTGCTAATAAAAGGTATTATCAAATTGTAGGATCCAAACACATCATTGACTGAGGTAAAACTAATGACTCCAAAAAAAGAAAACGATTTAGATCCGCAGGAAACCCAGGAATGGGTAGAGGCTATGGAGGCAGTCGTTGAAAGAGACGGTTTTGAAAGGGCACAATTCCTCTTACGAGAATTAGCAGACCATGCGGTTTTGTCAGGAGTAGGCAGTCCTTATTCTGCTAATACACCATATCTGAATACAATTCCACCGGAACTTGAAGTACGTTCTAAAGGAGATCAGGAACTGGAGCACAAGATTCGCTCAATTATCCGTTGGAATGCAGTGGTAATGGTCATGCGTGCAAATCGGGATTCATCTGACTTAGGAGGGCACATCGCCAGTTTTGCTTCTTCGGCTACACTGTATGATGTCGGTTTTAACCATTTTTGGCAGGCAGTAGGTAAAGATCATGGTGGTGATTTAGTATTTTTTCAGGGTCATTCAGCACCAGGAATATATGCTCGG
The DNA here is from genome assembly GCA_905182865.1 of uncultured SAR324 cluster bacterium. GTDB lineage: Bacteria > SAR324 > SAR324 > SAR324 > NAC60-12 > Arctic96AD-7. The sequence continues at coordinate 498,687 of CAJJCY010000001.1, forward strand.
GCCTTTGTGGAGGGCAGGCTGACGGAAGAGCAAATGGATAATTTCCGTCGTGAATCCGATGGTAAAGGTGTTCCTTCATATCCTCATCCATGGTTGATGCCTGACTTTTGGCAGTTTCCGACTGTTTCCATGGGACTGGGACCAATCATGGCAATTTACCAGGCACGTTTCCTAAAATACCTTCACAACCGCGGTTTAGCAGACACTACCGGACGCAAAGTATGGGCTTTCCTGGGGGACGGTGAAACAGATGAACCGCAATCTCTGGGAGCAATTGGCCTGGCCTCCCGTGAAAATTTGGACAATCTTATTTTTGTTATTAACTGCAATTTGCAAGGACTAGATGGTCCAGTACGTGGAAACGGAAAAATAATACAGGAACTTGAAGGTGATTTCCGTGGTGCAGGTTGGAATGTGATAAAAGTTATCTGGGGTTCATACTGGGATCCTTTGCTGGCAAAAGACACTGAAGGTTTTCTGCGTAAACGTATGGATGAAGCAATTGACGGAGAATATCAGGCTTTTAAAGCAAAAGGTGGAGCATATACCCGTGCTCACTTTTTTGGTAAATACCCTGAATTGCTGGAGATGGTTTCTAATATGTCTGATGAGGACATTTGGAGACTGAACCGTGGTGGGCATGATCCTCACAAAATATACGCAGCATACCATTCTGCAGTAAGTCATACGGGACAGCCAACTGTAATTCTTGCAAAAACGGTAAAAGGTTACGGGATGGGAGGATCTGGTGAGGCAATCAACATCACTCATTCACAAAAGAAAATGAAAATGGACGATCTGAAAAGTTTTAGGGATCGTTTTCAGGTTCCAATTTCTGATAAAGAAGTGGAACAAATGTCGTTTTACAGGCCTCCTGATGATGCTCCTGAATTGGAATATCTTAAACAGTGCCGTACTGCTCTTGGAGGCCACCTGCCTGCCCGTAGAACAAAAGGAGATTCTCTTGACATTCCCGCATTAACAATTTTCGAGCGATTATTACAGGAAACTGGAGAACGGGAAATATCCACAACTCAGGCACTTGTGCAAGCAATGACATTATTGTGCAAAGATAAAAACATCGGCCAACGGATTGTTCCTATAGTGCCTGATGAAGCAAGAACATTTGGCATGGAAGGTTTTTTTCACCAAATCGGAATTTATGCGCACGAAGGACAAAAATACGAACCTGTCGATCGTGATCAATTAATGTATTACAAGGAGAATCAGAGCGGTCAATTATTGGAGGAGGGCATTACTGAAGACGGCGCCATGTCTTCCTGGATTGCTTCTGCGACAGCCTACAGCAATTCTGGAATACAGATGATTCCATTTTATATTTTTTACTCGATGTTTGGTTTTCAGCGGATAGGTGATCTTGCTTGGGCTGCTGGAGATATGCAGGCACGTGGATTTTTAATTGGCGCTACTTCCGGACGAACCACACTCAATGGTGAGGGTTTGCAACATGAAGATGGACACAGTCAAATCATGGCTGGAAATGTGCCCAACTGTGTTTCTTATGATCCGACTTTTTCTCATGAATTGATGGTGATTATCCAGAATGGAATGGAACGCATGTTTAAAAAACAGGAGAATGTTTTTTATTACATAACCACAATGAATGAAAATTATTCGCATCCGGGCTTAATTAAAGGTCAGGAAAAAAACATTGTGAAAGGTATGTATTTGCTGCAAAAAGGTAAAAAAGGGAAAACGAGAGTACAATTGTTGGGTTCCGGATCAATTTTACGGGAATCGATTGCAGCAGCAGATTTGCTGTCTGCAGATTTTAAGGTGGAGGCGGACATCTGGAGCTGTACCAGTTTCAATCAACTGAAGCGTGACGGCGATGATGTTTCACGCTGGAACATGCTGCATCCAGATAAAAAACCAAAAATGAGTCATGTTGAAAAATGTCTCTTGGATACAGACGGTCCTGTAGTTGCGGCAACAGATTATGTTAAACTTTTTGCCGACCAGATACGTGCATATGTACCTCGATCTTATTCTGTGCTTGGAACTGATGGATTTGGCAGGAGCGATTCACGTCAAGCCTTGAGGAAGCATTTTGAAGTAGACCGATATTACATAGCAGTGGCAGCGTTAAATGCTCTTATGGAAGATGGGAGTGTTTCATTCAAAACAGTAAATGCTGCCATCAAAAAATACGGAATTGACCCCAACAAAAATAATCCATTGATGTCCTGAGGAGAAACGCCATGAGTAGTATTAAAGACATACTTGTTCCTGACATAGGTGAATTCGATGCAGTCGAAGTTATTGAAGTTCTGGTTAAATCAGGAGACGCCGTTTCTGTTGAAGATGCGCTGCTCACAATGGAAAGTGATAAGGCTTCAATGGATGTTCCTTCTCCGTTTAGCGGTACAGTAAAGACGGTAAAATTAAAAGCTGGAGACAAAGTTTCACAAAACGACCTGATCCTTACTTTAGTGGTAAAAGAACTTGAAACTGCAGTTACCGAAACTTCTGCTGAAACAGAAAATTCTGAAGCAACTGCACCGGAAACTAAGGATATTGTTTCCACAATAGAATCTGAATCAACAAGCTCTGGAGCTGTTTCCAAAGAACCGGCACGGCGTCCACCGCCAATAGTGATGTCGGTTAATCAGAAATCATTTTTGCGTGCACATGCAAGTCCTTCGATTCGTAAATTTGCCCGCGAATTAGGTGTTGACCTGAGTCAGGTCCATGGTTCCGGACGCAAAGAACGTATCACAAAAGAAGATGTTCAGGAATTTGTCAAGCAGGCTTTGGGAGGAACAGCTTCCGGAACTGCTGCTGCCGGATCAGGAATTCCAGCAATGCCTGAAATAGATTTCAGTAAATTTGGTCCTGTAGAAATTAAACCGCTTTCCAGAATACAGAAAAAAGCTGCTGTAAATTTGCATCGAGGATGGCTGAACTTACCAATCGTCACGCATCATGATGAGGCTGATATAACTGAACTCGAATATTTTCGAAAATCGCTTAAAGACAAGTCGTTCATTGACTCTAACTCCTCTTGTTTTTTTACTCAAAGCATGTGCTGTGGCAATTCGGAAGCATCCAAATTTCAACTCATCCTTGACTGTAGACAAGGAGAATTTAGTGTTGAAGAAATATCTTCACATTGGAGTGGCAGTGGATACTCCGGACGGCCTGGTGGTTCCTGTGATAAGGGATGTGGAACAGAAAGGTTTGCTGGAACTGGCCAAAGAACTAGGTGAAGTTAGTGAAAAAGCTCGAGCAAAAAAACTAAAAACCAACGACATACAAGGCGGTTGTTTCAGTATTTCCAGTTTAGGCGGAATTGGCGGAACAGCTTTTACACCTTTGGTGAATGCTCCGGAAGTTGCAATTCTCGGTGTAACGCGTTCACGTATGATGCCTGTCTGGAACGGTAAAGAATTTTTGCCGCGCCTTATGCTGCCAATGGATTTGACTTATGATCACCGTGTGATTGATGGAGCACAAGCGGCTCGATTTATGGTAGACTTGTGCGAAATTTTGTCAGATATGCGGAGAATGTCGTTATGAGTCTCATTGAAGTAAAGGTTCCGGATATTGGTGATTTTGATGCAGTCGAAATTATTGAGGTTCTTGTTGAAGTCGGATAACGTTGAATTAGAGGGCTCATTACTGGTTCTAGAATCCGACAAGGCAACCATGGATGTGCCCAGTCCGTTTGACGGTCAATTATCCGTGAAATAAAAGTTAAAGCAGGAGATAAAGTTTCTGAGGGTAGCCTGATTTTGAAATTGGAGACAAATGAACAAGCAAAAGTTAAAACCCTAAAATCTGAAAAAATCCCGCCATCCCAAAATTCGAAACCAGATTCTCAATCGAAGACGCTCAAAACCGTAAAATCTTTTTCCGGAAAAGCAGATATGAAATGCGATGTGCTCGTGTTGGGTTCAGGACCTGGAGGATACACCGCAGCTTTTCGTGCAGCGGATTTAGGTCAGGAAGTAATTTTGGTGGAACGCTACAATCGTATTGGTGGTGTGTGTTTGAATGTTGGCTGTATTCCGTCAAAGACACTGTTACATGCAGCAAAAGTCATTGAAAAATGGTAACATTAATGCTTTTACTTTTGGAAAACCAAAAATTAATATTGACCAGTTGCGTGAGTGGAAAGACGGAATTGTAAACCAGTTAACCGGAGGTCTGAAGAGCATGGCCAAACAGCGCAAAGTGCAAATCATTACCGGCATGGGTGAGTTCATGGACCCTAACCATCTTTGCGTTACTGACGCTGATGAAAACAAAAATACAATTCATTTTGAAAATGCGATTATTGCAGCAGGTTCTCTGCCGGTGAAGCTCCCCTTTCTTCCGGAAGATTCACGTATTATAGATTCAACAGGAGCATTAGATCTTACTGAAATTCCAGAGCATCTGTTGGTAATTGGAGGAGGTATTATAGGTCTGGAAATGGCTACTGTTTATCATGCTCTGGGTTCAAAAATAACCATTGTTGAAATGCTTGATGGCTTGATGGCCGGTGCAGATCGGGATATAGTTCGTCCTTTTCAAAAAAGAATATCCAAACAGTATGAAAATATCTGGCTTGAAACACGGGTTACAAAGGTAGAAGCCCTCAAAAAAGGAATGAAAGTTTCTTTTGAAGGTAAAAATGCACCGGGCAATCCTCAGATATTTGACTGCATTCTTAGTTCAGTAGGACGTACACCAAATGGATTCCTTATTGGTGCAGAAAAAGCTGGGGTAGCAGTTGATGAGGTTGGATTTATTGCAACTGATTCGCAAATGCGTACAAACGTTTCTCATATTTTTGCGATTGGTGATATAGTAGGCCAGCCGATGCTGGCACATAAAGCAACACACGAAGCAAAAGTTGCTGCAGAAGTTATTTCAGGAATGAAAAGGCATTTTGATGCCAGGACGATTCCGTCTGTAGCGTATACTGATCCGGAAGTTGCTTGGGCAGGTATTACTGAAGAAGAAGCAAAAAAGCAGGGCATTGCTTACGGAAAAGGAAATTTCCCCTGGTCTGCAAGTGGACGCAGTTTATCTTTGGGACGCAGTGAAGGCATGACTAAAGTCCTTTTTGAAGCAGACACAAACAGAGTCATTGGAGTAGGGATTGTCGGGCCACATGCTGGAGATTTGATAGCAGAAGCTGCTCTGGCGATTGAGATGGGATGTGATGCAGAGGATCTAAGTTCAACGATTCATCCGCATCCGACACTTTCGGAAACAGTGGCCTTTGCGGCAGAGGCTTTTGAAGGAACAATCACTGATCTCTACCTTCCAAAAAAGAAAAAAAACAGCACATCATAGTGCAAAGGCAGTTAAATATTTGTGGTTTAAAAAAGAACTCGACTGTCACGAGTTTTATCCTGTCATTCCGAAAATGTGTGAGCGATCTCATACGATATTGGGCATTTTTTCAGGTCTCTCTCTTCAGCAGAGATTACATGCCGTAGTAAAAAATATCAGTATATTATGAGAATTAATGTCTCACTGGAAAAATAACTGATTCAGAATAAATATATTTTTTATAAAAACACTTGACAATGATCACTCTTGGCGAAGTTAAAGTACCCGCAGGTGTATATTGGGGAGCACAATACAGATCGTTCACGTTCGCACTTCAAAATACTTACCTACGTTGTTTTTATTAATCACGATAACCACTTTTTGTAATTGTAGTTGTTGCAAATACGTTAAAATTTATCATCCTTCCATTAACTAAACACATCAGAAAATGGTCTCTTAGATTAAGGGATCCTATCATTGATTAACCTCCGACTAAACCTCAAATGTCTATAAGCAGGCCTGAAAATGGCGATAGCAATAATTCAAAAAATAATTCAGATAATTCAACCGCGCCAAATACACTCAATTTAATTGAGTTGAAGAAAAAAGATATCAATGGACTGATTAAGATTGCACGAGAATATGATATAGAGAATGCAAACAGCATGAGGGGTCAGGAACTACTCTTCGCCCTTTTGCAGGCCCAGACAAAACGTAAAGGGATAATTTACGGAGCAGGAGTTTTGGAAGCCCTTCCGGACGGGTTCGGATTCCTGAGAGCACCAGATTACAACTACCTCCCTGGACCAGACGATATTTATGTTTCACCTTCACAGATAAGGCGTTTTAATTTACGGACAGGTGATACAGTTGCAGGGCAAATCAGGCCGCCAAAAGAGAGCGAACGTTATTACGCTCTTCTTAAGGTCGAAGAAATTAATTTCCGTGACCCAAATAAAGCATTCGAAAAAATTCTTTTTGACAACCTCACTCCTCTCCATCCAAACGAACACCTCAAGCTTGAACGAAAAGATAATGATTTGACCACAAGGATCATTGACCTTGTTTCGCCAATTGGGAAAGGCCAGCGAGGAGTGATTGTTGCTCCGCCAAGAACTGGTAAAACAATGATTTTGCAGAGCATTGCAAACTCAATAGCTAAAAATTATCCAGAAGTAGATTTGATAGTTTTGTTAATTGACGAACGACCTGAGGAAGTGACAGATATGCGTCGCTCCGTAAATGGAGAAGTTATTAGCTCAACTTTTGATGAACCGGCAACGCGGCACGTACAGGTTTCTGAAATGGTAATTGAAAAAGCAAAACGACTTGTTGAACATCAGCGTGACGTTGTAATTTTGCTGGACTCAATAACAGGCTGGCACGGGCCTTCAATACAGTCATTCCTCCAAGCGGAAAAATTCTTTCCGGAGGAGTTGATTCCAACGCACTTTTTAAACCTAAAAGATTTTTTGGTGCAGCCAGAAACATTGAAGAAGGTGGATCATTGACCATTATTGCGACAGCACTGATTGATACTGGCAGCAGGATGGACGAAGTGATTTTTGAGGAATTCAAAGGTACAGGTAATATGGAACTTGTACTTGATCGGAAACCTGTTGAAAAACGGATCTTTCCTGCAATCGATCTCAGCAAATCCGGAACACGCAAAGAAGAACTGCTTGTTGATAAAGCTGACCTTGACCGTATTTGGGTTTTACGTAAAGTTCTCTCTCAATTGAATGTAGTTGAGGCTTTGGAATTTCTCATTGAAAAAATGGAAAAATTCAAAGAGAATGCGAACTTTCTTAATATGATGGATAAATAAAAAAAGCAAATTACAGACAGAAAATACATTTTCTCTTAAACCTCAAACTTTAAAAAACTTAAATCAAAAAAACAAAAAAATGAAATTAAATATTCACCCGGAGTATAAAGAAACTTCATTCCACTGTGCTTGTGGAGCGACTTGGGAGACACAGTCTACAAAGGGCGGAAAAACAACAGTAGAAATTTGTTCAAACTGTCATCCGTTTTTTACTGGATCAGCACAAAATTTTGTTGATAGTGCAGGTCGAATTGAAAAGTTTAAACGTCGTTACAAACGGGCCTGACCCGAGATGCTGGAAAAACTTGCGGAAATAAATGAACGCTTCGAAAATCTGACGCACGAACTAGGGCAACCCGACGTGACTCAGGATCAGGAGCGTTTCCGAAAGTTGAGTCAGGAACATTCAGGTCTGCAGGAAATTATTGAGTGTTATCACCGATATCTTGAAATCCAGCAAGAACTCGATGATAACCGTGAATTAGCAGACGCGGATAATGAAGATCAGGAAATCCGTGAAATGGCCAGTCAGGAAATTCCGGAACTCGGCCGACAGTTGGAAGAGTTGGAAAAGGAAATCCAACTTTTACATCCTTCCAAAAGATCCAGACGATTCCCGTAATATCATAATTGAAATTCGTGCAGGCACAGGTGGCGATGAAGCAGCTCTCTTTGCCCGGGACCTTTTTCAAATGTACGCACATTATGTTGAAGCACGTAAATGGAAATTGAAACTGCTCAACGAAAGTAAAAATGATCTTGGTGGTTTCAAGGAAATAACTTTTTCAATAGAGGGCAAAGATGTATTCAGCCGCTTGAAATTTGAGGGTGGTGTACATCGTGTACAGCGGGTTCCAAAAACTGAAACGCAGGGACGCGTTCATACCTCTGCTGCAACTGTAGCGGTTTTGCCGGAAGTAGATGATGTTGAGATTGAGATCAATCCTGGAGATTTACGGATTGATGTTTATCGATCATCTGGGCCGGGTGGACAGAGTGTGAACACCACTGATTCTGCAGTTCGGATTACCCATATTCCAACCGGACTGGTTGTCATTTGTCAAAATGAAAAATCCCAGTTAAAAAATAAAAACCAAGCCTTAAAGGTCCTGCGGGCAAGGCTCTATGAAAAGGAACTTGAAGCACAACATTCTGCAACCGCAGAACAACGTCGAGGCATGGTTGGAAGCGGTGACAGGAGCGAACGTATCCGGACCTATAATTTCCCCCAGGGTCGTCTTACTGATCATCGCATCAATCTCACTCTATACAAACTTGAAGAAATTTTGCTAGGCAAGCTGGAACAGGTGATTGACCCATTGTTGTCTCACCATCAGGCAGAAATGCTCAAAGCATCTTGAGTATTTCCCAGTTTACAGTATAAAGTTAAGCGCTTCTTTATAAGCTTGATTTGTTTGTAGAAAAACCCAAACCCATAACCATAATCCAATCCACTAAAATGGCTTTTGAAACACTGCTTAGTCCACTGAAAGTCGGCAGCATTACCCTGAAAAACAGAGTTATGATGGGTTCTATGCATACCGGACTTGAAGAACATCCTGACGGTTCATCTCGTTTGGCGGCTTTTTATGCAGAAAGGGCCAGGGGAGGCGTGGGATTAATTGTAACCGGGGGCTTTGCGCCAAATGCAGCAGGTCGTGTATTTGAAGAAGGTGCAGAATTAGTTTCGGAAGATCAACTGGATTTTCACCAACCGATTGTAGAGGCAGTTCATGAAAACGGTGGCAAAATAGTTTTGCAGATTTTACATACAGGTCGTTACGGGCTCCTGGAAAATTGCGTTGCACCATCCCCAATAACTGCACCAATCAACTTTTATCGTCCCAAAGAATTAACCCATGAAGAAATTTTACAAACCATAGAAGATTTTGTGCGTTGTTCAAAACTGGCCCAAAAAGCTGGTTATGACGGCGTGGAAATAATGGGTTCTGAAGGTTATCTGATCAACCAGTTCATTGCCAAATGTACAAATCAACGCAGCGACGATTGGGGGGGTTCTTACGAAAACAGGATCAGTTTTCCACTCCGGATTGTGGAGCGGGTTCGGGAAGAATCCGGAGAAAATTTCTTGATTATTTTTCGCCTTTCTTGTCTTGATTTAGTTGAAGACGGAAGCAGTTTTGAGGAAGTTGTTGAACTTGGACAGCGTGTAGAAGAGGCAGGAGCGTCGCTGATCAATACAGGAATCGGCTGGCATGAAGCACGTATTCCGACAATTGCCATGATGGTTCCCCGTGCTGCATTTGCCTGGATAACAGGCAGGTTGCGTCCTCATCTTAATATTCCGATAGTGACTTCCAACCGTATAAATGATCCGTATGTGGCAGAGAGTCTCTTGCGAGACGGGCTGGCGGACATGGTCTCGATGGCCCGTCCATTTTTGGCTGATGAAAATTTTGTCAACAAAACTGCAGAGGGACGTCCGGAAGAAATCAACACTTGTATTGCCTGCAACCAGGCTTGCCTGGATCATATTTTTAAAATGGAAACAGCAACTTGTTTAGTTAATCCGCGTGCAGGACATGAAACCGAATTAAACTACGAAACTGCAAGCATTCCAAAATCTATTGCAGTGATTGGAGCAGGTCCAGCAGGAATGACGGCTGCCTACATTTCTGCCATGCGTGGACACCGGGTCACTTTGTTTGACCGGAGACCTGAACTTGGCGGTCAAATCAACTTAGCAGTGAAAATTCCAGGGAAACAGGAATTTTTTGAAACACTCCGCTTCTATCGAGTAATGCTTGAAAAATATGGAGTGGAATTAAAGCTGGGGCAGACTGTTGATGCCGAAACTCTTAATTCAGGAACATTTGATCTTGTTGTGTTGTCAACCGGAGTAAAGCCTCGAGAATTGGAACTGGATGGAATCGATCATCCTAAAGTTATGAGTTATCTGGATGTTTTAGACAAGGAACGAGTAGTTGGACAAAAAGTTGCTGTAATCGGAGCAGGAGGAATTGGTATTGACGTAGCACACTATCTGACCGCACAAACTCCTTTTTCGGGTGAAGTTCCGGAGTATTTACAAGGCTACGGGATTCTTGATTCAGAAAAAGCTTTGGCTCTGCGGAAACCTAAAAAACGTGAAGTTACGGTTTTACAGCGTTCTGCAGACAAAATAGGCAAACGGCTTGGAAAAACTACAGGCTGGGCACATATCCAAACTTTAAAATCACACGGTGTACAACTCCTTCCGGGTGCAACTTATCTTAAAATCGACGATTCCGGGCTGCATGTGCGAGTTGCATTGAAAAAAGGTGAAGAACCAAAAGATATTGTGTTTGAAGTGGACAATGTGATTGTTGCCGCAGGACAGGAGCCAAGACGGGAATTGGAAACTTCTTTACGTAAAGCTGGATTCGAGGTACACGTAATCGGAGGAGCCAAAGCTGCGCTCGGGCTTGACGCAAAAACCGCAATAAGTGATGGTGCAGAATTGGCGGCAAAACTTTGAATTACAGTAAAGCATTTCGGCTGAAAATTAGAGGTATTCAGAGTTTATTTCTTTAAATTTGAAGAATGAGATCAACCAAAATAATACATATCGTTTCCTGTCATGCAGAGGGAGAAGTCGGTGATGTTATAGTGGGTGGAGTGAATCCACCGCCGGGAGACAGTATTTGGGAACAATCCCGCTGGATTGAGCAAGATCAGACTTTGCGCCGCTTTGTTTTGAATGAACCACGGGGCGGAGTATTCAAACATGTAAATTTATTGGTTCCGTCTAAAAGTGAAAAAGCTGATTTCGGTTTCATTATCATGGAACCGGAACACACGCCTCCTATGTCCGGGTCAAATTCAATTTGTGTTGCCACAGTTTTGCTGGACAGTGGAATGATTCAGATGGAGGAACCTGAAACCTCTTTTTATCTAGAAGCTCCAGCAGGATTATTGCAGGTCAAAGCACAATGTGAAAACGGTAAGGCTGTGAGTATTGAAATTAAAAATGTAGCTTCGTTTGCAGACAAACTGGATGTAAAACTGGAGGTGTCCGGATTGGGAACTCTTACTGTTGACACCGCTTACGGGGGTGACAGTTTTGTGATTGTGGACGCAAAGTCACTGGGGTTTGAAATAATTCCGGATGAAGCCCGTGACCTTGCGGAAACTGGAGCCAAAATAACTGCTGCAGCCAATGAGCAAATAAAATTTCGACATCCAGTGCAACAGGATTGGAACAAAATTTCTTTTTGCCAGTTTACGCTGCCTGTTGAAATTAAAGATGGAATTCTTAGCGGCCGAAACACGGTTGCTATTGATCCAGGGAAGTTGGACAGATCACCTTGCGGAACTGGTTGTTCTGCGAGAATGGCAGTAATGCACTCCAGGGGAGAAATGCAGGTGGGAGATCATTTTACTGCAACCTCAATCATTGACTCAAGGTTTGACTGCACAATCAGGGAAAGTACAAGTATTGGTGAAACGAAGGCGATTATACCGACAATTCGCGGGCGGGGTTGGATAACAGGTACACATCAGTTAATGTGTGATCCGGAGGATCCATGGCCTTCTGGATATCGTCTGACAGATACATGGCCGAAACAGAAAATTAATAAATAGTAACAAAATTGCTGATTATCAATTCTCAAACAAAAACTTTCCGCTCCGAGCGGCTTTTACCTGCCACTCCTCTTCCTCTTCTTTCCACCAAACGGTTTGCTCCCGTGTTGATAATTGAGTTTTAACTTTTACTGAGTTGAGCAATTGCAGCGGATTTTCGGCGGCCCAGCTTACGGCTTCTTTCAAAGGCATGTCATACCAGTTAATTACGTTTCGCACACACTGATCCAGCGTTACAGCAGAACCTACGGGTCGGGATGTTTGCGGGTCTAAAATGACGGGTTCCGTTTCACGCTGCAACTCAGAATTTCCTAACTTGTAACGTCCTTGAGGTGCCGCTGCTCCGGCTGTAGCATCTGTTACCAGAATCACCCGCTCAGTACATTTTGCTCTTAGATAGGCTTTCAACACATCCGGAGAAAGATGATAGCCGTCCGCGATAAAACTAGCGCTTAGTCTGTCCTCACTCAATTGTGCTATGATCGGATTATTGTTTTTGTGCAGCTCCGGACAGGTGCCGTTTCCCAGGTGTGTTGAAAGTCTTGCACCTGCATCTACAGCTTGTTGGATGGTTTCATTGTCAGCGGCTGTGTGCCCTAAGGAAACAATGATTCGATCCTGAACTAATTTTTCAATGAAAGCTATAGCACCTTCAACTTCAGGAGCCAACGTCACCAGCCGGATATTACCTCCGGCAGCTTGTTGCAGACGCAAAAACATTTCCGGATCAGCCGCACACATAGCCTCAACCGGGTGACAACCTGAATATCCGGGAAGTTTTGATAGAAAGGGCCCTTCCAGATGATAGCCGGCTACCATGGTTTTTGCTAATCGAGAGGAGTTTTTTGCTTTTTCCAAAGCCGAAAAGCATGTATGCAAATGTGTCTCAGATCCAGTAATGATTGTGGGCAGACAGGCCGTCACTCCCGTGGCCAGCATTGCTTCAAGAGACAGTTGAAGAGAATCTGAAGTTAGACCTGGTGAGTTGAAATCCACCCCTGCAAAACCATTTACCTGTAAATCAACCAGTCCTGGAGTTTTCACCCATTTGTTTGCTTTACTTTTAAACGTAGAGGCAGTTAAGTCTGCAGTAGGTAATTCGATAAACGCCATGTATTTCTTTTGCTTTAGTTAAAAACCCACAAATAATCATCCTAAACAGCGGTAGTCCCGGGTCTCTGTACCGGGGAGGGAAAGAATTATGTGAGGGTTAGTATTTTGTTGTATGCTTGTTTTATTAGTAACGTTGCCAGTCCAGTTCGTTTTTTTCAATCCACTTGTAATGATCTTTGAATGTCAATAAATAGGCGGACTCTTCGTCAAGAACTACAGTTACACGAGGATGCATCTGTAGAATTGAGGCTGGACAACTGGCAGAAATTGGTCCCTCAATCATCTTCCGGATCGCATCTGCCTTCTTTGCACCATTCGCCAGCAACAGGCAATGACGGGATTCCATGATGGTGGCAATGCCCATAGTCACCACATGGCGAGGGACTTCCTCCAGTTTATCAAAGTAGATTGAATTATCCTGTATGGTTTGCTCACTGAGAATTTTTACCCACGTGCGTGACGCAAAAGAGCCGGTGGGTTCGTTAAAACCGATATGGCCGTTGGCACCTATACCGAGTACCTGCAGATCAATTCCCCCACGTTTTTGATTTGCTGTTCATATTTGCGGCAGGCCTCCCGCAGGTCTTTTGCTTACCATCCGGAAGGTGTACCCGCTCCCGGTTAATATCCAGATGATGAAATCATTTCGCTGGAATGTACATTTATTCCTTATGCTTTATGTCGTGATATTGAAAAATACTATGATTTTTCGTAGGGATCACTCTACCAGGTTTTACAGTAAAAATACTCATTTCAGTTCTCAGTTTCTCAACAAACGGTTGAGGCACAAATACCAACTGAGAAAGAAATGGAAAAACTCCAGATGGGTCCTGCTGATCCTGTCTTAAGTTTTACACGAACTATTTACAACTCACATTCTCAGCAGGTAGAATTTGTATAATCAGTCCATCTGGGTGAACGTTATAAGCTTCGAATTATGCTTAAACCATCTGCTTGAAATATATAGTCAAAGGACAAAGTTTGTAAAAAAATATATAGAGCAGTTTTTTTAAATTCTATTGAAATTACTGGTTTTATAAAGACGGATAGTAGAAGATGTTGATCCAGACAAAATTTCATAATTCTCATTAACTTTAACAGAAAGACGAAAACATGACTCTGACTGCTCAGTTAATTGAACTGATTGAAAGCAAAGCAATTGGGAAAAAGGATAGCGAGGTTGCATCTTGGTTTGTATTGGACGCAATAGCTAATTTTATTGCAGGCCGCAATTCTGAACAGGGAAGAATACTTGAAGGCTGGTATCTGGACGAACCCGCAGAAACTTCACGCACAGCTTTCTGGATTGGTGCATCAATGCATATCCAGGAAGTAGATGATCTGCACCGACAATCAGTGGTTCATCCGGGATGTGTGGTCATTCCGACAGTACTTGCACTTGGAATGCGTGAAGACATCAGCGGACTGCAGATGCTGGAAGCAGTAGTCAAAGGATTTGAAGCCTGCACGAGGATCGGTAATTCAGTGGGTCCGGCGCATTACAAGATTTGGCATAACACCGCAACTTGTGGTCCTTTCGGTGCGGCTTATGCGGCGGGAACACTCTTTGGACTTGAGAAAGAACAGTTCCGGGATGCTCTTGGAAATGCTGGAACACAGTCCTCCGGGCTCTGGGAATTTTCAGAAAATGGTGCAATGAGTAAGCACCTTCATGCGGGTCGTGCGGGACAATCCGGATTACTTTCCGCAGAACTGGCCAAACTTGGTTTCAGCGGTTCACCCACCATTTTGGAAGGCAAACGCGGTTTTTATGCGGCTTGCTGTCCCGACGCAGATCCAGATGCTCTGCTTGTTGATCCGGAAGGTTCCTGGCAAATTCATAAAACTTCAATTAAACCCTGGCCCTGTTGTCGGCATACACATCCGGCTATTGATGCGGCATTGGAACTTTCAAGTAAGTTGGATGGTGGAAATATTGAATCCATCGAACTTGGAGTCACACAGGCTACCATAGATGTATGTGACAAACCAACTCCGGAAACGCTTTACGATGCCAAGTTTTCCTTGCAGCATTGTGTCTCTGTTGCCATAGTTGATGGTCAAGTCGGTTTCGATGCTTTTGAATCCGATGCTCGCCAACGGGTTTCCAAAATGGCGATTAAAATCAGTCTGGAACGCAACGAAGAAATTGAAAAGGCCTACCCGAATGCCTGGGGGGCAGAGGTTAAAGTTAAATTAACGAATGGGAAAAAATTTAGCGTCCGGCGGAAACACGCCAAAGGTGATCCGGATGCCCCACTTTCACCGACTGAATTTAAGGAAAAAGCAACCATGCTTTTCCGTTTCGGAGGAGTTTCCGAACCTGAAGCATGGGTGGAACGCATTCTTAAACTCGATCGTGTGTCATCGTTTCGTGATAGTCAATTAATTGACTTGCTGGATGTTTCCGCAAACGGAAGCATGGGTAAATCTTTTAAGATTTAAACAACAAACTCAAACCAAGAAATAAATATGGATAAAGAACGTTTTGAACGCGGGCTTGCCGCACGAAAATCTGTACTCGGAGCTGAATATGTGGAAAAAGCGCTGGCGAATGCCGACGACTTTAACCTTGAATTTCAGGAACAACTCACAGAGTTCTGTTGGGGTTCTTGCTGGGGGAACGAAACATTAGATAGACGCCAGCGAAGCTTGCTAAACCTCGGTATGATTGCAGCACTCAACCGTATGGTTGAGTGGGAAATTCACTTCAGGGGTGCCATCAAGAACGGTATCACACGAGAAGAACTGAAGGCCATTCTGCTCCAAATTTCAGTATACTGTGGAATGCCCACCGGAGTGGAGTGCTTCCGTATCGCCCAAAAAGTGTTTGCTGAACTTGAGGCAGATGAGTAAAAACTTATTTTTATTGCAAAAATGAATTAAAAACTTTTGATTAAAAGGATAAAAAATGAATTATGAAGTAATTGTTTCGTGCGCTGTCACAGGAGCGGGCGACACCGTCGGTAAAAGTCCCCTCATTCCGGTAACACCAGAAGAAGTAGCGAATGCCGCTATTGAATCCGCAAAAGCAGGTGCAGCAATCGCGCACATACATGTCCGTGATCCTGAAACTGGAAAAGGTTCACGCGATCCGGAATTGTTTAAGGAAGTGGTAGACCGCATTCGTTCCAGTGACACCGATGTTATTATAAATTTGACTTCTGGAATGGGAGGTGATTGGACTCCGAGCGATCAAGATCCGGCGATGCCCGGCCCCGGCACCGATATGATCAGTGCCGAAGAACGTCTGCGCCATGTGCAAGGACTGCCTGCCCGAAATCTGTTCGCTCTCGATTGTGGCACACTTGAATTTTGGTGATGGCAACGAGATTTATATCTCGACACCACCCATGCTGCGCAAAATGGCCGAACTGACGAAACAATGGGGTGTCAAACCAGAATTGGAAGTGTTCGAATTGGGCCACATCCGCTTTGCAACGCAAATGATCGCCGAAGGCCTGATAGCCGATCCACCGATGTTCCAGATTTGTCTCGGCATTCCTTGGGGTGCGGATCAAAGCGTGGATACAATGAAAGTCATGAAAGATCATCTGCCGGTTGGTGCGACTTGGGCCGGCTTTGGGATCTCGCGGATGCAGATGCCAATGGCTGCAACAGCTATTGCGATGGGGGGAAATATTCGCGTCGGGCTGGAAGACAATATTTATCTCGACAAAGGTGTTTTGGCGACAAACGACCAATTGGTCACGAAGTGATTCGGATTTCGACCGGATGGGCGCGAGGGCAGTCACTCCAACTGAGGCACGAAAAAAACTAGGGTTACGGAATGTCTAAGCTATTTTGATGATTGATCACCAATAACTTGATTGACATGAAAAATCCATCTGCAATCGGAACCAAAGATGACAATGGACTAAGAATTGAGAAGTTGAGCAAGAACTTCGGTGAGTTCATTGCAGTTGATGATGTGAGCCTCCACATTAGGCGAGGAGAATTTTTGACCATCTTGGGACCATCTGGCTCCGGTAAATCAACTCTTTTGAGATGCATGTCTCGGTTACATGATATTACAGGTGGAAAGTTGTTAATGATTTAGAGCCAAAGGATCGAGATGTGGCGATGGTTTTTCAATCGTATGCATTATTTCCTCACATGACGGTGAGACAAAATATAGCCTATCCTTTAGAAGTGCGTAAGGGAGCACGTGACGAAATCGTCAAGCGGGTAAACGAAATGCTGGAACTCGTTCAACTTGAAACCTTTGGTGATCGTTTGCCACGCCAGCTTTCAGGTGGCCAGCAGCAGCGCGTAGCAATAGCTAGAGCTTTATTTTAATGATCCAGATTTAATTTTAATGGATGAACCTCTGGGTGCTCTTGATAAGAAACTGCGTTCCAATGTGCAGACTCAGTTTAAACATATCCACGAAAGCATTGGAGTAACAGTTGTTTATGTAACACACGATCAGGAGGAGGCACTATCAATGTCTGATCGTGTGGTAATTATGAACCATGGTCGAGTTGTTCAGGTTGGATCTCCACAAGAACTATATGAAAGGCCTTCCACGGTATTTGCCTCAAAATTTATTGGAAAGAGTAATATTCTGCGGGGAGTAGTTAATCAAGTGGATGGAAATAAGATTCTATATTCCATCGCAGATAAATATTTCCAACAACTTGTTTCAAACGAGAATTTTTCTAAAAATGATGAAATCATTTTAGCCCTCCGACCAGAAAAAATAACAATCGCTAAAGTTGAATCAAATGAAGTTAATATTTTAGTTGGACGAATTATTGATATTACATATTTTGGTTCGACAATTTCAGTGAATGTAGAAACAGATTCAGTTGGTGAATTCATAGTAGAAGTACAAGCATGGAAAAACCAAGAAACATTTGAGGAAGGGCAAAAAATTTCACTCACATGGTCTCTGGATGCAGCTTTTACAGTTAAAGATATTGAATCTTAATTTAAAGTAAAAAAGTCATTTGGCAATCTTATTTACACATAAGATTGCACCGTAAAAAATCAAATTCAATAATATAATTACTAATTATATTATTGAATTATGAATGGTATAACGGATAAAGTTGAACTTTTTACGATACCTTCAAATAAAAACAGGTTTTATTAGTTGACTTTAACAACAATGAAAGATAAGTTAAATCCTGCAATTCAACTCCGTTGAGCCTGTTCAAGTATCATTTGCTCTATGCGTTGTTTATGCAGATTGTAAAAGTTTCAGTGAATTGTTTGCTGTAAAACTAATTATTTAAAAATCCTAAATCAGGAGAAGACATATGCAAGACAAGATGTTTTATAAAGACCTGGCATTCACAGGGGCGAAGGACTTCAAGAGTGGTAAGTTGGGTAGACGCGAATTTTTGTACCTTTGTGCCTTGGCCGGAGTTGCCTCATCATCCGTGATCGCCGGCGATGCTGAAGCAGCTGCAAACGAAATTGTGTTGTGGAACTGGGGCGGGGATGCAGTCAAATGCCATACTAGTGCTTTTGGTGCCGCATTCACAAAAGAATCCGGTCTTCCAGTCAAATATGACACCTCAGGGCCATTACAAGGAAAAATCAAGGAAATGGTGAATTCCGGAAATGTTACAGCAGATGTCGCCGATGCCGATGCCTTCGATGCAATTTCACTTGGCAAGTCCGGTCATTTGGAGAAAATTGATTATTCCGTCGTTGACAAGAAAAAGGTGCTCGAGGGCTTCGCTTGGGATTATGGAGTCTCGATCATTTTTTATGGTTACGCGTTCATGTACGATACAAAAAAATTCAAAAACAACCCACCGAGCACTTGGGCAGATTTTTTCAACACCAAGAAGTATCCTGGCAAGCGATCATTGTATAAATGGGCGAACGGTTCGCTCGAAGGTGCCCTGATGGCTGATGGCGTGTCAAAAGACAAGGTCTATCCAATGGATCTTGACCGTGCGATCAACAAGATCAAGTCGATCAAATCAGATACAATCTTCTGGGGTTCTGGTTCTGAAGCACAACAAATGATTGTGAATGGTGAAGTTTCTATGGGTATGGTTTGGCTCAACCGCGCAAAGGCGGTAGAGGCTGACACCAACGGACGCTATCGACTCAACATGAATGAGGCGATTGCAATGCCAGGAGCTTATCTAGTTCCTAAGGGGAATCCGGCTGGACGTGCAAATGTAATGAAATTTATTGCCTCATGCCAAGTAGCTGAACGTCAAATCGAAATTCTTCGATGTCATGGAATGACTCCATCTAACCCCGAAGCCTTCGGAATGATCCCAGACGATCTCAAGCGTTTCGCAGTGACTTCGAAAGAGAATCTTTCGCGAGTTCTCCTTAACGATCCTATTTGGTGGGCGAAAAATGGTGGAAATGCCGTCAATAAGTTTCTCGAAGCCATTGGCTAACGACGTGCAAGAGTAAGACGATCGGCCTGATAATATTTAATTGGAAAACCAGTAATGCGTCGAACGCATATTGGATGCTTGTGGTACCACTGTTTGGGCTGATCATCGCTCTCTATGCTTGGCCGGTAATAAATATTCTTTGGCTTGGAGTTTCTGATCCGGAACTAGGTATACAAAATTACAAGCTACTATTCACAAAGTCATCGCTGGTCAAGATTCTCTGGACTACAATACGAGTATGCCTCATCACGACACTGTTTAGCGTGGTGATCGGCTATCTGATTGCCTATGCCATGGTTCATCTGGTTGGACGAGAGCGAAACTGGATGCTGACACTCGTACTGATTTCCTTCTGGGTCTCGGTTTTGGTCAGAGCTTTTTCTTGGCTGACACTGCTTGGTAGAAACGGTCTCGTCAACGCTGCACTGGTAGGCAGTGGCCTGGTGGAAGAACCGATTAGCATGATTCGCAATGAATTCGGAGTTTTGATCGGCATGGTCCACTACATGGTTCCGTATGCGGTTCTCCCTCTGTTCGCCAATATGCAAGGAATTGATCATCGGGTTATGGATGCGTCTCGCAGTCTTGGTGCTGGCCCCTTACTAACATTCTTGAGAATTTACCTGCCATTGACGAAACCGGGAGTAATTGCAGCATCACTACTCGTTTTCATTATCAGCTTGGGTTTTTATGTTACCCCAGCTTTGCTGGGTGGAGGACGGGTGCTCATGGTTGCGGAATATGTGAGTGTCCAGATTCTAATCACAGTGCAATGGGGAGTGGCGGCAATGTTAGCAACTCTGTTACTTTCTGGAGTTCTTGCGCTTTTATACATCATGTCCCGATTTATGAACATTGGTGAAGTTTTCGGGGCTAGAGGATGACAAAAAAGAAAAGTATAGGTTGGAATTTTATTCGAGGTTTTGCTTGGGCCGGACTTGCTTTCCTCGTCCTGCCAACGCTGATCGCTGTGCCTGTCTCACTGACACCAAAGCGTTATCTTTCTATGCCGACAGGAGATGTTTCCCTGCGCCACTACATCAATCTTTTTAGTAGTACGGAATGGATGTCGAGCATTGGACAGAGTACGATTATAGCTGGTTTTTCAGCACTAATTGCTACTGTACTTGGGACGCTCTGCGCCATCGGCCTGTGGCGAATATCATCTAGGGCATCGGAAGTTATCCGGGGGATTTTGTTGCTGCCCTTGATCATTCCGCCGATCATTTCGGCGATGGCCTTCTATCGAATTTGGGTAAAACTAGGACTGATTGACAGTTACTTAGGTATGATCATTGCCCATGCCATTCTAGCTGCACCGATGGTGTTGATCACAGTTTCAGCCTCGCTCGCTAATTTCGACCTGAGACTCGAACAGGCTTCTTGCAATCTTGGTGCGTCAATTGGTACAACGTTGCGGCGGGTAGTGCTTCCGTCGATTAAACCGGGAATTTGGGCCGGCGCAATTTTCGCCTTTATTCTTTCGTGGGATGAAATTGTCGTTGCCTTGTTTATTGCCAAGTTCCGGATTATGACTCTACCACGAAGAATGTGGGACGGTATTCGTGAAAATACTGATCCGACTGTGGCCGCTTCCGCTGTCGTTTTGGTTCTTGTTACTATCAGCGCACTGACAATTTACACCATCATGACTAATCATATTAGGATACATGAAAGTTCTGAGCGGGAAGAGAATAGTTAAACATATTTTAAAATATTAGACAGAAATGGATATTGAGCTTAGCCACGAACAACGGATGTTGTTGGAGACAGTACAAGGATTTTTGGAGCAAGAAATTTACCCCCACGAAGAGGAGGTTGATCGTCTGGGTCGAGTACCGTTAGAACTTGGTCGCCAGATTGAGAAACGCGCGATCGATATCGGATTATTTGCCGCGAATCTACCGGAATCTGTTGGCGGGGGTGGACTCGACTATCAGAGCTTGGTACTGATTGAACGGGAATTCGGAAAAACCAGTCATGCGCTTCATTCTTGGATTGCGCGCCCTGCTGAAATTCTAATGGCTTGTGAAGGGGATCAGGTTGAGAAGTATTTGATACCTTGTGCTAAGGCTGAAAAAAGAGAACTCTTTGCTCTTACTGAACCGGAGGCGGGCTCCGATATCATGTCCATGAAGACCAACGCCCGTCGTGACGGAGAGGACTGGATTCTTAACGGCTCAAAACATTTCATTTCTGGTCCCGTGATGCCAGACTTCGCCATCGTTTTTGCAGTAACTGGAATGGACGAAACCGAACGCGGTCGCCGCAAACGGATTACCGCTTTCCTTGTCGATGTCGGAACTGATGGCTTCGATATTTCCGAGGGAACCCGCTCCGTGAGTTATCGTGGATATCTGACTTTCCAACTTGGTTTTTCGGATGTCCGCTTAGGTCCTGGTCAGATTCTAGGTGAAGAAGGACGTGGTCTGGAACTATCTGGAAAATGGTTGTCTATGAATCGCGTCTGGGTCGGTGCGAGTTGTTGCGGAAAAGCTGAACGGCTTTTTAATTTAGCCTCCGAGTGGGCCGCAACTCGAAAACAATTCGGTCAACCTATTGGTAAATTTCAGGCAACAGGTTTCAAACTTGCTGATATGGCGGTTGAGTTAAAAGCCGCAGATCTACTTGTGATGGATGCAGTTTCAAAGGGAGATCGAGGCAAGATGTCCGATTCAGATGCGGCGATGGTTAAACTCTTCTGTTCTGAAATGTTAAACCGAACTGCAGACAATACGGTCCAAATATATGGCGGAATGGGCCTGATGGAGGAAATGCCTATCCAGCGCCTTTGGCGAGATTCCCGCCTCGAACGCATCTGGGACGGAACCTCAGAAATTCAGCGTCACATTATTTCGCGTGCGATCCTCAGACCGCTTGGAGCATGAACCTGACGCAACATCAAAATCTTGAAAAACTACTAAAACCACGGCATCTGGCAATCATCGGTGGCCGTGATGCTGAAGCGGTTGTCAAAGAATGTGCGAGAATCGGTTTTACCGGTCAAATTTGGCCGGTGAATCCTAAAAGAGAAAAGATTGGTGGGTTCAAATGTTTCACCAGTGTCGAGGACTTGCCGGAAGCACCGGATGCAGTTTATCTTGCGATTCCACGCGAGGCAGCAATCTCCACACTGAAACGGCTTGCCGAAATGGGCGCGGGCGGTGTTGTCTGCTATACAGCGGGGTTCAGTGAAATCGGTGCAGAAGGCAAGGAGTTGGAGAAAGCACTTGTCTCAGCTTCCGGAGATCTTGCTCTAGTTGGTCCGAATTGCTATGGAGTCATCAATTATATTGACAAGGTCGCCCTGTGGCCGTTCCCACATGGTGGTGCCAGTCCAGGTTATGGTGCGGCAATCATCACTCAGAGTGGGATGCTTTCTTCCGACCTGACAATGAGCCAGCGATCATTGCCGTTTGCCTATATGATTTCGGTAGGAAACCAATCAGTGCTGAGGCTGGAAGATTTCATTGATGTTCTTTGTACTAAGCCAGAAGTCAAAGCCATAGGTCTGCACATTGAAGGGGTAAAGGATATTTCTCGTTTCAGTGAAGTTGCTCTCAAGGCACTGGAAGCTGGAGTTCCAATCGTCGCTCTGAAAACAGGTTCCTCGGAGATTGGTTCGGAATTAACGGTCAGCCATACGGCATCTTTATCAGGTAGCGACGACCTTTTTCAGGCACTCTTTGACCGCTTGGGTATCATCCGTGTTTCACATCCGGTACAGCTGCTCGAAACTTTAAAATATCTTTGCGTCGCTGGTATACCAAAAGGGAAACGGTTAGTGGGTCTGACTTGCTCTGGTGGAGGTGCAACATTGCTAGCCGACCATGCGGAAAAAATCGGTCTGGAATTCACACGACCCTCAAAAAAAACTGCGAAACGACTCACTAGTTTGCTTCACTACACTGCTACCGTGTCAAACCCGCTAGATTACACAACTCCAATTTGGGGCATTCCGGAGCGTGTCCTACCAGTCTTCGAGACTATGTTAACTGATCCCTATGATGCCGCTATTTTTGTCCAGGATTACCCGCCTCCTGAGCTTGACGAAAGTAAACCATTTTATTTGAGCGATGCAAAATCTTTTATTGATGCCGGCAATAAAGTCCGTATACCTTCTGCAATTTGTTGCACACTTCCGGAAAATATGGACCAATCTACTCGGAAAATGTTAGTCGAAAACGGGGTTGCTCCGATGCAGGGTATCCACGAAGCACTTGAAGCCATTTCCTCCTCTGTTTGGTATTACGGCCGCCGTGAAGCAATCCGTAAGAATGGTATTGAAAAATTGCGAATTAAACCTTTATCCGGAATTTCAACTGCGGGAATTGTTTCTACTGTGATAGATGAATGGGAGGGGAAAAAACACTTGCTGGAAATAGGATTGAGCGTGCCGGAGGGAGGCATTGCCGACTTTTCGGAAGTTCCGGAAGTAGCAGAGAAGATAGGATTTCCGGTTGTTGTCAAAATGGTCGGTAAAAACCTTGAACATAAGACCGATGCAGGTGCAATAGCTTTGAATCTTTTAAGTTGCGAGGAGGTCAAAGTCGCTGTTGACCGCATGAAAAAGGATGTAGAGTATTTTGATCCTGCTGCGGTCTCGGAGAAATTTCTTGTTGAAAAGATGCTTGAGAGGCCCATTGCCGAATTGTTGGTTAATGTTAGAACTGATCCTCAGTTCGGAATGGCCATGACATTGGCCGCTGGTGGAATTCTGACAGAACTTATTGCCGACGCAGTTACAATTCTACTACCGACGAATCGCAATGATTTGGAAAATGCGCTAAAGAGTTTGAAAATATCGAAACTTTTTGATGGTTTCCGAGGTGGCGAAATGATTGACACAGAACAACTCGTTACGGCACTTCTTAACCTTGTGGTGGGAGTTATGAACCCAGCAATCGGTATCAAAGAAATTGAAATCAATCCGCTATTCGTTTATAAGGAGAAGGTGTGTGCGGTTGATGTCTTGATGCGTATTGCAACCGGAACGTCAGGTGCAGTTAACAACAAATAAAACAGGTAATTAAAAAAAAATAAAAAAATTTATTAATTGAAAGGGAATATTATATGGAAGAAGTAACCGTTGTTAAGAAAGGGAGAGTTCTTGAAATTCTCCTGAACAGGCCAAAAGTCAATGCAATTGATCTTGCTACCAGCCGAAAATTAGGGGATGCTTTTGTTTTGTTGCGTGATGATCCGGAACTGTGGGTGGGAATCCTAACAGCCGCAGGTGATAGAATTTTTTCTGCCGGTTGGGATCTCAAGTCACTGAATCAGGGAGAAATGTCCTTAGATGATTGGTGGGAAAATGACTATGGAGCAGGAGGTTTTGCAGGATTGACAGAAATGTGGGATTTGAATAAACCCGTGATTGCGGCTCTCAACGGTTTGGCAATTGGTGGTGGATTTGAAATGGCAATGGCCTGTGATTTAATTATCGCTGCCGAACATGTGGAATTTGGGTTACCGGAACTGCCATTAGGAATCGTCCCTGATGCCGGTGCCATTCAGCGCCTTCCTAGACGGATTCCGTATAATGTCGCAATGGAAATGTACCTCCTCGGTCGACGGATGACGGCCAGCGAGGCACAAGGATATGGTTTTGTGAATAAGGTTGTCTCCAAGGAGATACTGATGGAAACGGCCAGAGAATGGGCCAATCAAATTGCCGAATCAGCCCCGCTTGCTTTGCAGACTGTCAAGGAAGTTTTGCGTGCCATTGAAGGCGATACCATTGAACAATCTTTTCAAACAATGCGAAAAGCAGATTTGCCTGTTTATAGAAAAATGTTAGGATCAGATGATGCTAAAGAAGGGGTAAAAGCATTTGTGGAAAAACGTAAACCGGATTTTAAGGGTTTATGAATTGTCTATTTTATTAACAAGAAAAACATTATGACACAAAAATTTTCAGGAAAAGATCCAAAGTCAGTGCAAAAAGTTACTAGCATTGGTGCAGGTCCCATTGGAGCAGGGTGGGCAGCATATTTTCTCTCACAGGGCTATAAAGTCTCTGTCTATTTGCATGAGGAATCTGAGAAAGATGTATTACATAATTTAATAAATACTGCATGGATCAGTTTGGAAGCATTGGGACTTGCTGCAGGAGCATCACGGGACAATCTTTATTGCAGCACCGATCTTGCGGACGCAGTTAACGGTTCGGAATTCATTCAGGAAAGTGTGCCTGAGAATCTTGCTCTTAAGCAAAAGATTTTTGCACAACTTGGTGAAATTGTTCCAGAAAATGTTGTTATCGCTTCCAGCACTTCGGGTTTGCCCATGAGCGAAATTCAAGCCCACTGTTCCACACCTCAACGAACTGTAGTTGGGCATCCTTTCAATCCACCTTATTTGCTTCCGTTGGTCGAAATTGTCAGAGGCAGTCAAACATCAGCAGAGGCGGTAAAATGGTTGGTAGAGTTTTATCAAGTTGCAGGCAAGGCTCCTTTAGTTTTGAGCAAAGAAATCCCAGGTTTCATTGCAACTCGTTTGCAGGAAGCAATCTGGCGGGAAGCCCTGCACATGGTGGACAACGATGAAGCAACCGTTGAGGAAATCGACTTTGCCATCACAAATGGACCTGGACCGCGCTGGGCCTTGATGGGACCTTGTATGGCTTTCCATCTTGGTGGCGGAGAAGGTGGCATGGCTTACACTCTTGATCAATTCGGTCCTGCTTTGAAACTTCCCTGGACTCGTCTGAAAGCTCCTGAACTGACTAAGGAACTGCGTAATAAAATGGTTGATGGATGTCTGCGTGAAGCTGATGGGCGAGAAATCTCTGAGATGAATCGTGATCGAGACCGCGGCCTCGTCGCCATCCGCAATGCTCTGAAAGCCGCCGGTTCGGAAGTTGATTCCTGACTTGTTTCCGGAATTGAATAAATTATTGAAGCTCGAATCTTGAAATATTGATATTTTAAGAATATAACTATATTTAAAAAATTTAACTCTCAGATAAAATTATGGATTTTGGATATTTTGCGAATGTTAGCAACCCCGGACTGGTAAAACCTTATGGTCAAATTTTAAGCGAAGTTCGGGAGCTCGCTGTGACAATTGAAGATGCAGGTTGGGATTCGATTTGGTTCACCGAACACCACTTCGGTCATGAAGGTTTTGAAGTTTGTCCCAACGCAATAATGTTGTGTACAGACATTGCGGCCCGCACCTCTCGCATCCGTCTCGGTCAGGCGGCAAACATTGTTACTTTCTGGAATCCTTTACGTTTCGTTGAGGATATCGCTGTGCTGGATCACATGAGCAATGGCAGAGTTGAAGTAGGGATTGGTCGTGGAGTTTATGGAAGGGAAGCCTCAAATTTGAACAAAGATGCGGACTTAAAAGATCAGGCAAAGAATTTTCGTTTATTTGCTGAAACCGTTGAACTTATGAAGAAAGCCTGGACGCAGGATTTCATTTCTCATCAAGGTGAATTTTTCACTTACTCGGAGCCCGGACTGATTTGGAGCCATCCGGACAGTCCGAAATCTGAAACCTTCATGAACATGGAAACCAATGAAATCGAGAAAATTTCCATATTGCCAAAACCGTTGCAAAAGCCTCACCCACAACTTTGGCAGGTAGTCGATTCCACAAGCTCCATTGAGTGGGCAGCAAAGAACGACATCAATGTGATTATGTGGATTCCAACTGTGAAAACTTTGAAAAAACGCTTTGAAATATATCGAGATGCACGCTCGGAAAAGTTGGGGCGGGAAGTACCTTTAGGCGAAGGTATTTCATTGGTTCGCGATATGTTCTGCGCAGAAAGTATGGAAGATGCTCAGCGTTTGGGCGGGGACGGGATTCTTAAATATCTCAAATGGATTTGTCATTGGCGCGGCTTGGGTAATCATCTAGACCCCGGAGAAGAACTTCCGGACACTCAGGGTAAACTGGATGCTCTGACCTATGAGTGGTTACACCCGCGTAACATGCTGTTTGGAACTCCGGAATACATTGTTGAAAAGATAAAAGAGTTACAGTCAGAATTGAATCTTCAGTCGTTGATGCTTTGGTCTCATTTTCCGGATGTTCCACATGAGACTGCAATGCGCAGTATCAAGCTGTTCAACGAAGAAGTGCTGCCGCATTTCAAATCCGGTACTGTCACGCTGGCTAATTAAGCCGAAATGACGATATGAACGATATAAAACACGGTTCATTTCAAGGTACTTCCTGGAGCAAAGAAGGGACAGGTTCGCCTGTGATTTTGGTGCATGGCTTGGGAATGAACCGTCAAATGTGGCAGTGGCAAATGGACAGTCTTACGCCTCATTTCTCTGTGATTTGTTACGATTTGCTGGGACACGGCGAAAGTGTGAATCCTGAAATTCCTTGTCAGTTAAGTCAATTCTCCGGGCAATTGTTAGCGTTGATGGATGGATTGAATTTAGAGAGTTGTGCCTTAGTTGGTTTTTCGCTTGGAGGTTTGATAGTCCAGGACTTTGTTCTGAATCATCCTGAAAAAGTAAATGCTTTAGTGATGCTCAATACAGCACATGGTCGCACAAAATCAGAAAGAAAGGCTGTATTAGCACGAGTTCAACAAGCCGGAGAACACGGACCTGCATCAACTGTGGAAGCCGCATTGGAACGCTGGTTTAGTGCCGATTTTTCAGCAAAAAATCCTGAAATTCTGGATAAAATACGTTCCTGGATCACTGCAAATGACAGAGAGATTTATCCAGAAATTTATCGTCTTTTAGCAGAATGTGATGAACCAATGAAAGATTCCATCAGTGCCATCCGTTGCCCAACTTTAGTTATGACAGGAGAAGACGATCATGGTAATTCTCCGGAAATGACAGAACGCATGGCAGCATTGATTCCGGATGCTCGTGCTGTAATACTTCCCGGATTGAAACACATGGGATTGGCCGAAAATTCTCGAGCAGTCAACTCTCAACTTGTATCGTTTTTTCAGGAGGTTTTGAAATCAACAAACGAGTTCAAGAAGAAAGATCCAAAATGAAAACCGGCAAACAAATCATTGGCGGGCCACTGATCATAAATGGTCGTCAATTGACATTATCGAAAGCAGTGCGCGCAGGTGATTTTATTTTCCTGACCGGTCAAGTGCCAATGAAGGACGGTGCTCCCATGACCGATGGCACTATTGAAGAACAGACGCGAGTCTGTATCGAATTGATTCGCGAGACACTAAAAGAAGCTGGATGTTCTCTAAACGATGTTGTTAAATCTATGGTTTGGCTCAAGAATAGGGATGATTTTCCGGGGTTTAACTCAGTTTACGGTGAATACTTCAGCAAAGGACCACCAGCACGTTCCGCCTTGGTTTGTGACTTTTTGATCGACATCAAGGTTGAAATAGAATGCACGGCTTACAAGCCTGAAAATTAAGTTACCCACAAAAGGAGAAACAAGATGACAGACCTGAAAAAATATCAAATGTACATTGATGGGCAATGGGTAAATTCTGAAAGTGAGAAAACCTTTGAGAGTTTTAACCCAGCCACTGAAGAACCATGGGCGATCATTCCGGAGGCAGGAGCCAATGATGTGGATCGTGCGGTTAAAGCAGCGCATCGTGCTTTTACTGAGGGGCCATGGGCCAACATGACGGCTACAGAACGAGGAAAATTATTACGCCGCCTTGCTGAGGTACTTGCCGAACATTCAGAAACGTTGGGACGGGCAGAAACTACAGATACCGGAAAATTATTGAAGGAAACTCAGTGGCAGGCACGCTACATCGCTGATTATTTTCAATATTATGCTGGACTTGCGGACAAGGTTCATGGCGACACTTTGCCCATTGACAAGCCAAACATGTGGACTATGACAGTCCGTGAGCCACTTGGAGTAGTGGCAGCAATTGTACCGTGGAACTCGCAACTGTTTCTGGTTGCCGTCAAGATCGGTCCGGCACTGGCAGCTGGCAATACGGTAGTACTGAAAGCATCAGAACATGCATCGGCTCCTATGCTGGAATTTGCCAAAGTTTTTGAGGAAGCCGGATTTCCTGCGGGAGTGATGAATATCGTAACCGGATATGGTGACCCTTGTGCCAAGGCTTTGACATCCCATCCACTTGTTGCTAGAGTCAGCTTTACCGGAGGTCCGGAAACAGCGCGAGATGTCGTCCGAAACTCTGCTGAGAATTTAGCGCAGGTTTCTCTTGAGTTGGGTGGTAAATCACCAATGATTGTTTTTGAAGATGCTGATTTGGAAAGTGCGACAAATGGTGTTTTGCTCAGCATCTTTAGTGCCAGTGGTCAAAGTTGTGTGGCTGGGTCACGGCTTTTACTGCATGAGAGTATCCATGACAAAATTCTAAGCCAAATTGCCAAGCGTGCACAAGAAATTCGCATTGGTGATCCTTTGGAGGAAACAAGTCAAATGGGACCCTTGGCAACACTTGCGCAACTCAATAACATCAAAAGTACGGTAGTTGATGCAACGGCCAATGGTGCCACTTTAATTTATGGCGGAGGGCAACCAGCTCATCTTGCAAAGGGTTGGTATTGTGAACCAACTATTGTCGATTGTCCTAATCAGAATTTAGGAATTGTTCAACGCGAAATGTTTGGGCCGGTGGTTAGTGTGTTGCGTTTTCGTGATGAAGCAGAAGCCATTAAATTAGCAAACGATACCCGTTATGGTTTGGCTTCTGGAGTTTTCACTACAAACATTGGTCGAGCTTTGCGAGTCACAAAATCTTTGCGTGCCGGAATTGTCTGGGTTAACACTTATCGTATGGTTTCTCCAATGGCTCCGTTTGGAGGTTATAAAGATAGCGGTTACGGACGTGAGTCCGGATTGGAGGCAATCTATGACTACACTCGTTCAAAAACGGTCTGGTTGAACACCTCACCAGATCCCATTGCTGATCCTTTTGTCATGCAATAGGTCTTTTTCAAAAATTTTTACTTAGAAATCCAGGCAATAAAATTCCATGTTTGACGAAGATCAGGATATCAAAGCAATCCGGGAGGCTATTAAAGCCCTGTGTCTCAAGTTTCCAAACGAGTATTGGAGGGAAAAAGATCGAACGCGGACATATCCAACAGAGTTTGTGAAATCCCTGTCAAATCAGGGTTATCTTGGTTGTTTGATTCCGGAAGAATATGGAGGGAGTGGTTTATCGCTTAGAGCCGCCGCGGTTATTTTGGAAGAAATACACTATTCCGGAGGAAACGGAGCCGCCTGTCATGCTCAAATGTACATCATGGGAACCCTCCTGCGTCACGGTTCTGACGAACAGAAAAAGAGATACCTACCAGGAATTGCTGATGGGAGATTGCGTTTACAGGCATTTGGAGTAACCGAACCGAGTAGCGGAACGGATACACTTGCATTGAAAACAACTGCACGCAAAGATGGAGATTTTTACATCATTAATGGTCAGAAAGTCTGGACCTCACGTGCGGAACATTCTGATTTAATGTTGTTGCTGGCCCGGACGACTCATCGTGAAAAAGTGGAAAAACGGACTGACGGTTTGTCTGTTTTTATTGTGGATATGCGCAATGCCAATGGAAACGGTTTAACGATTCGGCCCATCCGGACAATGATCAACCATGCGACAACAGAAGTCTTTTTTGACGATTTGCGAGTTCCGCGAGAAAATTTAATCGGCGAAGAAGGAAAAGGTTTTCGCTACATCATTGACGGTATGAATGCAGAACGGATTCTCATTGCGTCTGAGTGCATTGGTGATTCGCGCTGGTTTATTGAAAAAGCAACTGCTTATGCCAACGAGCGTATCGTTTTTGATCGTCCCATTGGCAAAAATCAGGGTATTCAGTTCCCCCTCGCTCAAGCCTATGCGGCAACTGAGGCTCGCGGCCTTGATGACTGAAAAAGCAACACTTTTGTATGAAGACGGAAAACGCCCTGGTGCAGAGGCCAATATGGCAAAATTGCTGGCTTCTGAAGCAAGCTGGAAAGCCGCGGAAGCTTGTCTGCAAACACACGGCGGTTACGGATTTGCGGAAGAATATGACGTTGAACGTAAGTACAGGGAAACACGGTTGTACCAGATCGCTCCTATTTCTACTAATCTAATTCTTTCCTACATTGCCGAGCACGTGATGGGTCTGCCGAGGTCATACTGATGGGCGCGCTGGACGGATTGTTGGTCGTCAGTTTGGAGCAGGCGGTTGCCGCTCCGTTTGTGTCTTCGAGATTGGCTGATGCCGGTGCGCGAGTGCTTAAAATTGAACGTCTGGAAGGAGATTTTGCCCGTAATTATGACCATGTTGTCAACGGGCAGTCTGCCTATTTTGTCTGGCTCAATCGAGGAAAAGAGTCGATTTCAATGGATTTGAAACGTCCAGAAGAAATTCAACTTTTGTGTTCCATTCTTCAAAAAGCAGATGTGTTGATTGAAAACTTTAAGCCGGGTTCTTTGAAAAAACTGGGACTTGATTTTAACAAGTTGCGTGAGACAAACAAAAAACTAATCACCTGCTCCATCAGCGGTTACGGGAGTCAGGGAGAGTGGGCTAAAATGAAGGCTTATGATTTGCTGATTCAGGCGGAAACTGGGCTTGCTTCAATCACAGGATCAGCAGATGCACCGGGGCGTGTCGGTATTTCAGTGGCAGATATTGCAACAGGAATGTATGCCTGGTCAGCAATTCTGGAAGCACTGATTGCGAGAGGCATAAACGAACACGGGCAGCACATCGAGGTTTCGCTCTTCGATGCTTTGGCTGACTGGATGACCGTTCCGTTATTGTGGCAAGACTATGGCGGAAAAGCTCCTGAAAGAGTCGGGCTTTCCCACCCCTCGATTTGTCCTTATGGAGCCTTCAAAACAGCAGATGGAAAAACGATTTTGCTGTCCATTCAAAACGAACGGGAATGGCAACGTTTTTGTGTAGAAATTCTTGTTGATGCAGATTTTGTTGAACAGTATCCGGACAATTCTTCTCGCTTAGCAAACCGTTCCGTAGTAGACGGTTGTGTTCAAACTGCTCTTGGAAAATTGTCTCATACTGAGGCTTCTGCCAAACTAAAAAAATCGGAGATTGCTTACAGTACACTCAACGATGTGCAGGGTCTTTCCAGTCATCCGATTCTGAGGCGCGCCGTCATTTCCAATCCGGAAGGAAAAATTAATGTTCCGGCACCTCCGGCTATTTTTAACGATGCACCGCAAGATTCACTCAAAGAAGTCCCCAGTCTAAATCAGCATGGTGCGGAAATTCGTGCAGAATTTTCTGAAAATTAACAATTTTGAGAAAGGTAAATGAATTCCGAATACAACGAATGGTTAGGCAAAACGGAGGTTTTCCATGAACAAATTACGGAGGTAAATGCCAAACGTCTCCACCACACATTAACTCAAAACGGCAATCCTCCATCTTCCGGAGAAGCTGTCTTTCCGTTGTTTTTGCTAACCTTAGGTGAACCTTCTGTTCCGCCAAATCAGCTTGGAGAAGATGGACATCCTAAGCGAGGTTCATTCATGCCACCCATTCCATTAAAACGCCGGATGTTTGCCGGAGCTGAATACGAGTTTCATAAGGCACTGCGAGTTGGAGATGAAGTGAAAACAACTTGGAACATCACAGATATCACTCAAAAAAACGGCAACAGTGGTGAGTTGGTTTTTATTAATATCCTTCGAGAGTTCCATGTTCGGGAAACTCTCTGTGCCACAGAAAACCGAAATATTGTTTTTACAGATTCAGACCCGAAGATCCGAGAACTTAATGATCCGGAAGAGTCTGGGGAGTGGATGGAAGAGATGAACACGAATCCATTACAACTGTTCCGCTACTCTGCCTTGACCTTTAACTGCCACCGCATCCACTATGACCGGTCATATGCTACTGAAGTTGAGGGGTATCCGGGGCTTGTAGTTCACGGTCCATTACTGGCAACGTGGCTTTCGTTATTTGTTGCCAGCAAATCTGGGCGTAAACTAAAAAAATTCAGGTTCAGAGCAAAGAGGCCGGTTTTCGATTTACATAATTTTAATCTAATCGGCGACCTCACTGGTAAAGATACTGCGAACATACGTGTGCTGGATCACCAGTCTCAATTGGCAATCACTGCCGAAGCAGACTTTCTTCCTTTATAACATAAAAGATCAGGCTGCCAATTTTTCAAAAACTTGTCCTTGTCCGTTAAAAAGATGACAGTCCTCCATAGAGAATCCTATAGATACTAAATCATCTACGCTAATTACTTTGTCGCCCGAAGCATGTACTGTAAGTTCTTTATAATCTTCTGTTTGTACATAAAGGTAAGTTTCCCCTCCAAGACGTTCTACGGCAAAAACCTTTCCCCGTAAAATTGCATCACTGTCTCCGGTTAATTCAAGGTGTTCAGGTCTAACACCAGCTTTGGCTGAACTCCCTGCATTAGCCTGTTCTCCTGGTTGACAGGGAATTTGAATTTTTTGCTGATTGTTTAGTTCAAACTCAATTGTCTGATCAGAAATTCCTGAAATCTTTCCACCCAAAAAATTCATTGCTGGAGAACCGATAAAACCAGCAACGAACAAGTTTGCTGGATTATGATATAAGTCTAAGGGCGCACCCACCTGTTCTACATAACCATCTCTAAGTACAACAATTTTGTCTGCCATTGTCATGGCTTCAACCTGATCGTGTGTGACGTATACCATAGTTGCATTGAGTTCCCGGTGTAATTTTGTCAACTCTAAACGCATCTGCACTCTAAGTTTTGCATCAAGATTAGAGAGTGGTTCATCGAAAAGAAAAACTTTTGGATCCCTGACAATTGCCCTACCGATAGCAACTCTTTGTCTTTGTCCTCCGGAAAGTTCTTTTGGTTTTCGTTCCAGCAATTCGGTAATTTGTAAAATTTCTGCTGTTATAACGCAAATCCAGTATCTACTTCTATGGCACTTCAAACAATTGCACAAATGACATGTTCTGGTAAAAAAATATGAGGATAAAGTGCATATGACTGAAAAACCATTGCTATTCCACGTTTGGCTGGTGGTAGATAGTCGACTCGAACACCATCAATTTCAATCTCTCCACTTGTCACGTCTTCCAATCCAGCAATCAAGCGCAGGAGGGTTGATTTGCCGCAGCCGGAAGGTCCAACTAAAACAACAAACTCATTATCATCAACCTCCAAATCTACTCCGTGAATCACTTCAGTACTGCCGAATTGCTTATAGATAGACTGCATTTTTACTGCTGCCATGGAAAGCTCCTGTCTTAGCGATTATAAAAAGTGTAAATAAATGTGATTATAAAATATTTAGTTTTTACATGTGTAGGATTCCACAAACATGGGAATGCTGTCAAGTAGAATCATTACAAATGCATCAACTCTAATGTTTGATGAAAAACACTTAATTGTTTACTGGTTCTGTGAAATAATGATAATTTTTTTACTCTTTAAAAATAATAAAACAATAATTTATGCAAAAACCATTAAATTTCAAATCCAGTCCACTTTCTGAAAACTGGTGGGAATCAGCCGTTTTCTATCAAATTTATCCTCGTAGTTTCAAAGACTCTAACAATGATGGAATTGGTGATTTAGGAGGAGTGATTGAAAAACTCGATCACCTTAATGACGGAAAAGGGGGAGGTTTAGGAATTGATGCAATTTGGTTTTCTCCATTTTTCCCATCACCGCAAGCAGATTTTGGTTATGATGTAAGTGATTATTGTAACATTGATTCGGATTACGGAACACTCGAAGATTTTGATCAATTGGTTGAAGAATCCCATCGGCGCGGAATCAAAATTGTTTTGGATTTAGTTTTGAACCATTCTTCATATCAGCACAAGTGGTTTCAAGAATCTCGTAAAAACAAAACCAATTCAAAAGCAGATTGGTATGTCTGGGCAGATCCAAAGCCTGACGGATCGCCTCCTAATAATTGGTTAGCGGTTTTTGGTGGAGCAGCATGGACTTTTGAGCCGCAACGAGGACAGTATTACTTACACAATTTTCTTCCGGAACAGCCGGATTTGAATTGGTATAATCCGGCTGTTAGAGAAGCTTTGGCAGATGTGGTTCGATTTTGGATGAAGCGCGGTGCAGATGGATTTCGTTTGGACACAGCAAATTATTATGCTTATGACCGGCAGTTGCGTGACAATCCAAAACGACCAGAAAACTCTGAACTCATTGAGGATGGACAAGAAGCAAATCCGCTCAGTCAATACATTACAAAATACTCAAAAGATCGTCCAGAAAATTTAGGATTCATCCACTTTTTGAGAAAAATATTTGACGAAAATGGTGCTATTTCAATAGGAGAAATTGGGAGTGCAGAAGGCTTGGAGTCAACTTTGAAGTTGGGAACGGATTATGTTAAAAAGGGTAAGGGATTACATTTGGCTTATACTTTTTCGATGTTTAACAAAAACATGAATACTGAGTACTTGGAGCATGTGCTACGAGTCACAGAAGAATCAATCGGGGACGGTTGGCCTTGTTGGTCTTTGAGCAATCACGATTGTATGCGAATGATCAGCCGATTTGATTGTTTTGGAGAGCGTGATGGTTTTCAACAAATGATGCTTTTATTGCTTTTGTCTTTGCGAGGAACACCTATTATTTATTATGGTGAGGAAGTTGATATGCAGGAATATGAAATCACAAAAGATGAGTTGCGAGATCCTCAAGGTATTCGGTTTTGGCCTGATATCAAGGGACGCGACGGATGTCGGCTTCCGTTTCCGTGGGATTCAAAATTGACTAATCAAGGGTTTAATTCTGGAACGAAACCCTGGCTTCCGGCTGCAAACAAATTGTCTTTGGATCAAGCAAAAGCTGACTCAGGAAGTACTTTTCATGTTCTTCAAGAAATGTTGCAAATACGTAAAAAATTCCCAGCGCTTCAAAATGGAAGTTATCAAAAAATATTACTGGATGGAGATTGTTTTGTTTTTGAAAGAAAAACAGCAGGTGAAACCATGCTGATTGCCGCCAACTTTTCTACAGAAGAGCAAA
Source organism: uncultured SAR324 cluster bacterium (assembly GCA_905182865.1). GTDB lineage: Bacteria > SAR324 > SAR324 > SAR324 > NAC60-12 > Arctic96AD-7. The sequence goes on from CAJJCY010000001.1 coordinate 534,807, forward strand.
GTATTAATTTGCCATACAAAGTCACAAAGGACCTCACTCCTAAAGCATATAAACGTTTCTGTACCATTAAAAATGAGCTTTTGACATTACCAGCATTTGGTTATTTTCTTGGTGACAAATAATTAGTGAATTTAGCATATTTGCCAAAAAACTTTTATAGCTAAGCTGGTGTAGGTTGAGAAGATCATACAGGAATCTCATGCTGCCATAAAAGTGCTTGATCTTTGAAAGGTAAATCTCTATATTTATTCGGACTAAAAATTAGTGACCTGATTTTAGATTCAAGAAAGTCGGACACTATTTCATTTAAAACTACAAATAATTAGGAAAAGACGATGGCAACCACGAATGATATGCAAAAACATCGAGAAACCTCACAAAAGGTAACTGCAAGTGGACCTCCTTCACGTACCGCAAACCCGTTTTTTGGAGTTGGACCTATTACAAACATGACTGTCGATGAGGTGGATCGTCGTTTAACTCGCTTTGAGTTTGAAGCGTGGTTGGAAAATAATTATCAAAAACTAGACGACCGAGGACAAAAAATCGGCCCCGTGACCACCGGTGAACTTGACCGATGTATGCACCGGGGTTATCCGGCGGACAAAGTTGTGTTGGACATGATGCGCGAAATACATCGCTATTTTGAGTTTCCCAAACAAAACAAAATGGCGATTGGCCTGGGAGGCGGACATAGTGGGTTTACAGTTGCGGTCCTCCATTTGATGAACACCGGCGAGGACTTTAATGTATTTGTTGATACAACCAGGCCGGAATCAGAAGCAGCAAAACAAGGTGGAGCATTCAGGCAATCATGGGGCGTACAGTTGATTGAACTTCAGAAATACACACAAAATGGTGACGAAAGTCGTATCCATTTCAGCGATACTGAAGGCAACATCCCACCTGCAGATGAACTGAATAATCTGGGTATAAAGCTCTTTGTCGGAGTAGGTCATGAAACCACCGGGGGCACTACTTATTCGGAACAGGATGTTCGTAATATTTTAAACTGGATCGACAGTGATCCCGTGAATCATCATGCGGTGATTGATGTGACTTCCACATTGGGTGCAATGCCGTGGACTGATGATTTGGTTCAGCAAGTGCTCAGCAAATGTTGTTTGTTCACGCCCTTCCAAAAAGCTATTGGTGGTACTGCAGGATATTTTATTGTGTCCTTTACTACACAAGCCTTGGAATTGGTCGAAACAAACGTAAACAGTCCATCGTGGGCCATTCCGCGTCAACTCAAACTCGCTCTCCCTGAAGATGGAAAACTTCCTGTTTCAGGTAAAAAAAGTCTAGCCTCCGGACCATTTTATGACCCTGCACAAGATAAAATGATAGGTGGAATTATTAACACTTTCAGTACAATTGCCTTTGCGGAAACGACTTTTGGCCTGCTTCGTTCGGAAAAAAAGGTCGGATCATTGAGTGAACTCAACAAACGTTCTGTAGCAAATAGAGCCGCAGTAGAGAAATGGGTCTCAGTACATCCGCTTTTTGAAATGGGTGTTCAGGATACAACGCGGCGTGGGGCTGCGGTTACATTGCTAAAAGTCAATGATCCTGATGTTAGTGACTCCGATCAACATGTGAAAATCATCGCCAAAACCAAGCAACTTTTGGGCTTTGAGGGTTTGACCCATCCAAATGGTGACTTTGAGTTTGGATTAGATGTGGCGCGGTACATCAATACCTTTCCAGGAACGCCCGGTGATTTCCGTCTGTGGATCGGAGGAACACGGCCGGTTTCAGAAATCACTGCTGTGTTTGATAATCTTGAATATGCTTACCATAGGGCAAAAATTGTGGTTCTTGAAGAAGAACTGGCGAAAGCTGGAGTGACGTTTGAGGTTTCCACCGTCGTCGATTCCAAAATGAGAAAAGACGATCAGAATCGAGCTTATAAAGTGCTCATTGCAGATTTGGTTGGTTTGAAATTTGACTCAAATGGAAACCCTGATTTCAGTGAAGTGCAGGGGCACATTGAAGAAAAAGGCGGTGTCTTTCATATCGGCTCTGTTGCAGATCACACCGATTTGGAAACCGGAAAAATCCATTTTTTCTATCAGCCAGATTTGAGCCGTTCCGAAGAAATTCTACCCCAAACAGATCAAGGACAATATGACGCACTCATTGCCGCGGCGACTTTTTTCCCTAAAGAATCTTCGTTTAATTCTGGAGGAGTCCGAATCGGAGCCGGAACCGGAAATATGGGCAGTTCTTCTTGGGGTGGTGGAAATGGGGCCGGTGGTGTTGCGCCGCTGATGAATACCCCCAGTTTTAACAGTCGTGCCACAGCGCACATGACCTTCAAAGCCTTGCTGAAAACATCTCCAGATTTGGATGTGAGCACTTTGCATCAACTCGTGGCAGAGAAAAATTTTGATACGGGAAAGCAACTCAAAGATTTCCCCACAGAAAAAATTGAAGGCAAACGCATTGGCATCGTAGGCATCGGCAACATTGGCCGTGAAGTCGCAAAAATTGCACAGGCATTCAGGATGGAAGTTGTCGTTCACGCAAGGCCCAGTCATCAAAAATGGATTGAGTCAGAAGGATTCATTTACGCTTCTTCCATTGAAGACGCGGCCAAGGGTGCTGATTTTATCAGCTTCCATACCGGATTGGGTGCCCCGAATCCGGCAAGTGGTAAATTTGAGAATGAAGGCATGATTGGCGAAAGTGTACTGAATGGATTGAACGATGGAGCCGTGCTTATCAACTATGACCGCGGTGAGGTTGTTGATGTGCAGGCGTTGGATAAAGCCCTGGCCAGTGGAAAAATCCGCTATGCGGCAATTGACGCAGACATATTTAAAAATCCTTCTACCAGCGAAATTACCGGACCAATGGCTCCTTACCTTGATTTAGAAAAAAAGTATTCTGGGAAACTGGAACTATTACCCCATGCGGCAGCCGATACCGAACACGTTTCCCGTGTTGAAGGTGCCAAACAGGCAGTGAATCAAATTTTCTCGGTGATTCATTTTAAAACCACGATCAACCTCAAAGGAGATTTGCCCGAAGGATACTCTGATGGTGGAGCAACCACAGTTTCCGGAGTCGGAAAAGTCACACCGAAACGATTGAGTGAGACGGTTGCCGACGATGAGTTTCTCTCAAAGATGCGTCAGACCACCGAAGAGATCACTGCAATCTGGGGTGCGTTGGCATCAACTCCGAATGCGGAACGACGAGCGGAACTGATAGAGCGTTATGGTTCGCAATTGATTTTGGCCTCCAATTCCTATGCATCTTTGATTGAAGGTGCAGGACTGAAAGGTCCGTATTCGGAATAAAATAATTAGGAGATCAAAATCGCACGCCATCACCTGCTTGAAGAAAACCAATATATGCTCTTACGGCAGATTTTTGCCCATGCATATCCGTTTGGTGTTTCTGGTTCTGTAGTGGATTTTTCTTCTCCGGACACCAAAATTAAAGCTATAAATTCAGGGCGTCTGAGTTTTGTTTTTTTGGCAGAACAGAACCGAACTAAAGCTTTCCTCAAAATAGTCAAACCAGGATTTGTACACGACAATATTGCGTTTTCTGTGCTCTGTACAGAAGAGTGCCGTCTGCATAGTTCAATTCCCACATTTCAGACATATCGCGGTAAAAATGCAGAATTACACCAGACTGTGCCTGAACACCTGGAAGGATTGTCCGGTGAATTGAGTTTGTTCAGCGGACAGAACATTACCTTAACAGAAGCCGCGCTTGACGGCATTGATGAAATCCCGGAAACCTTGACAGAAATACCGGGAGGTCGCAGAGGACAACTCGCCTTGATGGAAAAGCTGGGCGGTTACATCGTCAAAGTCAGCCGTACTTGCAGCGTCGTCACCGAGAATTTGCCAAAAGGTCTGGAAACTGCTGACCCTGCCGGATTTGCGACAGGTAGACAAGTAGCGCGTGAAGAATTTGAAATCAGTGATTACCTGACACATTTGCACAACTCGTCTGATAGGAAGGAGTTACAGCACCACATCCAACACCTGTTGCCGAATTTGGGGAACTCACCTGAAGCCCAATCGTTTCGCAAAGGTTTGCAGCGTGGAGATTTAGAGGTCATATTGGATTGTTTCAATCAGTTGGAGAACAACATCCATGAAAGTGTAATCGACAATCCTGCACCCAATGTGCCTGTGCTTAACGAAGTCAAGCCCGCCAATGTCGGTGCTGTTTATGATGCGTCGGTGAATCGCTGGGAAATTACCCAAAGTTTTGATTTCGACAACATGGGGTTTGGGACTTTGGAGAATGGAGATCAAACTCTGCTCGAAAAGGATTTGGGGCGTACCTTGTCATTTTTCGCGTTTGATCCGGAATCAGGTGAATTTTATGCAGATAATGCCAAAGCTACAATAAAAGGTTATTTGGAACGACTTCCTGAAAAAATGAACGAAGCGGAAATTTATCGACTCCAAGATTACATTCAACTTGGAATTGTCACCAGTTACTTTTGGCGATCCAGTTATCTTGCAGAGGAATTGCAGGGAAAGCCCACTGAAATTCTTCTCGCCCGTCCTGATCCCGGTGTGCATGTCACGCAAATCCGGTCATTCAACACCTGGCTCAAAACAAATCCATTTGCTGACATGGTGGAAGCTTTGCAGAATACTCTGCAAATGGAACGTCATCGTGACATTGAACGGGAAGCCGCACAATTCCGGAACAGTTCTGACTATTATACTAAACGTGCAGAAGGTACATTGCCTGCTTACGACACCGAGCTTGATACGGCACATGACAAAATAAATTGTATTAAATAAAGACGGTCAAACTGAAATCCAAATGCCAGCTATCCAGTCTTGAAGAAAAAAAATAAATTTGATGTAGTCAAAAAAACATAATACATTATTATTTCGAGCAAAGCGGGAAATCTTGAATATACTACTACACTAATATCTTTAAGATTTCTCCCTACGCTCGAAATGACAGTGTGGATTTCAGACTTTTTGCTAGATGGTAAAATTTGAGAAAAAAAGATATAATCGCTTTTTCATCTGAATCGTTGACGAATATCTTCCAATTCTTCTCCTGCACCTAGAATCCTGGAACTGGTCCATTGCCTAAACAGTGAGACTCCTCCTTCGATTAATTTTTCTATACGATTTTGTTCAGTCTCTGTTGTTATTTCAATTACTTCACAGTCATCAAGCTTGCTTCCCAGATAATCATCGCTGGTCATAATTTCGTCAACCAACCCTTTTTCTTTTGCCTGTGAAGCCAACCAGTATTCTCCAGTTGCGATTTCCTCAATGTCAACATCCGGACGTCCTTCTTTAATCAGGCGCTTAAATGCCTCATGAATGGCTGTAATGTCGTCCTGCAGTTTTTGTTTGCCCTCGTCGGTAACTTCTGTAAAAGGTGTGACTGTACGTTTATATTTTCCGGCAGTAAATAGGTGATAATCCACCTCATTTTTTTGCAAAACACGGTGGAAATTAGGTATACCGGCAACGACTCCAATCGAACCGATAATAGCAAATGGGGCAGCAATGATTTTATCCGCAACAGCAGCCATCATATAACCTCCACTGGCCGCTACTGTATCCACGCAGACTATGCAGCGCAATCCTGCTTGCTTAAGACGTTCGAGTTGAGAACTCGCTAATCCGTATTGAGGAACTGCACCCCCTGGGCTGGTCAGACGTACAACTATTTCGTCAGCAGGTTGCGCTATTTGAAGTAGAAATGAAATTTGATCTCTAAGCTGTTCTACTTCTGGGGCCATTATGCTACCGATAAATGTGGCAAGTGATTCGCTGACTTTTTTGCTTGATTTGCTGAGGCCATCTTTTAATTTTTTAACATCATTATTATAACCAGCATCTTTTAAGTGATTTCTGTATTCCTATTTTTCATTTATTCTTTATATAAAAATTGTTTTATGGGCTTAATTGCTTCTTTAGGTAAAAAAGGAGCAACATGCAGTTCGTTTTCCAGTCGTTCAAAATCATTTTCAAAGCGTTGATTCCAATGTTTAAATTTGAGATGGGGTTCTTTTTTGCGACGCTTGCGTTTAAAAAAAACTAGTTTGATTAATAAGGTCAAGCCTGCAAAGAGAAAGATTGTTACTCCTGCATGATAAAATGACCAGTATTGCTCCATAAATTCGTTCATAAAGTTTCATATTATTAAATGTTAAATGTACCCAGCTTGGAGGAAGGATAGAATTATGTTAGAATAAGTGCTCTTTAATTAAAACATATTTATTAATTTTTATGCATGCCAAAGACTGACCCTAATTTATTAAGAACTATTTTGCTGTTGAGTCTTTGTTTTGCTCTGACTGGAACTACCAGTAGTCTTACTGTTTCTGCTTCTCCACTCGTTGGTTTTAAAATTTCCGACAATCAAGCATTAGCAACCCTGCCCCTTTCGTTTCATTTAATTGGAACCATGCTTGCGGGAATTCCAGCGTCTTTACTGATGAAAAATGTGGGGAGGCGGTATGGCTTCATGATTGGAACTGGAATCGGTGCATTTGGTGCTGCATCTGCTGCTGGGTCAATCATTTATTCTAATTTCTATTTATTTTGTCTTAGCATATTTTGTTTGGGAATTTTGAGTGGTTTTGCACAACTATATCGCTTTGCAGCAGCTGATGTGGCTACTCATGAATTTAAAACGAAAGCAGTTTCTTTAGTCATGATCGGAGGAATTATTGCTGGTTTCATCGGACCAACAGTTGCGTCCAAGGCAAAAGATCTTATTCCAAATGCAGAGTTTGCAGGAAGCTATCTGTTTGTGATTATATTCCATGTTTTAATTGTTTTGATTTTACTTGGAACGAGACTTCCTCGACCTGATGATACAGAACAAAAGGGTAAAACACGTCCTCTAAAAGAAATATTCAGCCAACCAAAATTTTTAGTTGCTGTACTGTCTGCAATGGCAGGCTACGGAGTGATGGCGATGGTAATGACTGCCACCCCACTAGCTATGACAGAAGAGAGTAGCCATCAGTTCAGTGACGCTGCATTCGTTATCCAGTGGCATGTTGTAGGAATGTTTGCACCAGCTTTTTTCACAGGTTCTCTAATCCATCGTTATGGTCCAGTTCCCATTATATTTACAGGAATTTTGCTGAATGTTTTGTGCATTGCAATTAATCTTGCGGGAACAGATGTTTTTAATTACTGGTCTTCTTTGATCTTGTTGGGAATGGGCTGGAACTTTATGTTTGTTTCAGGCACAACAATGGTCATAGAAACTTATAGTCCTGCAGAAAAAGCCATTGTACAGGGAGTTAATGATTTTTTAGTTTTTGGAACTGCCGCTGTATCATCACTGCTAGCTGGCGTGGTGCAGACCTCGCTGGGCTGGAGAGCTGTAAATTTAAGCTCTATTCCATTTCTGGGAGTGGCGGTACTTGCTCTGCTTTGGTATATCTTCCGAAATGCTGAAAAAGAAGGAATCTTTTTAGTGAAGCAAGACAGTACTGCTTAATTTCAAAAATAGATTCCAAAAGTTACGATAAATCCGCTTGGTGAGTTAATGATGTCAAACCATTTGTTTGTGCGGTTTTGAATATTAATGTCCAGCTTCTCTCTAGTTCCCTCTTTAATGCTCCATGTTTCCCAATACTCAACCACTTTGACTGACTGCTTTTGCTGAATATTGTAACGAATAATATCTATTGCTAAGAATCCTATATCATTGAAACGCAGCAAACCTGCTCCCAAACTGTCAACTGTTGTCTTAAAATGCATATCAAACAGTGCATTCCCGCTGATGCGATTATAGGTTCTGTTCCATAAATCTATGGTACGGTGTTCTCTTGCAGCCATAAGATAAAAGTTGTCACTATAAAACCATTTTAAAATCTGTGTATCTGCTCTGAATCTGGATGTTCCGAAGTTTTCCTGTCGCTCTTTTTCCCAAATTCCAAGATGATCTGAATCACTTATTTCCATGCTAATTATAATTGGATTCCAATACATGCTGAAACTAAGTGCAGGTGCAAGAATAATGATGGGATTTAATCCATAGCTAATTCCAAACATGTATGCTCGCTGAGATCCAACACGTTCGGTTGGCAGAATCACAGCACTTACGCCGTCAGGGTCTAAATATGGATCTTCTGTGTCGCTTGATGTAACATCCTGACCATGAACTGTTGTTGAAAATACGAGGAAGCAGAAAAAAGCTGTCAGCAGAATCTGAAACTGGGAAAACAGGAAGTAAAAAAAACGGGAGGAATGTACTCGGGCTACAATAGTCTCACTGGAATACAGACAAAAAAACAGGGGCTTTTCACTGTTTTTCACTGTAGTCTCAGTTTTAGCTTTTGCTCCTTGGTACCAGGTCAATGCCCATTCCAGGAACGGCACAGGTGTTTGTCTGAGATAGGTAGAATTGGCACTTTTCCAAGAAAGGTGAAGTAGCTGAGAAAAAATATGCCAAAAAAACCTAGGGTGATAAGTAGCTCATGTAAACCCATGTCTACATGATAATGCCCAAAGTCTTGCAAAGAAGGCACCACCATCAAGTAAATTACAAACCAATGACTGATTACAACCCAAACTCCCATTGCTCTGATATAATTTGGCATACGGCAAAAGGTTTTAGGCAAAAGTCCGAGAAAAGGTATTACGAAAACGGCTATGATTAATAGCAGGAACATTAACGCCCATGGTTGTTCCATCGAACGGATAACTAAATATGGTGTTTCCTCAGGCATATCTGCATACCAGATGACCAGATACTGTGAGTAACCCATATAAGCCCAAAGCAATGAAAACGCAAAAACCAACTTTGCCAGATCGTGCAGACGATTAATTGTGATGTATTCCTCAAGTCCGAACCTGTTTCTCACACTAACACTGATGACAAGCATTAAGCCTATAAAAGCATGCATGTTACCTATAATAAAAAAGACTCCAAACAAAGTACTAAACCACTCCTGGTCCAGTGTCATCAAAAAGTCCCATGCTAAAAATGATCCACCGAAGGCATAAAGTATGGCCAGTGCCGGAGCAATCTTTCTTGATAATTTTTCGAGACGAATTACTTCATCTTCGTGTTCTCCGTAACCGTCCAGCATCTTGTCCGCAAACTTTCCACCCCAGTCTGTACCCAATAGTTTTCGGGCAAGAGCAATGTCCGGCTTGATTGATGTTTTCACAAACCACCAGGAAACAGCATAAATTAATATAAGCCAGGCTATATTACGGCTTACAAAGAACGGCATGTTTAGCCATCCGGCCTTAACTGCAATTCCATGATGCAAAAAAGGATTATGTGTCCATTCATAAAGGACGTTGCTGCCGAAAAAAACAATAACGAACATCAGGAATGAAATGGGAAGAAATCCGGCACATGCTTCTGCCAGACGCTTGAAAGGGCGCCCCCATTTAGCATCAGTCAGTTGCCAAATAACACTGAAAAAGATCCCCGCATGAGCAATACCGGCCCAAAAAACTGTATTGATTAAAAAAGCCTGCCATATACGCAACTCGCTATCCTTTCCACCAGTCATCAGACCAGCGATAAACATGCCTATACCTAAAATTATGAAAGACCAAAGTAACCGCTTTATCTTCTCTGGAATAATAAATAGAGATTTTTCTGCTATATCTTTCATTGACTGGATCCTTTACCGAACGTATCACTCATCATATAGTTGACCATGTCCCATCGGTCCCTCACTGAAGTCTGTGCTCCATATGAGGGCATAAAGCCACGTGGTTCCTGGAAAAAACTTCCGTATTTAATTTTGTTATAAAGGTGCGGAGCAGCAGTAGGCATTTGAAAAAACGCTTTGATTGGCGGGGCAGGGACACCCTTTTCTACCACCACTGTATTTGATTCTCCGTCCTCACCATGACAAGCAGCACAGTAAGTGTTATAAAGAGTTTGGCCACGATTTATTGAGTCGGAGGTTGCTTGTGTTGGATTTTTTGGAGAAAATTCACGGGGATTCCCATTAATTCCAGCACCATCAAGGTAAACTGCTGGTATAAATGGATCATAAATCTTTACAATTTTTCCCAATACTACTCTCACTGGAACAGATTGTTTTGGAAAATTTTGATAGCTGCCCTCTTCCTGTGGCTTGAGACTTTTTCCATCATACATTTCACGAAAGAACGGATAATCTTTACCGTCAAACCAGGGGCGGGCATCATTTTCAATTCCATAGCCTTTTTGAGGATCGAAATATGGATACTGTTCCATTGCATTAACAGATGCAGCGATCAGCAAAAATAACCCGAAGAGACTTAAGTACAAATAAAATTTAGAGATGCACTTATTCTTTTTCAACATGAACCTCCTCTGCACCGTTCTTTTTCATAATTGCTTCAAACTCATCAATCCTGGCTTCATCACAACGCACGACCACGCCAAAGCGATCTCGCTGAAAACGAGTATATTTCTTAGCAGAGTTTGGAATGGGAAAACGGAAGGAATCAATAATACCCAAAATTGCCAGTCCTAATAACGTGTGTATTGCAGTAAACAGAATTGTCAACTCAAACCCAATAATTGTAAATGGAGGTATGGCGACAATGGGTTTTCCGCTAACCGGTAGAACCCAATCAGATGCGGTCCATGCTGGCAAACTGTAGCCAATTAAACAACCTAGTGCACCAAAAACCAGTGCTATCCAAGGTACAATTGAACTTGGATTTCCTAAAGCATGATCAATTTCATGACGGGGACAGGGCATCAAGACGGTGGGTTGAACTCCTTGTTTGCGGACTTGTTCAATTGAATCTGTGGTTTCATCCAGATATTCAAAAATACCCCAGACTCCTGTGAATTTTTTCATTAGTTTCCTTTTTCAGTACGTTTCATGGGAGGAATACTAGCTTCCTTTAATTCCATGATTGCCATTGGCGGTAAACTCTTGGCAAACAGTGTAAATAGTGTAAAAAAGAAACCAAAGCTGCCAATAGTGATGCCTACTTCCACAATGGTCGGCCAATATTCACCCCAGGCTGAAGGGTCGTATTCATGCTGTAGGGAACTGCCGACAATGTTGAAACGTTCAAACCACATACCAACATTTACCAATGCAGCTATTATCCAAACGGCCAAAGGGTTATTCCTTATTTTCCAGCGCCATAAGGGAATGGGTGCAATTACGTTACAGAAAACCATCAGCCAGAAAGCAATTTGCGGAAAGTTGATTTGACTATCACCTAGCAATGTCCAGCTTTGCATTTCGCCAAATGGACGATAGTAAAATATTGCCCGTTCGAAAGGACTTCCGCTATAATAACCGATGAAAAATTCTGAAGCATATGCGTAACCAACAATTATTGAAGTGAAAATAATCATCTTCGAAACGCTTTGAATCACATGGTTAGTAATGTAATCCTGTAAACCAAAAACTGCACGCATGGGAATCAAAACGGTCAAGACCATTGAAAGTCCAGAAAAAATTGCACCGGCTACAAAGTAAGGAGCAAAAATGGTGGTGTGCCAACCAGGCACCGAGGACATTGCAAAGTCCCAGGAAACTATGGAGTGTACTGAAAAAACGAGTGGTGTAGCTATTGCTGCGAAAATAAGGTAACCACGCATGTAATGTACCCATTGATGATTGGTGCCACGCCAGGCTAAAGCCATAGGTGCGTAAATCATAGCTTTCAGTTTTTTACCTTTTCGGGTTGCTTCATCACGCAAAATAGCCATGTCAGGAATCAGTCCCAGCAAGAAGAACATTATCGAAACTGACATATATGTCGTAACTGCAAAGACATCCCAAAGAAGTGGAGATTTGAAGTTAACCCAGAGCATTCTTTCATTTGGATAAGGAATCAGCCAGAAAGCAAGCCACGGACGGCCGGTGTGCAACAGAGGAAAAAGTCCGGCAGTCATCACCGCAAAGACGGTCATTGCTTCCGCACTTCTATAAATTGCTGTCCGCCATGGAGCTCTGGTTAAATAAAATACTGCAGAAATCAAAGTCCCGGCGTGTCCAATTCCGATCCAAAAAACGAAGTTGGTAATATAAAAACCCCATGCAATAGGATGGCTAATTCCGCTGTAGCCGATTCCTACATCGATCTGAATTGCTAAACTCAGTGCGCCTAAGCCTAAAGCCATCAAAAAACCTAGCAGCAAAAGATAGTATGATGGACGCGGTTTGTCCAGCATCGCAAGCATCTCATCATTGATTTGTCCGTAGCCCAGAGTTGTCGCCCTGATACCAGGATGACCCTTTTGCTCGTCTATGACAACCTTTCCGGCGGTTTCGTTATATTCCGCAGTTATTCCCATTTATTCTCCGTATGCTCTTTGCGTCATCAGTTAACTGTGGGCTTGTTCCTGCTCATGCGAGCCGTGATTGTCAGAATCATGTCCGTCAACCTCTCTGGTATTGACCTTCTTTAGATAGGTAACAGCCGGTTTGTAATTGAGTTCTGCAAGCACCTCATACTGCCGATCTCTTTTTGCCGGATTATCTCGTAAAGCGTTTTTGGCAACTTTGCTTTCAGGATCCATCAGGTTGCCAAATGTGATAGCTTTAGTAGGACAAGTCTGTTGACAAGCTGTAACCACTTCTCCATCTTCCAAATCTCGTCCCAGATTTTTTGCATCATATTTTGCATCTTTTATTCGCTGCACACAAAATGTGCATTTTTCCATCACACCAACTTCTCGTGTAGTGATTGTTGTATTCAATTGCTGATCAAGCGGAGCAGGAAATTCATAATTGAACCAGTTGAATCGTCTTACCTTGTAGGCGCAGTTGTTTGAGCAGTAGCGGGTTCCAACACAGCGGTTGTATACCATGGCGTTCAGGCCTTCTGGATTATGGTAGGTTGCATAAACAGGACACACAGTTTCGCATCCTGCATTTCCGCAGTGCTGACAAAGCATGGGCGAAAAACGTGTTTCAAAATCATCACCGTATCCTTCAATGTAGCGCTCCATACGAATCCATGACATTTCACGTCCAATTGCAGTACGAACTTTTCCGACAACCGGCAAATTGTTTTCAGCGTAACATGCAACTACACAAGCAGAACATCCATTACACCGATCCAAATCAATTGTCATGCCCCAGCGGTACGGTTTGTAATAACCGGCTGTTTCAGAGCGGTCCGGATAAAACTCAACAGGACGATTGTGTCCTGAGGAATGTTTTTCAGGGTTATTCAACTCTTCAACGGTTGTTGCTGCGGAAATATCCCGACCCAGTTGGCGGGCATTCCCGTCAGTATTTACCGTATAGGATTTTTCATTGATTAACTTAAGTTTTGCCTTTGCACCAACAAAAACAAGACTTCCCGCTTTGTCCATTTGATCTGGCAGTAGTTTCATTACGTTAATTCCGAAACCGTCTGCGACATCTCCAGAATGTTGATGTCCCTGTCCCATAGGGATTGCAATTGCATTCCTGTGAATACCAAAATGGTAGTAAGCTGTAGCTTGTACTGAACCATATGGTGTGCTGATTTCAACGATTGCCCGGTCATTAATTCCCAGTTTCTGGGCAGTGTCCGGATTTATTTCCATCCATGAATCCCAGACAATCTGACTCATAGGATCAGGTACTTCCTGCAGCCAAGGTTTGTTTGCCCCGCTTCCATCACCAAGAAGAAGTGAGGTCGTTGGGAACAACGTCAGGCCATCACTGCTGGCCATGCCGGGATCATTGAGTTTGACTGAGGCTACTCTTCTGTTCAAAGAAGCCCGGACAAATTTTGGTTTTTCAAAAATGCCGCCGTTTTCAAGTACACTGATCCAAAAGCTGTCGAACTTTCTTTTATCTCCAACTTTTCTTTGAATTTTTTGCCAAATATTTTGAAGATAATCAAGATAGCTGGAATTCTCTGAAAATGCTTTTTTATTGACGTTCTGAGCAACGCTTAGCAAAATATCCTCGCGGGCTCTTGCATCAAACATATTCACTGTCGACATTACAGGCTGTTGAATACTTCTTACTCCATTTCGTGGAAATGCGTCTCCCCAACTTTCATAAGCAGTAAGAGCAGGCAGAACTAAATTAGCCGTATGAGTCGTTTCACTTTTCTGTGATGCAAGGCTGACCACAAAAGTTTTTTTCAGGGCCTGCAAAAAACCCATTGAAGGTGGAAGAGCATAAACCGGATTAGAATCATCAACTATGAGTAATTTGATTTTTCCAGCATTGAGGTCACTGATCAACTGTGTCAAATCTTGATGAGTTGAACTTTCAGGAGTAGTTTGGTCGGAGAAAAGGACTGTCTTGTTCAGCGCACCGGAGACAGCATTAAGAATATTTACGCCGACCAGTGTTTCCACACTCTGGTCAGTTGCAGAAACATTACCTCCGCCAAGTGCTAACAATGGACCATGTTCCATTGCATCTATTGCCAGTTCACTCAGAGTTTCAGCAGAAACGCCTGTTGCTTCAGCAACTTTTTCAGGAGAATAAGCTTGCAGATATTTTTTTAGAAATTTGTAAGTCCCATTTTCTTTCTGTATGACTGAAGCAATTGCCAGAGCAACCAAGCCCTCGGTTCCGGGATTAATTACAATCCAGCGATCTGCTTTTGCGCCGGTCAGGGAAACTTGAGGAGAGATGTGAATGAACTTGTTTTTCCTGCCGTTTTTATAGACATGCATATCTGTAAAACGCCGTGCATTTTCAACAGGATTACCCCAGTTTTCCAGAAAATCTGTACTAAAATTAAATACAACTCCAGCCTTTTCAAAAGCATATTCCGGAACATTTGCATGATCAAAAGCAATTTTGTTTGCTTCTATCTGACTTTTTTGAGTCAGCAGGTTGAATTTAAAACGTTGCCCACCTCCTGCGGCTTGCAGCCATTCATCAACAAAATCTCCCTCGCTCCCTGATGCAGGTTTTCCTAAATAAGCGATTGCACCTGAAGCTGCTTTAATAATAGCAGAAAATTGCTGCATTCCTTCTTCCCAGGGAATCTGCTTTCCGTCCGCCAGTGGATGGGCGTGTCGATTAGGATTATAAAGAGTTTGCAGTGAGGCTTGTCCCCGCGCGCAAAGTGCACCTTGATTAACGGGGTGGTTGGGGTTGCCTTCAGCTTTTTGGGCACGATGTTCACGGGTTGTAACCATCATTCCACAAGCAGAATCACACTCACGGCAGGTGGTCATATATTTGTATGCAGTATGAGGAGTGTATTCATAGTCCGTTGGCGGTATCAACATCGGGATCAGCTTCTCCGAACTTTTTTCACAACCAGCCACTACAGCGGTAGCACCACCGACGCCCATGTATTTGAATAAATTTCTTCGGCTGAGGCCTTTCTTCATTCGGTTCTCCTTTTCATTTTTAATAATGGCATGTGTAGCAGTCCAGCAAATTTGGATTGTGATATCCTTTCTCATTAACCAATCCAATGTCAGCCTCACGTTTTTTGTTCAGCTCTTTTGCGTGATACCAACCTGCCATCGTGTTTCCGGAACGTTTTCGTTCTTTTGCACCTTTCACTTGTAAATGACATTCCATGCACCAGCCCATAGTAGCAAAATTTTCATCTACCTGTACAATCACTTCCATTTGTCGTACGTCACCATGGCAGGCCAGGCAGCGCTCATCACCTCCAGTTCTAAACTGAGCTAACTTACATTCCAAACTTCGCGGTGCGTTTTCAGAGTCGCATCCTGCACCAGCATCATCTAACAGACGATTGCTGTCGGCATTGATATGTTCTTTGTGAGGAAATCGAACAAAATCTGGTATGTCATGAATCTTAACCCATGGAATAGGCTCATTATTCGACCAGAAAGTCCGCATTTTATTGACCTCTACACTTTCTGGTTGAACCAATTTTTGTTCTTGTGGACCATGGCAACCGATGCAAGTACTGACAGGGGGAACTCCGGAAGAAAACGAACGACGGGCATAAAGATGACAGTATTGGCAGGCAATTCCGTTTTGAACTGTATGAAGTTTGTGGCTAAAGGCAATGGGTTGCTCTTCTGCTAAAACCGCCGAAGAACTCAATGCAAGAAAAAAAACAGACAGAATCAGGCTAATCGGAAAAATGTACCTTAGAACCATATTATTGTTTCGCAAGATCTTTAAATTTCAAGAATCAATTTTAATTAAATTCAGTTGTACATGAGATCATGTAGATTAAGAAAGTACAACCTATTTTTCATTGTTTTTGATTATTTGTAAAAACGAAAACTTTTCCTCTTCAAGAATCAAGTCTCTGCTAAAAACCTGAATCACTCAATTGCCAGATTGATTCTCTACTGGAACCATAGAAGGTACAAATAACAAAATAATAACCAAGATAAAGAATCGCTTTCGGATTCAGAGATCAAGATTATTTATACTCAAAATTACGGCTATACATCAAGCGAAGTACGTTTTATTCAGATGAACCAAAATTAAGCTGTAGAGTTAATTTAAAGGAAAGGACGTATAAGTCAGTACTAACCACACTCCGTAGGTCTTCGTCACCAATCAGAGCAGTAGCCGAAGGTGCTGGATTTACTACATTATTTTTATCTTTAATTCTTGTTCAATTCAGGTAATAGAAGCTTGGTAAATGCTTTCTATTGAAGAATCCAATATTAAGTTGAACTCTTCATCTGATTGTTCCACTGAGAGGCCCTCAGTAAGTGCTCGGTTAAAACTTGCAACCATTCTCTTATTTTGAGTCAAAAGGCTGTTGGCATCGTCTCTGCTGTAACCTCCAGAGAGAGCAAATACCCGTATAACATTAGGATGATTAATACAGGATGTATATAAATTATTTTCATTTGGAATAGTCAACTTTAGTATAACCTTCTGATCTGAAGCTAGCTGTTCGATATGATCCATCAGATGTTTAAGAAGCATCATTTCAGCCTCGGCTTTGGTTTCGCAATGAATATCTACTTCAGGCTCAATAATCGGCACCAGCTCAGTTGCAATGATCATTTTAGCAATTTCAAATTGTTGTTTAACGATAGCAGCTACTCCGTTCTCGTTAGCATTTTTAATAACTGAACGCATCTTAGTTCCAAAAATTTCTTTTTTAATTGCCTGCCGAAGAAGTTCTTGCAAGCCAGGAATCGGCTTCATTAATTGCACTCCGTTGTTTTCATCTTCCAATCCTTTGTCTACTTTAAGAAAAGGCACAACCTGCTTCTCTTGCCAAAGATATTGAGCAGAACCCTTACCATTTATTTCAAGGTTCATGGTTTTTTCAAAAAGTATGGCACCTAATATTCGGTCTCCAGAAAAACTTGGAGAAGTGACTATACGAGAACGCATTTCATGGATCTTATCAAACATCTCCCGGTCATTCGAATAGTCTGACTCTCCAACCCCGTATAGGCGTAATGCTTTGGGAGTACTACCCCCACTCTGATCAAGTGCGGCAATGAAACCATCATTTTCCTTTATTTTTTTCAAGTATTGATAGCCTGTTGAATGCTTCATTTTAGGTACATAATAATGCTGTTATCTATTCAAAAACTCTAGATGCTATATCTCTTCATAAAAACTTCCATAACTTCTTCAATTATCTTACGCTGAACCATATACTGATATCAAATATGTTTATCTAAAATTGATTCGTTAATCGTATCTGACTAAATTCTCTTCAATTAAATTCAGTTGGCATTGGTTTATAATCTAATCCTGGTTGCAGATGAAGTCAATATTATAACATTAATTAGTTTATTTGATATACGAGAAAGATGCAGTGAAGTTAGAAAAGCATTAACTGATACCTGAAGTTAAAGTTTGCGTGCCAACGTAAGGCCGTCTCCAACAGATAACAGTGACAAGTCAACGCGTTTATCATTGTGGACAGCCACATTGAACTCACGAATTGCTACTGTATCAGCATCTGTCACCTTTGGATTTGCCGGTCTGCCGGACCACAGCACATTGTCGATCAAAATCAAACCGCCAGGCCGCAACAAATTCAAACATTTTTCGTAATATACTTTGTAATTCTCTTTATCAGCGTCGATAAATGCCATGTCGAACGTGCCGGCCTCCCCATTATTCAGGGCTTTGTTCAGAGTCTCTTCGGCCAACCCAATTCGCAGTTCAATCTTATCAGCTACCCCAGCATCCTGCCAAAAACGCAACGCAATCCCCGTAAACTCCTCGCTTATATCACAGGTAACGATTTGTCCGTTCTCCGGCAGAGCAAGCGCCATAACTAGGCAGCTATACCCAGTAAAGGTGCCCACCTCGACAATCCTTTTCGCTTCCACTAGTCCTACCAACAAAGCCATGAACTGCCCTTGGTCCGGCGAAATTTGCATACGTCCATTCGGCATCTTCCCCGTTTCCTCGCGTAACTTCACCAGTATTGGCAAGTCACGCAACGAATTGTCCAGGATATAATCGTAAATTTTATCATCGATTAAAAAGTTACGTCTACTCATTTTTATTCTCTTTGTGTATGAAAGGTTGTACCGATTAGAATCCGTACCGGTTAAGTGAAAAAATATCAATCAACAAAATTGGAGGAGTAAGTTTCAAAACAGAAGCATTCCAATCCGTCAAGATCAAACTTATCGAACATGCAACCTCAACAATTACAACCAAGGGCAATAGAATCGTGTAAACTGCTTCAGAAACTCCAGTTACACCATTTTGATGATTTGGGGACTGTTCAATCTTTGATACAAAACCGTGTTTCACTAAAAAATTAACCGCCATGATCAAACCCGTAAGTGGGTTTAGCTCTTGTCTGCTTTGGCAGAGTTCTAAGTTTTTTTCAGACCTTTTGGACGATCTTGTGTTATGATAAACCACCATTGAAATGGTGACGTTTCAAGGTTGATTTTGAGGTTAACTACTTGACCATGCTACCATTATAGTGTTTGTTTGTCACCTAATTGCATGATTTAGGTATTACAGAATTGAACACCAAAAATTTAACCCCACCATCTCCTGTGATTGACCGCCACTAATTCTTCACAGTCGTACAACACTTCGGAAGCTACCATTCCAATTCTTGAAAAATCCACCAAATGATTAAATATTTTGGGTTTTCCTAAACACTTTTATTCTGTAGTTTAGTTACTATTACGGATATACTGGATCTGGTTAGAATGTTTCAATTTAAGGATAATTTCGCAGATTGCAAAGTATGAATTTTTGACTACTCGAATTATCTATTTATAATTTGTTATTGAGTAAAAGGTGAAAAATCTTTTATTCATTTTCCTGATGTTAAGTTTTTGTCTTGCCGTCATCTTATGTGATACTAAAAGTAGTACATCAGATCGTACTAGTCCTGACAATACAACAACTACTGTTCGTGTCTTGATTCCGGAGGACGTCGGTTGGTTTTAGGTTGTTTTCAGTAGAAATGGATGATGCGCTCTGCTTATCCACCATACGGTTTTGTTTAATAATCTCTTGGGGTTTGATCCCCTGCTCCTTGTGGCGAAAGTATTTGATTCCCATTCCAATACCATGCTTTTTGCTGCGAGGCAGTTTATTTTTGTTTTTTGGCAGTTCGTTGAAGGCAACCAATACTTTTCGCAAACAGAGCCAAAGTATTTTTTATCGAGACAGGATTTTTTAGATGAACCATGCAAATTTTTCTGTAATCCTCATCATTCCTTCAGCGAGTTACAGGACTAATCCATTCATAGATGCAGCCACAAAACTTGACATAAATATTTTGGTAATTACCGACAAGTCTCAGGTATTCAGTGAATATTATCCAGATAACGTCATAACAATGAATTTTGAACATTGGCAGGAGAGTATAGAAAATATTCATGAATGGTCTGAACGATATGATTTGAAAGCAGTGATAGGAGTTGATGAAGAATCCATAATTTTAGCTGCAAAACTTAGTGAGTCTCTTTGCATAGAACACAATTCATTAGAATCTGTAAAGCTGACTAAGAACAAATATCTTATGCGGAGTGAATTGAAGAAATCCGGACTGAAATCCCCGTGGTTCAAACGTTTTTCCGTTCATGAAACACCAAAAGATATTTTTGCAGAATTAATCTTCCCTTGTGTCCTCAAACCAACATTTCTGTCCGCCAGTCAGGGTGTTCTTCGTGTTAATAGTTTTGAGGAATTTGGAAAAGGGTGTGAAATGCTGTCTGATTTGCTTGCAGAAGAGAAAGTGAAAAAAAGAGGAGGTGATCAAGCAAATTGGATTCTAGTTGAAGAATATATTCCAGGTAAAGAAGTGTCCATCGAAGGTATAGTCAACAATGGGAAATTAAAAGACTTAGCAATTTTCGATAAACCTGAGTCGCTTGAAGGTCCTATTTTCCCTGAAACAATTTTTATTACTCCCACAATTTTGGATGAGCATCTTCAATCTTCCCTGTTAGAAACAGCACAATCAGCTCTGCAGGCTTTGGGGATAAGCAAAGGGCCGGTTCATATAGAATTACGAATTAACGATCATGGAAACTACATCCTGGAATGCGCTGCCAGGAGCATTGGAGGTTTGTGTTCTAAAGTCCTCGAATTCAAAGGAGGTATGAGCTTGGAGGAATTAATCCTGCGTTCTTCATTAGGACGGAATGTCGAAAAAACTCAACTAATTGATAAAGCTAAGGGCGTCATGATGATGCCAACTGAAAAAAGGGGTATTTTAAGAAAAATTCATGGTATAAAAGCAGCTCTTGCTGTGAAGGGAATTACTGACTTGCAAACAACAATCAAACCCGGTGAAATGCTGGAACCCCTTCCAAAGGGGGATCGGTATCTTGGTTTTTTGTTTGCAGAAGGTAAAGATCAGGACACGGTGAAAATAGTTCTTCAAGAAGCTTGGTCAAAAATTGAAGTAGTCTCTGAGGAAGATCTGATTTTTTTATAGCTGAATATTGTTTTATGACTGTTTCTATATAACCAAACAGAATTATAATCTAGAGTTTTCCAGCAAGCTCCAATAGAGCTTCATGTCCCTGACTAAAGACTGGCCAACCGTCTCCAGGAATTACAGCCTGAATGTTTTTTATTGAAGCCATCCGTTTTATTGATTCAACGGCAAGTTCCCGATTTTTCAACTTTGCATCCGGAATTATGCACAGACAGCCTCCTTCATGAGCTCTGATAAGATCTCCGGTAACAAGAGTTGTTTCATCAATTAGTATAGCCAATTCTCCAGGCGTTTTAGAACCGTTGAAGCTAAATACCTTTATTCCGCTTATTGGCTCATCACCATCTTGCAACCAACCATCACAGTCTAGCGGGAATTGTTCTTTTTCTGCTAAAGGACCCCAGCATTTTGCACCTGTCAACGATAAAATTTTTGCGGCACCACGAATATGATCAGAGTTGGTTATAATCACATGAGCAGCTCCACCCAGACTTTCCAACTGCTTTTTATCATGTTCAATCAGCGGCAGGGGGTCTATCAGTACGTTTCCCTGAGGTCGAACCCATAAAGTTCCATTGAAATCGATATTACGTTCTTCGTCAAAAACAGACCAACCGAAGAGGTCGGAACGATGAAGTTTTTTCAAAGTGTTTCCTCAATTTTAAACAAGGTTAATCAGTAAAGAGTCTTTCTATCCTAATTCAACAAAAACTCATTATTTAATATGGAAGTTAAGGTAACCTTATTTCGCTGAAGGCTGGTAGTAGGGATTTGTTCCGTTAGCATGGTCAGTAACATCATATATTGCTTCAATTTCAGGAATCTGTGCTTTGATCATTACCTCAACACCCTGCTTTAAGGTAACATCAATCATTCCGCATCCCTGACAGCCACCGCCGAACTCAAGGTAGGCATTATGGTCTTTGACTTCAAGCAGACTGACTACACCGCCATGAGAAGCAACCATTGGATTAACTTCCTCCTCTAGAACGTGCTGAATCTGCTCTTCAACAGAACCACTGATTTCTGTGATGGACATGCTTGGATTAAATGCTTCAAGCTCACCTTTGTCATTCAAATCCACTTCGGTCCCCTCCAGATAAGGAATGGCTTCTTTAGCAACCAAAACCTGGAATTTTTCTAAATCGATGGAAATGTTTTCAACAGGAGTAGCAGATAATTCAATGAACTGAATGCTGTAGTTTGCCTTACTATCCGTTTTAGTTTCTATAATTATTGAAATACCCTTAAATTTTTCCGCAGAAGCATTGAGAAAGTTTAAAATATATTCCTGCGCTTTCTGGCTGATGTCAATAAAGGATTCATCTACACCTCCAATCAACGAATCATAAGAATCGATGAAATAAAAGGTTTCAAATCCATTATCGTAAAGTATCTCTGCAGCCGAGAACAACTCTTTATCGTCACCGCCATATAGCATAATTTCACCTGTAAATGGCATCTGGTAGATTGAGTCTTCAAAATTTTCGAAAGGCAGATTGTGGGCTCCAGGCAGATGAGAAGTTTCGAAATCTTCAGAGCTACGCAAATCAAAGACATAAACTTTTTTGGCTTTCCTTCTTTTTTCAAAAAACTTTTTCGGAGTGAGAAGGTGGTCTTGTACATTGAACTCTTCATCCTTGTCTGATAAATCATTGAATTTAAACATTTTAAGCTTAGTGCTAAGGTTCTAAATAAAAATAACTAACTAGTAACAGTTTTTCATTCAAGTTTTTTCTATGGATTGTACAACAAGTTTGGCATGTCGACTTTTTGTAAGTTTAGTTAAATGTGAGATTATTGATTAAACACTGCTACAGCAAAAAAGATAATTTGAAACACTTTAAATTTGTGAAATTTAGCATCACTCCAGTTTAATTTCACTCTCTATGGAAACTTTAATTCCAACTTCAGGAACTTCAAGGAGGACAGAAGCTTCCAACTTATCTAGTCCAGCAAGTGAATTGTTCTCAATACTACGTCTAACGGCTTGCTCAATCTCATGTTGTGACTGAACCCCTACCTTTTTAAGAAATTTACGAATCTGCATATTCAATATTTCTTCGTTCATTTGTATTTGTCTCCCGCTTATATTTTTTTATGCTTTCTACATTGTTATGAGTTGATTCACAATTTAATCACTGAGATTCAACAGTATTTCGATTTTTATAATCACTGATTGCAGCTTTTATTGCGTCCTCAGCAAGAACAGAACAATGAATTTTAATTGGAGGAAGTTCTAAGGCATCAACTATTTCTTTGTTTTTAATTTCCTAAGCTTCATCTACACTTTGTCCTTTAACCCATTCGGTTAAAAGTGAAGATGAAGCAATTGCAGAACCACAACCGAATGTTTTGAACTTTGCATCAATTATTTTATTGTTTTCCACCTTGATTTGAAGCTTCATAACGTCACCACACTCAGGTGCGCCAACTAGCCCAGTCCCCACACCTTCTTCTTTTTTAGTGAAACTTCCAACGTTTCTTGGTTCCTTATAATGGTCTATAACTTTTTCGCTGTATGACATGAGTCTCCTTAATTCTTTATTGTATGAAAGGTAAATCTCCTTAATTTACCAACTCCATTTAGATTAAATTTATATAGTACTAAGTTAGTACTATATTAGTAGCACAAGATTAGTAATTATGTCAATAATTAATTTAAGAAAATGTTATTTTATGACTTCCCAAGTTTCAAGCTAATCAGAAAGTAAACTAGACTATTTGCTAAACAAGTGTCTTCACTACGTTTCTTATTAAGTTCCGCAAAATGTCTCCAGAACATGCTCTTCTGGTTTCGGTGGCAGCATATATTCCGTATGACCCACTGGTTCCACGTAGGGAGATGAGAGGACTTCCAGTAGCTTCTCGAATGGTCCATAATCCCCCTCCTCCACGGCTGCTTCAAGAGCCTGCTCAACACGATGGTTACGAGGAATAACAGCAGGATTTGTCTGACGCATTAATTCAACATGTTCGTCCGGCGTTTTGACTTCATGTGACATGCGAACTCGCCAATTCAAGGCCCATTTGTCATAGGCTCTTGCATCTTTAAATAAATATCGCAGTGAACCTTCCAGTTCCGGACTCAGAGCAGCATCACAAAGTCGGCGGAACGTCAGTGTGAAGTCGGCCTCATTCTCCTGCATGGTATCAAGCAGGGATTGAACCAGGGCTTCATCTTCCGACTCCGATGTGAACAGTCCAAGCTTTCTGCGCATACCCGACAACCAATAGTCTTGAAATCGTTCAGGGTAGACTTCGATCACTTCCTTCGCAAGCTCAACAGCGCGATCCGGAATTTTATCAATCAATGGAAGGATCGTTTCTGCAAAGCGGGTCAGATTCCATTGTACGATATCCGGCTGGTTGCCGTAAGCATATCTACCCATATGGTCAATCGAACTAAACACCTTTGTCTGATCAAAGGTATCCATAAAAGCACATGGTCCGTAATCAATTGTTTCACCAATATGGACATATTGTCGGTATTCATAACGCCATGTATAAAACCAACTTGCATCCACTGGGCGACTAGCCGCGCATGTCGGTCCATCACCTCTTCCAGAAGTTTCAAGTAGGGGTTAGGGGCTTTTTTTGCCACTGGGTAATTTCGATCAATTACATAATCGGCGAGCTGTGTGAGAGCCTTCTCATCACGCTGCACAGCAAAATATTGAAAAGTGCCGGCACGTACATGCCCCAAGGCGACCCTTGTAAGGATCGCGCCAGGCAAAACTTTTTCCCGATATACCGGCTCCCCGGTGGTTACAGCGCCCAACGAGCGCGTTGTCGGTATTCCAAGCGCATGCATCGCCTCGCTAATAATATATTCACGAAGCACTGGGCCGAGTGCAGCACGCCCGTCTCCTTGCCGGGAGTATGGGGTAAGTCCTGCTCCTTTGAGTTGAATATCACGGCGAAAACTAGAATTATCAATGACTTCTCCAAGGAGAATGGCACGCCCGTCACCCAGCTGGGGAACGAACTGGCCAAATTGATGACCGGCATAGACCATAGCGAGAGGTTCAGCGCCAGGCAGGATTTGATTGCCGGAGAAAATCTCTGCCAATGCTTCCGGCTCAATCACTTCAAGGTTGATACCTAAGTCCTGAGCTAAACCGTAATTCAGTTTGACGATACAGGGCCGCTCCACCGGTGTCGGTTTTACGCTTGCGTAGAACCGGCTTCCCAGAAGTACATAGCTGTTATCAAAGCAAATAGCGTTCTTTTTAGACGTCTCTTTTAGCATTCTATTTTTCTTCAACCATTATTTGGAAACAATTTACGACGCTGATGCACAACCCATCTAGCTTTTTAAATGAATGAAAAATTATAATTGTTCCCATCCGGATTGTTGATGGTGAAAATTAAAGTGAGCAGGATGCAATATTTCCGCGATGATCTCCAATGATTCTACTAAACGTGGGCCAGGCCGATTAAAGTATTGGTTTCCATCAGTAAGATACACTTGTTGATTTTGGACAGAATTTAACTGCGACCACTCCGGTTTTTGGGTTAATGATGACATTTCTGCTTTTGATCGAGATAGATTAAAGCCACAGGGCATGACTAGAATGACGTCCGGATTGGCTTCTAACAGTTGTTCCCAACTCATCCAAGGCGAATGTTCCCCTGCAACTCCGAATAAATTAATTCCACCTCCCATTTCGATCAATTCAGGCATCCAATTGCCTGCTGACATTAAAGGTTCAATCCATTCGATACAAACCACCGTCGGTTTTTGATGGAAATTTATTGTCTTTTGAGCAATCTTGTTCATGCGTTGTTTCAAGTGAGACACTAACTCATGACCTTGTTCCTTCACTCCCAGTGCCTCTGCAATATTAACAAAATCCTTCCAAATGTCTGAAAGTTGATTCGGTTCCAGTGATACGATTTGAGGGCGGGATTCAACCCACTCGCAAACAGCGGTTTCCACGTCTTTGAGACTGACAGCACAAACTTCACATTGAGCTTGGGTAATGATGATGTCAGGTTGCATTTGTTGAAGTTTTTTTTCATCAATCTGGTAAACGGATAACGCATTCTTGAGAATGGATTTGACTCGTTGGTCGATTTCAGCACTGGTACCTTCTACTTTAAATTTAGGTGCTGTACACGAGGACAGTTTTTGAACAGATGAAGGGAAATCACATTCATGTGATCGTCCAATTAGTTGGTTTTCAAAGCCAAGAGCACAGACAATTTCAGTGCTGCTTGGGATCAGGGAGAGGATACGTGGCATGGCGAAACTCCTTTGTGAATGAGAATAATGACATCATAAGATGGATGAGGAAGCAAGGTGTTGGTAACTTGGAAGTGTACTCAAGCGGTTGTCTTCCACTGATCCTCCTATCGTAAAATGATACAAACTTTGGAAAGTATGTCCGGTTAATCCAAATACATCGTGGACTGGATTGTCAAAGAAACAACCAATCCCTGTAGCCTGTACTCCTTTTGCTTCAGCTTCCAAATATAAAACCTGCCCAATCATTCCAGTTTCCCAAAATAATCTTCGATACCAATGGGCTCCAAAGTGTCGAATAGGTTCTTCAAATTCAGCCAGCATTCCGCAACTGAATGCACCTGTACCCGCAATATCCTGCCCACAACTCACAGAAGCAGCCAAATTTTGAACATCTTTTTCTTCTAATAAAAAAAGAGGAAGCGATTGAGGGCATTCCAGAGGTGTTTTCCACTGAAACTCAGCGTGCATCGAAGTTTGGAGCAGAGACTGCTTTTCCGGATCTCTCACTAAAGCATATAGTCCGGGAATCAATCCCACCACCCGATGAACAAAAAGTCCTAAATGAATAAATGGCCTTTGAGCAATACTATCCCACAACATAGATCCCACTACAGGGATCACTCTACTAAGCATTTCATAAAATTGTGCTTTTGTGATTGAAGTCACACCATCCATTGCTACTGCACTACGTCTTTGACGGATAATCTGACCAGCTAACAAGGTCTTTTTCCTTTCCTGTTTAACATGATTAACAGAGACAGGATGAGTATCTGAAAACAATTGCGTACTTGGTTTTTCTCTATCACAATCAGATTTTTGTTCTTCACAAGCATCAGAAACTATGTCTATGATCTCCCATGGATAGTATTCTTCGTTCAGTTTATTTGCTTTTCCAAACCATTTTCCGTTTGCAATTTTTTGAATAGATTTTTGTTTCAGACTTTGACTTGGTTTGAGTATATCATTTGAAGGAACAATGACTGCTAAAAGATCAGGGGTTTCCTTCTCTTCCATTTCAAAGTCATTAAACCGATTCAACCCCAGCAAGTGTGCGATTGATTCATTTGAAATGGTGTTTAGGATTTGGAGTTTCCATCCCAGCATAGAAGCTGAAATAGCTAATGCCGCCCATGCATGCCCTATGTCATGCTGACAATAGCGAAACGCCCGCTCACCATATTTCCAGGCTTCCCGCCAGTAAATTGAAGATAATCCCACGAGGAAGGAACCCTGTGGCAATTGCTCTGTCAATTCTTTCCACAACTCCAATCCAAACTCAGTACGGAGTTCCAATCCATGCTCCTTTGGAGTGTAATGGTAAACTCCCGGAAGGAAACATTTCTCTTTAATTTTGTCAATAATAAGATATCCTTCTGTTGGGTGAAGATTCCCACTGGATGGATTCACACGAAGTGCCCATGTGGTATCTTGGTATTGTTTCCATGCAGAAAGAGCTAATGAGTAGAAAAAAAGTGCTGAAATGGTTTCTACTGAAACTGGATGTGCTTGAATCTTTTGAGAATAAAGTTGGTCATATTCCAATGAAGGATGAACTTCTGTTAATGGTAAAGAAATTAGCCGGCTACCTATAAAGCGACGAAAAGGATCCGGTTGATTATCCCAATCCAAATGTCCTAAAGAGGCAGCATAACGATAATAATCATGTTTTGTTTGATCATGATAATGAAATACAAGCTCGCATTTTTTCATCCAGTCTTAACCATGTTTTATTTATTGAATGACAAGAAAATCTCCTGAATTTACCAACTCCATATTAAATAATATTTAAATAGTACTAAACCAGTCCTATATTATATAGCACTTGATCTATACTATGACAAGAAATAAAAAAAGGATCTTGCTATTTTTCTGATTACCCTGGATTCCAGCCGATCTTTTTAGAAACAAGTCTTTTTGCTAAGTGAGCATCTCAATTACTCTATGAGGCTCAGGATGCTCAACAAAACTGGATGTGGATAGACAGGGCGGTAAGTAAAGTAAGTACTGAAACAGAACGAACAGAAAAAGATCTTTCAATAAACGACGGTAGTTTTTAAATCTGGACGAATTTCAAGATATCATTTAAGCTCAGCTTTTGAGATCTACTGTTTCCTTAACATCAGGTAGCAGGCTCATTTCGGAAGTCAGTCTTGAAGAGTTGGCATCATGCCTGTTTAATAACCGTGTTTCTAAGGATAAATATATGAAATTCAATATCAGTTTAAAGGATCAACAAAAGGAGTTTTTGGACAAGGTTGTAAGTGATTTTTCTCTTGGAAAAATTGAAATATCCATTCAAAATCTGGTCAAGGAAATTCTAAATCAGGACGACAATGAAAATGTGTTTGGTGAAATCCGCTGTATCGGAGACTGTTTCTCCACCGATCAATCCATCGAGATCGAATTGAAAGATGAACTCATTTCAAAGATGAGAGAGATTTTTCAGCAGTACGATTTTGAAGAATACGATTCAGAAGAAGAAGAATTGAGTAAGATCGTTCGGAGCATGATCAATTATGCTGACCAGGAAGGTGATTTAAAAAATATTTTTGTCAAGGCTTAGCCGCCATGAATTGAAGTTTAAAGCAATTCATATCTTTCTACGTCTCTCCTAAAACAATTGTTGGTGCTCCCACCGTGACTCGAACACGGAGCCAGGGATTAGGAATCCTGAAAAGTTGAATTTATAGATTACTATAGAATTTCACTGATTACTATTTATGTTTGCAATTTCAGTATGTTATGCTAAAATTAAGAGCTACTGTCTGATGTAGAGCATTACGTCTTATAGAAACCTATATGGACATATATTTCTGAATGATGGACACCTAAGTTAGTTGAAGCTAGTGTATTCTTCCTCTACAATCATTATCCTTCGTCACTTATTCCCTTTCCTTAAGACCACAAGTTTCTCATATTAGATTTCTAAGTTTACTCAGTCAAATTTGAAACTTCATAATTATTATGATTTTATATATATAATATCAACAGAGTTATCATTAATCATTTTATGAAGGATTTAATATGGCTTAAATTAAATTATCAGACATACAGAGCACTTTTATTATTTACCTTCACCATCTGGGTAAAGGACGCACTGAAGCAGCACGACTTGCCGGCCCAAGACAGGGTGCATTTACTTTGACGCAATCGCCAAGGATCATAGAAAAAATCCGGCAAGAGCGAAACAAAGCCTATTGAAAACAGTCTGGATTTCCCCCCGGGGTTTAATCGGTCAATGAGTAATTAGCAAAGCAGGTAAAAACTAATTATTTCCATAAGGGGCTTGCAAAGGTCTTTATAAAACTGATGTGATCGTCTATAATAAAACTTCCCAATAAACCAATATTAGTAACTTTAAACACCACATGGAATATAATCAATAAAGAAGATAATTTTATGAAAGAAGGGGTTAATATATTTATTTTTATTTAGTTTTTTCATCGTTGATGCACTAAACGCGTTTGAAATTGATCGTAGGAGGGAACAATTTAACAAACAATATGGGCAATTATTTGTACCATTACCTTATTCTCTTCCAGGATTAGGAACAGGGTTATTATTTGTCGGAAATTTTGGAAACATTCTAGATACAACTACAGATATTGCCGCCATTGGTGGTATTGGAGATGCTGAATTTATATTTACATTTCTTGATGAATTATTTTTAGCTCCAGATCTTCTGTATCTTCAATATTTAAGAGCCCATGGGTTTAAGTTTGCTCTTCAGCAATACAGTTCCAGAGGAATGAATACATCAAAAAATGATTTCAAGTATGGTATTGGAAATTCATGGGACTTAAATGCACCAACACTTAAATTGACATTTATGGATAGAATGTTGGAGATAGGATTAGGCATTAACAAGCAAAGTGGTAAATTTCAGAAATTTGTTACTCCTGATGAAAATGACCCTACAAAACAAGGAGAAACAGTAGCTACATTCGATCCAGGATTGGAAATAAACATTGCTAATAAAATTGAACTTAGTACACGAATAGATTACACGGATGATTACAAAGATCCTAGAAAAGGAATTCGCAATAGTCTATTTATTGATAGACAAACTGCGACGTCAAGTTCTGAACCTTCTTTTGATGTAGTGACCAACGATCTGCAAATTTATATTCCTGTTCTTGAAAAAAGCACAATAGTGTTTGGCCTCCAAATATCAGATGCATATGTTACAAAAAAAGGTGAGACTAATATAGAAGTTTTAAAAATTAAAAATGGATATAATGGGTGTGTGTATGCCCCCGATCCTCCTGCATGCGAGGCAAATGCGGAAAATCTTGCTAAAACTGAATTAGCTGTTAATTCAAACGGCACCTCCCTCCCACTCGGTGGAGGGGACCGCCTTAGGTCATTCCCTGAGGGTAGGTTCCAAGGAGCTCATACGATTTATTATGCAGCTGAATTTCGATGGAATTATTCTTCATCGGGTGGTGAAAAACTTGACTTGTTTTTCATTCAGGATTTGGTGGAAGAGCTTCAGGTGGCCTTCTTTTTTGAGCAAGGATCTGTCAGCGAAAAAAAATCTGAACTTGGTAAAACGGTTAAGACTTCTTTCGGTTCTGGTTTCCGATTCTTGAGTGGATCTGGGAATTTATATCGGGCAGATTTCGCCACTGGGAACGAGGGACCAAATTTTTCTGTTATAATTCAATATCCTTGGACTTATAGACTTTAAATAATTTTCAAAATTTTGCAGGTTGTCTGACTGTGAAGAATTAGTGGTGGTTACTCACAGGAGATGATGCGATTAGAATACCTTGCTGAAATGAGATCTGAGGAATTATCAGGTATTATTAACAGATAGTAGAGAGAACTGCAATTTGCTGCGGATATTAAACCTGTTTGATCTAAATTATGTATGTGTTAACTTGGTCAAAGACATCATTCTAATAGAGAAAATATGATACCGTTGGGAATAAAGAAATGAATTCGTTGAAAAAAATAAATCGCTAACAGCATAATTATTAATGAAATTACAAAATTTCAAAGAACATTATATTTCCACCCCTTTAGGGAAAATATTTTGTCGATGTTATGGCAATGGGGCACCACTTCTTTTATTGCATGGTTACCCTCAAACACATTTAATGTGGCATAAAACAGCTCCTTCTTTATCTGATAATTTTACCGTCATTACTGCTGATTTGCGGGGTTATGGAGATAGTATGGTACCAGTAAGTGATGAGAATCATGAAGCATATTCGAAGCGATCCATGGCACAGGATATGATTTATGTAATGGATTTTTTCAACTTTGATGAATTTTTTGTGGCCGGTCACGATCGGGGCGGAAGAGTCGCTCACAGAATGGCAAAAGATTACCGGGACAGGGTAAGGGCTATCAGTGTGCTTGATATATGCCCCACGCTTGATATGTACGAAGCAACAGATATGAAATTCGCTCAAAGTTATTTCCACTGGTTTTTCCTTATTCAACCAAAAGGTTTGCCGGAGAAAATGATTGAAAGCGACCCCAAAAAATGGATGGATCAATGTTTGAATAAGTGGTCAGGGGGACACCAATTTGGTAAGATTGAAGAGGACTATTTAAAATCTTTTAAACAACCTGAACGTATTCACGCAACCTGTGAAGATTACCGAGCAGCAGCATCTATTGATTTAGAACATGACCGTCTAGACAGGGATCAGCTACTTGAAATTCCGATTCAGGTTTTGTGGGGAGCAAAAGGTGTTGTGGGTAAACAATTTAAACCGAAAGAAATATGGCAAAAATATAGTTCATATAATGTTGGAGGTTGTGCAATTGACTCAGGTCATTTTATTCCTGAAGAGAAACCATTGGATACAATAAAAGAATTAACAAATTTCTTTTTATCAATTTAGAATATGTTTGTGTTGCATATCTGACTGTAAAGAATTAATGGGAGGAGTTTCATAGAGGAGACGATGAGGGTTCTTCTTATTAGGTAACTCTATCTTCTTCTCCACATAAGTCAGTTTCAGAAGTGTTTAATGTAGTTAGAAAAATATAAAATTATCAGTTTTATTTGTGATTTAGAGGCAAATCGCATTTAAACCTTTGTCTACCCAACCAAGCTTCCCATGTTTCCTTCTTGAAAATCCCTGAATGCAACCATCAACTCCTCTCTTGTATTCATCACAAAAGGACCATGTGCCTCCAAAGGTTCTTCGATTGGTTCACCATTTAAGATCAGAATTTTAAAATCCTCAGCAGTTTTTAAATTTATTGACACTCCACTTCTACTAAATATTCCAAGATACCCTTTATCTAAATGTTGATCACCAATAAATGAGCTTCCTGCCAATTGAAGAATTAAAGTGTTCGTACCATCATCAAAATTTAGTTTAACTTCAGAATTTTGATGACCTTCCACCTCATAAATATTAATTTTTGTAAAAGTTTCGACAGGTGAAAATGAACCACCAAAATTTCCAGCAATAATCTTTACTTTTGTTGTTCCATCCTGAAGTCGAACAATGGGCAAATCTTTTTTATCAAGAGATTGGTATCTGGGTTTTGTCATTTTATGTTTTGCTGGTAGGTTTACCCAAAGTTGAACCATCCAAATTTCCTTTATCTTCATTGATTAGAGGAAACATCTCAGAGTGTTGAATACCTTTCCCTGCAGTCATCCATTGTACATCACCATTACCAAATCTACCCGCAGCTCCGAGAGAGTCTGAATGGTCCACTAATCCTTTTTGTGCGATCGTTACCGTTTCAAAACCACGATGCGGATGCTCACCTACTCCCAACTTTTGATCTGTAGGAGGGAAGTATGTAGGAGCAGCATGATCCAATAATAAAAAAGGGCTGATATGTTTATTATCCTCAGAGTGCATTGAAAAAATTGAACTCACATAAAATCCATCTCCGACCCAATGTTTTTCCCTTGGTAATACTATTTTTATTAATTGCTTCTCTTGAATCATACCTTCTTTGTATTGTAGTTATCCAAAATTGTTTGCTTACTATTTTCAACTTAAAAACACAGCGTCTTGAAAATAAGCCCAATCACTGAAAAATTCAATTCAATTATTATTTAAATCAACTACGCAGGGTGTCAGTCTGAAATTCCTTCCAACTTCTCTCGATTCCATATGAATCTTAGGCAGTTTCTGGATTATCATAAATAGCTTGAAATGCCAAGTTTGTTGAGAAGTATTTTACAAGAATTGGGGATTTTAATTGTAGGGTATCTGACACTGTGAAGAATTAAGTTGTGAAGGGAACGTTCATGTTCTGGAGACTCACACGTCACATACACTACTATATTAAATAAATTCTTTATTAAATTAGAGTTAAATACTGTTAATAATCTAGATAATCAGCTTGTCTAAGTCGATCATTTAATGGTAAATTGGTTGTAGATTCTGCTTATGTAAATTTTTTCAATGATATCAACATAAGTGATTGACTCCACCTCCACAATTCCCCGGATTTAGCAGAATCTCTTTATTCATAATATTATATAATAATTGCATGAGATTCTGTTACTTTGCAGAGTCTATAAACCTCATTTAGTCTAACCAGATTTCACGGAGATGCAGGATATTTTAACAATCAATGATTTATCAAAATCATATTCAAATGGTTTTGAAGCCCTAAAGACTATAAACCTACGGGTAGCCGAGGCCGAAATATTGGCTCTCTTAGGCCCAAATGGGGCCGGTAAAACAACGCTAATCTCCACCATCTGTGGTATTTCAAAGTTCACCACAGGGCAGATAACTATGGCAGGGCATGATATCGTGCGTAATTATCGTGCGGCGCGCAAAATGATTGGAATGGTACCGCAAGAGTTGGCGCTTGAACCCTTTGAAACGGTAATGAACACTCTGCGCTTTTCACGCGGACTCTTTGGAAAAGCGCCTAATGATGCATATCTCGAAGAAATTCTGGACCATCTCTCTCTACTCGATAAGCGTAAAACACAAATTCTTGAATTATCCGGAGGGATGAAACGACGCGTGTCGATTGCCAAGGCATTGAGTCATGAACCACGACTATTGTTCTTGGATGAGCCGACCGCTGGTGTTGATGTTGAATTAAGAAAAGACATGTGGCTTGTTGTTGAAGCCTGCGTAGTGATGGAGTGACAGTGATATTAACTACTCATTATATAGAAGAGGCTGAGGCAATCGCAGATCGTGTCGGTATTATCGACAAAGGCAAATTACTATTGGTCGAAGAGAAGACATCGCTGATGCAGCGTCTGGGTCAAAAACAATTGATCATTGAATTGCAGGAGCCACTCAAAGACCTTCCTTCACAGCTTTCTGACTATGATATTGTCTTGACAGAGGACAGACTTAACTTGACCTATAGCTATAACATGAGCGGTGGCCGCACAGGGATTGACGATATTTTGTCGAATTTAGCCCAAAGCGGAATCAGTTTTAAAGATTTACAAACAAAACAATCTTCATTGGAGGATATATTTATGAGTTTGGTCAGCGAGGAAACAGCATGAATTACTATGGTATTAAATCAATTTATATTTTTGAAATAACCCGGTTTTTCCGAACAATTTTTCAAAGTTTCGTCTCACCTGTTATCTCTACCTCGCTTTATTTTGTAGTTTTTGGTGCGGCTATTGGCAGCCGTATCAAAGAGGTGGATGGAGTAAGTTACGGCACCTTTATAGTGCCAGGTCTGATTATGCTCACAGTGATAACACAATCGATTTCAAACGGATCATTTGGGATTTATTTCCCAAAATTTGTCGGAACAATATATGAATTACTTTCCGCGCCAGTTAATTTTTTTGAAATTGTTCTTGGCTATGTGGGCGCGGCTGCAACAAAATCTCTGTTTATCGGAGTTGTTATCCTGGCGACCTCTACGCTGTTTGTTGAGTTTAAGGTCGTACACCCAGGAATGATGATTTTGTTTTTGATCCTGAGTTGCGTTAGCTTTGCCTTACTAGGATTTATTATTGGCATTTGTGCTAAAAACTTTGAGCAATTGCAACTTGTCCCCTTGCTGATCGTCACACCTCTGGTGTTTCTGGGGGGCTCTTTTTATTCGATTTCGATGTTGCCACCGTTCTGGCAAACTGTCTCGCTGTTTAACCCCGTTGTCTATTTGATTTCTGGCTTTCGCTGGTGTTTTTTTGGTGTTGCAGATTTTTCGATTGGGACCAGTCTGCTGGCTATCTTTGGATTTATGACGTTGTGTTTGGCCTTTATTGCCTGGATATTTAAAAGCGGATGGCGGATACAGACATAAAAATGGTCCTTATCCAATTATTTAATACCATCATGATATAGTAGCACTGGCCGGATGTCCTGACTGCCTAAAATATTTATTCAAATTTGTTTGAACTTTAATTTGAAAGAGACAGGCATGTCAAAAAGAGTTGTCTTATTTGTAATTACACTTACCATTCTCAACAGTTGCTTCCATATCCACTTGAATAGTTGACTTTACTTTCCACGATCTTCGGTATTGTACAATCAACAATCTTCGTCTTGCAGGGAATGATCACTTTACCATCAAAGAAGTGTCTGGACACAAAACAAATATTGTATTTCAACGCTACAATTTGGTAAAAGAGGAAGAAATGAATGCTATGAAATGGATAGACGAAAATGGAATAAAATACGGAACGGGAGACACCTATATGGACACCTTAGTAAAAATATAAATTATATAATTCCTTATAAATTACTAATTTAATTTGGTGCTCCCACCGCGACTCGAACGCGGAGCTAGGGATTAGGAATCCCCTATTTTATCCAGTTAAACTATGGGAGCCGATTGTGTTTAGGAAAAATAGCTGATAAATCAAGTCGTATTAAATATCCATAAACATTTATTAATTTTACTCAGAACAGTTCTAAATTTGAAAAATCTTTGAAGATTAATGCTATATAAACAGAAAAACTTACGATATGTTAGAAAAATATAAATCTATTACTAAAGAAATTATTGAGAATAAGTTATCAAAAATAACATTTGATAATATAACATATTCTCCAATAGTTGAGGAGGTATTATAACTTAAATTAACTTAGAAGTCAAGTGTTTATGCGGGATTCCTTGAAATATTTCTTCAATAGCTGTTTTTTGATCTACTGTTTCTTCAAATGATCTGCGAATTGAGACACTGGGCCCTTTAATCCGTACAACTATGGATGCACTTCCTTTTATGGGTGAAGATGAGTTTTACAGCCTTCCTGACCCTGCGTTACAAGGACGTGCACCAGGTAATTTGGAATTTCTTGATCCGGATTTTAACAAGTTGAGCTCTGAAGAAAAAGTGCAAATTTCACTCGATTTGGAACAGTTGACTCTGAGCTCTGATAGTAGGTTAAGAACAGAGCAATCATTTTATTCTGACAGTATTTCTCACATGGTTCATGCGGATTCCAACGGCTTTCTTGAAGGCGAGACAAAAACTCTTTATAGTCTTGGAGTTTCGATGCTTGCAGATGATGCAAAACCAACTTCTGATGGAACTGGTGACTCAACTAACATTGGACGTAAACAAACGGACGGTTGGTACAGTGCGGCTCGTTTTCACAAGAATCTGACACCCTCCCGGGAAATTGTAGAAAAAGCCTGTCATAGAACCTTACGCAAACTTGGTGCAGTCAAACCGGCAAGCCAGGAAGTCCCTGTAGTATTTAGTTCTGAAATGGCTCAAAGTTTTCTTGGTAAAATAGCCTCTGCATTAATGGGCGAAAATCTTTTTCGCAAGCAATCCTTCCTCTTGAATCGGCTAAATGAATCTATTGCAGATTCTAAAATAAACCTGGTAGATGATCCTTTACTTCCAGGAAAACTTGGGAGTCGTCACTTTGACAGTGAAGGAGTTGAGGCCAAACCTTTAGTTTTGATAGAAAATGGTGTACTGAAAAATTATATGCTCTCTACATATTCTGCAAATAAACTTGGAATGACTTCCAACGGTCACTCTGGAGGGATTTCCAACTTGATTCTTAAACTTGGTGATTATCCGGAAGAGGAATTGATTGCAAGCGTCAAAAACGGATTGTATTTGACCTTTATGTCAGGTCAGGGAGCAAATATTGTTACAGGAGATTTCTCTAGGGGGGCACAGGGAATTTGGATTCGTGAAGGGAAATTGGCTGAGCCGGTAAGTGAATTTACTATTGCAGGTACTTTTACTGAAATGTTGAATAATTTGAAAATGATTGGCAGTGAAGTTGATGAAAGAAGCTCAATTCTCACACCATCTTTTAAAATTGACAAAATGGCAGTGAGCGGAACCTGATAAATCAGGAAGAGCTTACCAAGTCTCGGACAGTTGACGCAGAATGTTCAAGCAAAGATGTTCTAAACTGTTCCCCGGAAATTCCCTGTTGGCGCAATTCTTTGGCTGTCAGTTTAAGTCCTTCCAGATATTCGAGTACAGCAAATTCAGATACATCCTGATTTAGTAATTTTTCGGTACCTTCGTACATTGCAACTATCAAAGTTTGATGTTGATTGTCTCCTAAGGCAAAGCGCATAGGTATAGTTCCTTGTTCAAAATGTTGACGGAAACTGCGAATATTTTCAAATGAAAGTCTTTGACTTCCTGATACAGAAGAAAGAGTTCCATTACCTTTTTCAGTAAAATTTAGCGGAATTGCAGATTTTGTTTGGCTTACATTCATTGTATTGTAATGATTAGCAGTGGATTTGAGGTTCTTATATTCACAACAAGTGTGATGCAAACACCATGAAATTTTCACTCAATTACTAAAGGTTAATGAATAATCCCCGTAAAATTTTGGTAATTCGTTTTAGTGCACTGGGTGATTTGGTGCTGACTTCACCAATATTTAGGGAATTGAAGCGTATTTATCCTGATTTAGGAATTACATTGCTGACTTCATCAAGACAAGGCACTGTCCTTGATAACAACCCTCACATTGATCAAGTCATCAGGTACAGTAGAAATGGATCCGGTGTTTTGCTGAAAACCTTGATACAAAAATTACGGAAGGAAAGATATGACCTGATTTACGATGCTCACCGTTCTTTGAGAAGTATTTGGATTGTCTGGAACCTCTCTGGATTCGGGCTTTTTAAATATCCGCAAGTTTGGTCCATCAATAAGCGCAGTTGGAAACGTGATTTACTCATTCGTTGGAAACTAAATTTTCTCAAAAAAACACCTTCTCAACGTCAGCACCTGCTTCGTCCTTTACAGGAACACACAAAGTTGGAATTGAATAACCAGACTGAACTATTTCCGGACAAAAGTGCTGTTTTACTAATTCAGGAATTTCTAAAAAAAAACAACATTCTTCCCAAACGGTTTGTTGCTATAGGTGCGTCTGCATCCTATCCTCTGAAATGCTGGCCACTGGCTTATTTTAATGAAGTGATTTCAAGTTTGCTTGAGCAAGGTTGGTCTGTAGTACTGGTCGGTGGTACAGGTGAAAAAGAAACCATTCAACTGGAAAAAGAATTTTCAGGGAAGGTACAAAACGTAGCAGGCCGGTTTTCTCCACTTGAAACTGCTGAATTGCTTAGGCAAGCCAGCATTGTTGTTACTAACGACACTTCTATTGGTCACCTGGCGGAGTCGATGCGTACCCCTGTTATTGTTTTGTTTGGAGCAACTGTGAGAGAGTTTGGCTATGCTCCATTTTTGGAAGAAAGTAAAATGCTGGAAACAGAGGAAGTACTGAGTTGCCGCCCATGTTCCCGTGATGGCCGCGGTAAATGTAGTAATCCGGACTATTTGCGCTGTTTAACAACGATTACTCCTGAAATGGTTTTGTCCCTAATTCCGAAGGCTAAAACTAATTAGTGCTTACTAAAAAAGTTTTTCTTTTGTAATCCCAGACTTGATCCAGGATCCAAAAACTGTTTTTTAAGCATCAACTAATTATTGTTCCGCAGATTCAGTTTGACTGCTTTCTTGAGTAAACTTTGTATTGACTTCCTGTAGGTTCAACCGGCCGGCATCAGACATATCCCGCATAGATTGTACAAACAATTTGCGGGCTGCACGGACTTCTTCTGAATCCGGTGATTTCGTTTTTAGTGAAGAAACGAGGGCAGGACGGCTTTTTTCTGGGAAACACATGATTGCTGCTTCCTTGATTTTTGAGGTAGTACCAGAAATTGCAGTTATCACATCATCAGGTTGTAATTTTCGTACAACTTCCAGCAATATATCTTTTGGAACAACTGGTATTGACTCAAAAATAAAGCAATGACTTTCAATGTTCTCGCTGAGTTTTATGTCTGAAGAACGCAAGCCGTTAATCAGTTCCTGCCTGGTTGTATTGTCCAAATCACCAAGGACATCTGCAATGAATTTTATTCCATCAACTCCAACTGTACCATCATCAGGTACATGTCTGGCTTTTTCTGCAAGGTTGTAGCCAATCTTCTCCACCAGTTCAAGGGGAAGTTCGTGGAGTTTCCCCAATTCCAATGCCACTTTTGTACGCTCGTCTTTGGATAAATCACGTAATAATTCAGCAGCCTCATCACTTTCCAAACGCCCAAATATAAAGGCTTTTATTTTTGCAGGTTCGTCTTTAACCAAAAAACCGATTTGTGATGTAGTAAGCTGATCCATGAAACTGAATGGATTTGATTTATTTTGTTCGGGATCAGTTAACTGTTTGGTAAGAAAAAATTTCTGTATGTCCTTTAACATCTCATTCTCTTCTTCAGGTGAAGAACTAGCCTCATCCGCTAATTTTTCCAGATCCAAATAAGTATTTTGAGGTATAGTACCTGAGAAAAGTTTTCTTGACGTACTCATTCCTAGAGAAGCGATCAACTGGGTCAGCATGTCCATCGATTGTTTGTCCCGAGACATTTCTTGGACTAATTCTTGTTTCCAGTCATCACGACCAATCATTTGTTTAATAATTTCTTGAATGAGTCGC
This sequence comes from uncultured SAR324 cluster bacterium, assembly GCA_905182865.1. Classification (GTDB taxonomy): domain Bacteria; phylum SAR324; class SAR324; order SAR324; family NAC60-12; genus Arctic96AD-7. Next base: position 574,679 of record CAJJCY010000001.1, read on the forward strand.
TCGTTGTCTGAGATTAGGACAGCATCATTTAACTGGTTTTCATGGTTTTCATGTATTTAGGAGTTTAGCATTAGTATCCGCAATTGAAACAAAACCTTGATTAGGAGACGAAGGTAATTGAGGCGTTCCAAATTTAGCACCTTATGGAGCTTGTAGAGTTTGTTCGGTTGAGATTGCTTTAGTTAAAGATGGTCCAACTAAAATTAAAGAATAAGAAACAACAACATTCCGGCAAGAATTTTTTCAATATCGCTCATTCTCAGCCAAAACGGTTCTTCCTCCAGTGATTCTCCATCTTGTTCTTCAGACGGTTCACCACTCTGCAATGCAACTTCTATATCTTTTGGGTCATCTTCCGGGAGGGCTTTCGCCATTGGATCCGGTAAACCCGCTGAAGAAGGATCACCAACCTGCTCAGGAAATGGATCACTAGGCAAAATTGGCACAAATATCAGTTCGTCTCCACGCTCATAATCAAGTCCACTGAGGATAGGTACAATTTCACCAATGTAAGTGTTTACTGAAGGTGAAACTTCTTTGTGCATCACCAAATCTACACGCATCCGTGTGATTTCCCAGTATTTAGCACCTGAACCTACCGAATCATTGAGTTGTCCGAATCCTGGAAGTGCCTCGTTTGCTATACTACTACCTGTGGAACGTTCCTCTCCAAACAGTTTTACCCGCAGTACGTAATCCTTAGTATCCAGGTAATATTTGAGACCATTGCGAATTGCTTCTTCAATTTCAAACTGCCGGACACTTAGCGACTTGACACGTTCCTGTGCTTCTAGGGATAAGGGTGGGTTGAGCAAAAATAAAATTATTAAGGATACTAAAATAGATTTAAAAACCCTTTTAAGTCCCATGAATTTGCTTTTCTGTATCCTTGAAAACATTTTTGTATTCATTGTTACCTTGACAAACGCATGAGATATTTTTTCAGACCTTCATTTGTTGGATCAAGTTCAAGTGAGTGCTGCCAATTTTCTATTGCCATTCTATTCCATCCGAGACGATAGTAAACTGAACCCAGCATAGCAAAAGCTTGTGAGGAGAAGGGATTAAGTTCAATCGCTCTTCTAAGAGCAGTAATAGCAGCATCATAATCTTCCTTCAAATATGCTTTTCTAACCTGTAACAAATAACGTGCTGTTTCAACCCGAGTCTTCTGGTCTATCCGACGGGGTTCTGGATCAGGTTCCAATATAGCTTCCGGCTTATCTTCAAGTGTTTCATTGTCTTTTTTCTGCTCTGCCAGCTCAAGTTCTCCCTCACCTGCATCCGGCTTTATATTATCTGTTATTCCCTCATCTCCATCCTCCTTTTTGGCCAGTTCTGCTGCAGCGTTATCAAGAGTATTTACTGAAGATTTAGCGGGTGTTGTAAACGGTACATGGACCATTCTTAGAACGTCTCTGCCGGTTAAATTCAGGAATCTGATTCGTTCGTCCAATATTTGTCGTATGACTTCCACATTGAACAAAGAAACTGGAGTATTGACGACAGCAAATATTGTAGTGTATGGTCTTACTTGATTCACTATCCCAATTATTTTTTTAGACTGTGTTGGTACCCAGACATTATTTTCAAATCCTGGGAGCTTGACTTTAGAAATACTTTTATCCACCTTAGTGACAGGAACGGTTTCCAGAATATAACGAATACTAACCGTTACTCCTACGTAATCCTTAGGAAGTACCTCGCGAAAAATAATATCTATCTTTTTTTCTAGGTCCCGTTCAACTTTTCTTTGTTCCGGAGGTGGAGGAAGTCTTACTTCACCGTTATTGCTTTTGCTTTTATTGTCCTTATTTTTCCCGCCTTGTCCTAAATCTTCATCATCATCTTTTTCTTCCTTGATCAGCTTAAATGGAACAGCAAGTAGCTCTTCAAGGGATTGTTTTTTTTCTGCTGCCTCTTCTGCCTTTTCCGGAGATGGATTCTCTACTTGTGATTCATCCTTAACATCAGACGTCTCTTGTGCAGATGCATTTTCGGCAAAATAAAACGTCAGAAAACAAATAATCAGTAAGCTAAAAAGTGATGCAAGGTCACCTGAAATTGAGTATTTTCTCATTCCTTACTCGAGGTTATTTAGCATTTGACTAACTTCTTTATCTTTTGGATCTAAACGTTGTACATGCCGCCACATTTCCAATGCCTCCTCTTTTTCTTCCAGGAGGAAATGCAAGGAACCTTTCATTTTTAAGATAAATATTTTGTCTGCTCTTTTAACTGCGACTTTCAAACCTTTTTCCGCCCATTCCAAACCTGAAACGTAATCTCCTGTTTGGAAAGCTTCAAGAATCTTTAATCGATAATCTTTAAGTGCAGTGCGTTGTTCAGGAGAAATAGAATCAACTGAACGTTCCGGAAACTTTTTTCGGATAATTTTGAGGACATCGCCTCTTTTCGCATCAAAATTTATTGCCAGAGGAACTGCTTCCTTGAGGAAAATATCCACTGAAGGCATAACAGTGTCGTCGAGAAGTAAATTTATAGCCATTTTTATATTACTGGCAGAAGGAGGTGTTTTTTCAGTTTCTTCAGTTTTTTCAATCAAAGTAAATTTTACATTTACAACAAAATCAGTTTTAGAGACATATTTCAACAATAACTCTGTAAGTTTCCTCCTTACAATTTGTTCTTCATATGGAGCAATACTGTCAGAAAATGGTTTCGGAAAAGAGCTGCGTTCCACTGAAACTGCATCTCCGCGATCAGCGTTGAAAAACTCCTGAGCAGGAATCAGTTTCTTTACAAATATCTCCTGTGTTTCAGGCAAGGTGTTGTCCAGTAAAACACTAACTTGAACCGATTTTAGGGCTTCCTTCAGCTCATGATTTTGCTTTACTTTATCAGAGATTCCTTCATCATCGTCTACATTTTCAACGTTTGTATCATCTTTAGATGTGTCAGAATCAAGCGGTAAGTTTTTCAGTTGCACTTCCTGTAACAATTTTTTGTCCCAATTAATTATTACAGAAACATTAAACCGTTCTGGCGAAAGGTAACGTGCGAGTAATTGATCAATATCTATTTTAAGACTTTGTTCAAAAGCAGCTGTTTTTAAAGTTAAGCCCTTGCTGGTTGCATCCTGTAAAGGTACTGCAATTACAAAATTAGGACTGTCAATGGGATGGATTAAGTTAGACTGGAGATCACCACGTTGTAAAACAATCCGCAGGAGGCGTTTATTGCCCTGAGTTTCTTCGATAACTGAAACATGATTTTTCCCACCACCAGTTTTCTGATTGAAAAGCACCTTTTTCTTCACAGGAAGCTCTTCTACAGGCTCAATAGAGTCTTCAGTTGAAGTACTGCAACCGCCTAGACCTCCCAATAACAAGAGGCCAACTATAAATATTAGCAAAAACGAAAGTGAAGTTCGGCAATTATTATTTGGTTTCATGACATTAAGTATATCTTTGGAACTCATAATTATAATTAGAATTCATCTCCACTGAATTTCCATCCAATTGAAACAATTGATGCACTTGAAGCAGTAGCACTTTCATCTGTTGTCAGCAAGGCCAGTAAATGGTAACTTAGCGTCAATTGTTCCGCAACAGAGACGGTAAAACCTGTTTTGAAATATGCTGGATTACTGAATGGTGTAACAGTCATCATACCTAAACCCGCTATTAGCCCAAATGATACTTGGTCACCGCCAAAGTTGAAAAGGTCATATCCAATTGTGCCATCAATTAAAAATCCAGTGATTGCTTTCTCATATTTATCTGTCAAGTTGGAATTGTCATCACTCAAAAATGAAGCCCCTCCAGTTAAACTCCAGTCATCTGCAATTCTAATCATTTTTTCCCCACCGAGAACTCTAGCCTGGTGATCAACGGTGATTTGTCCAGATGAATCACTCGTAAATTTTATTGGGACCGTCATCTTGCCGTAGAAAGCATGTATGTAGGACCCACTTTTGGGCGGCGTTCCGGTCACAATTTTAGAAAAAACAATTTCTCCATTTTTTGCATCATATGCATTAAGTGAAATCGAGAGTTGTCCTTTACTGGTAAACAAGGCAATATCAAGGAATCCATTAACATTTAATTCTTTGGCAGTCTCTCGACGAAATTTGTCGTCCGCGATTCCACGACTGATTTTAAGAAAACTGCCAGAAATGTCGGTTCGAATTTGACTACATGCCTCGCAGATGCTCACCTTCAACTTTATCTGACTTGTGAGTGTTTGTTGTAAACGTGCAGTAGCAACTTTGCGAAAACTACTTGGCAGTGTATCTCCGTATGAAATATTCGAAATCGCCACGGAACTGATTTTGGATCCCATACTTTGAACTGAGTCAACCATTTTCCAAGTGAGTTCTTCTAGCTGAGCAATCTGCTGATCTTTCCAGTATACATAGTCTGTCAATTCTTCTGCCAGTGCTGTGTTCATACTCAAGGACAAAATAAACAGAACCAGAATCAATTTATGCTTAAAATATTTCATTTGAAAATTGTCAAATACTTGGTGTGTTTTTTGCTGATTCTACTTAAGGAGAAAACAATTATAGACCTGTGAAACATTCTGCAACCTTCCTGCCAACATTGACTAAGTAAAATGCTAAATCGAATTGTTTCCTCTGAAAAAAATCAAATTGTGACTTTGAAAGTCGTTGATGAGTTGAGGCATGTAGATATCAAGCCGGCAATGCATGCACTTGAAAAGGGTATTTTTTCAAGTAATTCGGAGAAGATTAATCTGGATTTAAACAATCTGCAAGTCATAAGCCATGATACACAGGAACTCCTGGGATTAGTTATCAGGCACGTTCGACTGCAAAATATACCCATTACTATTTCCGGAAGTTCTCAGATTGATCCAGGAATTCTATTGTCGATTTCCGAAGGCAGACCCCAACTTCTTGAACAGCAGGAACAAGAAAAAGTTCCATTCAGGATAAAGCCAAAATATTTTTCTCGTTTCTCAAACCCTTTCTTTTCCAAAAGACGCAAAGATTTCACCAATCAGGATCTAATTGTTGAAACCGAGGAAGATCAAAATAAAGCGAACAACCAACCGAAATCTGGTCAGAATGAAAAGCAGGAAGAAGCAGAAAATACAGTTCGGGGAGTAGTTAATGAAAATTATTCACGCTGGCTTTTGTTAGGTTGGTTCCTTTTTTTTAGTTTTACCAGCGTGGCTATCACGTTATTGATTTTACTCTGGCCGGAGTATCAGTCAGGCAAAATTTATGATGTCTTATTGTCCGACAATAAATCATTTTTGTTTGTAAAAAGTGAAGTGGCACAAAGTTATTTAATGCAGACAACACCCGAGAGTTCCTTTATCCAGGCGGTAAAAAAAGAAAATTTAGCTGAAGTTGAAAGATTTATTGATGAAGGTGTTGATTTGGAACTGAAGGATCTCAATGGATATACACCTTTGATGCATGCGGTCAAACAGCAAAATACTGAACTGGTAAAGCTGCTGGCAGAATATGGGGCGAATGTTGACACTTCAGATGGACTTGAAGACACTCCACTGGTTTGGGCTTCTTCAATGAAAAATGAGGCCATTGTAAAAGTATTATTGGAACATGGTGCTGATCCGGATAAAGGTAATTTTACACCTTTAATGTGGGCTGCATATTATGGTAATTTACCGCTGGTAAAAATATTTTTGGAATCAAGGGCAAATCTGAATTCACGCACTAACGAAGGCTGGACAGCACTAATGTGGGCAGCTGAGAGAGGGCAATTTGCAGGTGATTTGGGAACTGTTAAAACGAGGAGCAAGTGTTAATATGCAGAATAATAATGGTCAAACAGCTCTAATGCTGGCAGCAGGAAGAGGAAAAATAGGTTCAGTAGGTTTACTGCTCAATAAAGGTGGTGATGCATTTGTAGTAGATTTTAACAAAAAAACGGCTGCTGATTATGCCCGTTTTAAGCAACGAAATGAAGTTCTTCAAATACTTGAAAAGGAATTTGAATTACGGTGATGAGAACTGTTTTTACGTAACTGAAACTTTAATTTGCAGGAAGTGTTTGCAAAAGTGTAGACAAAACCCTGACAGCTTGCAGATTGTGTCCGCCTCCTGGGATAAGGATGTCAGCGTTTTGCTTGCTGGGTTCAACAAATTTTTCGTGCATAGGACGAACGGTAGCAAGATATTGTTTGGTTACTGATTTGACAGAACGTCCTCGCTCGTTGATATCACGATCCAACCTCCTGATGAATCTTAAGTCTGAAGGTACATCAACAAAGACTTTTAAATCCATTAATTCGCAGAGTTGAGAATCATGCAGAACCAGGATTCCATCTACAATCAATATCTGGCAGGGGGATATTTTTTTTGTCTTGGAATTCCGCAAATGCTTTGGGAAATCATAAATAGGAATTTCAACTTTTTCTCCAGAAATCAGTTGTACCAGATGTCTTATTAAAAGTTTAGTTTCCAATGAATCCGGATGATCAAAATTAATTATGGTACGCTCTTCAAATGATAATTCAGGCCTGTGCCGATAATATGCATCATGGTTTAGTACTGCTATTTTCTCCGGACCTATGCGCTCTATAATCTCATTTATAATTGTTGATTTACCTGAACCAGAACCACCGCTGATTCCTATCACGAAAGGTTTTGATCTGGAGTTCTTCATAGGCTCAAATGCATCAGTAGTATATTTTGTAAAGCATTCGCAAGGACATCAGCAGCAGAAAAATTGCAAACCAGCGTTTGAGTTTGCCTTTATCCAAGCTGTGAGCCAGTTTTGCCCCTTGTGGTACCATGACCATGGTCATGGGAATTATGCACAAAAATCCTGCTAAACTGAAGTAACCATAGCTTAAAGGAGGAAGGCTTATACTGTTCCATCCACTGAAGATATATCCAATTACTCCAGGAAGAGCTATCATCAACCCTAAACTTGCAGATGTTCCTACAGCACTTAGCATGGGTAAGCTGTAAGCAGTCAAATAAGAAGTAAAAAAAACTCCGCCCCCAATACCCATCATTGCTGAAAATAGGCCGATTAATCCAACAACACTCCACACTTTAAGTTTTGAAGGTAGTTTGGTGCCAAGAACGAACTGCTTCTTTTGAAAAAGGTTTAACGCAATAACCATGGCAATCACTGCAAAAATGGCTTTTAGTACAGAAGCACTAAGATTTCCCGCCAGTAATGAACCAATTAATGCACCTCCAGCCACAGGTAGTGCTAACTTACGAAACATAACTATGTTTCCGGAACCTCTTTTATAGTAAGACCAGGTCGATGAAATTGAAGTTGGAACGATTATCCCCAACGTAGTTCCAACCGCCAGGTGGGTTGTGATTTCAGAAGAATAACCCAACTCATCAAATACGTAGAATAAAGCCGGAACTAAAATTATTCCTCCACCTACTCCAAACAGTCCGGCCAGTAGTCCGGCAAATGCACCCGACACCAAAAGTAACCCCAGCAAAGAAAGCAATTCAGGGTTAAAAAAAGAAGGATACATGAAGTCTCAGATTATTGTATTCAACCAGAAATTTGCTGATAAATGGAGTATTATTTTAATAAGAGCACTCTTATTATCTTTGTGGTGCTCGGTTTATGGGTAATAAAGAAAGCATTTAGAAAAAAATTAAGTTTTAGAGATTTTAATTTTCTTTGTACCCTTTAGATTTGGAAAGCAAATTGGCAGAACTTCTGCAAAAGTTTTTACAAAATATGGAGTGATTTTTCCAATGATGCTTCCATCTAAATCCTCAAAATCTTTTTTATTTTCAGCAGGAAAAATTAATTGAGTTATACCTGCTCGCTTTGCTGCAATAGTTTTTTCTTTGACTCCGCCTATTGGCATGACTAAGCCTGTTAGCGTCAACTCTCCTGTCATCGCAAGATTCGGAATTATTGCTTCCTGTGCAACCAGTGATTGAAGTGCGCAGGCCATTGTAATTCCTGCTGATGGACCGTCTTTTGGTGTTGCACCGGCTGGCACATGCAGGTGAACAAAATTTTGTGCAAAGAAATCCTTTATTTTTTTGTCATTACTACCAAGGGAGCGGATGAAAGTATAAGCAATTTCCGTTGATTCTACCATCACGTCTCCTAGTTGTCCGGTTTGTTTAAATCCAGGATTTTTGGCTTCAACACTGGAGGCTTCAATGAACAAAGTGGCACCACCGACGCTGGTATAGGCCAAACCTGTTATTACTCCAATTTTAGGTTTTTTGTAGCGCGATTCTTCTGCAAAGGCCTTTCGTCCTAACATATCCGGAAGATCATCTTTGGAAATCTTAACTTGATCAATCTCCTCTTCTACAAATTTTCTTGCAGTTTTTCTCAGTAATTTTTTAAGATTATTTTCTAAACTTCGTACTCCAGCTTCTCGGGCATAGCCATCAATGATTTCTCGCAATACTGGTTTGGGGAGTGAAAACTGATTTTTTTTGATTCCGTGTATTTTTAATTGTTTAGGTAACAGATGTTTTCGTGCAATTTCCAGTTTTTCTTCTAGGATGTAACCGGATAGCCGGATGACTTCCATCCTGTCGAGCAGTGCAGGTGGGATTGTGTCGGTTTGATTTGCAGTACAAATAAAAAGTACTTTTGAAAGATCAAAACGTACATCCAGATAGTGATCCAAAAAGTCTTTGTTTTGTTCAGGATCTAAAACTTCTAACAATGCAGAAGAGGGTCTCCTCGATAATCATTTCCAATTTTGTCTATTTCATCCAGAAGTATTAGTGGATTTTTAGTGCCTGCTTTTTTCATCATCAAATTTGCCTGGAAGTGCACCTATGTATGTGCGACGATGCCCTTTTATTTCTGCTTCATCACGCATTCCACCAACAGAAACTCTTACAAATTCTCTAAAAACTTTGAAATAGTCTGAGCTAAAAGAGTTTTACCAGTACCAGGAGGTCCAACCAGCAAAACAATTGAGCCTGCCAAATCACCATTGATGATTCCTACAGATATCAATTCCAAAATTCTATCTTTGACATCCTTAAGGCCATAGTGATCACGATTGAGAATTCGAGCTGCGCGTTGAATATTAAAGAAATCTTTACTGTAGATCCCCCATGGTAAAATTGTCAGCCAGTCCAGATATGTTCGTGTCACGTTATATTCTGGTGAAGCAGGTTCAATTAATTGTAATTTTTCAAGCTCCTCATCTATACGTTCTTTTGCTTCTTCAGAGAGTTTAAGCTTTTTAATACGTGCTTCAAATTTATCTGTTTCACTTTCAGGACCTTCCTTGGTGATTCCCAGTTCTTTCTTAATTTCCTTGAGTTGTTCCCGCAGGAAAAATTCTCGCTGCTGCTGAGACATTCGGTCCTCTACCCGCTTAGAAATTTTTACCTGCAGTTTTGCTACTTCCAGTTCGTGCCTAAGCAAGTACAATGCTTTTTCGATTCGTATTTTTATGCTTTTTGTTTCCAGTATCTCCTGTAATTCTTTTCCGGATGCAGTTGTCATCGATGCAGCAAAATCAGCAAGTGTCGCCGGATCTTTGAGATTGATTCGTCCCATCAGAAGCCCTAGTTCTTCTTTAAACAAAGGGTTTAGTTGTACCAGTTCTTTGATGAGATTAATGATGGAAACGGAAAAAGCTTTTAGTTCATCTTCCGACTCTTCTTCACCAGTTTCCGTTATATATTCTACTTTTGCCCTGATTATAGGATCTTCAGAAGCAATATCAATAATCTCAAAGCGATCCATTACCTGCACAATAATGTGCATCGGGTCGTTACCATGTTTTGCGGCCTGCACAATTTTTCCTACGGCTCCTACCTTCGATAATTTTTCTATAATACTAGGTTCATTAGTGAGAGAATCATCTTCAGACTCATGGCTGTAAACCAACCCAACATAGCGGAGAGGACCCTTTAATTCCTTAAGTAAAACTTTCCCCAATTTTTCTTCAGAAATTATTACTGGAAGCAGCATTTTAGGGAATAAAGGGCGATCGTAAAGGGGTACTATTAGCAGGGAATCAGGAAAAACATCTTCGCTAACGACAAGTGATTTGTCTTCAGGAAGTGCTTCTATAATGTTTTCCTGTAGTTCAATTACTTCCTCTTGACTATCATCTTCGTTTTCAAATTCAGAATCAGGAGATTTAATCATAAATCTTTTTTATAGATATTAAATTATATTATATTATTTTTATTTATTAAAAAATATTGATGCATTCGTATAAAGTCCTTAAACCATATCATTTTGAGTTAAGCGAGCAATCTTGTATAGTTGACCACACCAATATCATTAAGACAACTCCCTAAGGTCGAAATGAACCAACACCGAAGCAGTCTCTAGATTATTCTTTTTCCATTTCTGAATTGCTGATTTAGGAGATGTGATTTCAAGCATATTGGTATGACTACTTTACCAACTTTATAAAAAACAGTCAATATCAATCAATAAAAGCAGTTTTTAATTTTTGTTCAACTTATATTATCCAATATCAGTACTAGATGGTCTAGCCAGAAATTACTTGATTTGAAAATTGTGAAATTAAAATGAATAGAGAGAGGGATTATCTTAAAGACTTTTAGCCACCAACAAATTTTGGGAGGTTGGAAAAAATACCTGCCATGTAGGTAGTAGCCTGCGTGAGTAACCATGGGAACAAGATAGCCAATACAGCTATCATTGCCCCCATTTTTGGGATGATTGCTAAGGTTTGTTCCTGTATCTGTGTTACTGCCTGGAAGATAGAAACAAGTAAACCTACTACCAATGCTCCAATCAGCATGGGCGCAGCGAGAAGAGTTGCCATTCGCATGGCTTCAATCATAATGGAAACAACAAGGGCTTCTGTCATAAAATCTCACTTAGTTGTTTAAAAATTAAATGTCCACAAAACTTTTGACGATGGGACTAATGGTAATTTTAGTGCCAGCCGTCTACAAGTACAAATAGCAAAATCTTAAAGGGTAAGGATACAATCACCGGCGGCATCATCATCATACCCATTGCCATCAGGATTGAAGCAATAACCATGTCGATGACTAAAAATGGTAAGAATAATAAAAAACCAATTTGAAATGCTACTTTTAGTTCACTAATTACGAACGCAGGTATCATAACCCAAATTGGAATATCTTCGATGTTTTTTGGTCGTTCTATTTTAGCAATTCTAACAAAAAGAGCCAAATCTTTTTCACGTGTAAAATTTCCCATGAATCGTTTAATTGGTAAAGTGGCACGATCCATAAATTCTTCCTGTGAAATAGTTTCTTCCAGATACGGTGAAAGGGCAACGTCGTTTACTTCTTTCCAGACCGGCATCATCACAAACAAAGAAAGAAACAGTGCAAGGCCGATCACGATTTGATTTGATGGAGCCTGCGGAGTTCCAATAGCTTGTCTTAAAAATGACAACACAATCACAAATCTTGTGAATGAAGTTGTCATGATTAAAATAGCCGGTGCCATAGTTAGAATCGTCAGTAAAAAGACGATCTGCAATGTAGTTGCTACCTGTTGGGGTGAACTTGCAGTGTCAACGGAAATGTTGATGCCTGGAATTGGCGATTGTGCATAAAGCGGCATTCCTAAACAAAAAACAGACAGCAACAGTAGGCTGAAAAATGGACACTTTATACTTTTACATAAATAAAAATATTTTCTGAAGCCTGAAACAGAAGTTTCAATTATTTCCATGTTTTAAGTTAATTGAGTTTAGAATTGAAAATACTGCATGGATTCTATTTGATGGGTTTTAAGAATTTTAGACGTTCTGAAAGTGTGCTTGCAAAGTCCTGCATCACATGATTCCCAGGAGGTATAATTTTAGTTTTTGTCGGAGTTTTTGAAAAATGAGTTCTGGCTGTTGATTTTAATTCGTTATTATAATTGTTTGACTCTTCAAGGCTATTGAGGTTTTCAGCATTAGATTTAAGAAAAATGTCTTTTTCTTCATCAGTTCTTTAAGCTTTCCCAATATTTCATAGCCTTATCCCATTTGTACATTCGTTTTAGTTTGCTCAAGGGGTTGCTCCGTATCTATTTCAGAAGATTCACCTGTCTGATCAATATTAAAATCTTTAGCATTTTCATCAGTCTGAATTGAATGGGAAATTTCCAGATCTGTTTCGTCCTGTAATTCTGCGATCAAATTGATGGATGTAGGTGTTACACCGCAGGCAAACTTTCTTTCATTCATTTCGAAAACTATAATTTTCTGCTTTGGTCCAACATGATGGCTTGAAACCTGACGAATGCGAACATTACCCTGCATTGAGGAAAATCGACTACTGAAAAAACGTTTATATATAAAAGCTATCAAATAAATGAGAAATAAAACGAATAACAGAGACAAAACCAGTGTCAGCATTGTTGAACCCCAATCATGTTCTGGTGAAGGAAGAAGACCATCTGCCAGAAATGAGGGTTGTTCATCTGTAGATTCTTTGGAAAAAGTAGAGGGGAAAGACTTGTCGTCTTTTACACGTTTTTCAATTTCTTTTGTCAGGACGTTTGTACTAGAAAGTGAAGGTGTGGCAGAAAAATTGTTAGGAAAACCAAGGATTATATAGTTTCCGGAGTGGGTGATTTTTGGATGATCCAGTAGTGTCCGTGGAGACTGGAGTAAAATTTCCAGATGGACAAAATGTGTATCAGGAAATTCAACAGCACGAACTGCCTTGATTAAAGGATTGTCTTTTGTAACAGTCAGCAGGGGGAGTGCAGGAGCAGTGTGTGTAGAACTAAATCGCAGGCTCATTGAACCGGATTCAAAATTTATTAGTGGTTCTCCAGAAAATTTACCATCGAACTCCAGACGAACCTGTTCTGTATTTTCAAAGGAAACAACCTCAATGTTTTTCAGAGTACGCACTTCTGAAGCTGAAGCAACTAAAATCCAATTTGACAAAAGCGCCAGCGTAATTCCTGCTTTTAGCCAAGTTGGCTTTGCTAAACTCATGCTTTTTTCCCTCAGAGTGCTTCAAAGCGATTGTCCGGACTTATGATATCCGTGATACGTACAGCAAATTTTTCGTTGACTACAATAACTTCACCACGTGCAACCAGCAAATCGTTGGCACGGATATCCAAAGGTTGTCCTACAAGACTGTCTAATTCGATTATAGACTCTTCGTCCAGTTCCAACAGGTCACTGATAAGCATTTGAACACGTCCAACTTCTACAACAATGGAAAGCTGTACATCAAACAGAAAATTAATGTCAATATCACCCGACGATTGAGGAGTCTTTGACGTGCTACCTTCACCATTTTCTTTTCCGGATTTATCTCCATTATCCCCTTCTTTTTGAGCACCACTGTCTGCAGATTTTGCTTCAGAAAGGATCTGGTCTCTGTTAGCTTTTAGTTCACTTTCTACATCTGACCAGTCCAAGTCATCCAGGTTTTCAAAAGATTCTTCTTCTGCCATTGATCAATAATTAAAAATACTGGTTTTGATAGGTTTTTACTATTGCTAAAAGTTTAAATGAAATTCTACAACCAAAAACATCATTTGATAAAACTTATATCAGATTTCAGGATTATATTACTTTTTGCAATCTTATTTATACTATTGTCGGTAAAATTCCAAAAATAGTATTCTTCGTATTGGAACAGGATCCTCCCAAGCAGCCTTATTGGGAAACAACGAATTCAGGCGGACTTGTAAATCATTTTTTATGACCACCCGGTTTTTAGTGTCATCAAACTGTTCAACTGTAATTGAATTGAGATGAGTGATTATAAGATCTTTTGCTAATGGAAGTCTTGCCAGCAACCATTCTTTTGCGGCAGAATTTTCAAAAGCCAACTGGATGCTGCTTTTAAGAAAATATTTGTCTCCGGGCATATTTACTACGAAAGTACCAAGATCCAAATATTGAGGATCTTCTAGTGGAGGAGGTCCTTCTCTAATTACCTTAATTTCTTCAAATTCCTCCTCTACTGCACTCAAAGATGATACAAAGAAAAAAAGGGCTGTCAGCAACAGAAACAGGGTAATTCCTTTCTTCGCAACTTTGTCAGCCGACTGGAATTCTTTTCTTTTGATGGAAATAACCTGTAAATTATCTTTCATCGAAGTTCCTTGCCTGTCATCAATTGGAAACACATCAGACATTCGATATTTTTTAAAAACCTGGATGAATCCAGACTTTCCAGTATCCGGATTAAGACTGTGATTAACGTGGATCACTGAATTACAAATTCCTCAAACAAAACCTTTCTTATTGGTTCAGGATCTTCCCATTCCGGCTTGCTGGGAAAAATCTGACTTATGGCACTGATTAACCGTTGCCGTAGAGCCTCTCTGGAATCTGTTTGTTTTACATCTTCTATTGACAATTCCTGTAGTTCGGCCAGTACAATGTCTTTAACCTCAACCATTCGTACTGTCAGATAAGCGGCTGCACCAGGTTCACTGAGCATCAGTTGGATAGAGGCTTTTAAAAAACGACGGCCGTCTTTGAGATTCACCACATAACTTTCAAGAGGAAGAAAAATAGGTTCGGCAAGAGGCTCCGCCACGTCTGTCACCGGCAGTTCTTCTTCAGGTAACTGTTCTTCTTCATCTCCAGACATCAGCAAAAAAACTACGATGCCAATGATAAGTAAAAGCACTACAGCAACGATTATAATGATCTTCTTCTTCCCGCCTCCACTGCTTTCACCTCCACCTCCGCCTCCACCTTCGCCTCCACCTTCGCCTTCGCCTTCGCCTTCATCTGCCATAGCAACTCCTTTTTAATCTTATAAAATTAATAATTTGTGAAAGAAGACCAAACTATAAAATAATTTGATTTGAACTTTCTCTTTCAAGCCATTGTTTAAAATGTGCCAACTACTGAATCCAGAATCAAGTCCTGTTATTCTGTAAAATAGCAGAATTTTATCCTGATTTAGCCCATGCTCGTGGTGAGCCCTGAAAATATAGTTCCGGGTATCTTTTACGAGCTACGCTCAACATTGCCAGAAATTTTGGTACATACTCTCGTGTTTCTTTGCGCAGTTCAAGCTCCCAAAAATTTCGTGTGCCTTGAGATTTTATTTGTCGTGACATATAACCTTGTCCTCCGTTGTAACTAGCCAATGCCAATTCCCAGTTGTTGTCAAACATTTTTCCCAATTTTTTCAAATAACGTGCGGCTGAATGTGTTGATTTTTTCCAGTTGAGTCGGTCATCGGATAATAAGTTTACGCGAAGTCCAAAATCTTTTGCGGTTGCTTTTGTAAATTGCCACATGCCTCGTGCACCAGTCCAGGAAACGGCTCTTTTGTCAAAACACGATTCAAGTATTGGCAAATGTGCAAGTTCCGGAGGCAAATCATATTTATAAAAAACCCGATGAATGTAGTGAAGATATCTGCTGTTTGTTGCTCTATCCAAACAGGTTTTGACATGTTTATTATTGCTGTAAACTTGAACGTATTTTATAATGCGCGGGTTAGATTGTTTCCAGATAAGGGTATTACCGAATTGTCTTTCACCATGGGGACCTATAGGTTTTGTACTGCACCCTACAAGAATGATTGCAAAAACAATCAGTAGCCAATGGCATTTATTTATTTTTGGTATTATGAAAATTTGGTTCAGAAATAACTGTAAGTGACCATTGTTTCGCAAGAGAATATATCGCCGACAGTAAGACATGACAATTTTTTAAGTGACTGATTTTGCAATTTTTTATTGTAATATGCACCAAAAACAGCAGAGCCGCTACCTGAGACCAATGCACCAAATGCACCATTTTCAAGCAATAAAGTTTTAAGTTCAGACAAGACCGGATATTGTTCGAGTAATGATGTTTCAAACTGATTTTGAAAGTAACTTTTCAAATCATCAATTGAGCATACATTTGGTAAGTTAGTTTGTTTTTTCGGCAGGCATTTTTTGTATGCTTCCTTAGTTGAAATTGAAAGAGGTGGTTTTATAATGAGGAGAAAGAGTTTTGGAAATTCAAGCAGTGGTTTTATCTTTTCACCACGCCCCTTTATTTCGCAGGGCGATGGTTCAAGAAAAAAAGGCACATCTGAACCAAGTTCTGACGCAATTGCAATAATAGTTTCCGGAGACAGTAGTCCTTCAGCTTCTGAAGATTTCCGGTATAAATGATTCAAAGCCAGTATAGTCCCAGCCGCATTTCCACTTCCACCGCCAAGTCCAGCACCGGAAGGTATATGTTTTTCCAAGATTACATTCAGATTTACAGTTTCCCTGCTTTCGAGTTCAAAAATACGTACAGCTCGAACTACTAAATTTTCTTCCGGAGGCTCAGAAAAATCTGCTCCACTCACCTTAAAATTCAGACCTTGTCCATCATTATGGGTGAAGGTCAATGTGTCAAATAAACTGACTGGAACCATGTGCATATACAATTCATGGAAACCGTCTTCACGTTTACTTAAAATATAAAGCAGCGGATTTATTTTGGCGGGAGTCAGGATTCTCATTTAATCAATTCCGCAAGCCCAAGTCAACCACTGGAAGTCTTCCGTATTATCCAGCATAGGTGATATTTCACTAAAAACACGACCATGATAATCATAAAGCCAGTTTAGTTCTTCTGCCGAGAGCAAATTTTTATCAATCAGTGTGCGGTCAAATGGGATCAGTGTCAGTTCTTCAAAACAGAGCCAGCCCTTTCCACCTGGATGCTGAGGAAGCTTGTCTGCTTTTTTTACTATGTAAAGATTCTCAAGACGAATTCCGCCCCAGTTGTTTTCGTAATATCCGGGTTCGTTGGAAATGACCATTCCTGCTTGCAGAGCCACATCGTATGCAACTGGTGAGATACGTTGTGGTCCTTCATGTACGTTCAGGAATGCACCGACGCCATGTCCTGTTCCGTGTCCATAATCCAATCCTGCATTCCAGAGACCTGAACGGGTAATGGAATCCAGTGAAGCTCCGTTTGTGCCCTCTGGAAAAATTTGACGGGCAAGTCTGATGTGAGCCTGCAGCACCAATGTGTAAATCCTTTTTTGCTTCTCATCCGGCTTTCCAAGAATTACAGTTCGAGTTGCATCTGTGGTTCCGCCGGCACATTGAATTCCGGAATCTACTAGCAGTAAATTTCCACTTCGCATTGGGTTCTCTGAGTCCGGATTTCCGTAATGAACAATAGCACCATTCGGTCCTGAACCCGCGATTGTGCTGAAACTGAGGTCAGAAAATTCCTCTGCCTTTGCATATTCTTCATAAAGCCAGTTTGCGTATACTTTTTCCGTTACCGGCAGCCCTGCCTGAAACGCAGATTGCAAACGCTGTAAACTTCTGACAACTCCTGCACCGGCCTGTTTATGAGCATATTTTGTGGCAGTTATTTCAGTTGAGTTTTTAAGTGCTTTTGACAAAACAATGGGACTTTCTTTTTCTAAAACCTGGTCCTCAGAAAATGCTAAGCGAGAACCCATCGTGATCGTTGAGGGATCAATCCAGACTTTGATTGTTTTCTGCAGGGCAAGATCTGCTAAAAAACTCACGTAATCTTCATAAGGCTGGAACTCCCAGTCTGGACAGTGCATGTTTAAATTTGCTTCCGGATGATGACAAAAGCAAATTGCACGGTCTGCAAAAATTGCTGCATAAGCTTCAAAAACCGGATTGAATTCAATATCGCTCCCACGCATATTCGTAAGCCAGGCAATTTCATCGAGCATTGTGAGCAGTAAAACATCCGGTTTAGATTCATCAGATTTTCTGGATCCACTTAATTCTTTCCGAATCTCCTGTAACTTCTTTCTACTGTCTTTTCCGGTATATTGCAAAGCCAGTGGATAAATCTCTTTCATTAGTGTGAAAAGAGTTTTAGCATCTGAACTTAAAACCGGTTTTAATTGCAAGCAAAGTGTGTCCGGATTTGCCAAGGTCTTTTTCATAGCGCTGCCATACTTTTGAACTCATTACAAATGGATCTGCACCAACTTTTAATATTTTTTGTGTTTGAGCTGCAATCCATTTCTGCGGTTCAAGTACCCCTTCATTTCCAAGTTTATGAATATCAAAATTTTCTGAACATGTTTGCTCAGCCTGCAAATGATAGCGGGAATCTACAAAAAGCTGAGGACGTCCTTCAATACAAAAAACTACTGTTCCGGCAGAGCCGGAAAATCCCAAAGAACTTTCAGTGACTGTTGAAGCTTTCAAACGCCAATTTTGGACGGGCAGGTATTCGTTTAGATGTTCATCGGAAGAAACTACGATCAGCAAGTCTAGTTCTTGCCGGATCATTTCTTTGCGCAGTTTTTCTATCATTCTCGAATTATTTGGTCAGCATTGTTTTGAATATGTGTGAATCAATAATTTCATCACAATTTCTCTGCCGTTGACAAGTTAAATACTTCCAAATTATTTTCTTTTCCCGCTGAAATGACACGGTTTTGGACTTTTTACGACTGCAGCATTTTTAGTCTTAGGAGATTAATAACAGAAGTTGGAATGTTTTTTACAGAAAGGCAGGACGCAAGCATAAACACGGAGCAAAACAGTAAGATTAATGAAAAACTCAGAACACGTTTGGTCCAGCCTGAATAATTACCTGGCTGGAACCTTCCTCAAATTGTTTAAAATTTTCCTTGAACATATTTGCCAATTTGAGGGCTGCTTGATCGTAAGCGTTTGCATCAGACCAGGTTCTTCTGGGCTGCATGATTTCATCCGGAACATTCGGACATTCAGTTGGAACTTCAAATCCGAATAATTCATTATTTACAGAAGGTGTGTTTTTCAATGATCCGTCTAAAATAGCATCAATGATCGAACGGGTGTATTTGAGTGACATACGTTCACCTTCTCCGTAACCTCCTCCACTCCACCCTGTATTTACCAGCCAGACTGAAGTTCCATTTTTTTCAATACGTTCTGCCAAAAGTTTTGCGTACTTACTTGGATGCCATACCATGAAGGCAGCACCGAAACAGGCGGAAAACGTGGCTTCTGGTTCTGTGACTCCCATTTCAGTGCCAGCGACTTTTGCGGTATAACCACTGATGAAGTGGTACATAGCCTGAGAAGGACTGAGTTTGCTGACCGGTGGCAATACACCAAAAGCATCACAAGTAAGGAAAATTATATTCTGTGGATGCCCACCTACACAAGGAATTTTTGCGTTCAAAATAAAGTCGATCGGATAAGAGGCGCGTGTATTTTCAGTGTGGGAGGTTCCATCATAATCGACAATGTGAGTTTTTTCGTTATAATCTACATTTTCCAGCACAGTACCAAAACGGATTGCTCTGAAAATGTCCGGCTCTTTTTCTTCAGAAAGATTTATACACTTTGCGTAGCATCCTCCTTCTATATTGAAAATTCCATCGTCGGTCCAGCAGTGCTCATCATCCCCAATAAGTTGCCTTTTTGGATCAGTTGAAAGTGTGGTTTTGCCAGTTCCAGATAAACCAAAAAACAAAGCTACAGATCCGTCTGTACCTTTGTTTGCTGAACAGTGCATTGATAAGAACACCTTGTTTGGGCATGATGTAATTCATGATTGTGAAAACGCCTTTTTTCATTTCTCCGGCATATTCTGTCCCAAGTATTACAAATTCCTTGCGATCAAAACTCAATTCAACACTGGTACGGGACGTCATGTGTTTGGTAAGTGGATTTGCCGGGAAACGTCCGGCATTGAAAATCACATAATCCGGATCACCATAATCGTCTAACTCTTCTGGACTGGGCCGTATCAGCATGTTGTGCATGAACAAAGCATGATAAGGCCGAGTTGCGACAATTCTGATTTTAAGACGATATTTTGGGTCCCAGCCTGCAAATCCGTCAACCACATAAACCCTTTCACAGGTGTTTAAATAATTAATAGCTCTACCTCGTGCAATCATAAATGTTTCTTCGTCCATCCCAATGTTGATATCTCCCCACCATACATCCTCCATAATATCAGGGTATTCAACAATTCTTTTATCTTTCGGGCTTCTTCCTGTTTTTTCATAGGAGGAGACAATCAAGGCTCCGGAAGATGAAATAGTGGCATCAGCTTCGTATGTCAAAGCCTCTTTATATAAGTCTGAAGGGGAGGCATTGCGGATGATCGTACGTGGATGAATTTTATATTCTTCCAAAGAGAATGAAGTTTCACTCATAGTCAGTTTTTTGCGGTGGTTAAACAGAACATTCTTGGTTTAATTTTGTCAAAGCAGCCTGAACCAAGGTGTCTTTCTAACATGGACAGGATTATATTAAAGTTCTTTTACAGGGCTACTTACAAGATTTAAAAATAACATTTGTAAATCAAATCGTAATCAGTTTAGGTCTAGAAAAGTTAGCAATAGTATTCTATATGGGAACCGAATACTAAATAAGCAAAAGAAGTAAAATTATTTTTTATTTGCAGATTATTTACAAGTGTAATTTTTGTTCAACTTTTAGAAACTGATTGTGGGACTGTGAGCTGAATGAGAGCTGCTAAACATGTTTCTAGGAAAATTTATTCTTAAAAAAAGTTTGGTGTACAGGTTGGAATCAACTGGTAGCAGAAGGAGTAGAATTTGAATATATGTTATTTAGTAAAGGTATGAAAATTTACCTTAAGAGATTCCTAGTCTGTGATCAAATTCTTACTTAGCCATTCAGACAATGCTGCAGAAATCTCGCGCAAACCAGGATCATCCGGCAAGTCATAATCATTGATGGTTGAAATTGCCCGCTTTAATTTTTTTGAAGCTACGAGTACAGACATAAGACCAGAAATTTTTAGTGCTTTTCGTTGTTCGTCTGGAGTTCGATTGGCAATATCCTCATCCAGCAACTCTATAGTTTTTTCATATTCCTGCTGTTCGTTGGTGGCAGAAACCTGGCTCAACAAATCTGCATATGGTGGAATTTTCATAGCAACAAGGTTTTCTTTTTGTGTAAGTTTTATTGCCAACGTTAATGCAAGAGAATCCTCATTTACTCTTGCTTCAGGTGTTTTAATTTGCCTTGAAATTCTTGTTGCCATGTCTGAAATCTGATCATCCGGAGTTTGGATTTCCTTTGAGATTCTTGTAGCCATAGCTGCAATTTGCTCATCGGGAGTTTGGATTTCTTTTGAGATTCTAGTGGCGATAGCTGCAATTTGCTCATCAGATGATTTGATCTGCTCAGAGATACGTTCCGCCATGTTTTTAACAGTTCCTCCATCAAAAGTAATTTCCTTTGAGATTCTTGTAGCCATAGCTGCAATTTGCTCATCAGGTGTTTTGATCTGCTCAGAGATACGTTCCGCCATGTTTTTAACAGTTCCTCCATCAAAAGTAATTTCCTTTGAGATTCTTGTAGCCATAGCTGCAATTTGCTCATCGGGAGTTTGGATTTCCTTTGAGATTCTTGTAGCCATAGCTGCAATTTGCTCATCGGGAGTTTGGATTTCCTTTGAGATTCTTGTAGCCATAGCTGCAATTTGCTCATCGGGAGTTTGGATTTCTTTTGAGATTCTTGTAGCCATAGCTGCAATTTGCTCATCGGGAGTTTGGATTTCTTTTGAGATTCTTGTAGCCATAGCTGCAATTTGCTCATCAGATGATTTAATCTTTTCAGAAAGGGCTTGGGCTAATTTTTCCTGATCTAATAGATCTTCCAGATTTGTCTTTAACTTCTGCGCCATGATCTAATTCCTTATCTTCAGCATCAACTGTAGGTTCAGTAACATCTTTAGAATCGTCTTCATCTTCAATTTCTTCAACTTCTTTACCAGCTTCATCTTCTAGTAATAAGTTAGAATTAACTGTTTCTGCAACGTATTCTGCGTATTCAGTAACTTTTTCTAAATTTTCTTTTAAGTATTCAATATACTTTAATAAGCCTTCATGAGTTGTTGCACCTTCATTATAAGATTCTGCTAAGTAATTAGTATATTCTTTAATTGATTCAACACCTTCAGCAACATGCTCAGTATATGCAACGCTATTATCTAATTTCTCAGATATTTCGTTATTTGTAGTTATTGTATTATCTAAGTTTTCAGCAAGGTATGCAGAATACTCGATAGTCTTTTCTAATTTCTCAGCAAGATAGTTTGAATATTCTTTAACGCTTTCAACTTCAGACTTTACAGATTCATCACTATTTAAAGATTCCATTCCCTCTTTAATAGTTTTTATTTCGCTTGATAAATACTGTGAATATTTATTGAAATCATCAGTACTTACGAATTTTGATTCAGCCATTTTGTTTTCAGTTTTATTTTCGGTTGTTAAAAGTTCTTTTGTTTGTCCAATTTCATAAATTTGAATACTAGAATCGTTATCAAATCCAAAAGATTCATTAACTCTTTTTAATTCTGCATTCTCAAAACCAGGATCTGCAACTAAGTCATAAGTAAATAATTGCTTAATCTTAACTGTCCCGTTAGATTCAACTGTACCAGCTGCTCTAGATGAAATTTGCAAAGGAACACCAGCATCAACTAGAGCTTTAGCCTGACGGCCAGCTTCAGTATCAAGTAATCTGATTTTCCCTTTTACTTGTTTTGTTTCACTATCATAAGATAATTCTTCAATAACGTGAGATACATTTTTTAAAGATACATCAAATGTCTGTGGGTGATCTAATTCTCCTAAAAGTTTAGAAGAACCTATTTTAGATTGAAGAGCTTCAATTTGTGGAACATATTCTGACTCAGTATAGATTCTATTATTTCTATTCTTTTTGTCAATTTCTCCAAATATACCCTCAAGGACATAAGCCCCGTCACCATCTTTTTTGAATTCTAATTCGCTAGATGATCTCTCTAGGATTAATAGATTGTTTTTTGTATTCATATATTTTAATACTATGTTTGTTGTTTATATATCTTTTGAAGAATAATGATTTTTCATTTTTTCTATATTTCTAAGTCTCCTAATTCATCTTCTAGACCGGTGTCGCCTTCTCCACCGCCTTCTTCGCTCTTTTCTGCTTCCTCTTCTTCTGTTTCTTTAGCTGTTTCTTCAGTTTCTACTTCTAAATATAGTTTAACTAAAGTTTGCATATCTTCTTCTGTAAAGGCGTTATTTCCATATTCTTTATAAAAATACTCTTTAAATTCCTTTTCAGTTTTACTAGTCTTTATTACTCCAATGATTTCGGCTGATTTTATCTTTTCACCTGAATCTAATAGAAGATCATCTACTATTACATCGGAATCATCTCCGACCTCTATAGCACCTTCCGCTAAATTAATGTAATTGTTAAATGTTTTTAAGTGTTTCATTGCTAGTTATATATTCTTTTTTCTAGAATCCCATGTCCATTGGATCTACTTCAGGTTCTTCAGCGTCTTCTGCTGCTTGTCTTTGTTTGTATGCTTCGTTTGAAGCTTTGTCGTCTGGTGATAATTTTAAGTATCTGTCTACTAAGAATTCCATATCGAAGTAAGGCATTTCTTCCATGGTAACTGGATCGGTTTTCATTAGAGAATCTTGCATTGTAGATATAAAGTCTAATCTCTTCTCCATGATTTCCATTTGTTTTAATTCAGCAAACATGTTTTCTTCATTAAATTGAATAGCTATTTGCGTTTTGAAACCTGCATCATCTTTAAATTCAGGGAATTTAAGACACATTTGTAACCATAGTGGTTTTACTAAAATCTCCTGGAAAGTAGATCTTAGTCTTTTAATAAATTTAGAGAATTTAATTTCATCTCTAATCATACCATCGGCTGCTAGGTTAAAGTCTCCTCCACCATCTTCATACATAAATCTATTAAATGGAATTTTAGAAACCATTTTTAATTTATCATTAAAGTATTTAAGTGCTTCAGTATCTGATAATTCAGGACCTTCTCCTCCTAGAGTTTCAATCTCTGGAGATTCACCTTCCTTGGATGGTAACCAATATTCTTTGTTAAATTGTAGCATTGGTTTTCCATTAGTTGCTAATGTAGCTGAATCCCAATCAAAATCTACAACTTCTTTATAATTACCCATTAACTGTGCAAGAGATTGTTTTGCTCTTGTCTTAGATTTACCACCAACTGGGATAATAAACTTCATTCTATAAGAAGAATTCGTAACTGCCCAGATAACTCTGGTATGTTCCATAATTCTCATTAGGTTAAATGATCTTATAAGTCTTTCTAGGTAACTTACTCTCGAGGCAGTGGTTATTGAAGAATAAGAAAGATAGATGATCTGTGCATCATATAGAACTCTTTCCTTAACTGGATCGTCCTTAAATTGAACCCATACTTTTTTACCGTCATCTTTATTATAACCTGGCATTAATGTAATAGGATCTATTTCTTTAAAACCTATAATCTGATCTTGTTCTGGATTGTAAATTATTTCAAAAGACAAATATCCATCAATTAGGAATTTTCTAAAGAAATACCATGCAGATTGATCAGAATTAAATCCAAAGTATTGGTAAATATCTCTAAAGGATTTATTTAAGTATTTGCTAACTTCTTCCGAAACATCCATTCCAATAAGTTCTGGATTTCCGATAAAGTTTTTATTATCATATACTATTGATTCATCACATAGGATATCTAATATATCTTCTATTTCATCATGAGTTGAAAATTTTCTTAGTTCATCTCTTTTACCTTCATAACCTTGGTCGAAGAAAGGGATGTTTTTCCTCATGGTAGTGTCTGCCATCGATAATGCAGCAAACGCACCATACATATTGTCGTCATCTAGACCCATCTGATTCATTTGGCCGTAACCAAATTCATCCTCTACGGGACCTATTGCCTGTGATTGTCTTAAGACTAAATCATCATAGAACATACCAAAAGACGAAAGTCTTTTTAGTGTGTCGCTGAGGGTGAATGATCTTTTACCAGTGCTTAGTGGTCCATTTCTTTCTATAAATCCTGCCATGTGTTAAATTTACAATTGTATTATACTTCTCTTTATATATTCTTTTTTCTACGATGATCTTCAAATAACTTAATTAGTTGCTGTTTATTAATTCCCTGTAAAGAATCAAAGTCGCATATTGCCATTTTACACCAATCCTTATATGCAACAACCGCTTGGTTTTTCTTACTAGAAGGCTTGTATCTTCTTATTGCAAAATCATAGCCAAATGATTCTAGATATCTCTTTGCTCCCTTATATGAAAAAGTTGGCAAACCTTTCTGTTTTTTAGCATCTTCCTTTTTAGAAGCAGATTTAATAGAAGACTCATATCTGTTATAAATCTCATCTAGAAATTCTTCTCTAAATTTAGGAGGTAGCATTGTTATGTTTATTCCTATATCATCGCCATCGTACGGATCTAATGCAAGAACTACTGGATTATCATCATACCATTGGATATCTTTAGTTATTGGTGTATATTCAAACACGTACATTTTACCTGGTATAAATCTAGATCTAATAGATCCTACTGCTTTTTCCTTATTATCTTTAAGGCTTTTTTCAAACCATTGGTTTGATTCCCTAGAAGCCTTAGATTTGCCTTTACCTTTTACTAATTTTTTTATTTCTTCTTTAATATAACCCATTAATGATAGTATCTTCTGTAAGAACTATAAAGTTCCAATTTCTTTGAAAGCAGAATTCTTTAGCTGCATTATATTTATCCATATTTTTAACGTATTGCTCTGCTAAAAATTTATAAGATTTAAGAGCCTTCTTAGAGTTTACCTTAGGTGGCTCTGGTTTTTGTATTTGTTGTTTAGGTTTTATTTCTACTAGATATTCTTTAGTAGTTTCATCCGGCTGAATTGCCTTAAAATAAAAATCAGGGTAATATTTTCTTTTAGTAGAATCCTGTCTTGACCAATACGGTATTTCAACAGGTTCACTTGACCATATACTTATCTTTTCATTTTTGTCACACCACATCATAAACTTACGTTCCCAGGAACTCCTATATATGATAGGAGTAGGTCCTGCATATTTAGAAGGATTATTAGGTTTATAATAACCTTGATTGAATCCTGAATTTTTAGTTGGTTTGACATTCTTTATTGACATTAGATGCTATAAATTCCTGTTTGATTTTCAGAGTTACCTGATCCCTTGTCTATAGATAAAGTTCCTTTATATTTTTGAGGGTGAATCTTATTCCATCCTTTTGCATATCCTCTCTTTGCTATCTCCGTGAAATAAGCAAATGCATTTGGATATTTAGGATTGAAATTTCTCCAATATTTTAAAAGGTCTAATATAGCAAATTGCAGGCAATCGTTCCTATCATCCTCACTAACATACCTCATTCTATTGATCGCCTTTTCCGCTAAGAGAATTAGCATTTTTTCAGCATCTCTTGTTAATTTATCCTGTTCCTTTGAAAGGACCATCTGATCAAAGAGGTCTCTGTTATTTAAGTAGTTTTTTGATTTTCTTCTTTTAGCCACAATGTTGTTGGTTTATTTATAGAGATTATACTCAAAAATGTTAAAAAGTTTATTAACCTAAAAAAGGGACCAATGGTCCCTTCTCTATTTTACGATGATACGTCTTATGCGCTTAAAGCTTCGATCTTATCTTCCCATACTTTGATCTCTGAATTAATTAAAGCATCAGCAGCTTTAATTTCTTCAATTGATTTATCAGCTTCAGCTAATAAACCTCTTTGATCTTTTAAGAAAGAAATCATATCTTCATACTTTACCGTTTCTTCAGATATCTTAGCAATTTCTAAAGCTTCTCCTTCTAACATTTCGATTACTATAGATGAAGCGTCTTCTGTTGTTTCTTCTTTAATATAAGATACTGCTTCATTTGCAGTGGCTTTAAAGAATTTAGATAATTTGGTGTCTTCGTTGAATCTTGAAATAAATAGACTTTCATCTAATTTAAATAAATCAACAGTGACACCTCCCTTCTTAAACGTAGTAGCGAAGTCTAAATGCATGAAGTTTTCTACAATTGTAGGAAGGTTTTCAAATAATTCAGCTTTATTTTTGTTTTCATATCTAACTAGTCCGCTGGCTAATACGTATGTTGAAAAAGATTCTGAAATCAAAGAAGATCCGTTGTGGAAAGTTCCTTCTTCGATATTATAAATAAATTTTGAACCTTTATTATACCATTTGATATCGTTTCCTACCATATCAAAGTTTTCAAATACAGTAATTGCATTTAAGAACTCTTTATTAGTTGGTTTTTCGATAATTTCAATGTTGTTTTCTTTTATTTCGTATGCTCTATTATTTAAATAGAATTGAATGCTTTCTTCAATTTGTACGAAAGGTGCTAACATGTTTGTCATTTTGTTATTCGTTTAATTTTATTGTTTAACTATATATCTAAATCGTTTTCATCAATTATGTTAGGATCGTCAGGCTGTGCCTGTATTTTTTCGTCCTTGGCTTCTCCTTTATTTGAAGTTACTGATTTTTGTTTTATTTCAAACATTCTATTTCCAGCATGAAATTCAGTACTTCCTCCTGAACCATATCTATATGCTCCAGATGATCCAGAACCTGGATTTCCGTCCGGTGTGTTTGAGAAAGAAGGTATAAATGAATTTACTTCTATTGGAAATGTTATTTTATATTTGTCTTTATCGTCGAATCCAAAATCTATTGGAGCCTCTACTGTATAATCATCTGGTAAAGAATAGTACGAAGGTAATCTGTAAGTTCCTTCTTCTAAGTGTCCTACTTCTATATTAAAGTAATTAGATTTATACAATTTCTTTACTATCATTTCAGTGATTTTTAAAGAATCAAGCATAGAAGATACTAAAATTTCTATATCGAAATTGATTAGAATTGGAATCATTTCAAATTCAGAAGAATATGCCTGTAAAGATCCTTCTTCATCGAGTCTAGAATAATTTCCCATTATTCTTTTATTAACTAATTTAGAAGATTCTATCGATATTGAAGAAATCCTAGCTACTCCTCTTGGAATTACATCATAATTTCCATCAGCAAAACCAGGATCTGGATAACAATCCTCTCCACTTGGCGTTGTAAAAAGAAAATTATCTCTTAGAAATTGATCATCCCCTGTAATTGAATAATAAAAGGGGACATCTATATCCTTTCTCTGATCGGCACTAACCTGTCTTTGAAACCAAACTTTATTATTTAAGTCGGCTAATAGGCCAATAATTATATGCCTAATTATAGAATCGTCCGTGTTATATTTAAGATTGTATGTAGCCATGTATTATAAGTATCTTGTCGCTGCTCTTTGCCAATTTGGTAAACCTGACATTTTTAAACCAGCTGCTTTAACGAATGTTCTCATAGAAATATCGTTTGCATTTTTCATGAATTCATAGATTTCTTCCTTTTCTTTAAGTGGCATCTCAGTAGGTTCTAAATGAGGTAATAACCTTTCCATTCTTTCCATTAAAGTTGCATCATCCGGGTTTACATCTACTAAAATAGATCTAGATCTAATAGCTCCATCTGGATCTGCCTTTTCTTTTGCTAAATTAGAAATAAAAATTACTCTTCCTGCAAATTCAAATGAGTTAGGAACAACTCCACTTTCTTCTAAATTAAATGCTTCTTCAGCACTCACATCTTTAGGATCGTATACTGCTTTAGTCTTTTTTAAATAAGAGATTTTTCTTACTTTCTTTGTATCTAATGCCGCTTTCATTAAGTTTCTACCATTTTCATCTCTAAATACTGCATCACAGTCGTCAAAGATTAATGTCTTATTTCTATATTGATAGAATTTCTTATACATCATAATAACTGATGCTGCACCTGAAACCATAACGTAATCTTCTTCGTCAACAAGACCTTCATCTTTCATTGCTCTTTCTACATTATATGTTTTTCCAGTACCTGCTCTACCCGAAATAAATAAGGAATTAAATGCACCTGCAGCCACTCTTCTAGATATTTCATAAATATCTTCCATTGTTTCTTCAAGATATTTAACCTTATCATTAAGGGTCATATCATTTTGTGTTTCAGCAGCAGTAGGCTTTATTGCAACCTGTTGTCCTTTCTTAATATTCATGATTGAAGAATAAGGAACTTCTAATTCGTCTGCTATTTTATTAACCGCCATTCCAGCTGCTAATTTAGCCTCGATCATTTTAATTTCTTCTTTAGAGAATGCTCTGTTGGTTCTTCTTTCTAATAACATTGACTCCTGTATAGATGCAACGTATTTTTTATCCATTAATCTAACAAATTCTCCAACTAATTTAACGATTGGGAATGTTTCAGATGAAATAGAAAAATCAGATTTAGCGTTTGCTGCATCTGAGAAATAGATTATAGAACCCACAATACCAGGGTTTTTTGCCGCAGCGGCAGTTACCATAAATGCCTCTGTACCTTTACTCGAGTAAAACATTACTCCAGAACCCATATCAGTTATCATTTCAAATGGAAACTTTTTAAAGTCCTTCTTTGTTTTCTTATTTACAAATCTTGCGATTATTGTAGCTGCTTTATTTAGAGAAGGATTTACAAGTTCGATTGAACCTGTTTTCATAGCCTCATTTAAATACTGATCGTATTTTAAGATTTTGTTATTCATGTTTAAGTGAAATCTTTTTATTTGGTTTATATATCTTTATTCTATAACCTCTATATCGAGTTTAGAGAATCCATTTTCTCTATATATTTGTATCTTTTTATCAAATAATTCATGTGGAAGAACGGTGTGATTAATTACGAAAGTATTAATCTTACTATCTTTAATAACCTGTGATAGAATTTTAAGAATGTTGTGAACTCCATCTGCATCTACTGAAGATAATAACTCATCTAAGAATAAAAGATTTAATTGTGGAAATCTTAATTTAAGTATTTTGATGATAGCAATAATTATAATAAAGTCTGCCTTCTTTCTTTCACCTGTTGATAATGTAAGTGGATTGATCTCTTCTCCTAAATGATTAATAAGACAATTAAACTTTTCATCGAATCTTATATGGAAAGGTAGGTGCATTGTCTGACCCATTGCAGCAATATTAGCATTAAGACCTGGTAAAATAGTTTGAATTGCAAGGTTCTTAACGCCATCTTCACCTAGAACTTCTTCTATTATTTCTAAGAAATTATAGTTACCAGAAGTTTCATCCTTTAAATTTGACTTTGATGATTCTTGTATTTCGAATTCTTCAATGATTTGCTTTAGGTGTGAAAAATCATTATTAGAATTTAAAGAATCTTTTATCTTTACTAATTCATTCTTTAAATTTCTAATGTTAGTATTAATAGTAGACACTTTATCGTTAATTGCCTTGTCCTTAATTCTTAAATCTGAAATGTTAGATTTAATATCATTCACCTTTGTTTCTGCCTTTGAGATATCAGAAGGAAGAGATTCTGCCTTAGACTCTATTTCTTTTTTTCTTTCTTGGTGAAAAGAAGAGGTTAGTTCACCTTCACATGTTGGACATTTATCGGTTTCATATAAAGCTAGCTTTTTCTTTAATTCTACTAACTCATATTTAAGTGAAGTATATTTAGATTGCTTTTCTTGTAAGTCAGAAGAATTAGAAGATATCATATCAGACACCTTGGTGCTTGCTTCTTCTAATTTAAGCCTATTAGAATCATATTTTTTAAGGCTGGTTTTTAAAGATTCTATTTCTTCTTTGTTTTTAGTGTCAGCTTCTGCTAATAATTGATTTAATTTCATATTAACAGAAACTATGTTTTCACTAAGCTGACTTAATTCTTTTTCATAAGAATCTAATTCTATTTTAAGATCTCTTCTTTCATCTTTGATCTGCTTTTGCATATCATTAAGGATAGAGAAACCAAACATCTTATCAATGATTTGTCTTTTATCATGATTTGTCATTGTCAAAAAAGACTTAAAATCATTTACTGATAAAATAATAATATTTTTAAATACATGGTATGGAATTCCAAATATCTCTTCTTCTAAATAATCTTGAACTGATTTCTTACCTGCTTTATCAAATTCAATTCCATTTAAAAGAACTTTAAATCTGTTAGGCATTAAACCCCTTTCAATCTCTACTGTTGTCGTTTTACATTGAAGTTCTATTCTTACCCATAATTCTTTGTTAATTCTATTTGGAAGGTCTGCCATCTTAACGCCTTCAACTTTACCATAAAGCGCATACACTATTGCATTTGCGATTGTAGTTTTACCATGGCCATTTTTACCGAGAGTCAATAACAATTCCGCCTTATCATCTTCGAATTCTATTTTTTGAATTGAATTACCGTATGATGCAAAGTTTTTAAATTCTATTGATTTGATTTTCATGCTTCGTTGTCGTAATTATATGCACATTTATCATGCAAGTTTTTTAAGCTGATCTTAACTCTTTTTCGGGTTTCATCGTCATGCTGTAGACCATCAACGAACGTATTACATAGGTGTAGAATGTTATAGTTCTTATAGAGATCTTCTATTTCATCCATATCGTAAAGGTCTTTGTCTAAAAAAGAATCCGATTCGTATATGTTTGGTTCTATTCTTCTACTTATTTTTTGTATTTTGTTTATTAATCTTGATAGGGCACTTGTTGTTGCAATGTTAGAAGGAACATATAAATCTACATAATTATTTCTGATCTTATCTTTAAATTCACCCAGAGAAACATTATAAAGACCTGTTAGATAGAACTTTACGAACTTAGGTGATATAGTATTTTCATAAAAGGTTTCTTCCATGGTACTTAGATCAACCATATCAAAGCCCTTAATGTTATCTGAATCAGATCTTGTTAATTCATAAGGAGTTCCTACTAATCTTAACTTTCCTTTAGTTTGTCTATAGTGAATATGTCCTGAATAAACTGCGTCATAATTCTTATAAGAAATCGTATCTGTTCCGTGGTGATTTTTAACTTTAGAATTTAAAGAAACTCCTGAAACTTCAGAATGGCAAAATACAATATCTGAATTTGGAAATTGTGCAAGTGTCTCTGTTTCATGTGATGAATCTCTTCTCCATGGCATTAAAAGAACTTTCTTTCCTCCCCATTTAAATTCTTTAGGTTCCTTATATACTGCGACATTAGGAATCCACTTTAAAGAATCTATCGAACTTACGTCATTGGATTTTTTAGCCCATATATCGTGGTTACCACATATAACATGAACTGGCAAGATTTCGCCTAATCTTTCAAAAAGATCTACTGCATAGTGCAGAACTCTTAAGTTTATACTTTGTCTATTATCAAATGCATCTCCAACTTGAACTAAAATGTCTCCTTCTTTGACATCTCTTTTTAGTGTTGGAATAAATTGGTT
>CAJJCY010000002.1:0-750000 GCA_905182865.1 uncultured SAR324 cluster bacterium
AACACCCGTCACCCTTTTTAATCGATATATTCCAAAATCAAATGCCAGTTGGTTCTGTTGTGACAACAAGGCCGGGGGCAGCATGGTGGCTCAACTTTTTCTAGACTCAAGGCATAATCGTCCAGCATATCTTGCGGGCAGTGAGGACACTACAACTAGTATCGACAGAGAAAAAGGGTTTATGGAAATTATGAATAAGAATGGTGTAGAGACATTAAGAGAAGTCGGTAATTACAACTACAATGATGCCTATGCAGCTACTGTTCGCTTAATGGAAAGACCTGATCCAGCAGACGCTATATTCTGCTCTAACGACATTATGGCATTTGGTGCGCTTGATGCCATTAGAAGCGGTTTGGGCTTGAAAGTTCCAGAAGATGTGTCGATCATCGGTTTTGACGATATCCCTATGGCCTCATGGCCGAGTTTCAACCTGACCACAGTTCGCCAACCTGTCAGAAGTATGGTTGATGCTTCTGTAGAAGATCTTATCTCACGAATAAAAACACCGGAAAAACCTCCCAATCATAAAGTAATCATGGGTGAAATGATTGTTCGAGGGTCATCAAGGAATTTTAGTTAAGTTTCAATAATTTTCTTTGTTCTTTCTAGAACATCTACTCCTTGCTGTTTTAACCACCAAGGCAGGTCAATCAACACCCAGTTTTCAGAGAGTTTTTCTCCTTGCCGGCGGTAGATATCCACAACCCTCATATCTGCAGGAGTACCACTTGCAGGCAGCCCTAAAAAACCACCTGTAGCCGTGTTGGTCAGGTTGGGCCAACCAAAGAAACCCGCATAGTTGCCCTCTGCAAATCGGCAGATGTGGCCATTAAAAACCTTATCTTTCAACCCTTTCCTGAATGGTAACTGATGCTGTTCCTGGTATCGTGGAATAGTGTAAGATGCTCCAATACCAGCTGGACCGTACCAGATCATATCATCATGCCAAGTTTTTTTTAGTAAATCTGGAGATGGGCAGTCATTTCCATTTTTATTAAGATCTGAAAGATCGCCTATCATTCGGTTTACCAATTCAAGAGTTTTCTGAGACTCTCTCTGATCCTGAGGTTCAAATAATAGTCCATCATGTGTTCTTGGACCAGGATAAATGAAAGAAGCGCCCGTTTGGGGAGGTAAGGGGTTGATCCCCAATTGATGCATGAAGCCAATGAGATCGCAGAAAAAACTGCTTCTTATTATTTTACC
This sequence comes from uncultured SAR324 cluster bacterium, assembly GCA_905182865.1. Lineage (GTDB taxonomy): Bacteria > SAR324 > SAR324 > SAR324 > NAC60-12 > Arctic96AD-7. The sequence goes on from CAJJCY010000002.1 coordinate 1,210, forward strand.
ATCTTTAATGCAATTGAAATCAGCATAACGCAGGAAAGCTATTTTTCGGCTGGCAGGAAAACCTAACCAATTTCCATCCAGAAGGCCCATAAAGTGTCCCATGCTGATAACCCAGTCAGTATTGTCAATCTCACTGGTACCTGCCAGAAAAACGTCCTGCCGGCGCTGAACATTAGACCAGGCAGAGAGAAAAGGGATCCAGAAAACTTCTGCTACCGCATCTCCGCCGTTCTGTTCGTTAAACGGATAGACACCGTACCATTGAAAGTCTGTGTTTGTAAACTGACTGATGACCTTTCTAACACTGTCTGCATTTGCTGCTTCTAGCTCATCATAAAATGATAAAATCAATGATTTTTGATCTTGATAGCTTTTCATTTTAGTTTACTATTTAAGTGCAACACCAGTCTCAGGATCAAAACCTTTACGAACCTTATTGAACTCACGAGTTCTGGCAAAAACATCAACACCGATCTGGTCATAGACATCAAGCAAATCTACCAGAACCCAGTTTTCTCGAATCAATCCATTTTCCAGCCTCCAGAAATCCAGGCTTCGCAAAGTAATTCTCTTTCCTGACGGAGCAATACCCATCCAGCCTCCATCAGACATAGTCTGGATCATGTTGGGCCAACCTGTAACTCCTACATAATCTCCATCACCAAAGAAATGGTTCGTAATCTGATCAACAAACTGACCTCGGTCCGGCATGGCAGCAAGAAAAGGAATCTGATGCCAATTTCGAAATCCTTCTAAACCTCGGCCTGTTCCTATACCAGAGGGGCCATACCAGTTCATTTTTGGGTGCCAAAATTTTTTCATTTCCATTACTTCTGGGCCTCCCTCAGACGGATGCCTCTGCATTGCGGTAAGCATGTCAATTATTAACTGGCATGTTGCTGAACTACTTGATTCATCATAGGGACCTTGTATAATTCCATCTTGAGTTGCAGGTCCAGGAACCTGCCATTCACGACCAAGACTAGGAGCCATCGGCCAAGCCCCCGCCTGCATCATGACTTCAGGGATGTCCCATAGAGTCTGTACTTCGGTCACTCTCTCTTCTTCAAAGCGATAGAACTCGTGGAATCTCATGGCAACTTGATGCCCTGTCGGCGGAATGTCCAACCATGCTTTACTGAATGTGCCTGTGTAATAACCACAGCAACCTACCCAATCAGCACCTTCTTTAGTTGGTCCGGCCATCACAATAGTGTCCCGACGTTCTAAATCAGGCAGAGCCCTAAGAAGTGGAGCAAAAACATCCATGTAATAATTATCTACTCCAACTTTATCTCCAAGTGGATAGCAAAGGCGTAATACGGGCTCTGAAATAAAAAGCTTATCAAGTTCTTTGCGAACACTACTTTCGCTGAAATCGTACATTGCCATCCTCAAAGCAGAAATCAGTTCTTTATTCTTTGTGTGCCTATCCAAATTTACTCCTTTATTAATAGGATAAATTTTTTATTAACATTTAAAATAACTGTAATATATTTCATTATTTATATGTATATTTCTCATATGTCAAAATCTCTCAACCTTTTCCATTGATTCAACAACATGCAGTGTTTCTTTTGTATCTTCATTTCTGCCTGAGGTATACGAAGTATTTTCATATCATTCTTCAGAAATTGTATTAAATTTGATAAATTTAGATCTATTTATACTTCAATGGTGATCCTTTTCCATATTTTCACGGTAAGTTATTTTTCCCTAGATTTACATGAATTTATAAAACATATCTTTCACGGAACTACGTATCGTTTACAATAATTACATCTTTTATTTTGTATCTGCAATATTTTTCTTGCATTGAATGAATACGTATGTAATTCTGAACGACTCAAATATGTATACAAATTTCAGTCATTTTTTTCAATAGTTATTATGCTTTGATTGAATACGTTTGTATATCATTGTGGCCAGCCCCAAAATCCCATTCATATGAATGGGAAATTTGATGGAAATAAGGATTGTTTGTATTAAACATTCCAAACTAATTAATCAATGGGGGAATGGATATTAAATTAAGTCCCCAATCATAAAAGGAGAGAGATGATGAAAATGCTATCTAAAATAACCCTAACATCAACATTCATGTTTCTATTAGTGCATGCAACTTATGCTGCTTGTGGTATCAATAGTGGCTCAATAAGAATTTTGGCAAATGACTTCCCTGCCATACACGCTGTTCTTTCTGCTGCTGAGAAATGCGCTGGTGGAGGTGTTACTTTTACAAAAAACACAACCAAAGAGCATAGAACTTTAGTTGTTGCTGGCCTAACTGCTAATCCAGCAGAGTTTACGAGTGCTGTTGTTGCAAATAGCTCGATTGTTCCACTTCTGAATGAAGGATTAATTCGACCGCTTAACGATCTAGTAGCGAAACACGGTAGAGGTCTGAAAAAAAATCAACTCATAACGATTAACGGAAAGATCATGGCCGTGGCATTTATGGCTAATGCACAGCATTTATTTTATCGCAAAGATATACTGGATAAAGCAAGTGTAGGAATTCCAAAATCATATGAAGAAATATTGTCAGCAGCAAAGGCAATTAGGGCAAAGGGCATTATGGAATACCCTTTTGCTTTAAATACTAAGACGGGTTGGAATCTTGGTGAAGAGTTTATCAATATGTATATGGGTTACAAAGGCCAATTATTTAAGCCCGGAACCGCAATTGCAAGTGTCAACAATGCCAAAGGGGTGGCAGCACTTAAAATGATCAAATCACTTACAGAATACTCAAATCCTGATTTCCTAACATTTGATTCAAATGCTACTGCAGCATTGTGGGAAGCAGGAAAACTTGGTTTAGCCACCATGTGGGGTACAAGAGGAGGTACTATTCTTGATGACAAAGGTTCAACTTCAAATATTACCAGTAACACAGTACTAGCGAGTGCACCAACTGTTGCAGGTGGATCGACTCCGGCGACCACTCTATGGTGGGACGGATTTACTATTGCAAAAAACATTTCAGACAAAGATGCTGAGGCAACATTCATAGCAATGATGAATGGTATTTCAACTGAAATGGTTAAGGCCAACAACAATGAAGCCGTTTGGCTTATTGAAGGTTTCGTTCCCGGTAAAGCTTCGGCTGGCGTATTTGCCTCAGCTTCGGCTGGCGCAACTCCATATCCCATGTTGCCGTATGCAGGACTATTGCATAGCGCTCTTGGCTCTGAATTATCAGAATTTTTACAAGGGAATGAAAGTGCTCAGCAAGCTTTGGCTGATGTCGAGGCAGCATATACTGCTTCGGCTAAAGAGAAAGGTTTCCTTTAAAATTTTTCCTAGAATTTAATTGAAGGGGGGGCTTTTACTGCCCCCCTATTTGCACTTCTATTTTTGATAGACTTCTATAATTAAAGTCTGGTCAGCAAGAATGCCTCATCGTACATTCATTTTTTTTATCCTGCCTTCGTTGTTATCAATGATTCTCTTGATAGCAGTTCCTATTTTTTCAGCTATGACTCAGTCGCTATTTATCGCACATAAACAAGTTATAAGAGTTAGTGAAACTTGCGATCCATTTGGCTGTAAAAAAGAGACATCTGTGGATGCTGAAGCTACTGCAAATCTCAGAGAGAAAGAGCCTCTGGGGATCTTCAATGGTTTTGAAACATACACTAATCGTAATCACCTTGCTGCTGCTGAAATTAAGACTTCTTGGAATGTTGCTACCGGCTGGAAAGATTTATTTTCACGAATTATGAATCTACCTTTCTACAAGGCATTGGCGTTTACGATTACCTATACCTTTGTGGTCACACCATTTGTAATTATTTTGGGCTTTTTAATTGCCTTGGGCACTAATTCTCTTGCTAGTTGGTTAAAAGGACCCACAATCTTTTTTTCCCTGTTGCCGATGATAGTCACACCATTGATAGGATCATTGATTTTGTTCTGGATGATTGATGCTGATGGTATAATTGGATCAACACTGCAAAGAATTTTCAAAGATAATGATCTTTCACTTAAGGCTTCTCCTGCCTTGACTTGGATTATGTTGATCGTGTACGGGATCTGGCATTCAACACCATTTGCTTTCATAGTGTTCTATGCAGGTTTGCAGACAGTACCTCAAGAAACTCTGGAAGCTTCAATGTTGGATGGAGCCTCACTCTGGCAACAAAAACGTTATGTTGTAATACCATACCTTATGCCATTGATTATCTTTGTCACTTTAATACAGCTGATGGATAATTTTCGGGTTTTTGAACCAATTGTTGGATTCAATGCTTCTGCCAATGCAACATCTTTGTCATGGATTATTTTTAACGATCTACGAGGTGAAGATGCTTTACAATTGTTTGGTTCTGCTGCAGCAACATCCATGCTAACTATAATTGGAGTTGGTATACTTCTGATACCAGTACTGATAATGATTTGGAAAGAATTCAATAGCAAAACAGTATAAAGAGGTAAACATCACTACCGCATATAACCAACGTTCAATTGTTCTTATTATTTGCTCTTCAGTTTTTGTCATTACTTGGTTGATAGTGGCTATTTTCCCTTTCCTGTGGACACTTTGGGGTTCTTTCAAGGTACAAGGAGATTTCTTTTCAAAGGCTGACTGGGCAAATGCTGTTTATGGGATCCGAACTCTGGCAGAGACTGGCAGTACCTTTACTTTAAATGGTTACAGTAACGCCTGGATTGAGCACGAATTCTGGCTGTCAGCAATAAATACATCAATTGTGGTTTTTTTTGTAGTAATAATTTCACTGACCATTGGGACACTTGGAGGATATGCTCTTGCCCGTTCTGGCTATCGCTATGCGCTCTGGCTACTTATGCTGGCTCTGGTCTTTCGTGCAATGCCCCATATCACATTGGTTTCAGGATATCTGCTGCCCTTCTTTCAATGGAACATCTGGGGACATCTTCCTACAACGATTATTGTTTTGGTAGCAATAAACCAGCCCTTTACACTCTGGATGCTGCACTCATTTTTTCAAACAATACCCAAAGAGCTTGATGAGAGTGCAAAGGTTGATGGGTGTACTCAGTTCCAAGCATTTCGACATGTAATTATTCCAGTAATGTGGCCAGGCGTTATATACCTGCTAGATCATCTCATTCTTTAGCTAAAATTACTTTTGACGCAAATGCTTCTAAGTCAGGAAAATCATACGATGGTGCCAAAAATCGCCAGTTTCTTGGGAACAACCCAGACTGAGGGAAACATCATGTTTGCAGTTGCTGCAGTTGTTTCAGCAACTGCACCACTTTTTGTGCTGGTAATGTTCTTCCAGCGTCAGATAGTCAGCGGTTTGACTGCAGGTGCAGTAAAGGGATAAAATTTAAAAGAAAACGTTATTAAAATGGAAGGATTTGACTCAGAATTTAAGAATTTAAAAGATTACATCCTCAAGATCACTTATCGAATCTGGGAGGAACGTGGAGTGGAGCGTATAAGAGATTATTATGGTGAAAAGGCTCCAGTGAAGACCCCTACAAGTGTCTCAGAAAATGTTGAAGATGTGATTAGTTCTACCTACAAAACTTTGCAGATGTTTCCTGACCGACAGCTGCTGGGAGAAGATGTGATTGGTTCTGAGGACGAGCCAGGTACATTCTACTCATCACACAGGATCCTCAGTTCAGCAACACATCTTGGAGACGGCTTTTGCGGATCTCCTACTGGTTCAAAAGTTAATTATAGAGTCATCGCTGACTGTATATGCAGGGGAAACAAGGTGATTGATGAATGGATGGTGCGTGATCAGTCCGCCATTGTGAAACAGGTTGGACTTGAACCCCATGAATTCGGCCGTCAGTTGGCTTTAAATCTAAAGGAGACCGGGAGTGCTGTTCCAAGCTCTGAAGACTACGTTAAACGCTGGGAAGGCCCTCCTGACTCAGGACCACTTTCAGGAGCAGCAAAGAGTCTGGCTCAGACTTACCAGTTGTTATGGGAGCAATCAGAATTAAGTGCTCTGGAAAAATCACACAATAGAGCCTGCCAGATCCAAGCTCCTGAAGGAAAAATACTTTTTGGCCGTGAACAGCTCACTAAATATTTCAATGGTTATATCACAGCTTTTCCAAAAGGCAGTTTCAGGGTTCATCATTGGATTGTCAATGAGGAAGTTGGTAAAAACAACAGAATTGCTATGCGCTGGAGCTATTCCGCTAAACATACAGGATTCGGAAGCTTTGGTGAACCAACAGGCGCTCCTGTAGTAATAATGGCTATTACTCATACTGAAATGCAAGAAGGTCTCGTAGTCAGGGAATATCATGCGATTGATGAGGTCTCACTTTGGATGCAAATTAGCAGCTATTCTATGAGTTAAGACATCGATAAACCGGTTAAAAATTAAGTACAAAAATCATTCAATGAAATAAGGATAATTATGGCAACCTGGATAAAGGAAGCAATTTCAGAAGAACAACGGGACGAAGCCCAGAAACAAATAAGTGATACTGTAGAAAAATTACTTGATGATATTGACAAACGAGGAGACATAGCCGTAAGGGAACTTTCAAAACGTTTTGACAACTGGTCACCGGATGAATTCCGACTTTCTGAAAAAGAAATACAATCCTGTATTGATAGACTTGATGAACAAACAATTAGTGACATCTGCTTTGCACAGGAGCAGATCAGAAACTTCGCCCAGATTCAGCGGGATTCCATGAATGACGTTGAAGAGGAAACGCTTCCGGGAGTGATTCTTGGTCACAGGAATATCCCAATGAACCGCGTGGGGAGTTATGTTCCAGGAGGTAAGTTCCCAATGGTAGCATCTGCTCACATGTCTGTTGCAACTGCAAAAGTTGCAGGTGTGAAGGAAATAATTACCTGCGCTCCCCCTTATGAGGGACGCCCATCTGATGCCATCGTTGCAGCTCAGCATCTAGGAGGAGCAGACGATATTTTCGTGATCGGGGGTGTCCAGGCAGTCGCGGCCATGGCATTAGGAACTGAATCCATAACTGCTGTGGACATGCTTGTTGGTCCTGGCAATGCCTATGTAGCAGAAGCTAAGAGGCAGCTTTATGGACGTGTCGGAATTGATCTTTTTGCCGGACCAACCGAAACTCTTGTCATAGCAGATGAAACAGTTGACGGAGAAATGTGCGCTACAGACCTGCTGGGTCAGGCCGAACACGGTCCTACTTCTCCTGCTGTCCTTTTAACTAATTCCATGAATCTGGCCAGGCAGACATTGGAAGAAGTAAAGAAACAATTGAAAACTCTTTCAACGCGTGACACTGCAGAGCCTGCATGGCAAAACTACGGACAGATTATTGTAGCGGATTCTTATGATGAAATGCTTGAAATAGCAAATGAACTCGCCTTCGAACATGTTCAGGTAATGACCAAAAAAGATGACTGGTTTCTGGAAAACATGAGAAATTATGGTGCACTTTTCCTTGGACCTCGTACCAATGTTTCATATGGAGACAAGGTCATAGGTACTAACCATACTTTGCCTACATTAAAAGCCGCACGATACACCGGAGGTCTCTGGGTTGGAAAATTTCTCAAAACATGTACCTACCAGAAAATTCTCAGTAATGAGGCCAGTGTAAAGGTGGGAGAATACTGTTCAAGATTATGCAAGCTTGAAGGATTTGCCGGACACCAGGAACAGGCAGATCTCAGAATTAGACGATATAGTGGAGAAGCTGCGTGACAGACGCAAAAGTTTACGATTTACGGGGACAACGGGCTCTGGTGACAGGCGCAGGCAGAGGTATCGGTGAAGCTTGTGCCAAAACCCTGGCCGCTGTGGGTGCGGAAGTTGTGCTGACTGCCAGAACAGAAAAACAGCTCGAACAGGTCAGGGATGAAATTATTAAATCCGGAGGAAAAGCCTCAGTTCATGTGGCCGATATTTACTCAATGGAAGCTGTTAATAATTTGAAAAAGTTAGGTCCTTTTAACATTCTTGTCAACAACGCAGGCAACAACATTCCGGAACACTTCTGTGAAGTCACTGAAGAGAGGTTCGACAAAGTCATGGGCCTTAATGTCAAATCTGCCTTTTTTGTTGCCCAGGTTGTGGCAAGAGGTATGGTTGAATCGGGAATCAGAGGATCCATAATCCACATCTCAAGTCAGATGGGCATTGTTGGAGGACGAAACAGAACTGTCTACTGTGCATCGAAACATGCAATGGAAGGTTTTTCCAAAAGCATGGCTTTGGATTTGGCAGAAAATGGAATCAGGGTGAACACGGTATGCCCAACTTTCATTGAGACGGATTTGACAAGGCCCTTCATGGAAGAAAATGAGTTCAAAGATTATATTTTAAGTCGAATCCCACTTGGACACGTTGGACAGACAGAGGATGTGGCAGACGCGGTCTTGTTTCTTGCCTCTGACATGAGTAAAATGGTGACCGGTTCTACCATCAAGGTTGATGGAGGCTGGACCGCAGTATAATCCCAACAAGTCAAATTACTTAAACTCTAAAAAATGATTGCCGATGAAACAAATCCCGGAAAGCCTGCTTAATACTTTCAGGAAATATGACACACCTACAATCGTGAATTCGCTTGAACTTCTCGATTCTAAATTCCGTACCAGTTGTTTTACAACTGAACAGATGATTTGTGTGGATACCTCTCTACCTCCAATTGTAGGTTATGCCAGAACAGCAACAATCAGTGCATCTTCTGAAGTAGATCAAAACACAAAACGTGCCCGAAGTTTAGCTTATTACGAATACGTATCTTCCGGAACAGCACCATTCATCAGCGTTATCCAGGATGTTGATGAAAGACCCGGATTTGGTTCTTTCTGGGGAGAGGTTAATTCAAACATTCATAATGCACTTGGGGTTATTGGTGTGGTTACCAATGGCTCAGTTCGGGACCTTGATGTCCTTTCAGCAGGATTTCAAGTGATAGCAGGTAAAATTGGACTAGCCCACGCTTATGTGCGCATAGAAGAAACAGGCATACCTGTAAATATTTTTGGAATGAATGTTCAGCACAATGATCTGATCCATGCAGACCAACATGGCTCCGTAGTCATACCAGCAGAACTAGCGGAAGAACTTCCGACAGCGATCGATCTCATGATTCGTAAAGAAAAGATCATACTAGATGCTAGTAAAAGAAAAGACTTTGATTTTGAGATACTCAAAAAAGCAATTCAGGATTCCGCACAAATTCAATAATTTAAAGCTCAGAATTTTCTACCGATATGGTAGTAATTTAATGCTGTTTCTGAGGCTATACTATTTTTATCTTTAGTCGAAAGCGGATTAAGCCACTTTAAAAGTTGTTTGACACAAAAGCTGTAAGGCTTCATCAATCGTTCAACAGGGAAATTGCTACCCCACATAATACGATTTGGGCTAAAGTTTTCTAGGATTGTATCGAAAATTATTTGAGTCGATTCTGAGGACCAGTTTTTGTCATACATTCCAAAACCAGAGAGTTTGATGTGAAGGTTTGGGAGTGCTGCCAGGCTGGTTAGGTTCCTTTTCCATATGCGAAGTCCGGAATCGCTTTGATCGTAAGGACAACCTGCGTGGTCTATAACGACTGGAATTCCAGGAAAGTCACTCAGAAATTCAGCAGATTCATTCATTTGTTCAGGATAAAGCTGGAGGTCAAAACTTAGATTATGTTTTTCCAATAGCGCAAAGTTTTTTTGCCAAGATTTATTTAGAAGTAGGTTTTCATTGGTGAAAGAAAGATCTGGACGCTTTTCCAACTTACCGATGATTTGGCGTACACCTCGAAATTTAGGATAGGTTAGATGACGTTTGAGGACATCTTCAGCATCTTCTTTTGTTAGGTCTACGTAGCCGACTATAGCTGAGGGTATTCCTGCTGGTACAAATTTACTTAGCCAACTGGTTTCCGATACTGGATCAGCAAGTGCACTGTCGACTTGAATGTGAACAGACCCGGCCAATTTTATTTCATTAGTATTGGCAACATCACTTAGGAAATCTTTCTTGACGTAATCCTTTTGAATCGGAGTCGGATCACCGAACGGTTTGGGTTTCCCAATTTGTTTGAGCCAGATGTAATCTAGAACCTGAAGGTTCCAGAGATGGTGGTGTGAATCCAATAGTTTCATTAATATTATCAAGTAAATGACATGGTAATAGCACCTCATATGAGATGCTAGACCACAAATAATTCCAATATTGTAGTGTTTTGTTGTTTACACATTTAACTGATATTACATCTTTAATCAATTGTTTATTGTTGTGATTTACCATTTTAATATGACTTTTAATCAGGTTGTCCGAGGTTCGAGCCCCCGCCGACCCACCAGCATTTACAATATATTACTTCAGTGGAAAAAAATTTAGCTATATATTTGTCACACTTTTGTATGCCGACTTTCCCGCCTTTAAGTTCAATCTGATTTTTCTCCTGTATCAGTCAAAATAACGTTTCAATCAATCTGTTTATATCGACTTCACGTTATATTGTGCATCATTGTTTTTCCTTTAAGACTGAACTCTTTTTGAATATTTATTAAAGAAAGGGATCAACTCTCATGTCCCTAAATGTGTAATTTTGCAAATAATTAAAATAAACAATCAATTATTTCAATGTTTAATGAGGATTATTTTGAAATACATTTAAAAAAGTTTGATTTTAATAAAAAGATAGCTTTTTTGTTTGCCTTTGCTAAAAAGTTGATTTATTAATTAAGATTCTCACTAAAGAGCTTGTACAAATTATCACATTAACGGCATAGTTTTTTAGTACAATGGGAAAATCGTGTTGTTATAAAACTTTTTAAAAAGAACTAAAAAAATTTAAAATAGCATAAAAACCTATATAAAAAAAGGGGGGCCTATGATATGAGTTCAGGTTATTCTAAAGTTAATAAAAATTTATTGACTCTTCTAAAATAGTAACATATTGGTAAAACAAAAATTTATTTTGTCCATTGTTCTTACCTTTAAAACGCTTAAACTGGGGTACAATTCTGTTAATATCGCGTTGTACTTTTAATCTCATAATCTCAATAAGGAGAATACTATGAAAAATTGGATGAAAATGTCAGCATTTGTGCTTATGGCAAGTCTTATGACTTCTATGACAGTGAATGCTAATGAAAAAATATTAATTGGATTGGTTACTAAAACGGAATCAAATCCTTTCTTTGTGAAAATGCGTGAAGGCGCCAAGAAAGTAGCAGAAGAATTGGGTGTAGAGCTCCAATCATTTTCAGGGAAATTTGATACAGATAATGATGCGCAAGTAGCAGCAGTAGAAAATCTTATTTCTGCAGGAGCAAAAGGGATTTTGATTACCCCTTCCTTGACACGCGCAATTGTACCAGCAATTCTCAGAGCACGAGAAGCAGGGTTGATTGTTATTGCTTTGGACACAGAATTGGATCCAAAGAATGCGGCTGATGCAACATTTGCTACAGATAATTTTCTGGCAGGCGTTATGATCGGTAAGTGGGCTAAAGCTCAAATGGGATCAAAGGCTAGCACAGCTAGAATTGGTTTTTTAGATATTGACAAATCTCAACCAACAGTAGGAGTCCAACGTGATCAAGGATTTATGACTGGATTTGGAATTGATATCAAAAATCCAAATAAATATGGTGATGAAGATGATCCACGCATTGTTGGTCATTACTATTCCCAAGGTAATGAAGAAGGTGGTCGAGCAGGAATGGAGACTCTATTGCAAAAAGATCCAAATTTGAATGTCCTTTATACTTTAAATGAGCCTGCTGCTGCGGGTGCGTATGAAGCATTGAAAGCAGTCGGTCGTGAAAATGATGTTTTGATAGTGTCTGTAGATGGTGGTTGCCCGGGTGTCAGAAACGTCCGTGATGGGGTTATAGGTGCAACTTCAATGCAGTTTCCTCTAAGAATGGCTGATTTGGGAGTTAGGGCCATAGTATCTTATATCAAGACTGGAATGAAACCAGGAGCAACTCCAGGAAAGGCTTTTTACGATACGGGAGTTTCCTTGATTACCGATAAGCCAGTGGATGGTCTCAATTCAGAGACTAGTAAAGAAGGCCTAAAGAAGTGTTGGGGTTAGTTTAAATTCGCAATCTTTCAATAAGCCCGGACTCTTATCCGGGCTCTTCTAAGCATCTTTCAATAAGCCCGGACTCTTATCCGGGCTCTTCTAAGCATCTTTCAAAAAGCCTGGGCTCTTATGAGATTTTATCCGGGCTCTTCAATGGTTTCCTTTATGTCTGAGTTTTTAGAAAATAAAACAAAAGAAGATGACTATAATCCTGTTGGGATGAACACAGGCGGAGAAGTGGCTGATTTTTCAGAGAAACATTTTTCAGTTGCTAACAAGACCCATCGCTTTTTTCATAGTCAACCAGTTGCAGCACCAGCTATAATTCTTCTTACTTCAATTATAGTGTTTGGATTAATAGTAGGAGATCGTTTTTTTCATCCTTATAATTTCTCTTTGATTTTACAACAAGTCACTATAATTGGTATTCTTGCTGTTGCACAAACATTAGTTATTATGACAGCTGGAATTGATCTTTCTGTTGGTGCAATAATGGTTATTTCATCAGTAGTTATGGGTAGACTTGCCGTAGATTTTGGTTTTCCTCCTGTATTGGCAATTATTGTTGGTTTGTTTGTTGGCGCCTTTTTTGGAGGACTTAATGGTTTTTTTATTGTACGTTTTAAAATGCCTCCAATGATTGTAACATTAGGTACATGGAATATAATTTATGCTCTCAATATTTGGTATTCAAACAGTGAAACAATTCGTTCAGGAGATGTAAGAGATATTGCTCCACTTCTACAATGGACCGGAAACTCCTTCAATTTCTTAGGGGGACGTTTAACTTTTGGTTCTATTCTTATGGTAATAATCTTTGTTGTTGTGTGGTACGCCTTAAACTGGACACCGTGGGGTAGGCATGTTTATGCTACCGGAGATGATCCAGAAGCGGCAGCTCTCACAGGAATCAGAACTGACAGAATACTAATGTCAGTTTATATATTGGCGGGAGTAATATGTGCATTCTGTGGGTGGGTTATAATAGGAAGAATTGGAGCTATTAGTCCAGCTTCAGGAACTACTGCTAATTTGGATAGTATCACAGCCGTAGTTATAGGTGGAACAAGCTTTTTTGGAGGTAGAGGATCAATTTATGGGGCGTTATTTGGTGCACTTATTGTTGGAGTATTTCGTAATGGACTGGCACTTGCGGGCTTGGATGTCCTGTGGCAGGAATTCACTGTTGGAGCTTTAATTATTATTGCAGTGGCTGTAGATCAATGGATTAGAAGGGTGGGGTCATGATTTTACAACCAATTATTAAAGCTCAAGGATTAGTGAAACATTATGGACGTGTTGTTGCGCTAGATCATGCAGATTTAGAACTTTATCCTGGAGAAGTATTAGGAGTGATCGGAGATAATGGTGCTGGTAAATCAACACTAATTAATCGTCTTATGGGTGAAGATCAAGTTAATGCTGGAGAAATTTTATTAGAAAATAAACCAGTAAGTTTTAAAAACCCCATGGAAGCTAGGGAAGCTGGTATAGAAACAGTATATCAGAATTTAGCTGTATCACCTGCTCTTAGCATTTCAGATAATATGTATCTAGGACGAGAGATACGTATCGCAGGAATCTTGGGCAAAGTTTTCCGAATGCTTGATAAAAAGACTATGCAACAGCAAGCCCGAGAAAAATTGTCAGACTTGGGGCTTTTAACAATTCAAAATATTAACCAAGCCATAGAAACTCTATCTGGTGGACAAAGACAGAGGATCGCAATAGCTAGAGCCACCGCATTCAATTCAAAACTTGTAATTATGGATGAACCAACAGCTGCACTGGGTGTTAAAGAGTCAAAGCTTGTGATAAACCTAATTAAAGATGTTCGAGAACAGGGAATGCCTGTCATTTTGATTAGTCACAACATGCCCCAAGTTTTTGAGGTTTCAGATCGCATCCAAATACTCCGTTTAGGAAAAAGTGTCGCAGTGGTTAAACCAGAAACACATAGCATGTCAGAAGCAGTGTCCATTATGACAGGAGCCTTAGACCCCAATGATCATGAAGCGGGAGCTTATTGCTCTCCTCATAATGGGAATTAATTTCACTCAATGATCTTAGGACTCACCCCATACAACCGCTTTCATACGATTATAAAGAAGTAAATAACGAGAGCGGAATTACTCTATTTTTATATCTTTTTTATATGATCTCTAAAGGCGCTATGACACTAAATAAACTTATAAAAAGCTGCACAAAGAAGCTGTAACTATGTTTACAGCTTCTTTGATATTTGCTGATTATGAATATGATTTATCTACAAGCTTTGTCTTATATTTGTAATATTTACAGGAATTACTAATTAAATAATGGAAAGACAAATAGAATTTGACTGTGTTGTTTGTGGAATAACAACAGTAGACTTGATCCTAGGTCCTGCCATTCTTGATGAGCCACTTGAAAAGGGGGCTTTACATTATATTGACCAAGTGCAAGCCATTGTTGGTGGAATAACGTCAAACTCTGGCACAGCATTGGCCAGACTTGGTATGCGAACGGCCGTGCTCGGGTATATTGGCAATGATATTTGGGCAGAGTTTATTCGTGAAAGATTGATGACTGAAGGTATAGATTGCAGTGGTTTGATTACTCATCCAGAATTGTCTACAAGTATTACAGGCATCATTGTAGATCAACAAAATGATCATGCAATGCTTTGCAATCCTGGAGCATCGAGTCAACTTAACCGAAGTCTTATTATGGGTCAAATAGAAATGTTTTCTCGAAGCAGATGGGCCTTGTTTGGTTACTATGGACTACTGTTTGAATTGATGGAAGACCTTCCTTTCGTGATGAAACAGATAAAAAAGACTGGATGTTTGACTGCGATGGATACAGATAATAGTGGGATTTCGATGGAACCATTAAGACGCATTCTTCCCCATCTGGACTCTATTTCCCTAATGAGATTCAGGGTAGAAAAGCAGACAGGTGAAAGTATACCTGAGAAGATGATCAATGCATATCGTAATGTAGGAGCCACAGGAATTCTAGGAATTAAACTTGGACCTGATGGAGCTTAATCAGTCCACAGAAGGTAAATTTTCAAGTGACAGCTATTGAGCCACCTGAGAAATTAAAGGATACGCTAGGAGCAGGAGATAGTTTTTTTGGAGGATTGATTGCAGGTTTAGTTAGGGGGTTGAGTATAGAAGATGCATTCGATTGGCTGCTGCTACAGGGGCTTGTAATGTCAGTGCGGCTGGTGGTACTGCTGGTCTTAGGAGTTATTCTGAAACAGCAATCTTGCTGGAATATCTAATCAAAATGATAACATTTCACTGTCTTTAAATCTTGCTGGAGAGGAAACAGATTTGGCATTCAGACAAGAGGAAATTGAAATTTTGCATATACCATTAATTAAAGAAATGGCTTTGATGCAGAAAAAATAGGAGGCAGGTTGATTGTTTTTTTAGCTGGACCTCCAGGAACTAGGCTAACAATTTTTGTATAATCGTCCTCTACACCAAGAAGGGCACCAATTCCATAGTATTGAATTTTTCTTTAGGTGTCTTTATTAGTAAGCTGCCAATAGATCATAAAAAAATTATAGTAAATGGAAGAGAATTACCACTACGCAAAATTAAAGGTAGCCCTGAAACATTCAATTTAAAGGAAATACAGTCCAGATTGTCTGGAGTTCGTTCAGGGAAACCCTCTTATTGGCCAGTATATGATAGACAACTACATGATCCAGTTACAGATGCAATTTCAGTAATTGATAATGGAATCCTAGTGTTGGAAGGGAACTATCTTTTGCTTGATGAAATAGGCTGGCGAGAGCTACATCAACATGCAGATAAGTTGATTTTTATAAATGGACCGGAATCAATCATGCGAAAAAATGTAGTTAAGAGGCATCAGCGAGGAGGTCTTTCCTTGGAAGAATCGATCATAAGATATAACTTAGTTGATCACCACAATTATAAACTTGTAAACACCAATCTCAAAGAAGTAAACACGATCCTTCAGATTGATGAAAATTATAATATAAGGCTTGTATCATGAAATACTGAATAGTTCTGTGTTTCAAAGAATAATATATAAACCATTTCACGTATTTTGTTAAATGAAAAGTTTAGATGAAAAATTAAATAAAATTAGAACGAATATATACAAACCAACAGATTTCATTATCGCAGATGCCAAAGATGGTGAACTAGGGGGAGGAGCACAGGCTCCTGGACCTAAGAAAGGGGGAACCTCTTCATACAAATGCTACGCTGAGTATCTTCAGGCTATGAGAGAAATGGTTAAAAGCGGACTAGTTGACGTTATGTTAATGTCTGCCTATTCGGCAGAAATTTTGTCTCAAGAAGGATGTTTTAGCAAAAGCCCAGTAACTGCGGCTGTCAGATTGAATGATACTACTGATATTTGGGGGCTTCGAGGTTCGAATTATAATTCTTTCCCTTCAAAAAATTTCAGAACTGCTTCATTGGAGCGTGTAAAAGAAATTGCTGATTTAGGACTTTATTCCATCACTTTTTCAAACAACGTTGAAAAAGATGTTGCGTCTCTGCAGGGGTTAAAGGATTTTCAAGAAGAAGCTGTAGAGAAAGGCATAAGATATTTTTTGGAAGTATTCAATCCTCAAATCGATATCAAAGTTGATCCTAAAATACTTCCATTTTATATAAATGACTGTATTGTAAGGTGTTTATCTGGTTCAGTTAGTGCGGATCGACCTCTATTCCTAAAAATACAGTACAACGGCCCAGAAGCAATGGAGGAATTATCTAATTATGATCCTGGACGTTTAATTATTGGGATTTTAGGTAGTGGTAAAGGGACTATGCGTGATACCTTTGAATTGGTCAGGCAGGCAGAAAAGTATGGAGCGAGAGTTGCGCTTTTTGGTAGAAAAATACTCTTGACAGAATCACCAATTAAGACTGTCGAGCTTATGAGAAGAGTTGTTCAAAAAGAAATAGGATCCAAAGAAGCTGTGGAAGTCTATCATGATTTTTTGAAGAATGAAAAAATACAACCTTATCTAGACTTGGAACAAGATATGATAATATCAGATTCGTCACTTAAACATGGATTGGAATACTAAACAATAAATTGATAAGTTATTGAGCAGACTCAATTCAGTCAAAGGAGACCACTCATCTCTATTCTTAAGAAGGTAAGACTACCAAGTTTTGATTAGAATAGGATCAAACAGTCACAGGAACCGCTCTTTTAAAGTAACATTAAAATTGAATGAGATATAATAATTTTTATCACTAAATAATTATCCCGTTTTACCATGGACTAAATACTAAAGTACCTTTAACCATTTTGAGGAGATATTGATTATGGCAATGACACTAGAAGAAGTTAACAAATGGCAAAAAGTGGCTTCTGGATATCTGGATAAAGCAGGTATTGCTTTGACAACTGAAGAACAAGATACAATTGAAATTGCTGATCTAGGACTCGGTGAATACGAGCAAACTGGTGTTGCTTTGGTTGTCTATTATAACGATGAAAAATATTGCGCTAAAGAGATGGTTCTTATTCCAAACCAGACATGCCCCCAGCATATGCATCCTCCTATTCCAGAGTTAGAGTATATTGGAAAACAGGAGACCTTCCGCTGTAGATGGGGTGTTGTCTATTTGTATGTCGAAGGCGAAGCAACAAAGACCCCAAAAGCAAAACCACCACAACACCGCATAGAGAATTACACAGTTTGGCACGAAATTATTCTTAAACCAGGAGACCAGTATACGATTCCGCCTTTAACCTGGCATTGGTTTCAAGGAGGTTCCCAAGGTGCTGTGGTTAGTGAGTTTAGCACACGCAGTGCCGATGAGGATGATCTATTCACTGATCCTGAAATTCAACGGACACCTGAAATTATTAAATAGGTTGGAATGGGAGATGTCTGGAAGGTTCTGATCCTCACAGGTGGGCGATGGATAAATTAAATAAAATAAACTATTTTAGGTTGAAGTTTAAGAGAAACTAGCAGTACTGATGCTTATAGAGAAAAATTTGATTGAGGTTTTATTATTAGTAAAAAGACTATTCCAAAAAATCTTCTTCCAAGTGCCTGTAGAGTCTTCGGTAACGTTCCTGATTCTGTCTATACTGAGGTACATATTTAGGTTGGGTTCAACAATTTCTTTGATTCCTGGCCGCTGGCAAATTTCTTCAAGTGAACCATTGTTGCTTGCAAGCATTGCCAAACGGGCTGCACCCAGGGCCGGCCCCATTTCGGGACTGTCATGCCTTATCATGGGGCGTTCAAGAACGGATGCAAGGATCTGAGCCCAGAGATGACTCTTAGAGCCTCCTCCAATCAGGGAAACCTCATCAATCTCAGCTCCGGTATCTAGAAGGACCTGCTGGCAATCTCCAAAAGCGAAGGCGACTCCTTCTAACACTGCCTGTGTCAGTTCCTTTGTTCCATGTTCATGTCTCAAACCAAAGAATACACCTTGAGCATTTGGGATTATTATGTGGCGTTCTTTCTCCGGACAGGTAGGGTAAAAACATCACTTCTCCGGGTTTAGCGGACTGGATCCCAAGCTACTGATTAATTCACCTTCGTTCTTTTTCAGAATGCTTGAAAGCCAACTCAGGCAGCTTGATGCACTGAGAATAACTCCCATCTGGTGCCATGTATCAGGGATGCAGTGACAAAAAGCATGAGATCCTTGTTTAGGGTTGTGGATAAACCGTGGATTGACGACGAAATACACCCCCGAAGTTCCTAGTGAAACAAAGGCAGAACCTGATTTAATCACGCCAATCCCT
The DNA here is from genome assembly GCA_905182865.1 of uncultured SAR324 cluster bacterium. Lineage (GTDB taxonomy): Bacteria > SAR324 > SAR324 > SAR324 > NAC60-12 > Arctic96AD-7. Next base: position 19,975 of record CAJJCY010000002.1, read on the forward strand.
ACAGCTCCGGCAGCATTGTCTCCAGCGCTACCTGCAATTATAGGATTAGTGTTTATTCCCCATTCCCTTGCCAGTTCAGAACGGAGAGACACCTCCGGGACTTGTTCCTTCAACGAGCCGGGCATTTGATCCCTTGAAAGACTTGTGGCTGCAAGCATGATTTCGGACCAGTCTCTAGCTGCGGTGTCCATCCAGAGCGTACCCGATGAATCCGACATATCGGATATCGCTTCACCGCAAAGCCTGAATCTCAGAAAATCCTTCGGCAGCAGAACTGTTCGAATTCTGCTAAAAATCTCTGGTTCATTCTTACGAATCCAGAGAAGTTTGGGCGCAGTGAATCCTGGCATAGCTAGGTTCCCAGTGATCCGATGCAGATCTGGGACGGCATCTTCGAGTTCAAAACACTCCTTTCCTGATCTGCCATCGTTCCAAAGAATCGCCGGACGCAACACCTCCCCTTTCTTGTCTAGAAGCACGGCCCCATGCATTTGGCCTGATAATCCAATACCTTTTAGATCTGACAAGGAAGTTTGTGATTTCAGGTCTTCAATCCCTTTTAGCAAAGCACGCCACCATTCATCGGGTTCTTGTTCTGACCAAAGAGGTTGGGGTCTGCTCACATCAAGTGATATGTTACTTTCCGCCAAAACAGAATTACTCTCATCAATGACCAGCAATTTTATTGCAGAAGTACCTAAATCAATTCCAAGAAACATAAAATAATTTAATACGTGTTATATGCGTAAATACCCTAATTCTAGAATCTCTAAAATTCGTTAAGGTCCAATCTTTCAACTTTTTATTTTCCAGCCAAATTCTTCTAAATACATTTCAAGACAGGTAAATTTGTCATTCTGGGTATATGATTTTCCAATGAGCTTTTGGATGACTATCTTCTTTGTGAAAATAACAACATATGTTACTGTGAAAGAAGTGGATTCATAATGAAATGAAAAAAACCTTTTTCATCTTTTCCTCAAGACCAAGACTATAATCCTACTGGTTGGTTTAGGAGAACCCAAAATATAACATCAATCGGTTTGTTTTACAAGAATGTGGGGATTTTACTTGGAGGGTGTCTGACTGTGAAGAATTAGTGGGGGTTACTCACAGGAGATTAAGTGGAATTGATCAGGTTGAAAGTGCTACTGCTACAATCGCACGATTTAAGCAATACAAAAAATTGGCTAAAATGAGCTATTTAATGCTAACAACTAACCTTAATTGAGTTGTAACAATAAATGGTTTCTAGAAGCCAATTAAATACTAAGATTTATTTCAAGTTCTTACCAATTTCTTGACTTGAGCGTAATTTCTTCGAGGCGCGAGCGCATGACGCTTTCATCTACTTTGATTCCAGTCCACAGTTCTATACAAGCAACGCCTTGGTTTACAAGCATACCAAGACCATCAATTGTCTGACATCCAATGGCTGAACAATTCTTTAAGAATTTTGTTTTAGGCGGGTTAGGTATAACGTCAGCGACAATCATATGTTTTGTCAGAGTATTGTAATTGATTGGAAGATCTGTATCGACATCTGGGAAAAGGCCAATGGAAGTTGCATTGATGACCAGGTCCGTCTTAGGATCTAAAGAAAATTGATCTACAAATTCTGTGAAAAGGGCCTTGGTCTTTGTGTTTTTGTTGACCAATTCCGCAAGATCAGCCCCCTTTTTTTTAGATCGATTTACTACAGTAATCTTTTTTACTCCTGAAAAAGCCAACTCCACACAAATTGCACGTGAAGCTCCTCCAGCGCCAAAGACAACTGCATTTTTTCCTTTAGGGTTTACTATGGTTTCAAGTGATTTAATGAAGCCTTTACCATCTGTATTTTCACCAATTAATTCATTCTCTTTTATCACCACACAATTCACAGCCCCAATAATTTCTGCAGATTTTGCCAATCGATCAATGTATTGAATAACTTCAATTTTATTAGGAATAGAGCAGTTAAACCCAACCCATCCCATAGCTATAGCACCTTCAATAGCTTTTGCTAAATTATCAGGACCAACTTCTACGTTAATATAACGCATATGCATCTTGTGATGCCTATAGGCGGCTTCCACCATTTCTATAGTAGGATTTTCAGATGCAGGTAAAGCAAAAGAACCGGTAAGTTTAGGGAGAAAATTTAAAATCTTAGACATTTTCGTAATTTGGATTAAATTTAATAACCATGATTAGATCTTTTAAGAAAGAAAGTGTGAAAAGTAACATATTTTTGAATCAGAAACTCTGAGAAGATAATCCTGAGTAACTAATTCATTTTAAGAGAGTGTAGATTCAACCCCCTATAATTACTTATAGTATTCCTATTACGACATATGTCAACAATTATATACTTGTTTGTGTTGACGGGAATTTAACAAGAATGTGGAGATTTTACTTGGAGGGTGTCTGACTGTGAAAAATTAGTGGGGTAGTCAAACCAACCTGCTTCATCCTTTCAGTTCTCCACCACCATCAACTGATATTATATCTTTAATCAATTGTGTATTGTTGTGATTTACAGTTGTAATCTGACTTTTAATCAGGTGTCCCGTGGTTTGACCCCCCAGAACCCATCAGCATTTGAAACGGCTTACTTCAGTGACATAAAGTGTGGCAATATATTTGTCACATTTTTGTCACAGTCTTCCCCAATAATTCCTCAAATATTTCCAACCTAATTCAGAAAGTTTTAAAGCCTGAAGTTTTAAAAGTGTAATACGAATAATCCGCATTTGCTAAAACTGTCGGAAATGCAGAGCTACTTTCAAAGAATAGGGGCATCTGCCATTTCCAAATGTAAAGCGGAATCATTGTAAGGATTTGCCAGGGCAACTTCTTCATTCAGTTCCACGCCAAGTCCAGGTTCCGTTGGATGGAATCACATATCCTGAATCCCAACGAATAGGTTTTTTGAGAATTTCTGCATGAAACCCCTCCCAGCGTTGAATGCCTTCTAAAATCAAAAAATTGGGAGAACAAGTACTGAGTTGGATATTGGCCGCGCCTTCAATGGGGCCGCAATAAAGATGGGGTGCAATTTGGGCGTAATGACTTTCGGCCATTCCCGCAATTTTTTTGGCCTCTAAAATCCCTCCGACTCGCCCGAGAGCCGGTTGTAAAATCGAGGCAGCTCCGGTTTCCAGCACTCGGGCAAATTCGTATTTGGTGGTCAACCGTTCTCCAGTGGCGATCGGAATGCAAGTTTGGCGGGCAACTTTTGCCATTTCTTCCGGACGCTCCGGAGGAGTAGGTTCCTCAAACCAAAGTGGATCGTAGGCTTCAAGACGACGTGCCAGCCGAACGGCACCGGAAGCAGTGAATTGTCCGTGTGTGCCGAACAACAAATCTACTTTGGAACCAACGGCCTCGCGAATTCGTTTACAAAATAATTCGGAACGATCCATAGTCTCCAATGAAGGTTGACGCGGATCAAAAACAGAATATGCTCCTGCCGGATCAAACTTGATCGCGGTGAAGCCTTGCGCCACATATTCCGCTGCGGCTTCTGCGGCAAGCTCAGGATTGTTGTAAACATGCGGTTCATTCTCGGTAAAACTGCTCCGTCTTTTGGATAGAGATAAGTGTATGTGCGTAATTTTTCGTGCACACGTCCACCGAGTAATTCATAAACCGGTTTGCCTACCGATTTTCCGCAAATGTCCCAAGAGCGCAATTTCAAGTCCGCTCAAAACTCCCATCAGTGAAACATCCGGACGTAAGAGTATAACCACGGCCATAAACATTGCGCCAGAGTTTTTCAATGTGGAAAGGATCTGCTTCCTTCAACGTGATCGCTCAAACACATCTTCAATCATTTTCACGATGACATGCGGTGCAAAAGTTGCGCAGTAAACTTCGCCAACACCTTCAATTCCGTCATCGGTGATTAGTTTTAGAAAAATGAAATATCGTCCCCCAAAGTGTGGCGGTGGATTTCCTACTACAAATGTTTTTAAATCTTTGATTTTCACAAAATATTCCTAATTCAATGTACTAATCTGATACTTGGTTTTTTCCAGAAATTCCGGATTTATCTCGACTCCCCATCCAGGAGCGTCCGGAATCTGTACTTTTCCATTCACTGCAACCAATGCTGGGTTCGTAAATGTTGTACTGCCAAGGATAATAATCCGCTCCTTCAATGGAAAATTCGACATACGGCCCTGCGTTTTCCAAAGCTCCCATCATGTGCAGCGTAAAAACCGTAACCAGCGAGAGATTGGCGGAATGCGGTGTGCAGATATCCGGCCTGACGAGCCATTTCTGCGACCTTGAGGGTGCGTGTCAGACCTCCGAGGTAGCAAACATCCGGTTGCACCACATTAACAGCACGCATCTCAATCATTCGTTTCCAGGTGGACAAATCACAATCCTGCTCACCTCCAGTCACATCCAGCTTGAGCGCATCTGTAACCTGTTTTGTCCACTCCAGTTCCCAATATGGACACGGTTCCTCAAAGTGACAGATTCCATTGTCTTCTAAAAGTCGACCAACTGAAATCGCTTTTTCCGGAGTGTAACAACTATTTCCGTCTACCAACAATGTCAACCTCATCACCAAGCGCTTTACGGATTGCCGGAACAATTTCTTCTGTACGTCCTGGCCACTCATCCTCATCGTGTCCGCATTCCTTGCCAACACGAAACTTGAAGGCATCATAACCAAATTCGTCTCTCAAACGTAAAAACCGTTCAGCCTCGGCTTGTGGAGTTATGTCACGTTTCATACTGGAAGCATAAACCCTTAACGGTCTTGGTGTTCCGCCCAGCAGTTCACAAACACTTTTTTCTTCCAGTTTGCCACGCAAATCCCAAAGCGCTGTGTCAAGTCCTGCCAGCGCCCTCCGCAAATATGATCCCGGGAATTTGTGTTCACGCTCCGGAATTTCCGTGACGAGACTTTCGATGTCCAGCGCATCAGCTCCAAGTGCATAAGGCGCGATTTGGCGATGCACAACAAGTGAGGTGATATCAGCATTGTAAGGCGAAACCTGCCCCCAACCTTCCGAACCGTCTCTTGTACGAACCCGTACCAATCCGACATATTCATTGCTGAAGGTCTCGATGCTATGGATTTTCAAATTGTGTGAATTCATGGAATAAAATAAATTCTGAAGACTGTTTTCAGTGCACTTTGTATTTCAGTTGTTCTCAAGATGTGATGCTAAAATTATCCGCAATCAAGCAGATCATTTCAAAGAGTAGGGCATTGGCAACATGGGCTGTAATTTGATTTGGTGAATCCTTGGTCGGCATCATGCAGACCACATCTCCTCCAATGATGTTTCTTCCACGCATTCCCTGGAGCAGTTTCAGAACATCAGGCATCATAAAACCTTCAATTGCCGGTTCAAGATTAGCTACTCCCGGAGCAACAGTTGCATCCAGACAGTCTAGATCAAAGGTAATGTACAGTGGTTTATCTCCTACTCGTTCGAGAATTATTTCCAAACAGCGTTCCACACCATATTCGTCGTACTGTTCTTTGGTTATAACTTCGTATCCCAATTCATAACTGGAGTCGAGCCAATCCAAAGTGCGTGGATTACCTCGAATGCCAATCTGTACACTTCCTTCTGCATCAACAAAACCGTCCCGAACTAAATAACTTGCCCAATGAGCAGCAGACTTTACTGCTCCAAGAAAATGATCCAGTTGGTGAAAGGTATCAGTGTGGGCGTCGAAATGCAATAAAACGGCTTTCTGGCCTCCAGTCAAATTAGAATCTGGTGACGCAATAGCCTGCAGAATTCCACCGGTTATCGAATGGTCACCGCCTACTGAAAGAGGACGGGCTTTATTCTTGGCAATTCGTTTGTAAAAATCAGTAATATGTTCAATACACTTTTCGTTGTTATTAGCTTCTGGAAGCGGAACATCGCCCAGGTCGCGGATGTCACAAATATTCCACGGATCAAGTCCAAATTTGAGGTGAGCTCTCCTTCCAAGTGCCGAAACGTTTCTTACAGCCCGGGGGGCTAAATGCTGATCACGTTCTGTGGTTCCATTTCCTGTACTGTGCGGAACTCCAACCAAAGCAATATCGCAACCTTCTGAGTCAGAGTTATACGGACAACGAAATAGTGTTGGAATTCCCCACCAGCTCAAGCCCTGCATCATTGAATCATGGTCCCGTGTTTTTTTATCCATAATGTTTCCTTTTTTCAGATACTTTCAATTAATATTTATAGATGTATTGCGTGATCAAAATACGATCACATTACGCAGTGCATCCCCCTTACTCACGTCAGCAATGGCTTCGTTTATTTTTTCCAGGGGATAACGACCGGAAATCAATTCATCCAGTTTGAGTCTATCCTGTTGATAAAGAGAGATGTACCATGGAATATCGGTTGTCAGTCGGGTTGAACCCATTTTGCTGCCGAGCAGACGTTGCTCGACTGAAGCAAATTTGCAGGAATCGAATTCAATTTTTACTCCGTCTGCCGTCATTCCAACTATAACCAATGTTCCGCCTTTACAGAGTAGTTTGAAGCCTTGTTCAATCGCGCTTTTGGCCCCCACAGTGACAAACACATAATCAGCACCTCTACCAGCGGTCAAGCTTTTGATTGATTTTCTTGCATTTTCCTGTCCTACATTGACCGTGTGAGTTGCGCCGAATTGCCTTGCCGCTTCCAGTTTTGTATCAGAAAGATCAAGTGCGATGATACTTTCCGCACCGGCAACAGCCGCTCCCTGAACACTGTTGAGACCGACGCCACCCGTTCCGATAACCACCACGCTGCTTCCGGAAGTAATCTGAGCCGTATTGACCACCGCGCCAAAACCGGTAATCACTCCGCAACTTAAAATAGAGGCGCTGTCCAACGGAATATCTTTGGGAATTGGAGCAAGTTGCGAAGCATCCACCACAACCGATTCAGCAAAAGCTCCAGTGCGCAGACCCTGCGAGATCGGCTTACCGTCTAGAGTTCGCAGCGGAGATTGCTCATCTAACGGGAAAGTGGTTTCGCAGCGGACTTGATCACCCTGTGAACAGTAGTGACATGTTCCACATGAACGAATCAGCGTGACGAGCACATGATCTCCTGGCTGAACAGTAGTCACTCCCTGCCCAACGGTTTCCACAATTCCGGAAGCTTCGTGTCCATAAACCGCCGGAAGGTCTCCGCCCCACGCTCCTTCTGCGTAAAGGATGTCACTATGGCAAATGGCGCAAGCGGAGAGTTTAACCTGCACTTCACCAGTTCGTGGAGGTAATAGTTCAACTTCCTCGATTACAAGAGGTTTTCCAAATTCATGACAAATTGCCGCTTTCATGAGTCAATTCCCTTTCCAAACAGGTTCACGTTTTTCAGTAAAGGCTAATGCCCCTTCTTTAAGATCTTCGGAACGGTTGACTGCTTCAACGGCAGAACAAGCATCGTGGACTGTAAAGGCCTCATTTTCCGGAACCATTTCGGTCATTCGTAATACTTGTTTAATCGCCGGATAAAGCAACGGCGGACCATCTGCAAGGGCTTCTGCGATTTCACGGGCTTTGTCCAGTCCCTGACCTTTGGGTACAATGTGATTGACCAGTCCCCAGTGTTTAGCTTCTTCGGCATCCATCCAGCGTCCGGTCATCATCAGTTCGACGGCGACATGATACGGAATACGCCGTCGTAATTTTACCACTCCACAATCTGGAAGCACCCCTACCTTGATTTCCGGCAGGGCGAAAGTTGCGTGTTCTTCAGCAACGATAATATCACAACCCAGCATGACTTCAAAACCGCCTCCGCAGGCAATACCGTTGACCGCGCAAATTACAGGTTTGTTGAAATTACGCGGATAATTCAAGCCGCCAAAACCTCCTGAACCATAATCAGAATCTGAAGCTTCACCGGATTCTGCTACATTCTTCAAGTCCCAACCGGCACAAAAAAACTTTTCTCCTTTACCTGTGAGAACGGCTAAACGCTGTTCCGGATTGTCCCGGAAGGCTTCCCACATACCGTTGAGTTCACGACTGTCTGCAGCGCTGATTACATTGGCTTTGCCTTTGGAAAGTGTTATTTCCAAAATCGGTCCGCGTTGATTTAGAGTAAACGGTACTTCGGCCATAAGGTCTCCTTCATTAAAATGAGTTTCTTGTTTCGGCAGGTTTTTTACTGGACCACCACTTCTTCTCCGGAAACTTCCGGTTCATCATCTGTCATTTGTTCCGGAAATCCGGAAGCCAGGATTTGTGTTTCACAAGCATCTTCTAAGCGGCGGATAATGTTTGACGACCATTCACGGGATCCGTAACGCTGTTCTCCATCCTTGAAAATATCAATCAGGAGTGGAGATACTTCCAATGGAACTCCGGCACGCTCTGCAATGGATTGAAAGAGGCTGATATCTTTGAGAACTAAATCCATTGTGAAGTTTATGTCTCGGCTGCCGTTGAGAATCACCTGACTTTCGGTCTCATGGACAAAAGAATTTCCAGAGGAGATTCGGATTGCTTCATATGTTGTGCTGAGATCCATTCCTGCCATTTTTGCTGTTGTCAGTGCTTCGCAAAGTGTGACGAGGTTTGCCGTTGCCAGATAATTTGTCAGCACCTTCAGTACAGAAGCAGAACCTAGTGCTCCGGTGTGCAAAATATTGCGTCCCAATACCTTCAGTACAGGCAGGATTTTTTCAAAACTGGAACGTTCACCACCAGCAAAAATTGAAATATTTCCTGTATCTGCTCTATGACAACCACCAGAAACTGGACAATCAATAGCTACGCCAGCCTTATTAACTAAAGCACCAATTCGTCTAATTTCAGCCTCGTCTGTTGTACTCATTTCCGCCCAAATCTTTCCGGAAGAAAGTCCGGAAAGAATCCCGTCCTCTGCTTCCATAACGACTGCACTTGCTGTCGGATTAGGTAAACAGGTGATTAGTAAATCTGTAGCTTCGGCCATCTGTTTTGGTGATTCACCCCATTTGGCACCGCCATCCAAAAAAGGTTGGGCAAGTTCTCCGTTCAGATCACGTACCGTTAAATCAAAACCGTTGCGTAAAAGACTTCCAGCCAGTTTTCCTCCAACGTTTCCAAGTCCAATGAATCCAATTAATGCTGATCCAGGATGTATGTAATTTATAGGTTAACTTACTATCCCTTCAACGTCCTTTAAATCTTTTTTTGAAAAAAGAGCCATCATTTTTTTATGCCAGCCGTCCAAAGAAGGCCATTCGTGCCAGTTCCGAAAGCATTATTCCAGGTTCAGTATTGAAATTGAGGGTCACGAGTATTCGGGCTTGATCACTGACAACTGGAGCTACTCGATGCAGAGAGTTTCTGCCTCGAAAGAGGACAAGCGCACCATCACCCATTGCCAGAGTTTTAGGCTTAAGTTTGCCCTTGATCACTGCTTCTGTATCAGCAAACGCCGAATCGCCTTTTTCGCTGTTACGCACTTTTTCCCGATACTCAAACTCTCCACCGTGCCCAGGAGACTGAAGCATCAAAGTTACTGCAAAGGATGCGTTGTCGAAGTGCCATCCCAGTTGCTGACCTTGCTCATAATAATTAATATTTATGGAAGAAAGTGTATCTGCATAAGGAAAGACCAGCTCCCCCAAAACCTGTTTCAAAAACATTCTGAAATCGGGCCATTCATAAATCGTCCTTAACAGAGAGTTCTCCGGAACCTGATCATGCGTGATACAACCCTTGTCACTGACCTGTTCTAAATTACGTATGTGTTCAGCGGGAAAGTCAGGATCCGGATCCAGCAGGTAGGCGTTGTGATTCTGGTGACAAAAATACGCCAACGGCCTCACCTCGCGGGCTTCGTTTTGCAGATATTCCACTGTATCAGAGTTAAGGAAATTTTCCATCACCAAAGCACCTTTGCTGTCCAACTGATCTTTGCACTTTTGGATGTAGCTACTGTCTTGAATTGGATGCAACTCGAGATTGACAATGGTTTCCAGATTCATAATTTTCCAAAGGTGGTTGAAGCATTTTAGTGATTAATAATTGTTTCTGTATAAATTTTTGATTTAAGCGGCAGGATGATCACTAACCTGAACCACCAATTTACCAAAATTTTTACCCTCCAGAAGTCCCATGAAAGCTTCTGGAGCATTTTCAAGTCCATCAACAATATCTTCACGATAATGAAGCTTTCCTTCCTTAATCCATTTGGCAAGCTCCGTCAGGGCTTCTTTTTCCTGAGCAGCAAAATCCCAGACGATGAAGCCGCGAAAAGTCAGTCGTTTAACCAGGATGTCACGCATCAGCAACGGTGTTAAATTTGGACCCGGCGGCAGTTCAGTGGCATTGTAAAGTGCTATCAATCCACAAACTGGAATGCGCGCAAAGTCATTGAGCAGAGGCATGACTGTTTCAAATACTTTTCCGCTTACATTTTCAAAATAGACATCAATTCCATCCGGACAAGCATTTTTTAGTGCTTCAGCGAAATCCGGACTATTGTGATTGACGCAAGCATCAAAGCCAAATTCCTCTGTGACAAATTTACATTTTTCCTCAGAACCCGCAATGCCGACTGCTCTCGCACCTTTAATGTGTGCGATTTGCCCCACCACCGAACCTACCGCTCCGGATGCCGCAGCCACGACCACCGTTTCACCTTTTTTGGGTTGACCAATGTTCAGAAAACCTGTGTAAGCCGTAACTCCGGGCATTCCCAGAACACCGGTTGCAGTTGAAATTGGAGCCAGCTCCGGATCAATTTTCCTCAACGCTTTACCCTCCGATGCCCAATAATCCTGCCATCCCCCATAACCGTAAACAATGTCACCTTGTTGAAAATTTGTGCTTCGAGATTTAAGTACTTGTCCTACTGTTCCTCCAGTCATTACCTCATTGATTTTGACTGGATCTGCATAAGATTTGCTGTCATTCATTCGTCCCCGCATATATGGATCAAGCGACAAATAAATAGTTTTGCACAAAACCTGTCCCTCTTCCGGAACTGGAACAGAAGCATCAACTAAACTAAAATCATCCGGCTGCGGTTTTCCGCTAGGACGCTTTACTAAGATAATTTGACGGTTTATTTTGTTTGACATATTGACCTGTTTTAAGAATTTAAAAAGAGTTAATGTTATTGTCTTAGCCACTGATCCGCATACCACCTAGCAAAGGAAGAGACATTCGCTTCCAGTTGCGGCTGAAATCGCCCCTGACGAGCATCTAAAGAAGCGAGTCCACGCTGTTGGTTCACCAAGGCCGGAATGTCTTCTTCGATTCCGGCATCAAAACGTTGATAATAACCAGCTATTTTTTTCTCAAAGTCCGGAAGTACTTCGGTTTCCGGCGGAACACAAATGCTCTGGTAAACTTGACAACAATCTGCACTGAGTGGATAGGCTTCATAAATCCAGAGGACATCCATACCTGCCGCAAAGGCCATATTTGGAAATACCCAGGTGTATTGGACACCGGAAGCGGCACGACCTTGGAGATTCGTCATGTTTGGCAGGGGTTGTTCTTCAGAATCCTGTAAGAGTCCTCCGGTGCCTTCTGTATTTCCAAACTGACTGGCAAAGGCTCCAGTCACTTTGTCTGGTGGAGTTGGAAAATTATAAATTTCATCAAGTGAATCCGGATGCACAAAGGGCAAATGGTAGTATTCATTGAATACATCCAGAAAGGCTTTCCAGTTGCAGTCAACAGTCAACGATCTTCGCCGTGTTGTCACCAGTGATCCAATGGGCCATGGAGCATGAATTTCTGCAAAATCACCAAGGTAATCATCAAGATCGGGCGCAGAAGGATCTAGACAGATGAAGACAAAACCAAGCCGCTCCTCGGCATGATAACTGATCAGTCCATAATCTGACCTCTCAAAACCTGAAACCTTATTCATGTGCGGCGCTCCGGAGAGAGAGCCATCAAGTTTGTAAGTCCAAGCGTGAAACGGACAACGTATATGTTTACAGTTGCCTTCATCGTTCAAAAGACGGGCGCCTCGGTGGCGGCAAGTGTTGGCAAAAGCCCTCAAAACTCCATCATGATCCCGTAGTACAATTACGGGTTTTCCACCAAGATTCATCGTTTCATAATCTCCGGAAACTGCAAAACGATCTGCACGCCCTAACCCAATCCAGTTGTGTTGAAAAACTTTTTCGAGTTCCTCCTGCAAAAGTTCTTCCGAAGTGTAACATTCCGGTGGAATCGAAAAGGCTTGCTCTGCCGGCAGTTGGCAGTTGGCAAGTTGTTCACGCAGGGATTTCATTTGAGCAACCATTGAGTGAACCCTCCAATGGGGTTGTTGGTTTTTAACTCTTTAACAGTTGAGTTCATGTGGGGATTAATTATGAAATGGAGTGTGAATTTTGTTCAGTTGGTATCATAAACCTTATGTTTAAGTCGTTCCACTTCAGCTTGGAAAGTAATCATTTCCAGAGCAAAATCTTCCGTACAAGGAGGTTCCGGACGGAAATGATTGAAACGATCTTTTCCCTGTACCAAAGTAGCTGATTCACAGTCTGTGTGTGTCTGTCTCATTCGGGGTGTGAGATATTGAAGTGAAAGACCGATCCTCCGATTACCGGATGTATTCGGATATGAGGCGTGCGGCGTCCATCCGTGGTGCAGAGAAACTTCTCCCGATTGAAGTTCAACACTCACCACCTGTTCTTCGTCAATTTCCAAATTTAGTTCTTGACCACGGTGCAGTATATTTTCTTCGTCAAAAGTACTATGGTGATCGTGTTTTCCTTGGTGATGTGATCCGGGTAATATTTTCATACAGCCGTTTTCAGTCGTCACTTCCGAAAGTGCAACCCAGGCGGTCACAAGTTCGTCTCCATCCAAACCCCAATAGGTCAAATCCTGATGCCATGAAATATACTTTTTGTTACTAGGTTCTTTAATAACGTAAGCTCCATCCCAAAGCAAAATATCCGGCCCCAGCAAGCTTTCCACTGCATCCAACAATAGAGGGTTCTTTCCAATCTCCGCCGCAGATTTCATCAGTAAATAAGGCTTTGTGCGGTAGTGCATCAGACCGTGTTTCGCCTCCATATTTTCTAATTGCTCTCTGTGGTCGGCGGCTTCTTCTGCTGATAAAATTCTCAGAGGAAAGAAAAAACCGTCCCGTCGATATTGTTCTTGATCTGCTTGGCTGAGTTGATGGCTCATATCGTTTTTTTCAGCTGAGTCAGTTTTCCTTCATCAATCTAATAGGTTACACGGCTCGCTGAGAACACTACGTACCATTGGGTCAAAATGCTCTAAAGGAAATGTATCGTAATTAGGATCGAAGGAAGATTGATCCCAACGATAACAGAAATCGACGCACGCTTGAAAATGCTGGTGATCCTTGAAACGGTCTCTAAGGTTACGATCTTTATTAACATGGTGAAAATAATAATAACCTTGAAACAGGCCATGATGTTTAATTATCAATGAACTTTCAACTTATAATGTAAGGTTGAAGAATGGCGGCAGCGACTTGGCTGTGATTGTCCGGAGCTAAAACATCACCAATATCATGTAGCAAAGCACAGACAATGGTTTCTTCATCCGAACCATCCCTTTCTGCTCGAGTGGCCGTTTGGAGAGAATGCTGATAGCGGTCAATTTGATAGCCCAAACGATCTCCTTGCATTCGCTTGAGCAATCCCAAGAGCATCTCCGGAATTCCTTCGCGGCATTGAACATAAAGCGGCTTTAGGAAAGCATATTCCTCCTTTGTACCGTCTTCCATTTTTGTGAAGCTGACTGTATCCATAATTTCCTCCAAAACTATTATTGCAGTAATGTATTACCGGTTTTTCTCAATCTTCGCTGAATTACAGTTAAGTGGTTGCGAATATTATCGTGCTCAAAGTAAGCATCCTGCAAATGTCGTTTAACGATTAGCTTCTAAGCAATTGAAATTGCTTCTCTGATGTTTACAGTTCAATTCACTCATCACTATAATGATTATCTCTCAACCACAAATGAGGCAACGTGATAGCCTCTACGTTTTTCCAAGTAATTTAAACCAAGTCTTTTTGCTTTTGTATGACTTTGTTCAGAATATTTATTTTAAAAAGGTTCGTTCAATGTTGAAATTTACAACCTATAAGAAGGCTCTTCTTCGTCAAGTATAGCTTTGAGTTCAGCAAAAAATATTTGACTGGAGTCTGGATATTTTTCCCATTGTACAGCGGTTTTTTCTGCAATCTCATCAGAAAGGAAGCGAAGCGGCTGACCTGTCCAGAGTGCTTTGATGTAAGTTTCCACAGCCCGTTCAAAATAATAAAGCCGATTGAAAGTGTCGGCTACATTTGAGCCGATAACAAGTACACCGTGATTGCCCATAATCATGACTTTGATCTTAGGTTCGTTGAACAATTCTGCACACCGCTCACCTTCCTTCTCAAAAGCCATTCCACCGTATTCCTCGTCAATCACATAACGCTTGTAAAATATGGCAGTATTTTGGTCGATTGGTGGTAAGTTGCTGTCTGCGAGGCTGGCAAGAACTGTGGAATAAATCAGGATGCAACGTGCATCACACAGCGCGCGTGCGGGCATTGACGGTGAATTGAAGCGTGTAGTCCCCAGGCAGTAGGATCAGGTGCGTCAGGATGTTCCATAGTGCTCGAATCATTTGCGTCCAACACGAGAATTTCGCTGGCTCTGATAAGGCTGAAATAGCGCAGATTAGGATTCATTAAAAACCGAGTGCCTTCTTCGTTAACAGCAAGTGAAAAATGGTTGGCAACGCCTTCGTGCATGCCCAGCCGCGCAGTCCAGCGGAAAGCACACGCCAAATCAATGCGTTCGTTTTCATAGTTAAAACTGGATTGAGTAGTGACCGATTTGTGGTCCGTAAGATTGTCGCGTTTCATAACTCTCACTACTTTTTGTTAAGTTCCTGAAAACCTTTACCTGCATAATCCGGTATACTCAAATTTTGATGTCCATTCCAAATTTGTGCAAGTTTTTCGTAAAGAATTTTTCCAAATGGACAAGCCTTTCCTTTGTTAGTATTGACATGCAGAAGCATGTGCTCCCCGGTGGCCAGAACATCACCGGAAGAAGAATGGAGCATCTCATGAACTATACGGATGCGTTTTTCGTCATAATCGAGTAATTGCGTTTCAACCGAAAGAGACTCTCCGCCAGAAACTTCTCGTAAATGCCGAATGTGCGTTTCTACTGTGTAAACGGAAAAACCCTGTTTACGATAATTTTCATCCATGCCGATAAAATTCAAAAACGCATCAGAAGTATCACCAAAAACTTGCAGATAACGGCTTTCGGTCATGTGACCATTGTAGTCCAGCCAGTCCGGGCGAACTTTGGAATCATGCAATCTTAAGGTTTCGGAAAGATCTGGATCGCTGGCAACGATTCCTGAATGTGCTTTTTCGTAGAGACGTTCTTCGTATTCTTTAAGCAACGCTCCAGCACCCCAATCATGGAGTTTGAGTCCCTGCATAATCGCTACCAGATTATCATCACGGATGCGTTCCAATTCCCGGATGGAATGCATTCCGGATTGCGCGTCTGACTGCGCCACAATTTTCTCAATCAATTCTTCATTTAATTCCGGTACATCCATAAGTTTCGTCCAGGGCAAACTTAAAGTCGGGCCAAATTGTGAAATGAAGTGTCGCATACCTGCTTCACCACCGGCAACTCGATATGTTTCAAACAACCCCATTTGCGCCCAGCGCAGACCAAACCCATAACGAATGCGTCATCCAATTCTTCTGTGCTGGCCACATCATCCGTATCAACCAAGAGCCCTCACGCCAAACCGCTTCCAGCAAACGGTCGGCAATGAACGCGTCAATTTCTTTTTGACCCGCAAGCGGCTTCATGCCCACTTCACGATAAAATTCAGCGGCTGTTGCTTTGCAATGCAGTGAAGTTTTTTCTGCCTCCCACTAATTTCAACCAGTGGTAGAAGATAGACAGGATTAAAAGGATGAGCCGACCATGAACCGTTCAGGGTTCTGCATTTTCGGCTTGAAGATCTGACGGCTTTAATGCCTGACGTAGAGGAACACGATCAGTGGCATTTCAGGCACATACTGCTCAATTTGGTTTATGATGGAACGCTTCAGTTCGAGCCGTTCCGGCGCACTCTCCTGAACAAACTCTACATCTTGAACCGCCTTTTCAAGCGAGTCCAAAAAAACCAGTTTGCCCGGTTTTAGGAGAGGAGCCATTGTCAGTTTTGAATAAGCACCCCTGGCGTTGGACAGCATTTCGTTGAGACTCCGTTCCGCACTATCAGACGGATCATAGACGTTCACGTCAATACCGTTCAACAAGAAACGCGCGGCCCATCCACCTCCGATTACACCTCCTCCAATCAGAGCCACTTTTTTTATGAGCTTACTCATCTTTAGATAATTTCATAATTCTGCTATATGCTATAACGTTTAATCCCTAACTGCAGAAGATGTGGTAATACAACTCCTATCATAACCAAGACCGCACCTGTTATCTTGAGCAAGGTTATCTCTTCTCCCATGAAAATTGCTGCCCACAAAAATCCTAAGGGAATAACCAATACAAGAAACAAACTGGCCATTCCAACTGGAATATGACGCATTGCCTGGTTGTATAAGAAGAAAGGAATAGCCAGTGAAAAAACTAAATATACAAAAGTCATTATTGTTCCAGATGAAGCCTGAAAAGGAAGTTCCAAATTTCCGAAAAAAATTAGATTTAAAAACATAATAACCGTAGCTGAAACCATCTGACTTGAAGTGACTACAAACGTTGAAATTTCTGTTAACATTATTTTTCGCGTCAACAATTGGCTAAAAGTCATCAAGCCAAAAACAGTCAGCAAAAGTACGTTCCCCAAAAGACTGTCTTTATTTATAATCTGTTCTCCTAAGAAAAATAGAGAAAATCCAAATAAAACAAAAACGCCCCAAACCAGACGGAAGACTGGACCTCTTCCTTTAAAACCAAACGGGCGAGGATCGGCTGAGAGAATGGCATCAGTGCCATAACTAAGACAGTGTTTGAGACACTCACTAGTGTAAGCGAAGTTACAAAAAGGAGGGACGTCAAACCTGGATCTAAAACTCCCAACAAGAATGGCCTCCATCCAATCTGCTTTAGTCGAAAACTGTACCCCATACAAAATGTTACAGTCAGCAAGATTATTGCTGAAAGAAATGTTCTCATAAAAACAAGCTGAGGTACAGCAATTTCAACAAGGGCAATTTTATTGGCCACTGGATTAAAAGACCATAAAATACAGGCCATGATTAGAAATATATATGCACGAACTATCATGATAATGCTCTGTTGAAAGTATGTAAATTAATTGTTCTTACATTATAATTACAAATTATCTGTACTAATCAATCAACAATAATATTGTATTTTTCTTGATACCATCAAGTATTTGTTTTACAAGTAATAAGTATTAATTACAATTGATCTTTTTTAATGATTATGATTAGTAATATTTATGGATGGTTTTAAAGAATTTCCGTCACTTAACTTTCTCCACACTTTTGAGTCCGTTGCTCGTCACTTGAGTTTTACCAACGCGGCTAAAGAACTCTTTGTGACACAAGCCGCGGTGAGTTATCAGATTAAAGCTTTGGAAGACTATTTAGGCGTGAAACTTTTTCACCGGGAAAAACGTAAAGTATTTCTTTCTGAGGAGGGCCAAAAATTATTACCGTCTGTTGTGAGTGGATTTCAGGGAATTACAGACTGTTTGGAGAATATACGCAATTACGATGCGGAAGACACGATAGTGGTCGGTGTTGGTTCATCTTTTTCTGCCAACTGGCTTGTGCACCGTTTAGGTGCGTTTTACCAGAAGTATCCAGAAGTAAATCTTCATCTTAAATTTTCTAATAATGAACTGGATTTTGTTGCAGATGGAACTGATTTGGCAGTGGTCTGGGGCAAAGGAGATTGGCAGGGATTGATGTCCGAACAATTAATGGTCGTTGAATTTACACCTGTTTGCAGTCCTGAGTTATTAAATAAAACACACCCTCTGAAAACTCCGGAGGATTTGGTTCACTATCCGTTGCTGCATGATCCCGATTACAACATATGGCAGGAATGGTTGGAAGAAGCGGGTATACCGGAAAGGAAATATAAACGTCGTACTGTCATCCGAGATTCCAATGTTCTCATCCACTCTACTTTGGACGGCCACGGAATTGCGCTCTGTCCGGTGGGAATAGTGCAGGAATATTTGGATTCAGGACGGTTGATCCGTCCCTTTGATCTTTCAATTACCGGAGGTGGTTTTTACTATCTCGTCTATCCTGAAAAAGCATTACGCAAACCGCTGGTGCGTCTATTCAAAACCTGGCTGATCAGCGAGGTCACAAAAATAGAATGGCAGGAAACCTCTCAAGAGTCTTTTTAGGTATGCAAATAGAATGGCAGGAATGGATCGGCCTCAGTCCGGCAATGTTTCTCTATGCAGTGGTTGCCATAGGCGTTGCTGCTTTCATTCGAGGATACAGCGGTTTCGGTTTTTCGGCCCTGACCGTAACCAGTTTATCACTGATTTTACCTCCAGCAGAAGTAGTTCCTTCAGCATTCATGCTTGAAATCGCAGCCAGCATTTACATGCTGCCCCTGGTTTGGAGATCCGTTAACTGGAAGGTTTTGCGCTGGTTACTTTTAGGAGCATTACTGGGGACTCCTTTTGGAATTGCAGTTCTAACAACTATTCCACAAAAACCAATGCTGCTGCTCATTTCAGTAATAGTACTGGCGGCAAGCATACTGCTTTGGAAAAAATCACAGACTAGCCAAACTGTAAATCGAGGTTGGACTTTTGGAGTTGGTTGTATATCAGGACTGATAAATGGTGCCGCTGCGATTGGAGGGCTTCCGGTTGTTTTGCTTTTTCTTTCCATTTCAGTCGGATCCGCGTCAACTCGGGCATCAATGGTTGCCTACCTTTTCATCACCGATCTCTACGCAGTTTTTCTCCCAGGTAGCCAACAACTTATTTCAACTCAATTATTGGGACGCACAGTTCTGTTGTTAATTCCACTGTTTCTTGGAATTTACATTGGACACCGCAGTTTTGTAAAAACATCTCCTGAATCATTTCGTAAATTTGTCCTCAGTTTATTGATTGTGTTGTCATTGGCAGCATTGATACGTGGTATTCTGCTTTAACTGCTTATTTTTGAAGTAATGCTTCATACTTGTGGTTTAAATGAAAAATTTAAAATACTAAATCCTTTACTATTTACTCAAGTTCATTTCAGGTTTGTATGAAAATCAAAACCGAATTTCCGCACAAAATACAAACAATAAAACACATTTGGATTCCCATGCCGGACGGCTGCCGTTTGGCCGCCCGAATCTGGCTTCCGGAAAATGCGGAACAGCAACCTGTACCAGCAATATTGGAATACATTCCGTATCGAAAAAATGACGGTACTGCTCTGCGTGATTCTCTCTATCATCCGTATTTTGCTGGACACGGATATGCTGCTATGAGGGTTGATATGCGCGGCAGTGGGGACTCTGAGGGAGTAATGCTGGATGAATACCTGCAACAGGAACTGGACGACGCGGTTTCTGTAATCGCCTGGCTTGCGGAGCAGTCCTGGTGTGACGGATCCGTCGGTATGATGGGTAAATCGTGGGGAGGGTTTAATTCATTGGAAGTCGCGGCTCTGCAGCCTCCCGCACTCAAAGCGATTATTACGGTTTGCTCGTCAGACGACCGTTACTCTGACGATGTACATTACAAAGGCGGATGCGTCTTGAGTACAGATATGCTCGGCTGGTCTACGACAATGCTTGCCTGGAACGCACGTCCACCGGACCCTGCAGTGCTTGGAGAGAGTTGGCGTGATCGCTGGTTGGAGCGCTTAGAGCAAACTCCCTTAATGATACAGGAATGGATCAGTCATCAGCACCGCGACGCTTATTGGAAACACGGATCTATTTGTGAAGATTATTCAGCTGTACAGTGTGCGGTGTATGCAGTCGGAGGCTGGGCTGATCCATACAGCAATGCAATTCCACGAATGCTTTCCGGACTTACCTGTCCACGCAAAGCGCTGATTGGACCTTGGGCTCATGAGTATCCACAACGTGCCCTTCCTGGGCCGCAAATTGGTTTTGCGCAGGAATGTCTGCACTGGTGGGATTATTGGCTCAAGAATATTGAAAACGGAATTATGGAGGAGCCACAGCTGCGGGCTTGGATGCCGGATAGTATTTCTCCCAGCACACATTATGAAGATCGCCCCGGACGTTGGGTGGCCGAAGAAAAATGGCCTCCGAAAAACAACGAATCTCAAACCTGGTATTTAAATCGGAACGGCTTGAATCAAAATGCGGAAACGGACAAACCTATGCTTTTCCCAACCTCACAAACTGTGGGATTAAATGCCGGAGTGTGGTTTCCTATGGGTGCCGCTGGAGAGTTTCCCGGTGATCAGCGTTCAGCAGATTCCGGATCGTTGTGTTTTACTTCGGAATACTTTTACGATGGGATGGAAATTTTGGGGAATCCTGAAGCGACGGTCATGCTGTCTGCCGATCAAACTGAAGGATTACTTGCTGCACGTCTGTGTGATATTGCGCCAGATGGTTCGTCACTACTGGTGAGTTGGGGCTTACTCAATTTGACACACCGTAACGGACACGAAAATCCTGAAGCATTGGATCCCGGCGAAAAATTCACCGCAAAGATTCAGCTCAACGCCTGTGCCCACGCACTCAAATCCAGGCACCGCTGGCGGCTGTCTCTTTCCTCTGCGTACTTCCCTCATGCCTGGCCCAGTTCTAAAATTACCAAACTAAAAATTTTTCCGGGCATTGATACTTATCTCAACCTTCCGTTCAGAAAAATCCCTCAGGAAGATACACAGCTTGCTGATTTTTTAGAGCCGGAATGTTCTCAGCCATTGGCTACAGAAGAAATTAGAACTGCCAGCCGCAAAAGAACTATAGAACATGAGGTAATTGAAGACTGTTTCACTCTCACTCACAAAGTGGACAATGGACGCTTTCGTTTCGTAGAAGATGGGCTGGAAACTGAAGATCTTAGTTGTGATTCCCTTTCTCTAATTGAAGACAAACCTCTTTCTTTGAAAGTGTGCTGCGAACGTATTGCAGGGATCGGGCGTGGTGAATGGCAAACCCGTGTCGAAGCCTCTGCTACAATGACTGCTACATCCGAACATTTTCATGTCACTTCCAGGCTGGAAGTTTTTGAAGGGGATCAGCGTCTCTTTTTCCGCACCTGGGATTTCCAGGTAGAGAGGGATCAAGTTTGAATATCTTTCTCAGCAAGCACAAAACTTTCTTAAAGCTAATGAGACAAGAAGATTTAAAAGACTTGATTAATAAAATTTTTATTATATTATTTTATAGTTTTAATTAATAATTTTGAATATTTGTAGATGATAATCTACGTTTATGTGAATGATAAACTAAGTTTATAATTTGACAATACCTTTTGATGCATGTAAGTTAATTTAAAGAACCTGGATTTTGTGTGCAAACTGATTAAGTTAATCATATTTTTTTTAAAAATCTTTGTTTTTATTAAATTTATTTAAAAAAAATAAATTTAACTTATCCTTCGAGTTCTAAATTCGCCGATTAATTCTTGATCTGTAATTAACAAAATTAAACAATTCAGATGTAGTGTGCATCTGAGATGTAACCAATACATAAAAACCAAAATGGAGAAGCAAATGGAAGATTATTCGAATAAACTGAAACAATTAGAACCCTTGGTAGCGACTTCCGGTGTGTCACGACGGGACTTTATACAATTGGCAATGATGACAGGTCTTTCTGTCACAGCTGCAGGATCCATGTTCTCAAAGGCAGTGGCTGCAGGTACACCTAAAAAAGGAGGGACCTTTCGGATGGGTATGGAAGGGGGCTCAGCGACGGACAGTCTTGATCCACGCACCTACGCCGACTCCGTTATGATCGCGGCCTCGCTGGCTGTTTATAACGGTATGGTCGAATTCGATAATGCGGGTAACCCTACTGGTGAACTGTTGGAAAGCTGGGAAGCCAAACCAGGCGCTGTTGAATGGATTTTCAATGTCCGTCAAGGCATCAAATTTTCTAATGGAAAAACTCTAGATGCTGATGATATCCTTTATTCTATCGGCATTCATCGCAGTGGAGACACCAAATCACCCGCCAAAGGCATATTGGCTCAAATTGCCAACATCAAAGCAATTTCACCAAGTCAAATTGCGATCACCCTGTCCGGTGGTAACGCTGATTTCCCTGTAATTATGGGAGACTATCACTTGGTCGTTGTTCCCAATGGATTTACAGACTGGGAAAATCCAATTGGAACGGGCGGGTATACATTGGCAAGCTTTGAGCCTGGCGTTCGTTTGGTATTTAAAAACCGTGGTGACTATTGGAAAGAGGGCCGTGCCAACTTCGACACTGTCGAGTTGCTGAACATCCAAGACGTGGCTGCACGCACTGCCGCTTTGCAATCGGGTCAGGTTGACGCCGTGAACCGTTTGGACGCCCGCACCGTTGATCTTATGAAGAGAAATAAAGACCTGAACATTCTGCGTACCAAAGGCACCGGTAACCGTTTTTGCTTTGTCTCGCGAGTCACATCACCAGGCTTTAGCAACAAAGATCTGCGCTTGGCACTGAAATGGGGCATCGACAGAGAGAAAATCATAGAATCGGTTTACTCTGGCTATGCTGTTCCAGGCAATGACCACACGCTGGACGCATATAACCCCTATTATAACACTGATATGCCGCAGCGCAAATATGACCCAGACAAAGCCGCATATCACTTCAAAAAATCAGGCTTAAATGGAGAAATTACTCTTTCGACGTCCGAAGGAGCTTGGGGTTCTGCGGTAGATTGTGCACAGCTTTACCAAGAATCGATGGCCAAAGCTGGCATCACATTGAATGTAAAAAAAGAATCGGCTGACGGATATTGGAGCAATGTATGGCTTAAAGAGCCTTTCTGCGCTGTTTACTGGGCGCGCCGTCTATCTGCTGACCAAACTTTTACCCAAGTTTATGGTTCTGGTTCGGATTGGAACGATTCGGATTGGCGCGTTCCTGCTTTCGATAAGTTAGTCGAAGCAGCACGTGTGGAATTGGACGAAGAAAAACGCAAAGCCCAATATTTCGAATGCCAAGAAATGATTGCAGAGGATGGTGGCATGGTTTGCTTTGGAATTACCGATTATCTTGATGGCTATTCGTCCAAAGTTATGGGCACACAAGCCCATGCACGTTACGACATGAACGATCTCCGGATCGCTGAAAAAGGCTGGTTTGCGTAATCGTTTGAAGACGAGTAAAAGAACTATAAAATAAAAGATCCGGGATAATGCTACGATTAATATTAACCAGGATCTTTCTAGGCTGCTTGACTTTGTTTGCGGTGACGATCTTGATTTTTGCCGCAACCGAAATTTTGCCAGGTGATGTTGCCTCTGCGATCTTGGGTCAAGGTGCAACGCCGGAAACCTTAGCTGCCTTTCGAATTGAACTAGGGCTCAATCGTCCCGCTTATGTTCGCTATTTTGAATGGCTTTCCAACGCCTTACAGGGTGATTTGGGCACTGCCTTGACCAATAAGCGCGAAGTCTTAGCCACGATCACCCCACGACTGATAAACACTTTGTTTCTTGCAGGTTATGCAGCAGTAATTGCCGTTCCTATTGCCATTTTTTTGGGTATTGTTGCCGCGATCAATGAAGGAAAATGGATCGACCGTGCGGCCAACATTGTATCGCTCGGTGCCATTTCGGTACCAGAATTCTTTATCGCCTATATCCTTATTTTTGTTTTCGCCACCAACTTAGGATGGTTTCCGTCATTGTCGACGGTTTACAGCGACATGGGCTTTTGGCAAAAAATCCATGTCGTGGCGCTGCCATCCATCACTTTAACCATGCTGGTTACGGCACATATGTTGCGAATGACGCGCGCAAGTGTTTTGGCTATCATGTCGCAACCCTACATTGAAATGGCCTTTCTCAAAGGCTTACCCCGAAATCAAGTTATTTTGCACCACGCCCTTCCCAATGCGGCAGCACCGATCATTTCGGTTATAGCGCTTAACCTTGCCTATTTAATTGTCGGGGTTGTGGTGATTGAGGTGGTGTTCGTATACCCAGGGGTCGGACAATATATGGTGGATGGGGTGTCGAAACGCGATCTGCCTGTTATTCAAGCCTGCGCCTTGGTGTTTGGTGGTGCCTTCGTTCTTTTGAACACAGTTGCAGATATTTTGATAATTATGGTCAACCCACTCCTTAGGAATTCTCGATAGATATAAAATGACAAATAATAATTCGTTTCGCAATCCTACGCTTTCGGCAGAGATTGGTATGGTAATTTTAGCCGTCTTTATTATTTGTGCTATTTTCGCCCCTTTCATTGCACCATTTGGTGAGGCCGAGTCCGTTGGTAAAACTTGGCTTGGCCCTTCCTCTAAATTTTGGCTGGGAACTGATAATATTGGCCGTGATATGTTATCTCGTGTGATTTATGGGGCACGCATGACACTTGGTGTCGCGGCTATTTGCACCTGTTTGTCTTTCTTGATTGGGGTAACGATGGGACTTTTGGCGGCGGTGGCGGGCAAGATCGTTGACCAAGTTCTATCACGGTTTGTAGATTTAATGCTTTCTATTCCAATTTTGGTTTTTGCTCTGATGATCCTTTCAATGTTTGGGTCATCACTGCTCACACTTATCATCACTATTGGGGTCCTAGATTCATTTCGGGTTTTTCGATTAGCAAGGTCAATTGCGGTTAATGTAGTTGTCACAGAGTTTGTAGAAGTTGCCCGCCTACGCGGAGAGGGGCTTTGGTGGATTATGCGTCATGAGGTGTTGCCAAATTCACTGCCTCCTATGATCGCTGAATTAGGCTTACGCTTTTGCTTTAACTTTTTATTTGTGGCTAGTCTTAGCTTTTTAGGCCTTGGAATTCAACCACCCTTCGCTGATTGGGGAGGAATGGTTCGTGAAAGCGGTAGGGCAATTTCTTTTGGCATTCCTGCGCCACTCTGGCCGGCGCTAGCAATTGGTTTAACCACAATTAGTGTAAATATGATTGTCGATTGGATTTTGTCGATCAACGCACGCCCCTCTGGCGCCTCAGCGGAGATGTAAGATAGAAAAACCTATTCTGAAAATTCAAGGACTACGCATTGAAAACTTGGCCGGAGAGGTTCTTGTTGATAATGCTAATATTGAACTCATGCCGGGCGAAATTTTGGGGCTTATCGGAGAATCTGGAGCCGGAAAATCAACCATTGGCCTTGCCGCAATGAGCTATGCTCGCGCAGGCTGTAAAATTACACGCGGTCATATTGAGATTGATGGCGTGCAGGTGCGCGATCTATCGGCCAAAGGGCGTGCCCAGTTTCGTGGCCGTCGCATAGCTTACGTGGCGCAATCGGCCGCAGCTTCGTTTAACCCAGCCCACCGTATAATGGATCAAATTTGCGAAATGCCCGTGCATCACGGAGTGTTGACACATGCCGAGGCTGAAGCTTGGGCGGTTGAAATGTTCCGAACGCTTGAACTACCCGATCCTGACAACTTTGGTGCCCGTTATCCGCATCAGGTGTCTGGCGGACAACTGCAGCGAGCAATGGCTATTATGGCCATTTCTGCACACCCAGACATTGTGGTGTTTGACGAGCCCACCACCGCACTTGACGTGACGACTCAGATCGAAGTCTTGCTGCTGATCAAAAAAATGATCCGTGATTATAACATTGCCGCGCTTTACATCACCCATGATTTGGCCGTTGTAGCCCAGATTGCTGATCGCATATTAGTGTTGCAGTCTGGGAAGATGGTCGAGCTTGATACCACCGCAAATATTTTACACGCGCCCAAAGCTACCTACACCAAGGAATTGGTCGAAGACCGCCAGACATCAGACGTCTTTCGCGAAAAGCTCTTGAAGTCAGAACGCGAAGTGATTTTGGATGCTTCAAATATTATTGCGCATTACGGTGATTTTCGTGTGCTTAATGATGTGTCGATCACGGTGGCCAAAGGCGAAACCGTGGCAATTGTGGGCGAATCTGGTTCGGGTAAGACCTCACTTGCACGGGTAATGGTAGGGCTCACGCAGCTCACCTCGGGGAGCTTGACCTTTATGGGTTCTACATTGGCTCCTTCACTCAAAAACCGCAGTCGTGATGATTTGCGAAAAATTCAACTGATCTATCAACAACCAGATGTGGCCCTTAACCCTCGCCAAACAGTGGGTGAAATTATCGGTCGCCCGATTATGTTTTACTTCAACCGCTCCGACGCCGAAATAACAGACCGCACAGCCCAATTGCTGCACCAAGTGGGTCTGCCAGAAGATTACATGAACCGCTATTCAACCGCACTATCGGGGGGACAAAAGCAACGAGTTTGTATTGCCCGCGCACTGGCTGCAGAACCTACACTTATCATCTGCGACGAGCCGACCTCGGCGTTGGATCAATTGGTAGCAGAAGATATTTTGAAGCTTTTACAACAACTTCAAGATGATATGGGCCTATCCTACCTGGTAATTACCCATGATCTGGGCATTGTACGCCGAATTGCTCACCGCACAGCTATATTGCTGGGTGGAGAGATAGTGGCAAATGGTCCAACAGGTGATATCTTCAAGCCCCCTTTCCACACATATACTGAAAAACTTCTGCAATCCGTGCCAGAGTTGCGAGAAACTTGGTTGGAAGAAATCATTTACAAACGCTCGGCTTAATAGGCAAAGCATAAAACAGCAGCACTGCAGTATTGATTAATGTGTTACGGTCACGATCGAGGCCAAAGACATGTCTACCATTTCACGCACAATCGTGACAGCGACAACAGCAGCCACGTGAGTGGCTATAAAGTTTCTTTGCTGCAAGATTAATCTAGCCGTAATTTCAGACTTCACTAAAGTTAAAACCTATCCTTTCTCTTGCTTGAGTTTGACTCAGCCTATAAACCCCTGTAAAACCAAAAAATCCAACTCATTTATCAGGGTCTTAACATTAGGTCCAATCGCCGACCTTACTTGTCCAGCTTGCATTTGTAGGCACCCATGTGTAACAGCAGTAAAAGGTTGCGTTTTTTAAGGGTTTAAAAAGTTTTGTTAATGGATTTATCATTCCCTAATTTCCTAGAAGAGAGCATGAGATTTTTACAGACTTTGGCCTCCTTAAGAGATCTGTATAATTCTTCGAATACTATTGAAGGCGATCAGCGTATCTTTTTCCGCACCTGGGATTTTAAAGTCCCGAGAGAAGTGGTTTGAAATTTTAGTGAGCATACTCTATTTTTTGTTGACAAGTTGTTTTTTATGCATTACGTTGGGATTTGATTTTTAGTTAATAGCGTTTTTGGAAATCTTATTGTTTTGAAACGCTTTGTGTCTAAACTAACGAATTGACGTCATTGTTAATGAATAACACTGATTAGCAATTCTTCATTTAAAAAGGTACAAATGGATAGTAAAATAGACCACATCAAGGAACAACTAATGTCCGGTAGGATCACTAGACGTGAATTTGCACAGCGTTTAATGGTGCTGGGTATTGCAGGAACTAGTGCAGGAACTTTGCTGACCTGGGCAGAGAAAACTCAGGCTGCAGGTAAGCGCGGTGGACGTTTACGGGCCGGAATTGCTCATGGTTCCACCACCGATACGCTGGACCCGGCTACCTATGAAAACGGTTACATGAGTAAGATCAATTATGCCATCCATAACCATCTCGGTGAAGTAGATCATACTGGAAACATGGCTCCGGAATTGGCGGAAAGTTGGGATGCTCAGAATGGCGCGAAAACCTGGGTTTTTAACCTGCGCCGGGGAGTGGAGTTCCACAACGGCAAAACTCTGGATTCCGACGACGTGATCGCTTCGTTTCAGCACCACATGGGTGAAACAAAGTCCCCAGCAAAATCACTGCTGAAGCAAGTCAAAAGCATTCGTAAGGACGGTAAGTATACGGTTGTTTTTGAATTGTCTGGGGGTAATGCCGATTTCCCTTTTGTAGCTTCAGATTATCATATCGCGATAAAACAAGCTTGGGATGGTGGAAAAATCAGTCCAAATGACGGTATAGGTACAGGTCCCTATGTCCTTAAGGATATGGAGATGGGAGTGCGTTTTTTTGGAACACGGAACCCCAATTATTTTAAGTCTGACCGTGGCTGGTTTAACGAACTGGAGATGCTTTCCATCGTAGATCCAACTGCCAGGAGTAATGCTCTGGCAACCGGTGAAGTTGATGTCATTGACCGTGTTGATTTGAAAACCGCCCACCTGCTTGCACGCAAGAGTGGAATCAAGGTTGAAGAAACGACCGGTACAAAGCACTATACCTTCCCGATGCGCACGGACACTTCGCCCTTTGACGACAATAACGTCCGCCTCGCGCTCAAGCACGCTGTAAACCGTGATGAGATCGTGGAAAAAGTACTGTTCGGACATGGGGTTGTCGGAAACGATCATCCAATTGCTCCCTCGCAACCGTTCCACGCAGCTACTTTGGCACAACGCACATACGATCCGGACAAAGCCCGTTTTTACGCAAAAAAAGCCGGAGGTATCAAGGTGAAGCTTTCTGCGGCTGACGCGGCTTTTCCTGGAGCAGTCGATGCTGCAGTCCTATACAAAGAACATGCTGCTGCTGCTGGAATCGAAATTGAGGTGGTGCGTGAGCCGAGCGACGGTTACTGGTCAAACGTCTGGATGAAAAAGCCTTGGGGAGCTTGTTACTGGGGTGGTCGTCCGACAGAGGACTGGATGTTCAGCACAGCATACATGGGTGGAGCCTCATGGAACGACACTTTCTGGAAGAATGACCGCTTTGACAAGCTGCTCATTGAGGCAAGGGCTGAAACCAACCAGGCCAAACGCCGTGAAATGTACTTTGAAATGCAGAAAATAGTAAGTGATAAAGGCGGAGTTGTTGTTCCCATGTTTGCGAACTATGTCTTTGGTACATCTGACAAAGTCGCTCATGGAACAATGGCTGGAAACTGGGACCTGGATGGAGATAAGTTCCACGAACGCTGGTGGTACTCCTGATCGAGCAACAGGTAAAAAATTAGCAAGGGGTAAGGGACATGTGACGAGTGACAAGTGACAAGCTAGTCTTGAACCAAACCTTGAACCTTGAAATGAGCCTATAGCCTTGATTCATATCCTCAAGATTGTGACCCAGCGTTTCGCGCTGGGTCTCCTCACCCTCTTTGCCATTTCTCTCATCATTACATTTGGAGTTGAGTTATTGCCGGGAGATTTGGCGGAGGCCATTTTAGGTCAGGGGGCAACCCCGGAAACCGTAAAAGTTTTCAGAACAGAGCTTGGACTAGACAAGCCTGCTCATCTGCGCTATCTTAGTTGGCTGTACGGTATGGCAACCGGAGATATGGGTGTTTCGCTTGCCAACAAACGTGAAATTTCCGAACTGATAGGTATTCGTCTTTCCAACACCATTTTTCTTGGAGGGTTTGCTGCAGCAATTTCAATTCCTTTGGCTTTATTTCTTGGAATCCTCGCTGCCCTTTATCGTAATACTCTTTACGACAGAGTTGTCAACACCTTCACCCTCACTTCCATTTCGTTTCCTGAATTTTTTGTTGCATACATTCTAATCTTATTCTTTGCCATCAAACTCGGTTGGTTTCCAGGGATTTCCAACGTCAGTACAAATTTATCTTTGGGTGATAAACTATACCGTTCCATGCTTCCAGCGGCCACACTTACTCTTGTGGTTGTGGCACACATGATGCGCATGACACGAGCTGCCATCATAAATTTATTGGCCAGTCCTTACATTGAAATGGTGCGGCTTAAAGGAATAAGTCCCATGAAAATTATCCTGCGACACGCACTACCAAATGCACTGGCTCCAATAGTAAATGTGGTTGCAATAAATTTGGCTTATCTTGTTGTTGGAGTGGTTATTGTCGAAGTTGTTTTTGTCTATCCGGGACTCGGTCAGCTGATGGTTGACAGTGTTTCCAAACGGGATATTCCGGTTGTACAGGCCTGCTCAATGATCTTTGCTTCAGTTTACATTCTACTCAATCTCTCAGCAGACATCATCTCCATAGTCACAAACCCCAGACTGCTTCATCCACGCTGATGTCGAATATACTCAAAATTATTTCCTCGCGCCATTGAGTGCAAAATTTGGAATTCTGGTTGTTCTAATCTATTCCATAGTGGCAATTTTTGCACCCTTCATTGCCCCGTACGGTGAAAGAGAAATTCTTGGAAGGTCTTTTGAATTATGGTCAGACAAGTATCCACTAGGCACAGACAACCTGGGTCGGGATATGCTTTCACGAATGATTTTCGGTGCCCGTAATACAATTGGCCTTGCACTGAGCATTACGATTTTAGCTTTTTTGCTTGGCAGTCTAACAGGTATGATTGCAGCCGCACTTGGTGGTTGGGTGGATCAGATTTTAAGTCGAATTGTGGATGTACTTATGTCCATTCCTTCATTAATTTTTGCCCTTTTGATACTCTCAATCTTCGGCACTTCGGTCCCCTATCTTATTGCTACAATCACTGTTATAGACGCCACCCGTGTTTTCCGACTCGCTCGTGCCACTGCCATGAATGTGGTAGTAATGGATTATGTTGAAGTAGCTCGTGTCAGGGGAGAAAAACTCGACTGGGTCATCCGCAAAGAAATATTACCAAATATCACAGCACCACTGCTCGCAGAATTCGGGCTACGTTTTTGTTTCGTTTTTCTTTTCATTTCCGCACTCAGTTTTTTGGGACTTGGTCTTCAGCCGCCCTCAGCGGATTGGGGTTCAATGGTCCGGGACAATGCATCACTGATTACTTTTGAAGACATAACACCCCTCCTGCCTGCAGGAGCAATTGCACTGTTAACAGTTGCGGTAAATTTCATTGTCGACTGGTTGCTTCACAAATCAAGCGGACTCAAGGATGTTAGCTGACGCAAAGAAAAATTCCGAAAGCGAATCTTCAGCAACCTTGCTGGAAGTGAAAGGGCTCAGAATTGAAGGGCTTTCAGAAAAAGGTTGGCAGGAAATAGTTTGCGGAGTAGATTTAAAACTGAAGCGTGGAGAAATTCTGGGTTTGATAGGTGAGTCTGGAGCGGGAAAATCAACCATTGGTTTGGCAGCAATGGGATTTGCCCGCGACGGTTGCAGAATTACTTCAGGAGAAATAATTTTTGATGGAATTGAATTGTGTACAGCCTCAGAAGAACAAAAAAGGAAGCTGCGTGGAAACCGTATTTCTTATGTTGCTCAAAGTGCAGCAGCAGCTTTTAATCCTGCACACCGCCTGTTGGACCAGTTTGCAGAAGGCCCGGTAGATCACAAAATAATGTCGCGGACTGAAGCTAAAGAAAAAGGCCGCCAACTTTACCGGAGTCTTGACCTCCCCGATCCGGACAATATCGGCGAGCGTTGGCCGCATCAGGTATCCGGAGGCCAGCTCCAACGCATGATGGTAGCCATGGCAATGTCCTGCGGACCGGATCTGATTGTCTTTGATGAACCAACCACTGCATTGGATGTAACGACTCAAATTGAGGTTCTAAAAACGATCAAGGAAATTGTGACTGCTCGTAATGTATCGGCTATATACATCACTCACGACCTGGCGGTAGTCGCACAGCTGGCTGACCACTTGATGGTTTTGCGCTATGGGAACCTGATTGAAGTAAACAGCACCGGCCAGATTTTAGAGGCACCAAAACAGGAATATACACGTGCATTGCTGAATGCCCGCACCCGTCATGAACAAACTACTGTACAAATTTCGGATGCGGAAACTCTTCTCAGCATCAATTCGGTTACAGCCGGTTATGGCAATGGGCTGGATATTTTGCAGGAGATATCGGTTTCGGTGGAGAGAGGCAGAACTGTTGCCGTTGTCGGAGAGTCCGGAAGCGGGAAAAGCACCTTGGCCCGGGTAATTACAGGACTCCTTCCTCCACGTTCCGGCGAAATACACTTTCAATCTGAATCGCTTCCACCTGCACTTGCCCAACGCAGCAAACAGCAGCTCCAGAAAGTTCAGATGATTTATCAGCTTCCGGATGTAGCCCTAAATCCACGTCAACGCGTACGGGATATAGTGGGCCGTCCCTTGAGTTTTTATCTCGGTTTGAGCGGAAAGAAACGTGAACACCGAATCATTGAACTGCTCGAACATATTGAACTTTCGGAACACTACATCGACCGCCTTCCCGACGAACTATCCGGAGGCGAGAAACAACGTATCTGCATTGCCAGGGCACTGGCGGCAGAACCGGAATTGATTATCTGCGACGAAGTTACTTCTGCGCTGGATACCATTGTTGCTAAAGCAATTCTGGATTTGCTACAGCGACTTCAGCGCGAATTGAGTTTAACATATCTGTTCATCAGTCACGACCTTGATACGGTGGCTAGTATTGCCGATCAGGTAGTGGTACTCTATGCCGGAAGGATTGCTGAGCAAGGTCCCAAAACTGCTGTTTTCCAACCCCCTTTCCATCCTTACACACGGCTTCTGCTTTCATCTGTGCCGGAAATGCGTCAGGGCTGGCTGGAGGAAACTCTATCCACTCATGAAGCCAAAGCTGGAATTGCCCGTGAGGTTAAAATTACTGAACGCGGCTGTCCTTTTGCAGAACGTTGTCCAGTTGCCATTCCAGAGATCTGCGTACGTGACCGTCCACCACTTCAGACCCCAGCATCCGGACACGTTTTTGCCTGTCAACACGCTCCAGAAATGCTGCTTGATCATTTTGCATAAAATAGAATAATGAGAGAAATTATTTAAATTCAGTTAGAATTTGTACCCAGATTGTGAGAGTTTCAAATAATTATTATTTTTCAAAAGATTTTAAATTAGATTTAATGTGTGAACCAAAAATTGATGGGCTATCACTATCGTTAAAATATATTGATGGTAAGTTATTTCAAGCCAACGGCGAAGTTTTGGTCGAAATCAAAGCGACAGGCCTATGCCACACAGATGAATTTACCCGCTCAGGCGATGACCCAGAGGGTATATTTCCCGCCATCCTTGGACACGAAGGCGGAGCAGTTGTTGAAGAAATAGGCAAGGGAGTCAGTAGCGTCAAAGTCGGAGACCATGTCATTCCACTTTATGTTCCTGAATGCGGAGAGTGTCAATTTTGCAAATCCGGAAAAACTAATTTATGCCAGTCCATACGTTTGACACAAGGAAAAGGATTGATGCCTGATGGGACTTCACGTTTTTCGTCCGGAGGAAAAACCTTGTTTCACTACATGGGAACTTCTACATTTTCCGAATACAGTGTTTTGCCACAAATTTCTGTAGCCAAAATTAATCCGGAAGCTCCCTTGGAAAAAGTGTGTTTGCTCGGCTGTGGGATTACTACCGGAATTGGTGCGGTTTTAAATACCGCGAAAGTGGAAGCTGGATCGACGGTGGCAGTGTTTGGGTTGGGCGGTGTTGGGCTTGGTGCAATTCAGGGTGCTGTTTTAGCCAAAGCCGAACGCATCATTGCCGTGGACATCAATGAAAGTAAAGAAGAATTTGCAAGGCAACTTGGCGCAACCGATTTCGTAAATCCCAAAAATTACGATAAACCGATTCAAGAAGTTCTAGTAGAACTGACAGACGGAGGTGTGGATTATTCTTTTGAATGCGTGGGCAACGTAAATTTGATGCGTTCTGCACTGGAATGTTGTCATAAAGGGTGGGGCGAATCAATAATTATCGGAGTTGCCGGAGCCGGACAGGAAATTTCTACACGGCCTTTTCAACTGGTTACCGGAAGAGTCTGGCGCGGTTCTGCTTTTGGAGGAGTTAAGGGACGCTCGCAGTTGCCGGGATATGTGGAAATGTACATGAACGGAGAAGTCAAAGTTGATGAATTTGTAAGCTACACTATGCCGCTGGACGAAATCAATCGGGCATTTGACTTGATGCACGAAGGTAAAAGCATTCGCTCGGTAATACTGTTTTAACCTTTTTCAAGCTAACAGTTTCTCTTTTCAATATTTATATTGTCGTAAAAAGTCCCAAATGTGTGTCATTTTGAGTGAAGCAAAAAATCTTGCATGAGCTGCTACATTAATTCATTATGATTTCAGATTGGTTGCAAGACTACCAAAATTGAACAAAAGCAAATTCTTTCTCCTCCACAAATAACGAACTATGACCAACACAACGTTGCGGGTTTTGAGTTATAACATTTACTGGGGTGGACATCGGCAACCGCTAGAACGAACCATTGAAGTGATCGGGGAATCCGGGGCTGATTTGGTGGGCATTCAGGAAAATGTAAACCGGGAATACGAAGACCAGACTCCGGAGATAGCAAAGGCTCTCGGATATTCCTATGTGAGACACGCCGTTTTGGACGCACTTGAAGAATTTGGTGCCAAAGGCAACAAGCTTCGCGCACGCTGGACTCAGCAAGCCGGGCAATCCACTTTGAGCCGTCACCCGATTACGGCACAATCTCCCGGAGGTTCAGGTATTCAGGTGGAATTGCCTTCCGGAGAGAAAGTATGGATGTTCAACACACACCTCTGGCACTATCCTTATGTACCGTATCAGTTGATGAACGTTGACTATTTCCAAGGAGACTCGATTGATCCGGACGACTCCCAGATGCTGAGACACAGGCAATTAATTCAGCACGAATTGCTCATGAAACTGAAATCACTAAAGTTTTATGGGATATCCAAAGTGTAATTACCAGTGGCGAACCGATTTTTCTCACCGGAGATTTTAACGAACCGTCTCATCTCGACTGGACAGAAGAAGCAGCCCAAGCCGGACTTTGTCCCCTCAAAGTTGATTACCCAACTTCAAGGCAAGTACTTAAAGCGGGTTTGAAAGATGCCTTCAGGGAATTCTATCCCGACCCTGTGGCAGTTCCGGGATTCACTTGGCCTGCGGGGATTTATCCGGACGCTCCGGATTCGTCAATTCCTGACCCGGAAGACCGCATTGATTTTGTCTATTTTTCGGGAACGAATGTTCGGGTGAAAAAAGTTCAACGGCTAGGTAATGTTTCAGACAATTCAGAGATTTCTTTTGCTGAATATCCTTCGGATCACCGAGCGTTACTGGCGGAATTTGAACTTCTTGAGAATTGAATTTGCAGACATCATTAACCGTAAAAACATCAAAAGAGACAAAACGTTTTTCGTAAAAATTCCGCCGATTGATCAAGCGCAGAAACGGCACCATCCAACATGCGGCTGTAGTGTAAAAAACCATGCAGAACACCTTGATGAAGGTGTAGTTCACAGGGGACTCCGGCTTGTTCCATTAATGTGGCAAGCGCCGTGCTGTCATCCAGCAGGGGATCCATATCAGAAGCAATCAAGCAGGATGGAGGCATGCCATTAAGATCAGCCCTCAAAACATCCAGACGTACATCATTCAAATCCTCTTGTGAATTCAAATAAGAATCCTGATAGAAAGCCAGGTCTTCTTCGCTCATTCCCACATCCTGACTTCCAAAGAGACGGACAGAACAGGAATCCCTCAGACCAAACCAGCCGTATATCAACAATAATCCGGACAGTTGTTCTTTAAAACTTAAGGCGGCCCCCATACTCAAACTGGCCCCTGCAGAATCTCCACCAAGTACTATCCTGTCAGGATCAATATTAAAAGCTGCTTCTTTTTTCGTATAATCATCCTCTTTCAGCCATTGCAATACTAATTTAATTTCATCAAGTGCAACCGGGAACTTTTGTTCCGGAGACAAGGAGTACTCCACACCAATCACAGCACAACCGGAACGAAAAGCCAGTTCACGCATGATACGGTCGTGCGTGTCGAGATTTCCCACAACAAATCCTCCTCCGTGCAAATAAACCAACACGGGTAAAAACTTATCTGGATGCGGTTGATAAATCCGGATTGGAATTCCCCCTACTGGCCCTTTAACTTCTGTTTCCATGATGCTGGGAATATTCGGACCTCCGGTATTCCAGAACAACCTTTCCAGCACATACAGTTCCCTAGCCTGATGAAGTGGGATTTCAGTAATTGAATAAGGAGCTACCAATGTGGAACTCTTTTGCAGGACAGATTGCATCTGCGGATGGATTGAAGGCATAAGAGGTGGTGAAAATAATTGGTTATTTAGTCAGAATTTTTTCCAGTTTTATGAAGCGTATTTGTACTAAGACAGTTTGAGTATCTCTGATGTGGGAACAACACACTTTAAAAATTGTCCCTAACTACTGCAATACCACTCATCACAGTACTAAAAATTTTTATTTACTGATTACCTGTAAAAGCAAAGAGAATCTCAAAACATTTGTTCCGGAAAAGTCTCATCAATTTTTTTTGGATTATCAAAAATAACCTTGCTTTCTCTTATTTTTGTGTTAGATTGAGGCTCGTTCAGGTTTGTTGCCTCATCCGGCAATTAACCGGGGAGTATAATCAGTCTAGATTAAGCTAGGTATTTTTGCCACTGGTACTTGAAAAGAGGTCCGTGGTGGAAGTCATCAATAAGGATGGTAACACTATGAGACTTATTTTCAAAAAAGAACTGGCACAGTCACTCTCCAAAACCTGAGCTGTGCATCCTGAACTGTTAATTTCCTCCAGAACCCGTTCAACTCCTTTCAGCAGCCGAGTTGAGGCCTGTGGTGTAAAAGCATATACAGTTTATAACCACATGCTCTTGCCTTCGATCTTCCGCAGTTTGGAAGAGGATTACTGGCACTTGTGTGAATCCGTACAGGTCTGGGATGTTTCCGTCCAGAGACAGGTTGAGATCACCGGACCGGACACACAAAAACTTGTCCAGTTAATGACTCCCCGCGACCTGTCACAGGCAGAGCTTGGACAGTGTTTTTATGCTCCTCTCTGTGACGAAACCGGAGGAATGATCAATGATCCCATTCTCATCAAACACAGCAATAACCACTGGTGGCTTTCAATCGCTGATTCAGATGTATTGCTCTGGGCGAAAGGGCTGGCAACTGGTTTTGGATTGGATGCCCTTGTTACAGAACCTGATATTTGGCCGCTTGCAGTTCAGGGACCAAAAGCCGAAGAACTACTTTCCCGGATTTTTGGAAAAGAAATCAGCAAAATTCTTTTTTTTCGGAGCAGTACATTTAACTACCAGGGGACAAAGATGTTGGTGGCAAGATCCGGTTGGAGCAAACAGGGTGGTTTCGAAATTTATGTTAATGACTCGGAGTTGGGGGGACAACTCTGGGACGAACTTTTTGCAAAAGGTGAAGACCTGAATGTTGGTCCGGGCTGTCCTAACTTGATTGAGCGAATTGAGAGCGGTCTGCTGTCTTTTGGTGGAGATATGGGATACAATACAACGCCGTTTGAATGTGGTCTTGATAAGTATGTCAGTTTGGACGCAGACATTGAAAGCCTGAGTCTTGAGGAACTAAGAACACGAAAGTCAAAAACCAAGCTCATTGGAATAGTGATTGATCGTAAGGTCAATTTGATAGACAAAAGAGTATTTATCGGCAGTAATGTGGTTGGAAAAATTACTTCCAACACCTGGTCTCCCCGATATTCAGTCTTCCTGGCGTTCGTGAGGTGTGAACTCAAACACCTGGAAGATGCTCAAAATTTACATGTTAAAACCACTTCTGGAGAAGTGTCAGTCAGGATCACCGACTTACCTTTTGATTTTGAAACTCTTGGATTGACAGGTATTGAAAAAGGTACGAGTATTTGATTGACTGGATGCTGATAGATTTACATTTGCATTTTTGAGCAATTCTTACAAATAGAACCGAACTTTGTTTCGTCATTTCAAAGAAAGTGAGTTTGATTTATGAAAGAAGCATATGAGTCACTCAGAAAGAATCCGGCAAACCACGTTCCTCTGACTCCACTCTCATTTCTACACCGAACTGCAGACATTTATGGTGAGCGGGAGGCAATAATATACGGTGAAATACGATACAACTGGCGCCAGTTACGGGAGCGCTGTCTGTGCATGGCCTCCAGTCTGACAGAACTTGGTGTAGGTTTGGGAGATACAGTAGCTGTACTGGCTTTCAATACACCGGAATTGTTTGAAGCACACTTTTCCGTACCCATGACCGGTGCCGTGCTCAACACTATCAACACCAGACTAGATGCTGAAACGGTTGCATATATCCTGAAATTTGGACAAGTCAAGGCACTGATTGTGGATCGTGAGTTGCTGCCACTGGCTCAAAAAGCTCTTCAAGACGAACAGATTAAACTAAAAATAATTCTGATTGACGACGATTCAGCAGAAGTTAAGCCCTCAGTCGAATTAGAAGTTTTGGAATATGAAGACTTAATTAATTCGGAGACCCTCAATTTACATGTCCTCCTTTACAGGACGAATGGCAGGCACTTTCATTGAACTACACTTCCGGAACCACGGGCCGTCCAAAGGGTGTAGTATATCATCATCGTGGATCATACCTGATGAGTATGGGAACAGTAACTGCTTGGGAATTACCCCATCACCCGCGTTATCTTTACTGTGTACCTATGTTTCACTGCAATGGTTGGGGCCACGCCTGGACCATGACATTAGCTGGCTGCAACAGTGGTTTGCATGCGTCATTCAGTCCGAAAGCTGCTTTTTGATTCTGCTGGACCAGTCACAATGTAACGCACTTTGGCGGCGCTCCTGTCTTCTAAATATGCTGGCAAATGCCCCTACTGAAGAACAAAAACATTTCGATCGCTCAATAAAAGTCATGACTGCCGGTGCTCCTCCGCCGGCAAAGGTTCTGGAAAGTATGACTGAGTTTGGTTTTGACGTTTGCATGTATATGGTTTAACTGAAACCTATGGTCATATTCTGCAGTCAGCGCCTCAGTCAGATTGGCAGATCAAAGTCCCAGCTGCAGATTGCAGAGCTTATTTCTCAGCCAGGGTAGTTCGTTTCCAATGATGGAAGAAGTATAGTGTAATTGATCCTAAAACTGAACAGCTGGTACCTCAGACGGTAAAACAATTGGTGAAATTGTGATGCGTGGTAATACCACATGAAGGGCTATCTGGAACAACACAGAAGCAACTGCTGAAGCATTTGCACGGTGGCTGGTTTCATAGTGGTGACCTGGCTGTTGTACATGAAGACGGATACATTCAAATCAAAGACAGAGTCAAAGGATATTATTATTTCCGGTGGTGAGAATATTTCCTCTGTTGAGATTGAAAACGTACTTTATCAACATCCTGCAGTAGGAGAAGCAGCAGTTGTCGCAATGCCTGATGATAAATGGGGAGAAGTACCCTGTGCCTTCGTTGAGTTAATAACCGGAAAAGCTACGAAAGAAGAACTTATAGAATTTTGTAAACAACATATGGCCGGTTTCAAAAGACCAAAAAAATAATTTTCGGTCCCCTGCCCAAAACTGCGACTGGGAAAATTCAAAAACACGAGCTTAGAGCAACGAATATACTCAAAGATCTAGTGCAAAAGGATCTGTCAATCAATGTAACGTATTTAGAAATGAAATATGTCTTTTTGAATTAAGTATTGTGTGTCCTTAATTATTTTTAGTTAATTTAAAAAATTGAAAAATAATTTGACAAAAAATAATTCGGTGTTATTTATAGCTTTAATAATCGATATAAAAAGTGATTTCACGGGCCTTTCATGGCTGATTAATTAACTTTCTTTAGAGGAACAGATCGATGAAAGTTTCAATGAAAGTAAACGGTACCGCATACGAGCACGATGTGGAACCACGAACACTTCTTGTGCAGCATTTGCGTGAGAATATTGGGCTGACCGGAACTCATGTTGGATGTGATACCAGCAGTTGCGGAGCCTGCACAATCATCGTAAACGGTGAGACAGTAAAATCCTGTACTTTGCTTGCAGTACAATGCGAGGGTGCAGAAATTAAAACTATAGAAGGAATGGCAACAAACGGTGAACTGCATCCCATTCAGGAAAGTTTCAAGGAAAAACACGGACTGCAATGCGGATTCTGTACTCCTGGTATGGTTATGTCTTCTTGGCAATTGTTAGATCGCAATCCAAAACCATCAGAACATGAAATAAGACATGCAATAGAAGGAAACTTCTGTCGCTGTACCGGTTACCACAACATTGTCAAAGCGGTTCAAGACGCCGCCACAAAACTCTAGGAGAACTCAATGGGCGACTTAATTGGAAAATCAGTTAAACGGGTAGAAGATAACCGTTTTCTCAAAGGTGAAGGTAAATACACAGATGACTTTAATATGCAGCATCAAACATTCGCTGTTTATGTGCGAAGTCCACATGCACACGCAAATTTAGTCAGCGTTGATATTTCTGCTGCTAAAGCAATGGATGGTGTAATAACCGTTTTTACAGGAAAAGACATTAAAGACGCTGGAATAGTGGGATCTATTTGTGGATGGCAGGTTGATTTTAAGAATGGTGATACAATGAAAGAGCCTGGTCATCCAATTTTGGCATTTGATAAAGTAAGACATGTTGGTGATGCAGTGGCTTTAGTAATAGCCGAAGACTTAGGTACAGCCGTAGATGCTGCCAGTGCAGTCGAAGTAAATTATGAGGTTTTGGACGCAATTGTAGATCCAAAAGCAGCTGTCCTGGATGGTGCTCCTCAGGTTCATGATGATGTTCCAAACAATACCATCTTTGACTGGGAACTCGGCAATAAGGAAGAAACAGATGCTGCGTTTGAAAATGCACACCATATAACTGAACTTTCCTACCATAACCAAAAAATAGTACCAAATGCAATTGAGCCACGGGCTGCACTGGCTCACTTTGACAGTAATGATGATAAATACACCTTATATACTACTTCCCAGAATCCACACTTGGCACGATTGATTATTGCTGCGTTTGTATTGAGCATTCCAGAGCATAAACTGAGGGTCATTGCACCAGATGTAGGTGGGGGATTTGGGAGTAAAATATTTACATATAATGATGAGTGTGGTGTTCTTTGGGCATCCAAGCAAATCGGTCGACCTGTAAAATGGACAGCTGACCGGACCGAAGCATTTCTTACAGATTGCCATGGTCGGGATCATGTGACAGATGCGAAATTGGCATTAGATGCTGAAGGGAATATTACTGGATTGCGAACAAAGACCTATGCTTCACTCGGTGCATATTTGTCTAATTTTTCAACCTGCATACCAACGTGGCTCCATGGTACTTTGATGCAGGGATTATATACCACTCCTGCCGTCCACGTGGATGTGACTGGTGTCGTAACCAATACTGTCCCAGTGGATGCCGTTCGTGGAGCTGGGCGCCCAGAAGCATCATTTTGCGTTGAACGACTTGTAGAAACAGCAGCAAGGGAAATTGGTATGGATCCCGCTGAATTTCGACTCAAAAATTTTATTCCACCATTTGATGGCGTGGAACAAGAAGGCTATCAAACTCAGGTTGCTTTGCAATACGATAGTGGGAACTACGAAGGTGCTTTGAAAAAAGTTTTAAAAAATGCAAACTACGAAAAGCTCAAAGAAGAACGGGCTGCCGCTCGTAGTGATGGTAAGTTGATGGGTATCGGATTTTCAACTTACGTTGAAGCTTGTGGTATTGCACCATCCGCTGTTGTGGGATCTTTGGGTGCTAGAGCAGGCTTGTTTGAGTGCGCAGAAGTAAGGGTTCATCCAACTGGTTCTATAACTGTCTTTACAGGTTCTCATAGTCATGGACAAGGTCACGAAACAACCTTTGCTCAATTAGTTAGCGATAAATTGGGTATATCCACCGATATGGTTGAAATAAGTCATGGTGATACAAATAATATACCGTTTGGAATGGGAACATACGGTTCTAGGAGCCTAGCTGTTTGTGGTAGTGCCATTAT
Source organism: uncultured SAR324 cluster bacterium (assembly GCA_905182865.1). Classification (GTDB taxonomy): domain Bacteria; phylum SAR324; class SAR324; order SAR324; family NAC60-12; genus Arctic96AD-7. The sequence goes on from CAJJCY010000002.1 coordinate 61,708, forward strand.
GAAAAGTGTGGACAAAGTAAAAGAGAAAGGAGCCAGGATCGCAGCTCATAAACTTGAATGTAATCCAGAAGACCTAGAATTCGCTAATGGGTCTTGGAATGTAAAAGGTACAGAAAAATCTGTCGGTTTTGGTGATGTTGCACTTACGGCATATGTACCTCACGATTATCCTGAAAATGAAGAACCTGGTCTCGATTTCGCAAGTTTTTACGATCCAACAAATTTTGTTTATCCTTTCGGTGCACATATATGCGTAGTTGAAATAGATAAAGATACTGGAGAAGTTAAAATCGTCAGGTATATTGCAGTAGATGACGCAGGTAATATTATAAATCCCATGATTGTTGAAGGACAAGTTCATGGTGGCATAGCACACGGTATTGGCCAGGCCCTTTATGAAGGGAGCTGCTCTATGATGATTCCGGTCAATTGTTGAATGCTTCTATGATGGATTATTGCATACCCAGAGCTGACAACATGCCATTCTTTGAGACAGATCATACAGTAACACCTTGCCCACATAATCCTATTAGGCGTTAAAGGTGTCGGGGAAGCTGGAACTATTGCTTCTACACCGGCTGTTGTAAATGCAGTAATTGATGCTCTCTCAGATTACGGGGTGAAGGATTTACAGATGCCGCTTACACCGCAGCGTGTATGGGCTGCAATGCAAAGCTGAATTAAAAGTAATAAATTATCACTTAACTAACTCACTATAAAAGGGGTAAAAATGATTCCAGAATCTTTTAATTATCAACGAGCAAGTTCTGTGAGGGAGGCGATTTCACTTCTGCAACAAGGCGGCGAGGAAACCAAAATTTTAGCGGGAGGACACAGTTTGATTCCGACTATGAAATTACGGTTGGCAACTCCGGAAACTCTAATTGACATTGGAGGAATTCCGGAATTAAAATACATAAACGACAAAGGCGATTATTTGGCAATCGGAGCCGGAACCACACATTGGGCTATTGAATCGTCTGATCTGGTGTCACAAAAAGCTCCGGCCTTGAGTCAAGCCGCCGGACAAATCGGTGATGTGCAAGTCCGGAATCGTGGGACCATCGGCGGCGTTTTAGCGCATTCCGATCCTCAAGCAGATTATCCGGGAGTGGTGCTGGCACTTGATGCCACTATCGTGGTCCAAGGTACCGGAGGAGAGCGAACTATTCCGGTCTCCGATTATTTCACCGGGCTTTGGGAAACTGCTCTAGGTGAAAATGAAATCATGACAGAAATAAGGATTCCAACTGACAGCGCAAATGCTAATTCCTGCTATTTGAAATTTCCACAACCGGCATCTCGTTATCCTTATGTAGGTGTGCGGTAGTCTCATTGAGTCTTCGGCAGGGAACCTGCTCTGATTACGTGTCGGATTCAGTGGTGTGGGTGAATGGGCTTTTCGGGATTCGGGAGTTGAAGAGTGCTCTCAGGGGCCAACCTTGAATGAATCATCAATTGTCCTCGCATCAGAAAAGCAGCTGAAGGCCACAGCGTTCTTAGTGATCGTTTTTGTCAGTGAAGAATACCGAGCGGCCATGGCCAAGGTTTATGCCAAACGTGCACTGACGCAACTTTCCTGAAAACTTATCCTTCCATCAAAATCCCTATCCTGATTAAATTCAGGACAGGGATTTTCCCTTTGTTTTCTATCATTTTCTCTAAAATCTTAAAATTTTTTACATTTAATAACAAGTCATAACTATGATTGATTTACGTAGCGATACAATAACAATTCCAACTCCAGAAATGCGCGAAGCAATGGCACAGCCCATGTGGGTGATGATGTTTATGGTGAGGATCCAACCGTCAATGCTCTGGAAGAACGTGTCGCAGAAATTCTTGGAAAAGATGCAGCTATTTATATGTCTTCCGGAACAATGACCAATCAAGTCGCAGTAAGAACACACACTGAACCCGGAGATGAAATATTAATCGACAAGAATGCACACATATATTTTTATGAGGCTGGTGGAACTGCGGCACTCTCAGGAGTGATTTGCAGCTTAATTTCGGGAGAAAGAGGAGTTTTTGGGGCAAAAGAAATGGAAGCTGTTATCTCCGAAAAAGAACCTCATACAACAATTATGAGACCAGTGGATTTGCATTTACCTCGTACAAAGCTGGTTTGTTTAGAAAATACGACCAATCGTGGAGGGGGAAAAGTTTGGCCACTTGAAAAATTAGCCGAAGTAGAAAATTCAGTGGATATATATGTTACATCTCCATTTAGAAAAATTATTAGGAGCTGCAACAAATTTAAAAGTTATAGCATACTGATATTGCACGTTATTTTGATTCAATCAGTGTCTGTTTTTCCAAGGGACTTGGGGCACCAGTGGGCTCAGCTTTGGTGGGCAGCTTCGATTTTATAATGGAGGCCAGGCGATACAGAAAACAATTCGGTGGTGGGATGAGGCAGGCAGGAATTGTAGCTGCAGGCGCTTTGTATGCGCTAGAAAATAATAGAAAAAGATTGAATGAAGACCATGCGAATGCAAAATTATTTGCTAGGGGACTTGAAGAAATTAAGGGAATTCAAATCAATCCTGAAGATGTAGAAACAAATATCTTAATTTTCAGTTTGTCAAAAATGTCTTCACATGAATTTGCCGAGCGTCTGAGTGAACAGGATACTCACATGCTACCATGGGACAACACTTCAATCAGAGCCGTCACAAACTTGATGGTCACAGAGGATCAAATTCTCAAGGCACTAGAGCAAATTCGGCAAGTTGTATCGGAATAAGCTCTGTGTTTAGATCTTTCACAAATATAAATACTATTTTTAATTTTTGATAGTTTAACTAATCGTTTTTGTCATATCATCTTTTCCTCAACCTTTAACAGTTTTGTGTATGAATTGCCCTCTAAACGGTGTCTATACAGCTTCCTTGACACCACTTAAAAGATCATATGAACCAAATTTACCAGCATTAGTTCGCCATGTACAATGGCTGCTCGAATCAGGGTCTGATGGAGTAGCATTACTTGGAAGCACTGGCGAGGCTAATTCGTTGACTATAGAACAACGTCTAGCCATTATTGAAATATCTGCAAAGAAATTACCAACGGATCGTCTTATAATGGGTACTGGCTCTTGTTCTCTTAAGGATGCTGTACACTTAACTAAAGCCAGCATTGATGCAGGTGTTTATGCAGTTTTGGTGCTCCCTCCTTTTTATTACAAACCGCAAAGCGACAAAAGTGTTCTCCGTTTTTATTCGGAGTTGATATCCATTGTGGATGACACACGACTGCGTATCATTTTTTATAATTTTCCAAAACTAAGCGGCTATAATTTCAGTGTCGAAATTTTACAGGAATTAAAACAGCGTTTTGGAGACATTGCCGCGGGGATCAAGGACAGTTCAGGAGAATGGAAGAATATGTTGGGCATAGTACAAAACATTCCGGACTTCATGGTGTACACAGGTACTGAAACTTTATTACTGGACATATTAAACAAAGGTGGAGCGGGCTGTATTACCGCAACAGCAAACCTGATTGCACCGGAGTGTCAGCGTGTTTATCAAGCCTGGAAAAATAATAAACAAAAAGTCGCAGAAGAAGCACAAATGAACCTCACAAATTTACGAAAAACTTTAGAAAATTACCCGCTTGTCTCTGAACTCAAAAGCCTCTTTGCTTCTAAAACTAATACAGAAGAATGGGAAAATATGCTACCTCCATTTGACCCATTTTAGATAAACAAGTGGAAGAACTAACAGAACAAATCAAAGGGCTTGGCTTGGATTTAGAGCTTCGTCTCTGATAGGGATCCTAAGTAATTTCAATGTTCCATAGTTAGTTTTTCAAAGAACATGGAAGTTTTTTGAGAAAAACGGTCAAAAAAATGCAAGTATAAAATAATGATCAACACCTAAAGCATTTTAGGTAACTAAAGTCAGTGATAAACGACTCTCATTTGGAAAGCGCTTCGGCCTAACAAAATAGCTAGAATTATGAACGAAGAACTTTATCTGGTGGCCTACAAGGACATCGAGCAAAAAGAAATTGACGAAGCCCTCTGGCTCAAGGCAATGTCTCATGCCGGTGGCGATAAAACTAAAGCCAAGTGGGCCTACATTGAATTACGAGTCGATCAATTGTTGCGGGACCCTTCTCTTCGGCACAGCGCCAGCAAGAAGGTCCGCAAGCCAACTCATCAGTCAGGAGCTTATATGATGTGGTTTAGTATTCTGTTTTTCTTTACAATTATCTCCGCAGCTGTTGTTGTGGATGTTGAAGAAATGACCCTTGTTTTTTCAAATGGATTGTACGTTTTAGACGTTTGGTCCTTGATTTTTGTTTTACCTGCAGCCATTTTTTTTGGTATATCGGCAACCTCCTGGACTACATACTTGCGTTGTTGGACTTACACTTTTGGAAGTGCCAAGCGGGTTACGATCATTGATGCACGTGCTGTAGCACGCTGCCTGAACGTTATGGGTCTTGTTTCCCTGAAAATGGGAGTTATAGGAACGCTTCTAATTGTTATTTTCATGTTTCATGATTTGGATAACTGGAAAGTTAAGGTAACTATGGCAGTAATTACCTTAGTTTATGGTGTTGTTTTAAAACTCCTCGCTTATGTTTTAGAACAGCGGGTGCTGAATCATTATGTACATTAAATAAAAAATTCTACTTTTCTGACCTCTTCAACAGTTTTACCTCCTTAGCTAAAACAGTACCGGTAAAAATTGACACCAGTCAATTTTTTTAAATCAATAATATTGACATTTAGAAAGAAAATCCGGAGAATCATAGACTCTCTTGATTTGCAGTTCTTCATGTAGAAGAAGTGTATAAATTATTGGCCTGTCTGGAAAACAACTTCATAAAGCAGAATAACATTCTTAAATTAGTTGTTTTCTGTTTTTAACTAACTGTTAATTTTCAGTACTACCAACAACCCTAACCAGCTTTTTTTGTAAAAGCTGTTCCATCAACTTAAAGGTAAAAGTGACCACTCAAGAAAAAACAGTCCCAGTTCCCCCCGCCGCTCCATCCAAACCAGATCCAATTGTATTTTTAGAAGAAGATGAGGACTTTGATGCACTCTATGAAGAGAGCCTGAAGGGTTTTCACGAGGAAGATATTGTTTCCGGTACGGTAACGGAAATAACCCGTGATTATGTCACTGTTGATATTGGTTTCAAATCAGACTGTCTGATAACTATAAATGAATTTCAGAATACTGAAGGTGTACTCCAGGTAGAACTTGGAGACTCTGTGGAAGTATATGTTGAGGCACTGGAGGCAGATGAAGACGGAGTTACTTATCTTTCGAAACGCAAAGCAGAAAAGGTAAGAACCTGGCAGAAAATTGGAGAAGTTTATGAAGAAGACGGGATTGTACGCGGAACAATTGTGGCACGAATTAAGGGAGGTCTTTCCGTAGATATTGGAGTTAAAGCTTTCCTGCCTGGATCTCAGGTTGATTTACGTCCCGTACGTAACCTTGATAATCTGCTGGGAGAAGATTTTGATTTTAAAATTTTGAAGTTCAACCAAAAACGCGGAAACATTGTCCTTTCCCGTAGAGTTTTGCTGGAAATAGATCGCGATGGAGAAACGCCGTTCGCTCACTCGACGATGCTCAAGCCAGGCGATACACGCCGTGGCCAGGTCAAGAACATCACCGATTATGGTGTATTCGTTGATTTAGGTGGAGTTGATGGATTGGTTCACATTACAGACCTTTCTTGGAGTCGTATCAACCACCCGAATGAGATGTCAATAGGTGACAAGATTACAGTAAAAATTCTCAACTATGATAAAGAGAAAATGAGAGTATCACTTGGACTCAAGCAGTTAACGCCAAGTCCTTGGGATAATATTTCAGAGCGTCTTCCAATGGGCAAAAAAGTTTCGGGTGAAATTGTTAGTCTGACAGACTATGGTGCATTTATCGAAATTGAACCTGGAGTAGAAGGTCTCATCCATGTTTCTGAAATGTCATGGTCAACACACTTGAGATCTGCACAAGATTTTGTGAAAGTTGGAGACGAAGTGGTGGAAGCAATCGTCAAAGATCTTGACGTGGAACGCAAACGGATTTCACTTTCACTTAAAGAAGTTCAGGCAAATCCGTGGAAACTTGCTCTTGATCGCTATCCTGTGGGATGTATCGTCAAAGGATCTGTTCGCAATGTAACAGATTTCGGTATATTTGTTGGCCTTGATGAAGGAATTGACGGCCTGGTACATGTATCAGATATTTCCTGGAAACAACGCCAGTTTAAACCCACTGACTTCTCCAGTAAAGGTGATGAAATTGAGGTGAAAGTACTTAATATTGATGTAGAACAAGAGCGTCTCTCGTTGGGCATCAAACAGTTAACAGAAGATCCATGGAAAAATCTTGATGAAAATAATCCTCTTGGCACAGAAATAACCGGAACAGTGGTAAATCTAACCGACTTTGGCATTTTTGTTGAGGTATCTGATGGAGTAGAAGGTTTGGTGCATATTTCTGAAATAGATGATTCCATTCAGAAAAACAAAATTCATGAAGTATATCCTGTAGGGACAGAAGTAAAAACAAAAGTAATGAAGATTGATCTGGAAGAAAGACGTTTAGGTTTGAGTATCACTGAAATACTTTCGACTCCCCCTCCAGTTGTTGAAGTTCCAGAAGAAGACTCTAAAGCAAAAGCTGACTCTGCAGAGGAAGAAAAACAATCCGTTAGTGCTGAAGCTGAACCTCCAGAAACAGATAAAGAAGCAGCAGAAAAAGAGTCTGTAACCACGGATGAAATAGAAGATAAAGTTGAGGCAGAAGCAGAAACTCCTCCGGTAGAAGAAAAGGAAGATGCTGTTGAAGCAGAAGCTCCTCCTTCTGGAAAAAACGGACTTAACTCAGAAGATAACTGCACCCAAAAAAGAAAAAAAAGATGCAGTTGAAGAAAGTCTTGAATCAAAAGCTAAAAACGACGAAGATTCCTCAGAAAAAGAAACCATAGAAAAGCCTGAGTCACCAGAAAGTAATTAAACAGATTTTTTGGATACCAAAACCGCTTTTTTAATCCTATTAACGGCCTCCAGAATGGTTTCGTTCCCAGGATCCAAAAGCAGGGCTTCGTTGTAAAATGACGAGGCACCTGTCAGGTCACTTTGAAACTCGAGTGAAACTCCCTGAAGATAGAGATTTTCCGCTGTTTTTTCTGTTACTGCATCTCGGGTAATCAGTTTTTCCAGCCTTTTGAACGCAAGGCTATAAGCCCCTTTCTCAATCATCTCCAACGCAATGCTGTCACCATCCAGCAGCACTATATCAAAACTCTCTCTGTATGGTAATATTTGTTTGGTGTACTCCCTTGCAATCAGATTACTGACTTTTTTCCGCAAAACAATCTCATCCGGAACCATTTTCATACTTTTGGAATATCCCCGCTCAAAGCTCTGATCCGGAACAATTTGATTCCCATCCGCATCTTTCAGGCTGAGAGATACAAATTGGACATAATTTACTTTTTGTAAACCTTCACGCAAAGTTGCTGTTCCGATAACAGCGCATTGATTCTTTTCAAGAAGATAATTACAGCGTCTTAGAGTAACAAGTCTAACCGATTGTGAGCGCAGCACTTCAGAATTTTCTTTTACTTCATACCTCAGAAAAGCAACTCTGCCTTGCATTTCAATTCTTGGCCTTAAGTTAAAGTCCTTTAGTTGTCCGGAAAGTTCTACAGGGCTGAATGAGCCTTCAACTGTCAGGAACGGCAGTTCGGTAAAACGCTCACGCAGTGCATCCTCCATAATATCGTAAAGCAGTTCACCTTTGTGAGAATTAACTATAATCAAATAATCTGCTTTGGCAGCAATATTCTGCCCTGTATTTTGCGGAGGAACCCAGGTTCTCATTGCCACTTTAGTGGTGCAGCCAGTAAAATACATGAGCATAATTAGTGGAAAAATAATTTTGTTGTTCAATAAATTTTGCTTCATAATATTTTGTTCTGCAAAGCACCTAAAGCTTCAATGACATTGCTGTTTGCTTCATCCAACCGCAAAGCTTCCTCATACAACTGGATTGCAATTCGAGGTTCGCCCAATGCTTCGTAGCAAATTCCCAGGTTATACAGATTCTCTGCAGACTTATCTTCGGTACTGGAAATAATTTCTTCTATCTTCTCTTTTGCTTTCATCACCCTGGCTTGTTTAAGGTAATTCACTGCAGCTTCATCTCCACCACTGTCAATCGTCCTTGTAGCTAGAACGGTATAACGTGCAAACTTGGGAAGAATCATGTTGGAAATTTGCAGGGCCAGGCGATATGACATATTGGCAGAACCATTCGGCAGAGTTTCAAGCGTTTCATGGTTTAATGCTAATAGAGGTAAATTGCCTATTTTCTCCTCTTTGCTGCGATCATCTCCATTAAAAAACGATAGAAAATTTCCATCAACCGACTGAGTAAAACTACCTGGAACAAAGCCGCTTCCCATAGAAACCACTGAAACTTCTGAGAAAGTTTTCAGCAATCTAATTTTTCCACCACTAACCTTTACCAGTTCTCCAGTCATGAAAATCGAAGCAGTTCTGGTTTGGTAAGGCTCGGTAATTTTGCGGTCCTGAGAGATATGTTCCACAGTTTTCCATTTCTTCCCAATTTTTCTTGAAGTTCGTCTTGAAAAACTTTTGACTCTCTCAAATTGTCCATTCTGAGTAACCACACGAACAGCAAGTTTTAGATTCAGTACTGCATCAATTTCTTTGATACTCATCCCAGCGACAGGTTTGATAGACTTCAATTCATCGCTGAACATTGTGCTGAACTCAGCCAGATCCACAATGTTGTAATCAGAAAAACGACTTAGATTGGATATCAGGGAAAGTTTAACAAATTTTTCTAGCCCCTTCGTTTCCAGATTTTTCTGTCTCACGGTCCAATTACCTAGTTGGTCATGCAAGGTTAGTTCATCATTCTGCAAAATCCTAACATCACCAATTGCAAGAGTCCTGATGGAATTCAGTTCAACTGAAGGCGAAATCGAAGTACTGAACTGGAGCTTGTCAGTACAGGAAACTAATCCAAAGATTAAGATCAAAGGAAGAATTTTAAGAATTTTCAAACCACTCATCGTGCTACTTGTTTATAAATCATTGTTGATGCAGTCATAAAAATTCCTAATACAATGTCATTTCGAGTGATGCGAGAAATCTTATATAAGCAACCAAACTAATATCATTAAGATTTCTCACTACAGTCGAAATGACTATGCGGACATCAAACTTTCTCAAAACAGTCATTGCTGTACAGTAAAATGCTTTTTAACTGAAGCTTCTGCTAATTGTTTGAGGGCGAATTGCCGGTTATCTTCATTTAAAATAACACTGACTACCTGATAACCTGCTGCAAGTCGTTTATCTGTACTTGCACTGCTAAAAAACGATTTGGCTTCTTCATCGGGGTTCTTGAACTCCACTCGTGTCAAAATGTTTCTGTATGCTGTCCCCCTGTCACCATTTACTTTGGATGAAGTAAAATTGGAAGCAGTGATTGAACTTCTAAGCAGCTTGGGATTTTCAGACAGTTCAATGAAATACAAGTTTGTGTATGACATGACCGAATCCTGTTCCCAATGCAAATGTTCCAGAACATCCCTGCTGCTGGAGAAACCAGGTGAGCGGCTGCTCAAAGTTTTAAGGTGTACCTTCCTTCCGGACTGCTTTGTACTTCGACTCCAGATGTCACCAACTATCCAAAGCGATCCTTTATTGTCTCCCAATTTAGGTAAAGGAGTTCCGGACTTGAGTACAATAACTTCATGGGCTTTCATGTTGGACAATTGATCTGCCAATTCATTAAAGAAAAACACTTTGATTCCAAGAGTATCATTTTCCGCACTGATATAATCTTCATGCAGGATGATACGCTTCAAAGTGGTTTTCAGCAGTTTTATTCCGGACTCAGGCCTCTCATATCGTATGATATTAACACATGCAGTCGTTGTCAGTACAACCAGGCTGATTCCCAATATTTTCAGGGTTTTCATTAAATTCTTTTATTTCTTAGAAATAATTTTGAGAGGACAGTTCAGCAAACCTCATAGAACAAATTATAAATTGTGTTCATCTCATTAAATTTTTTCACTCAAATTGTCCCGTAGAAACTAATTGTGGAAAACATGAGTTTAATTCTTTTTGAATTAAACTTCGTGGCTGCTAAATTAGTTATCGATAAAATTAGGTATTCCTGAAACAGTTTACCTCTTGTCATCCCGGACTTGATCCGTGATCCAGACACCAATTCAGGTTGAAAACAAGATTTGAAGCAATTCCAATGGACTCAGCGAGTCGGTTCATTCGGCAGGTTTTTGTAACAATGAGAGTTCAGTCTGGCCGTACCATTGTGAAGATTGTGTTTGAGTCCACTTCCGTGTAGTCGTTGTAGCCCAGCCGTCCAAGCGGATGCATCCGACCCACGTCCACCAAACCTTCTTCCGTGATCAGGTCATCCTTGATGTGGATTCCAATGACTTCCCCAAAAACCACCACATAGCGGTCCTTGTCACCCCAACTCGGAAGGTCAACACTTTTGACATGCCTGCACTCCAGGTGAACAGGGGCTTCCGCAACCCAGGGTACATCCACCATCCGTCCCGGCTGCGACGTCAATCCCGTCATTTCCAATTCGTTTACGTCCTTGTGCACCGAGGCTGATGTCTGGATCATCTGTTCGCGGTTTTCCCACGTCACAAGGTTGCAGACGAACTCCCCGGTTGCCTCAACGTTGCGTATTGAATCCTTCAGTCCGTCCTCTCCGCTCCCTGCTCCGGAGGCAAACATCACAGTGGGGGGACTGTAGCAAACAGCGTTGAAGAAACTGTACGGAGCGAGGTTCACCACCCCTTCCGGATCACGGGAAGTTATCCAGCCGATGGGACGGGGAATCACCAAACTGTTGAAGGGGTTTTTCGGAAGCCCGTGATCTTTCTTGATTGGTTCATAAAACATGATTACACTTTAGTTGAGGATTGTGAGGAGCCGGGTAAATTGACTTAATATTTTTTTCTATCTTCCCTCATTTTATATGTTGGGAAAAGCTCTTTTATAGCTTCGAAATCAATAATTTTTGTATTAAATTTAGTGTCATTACTTCAGAGTGTAACACACTACCGTCATATCTCAATTTGAAAAAACCCCATTTACTTTGTTATAAAAAACAATAAAGCCGATCCGCTCCACATAGGAAACGAATCGGCTTTTTGTAAGATGGTATTTCTTTGAAAATCTAAATTAAAATCCCCGGATTTGAAAGAGTGATTGTTCGACCGCATTCCGGATACGATCGCTGTCATGCTGACTGTAGCTTTCCAGCATTTCAATTCCAGACTTTGCTTTGAGTAGACCCAAAATCCTAATCAATCTTTCAGTGACCAGTAATTCTCCAGTTTTCTTTTGCTTTTGAAGGGCGGTAATAGTTGCTTCAACCGCATTTCTACCAAGGTGTCTCATAGCTTCCATTACCTGATCTGCAATTTCTTCATTTGCAAGATATGGTAACATCAAAGTAGCAACTCTTGGATTTTTTACACTTCGGAGGATATCAAAAGTGTCTCGATTATCAAAGAATGAACGTCCCTTTAGGAGTTTGCTGATCGAGTCAGCAATTTCTGGTCCGACAGCAATCAGCAAGTCCTTGTAGTTTGCACGATTAGAGCCCTTGCTGGAGTCATAGCGGGACACAATCAAATCCAATCCAGGCTTGCCATAGGCTTTGAATGCATCGGCTAATGCACGCACCATATCTGCATTGGATTCGGTAACCAGATCAGCTAAGTCTTCCATTGCAGGTTCATACTGTAGACTTCCTAAATTACGTACAACCTCACGGCGAACCCGATCATCCGGTTCACCTAATCGTTGATGTAAAGCTGGGCCAGCTTGAGGTCCTCCAATTTTACCGATCAGCTTAACTGCTCGTAAGCGAACTTTTGAACTATCATCCTCCAGCAAAGAAATTGCCATCTCCAAAGCTGCCTGTTTTTCACCTTGGCGGTGCAGGGACTCAGCTTTTTCGATACTTGCACATCCTGTAATAACGAAAATGATCAGCATTAACCAAATCATTTTGTGTTTAATCGCACCCATTATAACTCCTTTTTTAATTTCTAGTGTTTTGAAAACTATCAACATCCAATAAAGTAGATAATTTTTAAACTAATGACTGTATTTTACTCCTCATCTGGAAGTCTTACAAAAACGAGGTCTGTTAAATCTGGAGCGACAATAGGTTCTTTTGTATTGATTCCTTTAGAGTCAAATATTTCCATAATTTTATCACCAAGATCCTCCGTTTTTCCCACATGACGCACTATGATCGTAACAATCGTTGGTACTGAATTGTCAAAACTGATGTAACGAAAATCATCACTTTCAACTTGTTTCAGTTTTGTCCTTAGACTACGGGCCTCTTTACTTTTGAAATCCTTGAGCACCAATTCGTAAGCTATAAGAGGATTTCCACCAACTGAGATCGTAGACATTTCTTTGATTACTTGAGGAACAAACTCTTTCTGCATGTCGGTGTAGGAATCCTTAACCAGACCGGTGATCATTGACGAAGTAATAACGCTTGGTCCACCCCGCCGCGCGACGTTGATCACTGAGTTGGCAAAGGCTCCACCTCGTCCGGTGGAGATGTTTTTTGCCGTGACGTTTAGTGAAAGTGCTATATCACCTTTGATGTTTCCGCTGACTGCGAAAATATTAACTTCAATCACAACCTTAGCTAGCTGTCGTAGCAGACTCAGCCCTGTCGTGTAAAATTCTTCCGCATTTTGAATCTGAGTATTGAGCAATGCTTTATCTGCCGGACTTCCGGAAACTATTGCCATGAACTGTTCTTTGGAAATCTTTCCAAACTGTTCCTTAAGTTTTTCATCGGTTTGTGCCGAAGTAACAGCATTACGAAAATCCATCGCTCTCAAACCTCGCTGATTCAAATCTGTTTGAATCTGGTTCATCATGGACTCTTCAATATCCTTGAACGTGAATCCAGACGCAGAAAGATCGATGTCTTTTTTGCTCGTGATTACCACCACGAGCGAACTGGCACTGTTGTTTATAAGTTTGAGATCTTTCTGTAAGGCAACAAGAACTTTCTGACGATCAACCTTGTGGGCAGAATCTATTCCGTAATATCTGCCACCGAAGATTTTTTTCTCGTCATTGACCTCACTTTTAATAATATACTTTTGGATATTTTTTGAGAGATACTGTTCAATATCTGCAAATTTATCGTTGTAATCTTCATCAGCCAATAATTCGCGCACCATTTCATCTACTGCCTTTGCACCGGCTATTTCCATTGCTTTGGCTTTTGCCGCACGTATATCGTTACGCTTGATGAACGCTTTGGCCTTTATCCTGATTACACGTACGCCCGGTGAGTCTTCTTTCAAATTAACACGGCCTGAGAGATCGGCAAGTGTGAGAAAATTTTCGGGTTTCGGTTCCATTTTTTTGGCTGCACAACCGCTGAAAAACAGAGCCAGGCCAAGTATGAATGACAATAAGAGGTTTAGTTTTCGCATTTAGACTCCAGTTTTATTAAGGTGATTGAACAATAATCTCGCAATCAATAATGAAAAGTTAATGAAAAGTAGTAATACCACATTTCTATTATCAAGATTTAATCTCCGACATGCATTCGGTACATCTAACAGAGGTTCAGGATTGCGCATTTAAGTAAAATCTGAGAACCTTGATAACATAACATGTGTATATTTGAATTAAAAGAGAATTATTAATTTAAATGCGACTTATCTTTATTTTTCTTATCGGAACTCTTTTCTGCTTTGCTGCACCGGCCACTGCTTTTTTCCCACTAACCTGGGATGATTTGATGTTCCAAATGGAGAAGCGAATGAGTTGGAAACGTGCAAAAATGGAAACCGTTGTTCAGGTGTTTGACCCATTTGCAAAAAATGAAGATGGTGAATTTTCAAAAAACCCTGTTGAACTGCCGGCAAGGAGTTTTAAACAGGTCATTCATTGGAAGGATGGAGAAATTCTAATTGTAGAAACACAGGACGAACAAGGACAGTTATTACATTTTTACTATGAAAACAAAGATGAACTTTTGTCCATTTCTCTGAATGACAACCGTACTTTAGAGACTGAAGACATTTTGCCGCACCAACTCCGTTTTCGGTCAAGATACAAGGATGACCGAAGCAGAGCACTAGAAGAAACTGGAATTATTTATAAAGCTATTGCTTATCACATCAGCGACGACAATCATGTATTTTTAAGTATAGGAGATTTCGAATCCGGACACTTTGCCCTGCTTAATCCAAAAACATACGACTTGATTTCAATACATAACAGGCTTTGGCTGGAAGATGAAAACTGGCTGGAATTAAAAATTGTCTTCAAAAATTATGAAACTTACCGCTGGCAGACATATGCAAAAGTTACAGAATATTTTTTAGACAACAGATTATTCAAACGGGCAACAGTGAGCAAAATCCGGACGCTTTCCCGTTTGCCGATAAAAGGACTTCAGGAACAAGCCTGGAAATTACGTCACTTACAAACTGCAACTTTACAAAACGACTATGCACTTTAATTATTACTCACTATTTCTGATTGCCACCACCACACTTGGACTTGGATTTTTCGCAAACAATGTTCACGCAGAAGCACAGGTAATTGATCGAATATATTTAATCGTCAACAGTCAGATGCTTACACGCAGTGAAGCGCAGGATGTGGCGGCTGCAATTCAGGATCAAAAGTCTTCTGCAGAAAAAACAAAAAAAGAACTGAATGAACAACTGTTGATGAACCTCGTGCAGGAAATGCTGCTGCTGGACCGTGCAAAGGCGCTAAAAATTGAACCCGGAGTAAAAGAAATAGAATCCCGCCTGGATCGGCTTGCAGATGACCAGCCTCAATTGCTTGAGGTTTATGCAGAAGAAGACTTAAAAGAACAACTGGTACGTGATTATAAAAAACAATACATTGTTAACCGTGAAGTCGATTCAAAAATCAGGATTGAATCCCATGAAATTAAGTTATTCTGTGAACAACAACTGAGGAAAGAGCGAAAAGTGGGTTTGGCACAAATACTTTTGCAGGGTTCGGATGAAGAAATACAGCAACAGGTTTCAACTATTCGAAAATCTTTCAAAAGCGGAATCACATTTGAAGAATTGTCAAAGCTTCACTCTGCAGATATCAATGCCAAACGTACCGGAGGAAAGCTGGGAATTTTTAAGCCCGAAGATTTGTTGGCAGAAATAGGTGAGGCCACCAAAAATTTAAAGCGCGGTGAAATCAGTAATGTTATACAAACGAGTATTGGGAATCATCTGCTCTACATTTACGAAGAACAATTTCCACAAGATCTGGACTGCACATATCTCTCAGAAGATCAAAACAACAAATACTCAAATGGCTTGTATTCAGAAAAGCGTGAAGCCCTTTTAGATACCTATATGGATGAGCTTTATGCCTGTGCTCATATTGAAATCATGGATCCGGGTACTTCAGGACTTCCCGCCCTTTCAGCATTACCTGAAGTTGAAAAAGGAAACGTTAACTGCCAGGCCCGGAGAGTAATGGTGCTTCCACAAAAGAAGAAAAAGGAGAAAAAGAGGATCAAAAGATAATTGGAATAGCATCCAATAATTTTGAGTCTGTATTTTGAGTATAAATCAACCTTCAGCTTTTAGGGTTTCGTAAAGCTCAAATGCTTTCTCAGGAGATTCATTGTCATGAACCACGGCTCTAACAGCCTGGATCATTGAGACAGGGGCATCAGACTGAAAGATATTGCGGCCCATATCCACACCTGCAGCACCTTGTTGAATCGCGTTGTAAGCCATTTTCAAGGCATCCAGTTCCGGAAGTTTCTTTCCTCCGGCAATCACAATCGGTACCGGGCAACTGGCAGTTACGGTTTCGAAATCTTTTTCGACATAATAGGTTTTAACATATTGTGCACCCAGTTCAGCGCAAATCCTGGTGGCCAGTCTAAAATAACGCGCGTCACGCACCATTTCTTTGCCTACTGCAGTTACGGCTAAAGTTGGAATTCCGTAACGCGTTCCCTGATCAACGAGTTTGGTCATGTTGATAATTGACTGCTTTTCATGCTCTCCGCCAATAAAAACCTGGACTGCCATCGCGGCTACGTTCATCCGGATTGAGTCCTCGATGTCAACAGCGATTTCCTCATTTGAGAGTTCCTTGAGCATGCTCGTTCCTCCGGATGCACGCATCACGATGGCTTGAGTCATTGAAGGCGGAACAACGCTTCGTAAAATACCACGCGTCAACATCAGTGTATCTGCATACGGAGCCAGCGGCATTATGTTAACATCAATCCTCTCAAGCCCGGTGGTCGCACCCTGAAAATATCCGTGGTCAAATGCTAACATTACTGTACGTCCTGTTTTTGGATTGAAAATTCGTGCCAGCCGGTTTTGCATTCCCCAACCAAGTGCATTCGAACCTTTCAGATAAAACGCCTCTGACTTTTGAGGAATGTCCAAATAATATTCTTTCGTATCTTGTACCGCGTCTAAATCAGCCATTACTTTTTCCTTTTAAATTATAGAGTTTTTGAGTGTTTCAAATCACCCGTTCATTTCCGCCGTCAATCGGAATTTGTGCACCTGTTGTTTTCGCAAAAACCGAACCGGACATCGCGCAGACCATCCGTGCGACTTCTTTCGTTTTAACATCCTTTTTCAAAACATTTCGTCCTTTGTATTCTTCAACGGTTAAACCATAGCGTTTTGCAGAGCGCTCCAAGACTTCCTGAGTCCAAAGTCCTGTATCATAAACACAATCCGGATGAAGGATATTGACACGTATTCCGAATTTACCCAGCTCCAAAGCCGCAATTCTGGCCATTTGAGTTTGACCTGCTTTTGGAACCGAATAAGCAGAAGCTCCGGGTCCTGGAGCAGGAACATTCCGGGAGGCCATAAAGATTACTGCCGGATCAATTCCTTCTTTTAAAAAGGGGACACAGGACTGAAGCAATTGCTGAGGAGCTGTTAAATTGATCGCCAGACTTTTGGACCAAGTTTGCTCATCCATTTCCTCTATCGTCTGTCCTGCCGGAAAAGTCCCAGCATTCAAAACCAGAACGTCCAACCCTCCAAATTTACGTACAATTACTAACACTGCTTCACTGACTGCTTTTTGATCGGTCACATCGCACTCGATACCCAGCATACCCGGTTCAGACAATATGTTGGAGATATCCGGATTTAAATCCAAACCCACAACAACCGCACCTTGCTCGAAAAGTTCTCTCGCACAAGCCAATCCAATTCCGCTTGCAGCTCCGGAAACGAGTGCAATTTTTCCTTCAAATTCCTGAGTATCATTTTTCACGCCCCTTACATCGTTCCGTGGTTTGAGTTTTGCCTGCTGTAGTACCCAATATTCTGCCTCAAACAAATGTTCTTCTGTAACCGGTTTCCAACCTCCAATTGCTTCTGCGTGCTGAATGGCTTTTACAGTATGTTCTACAATATCGGAAACAATTCCGGATTCTGTTATATTTCTTCCGAATGCGACCGTACCCTTTCCCGGCCAGACACCCCAGCGTGGTGCACAATCCAAACAGGTTTGTTGTCCGTTAGTCTGTCGGTCAAAATAAGCTTTGTATCCGGAGGCAAAATTTTCAAGGCTTTTCTCCATATTTTCCGGATCGAGGACAGCTGGAACCGGTTTGGTGCGGATCAAGTGGTCAGAAGTGATTGTACCGCGGGTCGCAATTTCTTTGACGTTTGGCAGGTTTGAAAAACTGCGGGCTTCTGGACCATAATTCAATTGAGCCAACATTGCGGACCCACGAATTTCAGAAACCTTGCGGCGAATACGGGCAAGAGTTTGAAGTGTCGGATGTTCCGTAAAAAACGCTTTCCCCGAAACGGAGTCCTGGGTTAACGGACTGCTAATGGTCGAATTCTTTTCCAGATACTTTTCTGCCAGCGACACTAAATCAATCATCCGCGTGTAACTTTCAAGAACACTTTCAGCAAACGAAAATATACCATGATTTAGCAGTACCATACCTTCGTATTGATTCCAATCAACATTCCGGGCCAGCTCATTGACTTTATGTACCAATTTAAATCCGGGCATCACATAAGGAATGATGAACAGACGTTCACCGTATATTTCCTGAATCAACTCCTTTCCACTGGGTGTATTGGTGATGGTTACAACTGCATCTGCGTGTGTATGATCAATCCACTTGAAAGGAATAACTGCATGCAGCAGAGCTTCCACGGACGGACTGGGTGCATCAGGATTGGTCATGGCCATTTGCTGCTGACGCACCATTTCTGCATCGCTGAGATTTTCCACCTCCGCCAATTTACGTAATGTTTTCAAACGAAGCGGCGTAAAGCCATTCTTTTCAATCGTAGCCAAATTACAGCCGCTGCCTTTGACGTACAAAATCTCTTCTACTTCGCCAAACAAATTGGTTTCCTGGAATTTGACCGAAGTATTTCCACCACCGTGCAGTACCAGATCCGAATTGTTCCCCAGCAAACGTGAGGAATAGACTCTCATTTGGAGTGAGTTTTCTTCAAATTGAGAAGCTTCTTTTGGATCCCACAAGTTTTTCATTGGTATTTTATTTCTCTGATCAAAGATATTCTTTTCTCAAATTCTCACCAAAAGGCGCACGTATAATTCCTTTTTCTGTTATCAAACCTGTTACCAGTTCATTCGGAGTAACATCAAAAGCAGGATTGCAGACTTTTATTTCTTCTGGAGCAGTTCTTCGCAAACCAAAGTGAGTAACCTCTTCAGCCTTTCTTTCTTCAATCACAATTTCACTGCCTTCAGCAGTGTTTAAGTCAATCGTGGAATACGGACAAGCTACATAAAACGGAATGCCGAAGTGTTTTGCCAGGATCGCCAGTCCATGCGTCCCAATTTTATTTGCCACATCACCATTAGCCGCAACACGGTCAGTTCCGGTAATCACCATATCAATTAAGCCTTGTGACATTATATGAGCGGCCATGTTATCAGTTAGTAAAGTCACGTCCAGTCCCGCCTTATTTAACTCCCAACTTGTCAGACGTGCACCTTGAAGCAATGGTCGTGTTTCGTCAGCGTAAACACGAAACTGAACACCATTCTGGTGTGCCAGATACATTGGAGCCGTGGCAGTTCCAATTCCGGTAGTAGCAAGTGCTCCGGCATTACAGTGAGTTAAAACTCCCATGCCTTCTTTGATCAGTAACACTGCGTTAATACCCATCTTCAAACACAGTTGAACATCCTCTTCATGAATACGAATCGCCTCTTCTTCTAAATGCTTGTACAAACCTCTTGAACCATTTCCGGAAAAAGTTTTAGTGCTATTCAGCATACGGTTCAGCGCCCATTTTAAATTAACCGCCGTAGGACGTGCAGTGTCCAGATATGCAGCTTTTTTTTCAACTTCCTGTGAATAATCCTTTAAATTCATCGCTGTCTTCTCACGAATCGCTACCAGCAGACCATATGCTCCAGCTACTCCTATCGCAGGTGCACCTCGTACTTTTAATTGTTTTATTGAGTCCCATACTTGCTCAACCGATTCTTGTTTTTCTTCAATAACTTCGAGCGGCAACTTGGTTTGATCGAGCAAATAAAGTTCTCCTGCACTCCAGCGGAGGGTTTGAGGTAGTGTTGTCATAAATATTTTTTAAATTGTTTTTAATAGTGCATTATCGACAATTTCAAACAATTATCTGAACACACTTACTAACATTTTTCAAATCAATCTCGACAATATTAATCATCATAATGATTTTTGATTTTCTGCTAAAGTGGATAAATTCAGTGTAAAGCTTGTTGTTTTTTAACAATAGTATATATTTTTCTCCTAAACTGCACTTGACATTAATCAGGCAGTTTCGGAACAAGATACTAATCATATTATTTAAACTTTAAGTTTTATTTTTTAATCTCATGTACGACAGACGAATAAAAACAAAAATAATCTGCACGATTGGTCCTGAGACTGAATCGTTTGAAATGCAACAGAGGATGGCTGGTGCAGGGATGAATATTGCGCGGCTCAATATGTCTCACGGTGATCACGATTGGCATCAACGTGTAATCAAACACATCAGAACACTAAACCGCAAAATAAAGTTTCCTGTCGCGATCATGCTTGATACACAAGGTCCGGAAATTCGTACAGGACACCTCGCATCCGATCTGGATTTAAAAAAAGGTTCAGTAATTTCGATCGTGGTCAGGGGGGAAAGTGATCCAGAGGAAACATCAATCCATATTGATTATGATGACTTGATCAGAACTGTGCAGGCAGGTGATAAAATTACTGTTGATAGTGGTTTGATAAACTTGGAGGTTTTAGAAAAGCATGAGCGCATGATGCGTTGTCGTGTACTTGACGGCGGCGTACTGAAGAGTAAAAGACATGTCAATCTTCCAGGAGTACGTGTCAATCTGCCGGCAATCACCAAAAAGGACCGCCGTGATATTAAATTTGGAATTGCAAGTGACGTTGATTATATCGCACTTTCATTTGTCAGGGAAGCTGCAGATATTTTGCAGTTAAAAGAATTACTTGGCAATAAAGTAGGTAAGATCAAGATTATCGCTAAAATAGAAGATGAGGAAGGTGTTAAGAATGTCAATGAAATCATTGAGCAAGTTGACGGAGTAATGGTCGCCCGCGGTGATTTAGGTGTTGAAATTCCAATCCATACTGTACCAACGGTACAACGCCGAATTGTCCGTTCCTGTGCAGAACAGGGTAAAAGGGTGATTGTAGCTACGCATTTACTCGAATCAATGATCACAAATCCGCTTCCTACACGGGCTGAAGTGACTGATGTGGCAAATGCGGTTTTTGAAGAAGTGGATGCGGTTATGTTATCAGGAGAAACTACTGTTGGAAAATATCCTCTCCGTTGTATCGACCAACTAGTTAACATTGCTGAGCACGTGGAAAAACATCCGGGTTTGCGTTTTGTTGACAAACTTAATACTGACAGTGATAAACAGAAATTGTCGCTGGCTGCAGTGGAGTTAGCTCAATCTTTAGATGCTCGCTGCATAGTTGTGATTACACGACGTGGTGTGATGGCCGATTTAGTTTGTAATTGCCGTCCGATTTATAGTGACATTTATGCCTTCACAAACGTTAGCCAAGCACGTAGAACAATGATGATGGGACGTGGAATACGACCTTTCAGGATAGCCTTCAGTCAGGACCCGGAGAAAACTCTGCAAACTGCTTTTAACGTACTAAAGGAGAGGGAAGGTTTTCAGTCTGAAGAAAAAGTGGTAGTAATTTCTGATGTACTTGCAGGCTCAGGAAAAATCGATGCAATTCAAATACGGCATCTGCCTTAAGAAAATAAATTTTAGATGACTTGTCCTGTACGAGTAATCAATTGAATGTTTCTCATACTGAATTGTTAAACCCGCTCGACAACTGTCGCAATTCCTTGCCCGAGACCAATACACATTGTTGCAACTCCCAATGTCGAATCCTGTTCACGCATTTCGTGCAGAAGAGTTCCAAGAATGCGGGTGCCTGAACAGCCGAGAGGATGGCCCAGCGCAATTGCTCCACCATTTAAATTGGTAGAGTTTGATCCATTATGTCATGGTCGTCCATAAACGACTAAGACTACTGCGGCAAACGCTTCATTCAATTCAAACAAATCAATGTCTCCAATTACCAGGCCACCCCGCTTCAGCGCTTTTTTTACTGCTGGAACAGGGCCATAACCCATAATCGCAGGGTCTACACCGGCAGTAGCCATAGCTTTGACTTTTGCAAAAGGTTTCAAACCAAGATCCTTTGCTTTCTGGGCAGACATCATTAAGACAGCAGAAGCACCATCAGATATTGCAGAGGAATTGCCTGCAGTCACTGTACCGGAAACTGGATTAAAGACTGGTCGCAGTGCAGCAAGTCCTTCCATACTTGCGTCATGTCGGATTACTTCATCTTCCGTGCAGAGCATCAACTTACCTTCTTCGTCATGCCCCTCTATCGAGACAATTTCTTTTGCGAAACGTTTGTTTTTTGTGGCTTTAGACGCATTTTTATGGGAACGTAATGCGAATGAATCCTGCTCTTCCCGTGTCAGTTTATATTGTATTGACAACATTTCTGCGGTCAAACCCATCATGCCTGAAGCTTTTGCCGAATACTTACTTGTATTAGGATTAGGATCAAGTCCTAGATCCATTGGTACGTGTCCCATGTGCTCTACACCACCGCATAAAAAAGCATCACCCTGTCCACACATAATCGACATTGCAGCCGTGTGAACCGCAGTCATCGATGAGCCGCACAGGCGATTAACGGTCTGTGCAGAACAAGTGTGAGGCAAAAGTGTCATCAACGAAATAAAGCGGGCAATATTAAACCCTTGTTCTTTGGTCTGATTAACACAGCCCCAAATGACATCCTCGACATCCTCAGGATTCAGTTCAGGATAGCGGTTTAGTAATTCGTTAATCAGTGCAGCCGATAAATTTTCGGCACGTACATTCCGGAACATTCCGCCTCTTGAGCGACCCATTGGAGTTCTAACAGCATCTACAAATACAGCTTCTTCCATAATACCTCATTCAATTTGTTAAAGTTAGGTGATGTCATTTATCTGCACATCATGTTTGAATGATACAGTAAATCTTCCACCATTATTGATGACTTCCTAAAAGTCTGAAATCTCCATATTGTCATATCGACCGTAAACAAAAATCTTAACAAGATTAGCATAACAACTTTTGCATAATTTTTTGCTTTGCTGAAATGACAAATTTTAAGGCCTTTTCACAGGTTCATCAATTTTGTTATTCTCTCATAATCCGTATACAAAAAGGCTAAAAACACTAATCACTCAAGCGGATGGAATAGTTTCCCATCCTTTGCCATCTTCATAATTTGCTCAGTAGGTTCATAAACTTTACCAAGTGCTTTGTGCTTTTCAGCTCGCTGAAGTAATTCATTCAAACCAACTGTATCCGCCCAGCGAAAAATTCCGCCTCGGAAAGGTGGAAAACCAATTCCGTAAACCAGGCCCATGTCAACTTCAGTTGGCGTTTCTACGATGTTATCTTCCAAACATCGTGAGCTTTCCATCAACATTGGAAGCATCATGCGGTCGATTATATTAGCATCACTGATACCTTCACCGATACCAACACCCAATTCCTTGAGAAAAGCAGCAACGCCAGGATTCACCTCTTTTTTGGGTTTACCTTTTTTATCTTTGCTGTGGATATAAAAACCTTTATCGTTTTTTTGCCCGTACCATTCATTCTCATACATTTTCGAGATAATAGTCGGGACATCCTGTCTCATCCGTTCGGGAAATCCATCAGCCATTACTCCACCTGCATGAAATGCAGTGTCAATACCAACAACGTCCAACAAAAAGGCCGGTCCCATTGGCCAACCAAATTTTTCCATCACTTTATCAATTTTCTTGAAATCTACTCCGTCATTTACCAAAAATGCCAAAACCACCAAAGTAAGGAAACAATACACGGTTAACGAAGAACCCAGGGCAATCATTGACCACAATAGGCTTTTTGCCCATAGCGTCTGCATAAGCTACCGTTGTAGCAATAGTTTTTTCATCGCTTGTCTTGGTTCCACGAATGACTTCAACTAAGGGCATTTTATGAACCGGATTAAAAAAGTGCATGCCACAAAAACGATTTGGATGTTTGAGGCTTTGAGCCAAAAGATCAATTGAAATAGTAGAAGTGTTAGAGGTGATCACCGCACTGTCCTTAACATGACCTTCAACTTCAGACAGCACCATACCTTTAACCTTTGGATTTTCCACCACCGCTTCGACTACTAAGTCAACCTGAGTCACATCGGCATAATTTAAGGTTGGACGAATGTTGTTAAGTACTTTAGCCATTTGAGCAGGCTGCATCTGACCTCGTTTAATGCGCTTTTGTAAAATGTCTGTGGCCTCATCCAAACCCAACTGAATGGCTGACTCAGCAATGTCTTTCATGACAATGGGGACCCCTTTAAAAGCTGACTGATAGGCAATACCACCACCCATAATACCAGCCCCCAAGACAGCCACTTGTTCAACATTGGCAGCCTTAGGCGCTAAGTGCTTTAACAGTTGAGAAGTTGATCGCCTAAAAACAATCCGATCAAAGCTGTAGCTTCCTGAGACTTTGCTAGTTCCGCAAATCCTTCTGCCTCAATCTCCAGTGCTCCCTCAAGAGTGAACCTCGCGCTGGCCTGCATAACACCGACAATTGTTAACGGTGCAGGATAATTTGGACCGGCTTTTCCGGCTATGAAAGCTCTTGCAGTTTCAAAAGCCATCATTGACTCATTTTCATTCAGCATTAAGGGTTGCTGTTTTTCCTCCCGCTTTGCCTGCCAGTCCAGCTCTCCGCTGACTGCTTTGTTCAGCAGATCCAGAGCTGCATCCCGCAAAATTTCGTGTTCAACAACCGCATCTACTGCACCTATTTTCTGCGCTTCTTCCGGAGAATTTTCTGTTCCTCCGGCAATCCATTCCAGGGCACTGTCTGCACCAACAAGTCTCGGTAATCGCTGAGTACCGCCTGCACCAGGAAGCAAACCGAGCTTTACTTCGGGCAAGCCTACTTTCGCCGAGGCGATCGCACAGCGGTAGTGGCAAGCAAGAGACACTTCGAAGCCACCGCCCAACGCGGTACCGTGAATAGCGGCAATCAAGGGCACTGAAGGTTGCATTGACCTGCATATTTGCATCAATGAGCTCTTGTTCTTCAGTGTTAAAAAAGTGCAAAAACTCAGTAATGTCTGCACCAACAATAAAACTCGACTTAGCACTCGTCAGCATTAGGCCTTTGACGTTGCTGGCATTGGTGAGAGCACTGATCTCCGAACGGTGAAGGACAAGAAGCTCCTATATGGGATTCTCTTCAGGCCAAAGCTGATCAATTTTATTGTCCAGATTACGGCACTGTATTGCCTGACCTTTGTATTCCATAAATTCTGCTTGTAGTAAAAAGTTTAAAAAGTAATTTCCAGCGCATCAAAGTTTTGCTTTTTACCTCCTGCAAGCAAAGCCTCAAATTGCGGAATTATGCCATCTACAAAGTAGCAAGTAGTTTTTATTTTGTTTGCATAAAAAAGGGCATCTTCATTCTCCTCCAGATACGCTGAAAGCTCAAGTTCACCGATTCCTTTTTCTGCTTTTATTTGAGCTAGTTTTTCTGCGGCTATAACTGCCTGCTCCAGCAATAACGAACCCGCGGTTACTGAGGAAAAAAACATCAAAAAAGGAGTAGCATAAAGTGCGATACCTTCCATACCACGTGTTTTTATGACTTCCTGAGAACCCATAGATGTTTCGTAAAGTGTTTCACAGTACGCTTCAAATGTTTTGAATACTCCTCCCAGTTCCGGATGTTCACTGTGTTTTCCAATCAATTGACTGAACCGTTCCATCAAATTCTGAAATAACATTCCACCCTGCTGAAGCATTTTACGACCTACTAAATCCAAGGCCTGTATATCTGTGGTCCCTTCGTAAATCGGAGCAATTCTGGCATCACGAAAGAGTTGTTCCAGCGGAAAATCTTTGGTGTAACCAACACCGCCTAGTACCTGAATTCCTGCCCGAACCACATCAAGACCAACCTCTGTACACCAGCCTTTGCACATCGGCGTAAGTATATCCACCATGTTTTGCGCACTTTGCTTTTCCTCATCCGTTTTTGCAATTTGTTCAAGATCAAATTGAAAAGAGGTAAAATAAAGCAATGCGCGCATGGCTTCAACTTTGGCTTTCATGTTGATCAGATTAAGCCTTACCGCCGGATGATTTATAATCGAAACCTTTGGTGCTTCAGGATCACGGATTTTGGAAATATGCGTACCCTGCACACGTTCCTGAGCATAAGTTTTTGCATTTTCGTAGGCTGCTCCTCCCAGAGCCAGACCGATCAGTCCGGTATAAATTCTGGCACCATTCATCATCAGGAACATCGAAGAAATCCCCCGGCCTTCTTCTCCTATAATCCACCCCAGGCAATCATCATTTTCTCCGAAATTCAAAACCGCGGTGGGGCTGGCATGGATACCCAGTTTATCTTCAATTGAAACAACAGTGATATCGTTCCCGTCTCCGAGAGTTCCGTCGTCATTCACCCGTGTATACGGAACCACAAACAGACTTAAACCTTTGGTACCGTCCGGAGCACCTTTGACCCTCGCCAGAACAGCGTGAATCACATTTTCACCTAAATCATTATCTCCGGAAGAAATCCAACACTTTGAACCTTTTATTTTGTAAACACCCTCCTCTACCAGTACTGCGCTGGTTGTCCCTGCACCAACATCTGAACCAGCCTGAGGCTCACTCAGACACATGGTTCCCGTGTACTGCCCCTGGAACATTTTAGCTGCGTACTTTTGTTTCAATGTAGTTGAACCAAAGGTGTCAATCAATTCCGCTGCACCGGAGGTCAAGCCGAAAAACATGCTCAAACCAAGATTTGCTCCATTCAAGGCTTCATTGATTATCAATCCTAGTGTTGCAGGCGCTCCCATACCACCATATTCCTGAGAGACTCTCATAGTCGCCCATCCCGTGCCCCACTCGACTGCACAGCATCGCATTCGGTTGCGTCTCACGCACCAGATCAACCAACTCACGGTCACTCTCGGTTCGTGTTGGAGAAACAACGTCAATTGCAAAACGGATTCCTTCCTGAACCATCATATCAAGAGTATCTACATCAAACTCTGAAAATTTTTCTGACTCACTGAGTTTTCCAATAGGCAGCCAATACCAGGCATAGTATCATCAGCGTCTATATAAAAAACGCCACTTAAAAAATTGTTTGAATGTGTATGAGGTTGATGTGTTTCATTTTTCTTTAATACATTTGCCCACATATCTGTAATTTCTATCTCGTCTGCTTTGTAATCTAGTTTGTCAAGTATATCAAATGCTGATATACAAATATCTGCAGATGCTTCACAGAGTATTAAAGATAATAAGTAATTTGGGACACTTTGTGCAATTTGTAATAGAGTGCTCATTTTATTGACACAAAGAAGTTTATAACTTCGAGATAAACAAATATTTACTCTTTCTTTCAGCTAATATTTTCAATGTCACTTAGATCAATCATAGATTCTGCCCGGCGCAAACCACACTCTTTAAAACACCAATTTCGCTGGAAGCTGGTGCCACGTTTTATTTGGAGGTCTGTGCAGTCTTTTCACATTACTTTACTGGTTTGGGGTCTGGTAACAATTGGGTGTATTTTTTACCTTACACAATGGATGAATTACCGGCAGGTGGGACACAGGGTTGACTCACTGGAAACTCAGCGTTCAATTTTAGTTTCCAAGTTGGAATTACTTGAAGTGGAAATCAGCTATCTTACTCGACCACAGCGGCTGGAAGCTCTGGCTGAAAAAACAATGCTTATGGCCTCTCCGGACACAATACAGTATCAACTTTCATGGGTTGATGTAAGCAGCAGCGCTGAATAAGATTAATATGAATCATTCTCCGCATTTTCAGCTCTACAGTTTCAAAACACGTCTCCTCACAGTACTTGTGTTTTTTGGTATTTGTTTTCTTGCAGTTTTAGGCAGAGTCTTTTATTTGCAGATTCTAAAAGCAGATTATTATATTCAAAAAGCAAAGTCACAACATGAGCGTACGGTAACACTGGAACCACATCGTGGCAGAATATTGGACAAAAACGGGCGTATATTAGCAGTTTCAATTCAACTAAAATCGCTTTTTGCAAAACCCAGACAGATAGAATCACCTGCACAAGCTGCCAGACTTCTTACTCCCATTCTAAAAATTCCTTACCATAAACTACTGAATAATCTTAAATCTAAACGTAATTTTATCTGGATCAAACGCAAACTACCTCCGGAACAGGCTAAACTGGTACAAAAGCTTAGTTTGAATGGAATTGGTTTTATTGAGGAGTTCCGTCGATTTTATCCTAATAAAAATTTTGCCGGACAACTTATAGGATACTCCGGAATTGATACACAGGGTTTGGAAGGTATTGAGAGCAAATACGAACCTTTACTTGCCGGAAAACCGGCGGTATATGTTGTGGAAAAAGAAGGTATGTTCCGTACAGTACCACTTTCCAACATTCCAAAAAAAATACCAAATCAATATTCTATTCAACTGACAATAGATAGTGCTATTCAGCATTTTGCAGAAAAAGCCCTGCGGGAAGGAGTGGTAAAATCACAAGCCGATCGGGGAACTGTCGTGGCACTTCATTCCAAAACTGGAGCCATTCTGGCTATGGCATCTTATCCAGAGTTTGATCCAAACCGTTATCAGGACTACAGCCGAGCACATCATCTGAATCAAGCTGTTACTTTGGGATATGAGCCCGGTTCCACTTTTAAGATGATTACAATTGCTGCAGGCCTGAGTGAGGGGCTTATATCACCTGATCAAGAATTTTTCTGTGAAAATGGTGAATACAAAATAGGAACTAACATGATCCGTGACACGTCACCGCATGGTGTAATGACACTTCAGCAGGTATTAAAAAAATCTTCAAATATATGTGCAGCAAAAATTGGTATGAGTATGCCACCAACACGTTTTCATGAATACATCATGCGCTTCGGTTTTGGTCGTCGTCCAAACTCCGGCATTGCAGCAGAGGCTACCGGAAGAGTTATTTCTCCAAAAAAATGGCAGACAATCGATCATGCAAATATTTCTTTTGGACAAGCTATTCTTGTTTCACCTTTGCAAATGGTGAGTGCAGCAAATGTTTTTGCAAACGAAGGAGAATGGGTACCACCTTTCATTGTGGAGTATGCCGTTGATAAAAACGGAAATAAATTACAGGAAATAAAAGATGTAGGAGGTAAAGTGAGTCACAAGTTTGGTTTAGGAGTCCGCAGTCCTGTGGTCGAAGGCTCTGTTGCGGAACTGGTCAAAAAGTATCTAATTTCTGTGACACAAAAAGGAGGTACTGCTCAAAAAGCTGCAATCTTGGGTTACCAAGTTGCAGGAAAAACAGGTACGAGCCAAATCTATGATCAACAGCTTGGACGATATTCCCAAACACGCTACATAGCTTCATTTGTAGGATTCGCTCCTGCTTCTGACCCTTTGGTAACAGTACTCGTTGTCGTTGAACAACCGCGAACTTCAATTTATGGTGGAACTATTGCTGCACCTATTTTCAAAGAAATTGTTCAACGAACTCTTTTGTTTAAAGATGTATTACCATTTCCGGAAGAAAATTCAGAAGGAACCACCGCCCTGTTAGAGACAACTGTTATACAGTAAATAAAGGACTACCTCTGTCAGAAAATTTATGAAAGTGATAATGACAGACACCTCTCCAGATTTTAGATATTGTGGTTGTTTCAGGCACCGTTTGGGCTACCTTACCAGTACCATTAGTATTATCTTGATCATGTATAAAATTTTCACGTAGGTTGTAAATTAATTTTAGATATGATATTTTTACTATTTACGACAATGTAACTGATATTATCGCTTTGATTGTGTTGTAAAAAAGTGGGATTTGCAGTTTTAGTTGGAACTACTGCAGATTTTCTTGGTTGCCCTTTTGGCTAGTATTCCAAGAATACAAAAGAGATGATGCATTCTACATTGGAAATACTGAGCACCTCTTATTTTGTCATGTTCACCAAAATAATTTATACTTTTAAATTATTTTAATAATGATTCTCCAGGCTTCAATATTATTATCATCGCAAAAAGAATCGAATAATTCCATTTATGATAATTCTAAGAAAATTATTTATTTTATTTTTCCACTACTTTATTTGCAGGATTTATTCCAAGTCCATGCAGAAGAAGCAAGTTGTTATGTAACTGTTTATATAAAAGAAAAACAAAAAAAAGTCTCTCAATCGAGTGAAGAAAAACTGGTTGAAGTCGAAATTGACATGAGATACCAGAGCAATATTCAAAAAAATTGGAATAGCATCGCAAAGGAGTTGGGTTACAGTAATGTCAAAAAGATGATTGAGGTCCATAAGAATAATGAAAATTGGGATCGCTATAAGAAATTTTTCAATAATCCCACTAAATTCGATAAGGGGCAATTTCTTAAAAAAACAGACCAGGGACCTTTGGATCCATTGCTGACTTCTGAAATCGCCATTTCGCTCATTTCCCGTTATTTTGCGGAAGTCATCGCCATTCCTCCGGCAGGTCTTTCGAACGATGCCTGCATTTACGATGTGCAGGTAAACAATGCCGAAGATACCATGATCACCACTATTACCGGCGAGGATCTTAATGCCAACGGCGAAAGCAAGAAAACAGGGGTCGATGGAATTAAGGAATCCATTCTGAGTGCACTTTTCAGGTCTCTTGAGGATAAAAGAAAAGAGATCTGCGATAACCGTGGTTCGGTCTTGAATAAAGAATGTGCCTTACTGCTGGCTGAGGCTGAGATTGAAAAAAACGAATGCTGGCTTGAGATCAGCGCCGATATGGAGAATAAAACTGAAGTTACAGATAAGAAACTAGTAGCCGAAATCGCTACAAGTCTAATTTCTCAGTATTTGGTGGATGTGAAGTATTTTGAAAAATCAAAGTTTAGAACTTATGGTTCAACTACGACCGAAGAAAAAAAAGAATTTGATACAAAAATTGAGCAAATATTACTCAGTAATGAATGTTTGTATAAGGTATATCCCAAGGTTAAAGATGATACTATTATAATAACGTTTTCTGGTCCGGATCTGAATGCTTATGGTAACTCTAAGCAGCAAAGTGCTGATGGATTACAAGAAGCCATGCTCATGGCACTTTATCGGTCACTCAAAGATCAAAGAAATAAAATATGTCAGGATTATGGGGATATATTAGTAGATCAATGTGAAGATCAGTCTACTGATTTTGAAAAACAAGATGCTAAATTCCGTATCAGAGGTTTTGTTCCATAATTATGAAGGATCAAATTATAATTTAAGTAACATTTCATATCTTTTTACAATGAAGGATTGGGGGTTTTGGCCATCAGTACTCTCGAATGCAGGTATTGGTCAAACATTTCTTAACTATGAATCAAAATCATCTTCTGGTGCGGATTTTAAGGCATCTGTTACATCCCTTGATATCTCGAAAACCTATGTAATTGAAGGCGGACCTAAAGATACATTGAACAAATTACGTTCTGTCATCATGGATTTATTGCCCATTAAATCTACTTCGGGTGAATGGGTTATCATTCCAGGAATGGGAGTCGTCTTACCAAACATTATTCCGATACCATTTATATATGGAGGCGAGCTTGATATAAGCAGTCAATACGGGGATTTTTCGACGGAAGAGGCATTCGGTTACAGTTTTTTCGGAAACTTAGGAATGGAAATCGGGGAATGGGAAATGCTTCTGGGAATGCGTTGGTCTAAAGTTGAATTCAGCGATATCAATTCTGGTGCTGAGAACTTTATCTTTTCGGGAACAAGCTTTATGTTTGGATTAGGTTGGGGATTCTAATGAAAAACAGACTGCTCTTTCCAATTATCTTTGCATTTATCTTTTCTTCCTGTTCGGATTTCAGCGGAAACGAAGACGCAGTGGAAGCTTCTCTGAAACCCGCACCTGTAACTAACTACTACTACTACTACTACTACAAGGACATATTATGATCTGGATGCAATTACATTTGGTAATAATACTTTTGTTGCAGTTGGAGAAAGAGGAACTGTCCGTACCTCCTCAGATAATGGATCGTCATGGGATAATGGAACGTCCGGAACAACAAATAATTGTAAGAAATTGCGTATGGGACTCAACATTTGTCACCGTAGGTGAAAGGGCACTAATCTCTATTCTAGCGACAACGGAGCTACATGGAGTTCTGGAACAACGACTGAAACTTCAAATTACTACGGTGTAGCAAATGGTGATAATGTCTTTGTTGCCGTTGGAAATGTAATATTTAAAGATCTACAGACAATGGATCAAATTGGACTACAATAACAACTGCTCAATCTTAGAGATGTGGCATTTGGAAATTCAACTTTGTAGGCTTGTGGTGCAGACGGAGCCGTATACATTCTGCAAATGGTCAAGCTGGACATCTCGGAACTCAGGCGCATCGGTAAACATTGAATGGTATAACATTTGGCAACAATCTGTTCTTTGCTGTTGGTAGTAGCGGAACACTTATAAAATCTGACTGATAACGGCACCAACTTGGATACAGCTCAACTCAACAGTTACTAAAAACTTATATTCCATAGCATACGGGAACAATATTTTTGTAGCAGTTGGCTCTAACACAGTTATTGTATCTACCGATATATGGTTCAACATTCTATTAAAGGAAACCACATTAACTTTTAATGATGTGACTTTTGGTAATGGAGTTTTTGTGGCTGTAGGTCATGATGAAATCATTTACACTTCTACAGATGGAGATACCTGGACAAAAGTTTATGGTAAATGAAAACAATCTTAATATGTGGTATTTAATTAGATATTGAGAAAAAATGACAGATTGGATCGATTTGTTCGTTTCAACTCCTGAATCTCAATCAAGCAGGTGTGATGTACCTCATCTGTGACTTTACACAGTCAACACAGTCCTATCTGAAATGGCAGTGAGGTTGTTTTATGTCAGGGTGAATGGTGACTTAGAGCAGCGGGCGCGTAACAAAGTCATCCCGACTAGGCACGCGTACCTTGTTACTGTGCAGTTTTGGGTATTCCATAATTTTTGCTCCTTTATGATCCCACGTGAAAGGCTAACCGGAGTCAGTTTGTGATGTTCCCATAAGAAGTTGTCATTCCAGCGAAAGTGAGATTAACGAGTTTATGCGGAAACATTAACAGATGATGATCGATATTTTTTGCAGGGAATTTGGGCCGTACAGGAGATGTGAGGAGCGACTCCCCTACTTCAGGTTAGCCTCACGCTGATTTTAAAGATGTATTGTTAATGGTTTTGAGACTGGGAACAATTTTGTGTTTTCAAAAGTTTTTTAAATAACTTGCAGCAGGATCATTACTGAAAATAGTTTGTCCGTCTTTTTAACTCCATCACGATACTACCTTGTCAGCAGTATAAAGAGATGAATTCGCCATTATAACTGCAGTCTTGATTGCCTCTATCATCGAACGTGGATTAGCAGCAATCTGTGGAGCTAACTCAAAAGCAGTTCCGTGATCCGGAGAAGTACGGATAATCGGCAGTCCAAGAGTTACGTTTACAGCACGTTCAAAACCAAATAGTTTTAACGGTATCAGAGCCTGATCGTGATACATGGCTACTACTGCATCAAAACGTCCTTTACGATGTTCCAAAAAAACTGTATCCGGAGGAAACGGTCCCTCACAGCGTATTCCTTTTCCACGGGCAAGTTCCATTGCAGGACGAATAATGACATCTTCTTCGTCCCCAAATAATCTGTTTTCACCAGCATGAGGATTGAGTCCCGGGATGCCGAGGATCGGATCCGTAATTCCCATATTTTTCAGCCCCAACACTGTGATTTCCATTACTTCCAGAATTAGCTCAGGTGTGAGTGATTCCAAAGCTTGACGAAGTGATACATGAAGGGTTACCATTGTGGCACGTAAATCATCCACGGTCAGCATCATAACTGAACGTGCACCGTTACTGTAATGTGACAACATTTCTGTGTGACCCGGAAAAGAGTGACCAGCTGCCTGAAGTGTCTCTTTTGCAAGTGGAGCAGTAACTATGGCGGCAATTTTTTTACGATTAGCCCAGTCTATGGCGTTATGAACGAACTGGAATGCTGACTCTCCACCCCACGCAGATGAAGTGCCGAGTTTCCATTTTCTATCTTTTTGTACCGATAAATCTATTACTGGAAGACAAAAAGAATCGATGACTTTTTTTGTCTGAGTGCTGTGTTTTTCTGAAATTGACTTAAGAGAAAAAGGTGCGTCCAGGATCTTGTTCATTTCAGTCATAATTTTGAGATCACCAAAAATTAAAGGTTCCCAGTCCTGAAAAGGATGCATAAATTGTAAGGCCCGGAGCAGTACTTCCGCTCCAATTCCATTGGGATCACCCATTGTCAGGCCGATTTTAATTTCTGGCTTCATGGTTTTTTCAAACAAATAAATAAAAATATATTTATGGAACTGCAAGATAAAGTAGCACTAGTAACAGGTGCCGGTGTCCGTCTGGGACAAGCAGTTGCCCAACAATTGGCTCAACTTGGCATGCGTGTTGTCATACACTATCACCACTCAGAAAAAGGCGCAAAACAAACCGTTCAAGGACTTCCAGGTGGAGAGTCGAGACATCTTATTCTGCAAGCAGATTTAAAAGAAGTTTCCTCAATTAAAGAACTAGTCCATACTGCCGAAGAGAAATCCGGCCCCATTTCAGTTTTAATCAATAATGCGGCAGATTTTTTTCCAACACCATTATTTTCTACAACCGAAGAAGAATGGGATCATTTATTAGCGCTGAATCTGAAGGCACCATTCTTTTTAGCACAAACAGTAGCTGAGGGTATGAAATCACGCGGTGAAGGTAAAATCATTAATATGGTCGATTCTTCAACTGAGCGACCATGGGTGAGTTTTTTGCCCTATTGTACATCAAAAGCAGGGCTTGTTTCTTTAACCAAAGGACTGGCACGTGCTTTGTCACCAGAAGTACAGGTCAACGGCATTGCTCCGGGAACCGTGTTGACTCCTCCAGATCATGCGAAAATGGACTTTAGCTCTTCAGTTGAGCACAGTCTGCTCAAACGGATTGGCTCGGCGGAAGATATTGTACAGGCCGTTGAATATTTGCTACTATCAGACTTCGTTACCGGTACGATCCTGCCAGTTGATGGTGGACGGTCTGTTTATTAATAATCAGGAGTGAAAATAAATTATCATGTGTAACTACAAAAACCTTTTTATATTTTTAGTTATTGCATTCTCTTTTGAGTCTGCCTTCGGTGTTTCCAGTTTTTCTGCCGACGAAAAAGAAAACATCCTGATTTATGAAAAAAGCAGCAGAGCAGTTGTAAACATCAGCAATATTGCTGTCAACTATGATTTTTTCTATCGTGCAATGCCGGCAGAAACCGGTTCCGGGACCGGATTTATAATTAACAAATTTGGAATAATTGTCACCAATTATCATGTGGTTGAAAATGCCAGTAAACTGGTAGTGACACTTGCAGATAACAGTCAGTGGCCGGGTAAACTGGTTGGTGCAGATCCTAATAACGATTTGGCAATTGTTCGGATTAAAGCACCTGCAGACAGCTTCGACATCCTGGAATTTTCCCAATCAAACAATATTGTTGTAGGCCAAAAAGTGTTGGCCCTGGGAAATCCTTTTGGTCTCCGGCAAACTCTTACGACTGGAATTATCAGTGCCTTGGGACGCACCATTGCAGCAAAAAACGGAAGGAAGATTGAAGGGATAATTCAAACAGATGCGGCAATCAATCCCGGAAACTCAGGAGGTCCTTTACTGGATTCTGAGGGGAAAGTTATTGGAATTAACACAGCAATCATTGGATCTGCAGGAAGTGTGGGAATAGGTTTTGCTGTGCCCAGCAATACTGCATTACGGATTCTACCAGATCTACTGAAATACGGTTATGTACGAAGACCGTGGCTTGGGATTGAGCCAATTCCAA
Source organism: uncultured SAR324 cluster bacterium (assembly GCA_905182865.1). GTDB lineage: Bacteria > SAR324 > SAR324 > SAR324 > NAC60-12 > Arctic96AD-7. Next base: position 97,331 of record CAJJCY010000002.1, read on the forward strand.
CAGTTTATCTGCGCCGCATTGGAATAGACGTACCTGACGGCCTTCTGATTAAGCGAGTGGTTAAGGGAGCCTCTGCAGATCAAGCAGGTTTACGAGGTGCCTCTAGAACAGTAAAAGTCGGACGTTACCAGGTCCCTTGGGGCGGAGACATAATCACACATATAAACAAAATTCCCATAACAACAATGGAAGATTTAGCTCAGCAAATCGAAACACGAAAAGCCGGTGAAGAGATTACTATCCACTACATCCGTAATGATCGTGTTCTGTCAGTTACTGTAGAACTTGTTTTACGACCAAAACCTTAAATAGGTTGAAATAATTATCCACTTTATGCAGCTTTTTTATGTTTTCCTTCGTCATTTTAGGCGAAACAAAGTGAATACCGTGAACCCCGGATCATTATCTGATATCCAGACCCCAACCTAGTCTGAAATCCGTAGCACAGATCAAGTTTGCGACTGCTTTAACAATACTTTTTAAGAGAACCTTAATAACTGTTTATAAAAACAAATTAACCAGGACATTAAATGACTAACCGCGTTTATAATTTTAGTGGAGGACCGGCTATGCTGCCGATTCCTGTAATGGAGACAGTTCAAAAAGAATTCTTGGACTTTCATGGACTTGGAGCCTCAATTGTTGAAATCAGCCACAGACTTCCAGTTTTTATAGACATTATAGAAACTACCAAATCTCTTTTTCGTGAGTTAACTGGTCTGCCAAATAATTACAAAGTGCTTTTCATGCATGGTGGTGCTCAAATGCAATTTTCTGCAGTTCCATTAAACTTGATGTCAATGAAGTCTCACAAAGGGTCATATTTCATCACTGGAAGATGGGGTACACTTGCAGAAAATGAGGCCAGGAAATATGGGAATACCGAGATACTGATGGATGGTAAAGAGTTTGAGTATCGGCAAATTCCGCAATATGACACCAGTTCACTGGACCAGGATTCCAGCTACGCGCATATGACTACAAACAACACTCTCTACGGAACTCGCTGGCACCAATTTCCTGACACAGGGAATGTACCACTCGTGGCCGATGCAACTTCGGATATTTTATCGAGGGAAATGGATTATTCACAATTTGGAATAGTTTATGCGGGTTTACAAAAAAATCTTGGAACTTCCGGAACCGGTTTAGTGGTGGTCCGTGAAGATCTTCTCGGTCATGCACTGCCTGAAACACCAAAACTACTTGATTATGCTCTTTTTGATGAACACAACTCCTTACCAAATACAATCAATGTATTTGCAGTTTACGTAATGTGTTTGGTTTTGGAATGGGTAAAAGAACAAGGTGGGGTTCCGGAAATGGAAAAACTGGCTGAAAAAAAATCCAGTTTGCTGTATGAGATTCTGGATAATTCAGAATTATACAGTTCTGTAGCACATCCAAAACACCGTTCAACCATGAACGTGACTTTTCATTTTCCTCAAGAAGAACTTCTCCAGAAGTTTTTAACAGAGTCTGATAACGAGGGTTTGTTTGGTCTGATGGGACATGCCATGGTCGGAGGTGCAAGAGCCTCAATTTACAATGCTATGCCTCTTGAAGGAGTTGATGCACTGGCTCAATTCATGATAGAATTTGAACGAAAGAACGGTTAAGCAGCCTTTGCCTGATCAATCTTCACCAGATGATTTGGCCACTGCAAATATTCCTGCCAACTGGAATGAGGAATTTTGATATGGAGAGTTTTGGCGATTTTGACCATTTGCCAATAATTTGGTTCAAACGGTGGCAGTGATGGTTGCACAATATTTGCGCCTTTACTTAAATTGCATTTGTGGCAGGCTGCAACCACATTTTTCCAGCGCATTCCTCCACCTCGGCTTTTTGGAATTACGTGATCAATAGTAAGATGATCTGCCGTAAATTGATGCAGACAGTATTGGCAATGGAAACGGTCCCGGAGAAAAATGTTGCGGCGAGTGAAATTGACTGTACCTTGCTGTTGATGATAACGTGACATCATAACCACACTTGGCACAGGTAAGGCCAAATGCTGTGAGTGACATATCCAGTCATCATAAGAACGAAGAACAGTCACCTTATCTAGGTAAAGAGCCTTGATAGCCTGTTGCCAGGAGAGTGTACTCAAAGGCCACAGTGTCAACGGGTTCCCGTCTTGATTTAGTAAAAGTACATCCTGCATTTTGACACTAATAATTAGTTAATCTTTCAACACTATTCCCTAAGACTTTCTCGCATGAAATTTCTCAGAACTGTGTGTAAAATTCCACCATTTTTGTAAAATTCTAATTCAACCAGCGTATCTAAACGACAAGTGACTGTAATTTCGCGATCATCTGCACGTAGGATTACATCCTGGCCCGCCTTCAAATTATCAGTTAACCCCAACACCGCATACTCTTCCTCTCCGCTCAAGCCAAGTGACTTATGAGTTTCACCGTTCTTGAATTGAAGAGGCAAGACACCCATCCCCACCAGGTTGGAGCGGTGAATACGCTCAAAACTCGTTGCAACTACAGCCTTAACACCAAGGAGCAATGTACCTTTTGCAGCCCAATCACGCGAGGAGCCAGTTCCATATTCGGCACCTGCTAAAACAACTAGCGGAGTTCCACTATCTTTATATTTTTGTGCTGCTTCGTAAATTGTTGTATTTTCTTCTGGGTATAATTTGGTAAAACCACCCTCTGTGCCTGGAGCCATTTCATTTCTTATTCTGATATTCGCAAAAGTTCCCCGCGTCATGACACGGTCATTCCCGCGACGGGATCCAAAAGAATTAAAATCTTTGATTTCCGTTCCAAGTTCCAGCAAATATTTCCCTGCCGGTGTGCTTTCAGCAATACCCTCCTGCTGGGGAAATATGATCTGTTGTAATCGAATCTCCTAGTTTTGCTAAAACTCTTGCACCAGTAATATCCTGCAAAGCATTAACATCAAGATCCATTTTTTGAAAAAATGGTGGATTTTGGATATAGGTCGATGAATCATCCCATTCATAGACTTCACCTGTTCGCGCTTCAATAGCATTCCACAGGGGAGAGCTTTCACCTGCCCCTTTGTATTCTTTCTCATACATTTCGCTGGTAATCAGTTTTTCTACTTCATCTATTTCTTCCTGCTCGGGCCAAATGTCATTTAGAAAAACCGGCTGACCATCTTTTCCGTTGCCAAGAGGCTCATTTATTAAATCATGATTCACCGTTCCAGCAATGGCATAAGCTACAACCAGTGGAGGTGTGCTAAATAATTAGCCTTGATATGTGGAGATTATTCTTCCTTCAAAATTTCGATTTCCAGACAAAACTGAGGCAACTACCAAATCGCCTTGATTTATTGCAGTAACAATACTTTCAGGAAGAGGACCTGAGTTACCAATACAGGTAGTACAGCCATAGCCAACAGTATGAAAACCAAGTGCATCAAGCGGTTCATTCAATCCGGCTGCTTCTAGATAATCTGTCACCACACGTGAACCCGGCCCAAGAGATGTTTTAACCCAAGGTTTTACATTCAAGCCTTTTTCAACTGCTTTTTTTGCAAGCAGTCCTGCTGCAATCATAACGGAAGGATTGCTCGTGTTTGTACAGGACGTAATTGCCGCAATGACCACCGAACCATGTTTTAGTTCTCCGGAAGGATTACCCTGCATCTGAACTGAGGTTTCTATTTGCTCATCACTCAATTCAAATCCACGCTCTTTCCTGGATACACGTAAAGTTTTTTGCCAGTTTTCCTGCATTTGAGTAAGATTGACACGATCCTGTGGACGTTTAGGACCTGCAAGCGCAGGTTCAACAGTGGAAAGATCCAGCTCCAAAGTATCCGAAAATTCCGGAACTGGAGTATCACTCGTCCGGAAGAGACCTTGTTCTTTGCAATAGCGTTCTACGAGTTGAACGAGCAAGTCCGGTCGTCCGGTATCACGCAAGTATCTTAAAGTTTCATCATCTACTGGGAAAAAACCCATTGTAGCACCATACTCCGGAGCCATATTTGCCAGAGTTGCACGGTCGGCTAATTTTAAATTATTCAAACCAGGTCCAAAAAATTCAACAAATTTTTCCACTACACCTTTTTCCCGCAGCATTTCAACTACCCGTAAAACCAAATCAGTCGCCGTTGCTCTCTGTTGCAGTTTTCCAAGAAGACGAAAACCAATCACTTCCGGAATGAGCATGTTGATTGGTTGACCTAACATCACCGATTCTGCTTCAATTCCACCTACTCCCCAGCCCATTACTCCAAGACCATTGATCATTGTGGTATGTGAATCTGTGCCCACTAATGTGTCTGGAAAACAAACACCATCCCGGGATTGAACAACAGTTGCCACCCTTTCAAGGTTCACTTGATGCACAATTCCGATACCTGGAGGATAGACATTAAAATTGTCAAAAGCCTGCTTTCCCCATTTCAGAAACTCGTAGCGTTCACGGTTTCGTGCGAACTCAATTTCCATATTTTTTTTGAGTGCTCTCGAACTTCCAAAAGCATCAACTTGTATTGAATGGTCAATCACCAAATCCACTGGTATACGAGGATTAATTACACTCGGATCGCCATTCATTGCAACCATCGCTGAACGCAGTGCAGCCAAATCAACAACTGCAGGTACTCCTGTAAAATCCTGTAAAATCACCCGGGTGGGTTTATAAGGAATTTCCTGATTGGATTTTTCTGCAGCATTCCAATTGGCCAGCGCTGTCACGTCTTCAGCACAAACTTGAAAATCATCAACGTTACGGAGTGCCTGTTCCAACAATATCCGTATGGAAAATGGGAGTCTGTCTATCGTACCAATTCCATCTTTTTGCAACTTTTCTAAACTGTACAGAGCAGTTTTACCTTCGCTACTTTCAAAATTTATCCGGCAACCAAACTGATTGTCTTTCATATCTCTTATGTTTGTTTGAAAAATTTATGTGCTTCCTGAGTTAAATATTTACATAAAAACTTCATTGTGATCAAAGTAAAAGCTTAGGAGATTCTCTACGCCCTTACTAGTAAAATTCACTTTGATTATGATTTGAAAAAAAGTAATCCCAATTCTAAAAATAGGATTAAGAAAGTTAAAAAAAGACACCTCTAGTCTTGAAGCATGTAGTAAAATAATAGATAATGGAAATATAAATTTAGTTTTTTAAATTATAATCTGAATTGCTTTAATTATGTTTAAACCTCTATTATTCACTACTTTTAGTTTGTTCATCATTGTAGGTGGATTAATCTATTATCAAGATGACAACTACTTTACAAAACCACAAATATCAAAAAACAATAGACTCTTTCCAGAACAACTTGACACCAAAGCCCTGAACCAGATTAAAATTGAGTCACAGGGCTCTTCCGTAAACTTAATGCAGTTAAAAGGCGGAGGTTGGAAAGAGCAGTCTTTGAATTATGAAGCAGATCCAATTTCCATTCAGGATTTGCTGCTCAATTTATCTCAAATACGTCTGGGAGATCTGGTAACAAATAATCCGGATCATCACAAACGTTTTCAATTATTAACTCCTCCAGAAAACAAGGAAGATTGGAGCGAAGATCGACATGGAATTTCTGTAAGCCTTTTGCGGGGAGACGGAACTTCAATATTAAGCTTTCTTCTTGGAAAGAATCGTATTAGTGGTTCAGGGCAGTATGCAAGGCACATAGGTTCTAATAAAGTTTTTTTAATTCCGGAAGGCTTGTCCATAGATTCAGAAGCAAATGATTGGCTGAAAAAGGATTTACTTGCATTAGAGTCAAATCAAGTCCAAAGCCTTGTGCTTAAGAACAAAGAAGGAGGTTCATTTTCCATTAACCGTGACAGTGCTGAAACAGACTGGAAATCTTCCTCTGCAAAATCAGATGTACCCGACTCAGATAAAATAACAACTCTCCTCAACAGGCTGGGGAAGCTTTCTTTTTCCAAATTACACATAAATGCTTCTGTTTCCCAGCAAGCAGAAGCTACAGATTTAATAGAAACAACATTGTTTGTGTCGTTATTTGACAGCAGAGTTTATACATTGAACCTAAGGAATAATATAGCATCAAATGAAAATTATATATTGAGCATGCGGATGGGTATTTCACTGGTTTCATCAGGCGCTTCTGAAGCAGAAGATTCAAAACTTCGTGATGAAATGGAAATCTATAACCAGCAAGTGAATGGCAGGTTTTATGAAATCAGTTCCTGGGAAGGAAAGGAACTTTTGCTCAGTGAATAACGATTCAACATTTTATAGCCTTTCTTAGCCTGATATGTCAATCCGGATGACATCAGAGCATACTGAACTGACTTTCCATTATATGCGTGTGGAAGGACGGGAGGAAACGCTGTTGGAATTTTTACTCCGGCGTTTTCGCTATTTGGATGATCAGGAGTGGCGTGAGAATATCAATGATCAACGCATTTGGGTCGACGGCAAATTGGGGCGCACAAATTTTAAGCTGCGAAACAATCAAAAAATTGTTTATTTGCGTCCAGATTTTCTTGAACCAGACGTTGATTTGGCCTTTGATATTATTTTTGAAGATGATGCATTAATTGCAGTCTGCAAATCGGGAAATTTGCCGACAAGTCCTTCAGGTAAGTATTACAAGAATACACTGGTCAGTTTGATCAAGTCTCAGTTTGGCCTGAAAAAACTTTACACTCTGCATAGACTTGACCGTGAAACCAGCGGGGTAATTATTTTTGCTAAAAGACACGAAGTTGCCCAATCAATGGCTGCTCATTTTCGAAAAAACCTGGTTCACAAAATATATTCTGCAATCCTCAGCAGACACCTTCCCCAAATTTCAAAGACAACAGTTCCGGAGATTTTCATTTCGCTACCGATTGGTCAGGACCTAAACAGCAAAATCCGCATTAAACAGAGCGTAAATTCTCAAGGGAAGCCTTCCCATACCTATTTCAGGGAAATTGAGAAAATGGGTGATTATTCTCTTGTTGAAGTACGTACCTTCAGTGGTCGGACTCATCAAATCAGAGTTCATGCTGCACACATGGGCTGTTCTGTTGTGGGTGATAAGCTTTATGGACTTCCAAATGATGGCTTCATTCGCTGGCTTAATGAGGGTGACGATTATTTGCTTTCACAAAATTTTCCGCTCCATAGACAATTACTGCATGCAGTAGAAATCCGATTCCCACATCCTGTTACAAGAAAAGAAACTGTAATTCGTTCTGACAATGAAAAAATATTAAAAGAATTGAAACAGAGTAGTTAAGCAAAAACAATTTCACTGATATCCAGATCAACAATGAACATAATTGAAAAAGTAAAATTCTGGGCCGAAAACCCTTGCTTTGATGCTGAGACACAAGCAGAGGCTAAAAACCTTCTGGCTGCTGAAAACAAAAATGCACGTGAAGAATGTTTCGGAAGTTTGCTCGAATTTGGTACAGGGGGTCTAAGAGGGATAATGGGTGTTGGTACAAATCGAATCAACCGCTATACTGTGCAAATGGCAACAGAAGGAGTCGCACGTATTATAAAAAATAAGAAAAATGAGTCCGGTGCAAAAGGTGTGGTCGTTGGTTACGATTCACGTCACTTCTCTTTTGAGTTTGCAAAAGTAACCAGCGAAGTTTTAGCAGGACACGGCATACCTGTTTATTTGTTCCGTTCAATTGCACCTACCCCCCTCGTTTCCTGTGAGATTCTCAGGCGTAAAGCAATAGCCGGAATTATTATTACTGCCAGTCATAATCCACCGGAATACAACGGTTACAAGGTTTATTGGGAAAATGGAGGTTTGATTGTTCCTCCGGAAGACAGTCAGATCATAGAAGAAGTCCGGAACATCAACCGTATTGACAAAATTCCAACAATATCTTTTGAACATGCACTTCAGAATGAAATAGTAGAATGGATTGATAATGAAGCAGACGAATATTATCTGAAGACCGTTAGAAAATTAAGTTTGGGGCTGCGTGAAAATAATAAGGATTTAGGTGTGATTTTTACTCCGCTTCACGGTACCGGCGGTCGGTTGGTTCCAGAATTGTTACAACAGCAAGGCTTTGAAAATGTAAAAGTCGTCAAAGAACAAATGGTTCCGGATGGAGATTTCAGCACAGTTGGATCACCCAATCCTGAAGACAGGGATGCCTTTAAAATGGCAGTGGAACAATCAACGGATGATGATGACCTTATCTTAGCCAATGATCCTGATGCAGACCGTCTGGGCGTTATGGTCCGTGACAAAGAAAAACAGTGGCATTGGTTGACGGGCAACCAAATTGGGATATTGATTCTAGACTCAATCATTTCTGCATTGCACCAACAAAATCGCTTTCCGAAAAAAGGAGTAATAATTACAACTGTAGTGACCTCTCCTCTTGTCCCAAAAATGGCCCGGGAAAATGGATTGGATCTCATTGAAGTGTTAACAGGATTTAAATGGATTAGACAAGCTGCCTTGCGTTATGAAGAAGAGGTTGATGGAAAGTTTGTTTTTGGTATGGAAGAAAGTCACGGATATTTAATGGGAAGCCATTCGGGAGATAAAGACGGAATTTGGGCCTCCATGGCTTTTGCTGAAATGGTGGCTACACTGAAGAAAAGCAACTTGACTGCAATTGACAGGCTGAATCAAATTCATCAACAATATGGACCCCATCTCGACACTCTGAGGACGCAAACTTATACCGGCACAGAAGGTTTGGAAAAAATACAGCAGATTATGCATAAGTTACGCAACTCTCCTCCGAAATCTGTGGCAGGTCAAACTGTAGTAAAAATAACTGATTATTTAGAAAATACTATAATTTGTGCAGATGCAACAAAGAATTTGCCAGGGCCGGGATTACCTAAGTCAAATGTAATTTCACTGGAATTGTCCGACAATACCAGAATTACTGCTCGACCTTCCGGTACTGAGCCAAAAATTAAATACTACTTTAATTTACATGGTAAAAATTCTGCACTTTTACAGGAACGTCTAGTTGAAATTCAGGCAGAATTTCTCAGCGATCAATGAACATGATTAAATGAATAAATACAGATTATCAATTTTTCGAATAATTTATACAACATTCCTGTTCCTGGGACTTCTTTCTGCTCCTTTGATGGGGCAGAGTTTACTTGTTGAACAGGCAGAATCAACTATTGAAATTAAGCAGGACAATCTGGTACAAGCAAAAGCTGAGGCAATGAAAACTGCAAAAGGAAATGTTGTTCTGCAGGCAGTTGCAAGGTTTCTTGATTTTGAAAGTATGATTTATTTAAAGCCACTTTTGATTCAACAGTTTTTTGAAAATCCCGATTTTTATATTGAATCTATTCGTGTAATCAGTGAGGGCAACACTGCAGACCTGACTGAATTTACATTAAATATTGAAACACGAATTTTTAATTCGCGTTTACTGGCAGCATTCCACAAATTAGGATTAGTTACAGAACAAGAACGAATTCCATTCATGGATGTTTATTTAATCTATGATGCGGATCAGGCATTACGTCAAACAAGAGTTTTGAATCTGTTTTTAGAACAACTGCAAATTCGGCTGAGACCTTATCGAATTCGAACCAAAGTAATTCTAACAAAAGGCCGCAAGTTACCGATTGAAGCAGGTCTCCCGCCTCGACTATCATTGTTGCCACTAAAATCTGCTGAGAAAAGAAACAAGACTAATGTAGCATTACTTGAACTAAAACTTAGGCTGAGCCCGCAACCTGAAAAATCAACTCAAGGAAAGCTCATAGCACAACTTATTTTCTGGTCAAAAAAGCGGGATTTTCCGGAATCTTCAATAAGTACAACCATGGCAACTGCAGAAATTTCCTATAAAACATGGAACACTAATGTAATTATTCCCAAAATTCTTGATCAATTGCTACTCCAATGGACGCCTGTTATGCAGCACATTGTAACTGTGAATCAGGTAAGCGGAGCTCAAGTAAATCTAAAATTCAAAGGATTACCGGGACCAATAGAAGAGCAGCAATTAATTAAAACTTTATTTCAGAATAACCCCCGCTGGAAAAAAGTCAGCCTGGATACTATTTCCAGTAATTTTGTTTCTTACAAAGCTCTTTTTTTAGGACCACTGAAGCAGATTATACAAGAGTTCCGTTCACCTAAGAATGCCCCTTTTCGGATTACCTCAGTCAATTGGGAAGATAATGATTTGGTTGTGCACGTGGAATGGAATGAAGTTCCTATGCCCCTGGAACTATTTGAAACAACTTTAACAGATGACGTGTTTTCTGAAATTGACTCAGAAGAAAACTATATTCCTGAACCGGAATATCAAGTACCCTTACGCACATTCAAGCAAACATTCAAACTGCCCTTTGCAAAAGCCGTTTATGATCATATTCGACATCGTGGAGACAGTACATTGTTCAGGATAGAGGTTCCCAAAAACATGAACGTAAATGAAGAAAATAAACTCATAAACTTAGCTTGGTTCCGTCTTGGTACTACTCATTTAAATCCAGAACTTACGATATTTGACCAAAACCGAAATCGTAAAAAATCATATCTACTACGAAGCCGGAAACAATTTACATTTCAGCACAAAATTCCAGTTGGACAAGAGGTTTTCTATCTGCGAATTTCTGATGAAGTGGGTTTCATAAAAGGCGTTGCAGGAAGCTACCAGTCTTTTCACTATGTTTTAACAACAAATTAAGTGTTTCAAATCTTTTTGGCAGTCTCTGTTTTTGATTTAAGAGTTTGCTTTATTTGTGCTTTACCAGACTTAAACTTAAACGTACTGTCCCCAACAGTAACTTCATCGCCGTCCTGCAGAAAACGTTGATCTATTCGACGTCCGTTAACTGTAGTAGTTTCCTGAGTGAGAAGGTTTTGAATCTTCCAGGATGCTCCAACCTTATATATTTTTACGTGTTTCAAGGCCACTTCATTTCCTTTAACTATAATATCATTACTATTTGATGATCCTATAGTAATCAGGTTACGTATTAAAGGAATTTTCTGTGTACTTCCTGAAAATGTTAAAATTGGTGTCATTTTTTGAACGGGTCCTTTGGGAATAATTCCAACAATTGGAAGTTGCAAATCTTTACTTGCTGGACGGTGAATCGAACCTGCAGGAACTACATTGTTTCGGAAAATTAAAATCATTTCACCAACATCCAAAACATCGTTATCACACAAAACTGTTCGGTGAGAACGTCTTCGATTGATCAGTAGTGCATTCTTGTAGTTCTTGTCTTCAAGTACAAAAGTGTTTTGATGTGGAGTTAGAGTCACCCGGGATAAATTTGCAGACAAACGATATTTTTTGCTTGTTTGAATCTGAGTAAGAAACTCCAGTGTTTGTATTTCTGATTTCAGAGGAATTAATGTTTTTTGTTCACACAAGTTGGTATGTTTTATCATTCAGAATTGCGTCAAGATTTCGATGATATAATCCAAACATCACCAAAAGTACACCTGAAAATACCAGAAGCGACTCTATAAGAGTCAGACTGGGGGTTTCATTAATTTTAAGAGGAAAAGTCTGCTGAAAGGAATATCCAAAAAACGCAAGGGGAGAGCCTTCCCGAATCAACACATTTTGTTCAACGACCTGTTCCGCCGCCAGCAAAGATGTTGATGTAAGGATTCCAATAATTAATAGTCCTGCGCTATGCACGCAGGCACGAAGACATCGATCTATTTGTGAGAACATCAGATTTCATAGTACTGCAGCAGCGCTGTACCAATTTTGATGACATCTCCTTTTTTCATGGATTGTTGATCGACCAGACGATAATTCACCAGAACTTCACCTCCTTCGTCTGCATTCTCAATAATGACTTCTTTGCCTTTTTTAAGAATGTTTGCATGAAGTTCACAAACTTCTGAATAACCTTTCATAATGAAGTCATTTTGTGAACCATATCCTAAAGTGAATCTATTTTGATCAAGTAGAAATATTTGTCCTTCTTGTTTGCCCGACACAACTCGAAGTGCAAAAGAAGTGGCACGAATTTCAGTAATTCCAACAAATAAAGAGATGCTGAAACCAACCAGAATCAATCCTAAAAGGTGATCCGGACCAGTCATCTGATACAGCAGCAATAATTCAAAAATTCCACCTCCGATTGCTCCCCCAATTCCTCCACTAATGATTCGTGGCCTTAAAAAACCAGAACGGGAATGGAACAACTCAGTGGTTCCAACTAATAATAATCCTAAAAGTGTCCAACTTGATATACGGCTTAATGCTGGCAAAACCAGCCAAACTTGCAATAATTCGCCTATACTGAAACAAATTAGTCCCAGTAATGCTCCACTGAAAGCACCGACAAACATTTTGGACAAAATATGTACCAATTCATAATGGTACCAAAGTGAAACCCTTGCCTGTAGAACCATGCCCAGTCCGAGACCGACTAAAGCCCCTTCAAAAACAAACTTATTGAGCCAAATAATATTTAATCCTGATAGTCCTGTAACGGAAAGAGCATCAAACGCATGAAACCCGCTTTGCATTAACGTCCAGCTTGCAAGACCTCCTAGAAGACCTAACACTGCATTATGTAAGCTGCGAGTTGATTTCATAAGTAAAATACAAAAGAAAATAATTTATTTAACCCAAGCAATCAAAATAAATTAGCAACTCTTATCTACAAAAACTTGGGAATATATGTCTGAAGCCGACAGGTAATTACTTACGGTTGGTACTTGTGCTGTTTCAAAAATATCTAAATAAGCTGCTAACCGCTCAGTTTTCAGCCTCAAGAATTAGAATAATGTGAAACAAATAGAACTACAAGTTATTTTATTGGCGTGGTCGATTTGACCCTCTTCTTCTCAGAAAAGTAGGAATGTCTAAATTTTGATAAAATGTGGGATTTTCCGTTTGATTTGCCCACTCAGGTATCAGCGGGCTTGTCTCAACGGGGTAGGTCTCAGTATCATTTTCATTTTCTGAAGTGGGATTAGAAACTGGGAAAGCGTGTGTCTGATTTGATTCATTATTATTATTCAATTTTGTTGACACTCCTGCAAAACCATGGATGGAATAGTTTTCTGCATCAATGTCTGTAGAAGAATGATCTATTGCTAAATCTTCAAATGTGGCTGACTCAACTTCCAGATTTGAATCTGAATTATTAACAGATTCAACTGTAGAAGTTTCGTTCATCAAAGACTCTGGTTCTTCCAACTGTTCTTCTTCGCTGTCACTTGTAAGATGTGATGACTCATCTGTTAATGTAATTTCTTCAGTTGTGATAATTTCTTCTTGATCATCGACTTCTGACTCTTCATTTGAGTCTTCAGATTGAGTAGTTGCTGGAAAAGAGCTGTCCTCAGAATCACCTTCAACAAAAGCTTTATCATCTGCAGTAATTGATTCAGTTTCTTCAAAGTAATCGTCGTCACTGTATGGTTCAATGGAATCATTTTTTTCGAGATTAAGTTCAACTTCAGAATTGAACTCTTTTTCATCTGTTTCCGTGTTTATTTGGGAATGTTTATTTGTCACAACAAGTGCATCAAAAGGCATTGCAGTAAGACCTGGGACGGAAAGTTTTTCTGTTGCTTCCTGCTCATCAAAACCTGTTGCAATGACTGTAATCATTATTTGATCTTCAAAATCTGGATTTATTGCAGCACCCCAAATTATTTCAGCATCTTTGTGTCCTTGTTCCTTTATGAATGTAGATGCTTCCTCAACCTCCTGCATCCCCATCATCAGTCCTCCTACAACATTAATCAATATTCCGCGTGCACCGTCAATTGTGTTATCATTTAGCAAAGGGCTATGCAGTGCCTGTTCTGCTGCATGTCTCGCTCTATTTTCCCCTGAGGCAAGTCCGGTCCCCATAACTGCCTTTCCTTTGTTTGCCATAACAGATCGGACATCTGCAAAATCCAAATTGACCAATCCGTCTCTTGTTATTAAATCAGATATACCTTGAACTCCTTGACGAAGCACATCGTCTGCAAATCCAAAGGCCTCAGTCATCGGGGTTCGCCTATTGATGATACTAAATAAATTTTCGTTTGGTACAACTATAAGCGTGTCAACATGATCTCTCAATTCAGTTACACCTCCATTTGCGACTTTTCGACGTCGTTTTGCCTCAAAATTAAACGGCAATGTCACAACACCAACAGTAAGGGCATTCATTTCCTGAGCTACCTGAGCAACTATTGGTGCTCCTCCAGTTCCAGTTCCACCGCCCATGCCTGCGGCCACGAAAACCATATCTGCACCTTGAAGGGAATCTCTTATTTGATCAATACTTTCCAACGCAGCATTACGGCCAATTTCCGGTTTAGCACCTGCCCCTAAACCTCGAGAACAATTGCTGCCAATCTGCAATTTATGAGTAGCAAGTGATTTACGCAAATCTTGTAAATCTGTATTTGCTACAACAAAATCCACCCCTTGAACACCCGTTTGTATCATGCGATTGACGGCATTGCCGCCCCCGCCGCCTACACCGACAACTTTTATTTTCGGTAAATCGTCACGGACGGATTGGATATCAGAAAAATTTAGCATGTTTGCTCCCTTTGGTTGTTAAATAGAAATAATGTTTGATATTGACCTGTCAAAAACTAAAAAAAATCTTGCATCCAATCTTTCATACGTCTGGATACTTTATTAAATAAATTTGTGTCATCACCTACAAAATTCAATTTTCCTTGATTGCTTGTTATTCCGTAACGTACAAGTCCTACACTGGTTGCATATTTCGGTGAATAAATCATTTCACGTAAACCACCAATATTTTCCGGATATCCTACCCGTACCGGCAAATTTAAAACTTGAGAAGCCAGTCGGTCTGCACCCGGCATAATACAGGTTCCACCCGTAATAACTACACCTGATGCCATCAATGTATGAAAGTGGGTCTTCTCAATTTCATGTGTAATCAATTCAAATATTTCCCTAAAACGATCTTCGATGATACTTGCCAACACTCGTTTTTTCATGGTGCGGTTATTTCTCCCGCCAACACTGGGGACATCAATCATTTCGTCTTCTTTCACCATGGAGGACATCGCCACACCAAAATTATGTTTAATTTCCTCTGCTTCATGTAAAGGTGCTCCTAAACCGATGGCAATATCGTGTGTCAAATGATTGCCGCCCAATGCCAAAACAGCCGTGTGGACAATGCTGCCTTCTGAATAAATAGTGATGTCTGTTGTACCTCCGCCAATATCAACCAGTACCACGCCTACCTCCTGTTCATCAGGACTGAGGACTGCCTGACTTGAGGACAAAGGTTCCAGTACAATGTCCTCTACATCCAGTCCGGACTGATTACAGCATTTAATAATATTTTGTGCAGAGGTTACTGAACCAGTAACAATGTGAACATTTACCTCTAAACGTGCTGCAGCCATGCCAAGAGGGTTTTGAACGCCATCCTGGTCATCAACAATGAATTCCTGGGGGAGTATGTGCAGCACTTCTCTATCATTGGGAATCAATACTTGGGCTGCGTCAATGACACGACGTATGTCTTCTTCAGTAACAATACGGTTATGATAAACAGTGACCATACCTCTGCTGTTTTGTCCCCTGATATGATGTCCTGCAATGCCAGCAAAGACGGAACGAATCTGGGCTCCACACATTAATTCACATTCTTCTACTGCCTTTTTGATTGACTTGACTGTCTTTTCAATATTGACGACGACACCCTTACGTAACCCGTCTGATTTTGCTGTGCCAACTCCAACAACATTCAATTCTTCAATGTCATCACCTTCAACTGCAATTGCACATATTTTTGTGGTTCCAATATCAAGTCCTACGGTTAAGTTATTGTTTTTAGTGTATTTTATGAGGTCGTACCATGTCTTTAAATTTTCGTACTAATTGCAGAAATTTTGAATGAAAATAATGAAACTACCTTTTGGTGCAATTTACTGTCCATGTAAAAATGCATTCAGGCAGCGTTTTAATTATTTTCATAGAAGTTAATATTTTATTTATTTTCTATAACATTTTATCGTATAAAATAAATTGTTAAAATAAGCTAATATTTCCAATTATTTACCTTGAATAAGAACAGTTGTTTGATCAATCAGTGTTTTTTCCCCAACTGAACAAGGTGCATTTCTAAAGCGATAAGTTCCACAAAAATATCCACCATCTTCCAAACTTGTACTTATTTCTTCAAGAGCTGCTGTGCGCCCGTCATTATTCAGGGGGTAAATTTTACCCAATAAAACCATGAAACGATTTGTATTTCTGGAACTTACAGCTCGACATATCCTTTGTAACTCAAGACGTTGATCCATGGGATACACATATCTTCGCTCTTGGCTACATCCAACTGAAATAAGGATAAAAAGCCCTGTTAAACATCTTAACAGCAATTCCATTGAAATAGTATATACACATTCATTGTATATTGGTAGGATAATATGAAATTAATTATTAAAAAGTTTGAGGGGGGTATTAAAAGCAATTATTTCAATTAAATAACTGTCTTACTTTTTTTAGTTGATGTGAGGAACAAACTGCAACGACACGGTTGTGAGGTTGTACTTGAGTTGAACCCACAGCGACTTTCCAAACTCCATTCTGCTCAACACCTCCGATCAAAATATTATGCTGACGAAAGTAACTCGCCAATTTTTTCAAAGGTTTATGTGCAATTTCTGAGCCGGGTCCTGCTTTCAGTTCAACAACTTCCGCATCTACTCCATGCAGATGGGCCACTGACAAAAGTTCATTTCTGCGGATAAATTTGAGGATTTCGTTGGCCGCAGAAATTTTTGCGTTGAGAGCTATATCCAATCCAATTGTAGATGCTAAAACAAGGTAGTCCTCCTTGTTAACCAACGCAATTGTCTTACCGTGACCAGCCTGAAGATCACGATTGTTTCGATTCATCAAATGTTTTGCCAACAGGCAGCTTACTATATTTGTTTCATTATCTCCTGTTGTAGCAATGAATGATTCTGTAGCATCAAGTCCGGACATAACCAGCACGTTTGCATCTGTTCCATCACCATGAATAACCTCTGTATTTTTCAAGTCAGATGCAAGTTCGTCCGCACGATCCTGGTTATTTTCGATAAGCTTTATCTTCACTTCTTTTTCCAGCAGTTGTGCTACTCTACTTCCTACCAGGCCACCTCCGAGAATCATCATGCATTCAATTTTTTTATGTTCAATTTTCATCATCTCCATAAAGGGCTTCATATCATCCTTCCTGGCCATAATGAAAACCTGATCCAGGGGCCGAATTTGCTCGTCTGCATGTGGAATAATGGTTGAAATTCCTCGGGCAATCGCCACAACTCTGAAATTATATTCAGTATGTGTAGCAGAAAGCTCTTTAGGAGTTTTATAAATCAGCGGTGACTCTTCGTTAACCCGCATGGCAAGAACAAGCATATTTCCATCACCAACCACAGTAAGGTCATTGCAGGACGCACGTTTCACTAGTCGAAATATCTCCTGGGCCACCAGTTCTTCAGGATGGACCATCAGGTCGATCTTCAAATCTTCCGGAGATAAAATACTTCCATCCATTAAATCAATAGAACGCGTCCGGACAATTTTTCGGGCAATGCCAAATCTGTCAGCAATTAAGGCAGACAACATATTAGTGGAATCATCATTTGTGGCAGCAATCATTAGACCCATATCCTGTGCATGAGCCTCACGCCAACTTGAAAGTTGCATGGCATTCCCACATATCAAACGGGCGTCCAGTGACTCTGCTGCTGCTTCAAGTAATTCAGAATCGGATTCGATTACAGTTACCGGATAACCTTCATGGACCAATCGTTGAGCGAGATGCAATCCCACTCCGCCAATTCCAAGAATAAGCGTATTATCGTCTTTAGACATATTCAGATTGTCAACTCGTATTGTTGAACTCGGGACTTGTTATGCAGAGGATTTTTTGTTGAGAGGTCAACTTCGTAAAAGTCGTCAGATTGAGTAACAGAATTGATCCCATATATTTCATCCGGATACTTGGATTCTTCCAGACAATGTCTAATTGCATTGGCAATCCATTTTTCAATTTTCAAGACCACAATTTTCTTACGAAGACGTCCCTGAATGTCACGATTAAGAACACTGGGAATTGTGTTGCTCGTTATGAATTGATTCAGGTGAGGGGAATTCAGGTTTTCACGAGCTTCCGGGGATATTGTTGAATGTGTGCTGTAGAAAAAGATATTTGCAGGTCGGCAACTTTTTGACTCTGAAATAGCATTGATATTTGCCGCAATTGTTCCTCCTGTACGTACCATATCATCGAGAATAAAAACATCTTTGCCTTTTAGCAACTCTACATCTTCGCTTAAATCAACTTTCACGTCTCGTTGACCCATGCGTGTTTTTTTGAAAGTCACCAAAACAGAGTTATGAAGGCCCGTAAATTCTCTCACACGTTTAACAAAATCGACAGCTCCCTCGTCAGGTGCAACAAATCCTACATGTTCTCCATAATTCCAAAGCCGGACCAGTCCAGAACGGAGAATATAGTTGGCAATGAGTGGCGAAATGTCCAAATCCAGGAAAACTGGAATTTTATGGGAGTTGCCAGTTGGATAAACTTTTTGATATATATTCCGCATCACATCAGGTTTATGGTTGTGAACAGTCATCACCGAATCAACCCCGGATGTTTTCAATAGTTGCGCATACATTTCTGCAGAACAAGGTTGTCCTACAAACTTTTCACGTGAAGCAAAATCGGTAACTTGCGGATGATCTAGCGTTCTTGGTCCACGATCCTGGGCTGAATAAAATAAATCCGGTTCAACCAAAGCAACAAACTCTGCTCCGTTCTCCTTTGCTGCAGATGCAATTAAATAATTCCTCATTGCCAGTTCATTTCGCGAATAATACGCAGAATGAGTTGAAACTATATAAACTGATTTGCCCTTTAATCCATGTCCCAAAGTTTCTTCTGTAACATGATCCTGTAAAAATCTTGGGCAAAACTCATTGTTTATAAATGATTTCAGAGCGATCAAATCAGAAATATCAATTTCCTGAGAATGAGCATAGCCGACTCCAAGCGCAAAAGATTCGTCACTGACGTTTGATACAATGATATTCTTGTTCACAAAAATTTGAATGGTTTAAGATTTTCTTAGGTTTTTTGCATGCTCTTCAGTAAGCAATTGCAAACAGTGCCTCTTGTTCAGAGGGCTTACCGGTTACCATACATTTTCCTGTCTCAGATCTATTCTCAAGTGGGAGACAACGGATAGTCGCCTTTGTTTCCTGTTTTATTTTTGCTTCAATTTCCTTTGAACCGTCCCAGTGCGCAAAAATGAATCCACCTTCATCAGCAATAATTTCCTTAAATTCTTCATAACTTGTAGCAGTCCGGGTATTGGTTTGTCTATAGTCCAGAGCACGTTGAAACAAGTTGTCTTGTATCCTTTCCAACAACTCTACAATATGTTCAGAAATGTTTTCAAGCGGTACTGCACTTTTTTCTCTTACATCCCTTCTCACTACCATTGCCGACTGCTTTTTTACGTCGCGTGGACCAACTTCAACCCTCACCGGTACACCCTGCTGAATCCAGTGAAAAAACTTGTCTGAAGGCCGCAGGTTGTCACGAGTATCAATTTTTATCTGGAGCTTATCAATTTTCTCATTGAGGCTGTTTGAAATTTTTTCTGCAAACTCAAATGTTTGAACACGTTCCTGATCATTATTAAAGATAGGCACAATTACTACTTGAATGGGAGCAATTTTTGGCGGAATAATTAAACCATCATCATCACTGTGTGTCATAATCAAACCGCCGATCATTCGTGTTGATACACCCCAGCTGGTTGTCCAAACAAGTTTTCGATTATTGTTTCGATCAAGATAATCAATCTCAAATGCTTTTGCGAAATTTTGACCCAAATTATGTGAAGTTCCAGATTGCAGGGCTTTACCGTCCTGCATCATTGCTTCAATTGAATAAGTAGCATCTGCACAGGGGAACTTATTTTTGACAGATTGTACGTGTACCCAAATCAAATATTCTTCCTGAAAAATCAGGGCTAGGTGCTCCACTTGGATGCTTGGATTCAGCGAGCCGTTGCATGTGCTGTATGACCTTCTTGCCATAAAAATTCAGCAGTACGCAAAAATAAACGGGTTCGCATTTCCCAGCGCATCACATTACACCACTGATTGATCAACACCGGAAGATCACGATAACTTTGAATCCACTGCGAATACATGTGACCAATTACAGTCTCGGAAGTTGGACGAATCATTAGCGGTTCTTCCAGTTCCTTTCCTCCTCCATGCGTAACAACCGCACATTCAGGACTGAATCCTTCAACATGCTCGGCTTCACGTTCCATAAAATGTTTAGGGATCAATAAAGGGAATGAGGCATTAACATGACCCGTTTCTTTGAACATGCGGTCCAGACGAGACTGCATGGCTTCCCAAATGGCATACCCCGTGGGACGAATCACCATACACCCTTTTACCGGCGCATAATCAGCAAGCTGCCCTGCTGCAATCACATCGAGATACCACTTGGAGTAGTCTTCTTTGCGAGGTGTAATATTTTTTGCCATTTGGGCAGATATTTTGGATAAAGCAAAAGGAGCTTCAGTTCCAACAGATAACTTAAAAAAAGTTTTGTCAGCTTGATTTGACAGTGTTGGATTGAGACTACAAAGTTACAAACTTTATAGTACAGATACAAGATGTTTTTGAAATGAAGTCCAAAATATTTTGATGTAATTAAAAAGTAATTTAGAATCCTGATTTCAAACTAATAACATGTAAATACTGTTTTTCTTTTTTCAAACAACCAAAGCATCTGAGCAAAATCTCTGAACGTAAATCTAGCTTCAAAAGAATATTTTTTACCGTTAAAAAAAGTTTTAAATAAACAAAGATTTAGACGATATTTTTCCGCTATCTGTTTTCAGTTTGAACAATCTGGCCAATATATTTTAGCTGACAATTTACAGTTTTTTTGATAAGTCTGAATTTCAGAATTTTCGAATAATTTACTGTTATTGCTACTAATTATTATAGTTAAAACACTATTAATATCTGTTTGTTCAGCGTTCTTCTTTACGAAAAGGAATGAGCAGTGCCGCCGGAGCTCGCATTTCGACGGCCATCATAGCGCGCACAAAAGGCATCATCAGGAAAATCTGGTAAGGCAAATCAATAATGCTGCTGGCCTGAAGCCGAAGCTGAAGAGCATCAATCATCGCAAAAAGGAGAGCTCCGGCGGCACTCTTCCACGGCCCCCATTGCCCAAAGACTACCAGGGCGATGCAGATCCAACCGCGCCCCGAAATCACACCGAAAGTGAAGGCATTGAACTGTACCATCACAAGATAAGCGCCAGCAATTCCCATCAATGCACCGGATATTATAAGACCCTGATAACGCATCGCAGATACACTTACACCCGCTGAATCGGCTGCATGAGGATTTTCTCCAACCGTCCTCAGATTAAGGCCCCATGGAGTTTTATACAGCAGAAAGGCCGCCAGAGGAACTACAGCAAAGGCCAGATAGGTCAATGTCGTCTGTTCAAATAAAACAGGCCCTATCCATGGAATATCCTTTAGCACTGGAATGCCAACAGGTGTAAATGCTTTGATATTTGGAAGAGTTGACGGCTGGCCGAAAATGATCCGGTAGAAAAAAAAAGCAAAACCAGTGGAAAGCATAGTTATTCCAATTCCCGAAACATGCTGGCTCAGTCCAAGACTGACTGTTAGAAATCCCATCAATGCTGCCATCAACATTCCTGTGAGCATAGCAGCCAGTATTCCCAACCAGAGGCTACTGGTGAAATAAGCAGTAGAAAAACCTGTCATTGCCCCAAACATCATTATACCTTCAATACCAAGATTAAGTACTCCGGACCGCTCTGCAAAAAGTTCTCCGATCGTCGCAAACACAAACGGAGTGGCAATTCTGATTATTGCCGTAAAAAATCCTACCTGGAAAATCTGAGATATAATTTCTTCCATATTTCAACCCTGAGTTGTTAGAGTTCGAATGCGGTAAGTGGTAAACAACTGTGCAATCAGCATTGTTACCAGTGCTGTGCCCTGGATAACATCTGCAAGGAAAACAGGTACGCCTGTGGCCCGTGACATAGATTCTGCGCCAGTTACCACAACAGCAAAAAATAATGCCGCGGGTACTACTCCAATGGGGTTAAGTCTAGCCAGCATGGCAATGACAATACCTGTATAACCATAACCGGGTGAAATACCGGACATCACCTGAAAGTGAAGTCCTCCGACTTCGCCTGCACCAGCAAGCCCGGCAAGTGAGCCGGAGATCAATGCGGTATATATCAGAATTCTGGTAATTGGGATTCCTGCGTAAGCTGATGCTGATGGGTTTTCTCCTACAACACTTATTGAAAATCCCAGGGTAGTTCTTCGAAGGAACCACCAGACCATTGGTGCTGCCAGCAAAGAGAGCAGTACACCCAGATGCAAACGGGTAGCGTGCAAAAGAATAGGAAACTCGGCATCCATGCGAATGTCTGGTGAATCAGGATAACCACTCAGTGGATCCTTCCAGGGACCGTCCAGAAGTGCGGTCATCACATAGTACATGATGAAATTTAGCAGCAACGTCGTGACCACATCGTCCACCTTGAAGCGTGTACGCAGAATTGCAGGCAACATGGCCCATCCTGCACCTGCCAGTGCAGATGCAATTATCATCAGAGGAACCAATGAAAACGAGGGCAGGGATTCAATACCTCCAATATAAGCTGCGGCCATCGCTCCGGCAAGCAACTGCCCTTCCGCTCCTATATTCCAGAATTTTGCACGGAAAGCGACCGCAACTGCCAGTCCTGTAAAGATCAAGGGAGTTGCCTTTACAAAAGTTTCAACCAGATTGAAGCGGCTGGAAACAGCACTCAGGAAAAGTTCTGAGTAGGCATGAAAAACATTCGCACCTGCAAGAGCAACAAGTCCACTGCAAAGTAGCAATGTCGCCATAACTGCCGATAAAGGAAGAACAATATTGAACCAGACTGGTGTCTTTTCTCTGAGTTCGAGTCGAAAGGCCATTATAACTGATCTATGAATTCATCATTGTATTATGCTCCTAAAGTCGCGCCTGCCATCAACAGACCAATTTCTTCTACTGATGCATCATTAATTTTTGTCTCTCCAGCAATTCGACCTTCGTACATTACGACAATGCGGTCTGACAATGCAAACAGTTCTTCCAGATCTTCACTGATGAGTATAATCGCTGCTCCTTTTTCTCGTAAAGAGAGAAACTGTCGATGGACAAATTCCGCAGCTGCCACGTCCAGTCCACGTGTCGGTTGGGATGCCAGCAATACCTCTGGTTCAAAGGCCAGTTCACGTGCCAGCAGAACTTTCTGTAGGTTTCCTCCAGAAAGAGTTCCTGTTTTCACTTCCGGATCTGTCGCCTGGATGGTGAAACGTTTAATCATCTTACTGGTAAAGGACAGGATTTCGTTTTTTCGCAAAATCCCAAAACGACTGAAAATAGAACGTCTGATCCAGGGTAACACCATTGACACATAAAGGGGCAGACTCGTTACCAGCCCCGTTGTCATACGATCCTCAGGGATGCGACCGATTTTCAATTTCTGCATTAACCTGGGACTTGCTTTAGAAATAATTTCACCTTTCACTTCAAAGGTTCCTTCCGTATGAGAAAGCACTCCAGCAATCACATCCGCAAGTTCCTTTTGACCATTTCCTGAAACTCCGGCTATACCAAGAATTTCTCCACCCTGTACACTCAAGTTGATCCCTTTCAACTTCTGATGAGTAGAATCACCTGTTTTAATTGCTGAAAGACTCAGAAAAGTATCACCGAGTTTGGAGGTATTCTTCTTTGGAGGATTCAGTTCATGACCACACATCAAACGAGCAAGATCGCTTTCTGTTACCTCTTTTGTATCTTCAACGAGTGCAGACACAGAACCGGCGCGCATAACAAGCACCCGGTTGGTAACATTCCTGACTTCATGAAGTTTGTGACTGATGAAAATAATGCCAAGCCCTCCTTCCGCAAGAGCGCGGAGTGCCTCAAAAAGACCTGTTGATTCATAAGGTGTCAGAACCGCAGTCGGTTCATCTAGGATAAGAATCTTGGAGTCTCCGAAAATGGCTTTGATGATTTCAAGCCGTTGCTGTTCACCAATCGTAAGTTCAGAAACTCTTGCATCAGGATTCAATGTTAAACCAAACTGTTCTCCTATTTCCAAAAGACGTCTGCGGGCTCCAGAGAAATCAAGTCTTCCCATTCTGCCGGGTTCACCTACCAATAAGTTTTCCAATACTGTGTGTTGGTGGACGAGATGGAAGTGCTGATGAACCATTCCTATCCCAAATCCAAGTGCGTCTGCAGTTGAATGGATAGTGATCTGACTGCCCTGGACCATTATCTTTCCCTCATCGGCCTGATAGGTACCGAACAGGATGTTCATCAGTGTAGTCTTGCCTGCACCATTTTCACCCAGAAGACCAAGGATGTCTCCTTCACTGAGGTTGAGATCTACATTGTAATTTGCCTGAATTGCTCCAAAACTCTTGCAGATGCCCTGCATACTCAGCAAATAATCTGGATTGGACATAACAAGTGGAAGGAACAGAAATACAGTAGTGAAATGGAAGACTATGAACGTTTAAAGTTCCTTAATGATGAGGAATAGCCTGAATGGCGGTTTTCCGTTATAAATAACGGAAAACCGTTGAGTCAGTGGTGAAAGAAATCAGTCAGATTTCGGTGCACTCTCGTCAATGTCAGCCCGGAAGGTGCCGTCAAGCATTTCCGCTTTACGTTTTTCCACCATAGCTTTCACAGATGCAGGAAGTTTACTGTCCCAATTGTGATAGGGCGCAAGATAAGACCCTCCTTTGCCCATGTATGAAAATCCTCCAAAATCCTGGGCTGTCGGTACTCCGGCTTTGACCAGCGTTACCACGTGCTTAATAGTAGGCCACATGTCCCAGACAGGACCGGTAATCACCGTATCTGGTCCTAGAGAAGACTGGTCAGACATGTTGGAAATCGCCAATACACCTTTCTCTTTACAGGCTTCAATGACACCAAAACGCTCAGCGTAAAGCACGTCTGCACCTGCCTCTATCTGTGCCAGTGCTGCTTCTTTTGCTTTAGGCGGATCAAAGAACGAACCAATGAAAGAGAATTTGCACCGCACATTTTTGTTAACTTCCTTGGCTCCGCTACAAAAAGCGTTTGAAAGTCGGTTCACTTCTGGAATCGGCATGGCTGCAACGACTCCAAGGATATTGGTTTTGGTCATTTTTCCGGCAATCATTCCGGACAGGTAGGCTGGTTCATGAATCCAGTTATCGAAAACTCCGAAGTTGGGTTCAGCCGGACCGATTCCTGAACCGAATACAAACGAAACCTGTGGATAGTCCCTGGCTACACGGCGTGCAATACGTTCCGCTCCAAAAGAGTCACCTGTGATCAACTGGTAACCTTTCTCTGCATAATCACGCATAATCCGGGCGAAATCAGCAGATTTTACACTTTCCGACCAGGTGTATTCAATGCCCATTTCTTTTTTTGCCTGGAGCAAAGCTACGTGAATTTGGTTGACCCATGGTTCTTCTATTGGAGTTTCAAATACTGCTGCCACTTTTATCCCACCAGCCTGAAGGGGAGCGGCCAATCCTCCAACAAGAAATACCGCAGCACAAAATAACAAAACCTTATTAAACATTGGAGAGATTTTGCGTTTAACAATAGAGATTAAAGTCTGTTTCAT
Organism: uncultured SAR324 cluster bacterium; assembly: GCA_905182865.1. Classification (GTDB taxonomy): domain Bacteria; phylum SAR324; class SAR324; order SAR324; family NAC60-12; genus Arctic96AD-7. The sequence goes on from CAJJCY010000002.1 coordinate 123,004, forward strand.
ATTAGTCCTTCTAATTATTTGTTAAAGGGAAACACAAACCTTGTATACAGGAAGTTGTAGACCAAGTTGTTTCCCATAGATTTCGATTATGAACAACCAGAAAGAAATAGCGAATCATACAATAGATTATATTTCCTTACTTGCTGTCTATTTGCCTACTTCACATACTAAAAGTATGACAGGATATGTCAACGTATTTATTTTTCTGAGAAAGAAAATAATAATAGATTAACGTCAGTCAATCAAGTACCGGAAATTTTTTAAAAAACAGAAACATCCGAAATAAAAAGATTAGCTGAAGCAGATGAAGTTTGTCAAGAGATGTTTATAAAAAATAATCTTGGGCAAATGCTGTATGTCTTTTTTAAGAATTAAATTTCTTGTGCTCTTAATATCGTCACTGAACGATAAACTAACTAGACTAGTTTTTTTAAGGCTTCGGTAAGTTTTTAATAAACAAAGAATTAGCCGTCAGTTTTTTAAGAATTAATCATATTTAGCTTAACCATTTAGGAGTGTATCTGGTTAGCCATCTGAGACCTCCTACTTCTACTGAAAGGTCAGAAAGAACTATAGTGGACTCCATAAATGAGGCAGTGTTCGCAGTGTGGAGGAATAATTTACTATGATAATTATAGTTTTTATTAAATTTAAGATATTGCTAATACAATTTATTAAAATGTTTTTATGATGACAAAATAATATTAAAATTTATGATCTTGAAGATTTGGAAGGTATAATGATAGCTTAATGTGTTTATTATCAATTCTTCAATAGAGGAAGTCAAATGAAAATTTATGGTTGTTTTATTAATGGTAGACATGAATTTAATAATTCAAACAATATTATTTCTGTTATAAATCCATTCGATGAAAAAATAAAATATAAAGTAGAAGAGAGTAATTTTAGTCAGATTGAAAGTGCTTTAGAATTTGGGTATAAAAGTTTTAAATCAGGTGTTTGGTCAAAATTAGATGTTCGTGAAAGAAGCGAAGTGCTAAATAACACAGCGACATTAATTGACAAAAATATTGAAGAGCTAATAAAAATTGAAGTTAATCAAATTGGAAGACCAATCAGAGAAATGAGGGCTCAATTAGGAAGATTATCTGAGTGGTTTAAGTATTTTGCATCATTAATAAGAGTTTTTGAAGGAAGTGTAACTCCTTTCAAAGGGGACTATATTAATTATGTAGAGAGGGTCCCTTTGGGTCTTGTAGTTCAAATCACTCCATGGAATCATCCTTTATTGATCTCAATAAAAAAACTTTCCTGTGCATTAGCTGCAGGTAATTCTGTTGTACTAAAACCATCAGAATTATCTCCCGTGTCTATACTGAGGATTGCAGATTTTTTAAATGAATCAGGGTTGCCAAAAGGAGTATTTAACATTGTACAAGGATATGGCAGCAAAATTGGGGAGAAATTGTGTGTAAATAATTATGTTTCAAAAATTGATTTAACCGGAGGAGATAAGGCCGGCAAGATAATTGGAGAACATGCAGGCAAAAATGGAATTTACTATTCTACGGAATTAGGAGGCAAATCTCCAATGCTTGTGTTTGAAGACTGTGAAATTGAAAAGGCAGTCAGTGGTATTACTTTCGGTTGTTTTATTGCGAGTGGTCAGACATGTATTGCCGGTACTAGATTGTTAATTCAAAAATCTATTTCGGAAAAGTTTTTATCCTCTTTGAAGAAAAAAATGCTAAGTCTTAAAATCGGGGACCCTTATTCTCTAGAGACAAATATTGGTCCAGTTATTTCAAGGGATTCTTTGTTACGGATTGATAATAAAATTAAAGAAGCAGTTAAAGAAGGTGGGGAAATCATTGTTGGTGGCAAAATTCACACAAAGATAAAATCAGGATTTTTTTACGAGCCAACAGTTATTATGACCAAAAATATTGCAAATATAGCTCAGGAAGAATTATTTGGTCCTGTTCTTTCTTGTATTATTTTTGATACAGAAGAAGATGCTATAAGGTTAGCTAATGATACCAAATATGGTTTAGCCGCTTCGATTTGGACAGAAAATTTGGCTAGGGGGCACAGCGTTGCAAGTAAGTTGGATTGTGGAATCATATGGATCAATGATCATCATAAAAATGATCCTAGTTCTCCGTGGGGCGGTTTTAAAAACAGCGGTATCGGTCGAGAAAATGGCTATGAGGCTTATATGCAATATACTCATACGAGGAGTATAATAGCAAATTATTCTAGAAAATATGATGATTGGTTTAGTGATCAAGCATCAAGATATTCATAATTTTTTATTTTCTAAGGAAATAGCAGACCAATCAAGGTGGCCATTTCCTTTTTTTGTAGCACTTTTAAAATTTTTGAGGATGCCATCCAAAAATGGGTAATTATTTTTTGATTTATTTGAAATTGATTTGAATAAATTTATATCTTTCTTTCCTAGGCTTAAAGGGAAATGGGCATTAGCATGCGGATCATGGTCAAAAGCTGCAACTCTATCTCCGTAGCCTTTATAAATTAAACAGTCAAAGATAGATGAAGATAAAAATCTCATTACAGTTAATCTTTCCAAACCATGGTCATCTGCTGTTGATAACGCTTCAGAAATTGATTGAATAGCATTGCAAATTAAGAAATTACCACATAATTTGATTACATTAGCGTTGCCAATTTCTTCCCCAACAAAAGTGTGACTTGTAGAAAATGATTCTATGATTGGTTTAATTTTTTGGTAAATTTTATATTTTCCTGAAATTGGTATTATCGCTTGTTTATTTTTCATGCCGTCTGGCCTGGCAAAAATTGGTGCACTAATAAAGGAAGCCTGTTTTTCAGAATAAATTTTTTCTAACTTTTTGGATGTTTCTGGTGAGACCGTTGAACATGAAATGTGGATATCATCTTTTTTTAAATAATTCAAAATTCCATTTGATTTATTTTCATGTGCATTAATTAAAATTTTATCGTTCGGTAGAAATGAAAAAGTTATCTGACAATTAGAATAAATTTTCTCAACGGTACAAAATGATTTCATACTATGACTATCACTTTTAAATTTGTCATATATAAATAGATCATGTTTCTTATTTAAATTATATGCAGCCCCACTGCCCACCTGACCGTTACCTATTATTCCAATTTTCATATATTTTTTATAAAAAGATTAAATTTAAAGTAGTAGACTGAAAAAATATACACATATTGATAATTAATTTTGTTCTCAACATTTTTATCTCATGTGTTATAAAAAATAACTTTAATAAATGTTTAATCTCGGCCAATATTGTTTACCCACTAAATAAGGCTTCTATTTAGTAGGTTACAGATTTAAGCCCTCTATGTTCCACAAAACAGGATGTAATATTTATAAGAAATAATTTGCTTAATTAGCGTAATGCCAAACTGTTTCAGCTAATACTTGTGTTCCTGCTACTAAATCTTCTTTTTTTACACTTTCACTGGGGCTATGACTTATACCGTTCTTGCAAGGTATAAAAATCATTCCTGTAGGACAGAAATAGTGAAGATATCTTGCATCATGACCAGCTCCTGAAGGTAAACGCATAAAATCAATATTAAGCTGTTTAGTAAAACTTTCAATTTTGGAGACTACTTCTTCTGGAAATTTAAGTGGTTTATCATGAACAAGTTCTTTTGTAGTCACTGTACATGGTCTAGAATTATCTAAACATATTTGACTAATTTTATCACCCAGTTCATTCAATATTTTTTCATCAGGATGTCTTAAGTCAATTGAGAAGACAACTTTTGATGGGACTACTGATGGCGCATTAGGTTCTACAATTAATTTCCCTATTGTGAATCTTGTTACATCTTCATTATCCCAAATATTGTTATGAAGATTTTCAATAATTTTTACCGTACTGACAAGAGCATCGCGTCTTACAATTCTTGGAGAAGTACCAACGTGATTTTCTTCACCAGTCACCTCGATTTTGAAAGTCCTTTTACCTTGAATACCTGTCACTATGCCTATTTTTTTATGCTCCAACTCAAGAACTGGTCCTTGTTCAATGTGTGCTTCAATAAAACATTTTATCTCTCTTCCAAATTCTTTAATTTCAAGATCAGGAAAAGATGAATGCATTTTATTTATCTCTGAAGAAACAGTAATACCATTATCATCAGTTATCCTATTAATGTCTTTAATAGATCTGGCCCCAGTATAAACAGCCGAACCCATCATGCCTGGAGCAAATCTAGATCCTTCCTCATTCATCCATGCGACAACTTCAATAGGCGATTTTGGTACTATATTATTTTCACGCAAAACTTCAATAATCTCTATACCCAGCTAAGACGCCAAATACTCCATCATATTTCCCCCCAGAAGGCTGACTATCAATATGTGAGCCCGTTAAAACTGGGGGAGAATCTTTGTTAATACCCTCTAATCGAAAAAAAAGGTTTGCTGCACCGTCAGTGAAGACTTCTATATTTAATTTTTTTAACCAATTAATGATATGTTTTCTCGCATGTAAATCTTCATTCGAAAGTGCTTGTCTGTTAACACCACCATTTTCAGTTTTTCCATGATTTGCCAATTCATTGTGTCTCTGCCAAAGTCTATTATTATTTATGAGACTGGAAATATGTTTCATATATATATTAGCTATGTTTTCATTATTTCTAGTGGGTTAGAACGAGGATCCCTTGGTAACCATTTTTTGTTTTCTACTTGAGAAAAGAAATCTGACAAAAAGTTGTTAAAATACGAAGGTTCTTCCAAATTTATTGTATGTCCTGTTTTTGGTAAGATTAAAAGACCAGAAGCTTTAATACATTTTTTTAAGAACAAACCGGGATTAATACAATGATCATCTTCATCTCCTACCACAATCAAAGTCGGTGTTGAGATCTCTCTTATCGTATCTTCTAAATCATAAAGAGAAGGCCTTTTAGCTTGGACGGCCTTCATTGTCATGCTTGCTCCAATATCAGAATGCTCACTCAAAATTTTTAAAAAATCATCCCAACCATCTTTATCTTTAATTAGAAAGGGAATTCTTGAGGATGCTCTACTATAAATTTTAGAAAATTCTTTGCTACCCTAATTTTATAAATTGATTAGCAACGTCACTAGATAGTCTTCTAAAATAATCTTCATGATTTTTTTCAGCACCATATCCGCTGGCTGCAATTGTCAAAGAAATAGTTTTTTTGGGGTATTTAATGCCAAAATTCATGCTCCAAGAACTTATAAATTGAAAATCGCTATAGCCATCTTTTTTTACATTCATAACATCATAAATATCCTCAACAGCCCGCTCCTGAGAATAGGAATCAATTGACTTCGGCACGTCTGATGGAGGATAACCGCGAGCATTAAAAGTAATACATTCGTATCTTCTTGAAAAATAACTTACTTGAGGCTTCCAACTCCTTTGGTCACCTCCAAACTCATGTACAAATAGTACAACTTTACCTGTGCCTGTTTTTTTAACATTTAATTTAATATTATCACTTGTTGTAATAAACATAATTATTTATATGATAGAGCTCCTAGAAGATATACCTCCATCTACTGTAACTACTGTACCAGAAGTATATCCAGATTTTTCTGATGCTAAAAAAGCTATTAAATCTGAAATTTCTCGAACATGAGCAGGCCTTCCAAGTGGATACCTTTTAAGTAATTCTTGAACATGATTCTCATCACCATAAAGTTTTAATGAGCGATTTTTTAATATTTTATAAATCCTTTCTGTTTCAACAGGACCTGGATTTACTCCAATTACTCTTATATTATCTTCCAAACTATTTCCGCCTAATGCTTTTGTAAAGGACATTAACCCAGAATTACCTACAGCCCCTGCAATATATAAAGGGTCATATACTTCTCCTCCGTTACCAATATTGTTTATTATTACTCCACCCCCATTTTTCTTGATCATTGGATAAAATCCGCGACATAAATTTATGTATCCAAAAACTTTTAGTTCCCAACCCTTTCTCCAAGCTTCTTCATCAATATCAAATAAACTTCCACTTGGAATATCTCCAGCATTATTAATTAATATATTAATATCCTTACAATTTTCAAAAAGTATTTTCTGTGAATCTGCTTCTGTCAAATCTAATGGGATGGTTATAACTTCAACAGAATACTTTTTTTGCAACTCAATCTTTAACGTTTCTAACTGTTTAGTATTCCTTGCAGTTAAATATAAATTGACGCCTTCAGCTGCAAATGTCTTAGCAATAGCAGCTCCAATCCCTTTTGATGCCCCTGTGATCAGAGCTATTTTATTTTTTAGATTTAAATCCATTTTTCAATACAGTTGTATATTTCGAGTTTTATTCTTTGATTTAGAGATAATTGATGGGAACAAATTAATAAATTCATCAACCCATTCTTTTGGAACAGAAAGACTCACTTTCACAAATTTGTTTCCAAATTTCTTTGTATGATAGCTACCTTGGCGAACCAATATTTTGTGCTCTGCATAACAACTACTTATTGCTTCAGGTGTAATTTCTTCATCATCAATCTGAAGAACTATATCTATATCCAAAGTTCTTTTTGATCTAAATCAACAGAATATTCAATGTTTTTTTCAAATACATTTTTTTGATTAATCGTTTGACCGTCACCAATATTTAAAAACTCAGCGATCACTGTGCTATAAAATAATACACTAATAGTATGAGCTGTGAAAGTTTTTGCAATTTTTTCCATTATTTTTTCTGACGTGACAATTGTCCCAAGTCGCATACCAGCCAACCCCAACCATTTTGAGAAACTCCAAATTGTGATTGTATTTTCAGGATAATAATTTGCTATTAAATGGTGATCATCAGCAAAGTCTCGATATGTACAATCATGTATTATTGTAATATCGTTATCTTCGGCTATTTCTACTATTTTTAATATTTGTTCTTTTGAAAAGCAAGTGCCCAGTGGATTATTTGGATCGACTAAATAAAGCAATTTTGTATTTTTGCTTATATATTCTTTTAATCTATCTGGATCAAGTGTGTAATTATATTCTTTACCGAAAATTGGTATTTGGATAACTTCTGCTCCTGTTGATTGAGCAAAATGGATGGGCCACGCCCACGTTGGGTCTGTAGTTATTAGTTGTTCAGTCGAAGAACATAATTCTTTACATATGTGATACAAAGCAGATACTGCCCCATCTGTAATTAATGATACTAAATTTTTTAACCCAAGACGATTTAAGACAAGAGTTCTCAATTCTTCAAGTCCCAATGGTGGTGCATAATAGTGAAATTCTTGACTTTTAATAGATTGAATCATCTCACTTATTACATAATCATGGGAGTTAATATGATTAGTATTTTGTCCTAACCATTTAAGATCTTTTTGATTATGTAAATTATCAAAATACAAGTTTCTTTTATTATAATCTTTCATAAATCTTGTACTGTTTTATATTACTTAGAAAGTATTTCACAACAAAAAACAAGTTTTCCTAGAGTATCTGTTTAGTTTTCTTTCGATGTAATGATTTTTTAATTATTAAAATTTCCATTTTCTGTCACCTATTAGAATTCGTTTTTTATCGGATTACAAAATACACCTGTCATGAACAGCAAAGTGTGACCAAAATGGAGGACTAAATGAACAAAACAGTGAATATGTAAATAACTAGGGCAGAGTTTTGATGACAAGCAGCACGAGACAATTTGTTAGGTGTCCATATAGGTGTCTATAAGCCGTTACAGTTGCTTTGGAGACTACTGCAATACTAAGGAATTTCTGTCCCTCACTCAACAATAATTTTCCCTTCTGTGCTCTCTGATTAGGCTTTTTTTGAGGCTACTTTATTTTGAGTGGTTTCCATTGGATGAAGTAGAATTTCCGCCTTGTCGTAATCTTCCTGCTGAATAAGGGAAATGTACTGTTCCAGCGAAGGCACCATTTCAAACCATCCGTGTCCTGTGTAGTGAGTTTGAAACAAACTGTGTAGAGTACTTTCAATATTTTCTGCAGACTCTTTTTGTCCTGCTTCATGACTTGCCAGCAAATGCAGAGTTTCTGAAGATCCTTTTTGCAGAGTTTCCAGTGCCACATAAGGATCATCACATGAACCTATTTTTACTCTGTTATTGCGTGAATCCTGGATAAAATAAACTGCCCAAGCCAAATCTCCAAGACGCTGCTGACGCATCTTTCTTTCACTGCTCTTTGCATCTATGCAGTTTTTGCAGGTTGACGTTTTGCCATCATGTGAATGTGAAGACATGTAGAATTCCCTCAATGATTTTATTGTTCCACATCCTTCACAGCTCTTTTCCAGCAAATTCATTTGAGACAACCTTCTTTCCGTTTCATTGGGAGCTTGCCGAACCTGTGCCCGGACATTGGAACATTTACGACAAAACGAAGCCAGTCTGTCCTGACATCGTCCTGGAGGGAAAAATTCCGGCGAACGTGGAAATTCCCCCCGGCACATGCTGCATAAACGGGTATATTGTTCAGGACCAAATAATTCTTCTTGAATAGCTGACCTCATAGTTTCATTCCTTTGCTGTTTCACTTTGTAAAATGGGCATATAAATATTTTTCTACAATCATAAGATTGCTAATGAATTTCCACTTTTCTGTTATAATAAATAGCAGATTACACAAAATGGTCAATTTCTGAATGCAAAAACTGCCGTGATAGTATAAGCTTTCCAAAAAGCTTGCCATCCATAAAAACAATTTAGCTGCTTTTATCTGCAGCATACAGTTTTACATTTATTGAAAATATTTACATTTTACAAAAACACATACATTCAGCAACAACAATTTGAATTTATTGACCGTTAATAATTTAACTGTTCGTACAGAACACCAATCTGGTCCAATTAATATTTTGGACAACCTGAATTTCAAACTTGAAAGAGGCAAAAGCTTGGGAGTAGTTGGAGAATCCGGTTGCGGAAAATCGACTGCTGGCCTTGCATCATGGGTATTAGTCCGGTTAGATATGACCGCGAATGGCGGAGTCTGTGGTTCGGTAATAACTTGCTGAATCTACCTGAAAAGGAATTATGTAAAATCAGGGGGAACCGTATCAGTATGGTTTTTCAGGAGCCAATGTCGGCACTAAATCCAGTCCAGCCAATTGGATTCCAGGTAGCAGAAAGTTTGATTCTGCACAAAAATTTATCCCGACATCAGGCACAGCGACAGGCTTCAAAGGTATTGGACCGCGTCGGCTTACCTGCCAAAAAAATTTCGCGATCACTTTATCCACATCAGCTTTCCGGAGGACAAAGACAGAGGGTAGTGATTGCGATAGCTATGGTATGTGAACCGGAATTGATTATTGCAGACGAACCTACAACTGCACTGGATGTCACGATTCAGGAACAAATACTGGCTTTGATTTCTGAATTGGTTATTGAGGAAAACATGACACTGATGCTGATAACACACGATTTAGGTGTTGTTGCAGAAAATACTGATCAAATGCTGGTAATGTACGCAGGACGGATTGTAGAGAAAGGTCCAACAAATAAAGTGTTTGAACATTTAGTACATCCATACACACGCGGACTTTTTGCATCAATTCCTGACACAGAGAAGTCTGCTAATGATCTTAGCCGTCATCCCAAAAATAGAAGGTTGTCAACAATTCCCGGACGTGTTCCGGAATTCTGGGAACGGACCAAAGGCTGTTCTTTTGCAGACCGCTGTTCACGGGCACAGGCAAAATGTTTTTCAGAGCTTCCAGATGAAACCCGGATAAGTAACGGACATTCCGTAGCCTGTTTTTTCCCCTGGGAGTAAAACGTATGAAACAGGAACAGAATGCAAATACTTTGCTCCAAATCCGCGAACTAGTGAGGGAGTATATCCTGCCACGCCAGCATATTTTTATTCCTCCAAAACGCTTCCGTGCACTTGATGGAGTGAGTTTGTCACTAAATTACGGTGAAAGTTTTGGCATTGTGGGCGAGTCCGGTTGCGGTAAATCTACTTTGGCCAGAACTGTATTAGCACTTGAATCTCCTCAGTCCGGAGAAGTTTGTTTTCAAGGTAGTTGCTGCTAATAAAAAAGAAGTGGCGAGGCAGTTGCGAAAAACTGTACAAATGGTTTTTCAAGATCCATACGGCTCGTTGGATCCCCGCCATACAGTAAGTCAAATAGTATCTGAGCCCCTTACATTGCTGGGAGAAGTAACACTGAAAATACAGCAACAGCAGGTTGCTGAATCCCTTGAAAACGTTGGACTTTCGCCTGCAGACGCGGACAAATTTCCGCATGAGTTTTCCGGAGGACAGCGCCAGAGAATTGCAATTGCCCGTGCTTTAATTACTCGTCCGTCACTGATTGTGGCGGATGAACCGGTATCGGCTTTGGATGTGTCAGTTCAGGCTCAAGTATTGAATTTGATGATGGAACTACAAGAAGAATTTGGTTTGTCTTATCTTTTTATTAGTCATGACCTGAGTATCGTTCGTCACATGACTACAAATGTGGCTGTGATGTATGCAGGAAGAATTGTAGAAACAGGTCCAACGGAAACCGTGTTTAATCATGCTCAACATCCATACACTAGTGCTCTGCTTGAAGCAGTTCCACGTCCTGACCCGTCAAGGAAACGCACAGGACGTTTAAAAAAAACAGCGGCAACCCAACTTTTTCCCGAAACTGAAGGAGGATGCGCCTATGCTTCCCGTTGTCCGCATGTAGAGGGAAAATGCAGAGAAAAATCACCGTCACTTTTAAATCTGAATAATAGTTCGGCATTGGAATCTGACAATAATCCTGCTGAAATTGTTCATAAAGTTGCCTGTTACAAACCCTTAGATTCTGTTGTTACAGTTTGAAACACTATTAACACTTAAACCAAATAACCATAAATGTCAGATTCAAAGTTTTGCAGTTTTTTGTGTAGACAATCAGGAGAACCTCTTGCTGGAACTGCCCCATTTGCAGAGCATTTTGTTTTTATTTCCTGGCCAAAAAAATACTGGGAATACGAAGCTCTGGAATCCAAAGGCGGATTTCCAACTGGACTAAAACAATGGATGAAAGAAAAAAGTAAAATTAGTGGAAAAATTAGTATCCGTTTAGCAAGTCAGGCAAAGCTCAAAAATGACAAAGTAGAATTATTTATCTATCCCGGAAAATGGTATTATTCAAACGTTTTGCCCAAAGAAATACCAGAAGTTTTAGAGTCACATTTTCAGCATTACAAAACTTCCGATTTTTCCTGTAAAAAGATTGAGCGGGGCCAGATTTTTATTTGTACCCATGGGAGGCATGATAAATGCTGTGCCAAGTTTGGACAGAAACTTGCTGATCAGATGCAATATCATGTTCAAAAGCAAAATTCTTCTGTTGAAGTTTGGGAGAGCAGTCACCTTGGAGGGCATCGTTTTGCAGCAACAATGATTGATTTTCCAAGCGGACGAGTATATGGCCGTATGACTCCGGATGAGATTCCAAGGTTTTTAGAGAGTCGAAAACAAGGACAAGTTTATGGTTCAGCTTATCGGGGTTCAATTTTTTTGCCTGAACTGGAACAAGTTGCTGAAGCTCATGTTCAGCATTATTGCAGTGTTCAGAAATTGGATTGCCAGGTGAAAATAAAAAAACTGGAAAAATTAAGTGAAGATAAATTTAGTTGTACTGCAGCATTTGAGATTAATAAACGTTCCGCTGTATCGCAAAATAATATCCCGGATGAATTAGCATTTTCTTTTAAGTTTAAAGATTTGATAGCCATCTGGATGTGATGCCTTGAAGAACCGCAACTGAGAAAATGCTGGGAACTGGAGTTACCCCTTTCCTTCTAAAAAATTTATTAAATGGAGTAAAAATGGTAGACGAAGAAGTTCAGGAAGATCAGGAAAACGTGGAAATTGAAGCAACTGAAACCGAGAATAGAGACAGTCCTGATGACGATATGGATTCGTTGATGAATGAGTTAGAGCAGCAGAAAACAAGCCCTGAAGGTACAGGAGGCAGCGGTGACCTTAGTTCCTTAATAACGGAAAAAGCAGATTCAACAGAGGAAAATATCGACGAAATGCTTGACTCAGCTATAGACACCACCTCGTCCATGGATGATACACCGGTTGAAGAAGGTGTTGACCTAAAACTTTTACAGAAAATGCCTTTAACAATGACCCTTGAAGTGGGACGTGCAAAAATGACCATTAACGACCTCCTTTCACTAGGACAGGGCTCCGTACTTGAATTGCACCGTTTAGTTGGTGAAAGCCTGGATTTATTTGCCAACGGGAAGTTGATTGCTCAAGGTGAAGTTGTAATTGTCAATGAAAAGTTTGGTACAAAATTAACGAATATTATTTCTCCTGAAGAGCGGATCAAACAAATGGATGGTATGGATAAAACAAATTAGTAGCCGACAACAGGACTTTTTTTCTAAGAAACAACCATCAAGTGCTGCCTTCAGTCTGGTGATTTAATTCTCATAATCCAAATGCCCTCTCACGATTGGAAGCTCAGTTCATACGACTATAAGCTTCCTCAATCCCTCATTGCCCAGCATCCTGCACCAAAACGTGAACAGTCACGGATGCTTTTTCTAGAACGTAAAAGCGGAAAAATTTCAAACCGCAACTTTACTGAAATTGTTTCACTGCTCCCTGAATCCTCCTGCCTTGTTATCAACAACACTAAAGTCCTGCCTGCCCGGCTTCCCGGAAAACGTCAAACCGGCGGAAAAATTGAAGCCCTACTGATTGAGGAAAATAACAATGGAGACTGGAGCGCAATCGTCCGAAAAGCTGGACGAATTAAACAGGGTGAGCGTCTTGAATTTTGTGATGGAAAACTTTTGGCAAAAGCAAAAGAACGGCTGGAAGAGGGAAAATGGCTTTTGGAGTTTGAGGAAACAGAACGTTTGAAAGAGCGATTGGAAGATGTTGGTCTGCCGCCGCTGCCACCTTACATAGAACGTCGGCAAGCGAGTGATTTGCAAAATACAAAAGATCGAGAACGTTACCAAACCTGTTTTGCTACCGAACTAGGCGCAATTGCAGCACCCACTGCCGGCTTACACTTTACGCCTGAAATTTTAACAGAAATTAGAAATCGTGGAATCGAAATTTTGGAGGTAACTCTACATGTCGGATTGGGAACCTTTTCCTCAATTGATCAAGAAGATATTCGAAAACACAAAATGCATGCGGAATTTTTTTCAGTTTCTTCTCAAACACTACGTCAACTACAAGTCTACCAAAACAATAACAAACAGATGATCAATGTCGGCACAACTTCTGTGAGGGTCCTGGAAACCTTAGCTCGTCAGAATTTTAAAGAAAGCTCTGGTTGGACAGACATTTTTATTTATCCCCCCTGCAAATTCACAATGACGGATGGGCTTCTCACAAATTTTCACCTTCCCAAATCAACATTGATGCTGTTAGTTTCAGCATTTTGTGGCCGCGAATTTTTATTAAGTTCCTATCAGCATGCCGTAGCCGAAAAATACCGTTTTTTCAGCTATGGAGACTGCATGTTGATTTTGTGATTATTATCCTACAAATTAGATGAACTCGTAAATATTCGTAAAACAATGTCATATTGAGCGAAGCGAGAAATTTTGTATAAGCTCCAACATTAATATCATTAAGATTTCTACCTCCGGTCAAAATGATTACAGACCTTAACACCCTCTGGATTATTCTATTTTTTACATTTCCAGATTGCTGATTTAGGTGCTGGGTGGATTACAGACTTTTGATGAAACCATCAAAATAAAAAATATTATTTAATGTTAAGTATCGCTTTCAAGTTGTCTTTTGTAGTATTGAGAATATTTTGGTAAATCATCCTCAATTTCATAATAATCTGATTTGTCATCAACAAAAATATGTTCAACAGTTTTTAGACCTTTTGAAGAATCCAACATCCCTGCAGCAATGCTGATATTACTGCCGGCTAAACGTTCAAAAAAAATACTGGCACCACATTCCTGACAAAACCCCCGTCTTGCTTCTTTTGAGGAGCTAAACCATTTCAGTCCAACATCATTAACAAGCTGAAATTTATTTTTTTCCACAGACGTATAGGCTGCAAAATTTCCATGAGTATGGAGACACTGCCCACAATGACAATTGATAACCGGACGTAATTCACCCGTCAGCTTAAATTTAACGGCACCGCACAAACATCCGCCATGCATTGAATTCTCTTTTTTAATTTCTTGTTGCAGTTCTTCTGACAAATCATCTTTTACTTGATTATCACGACGATCTGCTTTTGAATATACTTTGCCAGACGGTTTAACCTTTTCAGCAAAGCGACTCTTCATTTTTTCGCTGTAATCCGCTCCCAATGCGGGAGTATGTTTTTTTGATTTTGGCATATGTCTCCTTTGAGCCAAGTTTAACTTTTTGGTTTTAAAACCTCAACCATCAATTGAGTGTCCCCTCAAAACTTGTACTGAAAAACCCTCAAGCCACGCAATTCCTCCAACCGGCGAGACGAATTCAGCAGGTTCCTTTTCGGTATCAATCAGAACGTTCCAGGCTATTTCTTCAGGCTGATTAAATTTAACCGGTTTATCAAAACAATTTATCAAAATACGCATTGCCTGGTCTGGCCAACCAGGATTTGTTACTTCAAAGTGTAGTGTCCTTACATAAGGTGCAAACTCCTCCGGTTCACCTGAGGTATTAAACCATTTATATTTACTTTTTTCTGAAAATAAAAATGGAGCGTGCTGTTTGCGAAAGGCAATCATACGCCGAGTAAAATCTAAAAGCACGGAGTTTTGTTCTGTCAAATTCCAGTCCATCCAGGTTAAAGCTGAGTCATGACAATAAGCGTTGTTGTTGCCCTGTTGTGTCCTCCCGAATTCATCACCACCCAACAGCATGGGAATTCCGTTGGAAAGCTGAAGCAGGCAATGAAACATGCGTAACTTCCTGAAGCGCAATGAAAGTATTTTAGGATCATCAGTTACTCCTTCAGTTCCGCAGTTGTCCGAAAAATCAGCACTGTGCCCATCCCGGTTTTCTTCTCCGTTCACCTCGTTGTGTTTTTCGCTGTATGAAACTAGATCCATCAAAGTCATACCATCATGAGAAGTAACAAAGTTTAGACTCCGCTTTCTGCCTTTTTCTACTGAACCAAAAATATTTGGACTGCCCAGAATTGACTCTTTAAGCCCTTCCATCATGCCTTCATCTCCACGTACAGCACGACGAACTTTGTCACGGAATTGATCGTTCCATTCTGTCCAATCTGCAAACTCAGCTGCTTTTCCCAGTTCGTAAGCACCTGCAGCATCCCATGGTTCAGAAATCAGTTTAATATTTTTCAGGGATGGTTCATGTCTTAATTCCCAGAGTAACTGTGGAAAATCCATAATGTTTCCAGCAGAATCCCGATTTAGAATTGAAGCAAGGTCAAACCGAAAACCGTCCACACCCATAACGTGTGACCAGTAAATGAGACAGTCACGAATCATTCGTCTGGTTGTTGGATGAGCACAATTCAAAGTATTTCCACATCCGGAATAATTTTTGTAGCTTTCGTCCTTTTCCCGCAAATACCACTGATCCGGCGCCAGCAACTTAAAATGATCTGCATAACCATTATCTCCAAATTCCGCAGTATGATTAAAAACGACATCCAGCCATATTTCCAGGTCAGCTTCATGGAATTTGTCAACCATCGCTTTAAATTCTTGAACTGGATTTACCACATCTGACGCATAACTTTGTTTTGGTGCAAAAAACAAAAGCGGTGAGTAACCCCAACAGTTTAGGACAGTATGCTCAATTTCTGCATCAGAAATAATCTTCTCGTTTTCATCAAAATCAAAAACTGGCAAAAGCTCAATTGCAGTCACACCAAGTGCTTTTAAATACGGAATACATTCAACAAGTCCCTGATATGTCCCGGATTGTGAAGATCCAGAAACTGAGATTGATGGGCTGTTGGTCATGCCACGGACGTGGCACTCGTAAATGACACTCTGCTCCAGGGGGTGATGAGGGTGGTGTGGACGGGAAGCAATTAATTCTTCTGTCGGTGTTTCCTGACGTAGAACTGGCAACCGGCGCATTCCATGAAAAACCTTACTTTTGGGACGGGAAATAACACTGAGCCGAAAATCCTCCTCATCCATAACAAATCCAATTGGTCTCCCCCAATGCTCACCACCTAAGCTTTCCCTGGCAAATGGATCAAAAACAAATTTTGTGTTGCCATCCTTTTCTTGAAGCTGAATCAGGTAAACCATGTGTTCTTCTTCAGAGCCCGAAAATTCAGCTTCCCAGCCCCATACATCACCAAACTGATACGATGTGTCCAACTGGACATCGGACAGCAAGGCCTGATTTTCTTCAAGTTGCGGAAAGGAATGTGGGTAAAACAAATAGCGGATGCTGACAACATGCTCAGCAATCAATCCGAATTGAAACGAATTTCCACGCCAATGCCCTCCCATAGAAGGATTTGGCAAAGGTCGAATTGACTGAAACATTGGCTGAATTAAAAAACAGGATGGAATTAATGGCCGGCAGCAGCAAATAAATTCTGCATAGCGTCTTTCACTCCCGGGGCTGCAACTAAGACTGGATTGCCTGTGAGTAAACCATCATTGGCCAGAAAATCATTTGTCCAACCACCGGTTTCACGAACCATAGCGATACCTGCCAGACAATCCCATGAATTAATTTGAAATTCATAAACCCCAATGTAACGTCCGGCAGCTACGTATGCTAACATCAAAGCTGCAGATCCAACGTCGTGAAATACACCACCATTATTAAACAAATAATCGAAGGCTTTTTGGGTTGCAACAATAGAACTTTTTGGTGAATATCCCATCCCGACAATTCCATCGGCAAGTGAAGTAGCCTTACTCGGTTTCATTGGTTTACCGTTTAAGGTAGCACCAGTACCACGCTGAGATGCAAACAATTCGTCAGTACACGGTGCGTAAATCAAACCTATCTCAATTTGGTCCTTAACTACAAAAGCAATCGATACACACCAGGATGACAAACCATTTAGAAAACAGCTTGTTCCATCAATAGGATCAACTAACCCAGATACCTTCTGCATCCAAATTTGTGGTTCCCTTTTTCACCTAAAAAACCATCTTCCGGAAATAAAGTCTGCAGACGTTCACGAATCATTTTTTCAACTTCACGGTCTGCTTTGCTTACCAAGTCCTGAGGTCCTTTTTTTTCCGTCTTCAGACTATCAAGTTTTCTATACCACTGAAGAGCATAAAGACCTGCGTCACGGACCAACACCTGAACTGCATGAAAACGATTTTGTATCGATTCTTCTTTCATAATTTACTTACTCACAAAAAGTCTGAAATCCATATTTGTCATTTCGACAATAGGGAGAAATCTTTATTATAGTGGACTCTCGTACAAGATTTCTCTCTTCACTCTAAATGACATAGTTTTTGGATTTATTTAGAAAGCGCAATAATTAATTTAAAAATATATTTTCTTTTAAATAGTCTGATTGCAGAGTGCCTTGTTTGTAAAAATCTTGCAAGCTGAAGGCTTGATGAATTTAATCTGGTACAGGACAAATCACTCGATAATGAGCAATATTTATGTTCTAATTTTTAAGAGCTTTGTTGAACCCTTTATTGCTGTCTGGTATAGGATTTGCATAGACTGTGCCAACTTGGTAGTTCTTAGTAAGATACTGATATTATTACTGTAAATTTTCTATCTGAAAGTTTATCCGCCCCGAGGTGGTCATAATATCTCTCAAATACGTTCGGAACGACACAATAAAACTCTTGACTGTCTAGTAAACCTGTAAAACATTGTTATTAAATTATCCCAAATTTAAAATCCTGTCTTCATGCTGTGACAAAAATGTTCCAAAGTTTACGCCATAAAATTATTCTGGTTGCAGCAGTTTGTGCATCAATAACCTTGTTAGGTTTTGTTGCCCTGTACTGGCTTACATTGGAACAGCATCAGTCTTTGGACAGACACCGTGATCTCCCTGCAGTTTCCCTTAAGTGGTTTTCTCTGAATAATGCAGTCCATAAAGCCTCACTGGCACAAAAGGCCTGGATCGACAGTGGATATTTAAAGTTTCTCAAAGAACGCGACCTTACATGGAAAGTTGATATTCATCCGGCCTTTAAGCAACTCAACCTGCTTTACAAAAAAGTACGTGTCTGGGAAGGAGAACGATCAGTTGAGAGACGCGTTTTTTATGATTTGCGGTTGATGATTTTATCCCTTGAAAATCTGCAAAAAAATACAAGCGATCCGGAACAAAAACTTACTCAGGAAGATGCACAGATTATCTGGACAGACAAGGAGTCGCCTTTGGTACAAAACATCAGCAGTCAGGTAGAAATCTTGATTCGCTGGCAAACCGATTTTGCGCGTCAGCAGGAATCTGAATTGCGGCAAGGTTTGTCAGGACTTGGAATCTGGATCTGGGTCGTTGCTTCTGTTGTTTTGCTTCTGGTTTTGGGATTAGCCGTTTTTTTTGCAAACCGGATCACTGCTCCACTTAGAAAATTACGGGGTGCTGCCCATCAGTTAATCCAGGATCAGTTCCACAAGCCTGCTGAAAAATCGATTGAAGTCGAGGGTAAACCAGATAGGTTTACTGAAAACAAGGATGAAGTTAAAACGTTGACAGAAGTTTTTCAAAAAATGGAGTCCGTCATCCGTGAACGTACTGAATTACTGGAATCCTCAAATCGTCAGCTTGATCAAGCCAGCCGAGCCAAAGGTATGTACCTCACCAACATGTCTCATGAGTTGCGTACTCCGCTTAATGCTATAATCGGCTTTGCGGAAGTCTTGCTTGAATCAGCAAAAGAGGAACCACTTTCGGATTATCAGATTGACAGACTTAGTAGAATTTTAAAAAGCGGGCAACATCTTTTGGAACTGATTAATTCATTGCTCAATCTATCCAAAATAGAAGCAGGCCAGATGCAAATATTTAATTCAGAGTTTCAGTTGGAAAATTTGCTGCAGGAAGTGATGGGATCGCTGGAACCACTTCTACAGGAAAAATCTCTTAAGCATGAACTCGTTTTTCACTCTGACACACCAATTAAGCTTTATTCTGATTCCGGAAAGGTCCGGCAGGTACTGATTAATCTTCTGGGAAATGCCATTAAATTTACTGAATCCGGGGGTCATATCAAAGTCAGTAGCATTCATGATGTAAATGGAGTTTCAATTGAAATTCAGGACACAGGTTGCGGAATTACCGTAGATCAGCAGCAGCAAATATTTGAAGTCTTCCATCAAGTCAACTCATCCGGAACACTCAAGGGGACAGGTCTTGGACTTGCACTCGTGCAAAGTTTAATGAAATTGCTTGGAGGTTCAGTTTCATTAAAAAGCAACTACGGTAAGGGGAGTACGTTTACGCTGTACTTACCAGCATCCAGCAGACTTAGACATGAATCCTGAAACTTATATTACTACTTGAATAATTTTATTAAATCTCAGAATACCGAAGCACAAATTGGAATCGGATATGCCCTGTTGGCTTTTAGCGCATGGGGCTTTATTCCCATTTACTGGAAATTACTCAACACTGTTCCATCCATGGAAATATTAACCCACCGCATGGTTTGGTCGGTGTTTTTTCTATTAGGTCTATTGGCGGTACAGAAACGTTTAGGAGAATTCCGTGAATTATTTCATTCTCCAAAATATATTCTTTATGTTGCTTGGAACTGCTACACTGTTAGGAGGTAACTGGTTTGTTTACATTTATGGAGTGAACACAAATCAGGTAATTGAAACAAGTTTAGGTTATTTCATCAGTCCACTACTGGTAATCCTGTTGGGTGCTGTCTTTTTGAGAGAACGTTTAAATATTTGGCAAGTAGTTGCGGTGGGTTTTGCTGCTTTAGGAGTCTTGAATTTTATATGGAATTTTGGTTCACTACCATGGATTGCACTTTCTTTAGCATTCACCTTTTCTTTTTACGGATTATTCCGTAAAATGATTCCTGTTAAACCTTTGGTAGGACTCTTGATGGAAACAGCTCTACTTGCACCTCTGGCAGCTGTTTTAATAGCGTTTTGGGAAGTTGATGGAACTGGACATTTTGGAACTACATGGATGACGGATTTTTTATTATTTGGTGGAGGTGTTGTAACTTCGCTGCCACTATTGTGGTTCATCAATGCAGGCAAACGTCTTCGTTATTCAACTATAGGTTTTATTCAATATTTGACTCCATCTATCCAACTCTTAATTGGTGTGTATCTTTACCATGAACCTTTCACGCCAACTCACAGCATCACGTTTGGACTGATTTGGGCCGGTTTGGTGATATTTTCAATCAATTCTCTATTCGTACAGAGTCCTTCATAAATTAATGCTATGAAAATATTTTATTTTGAACTAATTGGACTGATTTGTTTCTTCATTTCGGGGATTTTTTTTATTGTGGCAGGCATCCGCAGCGGAGATTATCTTTCCACTATTGGAAGTATAGTTTGGACCTTTGCCTGTGTACTCTGGCTGTTTCCGGTACTCTCCAGGAGGAATACTGAACGTTAGAGAGTCCCTTCACAGGCTGTTTTTCACTCTTACTTGTTTTCCAGGTATGATTCCATGGAATCATCCATAGCTTCCAGCCAGGGAGTATGATGGACTGGCTGCATATTCCCGGTAATCAAGGAGCGGTAGGCATGGTTCCGGAAACCCATAATGTCCTCATGCTTTTGGTGTTCCCATTCCATGAAGGTCTTATTTACTCCCTCCACATCAAAACTCGGATAGTCCGTTTCGGAGATTAACTCTTTCACATAATCTCCCTGGAACCAGATCATCTGTTCATCGTTCTCAAGTTTTTCTTCCCGCTCTCTCCAGGCCTGACTGTGGCTTCTCATCTCCTCTTTTGAGGGCAAATTGATGCGTCCCAGCATGTAATCTCTTGTGTACCAGGCCTGTGCGTCAAACATGTTAAAAGTGTAGAACTGATCCTGCATTCCTAGGAACATCAGTTTTGGATTGTCTTCCCAAAATACACCTTTATAGAGGTTCAAAGGCCAGAGGCGGTTATCCGTTTTCAAGCGCAGACTATCCGGAAGAAAAGGGAAGTAATGCAGATAGCCCGTACACATAATGATCGCGTCAATCTCCTTACTTGAGCCATCCTTAAAGGTACATGTATTTTTATCAACCTTCTTCAGCAGAGGGACTTCTTCCCAGTTATCCGGCCAGTGAAATCCCATCGGACCGGTTCGATAACTGCAGGTAATGGACTTTGCACCATATTTATAACATTGGGAACCGATGTCTTCTGCAGAATAACTGGTGCCGATGAGCAAGAGATTTTTTCCCTTAAATTCAAGGGCATCCCGAAAGTCATGTGCGTGTAGCACACGACCGTTGAAAGTTTCTATTCCATCAAAACTTGGCACATTCGGCGTAGTAAAATGCCCTGAAGCCACCACCACATTATCAAATTCCTCAGAGTAAACAGTGTCGTCCACTAGATTTTGTGCAGTTAAGGTAAAGCGGCCTGACTTTACTGAATAATAAACCTCACGGATTGTGGTACGAAAACGGATTTGCTTCCTGACATCGGCTTTTTCAACACGCCCTATGATATAGTCGAAAAGAACTTCTCGTGGAGGATATGAAGCAATAGTGCGTCCAAAATGTTCTTCAAAGGAGTAATCCGCAAATTCCAAACACTCCTTTGGGCCGTTTGACCACAGATAGCGGTACATGCTGGAATGAACCGGTTCTGCATATTCATCAAGTCCGGTACGCCAGGTATAATTCCACAGTCCCCCCCAGTCTTCCTGCCGTTCAAAACATACAATTTCCGGAACTTCAGCGCCTTTTTCTGCAGCCGATTGAAAAGACCTTAATTGTGCTAAACCGCTGGGTCCCGCACCAATAACTGCAACTCGCTTATTCATAACAATTTCTGTTAAGGTTAATGATCGAAATACTTACAATTCTAACTAAATGAATTTAATTTACTACCACACCGCAGAGCAGAGTTGAATGAAGTGACACTTTTGTGAATTGTGCACCAATTCTCTAATACTAACCTGCTGGCCCCCTGCCAATTATTTTTATTGTTTTGTCTTTCAAGTACATCTCCGGATTGGCAACCTTTATCACAACTCCCAAAGCTAGAGAATTCCATAGGGCATTCCTGCTACTCCTCTCTCCCAGATAGAATTACATTGAATCGTCCAATCCTTCCAGCCACAGAAAAGATTAGAAGGGTAGTTTTAGCTAATATCTAAAATTTGTTTTCTTTCGTTTGCCCAAGTTCGTATCACTTGATCAGCGGCCAAACCAATGAAAGCCACACACAGGCCCAGTGTTAATCCATTGCCTATGCCAATTTTATCGGATAAAGCTTTCAAAATAAATTGTCCAAGATCATCAGTACCAATCATTGCGCCAATGATGATCATGGATAACGCAAACACGACGGTTTGATTAACGCCCAACGCCATGTGTGGAAAAGACATGGGCAATTCAATTTTTATCCATCTTTGCAGTCGATTGACACCTGACATTGAGCCCGCATCATGGAGATCTGGTGGCACACTGCGCAGTCCTAACACAGTATAACGGGTAGCAGGAACCGTGGCATAGACAATAACTGCGATTAATACGGAGGTATCGGTTACGCCAAAAAGCATAATCACGGGAATCAAATATATAAAGGATGGAAAAGTTTGAAACGTATCACAAACCAATAAAATGAATTTTGCGGTATACGAATTTTGCGCACATAAAGTTCCCACCGTAACGCCAATAATGGATGACACAATGACTGCAAAGCTCATTAAGTACATGCCGTAATTAGAGCCCTATCCCACCATTCTGTAAGTGCAATAAACAGTAAGAATCCACCGACAGTTAGGGCAGTGCGAATACCACCAACAATAAATCCTACGCCCATTACCAGGGTAAATGTGGCGGCTACAGGCATGGCCAAAAAAGCAGCTTTAACTGGCATCAATACAGAAAGAATTAACCATTCGTTAAAGACTTTGAGGGCGAAGAAGTAGGTGTCCCATATCCAGTCAACACCGGACTGCAAGAATATGGCGATGGAAATGCCTTTGTTGTGCGGCACAATGTAAAGGTAATTGAAACCTTTTGGAAAAATGAATTGACCCACATATGCTAAGCCTAGTGCTATCATGAAAAGTGCTGCAAACACGAGAGAATACTTGTGCTTCTCGATAAAAGACAGACTGGAAAATAATCCGTTTGTTTGTTTGCCCAAGCAAGAGACATTCGATCTAAAACCACCGCGATCAGCACAATACAAATACCTTGTTCTATTGCCTGCCCAATTCTGAGCCCATTCAGTGAAAGCAATAAATTGAAACCCAAACCCTTAGCACCAATTAATGATGCTACCACGACCATAGCCAAACACTGCATAATCACTTGGTTGACACCAATTAAAATATCTCGACTTGCTGTTGGAATTAATACTTTAGACATCAATTGCCAATTACTACATCCACTCATCCTGCCTGCTTCAATAACTTCTGGAGACACCCTTTTAAGTCCCAACACTGTCAGACGCACCATCGGGGGGGTGGCAAAAATAATGGTCGCAATAGCACCCGCATGATCTCCAATTCCAAAAAATACCATCACCGGCACCAAATAAGAAAATTGCGGCACGATCTGCATGACGTTAAGGAAAGGATTCAGTGTTAGTTCGACTTTCCGATTTTTGTACGCCCAGATACCCAGAGATAAGCCTAAAATAAAAGAAACTGGCGCTGCGAACAGAACTAATGAGAGCGTTTGCATGGACGGCTCCCATTGACCGAAAACAGCAATGTATATGGTCGAAAAGCCTGCCAGCATCGCAAGGCCTTTGCCCTGGAGCTTATAGCCTAAAAGGATTGCGCCGCTGGCAACTACCGTCCAGGGCAATGCGGGCCAACGGGCCCACTTGTTTTCACTAACAAAATCCCAGCTAGTAAAAATAACGATCGTTTTAACCCCGCCCAAAATAATTTCGCGAATTAACCCAATTATAAAAAGGATGCTCGCCGAGATGGCTCTCGTCACTTGTTGTATTAACGGTTTTTCCTCAAATTCTTCAATCTCTGGGTCATAGACCTCAATCGGCCACCAATCGAACATCAAGTACTCGGCCGAGTCATTAATCAGGTATGGAAGACCTGCAATCAGTGAAGGGAAACGCCACAAAAAATTATTTTCAGAAGGTGTAATAAATTGACATAGTAATAAAAAGACAACTAACAAAAAGATAAATTGTAATAATTTAGAATGTTTTGACGAGTAATCCATAATTTTATGATTAATCATAATTTAACTTTTGAAATACCTGTGAGTGTCAAGTGATTCGTGTAAATAATTTTCTTACCTCATAAATGAACTCCCTTTTCTCTGATCCTAAATGGAGTCCTTGAGGTAAAAGATAAAGGGGGTGCCCTATTTTAATTTTACCTTATAAAATTAAAATAGGATATCTCTCATCTGTCTCGATATCAGGTAAGCTGCCATAACCGACAGCGTACTACTTGCTGCCGCCGCTAACAGAGCTAACGTGTAGTCACCCGTGACATCGTAAAGCAATCCCGCTAACCACGGCCCAGCCAATCCTGCGAGTCCCCATGCGGTGAACACCCGCCCGTAGATTTGTGATGAGGATTTTTCACCAAAAATTTTAATCACTGCTACAGGATACACAGCGATGATTGAACCGTAACTAAATCCGACTAACACCAGCGATATTAATAACACAAACGCATTGGAACTGGCAACCGCCACCATTAATACCAGTACAGACATCAGCGGTTGCAGGATGAGCAAAGTGCTGATGCGAATTCGATCCGATAATACACCAGCTGCTAGCCCACCTAACATGTTCCCAAGCGCAATCACCATTGCACCGCCTATTGCGAGTGCAGCGCTACCACCAGCAGACACCACGATGCCAGTGGCATGGCCAATCACCATTAAACCGGCTAATGCACCACTGCCATAACCCAGCCACAACAGAAGTTGAATGTTAACGTTGGGCGAGATTATTGATGGTTCACTCGTAATCTCTCGCTTGAAACAAGCTCCAGCTCGATGCAACAATGCCCAGGCGATAAGTCCCGCAATCAGAAAAATAAAACCAGAAGTAGTCATGGCAACAGCCACACCACCATGTGTCAGACCATAATTAAAAATATATGGCGCAATCGTTGCCCCGAAAGCATAAAACGCAGTCACGGTGCCCATCGCTACCCCTCGCTTCTTTGGCATCGCCTGCGCTGATATTTGCAACGCGAAGCCGTATCCTACTCCGTTGGCACTACCGAAAATCACGCTGTACCCTAGCACCATCACCCAAAACGTTTGTGATTGTCCCGCAATTATTATCCCGATGGCCGCAACAACACAGGTTATCAGCGCAAGCAGAGGTGCCGATACCATTGGATAGATTCGGTGGCCGAGCAAAACACTGATTGTCAAGCAAATAAGCGCACCGGAATAAATCAGACTAATTTCCGCACGGCCGGCCTGCAACTGGCTTTCCAGCGGCTGCAAAAAAACTGAAAATGCATGAATAGACCCAAGTACGGTTGTTACTGTAATGCCAGCAAGCAGTGTCAAAAGAGGTGATGAATTGATTGCCTGTTCCTTCATGACTTTCAAGAGTCCTTATGGCCGCTGCCTTGACACTATTTATAATCTCATCGACTTCTTCGAAATTTATTTTTTCATTCATCGCGGCGTAGTTGGAATAGGAAAACATAATGGTCGCTTAGTGGCACTCCCCCTTCTGTTTGAGAGCTGATATAAGCTGGATTTATTTAAGAGGTCCTCGACTTCCAAATAATACCTTAATCACGTGTGACCGATGTACTACTCCAACAACTTTGTTATTAGAATCTATAACCGCAACTGGTTTTTGTTGATTCAGCACTACTTCCGCAACTGTTTCGATTATTGCGTCTTTAGAGACTTGTAGATCACTTAGCTCCTCTGAGCTATCAATCGGATCCATCACAGATTCAATTTTAAGTACCTTTTCTCTTGGTACCTCTTTGGTAAATTTTCGAACATACTCAGTGGCAGGATTAAGAACGATGTTGGCGGGTGTATCTAATTGCTCGATAATCCCCTCTTTCATTATGGCAATACGGTCAGCAAGTCTTAATGCCTCATCAAAATCATGAGTAACAAACAAAATAGTTTTGTTCAAAACACCCTGTAGCCTCAAAAATTCATCTTGCATTTCTTTACGAATCAGAGGATCTAAAGCCGAAAACGGTTCATCTAAAAACCAAATATCAGGTTCTACAGCTAATGATCTTGCAATCCCTACACGTTGCTGCTGACCACCAGATAATTGCTCTTGGAAAATAATTTTCTCTTCCTTCAAGACCAACAAGCTTCACCATCTCCATAGCTCTTTTGATGCTCATCTTGTTGTACTATTACCTTTCATCTGTAAGGGGAAAGCAATATTTTCTAATACTGTTTTGTGAGGTAATAAGGCAAAGCTCTGAAAGACCATGCCCATTTTGTTGCGCCGAAGTTCAATAAGCTTTTTATTGCTCATAGCCAACAAGTCTTGACCATCTATATAAATATTCCCGAAGTAGCGATCCGTTCATCTAGATATACATCGAAGCAGAGTTGATTTGCCTGAGCCCGACAGACCCATGACAACGAGTATTTCACCTTTATACACTTCAAAGGAGGCGTTGTTCACTCCAACAACGCAGCCAGCATCCTTGAATATTTTAGCATCAACTCGCCCATTGGACTTTAGCAATTTCTTAGCATTCTCACCAAAAACTTTGTAAACTGAAGCACATTTGATAACGGGTTTGGCCCCATTTTTAATAGCTTGCGAAGTCATTATTTTTTCCTATTGAGCGTCCGAGGCTGTATACTTTGTTTTAAGATCAAGCTTACTCAAACAAGTGTGCTTCAATTAATTAGCAAGTCTCATGTGGGAACTAAACCACAACTCAAAGCGTTGGGTCCTGCAACCCCTTTCAGCGTTGCAGGACGTTTTAAACCTTACTCAGTGAAAGGCTTCCAAACATCTTCATGCGCAGCTAGCCATGCTTTTGCAGCATCTTGGTGGCTCATTTTGTCTATATCAACCAACGCAGCCATTTGGCCAATGTCTGTTGAGGTAAACGAAATTTTGCTGAATGCAGTGTACGCAGCAGGGTGTGTTTTCGGGAACTTATAGTTAGCGGCTTTCTTCAACCAACCTTTTGGTGAACCACATGCTACCGTCACCACCATCCTCTACTCGACAGCCATCAGAAGTACTCTGGGAATTCGATAAAGACAAACCTTCAGCATCCGTAAAGTTTGGCGTCCAGTTGAAGATGATAGTACCACGACCTTCTTTTTTTGCAGATTCAAGTTCTGCCCATAAGTGCATCAGCGACACCAGCAAACTTAACCATGTATTTATCATCAAGCCTAGACCAGCTCAAACGCTCTGGCATTTGTCGCCATGCCAGCTTTGAGGACCTTCTAGCCAACGACCTTTGCCACCAGAATCTGCAGTTGCAAAAACTTCTGGACAGTTTTTCAAAGCTTCCCAATTTGGTAAGCCTGGGCATAGATTGTCATCAATTACGTATTGAGGAACACCCATTTCTTCAAGGTCATTGCTGCATGGTTACCTGCATCAATAATTCCACCTTTTGCCATTGCATTATAAAATGATTCGCCAAAAGTAGACTGCCAGACTTCATGCGATATGGTTACATCTCCATTACGGATAGCCTCATAAACTGCTTGAGTGTCTGCAGGAACATATTCAACATTGTTACCCATGCTTTCAAAAATTCCACCAATAACGTAAGCCATTACAACTTGACTTGACCAGTTATGTGTTGGAATTACAATGGGAGAACTGCTGTCAGCAGCACTAATTGAGCCCGCGCTGAATGCGAGTATGATGCCTGCGACAATGGCACCAACTGTTCTTTTGATTGTATACATTTCTTCTCCTTATTACTTAGATTTAGATTTAATTAACCATCATCTCAATCAGACGGAAAATTTTTTAACAATTACTAATTACACCTGATCATAGTAAATTATCCTCCTTTAATAAATTAGGTAACTAAGAAGATTCGGAATTCAAAGAAATCCATGAAATTGCACTGACCCCTCACCCTATTCTACATTAAGAAACTATAAGGATACTCTGCGTACAGTTCTGCTTTGAACTTTATATATATATATAAATTATGTCAAGGTTTAATTTATTTTTTAAATTTTTTACTTGACACAAATTTTGCATCCCAGTATATTTCTTTAATTGTAACACAATTCAGTGTTGCATTATAAGAAGCACCGATAGTGATTTTATTCTGTAAGTGGCTTTGAAATAACTTTCTGTGTTTTAACCAAAAAGTAAATTGGAGGTTATATGGGTTATGATATGACTATGGAGATCTCAGCTCTTAACGAAATATTCGTGGAGTTTTATTACTGGATCACTGTGCCTTTAATGTTCCTGATTCACGTCGGCTTCTGTTTGTACGAAGTCAGCATATCAAGAGCAAAGAATCATATGCATACATTGATGAAGAACGCGATGCTGGTTCCGGTGGTTACGGTCACGTTTTTCTTATTCGGTTTCTGGATTTGGTTCGCGGGTCAAGGTCCTTTTGGTGATTTCGCCGGCGGAACAACCGGCTTGCCATGGGATGCAACTATGGGTGCAAACGTTAAGGATCACATCATGGGTGTATTCTGGGCTGCGTTCCTGCTGTTTTCGTGGACTGCGGCTTCCATTGTTTCTGGTGCAGTGATTGAACGTATTCGCACCGGTGCCTTCCTCATTCTGGCTGTTTTAGTTGGTTCCGTAACTTGGATGATTGATGCGGCATGGGGTTGGAGTCCAGCCGGATGGATGGTTACTGATTGGGGCTATCACGATGCATATGCTTCTGGTGTTATTCATGGCATCTGCGGAGGAGCAGCACTTGGTATCCTGACTGTGTTGGGACCACGCATAGGCAAATTTGCTCCCGACGGCACGCCCAGGGACATACCTCCAAATAATCCGTGGTTTGCAGTCATTGGCCTGTTCATCATCTATACAGGTTTCTGGGGCTTCTATGCGGCCTGCAACTTACCAATTGGTAATGTCAATGGCGTTTGGACAGCCACCACGATTTACGGTACTCCAACAACATTGAGTACAATAACGTTCAACTTCCTCATGTCCCTTGCGGGTGGCATGCTGGCTGGATACTTTATGTCCAAGGGAGATTCTTTCTGGACCTTTTCCGGAGGACTGGGTGGAATCATTGCGGCTTCAGCCGGAAATGACCTCTATCATCCACTGCAAGCTTTCCTGATTGGAATTGCTGGGGTTTGCATCGCTTACAAACTCCACTTCTGGGTCGAGCGCAAGTTCAAGATTGACGATGCCGTTGGTGCCGTTGCGGTACATGGATATGCCGGATCTTTCGGAGTGATAGTTTGTGGATTCATGCTCTGGGGCTACCCTGCAGTACTTGACGGTTCAGCTACGATTAACCCGTTGGGACAAATCGGCGGCGCGATCATGATGTTTTTTGTGCTGGGCTTCATCCCGACCTTTATCGTCGCAAAAGTTTTGAATGCCATGGGGATTCTTAGGATTCCACATAAGGTTGAGTTGGCAGGACTGGATTATGTTGAAGAACAAACCAGGGCTGCGGACAGTCAGGCGATTGTTGATGCAGAATTAGCAGAAGCTAAATAATTATTCCTTTTATAATCTTTTAATGGAGAATGTTATGAGTACTGGAGTAGAAAGCTGGAGTGCTGAAAGTTTTGCCGAAATGAGTGCTATGAGTCCTTTTGTCGGTTCAGAAGTAATCCTGACTGCCGTTGTGGCAGTTGTATGGATTGTCTGGCAAATCTGGCAGATCAAGGCTGAAAATGCCCGCTATGACGAGCAAGAGGCAAAACTGTAGGGGAAACCTCCCAAAACAGTTTCAGGAGATTAGATTATCACCTAATCCGGTGAGAGATTTGAGCTCTACCTGAAAAAACGTTGCCGCACCACGTGTGCGGCGACGTTCCTTCCTTCTAAAATTTTTCAGAAAAGCATGACGGCATAGGCGAAGCTTTGCCGCCAATGAAAGTTCAGTCGTGGTTTTTTCCAGGAATCCAATCTGTTCCGGAAAGGGGGACTTGCGCCATTGCGGCGGCTTCCACTGTCAAGGCGACCAAGTCTTCCGGTTCAAGATTGTGGACATGACTTTTCCCGCAAGCACGAGCGATGGTCTGTGCTTCAAGTGTCATCACCTTGAGATAATTCGCCAATCGCCTACCTGCCAAAACAGGATCAAGCCGTTTAGATAACTCTGGATCTTGAGTGGAAATTCCGGCAGGATCCCGCCCTTCGTGCCAGTCGTCATAAGCTCCGGCAGTCGTGCCGAGTTTTTGATATTCCTCTTCCAGTTCAGGATCGTTGTCTCCCAACGCCACCAATGCGGCGGTTCCTATAGAAACCGCATCCGCTCCCAACGCTAAAGCTTTTGCGACATCGGCACCATTCCGGATGCCTCCGGAAACAATCAACTGTACTTTCCGGTGCATTCCCAATTCCTGCAACGCTTTGACCGCCGGTCTAATGCAGGCAAGCGTCGGTTGGCCGACGTGTTCGATGAACACTTCTTGTGTCGCCGCCGTGCCGCCTTGCATTCCGTCCAGATCACGATTGCATCTGCACCGGCTTTAACGGCCAATGTTACATCATAGTAAGGACGTGCACCGGCTACTTTTACATAGATTGGCACTTTCCAACCTGTGATTTCACGCAGTTCCAATATCTTGATTTCTAGATCATCGGGGCCTGTCCAATCCGGGTGACGACAAGCAGAACGCTGATCGATCCCTTTCGGAAGATTGCGCATGCCAGCGACACGGTCGGAGATTTTTTGGCCCAACAGCATGCCACCACCACCAGGTTTGGCCCCTTGGCCAACCACGATTTCGATTGCATCCGCTTTTCGCAGATCGTCGGGGTTCATTCCATAGCGTGATGGTAGATATTGGTAGACCAGCTTGTTTGAATGCCCACGCTCTTCGGGTGTCATGCCGCCATCACCAGTCGTCGTTGATGTGCCCGCCATGGATGCACCTCGGCCCAAAGCTTCTTTTGCTGGGCCGGATAGGGCACCAAAAGACATGCCCGCGATGGTGATCGGTATATCCAAGTGGATCGGGTTAGAGGCGTGAAGCCCACCGATGGTTACGGAGGTGTCGCATTTCTCGCGGTAGCCTTCTAAAGGGTAGCGCGAGATGGAAGCACCCATAAACAACAAGTCATCAAAGGATGGAACTTTGCGTTTTGCCCCACCGCCGCGAATATCATAGATACCCGTGGCTGCGGCGCGGCGGATGTCGCTGTTTACATCAGCGGAGAAGGTCGCAGACTGCCGTGGCGTCGTGTGCGGGATACCTTTATCGTCGTGGCTATTCATTTTCAGTATCCTTAATACGCGCCGGCGTTATCGACGTCGAAGTTATAGAGCGTGCGGGCAGAGCCGTAGCGCGTGAATTCTTCCGGCTTTGCATCCACTCCAGATTCCGCGATGATTTCTCTCAGGAATTCGATGTGCTCAGGCCGCATTTCTTTTTTCGCGCAGTCAGCGCCAAGGGATTTAACTGAGCCGCGTACAAAGAAACGTGCTTCATAACAGCTGTCCCCCAACGCATCGCCTGCGTCACCGCACACAACCAGGTTGCCAGATTGGCCCATAAACGCGGACATGTGGCCGATGTTGCCTTGTACGACAATATTCACGCCCTTCATCGAAATGCCGCAGCGCGAGGATGCGTTGCCTTTGACAACGATCAGCCCACCATGGGCGGTGGCTCCAAGATACTGGCTGGCGTCGCCCTCGATGATAATTTTCCCGGACATCATGTTTTCGCCAGTCCCCGGACCGGCCGAACCATGAACGTGAATGGTGGCCTGTTTGTTCATGCCGCCACAGTAGTATCCGGTGGATCCTTTAACGTTCACCTCAAGTGGGGCGTCTAGACCAACGGCTATAGCATGGCTGCCTTTGGGATTGGTTACCTCCCAAACGGTTTGGTTGGTTTCCGTAGATTGAGCGTTCAGCGTTGAGTTCAACACGCGCAACCCCTGCGCTTCAAGATCGAAACTTTGCATTAGGCGGCTTTCTCTTTTGACGTTGGTGCCTCGTTATGGCTCCAGAAATATACTGTCGCTGGCTCTGGCTCCCAAACGCGGGCTTTTTCTATGCCCGGCAGGTTCACCAGTGCACGATACTCGGACCCGAAGGCGACGTATTGATCGGTTTCGGCCATCACTGCGGGCTTACAGGCAATTGGGTCACGGACGACGCCGAAACCGTCTTTGGTGCCAACAACAAATGTGAAGAACCCGTCTAAGTCCTCAAGGGCACTTTCCATGGCTTGGCCAAGGGTGGCACCCTCTTGCATACGCCATGTGAGGTAAGCTGCGCCAACTTCAGTGTCGTTCTCGGTTTCAATGTGAACACCAAGGCGGCGCAAACGGCGGCGCAATGAATTGTGGTTGGATAGCGAACCGTTGTGCACAAGGCACTGATCTGGACCGGTGTTGAAGGGGTGTGCACCCATTGTTGTTACAGCTGACTTTCCGTTGCCATCCGCGTGTGTCCGATTCCATGTGAGTTCCTGAAGCATGACTTAGGTTGAATTGCTCGTAGACCGTTTCCGGAGATCCAACTTCCTTGAATATTTCAATCGACTGTCCACTACCGACAATCCGGATTTCAGCCAGAACGTCCGGTGCAGACTGTGAATTTTTCAACCACCGGACAACTTTATCTTCGTCCGCATCTGTAACGAGAATACAATGTGTACCCACCGTTTTAATAGAAACAGAACACTGCAGCGTTGCAGCCAATTCAGTTTCCAGCGTTTCCCAAGAGAAATCTGGATCATCGTGCGCTAATGAAAATTTAGTCTGTCCCGACTCTACAGGGTTCCGGTAAATGGCCACTCCTGCTGAATCCGGACCTCGACTGCTCATTTCCACCAGCATGGGCTGAAACATGCTACCCAGTTGTGACTGCAATTCAGAATTTTTCAAATACAAACCGACAATTCCACACATACCTAATTTTTCTGTTCAAGAGGCTCATTGAGTTCAATCACATAGCCGTCAGGGTCTTTGATGAAGGCCAGAATCCGTGTTCCGTTTTTCATCGGTGATGGTTCTTTGGTAAATTCCACTCCATGCTGTTTTAAATACTCACTGGTCTCATACACATCCGACACTTTAATAGCCAGATGACCCCAGCCGTTCCCCTTGACGTAGTCTTCTTCTTCATCCCAATTGTAAGTCAATTCGATATTTGTACCCTCATCCTCACCAATATAGCCTACAAAAGTATTGGTGAATCGACCTTCGGGATATTCAGTTTTACGGTGAATTTTCATGCCCAATATTCTTGTGTAAAAATCCAGACTCCGATCCAAATCTTTCACCCGGATCATGGTATGATCCAGCCGAAAATCAGGCATGGATAACGTTTTTTCAGTCATTGTTTTTTTCCTTTAGTTAAAGGTTAATGCAACCGTAAAAAGTTTAAAAATACAAGAACCTCACCACAGAGGTTTCATAGATATACTAATAAAAACAGCCCTCTGTGTCCTCTGTGGTAAAATAGTTTTTGTGCGTTTTTAGACTTTTTACTACTGCATCAAGGTTAATTATTCAAACCCGGACGAATGGCATCGGCAACCAATTCCTGAAAACTCCGGACACTGGATTCCCAATACGGAGATAAAAATCCGCCTTGTCGGGCCGCATCCGAGTGGCGTCCTTCCTGAAGCCGTTCACACATCGCATGATCTTCTTTGTGTACACTTTCCCACAGTCTGCTGATTTTTTCAACCACTTCAGTGCTTTGATCAGAATCTTTGTGTTGATAAATCACCCGTCTTTGGCAGGTTATCCCTGCGGACACAGGCTGATTGAGATGGACTCCAATTTGATCAGGATAGTAAACTCCCAGCACAAAGTTCGGAAACAAAGTCAAATACCTCGAACTAACGGACAGTGTTCCTTCCTGCGCTTTCTCCTGTTGCTCCGAAGTCAGGTCAACTGCACTTCCCAGACAATGTCCGTCACTTACGACATAGTGATCCTCTAACGGCTGATTTGTGGTTTTTTTATGTACAAATTGAACGTGATACGGTTCAATGAAATTTTCCATCAAGAGTTTCCAGTTTGATTTTATTTCACCAAATTCAATGCTGGCGACCACAACAAAATCATCCAGATCAATTCCTGCTAATTGTTTTTTCATGGGAGCAATGTGTGACTCGAATGATACCGTGTCACAGTTGAGATTAACAAATATCCAATCATGCCAGATTGCAATTTTGACAGAATGAAGTCCATGCTCTGTCATATTAAATCCTTCAGGTTGGTGCTCTCTCCCTCCAAAAAAAGGAGTGGCGCAAAGATCACCGTCTAGATTATAGGTCCATGAATGATATGGGCAAGATAGCATTGAACCAACATTGCATGCCTCATCAACAATTTTCAGGTTTCTATGGCGGCAGACATTGTGGAATGCGCGGATTTTATTTTTTGAACTACGGACTAGAATCAATGGTTGTCCTGCCATATCCAAAGGAGTTATGTCACCGACCTGAGCAAGGTCATGCGCGAAACCTGCGAATGTCCAAGATTTAGCAAAAACAAGCTTTGATTCCAGTTCATAAAAATTTTTACTGGTATAAGCTGCGGAAGGTAAACCATGTTTAACATTCTCGTTTTCATCGAATGCTGAAAACAACTGTGTCCCCTTTAAATCTGACATAAAGCAATTCTCTTTATTTTATGGAAAGTTTAGACTATTGCAAAATATATTTTGACTAATTTAACAAATACTATAGAAATATATCATCATTTTTTTGTCAATATAAATTTTTTATTGAGAGAAAGAGAAATTGTCTTTTGCCATTCTGTAACAGATTAAATTTTTACCCCGTTTTTGGAGCATCACTGTTTCGTCTCAAAAGACATCGATCAATTTGAAATAATGGCTGGCATTGAAATGTTCAAGAATCAATTTATTTTAAAACGTCAGGCACTTTAACAACATTTTTTTATCAACTCAATAAGGAGAACAGCATGAGCATGATCTATCACGAAAATTTTGTGGACGCACTGCCGGAAATGGCGCGTGTCAAAGAAGAAAAGAAACGACTTGAAGCAGCCGGAGTCAAATACATTCTGTCGTGCTGGATTGATCTTTTGGGTGTGCCTAAAACGAAACCTGTACCGATCAGCGATTTTGAATTGTTGTGTATGGGCAAGGGACCTCAGTTTGCGGTTCATTCCATTTCCTTTGTTCCGGAACTCGGCCCGGCGGATTCCGATCAGATTCCGGTTCCTGATTTGGACAGCCTGATCATATGCCCGTGGGATTCAACCTGTGCCTGGATGTTTGCCGATTTGTGGTGGGAGGGACATCCTTACAACCTTTGTCCGCGCAGTGCACTCAAACGCATCATTAAGGATACAGCAGATCAGGGTTATGCGGTTATGGCAGGAATTGAACCTGAGTTCATGGTGATGAAGTGGCATGATGGGCAGCCTGTCAAAGCATTTGATAATGATCCAAATTCTGGTCAGGGTTTGCGTCCGCGCCGACAGGCTTTCGGTTACGACGTGGAATATTCGATTGATTCAATGAGTTTCCTCGGAGAGTTGATTGACATTATTGAAGGGCTGGGATGGAATATACACGATGTTGTGGCAGAGGGTGCATACTCTCAGTTTGAGCTGGATTTTCATTACACGGATGTTTTACGCATGGCCGACCGCTTTGTTTTTTTGCGTGTTTTGCTCAAGGAAGTGGCCAAACGTCACGGCATGTTTGTTACATTTATGCCAAAAACCACCATCGGCGATTGGCGTTCCGGAGCTCATTTGAATACCTCCATGCAGCCGATTGATAAACCGGGGACGAATTTTTTTGAAAGCAAATCCGGCGGCTGGTCTGATTCGGTATTTAATGCAATCGGCGGGTTATTGCGACACGGCGGAGCACTGACTGCGATTGCCTGTTCAACGGTCAATTCTTACAACGGACTTGTTCCAAGGGTCGGAGGTTTTGAAGGGGGCACTGTAACCTGGGCACCGACTCACATGACTTACGGCTACAACAATCGATCAGCCATGTTACGCTTGCCGCAGAGTCGTTTTTGTATTGAAAACCGGGCAGCGGACATGTGTATGAATCCCTACCTCTCACTGGGCTTGACCACCGCCGCAATGACCGAAGGCATCGTCAACAACTTTTCTCCAGGAGAACCGTTGAACAAGGATTTGTATAGCATGAGTAAAGAAGACCTTGAACGCTCCGGTGCCCAACAACTTCCCCGAAATTTGCTGGAAGCGATTGAAATTTTGCGAGGTGATGAATTTGCGAGGAAAGTACTTGGTGCTTCAATGATTAATTCGTTTCTCCTCTACAAAACAGACGAATGGGAACGCTACCACCAAGCCGTCACCGATTGGGAAGTCGAAGAATATTTGAGATTGTACTGATTTCGATGGGGTATTGTGATGAATGTAGAGCAATTCAGTTTAAAAGGATACGCCGGATACGAAACCAGTTTGTCAGAGCACCCCGATGAGGAACTGACTCAAGTCGGGCCGAAAACTCCTTGTGGAGAATATCTGCGACGGTTCTGGCATCCGGTTTATCTCACCAATGATCTCTGTGATCTACCTGTTACCCTTAAAATTCTTGGCGAAGAACTGGTTTTGTTTCGAGACCTCTCCGGAACCTTGGGTCTGGTTCACAAGCGTTGTCCGCATCGGCAGGCTTCTCTGGAATACGGTAAATGTGAGGAACATGGAATCCGTTGTTGTTATCACGGTTGGCACTTCGACACCGACGGGAAGTTACTTGATGCACCGGGACAACCAGAAAATCTTAGTGATCGTCTGAAACTTCGGATCAAACTGGGTGCCTATCCGGTCGTTGAATACAAGGGGTTGATTTTCAGCTATATGGGGCCAATCGCGGAAATGCCGGAATTTCCGGTTTTTGATGCGATGGAATTTGAAAAGATGGAAATGGTGCCTTATAAAGCTCCATTTCGCTGTAACTGGCTTCAGGTGCAGGATGCCATTCTTGACCCGTTGCACACCAGTTTTCTACATTCCAATATAGGACGCATGCAGTTCTCCAAGGGTTTTGGCGAAGTCGGGCAAATGGACTTTTTTGAGCGGGATGTCTGGATACTTGGAGTTAATACACGACGTGTTGGAGAAAACGTCTGGTTCCGGGTGAATGAACTGGTTCTGCCAAATTTCACACAGGCGGGCAGTGCTTTCGCCGCAGACGGAACTCTGCGTCGTTTGTATGGACGCAGTTCTTTTACTCGCTGGGTTGTTCCGGTGGACGACGAAAACACGCTGGCACTGGCGTGGGCCAATTTCGGTGAGCGAGGTGATCCTCCCGAATGGAACACGCCGGAAGGTCCGGAACTCATCGAACAAGGAGAAGTGTTTGACAGGACTTACGAGGAACGCCAACGCTCGCCCGGAGACGCAGAAGCCACCGAAGGCATGGGACGGATAACGGTTCACAAAAATGAAAACCTTGTCAGTAGTGACCGGGGAATCGCTTTGATGCGCAAACGCCTGCGGGAGCAAATCCGGGCCGTTCAAAACGGGAAATCTCCTGCGCGAGCTTCCGTAGCGAATTCTGGTTTGATCCCGACTTACGGTGGAGACACCGTGCTACGGATTCCACTTAAAGGAGATCCGGACGAATCACAGACTTTGAGCGAGTTGGCTCATGCGTTTATGGAAATGCAGTATCAAGCTGACGATTTGAACGAGGATGAACGGGTGCGTTTTGTCGGTGAGAAGCTTACGGAACTGGAAACTAAAACTACATGATAATCCAACAATCCAATCGTAATTTATCTAAAATTTACAAAAATAGGAATGACAAACAATAAACTCCGTATTCACATCAAGAACAACCACGCCTCTTCGGGGACTTTCCCACCGACCATTGAAGGCGAGGAAGTTTTCACCATCACCGAGGAAAGGTTTAGGGTCGCTTGTGAACGCTTTCCCGCAGTCGCGGAGCAGGTGGAGGCGTTTATTGATTGGGACCTGGAGCATTTCGCCGAATCAATGGAAACCGCCGATGTTCTTGTCACATGGAATTTACCGACCACAAACCTCGCCAAAGTCGCGCCACAATTGAAACTGATTCATATTATTGGCGCAGGAGTCGAGCATCTCTGCCCGATGGACTGGGTTCCGGAAGGTGTAAAAGTGGTCAACAACCGGGGAGTTCACGCAGCGAAAGGAGGGGAGTTCGGCTTGATGTCGGTGCTGATGCTCAACAACCGGATTACCGCGATTGCCGAAAACCAGCGTCGCGCAAATTGGGAATCGTTGTACTCCAGTCCTGTTGCCAAAAAAACTTTGGTAGTGATCGGGGTTGGAAACATCGGTGGTGCTGCCGGACAGCAGTGTGCGAGGCTGGGAATGGAAGTCATTGGTATCAGCCGACACGGTAAGCCTGTAGAGGGCTTCAACCAAGTGCTGACTCCGAAAGCACTGGTGGAGGTGCTGCCCAAGGCTGATTTTGTTTTGATGGCCACGCCCTTGACTCCGGAAACAGAAAACCTGCTTGACCGTCAGAAACAGGCTCTGATCAAACCCGGAGCGGGGATCATAAACGTCGGTAGATCCGGAACGATGGATTATGAGGCGCTGGTCGAGAATCTCAACCGAGGTCATTTTTCAGGTGCCATCATCGACGTGTTTGACCCAGAACCACTTCCAGCCGATTCTCCTTTGTGGACAACTCCGAATTTGCTCGTCACTCCCCACATTTCGGCAGATGACGGCAACACTTATGTTGAGATGACTTTGGGTTTGGTTTTCGAAAACCTTGAACGGTATTTAAAAGGACAGGAGTTGAAAAATTTGGTTCGTCCTGAATTAGGTTACTGAGCTTTGAAAACCTTTGACAACTAGTGTTTTGTAAAGAGATTTGTAAAAGAAAAGTAGTTATTTAAATACACTTTCAGGTGTACCCACTTTAGGATAGATACCCAACATACGCTCTTGTTTCAGGTAACATTTACTTCAACATAGCAAGAATGTAAGGACCTTTCCCTGGCTTACATTACGGTTTACCATGTTTTATAATAGCCATATCTTCCCCTTATTGACTAAGTTTTTTTACTATAGAAATAGAACAACGCGGCGAAAACCACCCAGACTCCAGACTCCACAATTTGGGCCACTGAAGCCGGTAAGACACCGGTGACCACATGAAAAATATTCATAGCGACAGGCATCAGTGACACCACCATTAAAGTGGAACCGGCCTTGGCCAGATTCTCTCCCAGCCAACTGGGAAGTTGCCAAACAACAATTGCAAACATAAGCTGAACCATTACCATAAACTGAATGAGCAGACTTGAATCACTGGACAGTTCCAACCCATAACTCTCCATCATGGCGTCTGTTGCCAGCAGGCTCATTAAGGCAAAGAAAGCGCCGAAACCGGCAAAGATTCTGAATACGAGTTTAAGATTCATTTTATTCTCCTTCGTTTGAATTATTGGAACAGGAATGATACAATCTTCACCGGATCTTATCTGACAATCTTCAGCAAAGCTTGTGCCTCCTGAATCAATAATACACTCGTTGTGAGGGTGGCTGTCAACTCTTTTTTTAAATGAATTTTAAATAAATTTTGGAAACACCACTAAAACATTTTCAACTCGGAAATGTCGAGTTGCTCTCCGGAAAGATTCTTCCGGATGCGGTGCTGGCCTACAGCACTTACGGAAAATTGAGTCCGGATAAAGACAATGTGGTACTTCTTCCGACCTTCTACACAGGAAGCCATATCCGAAACGAAGGATTTTTCGGTGCGGGAAGAGCCGTTGATCCTGCACGGCATTTCGTGATTTCTGTCAATATGTTCGGTAATGGGTTTTCGTCTTCTCCTAGTAACGCATCTCCTCCGGCAGATGGACAGCGTTTCCCGGAGATCTCACTTTATGACAACATCAGCTGTCAGCACCGTTTATTGACCGAAAAATTCGGTATTGAACACATACGGCTTGTTGCGGGTTGGTCGATGGCGGGCTGTCAAGCCTATCACTGGGCGGCGCAGTTTCCGGAAATGGTGGAGGCGATTCTGCCGTTTTGTGCATCAGCCCGGACATCACCCCACAATTTTGTATTTTTGGAAGGCGTGAAAGCCGCACTCACCGCCGATCAAAATTGGCAAAACGGACATTATGATTCGCCTCCGGAAGCCGGCTTGAAAGCATTTGCGCGAGTTTACGCCGGTTGGGCTTTTTCACAAACTTTTTACCGTGATGAGTTGTATAAAACATTGGGATTTGAAACTCCAGAAGATTTGTTAAAGGATTGGGAAGCAGATCATTTGGAGTGGGATGCGAATAATCTTTTAAGTAAATTACGGACTTGGCAAACGGCCGATATCAGTGCAAACCCAGTTTACGCAGGAGATTTTCAGCAGGCACTTAAAGCAATTCAAGCCAAAACCATTGTGATTGCCTGCAGTTCAGACTTGTATTTTCCACCGGAAGATAATGAGATTGAAGTGTGCCAAATGCGAGACGCGGAATTACGAATTTACGATTCGCCTTGGGGACACTGCGTCGCTTCACCGGGGAACGACCCCCAATTTACCCGTTTTCTTGATTCTGCAATTTCAGAGCTTTTGGAAACGGATTTTTCTTGATGTTCGTCAAAACGGCATCATAAATCATCAACAATAAAAGGATTAAAAATGACTAAACCTACTGTTTTCAAACGTGCAGACATTCAACACCGCAAAGACGGTCTTGAAGATGGCGGAACTTACATCAAACCCTTGGTGACCGTGAAGAACAGCGAAAGCATGGCTGGTGGAGTGAACTTTTTGAAAAAAGTTTCCATTCCCTGGGATTTAACTTGTGATGAAATTATCTATTGCCACGAAGGAAATTTTCGTTTGATGTGTGACGGAGAAGCATACGAACTTGGTCCGGGCGACATGATGCTCGTTCCCAAAGACAATCATATTTGCTATGAAACAGATGATGAATGCACTATCTTCTATGCCGCCTATCCGGTGAACTGGAAACAACTGGCTGGTTTGACCGAAGTTCCGGGTATCGATCCTGAAGATATGTGACTCAGTAATGGTTGTTTCAGGTGGAGTCACATCCACAACATTCTTATTTTTGTAATCCCAACCTATTTATGTTACATTTTGGGTACTAGTAATAAAACAAACAGTATTATTTTACTTTTGAAATTGAGGTAAAAAGGGGACGCCCTTCGATACATCTTTTTAACTAACTGAAAAGGAAAGAATCATCATGGGAGAAGACACCTACCGCAGGCCGAGCTGGGACGAATATTTTTTAGGATTGATGGATGAGGTGGGCAAACGCGCAACCTGCGACAGGGGCCGCAGCGGATGCATCGTGGTCCGGGACAAGCAGATCGTCTGTACGGGCTATGTTGGTTCTCCTCCGGGATTCCCCCATTGTGATGAGGTGGGACATTTGATGAAGAAGGTCGTGGAGGAGGATGGCACGTCCCGAATGCATTGTGTGAGGACCATTCATGCGGAGCAGAATGCGATCTGTCAGGCCGCCAAAAACGGGATTTCGCTCAAAGGAGGCACCTTGTACTGCAAGATGGAACCCTGCCGCGTCTGCGCGATGCTGATCATCAGCGTGGGCATCACTAAGGTGATTGCCAAAAAAAAATACCATGCAGCTCAAGATACCCGAGACATGTTCCAGCAGGCCAGGGTCGAATTGGTCGTGGTTGAGGATGAAGTAGAGCAGTATTCGGGTCAGTGAGGTCCTCCAACCATCTATACACACTATACGGTTTCCACTTGGCTTGAACTGATCTACCTTGCTGCCGGACTAGAGTTAATTATTACTTAAACATCCAACGCATTTTGTCGTTCCCATTCGGAGAAGTGCTGCATATAGCTGTTCCATTCGTTCCATCTTGAGCTTGACATATGAGTCCGCAAACTCAGCGCCAAGGATGTTTCGCATAGATTTGTTATTCTGGAAGGCACGCAGTGCATCCAGTAAGTTAAGAGGAAGCTTTGGTGCATTTTTAACTTTGTGACCCTCGGCATACATATCAATATCCAGTCGTTTTCCGGGATCAGTTTTGTTTTCTACGCCCCATAAGCCTGCCCCAATCAGCACTGCCTGCAGCAGATAAGGATTAGCGGCACCATCTGGCAAGCGCACTTCAAACCGGTCCTGGTCCTGGAACGCGACCATGTGGGTTCGGTTATTTCCAGTCCAAGTCACGGTATTGGGCGCCCAGGTTGCTCCTGAAGTGGTGCGTGGGGCATTGATACGTTTGATAACTGTTCACTGTTGGATTTGTGATTGCGGCCAAGCTGACGCATGTTTCATGAATGCCACCTATAAAATACACGCCTCTTGCGACAAAGTCCGCCTATTTATCTCCTGCAGATTCTGGTTTGCCATCTTTTCCAGATCGACATATTGACATGCATGCCCGTTGCCATTGTCAGCTCGGCAATCGGCTTGGGCATGAAGGTCGCTGTTTTGCCATAGGCTTGTGCCACATTGTGGATGACATATTTAAAGAATACATGTCTATCAGCTGTAGTTAAGCAATCAGTATAATCCCAGTTCATTTCAAACTGTCCATTCGCGTCTTCGTGATCATTTTGATATGGCCCCCAGCCCATAGTCTCCATGCTGGTCGCAGATTTCCGAATTACATCATAATCTGCCGCATCAGTGCCTGCTGGTCATAACAGGGTTTGGCTTGAATATCGGCTGAATCCGCGACAGCTGTTCCTTCAGGATTCAATATAAAGTATTCACACTCAACCCCGGTTTTCACTTGAAAACCTTTTTCTCCCGCATCAGCAAGTACTTGTTTTAATACAGTGCGGGGACCGTGCGCCACAATTTTTCCACCAAGATAAATATCACTGGGCAACCAGCCTACCTCCGGTTTCCATGGTAACTGTATCAGCCTATCGGCGTCAGGAACCCCGAACATGTCTGAATCTGCAGGGGTCATGTCAAGATGCGCAGCAAAGCCGGCGAAACCAGCACCGTTTTTCTGCATGCCTGCTATCGCAGCAGCAGGAACCAATTTTGACCTGACTACTCCAAACAAGTCAGTGAAACTAATTAAAAAATATCGTATACCCTTTTCCTTTGCTGTTTCCGCAAGACTGATACTCATTTTTACATCTCTGGTTATTGATTATTGTCACCTAATAAGCCTAAATAACGTGTTATTTCGAGTAAAGATAAATCTTACACAAACTTCTAAACTTGTATCCTCAAAGTTTATCCATTCTGTCGAAATGACACTGCATTTAAAGAGCCTCTGGATTTTTTCATTTCCACTTTGCTGATTCAGGTGCGGGGTGGAATTCGGACTTTTTGAAACGATCCAGTAATAAGTATAAAGAAAATACTCCTCAAAAGTTTACAGCTAGAAAAATGGACAGGCAAGATTTTATTATTTTTGAAATTATTTACTTGACATAAGATTTTCACTACACGATACTTACCTCTTTTAGAACAAATGCTTATTACAATTAATTAATTTAATAGTTATTCCCCACAGGTAAACTGGTAAATTAAATTTCAGCCAACTACCTTTCGGGGTGGATTTAACCTACTCATTTATATTTAAATCCCTATCTCTTAGAGTGTTGCTGGCGACAACATTTTATTGTATTGTCATTGATACTTAAACATTCTGAGTTTTATCCTCGTTAGTTTAAAACACAATTTAATTAAGCATGGAATTAACTAATACATCAACTTCACGCCTTTTGGAACCTGGCTTGCGGAGCTTTCTCCCATATGGGATGGAACGCTATCAAGTTCCAGCTATGGGCACAATAGTCGTCACTTTAACTCCAGAAGACAGCTTGACCATTAGAGATCCGGAAGGACGCCAATGCGGTGAACTTGTGGTTTTCGGTGAAGGCGGCCGTGAAGATGCTGAGTCACTTGGAACCAAAGCCTCCAAAGAAGCTTCCGGACTGAAAAGTATCCTCAGCCAAAAATCAGTAAGCGCCAACAAAGTTACCGCTACACTTAAAAGAGGCGGACTGAATATCGGTAAAATGAAAGCCGTTCCGCTCTTTTCGAAAGACTCCCTTCCGGATGAAGAAGTTACGTTCCGGGCAAGCCGCGAGCTCACCTGTGTAATTGCCTCACTGGGCGAAAACATGATCGTAGAAGAACAAAATCCTCCGACTGATTTGGTGGCCTTTGTACAACGTGCCAATCCTGAAAACGTACCGACTCCCGATTTACCGGAACCACTCGCTGATCCACGCTTGGAAATCCGCATTCATAACAGTACCGCCAATGCTTATGAAATCAAAGCAGGAGAGTATTTTCAAATTTTGGATGTCGCCGGACGGCAGTGTTCCGATTTTCAAGCATTCAAGACCAGTCAATTGGACAAAGGGATTGAGAGTTGTATTGAGATGACAAGTACCCGTTCGCTGAATATGACTTCGTGTCCAAAGCCGGGCTTGCATTCAAAATTTTTCGATCAGGAAATGCAACCGTTGGTCGAAGTGATACAGGATACTGTGGGACAGCATGATACGTTTGGTCTGGCTTGCGCCCCAAAATATTATGATGATATGGGATATTTTGGCCACATCAGTTGCTCCGAAAATTTCAATACTAATCTGGAGCATTACGGAGTTCAAGCACGGGAAGGTTGGCCTGCTATCAATTTTTTCTTTAACACAGGAGTGGATGATCATCATGCAATGTATTCGGATGAGT
The DNA here is from genome assembly GCA_905182865.1 of uncultured SAR324 cluster bacterium. Classification (GTDB taxonomy): domain Bacteria; phylum SAR324; class SAR324; order SAR324; family NAC60-12; genus Arctic96AD-7. The sequence continues at coordinate 167,802 of CAJJCY010000002.1, forward strand.
CATATTCACGTCCTGGAGACTACATTTTATTGAAAGCCTTAACGGACATTGTTTGCGTGTCTTCTGCTTGTCCAGACGATACTACTTCGGCAAACGGCTGGAATCCTACCGATATTCACGTCCGGGTTTATCCGGCCAAAAATCTTTTCTCTAAAGCCATAGCAACTAGAATGACTCCCGAATCCGATGCTAAAATGACCCAAGAAACTGCCTTTCATAGCCGGACTTCCGCACTGACTCGGAATTTCGTTGAGTACAATGGATATTGGCTTCCGACCTGTTATACCAATGGTGGAGCACAAGAAGAATATTACGCCTGCCGCGAAAAAGCGGTGGTGATGGATTTATCACCACTCCGAAAATTTGAAATTCTCGGACCGGATGCAGAGCTTTTGATGCAGTGGGTACTCACTCGAAATGTAAGAAAACTCGCAGTTGGACAAGTCGTTTACTCTTCCATGTGCTACCCGCACGGTGGGATGATGGACGACGGAACTTTACTGCGTATTTCTCAAGACAACTTCCGTTGGGTGGGTGGAAGTGACTACGGTGGAGAGTGGATGCGACAACAGGCAAAAGAAAAAGGCTACAAAGTTTGGGTCAAATCCTCAACCGATCAATTGCACAACATTGCAGTTCAAGGTCCCAAAAGCCGTGATATTCTCAAAAAAATTATCTGGACTCCAGAGCATCAGCCAAAAGTGGAAGAAGTCAACTGGTTCCGTTTTACCATCGGCCGCATAGGAGACCTCAACGGAGTTCCAGTGATGATTTCCCGCACCGGATATACAGGGGAATTGGGATATGAAGTCTGGTGTCATCCTAATGACGCCCCTGCAGTTTGGGACGCGGTTTGGGAAGAAGGACAGGAGCACGGCCTAAAACCGCTTGGACTGGACGCGCTGGACCTTGTGCGTATTGAATCGGGTTTGGTTTTTGCCAGTTATGAGTTCTCTGACCAAACTGATCCGTTTGAAGCAGGGGTTGGTTTTACTGTACCACTCAAAACCAAGGAGGATGATTTTGTAGGTAAAGAAGCACTGATCCGCCGTAAAGCCAGTCCGCAGAAACAACTCGTAGGTTTGGAATTGGACGGACACGAAATTGGAGCTCACGGCGATTGTGTTCACACTTCCGGCGGGCGTGCTCAGGTTGGCATAATTACCAGCGGAATGCGTTCACCACTTCTGAAGAAAAACATCGCGTTATGCAGGATGGATGTAGCACATGCAGAACTGGGTACGAAAGTGGAAGTTGGGAAACTGGACGGACACCAAAAGCGTATTCCGGCACAGGTGGTGAAATTTCCGTTTTATGATCCGGAAAAACTTAAACCTAGATCTTGACTTCTTGGAAAGTTTGCAGTAAATTTGATCATTTTTTAAAATGCTGGGTTATGAAAAACTTAAAGAAGTTTAATCAGGATGGCAGTAAATATTTTTTTTGCTGCCTTAATTTTCCGATCTTGAATTTTCAAGTTCGGATATAAATATTACTTCGAGGAGAAGATATGACAGACTTAGAAGCACACGTTAACGCCGAGGGGCGAGACAAGTTGGTTAAACAGGTACGTGAGAAAATAAACGAACTTGGAGTCACCTATATTTACTATCAATTCATTTCCGTTACCGGCAGAATCGTCGGCAAAGGTATTCCTGCCGATCATTGGGAGCGAACAGCCGAAAGAGGCTTCCAACTCGTGTATGGTTCCACTGCAAACTTGTTTGTTGATAGACACGGCGATTATATCGGTTACGGGCCAGAATCATCAGAGTTAGTCGGAATCCCTGATCCAGAGACTTTTTGCCAATTGCCTTGGGACAAGCGAGTTGCACGTGTATTCTGCACTTGTTTCCGAAACCGTGAAGAAAGCCAGAATCCAGGAGGACATCTGACATCTGACTGCCGTGGCAATCTACGCATCATTCACAACGAATTTCAGGAAAAACACGGTTTAGACATGCGTGTTGGAACAGAACCGGAAATGATGTGGCTCAAACGAGGAGAAGACGGGAACCCGAACGGAGGAGTTACCAAACCGAACTGTTATCACATTGATCAGTTTGAGGAACTTCGCCCGACATTTATGAAAGTCATCGAATACTCTCAGGCTATGGGTCTGGATATTATTCAAGGTGATCACGAAGACGCACCGGGACAGTTGGAACTTAATACAATGTTTGACGACGTCCTCCGCAACGCAGACCGCTTAACGCTTACACCATAATCAGGGATTTGACTTATCAGATTGTAGTTTGATCCTAATTTTATGTCAAAACCGTTTATGACACGTTTCAGCTTCAGGTTGTCATCACAACATGTCGCTCTGGAGAGGTGGGAAAGAGTCTGTTAATGACCTTCACAATACTAAACTTCCTGGAATGGAGGGAGCGTTTACTTACCTTTCCGGTGGTGAAAACACTTTTATGCCGGATCCATCGATTGATAAGCGAAAGCCAGGACCAGTTGGCTTGCAGTGTATCGGTGGAGTGATGAAACACCTTGACGCTTTAACTTCCATTGGTTCCTCTACAGTGAATTCGTATCGCCGTTTATGGGATACAGGTTTTTGGGCTCCGGTCTTTGCAGACTGGGGATATCAGAACCGCACCTGTGCCTTAAGGATTTCTGCTCCAGGACGTTTTGAGTATCGATCTGTAGATTCGATGGTCAATCCATACTTGATGGGAGGTGCTCTGTTAAAAGCCTTCGATGACGGCATAACTAACGATCTTGATCCCGGAGAAGCCGAAGAGCGCAACATTTATGAAGCGATAGATGCTGGTAAGCAAGTAAAGAAATTACCGATGACTCTTGGAGATGCTTTACAAAAGTTGGCGGATGACGAGGTCATAAAATCTTCGATGCCGGATGAGATGTACAAAGTTTTCCAGCATTATAAAAATGATGAATGGGAGCGTTTCAATCATACAGTTACAGACTGGGATCTGGAAACATATCTTGACTGTTTGCCCTGATCGAGAGCTAAAGTAGAACTCAACAGGATATGGGTGAGCTGAAAAGTTTGCCCACATATTTGACATAAATACAAGAATATTATCAATCACAAAGAGAAGGAATAAAATGTGTGGAATAGCAGGAATTATCCGCCGGGGTGATCCCGGAAACATAGGGGAGGAGATGACTTCCATGCTCAGATCCTTGAAACATCGTGGACCTGATTCCACCGGATTTGCCGTTTACGGTCTACCCGAAAAAGATCAGTACGTGATGCGCTTCAAGGTTGCTGAACAGGAAGACATCGGCAAAGGTTTTGATATTCATGAGCAAATAAAGGACCGGAGAGCTACTGTAAACAGTCGTCTCAAGGAACTTGGTGTTGAAATATTGTCGGAAGAGGAAGCTACGGATTATGCGTTTCGCTACACTCTACGATATGACGGTGACTTGCGCAGAATGGCGGATTATATTGAAGACATAGATGACGCTGAAATCATGTCATTGGGGGAAGGATTGGAGTTGATAAAGGACTTGGGAGATGCTGATGTTGTTTCCGAACAGTACGGTCTTGGCAACTTTAACGGGAGCCATGCCATCGGTCACACACGGATGGCAACTGAATCCGATGTCGATATTCGCTCTGCACATCCGTACTGGGCATATCCATTCAACGACGTTTCCGTTGTGCACAATGGACAGTTGACTAACTACTGGAAGTGGCGCAGAACGATGGAACATCGTGGACACAGATTTATGTCACATTGTGATTCAGAATTGATTGCTGTTTATCTTGCTGACAAAATGGATAATAATATTGGTCTGGAAGAAGCAATGACTGATTCGCTGGATGAACTGGATGGTGTTTTTACTTATGTGGTTGCGACTTCAGACAAGTTGGGAATGGCCAAAGACGTTATGGCTGCTAAGCCTATGGTTATCTATGAGAGTGATGACTTTATCGCGTTGGCTTCTGAAGAAGTTTCAATCCGTAAAATCTTCGATCACGATATTGACACATTTGACCCCTATGAAGGAGAGGTGAGAGTATGGGAACTGTAGATAAATCTTTTGAAGCTGGTTTACACACGGAACAACTCCGTGGACGGACGCAGCAGACTTTTTTTTCGGCAACTGAAGAAGAAAACTTCACTTATCCCTACAATGCGTTTGAGGTTGATCGCGCTAAAAAGGGGGAGTTTGATGCCCAGGACCTGGAAACTTCCGAAATAAATTTAAAAATTCGCTCACTGATGGAGGAGGGGTGCGGGCACATAGTGGTCAAGAATCCTCGCGCCAAGCATTCAATCGGTGTTGGTATACTAAATCGTCTGACCCTTGACTTTGAAGGTAGTCTCGGCTATTTCGGCTGTGGTTTGATTGACGGACCGAACATCCATATTTCAGGTAGGGTGGGTTGGTCTTTCGGTGAGAACATGATGGCGGGAACAGTTGTTATTGAAAAGAATGCTGGTTCAACATTCGGGGCCGCGATCCGTGGAGGAGACCTTGTCTGCAAAGGCGACGTCGGTTCACGTACCGGAATTGACATGAAAGGTGGAACCATCATTGTTGGTGGTAGACAGGCGCGTTTTCTGGATTCATGATGCAGCGTGGACGTATGCTGATTCTAGGTGACGCCGGTGCCAATTTAGGCGATTCAATGTATGACGGCACAATCTATGTCGGAGGTAAAATAGCTTCTCTGGGTGTAGACGCGGTTCCGGGTGAGATGACAGATCTGGAAGCAGACTGGATTGAACGTAAGCTTGAGCTCTATGGAATGAAAGCGCCCAAAGGTGTGAAGAATTTGCAGAAGATTGTCGCCGGAAAGCAACTTTGGAATTACGATAACTTAGAACCGCATGAAAAGAAGATTATACTTTAAGTTTAACATATTTGGAAACGGGCAGATCCGTATTCTTTAATTTTCAAGCAGAGAAAAACAATGGCTAGAAACAAATCTATCCTCGGTAAGAGCTTCATTTTTAAACCCGAGGTAATCGATGACATACATATCAAGTCAGAATTGGGACGCTACAGGATGCGTGGTTTCTCACTTTTCAAAAAAATTCCTACTTGGGATGACTTGACCTTCCTGCCGGGAACGTTGACGCGTTTCGTAATTGAAGGATACAGGGAAAAATGTCTAACAAAAACGATTATTGGCCCCAAAGCTAAGCGGCCTCTGGAACTGGATATTCCAGTCTATATTACAGGTATGAGCTTTGGAGCTCTAAGTTATGAGGCAAAGACTGCTTTGGCAAGAGGTGCAACAATGGCTGGAAGTGCTACATGTTCTGGTGAAGGTGGAATGATTCCTGATGAACGTCGTTATTCATCAAAGTGGCTATACCAGTGTATTCAGTCACGTTACGGTTTTAACCCACATCACTTGAGACTTGCGGATTGTTGTGAATTTTTTATTGGGCAGGGTTGTAAGGTTGGTTTAGGTGGACACCTAATGGGTCAAAAAGTTACCGATCAGGTTGCTGAAATGAGATCACTACCATCTGGTATTGATCAAAGATCTCCAGCAAGACATCCTGACTGGCTCGGTCCAGATGATTTGTCCTTAAAAATAAAAGAAATCCGGGAAGCGACTGACAGTCAAATTCCGATTCAGCTCAAGCTGGGTGCAGCACGTGTCTATGATGATGTTCGTATGGCACTCAAGACAAATCCTGACAGCATCTACATTGACGGTATGGAAGGTGGCACTGGCGCCGGACCTCATTTAGCAACTGAAGAAACTGGAGTTCCTGGAATAGCTGCCATACGACAGGCACGAAAGGCTTTTGATGATTTGGGCTTGTCCGGAGAAATTTCATTGGTTTATGCCGGAGGCATCCGCAACGGTGCGGATGTAGCGAAAGCACTAGCTTTGGGAGCTGACGCGGTAGCGATAGGCTTTTCTGCTATGATGGCCTTGAACTGTAACAAAGATATTCCTGAAGCTAACTTTGAAAAAGAGATGGGTGTTAAAGCTGGTGACTGTTATCACTGTCATACTGGTCGCTGCCCAGTAGGTGTTGCAACTCAGGATCCAGAATTACGAAAACGGCTTGATCCTGACGAAGCGGCGGAGCGTGTATACAACTTTCTACACTGCTTGACCATCGAAGCCCAAATGTTCGCACGTGCCTGCGGAAAAACGGACGTCCATTCTCTGGAACCGGAAGATCTTGCGGCACTGACTATGGAAGCTTCGGCTTTGGCACAGGTTCCGTTGGCAGGTTCACAACATACTGTGGGCCGACCGGACATGACACGTTACTGAATATTTATTGAATAAGATCGAACTGATATAATAGTAAATGATCAATTCTTTCTGCAAAAATATTAAAATTTGAACTCCTTCTATAATAAGGTAAAATATGAGTAAAATAGATGAACTCGTTCCTGAAGATTTAGGAACGAACCGGGAAAAGGAGATTGGCCAGCACATCGGCTACCGCTATGATGTAAACCTAGTTCCTGACCTTAAATTTATAACTCCCTTTTTGCAAAAATATATTGACAAAATGGGCTGGAAAGATCTTAACTGGCTGGAAGACGTCCACTTGGGTTACGAGGAGGATCGTGCTGCCGTATTTGATAGAAATTCCAACGGCTGGGTAACAGTACCAGAAGAAATGGAACTGCCAGATAACCAACAGGACCGTGACATGATCGCGCGTGAATTATTAATCAAATTCCAGATGTCAAAACGCCATCCAATGGTTGTTTTAAGAGACAACTACGGTAAATTCTAGACAATTCAGAAGATTGATCTTAATTTTCAGACAGCCAGCCATAGTATAAATCCGGATGCTGCTTATTTACCAGACCAAAATCTGCTCAAATTTTGAAAAAGGGAACTCGGTTGAATGAATTTAAAGAATTATTTTAGATCGAGGCGGGGTCAGCACTTGCTTCAGACCAATCTGGCTCAAAACCTAGAACCTTGACTTCAGGTGAAAGATAAGGATTGAAAAGCAGATTGTGCCAGTAAGTAAACTCATACCCCTGTTTATCTTTTGAAAACTCTCCAATACTGCATGGAATGTTAAAACTTTGCCGTTGGTAGTCGAACTCCAGCACACATCGTTCATTCTTTTGCAGTGTCTTTGCTATTCTGGAATCATTTGAAAAAAGACCGCTCATCAGGCCGCTAAAATCCTCAATATGCTGATAGAAAGTAGATGAAAGCAACTGCATCGCTTTTTTGTATCTTTCCTGCGGGTCATGGGTCTTTTGTGACATGAAACGGAATTGATGGATACTTTCCAAGGGCTGAGCCGGAACAAGCAACAACGTTAAAGCTGAAGACACCTCTTCTCCATTTTCCATAAAAACATTCGGTCTCATACCGGATGTGGGCCGCCCCTCACCATTTCGCATTGCATACTGCCGTACCCTGCACTGCCAGCCTATAAAATGATTTTGAATCGGCAGTCGTTCATATTTCTGGTTGGAGTCACTTTCTATAGTTTCTGTTTCCATAAAAATATTTGCACTTTCTCTTTAATTTAGTGGAAAGAGAATCAGATTAACTCCAAGGGAAAGGACTTTTTGAGACAGGATGAAGTTTGCCCTCCTCAAAACGTGAAAAACTAAACGGCTCCAGTAGTTTACTTTTTTCACCCATAATTGTCCCAGCAACAAGTTTACCTACTCCGAGCATTTTGTAGCCGTGATTTGAATCCGCAATCACATAGCAGTTTTCGTGATATTCATCAAATACGGGAAAACTGTCTGGAGCAAGTGCACCCAATCCTCCTGAAGGTTCTCCACGGTAAAGATCTCTTTTACCTTCAAAACGTTTCTGGCAGAATGCTAAGGCGGCACACCACATGTCAACAAAGTCTTTGCCTACCACAAAGTCTGGAGATTCTGGACCATAGGGATCAAGACTGAAATCTTCTCCTGTTGTGTCCACAATATATGGAGCTGCTCCTCCCTGTACTCCATCAAAGCTGAAATCTGGCTTGTAATAAATACCCCACATTTTATCGGTAATCAAGCGTCCGTCTATATCTGAATAAAGCGGAGCATCAGTATCAACGTGAATCACTGGCGGGCTATTGCCATCGTTGGTTTTGAGCATATTTGGATCAACACCAAGTGTTCCTTCCTGGAGACAGTAGTAGCGCCACATTTCTACATTGTCATGAACAGTATCGCCATCCTTTACTTTGATTGTCTTTGGAAGTCCTAACATATCCCAGAAGGTATTTATCCATGGACCAACCCCGACTACTACATAATCAGTTTTGATAGTTCCACGATTTGTGACTACTGCAGATATTGCTTTAAAGCAAGATCCAGCGTATTTAGAAATTTCTAAACGTTTTCACTCACTTTCAGCTTTTGCCGCAAGACCTTGCATAGCTTTCTTATTGTTGGAAAAGCCACCCTTTTTTTCATGTAAAACTGAGGTTATACCTTTTGCCTGCCAGTCATCAAATAAGCCACGCATATATTTCATAGAATCCGCAGCACCCTCGATAAACTCAGAAGGGTAGCCAATTGCCTTCTGTTGTTCGTAGATCGTGGCAATATTAGCCTGCATAACTTCCGGACTTATTTGCATGTAACCAACCGCGTGATAACTGTAAGCTTTTGGGTCACTCTCCCATACATCAACGCTGTGCGACATCAATTCACGCATCGCAGGTTGGAAATAATTGTTGCGAACAACTCCACAAGCAATTCCGGACGCGCCTGCTGCTATCCCTGATTTGTCTATTACCAGAATATCTTTACCACTTCCGAGACCTCGATTTTTCAATTCAAGTGCTAAATGGTAAGCAGTGCTAAGACCATGAATTCCTGCGCCAATTATCAGGTATTTTGTAGAACTAGCTAACATATGATTAACCTTCTAAAGACTGTTAAGATGAAATGAAACAAAACTAAATTAATATAGGATGATTAATTTTGAATTATTGCATTTTAAAGAACAAGTTCTATTAACGTTTTAATCAGTAAACTGTTATTTATTCACAGCTTTTCTGCTCCTCCCAAGACAGAGGACCGCGTTAACTTAAGGAGCACACGTAAAAATGGTATCTTCCATATCGTTCTTGGTTCAGTTGTCTGGGATCAACCTCTTCCAAAGCTTTTAATGCTGATTTCTCATCTGCATCTAAATATGTGTTATCAGCCAGTTCCATTTCTAGAGTGATAATAACTCCATAAGGATTTCACCCACACTTGGTAATCTGAAAATTTTGTCTGGGAGAGGTGTTGGCGGAAGAGCACTGCGCAGAGTTGTACCTGCATTTATGAACAGCTCTATTATTGTGGCAGAATAATGAGGTTATACTGAATTCCGTTGGAAATCCCTAAGAACTAAAGGCAAAAAACCTGACAGTAGCGAAATACAAAGAAAGGTTAAAAGAATTATTTCCAATTGTGAAATTTAACTGAATACGGACTTTATGTCACAATTTCAGAAAGAATAACGAGCCTCAAAGAAAATACGGTCGTTTTCATTTAAACTCTGGAAATAATCATTTCCTCCAGGCTGATAGAGCATCGCACCCCCGGTGACTGAAAACGCGTCCATCACATCATATTCGAGAGACATGCGGTTAAGTCCACCGTCCTGACCACTTTTGCCGATCATCATCCCGAACAAGTTCAGGTGCATGGTCTGGTTAATGTAATCTTGCATAAAACTGACTGTGGTGGCAATTCTATCTTCCAGTTGAGAGTCAGGTGATTCTTCCAATTTTATATCAAAATCATTAAGGTGCTGTACTCCAAATTCAAGTGTCAGTGAAGTGTCGCTCCATCCAGAATACTCTGAACCCACTAGAACATCAGTCCGTGAAAAAAGTTTATCTGTCACTAGCGCAAATTCCATCCCCTGCAATTTTGCAGCTTCCGCTTTCCAGAGGAAATTTCCGGAAGGAATACTAAGAGTCGCTCCGCCCATTGTTAAACGGCTGTGTCGCTGCTCAAGTGTTGGTACAGCTCCTATTCCTGGAATGATAGTTACTTTGGTAATTTTAATATGGGGCGTATCGTCGAAATACTGCGCCCAATGTAAAGACGCATCCCAACCGCTGAATGATCCAAAAACAGCCAAACCGTATTCAGTATTTTCCGTAGAACTTTCCGGAATAACTTCATTTATTTTCTGAGTGACGGATTAAAATCGCTGCCAATAGGTGCGGATTTGTTGAATTTTATTTCATGTACAGCGACTGCTTCCAGTTTTAAATCACCGATGTAGTAGTCAAGTTTTGTCATGGCAATCGGCAGTCGGACGTCTTCCAGATCCGTCATCCCGAATTCCCGGCTGTCTGTGGGATTGAGCACATCCACGACACGCAAACTGTTTGCGACTCCCCAGGCCACAATCTGCTTTCCGAGTTTGATATCCAAACTTCCAAACGGACTGCCTTCCAAATAAATTTCCCGAAGTTCAACTTCCTTTTCCAACTCATTCAGCACTTCCTCCGAAAAAGTTTCTCTGTCTTTCATGCCGTAAGCTAAATCGTAAAATGCTTTTCCAGAAATCCGTGTTTTCCAGTTTTCACCGAGTTTTGCGTCCCACGTTAAGGAAAAGTAAGGCCGGAGTTTGGTCATACCGCTCCAATCTGCTTGTGTCTTGTCGGCAGGCGCGTCTTTTGCGTAACTGTAACTTGTGCTCAATCCGTGCACTTCCGGACAAAGTTACTCCAAGGCTCTGCTTCCAGCTTTCCTCTTCACCGTAGCAGTCTCAGTTTCTTCTTCAGGTATAGGTTTTCGTTCGCTCTCGTCATCAAATCCTGAAAGCGCTTCATCTTCATCTGAACCTTCATCATCAAATCCGGACAACACATCTTCCAATCCATCGTCTTCTGAAGTCTCCTGTGCCAATATCACATCCGGAATTCCGAGGACAAAGATCAAAACAAAAAAATAGGGTATTATGAAGAACACCAATCCCGAAAAAGAATTCGGATCTACCCTTTCAAACTTTGAAATTTTAAAACTTTGAAACTCGGTCATTATCATAAACCTTTCTCAAGCCTACGTATTGAGAACAAATCCTCATTCACTTCATCCTGATTAAAGTGTATATTTTTTTGTTTCATGATGGTTTTATGCAGGATTTTTTTGCCGGATTTTGTGGTCACATGCATTTCGGTTGAAACCCATATTCCATCAATTTTATCTAACTTGCGAACATCCAGATACTTGTTGCGCTTCTTTTTGTGAACCCAGCGTACTCCTCGAATCATGACATAATTATCCTGACGTATGAAAACCACGGACTTGCTGTAACCGCTTTTCTTTGCTTCAGCTTTGGTTTTTGGAACAGCCTTGATTTGCCAGACTTTTTGCCCCTTGACCTCTGTTTCTTTCATCAAAGTATAATCATATAGGTCTAGGTCGGGAGAAGTCATATCGGAATAATTCAAATCGGACCCCATAAAACTGCCGCTTTTGTCTCCTGCTGCAATGCGTTTTGTTTTACGCAGTGCCGGAAGAAAAAGCCACTGGTCATCATCCTTACCGGATTCATCATAATCAAAAGTCAGAAATCCGGTATTTCTGACGTCTGCAGGAGAGAGGAAAAACATTAAGCTCAGAGATTTTTTTCCTTTCTCAAGTCCAAAAGTTTTAAGTTTTCGGACACGTTTTTTCCCTTTTTTATTTATTAAAATCATTTCCATTTCAGTAATTGAGCGGTCACCTGTGTCACGGGCATTGACTTTTTCCATGATTTCACGACCAGTGAGGGCCATAACTTTTTTCGGCAGAACAAATACACCCGAAAAAAGAGTTGCGAAAATTGAAATACTGATGATATTTGATACTAATTTATTAAATTTCATGGTGTCTCCTTTTAATTGTCAGTAGTCTTATTCAGGTAAATCAAAGTCATCTATGCCGGAGCTAACATTATATCGGCCAGTAAAGCCATGATGATTGTGAATTTTGTAATTAAACCAAATTAATTTAAATTTTTCAAGGTTGCCTGTGTGTATACGAAAAATCCAATTGACAAGGCAACCGTGGTGAACAACATTGCACCTCCTGATGTGTGAAGCGTGTTTGTAAATGCTTCAGAAACATTCCAGGAATCGTGAAAATAGCGCCAAAAATTGTGCAGAAAATGCACCGTATCACTTTAGGATGGTGAAGATCTGTATGCCAGTTTAATAATATTTTAATGCTTGAATAGATACTTGGAAGGTGGGGGGACACAAGTTTCCCCCCTTAGATAAGGTTAGGTTTGTTTATTCACCACCTTTCGGTTTACGTAAGATATAATATACAACACTGAAAACGAGGAAAACTATTCCTCCAATGGTCTGTCTTGAAAAGGCAGCTGGTTCCATCCCTTCCGGCCAAGTTAATAATCTAGCTGCCAAAACACCGTGAAGTCCATAGAGTAGCCAGGCAATAGCAAAATAGGTCATGGCTTTCTCAACGTTTTCTTCAGTTACAGTTGCCCTGATGTGCCAACCAAGAATAGCAACTACCCAGGCGGAGACACCGAACAGCATTATAGTACTCATAACAACCGGATTAACAAATTCTTCCGGCGTACCATAGGTGCTCATAATGCTTCCTGGAGCAAAAATAGCCCAAATTCCATAAATAACTGAAATAACAATCGTAAACATCATCAGGTTCTTTTGAGTATTCATAAGCCTCCTTTATTTTTGATAAAAGTATTAATGATTAATGATAGAAGCCGTCAACTTTTTTGTCGGTTTTTAAGTATCTGAAAGGGGCCGATCTACTAGACCGACCGCTTACAGTAAATTCACAGAATTCAGGAACCAGGTGGGCTGTAATCCACTGAGCCAGCTCCTTTTATGGCCTCAAGGCCTTCTTCGGCCGTCATCAGGACGGTGGTCTGGATTTTTGAAATTGCTCCTCCCGAAGCAGTAGCAATTAGTGCAGACGCTGCACTTACGTTATCCGGACCCTGCAGAATCAGGCAAAGGTCAAACTCGCCAAACGAGTAGTATCCCGAAAGGAATTTAATTCCTTTCGAGGCAAACATCTTCCCTACCTGCTCAATCCTGTTCTGAGGATTCTTGATCTGGGCTGCCCATGAACCGGACGAGTATGATGCCTGAACTAAATAATGCGCCATATTACCTCCTTTATTAGTTAAGAGAGAAATAAACGAAAGCCACTGAGTTCATACCTCACAGACAAGTGTCAGATTAAGGTATCGCTGACGGCTTTCATGGGAGATCTACCACAGCATTTCAGCTATGAAAGATAGTTAGCGGTGTATTATAGACCTGAAATTTAACTAGTCAAGAAAAAATTTTAAATTCACTTATAACCAGTAATTCAACCACAATATTCTGGATTCCTGGCAAAGCTATGCTTTGTCCGGAATGACAATTATGCTTTTTCTATGAAATAGCTAGAAGATACAAACTAGCGTATGGTTTTACGCCGCCGTCTTGTGCGGAGTCGGTAAACAATCAGACCTATTATTCCGACGATTAGTGGTACGAGCAGCATGTTCAGCAGGAGCAATCCCTGCCCCAGCCGCTCGATATCCTGTCGCAAAATTTTGCGGACTTCCCGCAACTTTCGGCGTGCCTGCCTTTCCTCTTCCCTGAACTTCTCAATTTCAATCTGAACTTCCGGAGGCAAAATAACTTCTGACTGTCCTTGTTCACCAGCAGATTCGAGCAGACTATTCAAACGCTGCTGTACTTCCTCCAACTGAGAAAGAAGCAGTTTTTCTTCAGTTTGATGGCGAAGTTGAGCCTGTCGCTGCATGGCCAGTAAACGATTGAAAGGCCTTGAAAAACGTCCCCGTGAACGAATGCTCATTAGCGCTTCATTGCCCGAAAGATGTTCGGCGGCATTGAGCATTAGATTCAGATTGTCATTTCTCGGCTGGATGATTGTTTGACCGAGAAAATTAAGTTTTTGTACAGAAAACTGATCGGAGAGAAAATCAACATCACTGAAAAGCAAAATTGAATTTAGCTCTGCGGCTTCAAGCAAATGTGGATGCTTCAGCGGTGTTTCTTCTTCACTTTCTTCACCAGCTGCAGATGCTTCAGGATTCTTTTTTTCTTTGACCGGTTGGCCATTCGGGAAAGCACTTGAAAATATACCGGTTGTTATTGCCATTACTGCTTTCGCCTCACCATCCACTTTCATATCTCTAGACAATTGATCCGGAGCCGCAAACCTTAATTGGAAAGCATCGATCAAACCGCTTTTAGCTGATAATGAAAGCAAAGGTGTAAATTCGGTTTTACTGTCAGCAGCTTTTTTTAAGGAACCTGCCTCTACGAAAAGCAAATTTTCCAGCTGGGCTGTGATTGGATGTTTTTGATCCAGCGAATCGGAGCGGAAAGTCATCCACATTGGAAAGCTCATCACACCCTGCCCAGTATTGACTTGAGTAGCATACAGACGGTCTCCAACTACTTTTGCTACATCGTAGTCTACACCCCACTGTTTGAGTAGTTCCGGAAGATCGCTGGAAAGTTGCGGCTGCTGACCAAACTGATTTGCAGGCGATGTCATATCAATTCGTGCATTTGGGTCCAGCATTACTACGAGCCGCCCTCCACGCAACACGTATTGATCGACTGCATATCTCAAACGCGAATTGAAACTACGAGGGTGCAGGACAATCAACAGGTTGATATCATCAGGAATCTCTTCTATTGTCAAAGCCAGGTTTTCAACTGTTACTGATTTTTCCAACTCATTGAGAAAAACCCATTTTTGTGCTGGAGGCTGCCCTGGAATCATTGACCTTCCTCCCTGAAGATTCAAGACACTCAGCAGGCCAACCTTGGAAGTTGAGGGGGAACCGACTTTTTGAATGGCCTGGGAAATATCATATTCTAAAAGATTTTCCCGACGCTGATCAAAATATGGTAGTAGCATTTCCTGATCCAGCATGGAAATCACTGCTCCAAAATATACCGTGTTTCCAGAAGGCAGAGTAATGGGTTTGATTCCATATTTTTGTGCCCACTCCTCTTCATCAGTATCTGGTTTTGGATCCAAAATTTTCAGAACTACCATACTCTTTGAAAGTGCAACATATTCTTCAAGCAGTTCCTGTACACGTTGTGCATAAATTTTGAAGTTTGGAGGCAGTTCAGAATTGTTTCTGGAATAGTAAAAATTGATCCTGACTGGATCAGTCAAACCTGCCAGTATCTTCTTGGAACCTTCTGAAATTGTGTAAAGGCGCTCCTCTGTTAGATCATAACGTAACGGTAAAAAGTGAGCCATCAAATTTACTGTCACTAGACAAATCAACAGCAGCAAAACACTGCCCCAGGTACTGGGTAACGAAACTTTCTTCATTATCTTTTATAGTACAAAGTTCATTTAAGCAGATTTTAGGTTAATAATAAATTGAGTTCTCTGTTAAATCAGGATGCTTTGTGCGACTCAAGAACAACAACATTCAACATCAACATAATGACAATAATAGATACAAAATAAATTATATCCCTGAGATCAATCACTCCTCTGCGAATCGCTTCATAGTGTGTGGTGAAACTAAACTGGCTGACGAAATCACTGATCCAGACAGGAAAAACCGAATTTAATGTGTCACCTAAAACACCCCATCCTAACAAAACCAGCACCAGACAAATGTTAACGCTCAGAATAAAACTGATTACCTGATTTTTTGTCAGAGCAGAGGTGCAGCTGGCAATAGCAAGGTAGGAACCCGCCATCAAAAAGCTGCCTAAATATCCGGTAATGATTGGTCCATTATCCGGACTTCCCAAAAAATAAACTGTCAAAACCATTGGAAAAGTGAGCATCAAAGCAATTCCAATAAAAACCCATGCTGCAAAAAACTTTGCAAAGACAGTAGTTGTAAGTCTTACAGGAAAAGTGAGTAGCAACTCTGCAGTTCCAGAACGACGTTCCTCTGACCAGAGACGCATACCGACTGCAGGAATCAGAAATAAATAAAGCCAGGGATGGAAGAGGAAAAAGATTTCAAGACTTGCCTGCTGCGAGTCGTAAAAATTTCCAAGAAAAAAAGTGCAACCTGCATTTGCTGCCAAAAAAATAATGATGAAAACATAGGCCACCGGCGAACGAAAGTATGCCAGTAGTTCCCGTTTGAATATTGGATAAAATCCGTTCATAGACAATCTTTTAGATTTCAGTTTCTGTTGTAAGTAAAATGACAGGTTGTCAGCCTTCAGTTGTTAGTCATTGGTCGTAAGATCTCTAAAGACTTCTTCCATTCGCCCTCGATCTACTACAAACTGCTCAATAGGTATCTTTTTTGAGAACAAATAATGTTCAAGCTGACGCGTAATGGATTCTTTATTTTGTGGGAACAAACGCATAGTAACCAGTCCCTGACGTTTCTCCAGGAAGATGTTCAACAGAATAAACAAAATCGAGTTTATTAAAATCATTCATCAAGGGGATATGATCCTCCGCGTTCACACTAACTGTAACGGAGTTACGGTAAAGAGATTGAGACATTAGTTCATCAGGTGTTCCATAGCCCACAACCCGACCTTCTGAAATGATCATGGCACGTGTACAGACAGCATCAACCTCTTCTAAAATATGTGTAGAAATCAAAATAGTTCTGTCTTCACTCATATTTTTGATTAAGGTACGTACCTCATGTTTTTGATTTGGATCAAGGCCATCAGTCGGCTCATCAAGAATTAGAACAGGTGGATCGTGAATTAATGCTTGTGCCAAACTTGTACGCTGCCGAAAGCCCTTTGAAAGAGTTTCTATCATTTGATTTTCGACTTCTCTAAGTGAAGTCATATCGACCACGATGCTAACCCGTCTTTTTAACTCTTTTCCACTGAATCCCCGAATTTCTGCAACAAAACTAAGAAACTCTCCAACCAGCATTTCGTCATAAGAAGGAGCACTTTCAGGAAGGTATCCGATTTGGTTGCGAACCTCCAGTGGATTTTCCAAAATGCTGAAACCACAAATTTCTGCTGTACCCGAGCTTGGTGGAATGAAACAGGTCAGCATTTTCATGGTTGTCGATTTACCTGCTCCGTTTGGACCAAGGAAACCTAAGACTTCACCCTTCTGAACTTCAAATGAAACTTGATCGACTGCCAGGAAGTTGTTAAAATTTTTGCTCAGTGATGAACTCAATCATAAAAACTGTACTTAAATTTCTAGCTATTTTGAGATATATAAAAAATGAATTTTATATCTTAATTAAAATTGTATCAAGACAAAACACATAACTCAACTCTGTCTATTGGGTAACAATCGAAGTCAGGAAAGAAAATGAGAAGTAAGAAGAAGAATCCTCAATTTTTGCAATCACCAGATACTGGTAAGCAACACATGCTCAATCCAGAGTTGGAAGGAAATTCATTTTTTTGGGATGGTGGAAAAATCGGAGTACTTCTGCTGCACGGTCTCACTGCAACCACTGCAGAGGTACGACCCCTGGCAAAACAATTCCATGATGCTGGATTTACTGTTTCAGGAGTCCTGCTTCCAGGTCATGGAACAACACCGGAAAATCTGAATGAGACTTCACGCACAGAATGGCTTGGAGCCAGTGAAAAAGCATATTTAGAATTAAAGGAAAAATGTTCAAACATATTTGTGGGAGGAGAATCAGCTGGAGCTTTACTTGCTCTTCACTTAGCCAGTGAACATCCTGAAATAAAAGGTCTTTTACTTTATGCGCCGGCCATGCGATTGGCTTCCTCTTTCCTCCAAAAACTTATTATGGTCATAGCCTCACCTTTTGTTTTTGCCATCCCAAAGAAAACAGAAAAGAACAGGGATCAAATGCCATGGCAGGGTTACAAAGTCAATCCCTTAAAAGCAGTGGTTCAACTTTTGAAATTACAGTCAGAAACTAAGCTCCGTCTGTTTAGAATATATCAACCTATTTTGATTATTCAGGCAAATTTGGATCAAACTGTAGATTTAAATAGCGGTGACATTATTTTACAAGGAGTTCAATCTGCAGTCCGTGAATCTCACTGGATGGAACAATCAAGACATGTAGTCATTCTCGACAGGGAGCTTAAAGATGTAGCGGATATTTCATTAGAGTTTTTAGATAAATTAATCCAATAAGCGAAAACCGTTTTCTATATAGTTCTCAGTCTTTGAACATTTTTTCTTGAGGCCACTCTTGGATGTGTTAAACTGTGCAGCATAGAAAAATAAATTCAATTTACAGATCAATCAGCCCATAGATAATTATGCCAGCAGACAAATATAAAAACATAATAGAAGTGGCCCGACAAAGGGCAATGGAGCATCCGGACAGAAACTGTGTTATTTTCCTTGAAGATGGAGAGAAACCGGTTGTCGGCAGCGGAACTTCAGGTTCCATGACTTACCAGGAAAATGACCGCGCTGCTCGTCAGGTTGCTGGAGCACTGCAAAAACGTGGAATTAAACAAGGTGAGCGAGTGCTCGTTATCCTTCCCAACAGCCTGGAGTTTGTCAAAGTTTTTTACGGCTGTTTGTATGCAGGAATTCTTGCAGTTCCCATGTCAGAACCAGCAGGACCGCAAAACATGGCTGCCTATCTGGAAACGTTTTTACCGACTTTAAAAGTCAGTAAACCAAGCTTGCTGGTTGCAACAACATTGATGGTGGATTTTTTACGTAACCAGTTGCCTCCGGAACTGCAAAAAGTTTTTGCGGAACTTACAATTGCGTCTGCAGAAGAAATTCTTGCAGAAAAGGATGGCGAATATTCTCAACCCGAAATTAATTCTACAGACACTGCATATTTACAGTTCACTTCCGGAAGTACAGGAACTCCTAAAGGCATCATGATTGGGCACAGTAATTTGATGTCAAATTTGGAAGAAGCCCGCAAATTTATGCAGCTGAAAGAGGGAAACGGAACCGTGGTCTGGCTGCCGCTCTTTCACGATTTTGGTTTAGCCGCGGGAATGATGGGGGCACTTTATTCTGGAGGGTTCGTGGTTTTGATGACACCTGCACATTTCATCCGGAAGCCCCTGCGTTGGCTCAATGCGATGTCAAAGTACAAGTGCGCACACAGCTACGTTCCACCATTTGCCCTCGATTTATGTATGAAAAAAATATCGAATGACGAACTTGCTCAACTCGATTTATCCTGCATGGTTTCTGTAACAGACGGCTCTGAGCCGGTTCATTATTTACCAACCAAAAAATTTAATGAGCGTTTTGCAAAATGTGGCTTGAAGCCGGATGTAATCCGTCCCGGATTTGGTATGGCGGAAATAGTGATCATGTTTTCGGGCAGTAAAACGGGTCTGCATGGACTTTGCGTTGATCGGCATGTTTTGGAAACAGAAGGACGGGTTAAATTACTGGAAGAGAATGCTGCGGAAACAGACAAAAAGATGCTTGTCAATTTGGGTTCTCAAATGGACGGTCACGAAATTGTTATCAAAGGTGCAGAAAACCAGCTACTTCCGGAAGGAGAAGTAGGAGAGCTGATGGTAAGCGGCCCCTCTGTTGCCCAGGGATATTATGAAAACAAACAGGCTACTGAAGAAATTTTTCTGCAAAAAATTAAAGGCAAAGAACAACCATTTCTGGCAACCGGCGATACAGCACTGCTCTGGAAGGGGAACCTTTATTTTGCGGGCAGAATCAAAGACATCATCATTATTCGCGGACGTAATTATTATCCGCATGACATCGAACTAGTGCTTTCAAGAGTAGAAGAATTACGGCCGGGATGCTTGATGGCTTATGCTTCAGGAGTAGAAAATGAGTCGGAGCATTTAGCGGTTGCTGTGGAAGTTCGTGCTGATTTAATTAAAGACATGGATGTTTTCCGTAAATATGTTTTGAATTCCATTGATCAGCAAATCATTGAAATCGTCGGTAAACATTTTCAGATCACACCAAGTGAACGCCTGTATTTGGAACCTGGTACTATTGCCAAAACTTCCAGTGGAAAAATAAAACACCTACGAAACCGTAAAACTTTTGCAGAAGAGCATTTTGATGGACTTTTAGAGCGGCTAGTAAGTTCACAGGACGAGGAAGATACAGAAACTGACGAAACAAAACCTTCATTGAAAAATGAGATTGTTGCACTCTTTAAAAAAGTTGTTTCTCTGGAACCGGATTTGGATCAGCCGATTTTGGATTGTGGTGCAGACTCGGTGGTGATTGTTGAGTTTATAGACCAGATTGAGACAAAATATTCACAGAGTTTTGAAGTTGAAGATAATACCAGCCTGCATGATATTATCGGACAGATTAAATCTAGTTAGAATATATATTTTTGTTAAGTATTTTTCAAACTTTCCACAATCTTAAACTCAAATGCTCTGTCATGACTCAGGCTTGGAATTCGATTTCGTGCAGAGTTAACCTCTTCCAGATTAATATTTACATTGATAAATCCTGAATCTGCTCCTCCATCAGCAAGTATTTCACCCCAGGGATTGATGATCAATGAATGACCATAGATTTCACCGCCTCCCTCAACCCACGGACCCAGTGTGCCAGTGAGCCAAGTCCAGTCAGTCAATTGCACGAGCACGATTTAAAATATGCCAATGGGCTTCACCAGTTTTTTTTGTAAATGCTGCAGGAACAAACAATATCTCTGCGCCTGATTGTGATAAATCACGATAAAGATGTGGGAAACGTAAATCGTAACAGATTGTCTGTCCGAAGCATCCTAAAGGCGTTTGGCAAATTACGGCTGTCTGACCGCCATGAACAGTGGCACTTTCACGATATGATTCCTTTTCCGACAGTGTTATGTCAAACAAATGAATTTTGTCGTAGCGACTGATGATGTTCCCACAATCATCAATAATAAAACTGCGATTCAAAAACTTTTCCGCAGGACCTTTTATAGCAATTGAACCAATAAGCAGATATTTTTTCCGGGTTTTTGCAAAGTCCATGAGACCTTTTAAAACTGGATGAGACTCCTCAGCTTCAAATGGAGGAGCAAATGCAGAACCTTCAGTTTTCAACCCACCACAATATTCCGGTAGCGTAATAATTTCCGCTCCAGCTTCAATCGCCTCTTCTGCAAGTGCAATTGCTTCATCAAGAGCTGATTGAAAATCTGGTCTTGGACGGGTTTGAAGACAGGCAATATTGATCTGTCTTTTCGAATTAATCATGCTGAATTGCTTTCAGTAAAATTTTGATAATCATCCGGAAAGGGTGCCTTGAATTCCAGCCATTCTCCGGAAACAGGATGTTCAAATCCCAAAATTTCTGCGTGCAAAGCCTGACGCTTAAAATTTGTAAGCGTCTGACTTAATTCTGTGGAAATCCCTGAAAGCTGCTTAAGAGGCGATTTACCATATTTCGGATCACCAATTACCGGATGACCAATCGAAGTCAAGTGCACCCGAATTTGATGGGTACGACCTGTTTCCAGGCGACAGGCAAGTAATGTGGAAAATTCAAACCGTCGCAAAACACGCCAGTGCGTTACTGCAGATTTTCCTTTATCCCTGCCGCTTTCCTCAGGATTATCGTTTTCAACAATTGACATATCTTTGCGACGCACCGGATGACGCCTCATAGCCGCGTTGACGACTCCATGTTCTTTTTCCGCAACACCCCAAACCAAGCATTGATACTGCCGCTTGACTGAATGCTGCTTAAACTGATTTGATAAATGCAGATGAGCATCATCGCTTTTTGCAACCACCAAGACTCCGGAGGTATCTTTGTCGATCCGGTGTACAATTCCGGGACGCATAATTCCTCCGATTCCGGAAAGATCCTGACAATGATGAATTAAGAAATTAACCAGAGTTCCGGAAGCATGTCCGGCAGAAGGGTGAACCACAACTCCTGAGGCTTTGTTGATAACGATTAAATGTTCGTCTTCATATAAAATATCAAGAACTCCCTTTTCCGGAAGAACTTCCGTTGATTCCGGCGGAGGAATTGTAACTGAAATTTCCTGTCCTGCACGTACCCTCCGCGAAGGGGCCAATTCCGGTTTTCCGTTTAGTAAAACATTACCGGATTTTATAAGCCGCTGTGCCTGTGCACGTGAAACTATTTCATCCAACGCTGTCAACAACTGATCTACCCTCTTTCCTGTTTCACTTTCTTGGACAGAGCGTGTGATGGAAGCAGTCATAACAACATACTCTCCGCTAAGAGATTCAAGGATCGGTCTAAGTCTTCCATGGATTGGGCGTAGCTGATCCGGACAAAACCTTCCGCTCCAAGGCCAAAATCCCGTCCGGGTGCAATAGCAACACCAGTTTTTTCCAGCACTTCATGACAAAGATCCAGAGAAATTTTTCGGAATCGCGATACTTGTAAAGCACATAAAACGCACCTGTTGGAGTATATCCCAGATCCATTCCAAGTTCGTGCATGCGATCCAAAACAAACAGTCGTCTACGATTAAATTCCGTTTTCATACTTTCACAGTAAGCTACACTTTTACGCAAAACGGATATTCCTGCTTCCTGTACAAACTCTGTTGCAGAAATCATCAGGTTTTGATGCAGACGATCAGCCGCAGACATCCATTCCAGGGGAGTAATCATGTAGCCCAGGCGCCATCCAGTCATGGCGTAAGATTTAGAAAAACCATGAATTGCCACCGTTTGGGGCGAATAACTTAAAAAGCTGCACGGCGGATCCTCAAAACTCAAATCCGCATATATTTCGTCAGAAATTACCGGAATATCCAATTCGGCGATGGCCTTCATCACTTCGGAAGAAAAGACCACACCGGTAGGATTCATTGGTGAATTTATGAGTATGGCTCTGGTTTTAGGTGTCACTCTTTTTTTAAGATCATCAACATTCAACTGAAAACCATCTTCGTGTCTCAACTTAACCATAACAGGCTCTGAACCAGCCAGTCGTACTACATTTTCGTAACAGGCATAACAAGGATCAGTGAGAATGACTTGGCTTCCGGGTGGAGCAAGTATTCGAATTGCCAAATAAAGCAAAAGCGATGACCCATTTGAAACAAGAACTTGTTCCGGAAGAATTTTGACTCCGTAATCATTTGCGTATTTTTTTACAATTTCGTTTCGCAACTCCTCCAGGCCTTGAGAAAAAGTATATCCGGCATCATTAATTTTCATACTTTTTTTGACAGATTCTGTTGCTGCCGGAGGTGCAGTAAAATCAGGCTCACCAAATTCAAGATGTATGATATCTCGACCTTGGGCTTCAAGTGCCTGTGCTTTGGCAAAAATCTCCATTGCCAGAAATGAATCGATGGAGTCAAGGTGTGACGTTTGAGAGGTACTGATCATATTTTAGCAGTTATGTTGTGTGATCGTTATTGAGAGTTAAAGTGCTTTAAAAAAGTTTTCTTTGTCTTCCTGGACTTGACTCGAAATCCAGCAGACTTACAACGGTTTCCACTGGATTCCGAGCCTCCACTTCTCTGCCCGGAATGACACTGGATAAGATCCAATTTCTGTTTTATTAGTGCCTAATTTTTGATTGATGTACGTTTTTTCTCACCAAGTTTAAAGCGTTTTGCACCATCAAGGTATTTCAAACCTTCTTCATAAGTGTCTGGTAAAATGACCGGAATCAGTTGTAGTTTCCCGGAATCATCCAGGGCATTAAAGGTAAAGTAGCATACATTAGTGAGCTGTGTCTCTCCGGATTTTGGTCGAATGACCTCTGTGACAACTTCAACCATCAATGATTTATCAACAGTGTAAACAACTGTTCCTGTAAACGAAATAATTGAACCAATTTCAACCGGCTTGTAGAAATACATGTGATCCATGCTGACAAACTGCGGCCTTTTTCTACAGAAAAGATAAGTAATATTCCAAGCCAGTTCAAAAGCCTCCCGCATCAGGTAGCCACCAAAAATATTGTTATGTACATTGCGGGACTGTGGGTGCATCAACAATGTGGACTGACGAATTGAGTCCTTCATGGATACACCTTTTATTTCACTATTCTTGATCAGTAAAAACAGATCATGCAGAACATGGCTTTCATCTGCAGTAGGTGTGTTATGAAGATAACTTGTTTGCGCTATTGCTCGTCGTTCCTGCTGACGCTGCTCTCCCTGCTTAAAACGCCGTTGCTCGTTCTTGTTCACTGGTTCAAGTGAATTCACCGGCTCAGCTTTTCCTTCACTCCGGGCAACCATAATAAAATACGCACGAGCTACTCTTACCCATGATTTACCTTCTTTAGACGAAATACGAACTCCAACTTCCAGTGAACTGCGTCCCACCCAGTTGATGCTGGAAAGCAGCTGCAGATCACGATCACTGCGCAATTCGCCTAATAAATCAATGCGATCACATGCAGCTGTGACTATAGTCATACCTCGTTCCCAACCTTCTGTGTGTTTGTAGGCAACTTCTCCTGCAATCAGATCCAAATCTTCCAGCATTTTTCCCAGGCGCAATCCTCCAAAAAAATTAATATAACGGTCACGCAGTTCCAAATCTGTACTGAAAGGCAAAATCTTTTCAAATGCAGAATCCGTTACTTTAGATGTTACTAGAGGCTTATTAGATACTTCAGTAAGTTTTACCCTGGATGGCGAAACCTGTTCTCCAACTGGAATATCAGACATAATCAATATCAGCAATCAAGGAAAAAGTAGGGTTGATAATTTTATTCAAAAGTTTTAATTTTTTACAGGAATATCCATTGCACAGCGGAAACCAATTTGAAAAGAACGTGTCCATTCTACAAAAGCATAACGTTTTGCGGACCGTAAACCCTCTGGAGTGCCGGCTCCGTGAAGTCCTCCCCATGCACCGCCTCTTACTACGCGAAGCGGATATTCTTCATTTTCCGGAACATTCAGATCATTGGAATTATCGGATTGACGAACGGAGGCAAAATAATTAGGTTTGTAATAATTTTGAACCCATTCCATAACGTTGCCATACAAGTCGTGCAGTCCCCAGTTGTTTGCCTTTTTGCTGCTCACAGTTTTTGCTCCCCAAAGACCTTTATCTACTGTGTTTGTTTTCAGCCAGGCGTAGGTTTCTAGTAATGAAATATTGTCCCCAAAACTATACTTCCCCTCACTTCCTGCACGAGCCGCATATTCCCACTCTGATTCTGTAGGCAATCTAAATTCTGGCAATACCGGCTGTTTAATTTTTCTTAAGAAAGCATTCATCATTTGTGTTCTCCATTTAGTAAATGCAGTAGCTTGTTTCCAGTTAATTCCAACTTGCTGTAATCTGCATTTGTCACCTCATGCTGGTCAAGATAAAAACTTTTCACGAAAACCAAATGATCCGGATTCATTTCTCAAAGATCACTGCATCTAATTTCGATCCGTCAGTTCAATAAAGACCATTTCATCAGGAAGATTCGTTCTTTAACCGTTTCAATCATCTATAAAGATACGATGATTATCCTCATATGAATTTCCTTTTCTGCAAGGCAGATCTTGAGTAATTTGAGGAAATAAAAGACTAGGAAGCTGAGTGTCATTTTGAGTAGGAATAAGTGAACTGTTTTGCTCGAATTTTTGCGCAATCTTTTCTTCAAACCCATTTTCCAACTGTGCATTTTTTTCAAGATCATTTTCTATTGTACTCTCCATTCCAACTACTGTTTGCCAAAGCAGGTCTCCACTCTTCAAATCATAAAGTTCCAAACTGACTGAGAGCAAACCGTCTTTTGTCTGGTGAGTTCCCGTAAGCAACCAGTCAGCGTTCGTAAGTTTTGCTATATCTTCTGTAAGTGGATCATGCTTTATTTCAGGGAAAGTACTCCTCCATTCTAAACGCAGGTAAACTATTTCAAAATAAGGAACTACTTGATCAGTCAGTTTTTTATAAAGAGAATCTGCAAGTTTTTCTTCAAGCAAATCGGTCTGCGTGTCCCTCTCCTGAGTCTCATGATTAAAGATATCAATCACAGTAATTACCACTCTCTTTTTACTTCCAAGAACTCGTGCTGCAATATTATCCATAGTTATTTCCAGCTTGGAATCAAAATTAGCAACTAATTGATCCTGGGTTTGAACTGCATTAACGACTTCAGGAAAGGCTATAAAAAGAAAGATAATAGAATGAAAAACAACAGAAAAAGTGGATTGAGATATTATTTTTACCAGCCACAATTCTTTTTTGCATTTTTCATTTATATTTTGAATAATCTGCAAAATTACTATTTTTATTTGCCTTTTATTATGTGTCATAATTCCTGAGCTTGCCTTGCCAGGTGCAAACATTTTTCCTTCCCAAAAAAATCTACCATGAGCTTTAAATCCGGACCTTGAGCTTCGAGAGTAATTGCGTAACGCAAAGGTAGCCACAGGTCTTTGCCCTTGATCATTGTCTCTTGTTGAATATTTTCCACAACACTAGCAAAGTTTTCTTCGGTCAATTTATCAATTGATTCCAACTGCTTGATAAAAATAGAAAGCACATTTTTTGAGGTATCCTTCCGCAGGAGGTTTTTTACTTCCGGATCAGTTGCTACCGGATTATTGTCAAAAAATAATGAGAGACGATCACCAATTTCTGACAGCGTCACCAAGCGGGGCTGCAGAATTTTTATTGCTTTCCTGAGCAGGATTTCATCCTCGCCGGCATAAGTCGTTTCTGCTAAGAATGGAAGCAGTCGCTGGTGGAAATCTTCCAGATTTAAATTTTGGATATATTGCTGATTCATCCAGTTAAGTTTTTCCCGATCAAAAACTGCTCCGGATTTGTTAACACGTCCAAAACTGAATTCTTCCAGCAGTTCAGAAAGTGAGAACAACTCCTGATCCTGTGCAGGTGACCAGCCTAGCAAAGAAACAAAATTGACCAGTGCTTCCGGAAGATACCCTTGAGTACGGAAGTCTTCCACAGCAACATCACCTTGACGTTTACTGAGTTTGGATTTGTCAGGATTAAGAATTAAAGGCAAGTGTGCAAACCGGGGAGGATCCCAGCCCAGAAAACGATACAGAAGCAAATGTTTTGGAAATGAAGAAAGCCATTCTTCACCTCGTACAACATGCGTTATATTCATCAAGTGGTCGTCAACTACCACAGCCAGGTGATATGTTGGGAAGCCGTCGCTTTTGACTAAAACCTGGTCTTCAGTTTGACTGGTTTCAATTGATACACTACCCCTGATTAAATCATCAAGCACAAGTGTTTCCGGAATTTCAGGTACTTTCATCCTTACAACATGCTGATCACCCTCACCCAGCCGTCTACTTACTTCCGCCTTTGACAGGCGCCTACAAAATCCATCATAACGGGTAGTCTCTCCCTTCGCACGTTGTCCTGCTTTAAGTTTTTCCAATCGTTCCGCAGAGCAAAAACAATGATATGCATTTTCGTCATCAAGTAATTTCTGGACATGGCGACTGTATATTTCAATGCGCTCTGATTGACGATAAGGACCTGATTCACCTCCAATTCCTGGACCTTCGTTCAGATCAATTCCTGCCCATTCCAACATTCTGATCAAATCATTTTCGGCACCTTCGACCAGCCTTTTTTGATCAGTGTCTTCTAAACGAAAAATGAATTTGCCGCCTTGTTGACGTACATAAAACCAGCAAAAAAGAGCAGTACGTAAACCACCAACATGCAAATATCCTGTGGGACTTGGAGCAAAACGGAGACGAACCATCGTAACAATAAGAAGGAATTAAGGGTGAGAATTTGGAGTTTAAGTTATTTATTGTTTTTCAAAACGGCGCATTCTGATGTTCAGTAAAAGGCCAATTCCAAACATCATGGAGAGCATTGAAGAACCTCCATAACTAAAAAATGGAAGTGGAACACCTACTACCGGCATCAATCCTGTTGTCATGCCAATATTGATCAATACATGTGATATGAATATTGCGACAATCCCGGTAATTTGGATGGCACTTACAAGATTTTTTGATTTTAGCACTTCTGCCAATGACCACAATGCAAGTGTTAAAAACAGAATCAATACCAGCATTGCACCAAAAAATCCCCACTCTTCTCCAATTACAGAAAAAATAAAATCAGTGTGGTGCGCAGGTAAAAAATTCAGTTGCCCCTGTGTTCCTTCTCCAAATCCTTTACCAAACACTCCTCCACTACCGATAGCAATTTTGGACTGAATTATATGATAGCCGGACCCCAGAGGATCACGTTCCGGATCAAGAAAAGTTAAGATACGGGCTTTTTGATATGATTTTAAAACATAAATCCAGACGATGGGCAGGGAAGGCAATACGAGAATAATCAGGATAAAAATAGTCTTGAGACGAATACCCATCAAAAAAATGATTGGTACGAAAACGATCATGAGTAACATGGCTGTACCCAAGTCAGGCTGTTTGACAATCAAAACCACTGGAACTGCCATTAAAGCTAGAGGCCAAATCATCCAAAGCCAGTTCCCTTTAGGCTGTTCGAAGTCCCTGAAATGATGAGAAAGTGCCAGCACCAGTGTAAACTTGCTAAACTCAGAAGGTTGGAAAAAAAACGGGCCAACTTTCAGCCAGCGTTGTACAGGTGCTCCAGGTCCACCTGTTCCATAAAACAGAACGAGAACCAGCAACCCAATTACTACCAGATGCATAACAAAACCTAGGCTTGCCCAATTTCGATAGTGAACCAATTGGACTAAAATAATTACTCCAATTCCTGCTAAAATACGAAAAACCTGCTGAGTTAAATAATCCTCCTGCCCCGGCGTACCAACTGTTGCTGAGGAAAGTGCAATCAAACCCACACCGCAAATCAGCAAAACTAAAAAACATAGAACCCAATCTATGTTGGTAAAAAAACGTTGATCTAGCATCTAATTTATTTTAAATTTTAATTCCCAGTTTATTATTTAATTCGTGAGTTATGAATTCTAGTAAGCTTTAGTATTCGCTTTCAATTTTTCTATCAATTTTTAACCGGAAACGAAATTTTAGTATTCATTCTACTTTTGTTGCTAATAATTCCCATGAACATAAATTCATTCCCACCCGATAGATTTATACCTCAAACACATTGATTTTGTTGAATAATTATAAAGTTTGAAACTACTTTGAAACTCACTAGAACTATTTAAATGCAACTAACCAATATAATTTTTCACCTTTTATATATTATCACATCTACCACATTCAGATAAACAAATAAACATCTGTTCTCCTTTAATTCAAAGAAATTAGTTATATTTTACAAATTTATCAGAAAGTATTCAATAAAACCATTTTTGAACTAAATGGAGGATTCCTTTGGTATTACTCATTTTATACTTGACAAATATATGTCTATCAAATATAATGTTCAATAAGTAATTAATTCGTATGTTATTGAACCTATTGATGGAGATTAAGATGGGAAAGAAACCTTTGAATGAGAACCAAGTGAAAACATTGAGAAAGATTGTAAGTGATAAACCACTACACTCACTACTACTGAACCTTTCAGTTGATTTGATGCTTCGTGCTTCCGATTTATTATCCTTACGAGTAAAGGATGTGATGAATGAAAGTGGTTCAATAAAAACAGAAGTAAAAGTAAAACAGAAGAAAACTGGAAAGACCACTCTGAACATTCCTTTGAGTAAGAACTCAATAGATGTAATAAAGAAACATTTGATGGATAAAGAACAAGACGATTTCATCTTTATGGGTCAGATGGGTCATTTTATGAGGAAACCTATCTGTTCTCAACAATATGCCCGAATAGTAAAGGGGTGGATGAAGAAGTTGGGTGTTGAAGATGTTAGTGAATACTCTACTCACTCAATGCGGAAGACGAAACCATCAGTCATTTATGAAAAGACACATAATGTTGATGCAGTTAGACGATTACTCGGTCAATCATCTGTGACTGCTACGAGTTCCTATCTTGGAGTGAGTGATAATTCTGCATTAGAACTTGCCAGGAGTATTAATGTTTGAGGAATCCCTGAGATTCAGTTGTGGGGGGTTTTAGTTATATTTTATAAACACACGAAAGGTAAGTATTCATTTTTCACATTTCGTAATAGGACAAGGAAAGAGAACTGATATTTCAACTTCGGATAATCCGCACCGAAGTTCAAGAATGAGAACTGATTGACAGAGATCATGAAGATCATTCCAATCACCTCTTGTAAACAACCCCTCACTAATTCTTCACTGTCAGACACCCTCCAAGTAAAATCCCCACATTCTTGTAAAACATCCCACCAACAATAAGATTATAAACTTGACATTGGTAGACAAAAGTCTATCGTTCGAATTAGAAGGTATTGAATCGACAATCTCTTCTGCAGATTCAGCAAAAAGAAATCCAGGTGAACATTTACTAGCGGAAAGGACTAAAATAGTTCCAAAGCAACTTACTAAAACAGCACCAATAAGTTATTACAGGCTTAGTTTTCATAAAAATCAAACTTTTAGAGATAAAAATCTAGTGTACTGGATGAAAAAGATAGATTTTTTGGATCGTGTCTTCTTTGGGAGAGCTTGCGATGAAAAAAAAGGGTCACGACAACTTCATTGAGGGCTGATCTCCGCCGCCTTCGTTAGCAGGTCTGCCAGCTGTCCATCCAGCCTGAGCAGGCGTCTTCTGGTCCATTTTACGGAGACTAGAGCCGGCCAGGAGCTAATGATCACCTTGGCTGCCGAATCTTGCGCCGGAGTCGCCACCCCGACTCTGTTAGAGCACCCTAGATAATAGCGCTCCGTAAAGCGTGCCATGATGATGGCGGAAACGCCCATCCAGCCACGACGTAAATCGAGCCCCTCAATGAGCGTCAGATAAGACGGAGCTCGCTTCAGGGCGCGCATCATTAGCTCCAATCTGACCACGCGCACCAGGCCCTCCTGGTCGCCCTCTCCCCGCCCGTGCAAAAAAGGCTTGAGCCTGATGTCATAAGCAACCCCACGATTGAGATCTTTCTCGATATCTCTCGTGACATTGGCAAGTTGGAGGTATTCGCCAACGTCCATGCAGGCGCTCTCCAGCTCATGAGGCAGCTCGCCCACGCCTCTCT
Organism: uncultured SAR324 cluster bacterium; assembly: GCA_905182865.1. Lineage (GTDB taxonomy): Bacteria > SAR324 > SAR324 > SAR324 > NAC60-12 > Arctic96AD-7. The sequence continues at coordinate 198,609 of CAJJCY010000002.1, forward strand.
CTGTGAGGGCAAACAGTCGCGCCGCAAAGCGGATGGGGTTGCCCAGAACAGCCTCGCAATAACGCCGAACCTGTGGATCCCCATCGAGGACTCCTTCCTGTCCCTCGAAGGCGTCCGCCCCCCACAGCATGCCCTCTGCCATGTCATCAACAAGGTCGATAATGAGCTCTTGCACATCAATCCCGAGGCCTATAAAGAGCGGGTCGAGCCGCGGAAGCTCATGCGCAATCAGGGCGTGTACTTCGTCCCTAGGATCCTTGCATTGGTGTGTAGCCAGCGGCGGCTCCTCAGATAATTCTCCATCCCGCAAAGCCTTGAGACGATACGAAACATTCCTAATTGCATCACGCCGCTCATTTAAGTCAAGGATCAGGTCTTCGTGTGTATCAAGAATTCGACAATAGAGGTATCCCAGTGCTGCCGTAAGTGCCATCGAGGATGGTAAAGCAAGGATGCACGGTGCAAAAGAACGTGCCGCATGTGGAAGAACACCCCAGACAAAACTCTCTGCCGGCTGGAGCGCCGAGAGAGCTGCGAGGTCAGGATCATCACGATCGACCTTAAATCCTTTGACCAGAAGCAAGGGACGTCGCAACCAAAAAGGTACGCACTGCCTTCCGCTCTCCGGACTCATCATCTCTCTCCCAGGAATGAAACCGCAGAGATTGATCCGGCAATAGCCAAGGCTAGCCTGATGTCCCTCACGGCAAGCTTCAGGACGGTGGCGTTCAATGCGGATCCAATGGAATTAGACCAAGCAGAAATAATTAGAAAAATCATAAAATATCTCTCAGTATATAAATGATTTTCTTCCTTCTATCGTTGTTAAGAAGGCTGGAGTTAGTCTCAAGGAAGTTGCTTGTTTTTTCAATAATAAATTAACTTCTGACAAGATAATGTAGATATCCATACAATTAATTCAACAAGGTTAGAAGAAGAAAGATCCATTGAATATAGCCCAAAACAGATCAGAACCATCAAAGGCTGGCTGTGGGACGTAACCAAATCCCACAGCTTCGTCATCAAGAACTCTTCATCAAGGGAATTCGCCTAGGCCTCAAACCATAAACAAATCCCCCTGTCTTAAATGTAATTGTCATTGATTCATTCAATATGAACGAGTCAATCGAACTGACCATTATTGGAGTTAATTTCATCAAATTACGAGAACTTTACATTAGTTCCAAATACGACTATTGATATTATTAACTTTTTTCTTAAAATATGGGTTAGTTTGAAACTTCTTTGAAACTCACTTTTAACCAGTATAGTAAAGAATAACAATAGATTAAGTCTCAGGATACTTATGGCATCCGATAATCCGGTTAGTTTGAAACTTTCTTTGAAACTTTTTGGAAGAATCGTGTATTTCTACACGAATTATTGTGAGTTTGAAACTACTTTGAAACTCTCTAAATTTCAAGAAAGTAAGTTATTTCAATATGTTATAGGGAATTAAGAGGTAAGGAATTATTCCCACCCAAAAGTGGCAGGAGGCTTATGAGTTATATCGTAGAAAACAGTTTCAATTCCAGATAGTCCCAGTAATGATTCTACCAGAGGATCAAGCAAATTCCAATTGATTCGAGCAAATTGCGCAGTCATCACATCTTCAGAAACAACGGGACGCAAGACCAGACTGTCTTCTTTTCCATTTTTAGATATTGGCAGCAAAATTACCAGTAGTTGAAATATTTTTTCCATCAAACCATTTTCTTTCAGCATCTGTGTTGCCATAAAATCTGCCTCTCTCAGCAAGTCCAGTCTATCTTTGCTGCAAAAAGCTCCACGAATTATATATGGTGCATTCAGGTCCTTGTTGTTTGAATCAAGTTGCAGTACAACCCGGTTGATGTTCCGGACCTCATTTGTTAAACGGGTTGCTTCTTTTTCCAGCCAGTCCCAATCGCGAGGGCTATTAATTAGTACAACAGGAGAAGTGTAAGTCCGTTGGTCACCCTGAACTCCAACAGATCGAACTGGAAGAATTGAAAAGTCACAATTGCTTTCCTTCAAACAATTCGACACTTCGTCTGCCGTTTGTTCAAGATTAGGAAACGACTCATCACCGCGAGCAGATAAAACATTAATCGCAAGTCCCGGTCCAGGAAATGGATGCCTCCAGACAATTGAATCCGGTAACCCCAACAGGCTTCCAACTTGCCGTACCTCATCTTTGTAAAGATCTTTGAGAGGCTCCACAACATTTCCAGAATCAACCAAATCAAGAACTTCCTGAACACGATTGTGGTGTGATTTAATTACTTCAGCGTGTTCGGTTCCTCCAGACTCAATAATATCAGGATAGAGTGTACCCTGCCCTAGCATCCATTCAGCTTCAGACAAATTCAATTCACTCAAAAATTTGTCACGCATCTGAATGAAAGTTGCACCTATTTTACGCCGTTTAATTTGCGGATCAAGCTGGGCATTTGCTACTGCATCGAAAAAAAAGTACTGTAATCTCTTGGCTGAATATTAGTGTATCCCAACTTGCCGATATCGCTCAATAATTTCAGCACTTTCATCTTTTCTCATGAAACCATTATTTATATAAAGACCCAGTATTTTTTCTTTGCCAAGAGCTTTATTCAACAAGGCAAATGCTACTGATGAATCCACACCCCCACTGATAAACATCAAGACTTTCCGCTCTCCAACTTCCTGCTGAAGGCGTTCAGTAGTGTCCTTTATAAAAGTTTCCATTGACCACTTGGAGCAAATTTCACAAGTGTTAATGAAATTGTCCAGCATTTTTTGTCCCTGCTCAGTATCGTTTACTTCCGGATGAAATTGCAGAGTATAAATCCGACGCTTACGATGTCTCATAGCGGCCACGTTTCCAGATTCTGTCACTCCTGTAACTTTAAAATCCGGAGGACATTTTGTTACACTGTCCTGGTGACTCATCCAAACCTTATTTGGAAATGAAACATTCTGCCAAAGTGGGAAATCTGAAGTTTGCTGCAAAATAGCTTTACCGAACTCTCCTTTTCCTGTGTTCGTAATTGCACCTCCAAACTCTTTGGCAATCAATTGATGTCCGTAACACAAACCAAGAATTGGTAAATCAAGATTTAAAATATTGGAATTAAATTTTGGAATATCAGTTGAGTAAACTGATGCCGGACCTCCTGACAAAACTATTCCTTTTGCGTCCTGGAGCAAATTTTCTTTTGCTGATGGAGAAAATATTTTAGTATAGGCACCTAAATGCCTTATCCGTTTTGCGATCAGATGTGCATACTGACTTCCAAAATCCAAAACCGCGATGAAGTCCTGCATTGCTTTTCCTTTCTGAGCAGGTTAATATGTTCAAGAACCTATCCTAACAGTATCTGTAAATTTGCACAATCTCACATAGAGTACTCACATGTTTGGAATCGGACTCCCGGAAATGTTAATTATCGCAGCTGTTGCACTGATATTTATTGGTCCGGACAAACTTCCAGGTGTTTTAAGATCAATTGGAAAGGGTTTGGTGGAGCTAAAACGCTCCACAAGCGACGTACGCTCCACTGTACAGGATGAAATGAACAAAATTGAGGAGGAAATTGAGCTCAAGGATGTACGGGAATCTGCTCAGGATTTTAGTAATGAACTTGGAGGAGTGGCAAATAAGATGGACCCGTTGGCTCTTTCAAAAATGAGTTCCGGCGAACAACTGGAAAAAATTGCAGATACAATTGACAAAACTGAAAAAAATGATTTGGAAGATCATCCTGAGAAAGGAATCACATCAATAAAATTAGACCCAAGGGAGATTTCTCCGGAAGATTTTTCTACTCCTGGAATCAGTACGGTGGAGGCAAAAGAAAAGGATTCTTCTGAAAGTTCTGTTACAGAAAAAACATAAAATACCACTGAACAATATTAATCAAAACTTAAACTTTATACCATCGTAAAAAACCCTATAACCGTTTCATAAAGTGATTTTCAGACCTATTGCGAGACCGTCTATAATTCATGCATTAACAAAAAACTTGGCTGAAATTTCTATCTATGTTAGCGTTTATGTTCGGTTAATAATTTTTTGTTGACTCTGTCACAGTCACATTTGGAACAGTCATAATCAGGCGGTTTAGTTTAATTTACAAATATTTTAAAAAGGTGAGATATGAGCAACCAGGAAGAGTTGGTTAGTGAGTTAAAGGCAAGTGTTGATCAAGATTTAAAGAATAGACAGAAAAGTATTGAAGACGGTGAAGCACTTGATAAAATCATTCATCAGCGCATGGATGCAGGAGAAATTGGTATTTCACATGGAGCCGACAAGCATGTAAGCGTCATCATGCTTGGCCTGGCAACAGTGGTGACAATATTTGCTTTTTATATGATTTTTGGGGTCAGTCCGGACTATTACACAGGTTGAATCAAATCTGAATAAAATTAAATCTATAATCCTGAAACAATAGAACCCTCTTTTTAAAGTCTTTGTTTCTTCATTAATTTTTCTGCAAGCGCTACATCCTGGGGAACGTCAACTCCTACACCATCGTTTTCGGCTTCCACACAAAGCAAAGTTTCTCCGTTTTCCAATATTCTCAATTGTTCTAATTGTTCTGTCTGTTCCAGTGGAGACTGAGACCACCGATCAAATTGGAGAAGAAAATCCCTTTTGAAAAAATAGACACCCAAATGACGCCAAGCATTAAAATTGCTGGATTGTGGAGAACGTGGAAATGGTATCAACGAACGTGAAAAATATAAAGCCTGGCTGCTTTGATTTAAAGTAACTTTCACCACATTTGGATCATGCAGTTCTGCTTCATTTGTGATTTTATAAATAAGAGTAGCACCTTTGGTATCCCTTGTTTTCAGAGCTTTCTGAATTAGTCGTTCAAGATCGACAGGCAAAACCAGTGGCTCATCACCTTGAATATTCAGTACCCAGTCACAAGTTCTTCCGGAAAGCGCTTCAATAATTCTGTCTGTACCAGTTTTATGATTCTCTACTTGTTAAAATAGCATTACCTCCATTATTTGTGACATCATCGACTATTTCTTGGTCCTCAGTTGCAACAAATACCTCTCCTCAGATTTGCTTCTTGCAGCTTTTCTCAAGACGTGCTGAATCATTGATTTTCCAGCAATTTCTACTAGTGGCTTACCCGGGAACCTAGTGGAAGCATAGCGTGCGGGAATTATAGCTAAAGTTTTTACCAATGTAGATGTGCTCACAAACGTTCTTGCAATTAAATAAAATATTAATTATTGCTTTATGAACTGAAAGACTCGTTCCAGCATTCCATCCAGACCATTTTTACGAAAACGCTCATCAAAAATGTCGCTGGTTTCAAGAAGTTCTAGTATACCATATGGAGCATAAAGCCATTCAATTTCATCAGTAGGAACACTAAAAGGAGGGCCTGTCATTTTGTTTTGATCATACTCCAGAGTAATGAGTAAAATACGTCCTCCCGGTTTAAGAAATGACATAAGGTGATTTACATATCTCTGCCGTTCAGAACGATCAAACGCAACAATTGATCCTCGGTCGTAAATAGCTTCAAATAGGGAAGTTTGTGCCTTGTTTAAATCAAAAAAGTCACCTTGAAAAAGGTCTATGTTATCATTACTGAAAAGATTTAATTTTCCAGACTTCTGAATCGAATGAGTTAGTTTATTTTCCTTAAAAAAATCTTGAACTGCTTTGTGAACCAATTCAATACCAACTACTTTTTTGGTTCTTCTTGCCAGCCAGGGCAAGTCAAGCGTTTTTCCACAAAGAGGAACAAAAACACTTTCCGTATCCTGTGTTAACAATTTATCAAAATAACGCAACAAATACGAATTTACTTCCGGAAGATGAAAGCCGATTCGACCTTCTTGCCAGCGTGACTCCCATTGATTCATAAACATTAATGCTTAGAAATAACGAATTGCTAGATGCCTATTTCACTGCGTAATTTACGCACAGATTCTGGCTTCAAATGTTCAAAACGCCAGCGATGCCAAGGCACTATGAATCCTGAAGCAAATTCATCTACTACCGTTGCAGTAAGTTTTGCGGCTAATTCATTGTATGCTTCAGTAATTTTTTCATCTTCATCCAGCTTGTGCTGCAATCTAACCTGAAAAATCAGATCTCCGCTATGAGCCTCAATCAGCTTTAGACGGATTACCAATTGTACATTAGAGGGGCACTCTTTAGTGCAGGGATATGACACAAAATCAAGTAGTAAAAAAAGAGGACTATTCAGTTCCTCTTCAAGTTTCCAGGCAAGATTTTTTTCTGAAATTCCAGTGAGTGTCAAAGTGCTGAGGTAAGTCCTAAATCCTGAGCGAAGTTTAGGATTACTATCCAATTTATGATTCCGCTCTTTCAAACCTGTTACTCTTCCCAGAGTAGACATCTCCTTTAAGCGTATCTCCACCTGGCCCATCAATTCCGGCCAGACTTTTTGCAGGTTATCTGGTGACTTGATTGTCAAAAAAACCACAGGTTTTTGCATATAGGGTAAAAGGTCCGGTTTGCCTTTTACGTCAATTGTTTTACATCCCCCAAGAAGAAACATTAGTCCGGAAATACAGACAATTAGCATAAGAATTGAAAATGGAAAACAAATTATAGCTCTTCCTTACCATGTCAAAAAATGATTTATCAAAAAGTTTTTTATTACACTAATCCACCATACTGGCCTCTCATTAGACGTTTCAGAAGTATTTGAACTTGTTATTTCAAATATATAATCTTATCATTTAATGTCCAAATTATACTATAATTGAAAAAGATTTGATCCAATGTTGAGCGAAGAAATCAGTACTAGAATTGATGGTCTTACTCAGAGACTGGACGACTTAGAAGGGTTTCTTTGAAGTCACTTCAAAACGTAAACAAATGCAGGATCTGGAATATGAGACTTCAGATGATGGTTTTTGGGAATTGCCCCAGGAAGAGCGGACTGTTCTACTAAAGCAGGTTTCGCGCTTGAGTGATTCCATCCAGAGTTGGGAAACATTGGACTCCCTGCATGATGATTTGGAGGCTGCTGCAGAATTGTACCGGGAAGAAGACGATGCAGATCTACTGAAAGAAATTCTTGATTCTTGTGAAAAACTTGATAATGATATCGATTCTCTGGAGATAACCGGTCTCTTTAATGGTGAGTCTGACGACAGAAATGCCATCGTCTCAATTCATCCAGGTGCAGGAGGAACTGAATCCACAGACTGGGCGTCAATGCTCTACGACATGTACCGCAGATGGATCGCAAAGGAAGGATTTAAATTTCAGCTACTGGACTACCAACCTGGCGATGAAGCCGGGATTAAGTCAGTAACTTTTTCTGTTTCCGGACCCTATGTTTATGGTAAATTAAAAACTGAAATTGGAGTTCATCGACTGGTCCGAATTTCTCCTTTTGATTCACAAAAACGCCGGCACACTTCGTTTGCATCTGTCTTTGTATATGCTGAAATAGATGAAGATGTAGAAGTTGAAATCCTGACTGACGATATTCGTGTTGACACCTACCATGCAAGTGGTGCAGGAGGTCAGCATGTAAATACTACCGACTCTGCTGTTAGAATAACACATGCTCCCAGCAGAATTGTGGTGCAATGTCAAAACGAGCGCTCACAGCATAAAAACAAGGCCACTGCAATGAAAATGCTCAAGGCCCAGCTTTTCGATTTACAGCAAAAGGAGTTGAACAAAGAAAAGGATTTGCAGAGCAGTAAAAAGCAGGAAAATGCCTGGGGCAGCCAAATCAGAAGCTATGTTTTGCACCCATATCAGATGGTAAAGGATCATCGTACAAACCGAGAGGCAGGAAACACACAAGCAGTTCTCAACGGTGACATAAATGGTTTCATAAAAGCCGCACTTTCCCAGAGGGTGTGTTAACAAACAGCTATACTAATAACCCAAACCAATAACTAGAAAATGGCCTCATTTGATATTGTCTGCGAAGTTGACATCCAGGAAGTTACAAATGCCGTTGATCAGGCACGAAGGGAAATCAATAACCGTTATGATTTTAAAGGTACAAATTGTGAAATTGAGCTGGACAAAATAAAACCTGCTTTAATGATCACTGCAGACGATGAGTTGAAAATGCAGACAACCATCGACATTTTGCTGACAAAACTGATTAAACGCTCAGTACCAGTAAAGTCACTGGTTTACGGAAAAACTGAACCCAGCGGCAGAGTTCAAAAAAAAGAAATTTTAATCCAACAAGGTTTGTCTAAGGATCAGTGCAAAATAATTAATCAATTTATCAAATCAACCAAAACAAAAGTTCAACCACAAACTCAAAGTGATTTTGTAAGAGTGAGCAGCAAAAAGAAAGATGACTTGCAGGCAGTGATGCAGGATATCAAGGGACAGGATTTTGACTTTGACGTACAGTTCACAAATTACCGTTGATAATATACTGTTGCAGTTAATTTTTAAGTTACATTAGCGTTTTTTTGAACATTCTACTCTTCATTACTTCCGAAATATTCTTAATCTGCGTTCAGAGGTAAAACCTGAGTGACTCCGTGAAAAAATTGAGATTTGATTGTTTCCAGTATCCAAATTTACTTTAGTTTGAAAGTGAAATTCTGTGTTTTTGTCTTGTTGACCAGAGTTTATGTTCAAAGAATAAAACACTTTTTTATTATTTAAGTAAACATAAACATCTCGTACATCATTAACATTGCTTACATTCCCCTGTAAAATCAAGAAACTCAAATCAGTTTCAGATTCTACATAATTCCCGTCTTTGTCTTGCCAACTGACTCCCAGTAGCTCCGGTGTGACAAGTCTCTGTTCCGGAAGCATATTGTTCAAATTCCAAAGGTAGACAATTCCTGGAGTACCAGATTTAATATCAACCATCTCCAAGCTGATTTTTCCTAAATTCCCGGAGTCCATTAAACTCTTAAAAAGGAAATAGTCTTTTTGTTTTTTATGAGGTTCAAGATTTTTCAATAAAAGTTTCCCTCGATTAATTCTAAATGCACCCTCAGTTCCTCGCAGTTTCAGCAACAATTCAGGAACAGTACTTTTGCTTTTATTTTCAATTTTAAATGCAAGTGCGATGGTTTCTCCGGCTTGAACTCTTCCGTCACCATTACCACGACTGCCAAACCTCCCATTATCAAATATTTCCATTTTCAACCAAAAAGAATGATTCCGTTTCGGTGAAAAATGGAGTTGCCTTCGTACTGATTTTAATTTTTTCAAGTTATGATCAAAAAGCAGAATTTCTACCGGTTCTTGCTCCTCCATCATTCCCGCAGGAATTTTAACGTCAATGGTGCGGGATGTATTTTCTTCAGACACAAGTTTTCCGATAGGAAACTCCAGGCTATCCAGTATCCCGTTACTGGCCCGTGTTACCGCAATCAAACGTTGCGCGTCAATTTTACCAGAATTCCGGAGATTAACTTTCACCCGCAAAAGATCTGTAGAAATCATTTCCGCAGACCAGGTTAAAATAAGCATTTCAGGAGTTGCTGAATTTATGAGCGGATTCAAACTCCAATCAATTCCGTGTTTTGACAGTGCTTCTGTAATTATTTCAGATTCTTTTTGCTCTGCTTCCCTGGATATTTTCTGAATAATAGAGTTTATATTTTTAGGATTCCACTGAGATAGTAACCGTTTTGCAATTTTGACAAATATATCTGCTTTTAATCTTTCTATTTTCAAATTATTATCAATTATTTTAGAATCTTCATTAAGAATTGGAGTATTATGTGACAAATAACTAATACTGAGTTCATCTAAATCATTTACCTTGTTTTCTGCATCAAAATCTGAAAGCAGACTGAACCGTTTTTCAGTAGTGAAAATCTCCTGCCTGCCAAGCTCTTTTTCCCCGTTCTTGAGCTCAGGAACAGTAACAGGAATAAGCCTCAGATTTGGCATGACACCTATATTGTGAATTGAGCGTCCGTAAGGTGTTAAATACTCTCCTATGGTTAATTTCAGTCCTGAACCGTCTTTTAAATCCCAAAGTGTTTGAACTGTACCTTTGCCAAAACTTTGTTCGCCAATCACAATTGCACGCTCATTTTGTTTTAAGGCAGCAGCAACAATTTCTGCAGCAGAAGCGCTCCCTCGATTAATCAGCAAAACCAGTGGAATGTTCAATAAATGATCTCCGGCAAATAATTGTTTTGCGTCATGGACTGAGGAAACGACAGTCCCTTTTGTGCTTACGATGCGTTTTTTACCAGGCAAAAACAAATCACTGACTCGAATTGCTTCTTCCAGCAATCCCCCGGGATTATTGCGTAAATCCAAAATCACTCCATCAACCATGTTCAAAGAACCAAGCTTATTTCTAAGTTCCCGGGATGTGTCAATTTGAAAATTTTTTATACGAACATAACTAACGGTTTGCTTGCTGCTTGACAAATCATATGTTTCGACACTTTCGACCTGAATATCTTCACGTAAGAGTTTAAATTGCAAAGCCTTTGCATGTCCCTTACGTAAAACACTGAGCGTAACAGGTGTTCCAATATTTCCCCGCAGACGATGAAGTATTTCATCAAGGGTCATGTGTTCAGTTTTTTCTCCGTCAACTGCCACAATTTTGTCAAGCGGCTTCATTCCGGCAAGTGCTGCGGGACTACCGTCCATTGGTGCAATTACAGTCAGTTGATCATCTCGTGTTCCAACAACCAGACCAACTCCGGCAAATTGACCACCAATATTGATGTTGAATTCATTATAAATTTCCTGCGGCAGCAAAACAGAATAGGCGTCTAACTGATTCAATATCCCCCGAATGAACATCTGCTCTATTTTTAACTGTGTCAGTTGAGGATTCATTCCTAAAAGGCGTTTCATCAGTATTTGCAAGGCAATGTGCAAATCATACAGCCCTGAAATTTTTGAAACCGGTAAGAGAGTTTTTTCGGTTTTAAAACTTATGTTCAAAACTGGACCCAAAATTTTATCCTGCAATTCAGGTACAACTGTTAGTTCCGGAATCATCCGCCCAAGTTCTGTCAATGCGCCTTGAAGCAAGCTTACAGGATCAAGTTTTTCTGGCTCAACATAATCCAATTGCAGATGCATCAGCACTTCTGCCAGCAAAGGAGCTTCTGGTGGAGGCTGCACTGCAGCTATCTCCATTTCCCGTGAACTTCCCAAAATACTACAGCTTGCCAAAAACACTGACAGCAAAATTACGAAACATTTGAAATGTATGTTATTTTTTTTCATTTTGTAGCGCAGTATTGATTCTTGTCCTGAAGTGTTTTGTTCAAGTTTGCTAAACCTCATATTGATGATTCCAGCTTTTACTTGAAAGTGCAAAGAGTCTATGTTATTTATCACATCACTATAAATTACCTGTTAGATATTGTTTTTAACACAGGAAATAATAAACAAATGAACATTGGATCTTTACTGCCAAGACATGCCCGTTACCGTTCCAAGCACCTTGCCTTTGTTATCGGTGAGGAACGATTAAACTTCTGCGAACTTAATATCCGTGTAAACAGGCTGGCTAATGCCTTGCTGGCTGCCGGTTTTCTAAAGGGGCAAAAAATGGCGACGGTTCTGCCAAACTGTGAAGAATTGATGCTGCTTTACTGGGCTGCAGCCAAAACCGGAATCGTGATTGTACCAGGCAGTCCTTTACTGCAGGCTTCCGGATTAACGACACTGCTCCGTGATTCTGATACAGAGATTGTTTTTGCAGATGCAACCTTTGCAGAAACATTGCAGAGCATAAAAAAAGATTTACCAGCTATTCAGAATATGCATTGGATACTTGTTAGTGACGGTAAAAAGCACAGTAGTGGACTTACAGTTTCCGGATTTAAGTCTTATGCGGATTTTATTTCTGGAGCAGAAGAAACGGAGCCACCGGATGCCAAAATAGTGGATGGTGATATCTACAACATCATGTATTCAAGTGGTACAACCGGTGCGCCTAAAGGGATTATTCACACCCATTATGTCCGTGCGAATTACTGCACCCATTTCGCCTCAGCCTGGCGTATGTCTCCTGAAAGCATTGTCCTCCATGCTGGAGCGATTGTTTTTAACGGAGCAATGCTGGATTTGATGCCATGGATGTATTTGGGAGCAACTTATATTTTACACCACAACTTTGATGCAGGAGAAGTTTTAAAGACAATTGAGCAAGAAAAAGTAACGCACATCGTCATGGTACCTGCACAAATAATGGCCCTGCTCAATCATCCCGAATTTATGCCGGAAAAACTGGGTTCGCTGGAAATGCTTCAGAACGTAGGTGCTACATTGCTGATGAAATACAAACACAAATTGAATGAAGTACTGCCGGGAATATTTTACGAATTGTACGGTGTCACTGAAGGTTTCTTTTCAGTATTAGATCGTGACGATGCCCTGCGCAAAGTCGGATCTGTCGGATCTGCCCCATCATTTATCGACATCAGAATTTTGCGTGAAAACGGCGAAGATTGTGAACCTGATGAGGTTGGAGAAATCTGTGGTCGGGGTCCAATGATGATGCCAGGATATTACAAACGTCCGGATTTAACAAAAAAAACTATTGTTGACGGCTGGCTTCATTCTGGAGATTTGGGTTTTATTGATGAGGACGGTTTCCTTTTCCTAGTTGATCGTGTTAAAGACATGATCATCAGCGGAGGTGTCAATGTATATCCCAAAGATATTGAGGAAGTAATAATCCAACATCCTGCGGTTTCAGAAGTTGCAGTATTTGGAATTCCTGATGAAAAATGGGGTGAAATTCCGGTTGCCACTGTCATTTTTCATAAAGAACAGAATGTTGTTGAAGAGGATTTAAAAACCTGGATCAATCAACGTGTGGATGCAAAATTTCAGCGTGTGGCTGATGTACAAGTACTTGAAGATTTTCCGCGAAATATTGCTGGTAAAACACTAAAGCGTGAAATGCGTGAAATCTATGTTAACAACTAATTCTTTATACATTATAATTTCAGTGGGCTTTCTCACTGAATTCTAAGTAGATGTAATACTGATCATAATTATTGGTAACACTGTTTATTTCGCACAAAAGATTTCGTTGTACATTTACCCTAATTATATGCTACAATTCTGCCCGATAATAGGACACTTTTTTAGTCAATATCCTGAGGTTATTTGAGCGATAGCAGATTATTTAAAAATTGGGACCGCGCATTACTTGTTTCGCTGCAGTTACCACATAGATTAAATTCAGAGGTCCAGAGTTCACTGGATGAGCTCTCATCACTTGTCTATTCCATCGGGGGGAAAGTCACCGGACAAATCATTCAGGCCCGCAAACAAATACATCCAGCATATTATTTTGGAAAGGGTAAGCTCACTGAAATTAAATCCAGAATACACATTGATGAGGTGGATGCAGTACTTGTTGACAATCCACTTAGTCCTAAACAAACACAAAATTTGGAAAAACTATTGGACTGCGAAGTGCTGGATCGTACCCAGGTAATTTTAGATATTTTTGCAAAAAATGCCCGTACCAGTGAGGCAAAGCTGCAAATAGGCTTGGCTCAGTCTGAATACTTATTACCACGTTTAGTGGGTTTGTGGAAACATCTTGACCGGGAACGTGGAGGAATTGGTGCATCGAGAGGAACCGGTGAAAAGCAGATTGAAAAAGACAGACAATTTTTGCGCCAACGAATTACTCGATACAAAAGTCAGTTAATACGTGTAGAAAAGGAACGCAACACTCAGAAGCAAAGACGTTCCAATTGTTTACAGGTGAGTTTGATCGGCTACACCAATGCCGGAAAGTCCACTATAATGAATGCGCTCACCAATTCAGGTTTGTTAGTTGAAGACCGTTTGTTTGCCACGCTCGATTCAACAACGCGACTTTTAGAAGAGGATTCTCGACCCAAAGTTTTGCTTTCGGATACCGTTGGTTTCATCAGTAATCTTCCTCATGAAGTAATAGCAGCATTTCGTTCCACATTAGCCACCGTGAGAGATGCAGATCTGCTGCTGCAGGTTATTGATGCCGACGATAACATCGAAGAACATTTGCAAACAACCTCTGAGGTTTTGGAAGATTTGGACGCAGCCTGTATTCCAATTATTAAAGTATTTAACAAAATAGACCGGATCTCTCCTACACGTTTACTGATCTTGGAGAAATCTTTTCCGGAAGCATTATTTGGCTCCTGCGAAAATGGAGGAAAAAATGGATTGGAAAAAAATTCAGCTTTTGTTGAACAATTAAGAAAACATATACTGTTATTTTTTAATAAACGAATGAAAAAAATGACAATTCGTCTGGATTATCAGCACTCACATAAGTTAGCTAATATCTACGAATTGAGCAGGGTGGACAACATTGATTACCAGGAGGAGGGGATTTTAATGACACTAGCAGCAATTCCAGGTAATTTGGAGCGTTTACGACATCACTTAGGAAGTGACTACACAGAAATGAGATAAACTGTTCGAGGTTTGGGTTTTTAACAAATGAGTTTTAACAAATAATAGTATGTACCTTATTCTGTGTAATTTACGTAGTCTGTTAATAGCGGTCTTTCTGGACGTTCAATCAAAACATTAAAAGACTTTAAATACTCTTAATATTTAAATAAATTTAAATGGAAAAATTTGTAGTGCATGGTGGAATTCCTCTCTCTGGAAGTATCACTCCTTCAGGCAACAAAAACGAGGCTCTCCCTGTTCTTGCTGCAACTTTACTGGCACGAGAACCTGTTATTTTACATAACGTTCCAGACATTCTTGACATCACTATTATGCGTGGACTGTTGGAAAGTCTAGGTGTAGAAGTAAAGCAAATTGATAAACATTCATTTAGTTTTGATTCCGGCAATCTTAAATCTATCAATCCTGATTCAACTCAGGCCTCTAGGATTCGTGGATCGTTCCTCCTTGCAGGGCCCCTTCTTGCCCGCAAGAAATCCTTTGTTTTGCCGGCTCCAGGGGGAGACAGAATTGGTTTACGACCTGTGCAAACCCATCTTTCGGCACTGGAAAATCTTGGTGCCAGAATTGATCTAAATGAAAACGGGTTTTATCATATGCAGACCTCTGGTTTAAAAGGAACACAAATTTATCTTGATGAGGCCAGCGTCATGGCTACAGAAAATGCTGTCATGGCTGCAGTTACAGCACAGGGAAAAACTAATATTTACAATGCGGCTTGTGAACCACATGTTCAGGGATTGTGTTATTTCCTGAAGTTGCTTGGAGCAAATATTGAAGGTATAGGAAGTAATTTACTAGTCATTGAAGGCGTGTCCGTATTGAGTGGAGGAGAATACACGATTCAGCCGGATCACACTGAAGTTGGTTCTTTCATTGGATTGGCCGCTGTTACTGGAAGTGAACTGCGCATCAGGAATGCCGGAGTGCAATATTTACGTATGACTAAACTAATGTTTGAAAAACTGGGAGTAGAAATTCAGGTTGAAGGCGACGATTTGCTTATACCAAAAAAACAAAAACTCATCGTCAGGAAGGATCCAAGTGGCGGAATCCCAAAAATTGATGATGCACCCTGGCCAGGGTTTCCAGCAGATTTAACCAGTATTATGACAGTAGTTGCCACACAATGTTCAGGTGCAGTTTTGATTTTTGAAAAAATGTTTGAAAGCCGTTTGTTTTGGGTAGACAAGCTGATAGAAATGGGAGCACAAATTATTCTGTGTGATCCACATCGAGCAGTTGTTTCAGGACCTACGCCACTCAAAGGGGCAAGAGTTTCTTCTCCGGATATTCGGGCAGGAATGGCTTTATTGATTGCAGCACTTGGTGCAAAAGGGATTACAGAAATTTATAATATTGACCAGATTGACCGTGGATATGAAACAATTGACAAACGGCTTAATGCTCTGGGCGCTAAAATTTTGAGAGTAAGCGAGTAGTGTAAAAATGAAAAAAAATAAGAATTTATCTTCGGAGCAAGCAAAGGTTTTGGAGGAAGAACAGCAACTTCTGCTCCTTGTAAAACAAGGGTTTTTGATGCTTGCTGCTGAAGATAAAGAAAGGAATATAAGTGACCTACATTTGGATAATATCATTGAGTTGCGGGATTCTCTTTCAGACACTTTGCCCGAAGATGTGCCTGCAGTTATGGCGCAAATGGAAAGGATGGTATTACTTCACAGTCAACAGGATTCACACAATGCTACTTTTGGTTTTAACCAGGATGTTCCATATTTTGCACATATCCGTTTGCGTGAAAACAAACGAGAACGGGATTTGCTGATAGGAAATCAGAATTGCTTTTCCACACACTTACCATGTCCAATTGTTGATTGGAAAAACGCCCCAGTTAGTCAGATTTTTTACCGCTATCATGAAGGCGATGAATACGTTGAAGATATTGGTGAAAGCGAATTGGAAGGTGAGTTGATAACGAGAAGAATGTTGCTGATTGAGAACGGCATTCTTATGCGAATAAACTGGCCTGGAGGTGTACTTGAAGACTTATCTACAGAGCCAACTAAACATAATAAATGGCACCTGGTCAGTCATAAAACACCTCAGCTTGAAAGCGGCCATGAGAAAACCTTGGATGAACTAAAACCACCTGATAAATATACAAGCAGCAATGGAAAAACAACAGACCTCAATTTTTCCGGTTACAGGGTGGACAAGCATCTGCGGCAAATTACTGCGCTGGTAGATCCTGAGCAATTTGAAGTAATAACACATTCTGAATATGGGATTGTTCTGATACAGGGAGGCGCCGGTTCTGGAAAAACCACCGTTGCCCTTCATAGACTGGCATATTTGATGTCAAAAAAGCCTCAATACTTTAAACCAAAAACTGTCCTGCCGATTGTTTTCGGACCGGCTTTGGCAAATTATATGTCCAGGGTCTTGCCTGCATTGGGTGTTCATGGCGCAAGACCACGTATTTATCATAAATGGTCGTCCGGACTGCGTATCCGCATGCTGCCCGAATTACCGGTTCAATATGCTGAAAACACTCCGATGGATGTGATCGAACTTAAGCGTCATCCGTTGTGGTTGAAATACTACCGTGAAGAAATACAAAACCGGACGACAAAGTTCCGCGAATTGTTTGAGGATAAACTAGCCAAAGTCGAGGGATTGGAAATTTTGCTCAAGGCTTGGGATGCAATGTCTGATACAGCTCTGATTCCACGCCTGCAGAATTTGGTAGGTTGGTCAAAAGGTGAAGAAACAATTCAAGGTGTACCACAGCTTTCCAGTGCCCGAATGGAAAAACAATTCCAAAATGCATTAGAACAGGCATTCCCTGAGCTAATGGAATCCCCACATTTATTAACTACTCAAATTTGGAATGATTGTCTAGTCAACCGGGAATTGTTATTTGAGACAGTTGAGAGGCTTGCACCTGGTGAATTTAATGAATCTCAACTCACCGGCGTTTGGTCTTGGGCAGTCAGACAATATCAAAAGCGTCAGGAATCAAAAGAAATTGTAGAGTCAGATCTGGTTTCGTTGACCGAACAAACGGAAAACTTCTTTAACGAAGATTTGAACTTCACAGATGAAAAATCCTCGCTTGATGAAGAAGATGATACTCTCTTGCTTTTACTATATCAACTGCTGTTAGGACCTTTGAATAGTAAAAACGGCAAGCCTCTCCAATATACTCATTTGATGCTCGATGAGGCTCAGGATTTTGGTTCACTTGAATTTCAGCTATTAGTAAGTTTAACTCCAGAAAATCTTCCCAGTGTTACATTGGCAGGAGATTTGGATCAGCGTATTATGGTTGGACGTAAACATGAAACCTGGGAAGAGTCACTGGGCCATTTGACATTACCCGATGGCTCAAAACCAGATGTGACTGCCCTGGCTCCTTTAAAAATTGGTTACCGTTCTACTCATGAAATAATGACAGTTGCAAAAAAAGTTATTTCCGAACATAGCGTAAATACAGTTTGGCACTCAACACGACATGGTGCTCCGGTTGATGTTTTCCGTTTCAAGGAACGTGGTTCAATGGTGGCATTTCTTGCAGACACATTGAAAGACCTGTCTATTCGCGAACCACTTGGCCAGTGTAGCCGTGTTGACACGGACTCAGGAATCTGCAGAGAAGCTGTTTGATGGGTTGCAGCGCACAGATCTTTCTAAATTGCGTTTAATCAGAGATCAAGAATTTACATTCACACCTGGTATTGAAGTTACAGATATCACCCAGACAAAAGGCCTGGAATTCGACTCAGTCATCATCGCAGATGCAGATGCTTCAACATATGGACCGGACATACGATCTCGACAATTATTGTATGTTGGAGTTACACGCGCGGCACATCAACTTTGGCTTCTTCACTGTGGAAATCCGTCATCGTTGATTACCGGTATCTTGGATAAGTAGAATTAGGATTAAAATCAATTTATGGTTCGACGAATACTTTTTGATCTCCTGGACTCACACTGATCTATACTGACTCACTTAACCAAAATTATTAATGCTCTAATGCAGCCAGTTATTAACAATCAAATCGACAATTTAAAAGAATCTGCCACTTTATTCATTAACCAGCTTGCCTTAAAGTTACGCAGTGAAGGGCATAACATCTGTCACTTGGGTTTTGGCGAATCACCATTTCCGGTACCAGAACCTATGCGAATTGCATTGCAGGAAAACGCTTACCGCAAACAATATATTTCTGGATATGGATTACCAGAATTAAGGAAGGCAGTTGCAGGATTTTTTGAAAGTGAATTTGGCTATAACTACTCATTTGAAAAAATATTCATTGGTCCGGGAAGTAAAGAACTGATATTCCAACTAGTTTATTTATTGGAGGGCCCCCTCATGGTTCCCGCTCCGAGTTGGGTCAGTTATGGGCCGCAGGCAAAGATTCGCTCAAAAACATTCATTCCAATTCCAACTGAGCGAAAAAACGGATATAGGTTACAGGCAGAAGAATTGGAAAAAACATGTTCCGGTCTGAGTTTTCCGCAAAAATTATTAATTCTTAATAATCCTAGCAATCCAACAGGAAGTGTACATACTCCTGAGGAATTAAAGGATTTGGCTGAAGTATGCCGGAAGCATGCAATAATTGTAATTTCGGATGAAATTTATGCTCTGACTAATTTTGGTGAACAACCCTTTGAGGGAATTGCAAAATATTTTCCTGAAGGAACAATTACAACAAGTGGTGTTTCAAAAGCCTTTTCTGCCGGAGGTTGGCGTCTTGGTTTTGCGATGATTCCAGATGAATTAGCTAAAATAGTACCACCATTATCTGCATTTGTGAGTGAAACTTTCAGTTGCGTTAGTGCCCCAATACAGTACGGAGCACTTGCGGGATTTGAAAATTATGATTCGGTGAGGAAACATGTTGAGCGCTGCCGTGATATTCATTGTGCAGCTGGTCATTTTTTACATCAGAGATTCACGGATATTGGCTTAAATTGTCCAAAACCTCAAGGAGCTTTTTATCTTTTTCCTGACTTTGAAAATTTTAAAGAAAAACTTAGTTCCCGCGGAATCACTACGAGTGAAAAATTAAGCAGACGTCTATTGGAAGAGACAGGTGTTGCATTGCTTCCAGGATCAGATTTTTATATGCCGAATGACTTTTTAGTAGTCCGTGTAGCAAGTGTAGATTATGATGGAGCGCAGTTGCTCAAAGATTTTCCAATGAAAAATAAGCTCACTCCAGAAATGTTTCCAAACCTGTTTCCTAAATTGGCAGATGCAGCTGAGCGTATTGAGAAGTGGCTTAGTTAAACAATATCCAGTAAAATATGTTAATTTTAATTCATAAAATATTTACCTTGATCTTAAATCAGCAAGGTCTGGTAAGCTCTTGTTTCAGGCTCACCCGAACTGCTTTTCTGTATAAAAATACAGGCACCATTCATGCAGATATAGAGCTTGGAAAGTAAACCGGTTTAAGAGGAAAAACAACCGTCACATTGCAATCACGCAAAGACGAAGGTAATAAGATATTGAAAAAAAGGTTTAATAATGGATTTAGTTAAAGGCTATTTGGGATCTGATGTACGAATGGATGGAAGTATCGAAACCAATAATAGTCTTCGTATTGATGCCACCTTTGTTGGAAAAATTTCAAGCAGTCATTCTGTCGTAGTTGGAGTTCGAGGAAGAGTGATGGGGGAGATACAAGCACCTGTTATCAAGGTCGATGGTTGGGTTGAGGGTGATCTAAAAGCTGGTAAGATGTTAGAAGTTTTAGGTAATGCACGTATTGAAGGAAATATTTATACTCCAGTCGGTGGTTTGAAATTGAGGTTAGGTGGAGAATTCAAGGGCAAATTTATCATGCATTTACCTAAATAGTAATGGAGCTTCAAACAGGCAGTTGCAAAATTTTACTTTAAGCAACTGGATTCGGTGCAGATAGATTTTCCTTTGAACTTGTCTTTTGAACTACTTCAGGGACTGCAGTAAGCACTGGCTTTTCTTTTTTGGAAGAATCTTCTACTAGCTTTGAGGTAGGTAATTTATCGGGTATCGGTGTCTGAGCAGACTGTGCTGTGTAAGTTTTTGGGGCAGGCTTGCTGTCGCTTCGCATAAATACTGCAAATTTTGGCTGCCGCAGCAACTTGAGCAATGCTGGAGATTTGCTTTCATCTCTGAGATTGTTCGTGATCATTTCCGGAAGATTATCCAAACTTTTCAATTCAATTGTTTTTGCCTCAGGAAGTTTAATCAGCATTTGCCGGTCTGCCTCACTCATTAAATCGATTTGTTTTTTAATTGCTCCTACAAAACCCTCGATAGCAGCATCCGGAAGTTTTTCCTGGACCAGCAAGTTTTCTATTCTTGAGAGTACCTTTAAATACTGTGAAGTCTCATTACGTTCAGCACCTTTTGCTACTACTGTATTTACGTCAGAAGTAACTGCTTGAGCTTTAGAACCAACGGTTGTAGATCTCTCTTTACTTTGGACTTGCCGCTCCAGGCTAGTTTGTTTATCCGTTGTATTGTTAGATGCTACTTGCATAGTTAATCATGTGTGTTAGTGCAATTAGGTTTATTTATAATTCACTGATCTAGTTTAATGCATTTTATACGACTATTTGGAATTCAATATTTAAGCCACAGAGAACTTTGTGTTTTGATCTTTGCTTAACGTGTACAGCTTGAATTCGTGTGGTAGTTAGCTGATAATAGCTATTCAATATTAATTGAAATACATAAAATATGAAAAGATATCAATGGAACGCACAAGATTATGAAAAACATTCTCTAGCTCAGCAAAAATGGGCCAGAGAACTTTTAGACAAATTATCACTTCATGGAACAGAGGATGTGCTTGATATAGGTTGCGGTGACGGAAAGGTAACCGCCGAAATATCCAGATTAGTCTCGAAAGGAACAATTGTCGGTATCGACAACTCTTCTTCGATGATAGCACTGGCATCAAAACGATATCCCCCAAAGGACTACCCAAATCTTTCATTCCATGAGATGGATGCCGGCAACTTATTGTTTCATGAATGTTTTGATCTTATTTTTTCAAATGCGACACTGCACTGGGTAAAAAATCAACAACCCGTCATTGAAGGATTTTTCAAAGGATTAAGGCAAAAAGGAAAGATCCTCCTGCAGTTGGGAGGCAAAGGCAACGCAGCTGAAATTGTAAGCATACTTTCCGGAATGCAGACTGATCCTGAATGGCAGTCATACTTTGAAAAATTTGACTTTCCATTCTTTTTTCCTGGTACAGATGAGTATGAATCAATTCTTCTGAAATCCGGCTTTAAAATAAACCGGTTAGAGCTTATTCCAAAAGATATGGTTCATGCAGGCAAGACAGGCTTGGAAGGATGGATTCGTACTACATGGTTAGGATATACTCAACAAGTACCTGCAGAAAAAAGAGATAAATTCGTCGATGCTATTTCTACAAAATATATTGAAAGAACACCAGTTGATTCAAAAGGCAGGCTCCATGTTCAAATGCTTAGGCTTGAAGTTGAAGCAGAAAAAAAATGAATTATTGTTTAGATAATCTGCTCACCTCAAAAACTCAAAATTCAACACCATAAAATGCTGCTGATTCCCGCAATTGATTTAAAAAACGGACGCTGTGTCAGACTGCTTCAGGGAGAATTAGATTCAGAAACAGTCTACTCGGATGATCCTGCAGCCATGGCCTGCTCATTTGAGGATGCTGGTGCAAAGCGTTTGCATCTGGTTGATTTAGATGGAGCATTCAGGGGAAAAGGTAAAAACTTGGACAGCATCCATTCTATACTTAAATCGATTTCAATTCCTGTTCAACTTGGAGGAGGTTTGCGTACAGCAGATGATGTAGAAAGAATGCTGAAGTTGGGAGTGTCGTCTGTAATCATTGGAACTATGGCTGTTAAGAATCCAGATGTTTTTGAAGACATTATTAAACATTACTCCAGCGAGCAAATTATTCTGGGTATTGATGCCCGAAACCGCAAAGTTGCAATTGAAGGCTGGCAGGAAGGAACAGAAATTTACGATGTAGATTTTGCCCTGCATTGGAAAAAGGTTGGAATACAAAGAGTGGTTTTTACCGACATTGCTCGTGACGGAATGCTCAGTGGACCAAATATGGAGGCACTGCGTAATTTTGCCCGTGGTACCGGATTAAAGATTGTAGCATCCGGAGGAGTCTCTTCAATGGAAGATCTGGAACAGCTTAAAACTCTGGAAGAAGACGGTGTTGATCAGGTAATCAGCGGAAAAGCAATTTATGAGGGCAAACTTGATTTAAAGGAAATATTCAAATGCTAGCACGCCGCATAATACCGTGTCTCGATATAAAAGACGGCCGGGTGGTAAAGGGTACCAGCTTCGTAGGATTGAGGGATGCAGGCGATCCGCTGGAGTTGGCACAGCGTTATAATGAACAGTCTGCTGATGAACTTGTTTTTCTTGATATTACCGCTTCCAAAGAAAATCGGAGTACAACAATTGAACTTGCGACGCGCTTGGCACGTGAATTGTTTATCCCTTTTACAATTGGCGGTGGAATCTCTTCACTTGAAGACATGCATTCACTTGTAACTGCAGGTGCAGATAAAGTTTCAGTAAATTCTTCCGCAATCCGGAATCCGAACCTAATTTCTGAAGGTGCAAAGCGTTTTGGTTCACAATGTATCGTTGTGGCTATTGATGCAAGAAAACGTAATTTAAACTCACAAAAACAAGATACAAAAGACAAAATCTCAAAATGGGAAGTCTTCAGCCACGGCGGAAGCCTTGCAACTGGATTGGATGCAGTGGCATGGGCCGGTGAAATGGAAGCAAGAGGGGCTGGTGAAATATTATTGACTAGCATGGATGCAGACGGTCACCAGGATGGTTTTGAACTTGATTTGACTGCCGCAATCAGCGGAAAGCTCAATATCCCGGTAATTGCATCAGGAGGTGGTGGAACTTTTGAACATTTTCTTGATGCTCTCACAATAGGAAAAGCCGATGCTGTCTTGGCGGCATCCGTATTTCATTATGGAAAATATACTGTTTCTGAAGTTAAGGAATATCTCAGTCAAAACAATATTCCAATACGCAAAGTATAACACTCTCTGAGAAGATCGGAATAATGTCTTTCGTTTATGAAAATTTTCGCTTATCAAGACTGATCTCGCTGGCAATATTTGCTCTCATTTTAAGCAGTGCACCAGATGCCTCCGCTTACAAAGAAGAACAATCCCGTACCACCAACAACCGTCTTAGGTCAATTATTGAAGGAAAAGTAGAGTTTCACAAATCGTCTTATTCTCTTGAAAAAGTTAGAGCATCAACACCAAAACCGGAACAGTTTCAGCCAACTTCTCAAACACAATACGAAAGAATTACATCCAGGCAGCTTCAAAACATTCGGTTTATTCCAATTAATTATAAAAAAGAATTCATCCGTAAGGAAGGCCGCAAACAATTTTCGACAAACTCAAAAGGTCGTTTTGAATCCTTTCATGAAAACCCTAATGCTGTAAAAAAGTTTTGTAATGTCCAAGTTAAGACTAAGTTTTGTATCCGCAACGGTGAGAGTCGTTCCAAATATACTGGCAACACTCCCAAGAAACGTCCCCGCAAGAAAGACTTTAGTGATGCAAATAACTTCAAGAAAAAACAGGAATCAAAAGCCTTTGTTAAGCAGTTGATACGCCAGTCAGACCGTTGACAGCAGATGGACCCAAATACTAATAATTTGATTCGACTTGCAGACACGATTTCCATGCGAGAGATGGATCGGCACGCAATTGAAGATTTAGGAATTTCTGGTTCAGTTTTAATGGAAAATGCCGCCCGCAGTGTTGCAGACTGGGTTGAAGAAAATAAATTAAAAAATGAACCTGAAGCCGGAGTTGTAGTTTGCTGTGGAAAAGGCAATAACGGCGGCGACGGATTTGCAATTGCCCGCCTGTTAGCGAACAGGGGGTATGATGTCAGTGTTGTAGATGCCGGACAGGCTAAAAAAAGAGATGCACAGAAAAACCAGTCATTGTGGGAAAAATTTGGAGAAAGTACTTCTTTTCCAGATACAAATGCGGCCCGACTGATTAAAGAAGCAGATGTTCTCATTGATGCTATTTTTGGTATCGGAATGGAGCAGGCGATTGAAGGTGCTTACCGGGAATGGATTGAAATTTTCAACTCAAACAAAAAAGCATTGCGAGTTGCCGTAGATATTCCATCCGGTGTTTCAACCGATGAGAGTCAGATTTTTGGTGTAGCCGCAGAATGTCATCAAACTATTTCATTTCAAACTGGAAAACCAGGATGTTTCCAGCATCCTGGTGTGAAATTTTCCGGAAATGTCCACATTGCTGATATTTCTATTCCGAAAATTTGGCCGGAACAAATATCCTCAAATCAAGACGATTCTGTTTCTTCCAATTTATATAATTCGACCTTTACATATTTGCTGACAGAGGAATTTGTCAGAGATTTAATTCCAGTCCGTTTTCCGGATGCACACAAGGGTTCCTCCGGACACGTGCTGACTGTCTGCGCATCTGCCGGGATGGGAGGTGCGGCAAGTCTAGCTTCTTCAGGTGCACTTAAAAGCGGAGCTGGTTTAGTAACAGCATGTGTTCCCAGCGAACTTCGTGATCATCTTCCAGGGCAGGCTCCGGAAATCATGACTGTTAGCCCTAAAAATGCACCAGAATTTTTTACGGAAGAACATGCAGATTTTGTAGAACAACTTGCTTCAGTACGTGATGCTGTTGTACTCGGCTGTGGACTGGGCGTTCACTCCCGGACCACCAAATTTGTGCAGCAACTGACAAAACACCTGGAAGGTCCGCTGCTGATTGATGCCGACGGCCTCAATAATTTGGATGAAGAAACCCTGAAGGAACGATCTGGTGTCGCAGTCATAACTCCGCATCCACGTGAATTATCAAGACTTTGTGGACAAAGTGTAACAGAAATTCAGGATAACAGGATTGCAACAGTTCGGCGACTGTCCCAGGATTGGAATGTAGTTCTGCTGCTTAAGGGTGCTTACACCGTAATCGGCAGCCCAGATGGAAAAATATTTATCAATCCTACAGGAAACTCAGCTCTGGCCACTGCCGGATCTGGAGATGTTTTAAGTGGTTTCATTGGAGGTTTTCTGGCGCAGGGACTTTCTCCTTTAAATGCAACTTTAACAGGTGCCTACCTTCACGGCCTTGCTGCAGAATGCTTAATCGAAAAAACTGAATCAAACAACATTGTTGCCAGTGAACTTTTTGAAGGCTTGCGTTTAGCAATAAATGCCATCAAACTTCAAAACAGCACATCATAAAGCACTCAGCTGATTCAATTGATGTTAATTTTATCTTAGATCAAACTGGACCATTTTTCAGGCCACGACCCACATTCTCATTAGCTGTATTCTGAATCATAAAACCTTTCAATGCCTGCTTTCAAATCAAAAATAGATATTCAGTCTGCTGACTTTCATAATAACACTGAAAGCATGGGGAAATTGGTTGATGATCTCCAGGAGAAACTCCAAAAATCTGCTTTGGGTGGAAGTGAAAAAGCACGAAAAAAACATAGCGGGCGCGGCAAGCTTTTGCCCAGGGAGCGTGTACGTTTGTTACTCGATCCAGGCAGTCCATTTTTAGAATTTTCTGCTCTGGCTGCACTTGATGTATATGAGGATGATGTTCCTGCAGCAGGAATGATTACAGGCATCGGTCGTGTTTCCGGAACTGAAGTGATGGTTGTGGCAAATGATGCAACTGTTAAAGGTGGAACATATTATCCGCTGACGGTAAAAAAACATTTGCGGGCCCAGGAAATCGCACTGGAAAATCATCTGCCCTGTATTTACCTGGTTGATTCCGGAGGAGCGTTTCTTCCACGGCAGGATGAAGTTTTTCCGGACAAGGAACATTTTGGCCGGATTTTCTACAACCAGGCAAATTTATCTGCCAGAGGTATTTCTCAAATTGCAGTCGTAATGGGCTCCTGCACAGCAGGAGGAGCATACGTTCCTGCGATGAGTGACGAAAATGTGATCGTCAAAGACCAGGGAACTATTTTTTTGGGCGGACCTCCTCTTGTTAAAGCTGCAACCGGAGAATCTGTAACTGCCGAAGAACTTGGTGGTGGAGAAATTCACAGCAGGATTTCCGGAGTTACTGACCATCTTGCCCAAAATGATACACACGCCTTGAGCATCGCCAGAGAAATTGTGGCCGGACTGAATCGGAAAAAAGAATTGCCTGTAAAGATAAAACCAGTAGTTGATCCGCTTTATCCGCAGCATGAACTGCATGGTATTCTTCCCACAGATAATCGGCACTTTTATGAGATTCGCGAAGTGATCTCGCGTCTGGTTGACGCTTCTGCTTTTCATGAATTCAAGGCTCTTACGGTACAACACTTGGTCACGGGCTTTGCACACATTCACGGGTATCCGGTCGGAATTGTGGCCAACAACGGGATTCTGTTTTCCGAGTCTGCGCTCAAAGGGTGCGCATTTTGTTGAGTTGTGCAATCAACGTGGAATTCCGCTGATTTTCCTGCAAAACATTACCGGCTTTATGGTTGGGCAAAAAGTGAACACAGTGGTATTATAAAAGATGGAGCAAAAATGGTTAGCGCCATGGCGAATTCCGTTGTTCCAAAATTTACAGTCATTATAGGTGGTTCTTTTGGAGCTGGTAATTATGGAATGTGCGGAAGGGCCTTTAGTCCGCGTATGCTCTGGACATGGCCCAATGCCAGAATTTCTGTTATGGGCGGAGAACAGGCTGCTTCAGTTTTGGCGACTGTCAAAAGGGAAAACATTGAGGCTGCAGGGAAAAAATGGAGTGTGCAACATGAGGAAGACTTTAAGCGTCCCATACGTGAACAATATGAATTTCAAGGACACCCATATTATGCGACTGCTCGGCTTTGGGACGATGGAATTATAGATCCGGCTGATACCAGGATGGTACTCGGGTTGGCTCTCTCTGCCTCATTTAACGCACCTCTTGAGAAAACTGAATATGGTGTCTTCAGGATGTAAATAATCATACTTGCAACGACTTGAATACTGCATTTAGATTAGATAAAATAAATGAGAATGCTGAAATATTTCAAATTTTCCAGCTTATAATTAGCTGAAATAGGTAAAGTGTATTTCATCTAACTAAAATGAATCGGTTTTTACCCTTGGTTCTTGTCACACTCGTATTATTGCTGAGCAGTTGTTCCGAAAGAAGCGAGTACGGTAAAAAGAGCGATTATGAAAAATTAGGATATGGACCGTCGGGTTCAAACTTCGGGTTCAGGAATCATTAAAGGTGCCGTTTTAGACAATGCCAGTGATGCTTTGTCCGGTGTTAGTGTGACTTTTGCAAAATCTGGAACAACTTCTTCTGTAGTTACAACTGAAGACAACGGAACTTATAGTAAAACTTCGCTTAGCTCAGGGAATTACACTCTTACATACTCAAAAAGTGGCTACCTGGAGATGAGCCAGTCAGCTGAACTTACAGCAGACAACGAAACACTTACAGTGCCACAGTGAAACAATTTCCAGATACTTGTGCAAGTACTGGTACCATTTCGGAACAATCAAGGATGCAGTGAGTGATAGCGTAGTTTCAGATGTTTCTTTAAGCGTCAGAAGTGGTTTGAACACGACTAGTGGTACAATCATCAAAACTGCTACTACAGACAGTTCAGGTGAATTATTCCCTAAGCAGCATGAGCGCTGGCTGGTATACAATACAGTTTAGCAAATCAGGATATATTGCAGATAATTTTAATGTCTATTCATGCGGAAGCGTTGGCAGCCAGGATGCCTCAATTTCTACTTCTTTAGCTAGCGGGACCATGCGAATTATTTTGCACTGGGGTGCAAGTAGTGGTCTTGGATTGTTGACTCGCACTTAACAGGACCTGATAATATGCACTAGCACTTAGGGCGTTTTCACATTTATTGGCCAGCATGCTAAACGAAATTTTTCTATTATTACAAACGATTCATACTTGTTCTGGCTGTACAGCCAGTCAAAAGAGTGACAACGTTACGCTTGATCAAGATGATATAATGGTGCCCCTGGTACTGAAACAATAACGATTCCAACTGATTCATGGCGCAGCGGAACCTATCGATACAGCGCTCATATTATCTACCAGACAACTGGATGCGATCTGGTAACGCTAGCAGTACAAAATTTGCTGATCAGGAACAACTGTGAAAGTCTACTATAATACTACCAAGACTACCTACAATGTGCCTAACAGTGCTGGAACCTCTGGACAGTCTTTACTATCGATGGTTCCAGCAAAGTCGTCACTACAGTTAATAGTATGAGCGCAGTAGCGGGGACTTCTGGGATCCGCCAGCGTTGAATAATGTTGTCTTTACCATGACACCAAAATTTTATCGTGAAACACTTCCCCTGCTCACGCACAGCCAGCAATACAACATTTAAGATTGACGTCTGGCGGTATTTCCATCCTGATGCCACCAAGACGGTTTATCTGCAGGCAGGAATTCACGGCATAGAACTTAACCGGCATTCCGGTTGTTCATGAATTCATGAAGTAAATTGAGGCACATCAGCTGGTCTACAATACTGAATATGGTGTCTTACGGATGTAAATAATCGTACTTTGAACTGGCTTGAATACTGCATTTAAATAGATTAAAAGAGGAATACTAAAATTATCAAATTTTCCAGCTGAAAATTAGCTGAAAGAGGTCAAGTGTATTCATTCAACAAAATGAATCGGTTTTTACCCTTGGTTCTTGTCACATTCGCATTATTGCTGAGTAGTTGTTCTGAAAGGAGCGAATATGGAGAAGCAAGTGATTATGAAAAATTGGGAGCCGCATGTATCCTGCTTCTGCAGACGTCACTGCACCCACCGTATCTTCCGAGAGCCCCACAGACAATACCACCTACAATTCTCCCGCCACCACTGTTGCTGTGACATTCAGTGAAAATATGGCAACCGGTAGTGTTACAACAAATACAAGTGACACAACCTGTTCGGGTAGCTTCCAATTATCGTCCGATAATTTTACCACTTGCATTAAAATGTCAGCCGCCCCAGTGGCTTCGGATAATGACACAATCTTTACCATAACTCCTGCGAGCAGTCTTAGTGCAGCAACAACCTTCAAAGTCAAAATTACTACTTCCGTTACGGACATTTCGTGCAACACTCTTGGAAGTGACAATAAAAGCATCGTAGGATTCAGTACCTCTCCATCGGGATCAGGTACAATTACAGGCAGTGTCCAGATGGACAATGGTAGTCCTTTGTCCGGAGTAAGTGTAAGTGATGCAGCTCTGGGGATCAACTGTTGCGACCACGACTTCTGACAGCGATGGTGATTTTAGTCAGGCTTCACTTTCTTTGGGCATGCATTCTGTGACCTATTCCAAGAGCGGCTACTTGGTTAACCTAACAGAACTGCTAGAAACAGATGGCCAAACACTTAATCTAGAGACGGTGAGGCTACTTCATGATAATTGCACATCCGGTACTATGTCAGGAAAAATAACGAATGCCGTGACTGGTGACAATATGTCAGGAGTTGATATGTGGTATGCCAACGGGATAAATAAGAACTGGCAACTGGTATACATTAACGGGCTTCTCTCAATTCTTGTCATCTATATTACAAAACGGTGGCTTGGTCCCTGACATAAGCAATCGCGGGCTGGTATACAATTCTGTCCTATAAATCCGGATACTATGTGGCATACCATAACGCCTTTGCCTGCGGTAACCAGGCTGATCAGAATAACTCGTTGTCTGCAATGGTTGAATAAGGAGAAATGCGTATTATGTTGAGATGGCCAAAACTAACCCAGTTACTGGAACAGATTTGGACTCACACCTCCAGATTCCTGACAACGCAAGCAGGCACATTTCATATTTATGTATCGCTGCGACAAATTTTACTATGCAACCAATTCAAAGACTTGCAGTTCATGCTCATGCGATCAATTAAGTGACAACGTAACACTTGATAAGGATCATAACGTTAATTCAAGCCCCGCCTCTCCTCCTGGTGATGAAACCATCACAATTACTAAAGTTCGAAGCGGGACCTATAGTTACAGCGTTCACAATTACACTGAACAGTGAGAAGTAATTCATCTCCTGATGACAAATTTAGACATCGAGAGCTAAGGTTGAAGTAATCTATAATACAGTAGGGGACTCTGGTTAGAAAGAGATTCAATGTACCAAGTGATAATGGAACTCTTTGGAGAGTCTTTACTTTCGACTGCAGCGGACTCTGGCGATCCGGCTTCACTAGAGTCGAACAATGACCTACGAAAGCTACATCGCAACATTTATTAATCTTGTCTTTGCCATGATGCCAAAATTCTCTCTTGAAACAATTCCTCTGCACAGCACGGCCAGTGATGCAACTTTTGAGGTTGATGTCTGGCGCTATCATCATCCGGATGCCACCAGACGGTTTACCTCAGGCCGGAATTCATGGCATAGAATTGACCGGTATTCCGGTTGTACATGAATTCATGAAAGAAATTGAGGCGCATCAGCTTGTTTATAATTTTATCTGTGTCCCTCTTTCAAATCCAATGGGTCTGGACAGCCAGATCATGGGCGTACAGACGGGCTACAACAATCTGCACACCAACCAGCAAAACTGCTGGAACTGGAACCGGATTGGAAATTTAAAGGACGAACCAAGCCAGGAAGGACACTGGATCAAAACCCTGTTGGACTTATCTGCTCCGGCCGATATAATCCTCGATTTGCACACCGCCGGAGTGGAAGCGGCACCACATATTTACTATAACGAATCACAAAAGGAACACGTTACAGGTTTGGGAATTCCACACCTGCTGTCATGGAATATTTCATCAGACAGTTTTGCTGATACAAATTTTCAGCGTGGAAAAGTCGCCCTGACCTTTGAACTTTCCTCCAGCCGCAGTGTGCAGGGCGAATGGGTTAAAGAAAGTCTGATTTATTTGAGACGCTTTTTTGGCTTGCTACCGAAAGTTGAAGGATCACGAATCTGGCAAACAGAAAAGCAGCTAAAAAAATGGTATTCTCCAACCGGCGGAATTCTCTGCTGGCACAAAGACGCAGGTGATACAGTTGCAGAAGGAGATGTGATTGCAACGCTTTATACACGAAAAGGAAGTATGGATTTGAAATCACCTTTCACAGGTGTGCTGCTTCTCAAAAACCCGATTCACGCTCCGCATGAACGACAGGAACTGGCCAAGTTTCTGGTTGAATAGTTGATTTCACTTGTGTGTCTAACTGCAGAGTCTGCAGAAGAACTATAATGAATGTGTTGTAATACAGGATAAAGTGCCGCGAAAGCCATGAATCCAGGTAAATTTCTACAAAAATTTTCTCAACCAACACGTTGGGCTGGATCCTTTTCAAGTCAGAGGTGACAAGAAACATATTTTTCTTTAAGCTCTAATTAAAAATGTAAAATAATTATGGCAGAAGACCCACATACTCTAGGTTTGGCCCTGGGCGGCGGTGCATTTCGAGGCACGGCTCATCTTGGTGTACTGAAAGCTTTGGAAGAAGAGAGACTGCGCCCCGGATTTTTGTGTGGTACAAGTGCCGGTGCAATGGCAGCAGCGTTTTATGCGTTCGGAATGGCTCCTGAAGAAATCCGTAACATTGCCCGAAATCTACGCTGGTTAAAAGCAACTAATTTTACATTTTCAAAACTGGGTTTACTCTCTAATAATGAGATAGGCAAATTCATCGAAAAATACCTGGGAGAAGTACAGATTGAAGATTCTTCCATTCCGCTGGCAATAGTCGCAGCAGATATTTCAACCGGTGAAAAGGTGGTTTTCAAAACTGGAAGTCTGGCAACTGCCATTATGGCCAGTACCTGCATTCCAGGCGTTTTTATGCCGACTCAAGTTGACGGACGTATGCTCGTAGACGGAGCGATTGTAGAAAATGTGCCGATAAAAGTTCTCCAGGAAATGGGAGCAAAAGTTTGTGTGGGAGTGGATTTGGGCAGCGGAGGCTACCGCCAGCCTGAGTCAATGGTGGAGGTACTGCTGAATGCATTCAGTATCGCCATTGACCGTACAATTCATAACCAAGGTGAGAAGGCGGATGTGATAATCAAACCTTCCCTTGCAGGATATAGTTTGACTGATTCCGGAAATTCGATAAAACTTTATGCGGAAGGCTACCGCAGTGGAATAATGGCCCTGGATGAAATTAAACTTCTTGTCGAAAAAGCCGGACCTTCTTCTCTCGAAGTTCTTGAACAGAAATTCAGAAGCTGGCTTGATACATGACTTTTTTATTTACCTGAAAAGCTTCTCTCCGTTTAGGTTTTTAAATTTTAAGCGGTCATCTCTAATAATCGGGCTTGATTTAGCAATGTCTGTCTCTAATATAGTCTGAAATTCACCCTGCACCTCAAACAAAATAATTGCAAAGCTTTTAGTACTTTTTCATGAAACACCTTGCAGTTGTCATCTTCAATCAGATAATTACATATTTTCATTATTGAATATAAATATTTTTCAGCAAATCATAATTAATACTGAACAGTGCCTTATTTATCTATAGCAGCAATTGCCGTTGGTGGAGGATGCGGATCTGTAGCACGTTTTCTAGTTGCCAGAGAAATGGGACGCCTGCTCGGAAGTTTTCTGCCCTACGGCACATTGGTTGTGAATGTACTCGGCTCACTGGCCCTGGGTTGGCTGGCAACGGTTTTCCTGGATCGTCCGGAAATCAACGTTGCTCTGCGACTTGGAATTGCTGTAGGATTCCTGGGAGCCTTCACCACATTTTCCACTTTCAGTTTCGAATCAGTTCAACTTTTACTGAATGGTGCAGTCTGGCGGGCAGCACTTAATGTTGCAGTCAATACTGTAGTTTGCCTCAGTATGTGCTATCTCGGTATACAGTTGGCACGGCTGGGCTGATTTTTAAGGCGACTAGACTTTATAAGCACACTCTTAACTTTTCACAATTATATCAGGGAGAGTTTTTAGCAGGAATCAGCTTAATATTTCTTTTCGCAGCAATTTTACTTTGCCAAATTTTTCCCAGCTGTTCACGTGTGATGTTTGGGAGTTCGGTATCGGACCTGGGTGCGGATTGACCTCGCTTGATCACAAGAATTCCTGAAGGAACCAGTTCCAAGCGGTTTTTATCATCCCTTTTTAACAAAGCAAACTCAAAGTAACCACTGGCTTTGCTTTTGACAAGAACCTGTTTATTTTCTGTCTCAATCCAACTGAAGTGTCTCATCACCTCTAAGATGGGCTTGAAAGGTTGAACCGTCAGGTTGGGCAAAAGTAATTAAAAATGGTACCGCGGGGACAGCCATCAGATTCACGGCAAAGCCGGTAAGCAGTGCAATTGTTAAGCTGATACGTTTCATGTTTCTTTTATTTGCTGATAGTTAATGTCATATTGTCTCCGGCTGCACTGATGCTGGTGGCGCTGATTCCGGAAGAAGAGTTATTGTCGAGTTTGCTGTTCGGAGTACTGCTGTTATCGAATGTTGCACTATTTCCACTATAAAACAAATGTGTAGTCCTGCCATTGGATAAAGCATTGTCTAAATCACCATCATTAGCTTCTTCAAGGTCCACTAATTTCGGAGATTGTGTCTCGCAATTATTGCTACTATAACAAGAACTAAGAATATCCTTAACATGCCAGATTGCCAATCCTCCAGAATATGTGCTTCCTATGTAATTACTAGTGCTACCATTTGCGATTAGATAATTTAGGCCTTGATCATAACCTCCTGAACTACGATTTTCAAAGAGGAAGTATTCACCACTAGTTGAAGTTGTGGCTTTGTAGATTCCGCAGGAGGACGCATTATCTATATTTTTATAGACTGCAGGCAACGTGATATTGTTTGTACCGTTGTCAACTGTTTGAGGGACACATGCACTAATTTTTTCCTTTGACCATGCACTGAGATGTACGGGTGTTGCTCCTCCTTTTTCAGTGGATGATTTACTGTCCCCAGACCCCGCCTCCCATCAAACCGAAAGCACCAATACCTGAGTTTATTGGTGATGGTCTAGTGTCATACAAATCGGGCAAGCCAAAATAGGCGTGCCCAAGTTCGTGAGCCATTACACCTATGGTAGCATCCCATGTATTGGTTGAACTACTCCCTTGACGTTCACCAAATTGAGAGAAGCCGTTTTGACCGTATGCTGAAGAGGTTAGCCCCAGAGTCGGACGTTGTCCAGAGTAATACCGTGTTCTCCTGACTCATCTGCGTAGCTTCCATCTCCATTTACATCACAGAGTAAAGCTGTAGCCATGCCCCAGATCCCTCCCGGAGTATTGATACTTGACGCGCTT
This sequence comes from uncultured SAR324 cluster bacterium, assembly GCA_905182865.1. GTDB lineage: Bacteria > SAR324 > SAR324 > SAR324 > NAC60-12 > Arctic96AD-7. The sequence continues at coordinate 233,300 of CAJJCY010000002.1, forward strand.
TCCCCTCCGGCTACCATAAAAATAACCTGCAATTCAGTTACACTGAGCTTGCCGTTGCTGTCAGTGTCATAGGAAGCAAAATCAAAGCTGGAACTGGAATCCGCTTCGGTGATTGCTTTGGAAGCATAACAGGCCCAGGAGTTTTTCTGTGTGTTGGGGTGATTCTCCGGCATATTTACTGTAATAACTCCGTCATTGGTACAACCGGATGTCTCTGATGCGGGTGAAAACTGATACTTGCTATAGGTAGTTTCAGCCAGATAATGATTCATTTGTCCATCACTTGTACCGAACATTTTATTAGCCCAAGTAGTTTCATCACTACTAAAACAAGCATTATTATATTGTACACGCACCATAAGTAATGGAACCTTTGTTGATGCTGTCAGTGTGCTGTTTGATGAGCACGAACCTTTATCAGAAGGCGTAGTTGTATAACATGGAGAAGAAGAAGTTGAACTTGACTCATCCTCTTTTTTACTGCAGGAAATTAGGAACAAAAGCAGAGAAACACTCAAAATTAGGAAGTACCTGAGATGTTTTAGAAAATGCTGCATGTAGAAGATTTTAATAGAAGTTTATTGCTTATCAAATAACAAGACAACCACGCGGGATGGCGGAGAGAGAGGGATTCGAACCCTCGGTACGGTTGCCCGCACACGTGATTTCCAATCACGCACCATCGGCCACTCGGTCACCTCTCCACTGCAGATTTGCCCTGAAAAATCCAAGACCTTTCCAGAACATAAATTTTACCTGAGGTGAGTGGTCCGTGCAAGCTTTTTGCAAAGCTTTAACCACCATCTTTAAGATTCTATTCTGAACTTTTACTTGTTATACTGTAAGAGGCTTTGTATGCTTTAGGCAAAACGTTTTTCCGCAAATTATCAACAGACATTATGAATTTACTAAATTACGACCACAGTATATCATCCTTGTTCACTTTGAGTATAAGATTCTATCAAAAAAACATCATTCCAATTTTGTTTTTAACTGCGGCATTGATTGCACCTGCTTTCCTGATTGGTTTTGCAGGTTGGGGTGAACCGGAGAGTGTAGTTTTTTTCCTTTCTGTGCATTTATTGGAGGGGGCAATTACATTAGGTGTAATTGGAACCGCATTCGGCAGTTATTTCCCTTCACTGGGCATATTACGGGCACTTCGTTCACCTTTAATTCTAGGGGCAGTACATGTTGCAATCCTACAGTATCTTCTCTTCATCACAGGAGTAATGGGCCTGACGATGCCCTTTCCTTTCAGTATTATTATAATTGCCCTTTGGCTGGGAGGAATAATGCTGACTTCAATGGCACAACAGGTATTTATCGTAGAAGGTGTTCGTGGGATACGGGCAATGGCCAGGAGCATACAACTGGCCCGTACAAATTTGTCTCGAGTTTTTGTGGTTGTTGTGATCAGCACACTTATGCAATTTTTTGTTTTCGCCATTCTCTTCACCTTGTTCATGCCTGACTTGAATTTAAACATTGATGCCGAAGACAATAATGCAATACCTTTATTACTATCAGAAATTTTGAGTGATCCGGGGATTCACACGGCAATTCGCTGGGCACAATATTTGGCATCCCTGCTGTTCTATCCGTTTGCATCATTAGTGACGACCTTCCTCTATTTTGATCTGGCTCAACGTCAGCAAGTACTGAATATGGATCATCTCGCCAAATTCTCAAACCAATTCTTCGGGACTCCGCTTGAAGGAACAGCAGAACCTGCAAGTCAAGCAGAAGAGGAAGTAGTTGAACCCTCTGAAGTCGGAATCCTTGATACGGATTCGTCTAAAGAGGATAATGAAAAATGAAAATCCATTCTGCTGAATTTGTCCTTAGTGCAGCCTCTCCATGGCAATTCCCCGTCCCTTCACTTCCTGAAATTGCCTTTGCCGGTCGTTCAAACGTGGGAAAATCCACACTGATAAACTCTCTGCTAAACCGCAAAAAACTGGTTAAAACCAGCTCTACTCCGGGGAAAACGCAGTTGATTAATTTTTTTAAGATCAATGATGAATTTTATTTGGTGGATGTACCAGGATATGGTTTTGCAAAGGTTCCTGAAAGTGTCAGCAAACAATGGCAGCGCCTGATTGAAGCTTATTTGCAGGAGCGCGAAACTCTGCGGAAAGTAGTGCTGATTGTAGACAGCAGACACAAACCGACTGCACAGGATCGGCAGCTCAAGGAGTGGTTGGACTTTTATCAGCGTCCGGTCTTAATTGTGGCCAGTAAAATTGACAAATTAAAGCGTGGCCAAATTCAAAAACACTTGAAGCAAATTAAGCAGGAACTTTCTCTTGACAAAACACCGTTGGTGCATTCCTCTTTAGAAAAAGGGAGACGCGAAGAAATATGGAAAGATTTGTAGCCTTAAAGACCTAGTTGTAATTTTGCTAATGACCGAATTGAAACCTGCCATATCGTTTTTGCCTGCAATAGTATCAGAACCCGAAAGATGATAATTCTCATTTAATACTGATATTACCAGGTAATCTCGACCGATGTGAGAAATCTGATAAAACGCTGATATCATAGATTCCCCCCACAAACGTTCGGGATACCACGACATATAACCTGATTGTCGAGTTCCTGAAATGAATGTCAGGAAACTTAATTTACACACTCAGTCTGTGAGAAGAAATATGAACTCTCAATTGCCGCATTTTCAAGACTGTCTGAACCATGTACAGTATTTTCACCAAGACTTTCTGCAAAATCACGTCTTATTGTTCCCTCATCCGCATCAACTGGATTAGTTGCTCCCATGATTTCACGGTGATATTTAACCGCGTTTTCACCTTCCAGAACTGAAACTACAACTGGACCGGAACTCATAAATTCCGTCAGTTCCCCAAAGAATGGCCGTTCCCGATGAACTGCATAAAATCCTTCTGCTTCAAGTTTTGTCATATGAATCATTTTGGTGGCAACAATACGAAGGCCTTTTTCTTCAAAGCGGCTGAGTATTTTTCCTACAAGGTTCCTGCGAACCCCATCTGGTTTTATAATTGAAAATGTTTGTTCTAAAGCCATTTTTTTCTTTTTTATCAAAGTTTAATATTGTTCATAAATATTCTTCAAACTAAATTCTGCAATTCATTAACACTGATAATTAGTGTATAACCAAACTTATCATTTTTAAGAAGTTTTTTAATAAAGTTAGACCATTAGGCGTATGGACAACTTCGGGATGAAACTGAACTCCCCACAAGTTGTCTTTACAAACAACTGCGGCAAAATCATAACCGTAGTTTGAGAGACCCAAAACGTGCTCACTGTTTTCCGGATTCAAATGATAAGAATGCACAAAATAAAAGTGCATCTCATCTGCAACATTTTTAAAAAGCGGATCTTTTTGCTGCTGAGATACTTGATTCCAGCCAATCTGGGGAATTTTAAGTTCATGCTGGAAACGCTTAACTTTACCTGGAATCCAGCCCAAACCCACTCGAGAACCATCTTCTTCGCTTTCGTCCATCAGCAATTGTGCTCCTAAGCAAATTCCCAGCAAAGGAGTTCCTGCCTGAACTTTTTCCTGCAGAGCTTCCAGCATTCCTGAGTTTCGCAAATGTTCCATAGCCGGACCAAATGCTCCAACTCCCGGAAGAAGAATCCTGTCTGCTTCCTTAAGCTCATCTGGATGAGAAACGAGATGATTCTCCACTCCAGAGAAATCAAGCGCATTTTTCAGATTGTGCAGATTCCCAACTTTGTAATCGATGATTACGTTCATGCCTGTCAGAGACTTCCTTTTGTAGAAACCACTTCTGTACGTCTTGGATCTGACTCAACAGCCATACGTAGGGCACGTGCCATTGACTTGAACATGCCTTCGCATTTGTGATGGTCGTTGATTCCGTATAATATCGACAGGTGCAGAGTCATTTTAGACGAGATAGCTAGTGATTTGAAAAAGTGGCTGATCATCTGTGTATCCAACTGACCAATACTCGGCTGAGTAAATTCACCTGAAAAGACAAATTCCGGACGTCCGGACAAATCCAAAGCAGCTCGGATTAAAGCTTCGTCCATGGGTACATACGAATGACCGTATCGAAAAATCCCTTTCTTTTCACCAACAGCTTCTGCCAACGCACTACCAAGAGCAAGACCAATATCTTCTGTAGAGTGATGCACATCAATTTCCAAATCGCCACTGCAGGTTAATTTCAAATCAAACAAACCGTGAAAAGCCCATAAATTCAGCATGTGATCCAGAAAACCAATTCCGGTATTAATTTCAGATTTTCCGGAACCGTCAAGATTCAGTTCAAGTTTAATTTTTGTTTCTTTGGTTATTCGCTCAATTTTCGCGACTCTTTTTTGTTTCATAGGCCCCCTTAAGTTTGTTAAAAGCGACAGTTCAGAAAGAGTAAGTCAAACGTCCGGCAAAGTGAAAAATCATATCTTTCCTTCCGGTAGGAACTGTTTGATCATCATAACTGAATGCTCTTGCCGGCTGAAATGCATTAAAATCTAAATCCACGTTTGCGTGGCCAGCCATTTTCAGTGTAAATGTATTGTCCCACTCAATGCCGATCATACTGGATTTAGTCCCGTTCGAGTCAAGCACAGGCTTGATGCGTTTAAGTTCGTAAAGACCAAGTCGATAAACAGCAGTTGTTTCCGGAATGTCATAGCGAAAACGAAAACCACCCATTTGAGTATTATTAATTGAGTGCCCCAAACCGGTACCACTGTTCAGGTCGGGGCTGCCTCCGTTAAAATAAAATTTGGTTCCACGGTACGTTCCTGGTGATATTTCGTAAAAACTTTCCAGACCGCGAAGGTAATTTGTTCCATTTCTGCTGCTGTCATCAAGTTGTTCATCACCCTGTGCCATCATTCCGACAAGCATATATTCTTCACCAGGTTTTTTCCAACTGATCTCCAGTTCGGCTGCTCCGCCTGATATTTTTCTTTTATCCATGTTATGCCTGTCATCATACTGGAAATAATTTCGATTGCCCTGATTTGAAATAATATCTGCATAAACACTCCAAACAGGTGTTTCCCACTGCATACGCAGACCAAAATATTCCTGTTCATGTGCATTGTAATAAATTGGCTTACAGCTTGAGTTGAGGGTATAAGCCGACAGGCTCGTATTACAGTCACTTCCTGAGGTAAACCCTACACTTTCCAAACTGGAAAGTGTACTGTTGGAGAGACGTTTTGAAGGAATATTATTCATTCCCAGTGGAACATCATGTTCTGTGTATTTGATACGGAACATTTCAATTCGAAAAGAATCGATAACTTCGCCTTGTGAATCTACCTCGTGCCAAAAAGGATAGTCGAGTGAAAAGAAGTACAGCCAGTCTCCATCGGCAGAAGAAAGCTTCATTCCTCCAATTTCATAACACCAGGTTCCAGCCTTGCAGCGTTGCGAATAACCACTGAGGATTCCAGAAAACACCTTGCCGTTACGGTCTCCTATGTTAATCGCATGTTTACCGATTTTTGTTACTTCATTCGGATTTCTGTTTAGTTCAAGATACGATTGCCGTGCAGTTATATTTGCAGTTTGGGACTCTGCTCCAGTAGTACGTGAACTTTGTGAAGTCCTGATGTCAGACTGGTATATCGATTCCTGATTAGTAGCAAGTTCCAGGTTTATTGAAATTATACGATGCACAATTGAACGTAAACGCAAACGTAAATCCTGATCAAAAGAAAATTCTTCTGCAGAGTTAGTTTCTGTTCGTGAAACAGGAAGAGATGTTGAATTAATCTTTGAAATTCGGAGTCTGTAATCTCCTGATAGTTCAACTCCAGGGGAAAATGTCAGGTGTTCTTGACGCTCAGAAAAGTCACCTCGCTCAAGGGGTACAAAATTAGTTTGTCCTGTTGCTGTACCTGGACCTGTTGACAAAATAAATAAAACTAGTGCAGGAACAATTGAAAATAAACGGACAAAGCATATCCGCAAACAGGCTTGCATAAGACTCTGAAAAGAAAGAGGATAGATGACTTGTATAATTTTTCCTTTCAATCAAAGTATCAATTAAATATTAGTAGATTAAGTTAAGAAAAGCAAGTTTTTTTCAGCACAACGTTTGTATATTCAACTCATTATTATACTTTCAATAATACTGTTTCGATGTGAGTTGCTGGTTTTTAAGTCCTGAGTTAACTTTCGATTTATTTCCATTTGTTTGACTGACCAGCTAATGACAGCACGAATAAAATCAACATCAAGACTCAAACAATTTCCGCATTTTTTTAATAATTCTGCTTCACTTTTTTTAAGACTACCGTCTATAACTGCAATTCCAGCAAGATAAAAGAATATTTTTAAAGAAAGATCCGGGTCTATTTTTATTTTTTTTACCTCTAACAAATTTCTCTCTTTCACTCTTTTCATTAAATCAATAATTTCTTCCTTGCTGTCCAGATGGCCAATTGCTTCCTGCAAAGCCACAAACTCATGTTTCTCAATGATGCCATCTGCAACAACTATGTTTGCAATTGCATTGACCACCCAGTGCCTGAGTTCTTTTGATGACTCAGAAAAAAGATCTTGTGAAAAATCACGATCTAATTGCAGTTTATACATGAAAGCTCCTATTTCAATCTAGTAAAAACTTTGAAATCTACAGTTATTTATATTGAATATCCTCATGTAGAAATTCCCGCTTACCCTGCCCATATTGACCAGCGCCCTGCCCGTTTCCATATAATTTATATTTATAAATTACCAAACCTTCAAGTCCAACAGGACCTCGTGAATGAGTTTTACCGGTACTTACTCCAACTTCTGCCCCAAATCCGTATCGAAATCCATCCGAAAATCGAGTTGACGCATTCCAAAATACACCTGCTGCATCCACAGTATTCATGAACCATTCTGCCAACTCTGAATTTTCAGTAACAATTGTATCAGTATGCCTGGAGCCAAAATGATTGATGTGCCTAACTGCCTCCTCTGCAGATTTGACTGATTTAACAGAAATTATCAAATCGATATATTCAGTTGTCCAGTCTTCTTCAACAGCAGTTTTTAACTTTAATTCAGTAAATTTATCCAGACGTTTTTGAGTTTGCTGACATACCCTCAATTCTACACCTGCTTCCTGCATTTTTCTCAAAATTTCTACCAGCCACTCAACCGGATATTTTTGATGCACAAGTAAAGTTTCTACAGCATTACAGACAGCGGGATAATCTAACTTTGCATCCAGTGCAACCTCAATGCTTTTCTTTTCATCTGCAGCTTGATCCAGATACACATGACAAAGTCCATCTGCATGTCCCAGCACTGGAACCTGCGCATTTTTTTGAATATTCCGGACCAGTTCATTGCTACCGCGTGGAATGATTAAATCAAGTTCAGAACTCATTTTCACCAACTGAGAAACTTCATCGCGGCTTTCCACCAGACTGACTGCATTTTCTGGTACAGTATCATTCTTCGCAAGAGAGATCCGGATCAATTTTGCCAGTACACGATTTGAATTTTGTGCCTCTTTGCCTCCTTTTAAAATTACCGCATTTCCGGATTTTAGAGCTAATGCAGAAATTTGTATGACCACATCCGGACGTGATTCAAAAATTACCAAAATAACTCCAATTGGACAGGACACACGATAGAGATCAAGACCTTCATCCAGCCGGGTTGCCTGAATTATTTTGCCTGCAGGATCTGGCAATGCAGCTACACTTTCGCAGTTTTGTGCCATCTGCTCAATCTTTTCTTCATTGAGTAAAACACGGTTGCAGGCACTTGCAGACAACTCACCACACTCCACCATTTTTTTGGCTTCAGCCATATCCCTGGCGTTCTCTACCAAAATTTCAGCCGAATTTTCACGCAATACTTGAGCTAATTCATGAAGAACATTGTTTTTATGCAAATTTTCCAGATTCGCTAAAACAAGGAAGGCTTCACGTGCCTGTTTTACTTGCTTTTGAATTGCTGAGGAAACTTGAGAGTTTTTCATTAAATTATAAGATTACAATTTTGGCCGTACAGTTCAGCAGCATTTGTTAAAACAAACCGCTGACAGTGAATTCAAAACGATCCGGAGTTTCATCGGGACGTTTATCCAGTTTCGATCCATACTCAAAACGCAGCACACCCATTGGAGTTATCACACGAACACCAAAGCCCGCACTTTTACGTAGATCAAAAATACCGGGTTCTGTTTCACCAAGTAGTTGATATTGCCTCGATTCCGCATTAACATTTCCTGCATCCATAAATACCAGTCCGCGGACAAAACTATTCTCATCTTGACTGAGTGGAAACAGTAATTCAAGATTAAAGACTCTCTCTGAAATTCCACCGCTCTTTAATTCCTGCAATTCGTTGGTACTCAATCCGACAGCTCTGCTGTCATAAGTTTTTGTCTGCTGGTAACCCAGTTCGTCAGTGATCACTCTGTATTCACGATTACGGAGTTGCTCGCTAGGACCATAGGGTCCGGCTATGCGATAATAATAGTGTCCCCGTACTGAATCAATACCTCCCACTCGATACCTGTCTTCGGATGGAATCGGCGAACCACCCTGATCCTGCAGCAACCCGAAACGTCCTTTGGCCATCAAAATTAAAGTGTTATTCTGGTTCATTGCCCAAAATTGCTGATACTGAAGACGATACTCCCGTAACTGAATATTCCCTCCGAAAGGTGTTCCGGTCTGTATCACACGAAAGGAAGTTTTTAAGCCTCCGCTTGGAAAGACAGGATGATTGACAGTGTTATAGGTCAAAGACGGTGAAACAGAATGCTTATAAATGTCATCTCCGGAATCAGAATAGATGCGATCAAGTGAACTGATTTGAGTTCCAAAACGTAAATTCCGGAAATACAGAGGCATTGCCAAACTAAAACCATAGTTGTTTTCGGTGATTATTCCACGTCCAAATTCTGTTGAATCCTGAACCTTGCTTCTTGTAGTAAATACAGAACCTGAAACCTGTGAATCAAAGAGTCTTGGATCAATCAATGTTATATCAAATTTTTGTTGAACACTCTGTTCTGCAAACTGGGCACTTATCCGCAGTGTCCGCCCTGAACCGAGCAGATTGCCCTTTGAAAGTGTCACTCCTCCACTGAATCCGGAAAAATCGCTATACCCTACTTGAGCCTGAAAAGTTCCGGTTTGTGCTTCTTTAAGACGAGCCATGATATCCAGGAGATTGTCCTCTTGATCACGTGGAGATCGTTCAAGAATCACTCCGGACTGAAAAAAGCCTAAACGGTTAAGATTCTCCTGACTGAGACGGAGTTTTTTACCATTAAAAAGCTCTTCTTCCTGTAATTCAAACTCACGCCGAATCACATGATCTCGTGTTTCTTTATTTCCAGCAATTTCCAGACGGCCAATGTAGGCTTTCTCACCCTTCAAAATGCGGTAAGTTACATCAACAGTTTTTGTTTCTTTATGAACTTTTGTTTCCGGTATAACCCTGACAAAAGCATAACCGCGTTCATAGTAAATTTCACTTATACCTGAACGATCTCTATTTTGAAGAAACGGATTATAAATTTCACCTTGTTCCAGCAACAAGCCTTCCATTAACTTTTCTTTTTTACCCAGAATGTCACCGGATACAGAAATCTTTCCAGAGTAATACTGATCTCCTTCTGTAATATTTAAACGTACATCGACCCGACTATAATCAGGATTGTGAATCAGCGTTACATCGGGTTTTTCAATAAATACATTTATAAATCCATTTTTAAGATAGTGCTGAGTAATCAGTGACAGGTCCTGATTTATCATTTCTTCACGGAAAAGACCTGATTGATTTGCCCAGGCCACACAATCAATTTCAGAACTCAGGATGAATCTTTTGATATCAAGTTCTGAATAGTATTTAGTACCAGAAATGTAAATATCTGATAGATAAACACGAGGTTTTTCCTTCATTTCAAATACTACACGAAACTTTTTACCTTCAGATTCAAGACTGGATTCCACAACTTCAACTCTACTTTTCACACGAACCCCTGGATAACCCTCACTTCTGTAGAACTCCAAAATTATTTGCTCATTTATCGCAATTTTTTCTTGATCAAATGGATCATACTGGACAAGAGTCATCTTTTCTTCAATTTCTGTCCGTTCAACCAGCATTACTCCAACAAGCTTTACTTCCGACAGACGAGGACGTTCCTTTACCACAAAGCGCAGTAAATATCCTTTTGCGCCTGATTCTTCAGAATCCTGAAGTTTTACTTCTGCCTGTACATCTTCAAACAATTTCATTTGATAAATGGAGTGTATGTCCCTGCGAACAGCCTTACGTGACAGAGGTTCACCAACTTGACTTTCTATCAAAAACAGGATCTGAGAGGATTCCAACTCGGATGTTCCTTTTATTTCAATCTCAGAAATAAGTAAAAACAAATCCGCACTACTCGTCGTTTGTGCATAGAGAACTTGATTGAAATTGCTTAGGCACAGGTAGCCCATAAAAACAATCGCAAATAAAAAACTAAAAACAGAAGAAATTAAGTTCATCAGGTTTGAAAGAAGCAGGAATCAGGCAGAGTAGAAATTTTTTTGCGGAAATTCTTAACCATTCTTAAGCAAATGTAGTTGTCCATTCTCCATACGATGCTGATACTGCATGGCCGATGCAAGGTTGGTGTTGTGGGTAATCATAACAAGTGTAGTTTTATTTTCTCGGTTTAGTCGCAGCAAAATTTCCATTACCTGCTCACCTGTCTCTTGGTCCAGGTTTCCGGTTGGTTCATCTGCTAAGAATAATTCGGGCTCCATTGCTAAAGCGCGAGCAATCGCGACCCGCTGCTGTTCTCCTCCGGAAAGCTGTGTCGGCTTATGTCCAGCACGCTCAGACAGTCCAACTTTTTCCAGCAGTTCAAAAGCATATTTCTGTACAATTCCAGTATTTTTACCTTGAATCAACTGGGGAATCATCACATTTTCCAACGCAGTAAAATCCTGTAGTAACTGGTGGAATTGAAAGATAAAACCAACTTTTTCATTCCGGAACTGTGCAGCCTGGTCACGGGTTAAGTTGGCCAAATCGCTGCCGTCAAGGTACAACTTCCCTTCGTCTATAGCTTCCAGCATTCCAATTGTATGCAGAAAAGTGCTCTTTCCGGTTCCGGAAGTTCCAACAATTGCTACAGTCGAACCCGACTTTGCTTCAAAATTAAGGCCCCGCAAAATATGCAGCTTCAAGCCTTCTCCGTCAATGTAGCTTTTGTGCAGATTAGAAACCTGGATTTGCATTGTACTGAAGAAACACTAAAATGTATCAGAAGAACAGAAAATTGCGGCGAATCACAAGACCAAACGAACCACAAATATTAAGAATAAAGGCTCTCAATCTGTGACTTGAACTGTTCCTCCACCACCTCCCGTTTCAGTTTAAGGGTTGGAGTCAGTAGTCCATTGTCAATACCCCATTCTTCAGAGAGCAGGGCAAAATTTTGCGGACGTTCAAAACTCTTGAAATCTTTTCCATAATGTTCCAGTTGTTCCTGGAACAATTTTCTAATTTCAGGTTCATTTAACAAACTTGGACCACTTCCGGAAATCTTATTTTCCTCAGCAAATTTTTCCACTGCGGGCATCGCTGCTACAATCACAGCCACATTATGAGGTCGGTTGAAGCCGTAAAGCATTATTTGATCAACGTACGCACTCAGCTTCAGTGATTCTTCTAGTGGTGCAGGTGCCACATACTTGCCATTTTCAAGTTTGTACTGTTCCTTCACACGTCCAGTAATATAGAGGTAACCGTCCTCATCCAAATGCCCCAGGTCTCCCGTCCGCAACCTCCTTCTTCAGTGATATTTTCTTTCGTATTTCCGGCAGGTTATGGTAGCCAAGCATGATATTTTCACCATATGCTATAACCTCTCCGTCTTCTTCTTTGGAACCTTCAACAGATTTATCTATTTCAATCCGTACTCCAGGAAGTGGTTTACCAACTGAACCAAAACGTCTTGCACCCGGATAATTAACTGAAAGTGCTGCCGTATTTTCACTTAGCCCATAACCCTCATAAACGCTGATGCCAATATCATTTACAAACTCTGCGACTTGGGGACTCAAGGCGCTGGCGCCACTTACAGCGATACGCAGATTTCCACCAAAGCGGTTCAAACTTTTTTGAAAATAATCTTACGAGCCAGCGTTAGTGTTAAATTTTCCAAAAAACTAAGAGTTTCACCTTCTCTTTCTCTCTTTGCCTGTTTGAGTCCTCCATAAAACAGGGAGCGGATAAAGCCTGGTTTTTCCTTCATTTGACCTATTAGACCGTCATAAATCCTGTTATAAACACGAGGCACAGCAAAGAACATGCTGGGTTTGACCACACCCAGTTCTTCAATCAGCGTATTCACATCATCAACCAGTCCCGCAGAACCGCCGGAACTGATTAAACCATGTACTTCTGCCACCTGGCCAAAAACGTGAGCCCAAGGCAAAAATGCCAGTGATCGATCATCTTTCGTCATGCCCAGCAAAGGTAAGACTACATCACACTCAAAAATCAGGTTTCTGTGACTAAGCACCACACCTTTTGGATCACCTGTAGTTCCTGAAGTATAAATCATTCCCATCGGTGACTGTGATTCAGGCTGCTGTGACCTTAACGGATTTTGCTCGACCTGTTTTCAGCAAATCAAAATATGTTTTAACATCTCCTGCATCACTTCCTGAAAGCAAAACAATATGTTCCAGTTCTTCAATCTGTTCTGTAAAATCACGAGTTTGTTCAAGCACAGTTGTGTTTGCCGCCAGTAATACTTTTGCACCACAGTCACGGATTATGTATTCCCATTCCTTTGCCATCTGTGTTTCATACATTGGGATGTGCTGTGCGCATAATCCATAAGTGGCATAAGCAGAGACTGCCCACTCTTCTGTGTTTTTACAGATAATAGCGACTTTGTCTCCAGCAGTTACACCTAATGAAGCCAACCCTCCGCGTAAAGCATCTACTTTTTCTGCAAACTGTTCATAAGTAGTCCACTCGTAAATTCCATCGCGTTTTGTTCCATACAAAGGACGATCTGCGTAAAGCTTTCGAGATTTTTCGAGCATTTCGATTAAATTTTTATGAGTACTATTTCCACTTGATGCAGTCATCATAACCTCCATTATTTAGGTTTTTTTACATTTGGTTAAATCATAACAATTCAAAATAACACACTTATTACTCAAATTTTCTTCACATATTTTTCTGTTCTTTGCTCCGAAAAATGTGAAGAAAATTACTTCATCTATCCTAACTCTTATCTATTAATCATGCAAAGCAGATTTCTCTTCCACGTACACTTTTATCGACTTCTCCATTCAAAAAAACAGTTTGACCATTAACAATCGTTTGAACCGGCCAGCCCTTTAGTTCCATACCGTGATAAGGAGACCAGTTAACTCTGGTCTGTAATTCACCATTCGTAACCGTTTTCTTTAATGACATATCGACTAAAACAAAATCTGCATCCTGGCCAACTTCGATACGACCTTTTCCCTGCATTGCATACAATTTTGCAGGAGATTCAGACATCCAGTAAACCACTTCCTGCAAAGTGCAAACATTGCGGTTGACTCTGTCCAGCATTAAGGCCAATGAGGTTTCAACACCGGGCATTCCTGCAGGGGCCTTACCATATGGCTGATCTTTTTCGGCTAAAGTGTGAGGCGCATGGTCTGTGGCAATACAGTCAATAATTCCATCCTTGAGAGCCCTCAAGAAGTGCGATATTGTCCTCGGCTGTCCGCAACGGAGGATTCATCTGAGCCAATGTTCCGAGCTGCTCGTAACATTCCGGTGCAGTCAAGGTGAAATTCTGTGGACAAACCTCTGTTGAAATGCGATGCCCCCTTGGTAATGTGCGAAGAAAATCACATTCATCTTCCGTTGTCAAATGCAGAATATGCAGTCGTCGCTGGTATTTAAGCGAAAACCGCACGGCAAGTTTTGTAGCCCTGAGTGCCACAGATTCATTCCGGAGCAGGGGGTGAATGCGTACGTCAGAAATATCCTTGAGCAATTCTTTGTTTTCCTGAAGAACAGATTCGTCTTCCGCATGTACTGCTATCAGACGAGAGCCGTTGGCAAAAATTTTTTCCAAAACATCCGAATCGTCCACCAGCAAATCTCCAGTAGATGAACCCATGAAAATTTTTATACCACAAACATTTTCTACTGCATTCAACTCCTCCAGATTATTCGGAGTTGCTCCCATAAAAAAACCGTAATTAACTACAGATTTTTCTGCCGCCAACTGCTTTTTTTCCTGCATCCGCTGACGCGTGATTACCGGAGGTGTATTGTTCGGCATATCCAGAAAGCTTGTAACTCCACCTGCCGCAGCGGCACAAGAACCACTGTGTAAATCTTCTTTGTGATTAGCTCCCGGTTCACGGAAATGAACCTGTGGATCAATGATACCCGGAAGCAAAAACAATCCATCCGCATCAATCACTTCTCCAACGTCAGGTATTTCATTACCAATAGCGCAAATCCGACCATTGATAACTGAGACATCTGTCCGCTCCGTTTTTACCGGAAGAACTACCTCGGCATTCCGGATAGTAAGTGCTGTTTTCATCTAAAACTCCCATAATCTGCACGGAGTAAAGCAGCAGCATCCTTTGCAAAATATGTCAGTATCATATCTGCACCTGCCCGACGAATTGACAATAGCATTTCCATCATAGCACTATCCCGATCAACCCAGCCTTTCTCTGCAGCTGCAACAACCATCGCGTATTCTCCGGAAACATTATAAGCTGCCACTGGTGCATCAAAGGCCTCACGAACACGTGAAATTACGTCTAAATAGCACAATGCAGGTTTTATCATCACAACATCCGCTCCTTCTTCCAAATCTAAAGCAATCTCCTTAAGTGCCTCCCGGATGTTGGCAGGATCCATCTGATATGTTTTTTTGTTACCACTTTTTGGTGCAGATTGAAGAGCTCCACGAAATGGTCCATAAAAACTGGAAGCATACTTTGCAGAATATGCAAGAATGCCGACCTGAGAAAATCCATGTACGTCCAGCGCATTTCGAATTGCACCAATTCGCCCGTCCATCATGTCGGAAGGCGCAACCCAGTCTGCACCTGCTTCTGCATGTGAAAGTGCCATTTTGCACAGTACATCAACAGATTCATCGTTCACGATTTCACCATCAATGACCAGTCCGTCATGACCGTGAGTCGTATATGGATCAAGAGCTACATCGGTTTGCACACACAAATCTGGAACAGCAGATTTTATTGTACGAATTGCACGCTGAACAAGGCCATCTGAATCATACGACTTGGTCGCCAATTCATCTTTCTCTTCAGAATAGCCAAATAAGTTTACTGCACCAACACCCAGTGCATAAAGTTCTTCACATTCTCTAACCAGTTCATCTGTAGATAATCGAAATTGTCCGGGCATACTGTCAATATGATCCCGGACGGATTTGCCTTCCGTCACAAACAGCGGATAAATAAGTTGGCGCGGAGAAAGTTCTGTTTCACGCACTAATCCACGAATAGGTGCGGTGCGTCTTAAACGTCTTGGGCGATACACCAAATCCATTTTAAACCTGTCAAATGCAAATTAATGGTCAACGGTTGAAACACTCAACCACGAGCCTTCAACCACTATCCAAAATGAAGGGGGGAACACTCACACAAAAAATTAAAGAGTGCTTAAAAAGAAGCTTATTATCCTGCCGATTTCTCTATTACAATTTTGTTTTTGCCTGAACGTCGAATGACAATATTATCGCCTTTATTCCAATCCAACTCTTGAAAAATCTGTTGTGGAATTATCACACGCATCGAACTTCCGGCTTTACCTGACACTCTAACTGTATCCAGGTATTTACGCTTTTTTGGCTTTGCAACTTTTTTTACAACTCTTGTTTTTGCAAACTGAGGCGGAATTTCTCCAAGTTTCATTGCAGCACTCAACAAGCGGGCTTTTAATGTATAAACAGGAATTTTTAAAGCCTTTGCTGTTGCACCCATGTTATTTTTAGAAGCAAGCTCTTTCACCTTTCTTAAAAATTCTGCATCTCTTTTCATATCAATCCTTTTTATTAGATAACATTTACTAAATATATGACCTGCTTTTCAAAACTAAGCAAACATTAACAGTAGTGATTTAAGTATAATTAAATTTTTTTCAAGAAACAAGAATTTCTTTAATTTTGCAACTTTTTTAATAGTATTTCTCATTTCATGCAGGAATCTTTTTTTGACTTTCATGCTTAAACTTCACTTGTATTTTCTTAAAATACTCTATTTCATATTGATATGGTGTGTAGTAAATATTCACATTTCCACGGTCTGTATCTTCCCAGAATTTTGCTCCAGAATACTGAAGTCTTGCAAAAATAGTATCCATTGTTTTGGAAAACAGTGGTTCTCCTAATAATGAAAGATCTTGTAGAGTATCTTTTGCAATTTTTTCAGCAAACTCTTTTTCATTCTGATTGAGATAAAACAAGGCCAAACCAATATGTAAAAGCCGAATGCCGTGATTTTGACTAAAGAATTGTATCGCAATTTTTTTGTCCATATCTTGAAAGTTATCAAACAATAAAAACTTTTGCAGTAATTCCTGCTGTAGTTTTCTCTCCCAATTATTCTGATAGATTATCTGCATTAGTTTCTGCATTTCAGAAGCAAGAGTGTCTAAAATAAAAGCTAAGGACCGTGCTCGTGGAATTGCGTTAAAGCACTGTTGTCCATAAAATACAAAATATCCTATACACGATTTAACCCGGTCCACTTGACGGTGTTCCACCAGGTAGCCTGAGAAACTGTCCATAATGAAAAACAAGATTATATAAATTGCGCGGTTCATTATTGTGCTGACCGTGTTTTAGTGCAAATCTAAAGTAAGTGTTAAGACGAACCGTGATTACTTCAATGAGATCTTGGTCGTCACATTCTATCGCCGTTTTTCCCACCTGGCTCAATTGTTCCACACACAAAGTAGAAAGATCGAATTCTCCTTTATCGAGAAAGACGTTGTATACATTTCCTATCATTCTAAAGCTCTTCTGCTCATAAAATGTGTGAGATTTCTCTACTTCCGCCAATAAACTTTTTAAAGTCCGGAAAGAAATGTCATCATGAATCTGTTGATCAATTTTAAAAAAGTCTTCAGGAAATTTTGGTTTTAACTTCACGTAATATCTTAGTAATTCGCCAATTCCTTCTATAATTTGTGATTTTGGTTCTTTGTATGGAACAAAGACCAACAAATCCATTAGTTGATTGAGTTCTTCAAATAACTGGTACTGTATTTTTGCGTGTTCTTCCGTCGATATTATTCCTGTGGGACCTTTTTTAGCTAAACGCTTAAACTTGGCATAACTACCCTGCAGTAAGTTTTCGATTACATTAGAGGTTTTGGTAGATTTAAGAATGGATAAAACAAAAGGGAAGCCAATCACCAGTGAAACAGCAAGTAACACGTGGTAATTAAATATGAGGCTGGACACTATTTCAACTCCAGCCTCTGAAAGGATCTTGATTGTGAAAGCATGTATCAGACACGCTGCGGCCCACCAGACAAAAAATAGACTGGGCCAATGATCCATGTATAAATCAATCAGTTTAGGTACATTTTGTGAGGCAAATGTGATGACGATTGTTAGACTTCCTAAGATGATGGTAAAGAAAGAAAGCCAGACTATAGGAGCAAAACCGACATCAAGATCTGACCAGACCGGATTTGCTCCAATTTTAAGCAGGAAATTATTATAGAGAGGAAAAAGGTAAATTCGAAAAAGGTAATCAGCAAGCAGCATTCCTGAAAAAACCATCAGAGCTGCATACTGTGAACGTGAACCAGTCAGCAGTACGCGTAGAATTCGCGAAAAGGCCTGCGTCAAATTGACTGATTCCCGCATTTCGTTTTTTAGCTTTCAGGTTTCAATGGGCAGGATTCCATTTGAGTAGTATTCCGTTTATGCCTGATCGGAGTCCTCTTCCAAATTTTCGGTTTGAACTCTTTTCATTGTCAGACTTCCCTCGTTATTTTCCAGAATAGCTTGAAAAGTAGGCTTATGTTTTAGTCCTGAGCGAGCTGATTCTTCAAGGCTATACAGAGATTTGGCCCGTTTGGTCATGGTTATAACTTTTTCAAACAAGTTAATCTTTTCATCCTGTTTGTGTTCTTCCATCAAATTCAGATAACTTTCTTTCATTTTTTGTTTTTAATAATTGGTTAACTTGACAGTCATGAGATTTATCGTGTCATCCCGAACGTATGTAAGGGTTGTTATAAAATATCAGCACTTTTTAAGATCACTCCCATCGGTCGTGATAACATGCTGTAGTTAATATTATCAGTATCTTACTAGATTTAATAACTCACAAAATGGTTAAAGTGACAAAAGTAAAATCTCAGTTTCCTGCCGAAAGACGGAATCAGGAGCTTTTTCCAACAACTTTTCAAGCAAATTTTTTGCCTTTTCAGTTTCTCCTTTAGCGATTGCTATCCTGGCCATTGCCCGCCAACGTACGTCCTCCCATGATGCTATGTTAATTGAAACCAGCATCATCTCTGCTTCGTCCCACCGCTGCTGCTGCTCAAACAAGGCCGCTAAACTTAGCCGGGCTGCATTTCGCAGAAAAGTTGTAGCTTCCGGATGTTTTACTACATCCTGAAAAACTGCAATTGACTCATCAATTTGTGTTTGGCGTGCATATGCCTCTCCAGATTCCATTAATGCCAGTACGCTCAGTGTTGTACCTGATTCAGACTTTGCAAAATCCCGTAAAGCAGATATTCCCTGAGTTAACCTTTCATCTTCAGAAAGAGCTGTATTGGTAAGCATTGCCCGTGCAATGTGATATTGATTGGCCTGGTTAATACGTTCATTTTGCACATACTTCCAACCTCCCCAAATTGCCAGAATCAATACAACAACTGCAACTGCGGCACTGATATACAAGCGTTTCTTCCGGTATGCATGATCGGCAAATGCATATAACTTTTTTTCCAGACGATTTGGCTGAAGCAGCTCTTTGCGGCTCATTTGTTCTGCATCGCTCATTAATTTTCCGTCAATAACTATTTTTTTGAAGAATGTATGATTTCATTTCATTTCCTAACCCAAAGTGAATTAAGGTGGGCGTCCTTCTTTTCTAATGTGAGATTCTCATCGCCATTAGATTTAATACTCTGCAATAAATCTCAATAAGAAAGATGTAACTTGTTAGTATGAGCTATGTTGATAAACCCTTCAAGCATAATTGTGTTAAATCATCAAGAAGCTACCATTTATCACATTTTACCAGAAAATTTCTGGATTAAACCGTAAGAGTAAAAAGGTTTGTTTATCAGACTCAGTCATAGACCAGAATGTGATACTAAATACTCTGTACTGAGCGTAATCCCGTTTTGATTTTACATAACCAAAACCTTCGCAAGTTCCGTGGCGAATTTAGCAGTCACAGCAAAAATAGATTCCATCGGATTTGCAGCAATCGATGTTGGAAACACAGAACCATCAAATATTGAAAGATTATCCACTTCATGATGACGCCCTTTTGAATTAACCACCGATTTAGCTGCGTTTTCACCCATAGGACAACCTCCCATAACATGCGCTGAAAACAAACGGGCTTTCAAAGTTGCCATTGGTAAAGATGCAATCGCTTTTTTAACTTTATCGAGGCTGTGGTAAAGCTCTGCGTCCCTGTGAACAGGAGCAACAGCTTTGGCGCCGGAAGCAAATTGTATTTCCGACATTGCTATAAAAGCATCTCTAATTCCATCCCATACGTATCCGGAAACAGCATAATCCAAACCGGGAGTTCCGTCACTTTTCAGGTAAACTTTTCCACCAATGCTTTCTGGATGAAATCCGTCTCTCTGAAGTGCAATCAAGACTTGCAGAAAAGGTCGCTGCCTCATGATTTCTGCATGGACTTTACCATGTCCATTTAAAGCAGTTGCGACCAACATCGGTTGCAATGGCGGACATTCCATCTTGAAACCGGACTTTTGATTGTCAAGGCGTGTCTCAATGTAATGGTCTGAGTAACTTGTTTGCGGTGCACCGTATTCTCCATTGACCGGAAACGGCATAATGGCTCCGGAAATATTGACAGGATGAAGAAATGTCCGTGTTCCAACTAAACCATAAGGGTTTAATATTTTGTTCTCAGAACGTAATATGATGGCTGGACTTCCAATTGATCCTGCAGCCAGCACATAATGTCTGGCTTTAATTTTTATGGTTTGTACGGCTGGGGCATTGCCGCGCGGAGTCATCGCTTTGCATTTCAGTTCAGTAATTTTACCGTTTTTGATTTCAAAAGTTTCCGCTCTGGCTTTTGAAATGAGAGTCGCTCCCTCTTTTAATGCACCCGGAATAGTCGTAACCAAAGTGGACTGTTTTGCGTTGACAGGGCAGCCTGTTCCGCAATAACCCAAATTAAGACATCCCGTCACATTTCTCCTGATCTTACCCCAACTAACTCCGAGTTTTTCGCAACCTGTTTCCAGGGCACTATTATTGGCGTTGGGAGGAACCTTCCAATCCTGAATATTGTAGCGTTTCTCCGACCATTCAAACCAGGGAAGCATTTCTTTCTCCGATAATCCAAGAACCCCCATTTCCTCAGCCCAATATTTTAGTGTTTCAGTAGGTGTGCGAAAGCTTGTTGTCCAGTTGATTCCTGTACCACCGCCAACCATTCTTCCCTGAAATATTTTGATGCCGCGATCTTTAGTTTGTCTTCCGGCTGACTCTTGATAAAGATTGGAATAGGCTTCATTTTCTTTCATGTGAAAATCACGGGAAGTCTGAAGCGGCCCTTCTTCCACGATGATGACGTTCAATCCAGATTGAGCCAGAATTTCTGCAGAATTTCCTCCTCCTGCTCCGGAACCGATAATCACGACATCTGCCTCAAGGCTTTGATCTTCACCCAACCGAGACGCGTCAATATGTTTCCATCCTTGCTGGAAACCCTCTGCCACAAAATCAAGTATCGTATTTTTTGAATCACTCATCTTTGACTGTTTGATAAAAATTCTAAAATCCACCCCGCAACTTAATCAGCAATCTGGAAATGAAACAATAAAATTATCCAGAGGCTGTCTATGTGCGGTCATTTCTACTGTAAAGAGAAATCTTAATAATATTAGTTTAGTACCCCATGCAATATTTTTCGCTTCGCTCAAAATGACAAACAAGGATAACTTTTAGATTTGTTAAGAGTTCATCAATAATTATTGCACTTAAAACAAAACCGGGGGGCCCCCATAACTGCAAAAGTCCCAGGAACGTGGATTGGTATACCAGGATGCCATGGTTAATTCTACCATCCCCATGTAGCCAATTCGAAGTTCATTTCCTGTGATCAAACTTTCCGGATCACTAAGGCGCCAATTATTTAAACAATCATCTATTTCACTGGGATCGTCCCAAGCTCCAGGAACTCCAGTAAGTAAACGTGGAGTTAAAGAGAATATAAAATTTGAGTCCATCACTAAAAACAGCTTCCGGATTTCCTGTTGAGTCAACGGCTGTAATCCACTAACGGCAATATCCCAGCCGACAATTACTTCCTTGATCGCCAATACCCTTTCTTCATTAGACTCGGGCAGCGCTTCTGCAAGAATAACAGGGGTAATCTTTGACAAGATTCCACGATCAACCGGAGTTAAAAATTCAAAGGAATGACCCAATCCTTCAGGTGCAGGTGGAATTTCCAGAGACGCATGAAAAGTTTCAATCGTCAACAGGGTTACTCCACTAACAGCACCTAATTTAAATAATTTTCTACGTGTAAGCATGTTTTTCAAAATAAAATATTTTTTTGAAAAAGAGCATAAATTAGAAGAATAAATTAAGTCTAATCAACTCAGGTTCTTACCTTTGTAAGTTTTCTTAGTTATGGAACTGCAGATAAAAAAGATTCTCAAGGATTATGTTTTATTGGAAAAGTAAAGTTGCCAGACTTTCTTCAACAAAACGGAAACGTCGTTCAAATTTAGCATTTGCACGGCGTAAAGCTAATTCAGGATCAACATGAACATGACGAGCAAGAGTCGCTACGGTCAGCAAAATGTCACCGAGTTCTTCTTCGATAGACTCTTCGGAAATTTCATTTGCATCCAATTCAGACCGTAACTCCTGAATTTCTTCGTTTATTTTTTCAAAAACCGAATCTATTTCCGGCCATTCGAATCCAACTTTTGCAACCCGTTTTCCCAGTTTTTCTGCTCGCATCAAAGCCGGAAGAGCCAAAGCGACATCATCGAGAACGCTCACTGAGGCGGCATTACCATGACGTTGAGCTTTTTCCACTCGTTCACGTCTTTTTTGCACTTCCCATTCTCCACTGTGAAACTCTTTTGAACGTTCAGACTCCTCCCCAAATACATGTGGATGTCTACTGATCATTTTGTCGCTTATGGTTTGTGCAACATCGTCAAAATTAAAGTCTCCGGATTCTTCCGCCATTCGAGAATGAAAAACTATTTGCAAAAGCAAGTCACCCAGTTCTTCTTTCAGCGAAGACATATCTTTGCTGTCAATTGCCTCAGAAACTTCGTAAGCCTCTTCAATAGTGTATGGTGCAACACTGGCAAAAGTTTGTTCCCTGTCCCACGGACAACCCTCTTCCGGATGCCGCAAACGGGCCATCACCGTTTTCAGGTTTTCAATTGGAGTTAATGCTGGTGTTTTCTTTTCATCCACTTTATGTTTTCCAGGACCAGGGTAGAAGTTTTTCCGGACAAAATTCACGAATCAGAGCCCGTGCCAAAATCAAACCAGGATCAATTAAATATGTTGATCCAAGTTTACGTTCCGGAAGTCCCAGTGGAATTTCTGTGCAGCCTAAAACAACAGCTTGTACATCTTGTTTTTCCAATTTACGAACTCCCTCCAGCAACACTTTTCTGGCAGCTTTGCTTACAGGATGTGCCTGTACTTTGATTCCATATTCCGGATGAAACAGGGCTTCGTCGTGTAAACGCTGTTGTTGTGGCTCCTCAAGTATTCTAACTTCGTAACCGGCTTCACCTAGCAATTTCGGGTAAAACCCTGCTTTCCAAGTTCCGATTGTGGAAAGCACACCAACGATTTTAACTTCCGGACAGGCTTCCTTTAAAAAGTCGACTGTTTCTGAGATCATATCCAGCAACTTGAGGCGGCTTCCGGATTGTTCGAGCTTTTTCATAAATACATCCCAGATTGCAGTTGCATGTGCGGTGTTGCAGGGAATGCCAACAACTGTTGCACCGAGATCTTCTAATTCAGTTAAATTACGGAAAATGGCGTGGGCGGGATTCTTAGTGGTTTGCCCCAAAAGAAACCGGGTACGGTCTGCAATATCGGCAGGAGTGGAAATTGAGATAGTTGGCAGATAATCCTGATCAATTATTGCACTGGTTTGCTGCAATATTTTTTGTGCTAAATCCAGTCCTGCATACGGACCAGCACCAGCTACGATGCCGATTTTTGCATCTTCACTGCTCATTGTTTTGTCTTTGATGAGAAATTCAGAATATATGGCTAACGATAGGGATCGACTAGAGCCATCGTTTACGTCGTCTGTAGTTTTTTACATCACGGAAGCTTTTACGACCAGCACCACCCATGCCTAAATAAAACTCTTTGATATCTTCATTTTCACGTAATTCTGATCCTTCGCCATCCATCACGACACGACCGTTTTCAAGAACATATCCATAATTTGCATAACGCAAGGCAATATTTGTATTTTGTTCAGCAAGTAAAAAACTGACTCCTTCACGTTGATTGAGATCTTTAACAATTTCAAAAATTTCTTCAACAAGCTGTGGCGCAAGACCCATTGAAGGTTCATCTAGCAGGATCATTTTAGGTTTTGACATCAACGCCCGCCCGATAGCAAGCATCTGCTGCTCTCCTCCGGAAGTGTAACCAGCCTGACTGGATCGGCGCTCCTTCAAACGTGGAAAATAGGTATATGTTTTTTCCAGATCAGTTGCGATTGTGGATCGTCCTTCTTTTCGAGTATATGCGCCTGTCAATAAATTTTCTTCAACTGTCAGATGTTCAAATACATGCCTGCCCTCCATAACCTGAATGCATCCACGTTTTACTAATTCGTTAGGAGAAAGATCATGAACCTCTAAATCATCAAAATGAATGCTGCCTTTGGTAACTTCTCCGCGTTCTGCATGAAGAAGATTGGAAATAGCTTTAAGTGTCGTTGATTTTCCAGCCCCATTTGCTCCAATTAGAGCTACAATCTGCCCTTGGTACTTCCAGGCTGACGCCCTTCAGCACAAGGATCACGCTGATTATAGATCACTTCGATGTTGTTGACCTCTAGTAGGGTCTCAGTGTCTTGTCTCAACCCTTTCTAACATTGCAGCAATGCTTATGGCTGGTCTTGATGGAATTAAAAATAATCTAAAATCCATAATGCGTAATTTCGACCATAGTTAGAAACTTTATGATTTAAGTATGATAACTTGTACAAGATTTCTCACTTCGCTTGAAATGACACAGTTTTAAGGATTTTTAAGTGAGCAAAATCTTAAAAGCACAAAAGCTAATAGTTTCTATAGTTCCGGTAATTAAAAATTAAATTACAACGCCAAAAACAATTTAAATCAAGACGGCTCAATTTTGCTGGAGCCGCCCCGAAATATAAAATTTAATTACAATTGGAACGAGGTGTAATACCATTTTCCTTGGCGTAAGCTGCGGCAGATGATTCAATCATCGGACGAGTTACGTCATACATTGGAGAATACCACTTGGAAGGGTTGACCCAATTTTTACCGTCCCATTCGTGAATGAGCAGACTGTTGGCTCCTTCGTGGTTGGCACAAGTAATTTTGAGAGGTTTCATAAATCCACCCAATCCCATTTCTCTCAAGCGGGAACTGGTCAAATTAACATGTTCATAACCCCAGGCCAATTGCTTACCGTTGATTGCAATATTACCGTACTTATTTTGTGCGGCACGAATTGCTTCAGTAAAAATCACACCCTGCACAAGCGCGCGGTTATATAATACTTCACCAACTACGCTCTTATCACCAGAACCATTTCCGGCCCCATAGACTTTTGCAAGAATATCTTTATGTAATTGGTAATTTTTTCCTATTGTATGAAAACCGGCAGCTTTGTAACCAACTGATGCCGCACCTGCTGGACGGGTATCATTTTCGGAAGCAGACCACCAGTTACCAATAAGTTTGGAAACAGGATAGCCGATTGCTTTTGCTTCTTTAATGGAGGTTTGAGTCATCACGCCCCAACCAAAAATAATGGTGAAGTCTGGTTTTGTCTGACGTCCAATTTTAAGCCAGGTGGATTTTTGCTCGAGTCCCGGATGGTTGACCGGATACTTTAGAAACTTGAATCCATATTTAGCGGAAAGAGCTTCCAATGTTGGGATTGGCTCTTTACCATAAGCACTGTTGTGATAGACGAGAGCGATTTTCTTACCTTTTAAATTATTCAGGCCACCTATTTGATCACCAATATATCTGGTTATAGCAGACGCCTGACTCCAATAAGTCATCGGTGCGGTGAAGACATGACCGAAAACACGTCCATCCGACGCGTCAGTCCTTCCATATCCCATCGAGTGCAAAACCATCCCATCGGCTTTGGTTCGTGGAATAAGTGCATAAGTTACACCGGTTGAAAGTGGGAAAACTGCAACGCCCATCTGGCCGTTTTTACTTTTGATCCGCTCGTAACATTCCACACCGCGGTCGGTGTTATAACCATACTCACAGGTATCCCAGTCGAGCATAACACCGTTCACCCCGCCGGAGGCATTTACATACTTGAAATAGTCACGAAATCCCTGATCAACAGGAATTCCACCAGGAGCATAAGGTCCTGTTGTGTAAGTCAGCATCGGAACATAGATTTTTTCCGCTGCCTGAGCCAGTCCTGTCAGACTGAACACGACGCCAATAAGCATGACTATCGTGATTTTTTTTACTAAATTTTTCATTTTATCTCCTTTTATTTATGTTTGAGATATGAGCTAGATTTTACATTAAATCCAGCAATTAAATATCCGGAGTTGCTGAACTCATCAACAGATGAATCCGGATACACCGGACGTGATTAACCTCATGGATACTAATCCACTTGGTCAACACTGTCAATAAGGAAACGGCCAAAGTCTTAGTTTCTCTTTAGCAATCCCCCATAATCGTGCCAAACCGTGTGGTTCCACAATCAGGAAAAACACAATCAGCGCGCCAAAGACCATAAATTCAATATGCGTTACCAAAGAACCTGATAACTCCAAACCTAATAACGCCGGAGCGGAATTGAGAAAAATCGGCAGTACCACAATAAATGCCGCACCAACAAATGAGCCCAGGATAGAACCCAAACCACCAATGATAATCATGAATAGCACCAAGAATGATTTTTGGATACCGAAAGCCTCTCCAACCTCCGGTATATAAAAAAGCCCACAATGCACCTGCAATTCCACAATAAAAAGAACTGACTGCAAAAGCAGAGAGTTTTGCTTTCAACGGTGAAATTCCAATAATTTCAGCTGCAATGTCCATGTCACGTATTGCCATCCAGGAACGGCCTATGTGCCCCCTGATAATATTCCTTGCAGCCAACGCCAGTACTATGACCAGTGTTAAGGTAAAGAAATACTGGGTGAGATTGGTTGCTTCTGTACCAGTGATGTAATAGTCTCCAAACAATTTGATAGGAGGAGGAGAAATAACACCGGAACTAGAATAGTTGGTAAACCACGGTACTCTATTAAAAAGCCATAACAAAAAGAACTGTGCAGCCAAAGTAGCCACAGCGAGATAAAAGCCTTTGATCCGTAAACTTGGTATACCGAAAAACATTCCTACTACCGCAGTAATTAAACCTGCCAGAAACAACACGAAAACAATATGAAGGTCCGGAAATGAGGTGGCCAGTTTGAATGCGGAAAACGCACCACAGGCCATGAAACCCCCTGTACCTAAACTGAGTTGCCCAGCGTATCCTGTTAAAATATTGAGTCCAAGTGCAGCGAGCGAAAAGATGAAGAACTGTAAAAATATAGAATTGAGCCAGTAATCATTTGCTACCATCGGGATCACTATGTAGGCAAAAGCTATCAGTGCCATCACGAAAAAACGGTCCTGTGCAATGGGCAACAACGCCTGATCTGACTTGTAAGTTGTTTTAAATTGTCCAGCTTCTCTATAAATCATAATAAATTTGCGTTAATCATTTTATGATGGTCTTCTAAAAAGTCTTAAGACTGTATGATTTCACACCCTTTAGGAATGTATTATTTTAATCTTTTAAACCCGTTCAATTATTTTTTCGCCAAACAACCCCTGAGGTCTGAACAAGAGAAATATAAGTGCTACTACATAAGCAAACCAGTCTTCAATCGCACCCCCCATTGCTTCTCCCCAGTAAACTTCTGCTATTTTTTCTCCGGAACCAATAATCAGTCCTCCGAGAATTGCACCTGGAATTGAAGTAAATCCTCCAAGAATCAGAACCGGAAGTGCTTTAAACGCGATCAGTGACAATGCAAACTGTACTCCCAACTTAGAACCCCACAGGATGCCTGCGGCAAGTCCCACAATACCGGCTACAGACCAAACTATGGTCCAAATTGTTTTTAATGGAATTCCCACTGACAGCGCTGCTTGATGATCATCCGCTACTGCACGCAGAGCACGGCCTATCTTGGTTTTGGTGAAAAATCCTGCTAAAATTACCACCAGAAAACTGCAGACAACTGCGGAGAATACATCAAATTTGTTGATGTAAAGTCCAGTCATATCTGCAAGATCCATAAAAGGTTCGTTGGGAATACCAATGTCCAACGATCTTACCTCACCCCCCCAGATAGTCTGTCCGAATCCATCCAAAAAATACGTTATGCCTAACGTGGCCATGAAAAAAATAATTGGATCCTGATTGACTAAAGGACGTAGAACAATCCGCTCAATCGAAAAAGCAAACCCAATCATCACCAGAGCAGAGAGAATCAAGGACAACCAGGGGTTCACTCCCATTTCCCAGAGCCCCACAAAAGTTAACGCGGCAAATAAAACCATTGCACCCTGGGCTAAATTAAAAACACCGGATGCTTTAAAGATGATCACAAAGCCCAAAGCGACAAGTGAATACATCACTCCTGCCATTAAACCGCTTACCAGCACCTCCACAAAAAAGAGAGGAGTATCGTAAATCATTATGAATGGGTCTACAAAAAATGCCTGAAACATAGAAATTTATTAAAATAATTTTTTTAAATATCAATGTGGTACGCCCAAATATGCATCAATCACATCTTGATTCGCACGGATCTCATCTGGAGATCCAGATCCGCAATTTTTTTTCCATAATCCAACTACAACTATTCTATCTGAAATATCCATTACGACACCCATGTCATGTTCAATCAGAACCATCGTCGTACCAATTTCGTCATTAACCTTTAGAATAAAGCGGCACATATCCCCTTTTTCTTCGACATTCATGCCCGCCATCGGCTCATCCAGCAGCAGCAACTTAGGCTCGGCCGCAAGCGCGCGTCCCAACTCGACACGCTTTCTTCAAACCGTAGGGCAATCGACTGACTGGTGTTTTACGGATATGTTGAATTTCAAGAAAATCAATAATGTCCTCTACATATTCCCGATTTTCCATCTCCTCTTTACGTGCAGGTCCAAGATATAATGACTGCCAGAACAAGTTGCGTTTCATGTGTATGATTCGTCCAGTCATGATATTATCGAGAGTAGACATGCCCTTGAAAAGAGCTACATTCTGGAAAGTGCGTGCGATTCCCTGGACGGCGGCATCATGCGATTTCATCTGTTTACGATGAATCCCTTTGTATGTAATTTCACCTTCCTGTGGATGATAGAAGCCGTTAATAACATTCAGCATGGATGTCTTGCCCGCACCGTTTGGGCCAATGATGGCAAAAACTTCTTTTTCCCTGATACCAAAACAAATATCAGTAAGTGCCTTCACTCCTCCAAAAGCCAAACTGATATGATCAACACTCAACAGAACTTCACCGATTTTCTTTTCCATTAAAACTATTTTTTATCGTTTACTGATTATGCAGCACGTGTGTGGAGTTGGGTTTTGTGACATTCAGCTTCCCGGATTTGCAAATCTGCGTGAACTATACCTGTACGACCATCTTCAAAAGTCATTTGCGAATCAATTTCACAATGCGTCTGTTGCGGGTCATCCAACGCGGCAATTAACACAGCATATTTTTCTGTCAACAATTCTCCGGCGAACTTTACGTGTACGAGTGAGCTCTCCGTCATCTGCATCCAAGTTCTTTATGCAAGAGCATATATCTTTTGATTTGTGAACCACTGAGCTTTTCATCACGTGCCAAATCCGCATTAACACTTTCAACACATTCCTGCAACAGATCATAGACTTCATCTCTTGCGGAAAGATCAGTATATCCTGAGATATGCTAAATTTCTGCGTTCAGCCCAGTTACTAACTGCTTCGATGTCAATACAGATAAAAGCCGTAGCATAATCTTTTTCATCTCCGAAGGCGACCGCTTCCTTGATGAATGGGAAAAATTTGAGTTTATTTTCTATATACTTGGGCGCGAACATGGTTCCATCAGTCATCCGGCCTACGTCTTTTGCTCTGTCAATAATTTTCAGGTGACCATCTTCATCAAAAAATCCTGCGTCTCCGGTAGCTACCCAGCCTTCCGCGTCTTTTGTCTCTGCAGTCGATTCTGGATTTTTGTAATAAGAATGAAAGACTCCAGGACTACGGTAAAAAACTTCGCTGTTATCTGCAAGACGCAGTTCCACTCCCGGATATGCTGTTCCTACAGTATCTGCTTTTACTTGACCGTCAGGCTGAGCACAGATAAAAACAGAGGCTTCTGTCTGTCCGTAAAGTTGCTTGATATTGATGCCAAGTGAACGGAAAAACTCAAATATTTCAGGGCCAATAGCTTCTCCTGCTGTATAAGCCAGACGTGTACGGCTCAGCCCCAAGTTGTTTCTTAAAGGACCATAAACCAGAATTTGACCGATGCTGTAAAGGAATTTTTCTGAAAATGAAACATGTTTGCCGTCAAGAATCCGGATTCCCACAGATTTCGCCAGTTCCATAAAATAATTAAACATGGAACGCTTGATTCTACCTGCGTCTTCCATGCGAATCATTACTTTTGTCAGCACAGTTTCATAAATTGCCGGTGGGGCGAAATAATAGGTAGGACCGATTTCCTTGAGATCTGTCATCACAGTTTCAGGATTCTCAGGGCAATTCACACAAAAACCAATCACGTAAGCCTGTGCTAAAGAAAAGATATTGTCACCAACCCAGGCCATTGGCAAATATGCTAATATTTCATCTGTTTCTTTAAGGTTATCGAAAGATGACTGTTGCGTGCTGTTATGATAAGATTGTCTGAAGTAAGAACTACTCCTTTTGGTTTACCAGTAGTTCCTGAGGTATAGAGGAAGATGGAAATGTCACTACCCTGACCCTGCTCAACTTCATGGAGGAAATAATCAGGATTTTCACCGTGAAAAGCACGGCCTGTTTGCTGTACGTCTTTGTAGTAGAAGACAAATTCTTGAGTATAGTCATGCATTCCGCGAGGTTCCTCGTAGCAAATATACTCGAGGTGCGGTAAACGGTCTTTTATTTCGAGGAGTTTGTCGGTCTGTTCCTGGTTCTGTACGATTGCAAATTTAGCATCTGAGTTTTCCAGTACATAAACCATTTCTTCCGCGACAGAGTCCTGATAAAGAGGAACTGGAATTCCGCCCAGTGCCTGCGCTGCAACCATCGACCAGTAAAGACGGGGACGATTGTCACCAATCACCGCTAGTTTGTCCCCTCTTTGAAAACCAATTTTTGCAAGACCGCAGGCCAGGTTCCGGACTTCTTCAGCCACATCAAACCACGTCCATGTTTGCCAGATTCCTAAATCCTTAAGGCGGTTTGCGGGCCTGTCAGCTCTTTTCTTTGCATGATCCAACAATAATTTTGGAATTGTGTCAAGAACTTGGCTTAATTTTTCAGTTGCAGTTGTTTCTTTCATTTAATTTCAGATAGTTTCCTTAACTTTTGTTAAAAAAGTGGATGTTGAATCTTTTCAGTAATAATGTCAAGTTATTTTTCTCCAGAGAAAATAATTTTCACAAAGAAATTTTGTTTTCATTGAAAGAGTGTTGACGATTATTTCTAATCAGTTATTATAAATACTCTCTCAAGTCCGGCGTTGTCTGTCAATTTCGTCAACATCCGGTATTTTTAACTCTTAATAAGGATGGAGCACTATGAAAACACTTTTAAAGAAACTTATCCTGAGCACTTCTTTACTTGGGTTGCTGGCGTTGCCGGCTTTAGCAGAATGTCCACGTGGTGATTTGGACACGCGATACTGCGATGTAAACGGAGATTTGGTGGCTGATACTCCAACAGATTCCAGTAAATGGCTGGATCCAGATACCTTGATATTTGCCTACACTCCAGTTGAAGATCCTTCTGTTTACAGAGGTGTTTGGGCTGATTTCCTGGATAACATGGAAAAAGTGACCGGGAAAAAAGTGATATTTTTTCCAGTGCAGTCTAATGCAGCGCAAATTGAAGCCATGCGTTCCGGCCGTTTACATGTTGCCGGATTCAACACCGGTTCTAATCCCCTTGCAGTCAATTGCGCAGGATTTGAGTCCTTCGCCATCATGGCCAGTCTTACTGGGCATTTCGGTTATGAGATGGAAATCATTACATACCCCGGCTCTGGAATCGAAAAAGTTGAAGACATTAGAGGCAAGCAACTTGCGTTCACTTCGCCCACGTCAAACTCTGGTTTCAAAGCGCCGTCGGCTATCCTGAAGGGTGACTTCGATATGTTGCCAGAACGAGATTTTGAGCCAGTTTACTCTGGTAAGCACGACAACTCAATTCTTGGTGTTGCCAACAAGGATTATGTGGCTGCCTCAATTGCAAACTCTGTTAAATCACGGATGATCAAAAGAGGAGTGATCAAAGCAGAGGACGTGATCACCATTTACAAGTCACAGACTTTCCCGACCACAGGTTTTGGTTATGCTCACAACCTGAGTCCAGCACTGAAGGCGAAAATCAAAGAAGCGTTCTTCAGCTTCCAATGGGACAAGCCAGACTGGTCACAGAAGAAGTTGGTGCCGACTTCCCTCAAAGTGGAATTCTCCAAATCCAAAGAAGGGCAGTTCATTCCAATCACCTACAAAACACATTGGGCTGTGATCCGTACGATCGACAAAGCAAACGGTGTTTCATACGCTTGTAAATAATTTCCTCATCAGTTCCAATGGAATATCCGCAGCCGGACTTTTTCTGTTGGAACTGAACGCGCTTCCGCGTGATAAATATCTATGCTTGAAATAAAACAACTAGTTAAAAAATATCATACCGGAGACCTTGCCTTAAATGGTGTGGATCTTAAAGTTGAAAAGGGCCAGGTAATGGCACTCATTGGACCATCCGGTGCAGGAAAAAGCACATTGATTCGCTGTGTTAACCGGCTGGAGAAAGCAACATCCGGCGAAATCTGGCTCAATGGTGAAAATATCGTTAAAATGCGTTCGGGAAAGTTACGGCGTGCCAGAAGGAACATGGGTATGATTTTTCAGGAATATGCCCTAGTAGAACGACTTACAGTTATGGAAAATGTACTATCCGGACGCTTGGGATATGTTGGTTTCTGGAGAAGTTTTTTGAGAAAATTTCCGCAATCAGATATCAATGCAGCCTTCGGTCTCCTGGAAAAAGTTGGACTTGATACAATGGTAAATAAACGCGCCGATGAACTATCAGGTGGTCAACGCCAAAGAGTAGGTATTGCCAGAGCGTTGATTCAAAAACCCGATATTTTACTTGTTGACGAACCGACAGCTTCTCTGGATCCAAAAACATCTCGTCAAATTATGCGATTGATTTGTGAATTATGTAGAGAGCGTGAACTTGCAGCTATTATTAATATTCATGATGTTGCCTTAGCACAAATGTTTGTTCAGAGAGTTGTTGGGTTACGATTTGGAGCTGTACAATTTGATGGACCACCAGAAGGCTTAACTCCTGATGTTTTAACCATGATATATGGTGAAGAAGATTGGGAAGCCACAATTGAAAGCGTTGATGATGAAGATGATTTGGTGACGCTATGAATACAGATATTTTTAATGTTCAAACAAAAATAGGCAAACCTTGGAAAAAACCACCGTTTGTTCAAAGCAATTTATTAAGATGGGTATTAATAACAGGTTTCGTTATTTACCTAATAGCGGCTTATATGACGATCGATGTAAATTGGTCTCGTGTTTATGAAGGTTTGGAACGTGGTAAAAAGTTTGTTTTAGCTTTTACCAATCCAGATTTCACATCACGTTCCTCAGATATCTGGGAGGGCATGATAGAAAGTATATTGATGACGGTTGCATCTTCTGTTGTTGGTATTCTTATATCTATTCCCATAGCCCTTGGGGCAGCTAGGAATGTTTCACCTTTACCAGTATATTTAATTTGTAGAGGGATAATAGCAATTAGCCGAGCGTTACAGGAAATTATCGTTGCAATTCTGTTAGTTGCTATATTTGGGTTTGGACCACTTGCTGGTTTTCTTACTCTAAGTTTTGCTACAATAGGATTTTTATCAAAGTTATTAGCTGAAGATATTGAAAGCATGGATAAAGTTCAGGCGGAAGCAATAAAAGCATCTGGAGCTAAATGGACACAGTGGATTAATTATGGCGTTCAACCACAAGTAATGCCCCGATTGATTGGATTAAGCATATATAGAGTTGATATCAACTTTCGAGAAAGTGCAATTCTAGGCTTGGTAGGTGCAGGGGGTATTGGTGCAACACTTAATACAGCATTTGATCGTTATGAATATGATACTGCTGCAGCAATTTTATTGATTATTATCGTAATTGTTATGGCTCTAGAATATTTATCGGGTATTGTAAGAGCGAGGGTTCAATAATGCCATCACAAAATAAAAATGGCTTAAAGGTTTGGCAAAAGCGCACAGCTCGCGAAAGTATATTCCATTGGGTTCTATGGCTAATTGGTAATTATGATTTTTACATATTGCTGGCAACAAATTTCAAAATCAACAACTTGGTTTTTTGTTTGGGATGCCCCAAGAATAGCTACTGATTTATGGACACGCGCTACACCACCTAAGTGGGAATATATATCTCAATTGGGTAAGCCTATTTGGGATACTTTGAATATTGCTACACTTGGAACATTATTTGCATTGATAATAGCTGTTCCTGTTGCATTTCTTGCTGCGAGAAATACCACTCCCTCAAGATTTATCATTAGACCAATTGCTTTGCTAATAATTGTTTCAACCCGCTCGATTAATTCGTTAATCTGGGCGCTATTGTTGATTGCGATCATTGGACCTGGCGTCTTCGCGGGTGTCATAGCAATAGCAATCCGGTCAATCGGATTTTGCGCGAAACTGCTCTATGAAGCCATCGAGGAAATTGACGAGACACAGGTAGAAGCAATCACCGCAACCGGCGCATCACGTTGGCAAGTTATGGCTTATGGTATCGTACCGCAAATCTTGCCAGCTTTTGCAGGGATTGCCGTGTTTCGGTGGGACATCAACATCCGCGAATCCACAGTGCTCGGCCTGGTAGGCGCAGGTGGAATCGGATTGCAACTTAATGCCTCACTCAATGTTCTTGCCTGGCCTCAGGTCACTCTGATCCTCATTCTCATTCTACTGGCAGTCATCTTCAGCGAATGGATTTCCGCCAAGGTACGTCACGCCATCATTTGAGGAGAGTTTTGTAATGCAACCTCTTACTGATTCCTCTCAAAATGCCCTCCGGAAAATCCGGTTTGTCCTGACCGATATTGACGATACGCTCACCGAAAATGGCAGACTTCCTGCTGCAAGTTATCAGGCCCTGGAAAGACTTCAACAAGCCGGACTGAAAGTGATTCCCATTACCGGACGTCCTGCGGGCTGGTGTGACCATATAACCCGCATGTGGCCTGTGGATGGAATTGTAGGCGAAAACGGTGCTTTCTATTTCGTTTATGATAGAGGGAAACGTAAAATGAAACGGCGCTTCTGGAAAACCGAAAACGAAAGAGCGACAGACCGCAAAAAACTTGGACAACTTCGAAAGCAAATTCTGTCCACAGTTGAAGGCTGTGCCGTTGCTTCCGATCAGTCCTACCGAGAAGCAGACCTTGCAATTGATTTTTGTGAGGATGTTCCTGCATTACACAAAGCATCAGTAGAACAAATTGTGAGATTGTTTGAAAAGGCAGGCGCAGTTGCTAAAGTAAGCTCGATTCACGTCAACGGCTGGTTTGGAAACTATGACAAACTTGCGATGACAAGAATTTTACTGAATGAAGTATTTCAGACAGACATCGATCAGGCACAGGATCAAATCATCTTTTGCGGAGACTCTCCAAATGATGCACCTATGTTTGGCTTTTTTGAAAATTCGGTTGGCGTTGCCAACGTTTTGGATTACAAAGATGAGTTGGAACATCAACCATCCTGGCTGACTACAAAACCTGCCTCCGCTGGATTTGTGGAATTAGCTAGAGCAATACTGGACGCTCATTCGAATGCCTGAAAGTACATAGCAGCAAAATCCAGCGCAATTTCAATCTTCTCCATTTTAATTTCTAGCGGAGCACAGCGTAGACCAAGAATCCAGCTAAATTACGCCCCCGCTTTCTAAACACAATATTGACAAACTAAGTACATCTGTTGTATCCTTTTTTCATTAACAGGAGTGAAATAAAGCGATGTTTTTCGAAACAGTAAACGAACTTTGTTTCCGAAAATCCGTGCTGGCCTTCCTTTAACTTCACCTGAGTTTATACCGGTCATCAAATCAGTGAGTTAAATTAGTTTTCAAAATGAAACAGCAGCAATTTTTAAATTTAGCTTCAGCAGAGGAAGCAGAGGAGCGTTTTTGGCAGGCAGTTCAACCTGGACCACTTGGTGAAGAACTGATTCCCATCGAACACGCACGCGAAAGAATTTTGTCGCGAAATGTGATTGCCAAACACAACGTTCCCTATTTTGATAGAAGTAATTTCGACGGCTTTGCGGTACGTGCAGAAGACACTTTTGGCGCACAGGAAACTGCTCCTGTTTCCCTAAATTTGAATCCGGAAGTCCTAGCCTGTGGAGTTGTTCCAGAAAAATCAGTCAATCAGGGTACTGCGACAACCATTGCTACTGGCGGAGTTATGCCACGCGGTGCAGACTCTGTGGTGATGATTGAAAACACTTTACCGATTGAAGTTGATAAATCCGGAGAGGCAGGAATTAAAATCCTCAAAGCTGTAGTTCCGTCAGGTGGAGTGTCACTGGCAGGCTCAGATATTGGGGCAGGGGAGGTGGTTTTGCGAATCGGCGACCTCCTGGGTTATCGGGAAACAGGTACACTGGCAGCACTGGGAGAAGCAAAGGTCTGGATCTGGCGTCGTCCAAAAGTTGGTATCATTTCGACTGGAGATGAGTTGGTTGCACCCGGAGGACAGATGGAACTGGGAAAGGTTTTTGATTCAAATGCAACTGTTCTGGGCCATGCTGTTGAAGAAATGGGTTGCGAACCTGTGCATTTTGGAATTGTTCCGGATGAAGAATCACGTCTTGAGACAGTTCTCAGAGAAGCACTTGAACTAGATTTTGTACTGATATCCGGAGGCACATCAAAAGGGGAGGGAGACCTGAATTATAGGGTTTTTGAAAAATACAATAATCCCGGAATTTTGGTACACGGTGTCGCACTAAAACCGGGAAAACCTCTTTGTCTTGCAATTCTTGCTGGAACTCCAGCAGCCATTCTTCCAGGATTCCCCACATCTGCCACTTTCACTTTCAGCAAATTTATTGCTCCAGTCCTGCGGGCCATGGCCGGACGGCTTCCGGAACCCACTACTCACGTTAAAGCAAATGTTCCGGTTCGTTTGAATTCTGATAAAGGACGTACAGAATTTAATCTTGTCCACCTGGTTAGAAATGATTCCGGTTTCAGCGCATATTCTACAGGAAAGGGTTCTGGTTCAATCACCGGATTTACGCGTGCAGACGGTTTCATGGAAATTCCCTGCAATACCGAAATGGTTGAAGTTGATGAAGAAGTTAGCATCCAATTACTTGGGAAATCAGCACATCCTCCGGATTTGATGATCATCGGAAGTCACTGTGTCGGGTTGGATTATTTAATCGGAGAAATGCAAAAACGCGGAGTTTTATGTAAATTTCTGGCAGTTGGAAGTATGGGAGGATTTTTAGCTGCTGAACGGGGTGAATGCGATTTGGCCGGCACTCATTTGCTGGATGAAAATTCAGGAGAATACAACCGCCATTTACTTACTCCTGAACTGCATCTGCAGAAGGGATACCGACGTAGCCAGGGGTTGCTGTTTCGTAAAGATGATTCCAATTTTACAGACCTTAAATCAGATTTTGAAAATGCAATTCAGCAAATTATCAATAATGCTGAAGTGCGCATAATTAATCGAAACCGGGGAAGCGGCACACGGATTTTACTAGACCGTTTGTTAGCAGATCAACGTCCCGCAGGTTTTTTTCAGGAAGCAAAATCGCACAATTCTGTTGCTGCGGCAATATCACAAAATCGTGCTGATTGGGGGATAGCAATTCGTTCTGTTGCCGAAGATTTGGGACTTGGGTTTTATCCAATTCAGGATGAAGAATATGATTTTATTTTATAACCCCAATCTTTTTTTGTCTTGAAATAATTGATTGATAAGACCAGAACATAATTATACTTGCAAAAATTAACCCTGATGTTTTAAAATTAATTTAAAGTTTTTAAGGGATATAACGTTACCCTCACTCTCGTTAATTTAACTCAATTAATTTGAATCATGTATTTTCTTTACATTAAAGCACTCCACATCATTGGCGTTATTGTGTGGTTTGCTGGACTCTTTTACCTCGGACGACTTTTTGTATATCATCAGGAAGCAAATCTCCGTTCTGAACCGTTACGGACAGTAATGAAGTTGCAGTTTTCGCAGATGGAAAGACGCCTTTATTACGGAATTACTTGGCCCGGCCTGTGCATCTCGATTGTCTTTGGAACTGCCTTAATTTTTGAAATTGGTTTGCAAAATTGGCTACACTATAAATTAGGACTCGTGGCATTATTGGTCGGATATCATTTGTGGTGCGGACATCTTCGCAAACAACTGCTGAATGATAGGTGCAACTGGAGCACAAAACAATTTCGTTTTTTTAATGAAATCCCAACACTGCTCCTGGTCAGTATCGTTTTTATTGTGGTATTTAAGAATGAGTTTTCGTGGAGCATTTTTTCAATTATACTGGGTAGTTTAATTTTACTAATTAGCGTAACACTACAGTGGCTGGTAAAGCGTCGGGAAAATGAGGCTACCGAAAATAATTGAATCTGTTGAGATAATGAAAAAATACAAAATGCAGCATAAACATCTGGTTTTGATTATATTTGCTGTTCTGGTAACAGGCTGCAGTTGGTTTAGCGATTCTACAGAACCAGTGAACGAATCTTATGAGGCCGGTAAAAAAGCTCTTGAAGAAGGTAATTACGAAATAGCCAAGTCTTACTTTCGTGAAATCAGTCCGGATTCTTCATTCTATCCGCAGGCAATCTGGATGATTCAGAAAGTGCCTTTCAAAAAAGGAGTAGCAGCTTTTGAACAGAAACAGTACCAAATTGCAATTTTTGAATTGTCAAGGATTCCACTTCACTCTCCAGATTATGCAGAATCTCGGCGATATCTGAAGCTGGTGAATCTTGCCCTGCTGAACAAACAGTTTCTGAATACTTCCGGTCAAGATCGTTTTGTGCTGGTCCAGGAAATCATAGATATTGCATATGAATTAGCAGACTCAAAACTAATTTTAGAGAGCGTGGATCTTATTTATACCGGACTTGATAAGTCTACTTCAACCAGACATACCAGGGATTTAATCTATCTGCTTGGAAGCGTTGTTTCTATAAATAACGATCTGGCATTACAGCAAAAAGCCCTTAATTATTTATTGACTGATTTTGAGCAGTTGTACAAACATTCAGAAGTAAGGCCTGAAGTTTTCAGAATTATTGGAAACCTTAAATTGGAAATGATGTGATCACCGGTTTAGATTGCAGTTGCAGTGTCCTTCAAAAACCATTCAAAAGTTAAATTTATACCAGGCAGGCAATTATTGTTTAGATTTTAAATTCAAACTAAAACCAATAACATAATCCTCTCTTCCTTCATCCTTCAACCTTCCTCCTGCTCTCCCTCAGAGCAATTTTTCCAAGCCAAAGACTGATGCATCCCATTATGATGATCAGTAAATATGCTTCTCTCTCCATCTTCAAAGACAGAAAAAAATCATACAGGCCGTGCAGAAATGCTGAAATGAGCCATCCTTGAATTATTGTGGCCATCGGCAGGAAATATCTGAATTTTATTTCTTGGGAGGAATCAAGCGCTATCCGTGATTTTGCCGCATAATATCCCATTGGTACACTCATAAAAGCATGTGCAGGAATGGTAATGACCGTTCTTGTAGCAACAACTGCCACTCCAAATTGATCCAGATAATAAAAGTTTTCCATTGTTGCAAACCCAACTGAAACTACTGCAGCATAGAGAATTCCATCAAAAGGGTCCTTCAGATGACGGCTTGGAAAAACTACTGCCAGCAATACAAGTAACTTTGCAAACTCCTCATTTATACCAACTAGAAACCAGAAGCCTGAACTAAGAAGGGATATCGACTTACCAAGTACAATAATCTGTGGTAATGGTGCTTCCGGCCAAAATAGTGTATATTTTTCAATCGCATGATTTAAGACTAGAGCCAGCATCCCACATGCCATTCCTCCTAGAAAAAGGACGAGCAGTAAGGGCAGGTAAACTTTTTTGTAGCGCTGTGCATGATAAAATACCCAGCCCCAGAGAATCCCTGGAACTAGAACAATTCCGATAATGGGCAGCATACTAACTTTTTCTAAGTGTTGTAATTACTTTTTGTTCGTGGCATAGTTTCCGTAGAAACTGAAAAAAATATCTTACATGTTGACTGGAGGGAGTCTGCAGCATGTAGCAAGAATGTAAAAAAACTCAAATGCAGCGAAAATCACTCTCATCACCCAAGAACGAGAAAGAACTGAATCTTGTTACAGAAATCATCAAGTCCGGACGCTATTTCAGCGAGATCAGCCTATCTTACCTTAAAAAAATGCTGCGTCAAGGTGAATTAGTTTCCTTGAATTCTGAAGAGTACCTGATTCGAGAAGATCATCCCAAACCACCCGAGTTGATAGTCCTTCTGGAAGGTTCTCTGGCCGTAACTTCACAAAGTCTTTTCATCATGCGTCTTGATCTTCCCGGAGATGTTGTCGGCGAAATGTCAATCATAAACGACGATCCTAATCCATTCGCCGATGTTATTGCAGAAGAAAATTCTAAAGTGGTGATTTTCCCAAATCATCTCTTCATAGTTAAATGGAATGACACAAAAGTCTCTGTTGCATATTTGATGTTTTCACATATTCTTGCAGAAAAACTGAAACAAACAACCGCACAGTTCTTGTTGAATAAAAATGTCCGGACACAAGATGGAACACTCCCGATAATCGGCATTCTTGATCCGGACAAAGAATATCGTACTT
The DNA here is from genome assembly GCA_905182865.1 of uncultured SAR324 cluster bacterium. Lineage (GTDB taxonomy): Bacteria > SAR324 > SAR324 > SAR324 > NAC60-12 > Arctic96AD-7. The sequence continues at coordinate 273,960 of CAJJCY010000002.1, forward strand.
CAATCAAAACCATACTTGCAAATGAATGGGACAAGGCCAGAGTAGTTGAATTTGAATCATACAAAAAATTTATTGAAAATCAGAGAAAGAATAATTTCGATTTTCTAATAATTGATCCTGAAAATTTTACTGGTGGTTTTTCTCGAAAAGATTCTATTCAAATCTTGATTGAAATATGCTGTTCTCATTTTTCGCCCATCCTGGTTGTTAGTAAATATTGTATTAAAGAAGAAAACAGGCGCTTTCTTGCGGGACTCAGAGTAGACAGATTTTTTAAGTAAACCATTTTCAGATTTTGACTTGAAACACATAATTGCCAAAATCCGAAAAGATCATCATCTTCATAAAGAGCTGGAACAGGTAGAGATTACTGCTGACACAGACAGACTTACCGGATTAGCCAACCGCCGCAGGATGGATGAGTTTGTGGAGGCAATGGTAACCCTTTACCCGGGAGAACAACAACCATTCTCGTTTATAATCGCTGATGTGGATCACTTTAAACATTATAATGATACACATGGCCATCAAATGGGCGACGTTGTCCTTGCCTCAGTTGCCTCAATCTTCAAAAACAGGATCCGGAGAGGTGACCTGGCTGCACGTTTTGGAGGTGATGAATTCGTAGTCATTTTACCAAAATGCGGAAAAATGAATGCACTTTTGATTGGTGATAAACTTCACACGGCAATTGCCGATGAAAAATTTCCAAATCAGGAACAGCAACCGCTGGGTAATCTCACTTGTACATTTGGGATTGCAACATTTCCGGAAGATGCAGATACAAGAGAACTACTCCTGAAAAAGGCTGATGACTGTTTATATGAGGGGAAAAAGAGAGGAAGGAACACAGTTGTTGCGGCTGAGCCTGACTGAGATTTGATTCCACAATGATAAGGTCCTCATCCGGGAATAAATCAATGGTACAGTACATAAATTGTGACTATCGAGTAAATAAAATAATTAACACTAAAGAAAATCTTTCAATTTTTTCATAAAAATATTCTAAATAATATATTAAGGTCTTGCAAATAAACTTATATTACCGCAATATACAAAGGATTTGCGGTAAATATTTAATTAAAACTGCCTGAAAAAATAGTTGATCTAATGACATCAGAAAAAAGATTGAGATAATTAATGAATACTAAATTTGCCAGAAAAGAGGATTTCTACAATGGAACGCACCCACGAGCCTGGTGGATTGTGGATGCAGAGGGCCGTACACTGGGCCGGTTGGCAACACAGATTGCCAATGTGCTGCGTGGAAAGCATAAAACTTTGTTTTCTCCACATGTAGACACAGGAGATTTTGTAATTGTGGTTAATGCAGAAAAAATCCACGTAAGCGGTAAAAAAAATGAGGATAAAATGTACTATCATCATACTGGATATCCTGGAGGAATTAAGAGCGCCAGATATTATGAACTGCAGGAAAAACATCCTGAGCGCATTGTGGAAGGTGCTGTCAAAGGTATGATGCCAAAAAACGCACTTAACCGACGTACCCTTCAGCGTTTAAAAGTTTATACCGGTTCAGAGCACCCACACGAATCTCAACAACCTCAGCCCCTTAATATCTGACCTATGGTAAAAAAAGCAACTGTACAATACTACGGAACTGGACGTCGAAAAGAATCAGTAGCCCGCGTTTACCTCAGGCCGGGAAAAGGTGAAATTGTAGTAAACAAACGACCTGTTGAAGATTATTTTGGTCGAGAAACTCTTAAAATGGTTCTCCGTCAGCCCTTGGAACTAACCGAGTCACTTGAAAAATTTGATATATTTATCAACGTTCACGGAGGCGGACTTACAGGACAAGCGGGTGCTATTCGACATGGAATTTCCCGTGCATTATTACTTGCTCTAGAAGACTCACGTGATGTTCTGAAAAAGGCCGGAATGCTGACACGTGACTCCCGCAAAGTTGAACGTAAGAAATACGGACAGCCAGGTGCACGTAAAAAATATCAATTTTCTAAACGTTAATTTATTGGCTGTGTTTGACTGCAATGTAAGTGTTAAACACAGTTTCTCACTTTCCTTACTTTTCTCTTAGTAATTCTTAAAGAGGACTCTGCATAGCTTTTATAAAGCCGCATGGTCACAATTCTCTTCATATTCTGGACATTAAGTTCTGTATTTCTGACACTCAATGTTTTCCATCCTCTTGCTAAACGCAGAAGTTCTTCTTTTTTCACATTACTTATTTCATTTACACTCGGATGGTTAATTGGTGATTTGCTTCCGTTGTGGATACTGCTTAATTCAGGAATAGCCCTTCTTTTCTCATTTTCGGACATTTTCAGCCAGACGCTCGGTTGGGCTGGTCTTGTGATTCATCTTTGCTGCTGGATTATCTTGATTATCCGCCTCTGGATAATTTTAAATTTACCTGCGCGCATTGATCAACAATTAGAAGAACAGTTGGGCAGTATTTGGCAAAACAGTTCAACATTTTTCTCTCCTCCAGGCAATTTTATAGAAGTTAACTGGCACAGTTGGTTAAATCCGAACTGTATCTTAGAAGATCCACGGATAGAAATAATAAGGAACCATGTGTTTTTTGAAGAAAACGATTTGCGGCTCAGGCTGGATATTTATCGTCCTAAAAGTTCAAAAAAAAAGCGTCCCGTATTATTACAAATTCACGGTGGAGCATGGATCAGCGGCAGCAAACGGCAAGCAGCATTTTTAATGACACATATGGCAGCACAGGGCTGGGTATGTTTTTCAGTCGGTTACCGCTTCAGTCCGGACATAATATTCCCTCAGCATTTGATTGACATAAAGCATGCTTTGAAGTGGATTCGTAACCATGCAAAAGAATTTGGCATAGACTCGGATTTTATTGTCTCAACAGGAGGTTCCGCCGGAGGCCATTTAGCAGCATTGATGGCACTTACGCCTAACCATCCAGAATTTCAGCCTGGATTTGAACTGGATGATACAAGAATTCAAGGCTGTATTCCAGTCTACGGTGTCTTCGATTTCAGTACACCATTTAGTAAAAGTACACCTTACCCTGCCAAAGCCAAAGTGTTGGAAATGGTTTGCGGGGGAACTCCAGAAACAGAACCAGAATGCTATCAGAAAATTAATCCGGCAAACTGGATCTCCAATAATACTCCTCCGTTTTTACTTCTTCAAGGAGGAACTGATGCTCTGATTCCTGTACAGGAAACACAAGCATTTTGGCATGCCCTTCAGACAAAAAATAGAAGTCATTCTGCATTGTTGACTCTGCCTTTAGTAGAACATTCATTTGACATTTTCCCCACATTAACGGCACAGTGTATAGTACCAACGATAGAGCGCTACCTGTTTTTGCTTCACGAAAACCACAATAACCAGCAAGGAATAAAATGAATACAACCGCAAAGCGAATTAACCCATCTTCTGCTGCAGCAGAAGATCTGGTACTTCAAGAACTGGGCAATGGTGTGGCCACTTTAACTTTGAATCGCCCCAGACAATTCAATGCATTGTCTGAAGCAATGCTGACTTCGCTGCAGGAAAAGCTGGATGGAATCACAAAAAACAATGCAGTCAGACTGGTGATTTTACAAGGTGCAGGCAAAGTGTTCTGTGCCGGACATGATTTGAAAGAAATGATTGCCACACGGAAAGAAACGTACTACAAAATGCTCTTTAAACAGTGCAGCAGGATGATGATGACACTGAATCAAATGCCTCAGCCTGTCATTGCCAGAGTCCATGGAATTGCTACTGCGGCAGGTTGTCAATTGGTGGCCGCCTGCGATTTGGCGGTAGCGGCAGAGGACACTCGTTTTGCCACGTCCGGAATCAATGTTGGTTTGTTTTGCTCTACTCCGGCAGTTCCGGTGAGCCGAAATATACCACGCAAAAAGGCAATGGAATTGTTGCTTACTGGCGATTTCATTGACGCAAACACGGCACTCAGTTGGGGCCTGCTCAACCGTGTGGCACCGTTGGAAAAACTGGATGAGGAAGTTAAACAACTTGCAGACTCAATTCTTGCCAAATCCTCCGTTGCTGTTTCCACAGGCAAAAAAATGTTCTACAAACAACTGGAAAGTAAAATGGAAGATGCATACGCCTTTGCCAGTGAAATCATGGCCTGTAACATGATGGCGGATGATGTGACTGAGGGAGTAGATTCTTTCATCAACAAACGTCAAGCAGTCTGGAAGGGACGCTGAGACATGGAGTCAACGAACACACTGAACCACTAGTGATAATTGAAGTAAAAAAAGTTTGGTTCGTGATTGCCCTGGCGACTTACTCTCACTCTAAAGCCCTCAAGAGAACACTTAATAATTGGGAGAATCTATGAATCTACAAAAAAACAATTACCGGCCTGAGATGACGAGTGCTGGAATAGAAGCCTCATATCCGGTTACAGTGATGGATGAATTTGGAAACACGCGGGAAACCCACATAACGGGAGAGCGTCCGCTGACAATTTATGTTGACAAGCAGGAAATCGTAACGCTGATGACTCTTGGAAAATATCCGGAATTGCTGGTAATCGGCTATCTGCACAATCAGGGTTTCATTAAAAATTCTGAAGAGCTAAAAGCGGTACAAGTTGATTGGGACATTGACTGCGCAGTAGTAGTTACCAGGGACGGAATTGGAGAGTGGGAAGAAAAACTTGAAAAACGCACGGTGACTACCGGATGCGGACAAGGCACCGTATTTGGCGATCTGATGGAAAACTTAGACGAGATTCAATTGCCGACACCAACTTTATATCAATCATCATTTTACAGTCTGCTTCATAATATCCGTGAATACAACGAAGTATATAAAAAATCAGGAGCGGTTCACGGCTGTGCCCTGTGCAAAGGTGAAAAGATTGAAGTATTTATCGAGGACGTTGGACGCCACAACGCTACAGACGCGATTGCCGGACACATGCTCCTGGAAGGCATAGACGGAACTGATAAATTATTTTATACAACAGGACGCCTGACCTCAGAAATGGTTATCAAAGTCGCTCAAATGGGAATTCCTGTATTGTTTTCACGTGCCGGAATTACTCAGATGGGAATGGAACTGGCAAAAAAACTCGGTGTAACAACAATTGCCAGAGCAGGCGGAAAGCATTTTTTGGTTTACAATGGCGCAGAAACACTGGTTTTAGATGCAAAACCTCCAGTGAAAACTAATTCACCCACTTGTAATCTCAACAAAAGCAATGACAAATCCTCCCTCCGTGAACACAGAAGCAGGGAGGATTTAAACACTTAAGTGAAAATAATTTCATGATCCGCTATAATACTTACGTTAGACTGCAAAGTGACTTCTGTTGATAGAAAATTTATTTTACCTATATCAAAATTTTTGTTTCATTATTCGGCTTGATATTGTTATATTCAGCAATTAGACTATGCTAAACTAAATTTAGTGTAGAATAATAACACATTTTGTTAAAATAGGACTTGCTGATAAATAATTTTATCCAATAATATCATTAAGTAATTATTCGATTGATGATGACAACTGCACGGTGTTTCCTGAAAAAGCACTAAAACTTTGTACTTCTGTTTTTGAGCCCCTTTTACGACCAGGTAACCTCACAAGAACAATAGTTGTTCTTCTTTCGATTCTTCTCCTTTGTCATCCCTAGCGAAGCGCAGATCCGGAATCCCTGGGAAATGTATCAAATCTTGTACTCAAACTGTACGGTAATCTAGACCCCGGGTCAAGCCCGGGATGACAAAAGAAAAACATTATCAGTAAGACCTAAATATCCATGGAGACTGAGTAGTCAAACTCAATAGCTAAGAAATATTTCATTGTAGCCAGCAGAATAATTAATTTGAAACTCGGATAATTTAGCATGAATGGAGTAGATCAACATAAAGAGAAGGTTCTCGAACGGCTAAAAACGGTCTTAGAATCTTCAGGTAAATCAAGCCGTGCGTTTTCCAAAAGTATTGGTCTGAAACCAACTTCTTTTCACAAAGTATTGACTGGAACTGCAGGCCTTACTATTCCACTGGCCAACTCTATCGAGTTAAATCATGGTTTCCGCTCTGAATGGCTGTTGTCAGGAAACGGAAAGATGAAAGTGAACAAACACAACCATCTATCGCCCCTAGAACGATGTTTACTAGAAGTTTCACTTTCCAGTATTCAGAAATGGCACCTCCTTGAAATATTAATAATTGAGAAAATAAACAAAAGAATTTCTGACCAATTCTGGGGTATTCTCCGGGATGATTCAAATTTACAGTCTGGTGAAGACCGCAGAACGACTGTATATAACAACCTGGAACAAATAACAAAGGTTTTCAGAGAACTAAGGGAAGAAGAAAAAGCCTGCCTTGAGAACCAGGACCTTATAGGTCAAAAAATATTTGCCCAACTAACTCAAGCTCTGTTGTTAGCCACTTTTTATGGAGAAGAGTGGGAAAGTATAAAAAACAATTGCGAGGAATATCATGCTTTGGAGACAGATGGAAGCTTAAAGGATTTTGAAAAATTACTTGCTTATATTAATGAATTACTGAGTAAGATTGATTCATAAAATCCGTTGCTAAGACTATTAGCAATAATATTGATCATTAATTATTCCAAATAATTTATTGTCTGTTAATTAAATTGTATTATTATCCGACATATAATTATATTTTTTGTACATATTTTTTGATTAATTAATTAATAGTAAATAAAGTTTAACATAGCAAATATACTTAGCCTCAAGTGTAGGAGTTTTGTATGCCAGTATACTTTCCAATGATGAACTCTGCAATTTCATCAATTTTATTTAAATCCAGAACAGGAATCTCAATATCTTCTCTTGGAGCTAGATCTGTGGCTAAGGCAATTATGCCCGGAACGTTCGGAAATAAATACGGTTTACCGAGACTGGGCCTGTGTAGTTCAATCTTTGGAAGTGACTCATGTTTGAATCCTTCTACCAAAACCAAGTCCAGATCCTCCAATGACAAGTGTGGTAAAAGTTCTTCAAGAACAGGATCTCTGGTTTTTTCCGGAGTCTCATGGACCAGAGCCCAGCGCTTTGCTGATGCTACCAGCATTTCACATGCTCCTGCTTTACGTAACTTGTAGCTATCTTTTCCCGGTAGATCAGTATCAAAACCGCTGTGTGCATGTTTGACCAAGCCAATCTTTAGTCCATGTTCTTTCAGGACTGGAATCAATTGAGTCAGTAGTGTAGTTTTTCCCGTTCCGCTATAAGCACAAAACCCTAGTAGTGGAGGCGATTTTAGTAGCATTTTTTGAAATCTCCAGATTCAAATTATTAGTAGATTCACAGTTTATTAATCTTTTACTTTAAGATTTACTCTTGAGTTCCAGAGCACCGTTCTTGAGTTGAAAATGCTGATCGACAATTCCTTCAAAATATTGCATAAAATGACTTGTAATCACTAATGACATGCCTGCTAATTTCATTCTGACCAACAATTGATACGTCTGTTCACGCGACTCGTGGTCCATATTGGCCATCGGTTCATCCAGTAACAAAACTTTCGGCTTCAAAATCCAGGCACGGGTGAAAGCAACTCGTTGCTGAACTCCTCCGGACAAAGTCTTTGCCTGTTTTTTTGCTACATCCGTCAATCCGGTCCACTCCAGTGCTTCTTCCACAGATTCCCGACGTTGCTTTCTGTTTAAAGAAGTGAAGCGTAACCCATAAGCAACATTTGATTCTACAGTACTGCTAAACATGATTGGATGCTGATGCAGATAAATAATTTCTTTACGAACACTTCTTACTGCTTTTTTCCAACAGTTAGTTTTTCCAGAAATTTCAATTTTCGCCAAATCTGGAATTTCAAGGCCGGCAATGATTTTCAGTAAGGTAGTTTTCCCAACACCATTTTTGCCAGACAATAAAATACATTTTCCCGGATACAGAGACAAATCAACCCCACATAGAATTTGACTTCCAGAAAACGATTTTTCTATCTCCCGAAAAACAAGCAGAGGTTCGTTCATGTTGTAAACTCCTTATGCCCTTGAAGATAGCTCAATAAAGCGGTCAGCAGAAAAGAAAGTAACAATAAAACAAGTCCGAGCGCAATTCCCTGGGCAAACTCACCTTTACTGGTTTCCATGGCAATGGCAGTAGTAATGTTGCGTGTGTAACCCAAGATATTTCCCCCAATCATCATCGAAATACCAATCTCGGAGATAATTCTTCCAAAGCCGGTAAGTACTGCGGCCAGCAAGGCGAAGCGAACTTCAAAAAATACTGTCAACATGCTGAACCACGGTGGTGCTCCCAAGGTACGTGCTGTTTCCCACACCCGCCTGTCTGCCGCCTGAATTGCTGCATAACCTAATGCTACCAGTGTTGGAAAACAAAGAATCATTTGCCCTATTATCATTGCAGTTTGTGTGAATAACAACCTCAAATCACCAAAAGGCCCCTGTCTCGTCAGCAAAACATACAGGAATAATCCGATAACAACGGTTGGTACAGAAAGCAAAGAATTAAAGATTGCAAGTATAATTCTGATTCCAGGAAATTTTCCATGGCTCAACGCAAATGAAACCAGAAATGCAAAAGGAGTGGTTAACAAAATTGCTTTAAGGGAGACAGAAAAGGAAAGCAGAACTATCGTCCACAATTCCGAGTCGCCGGTAAAGAGCAATTGTAATGCTTGTTGAGTAGTTAAAAGTAGTCCGTTCATCTCAGTCTAATATTGCAGTAGGGAAAAACAAAGACTGGCCATCAAGTTTAAATTTGCGGATCTTATTTTGACCATCTACTGACGTCAGCCAGGCAATCAGGGACATTGCACCCATATAATTTATTCCCGGATAGCGGGAAGGATTCACTGCAATAATGCTGTAAATATTGTGTAATTCAGGATCTCCTTCAAACAACAATTTGAGTGACAACTTTGAGCGGAGCACCAGCCATGTTGCCCTATCAGAGATAGTATAAGCGTTTAATTCATCGGCCATTTGCAGTACACGTCCCATGCCCTGTCCTGTTTCTCGATACCACGTTACAGAAGGTGTCATTCGGGCTTTTTTCCAGAGTGCCATCTCCTTTTTATGAGTCCCTGAATCATCACCCCTAGATACGAAAATATGTTTACCGCGTGCAATTTTTTGAAGTGTTTTCACTGCATTTCGCTCTCCCCGAATTCCTGCCGGATCATTTTTTGGACCGAGAATTACAAAATCATTGACCATCACACTCCGCCGATTCACACCATATCCCGCTTCTAACCAATGCATTTCCGCATTGGGTGCATGAACCAGAACCACATCCACATTTCCGTCTTGCCCCAATCTAAGGGCATGTCCTGTGCCGACGGACAGCACGTGTACTACATTCCTCGTCTTTTGTTCGAAATACGGAATTATTTCCTGCAGTAGTCCTGAGTTATCGGTGCTGGTTGTGGTGGCTAAACGGATTGGCTCTGCCTGAATAATCCCACTGTTTAAATAAAAGAACAGGAACCAAAGTAGATATTTTTTCACAAGAAATTTATCAAATCTGATTACAATGTTAATATTCATCATAGAGCCACACCCGTACTTCTTCTCCTTCAGCAAATCCTTCAGATTCTTCATCTGTTAGCAGAAAACCGTCTGCTTGTGTTGTTGAAGAAAGTATTGATGCTCCACCGGCTGCAATAAAAAACGCCCTTTCATTTTCAATCCGGAGACGCACATATTCACTCCTGCCAATTTGAGAAGAAATTTTAGTGGCAAGTTTCACTATTTTACTTCGGTATGGCCATTCTTCAGAACGCCCTCCCATCAACCTCAGTGAACGCCCCACAAAATAATCATAAGCTGATAAACATGAAACAGGATTACCCGGAAGCAAAAATATTTTTATCTTGCTGTCACCGAAACTCCCGGGAATCAGTCCAAATCCAGTGGGAGCAGCGGGCCGCATTGGAATACCGTGTACCAGTAATTCACCAAGTTCTTCAACCAATGTTGGTCCATGATCTTCAATACCTACAGAGGTTCCTCCAGTCATGCAAATCAAATCTGCTGTGGAATCACTCAAATGTCTACGGAGCAAATCCCGCTCATCCCGAAGATGAAGGACTGCTTTCAAAACTCCCCCATCACGCTGAATTAATGGTCTGAGCATAACTGAATTGGTATCAATAATTTGTACTCCACTTGGTTTTTCTCCTGGTTTTAACAATTCATTTCCGGTTATTAACAATTCCACTTCCGGTTTCCGTACCACTTTAACTTTTTTCAGGCCTACGCTAGCCAGCACGGCAATATCCTGAGGACGGAGAAACCTACCCTGCTTGAGCAAAATTTGGTTCTTTTTAACATCTTCTCCAATCTGCCCCACATGTTTTCCAGGTGTCACTGCTTCCAATACTTGAATTTGGTCGTCAAATAATTCTGCATGTTCTGCCATCAATACAGCATTTGCACCCTTGGGAATAGGACCACCTGTCATGATTCGCAATGCTTCACCCGGCTGAATTACGGCCTCATAAATTTCTCCAGGAGTGACTTCTCCGACAACTTTAAACATTAACGGATTGTAAGCAGATGCGCCAAAAGTTGATTCGGCATCCAGTGCATAACCGTCCATAGCTGAACGATCAAAGTTTGGGACATTTGTAGGAGAATTAATATCCTGTGCCAGGATCCGTCCGCATGAATCCACTATCAAAATTTCCTCTGCAGACAATAGTTGAGAATGAACTTTGATTAATGAAAGCAAAGTTTTTATGGGAGTGCGCTTCGTAAATCCACGCATTCGGATATCAGCTGTTGACATCTTGTTTAATATTTTTAAAGCAATTGATTATATGAAATTATTAAACAGTCCATGTTAATCTCCGAAATATAGATCTAGCAGGCATCTTTGAAAAACTATTACAGAAAACCATGAAATTATTCTGCTTTGTTCATCTAAAAATTGGAACCGTTCAGGCAAGACGAAGCCATAGGGTTTGGCAGTTTCTGAAGAGACATTTGTGTTTTACGGGATGAGTTTGCTTGACCTCTGCACTAAAATCAGGAGTTTTCTTTAGCTGGCGGAACCGGCTCAAACAAAGGCCCCTTCCAGTCTGTCTTGTTTCCATAGCGTTTTCGTGCCTCCCCAAGCGATTCTATATTTTCGGGACCACGATTTTGAAAGAGTTCATTTTCAATCTCAAGAAACCCTCTTAGCAACATACCGGCTCCTTTGTAAAAATCTGCATTAGGCGCTGATTCAACTGCTTCGCTACACGATGGGCCCCATATAAGAAGGTGTTTTTTCAAGAAACTGGCTTGATAATCAAGCCACCTGCCTTCCTCTTCAGAATCTTTAGAATTGGTCTGTTTGCTGATTAGCCAATTCATGATTTCCAGTTCAAATCCAAGGGTATCTTCCGGTTCCGGCAATTCACCTTCCTTCTTTTCCAGGCCAACCTCCTTCATAAAACCTCTAACTGACGCCAGTGGGGCTTGAAGAACGCTACCTGAGAGATAGTAAGACTCGTATGGTATAACATCTGGTTTGTGAGGACCTATAAACAACTGGACAAATTCGTATTCCACCTCATCTGGTCCATGTTTTTCGAGATAGCTACGAATGTTTTCCCAACCTTCACTCATCAGAGGAGACAACTGGGCGGTCCCTTTAACCCTATCTGAAATACGTTCCAGTAGGGATAGAAGTAATTCAGCATCCGGCTCTTTCCAAAAAAGATGCACAAATAAACCGTAATATTTTTGCCGAAGATCTGCTAACTCTTTGTCTCCAATCATAGTTTTACCTCACTAGATGTCTTCCTCAATATCCCCACCAGCCTCAAAAAGAAGATGTTCCATTTGTCTTGCAATGAAAGCTTTGTATTCTAAACTATCTTCAAGCAAGGCATCCGCTTCGTTCTTTCGTAATTCTCTCTCCTCCAAAACAGCTCCTCGCACCGCGTTTTCAATCCGTCCAAACAAGTGTTCGTTACTGCCAGGTAGATGGTCAATCACATCTTGTTTCCACCAGCGTACCCAAATTTTGCTGTAAGGACCTTTTTCAAAAAATTCTGTTGATGATTTTACGGCTTCCAAAGAATCAATATCTGCTCCTTCTGTTAATCCGTCTACTTCTCGCCATTTCTTCAATGACTGGTCCCGAATAAAGGCATCAAGAGCAGCATCCATGAACTCCTTATTCTTGCTTTTACCTCCTTTCTTAGACCTTTTTTTCCTTCGTATTTCGTTCATATCAAGGCTCCCATCCTTTTTCAACCTCCATCATTGCCACTACAGTCCGGCAGTCTGGACACATTTTAAGGATGTTTTTTCGATCTCCTGAAAATGTATGTTTTAGCGATTCAATTTCGAACAATTTTGATTCAACTGCTTCTAGAGCTCTTCGGTTGATGTAGGGCTTCCCGCATTTTGCACAGGCAATCATTTCATCCTCAACAACCTTTTTATAGTCTAAAGTTGGTTTCTCAAGAAACAACTCACTCCTGAGTGTGACTACATTTTCAGGGCATACTTGCTCACATAGTCCGCATCCTACACAGTTGATATGTTTGAAGTAAAGACTGTTGTTCTCTTCATCAAACTTAAAGGCATTTGTAGGGCAAATATTGGCACAGGAGCGACATAGCGTACATCCAGATTCTTTAACCTCAGCCAGAGCAAATGGCAAGTCGGGAGAAAGTTTCATTGTTCCAGGTTCTTTACCAGTTTGTTCAAAGAAACTTTCAAGCACTTCGGCCATAATTTCACGATTCCCTGTTTGACGAGGAGTTCTCCAGCTAGGAGCTAAGGGAGCGTCACTCAACTGCGAAACAAATTCATTAACAGAACTAATCGCGTCTTCTTCCATTCCTTCTTCAACAGTGACAATCCGCACCCTCTCCTGTCCCAATTCAAAATTATGTAAAACCAACTTTGTAAAATCATATTTTTGATATAGCAATTCCCGTTCACCGTTTGGACAACTCTCACAACCGAGAAGTCCAACTCCTGCAGCTCCCAATGAAAATGCTGCAAGCATATTTGACTCAGATACGTAGCGGAGGCATGGAACCTCCACAGGCAATACCCCTGGCGAATAGGGCAGTGGTATTTCACCGGCGGTTTCCAATACTTTGCGTCCCATTTCTTCACAATGGAAAACAATCACCGGTGGTTCTTCATTACCTTGTTTCTCTTTTGATGATTCCAGCAGAGCCGCCATTCTAGCATAGATTTCCTGAGGAGACGGTTCTGTAAACTGCAGTGCGGATGTAGGACAGGCTGAAACACAAGCACCGCAACCTTCACAGGTCAAGTGATCTACTTGAATGCGTAGTCTATTTTCAGTCTGTCTTGAAATAGCATCATAAGGACAAAAGTCTATGCAACGCCCACAAGTTTCGATTCCTTTGTCTCCTCCCGCGCAAATCGTTTGTTCGTAAGTCACGTGTTCAGGTTTGTGAAAGTTACCCACTAATTCCCTAACCTGCGTGGCCGTTTCTTCCAGAATTTTGCTTTCTGTGCTTGACAGCAAATGAACCCCTGTTCTACTTTTGACACCTGAAGGTGGGGCCTTTGTCAAAATAACAAGTTGGTCAGCCATCAGAGAAAAGAGTTTTTGAGTGCCTCCGTTTGTCTTCGAATCTGGTTCCAAAGTGATCTGTAAATTACCCAGGCGCCCCTCCACACTGACTAGGGTCGACCTCTGTTCCAAAAGTGAGGAGTCTCCCAAACCTTCGATTTTTGAGGAAATGCAGAGAGTCACTCCTCCAGTTCCATTTCCCTCCATATCCTTCAGCATATTGGCAAGTTTCAATCCTTCTGGAAACTCTGTATAAATAACAACCCGATTCCCAACCTGAAGCGGATTTACCTGAACTGGATTCTTTGCCTTGATTTTAGAGGCCTCAATCTCAGCATGAATCATTTTTAACGCCTTTGAGTGTGCTTTCTCAATGTCAGTATGGGGTGAAAAACAGTTTCCCTTTAAATCGAGAAAATGAAGCTTTTTCCCTTGCAAAGCCTCCTCAAAGATAGAAGGTTCTGCACAGCAGCCAATAACCACATGCTCCAGTTTTTGCTGATCTGCCTCTTTAGCAAAAGCATGGATTTCATTCTCAGGATTACTTGCTACTACAACCAGAGGCATAGTCTTACCAATTTTTTTTGAATCAACCTTGACGGTGGAACGGCAATCACAAAGAAACGCCCCCCAACGTTTTTCCTGCATCATAAATTTTTCCTATTGAAATAAATATTAAATTTAATTTTTTTGATAATCCATAGACACCTTGTCAATAATACGGAGAATGCTTAATTGAGACTTCTAAATTCTTTAGTCCATTGATGGTCAAAAAAAATAACTTGTCAAAATGTTGATGGTTTTCCTCAGACATTCTTCTGAATCTTTAATGAAACCGATTAATTACTAATCAAAAATCATTGTATATATAATTTTTACCCTCTGAGTAAAAATTGTCCTAATATGAGTCTAAAGTTCCTTAATTCAATAGTTACTTTCATAGAAAGGATTAATTAGAAATAACTACTGCAACTATAATTTAAATAATGATCGTAAATGAACACAATTTTCTATTTGTCGTACAGTTATAAATATAATAAATTCATCATTTACGACAATCTCACCTGAGCATTATATCTTTTTTATTATTACACTAAAAGATTTTTCAACAAATATTCCCATATCATTAGCCTTACATATAGTTTTAATGAATAAAAATATCATTTACAAAGCATTTCTTTTATTTAAATAAAAATATGAGGAACTAGACTTTAAACTGCTATTTATTGGATAGTAAAGACAAATATGGAATTTGCATGTAAACTTTCGTTTCGACGTAACGTTAAGGAGGCGAGATTTAGTAAGTTGTATTTGATCCTTGCAATCAGCAAGGAGAGGTTATGAGTCTTTTGAAGAACAATCAACAATTGCAAGAATCTCCCCCAAAATAACTGAAGTCATCATAGTTCGAAAACCTATTTCAGTAACATATTAAGATGGGCAATTGATTAAAATGCTATCACCAAGGATGGAAATTACCTTTTCCGTCTCCTTTGTAAAAGATTAACGAATTAGAGCTGGCGGAAACCAAAGCCAGGTCAATGAGCCCATCCTTGTCGAAATCTCCATGCGATAACGTGATCCCATCTTCCTCCGTTTTGATGGAATAAGCTTTATGGAAAGTTCCACTTCCATCTCCCAAAAAAATGGCAATTCCACCAGATGTTCGATTAGAAACGGCTAGGTCCAATTCACCATCCTGATTGAAATCCTCACTGGTCAATCCATGTGGATTGACTCCAGAAACATATCTTGCCAACGGTTTCAGGTCCCCCATTCCATTTCCCAGAAGCACCTCTACAGATTCCTCACCTGCAACTGCTACAGCTGCGTCAACATGTCCATCACCATTCCAGTCACCGTATGCTCGATAGTGGGGAAAACGGCCTACTTTAACCACATTTGCCTCCTTAAAGGTCCCATTACCATTGGCTAGGATAACAGATAAAGTATGTGAGCCCAGACTGCCCACTACCAGGTCAGTAATCTTGTCTTGATTAAGATCAACACCATCAATGATGTGTGGGCCTCGCTCCACATCAAATGAATATGAGACTTTGGGAATTCCTGTCGAATCATTAATCAAAATAACCACTTTGGAGAGCCCTGCCTGAGCTACAGCCAAATCTGGGAGGCCATCCTGGTTAAAATCTTCTGCTACTACACTTGGAGGTCCATGGATTCCTTTTATTTCCCTAAGTCCATAAAGACCCCCTTTGCCATCTCCAAAATACAAACTCAAGCTCCCAGCACCGGCATTGGTAGTAATAAAATCCAGGTTACCATCTCGGTTAAAATCAGCAGTTTCAACCCATGTAGGTCCCTCACCAACAGGATATTGATGGTTGGAAATTATACCACCAGTACCGTCCCCGAGGAGAATGGTTAATGTTCGAGAAGCAGAGGCTGGAATCGCAAAATCAAGGTTACCATCGTGATTAAAATCATCGATGTTGATTGCGTGGGGGAAAAATCCTCCAGTCTGGTGGTTTCCTGAATGTTTTTTTAGAGTTTTTTGATGGGCTAACAAGTCAAAACTTTGCTGAAAATTCGGCTGAAAGAACCTGTTTTGACTATTATTTTTTTCAGAAAATGAGACTGCTATTGGACGAAAAAATGCTGCAGGTACAATCAAATCGTGCAAGTGGTGGAGAAGAGAACCGCTCTTTTTGGGTAACCATATCAAATTATCAAATAGGGGAACCTGCTTTTTGAAAAAAGCTCCGTCAACAGATGTTTTTAGTTTTAGCGTTCGAAGATAGGCGATCAAGTTATTTACATCTCGATCTGTCAAATTAAATCCTAACGCAGGCATGAAATCAGTCAAGCCAACAGCATTACCTCCAAACTTAATAACTGTTGCCAAATAATCATCAGTTCTTTTTGGAAGAACTTCTAATAAATTGGCTACGGGAACAGGAGGCTTGGCCACCTTTTTTTCCCAGTCCCAACCTTCTCCATTCTTGCCATGACAAAGTACACATCTTTCAATGTAAACTTCTTCACCAATCTTTAAATTTATATGATTTTCAGCCAGAAGTGCGAAAGGCAGGAAAATTAGAAATATTACTGTTTGATGAAGTACATTTAAAGTCTTATTCATTGGACGCAATTGCTGCTGTCCAGTAAGACTTTTCCAAAGAGATCAACATCAATATTAACCACCAAAAGGAATTTGATTTAGCTGCGGTATAACAGTTAGTGGAGCCTTCAGTTCCCCGCCCCAAACTATCACAAATCTAAGTATTATCCCTCCGGACAGGATCGATGCGAATTTGACACCGGAAATCCAGTCAACATAGGGTTGTATCACCTTATTAAAGATCATTTCAATAAAAGTAAGTATCAATGGAATGGTCAAGCCTAAACCAATAATTCCCCACCAAAACCATGGAGCCAGTACTCCTTGAGTTACGTACTCATATGCCATAACACTACCATTAGGAGCAACAAAATATCCTGAATTATCTATTTTGACCGGGTTAGAAGAAAGATGGTCCATAAACCTCTGTAATTCAAACAACTCAACCAAGACAAAAAATATAATAGCGTAACCAATTATACGCAACACTCCGGAAGATTCTTCTGATTTTGAACTTCCGAAATTTTGATAAAGTACATACATCAGCCCGGATCCGGCCAATCCAGTCAAGACTCCTGAATTCAGAAATAAGTATGGTAAATACTCCTGTGACCATAGCGGGACAAACATTGCTCCGCTCAGCAGCAATCCAGTGTAAAAGGACACAAAACCAAGAATAGGGGAAACAATCACCCCTAAAACACGTCTAATAGTTGCATTAATTTTGTAATACCAAAGTGCTGCATATGTCGCAACCAGAGGAACTGCCAAACCAACACTCCAACCCCCAATCACAAGCCAGGAATCATAATTCTTGAAGAAAAAAGGAAATAATATTCCTCTTTCTGGTTTGCCCAGGTGAAAAGCAATAAAAGCTCCTGCCAACGCGAGAACAGGTAGAACTAAATAAGATGTCATTCTGGCAAATTTTTCAAATTGCTTGAATTTAATCCCTAGTAAATCAGCTGCTACAGCAATGACAAATAATCCACCGCTTAACCCTCCAAAAAAGAACTCTTCCAACATCTCTTATGACCATTCTGGCTTTTAATTTTCATTATTTGAATTATTATCATTAAAGTATACGATAGAATTTTGAAAAATGTTTTTGGTAGTTGCACCAATTACAAATTTATCTCTTAAGTCAGGTGTACCAGATTGCCTGATTGAAAAAGGCCCTCTGGTATTCTTTTGAAGAAACTTTGAATGAATATTCAAGAATTCAGAATTTTCCATTAAAAGAGAATAAATCCTTAGATTTCATCAAATGGTTAAATATGAATGTATTCCACCGAATATACTACCATCCGGTGAAATAATTCAACATTATCTGAAGCGATTTAGTAAATCCGCTCTCTATTATCATCTAATTACTTGGATAGGCTGTTCCTGCACCCCAAATATTCCCCGAACCTCTGGCTGCGGCGCGATAGCGTACCACGTTTGCGACTTCTTCTGCATCGCCTGCCACCAAAGCTTTAGTGGAACATACAGAAGCGCACATAGGAAGCTTGCCCTCAGCAATACGGTTAGATCCATACAATTGCTGCTCAACAGCAGAAAAAGCTTCTTCGGGACCGCCCGCACAATAAGTGCACTTGTCCATCACCCCACGTTTTCCAAAAGGGGAACCTTGGGGGAATTGCGGGGCACCAAATGGACAAGCATAGAGGCAATAGCCACATCCAATGCAAGTTTCCTTGTTGACATGCACAATCCCGTCGGCCCTGTTGAACAATGCATCAACTGGACATACTGAGATGCAAGGTGCATTGGAACAATGCATACACGGAACAGCCACGTTTGTTTCCCCTGGTTGTCCCTCATTAACTGTAACCACACGGATGCGTGCAATCCCGGGGGGAACATTATTTTCGTTCTTGCATGCTATTTCACAACCACCGCACTCAATACAGCGTTTTGTGTCCACATAAAACTTCATCCTTGCGGGTGCGTGTTTCCCTTCTGGTCCAGAGGCTGAACGGTTGGGGATGGTTATATTTGTTGTTGCCATTTTCCTTCTCCGATATCAGGCCTTGATTATTCTGCAAAGACCGGTTTTTGTTTCTTGCATCTGAGTGATGCGGTCATAACCATAGTTCATTACCGTATTTGCTGACTCTCCCATTCCATAAGGGACATACCCTTCAGGATATTTGTCTGATAGGTCCTTTCCGTTAAAGACACCACCCCAATGGAAAGGCAGGTATATCATGTCAGGACTTACCCTTCTAGTAACCTTTGCCTTAACTTTGATACGGCTTGGCTCTGAATCAGTATCCTCAGGAGATTCAACCCAAATCCAGTCGCCATGCCTGATGCGATTGTCATTTGCTAGGCGAGGATGTATTTCTGCGTACATTTCAGGCTGCAATTCTACAAGCCACTGGCAATTACGTTCACTGTTTCCACCTCCTTCAAATTCAACCTGCCTGCCTGAAGAAAGAATGAGAGGGTATTTTTTGACCCAATCAGCCTTCTGCAGACTCTTAAAAAGTGTCGGAACGCGAAAATGATCCTTAACATCATCGTATGTGACCCAATCCGTAATAAGGTCCGGTCTGGGACTGTGAATAGGTTCGCGGTGTTTCGGCACTGGATCATCCTTAAAGGTCCATACATGGAAGCGGGCGCGGCCATTTCCGTATGGAGCCAAACCTTTTGCTATCGCATCTTCAAACACTTTACCGGTTAAATCTGTCTTCCAGTTCTTCATTTCCGCATATCCCTCATTAATGGAACTGGCAACCGGTGCAGATCCATTCCCGGCAAGCAAGGTCCTGCCATCAGGCGCCTTGGTTCCCCACCTAGCACGGAATCCCATACCTCCTTTTGCCACAGGAATGCTTGTTCGATAAAGGATGTGTGAACCAGGATGTTTTTCCGTCCAGCAAGGCCATGGAAGACCCCATTGCTCACCGTCACATGGACCTCCTTCTGCGATCTTAGTTTTAAGGTCGAAGGCATGTCCCCATTCCTGTTGACGTTTCATCCGTTCAACGGTTTGACCTGTCATACCTATTGTACGCATACCAAGGTTCCATTCTCGAGTAATATCCTCTGGCAACTGTTTCCATGGTCCCTTTCGATTCTTTTTGAACTCCTTGCCAAAGCCCAGACGATCAGCGAGATCAATTATAATATCAAGATCCTTCCGGGATTCCCAAACCGGTTTAACAACCTGGTTGCGCCACTGGATATCTCTGTTGGAGTTTGTCACCGATCCTGCTTGCTCGTATACAGTTGCAGCTGGAAGGATGTAAACCCCATCCTTACGATCGGGTAAGATGGAAGTTGTAGTTACAAAAGGATCAATATCAACAAGAAGTTCTACTTTATCCAGAGCCTTCTTTACCCGATCCATTTGTGATTGACTGTTGCAGGAGTGCCCCCAATAGAAGGCTGCATGGACATTAACATCCTGTCCAAGTTCCTTGGAATCCATAAGTACGCCTTCATACCACCGAGCTACGGTAAACCCTGGCTTGCCCATTATCTTTTCGTTCTTGAAGCGTGACTTCATCCAATCATGTTCCACACCCCAGACATTAGACCAATGTTTATAGGCAGAGTTGACACCCAAACCATAGTAACCTGGCAGTGTATTTGAGAGCACACCAAGATCTGTGGCTCCCTGGACATTATCGTGTCCGCGGAATATATTACAACCACCTCCGGGCTTGCCCATGTTACCCAGTACTAATTGCAGAGCAGCGTATGATCGAGTGTTTGAGGTACCATTAGCATGCTGAGTTCCGCCCATGGCCCATATGAGTGTGCCTGGTCGATTTTCAGCCATCAGTCGAGCTGCATGCTCTATATCTGCAACAGGACACCCTGTAATGTCAGACACAGTCTCAAGATCATAGCGCTTCAGTTCTTCTTTCAAGTCACTGTATCCATAAGTACGATCATTGATCATGCTCTTGTCTTCCCAGCCATTTTTCAAGATAACGTTCACGAGGCCATAGATTAAGGCTACATCCGTACCTGAACGAAATTGTAAATTTTTATTGGCAAATGCTGATGTTTGAGTAAAACGCGGGTCCGCAACAATGATTTGCGCTTTGTTCTCCTCTTTCGCTGTTAGAATATGCTGCATCGCGATTGGGTGCGAGGTACAGACATTTTCTCCAATAATGAAAACACATTTACTGTTTCGGATGTCGTTCATGGAGTTTGTCATTGCCCCGTAACCCCAAGTATTAGCAATCCCGGCCACAGTGGTGGAGTGACATATTCGGGCCTGATGGTCAATATTATTGCTACCCCAGAAGGCAGCGAATTTTCGCAAAGCATACGACATCTCATTATTGTGATGCGCTGACCCGAGAATCATCAAGGCATCCGGTCCATGCTTCTTTCGAATATCCTTCAGCTTGGAGCTTATCTCACCCATTGCTGTATCCCAACTAAGTCGTTTCCATTTCCCACCCTCGAGCTTCATTGGGTACTTCAAACGTTTTTCGCTGATCACATGCTCCCTTGCTGCGGCACCTTTGGAACATAAGCTACCCTGGTTTATCGGATGTTCAAACCACGGCTCAATGCTCACCCAAGTGTCGTTTTCAACTTCTGCAATAAAACCGCAACCTACGGCACAATTTCCACAAATTGTTTTTATTTGCGTCAGATTACGTGGATCTTTTGCAACCCCTGAAGCTTTTGCCTCCCTTACTAGAGAAGGGCCCATAGCTGCTAATCCAATCCCCATTCCAGCAGCAGTAATAAAACCACGGCGGCTTACACTGGGTTGGAGACTGTCTGTAAAAGCAGAATCCAGGTTCTGCCCTCCACTATGTATAACTCTTGTCAGTTTCATAATCCTCTTAGGATTTTAGGTGTATAGGGTTTTATAATAACGCTCTGCTTCTTCAGTCCGTCGATATAAAATAGGACCTTTGGAAGTGTCTGAGCCTATCGCTTCTTCTGATTTCGCAAAGGCTGTACCTGCGGTCAGCATTGTCGCCGAGGTGGCTCCCGCTGCTACAAGTACTCCTTTTAGAAAGCCTCTTCTGTCTGAACCTTTTTCGTTTTCCATATCCCAATCTCCTTCCGTTTCAGAAAGTGTTCTTGTTAAAAAAGCCTTAACGGCAATTGTAAACAACTACCCTACTGCAGAAGAGTAGCTTTTTATAAAAATTGAGTCTGTTTTGCATCTACAGCCGAGTATTCAGATTCAATTTATTCAATTAGCTAATGCAGGCAATGGAATCACAAATGATGCTTCCATCTTCGTTTTTAGAGGCGACCTCAATCTCCACCTCATATCCTTCTTCAAGGTCTTCCAATTCCCCGCTCATAAGACCAACTGTTTCATGTTCGATCACCTCCACATTTGTTCGCAACGCGAAATTGACCGTAATCTCATTACCATTTTCCTCAACAATCAATGCTGAGCGGTTAGCAACATCAAGATGCCTTATTCTTCCTTCAATCATTGTTCTTACCCCAATTTTGAAAATTAAACACCTTATTCACTCTATTCAGATGAAAATTCATTTGGATTTAATTAGCTCCTGCTAATTAAATTAAAAAGTGAGTTTTTTTATTGTTGGAACAATTTCATCAACATCATTGACCTGTTTTATAAAATCATTAAAAGTTTGTCAACAAAAAATAACACTTTTTACCTCTTTTTTAAAAAATAATTTTTTAATCTTATAATATCAGTAAATTATACTGTAAGTATATTTTGTTATGAGTATTGATTTTCATTTTAAATAGATAAAAGTGTGAAATCTTTTAAATTTATTATAAATAATGACTTCTCTGAAACCAAAATTTCCAATTTTTTTAACATATTAATTGATTTTATACAGTTGGTTCTCCTTAAACACTGAAATGCATTATAATCAATTCCTGTTGATTCAAACCAAAAATACTTCACATTTAGGCACACCCCCACCAACCTTTCACCACCATTCTTGCAAACCAATCCATTTGATGTTATAAAGTTAGCATCCATAAATAAATTTCACAAAACGTTGTAAGACACAGAATAACATCTTCATTTCCTACTTAATATTTTTAATTTTATTTTATTGGTTAGTGAGAAAAAATAGGATTCTTATAATGATGTGAAACTCTTAAATCTCGAATTAAAAAAATAAACAATATAGTTAAATGTCTAGTATTCAAAGGGTTCTATATTTAAGGTATGAAAAAGAAGAATTAAGATGGTTTGAGGATGTTGATAGTGGACATGAAGTTAGATCTACTGGAGTACATATACCAACTGGATTTTGGAAGAAATTAACTTATCCAAATGGAGAAAAATATGAAGGTGAATGGAAGAATGGTAAAAGACATGGTCAAGGATCATACAACGATTCTGATGGCAGAAAATATGTAGGTGAATGGAATGATGGAGCAGGAGAAGGTCATGGAATGATCACTTGGACTAATGGAAATAAATATGAGGGAGAGGTCAAGGATGGTGAAATGGTGGGTCAAGGGATATTTTATTGGTTTGATGGAGATAAGTATACAGGCGAATACAAAGATGGGAAAAGGCATGGTCAAGGATCATACACTCATCTTGATGGGAGAAAATATGAGGGACAGTGGAAAGATGGTAAAATAAATGGACAAGGAACATACACTTACCCTGATGGTAGAAAATATGAAGGACAGTGGAAGGATGCAAAATTATATGGCCAAGGAGTCTACATTGGATTTTATGGAGAAAAGTATGAAGGAAAATGGAAGTATGGGATTTATCATGGTAAAGGAATATACACTTTTTCTGATGGGATAAAATGGATAGGTGAATGGAGAGAAGATAAACCTTGGAATATCACAGAATTCAGCAAAGATGGAAAAATAAATGGAAAAATGGTGAATGGAGTACAACAGTAAATAACTAGCTAAAAGCAAGTCTATCATCTCCTTTAATTAATCCCAGTAAATATAAAGATTCTTCAAACGTCACATACTTGCTCCAAGGGACACTAAATTAATTCTTGTAATTAAACAAATTCCTGTCAGATACTTCAAGCTAGCTAAAACGCATTCACTAAGTATACTTAGATAGACATAAACTAATCAAATCTCTGCTATTCATACCACATTTATTTCAATTCTATTTCGTCTTTTAAAGTAATGAATCATTCTAAAGTTTCCTTGAAAAGAGAAAAATTTATTCCTAATATTACTAACAAAATAATAAAATGTCTGGAAATCAAGTAGATCAATTATTGAATGATGTGGGATCGTATGAAGGTGAATACAAGAACGGGAAATATCATGGTCAAGGAATTTACAGTTATCTTGATGGATCAATGTATGAAGGAAAATGGAAGGATGGGGAAAAACATGGTCAAGGGACACTAACTTCACCTGGTGGGGACAAATATGTGGGTAAATTCAAGAATGGGGCATTTCATGGTAAAGGGGTCTGCACTTATGTTGATGGGACAAAATACGTTGGGGAATTCCTATTTGGAGAATATAGTGGGCATGGCACACATACTTATTCTGATGGTGCGAAGTATGAAGGTGAATGGAATGATGGGCAGCCACAAGGTCAAGGAATCTTCGCTAAACCTGACGGGACAAAGTATGTAGGAGAATTCAAGGATGGAAAATTTTGTGGTCAAGGAACACACACTTATCCTGATGGAACAATGTATGAGGGGAAATTCAAAAATGGGGAGCCACAAGGCCAAGGTACTATAACTTTTGCTGAAGGAGGCAAGTATGTTGGAGAATTCAGGGAATTTAAACCATGGAACGCAATAGTATATGACAAAGACGGAAACATCTTAGGAAGGTGTATAAATGGTGAGATGAAATAAATTATTTACTAAATCCTATTGATCATCCACTCTTTAATCTCACTTATCTACCATTATAAAGCATTTGAATATGGAAGGAATAACACTATTAATTTTTCATATTATTGTCATTGGAGCCGTTGTTGCTACAACATTTATTATCGCTTTTTCTGCAGGTAAAAAAGATGGCATTCGCTCTATACTAAAAAAACAAGAGGGAAAGGACCATTAATATTTTCCAGAGAAAATATAATTTCTAATTGAAATTATTATTTAGATGAACGTATTTAAAACAAAACCATGCTGCATTATTCTTTCAAAACTTTCTACCAATAACGTTCTTCACAATCACCAACTATTCTTGTAGGATAAAAAATTAGTCTACATATCCAAGAAATAAATCCTATTCAGGATTTTGATTTATGAAAGTATAATCTGCCTAAATACTACATACACTTCAGTAAAAGTTTTGACTAAATAATTCAGGGAGGTTATTTCCTCAAGACAAAAAAGGCATTCGGCCCTTCGCAAAATGCTAAAAGGTGTTTCAGATGATAAACAAAAACGACAGTTTTACCACCAACCATTTCTGCAAATTCAAAACGCCATGCTGCAGTTTTTTTTTGAAATTCGCGTTTAAGAACCTCAAACCGCTGCATTTCTTTACGCAAAACATAAGCAGCTGCTGGATGCCACTCTGGCTCTAAAGGACTACCGTAGATTCCTTTTACTTGAAAATCTGTCTCCTGATTAACGGCTTTTTCACATAGATTTTCCAGTTTTTTCTCAGGTTCCTCTGCACCGGCAAGTGACAAATAACACAAGCATAAAACAACTAAAATCAAGCGCATCGTTTAATTGAGCAAGATCGGACTGACCCGTACATTATCTCCATACAAGTCTATTTGATGAAACGAAGATACCTGTCCAGAACTTAGTGTTGAAGTAGAAGCCGCGGAATTAAGCAGCAATAATTCGGGACCAGAATCTCTTGGCAGATGATGAATCCAATTTTTATGAATGTGCCCATGTAAATAAAGACGGATTTGCGGATGTCGCAAAATCCAATCCCTCACCGGTACAAGATTATAAAGCTCGTGAAACCTGTCATAATTCCATCCTTCAGGAAATGTCAGCGGATAGTGATTGACAATTATGAACTGAGTTTGTTTCGGGCAGCTCTGCAGCAGATCTGCTGTTGCTTGTATAGTGCTGCGGCGGACTGTTCCTGAAGCAGTCAACCAATCATTTGGATGAGCGCTATCCCATCCAATGATTACCCAGTCTGAGTTTAGTTTGCGCACATGAATTTCTTTATTTCCAAAAAATTCCCCAAAATATTGGCTAAATAAATCTGTCCCTGCTGCCTGCATGACATAACGATCATGGTTTCCTGGAATAACTGTCACACGCTCAGGATCTGTTAGTAAAGGTTCCAGAGTTTTTCGGGCCCTTGAGAATTCTTTCTCCAGCGCAAGTTGTGTCAGATCACCGCTTATTACTAAATGGTCCCAATTCATTTTTTGAATTTGTTCAACAAGTCGTTTTGCCCGCTGAAATGGAAACTGCCTTTTTCGCCGAAAGATAAAATTAGCTGCACCTAAAATTCTTTTTGATTTCCAATCTCGAAAATTTTGCGGATATGTATGGAAATGCAAATCAGAAATATGTATGATTGTTGTGTTCATTATGTTTTGAATTTATTTCTACAAAATAAGTCAAAGACAGTAGCAGCAATCTGCCAGTTATTTTGACGTTTAAACTTTATTTTGTGTGGAAAGACATTTGAAGCAGAATGCCTATATTTTACTTTGTTCGCAAGCGTTCTTTTTTTGGGGAAGGGACACTGGCAATTCATTTTAACCCCCCGACACAGGAGAATTAATGGTCACAGCTATCATGGCTTCAGCTTTGGTCGCCACAACTTCGGCACTTACTGGACCATCCACCAAATCGCAAATTGAAAATTCTGAAGAAGCAGAGAAACTTATTAAAATTCACGGTGCAATAGCCAGAGGCGCTATGGCCTTTTTGAAAGCAGAATATAAATACATGGTTTATTTCATGGCGGGATTTGCGATCGTCATTGCCCTGTTGATTGATGACCCCCATACTCCGGAAGTCAATGAAGGAATATATACCGCAATTTCATTTTTGCTAGGCTGTGTCATTTCGATTGTTTCAGGCTTTATCGGAATGCGGATTGCTACTATTGGAAATGCAAGAACAACAACTGCTGCCAAAAATTCAATTGCAGATGCTTTTTACGTTGCGCTAAATTCCGGTGCCGTGATGGGTTTTGGTCTGGTAGGTTTAGCCGTACTTGGACTTGGCGGAATTTACTTAATTCTTGATGCCCTTCTTCCGGGAATTGAAAAACATATTCTGATGGAAGTCATGGCAGGTTTTGGACTTGGCGGATCATCGATTGCTCTTTTCGGACGTGTGAGTGGAGGAATATTCACTAAGGCTGCAGACGTCGGTGCAGATCTGGTTGGAAAAGTTGAGCAGGGAATTCCGGAAGACGATCCACGAAATCCTGCTGTGATTGCAGATAATGTTGGAGACAATGTTGGTGATGTTGCCGGAATGGGCGCCGATTTGTTTGGTTCCTGTGCAGAAAGTACTTGTGCTGCACT
Organism: uncultured SAR324 cluster bacterium; assembly: GCA_905182865.1. Classification (GTDB taxonomy): domain Bacteria; phylum SAR324; class SAR324; order SAR324; family NAC60-12; genus Arctic96AD-7. The sequence continues at coordinate 300,960 of CAJJCY010000002.1, forward strand.
GGTTATTGGAGCAGTTGCTTTTGCCACAAATTTGGAAGCACTTTTGTTCCCTATATTGATTTCTGCAGTCGGCATACCCGTAAGTCTTGTCACTATGTTTACTGCACGTGTAAAAGAAGAAAAGGATGTTGCACCTGCCTTAAAAAGACTGCTTATTGTCGCCACTGGACTAAGTGCAGTTGCCATGTATTTTGTCACATTGTGGGCACTTCCAGAAAACTTTGAAATAAACGGAGAAGTTTATACAAATATGGACGTCTTTCTCTGTTACTTAACCGGCGCAGTTACTGGATTGCTGGTAGGACTTCTCACCGAATACTACACCTCACATGATTTCAAACCGGTGCAGGAAGTAGCAAAAGCTTCTGAAACGGGAGCCGCAACTAACATTATTTTCGGACTCGCTCTGGGTTATCACAGTGCCACTGGTTCAATCCTGCTTCTGGCTGTCAGCATTTACATGCCGTTCACACTGGCAGGGATGTACGGTGTTGCAATTGCTGCCATCGGCATGCTAAGCACACTGGTGGTTGGATTGACAATTGATGCTTACGGACCTGTTGCCGATAATGCAGGAGGTATTGCCGAAATGACCGGTATGGGTGAAAGTGTCCGAGACAGAACGGATGTACTTGATTCAGCAGGAAATACAACTGCAGCAATTGGTAAAGGATTTGCCATTGGTTCTGCAATTCTTACTTCCCTCGCACTTTTTTCTGCATTTTTAACCCGGGCAGATCTTTTAGATCCACAGGCCAAAATCATGGACAGCATTAACCTGCTCGATCCGCTTGTCTTAACCGGACTATTTGTTGGGGCCATGCTACCCTTCCTCTTTTCCGCAATGACTATGAAATCAGTCGGCAAGGCAGCTTTTGACATGATTGAAGAAGTCCGCCACCAGTTTCGTACAATTCCTGGAATCATGGAAGGCACAGCAGAACCGGATTACGAAAAATGCGTTAGTATTTCTACAGAAGCGGCACTGCGTGAAATGATTCCTCCGGGAATATTGATCATGGGTACACCGCTTTTGGTGGGTTTCCTGTTTGGGGTTCCCGCTGTTGCCGGAATTTTGGCAGGTTCTCTGGTTTCCGGAGGCGTTCTCGCTATTTCATCAGCGAATTCTGGAGGAGCCTGGGACAATGCCAAGAAATACATAGAAAAAGGTAACCTTGGTGGAAAAGGTACAGAGACTCACAAAGCCGCAGTGGTTGGAGATACAGTTGGTGATCCTTTGAAGGACACTTCCGGCCCTGCCCTAAACATCCTTATTAAACTTTCTGCTATTCTCAGCCTTGTTTTTGTTCCGTTTTTCATTCAGTACGGCGGTTTGTTAATTGGCTGATTACTTGTAGCGGATCTGAAGGTCCGCCACAATAAAATTTCTATTTAAGATCCTCTTTTTCCATTTCTTCCAGAGTTTACAGTGTCTAATTCCAAAATTTATTTGGATCATAATGCAACTTCACCATTATTGCCTGAGGTGGAAAATGTAATGAGCGAAGTTGCTTTACTCGAACGTAACCAGGCGTCTATGTCGTTTTCTACAAAACTCGAAGACAACCTGGCAAATTCTTTGGGAGTAAGATCTCAGGAAATTCTTTTTACCAGCGGTGGAACTGAAAGCAACAATACTGTACTCAGGCAATTATTAATGAATTCCCGAGAACAGCATTTAATTGTCTCTGCAGTAGAACATCCTTCTGTTCTTGAAACTTGTAGAATTCTTGGTGGTCAACCTAATATTCAATTCACAGAACTAGCTGTCGATTCATCCGGAATAGTTGAACCAGAAAAATTGCGAGAGGTACTTCGTCCGGAAACATCTTTGATTTCGGTTATGACTGCTAACAATGAAACTGGGAATATCCAGCCCGTAGAAGAATTAAGTAAAATTGCGCAAGAAAATAAAATACCATTTCATACTGATCTTGTTCAGGCATATGGAAAAATGCAATTGGATTTGAGTTTATCCGGAGTTAATTTTGCTTCTGCAACTGCACATAAACTTGGTGGTCCTTGTGGAATAGGCCTGCTTTACGTAAAACAGGGAACTGCATTCGAATCATTGATCTCGGGTGGAAAACAAGAACGTGTACGACGAGCAGGTACTGAAAATGTGGTGCTTGCCGTTGGTTTTGCAAAAGCAGTTGAGTGGTACCTCGCGAATCAATCATCCCTCAGGGATCGTTTCTCAATATTCCGGGACCTAATTCTAAACGAAATCAATAAAATAAAAGGCATATTTCTAAACACTGATTTGGAAAATAGTATGCCCCATACTATCAACTTTGGTTGCAACAATGTCAGCGCTGAAAGTCTGTTGATTTCACTTGACCTTGATGGAATAGCTGTTTCAACAGGCTCAGCCTGTTCTTCCGGAGCCATGGAAGCAAGTCCCGTGCTTTTGGCCATGGGCCTTTCCCGTGCTGAAGCAAAATCAAGTCTGAGGGTCAGTTGGGGTTGGTCAACAACTGAAGCTGATATTGATATTTTTTGCCAACGCCTGACTTTTCACATTCAGCGTTTGCAGAGAAAACAAATAACAAAAAAAATCTAAACCATAATTTTCTTCGTGAGTAATAAATATGTGACCACTTTACCGAGTTTTTTACTGTGTGCATTGTTGTTAAGTATTTTTTTACCGGTAATCGGCGGATGCGGAACTACGCTAAACGAGAAAAATTATCTGAAGTGTCGCCAGATACTTGAGAAAGATCGTCAAAAGGTGCGTGCTGGAAATGGATTCAGTTACAATTCACAGTCATTCGAAGAATGTCGAGCTTCAGCACGTTTTCAAACTGATTCAGATTGACAGGTAAAATATTTTTCAAAATAGCCAAAGAATTTGCCAATTTTTCAAAATCTTGCTAGAGTTAGCGCTATAAACTCATAAAGTCAAAAATTATCTTTTGAACTGACACAGCTTACAAGGTTTTAAATTACGATGGAATTGTAATGAAGAAGCATTATATAGCAGGAATAATTATTTTTGTTCTAGGAATTGCATTTTCTACAAATGTCTTTGCAGAAGGAGACGTGGTACGTGGAAAAGCAAAGTACAAGGTATGCGCTGCCTGTCACGGGGAAAATGCAGCAGGCAACGATGGGATAGCGCCACCTCTTCAGGCCAACATTCATGGTATATAGCTAGACAGCTCAATAATTTTAAAAATAATGTGCGTGGCACACATATTAATGATATTACCGGCATGCAAATGCGTCCAATTGCCATGACCCTTGGGACAGATCAGGACATTGATGATGTTGTAGCGTATGTGGGAAGCCTGAACGGTCGAGGAAAACACTCTGGGGTAAAAGGAGATATCAAGAAAGGGAAATCGGCTTATGCTGTTTGTGCCACTTGTCATGGTGCAAACGGTCAGGGTAACGAGGCACTGAATGCGCCAAAAATTGCTGGACTTCCTGACTGGTATGTGGAAAGACAATTAAACAATTTTAAAAGAGGCATTCGTGGGGTCCATCCCAAAGATATTTATGGCCAGCAGATGCGCCCGATGGCCATAGCTCTTTTAAACGATGAAGCAGTCAGAGACATGACAGTTTATGTTGCAACTTTAAAAAGTAGATCAATTTCCAAACCTGTAACCGTGGCTTCTTCCAGCAAGGCTGTAACTAATGTTCAAGCACCTGTAAGTGAACCACTTTATGCTCCATGTGCTTCGTGTCATGGATCGGAGGGTGAAGGCAATCAGAAACTTGGAGCGCCGCGTTTAGCAGGGCAGCATGCCTGGTATATAGAACGCCAGTTGCGTAACTGGCGTGATGGTATCCGCGGAACACATTCTGAAGATCTTTATGGAATTCAAATGCGTCCGATGGCTATGACTTTAGTAAAAGATTCAGACTTGAAAAAAGTAGTGTCTTTTATAGCAACTCTTAGGGGAAAACCTTCAAAATCAATATTACAGGGTAACGGTGACAGCGGAAAAACAAGTTATGCAACTTGCATAGCTTGTCACGGTTTAGAGGGTGAAGGTAACAAGTTACTGAATGCACCAAAAATTGCTGGACTTCAAGATTGGTACATAGCCAGGCAGTTACACAGTTTTAAAAAAGGTGTCCGTGGAAGTCATGAAAAGGATGTTTATGGAATGCAAATGCGGCCCATGGCAATGGCTCTGGCTGATGATGACACTATCAACAATGTTGCACTGTATGTCTCAACTTTTAAAGAAAAAGCTCAGCCTGCAATTTCACAAACTGCTAAGATCAGTACTGCTGAATCAGCCTCAGTGTCTGTTACCAGCTCTACCGAAAATGGAAAAAATTTATATGGAGTATGTGCTTCCTGTCACGGACCTGATGGTGGTGGAAACAAGGCTCTAAACGCGCCAAGAATTTCTGGACAAAAGGCATGGTACGTTGCCCGACAATTGGCAAATTTCAAATCAGGTATACGGGGATCTCATGAGAAAGACATATATGGACAGCAAATGCGACCGATGTCTATGACTCTTGCCAACGATCAGATGATTGCAGATGTATCAGATTATGTGAGTACTCTAAAAAGTCCAGCTTCTTCTCCAACGATTAAAGGCGATGCTGCAGCAGGGAAAGCCGCATATGCAATCTGTGCGTCCTGTCACGGAGCAAATGGTGAAGGCAACAAAGCTCTTAATGCTCCAGCTATTGCTGGCCAAAATGACTGGTATATCGTTAGACAACTATATAATTTTAAAAACGGAATTCGTGGTGCGGATCCAAAAGATACTTATGGTCAGCAAATGCGTCCAATGGCCATGACTCTTCCAAACGACGCAGCAATAAATAACATTGCTGCCTACATATCTACGCTTAAATAATTTTTTTTGGAAATCTTCTAAGAACCTGTTAAAACAGTTGATTTAAAGCTTTTGTAAAAATATAAATAATAAACATAAATATTGGGTTAAATTATTCTTAGGTGTAATTTTTTTAAATTGAGATGAAAAGACTTCTAAAAGTACTATTTAATTAAAAAATGCTTAACTTCATACAAGGGAAATCTAACGGTTAGGCAAAATAAATCTTATTAGGATTTTGTAAGGTATATACAATATGTTAAAACAGAATTTTTTAATAGTTTGTTTGGTAATTTCCCCTTTTTACGCCTGGGCCCTCGGAAGTATAAATACGACCTATCCTAATCCAGAGCTAAAAGCTAACGAAATTGTAAGTCTTCAACTTATGGCCATGCAACAAAATGATGTTTCAAACCATGGTATTGAAATCACATTCCGCTTTGCTTCTCCCCAAAATAAAGTCCAAACTGGACCCCTAAGTAACTTTATAACGCTAGTCAAAAGTCCTTCCTACCATCCTTTGCTAAACCATATTGATGCAACTTTTCTAAATTTAAAGGTCGAAGGTAATGTGGCCATTCAGGAAGTGATAATCACTACCTCTAAAGGGACCCGCAAAGGTTTCCGCTTTCTTCTATCTCTTCAGCAGGGAGAGCAATTCAAAAACTGCTGGATGACAGATGCAGTCGTTCCCTTCGAGATTTTGGAAGTTTAGAAATATTGGTCAATCTTTCCAGAAGCAAGACCTTTTGCAAAAAAAATAACATCTCAAAATAAATCAAATTCCTATTTGCCCCTTTAGCTAAATATTGTTATAAATTTATACACGCTCAACTTGTTATACAGGAGGGAGCCAAAGTTATTTAGTTTGTTAAATTTTATATAATTATGCGTTTGTTAAATTTTAATTTTTCAAAGAAAAGGAATTAGTATGAAAATAATATTTGCTGTTGGACTGACTCTCATTCTCGGAATTGGATTGGCTTTGAATGCTTATGCTGCTGGAGATGCAACAAAAGGGAAAGCCGCATATGCGGTTTGTGCTGCCTGTCATGGAGCAAACGGCATGGGGAACAAAGCTCTGAACGCGCCCAGGATTGCTGGTCAAGAACCGTGGTATCTGGAACGCCAACTAAATAATTATAAGAAGGGAATCCGCGGTGCAAATCCCAAAGATTCCTATGGCATGCAAATGCGCCCCATGGCTTTGACTTTAGCCAATGATCAGGCGGTTTCAGACATGGCAGCTTATGTTTCAAGCATGCCTGCGTCAAAACCTTCAGAAAGTACAGTAAAAGGAGATGCCAAAGCAGGAAAAGCATCTTACATGATTTGCCAAACATGCCACGGACCGACTGGTGGTGGTAATAAAGCTTTAAACTCACCCCGACTCACAGGTTTACAGGATTGGTATATCGTACGGCAGTTAAAAAACTTCAAGGCTGGAATTCGAGGCACAAAAAGTGGAGATGTCTTTGGAATGCAAATGCGTCCAATGGCGATGACTTTAGCCAATGATGAGGCTATTAATAATGTCGCGGCATACATAGCTACTTTCAAATAACAGAAAACCACCTTCCTTCTTGAAAGGTTCCTGAAAATTGTGGGACTTTTTCATTCCTGCAACTTAGTTTCCTGCTCTTTAAAAGAGTTTTGATATTCTAAAACCCAAGAGCATTAAAATGCAAATTTTTTTGGAAAAGCGAAACAATGCTACGTCCTGGGCGCGATTATTAATGCTTGGCGCAGCATTGTTGTTAGTCTTGTTAATAAGTTGGTTCTTTTTCTTGGCAGCTGGAATTGAGCCAATGGCCGCTTTCCGGATTATTGGAGAGGAAATTTTTCTGACTAAATATGGCTGGCAGGACCTGTTGGTTAAGGCGGCACCTTTGATGTTTATTGGGCTTGGCCGTTGTCACTTGGCTTCTCAGATGCGGCTATTTGGAATATTGGCGCAGAAGGTCAGTTTCACATGGGTACATTTGCCATGACCTGGGTTGCTTTACATTACGATGGGCAACTTCCTGACGGTATGCTAATTATACTAATGCTCATCATGGCCATGATAGGCGGTGGTTTTTGGGGCTGCATCCCCGGATTCTTAAAAGCCCGTTTTGGAGTCAACGAAATCATAACTTCTCTTCTGTTGAATTATGTGGCTGTTGCATGGATAGATTATTTGTTGTTTGGAGCATGGCGTGATCCGGGAACCAACAATTTTCCGATCACTAAAGAATTTTCTGAAGCAGCACAACTTCCTTCATTTGGAAATACTTCAATTCATGCCGGACTTATTCTGGCCTTTGTCTTTATAGCAATTGTAGCCTGGGTTTTATGGAGAACCAAGCTTGGTTTTCAAATCCGCCTGACCGGTGACAATCCTGACGCAGCCCGTTACTCCGGAGTTAACATTAGGACATTGACAATCCTGGTCTTTGCCGCAAGTGGAGCCATTGCAGGCCTTGCCGGATTCAGCGAAGTAGCAGGTATTCATTACCGTTTGCAGCAAAATATTTCCATCGGCTATGGTTATACGGGAATCATTGTGGCCTGGCTTGCCAGGAATCATCCGCTTGGTGTTGTCTTAAGTGCATTTTTTATGTCAATTGTTTTTGTCAGTGCAGAGGTTTTGCAAATTGAATACGGGTTGCCAATTTCAATGGTATATTTGTACCAGGGTATTATTTTGTTTACAGTTTTGGGTTCTGATATTTTCACTGAATTATCTAATTTAAAAAATTTAGTAGGCTGTTGTCCAAAAACACACAAAAGCACAAGATTAAAACAAGAAAAATTATTTTATAAAATCAAACGTTCCATAAAATAAATGTTTTTGTGTGTTTTGGCAAAATTTAAGAGTTCTAATTAAAAACAAAAAGATATGGAATTTTTCATACAAATTTTGATTGCCGCAGTTGCCATGGGAACGCCGTTATTATTCGCAACACTGGGTGGAGTGATCAGTGAGCGTGCGGGCGTGATCAATCTAGGAATGGAGGGGCTGATGCTCGTGGGAGCGTTAGTGGCCTTTGTTGTCATGTTGAATACCGGAAACTATTTTTATGCAGTTGCTGCCGCGGCTTTTGCTTCCGGAATTGTGTCAATGATTCACGGGATAGTTTGTTTAATGTTACGGGCAAGTCAGATTGCTTCAGGGCTGGCACTGACTTTTTTTGGTACTGGACTAAGTGGTTTGTTTGGTGACAAATTGATGGGAGAAACTGTGGAACCTTTAAGCCGGATTCCAATACCCGGATTACATACTATTCCGGTGCTTGGACCGGTGCTTTTCAATCAGGATGTCATTGTTTATTTTTCATACATTTGTGTCGCCTTATCGTGGTGGCTGCTATTCAAAACTCGGATTGGTCTGAACATCCGTTCAATAGGCGAAGCTCCGGAGGTCTGTGATTCACTTGGACTTTCCGTGTTGAGTTATCGTTTTTTTGCAGTTGTAGGAGGTGGAATGTTGATTGGAATTGGAGGAGCGTATTTTCCGCTTGCATTAACTCCGTTTTGGGTAGATGGTATTACTGCGGGACGCGGATGGATTGCGGTTGCTTTAGTCATCTTTGCTTTTTGGGACCCGCTAAAGGCCCTTGGGGGAGCTTATCTCTTTGGCCTTGCACTAGCACTGGAACTGCGTCTGCAAATATTGGGCATCGATATGTCACCATATTTTTTGAAAATGCTGCCCTATGTTTTAACGATCTTGGTACTGACTTTGGTTACGATCCGGAATAACCGGCGAGGAATCCAGGTCATGCCTGCCGCACTTGGAAAAGTTTTTTTCAGAGGTGAAAAACATTGATCTTATGTGCGGATTCACCCGGCTTTTGCCGGATTTTGAAATGAACCGATTTGAGGTTCTTTTAACCTTTCTCTAGGAGATAAAATGAGAAAATTAATTTCAATAATAATATCAACCACTCTAACCATGTTATTGGTAGGAGGGTCTGCTTGGGCTGCAAAACCAAGTGTTGGTTTCATTTATGTTGGCCCCGTTGGAGACGGAGGTTGGACCCATGCTCATGACTTGGGACGCAAAGCATTAGAGGAAGCCGGACATAAGACATATTTTGTAGAGAGTGTTCCTGAAGGATCTTCTGAGGGACCGATCTTAAAGATGGCACGAAAAGCCGACATAGTTTTTACCACCAGTTTTGGTTTCATGGATCCAACTTTGAAAGTCTCAAAAAAGTTTCCTGACAAAACCTTCCTGCACTGCTCCGGATTTAAGCAAAGCAAAAACATGGGTAACTATTTTGGGCGCATGTATCAGGCAAAATATCTTGCCGCCATCATTGCCGGAGGCATGAGCAAAAAGGGACGAATAGGTATTGTCGGCTCCCAGCCAATTCCAGAAATAATCCGGCATATAAATGCCATCACACTTGGTGCACAGCAATCCAATCCAAATATTGAAGTTGAAGTCTTGTGGATCAACAGTTGGTTTGATCCTGCCAAAGAAAGTGATGCAGCTCAAGCTCTCATTGACAATGGTGCTGACGTGATTGTAACCATGGCAGACTCTCCAGCAACAGTTCAAACATCAAAGAAAAATGGAGTTTACGCTATCGGTAATGATACAGATATGGCCATCTATGGTAAAGAGGCTCATTTGACCGCGGCTGTCTGGAACTGGGATGTCTATTATCTTGAAGCCGTCAAATCTGTGGAAAACGGAACCTGGAAAGCAGGCTCTCATTGGTGGGGACTTGACAGTGGAATTGTTGGCCTGACCAGTTTTCATCCGGATGTTCCACAATCACTGATTGTACAAATGAACAGAGAAAAAGGTAGAATCCTTAGTGGCACAATGGATGTGTTTGATCATGGATTTACCAAACAGGATGGAACTCGTGTTACAAAACCCTTAAATGACGGAGAAATGCTCGGCATGATGTATTACGTCAAGGGAATTATTTCCAAGGTACCTTCCGGTTAATTATTTTCTTTTTAAATTCAGACAACCATATGTCGGGTTAGGCTTTGACTTAACCCGACATATGGCATAATCGATTAAAAGAGTCTTTTTACCTGACTCTATGCTTTTCGGCAAGAAAAGTTGAACTCTTCCCTTTACTAAAAAATTTCCATGAAAAATAAATGGTCTGCTTTTATTGATCAGAACTACGACGTTCCGGAAGTTAAATTTGCTTTGAAGTCAGTTAAAATCCTCACCGGGACTAAGAAAAGGTTTTTAAAACACCTTTCATTTGGAACTGAACCTTCAGAATATGGTAAAACTCTTTCCGCATATAATTTAGACATTCAACTAGAAGTGGAGAAGAATGGTTGATGAGGCTTTGTCCAGCATGAGCCTGACTGAGATCTCCGAAGCACTTGTCAAGCGGGAGGTATCTTCACAGGAAGTTGTCAGGAACAGTCTGGAAGAACTAGAAAAACGAGGCCCCTCACTTAATTGCGTGGCTCGTTTGTTTCCAGAACAGGCACTGGCCGAAGCTGAAACAGCCGATCAGGAGTTATCCTCCGGAATCTCGCAGGGACCACTGCACGGCGTACCTCTTTTGCATAAAGACATGTTTTACCGTACAGGTAAAATCTCTGCGTGTGGTTCTAAAATTTGTGAAGATTATGTTCCAGATGTGACTGCTACAGTTCTGCTCAAACTCGACCAGGCTGGAGCTTTGGATATCGGCAGATTGAAAATGGTCGAGTTTGCTTACGGACTGACCGGTCACAATGAAATAACTGGTGATGTCCGCAATCCTTGGAATCCGGAATACATTCCAGGTGGTTCTTCAAGCGGTCCGGCAGCAGCAGTAGCTGGTTTTTTGAGTTATGGCTCACTTGGTTCTGACACAGGAGGGTCCATTCGCTTTCCTGCATCTTGCTGCGGGCTGGTTGGCATGAAACCAACTTACGGACGTGTCAGCCGTTTTGGTGCAATGCCGCTTTCATTTTCACTGGATCATATCGGTCCGCTTACCAGAACTGTTGCAGACTGTGCTTTGCTCACACAAATTATTGTAGGTAAAGATACAAACGATTCCACTTCTTACTATCAACCAAAACCAGATTTTCTTTCCAGGATAGAGTCAGGAATTCAGGATTTGAAAATAGGTGTTCCGACAACATACGGAAACGGACCTTTAGGTTTTTTAGATCAACTGCATCCGGAGGTACAGAGGGAAATGGAGAGTAGCTTAGCTGTTTTTCGGAGCCTTGGAGCAAAAGTTGTTGAGATACCATTACCGGAGAATTTTGAAATCAGCAACAATATGGCCAACATAATTGCCGGTGCAGAGAGCAGTTCCGCCCATGCAAACTGGTTGAAAGAACAACCGGAAGATTACGGTTCCCAGACGCGTGAACGTTTGCTGACCGGTTTATTGTTTTCTGCAGTTGATTACCTAGACGCACTTAAACTGCGCAAGGTCATTTTGGAGGATTTTCTAAAGGAAGTTTTTGAAAAAGTGGATGTGCTTCACGCGCCTGTTGTACCAATTCCTGTTCCTACACTGGAAGAGTCAAACATAAAGGCAAATCCGGGTTTCATCGAATATCTTATTTTACTCGGCCACTTTACACGCCCTTTTGATTATCTTGGCCTTCCTGCTTTGTCAGTACCGGCCGGATTAACAGATAACGGTTTACCTTCCGGTTTTCAGTTAGTAGCTCCGCCTTTTGAAGAAGCTCTGTTGTTTCGTACTGCTCGTGCTTTTGAAAAAGAAAATCCGTGGTCTTATCCTCAAGTATCCTTAGACTGATTTTTGCTTATAAATTAAAGTTGACTGTCTTGAATAAAGTCTTAAATCCACACAGTCATTTCGAGTGTAGATTAATATTTTAATGATATTAGTGTGATGGCTTATATAATATTTCTCGCTTCGCTCGAAATGACACGGTTTTAGGGCTTTTTCAACTGCATCAAAGATTTACATAAAATTATTTCAGTTATTCCTTGACATAATACTCACTTTCAACGAAAATCCTGAATCAGATTGATCATCAAAATTTTATTTTTGATACTATTTGAAAAATATTATTAATCAGCAAAACAAAACCTGCACAGTCTAGAATAAATATAGTCATTTCAGTTGTTGTTATTCATATCCATCTTAAAACTTGCAAATTCAGCTGGATGTGCAATTCTTTTACCTAAAGATTTTTGATTAAAATCAATCTACTAATTTAATTGAGTAAACTTAAGCATCAAATATTGGAAACATGAATCAGGAGATAACCTTATGAAATTCAATGTGAGACATGGGGGATTCACCCTTATTTTATTATTACTTGGCCTGCCTGCGTATGCTGGAGGCGGAGGTGGAGGGAACAGCTTAATTGAGCCATTAGGTGCCATGCTGTTGGCAGCGGCTGTAGTGGCTATAATATTGAGCTACGCCAAACAGGCAAGTTTGTTTGCATTCATCATTGTCGGCGTTTTGGGTGGAATCTTTGGTGTGAGGGAAGTCATCAACAAAGACGTTATGACCGCTTTTGTTGATATTGGAATCACCCTTTTGCTTTTTATGGCCGGAATGGAAGTCGATATTCCCGGATTGATCAAACGATGGAAACTGTTGTTGATCAACGGGTTTGGCCAGATCATCGGTTTGTTCGGCATCAGTGCGGCTCTTGGTCTGCTGTACGTCGGCATTGACGCGGATTATATGGCAGCAGCGGGTTTACCGGTGGAAAATGCCGCACCTGCCCTGATCTATTTTGCACTTTGCCTGACATTGTCTTCCACAATTTTGGTAATTGGGACACTCAAAAGTACAGGCCAAATTGCTGAAGAACATGGGCAGGTAGCACTTGGTCTGATGGTCCTGCAAGATATTGTGGCGGTAGTAGCACTTGCCATTCTCGGCAGTCTGAATCCAGACAAAGTCGGTGGCGCTTCACTGGGGGTTGAAGTTGCGATGATTTTTGCAAAAATGATCGGCCTGGCCATCGTCCTTTATTTTGTGACCAAGTATCTTCTCAATCCACTTTTCAAGTTTTTCGCACAATCAGGCGAGTTGCTCTTTATCGGCACTTTGGGATATGGTATGGGAGTTGCGGGACTTTGCGAAGTTATTCATTTTTCTTCAGGAATCGGTGCTTTTTTTGCTGGAGCCACTCTTGCCGCACTACCATATCGACATGAGATTGAAGACAAAGTAGAACCCCTAAAAGCCTTCGGTATTATCCTCTTTTTTATGGGACTTGGTTTCGATATTTCCGAATTAAAACCGGAACAGATGCTAGGTGGTTTAACAGAAGGTTTAATACTTGCGATCTTGGTCGTAGTTCTTACTATTCCATTGATGCTTTTTTTGGGATACATGAGTCGTTTGAGTGGCAAACCTTCTTTTCTCATGGGCGCCATTATTAACCAAAGTTCAGAATTTTCTTTGATGCTAGCAGTGCTTTGTTGGCAGTACAAACTTTTTGATCCACATTTATTTATTGTGATCACTTTGGTAGTCTTAATCTCATTTTTCTTTTCTTCACTGGGGCATCAATTTCTTGGACCTATCTATGGAGTATTTTCAAAGGTCCTGAATTTTATGGATGGACGATCGACTGCTAAAGCAGAGTCCGGTACTGAAGAGTTTGTATTGGAAGGACACGTAGTAATCATGGAATATAACGAGCTGGCAATTGAAATTGCTGATTTTTACGCTCAGCGGGGACAACAAGTTTTGCTATTGGACTTAGACCCGCACATTATAGAACATTTTGAAAATCAGCACGCTCACACTAACATACACGCACACTACTCAAATATGGCCGATCCAGATGTTTGGGAAGACTTAGCATTTAACAAAGCAAAAGTGGTGATCTCCTGTATGGATGGAGGCCAGGAGGCAGAATTGGCAATTTCCCGCTGGCTCAAAAAGGAATCTCCAGACATTCCGTTTATTGCTGCAACCTCCTCGCATGAAGAAACTTTGGAATTGTATGGAGCAGGTGCACGCTATGTAATTCAAACAGAGTATCTGGCCGCAAAATCCTTCCGTAATATGTTTGAAATGGAAGAAACTAAGCAACCCAAAGAAGCTTTCCGTGATGCTGGTGAAAGTCATTTTTCTGAAACAAAAAAACTGCAAGAGGGTTTAGGCGAAGCTTTTGCTAAAGTTTAATTTCATGCTAAACAATATACAAAGAGGTCTTATGTCTAAATCACTTTACTTCAGATTCACGGCCATTTTAGCTGTTGGACTATTAGCCGCTTTTCCTGCATATGCAGGAGGTGGAGGCTGGTTCATTAAACCTCTAGGGTTGATGCTAGGTGGGGCAATGCTGCTCACAATAGTACTAACAAAACTCAAGCAGACAAATATTCTGTCTTTTGTGATCATGGGTTATATCATGGCTAGTATTGCTGGACTTCCTGAAACCTCGCTTGATCAGCTTGACGAACAATATAATGGAATACGTTCCATTCTTTCTGGATTCCAGCAAATTGGTATTGTGCTGATTCTATTCATGACTGGACTGCAATTCAACCTCATTGACATAACTAAGAGGTTAAATCTGATTCTTGTCAATGGAGTCGGTTATATGGGTTTGGGATTGCTTCTGTATTTTTGGGCTGCATCTTTTTTTGCAGGTACAGAAGGCTTTAGTGAAAGCATTTATTTTGCGCTTTGCCTTGCAGTTCCATCAAGCATACTGGTTCTTTCTGCCTTGGAAAATAGTGGAACCGAAGAATCACTACAAGGTCAAATTTCAAAGGGTATTGCTGTAATTAGTTCCCTTTGTGCAATCGTTTTCATTGCCAAGTTAAGTGCTACTGGAGTAGTAAGTCAAATTTCCGATTCCTCTACTTTATTTTCTGGAGCGGATTCTTTCATGGAATTCAACCTATGGCTGACAGAAAGATTGGTTTTTTTGGTGGTTATTCTAATGATCCTGTCAAAAGTAGTACTGAAACCAGTTGTACGATATTTATTACGATCCCCAGAACTTTTGTTTGTCAGCGCTCTGGGATACTGTATGGGTATTGCGGCCATTTGCGGTTACATAGGAATTTCCCCTGAAGCTGGAGCTTTCTTCGCCGGAATTTCAGTAGGGAACCTGCCGTACAGGCTTGACATTGAGGACAAAGTTGGTCCACTGAAATTATTCGGACAAGCATTATTTTTCCTGACACTCGGAGTAGAAATAGCAACAATTCAGGTCGTAAACTTTTCTGGAAATATGGGGGCAATCATACCACTCTTGATTTTAGTTGTTATCATCAAACCGTTCTTTTTAATAATTACCGGGTATGCTACAAAGCTCAAAGGACGTACCGCATTTTTTATCGGGACGACCTTAAATCAGTCATCAGCTATTTCAATCATTGTCGCCCTTTTAGCCTGGAAATATAGTCTCTTTAACGATCGCCTTTTTGCGATTATAATTACAGTAATTCTTCTTTCACTCCTAATCTCATCCATGGGTCATGCTGTTCAACCGGGACTATATAATTCTTTCAAATGGCTTGTTGGTGTATTAAACCGAAATATTTCAGCCTTAGACCTGGAAAACAATCAGCAAGTCGTACTTAAAGACCATGTTGTACTGCTGGGTTTTAACGAAATAGCGCAGGAAATAGGAGAGTTTTATGAGGATCAACTTACTCCAGAACGCGTTTTATTGATCGACTGCGATCCAGAAATTATCAAACATTTTCAGGAACGCAAAGATTCAAACGTTGATCCGGTTTATGCTGACCCAAACGACCCTAAGGTGTGGAGAGAATATAAACTTAGTGAGGCAAAAGTTGTTGTTTCCTGTACTGGAAGTGACTTAGATTCCGATCTGGAACTCGCAGGTTACATTAGGCATACAGCACCTGATCTTCCGTTTTTAGCTGTCACAACCTCTCATGAGGATTCACTAAAACTTTACGAGAGTGGGGTCCGTTATGTTGTTCAGACTGATCAACTTGCATCAAAAACCTTCAGAGGTATCTTTGAGGAAGAAATAGACAAACCGGCCCATGAGTCTTTTGTGGAAGCAGGCGACAATCACTGGAAGGATACCCGCTCGATCAGGGATGGATTGGGAGATATATTCAAGCTGGTCTGATTTTTTCCAGATAAAAGTATGTATGGGTTTTACGGATTTAATTCTCTTTTAATCAAAGCCTGGCTCTCACATTTGGAGCGCGCAGTTGGTTAGCCCTGAACTGTTCCACCCGCTTGTGACCAAGTTTAATCAGGTTTTCTATTTGCTGCTCAGGTACTTTCATCAATCCTGCTATTTCACGCAATAACTTTTCTTCCCTCTCATCAAAATTTCTGTCAACTGCAGCTATATTGAGCAGGCTTTCGAGAATATGATCTCTATCTTTTGTACTGAAATCCATTGCTCCAATCGGCGGTGTCTGCCAACGTAGAATATATTCTTCAAGCTCCTGAATTTTTCTTTTATCCCGAACTATTCGAATAGCTGAGTGGAGGAAAGAGCGTTCATGAAGATCAATATGCTCGTCTGCCATCACCATTGCAATTACTGCACTGGCAAACCAATACAGTTGTTCTTCAGGCATTCGGCCTATCAAATCAGTGTCAAACTCAGGAATTTCATGTTCCATTGTATTTGATGTTATATCTCGTAAAGCCCTGGTACTTTTCAATGCTTTACGGGCATTCTCATTACCGAATTTAGCTGCTTCATGTAACCAATGATATGATTCATCCAAGTTCTTTGGTACACCTTTACCATTATAATTCATTAAACCAAGATTATATTTTGCTTGTGTATGGTTCAGAATTGCCGCCTGATGGAAACAACGGTATGCTTCCTCATAATTTTCGTCTTTTTTGAATAACGTTAGCCCTTTACGGTATAATTTTTCTGCTTCTTCAGACGGTTTAAAGATTTAGGACTTTTGATTGTGGATGAAGAACAAAAATATTAACATTTTTCTTACCCTTAATAGGGGGGGCTGAGGCAATATAAATCAAACGGTCTCCAGGCTTTACCTGCAGATCAGGATGAGGATTAACAAGGAGTTTGTGAGTCTGACAGCAGATCAGTCCTACAGGCAGTTCACCCTCTTTTTCCTTCAAATTTAAAATAGTTGAAAGCCAACTGTCTTCTTCCCATTCCCGACTTAATTGGCGGACATGCAGACTCTGGGTAGTAGGTTCCTCCGAAACAATTTCTTCAATCAATGTACCTAATCCGGGATTTAATGCTGACTGGGAAAGGATGGGCGCAATTAACTCTTCCGGTTCCAGACAAAAATCACAGCCAACCTTGAAAAGTTGTTGATCAAAGTCTTCTTTGTGATAAGTTGCAATGGTAAACACTTCTCCATCAGTTGCCTGTTCCAGACGCAGGACAGCCATCAGGTTTTGACCATCATCTGCATGATCAATCAGGGCCACTTTCGCCTCTGTTGATCTGGCTTCCAGAAACGATTTTTCTGAGTTTGAATCTCCTTCAATCCATTCGACATCCAAGTTATCAGGAATTTCCTCCATTAGCGGAGTCTCTGAAAGCACGATTATCTTCTCAGGTTGATTTCTTTGACTCATTTCTAGCAAACATCGATTAATGAATACCTGATTATCGGAACTAATTAAAATGTGTCCGTCGATACCTATTTCATCCATTCCCATCACATCAATAGCATTTTTTTCAAGATCGCCTTTTGGGTTTGACTCAGTGACATCAAATTGCATTACCGAACTGCCTTCCGAAATTTCAAACGGTTCCAGCTGCATTATTAAACTATCTTTCGGAATTTCAAATGAAGCATCAGGATTGATAAGTACTACTTCATTTATAACAACTGCAAGAGGCATAATTCCATGGTTCTGTTTATTCGTTTTTATCAGCTCCAGCCAGGTTTTACCAATATGTAAAGAATCAGTTTTTTTAGTGGCAATTTGATGTCCGTGGTTACGATTGATCACTGAATTGATCCATGCCGGAGCACCCTGTGAATGATAAGCTGACAGCATCATAGGAACGTAGAGATCATATGGATCCAGAGCATGGTCACAACCGACATCTTCAAAATACTTACGATATTCCCGGCCGACATATTGTGCCTGAGTCACAATCCTTCCGTCACTCAAAGTTTCAAGCTGCAAAACTGTCATCAGGGCATAACTGCTGTCTTTAAAAAATACATAGGCAATTTTCGCTTTTGCTGCAGCTGCCTTCCTTAAAACGTTTAGATCAAAAGAATTACCTGAGACCCATTTTAATCTTTTGTATGACGTTGCCAACAGCGGATGTTCATCAAAAGGAGAAATCAATACAACCTTGTCTCTCTTTACATATTTTTGATTCTGAGAGAGAATTTCCTTCATCCAGGTTGGATCATCAGAACATATCAAAATATGGCTTTTTATCTTAATGGAATCCAGTCCGCGATCACGCCCGGAGCGAAACTCCTGAAACTTGTCTGTAACCATTGAAACAACAATTGAAAAATTGATTAAACCTGCCGCCATTACAAAAAAAGTAAATATTTTCCCCCCTACAGTTATTGGATATACATCTCCATATCCCACAGTAGTTAAAGTTACTATTGACCACCAAGCACTGTGAAAGATGGATTTCTTTATTTCCAGACAAAATATACTCAATTAAATATATTCCGATTGTAGAAAACATCAGAAAAACTGGAATCATCAGAATCAAAAATAAACGTATTTTCATTTTAAATTTTATCAGCAGAAATGAAATCGGCAAAAATGATTGAAATTTTAAAGAAATATAGTAACTCATGGCCATTTTCAGTCTGTATGATTAAACTTTTTTCTTCATTAACAGAACAATTTTACCAAATTTGCAAGCCCTTTTGCAATTAATACGTTTTTTACATGCAAATTTTGGGACACTGTAAAAATACTGCTTCAGAGTGTTTTAAATAGTTCCTTAAGTAGAGCGAGTAAATGAAAGAGTAGAATAAAGTGGAGAGACTATAATTTTGGTCAAATAGACAGACACAATGGAAATTCTAAAGATGTCTGAAGGCGAATCAATGAATTTATTGGTTGGCCAAGCAGGACATGAATCCCAGACCGGGCAATTATGAGTCCGATAGATACGATTTATTTAGACTCCTATTTATTACTTTAATTTAGTATTATTTATAATGATATCATACTATTAAATAGTTATTGGGCATTATTAACTACTGCCTAGTGTGACGACTTATAGACACCTATATGGACACTCCTCCTAAATACTATGTTTTTTAAAAATTCTTCCTGTTAGATACAGTTTTAGTTGGATTAATTAATAACAAAATATTTTAAATTAGGAAAACTAGATTTTAGAATGTTCAAAACTTTTTGTTATTTAATCAAATTTATAAATTATTATGAAACAACTACAATTATCAGACAGACAAAGAATCTAAATCCCCTATATGGACATCATAATCCCGACACAGGATTAATAGACAAAAAATGGTAGGTAAGCTGTCGAGTTTTGTCTGACTGTGAAGAATTAGTGGGGCATACTTAAAGAAGATGATAGGACTTAGTTTTTTTTATGGCATTACTGTTTTACTCCATTACACCTCTTTCAAGTTAGATTTCAATTTTGCTTGAATCATGACGTTTCGGCAACAAAATAGCAGCCCCTACAATAAAACATGCTGCAATTGCAATTACTCGCATTACTGTTTCAAAGCCCGCTCCAGTAGACAATAAGTACCTTGCCATCATCAACGCTAAAGCTCCAATCACCAGATTTATCATGAACTTTATAGAGAGTACCTTGGTTCTCCATTTATTAGGAACATATTGTGACAATAATGCATCAGTTATTGGAATCTGGCCGAATACAAAACCCATGGCCAGCAGAGAAACCGCAAATAGGGTATAATCTGTCTGTATAGCCATCATGGAAAGGAACAATGGCTGACCAGCAGCAATGAAAATCAAGACAGTTTTTATGCTTAGTTTGTCGATAGCTCGTCCGACTACAAGCTGAGCGAAAGCAGCCACTGCATATATTAAAGCCGCTAAGGTGCCTGTCACAGCTATGTCTTCAGAAATTCCTTGCATCCGAACATCGAACAATCGAGGAATAAGAAATGTCATCGCTCCGAAGACAAAGCCCCCAGCGGCTGTAACTAAGCCAAGCGAAACCAAGGCTCTTTTCCAGCCAGGTGCAAATCCGACTAACTCTTTTTCCTGTTGAGTAGCTTCAAGTGTTCTAGCACCCACACTACGCCCGAAGACTAGAAATCCAAGGCCAGTAAGTATCGAAACCGATCCAGGAATGATGAAAGCCATCCGCCAATCAAATTGGGCGATGGTTAAACCAGTCACTAATGGTGCTGCTGCAACACCCATATTACCCCACACTCCATTCACCCCTAGACGCCACCCAATTTTTCCTCCACCCTCGATTACCATAGCTATACCTATTGGATGGTAAATAGATGCAAATACACCAATGAGAGCAAGTCCAAAACCAATTTGAAGAAGACTCTGGGAGAATCCAGTCAAAATAGAAGACAATCCGATGCCGATAAAAAAAACAGTCAACATTCCATTACGATTCCAGTGGTCTGCCCCAAGCGCTGCAAGTGGAGCACATGCACCAAACAGAACTAGTGAAGGAATCCCGTAAGCAATCATTTCAGCATAAGCTCCATCTTTCCCAAA
Source organism: uncultured SAR324 cluster bacterium (assembly GCA_905182865.1). GTDB lineage: Bacteria > SAR324 > SAR324 > SAR324 > NAC60-12 > Arctic96AD-7. Next base: position 321,358 of record CAJJCY010000002.1, read on the forward strand.
TCCGAAGTCTATTCCTGCACTAAATGCTGCCTTTGCAAAGATCAACATCAGCATGTGGTTGGTAAAATGACCAAAGTTAAGATATAGTAGCCTTAATGAATTTGGTTTTATCATGAAAATTATTGGAATAATTAAGTAACCGTTGCTCAAATTCACAATGCAAGGTTTTATCCCATTCATTCTCCTTGTTAATTGGTCTGACTGTGAAGAATTAGTGGAGGTTTCTCACAGGAGATAGAGGATAAACAAACAGAGAAGAAGAAAAAAGAAGGATTGAGAGGATGAAGAATAGATGTTTCATAGGAATCCTAATTGGTTAGTTTAGTAAATGTTGCATCCTGAAAAACAAAAATGTATCAAGAACTGTCTGGTGAAAACATTAAGGAGTATGAAAATGAACTTGTTAAAAAATTAGAAGGGACACTTGGACTAAAACTTGATTGGTAAAAGATTATCGTTTAGGAAGGGAGTTGGACCATAAGGGGAATTATAACCTCATTTAATAGGAAGAATAACCAACTCCTTTCATTCAAGAATAACCACACATATACACTTGGATGAGGAAATTATACTTTACCTTCCAAATATATTTAGACAGTACAAGTCATATCTTGCCCACAACAAAGTGGTGATTTTATTTTCCCATGTTCATTTGGACATTTAGAAATTTGTACTTGCGTTCCATCATCTATGGTAAGCATATCATTTTCCAGGGGAGCGTCACATTTTGCACAAGTTGCATTAACTGACATTCCACATTTATTACATTCCTGCTTCTTTTAATCCTTTTAAAATATTTCGTATTGCCGCAACACTTTCAAGGTAACTTTCTTCTGTTTGTTTCCCTTCACAAGCACCTAAACAATCAATCTCACAACCATCATTTCTAAAATTTGGATTTATTGACGGTGAGATTTTGGTAGAATATGAAAATTAAATATAAAGAAAAATCAAATAAATAAACTTTAGTTTATTAAGAGAGTGGAGATTAAAAGTAATTCATCCTTTACTGTAAAAATACTTGGACGATAGTGACAATTATGGAATAGACCTTCTAAGAAACATCAATATTTGAATCGGCTAAAAATGGAAACCAGATACAATAAAGAGTATCAGCAGTACTACATCTATGCATTGGAACAATTTTTAATTAAAACCTATGGATATTCTGAACATGATGCAAGGATAAAAGTAATGCAAGATTATGATGAGGTAAAGGAAGATTTTGAAAGAAAATAAAAAACCTGATTTTGCTGATTATTTGCTTATTTTTAATGCACAAAAGCCTTATAGAGCTCTTTAACCTCTTGCTGCTGTAGTTATTTATATATGTCGGGACATTTATGATTATGACGATTGTCTATATCTTCAACACCATCGAAGTGGGTTCTAGAAAAGATACAAATCTGCATCATATTTGACAGATTTGCAATAATAAAAAGTGTTTGTGCTGATTGTCAGACTGTGAAGAATTAGTGGGTTCAATAACAGGAGAGATGATGGGGCTGGTTTTAGTCTAAAAAACAATTTAAGCGTGCTAAAATTATGTATTCGCGTACTACGCACGGGCGAGGCCCAAAATGTGTTTTTAGCTTACAAAAAAAAGACCATAATTGAGGATGTTCAGCAAAATGTATATCCTGTTATCTTATTTATTATATTACCCTTATTTATTGTGTCCTGCTCCTGTTTACTCACTCTGAAAGACTTCGGATCTGTGGATTAGCGGTTCGATACCTCCTGGCCACACCAGAAATATCAATGACTTACTGTATTTTTCACATTTTGATTTAATTAAATGGTTACTATTTGGCGCATTCCTTGTCCACCAAAACCAGCATAAGGTTCCGGCCTATTGTCAAGAATGTTATCAATATCTTTCATGTGTTCGCTTGTGAGATTTTCTACAACTGAGAGGCAATCAATGTTCTCTTCAAGCTGCTCTGGTTTTGTGATGCCAAGTAAAATTGTGGAAACATTTTTGTTTTTAATGCACCAAGCCAAAGCTAGTTTAGTCATGCTGCACCCTAAATTGGATGATGCATAATCAGCAAGCTTCCTAATCTTCTCAATGCTACCTTTCTTTTTATGTAGTTCTAAATTATCGATTAAAAATTCGTATCCTTTCTGAGTCAACCGAGAACCTTCTGGTATTCCGTCGTTGTATTTTCCAGTAAGTATTCCCGAAGCTAAGGGACTCCATATCGTGGTTCCTATCTGATATGGGTGTTGGTAGAGAGGATGATACTCTGTTTCGACACGATCCCTTTTTAACATGTTGTACTGCGGTTGTTCAAATTGGGGGGGCTCAAGTCCTTGCGTATTTGCCATCCAAAATGCTTCAGTAATCTGTTGTGCTGACCATTCACTTGTACCCCATGCAGTTGCTCGCCCAGATCGCACTATATCTGTCATAGATCTAACAACAGTCTCAGTTGGTGTAAAAGGATCCGGTCGATGACAGAATAACAGATCAACGTAATTCACTTGTAATCGCTTCAATGCTGCATCTAATCCTTCATTTATGTGCTTTCTGGATAAACCTCGTTCATTCACCCCAACTCCTCCCCAAAAGATCTTGGTGCTAACTATAATTTCTGAGCGTTTCCAAATTTTTGGATCTTCTTTTTGCAACTGAGCCATTGCTTCACCCATGATCTCTTCGGCTGCACCAGCTGGGTTACCGTATGTTTCAGCATTGTCAAAAAGATTAATACCTTTTTGACGTGCTAGTGACATACATTCTTTAGCCGTGGTAATGCCTTCTTCATTGGTTAATCCATCTTTGACTCCATACGTTGCCCAGAATCCAAATGACAGAACAGACACTTGCAGTCCTGTACCGCCAAGCATGCGGTAATACATCTTTTGATCAGACTTATTGTTTTCTTCCATGCTCAATATTTTCAATAATAAATTAAATACGTCTCGTTATAAACACTGAGTAAACTATTTTCTTATCAGATATTGATATAGTTAAGCCAAAATATATCATCATTTGGTTTTTTTTACAATGAATGGGAAGATCGTGGAAGGAATATGCACCAGAATTGATGGATGAAGAGTAGTTTCTTGAACTTGTCCGACTTGTTCAGTTTTAAAAGTATGGGAATGATGAATTTATTCATTGATTAAAAATACATATTTCAATACAATTTTAGTGAAACCTAACTGTGATGCGTGAGTAAATGTGTGAGTAATGGTGGGGGGGAGGGGAAGTAGTTAAATATGCGGTTTTTATACTAACCTCACCAGAGAGTATAAGTAGATTGGATTACACGTCTTTTTAAGAATATCCAATAATAACAGTATGCCGTAGTGACGGAATTGGTAGACGTGCAAGGTTTAGGTTCTAGTACCTATGGTGTGGGAGTTCGAGTCTCCCCTCTCGTAAAAGGTTATAGATAAATGAAATATTTTAAATAGTTGATTTAGTTGGTATTTTCCTAAATTACATTTCCTTCCAAAATAATTATTTATATATTTTAACCCCTACACCACACTTGGGGTCCACTTCACCTCATACTCTGAGGCTAATTCTGCTATCGTTTTATGACTCTTTATTGCGTCAAGCGCAATTCGAGACTTCAATTCCTTCCTGTATTTATTTCTGCCCATTTAGTATCTCCGTTTGATTGAAAATACACCTTAGCACATTGTCTCATTTATGGGGTCCACTATAGTCCACTATACTGATGAAAATGGAAAAGAAGTTGCAGTACTCCAAGAAGTTTATGATTACTACCAGAATGCAATGGAAAAATTAAAAGAAAAAGAAAAGAGAGAACACGAAGAAAGAGAAAAAAAAGGAGATAAACTAATAAGAATGATGAACCAATTAAGCTTTGAAAGTCCTTGCATTAACAATTGCAAGTTGAATGAAATAACCAATATTTGTGAAGGTTGTGGTAGAACTATCAAAGAAATAATGCAATGGACATTTATGACAAATGAAGAAAGAAAAGAAATAATGAAGAGGGTTGGAGGACGAGTTTATGAAAGCATTATTATTTATATGTCTTGTTGCTATAATAAAGTATGGATTGTATTAATTGGTAAATCATTAGTATTCGTGGGACTTTTGACATCCATAGGAATTGGTTTGTATTTTTTGTTTACTAATAAACTAAAAAATAGATTTGATCAACACCCTTTACTTTAACTCCATAAATTGTAGGTCATTACTAACCGTCAGATTAGAATCTGCTTAAGTAAATAATCAGTTTATACTAAGAACTATATTAAAATTAATCTTTTAAAGTGAACTATTTAAATATGAATCCAAAAGAAATTCTAAAAAGTTGGGGCAAATATTTTAATAATGCTAATTTACCATGTATTTTAAATCTTTATGACACAAGAAGTATATTAATTCCTACTTTTTCATCTGAAATTCTATCAGATAAAAGACAGATAAAAGAGTATTTTGTAAACGTGATCAAAGAACAAAAAGTATCCGTCGAAATCCAATATAATTCTATTTATGAGCAGAAAGTTGGTGAAAATATTTATTTATTGAATGGTATTTATATTTTTAAATTAAAAAAAGAGAAAAATATTCATGCAAGATATACCTTTCTAATCAATACTTTAAGTGATAATCCAATAAAACATCATCATTCATCTCGAATTATCAACAACTGATTATATCTCCAATCTTTAGGAATTTAGAACATAAGAGGAATTAAAACCTCGTTTCATTGGAAGAATATTCACTCCCTTCCACTAATGAACCATTCCTCTAAAACAAATCCCCATATTCTTGCAAATCAAACCGATTGATGTTATATATTGGGTTAGCCTAATTTAACAAAAGGAAACCAAATGAGACATATACTCATCATTTTCTCAATCTTTCTTCTTACTTCTCCCCTGTTTGGTTATCCATCAGGAGAACAAACTGTATTCTAGTTGGAAATTTCTTCTGGTAATATGTGGAAAGGATTTGAAGATAAAGTAACTCAACCCCAATATAATGGTGATGTGCAGAATAGAAACCGAATAGTCAAGGAACTATGATTTTACCTGATGGAGGCAAATATGTTGGGGAATCCAAAAATGAAGAACCAGATGGTCAAGGAATTATGACTTTATCTGATGGAGGCAAATATGTTGGTGAATTTAAGAATGGGAAACCTAATGGGCAAGGGACTATGACTTTACCTGATGGGACAAAGTATATAGGGGAATGGAAGGATGGGAAACCCAATGGGCAAGGAACAGAAATCACCAATGATGAAAGTAAGTTTGTAGGAGAGTTCAAGGATGATAGTTTTGTGAACGGCACATTCTACGACAAAGGAGGAAATATAAAAAGTAAGATGTTGAATGGAAAAATTCAATAAAACAATAACAACACTTTAAATTATCATCCCTTCATTTTTGAAGTCTGGTCTCTTACTTTATTTCCTTGTGCATTTTTCTCATTCCAAGCTTTTGCACCTCGACCATTCATTACACCATTACGAAATTCACCTTCCACTATTTTCCCATCAGGATAAGTAATTGTACCTTTTCCATTTTCGTGTCCATCTTTAAAACCTCCTTCATAAGATTTTAGGCTCAGCTTGTCATTTTCCCTATACCATTAAATCTATTATTTTTGTATTTACCAGTATATTCTTTCCTAGAATCTGGTGAGTCATTATCACCATCTACTGACCAATTAAAAGTTCCTTTACCATGTCTTTTCCCATTCTTATAAGTTCCAACATATTTTGCACCATTAGGCACATAGTAAATTCCAGTTCCGTGTGGGATCCCATTTTTTAGTTCACCATCCCAATATCTGTCGGGTGGTTGTTCTGATTCTTTCTCGTTCCAATACCTGCCATTGTGGTATCTAATTCCTGTTTCATCGGTCATATGATTTTTCTATAAGAATGTGTTACAAAACAACACTATTATTACATTTATGTAATAATTAACAAAGCAATGCAATACGACTGTACGAAAACCAAGTGAATCAAACCCCATCATCTCCTGTGAGTAACCCCCACTAATTCTTCACAAGTCAGACATCATTCACAACCTTCCCACTTACTTGTAAAACAAACCGATTGATGTTATATATTAGGTTGTCCTAAACCAACCAATTGGGAAACCAAGTGAAATACATACTCATCATAATCTACATCCTTCTTCTTTCTCCCCCTCTGTTTGGTAATTTTAACATTGTGGCAATACTTTATAAATGGAAAACTGCTTCTGGTGTTCAGTGGAAAGAATTTGGGGATAAAGATATACACCCTCAATATAAAGGTGACGTTGAGAACGGGGAACCAGATGGTCTAGGTATTATCATTAACACTAATAAAGGAAAGTATGTAGGGGAATGGAAGGATGGTAAAAAACAAGGTCAGGGGACATTCACTTATGGAAAAGGTAAATGGGAAGGAGAAAAGTATGAGGGAGAATTCAAGGATGGATATAGACATGGTCAAGGAACATACACTTGGTCTGATGGAAGAAAGTATGAAGGGCAATTCAAAGATGATAAACCAAATGGTCAAGGAACATACACTTGGTCTGATGGAGGAAAGTATGAAGGTGAATTTGAGGATGGGATAAAACATGGCCAAGGAACATACACTTCAATTAGGGGATACAAGTATGTAGGAGAGTGGAGAGAAAATAAATCTTGGAACGGAAAAGAATATGACGAAAACGGGAATGTCATAGGAAAATTTGTGAATGGGGTGAAGATAATTGTAGAACCAGTTGTGGTAGTTGATAAGAAACCTGTCGGTGGTAATTGATAAGAAACCTGCAGTGGTAATTGATAAGAAACCTACGGTGGTAGTTGAGAAAAAACCTTCGGTGGTAATTGATAAGAAACCTGCGGTGGTGGTTGATAAGAAAAGACAAAATGGGGTTTTGTTTCGTCGTTGGGAAAATCTACAATGGAGGTGGTTCAGGAATGGTAATGAGAAAAAGGATAGAAAATATTTAGGGAATATTCGCAATGGAGGACCAAATGGACAAGGAATCTTATTTTTCCCTGATGGAGACAAGTATGTCGGAAAATTCAAGGATGGGGAATATCATGGTCAAGGAACATACACTTTCCATGACGGAGCAAAGTATGTAGGGGAATTCAAGAATGGGAAAGTCTGGAACGGAACGGTCCACAACGGAAACCTCGAATATAAAATAGTGAAAGGAAAGTAAATAAAATTATAACCATCTAAAACCAATCCCATTTTCATCTTTGAGTAACCCCTCTAATTCTTCACAGTCAACACAAGTCTTCAAAGAGTGCATCAAGGTTCTCATCTGATTCATTAGAGGTAAACAGAAAAGTAAATAATGGAATTACTTAATGTAAAACCAATACCCACAAGGAACTGGAAGGACAATAAAGATAGGAGGGAATTAGTAAAGGAGAGAGACTAGTTACTTTTCTTTTCCACTTAGACCCTAACATAGTATAATTATAAGGAAAGACTATAGAAAACGGGAAACATTAGTGCCTCTATCTTTGGAGTTTTTAAACTTGTGTGACTAAATTTAAAGATGTAGATATTTGTTGGAAGTAAATACTATCTTGTTGTCAGGGGCAGATTTTGAAATGTGAAAAGATTTGAAAGAACACTTAACATGAACACACCAATAAATCTTCAATCAAAATTTGAATTATTTACTGAACATTGGTCACCCAAAGTCATTGCTGAGATGAATGATTATCAATTTAAATTGCAAAAATTAAAGGTGAGTTTATTTGGCATAATCATAAAGAGACTGATGAAGTTTTTCTTGTTATTGAAGGTTCTATGGGGATTGAATTCAAAGATAGGACAGTGGCATTAAAAAAAGGTGAAATGATTGTTATAAAGAAAGGTGAACAGCACAAACCTTTTGCATTTGAAGAATGTAAAGTTCTTATTGTTGAACCAAGAGGTGTTATTAATACTGGTGACTCAGGCGGGGATTTGACTTCTGAAAATGATGTTTGGATATAAAAAGTGGATATGTCTGAAATTTCTGAAGAGAAAGATGATGAAAAATGGATTTGCACCATGTGTGAGAAGGAAAAATCATCTACTGATAAGAAACATTTTTTCCTCCATGAAGGTTTTGTATGCTTAAGTTGTTGTGAAGGAGAAAACTAAATGATTACTAATAATTTGGAAAGGAGTTTGTTAAAGCAACCAAGTTCCAATAATCACTCTAAAGGTAAGGTTTGTCCTTATTGTGGTCAGTCATCTCAAACTGTCTTTGTTCACGGTCACGAACAATGTGTCGTTTGTAAAACGAATGTAGAACCTTGTTGTCAGGGTCAGGTTTTAAAAAGTAGTAGGGATGGATAATGAAATTATCAGTATAGAACTAAATCATACCCTAATCCGATTCTATCATACTCACTGAATCTACCAGTTCTTTCCGTTTCTTATTTTACTTTATCCTTCTAAAGAATTCATCACAGGTTGCAGTTATGAGTTGTCTGATATATCCGTCTGTGATGATTTGATTCATCCACCCAATCTGGTGGATCTATTTCCTTTCCTATATTCCTCCTTCTTAGTGAAATTTATTTACTGCATAAAGCTCTATATATGAAAGGTAATTATGAAATGTATTTGACGGTTGAAATTACCAAAGTTTGGGACACTTGGAATAAATTTACTTAAGAAATGGAACCTGAAAGAGAAGCAGCAGGAATGAAGTTCATTTTCAAAGGTTGTGAAATGGACGAAAAAAGTGGTATATAACCAGAGTGTTCCTCATATACTCACCCCCTGCAAGTCCTTTCGTTAGAGGAAGGTAGTGATTATTCTTCCAATTAAACTAAGTTTATAGTTCTGTCTTATTTAAGTATCCACCTCTCCAAAGAAATATCATCATTATCACTATATAAGTTAATGTAATTAAAAAACCTCCAAATAATTTATAACTAACCCAAACATCAAGGGTGAAATTGTAAGCAATTATTATATTTAAAAGACCTGAAATGAAAAATCCCAAAGACCAACCACGAGATAATTTTTTCCAAACATTATCTGGTAGTATGATGGTCTTACCCATAATCATTTTTAGTAAATTTGTTCCACTAAAAAATTCAACACTCAAAAGTAATATAGAGAAAATCCAATTAATTACAGTTGGTCTCCAAAATAAAAATTCCTCATTTCTAAAAAATAATGTTGAACCTCCAAACAATAGAGATATACCAAAAACTATTTTAGTTTTTTTCGAAACCTTTTTTTCTATAAGATACTCTAAGCATACTTGGATAAAAAGACCTATGAGTAGTATTAAAGTCGCAAAAAATATATCACGAGTATAAAAATAGGTTATTGTGAAAATTATTATTGGTAAGTATTCAATAATTTGTTTCATTTAAAAATTATCTCAATAAGATTGAATTAATTTTAATTAAAGATTCAAAAATGTTTGTTGATATTAGAAATAATCATGAAAAGAATGGTAAATCTTGGAGTCCTATTAAACATCACTAAATTTAGAATTTGAGTAAAGTCATTATTCATCCCCACCACATTTTAAAACATGACCCTGACAACAAGGTTCTACATTCGTTTTACAAACTACACATTGTTCGTGACCGTGAACAAAGACAGTTTGAGATGACTGACCACAATAAGGACAAACCTTAACTTTAGAGAGATTATTGGAACTTGGTTGGGTTACTTTATTTCCATTGTATAATTCCATTCAGCTCACCCTAACTCATAATAAGAGAGATTACCTCCATATAATACAAAATGAAGATTATTAAAGAAACAAACCCCAATACGACCATAGTTATTTTATTCATCATTTAAATCTATTCCCTCTCATCTAATTTAAAATTTCTTAACATTTACCCTTTAGAGATTTATCATTCACTATATTGGTTTATTGTCCTAATCTGAAGTATAATGTTCTCAATTATTCAATTACTATCACATTTTTGTAGTGAAAGATATAGTGGAATCCAAATATATCCTCAACTACAACTCCCCCACTTCCTTGTAAAACAAACCGATTGATGTTATTTATTGGGGTAGGGAAGTTGCCAGGAAGGCAGCGTGAATAATACAACCAAAAACAATGAAACATCTACTCATCATCCTCTCAATTCTTCTTCTTTCTTTTCCTCTGATTGGTCAGGAAACGGGTCCTTTATCACTTCAAATTCATTCTGGTTTTGTTTGGAAAACTTTTGGAAAAGGTAAAGTTCAACCAAAATACAAAGGAGAGATCTCAAATGGAACCCCTGAAGGACTTGGTGTTTTATCTTATCCATTTATTAATGGTAAAAGAGTGGTAGGTGAATGGAAAGAGGGTAAGGAGTGGAACACCGAACATTACAAAAAAGATGGGAAAGTCATTGGAAAATGGGTGAATGGGAAGTGGTTACTAAAGTGGGGGGTTTTGTGTGGAACTTTAGAGGAAGGGACAATGGTTTGGTTTGAGAAATGTTACGATGGTGTGGAAAGTAAATTTGTTGGGGATATTGAAAATATGAAACCAAATGGTCAAGGAACCTACATTTTTCATGATGGCAGAAAGTATGTAGGGGGATGGAAAAATGGAAAGGAACATGGCCAAGGAACCTTCACCTTTTCTGATGGGAAAAAAGGGGTAGGTGAGTTCAGAGAGAATAACCCTTGGAACATCACAACATACGACAAAGACGGAAACATCAGATGGAAAATAGTGAATGGAGTTAAGGTAGAAAAGGGAATACTTTTTAGGGATACACCTCGTTCAAAGTGGGAGAAAGGTGGGGAAAAGTGGTTTAGGTCAGGGGATGAGAAAACGCAGGCAATATATGAGGGAGAAATTTTGACTGGTGTCCCAGGTGGACAGGGGACCATCACTTTTCCTAGTGGCTCTAAGTATGTAGGGGGATTTAGGGATGGAAAAAGAACTGGTCAAGGAATAATGAATTATTCTCATGGAGGAAAGTACGTAGGGGAATTCTATGGAGGTGACCCTTGGAACGGAGTAGAATATAACAAAGACGGGAACATCATTGGAAAGTGGATGAATGGAGTAAGACAGTGATGAAACATCTAATCATCATCCTCATTCCAATCCTTCTTGTTTCTTCTCCTGCGATTGGTCAGGAAACAGGTGTGTTGTTTCTTCGTGAAGTAAATGATAAATGGGGATGGTTTGAGGATGGTAATAAAGATAAAGATGCAAAATATATAGGAGAATTCAAGGATGGATTTTTTGAAGACAGACTACCAAATGGTCAAGGAACAATCACTTACCCAAATGGCAATAAGTATGTTGGGGAATGGAAGGATGGGCTACCAAATGGTCAAGGAAAAATCACTTACCCAAATGGGAATAAGTATGCAGGTGTATTAAAGGATGGCGAAAAGAATGGACTAGGAACATTCACTTTTTCTGATGGAGAAAGGTATGTAGGAAAATTCAAGGATGGGAAATATCATGGTCAAGGAACACTGACTTCACCTGATGGATTAAAGTATGTTGGGGAGTACAAGGATGGGGAAAAGAATGGTCAAGGAACAGGAACTTGGTTTGATGGAAGTGAGTATGTAGGGGAATACAAGAATGGATATGAACATGGTCAAGGAACACTCACTATACCTGATGGAGGAAAGTATGTTGGGGAATGGAAGGGTGGAAAGAAAAATGCTCAAGGAACATGGACTTATTATAATGGAGACAAGTATGTTGGGGAATTCAAGGATGATGAACTTTGGAACGGAACAACATACGACAAAAACGGAAACATCTATTTAAAGTATGTGAATGGGAAATAGGATAAAACAATAACTCCCTCTAAATTGAACACCCACAAGAACAAAACCAATCATTACAAAGTCTATTCTCAAATTCATTATGTATGTAGGTTAATTCCTACTAATGATTGTCACAATATTTTATGTAATAAAATCAAACCCAACACCACCTACTCCAATCATTCACGAACACAAAATTGTTCAGAACATAATCCAACCTCCTAAAAGAGTTCTCGTTGAAAAGAAAATTTGCACCAGAATTGATGGGTGTCCTGAGAAAAATGTAACTTGTCCAACTTGTGTGATTGATAAAGTTTGGGAATGATACATAATAAACACTATCTCAAATGGTATTAAAATTTAAGATATCAAATCTACCAAATGCGTTGTGTCCTGTCTGTAATAGACGAGCAAACGGTGGACTAAAAAACAGAATGTGGAATGTGATAATGTGGTTTATTGTTCAGAAAGATATAGGAATATGAAGAATGAAAAATAGAGAATGATGGAAATTATTAATAGACATTAAAAGAAAGTTTAGGTATATTGACTTGGGTAAATAGTTTACTCACACTTACAACATAAAGAGAAAACGTCAAAGAATGTGGATGTAGTGTAGTCAAGGAAAGTTAGGTGTAGACTGGTTCGTATGACTACGGATACTCATGTCTCCCCTACGGCAACAGTCCTGCTTTAAAAACTCGCAAAATACTCCTGTACTTACATTCATACTTACCTGTAAATAAAAGGCCAGATAGCTCAGTTGGTAGAGCAACGGACTGAAAATCCGTGTGTCGGTGGTTCAATTCCACCTCTGGCCACCACTCAATAGTCAATAATATCAGTAGTTAAATCCAAAATATTACTAACTTTAAAAGTCTCAAAAACACTGCCAATTATTGCCAATATAGCCTAAATAGGGGTATAGGTCTTGCCCGTATTGCCAAATTACTGCCAATTATTTACCCCGTTCATCTCTTATAAAAAGTATTCTAAGGTAAAAATTAATTGGAGCATCAGTCTCTAATTTAGGAATTATTAAGAGATGTGGATTTTACTTGGAGGGTGTCTGACTGTGATTGGTATTAATATGCTTGTAAATTATTTTAAACGGCTTCCCCATTCACAGAGTTGACCTAAGATTGGACCTAGCTCTTTTGCGTATTCAGTAAGGCTATATTCAACTCTTGGTGGAATTTCATTGTAGGCCACTCTAGTAACAAGGCCATCGACTTCAAGTTCACGTAACTGCTGGGTAAGCATCTTTTGTGTTATATTGGGGATGGATTTTTTTAGTTCCCCAAAGCGTAATGTCTGATCATACAACATATACAAGATTATGGTTTTCCACTTCCCACCAATAACATTAATAGCAGTCAAAAGAGGGGAGTCTAAAATATTTTCAGAATCTTTCTTTGTCATAGTCCGATTAGTTTCCAAATTGATACTTACTTACAAATTAGTGGCTACTTGTTTTAAGATTTATTTTTTGCGATAGTATATATAATAAACCTAGTATATATTGTATACCATAGAAAGGAAACACATGATTAAGAAAATATTGGGAATTGCTCCCAAGCTAAGAGATGATGGTTCATACAGTCCATCAAAAGTTGCTTTAAAATTAGCTGTCGCAGCTAAAACAGACTACACGAAAGTTTCATATGAAAAATATCAAGGTCAAAAATCTAAAATACTAGTCATTTGTACTGAACAAAAAGATATGCAGATGAAAAATGGTAAGAAGTTTTCAACTGGGAATCATCCTGTTGAAGCAATTTTACCTATGTTACATCTAAGAGATGCTGGATTTGAATTTAATATTGTTACACCTACTGGCAAACCTGTCGTTTTTGAAATGTGGGCCTTTCCTGAAAAGATCAAAACGTAATAAATCTTTATAATGAATATGAAAAACAATTTGAAAAGCCAGGAAGCCTAAGAGACTTTGTTGAAAATTCACTTGATGATGATCAATCTTATGCCGCTGTATTTGTACCGGGAGGACACGGAGCTATGCTTGGTATTCCAGAAGATCTAAATGTAGGGAAAGTTCTACGTTGGGCACATAAAAAGGATTTATTTACTATTACACTATGTCACGGACCAGGGTCATTATTATCAACAAATTTGGATGAAAATGAGTTTATCTATAAAGGTTATCAAATGGCAGTCTTTCCTGACTCAGTAGATAAACAAACACCCTTGGTTGGATATTTACCAGGTCATATGCCTTGGAAGTTATGTGAAAAACTTACTGATTTAGGAGTCTCCATTATTAACAAAAAATCAGATAACTCCACCTGTATTGATAGAAAACTAATAACTGGTGCAAGTCCATTAGCCGCTAACGAACTAGGGAAATTAGTTGCCAATACTTTATTAAAAAATTAAGTAAGTAAAACATTTTCTTTGGGAGGGTAGGTGTATTGGGGGAAATGCCACTTTATTTCGTCATCGCTCCTTTTGGTGAGTAAAATATTTTACTTTTAATTCATTTATAACTTTATCTGACTGTGAAGAATTAGTGGGGGTTACTCACAGGAGATGATGGGGTTGGTTTTGGTGGATATTGATATTAACTTATAAACTTCAAATGACTTTTGCAATTTTCTCCACAATCAGAACTCCCAAAACCTTTAACAATTATTTTCCCTTTTTCATCTGATCAATACAAACCCATCAAAAATACTTGTTAGTTCAAGTTTTTATTATACAATGACACATGTTGTTTCGGAATGTTTTTACATTCAGTAGTTTATTAATTTAATCGTCACTAACTGGAAAGGATAAGATTATGAAATATTTAATTTTCCTTATAATTCTGTTTTCTTCACCCTTATATGCAGTAGATTTGGTCTCTTCACAATATACATGCACGCATAAAGATAACGACCTTTTTAGGGAAGTTAAAATAATCTACAATGACCAGGGTTGTGAAGTAACCTACACTAAGGCAGTCGGAACTGTTAATGAAAAGACTAGAACTCTATGGAGAGCAAAAAATTCGATAGAATACTGCGATAATAAGGGTTATGCATTTGTTGAAGAAAAACTTCAACAAAAATTTGGATGGGTTTGTATTGATCAGAAGAACAATTAGAAATTGAAGATATAATTTCTTTACTTGGAGGGTGTCTGACTGTGAAGAATTAGTGGGGGTTACTCACAGGAGATGATGGTTCATTCCTGTTCCACACAATGTCAGGTTCCCATAGGTACAGGCTTTAAGTCAGCTTTTAGATATAGTGGATGTGCTGGCTCACCTGACTTATTCATTTTTATACAGTGTAAATTTAACAGTGCACCCAGTATTTCTCCGGAACGGTTTAAATAACTTCCATCATTACCCCATGCCGCAACGATAATAGAAGCTTCTCTTGCTAGTTTATAAAGCCATGCATCATTCTCCGTGCCGATTGGGTCGTTGGATGCCTTCATGTCACTTGGTACTGTCGCACAAAACGCAAATAGATTGGTCACGCAAACACCACCATAGCCCCATGATTTCGCAAAGTTGATACAGCGAGTAATTGTTGGGTCATTTTCGTTTTCATCAGCAGTTGATGGATTCAAACCAATAATCATTGGGTATGGCTTTGACTCATCCCAAGTGCGCCAGAGTGCATACCTGTATTTCCTACACGCTGAAAACTTTGCATCTGTTTTCAAATTATATTCCATTCATGATTCTGCATATTTTCTTGAAGGATTCTCTGACTGTGAAGAATCAGTGGGGCAATAATAACCATAGACTCCACTAGAAAAATTTATCTGACCAATTTTAAAATAACTTCTCCTTGATGCATTTCTGCGCTTTTCCTTCTGTGTGCAGCTTTGTCCATTCTGGCATTTCTTGCCGCAGTTGCTTTCTTAGAGATGTTTTCATTAGGGTACACAGAAGCTACAATAGCAGAAGTAGGTCCAGTACGGGTAAAGATGAGTATTTCGGCTTCTGGGAATTCGGAAGGAGCATTTTTCGAATAATCAGCTGATGCTTCATCAGCAAGTTTTTCTGAATTAAATTCGACTAGTGTTGTTCTGCAATAACTCATGGTGTTCCTTATCTATTGAAATTTAGGGATTGAGTATTTGAGGCTTCTTCCTCCAAATTGAAACCTATATATAACATCAATCGGTTTGTTTTACAAGAAAGTGGGATTTTACTTGGAGGGTGTCTGACTGTGAAGAATTAGTGGGGGGGTGGGGGTACTTTTGGGATTAAGAATTTCTTGAAAGTATTAATTGTGCCTGTATTTTAATTAAATCGGAACAGGCCTTTACTTTTGCAGTTCTATGCAGATCTACATGTGTAACTACCCAAAGGTCACTTCTCCATTCATGTATTAAAGGCATTACTAATTCTAATTCTTTATTCTCTAGGGCTAAAAAAGTAGGATACAGTCCAATTCCCATACCATCAATTACTGCCTTTTCAAGAGCCGTATGATCAGAAGATTTGAAACTAACATTTTCCAACGGGACATTATCATCAATCCACTTGGTGATTGACTTAATAGGTAAATTTGTATCTAAAACATATTTATGTCTAGAAAAATCATCTGATGATTGAATCGTTCCCATTTCTTCAACATAATTTTTATGCGCATACATTCCAAGTTGTATAGGCAATAAATGTTTTACAATATTGTCGGGATCAGTTGGTTTTAAACCTGCTCGTATTGTAGTCTGACCCTAAGCACGCTATGGTTTTTTGAAAGTACTCAATAGCCGAAGCTGTATCTCCGGTTTCTTTTTGAAGCATAGCCATCCAACTCGTTACCAAAGTATTAAATCTGGGAAGAGCCGTTACGATCAACTCTCCGGTTACTTTACTCCCATGCTCCTGAATTAAACCGACAAGTCCCTGCATCTGTTCTTCGTTAACCGATGCTATACGACTCAAATTCTCACCTGCTGCAGTTGGAGTATACCCTCTTGCATGCCGATGAAAAAGCTTATGTCCAAGTTCCTCCTCTAGGTTTGTAACTTGTCTGATAACTGTTGCGTGATGCAGTCCTAAAAACTTTGCCGCAGCACTCACAGTTCCTAACCTTGCAACATGATAGGCTGTTCGAACTTGATTCCAGTCTTTTATATGTGTTTCCATGCACATATTATGTGCAAAAATTGATATTGCGTGCAAGTCATAACTTAGATAAAATAAAGATGTTTAAAATGTATTAAACAATTAGGTAATTCATGAAATAGAAAAGGAGTGAATAATGAATATTGCATTATGGATTTTGCAGGGTTTTCTTGCAATAATTTTCTTAATTGCAGGCGGAATCAAAGTAATCAAATCAAAAGACGAATTGAAGGCATTGGGAGGGGAGAAAATGAACTGGGTCGACAGTACATCCGCTATAAGCGTAAAGTTAATAGGAACCCTAGAAGTATTAGCAGCTATAGGTCTAATACTACCTCAATTAACAGGTATTATGCCCGGGCTAGTACCTTTAGCTGCTTTCGGTTTAGTCTCAACTATGATCGGTGCAATGATAATCCATCAGCTAAGAGGTGAGGGGCCAAAAGCAATTATGCCGGTTGTCATCCTTCTTCTGATGGCAGCCTTTACAACTTACGGGAGATTTGATTTCATCCCAGTTTAAGTTATTATTAAATCTGATAATTATATAAGGAGACAATTATGTTAGAAAATGTTCAAATTAAAGTTATGAAAAATGGTCCACTAGTGATCGAAGGAAAGGCGGATATCACTGATGAAAACGGAGATATCAACGAAACAGAAGGTAAGATGGTTGCACTCTGTCGATGTGGTCAGTCTGCTAACAAGCCGTTTTGCGATGGTACACATACGAAGGAAGTTCTTTAAGTAAACGATACTTTAATTTCTTTTTAGCATCGATGGCTTCTGAGAAATTTAAGATTGTACCAGATAAACTAAATTTTTTGCTAAACATTTCTAAATTAAAGGGTAATTATGTTAAACACAATGTTGGTTGTAAAGATGACAAAATCAAATTATACAGAATGGAAAAAGCTTTTTGACGAAGACGCTGAAAAACAAGAAAAGTTTATGAAAGATATAACAGTTGAAGGAGCTCAGCTTGCTTTGGAGATTGGACCAAAAATTTTTGATCCTGAAGGTATGCAAACTCATATATCTGACCCTGAGCAGAGTAAAATTTTTGAAGAAATGGGTATTGATATCTACAGGAATTTATTTACTAAATATACTGCTTGGAGGATTATATATAATTGGACTAGTTGCTCCACAGATTTGTTTTACAATGTGTGGGGAATTTACTTGGAGGGTTGTCTGACTGTGAAGAATTAGTGGTGGTTACTCACAGGAGAAGTGGTATTAGGTTTTGGAAGGTTGTGAAGAGGAATAAATTTCTGGAAGCTATATATTCAATAGGTGTTCGGTACAGATTTTGAGAAAGAGCTATTGTAATTTGAACGGTTCAGTTTTTATCCAATCAACGGTTTCCCTTATCATTGTAGGTATATCTCTCATTTGAACACCAAGACTGTCTCTTCTTGAAAAATCAAATCCAGTTGGCTCAACAGCTGGCTCTGTTATGGGTTCGGGCATTTTCATATTTGGGAATATTTTTTGGAGCTCTGCATAGATATCCTGCCAGTGCCAACTCTCATAAACCCCATAGTATCTTCCTGATGCTTTTGGATTCTCATAGGCAGCCAAAAAAAGAGCTGCAAGGTCATGTAAATGGCTCATAGAAGTTGAATCATTAGGGATTTTTTTATGCCTTGGTTCCTCCCCATCGATAAGAATTTTCAGCCAGCTATGTGGATTTCCTTTCATATGTTCAGGCAGGATAACAGGCCCATACATTCCAGTTGGAAGGATAATAGATAGTCTTTGACCGTTTTCAGCAGCAAACTTTATTGCTGCCTTTTCCATGACAGTTTTAGTTGCTGATGTGTATTTTTTTGCTCTGCATTGTTCATTTTCATCAGACCAGTGATCTAATTCATTCTTAATTGGTACAGGTGGAACTGGGTTTGTGCTACTTGTGCTACTGCAAATAACAACATTCTTGACACCCTGCCTTGCCGTTGACTTTAGAATGTTAAGACAACCATTGACAGTAGGCATGATGATTTCTTCATATCCTTGCTCATCATCCATTTCTCGGGCTGGTTTACCAGTGGGACCTTTGTAAACTGGAATTAGGCATGTGATGAAAACACAATCGACATTTGACAAAGCGTTATCAAATGATTCTGTATCAGCCATCTCAGACTCGAAAAGTCTTAAGTTTTGATCTGCATTAGGTAAAGCATTTAGAAAAGTAGCTTTGTCAGGTGCATTGACGTCTCTTACAGTACCATTAACTTTGTAACCTTTTGCTAAGGCTTCTTTGAGAACATTTGAACCTAGAAGACCACTAGCTCCAACTATACAGACATTTTTTTCAGAATTATCCATTAGATATTTTTAATGTGTTTTAATTAGTATTCCTGACCTCCCAACCATCCTTCTTCAATATCTATATTTGGAGTTCCATGGAAGCATCAAAATCAGCAATTACACCATCTTTCAATGAACCTCCAGTTCCAGTTTTCTTCTTAAGCTTTCCTGCATATGCCTTCAGGTCACTTGGATTCATCCTGAGTCCCTCGATAAGTGTGACTGTCTTTCCTTTTCTCCCTTTGTTGGTAGATGAAACTCTGACAGTCTTAAGTCCATCCCTAGCATTTGCAGAAGGATTACAGGAACATTCTTCTATAGATTTTTCACATTCAGGACATGTAGTTCCAGATTCTGTTGAATAAACCAAAGAAGAATCGCCCATAATTCCGCTATCTATCTGTTATCATTCATAACGTTTTTAAAACTGCTCCATAGTGAAAGTAATTTTAAGATGAGGATCAACTACTAGCAAATCACTTTGTTTCGATAGCGTTTCAGTTGCTTCTGAGGATGAAGTATCTGCTGAAGATGATGAATCATCTGAAGAACTTTTGGCACAGGAAAGCATCAGGCCAAAAGCCAATGCCAAGATAGTTGGGAGAAAGATGAACTTCAGCTTTGTCATAGAACCTAAATATGTGCCGGATACATAATAATCTGGTCAAACTAAATGAATATACTGCATTATTCTGTAGATATAACATATTTGCTGATTTGCAGACTATATATGCTTTTCACTTTGAAGTCAAGTTGTAAATATACGTAGTACTGAGATGGCAAGAGTGCTGATGTTGATTTTACAAGAATTTGGGGTTTTACTCGGAGGGTTGTCTGACTGTGAAGAATTAAGTGGGGGAATAGGGTCGTAGATGTGAGTTTTTGACTTGGTGGTATTTTTGAGGTTTGTTATAGTCCTATCATTTTTCTATTCACGACTTTGTATTGAATGTTTCCGTTTTTTTCGTATCCTATTCCGCTCCAAGAAATGCCTAACTTCTCACACGCCTCCTCATTTTAAGATTACTCCATAATCTAATGAGGATACTTCATAAAAGTTTGGAGGTATTGGTCAAAATACTTATCCAAATCTTCTATGTGCTCACCTCTCTGGGTGCAGGTCTCTATGAAATCACCCCACTGCTTTGTAAATATATCATACACTAATGGTGGCATAGAATTCTTTACTTCCTTCATTTTCCTTTGATGCGTATTTAATTCCGCCACTAAACTTGTGTGTTCTTTAGACCCCTCCTCCTCTGCTTCTATTCTTAGCATCAAAGTATGTTCTTCGGATCTATGCTCTTTTTTTACGCTCACAATACACTCATCTCATAATATAAAGTGTTTATCATTTCTTTCTATGACTTAAACATCTTTAATTTTAACTTTCAAACTTTTTTTCTATTTCAGGAAAATCAATTCTTAATTCTAATCTGCTCATATCTTCTGCTACAACAGTTCCGTCAAGATTTTGTATGGTAAATCTAGTAGTCCCATTGTGGTCAGAATATTTTAATAATTGCAGATTGTTTGATGTAAGAACAATTTCTTGTGTTGTTTTACTTAAATCTTTATCTTTAACTGATGCGTAATCTACACAACCATCACCTGCAAATAAAATCCCCAGACCTGAAAATAACACAAACGTTGTTAGTAACAGTTTTTTCATATTTTCCCTCTAAGTTGAATGTTAATGGATGACTTATTATAAATGAAGAGTGATTATCGAATCAAGTAATAATCCAATTTTTATGATAATTGTATCTTAAGAATATTCTTATTCTATTAAATAAGTTCGATAGTATCACCTAATTTGATCTTACCTTCCTCAATGACAGTTGCAGTGATACCTCCATGTCCTCTCATTGCGTTATAACCTCCTGCTCCGAGATTTTCTTCCATTCGACTGCAAGGGGCACAAATCCCAGTTGTCTCCAAAGTCACATCACCAATCCTAAACTGATGGTGTTTCAATGAAAGAAGATTGATTCCTGAAACTACAATGTTTCTACGAGTCAGTTTGGGATCAATTCTCTTTTTCCCCAAAATACTTGAAACCGCATTAAGATGTTCTTGTTGGATGAGAGTCACCTGTCTTTTACTAGAGTAACTTCCTTTGAAATGATCACCTTCCAGACCATTTTCATTTTCCAATTTTACAGATTCAACAACCGATAACTCTTCTTTCTTCTTGGATCGAATTCCAATCCACTCAACCCTACCTTTTTGAGGAATGATCCTTAAAAGGTCTTTCATAACTGTTTCGTTATATGACATAAATTTTAAGGAAAGAAAATAACATCAATCAGTTTGTTTTACAAGTGATAGATATTTTACTTGGATGTTGTCTGACTCTGTGAAGAATTAGTGGGATTTACTCACAGGAGATTATGTGAGTGACCTTAGGCAACAATCATTTTCATCAGTATCAGTTTTTTAAATTCTATGCAGTAAAAGTCAGTCAAACCAGCATCACCCATTTCACAGCTGAACTGTAAAGAGGCCCAGCCCTATGGAGTCAATGGAAGGTTCAGATAACATTGATCTACTAGCAAGGCATCTAATTGAATTTAAGTTGAATCCTACAATGTAGGAGATTCTGATTCAGCATGCTTACCGATCATATATAATCGTATTTGCCACCTTTAAGTAGTGCGGACTGATAGGCCGGCTGTTGATGAATCCGTTCAACATAGGATTGTATGTCAGGATAGTGGTCATCAATTAAACCACTGGCTACGCTTGCTTCCAAAGGATAACTCATTTGAATATCGGCTCCACTTAATTTATCCCCTAAAAGCCATTGTTTACCTTCCAGGCTGGCTTCAATGAAATCCAGCAAACATTGAACATTTGGATTTACAAAATCTGACAGGACTTTGTTGGCGATAGCTTTGGCAATCGGCTTCACGAAAAAGGGAACCGGAGCCTTTTTCACCCGATGAAATATCAACCGCAACAGCAAAGGCGGCATCAAGGATCCTTCAGAAAAATGTAACCAGTAACGGTAATCCCGTTCTTCCTTACTTCCAGTCTTTGGGGTGATTAAAGAACTATTTTTGCCATAGGTCTGCATAAGATACTCAATGATGGCACCGCTCTCCACAATAAGGATCTGTTCACCACTACCATCATCAGTGATGGCAGGTGATTTCCCCAACGGATGAACCTCACGAAGGGATGCTGGTCCTTGCAGGGTCTTCACGTCACGTTCATAATGGATGATCTCGTATTCCAAATTCAGTTCTTCAAGCATCCAGAGGATCCGCTGGGAACGGGAGTTATTTAAATGATGGACTGTAATCATGATGTTTTTTCATTAGTTCTCCTTTGAAAGATGCAAGCGGTATAGATCTGTTCCAGAACTTAAAATAAGGTGCCTACTAACTGGTTGTTTTAAGATAAACCAAATTGTACCAGAATATAGGGGATTTTACAATAATTGAGGAATTTACTTGGAGGGAGTCTGACTGTGAAGTATTAGTGGGAATTTTATGAAATAATTAAAATTAATTAACTGATTTACTATTAACCAGTATATGGAGGATCACCTGGAGACCTGTATTTGTCAAATGGACTTCGAACACAATCACTTCCATAATATTGACCGCTACCACTTGGATTTCCCATTAACAAAAATATGCTTGCAGATGTTCCTTCCTCTGGTGATTTCATCCCCATTTCTGAGGGTGTCTTGTGATTAGCCTCAGCCATCGGTCTTGTTAAATCAGTCTCAATGAACCCAGGTGTACAAGCATTTATAGTAAGCTTATGATTCTCCCTTGCCAAATAAATAGTATATGCATTTGCACAAGCTTTGGAAATTCCATAAGAATCAATTCCAGAGCCTTGTTTCGAAGTTTGCTCAGATTCTAAATTAGATTTGAGACATTCTGACATAAATGCTTCAATTTCAGTCCAGGAAACCTCAGGACTTGTTAATATTTCTTTTACTTCCTCACTGCAACCAGCAAGGTATGTTGGACCCGAAGCAGAGGTAACATTTACTACCCTGCCAATGGATGAGTCCAATAGAGGGAGAAATGCATCACATACTCTTTTTGGACCATAAGTATTGACCTGAAGGATTTTATTTAAACCTAATTGGGAATTTCCAATACCGGCATTGTTTACAATAGCGTAAAGAGGACTTGATGTCCCTCCAAATTTTTGTGTTACTTCATCAGCAGCAGATTTTACTGAATCGTCTTGTCCAACATCAATTTGAATTAAATCAAGCCGATCTTTCCATCCAGGTTGACTAGCCACCAATGAATTGAGGGCCTCTTGACCTTTTTTTAAATCTCTGGAACCCAGTAGTAGAAATGTTTCATCGTATGAGTCTAGTAATCTTCTAACAGTAGCTAGACCTATTCCCTTGTTTGCTCCTGTAATCAAGATCCGTTTCATTTTATTCCTAGAATTAAAATTAATATTTTTTTGTAAGTCACATTAATTTCAATTTTTGAATTTCTTATTTCATCTTAATCTTTTGCAACATCTTACCTTTTAACTTAAAATTTGTATTTAATCCTAAATAAAGGAATCATTGCATTTTAAAACTGCTTTTCATGAAAGAGCTTCAAAAGAAGTTGCCGCTAAAGCTGCATTATTTTTTATGAGTTTCATAGAATTTATTTTCTGTTCAGCCTTTGTCATCTGTTTAAAAAGGAAGTCTTCTTTATTCAAAGGGTGACCCTGTATGTATAATTGTGTCGTTAAAACATTTTCACTTTCATTCAAAAGCTTCAGGTGGATGTGTGGGGTTCTTCCAGGATATTCTACTGGAATGATAGTTCGGAATGAAAAATGCCCATTCTGGTCTGTGATGGACCTGCCAAATCCCTGAAATTGATCATCCCTCATTTTTCTTCCAAATGAGCCCGTATGTAGATATACACCATTCATGTCCGTCTGCCAGATCTCAGCGGTCATTCCTTTAATAGGTTTAGAATCCCGATTTACAAGACTACCCACTTAGGTTTAAGATCTTCCCACCTGCCTCGATTGTAGAGTGTCCATTTTTTACAAGATCGTTGTCAGTGTCTTCTGGAATTCTATCAGGATAAAAAGGGCCTTCTCCTTGCCAAGGTGTTCTGATGAGTTCCCCTAAGGAAACACCAGGTAAAACTATTGCTCCACACATAGCAAAAAAAGATCTTCTTGAGGTCAACATAGTTGTTGTATATAAAATTAGTTCCTCTTCAAAAGAAGAAGTATTGAGATGAGGATGATGAGTAGGTGTTTCACTTGGTTTCTTATAAGTGGTTTATAAGAGCCTAATTTATAACATCAATCAGTAGTCAGTTAAAAATTTGATACTTACTTTATCTTTACCAGCCAAAAGAGCCAACTCCACCTTTAAATGGTCCTATAATATCTGAAGTGATCCAGCCACCATAAAAATCACCGTCTTGAGATTTTACCTCTTCATTGTTTAACAAACATGAATCTACTGAATTTGGATATATGGCAACATATCCCTTGATTTTAATAAAATCATCTGATGGTGAATTATAGCTCCAAGCAGCCTTCTTAGAAATTCTTCCATCAGTAGATTTGATATCAAAGTATTCTGCTTTTCCTTTCCATTCACATAGTGTTTTCGAATGAATAGGAATTAGTATATCTTCTTTGAAGGCTAATCTAGGTAAATAAAAAGTAGGTGGGTGGCTAGTCTCAAGGACTCTATAAGAATTATCAGTTTTGGCTATAATGTCTCCAAAGATAATTTCTATTTCTTCGGAACAAAATTCTAAACGAGGAGGTCTAGGATAATCCCAAACAGATTCTTTTTGCATATTTAATTAAATTTTGGTGAATTAGTAGAACTTAATAAGTACCATAACTTGGTTTGTTTTACAAGAATGTGGGAAGATTGTGGCGGTTGTCTGACTGTGAAGAATTAGTGGGGAATCACATGCTAGAGTAATGCGGGCTTTGAATCTACCCTATAATCCTATATTCCTTAAGAAATGGATTTTCTAGAAATTATTTTAGATTTTTTAATTTTCAGCCAATGCTTTCCTAAGTACAGCTCAAGTCCAATAAAGTCTGTGGTTTCAATAATTTTAATATCCTCACCTTGATATTTTCGTACTAATTCCCGGTACTGTTCAAATCCCCAACCATTTGTATGTTCACTACTACCTGGAATCTTCAGATTTTAGATTTTTATCCAATTCAATATGAAATAAACGAGTGACACCACGACGCGTAAATTTTTGCATAAAATCATCATCATTTGTAACTGCAACCATTTCAGGCTTACCCAATATTGGGGGTAATAGTTCAACGGCACGTCTACCCATTTCTGGGTCGCATCCTCTTGCAAGAATACTCTTGTTCGAGTTATCGTCTACCTGCGTGGAACCTATCCCATCCCTAATATCATTTATTAATTTATCTCTTAAATGCATTAACTTATTTAGTTTAGACTTACTTTCGTTGATTATAAGAATCTATATTTTAGCATAAATCGTTTTGTTTTCCTAAAAGGTCAGATTCTACTTGGAAGATTTTTAAGAAATAGTATAAGTCTAGTAATGGGATTTTACTTGGAGGGTGTCTGACTGTGAAGAATTAGTGGGGGGTTACAGCTTTCGGGACTTTTATCACAGTCTTTGAAATTTCCTTTCACAACTACGGCAATGAGATTCCCGTTTGAGTCCTGTCTTTTCGTGTTTCAAAAATCTAGGAACCTCTTAGAACTTTTTTCTAAACCGCTGCAACAAAGTCTATTTCAACTAATGAACCAACCGCAAGTCCAGTAACCCCAATACATGTTCTACCGGGTAGCTTATCTGACTTGAAAAAGCTGGAATAAACTTCGTTCATTCTGTTAAAGTCGTGAAAATTTACTAGGTAGACACGTGCAAATATAACTTTTTCAAGTGAAGAACCAGCAGCGTTTAAAACATCAATTAAATTTTTCATTACCTGACGTGTTTGTTCTTCAATTCCTCCTTCGACAAGCTTTGTACTATCATTCTTTAATGTTGGCATTTGACCAGTGATAAAAAGATATTCACCTGCTCTTACTGCGTGACTAAAAGGAGCAACACGCTGAGGCCCTTGAGAAAAAATAAGGTGTTCTAGTTCCATTTTCATTTCCCCTTTTTTGCAAAAAATGTTTTTTCGAAAGTCCAAACAGATTGGTTTATGAGAACCCAATATATAACATCAATCGGTTTGTTTTACAAGAATGTGGGGATTTTACTTGGAGGGTGTCTGACTGTGAAGAATTAGTGGGGGTTACTTGGAGGTTGTCTGACTGTTAAGAATTAGGGTGGTGAAAAATAACTACTCCACTATGCTCCACTTCCAAAAACAACATGGAGCAACTCAAACCCTGTTAAACACTGGTAGGCTCCACATTGCTCCACTACTCCACTTCTTTTTTAATATTATAATAATAAGATATAATTAGTAGAGTATTAGTATATTTGTAATATTCTGTACGAATTTAAAAACAACGTGGAGCAAGTGGAGTTTCTCTGTAAACCAAGTTAAATACTGGCCTCATGATGCTCCACATACATTAGCTTGAAGTGGAGCAAAGGGAGGGTATATTTATATTAAAAATAATATACAAAAGTCTTAATTAGAATTACAATATTTGGTAACTGAATTCGAAGTTTATAAAATAATAAATCATCACTGTGTTAATAAGTTGAAAGGTAATTTTATGAAATATTTTAGTAAATCTATTTATATACTTATACTTATATTATTTATATTCTTGGCATTTAATAATACCGGTACTTATGCAAATACCATTAAATATAAAATTTCTGGTAAAGAATTTAGTAATTATATTGTTATACCTGAAGAAAAACCTAAGGGAGTTATTTACATTATTCATGATTGGGATGGGCTTACAGATTATGAGAAGAAAAGAGCTCAGTCTCTGTCTGAAGAAGGATACATATCAATTGCTATAGATTTGTTTGGTATAGATACAAAACTTGAAGGATTTAAGGATTATAGACGGGAAACAGGAGCTCTTTACGGGAATAGAGAGGAGTTTAGAAAAAGGATTAAGAAGGCAATTGATATTGGGAAAGAAGCCTACGGCATAGAGGGTAAGAATTACTTGATGGGTTACTGTTTCGGAGGGGCAGCTGTACTTGAGGCAGCTAGAGCTGGAATTGATATGAATGGATTTATAAGTTTTCATGGAGGTCTTAAAACACCGGAAGGTCAAAATTATAAAAAAACAAATTCTAAAATTTTACTATTACATGGATCAGCAGATCCAGTTTCAGGGATGAATGATTTGGCTGATTTGATTAATAGACTGGAAAAGGAAGGTGTACCTCATGAAGCTCAAATATTTGGTGGTGCTAGACACTCATTTACAGTAAGTGGATCTAGAGATTATGATTCTGATG
The DNA here is from genome assembly GCA_905182865.1 of uncultured SAR324 cluster bacterium. Taxonomy (GTDB): domain Bacteria; phylum SAR324; class SAR324; order SAR324; family NAC60-12; genus Arctic96AD-7. The sequence continues at coordinate 348,879 of CAJJCY010000002.1, forward strand.
CAGATAAAAAATCTTGGGAGGCTTTGAAAAGATTTTTATCTCAAAATTAATATAAAAATATTAAATACAAACAATTGAAAACTTTATGCATTGCTAAGTTGCATCCCCATAAGGTTATATACTCATATGGAGTCGGTTAATTTCGAATACATTACTGTCCAGTGAGTACTTTTCTGCAAAGAAAAATCTGCATTCATTTAGTGAAGGAAATTCGTATTCTCGTGGACCACTGCCTATACGTTTATCATTTGCAAGTTGTGTATGGTCTGACTCTGTGAAGAATTAGTGGGAGTTATTCACAGGGGATGATGGGAATGGTCATCCGGTCAAAAAACCATCAAACCATATCCAAAATTGTCCCAGCATGACAGCAGTGTCATACCTTCCATTTCTAATAATGCTTTTGATGGCTCAGCATCCATATTTAATGACTCAGGATTTATTGCTTGTTTTAACATTGCTGGAATAATTTCTTTATATTCATCTACAAATCCTTTTTTGGGTGGAGGTAATTGATCTTTAACAATTTCAGCAATTTTATCATAATGAATATGTGAAATATTTGGGAAAATATGGTGTTCAATATGATATTCCATTTGCCAATAAAGGAAACTAGAAATTGGATTGAGTATTACAGTTCTTGTGCTGTAACGATGGTCTTTGATATCATCATGTAGACCTGTGTGTTGCGTTAGTCCACACATTACGCGGTGTGTGTTACCATAGAAAACTGGAAGCACTATATAAATTAAAGGTAACCATGAATTAAAGTTTAAAGATACTATAGCAGTTACAATCCATATTACTACATGGATGCGTGCTGAGTTACTACACTTATCTCTCTCTTTTTCAGGAATACACACCTTCATAACATCAGTAGTAATACCTAAGGCATGTTTTAGTGTTTCAAACTGAAGAGATTTATGAAGATAAAAAATATTTGTTAATGGTATAAAAAGTGAGAAGAAATAAATTACATCAGTAGGTTTGGTAATAGCTATTTCAAAGTCAAAAGGATCTTTTGTAAATGATGTAAATGTATGATGTTTAAAGTGGGACCAACGCCATCTTACAGGTTCAAAGTTATTCATATAACTAGCAATTTGATAAAAAAATTCATTCCAGAATTTAGATTTAAATGCAGTTTTATGACCACACTCATGCCATCTAGCATCAACTGAACAATAAATATTCCCATAAATTATCAAAAATAAAATACGATAGAGATATTATTGTTTGGGAAAAAGGAAAGAGCCCTACGGGGCTCTTTCTTCACAAAAAAAATAATCATATGTTTAAATCCTTGCCAATCAGATTTCTTACATAGCTTCCTAAATTCTGTTTTATCAATTTTTGGTCTATACCATCTTTCTAAATCAATATTTTCCATAATTAAATCTTATAAGGTATGGGAAGTGTTATTAACGCTTTCAGGGAGTTTTTTGTGATTATTTGGCCCACCCGACAGGACTTGAACCTGTAACCTACTGATTAGAAGTCATACGTCATTGGTAAACAGGGTGAACCCACAACAAATAAGGATAACAATATCAGCAAGTTCATTGCTCTTCACTATTGCCACATTCCCCCAAGTATGGCCTGTTTTTGTAAGCTAATGGCACAAAATTGGCACAAAAGTTTTGCCCTCGTGCATGCGTGTAGTGGTTTTTCTTGCGGTCGATACAACTATAATGAACAGGTTTGCTTTATTCGGACAATTAAACTTTAACTTTCGTTATTAATAAGGGTTTGGACAATTTTCGATCGGTACAATACAATAGCCATCTTTTTCAACCTTCTCAGAAACATTAGTCTTTGCTTCTTCAGTGTGACAAAATTTACAACTGTCTAATTTGACAGAATCTGTTGATTCAGCAATTATTTTTATAAAATCTTGAGCATAACTTGAAGCATTCCCCTCATTTCCTCCGATAGGAAGCATTACATCAAAATGAATTTTAATCCCTTTTTCTGAAGTGGCATAGGTGTCATAAACTTCTATTTCCATTGTTGTCCTTTCTATAGTAATTAAGTTTCATAAAGTATGAGCAACCAAAACGTAACATCATTTGTTTGATTTAACAAGGTAAGACTTACAGGGCAGGATTCTTAATTATGATTAAGAATATATAATCAAAAATGTTACATAAAATAAATTATTTTAAAGAAAATGCTTACATAGCTTTGTGATTTAGCATATAATTAATCAAATAATATCCAATATAGTTAAACAAATATTTTGCACATGGAAAGGAATAGAACAAATGCAAAAAAGAGTATTGAGTTACTTTATAATAATAATAGTATTAATTATCACTGGATGCACTTCAAGTTCCAGCAATAGAGGAAATGCTGGTCAAAATGGATCTTGGGTAAAACGTTCCACAGCTTTCAGTAACCCATCAATTTCTCAATGTGCGTGGTGGAAAGAGATTCAGTACAAAACAAGCAAATGTGATTAAAGTACAGAGCCACAATATTGTGAATATAGACCGTAAGACAAAATCGCTGTAAAATAATGGTTCCCTTTATTAATTAGTTCAATTGAGATTCTGGTTCATCCTGCTTTCGATTATATTTATCAGGGGCGCATTGCATGTCTCACTTGAATCTCATCCGGCCATAAGGATTTAACATATTGAAGTACGGCAACAATATCATCATCTGATAATTTATCCTTGAATCCCCGCATCGGTGAATCTTTTGCGACGGAACCGTCTTTTACTGTTGAGAACAGCATTTCATTCGGGTGATGCCAGGTATGCCCTTTACCGTTCAAGGCGGGAGCGAGATAACTTCCATCGGCCTTTTGACCTCCACGGGACTGTGCCGGATTTTCACCTATGGCTTCTGCCCCGTGACAACTGAGACAGTTTTCGCTAAACACTTGTTCTCCACGTACTATTTGTGCTGGTGTAGCTTTAGCGGAAAGTGTACTTGGAGGTTGATAATAAAAATATGCTCCTGCTCCTAGAATTATGAATAGAGCCAGACCTCCCCACAGCCAAAGGGAGTCCTTTTTTTTAGGAGATGGGTTATTCTTTGTATTCTGCTCTGCCTGTTTGTGCTGATTTTTCTTCATAGTAATCCTTCTTAGCTTAAATTCTGTTTTTTTGTTTTTAAATTCCAGACATATCTCATCAATCGGTTTGTTATGCAAGAATTGGGGAGTTTTACTTAAAGGGCAAATCTTACTTTGAAGTACTTAATGGCTCGACCTGAGTGCAACAATTAGGTGTCCATATAGGTGTCCATATAGGTTTCTATCAGCCCTGATACTCAACCGCAGGAGTCATGTCCATAAATATTCCAACAAAGAGCAAATTCAATTTACTTATTTGATAAAAGACTCTATTATTATGGACTTAATAATAGCTCAGTAATCCTTAATATCATAATTCTATTGAGCGAGTTATTTGGGGGTATAAATGGGGGTATATTTATAAAGTAAAATATATTTCTCTTTTATTATCAATAATTAAAGCTATAAATGTGGATGACTCTCCCTCCGCCAATAAAGATCTTTAAACATGAAAAAATTCATATTCCTGGGAGTTTCATTACTTGTTTTAGTTGCTGTAGTTGGTTGGCAGGTATACGAACGTTCTCAAAAGGAGGGAACCAACCGTAAGCAAGGATGGGGTGGAGGTTCGCGCAATGCCCCTGTTGCAGTTGAAGTGGAGAAGGTTCAGTTGAGGGATATGAGGGACCGGGTGATTCTGACTGGCACACTTGAACCGGAATCACGTTATTTGGTTGCTTCGAAAGTTAGCGGAAGGCTTGAAAAACTTTTTGTTGAGATGGGTGATGAAGTCGAGAAGGGTAAAGTCCTAGCCAGACTGGATGACGCTGAAGCTATTCAGCAAACCATGATGGCAGGTGCCGCTTTGAAAACTGCTGAGTCATATCTAGAAGCTTCCCAAGAAGCATTCGAGCAGTCAGAACGTGAGTATAAAAGACAGAAGGATCTTTTCAGCCGGGGGCTCATAACAAAGATTCAGCAGGAAAATGCCAAGTCTCAATATGCAACAAGATTGGCCAATTTAAAGATGGCACGATCAAGTTTGCTCGAGAGAATATCCAGCCTGGAGGCTGCAAAGATTCGTTTGTCCTACACGAAGATTTATGTTGACTGGGAGGGCGATACTCCCAAGCGAATTGTAGGTGAGAGATTTGTAGACCCGGGTTCACTGTTAAATGCGAACACTCCCATTCTTTCCATCCTCAATATCTACAATCTTACTGCAGTGGTTTATGTAACCGAAATGGATTACTTCAAGCTTCGACGAGGACTTTCCGCAGAGATAAGTGTTGATTCCCTGCCGGAAAGAAAGTTTTCGGGAACTATTCTTAGAATTGCTCCTTTCCTGAGGGAAAATTCTCGTGAGGCACGTGTTGAAGTATTGGTTCCAAATCCTGAAGGCTTTTTGAAGCCTGGAATGTTCGTTAGGGTCAACGTCGAGATAGAACTCAGAAAAAAAGTGGCTGCGGTGCCGTTTGCGGCGGTGATTAACCGTAAAGGTAAAGGCATCTTCCTCGCTGATAATGAATCGAGTAAAGTCTCGTTTGTGAAGATAAAGTCTGGAATTATTGAGAATGATTGGATGGAAATCCGTGAGCCAGATATCAAAGGGTTCGTCGTTACTCTGGGACATCACCTTCTTCGCGATGGCAGCCCAATCATGATAGCAGAGCAGGGTAAGGCCGTCTCTGGATCAGGGTTGGAAGGAGGAGGCGAAGGGAATGGTAAATGGAAGGGCCGTAAAAGCGGAGCAGAGGGGAAGAGTCAACGGAAAGATGGTCAAGAAGGAGCTGCGAAAAAGGGTGAATGGCAAGGTAAAAAAGGTGTGGATAAGCAAAATGGCAACTCAAAGGGCAGCAAAGGAGGAGAGGGAGGCAAAGAAAACTGGAAAGGAAAAAAAGCTAACCAGGAAAGTGGAACTCGGGACAGCCAGGGTTGAAAGTTGGAGACAATATCTTGCCGGACTGCTGATGTCCATTTGAATACATAAAAATCATCAAGTTGCAATTAGACAGAATTGAAAAGGATATGAATTTCTCAAATTTCTCAGTCAATCGTCCGGTGTTCGTTACGATGGCAACAATGATCATAATGGTCCTTGGCAGCATTTCGTTGAGTCGCTTACCCATCGACCTAATGCCCGAAATTACTTATCCAACTTTGAGTGTCGTTACAAAATACCCGGGAGCCGGACCAGAAGAGGTTGAAAAACTGATTTCAAGAAAGATTGAACAAGCCTTGAGTGCAGTGCCCGGAGCAGAATCAGTCTCCTCCAATTCCAGCGAGGGGTCTAGTTCGGTCAGGATTTCCTTTTCCTGGGGAACCAAACTGGATGAAGCAGCCAATGACATTCGCGATCGGCTTGATAGGATTGTAAGCAGTCTTCCAGTCGGAGCCAGCCGTCCGACTCTAAGAAAATTCGATCTTGCCCAATTTCCAGTTCTGATCCTTGGTGCCACCAGTGATCTGGATCCGATTGAAACCCAACTTCTTGTAGAAAACCAGTTGCGCTACCGCATCGAAAAGCAAAACGGAGTTGCTGCACTGGACATATGGGGGGGGGCCTCTCAAGAGGTTCAGGTGCTTATGAATGCAGACAAATTGCGGTCCCTAGAAATTGAAGTCAAAGAAGTCATCAATGCCTTGAAAAAACAGAACATCAATCTTCCCATTGGATCTCTCCGTCAGGGCAACTATGACTTGATTGTAAGAGCAGCAGGTGAATTCTCAAGGATTGAGGATATTCGGAGCACGCTTGTTGCTGTCCGTGATCGGTCTCCGATTTTTCTTGGTGAAATTGCACGGATTACTTTGAATAAGACCCAAAATACTAGGATTATAAGGATTAACGGCGAGCCTGGAATCCGCATTGCGGTAAGAAAACAATCAGGAGCAAATACTGTCAACGTGGCTAAGTCGGTATTGGCAGAACTGGAACGTGTTACCAAAGACCTGCCTCAACTAAAAGTGATACCTCTGATAGATACTTCCCGTTTCATTGAGAATGCCATTAAGAATGTGGCAAGATCCGCAGCCTATGGGGGACTTTTTGCCATCTTGATCCTCCTTCTTTTTTTAAGGAACGCCCGCAGTACCGCTATCATCGCAACTGCCATTCCGATATCGATAATAGCCACATTCATCCCTGTCCAGACTTCAGGGATGACTCTGAATCTCATGAGCCTTGGGGGTCTCGCCATTGGTGTCGGGTTGATCGTAGATAATGCGATCGTAGTTCTAGAAAATATCTACCGTCATCGACAGTCAGGAATGGATGCCAAGGAGTCCGCAATAAGAGGAAGCAAAGAAGTTACTCCGGCAATCATTGCCAGCACGTTCACGACCATGGTGATATTCCTGCCCCTTCTTTTTGTGCGGGGTATCTCAGGCATAATGTTCAGCCAGCTCGCATTTGTTATAGGCTTTGCTTTGTTGTGCTCCCTTATTGTCTCACTGAGCGTTATTCCCATGTTTGCTGCCAAAGCACTTAGAAAGACAAAACAGCCCGAAAATACCCGCTCCTGGCTTCAGGAGAGTTATGCAGAACTACTTTTATCCGCCCTCAATGCTCCCAAGAAGACACTGGTTCTGGTCCTTGTTTTATTCTCTTCAAGCCTCGCCCTATATCCATTGATTGGTAAGGAATTCATGCCTTCCGCAGACCAGAACGAAGTCAGGGTTAGCGTGGAAATGGATCCTGGGACTCACCTGGAGGCACTCAAGGAAAAATTCAATTTAGTTGAATCCCTAGTCAAAGACGGAGTCCCCGAGGCTGAAAACATAATCACTTCTATGGGGGGAGGCAGTTGGAGGTCTCGCGGGTCCCATCAGGGGAACATGCAGGTCGCTCTTGTTCCAGCTGATCAGAGAACCCGTACAAGCGATCAGATAGCCTCTGCTCTCGGGAAGAAACTGACAGGAATACCCGGAGTAAAAGTTCGTTCCAGGGCCGGAAGGGGATTGTTTATTTTTCGAATAGGTCAAGGAGGCGGTGAGCGGGTTCAGATAGAAATCAGAGGCTACGATCTCGATGCGGCCTCTCAACTCAGTCGGGAAATTCAGAGTCGGATCAAAGAAATTACCGGAGTGGGTTATGTGCGGGCAAGCAGAGGAGAAAAAAGTCCAGAACGCCTTGTTGAAATAGATCGAGGAAGGGCAGCAGATCTGGGAGTCTCGATTTCGGATATTGCTGAGACCCTACAGACTTTTCTTGCAGGAGTTTCAGGGGGAACCTTCCGGGATTCAGGCAACGAGTATAACATCATGCTCAAGGTCGAAGATAGCCACCCCCTTACCCTTGATAGATTGCTGAACCAGAATTTATTGAATTCAGAAAGACAACCAATCTCTCTGAAGAATGTAGCGAAACCTGTATCTGCTCGGGCACCTTTGGAGATTTCAAGATTGAACCAGGAACGTGTGACTACCATATCGGTCAGTGTATCCGGACGTGATATAAATCTGGTCATTGATGATATCAGGGGGGCTATCGCTAATCTGCCTATTCCTGAGGATTTCAATGTGGTCTTTACCGGTGATTATGAGGCCCAGCAGGAAGCCTTTAGAGAACTATTGTTTGCACTGATATTATCGGTAATTCTCATTTACATGGTCCTGGCCTGTCTTTACGAATCTTTGAGAGATCCACTGGTGGTTTTGTTCAGTGTCCCTGTTGCAGCCATTGGAGTGCTGGTGATGCTCTTTCTCACCAAAGACACCTTTAATATTCAATCTTGGATCGGCTGTATCATGCTTGGAGGGATTGTCGTGAACAATGCCATTTTACTGGTTGACCAAATCAATCAGGAATTCCGAGAAGGTGGTAAGAATATCCAAGAAGCTATTCTATTAGCCGGAAGATATCGTCTCCGACCCATCCTGATGACTGCGATGACCACCGTATTGGCGATGCTGCCTTTGGCTATTGGCCTGGGTGAGGGAAGTGAGGCCCAGTCTTCGATGGCTAAAGTCGTCATAGGGGGTCTGGCCAGCTCAACTTTTATTACACTTTTTCTGATACCTGTAGTTTACCTTCTTGCAGAACAGTGGTTCCCCAGAAGTGTGAAACAGCCTTCTGATGCTAATAAGGAAAAAAGTGACCCCGTTTCGGTTTCTTGAACAGGGACTTCTGGAAGTATGAAAAACTTAAGGTCACTCACATTATCTTTGAAAGTATCTTCAAATGCCTCCATCCAGAAACTCCGTCTACGTTAAGCACAACTTCCTCTTCAGGAAGGAAGATAAAAAATAAGACGATCCATTTAGGGATATAAATCTAAGACTGTTTTAGGTGTCCATATAGGTGTCTATCAGCCCTGATATTCAGTACTATTTGGTAACACTTGGAATAAGTGTCAAGTGGAGTTAAGATACTGTAGATATTAGTTAATTGTACTTAATAGCATTCAGTATAATACTGTGAAACCGGACTGAAAATTCGTGTGTCGGTGGTTCAATTCCACCCATAGCCATTGGATTAGTCAATAATTTAAATATTTCATTATCTGTGTTTTCTAATAAATCCGCAGTATTTAATTTCCATTCTTCACCAATTTCATTTAATCGGTTTTCTTGTTCTACATTAGTTCTACAAAATTAAACCCTACCACCCCCTACGGGGTACCCCCCTACTTCGTTATTTAGAGAGAGACACAATCCACCCAAAAAAAATCCAGCTTACATAAACATTCTGAACAACCTTGAAAAACAATACAGATGTTGTTATATATTTGGTTGTCCTAAAACAGCCACTATTGAACCCATGAGACTAATACTAATCATCCTAGTTTTTGTTTCATCTAATCCAACTTGCAAGCACAACTGCATCTGCTGGCATCTCCACCAAGAGGCAGGACATCCTGAAGCTCATAGGCACCACTGATGCTCCCAACGGCAAGTTTGCCTGGGTTGAGATTAATGGAGAAGACTATGGCTGGACTAGAGAAGGTAGGAATGTTGGTAAGTACAGAATTGTGATGGTTGAAATGGGCAAAGTAATAGTTGAGTCAGGGAGAAAGAAGCTTGTCTTAGTGATGCTTAAGAGAACACAATTAATCCAAACAACAAACTATGAATATAAAACTTTCCGAGCAACAAATCTCTTCTTTTGATCGTGACGGTGTCTTGTTGGTTGATCAACTTATCGATCCTGTCCTCGCCGATGAAATCGCAGAACGATACCATCATTTATTTAGAGGTGAGTTCGAAACAGGAGTACAACCGGACGAAATCAATTGGCAGGAAGGCGAAAGTGCAGAGGAGTTTACTCGTCAAATTTGCAATGGCTGGAAAGCGGATCGTACTCTTGCTAGCGTGGTGCTCCGAGCAGATATTGGTAAAGTCGGTGCAAAACTTGCTCGTTGGCCGGGCGCTCGTGTGATGCAGGATAATGTCATTTGGAAACCAGTAGGTGCGCGTCCCCTTGGCTTTCATCAAGACAACAGTTACCTTGATTGGTTCACACCAAGCGAAACACTGACTTGCTGGATTTCACTCGATGATACAACGGCTGAAGGTGGGACGATGGAAGTGGTCCGGGGTTCGCATCGGTGGGGCAAATTCCCGATGGCAACTCAATTTCATGGGCCTGAGGCATATCGGCAAGATATGGAAGCAGCAGCAAAAACCCTTGGAAAATCACCCGAAATTATTCCAATCGTAGTACCAAAAGGAGGGGGCTCATTTCATCATGGATGGACTTGGCATGGTTCGGGGTTCAATAAAAGTGAAAACCCTCGACGCTCTCTTGTCATTCACATGTGTTCGTCCGAAGCACGCTTTCAAAAAGAAACGTTGGGTAGTGGCAACGGGAGCATTTACGCTCGCTATCACAGACTGTCAGATGATATTATGGACGAAAACTACTTTCCAATACTGTGGACCGAAAACGGGAGACGCACTTCATCTATAGAGCACTATTTAAACATTCGCAGACTTTAATGCAGATGCCTACAATGATCTTATTGAGTAACAGTTCAACAATATTGTGAAATTGATGTCTGGTTTGGGAATGGGTGAGTCAATACAGGAGAAAGTGCTAAAGGAGTTATCAGCCAACTTGGCCTCACTGATGGTTGTGGAGAAATTGAAGTATTAATGATGGTGATGGTAACTGTCCTACAATTTCTTCACAGTCAGACAACCTCCACAATTTTCCCAATTCTTGCAGAACAAACCGATTGATGTTAAATTTTTTATTATACTATTTCGAACCAACCTAAGCGGAAATATCACATACTTTTTTAACAGTATCGTTGCCTTTTTAAATGAAGTGGCTTCATAGCTTAGATTGAAGTTAGATTGCAAAATCACAGCCTAGTTGAAACACACAATCCCCACGTATGACTCTGGCAGGAATCCTTTTACACACAACCACACCATCCGCCTCAAAATAAATAGGTTCAGATGGTTTTCCAGGTGTTTCAGGGAAATGTGTATATCCTGCGACTTCTCCCTTCATTACTTCATCTCCTAAACCTTTGACTGGCTCAAAAAGTCCTTCCTCCATTGCATAGCAGTAGTAACTGAAATCAGGTGCGTGGAGCATCCTGGTTTGGCTTGCTGGTATTTGCGTTTTGGCTTGTATCACTCCACAGGCTTGGAGAAATCGCTTAATACCTCGTTCACAGATTTGCAAGCATTCTGGAGATACTGTGCCACTGCCGCCCAATTCCGTCCCAATTAAAACAACATTGTTTCTTGAAGCTGCATGATTTGTTGTGCCATCTGCATGTCCCGAGGGGAAAAAGAAGGAATAAGGTGCTGCAAAAGCTTTCATCAATTCTTTCATTTTCTTCATTCGCTCTTTGTTCTCTCCGACGGCGGAAACCGCGCTTGGCACATAATGTAGTGAGGAACCACCACTGTGCAGGTCAAGACCATAGTCTGCAATACTTAATAACTGGGATTCAATATAATGGGCGATCATGAAGGAAGGTGACCCATCTGGATCTCCTGGATAAATCCGGTTCAGGTTTTGTTCATCAATCGGGGAAGTTCTTAGTCCTGCTTTGGCCGCAGGAAAATTTGCCATAGGAAGAATAATGACTCTACCCTGAATCTCTTCAGGTTTCAATTGATTGATCAGCTTTGATAGTGCGACCTGTCCCTCATATTCATCTCCATGGGTTCCTGAAATCAGGAGGACCGTTACCCCACTTCCATTCTTGATGCAAGCAATAGGAATGGGTAACCAACCATAAGCAGATCGGTGGACGGAGTGTGGCAATCGGATATATCCTGTTTGCTTTCCGTTTTTTTCAAAATCAATAGTAGTTTGCAACTTAGAAGGTCTTTTCAACATTTGATCAACATCTATGTTAGGTTACTAGAAAAAGCTTTATTATCAGATAAATTTATTCATTCTGCAAGTTTGTCCATCTACTCCATCTCAAACAAGCCAGTGTATAGGGACTTCAATGAACACCTATTAATGATCTCGACAAATTATTCAATATTTGTAAAAATTCACATATCTTCTAAATCTTATAATTAAGACAATCAACTCGATGCCAGCTAATTCAGAAAACCCAATTCAAGCATCCGAAGTCGTTTTACCCTGTGCAGAACTGGAATCCACCCTCGCGTTTTTCACCGAGAATCTAGGGTTTCAGATTAATGCTATTTTTCCAGCGGATGCCCCACTAGTGGCGGTAATCAGCGGACATGGAGTACGTCTCCGGCTGGAACGAGGAGGTTCCGGCTCCCCAGGTAAATTGCGCCTGCTTTGCCGGAATCCTGAAGAATTTGCGGAGGGAGCCACCGAATTGACCGCTCCCAACGGAACATGTATCGAAATCGTGGAAGCGGACCCCCCACTGGTACTGCCTCCGGAACAGCAGTCTTTTGTCCTGAACAGGTATAGCAACGATGCTTCGTGGGAAGTCGGTCGTGCCGGAATGAATTACCGTGACCTGATTCCGAATCGACAGGGTGGACGCTTCATCGCCTCGCACATCCGTATTCCTGAGGGTGGTCCTGTCCCGGATTACGTCCATTTTCACAAAATACGCTTTCAGATGATTTACTGTTATAAGGGCTGGGTACGTGTGGTCTATGATGAACAGGGACCGCCGTTCGTGATGCATTCCGGAGACTGTGTGCTGCAACCGCCGCAAATCAGGCATCGTGTGCTGGAAAGCTCAGCTGGATTGGAGGTGATTGAAATTAGTTGTCCTGCAGAACACGAAACATGGGCCGATCCTGATCTTGACTTACCAACTAAGGAAGTACGGTCCAACCGTGATTTTGGTGGCCAGCATTTCGTTTTACACCAGGTAGGTCAGGCTAAGTGGAGTCCGTGGCGAATGGAAGGATTCGAATTTCGGGATACCGGAATCGGCACTGCCACCAAAGGTTTAGCCGGAGTTCGGGTTGTGCGCCCCTTGAATGGATCCAAACCTCTGGTGTGCAGTCACAGCGGAGAATTTTACTTCTTTTTCACGCTGGAGGGTGGAGTAACACTCATCTGCGAGGGAATCGGATCCCAAAGGTTAGAGGCCGGAGATTCCTGTGTTATCCCTGCTCAGCAACGTCACGCCCTCACGGACTGTTCGGACGACCTGGAATTACTGGAGGCAACATTTCCAGCAGAACTTGAAACACAGCTTCATTCAATGTCCGTAGAAGCTCTGCTGAATATTGATGATTAAATTGCGTGTAGAAACAGTGGCACGAGACGGTCTGTCCACTCTCCCCGGAAGGAGTCAATTTCAAAAATCGGGCAGAACAAATAGGCTGGAAAGAGAGCGTCAAGGAACGGGATTAATTGTAGATAATCAAATCCGTCAACCCTCCGCCAGATGCCATTGGAGCCGTGAAAATATTCCCTCAGAACACCCAAACATCATCCATTCCTCAGGAAAACTTGGGGGGAATACAAAGAATATAAAAAGATTTATTTATAAACATGAAGTGTTATACTCTCTCCTTTAGTTTCCATAGCTCAGTAATTTTATAAAATTTAAAATGAGCTTTTCATTATCAAACCTCAATCTAAAAATAAAATGTCTACATCTAAAGGAAATGCAACAATATCTTTCGTTTTTAAAGTTTCGGCTGAACAAGCACCTGTTGTCGAGAAAGGTCTAGCAGACCATGCTGAATGGATGCGTGAAACTCATGCTATCGGTACCGGTAAATCTGTTAATTTAGTTGATTATTATGTTACAAAGGCAGAAGAATTTGTGAATCCAGCAAATCCAGAAGAAGGTAAAACAGGAAACATGATTATTATAATGAATGAAGTTTATCCAAATCCTGATGAAATTGGGAATCACATGAATGTAGCTCAAAAATGGAGTGGTATGGGAGGATTGCTTCAGCTATTTAAGGATTATGACGCGACTTTACTTATGGGAGGAGAAATTATTCAGACACTTTAAACTGTTAATCTATAAAGGGTTACTCGCTTCTATAAAATTAAGTAGCCCTTAATAATTCATAGATACAACCATTTTTACCACCAAATGACCGGCTTAGGTTGGCTATAAAGACTATTTTCCTTTTTTCTTTATGATTAAATATATATAAATTCAATAAGAAATCCATTTCCCTCTCGTGCGTGTATGTACGAAAATCTAATACGTACATTCGCCACCCACTAATTCTTCACAGTCATACACCCTCAGAGTAAAATCCCCACACATTGTAAAACAAACCAATTGATGTTATATATTGGGTTCTCCTAAACCAAATAGGAAACCATGCGAAACATTCTCATCTCCTATCCTCATACTCCTAACCTCTCATGCATTCAAACAAAATCATTTTGATTCTGACTTCTCTAGTAGTATTCTTCGCTTTTTCCTGTAAAAAGTCGTCCGAAGTCATTTCTATTGCAGGTAAATATTGTGAAGACTGGGACACCAAAGATTCAAATGGTTATCGTTTTTCAAACAATGTCTGGGGGAAAGGTCCTTATCAGAATGGGGCAGATTACACAGCTTGTATTACTGTAACTGATGCTTTTCCGTCAGAGACTAAGATTGAATGGAATTGGCCTTTGAATAATGGTGGAGTAAGGTCCTATCAGGAAATCTATGTTGGTCGTAAACCTTGGGATTCTAAAGGTACTGAAAATTCACCTTTCCCAATCAAAATTAATAACCTGAAGGAATTCAAGGTTGAATTTGATTTGGATAGAAGTTATTCATCTAACGGTTATAACATTGCTTTGGAGACTTGGTTGGCTAATGATCCTAATGGAGGACAATCTGCAATTACGCATGAGGTAATGATCTGGTTGCACGAAGGTAGTGATCCCAGCCCGGCTGGAGGCTACGGAAACTCAGCAAATCTGGTTCTGTCAGGGCCATCTCACAAAGTTTGGAGAAATGCAAACCACAATAGTTGGGACTATACTGCTGTAGTTTATGATACAGATTATCTTGCCGGTACAGTAGATATGAAGCTTGTGCTTAATGAATGGAAAAGGCTGGGTTGGGTTAGCGGTGAGGAATATATACTTGATCTGGAGTTGGGTGCAGAGGTTGTTTTAGGGGAGGGCAGTTTTACAATAAAAAATTTCATCGTAACTGCTAATTAAATAACGGAATGTAAGGGCTTATTTAAATAATAGGCAGCCGATGTTCCAGAAATTCCTGAGCCGATAACTGCCACTTTTTTCATCTTAAACTTAATTTTATTTCTATAAGCATTTTATCGAAGTCTTCCAAACTTTTGACGACCATTACATTTTCTATGTTCTTAAATTCTGGAAAATCAACCTCCCTGCCACCACCAAGTATAACTTTTACGTTATTTTTCAAATATTTATCCATTGATTCAAGGTATGGAACAATATTCTTTTCGTAATTCCATTGAGACGATGAAATAACACCCATCACAATAGTTTTACATTTTAGAGCATTAACAGATTCACTCAAACACTCTGCCGGATGTGAAGCACCAAGGTAATTAGTTGAAAACCGATTCGCTTTACAAATAATTTCTGCGATCATAATAGGAAGTTCATGTATGTTTCCTTCAGGAGTCGCTAAAGCAAATCGCTCATGTTTAGGCCCTTCATTGGCCAAATTAATTTGGCCAAGCTGATCTCTCACGATTGTTGATATAATATGTTCTTGTGTGACCGAGTAAATTCCTTTTAGAGCCAACTTTTCAATCTCATGCATTACAGGTAAAACAATTTTAAAAATAAATTCTTTTACCCCTAAATGTTTTTTGGAAGGCTGCATCCCAGAGGCAACAAGGTCAATATTAAAATTTGCTAAATGCTGAACTAATTTTTTTATTTCAAGAGCAGTAAACATCCTGTCTGATTCAGATACTTCACCATTTTTCACCACCAGTAATGAACGAAGTTCTTGTAATGAATGTCTCGCTAAACTTGATATAGTGTGACCTTGTTCTATCAATGCAACAATGAGTTTTGCTTTGGTCAAATCAACTTCACTGTATAGTCTTTGCCCTCCTTTAGAACGCTCGGGCGTAAAGACCTGATATCTCTTTTCCCACGTCCTGATTGTGTGGGGCTTGACACCACAAGCATTTGATATTACATTTATTCCAAATTCCTTTTTCATAGCTATCCTAAATTTTCATGCCGGCTAATTTTTAGATATTCTATAGTATATTACTTAAACAATATTTAATTATTTTTTTTACAAGAAATGGAGAAGATTGTGGAGGTGTGTCTGACTTTGGAAAGTTAAGTTTGCTCACACAGTAAAAATTTACCAACGAATTAAATTTTATACCAATAAAAATAACAACAAAACACGTAGGAAGTGAAAGAATTGTATGGGACGTGTTAGGAAAATTTGAAATTGATTCTAGTCGTCACTTAATTTTTAAAATTATTATCGGTAAAACTGAAATATTCACTCTGGCATTGTTGCTCCAGACCCACCAAATTCTTCTGGCATATCCTTAAATTTTGGTAATCCATCTTTAACCGAAACAGTTTTACTTTCATAATTAATATGTATGGTTGGTTTGTATGAAAAACTATTCAAGATCACAGCATATATATCTATAAGCTTTAAACCCGGATGTTCATTCATCAAATGTCCACCACATATTTTACAAAATTTTCTGCAACTATCCTCTGTCTTGTTGTAGGTTCCAATATATTCTTGCCCCTTTGTAACTTCTAATAATTCAGGACTCCATAAACTTGCTGAGTTTATAGGACCGGCACTCCAAGCTTGGCAGTCTTTACAATGACAATATAGCATTGCAGTTGGTTCGCCCTTTACTTCTAATTGAACAGCACCACAAAAACAACTACCCATTATTTTTTTATCAGACATATCAACTCCTTTTATTAATTATTTAATTCAGGTATTTATAGGACTAAAATATAAAAAATTACATTAATTCAACCCATCTAAATTCGAAATGATAGACCTAATACAATATTTTTCAAGACTTTTATGTTCTTGGTGTTAAGATAGATTTTCAATAATTGGAAATTTTACTCGAAGTGTGTCTGACTGTTAAGAATTAGTTAGCTAATATGTAAAAATATGGCTTTGAGGAAAACTTGACAAACTATTGTAAAAACTGATAATTTTGTGACCAGTATAAATTTGAAATGCTAAAGTGAATTTCTTCCAATTTAATCTTTCATAATTTAAGGTGTACATGGCTAAATATTATGTGATGGGTAATTTCAGTCAAAAAGGTGTAACGGGTTTATTGACCGGTGATTCAAACAGAGAAAGTATCGTCAAATCGTCCTGTGAAGCAATGGGGTGCAAGTTCATATCTTATGACGTCACTGAAGGAGAATTTGATTTTATATTAGTTCTAGAAGGTGATTCAGAACAAATAATGGCGGCTAAGGGAGTCCCAATGATGTCAGATGATTTCGATGGAATGATTTCAATTAAAGCGGTTTCGGTTGATTCAATAAGAAAAAACCTGAAGATAATGCAATCGGCATATACTCCACCTTCAGTAAGCTAAATTTTTTCTATAGTTGTCACTGAATATAGCCTATCCAAAACCTCCCAAGCTCTTCCGGAGTTTCTCTTGAATTAATAATCCGGAATGGTTTTTCTGCAGATCCTTTCTAAATCAATGCTCATTGAAAGCGAGAGTTGTCTGACTGTGAAGAATTAGTGGGGGTTCCTTAAAGGAGAAGAAAGATTGAGAGTAGGAGGATGAGTAGGTGTTTCAGTACTGTTTTACTCCATTAAACCTCCAAGGTTTTTACTTCAACTGTTGGTGGTTGGCTCATCTACTCTCAAGGACCTCAATGTATTTCTCCGGCTCAGTGTCGAAAGAGACTTTGCAACCATCGCAACAGAAGTAAACGGTGTGACCTCCATATTCTAAGACATGTTTGGCGTCCTTTTTTGAAACTGGTGTGCTACAAACGGGATTGATATAAGTGTCGTCATTAATCACAGTGTCAGGTTCCTGAACCTCTTTTCTCTTTGGATCTCTAAAGAGCTGTACAATCTCAGCCAGAATTGATATGGCTATCTCCTCAGGTAATTTGGCATTAATATCCATTCCAACTGGCGTTTTGAGCTCGTTGATTCGATTTGCGCTCAGTTCTGTCTGTGCAAGATATTCTTTAATCTTTACTGATTTTCGCAGACTTGAAATAAAGCCAACATAATTGCAACTTGTTTCAAGTGCCTTTCTGATGGACTCCTCATCATCTTCACCCTGGGTAGCAACTACAATGAACGTATTTTTATCAATATTGACTTTTGAAAAGTCCACTCGATCATGAATATTATTGGCCCCAGGAAACATACCTTTATGGACGTCCTTACTAAGGACATTAACCCTAAGGTTGGTGGCAATGGCCAATTTTGAAAGCGCCCTTGCAATGTTCGACTTTCCTACAATTATTAATTGTGGATTAGGTGTTATTGGTTCTATAAATAATTCCATGGTTCCTCCGCTATGACAGGTCATGCGATATGTTTTGTGACTACCATCCTCACTATTTTCCGCATCTGGATCAATGCGAACTAAGCGACTTCTATTCTCTCTTATCGCTTCCTGAGCCTCTTTCACAGCAATTCCTTTGACGCATCCTCCTCCAATCCAACCTATCAGAGAGCCATCTTTAAGTATTATGGCCTTATCACCGGGTTTGCCTGAGCTTGGTGCTTCCCGCCAGATAACTTGGGCAACTGCGAATTCCTCGCCTTGCCCCATGTACTTAGAGATTTGATCAATTAGCTCATTATACATGGCTCAAGTATTTTTCTAACTCCATCAAACTTTCGAGGTTATGAGCAGATTCAAAAGTATGAATCTCTGGCAAGGCGGCCTTCATTCCTTTAGCTAAGGGTTCATAGCCCTCCATACCTTTCAAAGGATTAAGCCAAATTACTTTGCTCGTTCTCAGTTTTATTTTTTTCAACTCTTCTGATAACAATTCAGGTTCGCCTGTATCCAGGCCGTTGTTTCTAGGCAATTCAATTTTAGAAGTACCTTTTTGGAATATTGATCATTAAATTCTTGCAGACATTTACCTATTACTGTTCCACTAGACCAGTGGTCAGAATTAGTGTTCATTTGCAGCATTGCCTGATCAATCTGAACTTTCTCTATGAACTCAGTTATTCTCAACAATTTTGTACTGAAAACGAAAGCTTCAATTTTTTTGAAATTCGATTTTAGAGTCCAGATGAATTTGAGGAGATAAAAGGAATACTTATCCATTGACCCGCTCACGTCTAATAGAATTATCATACGGTACTTCTCAAATTTTCTATTCTTCTTTAAAAGCTCAAATAAATTGTCCCCTTGAGATAAATTTCTACGGATAGTTTTCCTTAGATCAATTTTTCCATCCTTTGAAGCTCTCAAACGTCGCTTCAAACGATGATTTAATTGTAACAGAAGTTTTTCAGCCAATTCATCCAGTAAGAGATGGTCAATGTCTGCTACTTTGGAAAAATCTGTTTTTCGCAGAGACTCCATTTTATTAGCTCCCGAAACGGTACGAGCTCCATCTTTTTTGGTTTCTTCCTCATCCCCAGAACCAACTAAAACAACTGACCCCTTAGTTTGCTTGATTATTTTGGTTTGCTTTCTGGTTCGGGTTTTAGGCATGTATTCATGCCTCTTTTTTCTCCAGTAAATATCAAAAAAACGATCGAAGGTGGAATACTCTTCTTCACAACTACAAAAGATTGATCTCAGTGCAATCTTAAAACTTTTACTATCATTAATAAATCCACTTTGAGCAGCCATCAGGGCTTCTTCAGAATGATTAAGACCGATTGACAACTCATGGCTTCGGCATAACTCACAGAAACCCAAAACTGAGGCTTCGAGGCCGGAATAATTGCTATAATGTTGCATGGTTATTATGCTTCAATCTCATTCAGGATTGAATCGATTCCTTGACTTCTGATATTGGTAATATCTTTATCCGACTTTAGAATTACCCCCAAGGATTTGTCTATGTAGTCCTGTGTAAAAGCTTTAGCACCCAAAGCAATCAGTCCTTCTGCCCAGTCTATGGATTCGGAGATACCTGGAGACTTATCTAATTTCAAACTTCGCAAATATTGAACAAACTTGACCAATTGCGTGGCAAGAACCTGGTTTATGTCAGGAAGGTGCTTGTTGATAATCGCTAATTCTTTCTGGAATTCAGGATAGGGGACCCAATGATAAAGGCATCTTCTCTTTAATGCATCGCTCAACTCCCGAGTACGATTAGAAGTTAAAACAACGATAGGTATATGATTGGCTTTGACGGTACCCATTTCTGGGATACTAATTTGATAGGCCGAAAGAAGCTCCAATAGAAACGCCTCAAACTCTTCATCCGCCCGATCTATTTCATCAATAAGCAAAACGGGCGCCTTATCAGATTCTGTGATAGCCTGGAGGAGTGGTCTCTTCAGTAGAAATTCATCTCCAAAGATATGAGATTCCTTTTCTGCAGAACTTAATCCAGAACCCTCTGTAAGTTTAATAGATAGTAATTGCTTTTGATAGTTCCATTCATAAATTGTTGATGCTGAGTCAAGACCTTCGTAACATTGTAATCTTATAAATTTGGTATTTAAGTAGGATGCTATGATATGTGCCACTTCGGTCTTACCAACTCCTGGAGGACCCTCTAATAATAATGGCTTTTTTAACTTCAGCATAAGAAGAAGAATGGTGGCCAACTCCTCTTCAACCACATAGTCCAGACTATCTAACTTCTTAATAAGTTTGGAAATTTCCGGTAACATTATGATGCAGATTCGTCCTTGCCTTTAAATATACCGCCAATCTTGCTTTTAAGGACAGAGACCATCATAGAACCTGCACTTAGGTTATTGTCAAATTCTTGCCCTGCTAATTGAGCTTTGAAATTTGCTATGAACTGATTGAGTAGTTGGTCTGAAACATCATTAATTAATCTTGATCCAAATTGTGCTAAAGTTCCAACAATAGTAACCGTCATCTTGAAATTCACGTGCGTTCCTTTATCCGAAGATTGGAGATCACCATTCATTTTCATGTCAGCACTTCCTTTTCCCTTAGAATCAAGTCCTTTACCACTCATTACCATTCTATAAGCTGAACTGTCGAGCTCAACCATTTCAATATCACCGTCATACTGGGCCTTTATAGGTCCAAATTTTAATTTTACTTCCCCTTTATAATGTGTATCATCAATTTGTTGAGTAATAGCAGCTCCTGGTACGCATGAAGCAATTTCCATAGGTTTGCTCAAATTAGCCCAAACCTTCTCTATTGGCTCTTCAATTTCAAAACTCTTTTCAATTATTGCTTCCATTTTTTCCGATTAGTTATTTAAGAAGAAGGCCCATAATTCTCTTTACTCGCCACCTTAGACTGTCAAAGGGTAAAGTTTAGTATGTCGCGACAAGCTCAGCATGATATTTTTCTATCATGTGCTCTCTTAAATTAAAAACTTAAATTTTTAAATCTGTATCCAGTAATCCCTTCTCTTGCAACGTCTTAAAAATCTTGAACGGAGTAATAGGAATGTTCATGTGAGTAATTCCATATGGCTTAAGTGCATCGCAAATAGCATTGGCAATAGCAGGCGGAGCTCCAACAGTTGGTGACTCTCCAACTCCTTTAGCCCCAATAGGATGATGTGGACTAGGTGTTATAGTATGCCCGGTTTCCCAGCTAGGAGACTCGACAGCAGTTGGTACCAAATAATCCATTAAGGTGCCATTGAGTATATTTCCGTCATCATCATACAACAATTCTTCATACATCGCTGGCGCTATCCCTTGTGTTAAGCCGCCATGTACTTGCCCTTGTACAATCATAGGATTGATGATGTTTCCACAATCATCGATGGCCACAAATCGTCTGACATTTATCTCAAAAGTATCCGAATCAATATCTACTACGCAGATATATGCGCCATTGGGAAAAGTTAGATTTGGTGGATCATAATAATGTGTAGCTTCAAACCCTGCTTCCATCCCTTGAGGATGGTTAGTATAGGCTGCAAAAACAAGTTCCTGAATGGTTTTGGATTTCTCCGGAGCTCCTTTAACAGAAAATTTTCCCGGTTCCCATTCCAAATCATCTTCACTAACTTCTAATAAATAAGCTGCAATTTTTTTGGCCTTATCTCTCAGTTTTCTGGCGGCCATAGCTGCGGCAGCACCTGCTGTTGGTGTGCTTCTACTGGCATATGTTCCTAGTCCATAAGGAGCGGTATCTGTATCACCTTCCTCGACTTGAATGTTTTCGGCTGGAATGCCTAATTCTTCCGCAATAATTTGAGCATAAGTCGTCTCATGACCCTGCCCCTGAGACTTAGTGCCAAACCTGGCAATTGCCTTGCCTGTAGGGTGGACTCTAATCTCAGCGCTGTCAAACATTTTAATTCCAAGGATGTCGAAATCTTTAGACGGACCCGCTCCAACAATTTCGGTAAAGGTTGAGATACCAATACCCATGAGCTCACCCTTTTTTCGTTTCTCTACTTGTTCTTCCCTTAAACCATCATAATCGATAGCCTTCATGGCCTTTTCAAGGCCAGCTTTATAGTCACCAGAATCATATTCCCATCCAGTCGGAGATTTCCAGGGGAATTGGTCTTTTTTAATAAAATTCTCAAATCTCAATTGAGCGGGGTCTTTACCAATTTTCAAAGCCAAGGTATCCACTACAGTTTCAATGGCATGAACAGCTTCCGTCACACGGAATGAGCAACGGTACGCAACACCTCCGGGAGGTTTATTAGTGTAAACCGCGTCTGCTTCCATATAGGCTGTGTCATAATCATAAGAACCTGTACCAATTGAAAACAATCCTGTTGGGAATTTGGAAGGGTTTGCTGATGCATCAGTATAGCCATGGTCTGCCAAAACCTTAAATCTTGTTGCCTGGATCTTTCCTTCCTTGGTAGCTGCAATCTCAGCCTTAATATGATAATCTCTGGCGAAAGAATCGGCTTGAAGGTTTTCACTTCTATCTTCTACCCATTTTATCGGTACTCCAGTCAAAAATGATACCGCAATGGCAATTACATAACCCGGATAAATAGGTACTTTTCCACCAAATCCACCACCAATATCTGGCGAAACAACGCGGATCTTATGCTTCTGTCCCGCATGGCCTGCCACCAATAGTGAAGCAACAGTTCGTACAACATGTGGGGCCTGGAAGTTGTCCCGTGCATGTGAGGTGTTAGCTTGCCGTTTACTTTGTCCAGTGCTGGCTACCGAGCCACAAGGCTCTAGCGGGCAGGGATGTGTATACGCGGAATGTGCATTGTCTCTTCAACGGTGACTTCGGCTTCTTTGAATACCTTTTCTGTTTTTTCCTTATCACCTACTTCCCAGTGCCAGATATGGTTGTCTTTATGGGAGCCGACAAGGGGAGATTTACCTTCTTTATCAGTTCTTAAAATCGGTGCATCGGCATCCATAGATTTATGCGGATTCATGAGCGGTTTCATAGGCTCATATTCTACTTTCACCGCTTCCTTTGCGTCTCTTGCGATATATCGGTCGGTTGCAATAACCGCCGCAACTTCTTGGGATTGATACATTACTGTATCTGTAGGCAATACCATTTGGGTATCTGACATTAAAGTAGGCATCCAGTGGAGGTCATATTTTTCCAGGTCTTTGCCAGTTATTACAGCAACCACACCAGGAATTTCGAGGGCCTTGGAAGTGTCTATACTTTTAATCTTTGCATAAGCATAAGGACTTCTTACAATATCCATATGAAGCATGCCATCTAGTTTAATGTCATCTACATAGTTTCCTTTGCCCTGAATGAAGCGATCATCTTCTTTTCTTTTGATGGAATGTCCCATTCCACCAATTTCCTTTGATGTTTTACATTTCTGTATCATAATTTTTTAACGGTTTGGGTTATACAAATTTTGGTTCAGTCGATGGCAATTCTGCGCCTCGTATTTTGGCGCTTGCATACTTAATGGCACTCACAATATTGTTGTAACCAGTGCAGCGGCAAAGATTACCTGAGATGCCCCAGCGGATCTCATCTTCCGATGGATTAGGATTTTTTTCCAACAATTCGACCGCTCTCATCATCATTCCCGGAGTGCAGAACCCACAGTGAAGGGCATGGTTCTCCTTGAAGCCTTCCTGGATAGGATGCAAGCCTTCAGCAGTAAGAAGACCTTCTACCGTCGAAATCTCTTTTCCATTGACCTGAACGGCTAAAATGGTGCATGATTTTGCTGACTTACCATCTATTAATATAGTACAAGCACCGCAACTTGAGGTGTCACAACCAATGTGTGTCCCTGTAGAAGAAAATTTTTCTCGAATAAGATGTACCAGCAATGTTCTTGGCTCCACATCGGCTGTCATCTCGGTTCCATTTAATTTGATTTTTATTTCCATAATTATTTGATTGTCAGGGTTATTAATTAGCTCTTTCCATTGCCTTAATGATCATTCGTTTGGTTAGAGTTTTTACAATTCTGCGTTTGTAGTCTACAGATCCTCTTAGGTCATCCGAAGGCTTACAATCCTCGGAAGCATATTGTGCTGCATTTGCTATGGCCGCGTCATCTAATTTGGTGCCAATTAAGGCCTGTTCAGATCTTTCAGCCTTGAGAGGAGTTGGATTAACATTTGTGAGACCAATTCCAACTGCAGTACAGGTTCCGCTGTCATCCAACGTAATATTTACGGCAACCCCTGCGGTGGCATAATCACCTACTTTTCTTTCGTTCTTATGATATGAATTGCCATTCTTTCCGGATGCATTAGGAATCCTGATTGCAGTTAAGATTTCGCCTTCCTGGACTGCTGTCGTATAGAATCCCATGAAAAACTCATTGATGGACACCCATCTGGATTCGTTTTGACCGGTAATTTCAACTTCGGCATCCAGCGCAATCATTACCGCTGGGTGATCATTTGCTACATCCCCATGCGCCAGATTTCCACCAATTGTACCCCAGTTTCTCACCTGAGGATCAGCTATAAGCTTAGCAGCATCCAGAAAAATTGGAAATTTTGCAGCTACAATGTCAGATTCTTCTAACTCTACTTCTCTGGTCATTGCACCAATTATTAGGTACTCGCCTTCTTCTTTTACATAAGACAATCCAGGGATATTGTTAATATCAACTAGGTGTTCGGGCTCTGCAAATCGGAGTTTCATCATGGGGATCAGGCTATGTCCTCCAGCGAGAATTTTAGCTTCATCACCCAATTCGTTCAGCATTTTCAATGCCTCATCCAATGTAGAAGGAGCACTGTATTCAAATGATGATGGGATCATAATGTGTTTAGCTTAGTGATTAATAATTTAAAATATTTTAAGCCCCTTATCAGGACGTAAAAATTCAACGCGTAGTTATTATTGATTCTCTTTGACATAAAAAAAGTAGGTTACTAATTCCAAGCAACTAAGTCAAGGTATTATTAACTAATTGACGAAATAGAAGGATCATACGAAATTGCAACTATACATAATGGGCATCCAAGTAGTATTATATGGGGCTGGTAAGGATGTGGAGGGTGACTTACTGGTGGTGCCATCTTTCACAGCATCTACGCAGAAATGCGACTAGCTACTTGCAGTTCCTGCATCTCAATCCATCATCCACCGCAACATTCTTTTGTATCCCATTTTACTCCTCAATTAATCCTTTGCACCGTCTTAAAATTAATATACCGGCAACATAAAAGTATCATGGGTGTAAGAGCAAGATCTTTACTCAACAAAACAACTTCAAAAATAATTCGGAGATACAACGATCTTCAGGTAGCAGAGTAAGCTTTCTCACTGCGGGGGGCACAAGAGGTACATCTAAATGTTGACCATGCATACCGGCGAACAACACGCGGTTGATCAAGAAAAGAATTAGTTAATCAATTTACGTAAAAGCCAGTTTGCAGTGCGCAGCAGACGGGCATCATCATTTTTTGCTCCCACAAGCTGGGTGCCAATCGGCATTCCGTTTTCGCCATGGAAGACAGGGTATGTTAAGCGCGGGGACACCGCAGAAAGTCCAAATAGTACAGAAAGACGGATCGCCGGTATTATCTAGGCCAATGGGGGCCTCACCGGAAACAGATGGTGTGAGAATGGCATCATATTCCTGGAACAGTCCTCCCAGAATGTCATCCAAAACAACCTGCTGCGACATTGCCTGGTGGTAAGCAACGGCTGAATAGCTCATCCCACGTTCAATCTGACTACGTAAAGAATTACTTAACAGGTCTTTTGCTGATTCGTATTCATGTTCATAACTGTAGGCGAGATCAGCTTCCATAATGATTTTATGGTGATCCAGCACATGTCCGAATGATGGTGATAATTCGATTTCCTCAACATTCTCACCCAGTGTTTCACATAGTTCTTCATGTGCGCCTTTGCACATTTCATCGGCCCGGTCCCAGACAGGCGTTTTTACGAACCCGATTTTAGGTGGAGAGGGAGGCTCTTCAGCGGCAACAGATATTAGGGATGTTGTGGCGCGAAGAAATGTTGTAGCAGAGTCGGTTTCGTCATAACCTGCCAGCACCTGTGTCAGTAGGGCAACATCATCCGTTGTACGGGCAAAAACACCCAACTGATCTAGAGGGAGTGATTGTTGAAGAACGCCACTGCGGGGAATCATCCCGAACGAAGGCTTGAAGCCAAACACACCGCAAAACGCCGCTGGACGGATGATGGAGCCATTAGTCTGGCTACCCAGTGCAATCGGAACCATGTATGATGCGACAGCCGCCGCGGATCCGCTGGATGATCCGCCTGGTGTGCGGTTTGGATCATGAGGATTTTTTGTTTTCCCCGGTGCATAAGTTGCCAGTTCCGTAGTGACCGTTTTACCCATGATAACCGCTCCGGCCTGGCGCAGACGACTAACCACCCAGGCGTCCTTGAACGGAACACGTCCGGAATGTATAGGCGTACCCAATTCTGTAGGAACATGTGCTGTGTCAATGATGTCCTTGATGCCTACTGGAATACCGTGTAACTGCCCTATGGGGTCACCAGCCTGACGTATAAGATCAAGCTTGCGAGCCTGTTCCAGGGCATAATCGGGGTTCAAGTACGCCCAGGCCTCGATTTCGCCATCAATCTGATCTATCCGCTCAAGACAAGCTTGGACTAATTCTTCGGATGTAATCTCGCCTTTTTGGATTTTGTCGACTGCCTGAGTCGCAGATAGATCGTTTAGTGACATACTGAGTAAGCCTCTTACTTCTTTTTGCGGAGGCAGGAATCCCAAAAGTCATAGAAGACTAGGGGTAGTACCACAAAGCAGATAACCCAGAATGGAAGTCCGCCCCAGAATCCTGCAGCTCCGGAAGATATGCTTTCGGCCAGACCGAGAACAAATACGGCTATGAGTATTGATCCGATTAACCCTGATATTTTTTCATAAAATACTTGTTTCATAACTTTAGTACTCCATTAAATATGTTATATGGGAATTAAGGAATATATTTTCCAAACAGGTAATCAGGAAGCCAGAGGGCTATCTCCGGGAACTGATACATCAGGACCATGATTCCTATGACTATGGCCAAGTATGGCATAATGCCTCGAAAAATATCCATCAGTTCAATTTGGTCTCCCAAAACTCCTTTCAGATAATAGGCGGACATAGCCATAGGGAGGAGTTAAAAAAGAGGTTTGTAAATTTATAGCCATCAAAACTAGAAACCACACCATAGTTGGTAATATGATAGGAACAACGATCAACACAATTGGCACCCATTCCAGTGGCCAGCCAAGAAGAAATATTATGATCTGCGCCAGAATCAGGAACTGCCAAGGAGCAAGGTCAAACCCTAAAATGAAATGCTCAATGATTTCGTGTCCGCCCAGATAGGAGAATACGGAAGCAAAGGTCCATGAACCTACGAACAGCCAGCAAACCATCGCTGTCGCTTTTGCCGTCAGATATACCGAATCCTTGAGCATTTCCCAACTGAATGATCGGTATATAACCGCCAGTCCGAGACCTCCAGATGCACCCATGGCCGCTGCTTCTGCCGGTGTTGCCAATCCACCAAGGATGGATCCCAGTACCAGCATGATAAGTGCTGTCAAGGGGACAAAAGAGGTCAAGAGTTGCCAGTAAACAACACGCCGTGGTGGTACATCTTCGTCACGTGGTTTTGGTGCAATCGACGGATTTAACATAACCCTGATAATTACGTAGATTATGTATGAACCAGCCAGTAATAGACCCGGAATCATTGCTGCCGCATACAAACGCAACGGCGATAATTCAGCGATGGCGGCATAGACGATCAGCATGATGGATGGTGGAATCAGTATACCAAGCGTACCTCCAGAGCAGATAACGCCGGCAGAAAAGCTTTTGTCATAATTAGCTTTAATCATTGCCGGAAATGCCAACAACCCCATCAGGGTTACAACGGCACCAACGATACCGCTTGCCGTTGAAAACACGGTGCAGGTTATTAAGGCAGCTATTGCCATGGATCCGGGAAGATTTCGCGCAGCCATCTGCAGAGAGTAGAAAAGCTTATTGACGATGTTGGCACGCTCAACTACATAGCCCATAAACAGGAACAGCGGGATCGCAACTAGCGTATCATTTTCCATCACTGAATAGGTATTCTGATTCAGCAGATAAAAAATATTATTGTTGAAGGCATCGCTTATTGTCTGAATGCTACCGGCATCAAGATAAGCATAATATCCAAAGAAAACACCCATCGCCAACAGAGTGAAGGCAACTGGGAATCCTAACAGCACCATCACTATGAACGAGGATAGCATCAAAATTGCGACTTCGGGATTTGTCATAAGAAGAGATGTTTCTTTATTACAGTTAAGGTTGTGAATACAAAATTAATCAATTTTTACTCCACTTACCTTGTCCTTCAGAATATCTTCCGTTTCCCGAGAATCTTTCAGGCGTGGTAGCCATTTATTGTTTTTCATCGCCAGATAGCAGCGCATGCATTCAGCTAAGCCCTGAACAATGAACAACCCACCTGCCAGAGGGATCAGTGTTTTAAAATAATAAATTTGAATTCGGGCAGGACTGTTCCAACTGACTTCTTTATAACGCCATGAGTCTGAGGCAATTTCCCATCCGAACCAGAACAATGCGAGCATGCCTGGGAAAAAGAAGAGGATATATAAAGTAAAATCCAAGCGGGCCTGCCATCGCACCGAAAACAACCGGTACACAACATCGCCGCGCACGTGACTGTCTTGGGCGAGCGCATAGGGCCCTGCCATCAAAAACAACGCCCCGTACATCTGCACCATCATGTCAAACGCCCAAACCGTAGGCGAGTTTAGGACGTAACGGACGAAGACCTCATATGACACAGAGAGCGTAAGGATAAGAATACACCATCCAAAGGCGCGCCCCACCCATATATTAATACCTTCGATCCCATGAACTAATTTTGTCACTACTGTGCCCCTTCAAGATATGCAAAATCCGGGGGCCGCGATAACGGCCCCCGGACTTAAATTGTGTTAAAATCAACCAAAGTAATGATTATAAGCCAGCTTATAATCAGGTTGGTTCAGGTTCAGGTAGCCCATAACGCTCTTGGCATATACCTTCTGGCTTTCAATTACTTTAGCAAAGAAAGCATCTTCACCTGAAATTCGATCCACCACAACATCCCACGCCTTCATTTGATCTTTCATTACTGAATCAGGCGTGCGGTGGACATTGACTCCATGATTTTCCTTGAGCTTAATCAGGTCATCAGCGTAACGAAGGGTGTTGTGCCAGTAGAAGTTCGAGTTCTCCGCTTCAGAAGCGTATTCCAGAATCGCCTGTATCTCCTTCGAAAGAGAATTGAATTTCTTAGAGTTGAAAGTGACCTCGAAGCATTCCTGGGACTGGTGGAAGCTAGCCATGTGATAGTGCTTGGAAACATCCTGCATACCGAAGTCTTTGTCTGAAGTCGGATTGTTGAACTCGGCAGCATCAATAAGACCGCTCTTCATAGCCGGCTGAATTTCACCACCCGGGAGCTGAACAACAGACATACCCATTTCACTCATAACGTCAGCCGCCAAGCCAACGGTACGGTACTTAAGCCCCTTCATCTGGGAAGATCCTCTGATCTGTTCCTTGAACCAACCCAGCGGTTGTGCCGGCATCGGGCTGTTGAAGAAGCTGACCAGGTTAAGGCCCAGGCTACCCATCAGTTCGTTGAACAGTTCCTTCCCGCCGCCATAATGAATCCAGCCGAGCATTTCCTGCGCAGACCAGCCAAAGCATGGGCCGGTACCGAACAGTGACGCTGCCGGAGACTTGGAATACCAGTACGCAGGTACATAGTGAGCACCATCAAGAACACCACGGTGAACGGCATCCTGCATCTGGCTGGTTTTTACAACTGAGTTAACAGATAACAGATCGATCTTCAGATCACCCCCGGCCATTTTGTTGACTCGATCGACATAGCTTTTTGCATTCTCAAGAAAAATCCCACCACCCCAGGCAGCCTGAACTTTCAGGACCGTAGCGGCTTTGGCTATATGAGGTGAAGCGAAAGTGCCAGCTGCAACCGTACCTGCAGCTATGGCAGTGCCCCGCATGAACTTACGTCGCGTTACGACATCTTTTTTAACTGATTTTACATCAGTTGCTATTTTTTTCAACATACATCTTCTCCATTTATCAGTTAAACCCGGAGAGTTCTGCACATGACCGGATTAGAATTTGCAGATACTGAAAAGACCCCTCAGAGGACCAAGATAGCATCTCGATGGGGGATTTAGTTAAATCTATGCAGGCCCCATTTTACTTTAGACTTCCTCTTTAATCCCTTCAGCTTTGAATTATTGAAACTATAAAAAAAATCTTGAAATACTAAAAAAAAACCATGTCTATTCTGAAGAGCTGATTAATAACAAAGAAAATAAGGAGGCAGTAAAAAATAATATTAATTTTAAAGAAATCATGATTTTTGTTTTATTTTGCAAATAACTGATTTAACAGAAAAAATGTTTTGTTAGTTTTCTGTCAGGCGACTCTGTCTTTTGGCTCGCGACCTGCAAAATAAGCATCCAAATTATCAAGAGCTCTAAAGCCCATTGCATCCCGAGTTTCAACGTTAGCACTGCCGATATGGGGTAACAAGAACGTATTGGGTAATGCCGCAATTTCCGGGTTACCGCCGGGTTCGGTGCGATAAACATCAAGCCCTGCTGAGGCTATCTTGCCTGACTTCAATGCGTCTACCAGTGCGCTTTCATCTACAAGTGCTCCGCGCGCAGTGTTGACGATAATTGCACCATCGGGCAATCGGGCGATCCGTTCCGCGGATAACAGATTGGCGGTCTCCGGGGATGCAGGGCAGTTGAGAGACAAAACATCGCTGACGGGTAGCAGGTCCTCAATAGAGTCGTGATAAATGGCGCCTTGCTCATTCGTTTCGGCTAACCGGTTACGGTTGCAATAGTGTATTTCCATCTCAAATCCCCGTGCCCGTTTTGCTACGATTTGCCCCACGCGGCCCATGCCGATTATACCTAAGCGTTTTCCCGTAATGGCGCTGCCGACCATGAATGACGGGCTCCAGTCACGCCATGAACCATCCCGCATCATACGCTCGCCTTCGCCGGCACGCCGCGCCGCGCCCAGCATCAGTAAAATAGCAATTTCCGCCGTTGCATCACTGAGTACGTCGGGTGTATTGGTCACAATGATACCACGCTTGCGAAACTCCTCCAGGTTACAGTGATCGACCCCAACCGAAAAATTAGCAACTATTTTCACACTGTTCGGCAGGCGTTGAACCACATTGGCGGTAAAATGTTCTGTGTGGCATGGCAGGATAGCATCAGCTTCCTGAGCCAATTCAATCAATTCATCCGAAGAATACAGGGCATCATCAGGATTTAGGTGGACGTTGTAATCCTGTGCAAGTCTCTTTTCGACTGCGTCAGGGAGTGTACGGGTGGCAAGTACTTTGGGTTTGGAAGACATGAAAAATCCTTTTTGATTATAGAGAAATGCGATGAACCGGTACTCAAACATCATGATAACACTTCACTTGCCGAATTTTCAAGGCTTCTGATTTATTCCATGCTTCAAAATTTTTTCTGGAACTCAAGGTTGAGCTAGATGCATATAATGTGTGAGTGTCTTCTGTTTTTTGCTAAATATTTTCAAATTCATTCTGTCTGTTTAGAACTATTTTTGAAAATGTTTGCCATTAAAGTGTGAAGAATCGTTTAGGAGATCAATCCGCTCTTCAAGAGGCTCCACTCCAAATTCATGGTCTTGTAAAATAAAATATGCGATAGCAAACAATCCAATAACAATAATGGCAATAGTGGAAACACTATAAATTAAAATTTTTTCATATGTGATATTAATCCTTTATTTATTCTTTAAGTAATGAATAATATCCTTAGTTCTTCAATTAGTTGGATGTTTGTGGAGAGTTTCTGACTGAAATTTCAGTTGGATGTTTATTTAATTATTTGTAATCAATATATCTACGATTTCATTTTTTGTCCCTAATCTCATTTTAGGACCCCAACATCCCGATCCAGAAGAAACATAAAGTTTAGATGTTAGTTTTTCATATAGTCCATAAATATTTTTAAATTGTAATATTACAAAAAAATTAAATGGGAATATTTGTCCATTATGTGTATGCCCTGAAAGCATTAGATCTGTTTTTTCATAAACCTGCTCCCATAAAGTTGGTTTGTGTACCAGAATTAGATTAAATAGATCTTCTTGAATTAAACTACTAGCAATATTTTTTTGAGTTTCTAATGTCAGGTTGTCACTAATACCAATGAAGTTTAGTTTTTTAAATTTAAATGACTTGATTTATTTTTTAATAAGATTTACTTGGTGTCTTTTTAATTTGGTTTCATAGTCTTTGATATAATATTCATGATTACCACTTATAAATAAAATTGGTTTTTTTATATTTTTTAATATTTCTAAATCATCTAAATCAAAAGAACTAGAATCAATAAAATCTCCACCTATTAGCAATAAATCAAATTCCAGATCTTTAATTTTTAAAAGAATCTTCTCCAGGTGTTTTTTGGAATTTGATCCCAAATGTGTATCACTAATAAACATTAGTCTAATTTCTCCATCCACTTTAGAAGAAAGAATCTTTATACTTTTCAGATTAATCAACCTACCATTAATTAAACTGTAAACAGTTATTATAATGATTGACAAAATACAGATCACTCCTAAAGCAGGGGGAGTTATTGAGTAAAAAGTGTCTACTAATAATCCTAGATTAACTACCCAAAAACTAATAAAACCTATTCCCATTCCTTCATGAACAAATAATTTCAAGGGGGTAAATGTATTATGAGATTTAAAATAGAAAATTATTATGAAATAAAATATGACTGTGAAAAGAAGTGACGAAAGTTTAAAAATACTTTCTTTAAATCTCTAAGAATTGGTTTAACTAACTCGGATAGACATAAATCAGGAATGTAACAAAAAAAATAACAATATAAAAAATTGATTGTCGAAAATTAATCATAAATCAGTCAAATCTACTCTACCTTTGATTTCCTGTGAGATACACAAGCCCCAGAAATAATTTCTAGATAATCAATTATTACAAGAATTGGTAAAGCTGTCTAGAGTTGACTGACTGAGAAGATTTAGTGGGGGGTTACTTACAGGAGATGATGTGGTTGGTTTTAGGAGTTATTCACTGAAGGTGACTCCGTTGATATCAGTTGTAATTGTTGAAGTCGAATTATTCCAAGATGAACCATTGTCAGTAGATCTCCGGATCACTCCTGAAGACCCAACTGCCACGAAGGCATTGTTCCCGAAGGTGACTCCATTGAGATGGCTTGAAGTTCCAGAAGTCGAATTATTCCAAGTAGAACCATTGTCAGTAGATCTAACGATCTTTCCACTTTGTCCAACTGCCACGAAGGTATTGTTCCCGAAGGTGACTCCTTTGAGATATCTTGTAGTTCCAGAAGTCGAATTATCAAAAGATGTCCCATTGTCAGTTGATCTCACAATTTTTCCTGATTGACCAACTGCCACAAAGGTATTGTTTCCGAAGGTGACTCCATTGAGATTATATGAACTAGATGCTGGGAGACCAGAGTTCGCATTATTCCAATTCGAACCATTGTTTGTTGATCTCACAATTTTTCCTGATAGACCAACTGCCACAGAAGGTATTGTTCCCGAAGGTGACTCCATTGAGATGACTTGATAGATTGGCCAGAGTTCGCACTATTCCAATTCCAACCATTGTTTGTTGATCTCACAATTCTTCCTAATTACCAACTGCCACAGAACGAGCTATTGTTCCCGAAGGTGACTCCATTGATATCACTTGTAATTCTAGAAGTCGAATTATTCCAAGATGAAGCATTGTCAGTAGATCTAACGATCTTTCCACTTGCTCCAACTGCCACGAAGGTATCGTTCCCGTAGGTGACTCCATAGAGATCAGTTAAAATTTGACAAGTCTCATTATCCCAAGATGTGCCATTGTCAATAGATCTAACTTCCTTTCCATATTTACCAGCTCCCACAAATACTCCTGAAATTGGGGAGGAGGAGGGGTAGGAGGAAGTTTTATACCCACTTGAATCATCATACTGACTACTCAGAGGGTTCCCTAATACGTCTTTTGCTCCAGTTGTCACTCTAACTTTGTAAGTAGTGTCATATGAGAGATTGTCATATGGATTTAGTGTAAATGTCTGGTTGAAATTAGAATTAGAAGCAGTTGGTTCTGAAGACATTCTAACACAACTACTGAAGTTGTCAGAAGACACCCGTATGGATCCTGCACAGTATGTGTCGGATGTGTTAGTTGTAATATAACTGGGCCCCATATAGCGGGAATCGAATTTCACTATGATGTTACCAGTAACTGGTAAACATCTGCCGGTAAACGGTGAGGTTAACACGGTGGATCCATCAGTAAATTGCAAGGATGATACTGATGGTGCTTTTGTATCAACCACATAATACGAAGAGAGTATTTCCCAATGCCAGAATTACCCTTGATATCGTTATAACTATTGTTCAGCGTAAGTCTCTCGCTGAGACAATTGTGTATCGTCGATCGGAGTGAAGGTTCCGGTCCAGGTGATGTTGTCGCTGCTGGTCATATTATCGAGATCCACATTGGGATGCGTATATGTCAGCACTGGAGAAGGAAACAACCGGCTCCGAGAATACCACCGTTAGCGTTGCGTTGTCACAGGGCTTGAGCGCAGGGGTACCAGAATAAGGGGATACTATTATAAGTGGTGCCCTGTGTAACAGAGAAAGTGAAGGAACTTGCAGTGGGACGTAGAGTGTCAACCTCATAGTTTGCTGATGTAGCCACAGTGCCCGGATTACCAACGGTGTCGGTCCAACTATTGCCCAGCGAAATCGTGTTGCTAGCATCTTCCAGTATTGCGTTGGTTGGCGTGAAGATTCCTGTCCAGGTGATGTTGTCGCTACTGGTCATATTGAGTGTGAGCACTCCATTGTCAGCCGTGATGTCGTCATCACTGGAGAAGGAAGCAACCGGCTCCGGGAAAACCACCGTTAGCTCGCGGTTTGGCCGTACAAGAGCAATGATCTAGAGAGAGTTAAGGATGGGCTCCCCATTAGTAGAAGGATCGTTATCATCAACCATATAGTTCGGACTTGTCGCCGCAGTGCCAGGATTATTCTCGACTGTCGGTATAACTTAGTGCCCAGCGAAAGTGTATTGGTCCCAATCTTCCGTATTGGGAAAGGTCGGTGTGAAGGTTGAAGACCATGTTATGTTGTCGCTGCTGGTCATTGCCGCGAGCGTCCCAGACGGAGTAGTTCCGTTATCCAGGGGGGGAACCGTGATGTCGTCAGCACTGGAGAAGCCAACAACCGCCTCTGAGAAACTCAGCGTTACCGTCGCAGTGTCACCGGACTGGAAAAGGTAATCAGTGAAACTAAAGGTGCCAGAAGGAGCCAGGGTCTCAACCTCATAGTTCGAAGTTGCTTCGCAGCAGGGCCATTATTACCGGCGAGGTCGGTATAACTATTAATGCCCAGCGAAAGCGTGTTGCTCGCAACTTCCGTATCGACGTTTGGCGTGAAGGTTCCAGTCCAGTTGATCCGTTGTCGCTGCTGGTCATTGAAGGGAGCGACCCATTGGGATTCGTGATGTCGGCAGCAGCGAAGAGTCTAACCGCCTCTGAGAAACCCAGTCTTACCGTCGCGTTATCACCGATCGTGAGCAATGCATCATCGATAGTGAAGTTGTCCACCCTCGGTGCCTCGGTATCCACCATGTAGCTATTAGTTGGACGACACCGCGCTGTGTGTGAGAGTGGCATTGTTACCGGCCGGATCACTGATCGTGCCATTATTCAAGGCAAGGGCATTAGCCCCGATGCTGATGCCATCGGTGTCATTATCTCCAGCCTGGATCGTGTATTTGAAAACCTTGGTTGTGCTCCCACTGCCTGAAGAAGTATAATCCGCCGTATGGTTGTCTTCGCCAACAGCCAGGGTTAGTTGCGGTGTATCCGTTACTGGCGACATTTTCACTGAAAGTGACTGTCGCTGATACCACGTCTGTAGGATGATTCAGAAAGTCGTTCAGCTTACCCGTCCCACTGGTTATCGCCACGCTGCTTACAGTCGGAGGTGTTGTGTCCACCTTGTAGCTAGAGTTGTTCGTCACCGTGCTGTGATTGAGGTTAGTAGCATTGTTACCGGCCGCATCCCTAATAGTACTACCAGTAGGCAAGGCAAGGGCATTAGCCCCGATGCTGATGCCATTGGTGTCAGTCTCTCCAGCCTGGATCGTGTATTGGAACACCAGCGTTGTGCTATTGTCGCCTGACGTATATGTCGCCGTCTGGTTGTCGCTGCACCACAGCAAGGGTGAGGGTTGGATTGCCGCTTGCGTTGTCAATGATGACCGACTCTCTGAAAATGACTGACAATGTTAACACGTCTCCACCGGCGGCATCGGAAGCATTCAGAAAATTGTTCTGCATACCCGTACCTCTGGTTATTTCCACACTGCTCACAGTAGGAGCCCAGGTCTCAACCTCATAGTTTGCAGTTGTTGCTGAAGGACCTGCATTACCGGCGAGGTCTGTATAACTGCTTGAGCCCAGCGAAAAACTGTTGCTAGCAACTTCCGTATTGGCGGTTGGCGTGAAGGTTCCAGTCCAGGTGATGTTGTCGCTGCTGGTCATTGACGGTAGCGACCCATTGGGATTTGTGATGTCGGCAGCAATGAATTCTATAACTACCTCTGAGAAACCCAGATTTACCGTAGCGTTATCTCCGATCTTAAGCGCCGTGTCGGAGAGAGTGAAGTTGTCCACCCTCGGTGCCTCGGTATCCACCATGTAGCTATTATTGTCCGATACTGCGCTGTGCGTGAGAATAGCATTGTTTTCGGCCAGATCCCTGATCGTGCCACTGTTCAAGGCAAGGGCATTGGCCCTGATACTGATGCCATCGGTGTCATTATCTCCAGTCTGGATCGTGTATGTGAAAACCAGCGGAGCATTACCGGTGCCTGAAGCATACGTCGCCGTCCGGTTGTCGCTCGCCGACAGCCAGAGTCAGTTGCGGTGTTCCCGTTTTATTCACAACTTCACTGAAAGTGACTGTCGCTGATACCACATCTGGAACATTCAGAAAGTTGTTCTGAATACCCGCACCGGTTATCGCCACACTGCCGCTTATCGACGGTGGCGTTCTGTCGTAAGTGAAAGAGGTACCTGTATTTACCGTAGCGGCATTGCCGGCGGCATCGGAAACATTGGTCGTCAGTGTGTAATTGTCTCCGTCAGTCAGGTCATATAAGATGCCGGGAGCAAAAGTCACTGAAGTGGAATTGTCGGAGACCGTACCAGTATAATTTGTACCATTACAGGGCGACGGTGACTGTCTGGCCGTTCTCGGCACCACTGGTTACAACGGTGACGGTGCCGACGGAGTTGTCCTCCGTGGCATTAAGATAAGTACCCCAACCGGCAGTAACGCTGGAAATGGTCGGGACCAGCGTATCGATTGCATAGTTTGCAGTTGTTTCCGCAGTGCCTGCATTACCGGCGAGGTCGGTATAACTAGTGGCCAGCGAAAGCGTGTTGTTAGCTTCTTCCGTATTGGCGGTCGGCGTGAAGGTTCCAGTCCAGGTGATGTTGTCGCTGCTGGTCATTGACGGTAGCGACCCATTGGGATTCGTGATGTCGGCAGCAATGAATTCTATAACTACCTCTGAGAAACCCAGCGTTACCGTAGCGTTATCTCCGATCTTAAGCGCCGTGTCGGAGAGAGTGAAGTTGTCCACCCTCGGTGCCTCGGTATCCACCATGTAGCTATTATTGTCCGATACTGCGCTGTGTGTGAGAGTGGCATTGTTACCGGCCAGATCCCTGATCGTGCCACTATTCAAGGCAAGGGCATTGGCCCTGATACTGATGCCATCGGTGTCATTATCTCCAGTCTGGATCGTGTATGTGAAAACCAGCGGAGCATTACCGGTGCCTGAAGCATACGTCGCCGTCCGGTTGTCGTGCCTACAGCCAGGGTCAGTTGCGGTGTACCAGTTACTGGTACATTTTCACTGAAAGTGACTGTCACTGAGACATTGTCTCCAGCATTCAGCAAGTTGTTCTGAATACCCGTCGCACTGGTTATCGCCACGCCGCTTACAGTTGGAGGTGTGGTGTCGCCGGTCACTGCTAAATTGCTAGTTGCGGCACTGGTGTTGCCGGCAAGGTCGGTTTCCCTGACGTTGAACTGGTACGTGGTGCCGTTGGCCACCGTGGCACTGTAGCTCCAGCTGGTCCCGGATACAGTTGCTGCTCCGAGTTCGGTGCTGCTGTTGTATACCTTCACACTTGATCCAGATTCGTTGGTCCCGGAAAGAACAAGCGCAGTATCATCCGTAGTGTCGCCACTCGTCAGCGCTCCCTTACCGTGCCTACGTCATCGGTCGCTGCAGTGAAGTTCGCCGTTGGTGCGGCGGTGTCGCCGGTCACTGCTAAATTGCTAGTTGCGGCACTGGTGTTGCCGGCAAGGTCGGTTTCCCTGACGTTGAACTGATACGTGGTGCCGTTGGCCACAGTGGCACTGTAGCTCCAGCTGGTCCCGGATACTGTTGCTGCTCCGAGTTCAGTGCTGCCGTTGTATACCTTCACACTTGATCCAGATTCGTTGGTCCCGGAAAGAACAAGCGCAGTATCATCCGTAGTGTTACCACTCGTAAGAGCTCCCGTTACCGTGCCCTCGTCATCGTTCGCTTTAGTGAAGTTCGCCGTTGGCGCGGTAGTGTCCACCTTGTAGCTAGCGTTGTCCGACACTGCGCTGTGTGTGAGAGTAGCATTGTTACCGGCCGCATCCCTAATCGTGCCACTATTCAAAGCAATGGCATTAGCCCCGATGCTGATGCCATTGGAGTCTGTCTCTCCCGCCTGGATCGTGTATTGGAACACCAGCGTTGTGCTATTGTTGCCTGACGTATATGTCGCCGTCCGATTGTCCGCCCCAACAACCAGGGTCAGTTGCGGTGTATTCGTTACAAGCACATTTTCACTGAAAGTGGATGTCACTGAGACATTGTCTCCGGCATTCAGCAAGTTGTTCTGAATACCCGTTGCACTACTGATCACTATGCTGCTCATCGTTGGCGCCGTGGTGTTAACGGTTACTGTGAAGTCGCTTGTTGCGGCACTGGTGTTTCCCGCAAGATCTGTTTCCCTGACGTTAAACTCATACGTGGTTACGTTGGCCACAGTTGCACTGTAGCTCCAGCTGGTTCCGGATACAGTTGCATTATCAAGCTCGGTGGTGCTGTTGTATACCTTCACACTTGATCCAGATTCGTTGGTCCCAGAAAGAACAAGAGCAGTATCATCCGTAGTGTCGCCACTAGTCAGCGCTCCCGTTACCGTGCCTACATCATCAGTTGCTGCAGGGAAGTTTGCCGTTGGCGCCGTGGTGT
This sequence comes from uncultured SAR324 cluster bacterium, assembly GCA_905182865.1. Lineage (GTDB taxonomy): Bacteria > SAR324 > SAR324 > SAR324 > NAC60-12 > Arctic96AD-7. Next base: position 388,263 of record CAJJCY010000002.1, read on the forward strand.
CCACCTTGTAGCTAGCGTTGTCCGACACTGCATTGTGTGTGAGAGTGGCATTGTTACCAGCCGCATCCCTAATCGTGCCACTATTCAAGGCAAGGGCATTGGCCCTGATACTGATGCCATCGATGTCATTATCTCCAGCCTGTATCGTGTATGTGAAAACCAGCGTGAGCATTACCGGTGCCTGAAGCATAAGTCGCCGTCCGGTTGTCGTCACCAACAGCAAGGGTAAGTTGCGGTGTTCCTGTTTTATTCACAACTTCACTGAAAGTTACTGTCACCGAGACATTGTCTCCGGCATTCAGAAAGTTGTTCTGAATACCCGTTGCACTACTGATCACTATGCTGCTCACTGAAGGCGCCAGGGTATCAACCTCATAGTTTGCAGTTGTTGCCGAAGGGCCTGGATTACCTGCGGTGTCGGTGTAACTCGTTGCCAGCGAAAGCTCATTGCTCTGTATCTTCCGTCTCCGGTGGTTGGCGTGAAGGTCCCGGACCAGGTGATGTTGTCTGAACTGGTCATGGTTGCGAGCGTCCCATTGTCAACCGTTACGTCGTCATCACTGGAGAAGGAAGCCACCGACTCTGAGAAAACCAGCGTTACCGTCGCGTTATCACCGGCCTTAAGCGCGATGTCGGAGAGCGTGAAGGAGTTCACAGAAGGAGCCAGGGTATCAACCTCATAGTTCGCAGTTGTCGCCGCAGGTCCCGCATTACCAACGATGTCGGTATAACTGGTGGCCAAAGAAAGCGTATTGCTCGCACCTTCCGTATCGGCGGTCGGCGTGAAGGTTCCAGTCCAGGTGATGTTGTCGCTGCTGGTCATGGTTGCGAGCGTCCCATTGTCAGCCGTTATATCTGCATCACTGGAGAAGGAAGCAACCGCTTCTGAGAAAACTAGGGTTACCGCCGAGTTATCGCCTGCCTTAAGCGCCGTGTCGGAGAGCCCGAATGAACTTACAGAAGGATTGATATCATCAATCATATAGTTCGCAGATTGTCGCCGCAGTGCCAGTATTTCCTGCGGTGTCGGTATAACTAGTGTCCAGCGTAAAACTAGTTGGACCAATCTTCCGTATTGCGGTTGGCGTGAAGATTCCTTGCCAGGTGATGTTGTTGTTGCTGGTCATTGCCGCGAGGTTCCCATTGTCAACCGTGATGTCGTCAGCACTGGAGAAGTTAGCAACCACCTCTGAGAAAACCAGGTATACCACAGCGTTGTCACCGGTCTTGAGCTCTGTATCAGAGAAAATGAAGGCGCTTACATAAGGTGCAGTTGTATCAACAGTAAAGGAACTCATATTTAACGTTACAGAATTACCAGCAGTATCAGTAACAGTAACTGTGCAGTTTGAGTGAGTCCCATCATTCAAGGAAACCAAAGTAATTGTTGTATTTCCATTAATAGCTGATGTAGTAACTGAAGAACAGGATCCTCCATATGTGATGGTTCCTGCCTGATCAGAAGAGAACGTGTATTCTGGGGTAGAGTTGTTAGTTAGAGTTGTTACTGCAGTTACTTCTGCAAGTGTTGCTGCAGTTGAATCTACTACAAATGATGTTATTGTTATTGAATCACTAACATACCCTGAAGCATTGGTAACTTTAATTGTACAATCAGAATAAGTCCCATCATTTAACGAATTTAACGTGATGCGATTATTTCCAGAGGTTGCTGATGTAGTACTTGAAGAACAGGATCCTCCATATGTGATGGTTCCTGCCTGATCAGAAGAGAATGTGTAATTTGGGGTAGAGTCGTTAGTTGGAGTTGTTACTACAGTTACTTCTGCAATAGTTGGTGAAGTTGGATCTTCGACAATAAATGATGAAAGTGTTAGTGAGCCGATTAACCAAGGTCCTTCAGTATCAACAGTAATAGTACAATCTGAATATGTTCCATTACTTAGAGGGTCTAAAGTAATTTTATTATTTCCTTGGCTTGCAACTGTTGTACTTGAAGAACATAACCCTCCGTATGTAATATTACCAGCTACATTAGAAGAGAAAGTATAATCTGGTGTGTTGTCTGTTGTTAGATAAGGGACTGCAGTTACTTCTTTAAGGGCTAAAGTAAATAAGGTTGATCATCAGAATTCTCAGATTTATAACCTTCCTCGCATGAATTGACGACTATGCTTAAAGTTATGAACAGATAAATAAATAGAAAATTTTTCATTTTTCTAAACTACTTTAATTTTGGGCGTTTGTTTCATAAGTCATAATCAAGTATTGAAAAATCATCTTTTTGGAAAATATTATAGAATAGTTTATCTTTATATATAGACATTTGCTTATAATTAATTTTTTGGGGTATTTCTAGCTTAAACTATATTATTTGTGGATGACTGAGATAGATTTATTTCAAAACATATAAGGGATCGAATTATTAACATTTTTATTCTTGCTTTTTTCAGAAAGCAAGACCAATTCCTGCCAAATATAGATTTCCAGAATCATTGAAACTACTCCAATAAATAGCGGTTGATTCAGATTCTAAATCTAAATATGCATACTTGATATATTGATAACCTAACAATATTTCAAAAATTCCATATTCGACCCCGAAAATACTAAAATGTCCGTAGCCAAATACATTTGTTGAGTTGTATTTTTGACTATCACTTGTTGTTCCGATAAATTTTCCACTGTAAACTGCACTACTACCGAGAGTAAGAGTATACTCATCACCGAAGGTATATGAGAGGTCTATCATTGTATTTTCTAGATCAACTGATTTATCAGGATGACTCGTCTTATTTTTAAAAACTGATTGTCCAATCCCTACACCATCCCAAATTATTGAAGAAATTGAACTGGTAGCTTCTTGAAAATCTGAAGAATATGTACCTGTTAAATACCTAAATCTAATCTTTGAAGGATATTTTATATTCTGGGAATCTTTTGATCGGGAACCTTTTGATTGGTAACCTTTTGATTGGTAATCATTTGATATACCTGATGATTTTTTTGAACTTGAATGTGGATAAAGTGGACTAATATTAGTGCTTTTTCCTTTAAAATCAAACATGCTTTTAGCAAAAACGAAACTAAAACTATTACTTAAAATTAATAAAGTAAACAGAACAATTCCGAATTTCAAATAAAACATCTTGTATCAATAAAGCAACTGAAGTTTTTAGCACTTTATTTTACTAGCACAATCTAGTCCTTAATTTCTCAAATTTATAAAAATTTTCATCTTCAATCGTAAAACCAGAATTGTTGATAATGTTTGTATTGATTGCCTGGTGGGAGTTAATCAGAAGAAATGATGTGGTTAGTTTTAGGGGGGGTACAAGAGTGTGGTGATTTTACTTGGAGTTGTGTCTGACTGTTAAAAATTAGTGGGGGCTACTCACAGGGGGATGATGGGGTTGGTTTTGAGTGATTACTTACTGAAACTTTCCATTTACCCACTTTCCAAGGGTTTTCCCGTTTTTGCTGTATTTTGTTCCGATCCAAGGACTCCCACCTTTCCATTTCCCCACATACCTTTCACCATTAGAATATGTGTGTGTTCCTTGACCATTTGGTTTCCTATTTTTAATTTCCCCAAAATATTTTCCATCCTTTTCCTCGTCACCATCCTCATACCATCCCACTATACTATTCCTATTAATAAAGAACAAAACCCCATTTTGTATTTTCGTCCCTTTACCTTTAACCTTCTCTAAAATCCTCTCACATTCTTTCTTGACCACCTCAAACATTTCGTTACCAGTCAACTTTTTCTCTGTCATTGTTTGGAGAACACATTGACCTATACTTTCATATTTCGATGTGGACTGACCAAACAGAGGAAAAGAAAGAAGAATGATTGAGAGGAATATGAGTAGGTGTTTCATAAGGTTTCCTAATTAGTTGATTATTCGGAAACTATATATAACATTAATCGGTTTGTTTTACAATGTGTGTGGAATTATATTTGGTAATGTTACTGTTGGAGAGTCACTAGAAGGGAAGGTTGTGGAAGGAATATGCGCCAGAATTGATGGATGCAGAATTATTGATAATGTATGTGTTGATTATTAATTGATTTAAATTAATCTTCCGAAATTGGATAGTTTATGGTTCAATGAGGGAAATGTTATAGAAAAAAATTTGTATTTAACAATTTAACTAGCAAACAATCATGATACATGTCCTTGCAAGTATAAAAGTAAAACCTGGAAAACGTGATTTTTTAATAGAGCATCTAAAGTCTAACATTCCTAATGTAATTAAAGAAAAGGGATGCATAGAATACAATTCTACAATAGATGTGGATTATCACTTGGATAATCAAACTTTTGATGAAAACATGGTTACCATTATTGAAAAATGGGAAAATTTTGATTCTCTAAAAAAACATATGCATGCACCACATATGTTGTCCTATCGTGAGAATGTAAAGGATTTAGTTGAAAATACTTCACTGAAAATTCTTACAAACACATGATACCTATAGAGTTTTAGACACTACTAACGTTCAGTTATAAAATCGGCAACTAATCCAAAGATCTGTATATGAATTTTATATAGATTTATCTATTTTAGAGGGAATTTCACTTTTTATGATTTAAGGCATTGCGCACTCAATAATCTCAGACTTGCAGGGAATGATCGTTATGTTATCAAAAAAGCATCTGGCCATAAAACAGACAGCGCTTTCCAACGATACATACTTGTTACTGAAGATGAAATGGGGGGTATGAAATGGCTGGATAAAAAGACCAATTCGGGAACGATAGACACCTATATGGACACCATGAACATCAATCAATGATCCAATCGTATAAGTAACTGATATATGGTGGGCCAGCAGGGACTTGAACCCCGGACCACCCCGTTATGAGTCGTCAGCTCTAACCAACTGAGCTACTGGCCCAAACCAATTCCATCATGATAGCCACCAAGACGGCGTAAAACAAGATTTTTCGTAATTTGCGAATTAAGGAACCCACCTGCCCGTGGATATAATACAACATTAATTTGGCAAAAGAGAGAAACGCATCATCGGTGGGTGTCGTACAAAAAAACGTTCTGAAGTATTGGCAAGTCTAAGCAACAAAGATTCTTCCCACGGACGCCCCATTAACTGCATCCCCACCGGTAAACCCTGTGCATCGTAACCGACAGGAAAAGAAATTGCTGGGAATCCTCCAAGATTTGCCTGCGGCGCATAACGCATTAATTCCGTCAAAGTACTGAGATCCGATTCTCCTTTTTTCAAAGCATCCGGTGGTATCGGAGGAGCAGTAAGGGCTGTTGATGGAGTAACAACTGCGTCAACGTCTTGAAAGATTTGACTCATCTTCCTGATAAGCTGGGCGCGAATACGCTGGGCTTTTACATAATCATCTCCTTTAAACTGCTGTGCCAGAGTAAGATTAACTAAAGCATCCAGTCCCAAGGGTTGACGAAAAGGTTTAAAATTAGTTTTAAGAGAAGTCAGCAGTTCTGTAACAAAGATACCGCATGCGCCATACGTATTTCATCCAGGTCCGGAATGTCAATTTCCTGTACTGTAGCACCTAGAGATTTAAAAGAATCCAGCATTTGATTGCAGCTTTGTACAATATCTTCGGACGCATGATTAAACCACGGTAAAAATACTCCCAGTCTAACTCCTGTTAAATCTGAATTATCAAAATCCTGAAGATCAACCGATGGCTGATCCTGTGTCAAAACCTGTCTGGGATCAGGGCCTGCCATAAACGAATAGGCTAAAGCCGTATCACGTACTGTGGAGGTAATTGGACCTACTGTCGAAAGACTCCATGATAGAGGTGCACTGCCGGCAGAACTGATCCGGCCCCAAGTTGTTTTAAGTCCTACAACACCGCACAAACTTGCAGGAATCCTGATAGAACCACCACCGTCAAGTCCAAGTGCAATTGGACACAACCCTGCTGCCACTGCTGCAGCTGATCCGCTTGAAGATCCGCCCGGATAGTGGTCAAGGTGATAGGGATTTCTAGCAGTACCATAGTGAGTATTGAGACCCGTTACCCCCAGTCCGATTTCATGCATATTGGTTTTACCCACCATCAGTGCACCGGCCGAACGCAATCTCTCAACCGTTGTAGCATCCTCCGCCGGAGGCTGAGTGTTGTAAAATTTAGTACCAACCATTGTTGGAAAAGGGAGCATATCCAGCTCATCTTTTACTGCTACCGGAACTCCATCAAGTATTCCCAATGATTCTCCACGTTCATAGCGCTCTGCCGATGATTTTGCCTGCTGCATCAGTTCTCGTTCTTCCCAGGCTATAAAAGGGAGCAGTGGTACAGCACTTCCTTCAATACTGCGAATTATATCCAATAAACGCATTGCAACATCTACCGGAGTTGTTTTTCCTTCAAAATATGCCCGATGAAAATCAGAGGCCGTTTCAGGTTGAAAAAGACTTTGCTTTTCAGAATTAGCACCTTTTTTTTCAGTTGTAGATCCACGATGTTGTTCGGTAGAAACAATAAACTGTTTGATGGACTTTTGGGCTGCAGCCAAAGTGATTTTACTATCTGCAGGATGAACGGGATGCATCACAGGCGCATCTTCAACATGGCATTTTCGTAGTCGTGGAGACCGGCTTGACGAAGGAGTAGCGGGAGTAGCAGTAACCGAACTCCTGGGGTTCTCAACAGGAACAGCAATATTTTAAGGGTACGTCCGGATGTCCTGGGAATGCGGATGGATTTAAGGTTATAAACAGGTTTTTCTTTTTTTGCAAACGGCCACAATAAGAGCAAAAACCGTTTTGCTCCGGATGAGATCATTTTAATTTTACTATCCTTATTTTCCATCTCAAACTATATTTTCTTTGATTACCGTGGAAGTTCAAAAACAAAGCATGCTCCATCTTTGACCTCAGAATCTATCCAAATATTTCCGCCATGTGCAGCAATAATTTTTTTCACAGTCGCCAACCCAAAACCATATCCCTCTACATCGTAATTCAAGCGGGCATTTGTTTCAAACACTTTGTCCTGATGTTCCGCAATTATTCCCGGCCCGTTATCTCGAATCCAAAATTTAACAGTATCCCTACTTTCTTCACCACCGAATTTTATTATGACGGGATTTTTTGTATCCCGAAATTTTATCGAATTGGCAATCATGTTTTGCCAGACTTTCAACATCCGGATTGGATCACACCTTGCTTCAGGCATGTCCGGTAGTTTACTGAAATATGCTATTCCTTCTTGTTCTGCATATTCAAAATTTTCAATCACCGCATTTATTATACGATCCATCGATACAGATTCCAATTCACCAATAACCTGGCCTGCTTCCGCATAATCCAGTTGGGTATTGATAAAATCCAGCATTTTGGTAAAAGTCTGAGGAATCCGTTCTAGTAATTCTTTTAAGCCTTCATCCTCAATGATTTGTGGAAATTCATTTTTGATGCGGTACAGAAACAAATCATAAAGGCTGGCTGCACCAACGATTGGAGATTTAAGATCATGACTGACTGTCTGTGAGAAACTGCTAAGTTCCTGTTTCTTTTGCTGCAGTTCCTTGTTTAGTTCTTTGATTCTGTCAAGATCTTCTTTGCTGCGTAAAGCTGATTTTACACGGGATACTAAAATTGTGCGATCAATCGGTTTGTAAATATAATCCACTGCTCCTGCATCAAAAGCTTCCTCGAAGGGAATCCATTTCCTGTTTGGCCGTTACCATTAATACAGGAATATCGTGGCATGCAGGAATCATTTTAATACGTTTCGTAGCCTCAATTCCATCCATCACGGGCATCATAATATCCATCAAAATGCAATCTGGACTCCAGTTTTTCAGAATTTGCAGGGCCTCATTTCCAGACGAAGATTTTCTAAATTCACACTTCAGTTGCCTCTGCAGATGGTCTTCAATCAGTAAACAGTTGTCCTCAATATCATCAACAATCAATATTCTGCGGGTGGCCCTGTGCCGATTACTGGCTGGCATTAAATATTTTTCAGTTACATGTGTATTGAGCGTTTTTCTGATGCGTCCAACATTGCTTCTTTGATGGCCTCTGCATAAGTCGGATGTGCATGTGACATCCGCGCGATATCTTCTGCGCTGGCCCGGTATTCCAGAGCAACAACTGCTTCTGCAATCAAATCTGCAGCACGTGCTCCAACCAAATGAATTCCTAATATTTCGTCAGTATCCTTGTCTGCCAGAGACTTTTGCAAAACCATCTGTGTCCATGGATGCACGGGCACGTCCTAGTGCCTTGAACGGGAAATTGCCAGTTTTATAGTTATAATTTTCAGCTTTTAATTCGTCCTCAGTAAAACCGACTCCTGCTGCTTCCGGCCAGGTGTAGAGCACTCCCGGAATTGCTTTGTAATTGAGATGAGGTTTTTGACCTGCTATCGTTTCCGCCACAAAAACTCCTTCTTCTTCTGCCTTGTGCGCCAGCATATCTCCTGCCACTACATCGCCAATGGCATATATTCCCGGAACCGCAGTTTCCAAATGTTCATTTACCGGAATACGACCTTTATCATCAAGAGTAAGGGAAATCTTTTCCAAACCCAAATTGTCTGTAAAGGGCCTGCGTCCAACTGCAACCAGACAATAATCTCCGCTGAATTCCACTTCTTTGTCCTTCTTGTTTTTTGCAACAACTTTAACACTTTCTCCTTCTACAACTGTACTTTGTACAGTATGATTGAGAAAAAATTCCAGACCCTGCTTTTTTAAAAACCGTTGAACTTCTTTGGCCAGTGAAAAATCCATTCCAGAAATTAAACGATCAAGAAATTCCACTACCTGCACCTTTGAACCAAGTCTGCTAAAAACTGAGCCCAGTTCCAACCCAATCACACCACCTCCAATCACAATTAATTTCTCTGGAACCTTTTCCAGATTCAGGGCTTCGGTTGAAGTTATGATACGTTTTTTATCAATTATCACACCAGGAATACTTGACGGCTTGGAACCTGTTGCAATGATAACGCGTTCGGTGTTCACAGTTTCCTTGGAACCATTGGTCCCACTCACTGAAATAGTCTTTGAATCGCTGAATGATGCATGTCCGGAGATGACCTTAATTTTATTTTTTTTCATCAAATACTTGATTCCGTCGCATGTCTGCACTACCACATCGTCCTTACGCTGACGCATCCTTGGCCAGTTTAATTTTATTTTTTCTGCCATGATACCGTGTGCCTCAAAATGACAGTTTGCATTGTAGAAATGCTCACTTGAATCCAGCAAAGCCTTTGAAGGAATGCAACCCACATTCAGGCACGTTCCACCCAGTGTAGGATAACGTTCAATGATTGCCGTTTGCATCCCCAGTTGTGCACAGCGGATTGCGGCCACATAACCTCCTGGCCCTGAACCGATGATCGTTGTGTCGAATTTGGTCATTGTTTGTAATATTGAAAGTAAGGTGAAAATGGTACTAGGCCCTTTTTTATACAAGCATCCTTGTCGGATTTTCCAGGAATTCTTTTACACGAACGAGAAAACTCACTGATTGCTGACCATCGACAATACGATGATCATAGGACAGAGCCAAATACATTACCGGACGAATCTCAACTTTTCCTTCAATTGCCATGGGCCGCTCAACGATATTGTGCATTCCCAGTATTGCACTTTGGGGTGGATTTAAGATCGGAGTAGAAAGCATTGAACCAAAAACTCCTCCGTTTGTGATAGAAAAAGTACCGCCTTCCATTTCGTCAATACTGAGTTTGTTTTCACGCGCACGTTTGGCAAGTCTAGCAATTTCAAATTCAATTTGTGCAAGAGTAAGAGATTCTGCATTTCGAACAACTGGTACCATCAAGCCTTTGGGTGCACTCACTGCAATACCCATATCGACATAATCATGATAGACAATTTGATCTCCATCTATCTGGGCATTGACTGCCGGAAAGTCCTTTAATGCTTCCGTGCATGCTTTTGTAAAGAGTCCCATGTAACCCAACTTTATGTTGAATTTTTCCAGAAACGCCTCTTTACTCTGGGAACGCAGCTCAAAAATAGCATGCATATCGACTTCATTAAAAGTAGTTAACATTGCTGTTTCGTTTTTTACTGCAACCAGACGCTCTGCCAGTTTTCGGCGCAAGCGTGACATACGTTCTCTTTTTATGCTGCGGGAACCAGACACAACCTGAGGAGGTGCTTCAAGTTTTGATCCGTGGTGGAAGCGGAATAATCCTGATTCTGCTGCAAATGCATTTCAACGTCTTGAGTCATTATTCGACCACCTGGGCCGCTTCCGGATACGTCAGTTGCGCCCTGTTCAGCCATCATTTTTCTAGCAGCAGGAGATGGATGTCCCGCGGCATATGATGCTGAAGCAGAAGAAGCTTCATCCGAAATAGTTGTACGTTTAGAGGGTTCTTCTGATTTTGCGATGACCTCAGATGACGTTGGACTCGAATTAATTTTCGGTTGCTCTGCATCGGTATCGATCGAACATGCCACATCTCCTATTCCCGCAGTTTCGCCTTCCTGTAGCAGAATTTTCAGTCTACCTGCACTTTCCGCAATCAAAGGCAAAGTCGCTTTGTCAGTTTCAATTTCACAAATCGTTTCATCAAGTTGAACATAATCACCATCAACCTTGAGCCAACTGCCAATTTCTACTTCAGTGATCGATTCACCGGGACTTGGAATTTTTATTTCCACAATAGACATGAAAGAAACCTTTAAATGTGTTAGTTAATTTGATGGATCCTAAATAGTAGCAACCGTGAATTTCAAACAAATGGATAATTATTAAATTTTATTATTTATTATTGATCAAATGCCCTGTGCACCAAATTTTCTTGTTGAACTGCATGAAGTTGCGGTAATCCAACTGCAGGTGAGCTATCAGCCTCACGTGCAACCAGTTCAAGTCTATTTCCGGTTTGAGTGAATGTACGTAAAACAAAACCCCACGCTCCCATATTTTCGGGTTCTTCCTGAACCCAACACCACTGTCCGGCATTTGGATAACGTTTAATTATCGCATACAGTTGTTTTTCCGGAAAAGGATAGAGCTGTTCCAGACGCACAATTGCGATGTCCTTAACATCCTTTGTTTGCTGTCGTTCAAGTAAGTCATAATACACTTTACCGCTGCAAAACAAAACCTTACGGACAGCTTTTGCCTCCGCAAAATCATCATCAATTACTTCGCGGAAACGGGTTCCTTCCAGAAAATCATCAAGCTGACTAACACATAACGGGTGACGCAGTAAACTTTTTGGTGTAAAAATCACAAGAGGTTTACGAAACGGGAATGCCATTTGACGCAGCAAAATATGAAAGATATTCGCAGGAGTGGTGCAGTTGATAATCTGCATATTGTTACCCGCGCAAAGAGTAAGAAAACGTTCAATACGCGCTGAAGAATGTTCAGCTCCTTGCCCTTCATATCCGTGTGGAAGCAATAATACTAAGCCGTGTATCCTTGCCATTTGGTTTCTGAGGAGGCAACAAACTGATCGATTATTATTTGTGCTCCGTTGGCAAAATCCCCAAACTGTGCTTCCCAAATTGTTAAGGTAGAAGGAGCAGCATAAGCATATCCGTATTCAAATCCCAGAACTCCATATTCAGAAAGAAACGAATTGTAAACTTCAAAAGGGGCCTGTTCTTCAGAAAGATGATTCAGGGGAACGTGTTTGGTGTTGTCCTCTGCAGTGATTATCGCATGACGGTGCGCGAATGTCCCCCGCCCGCTGTCCTGTCCACTGAGCCGAACCTGAGTGCCGTTTGTAACTAAAACCGCATATGCCATCGTTTCAGCCATTCCCCAGTCAAGTTTTTTATGTTCTACAACCATTTTTCTGCGGTTTTCATAGAGCTTTACGATTTTTGCAAAGAATTTCAAATTCGAGTTAGCACCACCATTTCTCGACAAATCTGTCACCTGCTCACTGATTTCAACAAATTTCTTCTGAGCTACACCGGTCTCAGGAGATTTTTCAAAATCCTTATTTTCCGCTCTTCGAACTCCAGCCCAGACTCCTTCCAAAAATGAGGTCACGGATGCCGTTTCCTGCTGCTTCGATTCCTCCAGACGATTGTTGAGGTACAGCTTAAATTCATCCTCCATTTGTATAGTTTCTTTTTCAGTCAAACTTCCGGACTCAACGAGTTTCTTAATGTAAACCTCACGTACTTTCGGATGCCTCTCTATACGCCGGTACAAATCGGGTTGTGTAAATCTGGGTTCGTCTGATTCATTGTGGCCGTGGCGTCGATAACCTAAAATATCCACAAAAACATCCCGATGAAATTTTTGACGAAATTCAAGGGCCAGTTTTATCACATGAACCACAGCTTCAATATCATCGGCATTTACGTGAAAAACTGGAGAAAGCGTGGTTTTTGCCACATCAGTACAATAAGTACTGGAACGTCCCTCTTCGTAATCCGCTGTAAAACCAACCTGATTATTTATCACCAGATGAATTGTACCTCCGGTACCATATCCCTGAAGTTGTGACATTTGCAAAACTTCATAAACAATGCCCTGGCCTGACATCGAATGATCTCCGTGTATCAGGATCGGCACCAGTTTTTTTACATTACCTTGGTGATACTGGTCAATTTTCGCCCGTGAAATTCCTTCCACAACCGGATTTACTGCCTCCAGATGGGAGGGGTTTGGAGTCAGACTCAAGTGCACTTTTTTCCCGCCGCGTACTATTTTATCACTCGAATATCCCATGTGATATTTTACATCACCATCAAATGCAACATCATCAAAAGCTTTACCCTCAAATTCCGCAAAAATATCGTTGTAGGTTTTTCCCAGAACATTGGCCAATACATTCAGCCTTCCACGATGTGCCATACCGATGACAAATTCCTCAACACCAAGTTCTGCTCCATACTCAACAACCGTGTTTAAAGCCGGAATAATCGATTCCCCTCCTTCCAGCGAAAACCTTTTCTGACCAACAAATTTTGTATGCAGAAAACTTTCAAAGGCTACCGCTTCATTTGTTTTGCGTAAAAGTTCAATTTTCTCTTCATAGGTAAAATTTGGAGTATTGCGGCAGGATTCCATCTTCTTCTCAAGCCAGTCAATAATCTCCAGTGTCCGTACAAATTTATATTCAACTCCGATTGATCCGCAATAAGTCTGTTCCAACAACTGGTGAATTTCTCTTAAAGTCACAGTACCCAGTCCAATTCTGGATCCTACATGAAATTCCGTATCCATATCTGCTTCGCTCAAACCAAAGTTTTCAAGATCAATTGGTCCGTCATGTTTTCGACGCGGACGAACAGGATTGGTTTTTGCGAACATGTGTCCACGCTGGCGGTATGCACCAATCAGGTTACTGACTGCAAGTTCTTTTTGGAATTGTTCAGGTACAAAATCTTCCGGAAGACTTTCTGTGGGGTTTTTTGTGGGAGCCTGTGTATAATCTGTTTTTGAAAATTCAAAACCTTCAAAAAAATTTCGCCACTCCGGGTCCACCGATTTAGGGTCTTGCTTAAATTGTTGATAAAGCCCTTCAAATGCATCAATGTCAGCGTTGTTTAAATAAGAAAGTGGGTTCATGTTTACAGTAGGTAAATTACAAAAACAAAATACCAGTAGAAAAAATTGAATGATGAAACACCATTCTATAGTAAATTCAGAGAAGAATGAAGTTAGATTTTAGGAAAAATTATGAAAGTGGAGGGGAAGAAGAAGCAACCCCGTAGCCAAATCAGCATTCCAGAAATAAAAAACTTCCAAAGGCTTTTCAGCTACGGGGTAGCTTCGCTTGAATTGACAAACGGCAGAGTTACTTCAGTGGAAAACTTTGCCTCCGAAATACTGGGACTCTGCCTATACTTGTCCAGCCTTTTGTCACCATCAGACAGACAGGTAAAGGATCACTCATGATCGGTGCGTCTCTTGAGGAAGTTGTCAGTTAGTGCACTTTGATGGAATTCCAGACCACCTTCACCGATTCTTATTTTCTACTCATCTTCTTTTTGCGGCCTGTTTTCGGAGCTGAAATACTTTTAATTCCACCTTTTCCTTTACTGCCTTCTCTGTCACGAGGACTTGAGACTCTTGACTTTCTTTCTTTATTTAACAGCGAAATATGTAACTGCTTGCCTGCCACCCAAACTTTTTTCAAGTCACTGAAAACATCTTTGGGCATACCTTCAGGCAAATCAATCACACTGAAGTCATCATAAATATTGATGCGTCCTATGTGCTGACTGTCGAGTCCTGCTTCATTGGCAATCGCGCCTACAATGTTGTTTGGTTTTACATCGTGATTGTGTCCTACCTCAATACGGAAACGTTCCATACCTTCTTCCAGAGGAAGTTCTTTATTAGAAGTCCTATCCTGATTTTTTCCAAGAACTTTATCACGCTTTTCCAGAGTAAATTCTTTTTTAGGAATTCTATCCTGATCTTTTCCACGAACTTTATCACGTATCCTTCCGCGTTCTTTCCCTCTATCACCTCCACGACCTTTACGTGGTTTTGTTTCATCGTTCTGCCAACTTTTATCTTCTTTAAAATTATGAGATTTTGCCTGCAGCATTAAAGGTGTTTCTCCTTGTAAAAGCAGTCCCAAAGCGGCTGCGATTTCCAATACTGGCACATTATGTTCCTGCTGATATTGTTCAATCATCTGATGATACAGTCCCAACTCTTCCGAAGCCAAAGTATCAGTAATGCGCTGTTTGAATTTTGCCATCCGCTGATCATTGATTAGTTCAGTTGAGGGAAGTTCCATAATTTCGATCTTCTGGTTTGTTGCTCTTTCAATTGCGTGCAGCATTGATTTTTCACGCGGAGCAACAAATAAAATTGCGTCGCCTTGACGACCGGCACGTCCAGTACGGCCGATACGATGGACATAACCTTCTGTATCATGAGGAATATCGTAGTTTATCACATGGGTTATGCGCTCAACGTCCAGTCCTCGTGCCGCAACGTCCGTGGCAACCAGAATATCCAATTTACCGCTTTTCAATCTCTCGATCGAACGTTCGCGCTGATTTTGTTTTATATCACCATTTAATGGAGTGGAAGCATATCCGCGTGCCTCAAGTTTTGCAGACAACTCTACCGTAGCCGTTTTTGTGCGGACAAAAATAAGCATCGCCTCAAATGGTTCTGCTTCCAGGATACGAGTCAGCGCATCCAGTTTATGCATCCCGCTCACCGGCCAGAAACGTTGACGGATCGTAGGGGCAGTGGTGGTTTTATCCTTAATGATAATTTGTACAGGGTCTTTCAAATATCGCGTGGCAATCCGTCTTATCTGCTGCGGCATGGTAGCCGAAAAAAGCGCAATTTGTCTTTCCTCAGGGGTTTTCTCAAGAATCCACTTAACGTCATCAATAAAACCCATCCTCAGCATTTCATCTGCTTCATCCAGAACAAGTGTGCTGAGCTTATCAAGTTTCAAAGTACCGCGACGCATGTGATCCATCACGCGTCCTGGAGTTCCAACCACTACATGTGATCCACGTTTCAAACCTCGTATTTGCCCACTATATTCCTGACCTCCGTAAATCGGCAGAACATGAAAACTCTTCATATGAGACGCATATTTTTTAAAGGCTTCTGCGACCTGAATCGCCAACTCTCGGGTAGGCGCAAGGACCAGAACCTGTGGGTCTTTCTGCCGTAAATTTAAGTTGGAAAGCAAGGGCAGAGCAAAAGCCGCTGTTTTACCAGTACCAGTTTGCGCCTGTCCAATAACATCGTGACCATTTAGCAAGTAAGGTATACACTGCTCTTGAATTGGGGTAGGAGTTTCATAACCAACTTCGTCTAATGCTTTATGGAGTGCCGGTTTGAGTTCGAATTCACTAAATGTACTTGTCATTATAATCGTTTTGGTGTGGGGTATTTAAATTGAATTGTCTAATTGACGGTCTTGTAAAATTTCTGAAATCCAGCCAACAGCTAAATCAGCAGTCCGGGAATTAAAAATGTCCAGAAGTAGTTCGGGTTCATGCTCTTAGCATGCTTTGGGGAAATATTTAATAAGTTTCGCTAGTATAATATTTCTCAATTCTTATGCAATGACACTGTTTTATCAATTTCTAAGTGTTCATCAAATTTGAATTTTTACTGACAATTTTATTAAACCGCAAAACTTTCTTTTTTAGTAACTAATTATTATCTCATATATTGGCAACAGATAAAAGACACAATACTTATATTGCATATATAAATTGGATTTTCTGAAAACAAATTTCTTTTTATCAGCAATAAGTTGAGCTGGGATTAAGTCCTCCCCAAAGTTTGAGAACTAGTATTCAAGTAGTCTCCCTGGATTCCCACATTTGTTAGAATGACAATGAAGTATTCACAATTTTTCCAGAAGATTCTAGCGAAGGGAACGCCGTTTCGTGCCTAGGGGAATGACAATGAAGAATTATCGAAAACGGCAAATTGATTGACTTTTTAGCTTTAAGTCAACTTTTAAAAAATGAAAAACCTCGCAAGCGTAGTGAATTTATCACTACAGAAACTGAACTGAACGCCATTGCTCCTGCAGCGAACATAGGATGCAAAGCCGGACCTCCTAAAGGTACGAGCAGTCCGGCCGCGATCGGAATTCCGATTACGTTGTATCCAAATGCCCAAAACAGATTTTGCCGAATATTCCGCAAGGTCGCGCGACTGAGCATTAACGCATCGGAAACGTGCCGCAAATCATTTTTCATCAACACAACATCCGAGGTTTCCATCGCCACATCGGTTCCAGAACCCATCGCGATTCCGACATCCGCCTGCGCTAATGCAGGAGCGTCGTTTATTCCGTCGCCGATCATGCCCACACGAGCGCCTTGTGCCTGATACTGTTTCACAATTTTAGCTTTCTCTTCGGGAAGAACTCCAGCATGAATTTTTGTAACTCCAGTTTTTGAAGCCACTGCTTCCGCAGAACTTTGCTGATCTCCTGTCAACATCACAACTTCCAAACCTAATTCCTTAAATTTACGGACGGCTGCTTTGCTTTCCGGACGAGCCTCGTCTGCCAGACAAATTACACCGATTAATTTTCCATCAACAGCCACGAAAATTGGTGTGCTTCCAGAAACGATCTGTTCTGCTAAATTTTCCGGAACCTCGGTAAAAACATTTTCCGCACGCATCAAAGCAGGATTGCCGGCTAAAACTAACTTTTCATTGCAAACGGCTTTTACACCAAATCCGGTTTTGGCTTCAAATGCGGAAATTTCAGGTAATGTAAGGTCCACTTCCAGATTCCGCTTTTGCGCTTCTGCAACCACGGCTCTGCCAAGTGGATGTTCCGAACCCTGCTCTACCGCTGCTGCAAAAAGTAACACCTCTGTTGTATCAGTCTCGGAATTTTCTGCTTCAGTATCAACTGTCAGAATTTGTGTGACTTTTGGTCGACCTTCCGTGAGCGTTCCGGTTTTGTCCATAATGATTGTGTTCAAACCCTGTGCTGCTTCAAGCGCCGTAGCATTCCGGAATAGAATTCCGTGTTGCGCTCCGGTTCCGGTTCCAACCATAATCGCAATCGGCGTGGCCAGTCCCAAAGCACAAGGACAGGCAATCACCAAAACGGCGACAGTGTAACCTAATATTTCATTGGCGGATGCTCCGGAAAGCCACCACCCAACTCCGGTAAAGGCCGCAATTACCAAAACCACAGGAACGAAAAAGCCTGCAACTTGATCGGCCAAACGTGCTACCGGTGCTTTGGCCAGTTGAGCGTTTTCCACCAGCCGGATTATGCGGGACAGTGTTGTTTGTCCTCCCACGCTCTGTACTCGAATCGTGAGCACTCCGTTGGTGTTGAGGGTTCCTCCGGTGACTTCAGATCCACTGGAACCGTGATCTCCTACAGTTTTTTCAACGGGAAGCGGCTCACCAGTGAGCATTGATTCGTCCACAAAACTTGAGCCTTCCACAACGATTCCATCTGCCGGTACAATACTTCCCGGACGAACACGCAGGACATCTCCGGGATGTACCAAATCAATTGAAATGCTTGATTCCTTTCCCTCATGCACCAGGACTGCTGCTTTGGGACGCAATTTCAACAACGAACTGATCGCTGCAGAAGCATGGCTGCGGCTTTTGGCTTCGAGCGATTTTCCCATCAAAATTAGTGCGATGATCACACCTGCTGTTTCAAAATAAAAACCTTCTGCGTTCAGTTGCGTTCCAAATAAATTCCACAAACTGAACCCGACCGCCGCAGCAGTTCCCATGGCTACGAGGGTATCCATGTTGGGGGTACGATGCAACAATGTGGAAATTCCTTTAGTATAAAAATCACGTCCGGCCCAAAGCACAGGCAAAGTCAACAGCAATTGAAGCATTCCGTAGCGCAGGGGTTCCGTTTCCGGAGCAAACCAGTTGGGAAGTGAAAAACCTAACATCGGCCCCATGGCCAGCAAAACAAGCGGTATTGAAAATCCAAGCGCCAGCCACATTTTGCTGCGGAATTTCAAGTATTCCTGTTCCGACTGCTCGGATGGTTCCGGTGCATCTTCAGTATCCTTCAATCGTTGAGCCTTAAATCCTGCTTCTTCAACAGCGGATTCCAGAACCGATGGATTCGCGATTTCTGGATTGTAATGAACTGCTGCCCGGTTCAGAGCAAAATTGACTTCCGCCAAATCCACACCATCTACGTTGCCCAGGGCTTTTTCCACTGAATTCACACAGCCGGCGCAAGTCATCCCATGAATATCCAAATTGATAATTTGTATCGGTTGTTCCATTTTTACTCCAAAATTCAAAGAATCTTTGCATGTTCGATTTTATAACAATATCCAAAAGAACACATAAACCAGGTAGGGATGCATTACACGGTGGCATGAGGCGGAGACGTAGCAAGACCCTATCGTTTCATCATTCTTTTATACCTTATAGGGGTATTATGTTCAGATCAAGCTAAATAAATAATTTTTTCCCATTGAAACTTTTCCAGACTATGTGAAAGTAAAATTGTGTCTTTCAGCTTTATTTCCCTTTTCTCCACTTTTTGAGGGACTTCATCTTGTACGCAACGCTACTCATCACAAATTACGATAAATCTTCCGCTCGCTATTTAAAAATTAAATGAACCTTCATTGATGGAGAACACCATTAAAATTATTTCTTCAAAAACAAAAACCACGACAGCATCCTGTAAGCGGTGCGTCCCAGTTTTTCACTTCCTTTCTCGTCCGAAGGTCTTTTTTTTCTGTTCTGACGGTCAAATTATAAATTCTGGATTCATATTAGTTAGCATTAACAAAGGTCTGTCATTTGCACTTCCCTGTAAAAAATTGCATGATGTAGTAACATCGTTTTCTCATCAAAATAAATGTATAATGAAAGACAGAAGTAATTCAATCTCTACCGCCCTAAATCCCACTATACCCCTGGATTATCAGGAATATCCAATTGAAGAAGTTCAGCGTCGTTCGCTGGAGTACTACGAAAATATGAAGCGTCGTCGAACGGTTCGCGATTTTTCCAGGCGTAAAGTACCTCTTGATATTATTGAAAATTGTTTGCGTACCGCAGACACTGCACCGAACGGAGCAAATCAACATCCATGGCATTTTGTCGTGGTTTCTGATCCGGAAATTAAGCTTCAAATCCGGGAGGCTGCGGAAAAGGAGGAGCAGGACTTTTACAAAAGCCGCGCAAGCAGTGAATGGCTCGAAGCTCTTGCACCACTGGGAACGGATGAAAACAAACCCTTTTTAGAAACTGCTCCTTATTTGATTGCCATTTTTGCCAAGGTATATGGTCTTGACGAAAAAGGGAAACGTGTTAAACACTATTATGTAAATGAGTCAGTGGGAATTGCCACAGGATTATTGATCAGCGCCATTCACCATTCAGGATTGGCGTCACTCACCCATACTCCAAGCCCAATGCGTTTCCTGAACCAAATCCTGGAGCGTCCGGAAAGGGAACGCCCCTTTTTATTACTGGTCGTAGGATATCCTGCAGCAGATGCCAGAGTTCCAGATATTCAGCGAAAATCTCTGGCAGAAATTTCTACATATTTTTGAGGGAAAATCACCAAAGTGCATGGCAATACTGCCGATCAGCACAACCGTCCAGCCCAGCACATCTTCCATTAAATGCCAGTTGACCATTTTTGCATTCAGGGACTGACTTTTTCGATTGCGCCAAAAAGCAAAACCATTAAACGCAATTCCCAGCAATGCCAACCAAAACATACCTGTTGCGTCAACAATCTGTGGTTCAAACAGGCGGGGGATGACAAGTACAATAACCACAATCGAACCTGCCAGCAGGACCACTCCATTGATCAACGCGGCCAAAAGTGATAAACGTCCATAACCATAGGAAAACCGCTGATCTCTTTCCTTCCCCGACGCTTTCTGTAAATACCACGCGAGTAACAACGCCAATGAATCACCTGCATCGTGCAAAGCATCCGCTAAAATAGCGACGCTGTTTGTCCATAATCCACCCGCAATTTCAATCAGCGTGAAAATAAAATTTAGCAGAAACGCGCCACCGAGTGCTTCTCAGAGTACTCGCTCATGTCAATGACCATGTTCATGGTGATTTTTGATGTTTCCGCTTTCCATTTTTCTGTAGTTTTTTTATTATTATCGTCTACTTAAAAAGTATAACTATTAACAGCTGGTATAAAAGATATGTCTGAAAAACACGAATTTTATCCATTTATTTTTTCTATCTTAATGGTTCATTATTCTTCAGATTCTGGCAATAAAAACTCAACTCCAGCTGGCGGAAGAATAGCATGAAAACCCAAACCCCTCAAACAATTTATCTCAAAGATTACAGGCCTCCACAGTTTTTGATCGATACGGTGGATTTGCATATTTATTTAGCTGAAGAATGGACGACAGTAAAAGCAGAATTGAATTTCAGGCGAAATCCTGCTTCCGCTGAAAACAGTAAAACACTGGTACTCAATGGACATAAGATGGAACTTATGGCTGTCATTCTGGATAATGTGGAACTGACGCAGGATCAGTATCAAGTTGATGAATCTCAACTTACAATTAATGATGTTCCGGAAAAATTTGTACTGTCAACAGAGGTCCGGATTCAACCGCAAAACAACACCGAGCTTGAGGGTCTTTACAAATCCAGCATTCTGTTCTGCACTCAATGCGAATCAGAAGGTTTCCGTAAAATAACATATTTCCTGGACCGTCCGGATGTCATGTCACTTTACAGCACAACCATTTACGCCGATCCGCAGCTCTATCCGGTGATGCTTTCAAATGGTAATCTGCTCGACAGCGGAAAACTAACTGACGGTCGACACTGGGTAAAATGGGAAGATCCTTTCCCAAAACCGGCTTATCTTTTTGCGCTGGTCGCCGGAAATTTACTACACATTGAGGACTCATTCCAGACATCTTCCGGACGTGAGGTGAAATTGCAAATATACGTTGAAGCAGAAAATATTGAATTGTTGTCGATCGCGCTCATGCAAGTCCTTACAGATTCGATGCGCTGGGATGCAGAACGTTTCGGACGGGAGTATGACCTTGATTTGTTCATGATTGTAGCAGTCGATGATTTCAACATGGGAGCCATGGAAAACAAAGGTTTGAATATTTTCAATTCAGCGGCCGTCCTAGCCAGCACCGATGCGTCTTTTCAAAACGTCGAGGCGATCGTCGCTCACGAATATTTTCACAACTGGTCTGGAAATCGTGTGACCTGCCGTGACTGGTTTCAACTGAGCCTCAAGGAAGGTTTCACCGTTTTCCGTGACTCTCAGTTTTCTGCAGATATGAGTTCACCAACGGTCAAGCGGGTAGAGGATGTCACGCTGCTGCGCTCTGTCCAGTTTGCTGAAGACGCGGGCCCGATGTCGCACCCGATACGGCCAGACTCGTTTATTGAGATTAATAACTTTTACACAGCCACGGTTTATGAAAAAGGTGCCGAGGTCGTTCGTATGATCCACACGTTGCTGGGCGCAGAAAGATTTCGTATGGGGTCGGATCTGTATTTTGAGCGCCATGACGGACAGGCGGTGACCTGCGAAGACTTTGTGTTGGCTATGGAGGATGCCAGCGGTGTGAATCTGCAGCAGTTTCGCAACTGGTATTCTCAGGCGGGAACACCGGAACTCCACATCAGCGGTTCACATGATCCTGTGGCAAAAACATATTCCCTGACAGTTCGGCAATCGTGTCCGGATACTGCTGGACAACGAGGATTTGGTCCTGATAAATCCCTGACTGACGCGCATCAAAAGCAAACAGAGCCGGTTGAAATTAAAAACTCAAAACAGAATGCTCAACATTCATTCCAAAAACAACTATTTCACATTCCTATAGCGTTGGGTTTACTTTCAACAGACGGTGACACTCTGCCGTTAAAATTAACAGGCAGCACTGCTGAAAAAAATCAGGACACAATTATTCTGGAACTGCGCAAGCAAAGTGAAACTTTTGTCTTTGAAGACGTTTCTGTAGCTCCAATTCCATCGCTGTTGAGGGGATTTTCTGCACCGGTCAAGCTGCATTTTGATTACAGTAATGCTGACCTAGCCTTTTTACTGGCCAATGACACTGACGAATTCAATCGGTGGGAAGCAGGTCAGCAACTGATGATCCGGATTTCGTTGGAACAAATCCAGCGTTTTCAAAATAATGAGCCATTTAACTTAGCCTCTGAATTGGAAAATGCATTCCGCAGTCTCCTCAAACAGACAGCAGAAGGTGATCCCGCGCTTTTGGCACTCGCGCTTAGTTTTCCAAATGACATAGGAGATGGAACTGGAATTATCAACGAATCCAATGAGCTCAATAATGAGTTTTCTACAGAAATTCATTTATTATTAGTTCCAGAATTTGAAAATACTTATCTGAATTTTCAGAAGGAAGGTCCGTTCAAAATAGATCAGCAATCAATGGGGCGTCGTAGTTTGAAAAATGTCTGTCTCGGTTACTTAACAGAACTAGAAAGTTTGGAATTCCGCAAATTGGCGCAAACTCAGTTCCATAAAAACGAAAATATGACGGACGTCGCGGGCGCGCTTGGAGTACTGACTCACCTGGATTGTACGGAGCGTGAAACCGCTTTTAGTGCGTTTGAAAACAGGTGGCGAAAAAACACGGTGGTGATGGACAAATGGTTTGCTTTGCAGGCAATTTCGTCTCTGCCAAAAACACTGGATAATGTGCAAAATCTGACGAGCCACCCTGCATTCGAAAAAAATAATCCTAATAAAATCCGGGCTTTGATCAGCACGTTTTCACGCTTTAATCAGTTGAGATTCCATGCAGGGGACGGCTCCGGTTATGAGTTTATTGCAGAACAGGTTTTGAGGCTCGACCCACTCAATCCACAAATTGCAGCAAGGCTGGTAAGTGTTTTCAATAACTGGAAAAAATTTACTGAAACACATAAAACAAAAATGAACTATCAACTTCAGAAAATTGTTAAAACACCAAAACTTTCCGGAGACGTTTTTGAAATTGTCTCAAAAGCTTTGGGTTAAACTTCATCACCGCTAACAAAAGCTGGTTTTATGGATCCTAAATTATTTAAATTTAACACATTAAGTTTACACGGAGGGCAGCGTCCTGATGCGGAAACAGGTGCGAGGGCCGTACCGATTTATCAGACTACCTCTTACGTTTTTAAGGACAGTGACCACGCGGCGGCGTTGTTCAATTTGGAGCAGGGCGGACACATTTACAGCCGTATTTCAAACCCAACAGTCGCGGTGCTGGAAGAACGAATCGCTGCCCTAGAGGGCGGAACCGGCGCAGTGGCTACTGCTTCAGGACAAAGCGCGTTATTCGCTGCCATAATGACCTTGATGGGACAAGGCAACCACATCGTTTCCTCTGCTTCACTTTACGGCGGGACCGTCAACCTTTTCCAGCACACCTTACCGCGTTTCGGCATTGAAACCACTTTTGTAAATCCCCGTAAACCGGAAGAATTCCGCAAGGCAATCCGACCTGAAACGCGCCTAGTTTTTGGTGAAATCATCGGCAATCCGGGACTCGAAATACTAGATGTTGCCTGCAGTCGCGAAGATAGCACATGAAGCTGGTTTACCCTTGTTGATTGATGCGACATTCAACACACCGTATTTGTGCCGTGCTCTTGAATTGGGAGCAGATTTGGTTTCACACTCGGTTACCAAGTGGATGGGTGGACATGGAGTTGCGTTAGGAGGAGTAGTGGTTGAAGGTGGATGTTTTAACTGGGAAACTTACGGAAAATTTCCGACGCTTACTGAACCATATGCCGGTTATCACGGGATAAATTTCTTCGAAGAATTCGGACCACAGGCTTTTTCGATGCGTATGCGTTCAGAGGCAATGCGGGATTTCGGCCCTGCGATGAGTCCACAAAACGCTTTTTATCTCTTGCAAGGTTTGGAAACTCTACCGCTACGCATGGATCGTCACATCAGCAACACTAAAATATTGCTGGAATTTTTACAGTCCAGTGAAGAGGTCGCCTGGGTGACGCATCCGGATTTGCCGGATCATCCGGATCATGAACTGGCTTCACGAATTCTGCCAAAAGGAGCAGGATCAATTGTTGTTTTTGGAGTCAAGTCCGGAAGTTCCGGTGGAGGACGTGAAGCCGGAGCCGCGTTTATAAACTCTGTACAACTCGCTTCACATCTGGCGAATGTAGGTGACGCGAAAACACTTGTGATTCATCCAGCAAGCACCACCCACGCACAAATGGATTCCGAAACCATGAAACAGGCTGGATTGACTGAGGACATGATCCGGCTCTCCGTGGGATTGGAAGACGCAAACGATTTAATCGATGATTTTAAACAAGCCTTGCGTAAGGCCGCAAAAGCAACAGGAGCAGCAAAATGAAGCTCAATGTGATCAACAGTTCTTCAGGCCAAAATAATACAATTTTTGCTACTACCGGAGGAAGAGTACTAAACCCGGAACTTCCCCTCATCATTTTCATACATGGAGCAGGAATGGATCACACAGTCTGGAATTTACATACACGCTATTTCGCTTTTCACGGTTATTCAGTCCTGGCATTTGATTTTCCAGGACACGGACGTTCAGACGGTTCATTTCTGGATAGCATTGAACAAATGGCGGACTGGATTCCAGAGTTAATGAATGCTTTGGAACTGGAAAAACCGTATCATACTGCTTCCTTAGTGGGACACTCGATGGGAGCCCTTGCGGCTTTGGAATGCACATCCCGTTATCCTGAAAGAGTGCGCTCATTATGTTTGATGGGTCCTTCGGCAAAAATGCCGGTGCATCCGGATTTACTTGAAGCGGCCCGCAAAGACGACCCTCTGGCTTATGATTTGGTTACCTCCTGGGGACACGGACCAGCCGGACATCTTGGAAGGACACCGGTTCCTGGTTTGTCACTTATTGGCGGAGGGCGTGCTTTGCTGAGTTCTGCACCAAAAGGAGCTTTGGGCAATGATTTGGAAGCCTGCAATGTTTACCAAAACGGAATGAATGCGGCAAAAAATATACGCTGCCCCACGTTGTGCATAATTGGAAGTGATGACAAAATGGCTCCGGCCCGTAAAGGGATGGAACTCGCTTCTACAATTCCAGAAGCAAATACTGAAATCATCCAGAACTGTGGACATATGATGCTGCTGGAAGATTCAAATGCATCTTTGAAGGCCCTTAAGGGACATTTAAACAGTTTTGAAAGCTGAACTCAGCACCTGTTTCAGAGATCTATCTCAGACCCGTTCAATCAGCATAGCAATTCCCTGTCCGACACCGATACACATTGTGCAAAGCGCATAACGTTCTCTGCGCAACTGGAGTTCTTTCACGGCGGTCAAAGCCAAGCGGGCGCCACTCATACCGAGCGGATGTCCCAGCGCAATTGCTCCTCCATTTGGATTTACACGCGGATCGTCATCAGCCAAATCCAAAGCACGCATTACAGCTAATGCTTGCGCTGCAAATGCTTCATTGAGTTCGATTATTCCGATTTTGTCCAGTGAAACTCCGGTCAATTCGAGCAGTTTTTGCGTTGCCGGAACAGGACCATAACCCATAATTCTGGGTTCAACACCTGCTGTGGCCATTCCTATGACTCTCGCAACAGGAGAAAGCTTTTGTTTTGTTGCCATCGTTTCTGATGCAATGATCAAAGCTGCTGCACCATCATTAACTCCGGAAGCATTTCCCACAGTGATGCAACCGTTTTCACGAAAGGGTGTGGTCAATTTTCCAAGTTTTTCCAGCTTTGTTTCCGGACGTGGATGTTCATCCTGATCAACGATCAACGGCTCACCTTTGCGCTGCGGAATACTTACCGGCACAATTTCCTCTCCAAGCCGTCCTGATTCCATTGCCTGTCCGGCTTTTTGCTGAGAACGCCAGGCAAAAGCATCTTGATCCTCTCGTGAAATATTAAATTCTGCAGCCAAATTTTCTGCAGTTTCAGGCATTGAATCAGTTCCATATTGTTCGAGCATCAGTTTATTGACAAAGCGCCAGCCGATAGTTGTGTCAAAAGTCTCAGCATTTCGTGAAAATGCGGATGTTGCTTTTCCCATCACAAAAGGAGCCCGGCTCATGCTTTCAACTCCGCCGGCAATAACCAGATTTTGTTCTCCGGATTTGATTGCTCTTGCAGCAATCCCCACTGCGTCAAGCCCGGAACCACAAAGACGGTTTACGGTTGCTCCTGGAACAGTTTGCGGCAATCCGGAAAGTAAAGCTGCCATCCTGGCCACGTTGCGGTTATCCTCTCCGGCCTGATTTGCACAGCCCAGAATTACATCATTCACTGTTTCCCAATCCACTCCGGAATTTCTTTCCATCAATGTTTTTATTGGAATTGCCGCCAAATCATCAGTTCTCACTCCAGCTAAAGCACCACCGTATCGTCCAATCGGGGTCCGGATTCCATCACATATAAAAGCTTCTTCCATTTTGATTTTTTAATTGTTGATTTTGTTTTTAGTTAGGGCTCACTGAAAAAGAATTTTCTTTTGTCATCCCGGACTTGATCCTGGATCCAGATCTCCGTTCAGAATTAATACAAGATTTGGAGAAATTACCCCGGATTCCGAATCTACGCTTCACTTCGCTCCGAATGACAATAGTTAAATGGCGAAAGCATTGTTAATTTTGCTTTGCCTTTTGCTGCAGCCAGGAAGAGACCTGATAACGTTCTCCATAAAACTTACGTAAATTATCAAGAGTTTCCACCACCAAAAAAAAGCCCCATTGCTCGGCCCAGTCCAAAGGTCCCTGCGGATAATTAACTCCTTTTCTCATGGCCAGATTAACTCCTGCGGCATCGGAGACTTCTTCCTGGACGAGCAAAGAAGCTTCATTGGACAACATGGCAACAGTACGTGTCAGAACCATTCCAGGAATATCTTTCAATACAGATACCAGTTTGCCCAAAGACTGAAAAAGACCCACTGCTTCCTGTAAAGCGTTTGCTGAACACTGTGAAGCCGGAGCAAGCGCAATTCGCGGGGACTGAAAATAATCCAAACATAAATCCAGTGAAATCACGTTTTCTCCCAAATCAAAAGACCGCTCAGTTGAACTTTTTCCATTTGAAATCATGACTGCCGCACCTGCAGGTAGGCGAATAATTCCATTTCCGGAAATGTTTTTTGTCTTTAAAGAACCTCCTTCAATCAATTTTAGTAGAGAGTGAGGCAGCTTTTCGGGGCCTTCAATAATGAGAGAAATAGGAGCAGGAGATTCCGGAGCATTTTTTGGGACCTGCATTTCCACATCAACTCCATATTCAAAAAATCCCTGTCCAGATTTCCGTCCTAAACGTCCGGAATCCACCAACTCTTTTTGCAGCACAGAGGGGGCAAAACGAGGATGACGCTGATAACTTTCCCAAATTTGACAGGTCACCGCATAATTCACATCCAGGCCAATCAAATCCATCAGTTCAAAAGGTCCCATTCTGAAACCACCGCATTCACGCATTATGGCATCACAGGTTGCCGCATCAGTTCCACCTTCTTTGAGAATAGCCAGAGCTTCACTGTAAAAAGGGCGGGCTGCACGGTTGACAATGAATCCCGGACTGGAGCAGACATGTACCGGGCTTTTCCCCCATTGCTCTGCGAGTGAGAAAACTATATCTGCAACCTCTGAATCCGTTTCGGTGGATTGCACAACTTCCACCAACGCCATTACCGGAGCAGGATTAAAAAAGTGCATGCCGACCAGACGTTCCGGACGCTTCAGCACACTGCCCATTTCGTTTAAATCAATCGATGAAGTATTGGTCGCCAAAATTGCATCTTCTTCCAGCAATGATTCCAGTTGGGAAAAAACGTCCTGTTTAATAAGCAAATCCTCAATAATCGCTTCAATCGCCAGTTTGGCCTTAGCAAGTTCTTCAAGAGTTTGTACCGGCTTTATGTTTGCCAGGATTTGAGTTCTTTTTTTGTCCGTAATTTTTTCTTTATTTACTGAGCGTTCGAGTCTCACGGCAATGTTTTCAATTGCACTTTGTGTTTGTTCCTGAGAGACGTCATAAAGCAACACTGGATGTCCAGCCGTTCCCGCAATCTGAGCAATTCCCTGACCCATCGTTCCTGAACCAAGCACGGCGATGGTATAATTGTTTGCTTCAATTTGCATTTGATTTTTATTTATGACGAGATAGAATGGAAGTTAAAAAGAATAATCAGATTTAACGTCCGGTTATTTTAGCCGATCAAACAAACTCATGCAATTTGAAAAACAATTCGACCATCTTTCTTAAAAGAGCTTGAATAACAGATAATTTTACATTAGAGTCCCGGTAGAAGGCCAGCCGTTAAAAAGTAATATTTTCAACATAACAAATCAAAGGAATTACATGAAACCTCAGATACGCAGAATTGTCATCCAAGTTGAAGAAATCCATCAGGAAATTGGCCGTACGATTGATCCACCGGCACGAAAAGTCACAGTTGCTGCAGTAATCAATAATCCTTATGCAGGTAAATATGTTGATGATTTGGAACCGCTTTACGATTTAGGTGCGGAAATAGGTGGACTGCTGGCTAAAAAAGGAGTTACTGCACTAGGCGTAAAACCTTCCGAAATTGTCAGTTACGGCAAAGGTGCAATAGTCGGACTGGACGGAGAAATCGAACATGCCGCAGCCATTTTACATCCTCGTTTAGGTAAACCGGTACGTGCTGCAGTTGAAAAAGGTGATGATATAATTCCTTCTACTAAAAAAATGGGCGGCCCAGGATCGGTTTTGGTAATGCCGTTGACCAACAAAGACAGCATCTGGAGTTTTGATCATATGGATGCCACCGAAATCAGTCTTCCGGATGCACCCAGGGCAGATGAAATAGTGGTAGCAGTCGCTCTTGCTGACAGCGGGCGTCCACTCGCTAGAACTGGAACATAACAAATATAAAAGGATAAAGAAAATGTTTAAAGCAATGATTTTACTCAAGCGCAAAGAAGAATATTCTAGGCGCGAATTCCGAAACTGGTGGCTCGGTGAACATGCACAACTTGCCATTCAACTACCTGGATTACGCAAATTGTGTTTCAATCCCACCGATAACGAAGAGGCTATGTATGACGGAGTGGCAGAGCTCTGGTTTGACTCAGAAGCAGATTTTACGGAGGCCTATCAAACTGAACTCGGCAAAGCAGTTGCTGCTGATTCTTTGGCGCATGTCGGACGCAGGGACCGTCTATTTGTGGATGAAAACATACTGTTAGACGATTAAAATTTCGCAAACAATATTTTCAGTCTTATGCCAATTCTAATAGTCTAAACTATTGTTGTTGTTTTAATTACTCACCATGAAATGTTACGTTCAATATTGAACTTTTAAAATTATTAATAATTATATTAAAATCCTCCTCTATGAAACAAATAATAAAAGTCGCAGCATTAATAGTTTTCCTTTCGTTTTGTTTTTTTGGCAGCTCATCTCTGGCCGACTCGAAGGGTATCATCAAGTACCGACAAAACGTGATGAAATCGACCGCTGGGCACATGGGAGCAATTGTGGATATTTTGAAGAACGATTTGCCTCTGCAAGCCCACATTCTTGACCATGCGCGTTCGATACAGCAAAACAGTAAAATGACGCTGGCAATGTTTCCAAAAGGTACCGGGCTTGGAAACACCAAAGCAAAACCGGCGATCTGGGAAAACTGGTCTAAATTTGAGTCCGCGGTACAGGACTTTGAGCGTGAAAGTGCAAAACTGGTAAAAGTAGCAGAAAGCGGAGACATGGAAGCACTTGCTAAACAAGTCCGGGCCACGGGCAAAACCTGTGGTGGATGCCACAGGAATTTCCGGAAAAGAGATTAAATTTTTCTAGTGACTAGCTCGACCATTTATATTTTATCCCTCTTAATCGTTCTTCATGCTTAATTTGCTCTGTCGGGGGTTTAACACCAAATTCATTCTTTTCAATAAGCATAAAAGGGAATCAGATGAAAATTTATAAGTTTTTTCTTCTGGTTATTCTTTCTATGCATTTTAATTTCTCAACTGCGTTTGCGGACCCTTCTTCTTCGGGATATGACAATGACGCGGCAAAACCTGTGAATGTTGATTATAAAAGAGGTTATGATGAGATCTCAAACAGCAACTACCAGCTGGCCATCAAATACCTTTTAAAAGGCAGCCAAAACTTCCCCGGATAATCCGGATGTGTATAATTTGCTGGGATTCAGTCATCGTAAACTGGATCAAAGTAGAAGAGGCATTTAAGTATTACAACAGGGCCTTGAAACTGAATCCGCGTCATCAGGGAGCAAATGAATACATCGGCGAACTTTATTTGCGAACAAAAAACCTTAATAAAGCCGAAGAGCATTTGGAAGTCCTTGATGATATCTGTTTATTCGGTTGTGAAGAATATGACGATCTTAAAGATGCTATCGAAAAGTACAAAAAAAGTATGTAGAAATTATTGGTGGAAGCCGCAGACATTCCGAGTAAAATACTTAGTGAACAGCCACCGATTGTGTGCCTTAATATGTTGGTATTTGTTGATTCTCTACAGCCCTCTTGAAGCCTCTGAGGAAAGTCCTGTTAATTTAGCACCAAACATTTCTGCAGGCAAATATCTTTTTCACGCCGCCGGAGGTTGCAGTTGCCATACTGACACAAAAAACAACAGTGCTTTCCTTGCCGGAGGCCGACCGATTAAAACACCTTTCGGAACCTTTTACGGAACAAACATCACCCCCGATTATGAAACTGGCATTGGAAACTGGAGTGATGAGGATTTTATCAGGGCCATGACGCAGGGACTGAGTCCTGAAGGGAGACACTATTTTCCAGTTTTTCCTTACACTTCTTTCCAGCGGATAAAGCCCAAAGATTTGTTGGACCTCAAAGCCTACCTTTTTTCATTACCTCCCGTTCGTCAAAAAAATCTGCCTCACGACCTGATTCTGCCTTTTGGTGAGCAATACGCGATGATGTTTTGGAAAAACTTTGTCTGGTCTCCAGAACCCTTTATTTCAAATCCGGAACGAACAGAAAGTTGGAATCGCGGAGCATATCTTGCTCAAGCACTTGCCCATTGCGGAGAATGTCATACTCCTCGAAATCTCCTGGGTGCGCTTAAACTGGAAATGCACTTTGCCGGATCAAAAGAAGGTCCCGAAGGAGAACTTGCACCGAATATTACTCCACACAAAAAAACAGGAATAGGTAGCTGGAGCAGGGTTGATATCAGCTATTTTTTGAAAACTGGAATGAAACCAGACGGTGACGATGTACAGGGTTTAATGGGAGAAGTTATCGAGTTTGGCTACCAAAATTTACAGGAAGAAGATTTGGACGCGCTGGCAGAATATTTGGCCTCACTTTTACCGATATTAAATGATTTGAAACCAGAGACTCAAAAATGATATGACATGCTTTTCTCATGTCTATAGATTCAAGAAATCAACCAGTTTCCATTCTATTAACCCGTCCGGATAGCCGTATTCCATTCTGCAAAACATACCGTAACATACAGTCTCATTTTTTGGGTCCACTATAAACCATTAACCGACTCTTCCCATGGAAAAACCTCTAGCGAGGTGTTTTTTAACAAAAATCACAAAAATGACACCAGGTATTAATGTCAAAATACCTGCTGCAGATAGAATAGAAATATTGGCAATAAAAACACTGGCAACCCTCGTCATGATTGCGCCAATTGGCTTTGCATATACCACTGTTAGCGCATTAGATAATAAAATTTCTACCCAAGAAAATAAAAAACAGAAAAATGCTGTAACAGCAATCCCTGGTGAAATTTGAGGAAGTAGTATTTTATAAAAGTATTTAAAAAAACCATATCCATCAATTTTTGACATTTCATCAATCTCTTTTGGAACAGATGAAATGAATCCCTCTAGTATCCATATAGCAATTGGAACATTAAAAAAACAATGTGCTAAAGCTACGGCAATGTGTGTATCAATTAATCCTAAGATAGAAAATATTTGAACCATAGGTATCAACAGAATTGCTGGTGCCATCATTCTGAATGTGAGGAAACCAAAGAAAAGGACCCTATCTCCAAAAAAAGTATATCGAGAAAATGAATATGCAGCTGGAATTGCTACAATTAAAGAAAGGCTTACATTGATCAATACGTAAAAGATGGAGTTAATGTAGCCCATATACCAACTCTTATCGCTGAAAATAAAGAGATAATTATCAAGAGTGGGCTGGTGAGGATAAAGTGTTATCGATCCACCAATTTCAGTATTTGTCTTAAAGCTCATTATCAATAACCAATATATTGGGATCAATATGAACAAAATATAAATTATAGGTGCTACAAATATCCTATTTTTACTGCTCATTATTCTTCCTAACAATTAGAGAGAAAAACACCCAAGAAACACACAGAACGACCAAAGAATAAATGACTGACATGGCTCCACCTTCTCCAAGATCAAACTGAATGGTTGCAGTTTGGACAAGTTCATGTGACAGAAAAGTGGTACTGACCCCTGGCCCACCTCGAGTTAAAACATATGCTTCTGTATAGATAATGAAACTATCAATAAATCGTAATAAAATAGAGATTAATAAAACTAATTTTAATTTTGGAAGCTGAACATTTTTGAAAACAGACCAACCCCTTGCTCCATCTACTAATGCAGCTTGGTAATATGCCTCTGGGATGTTTTTTAGTCCTGCAAAACAAAGTAGAATAACAAGGCTAGTCCAGTGCCAACTATCCATTAAAGCTAATGTTATCCAGACTATTATTGGGTTGTTCATGTCATAATTTGCCCCCAAATAATCTATACTGGAGCTTATCAAGCCTATTTCGGGTAATGTTAAAAATTTCCATATGTGTCCTACAACAATAGACGGTATCAGAAGTGGTAAAGAAATTAACACAATATAAAGATCAGACAAAAACCCTTTTTGGGGAAGTCGAAGAGCAATATAAATACCCAATGGAATTTCTATTGATATAATTAGAGCTGAGAATCCTAGACTCCGAAAAAAAGCTCCGTAAAAATCCGAAGAACTTAATACTTGTTGAAACCAACTCATGCCTACCCAGATAAAATTATTTCCAGCAAAAGAATCATGAACTGAAAAATAAAGAACCATAGACATTGGAATTACTCCACTAATCAACATCACCAGTAATGCTGGTGAAAGCAATAGATAGGCGATTTTATCTTTTGACTTACTTATCATAGGGATTATATTAAAAAACTTAAAAGAAAAGTAATTGCAGACACTTTTTACTTAGCGACATGTTTAAGAACTCAACCAACGGTTTTGAGTCAAAAGACTTTAGTGTAGCTGCTTAAAAAAGATTTCTCAATTCTATCCAAATGACACGGCTTCAGAACTTTTTTGACCGCATCTTAATCTTTTTAACATCAATCAGCTGAAAAATATTGCAAGACAGCATCAAGTGTTTTTATTTCAAGAACGGGATTTCCCGGAAAACGTTACGGAGCCTGGCCAAAACGATTGGCCCACACGGCCCGAAAACCAAAAGTAGTAGATCCGGAAACGTCCCAGGCGTTTGAGGAAAAGAACAATATCTCTTGAGGATCACAGCCGAGTTGATCGACAACCAGTTGATAAATATTCGGATCCGGCCTGAATATCCTAATTGTATCAACCGAAAACACTCCATCCAAAAGTTCCTCCAAATGGCTGTTACGTACTCCAGCTTCGAGCATTTCAAAAGAATCGTTGGAAAGGTTGCTGTACCCAGTCCTTGCTGCTTCAGGTTCCCCTTAACTGCGGCCGGATTCAGCAGAACATTCTGAAACTAAGGAATACTAATTTCACTATACTTTTGCTTTTCGTATTCGACAGTGGTTTCAGGATTTGTTAAAAAATGGTCTTAGCTTGATTCTGTCGACTACAAGTTTAGTTCACCGGAACACCTGACTGAACCATAGGAACAAAACACACAGCAGTCACCGGTTTTTGCTGTGAAATCTTTGCTGCATAACCTGCAGCGGTAGGTACGAATTCACATATCCGGAGGAACAATTTCCTCTGAAGCGCGTCGGCAAAGCGGACAGGTGAGAATTGAAGTTAGGTTTTCAAATCCACTTGGTTGAGCTAATGATTTTTCATTCATTTTTAGTTTGTGAAATGAGAGGTGCAAATTTCTGAATGTGGTTATTACCAAAATCTACAACATAGATATTGCCTTTTGCATCGACAGTTATATCTGTAGGACGTTCAAATTCTTCTGGAGCACTGCCTTGAGAACCAAACTCGACGAGGAAATCACCTTCGCCCGTAAAAATCTGCAACAAAAACCTGACACAGCTCATCCACTTCAATTTCAGTGGCTACATTAAATTTTCCGGAAGAGTCACCCTTGAGACCGATTCAGAGAAATCCTCCCCATTTTTTTCTCATATTTACCATCTGGAGAAAACTTTTGGATTCGATTATTGTAAGAGTCCGCTTCATAAAGAGAGTCATCCGGCCCAATTGTAACATCTACCGGATAATCAAAGTTTACTCTAATAATTCTGCCTTTTTTGCGGATTTGCGGCAAAGGGGTGTAATTTGACGCAAATGCTTGGACACGATGGTTGTAAAAATCAGCAACAAAGTTTTCAGACTTCAGTCTGAAGGTAAGTATTGTAAGACTGCATCCAGCGTTTTAATTTCAAGAACCGGAGTTCCTGGAAGACGCTCCGCTGCTTGTCCGAAACGATTGACCCAGACTGCCTGAAACCCAAAAGTGGCGGCTCCGGAGACATCCCAGGCGTTTGAGGAAAAGAACAGTATTTCTTCCGGAGTAGATCCAAGTTGATCAACGGCCATTTGATAAACTTGCGGTGCAGGTTTAAAAACCCCAATAGTGTCCACCGAAAATATTGAATCCAATAAATTTTCTAAATGGCTGTTGGTGACTCCGGCTTCCAACATTTTTGGAGTTCCATTGGAAAGTATGGCAGTCCCCAATTCCAGTTCCTTTAAATTTCGCAGAGTTTCCGGAACTTCCGGATAACAGGCCAATTCGTGGTATGCATTCAGGAGATCCCGGTGCAGACTTTGATCGTCAATGCCGTTAGAATCAAGAGCATAATCCAGAGCGTCCTGAGTAACCTGCCAGAAATCAACATAGCGTTTCATCAGACTGCGCAGCCAGGTATACTCCAATTGTTTGGTACGCCACAATGCCGATACGGCTTGTGCTTTTTCTCCTAGTCGGGATTGATGACGAGACGCCGCGGAGTGAACATCAAAGAGGGTACCGTAGGCATCAAACACTGCATGTTGAACTGGTTTTAAATTAATTTCATTCATGATTATTTTTTAAGTAAGCCGATACTAGGTTCCACAGAGGGTGCAAAATGTGATTGAAACAGCTAATCTGTCTCTGCGGCTAGAATAAATTTAGGGGAATCAATAGAAGGAATACCATCACGCGGTGGTCCACCGCCCAGTATCTCTTCCAGAGGGATCAATGGATCTTCAATTGAAAATCCATTGCGCTGGGCCGATTCTGAATGTTCCGGACTGATGAAGAGGGTCAATGCCCCTGCTAAAAAAAAGCCGGTAGTCGTAAGCCTACCAACTTCAAAAAGTTCATGCTTCCTTGAGTTCTGTTTGCACCTCTTGCTGGAGAACGTTGCCCACTTGACCCAAACCGTTCCTGGATGGATTTGCGGCATGCGGATCAATGTAATTCATGTCTTCTTCGTTCATATCACCTCTGAGTAAAATTTCCTGGCAAGGATCGTCGATTTTGGTGATTTTCCCACCGAGATCTAAGAACCGTTCCATAGCAGACTGAACATCTTTATGGCTAACGTAGGATGTCACTACCTTTGTCTTGCTTTCCATAGCATCTCCTTTATTAACTTGGAAGTGAAAGAAATGCAACAGTCTACTTAAAGACGAGTTTCCGGATAAATTCTTACAACTGTTCCAAAAACTAAACGGACTGTCGAAATTAAACCGCTACATTTAGTACAAAAAAGGTAATGCAAGAAACGTGAAGAATAATTTAAATTACATTATTAAAAATATCTATTCAACCAAGTCCGGGAATCTATAAACTATATTTAATTCAGACGACACAAGTTAAATATATATTGTTTTATCAGTTAGTTGTACTGCTATGGAGGAAGTTGAATCGTTGATATAATGATTTTACTGCAGATCTAATTTTCCCTGCTCTGTCTCAAAATTGCTGTTTTTTGACTTTAACAAAAATTAATTTTTGGAGCAGAAAATAGAGCTTCCAGAAATATTTACCTACTCTACGGCTATTCACCAAAATATTCCGACCAGCGTTCAGGAGCATCTTCGCCAAACAGAATTTCGCAGGCATCTTTGATACCTTGAGAATTTTTAAGGTCTTCGTGTCGAGCTACCAAAGCAAGTTTTGAGCGGCGTCGCAAAAAATCTTCCAGAGTCACTATCATTTCCCGTCGAGTAGCCTGTGTCAATTCGCAGCGGATGTAATCGCTTCCTTCAATCAATGGTTCTACCATATCCGGATTCTCCCGGATGTTTTCCAGGAGTCCAATGGCTTGCGCTCCGTAGCGCCTCCAAAGACGTTTTGACAACACTTCCGAGGCTCCAGCAGAAGTTAATTCATCCAGTCCCATTAAGTGTACTTGATGAAGATACTCATCTCTAATGGCTTCATGAGGTTCTCCGTACCACTTTCGTTTTGGATAAGGAAGATGAGTTCCTAATTGTTGAACGACCTCGCATATTTCTTCACCAACATTGAGGCAGTCAGTAAGTTTACCTCCAAAAATACTGATGTGTTTTCGCTCCCAATCTACATCAACTGCGTGTTTGCGAGAGAGCTTAATCCATTCTTCATTTTTGTTATTTTGATCACCGGTTTTGATCACCAGGGGGCGCACCCCGCAGCGTTCGGAAATAATATCTACTTCAGTCAGTGGTTTTGCTAGATTCAGACGTTTGTTAATGTTGTCCAGAACAAAATGCCTATCTTCCGTAGTAACTTCTGTTTCCGGAGTGGAAACACGATTATCGGTTGTTCCTACCATCGTGCGGTTTCCCATTGGAATTGCAAAAAACAAACGACCATCATCCGCAAAAAAAGTCAACACCCTTTCATTTTTCGTAATTCTTGGAACGATTAAATGAATGCCTTTGGAAAATACATGACGATGTTCCGTAGTCAGTTCAGAAATCTTATTTTGTTGATCAACATAAGGTCCGCACGCATTGATAATGACAGTGCTCCTTACTTCAAATGTTTCACCATTTCTAGTATTCCGGAGTTGTGTCTGCCATTCCCCCTGAGTATTCCGGACACTTCTCAAAGATTCCACGTAATTGACTGCGTTGCAGTTGTAGTTAATAGCGGAACGAATAAAATTAAAAACAAAACGTGCGTCATTGTCGTAGAGGAAATGCATCAGAGTATTCAAAGCCGCCGATACTGTGTTCGGTGTTGATCGTGGACTCGTCGGTCATTGATTTGCTTGTGGTGTCAAAAAACGTGGGGAACGTGTAAAAAAATTACCAATTGCCCAATAAAGCAAGGCTCCGCAATAAAGCAAAAATGGTGAAAAACGGAATCCTTTGTCCAGATTGGTAAAAAATCGGATCTCCCGGATGGACGAAGGGTAAGAACGGAGAAGATGGTTGCGTGACATGCAGAGTTGTCTCACCAAGGGAAATTCGTAAGTTTCCATATATTTGATTCCACCCCAGACGAGATTAGAGGAATTTTGACTGGTGAAACCGGCAAAATCACCTTTGTCAACCAAAGCCACTTTAGCGCCTCGTGCGGCAAGGGCCGTTGCTGACAGCTGCACCGTTAATTCCTCCACCGATGATCAGGACATCGAATGTTTTATTAGCCATTCTTTCAATATTGTTATCTCTCAGGTTCATAAAATATTATAAAATGATTGTTTAACTAAATAAAAAGCCTGAAAAGAATAACTGAGTATTAAACGTTTTGTTTTTCCTCCCCTAACAGAATAATTCCGAATCAGGGCCTATGCCTCAGCAATATATTATTTCGACGATTGGAGAATTCTATATCCCGCTTAAAGTGCCAATAGACTGATGCAGTATTCAAATAATAAATTAAACCCACTTGAATACTGCGATTGCATAACCAATCGAGAAAACCATTGCCCCCCATATTGAAATATCTAAAAGCCCAAGCCACGCAATGTGAATAAAGCCGCTGCCGAGAAGTGTAATAAATAAACGGTCACCTCGAGTCGTGTCTAAGCCGAGGATGCCATGTCTTGGATCGCCTCCGGGCTTGAAATACTCCCAGACTACCATCAAGCATAAGAGCAATAAAATTACAATGAAAAAAACCGCTGTCGGCCAAGTCCATGCCATCCAGTATAAATCCATTTACACTCTTCCCAAGGCAAAGCCTTTTGCAATGTAGTTACGAACAAAATAGATCACAAAAGCCCCTGGAATAAGGGTCAAAGTCCCTGCGGCTGAGAGTAACCCCAATTCATAACCAGCGGTACTGGCAGTGCGTGTCATGGTGGCGGCAATTGGTTTAGCGTCGACTGAAGTCAATGTTTTTGCCAGCAGTAACTCAACCCATGAAAACATGAAACAAAAGAAGGCGGCCACTCCAATTCCAGCCGCAATTGAAGGCAGAAAAATTTTTATGAAAAATCGCCAAAAAGAATATCCATCCACATATGCAGTTTCATCCAATTCCCTGGGAACACCTGACATGAATCCCTCTAAAATCCAAACTGCTAGTGGAATATTGAACAGGCAATGAGCCAACGCGACAGCAAGGTGTGTGTCAAAAAGCCCTGAAGCAGAATAAAGTTGAAAAAAGGGTAACGCAAAGATTGCCGGTGGAGCCATACGGTTTGTCAGCAACCAGAAGAAGACATGCTTGTCTCCAAGAAATTTATAGCGAGAAAAAGCATAGGCCGCTGGAAGTGCCGCAGTTACAGATATAGCTGTATTCATAATTACGTAACTTATTGAGTTTATGTAACCCTGATACCAAGTACGGTCGGTAAATATTTTTATGTAATTATCTAAAGTGAAATTATGTGGCCAAAGTGAAAACGTACCAAGTATCTCATTGGTCGTTTTGAAAGACATATTAATTAACCAGTAAATAGGTAACATTAAAAAAATAATGTACAGCGTTGGTACTAGCCAAGTTATTCGTTTCATCGGGCCTCATTGCGCATCATTAATGTATAAAACACCCAACACATAAGCAAAACAATGAGAAAGTAAATCAAAGACATCGCTGCTGCTGGACCGAGATCAAATTGCCCTAACGCAATTTTGACTAGATCTGTGGATAAAAAAGTTGTGCTGTTACCGGGACCTCCACCCGTTAATACAAATGGTTCTGTATAAATCATAAAGCTATCCATAAAGCGAAGCAGTATAGCGATCGTCAAGACATGTTTGATTTTGGGCAACTGGATATATCGGAAGATTTGCCATTTAGTGGCTGTATCAATTTGTGCCGCATGAAAAAATGCTTCCGGAATTGCGTTCAGCCCCGCATAAGTCAATAAAACGACCAACGATGTCCAATGCCAAACATCCATAGCTATGACAGTGGCCCAAGCTGAAATAGGTTGTTGAGTAAAGTTGTAATCAATCCCCATACTGTTGACAACATACCCTAACAAACCAATTTCCGGTAAGGCAAAAATATTCCACATTGCTCCCACAACATTCCACGGATGAGTAAGGGTAGTGACATTAAAACCAAACACAATGTCGCTCCCAATCCTTTACGTGGCATTGACAGGGCAATCGCAATGCCTAATGGTATTTCTATCAGTAGAACGATGGAGGTAAAAATGATTTGCCGCGTCATGGAAGCATGGAACCGTTCTGAATGCAATACCTCCTCATACCACCTAAGGCCTTCCCAGAAGAAGACGTTATTGCCAAAAGTTTCCTGTACAGAATAATTGACAACTGTCATGAGTGGAATCACTGCATTGAATGCAACCAGTAGAATTACAGGTAAAACCATGAACCACGCTTTTTGATTTGTTACGCGTGCGATCATGAGGACTCCTTTTTATCATGTAACCAACCATCACAATAAATATGTGTGTTTTCGGGATCAAAACTCACGTGCATATTTTCTGTTGGAATTTCCAAATCTTCCGGAACGTAAACATTAAAGTAATATCCGGAATTTTCAACCTTCACTATCCTGTAGCGGCCAACATCGTCAATACGGTTGATGTTTACAGGAAAGCCATCAGCATCAATTTTGACAAATTCCGGACGCACACCTAGCTCCATTTTTTTTGTTGTTTCTGGCTGTGATATTGGAGCAGAAATTTTGATTCGATTTCCATTAAATACTGGAAAACCATCATCCAGCTTGCAAGGCAAAAAGTTCATCCCAGGTGAACCGATGAAGTGACCAACAAAGGTGTGATTAGGCTTTAAAAATAATTCTTCAGGAGTACCAAATTGTACAACCTCACCTTCATACATCACGGCAACTTTTTCAGCAAAAGTCAGTGCTTCTGTCTGGTCGTGTGTGACATAAACCATAGTAAATCCGACTTGTCGATGAAGTTTTTTTAGTTTAGTACGTAATTGCCATTTCAGATGAGGATCAATTACTGTCAGTGGTTCATCAAACATCATGATATTTACATCAGAACGTACCAGTCCGCGACCCAAGGAAATTTTCTGTTTACCATCCGCTGTAAGCCCGGAAGCTCTTTGATTCAGTGATGCTGTCAGATCCAGCATTTCAGCAACTGTTTTAACCCGTTCCTCTATTTCAGCATTTGCCATCTTTCTGTTTCTCAAGGGGAAGGCCAAATTATCGTGCACCGTCATGGTGTCGTACACGACCGGGAATTGAAAAATTTGCGCGATGTTGCGTTGATCCGGAGTTCTCGAAGTTACATCATTGTTGTTAAACAATACTTTTCCTTCAGTCGGTTGTAACAATCCTGAGACAATATTGAGCAGTGTCGATTTACCGCAGCCAGAAGGGCCAAGAAGAGCATATGCTCCACCATCCTCCCAAACCTGATCTATTTTCTCTAAAGCATATTCAGTATTTTCACCTGCATCCGCATTATAGCTGTGTCTAATTTGTTGTAGTCTTACTTCTGCCATGAGACTCTTTCTTTATTTAGCATAGACTCTTTCTCCTTCAGTATCGAAGAGGTAGCAATTACTTAGTGATAAAAACATTCCTATTTGCTCCTCTTCCAGAAAATTATAAATACCGTGAGTGTGGACAACCCAATTATTTACGTTTACTTTTAAATGTACAAAACTCTCTGAACCGCTGAGCTCTGTTACCAAAACTTCTCCTGCTAATTTAAGGTCATCATTTTTCGTAGAAGAGAGCTTGAGATGATGTGCCCTGAATCCCAGAGTATAATTTCCATTGGGAATATTTGTGTATTTTGAGGTTTTCCAGTGGACTCCATCCTCCAGAAAAATGCCTTCCCCATTTTTTTCCACCTCAACAGTATTCAAAGGTGGGTCAGAAAAAGTTTTTGCCGCAATCAAGCTTTTAGGGTCTCTATACAATGACTGAGTTGGATCATACTGTGTAATCCTGCCTTCATGCAAAGTAGCACTATAACCACCCAGTAATAGTGCTTCCGAAGGTTCTGTTGTGGTATAAACGACAGTTGCCCCCGTTTCCTCAAAAAGCCGTGGTAATTCTTCACGTAATTCTTCACGTAATTTATAGTCCAGATTGGCCAGAGGTTCATCGAGCAAAACTAACTCAGCTTCTTTTGTGAGTGCTCTGGCAAGTGCGGTTCGCTGTTGTTGACCTCCGGACAACTCTGTGGGACGACGATTCAATAAAGGAGAAATTTTCAAAAGTTCTGCAACTTTATGTACACGGGATTTAACTTCTTTCTCTGCTATTTTTTTGACCCTCAAAGGTGACGCTATATTCTCAAAAACCGTCATGTTGGGATAGTTAATAAATTGCTGATAAACCATTGCCACATTTCTTTTCTGAACAGGCAATTTGGTAACATTGATCTCTTTATGCCATATTTCACCGGAAGTCGGTTTATCCAACCCGGCCATTAACCTCAGCAATGTAGTCTTTCCAGACAAGGTCGGCCCTAAAATAGTATTAAATATTCCAGGTTTTAATTTCAGAGAAATCGGAGCTATGATAGTTACTTCATATTCTTTTTTACATATATTTTTAAATTCAAGTGCCATGAAAAATATTTTCTATACAGGTATGCCAGCACACGTGCCGACGTAAAAATAAAACAGGAAAAATAACTTTGGCTGGGCTCTATTTTGAACTATAACAACTGAGAGTATCAATCAGACTGACATCCTCTGCTGCTATTGGAGAAAAAGTTTTTCGTCCAGTTAATTAAGAGCAATAACAGCCGAGAGCATCTAGTAAGATCAACTCCCAGCTGCTACAGGAGATACTTTATGTCGTTAGACTAGTTGCTAGACCAACGTTTCACCAACTCATCATAGTCGATGGTTTCTCCTTGAGGTTTTTCATTTACTTTTGCCTTAGGAGAACCAGGCTGATTGAGCCAGTAAGAACGAGATTTTTTCTCGTTAAGCCGAGGTCCACAACCACCATAGACATTTGCCTTTTCATCAGCAGCTTGCATTCGAGACATAACAAGGTCCATTTCTGTTGCAAGTCGGTCCATCGCTTGCTGCGGTGTAAATGCTACCTGAGTTCACGTCTCCGATTTGCTGCCACCATAATTGTGCTAGCCAATTTCGGGTAATCCGGTACGTTGATTCCCGTTGGAGACCATACGCACTTCGATCTGGCTGAGCGGTAGAACTCCACCATAAGTCCACCTAAGCTTCAGGTGCTCGCTCAGTGAAAGTCGCTTGTCGTTTATAGTACTCTGTCTTCCGAATAGGGGTCAGACCAACATCGGCTTTTCTTCAGAGATACAGTTTTGGAAACTGTCAACTGGAGCGATACAAGCCATGCGGCCTTTCGGCGATCTCACCGGTCAGTTGACTTAAACAAAGTCCATGATCCTGCATCTTGGTATCCTAAGCTTCATACCTTCTTCCCAATACGGCCCTTGAGGTGATGGGCCCATTCGCCACAGAGGCATACCGTTTGCATCATTATCTACTGTATTGTTAGCCAGATTCCTTCGGTCCTACCATTGAAGAAGCTGTGAAAGGCGGTGTACCAGAAAGATCTGCTGAGCAACATTGCCTTGTAGATAGTGCATGGCAATGACTGGTAAAAGTCCATAGCCTGCTGCTCCCGGAGGGGCGTATGCTCTCAGCCACTCGTCCCATTTGCGAATCGCGTACACTGCTGCAGGACCATTAGCCGCTCCACCTCGTGATACGGTTAGCGCCAACTGGGTTACATGTTCCGGCTTCCATTCGAATTCCCCACTCGTCTACAGGTACTCCATTAGGCAGACCTTTACTTCCTGCACCAGCCATTGATAACCATGCATCAGTCATTCTCCAACCTAAGTCAGGAGCTCTTTTACCGTAGTCCATATGACCATAAATGTTAACACCATCTATTTTCTTCACATCTTCTGAAAAGAATTTAGCGATATCTTCATAAGCAGACCAGTTTACTGGTACACCTAATTCATAACCATATTTAGCTTTAAATTGTTTTTTAATTTCAGGTCTATCAAACCAGTCTTTTCTGAACCAATAAAGGTTAGCAAATTGTTGGTCTGGTAGTTGATAAAGATTTCCATCTGGACCTGTTGTAAATTGAAGTCCTATGAAGTCATCTAAATCCAACATTGGATTAGTAACGGCTTTACCCTCACCTTTCATCCAATCAGTTAAATTTACAGCTTGTTGCATACGCGCATGCGTACCAATTAAGTCTGAGTCATTAACATATGCATCGTAAATACTTACGTTAGTTTGCATTTGTGTTTGAACAGCCATTACTACATCACCTTCTCCTATAATTTGGTGTTGTACTTTGATGCCAGTTATATCTTCAAACGCCTTTGTAAAACCTTTGACTCGTACTCGTGAGTTGGAATGGTTTCTGAGAGTACGTTAATTTCCATTCCCTTAAATGGAGCCGCAGCTTTGATGAACCAGTCCATCTCTGCTTTCTGCTCAGACTTTGATAGTGTTGATGGCTGGAATTCGTTATTAATCCATTTCCCTGCATCTGCTTTGCCAGCGAATACAGGTGAACTGGAAAGCGCTAACAACAAAACTCCACCAATAACAGATTTTATTTTACTCATGTTACACCTTTCTCTTAAGATTAAGACCTTGAAAGACTCAATTTTTCCTGCCTAAAAAATCTGAAATTCAATTCCCTTTTCTTCACTGAACACGTTCATTGCCGATAATCCAACATTGGATTTAGGATTCTACAATATTCAGATTATTGTAAGCAGAAATTTAATTTAAATTTTTCTTTAGTCCTTTTTAAACATTGCCATGAAAACATTACACAACGAGCGATATTATTTTCCTAACAACAACTTTGATGAAGATGTTTAACTAATAAAAGATATAGTTAATTTTTCTAAAATTGTTGGTTAACTAAGTTTCTTTAAATCTTCCAAAATATTTTTTGTAATTTTAAAAACATATTTATATATTATCTTGTGTTTTCAATTATTTATAGAATTTTTTATATTGATTATATTTTATGA
Organism: uncultured SAR324 cluster bacterium; assembly: GCA_905182865.1. Lineage (GTDB taxonomy): Bacteria > SAR324 > SAR324 > SAR324 > NAC60-12 > Arctic96AD-7. Next base: position 433,245 of record CAJJCY010000002.1, read on the forward strand.
AGAAGTAAGCAAAGCCCACGCAGTCTTTTCATCTGTAATAAGGGAGTGAATAAATCCGCCTTTTAAAGCAGCTTGTATAGCTTCAATTTTATCTGCGCCTCCGGCCACGCCAACCACGTGTTTCATTTTGCGCAATGTTTCCAGGCGAATTGAGATCAGTCGATGGTGATGCTCCAATTCTAACGGCTCACCAACTGAGTTAAAATATTCTCCGTGCATCTCACCCACAGCCCCACGTTTTTTTTAGCAGATCGAGTTCTTTTTGTGATTTATAACCAAAGCCTTCAAATTCAGTACTAGTCTTCAGAGAACCAATACCTACCATTGCAATATCCGCAAGTTGAGCCATGTCCATCACATGCTGAACTTCAGGCTCGTTGAGTAACTGGTCTCTCAGTTCAGGCGTACCTACCATCAGGGGTGTTGGTATCACATGGAATGGATAAAGGAATCCGGTAAGAGGAAGTACCGACATTGGTCGGAGTATGCTCGCTGAGATAGTGCATCACACCACCGCAAAGTGTGACAAAGGATGTTCTTTCGGGAATGACTCTTCCCAAATTGCGGGTAATTCCGGAAATGGTCTCGCCCCATCCAACCGCAATCAAAGATTCCTTTGAAGGCAAATTCATTTCTAAATACTGCGCGCCAGCCATGCTGAGATCATTCTTAAGTTCTTCATCTAAAACCCCAGGCGTCAAAAAGACATCACGCAGACCCCACTTTTTTTTGAGTTGCACTTCCAGATTCATCATCTCTGAGTCTTCACCGCTGATATGAAACGTTACTGTACCATCTTTTCGAGCCTCATTAAGAATATTAATCACACGGGCACGGTTGATTCCTAAACGCTGGGCAATTTCTCCTTGAGTCATTCCTGTCTTGTAATAATACCACGAGGCTCTGGCTGCAAATTTCCTTTGATCTCGTAAAGCTATATTCATGTTTTTATTTGAAATAGGGCTATTTGATCATTCCCGCAGGATTAATAATCCAGGTACAAAAATATTCCCGAAACATAATACAGTTTTGTTCACAGTTACGTCTACCGTTTTATTTAATTAAGCTTGTTTCCAGTGTCTGAATCAAATGTATGCAGATGTTCTGGAGTAATAGTTACGGGTAATTTGTCTCCCGTTTCAACTGGATGATTTCCAGAAAGCCAGACTGTTAAAGCAGTATCAGTTTGATCAAGGATCCCGTAAAAAACTGTATCTTCACAAAGTTTTTCCAACAGTTCCACTTGTAAAAATTTCAAGGCATTTTCAGTCTCACAGTCTTCCAGGTGTTCCGGACGCATTACTAAAGTGACAGATGAGTCGCCATTTACAATATTTTCAAAATTATTAAGTGGCAAGAGAAGGGATTCTCACAAAATGATCTGGTTGCCGCTTTGATCTAAACGGACCGGAATAAATTTCATCGAAGGAGAGCAGATAAATCCGGCTATGAAATGGACTTTAGGTTTTTCACTAACTTCCAGTGGCGTACCGATTTGTTCAACCAGTCTCTCGTTCATCAACAGCAACCGATGCCCTACAGTATCTTCACTATACACCAGTTTTTTATGAATACAAGACTTTTATCAAATGTATTTACATTTGTATGAAAATCTCTGTATTGAAGATGAACACAACTCTTGGGAATCAACTAAATGAAGTGCAAACATACAGGAGATGTTAGATTGAGATAAGTGGCTTTGAATCTGTTTTTTGAAGAATAATTACGTACTTAACTTTGACATGAGAACTTCTGACTCGCTGGATTCTATTTAAAAATATAATGTATTCGTGGGTCACACGTTCTCGTAAAATGCCAATATGATTTACTAAAGATTGTCATCTAGACTAAAGTGATAAATCTGATAAAATACTGTTATCATGCTAGATACCTCACACATATTTATGGATGACACGAAAAATTTCGTAACTGTCGAATTATGTTTATTGTTAATATTTTTTACAATTTGCATAAATACAAATTACACACTATGAAACTCCGCCTGCACTATTTTTCAGGAAACGCTGCTAGTCTGTAGCGTTGAGAATCGACATTTTGTGCATCTAAATTGTACAAATTCAGTAACTATAAAGTATTGGGGGAAAGGGAGATTTTGACAATTTCATGATGATTGCATATATTTAAAAGATTAACTTTGTAGGGAAAAAGTATCTTTTCTAACTCGGCAAATTCCCTCACCTTTAAAGTTGAGGGAAAGCATGGAATGCGAATCAGTCAAGGATAGACAATGAATTCAGTACAAGAGACGATATACGACGAAAGTAAAATCCTTACGCTTTCCTCCCTCGAACATATCCGTTTACGCCCCGGCATGTACATTGGTCGTCTGGGTAACGGTTCCCACCCAAGTGACGGTATCTACGTTTTGCTCAAAGAAATTGTGGATAATTCCATTGACGAATTCATTATGGGATTCGGGAAGCGGATCGATATTCGTGTAGAAAATGGAGCAGTAAACATTCGTGATTTTGGACGTGGGATTCCTTTAGGGAAGTTAGTGGAGTGTGTTTCCATCATCAACACCGGTGCGAAATACAATGATGAGGTTTTTCAGTTCAGTGTCGGGCTGAATGGAGTGGGCACCAAAGCAGTGAATGCTCTTTCAGATCAATTTGATGTCACTTCTTTTCGTGAAAAAAAATCGGTCTTTGCCCAGTTTAAATCCGGGGAACTTAAAAATGATCCAGCTACAAATGATACAAACGAGAGTAACGGTACAAAAATTCGTTTTACACCTGATTCCAAGCTTTTTCCAAACTACAGCTATGACCTGGGAACTATCCGGAAACAACTCTGGAACTATGCTTATTTAAACCGTAAGCTGACAATCACACTGAATGGTGAAAAATTTAAGTCCGAAAACGGCCTATTGGATTTACTGAAGGAAGAAGTAAGTGATGCAAATCTTTATGACATCGTTCACTGTCAAAACGGACAATTAGAAATGGCGCTCACACACACTGAGCATTACGGTGAGGAATATTTCAGCTATGTCAACGGCCATCACACAAACGATGGTGGTACCCACCTTTCTGCATTTCGAGAAGGCATTCTCAAAGGAGCCAACCAATTTTTTAATACAAGCTTTGAAGGGCCGGATGTAAGAGACGGACTGGTTGGTGCAGTAGCCATAAAAGTACAGGAGCCGATTTTTGAATCACAGACTAAAAATAAATTGGGAAACTCCGAGTTGCGTTCATGGCTGATGCCGCTGGTTCGTGATACAATTGTCGATTTTCTTTATAAACATCCGGAAGTAGCAGAGCCGCTCAAACATAAAATACAGACTAATGAACGAATCCGCAAGGAATTGCACAATGTTAAAAAGGCTGCCAGAGAAAATGCAAAAAAATCAGCACTGACGATTCCCAATCTAAAAGACTGTAAATTTCACCTTGGTGACAAAAGCGAACGTGGAGATGAAAGCACTGTTTTTATCACTGAAGGCATGTCTGCCGGCGGAAGCATGATTAGCTCACGTGATGTTTATACACAGGCAGTTTTCTGTCTCAAGGGGAAGCCGCTCAACTGTTATGGACAGGGCAAAGAAGCTATTTACAAAAATCTTGAGCTGTACAATGTCATGAAGGCCCTCGGAATTGAGGACTCACTCGAGGATTTGCGATACAACAAGGTTGTGATTGCTACTGATGCCGATGTAGACGGTCTTCATATCCGCAATTTACTGTTGACTTTCTTTTTACAATTTTACGAACCACTCGTTTTACAGGGAAACATTTACATCCTTGAAACACCTCTCTTTCGTGTTCGTAACCAGAAAACAACACAATATTGTTACAGCGAGACTGAAAAGGATGAAGCATTTGAAAAACTGCAGAAAGGGACTCATTTTGAGGTAACTCGCTTTAAGGGACTTGGTGAAATTTCACCAAAAGAGTTCGGACAGTTTATTGGTAAAAATATGCGTGCTGTTCTTGTTGGTATCGAACATACACATGAAGTTCCAGAATTACTGAACTTCTACATGGGAACCAATACTGCAGAACGTCGTCGCTATATTATGGAAAATCTCGTTTGAGGTCTTGCTGATACTTCGGAAAGAGGCACATAATCTGCACAAACTGTTTACATAACTCAATGCCAATACGCCCAAAAGTTGGCCTGCTTTTGAACCTCACATACACTATAGAATAAAAACTAATTACAGAGGAACGACTGATGCTGGGATTTGAAACCGTTGATGATGGAGAGATTTTTCACACGGTAAAGTTCATTGAAGATGTGCCTTTGATTATGACCGTCGAAATTGGACGAACAGAGATGGAAGTACAAAAAGTACTTAATCTGAAAAAAGGCAGTATGCTGGTGTTTGAAAAAATAGTAGGCGAACCAATGGATGTAGTTGTTGGCAACCGCCTCATGGCACGTGGAGAAATAGTTGTGGTGAATGAACGCTATGGTGTGCGCATCAGTGAGGTCACTCGTCCTGACGAAAAAATAGGTGCACGACGCGAGTAAAAAGCACTGCCCGGACTTTGAGGCCACCCGTTTTTTACCTATCACTACCTCAAGCTATTTTTCTAAAATTCCTCATCCTGAAAAAATTTATACACGAACATAACTGACACAGCATTCGTTTCCTGTCTATTATCAATCCCAGGTGAAGTGAAGCTTGGATCCGGTATCTAGTGATAGTTCCCCGAATCTTGACTGCAACCTTGTAAGGGTGGATCAATATTAAAAACGTGTATTCTCGTAAACTGTGTGTTTGCAACGTTTTCTAAAAATATCAAAGATTTAACCTTCGCAGGGTGTCGGTCTGAAATTCCTTTCAATTCCTTTCAATTCCCTACGAATCGCAAGTATTGCTACCAATCTGCTACCAAATTTTCGACGATGTCCTGGGTAGGTGTTAAGGTGTATTTTACAAGAAGCGGGTATTTTACTTTGATGGTGTCAAACTGTGAGGAATTAGTGGGGGTATTCTCAGGGAATGATGGGGCTGGTTTTAGAGGAATCTCCACATGGAGTATAAAATAACTCGGAAACCAAAAAATTATTCTTCCTTTATCGTTTTCTTTTTTCCGATATCCCTTAGTGATGCACACAAAACGAACCAATAAAAACGAAGTTGATTGAGAAAACCTCTTCTTTTGGAAAGTTCATCATATTTTTCTATCCCACAAACTGTTTTGATATTATTTTTCATTCGATCTCAGTTGCCCACTATTCTTTAATTTGCTGAAAGGTTCCAGCTTTTTAAAAGCTGTATAAAAAGGAAACCTTGAACATTCAGGCAGAATCTATTTTTTCTCGAAGAAGGCGCACATTTTCTGCTACACTATGTTTGTCGTTAAAAACGGCGGAGCCGGCAACAAAGGCATTGGCTCCAGCGCCAATAACTTCACAAACTGTGTCAACATTAACGCCGCCATCCACCTCTAAATCTGCAGACGATCCACATGAGTCAAGCATCTCGCGTAACTTTTTTGTTTTGCTTGTACAGGAAGAAATGTAGGACTGTCCGCCAAATCCTGGATTGACTGACATCACAAGTACCAGGTCTACTTCTGCGATAATTTCATCCAATGTACTCGCAGGAGTGGAGGGATTGAGACTTACACCGGCACGAATTCCTAAATCATGAATTTGCTGAATGGTACGATGCAAGTGTGGACATGCTTCGTAATGTACGGTGATTATCTCAGCTCCTGCATCTCTAAATTGCTCTACATAACGTTCAGGCTGCATTATCATCAAGTGTACATCCAGCGGCAGTTTGGTAACGGGACGCAAGGCTTTCACTATCAAAGGGCCAATTGTTATGTTGGGAACAAAATGTCCGTCCATTACATCTACATGAATATAATCTACTCCTGCATCTTCAGCTTCACGGACTTGTTCACCCAGACGAGAAAAATCTGCGGATAGAATGGAAGGGGAAATTTTTATGGTTTTCATGAGAGGTCCTCTTTGTAATGAAACTGTAACAGATTTAAAGGCGCAAATGCCGGGTAGCTTCTGAATAGCAGAGAGTACAGAGAACTGTTTTTATTTTTTACTTCTGTAACATCTATGACTTTGTTTTTAAATATATTTTACGATTCTGTCCTTTTTATGCAATCATCATGTTTTACTATTCAGACACCCAGTTTTTCCATCCAACCAGGGTAAATCAGCAAAGCGCTACAACCTTAATTCTCAAAAGTCATTGAATTTTTTGTTCCAATTCACCTGAGTTATAACGCCCGGCCATTGCTGTCAACGGAAGTGGTTTTAACTTCGTTGCATTGCCTGCCGTCCCGAAGGCTTCGTAGCGAGATTCACAAACCACCTGCATGGCGTCAGTCGCCGGCTTTGTGAATTTTCGTGGATCAAACTCCGTTTTCTTTTCCTGCAATATTTTCCTAACTTGACCAGAAATTGCCATGCGACAATCAGTATCGATATTAACTTTCCGGACACCATGTTTGATGCCCTCAACAATTTCGTTCACAGGCGTGCCCCAGGTCTGAGGCATTTCCCCGCCATTTGCATTGATAATGTCCTGTAGTTCTTGCGGAACCGAACTTGAGCCGTGCATGACCATGTGTAGGCCCGGTAATCTTTTGTTGATGGCTTTGACAACATTCAGCGCTAGTATATCTCCATCAGGTTTCCTGCTGAATTTGTATGCACCGTGAGAAGTACCTATCGCTACAGCCAGTGCGTCAACTTGTGTTTTGTTTACAAAATCAGTAGCTTGATCTGGATCAGTCAGCAGTTGATCCTGCGATAATTTACCTTCAAAACCATGTCCGTCTTCTTTTTCGCCTTCACCGGTTTCCAATGAACCCAGACAGCCAAGTTCCCCTTCTACCGACACACCAATTTTATGCGCCACCTCAGTGACTTTTGAACTGATGCCAACATTGTATTCATACGAAGCCGGTGTTTTAGCATCCTCTTCCAGCGAACCGTCCATCATTACACTGGTGAAATTATTGGCCATTGCAGAGAGACAAGTATCGAAGTTATTTCCGTGATCCTGGTGTATGCAAATCGGAATGTCCGGATACATTTCAACTGCGGCATCAAACAAATGCCGCAGAAAAATATCACCTGCATAGGAACGTGCTCCCCTGCTAGCCTGCAAAATTACAGGCGAATCCGTAGCTTTCGCCGCCTGCATAATCGATTGAATTTGCTCCATGTTGTTAACATTGAACGCCGGAACGCCGTAGCTGTTTTCCGCTGCATGATCAAGTAATTGTCTTAAAGATATTAAAGCCATAATTTATACTCAGATTTAGGATTAAGGAAAAGCTGCCAAGTTCGCTGATAAACGTAAAGGGATTTCTTAGTATTTTCAATTTTCATGGCGGTTATTTTTTCGTAATTCTTTTTGCTGCTTCCACTATATTTTTCGTAGTGATACCAAAATGTTCAAAAAGGTCGTTTGCGGGTGCGGATGCCCCAAAACTTTTCATGCCTACAAATTCTCCGTCTTCCCCAAGATAACGACCCCAACTTTGCTCAACGCCTGCTTCCACAACAACTACCGGAATTCTGGGAGGAATTACCTGATTCCGGTAATCTTTGTCCTGAGATTCAAACAAATCCAAACAAGGCATGGAGACTACTGCAGCTGAAACGCCTTCAGCTTTCAATTGATCACGTGCTTCCATGGCAATGTAAACTTCCGATCCAGAAGCGATCAATGTCACATCTCGTTTACCTTCAGCTTCGGCCAGGACGTATCCCCCTTTTGTACTTAAATTTTCGTCAGTGTGTTCTGTTCGCAGGCATGGCAGACCCTGGCGGGAGAGAGAAAGCACAGAAGGTGTGGAGGATGTTGTCAGTGCTTCAGCCCAACATTCAGCGGTTTCTACGATATCACATGGTCGGTACACATTCAAATTCGGAATCGCACGTAAGCTGGAAAGGTGTTCCACAGGTTGGTGTGTTGGTCCGTCTTCACCCAAGACCAATGGAATCATGTGTCATCACGTAAATCACACGCTGTTTCATCAAGGCAGACAAACGTATTGATGGTCGACAATAATCAGTAAAAATCAGAAATGTTCCGCCATACGGAATGAATCCACCATGCAGAACGATGCCGTTCATGGCAGCAGCCATTCCGTGCTCCCGAACTCCATAGTGAATATAACTTCCCGAAAAGTCACTTGGAGTAATTGGTTTTTGTGATTTAGCCTTTGTCAAATTTGATCCGGTCAAATCAGCAGAACCACCAGCCAATTCCGGAATTACTTCTGCTAACACATCCAGTGTTTCCTGACTTGCTTTACGGGTGGCTACTTTTGTTTTTTCTGTTGAATGCTTCAGCTTGAAATTTCGTAAAGGAGCTTCCCAGTTTTCCGGAAGTGTTCCGGAAATTACGCGTTCAAATTCTTCCTTTCGTTCTGATTCATTTAATCGTTTGCGCCAGGCTTCCATTTTAGCACTTTTCATTGACCCGACCCTGCGCCACGCACTTCCGATTGCTTCAGGAATCTCAAAAGCAGGATGTGGCCAGTTAAGCGATTCTCGTGTAGCCGTAATTTCATCATTACCAAGTGGTGCTCCGTGTATAGCGGCAGTTCCGGCTTTGTTTGGTGATCCAAAACCAATCGTCGTTTTGCAGGCAACCAGTGACGGCTTGTCTTGATTTTCTATTGCAGCGTTGATGGTCGCAGAAATTGCATCTGGATCATGTCCGTCGCAGAATGATACGTCCCATCCGCAAGCTTCAAAACGCATCAGTTGATCATCGTTGACAGCAAGATCGGTGGATCCGTCAATGGAAATTCCATTGTCATCAAATAGCACTATCAATTTTCCCAGACCCAAATGTCCTGCGAATGATGCTGCTTCGTGACTTATTCCTTCCATCAAACATCCGTCTCCGGCAATGACATAGGTATAATGATCTACTATGTCGCTTCCAAATCTTTCAGCGAGCATTCGTTCAGCAAGCGCCATTCCAACTGCATTCGCAACCCCTTGTCCAAGCGGTCCAGTCGTGGTTTCAATTCCTGCACCGTGTCCATATTCCGGATGTCCGGCTGTTCTTGAACCAAGTTGTCTAAAATTTTTCAGTTCGTCCAGCGTAAAATCCTCGTAACCTGTCAAATGAAGCAGTGAATAAAGCAGCATTGAACCATGCCCATTTGAAAGGACAAACCTATCTCGATTAAGCCATTTCGGGTTACTTGCTTTAAATTTTAAGAATCGGGTGAACAATACGGTTGCTACATCCGCCATGCCCATAGGCATTCCTGGGTGACCGGAGTTTGCTTTTTGTACAGCATCCGCTGCTAAAAAACGGAGTGCGTTTGCCATGTCTTGATGGCGAAGAGAAACAGTCATAGTGAAATCAATTAGCTATAAATAATTTAAACAAAAGTTGTCCGGTTTCTATTTTTATTTTCTAGATTCTAGTTTCTAGATTGCATGATGTCCCAAAGCAGCTTTTACCATATGATAGTCAATCAGCATTTGAGTCAGCATCAGAGGATGACTTATGATAATAATTTTTCCAATTCTTCAATGGAACGTTTATTTGCACGCAAATGTTGTGATTCTGGAATCATACCCCACAACAGTTACTCAAGTTTACTTGCGCGATGACTTTCGATACTACCATAACCTTTCGAATGAGATAGGAAAAAATTAAGTCGTGGGCAACCACACTGTCCATAAGGGATTTTCTAGAACAAGGTTAAGCTAAGTTATTTAATGTCTATGCAATTTACTAAAAAATAATTATTTAGACAACCCTCTAAAAGGTGGGGAATGCATTTCTTTTAGTAGACAAATACTACTCTAATGAGTATAGCATAAACAGCTTTTCAGTTCAATGCTTTGGAAGCAATATCACGCCGAAAATGTTTTCCTTTAAAACTTACCCCTTCCATCAGCGAATAGGCTCGCTGCCTAGCTTCCGCAATGTTTGTGCCCTGAGAAGTAACTCCAAAAACACGCCCACCGTTTGTAACGAGCTGCTCATTCTGTAACGCTGTGCCTGCATGAAAAATTTGTTTTTCTGCGGTGAAATTTTTCGGCAGTGAAATTGGCAAACCTTTGATGGGTGGTCCGGGATAACCCGGTGCAGCAGCGATTACACAAACTGAGGCTCCCGCTTTCCAGGATAAGTCTATTTCATGAAGTCGTTTTTCTGCAACTGCCAATAATACTTCTGCCAAATCATTTTCCAGAAGCGGCAAAATTACCTGCGCTTCTGGATCACCGAAACGTACGTTAAACTCTATTACTTTCGGTCCATTTTCAGTAAGCATCAAGCCCGTGTAGAGTACACCACGATATGGTGTTCCTTCTGCTGCCAAACCTTCAGCAACAGGTCGAATGATTTTTTTCTCAATCTCAGGAATCCATTTTTCGAGATGAGTAACTGGTGAATACGCTCCCATTCCTCCAGTGTTCGGTCCTCTATCTCCATCAAATACCTGTTTGTGATCTTGTGACGGAACCATCGGCAATACAGTCTTTCCATCAACAAAAGCCAAAACTGTCATTTCCTCACCAAGCAAACATTCCTCGATCACAACCTTTGTTCCGGATTCACCAAATATTTTCTGGAGCATTGCAGCCTGCAGTGCAGTCTCTGCCTCTTCAATTGTTTCTGCAACAGTCACTCCCTTACCGGCAGCTAATCCATCCGCTTTGATTACGATCGGAAATCCCTGCTTTTCAACATAGGACAAGGCTTCCTCGTAATCATCAAATTCCATATACGCTGCGGTAGGAACATTAAAACGTTCCATCACTTTCTTTGCATATGCCTTGCTCCCTTCCAAATGTGCAGATTCCTGATTTGGACCAAAAATTAACAAGCTGCGTTTTTCAAACTGATCTACAATCCCGTTAGTCAACGGATCTTCCGGACCAACCACGGTTAAATTAATTTTGTGTAATTGAGCAAAATCCGCCAGTTCTTTCAATTGGTTTACCTGCAAAGTCACACATTCTGCAATATCTGCAATTCCCGGATTGCCCGGAGCACAAAAAATATTATGTCCACTGTTATTAAGTTTCCAGACTATAGCATGTTCACGACCGCCGCCGCCGACAACCAAAATATCCATTTACATTTCCTGTATAATTTTCAGAATTGCATCCGGCAATAATTTATGTTCCAGGAGATGAATTTTTTCGGACAAACTTTCTTCTGTATCATCCGGATCGACTGTTACTTTTTGTTGCAAATAAATACGACCCGTATCCATACCAGCATCAACAAAATGTACTGTCACACCAGTTTCTTTAACTCCTGCACGCCATGCCTGACCAATGGCATCTTTTCCAGGAAATGCCGGCAGTAGAGATGGATGAAGATTTATCATTCGTCCTTCCCATTTTTCCAGCAAAACTGCTCCTACCAAACGCATATAACCTGCCAAAACAACAAGCCCAATTTTTGCCTCAGCAAGCTTTTCCGCAATGACTGTTTCAAATCCATTTTTGTCTGCATAATCTTTGGGACAAAAAATAAAGTCTGGAATATTTCTTTTATGCACTAAATCAACTACTGGTGCATCTGGACGGTCACAAACGGCCAAATCTAGCGAAATACCTTCAAGTTTTCCGGAAATGACTGCATCATGAATTGCCAGCAAATTCGAGCCGCGTCCTGAAGCAAAAACGGCAATTCTCATATTCATTTCCAACAAACCTGCCGTTTATTACCTGAAACAATTTGACCGATCCGGAAAACTGGTTGGCCTTCTTTAGTTAAAATTTCCCGTGCAATTCCCTCATTAGTTTCTGCAACACAAATTACGAAACCAATTCCCATGTTAAATACCGGAAACAGTTCTTCATCCGGTAATCCACTGACTTGCTGGAGCATAGAAAAAATCGGCAATTCAGGCCATGAATTGAGATGCTTACTTTTTTCAATTTCTGCAACAGGCACAAAACCTTTCAGTGTTTTTTTGGGAAGCATCCGGGGCACATTTCCAGGTAAACCTCCCCCGGTAATGTGTGACATTCCTAGAATTTCTAATTCTGCTAATAATTTCAAAATTGGTTTAACATAAATTATGGTAGGAGTCAGCAAAGCTTCACCTAAAGTTTTTGTTGTTCCCGGAAGGATATCTTTGAGGTTGAGCTTATGATCCTTCAGAATCTTACGTACCAGTGAAAATCCATTGCTATGGACACCACTGGAGGGCAAGCCCAACAGAAGATCACCAATTTCTATCTGCTTACCGTCAATCAATTTGTCCCGCTCAACAGCACCAACTGCAAAACCGGCTAAATCGTATTCACCAGATTCATACATTCCGGGCATTTCTGCAGTTTCTCCCCCAAGTAAGGCAGATCCTGATTCAAGACAACCTTCACTGATTCCACTTTGAATGATCCGCACCGCCTGATCAGTTTCAAGCCGACCCGTTGCAAAATAATCCAGAAAAAACAGCGGCTCCGCTCCCTGACAAAAGGTCATTGACACACATGGCCACCAGATCAATACCGATAGTGTCATGACGGTCTAATTCAAAGGCCAACTTCAGCTTTGTACCTACTCCGTCTGTTCCGGAAACTAACACAGGATTTTTGTACTTGCTTTTGTTCAGTTCAAACAATCCGCCAAATCCTCCAAGTTCACTCAAAACTTCCGGACGTAATGTTCTTTTGGCTAATGGCTTGAGTTTCTCAACTGCTTCATCTGCAGCAGCTAAATCGACTCCGGCTTTTTGATAAGCTTTCAATTTTTTTAAGTTAATAATTTTAAAATTTGGTAGATTTAACAAGTCGGTGTGGGATAGCTTCCATTGAAACAGGCGAGACAATGACCTCGATCTCGTGTTGTATCATTCCTGTCAGTGGCAGAAATCATTCCTTCAGCAGAAATAAAATGCAAAGAATCCGCACCTATTTTTTCACATATTTCTTCAGGAGTTTGGGTTGCTGAAATCAGTTCCTTACGCCGTGCTGTATCGATTCCATAAAGGCAGGGATGCGTAATCGGTGGAGATGTGACACGCATATGAACTTCGGTGGCCCCAGCAGCCTTAATTATTTCCACAATCCGACCACTGGTTGTACCGCGTACAATTGAATCATCAACCAAAATTACTCGTTTCCCCTCAACTGCTTTTCTTACAACACTTAGTTTCATCCGAACACCTTTACGTCGCAGCTCCTGGTTTGGCTGAATAAAAGTTCGCCCTACATAACGGTTTTTCATCATACCCATTTCATAAGGCAAACCGCTTTCCTCTGCAAATCCAATCGCCGCCGCCAGACCGGAATCAGGAACCCCAATCACCACATCAGCTTCTGTTGGAACTTCGCGGCATATTTGACGCCCCATTTCTTTGCGTACATTGTGCACGCTGATTCCGTCGATTTCACTGTCCGGACGGGCGAAGTAAATATATTCAAAAGAACAAATCGAACGTGAGCTTGGTTGCATGAATGATTGTGAATGCAATCCCTCTGTGTCAATCACCAACATTTCACCGGGTTCAATTTCCCGGACAAATTCTGCTCCACATACATCCAGCGCGCAAGTTTCGGAAGCCACCACCCAACCCTCATCCAGCTTACCTAGGGCGAGTGGATGAAAAGCTCGTGGATCCTGTGCAGCTACCAGTTGAGTTTCAGTCATAAAAAGCAGAGCATACGCACCTTCAATCACACGCAACGCATCTGGAATCGCCTGCTCAATGGGTGGTCCGGAACGTGCGATGAGATGTGGAATAACTTCAGTATCACTGTTTGTCTGATAAATAGAACCTTGCCTTTCCAACTGATTTCGCAAGCGTTTAGCATTAACCAGATTTCCGTTGTGCGCCACTGCGACTCGTCCTCCGGTGTAACGAAACACAAGCGGTTGAGCGTTCAGCAAACCAGTGTCACCGGCTGTGGTGTAGCGTACATGCCCAATTCCAATGTGCCCTGCAAGCTGGAGATGTTGATCCTGCCCAAATGCTTCAGTCACCAGTCCTGTACCGCGATGCGTGTGAAATTTTTCTCCATCGGAAACACATATCCCAGCGCTTTCCTGACCTCGGTGCTGCAACGAATGCAATCCGAAATAGGTCAACTCTGCTGCCTGAGTATGATTAAAAACGCCGAAGATGCCGCACATGTAAAAGTTTGTTTAAGATGTTAAATAAATAATAATACTTTAGTATAATTTCCTAAAACAGTGTCATTTTTAAGCGAAGCGAGAAATCTTGTACAAAATACTGTACTAATATCATAAAGTTTTTTTACTTTTTGCAAGGCCGTAATAAATTACTATACTGAAATTTCCATTTCCCGCCCAATCGCATTTTTCCATAACTCTCGTAATGGATTCAATTCAGCTTGAATGACCGGAGTGCCGTTCAGTGAAATATCGAAGCATCCAGTACTGCCCCCACAGTTCGAACCGGAAGTTCCACTGGAAACCACTTTACCGATACGGGCACATGGTACACCCTTTTTCTGCATGACGACTTCTACCAACTCCGTATTATCAGGAGAAATACTCAGCAAAATTCGGGATTGAGACTCACTGAATAAAGCAATATCTGGACGTAAATCAATCTCCCAGTTTACTAATATTCCATAATTTTCTGTACATGAAGTCAACAATGCCACCGCCAAACCACCCTGAGAAAGATCATGTGCCGAAATCACAATTCCAGAATGAATTATTTCGAGTAATGTTTGCTGTAAAGTTTGCTCTTTATCCAAATCAAGTTTCGGAGGCATTCCCGTGATTTTACCCAACTGCATTTGCTGATAGGAACTTCCTCCCAACTCGTTTTTTGTATCTCCAAGCAAAAGCAAAACATCTCCTGAATTTTGAAAAAACTGAGTCGTTGTGTGGTCATTATTTTCAATCAAACCAACCACGCCGACCACCGGAGTCGGATAAATCGCTTCACCCTCGGTTTCGTTGTAGAGGCTGACATTCCCACCGGTAACAGGCAATTTCAGAAAATTACAAGTTTCAGCCATTCCGGAAACGGCTTGTTCGAGCTGCCAGAATATTTCAGGTTTTTCCGGATTTCCGAAATTCAGTCCGTCAGTAATTGCCAAGGGACGGGCACCTGAACAAACTACATTCCGTGCGGCTTCAGCTACCGCAATTTTACCTCCGGTTTTTGGATCAAGAAAAACATAACGGGAGTTGCCATCAATGCTCATGGCAAGAGCTTTGTCGGTACCTTCCACACGTACCACTCCCGCATCTGATCCGGGGCGCACCGATGTGCTGGTACGTACCATACAATCATATTGCTGATAAACCCATGATTTTGAAGCTAATTCAGGAGTTTGAATCAGCTGCTGAAAAACGATTTGCAGATTTTCCGGAACGCTCCAAGTTATTGCGGTTTGCTGTTGCCGCTCAACAACTTCTTGCGGCATTTTTGATTCACGCTGATAAACCGGACTTGCGCCGCAAACTGTATTCAAAGGCAATTCTGCAACCTTTTCTCCGTGATGTTTGAGTCGCAAAACTTGTTCTTCAATCACATGTCCAACTGCGACAGCCGGAACATTCCACTTTTTGAAAATCGCGAAAACCTCCTCTTCACGTCCTGGATTGGTCACAAACAACATTCTTTCCTGTGATTCAGAAAGCATGATTTCATAAGCAGACATATTTTCTGCACGCTGCGGTACCAAATTCAAATTCAGCTCCATTCCCACACCGCCTTTGTCAGCCATTTCGGTGCTGGAGCAAGTCAGACCCGCAGCTCCCATATCCTGCACGCTGTATATCGCGCCGCTTTCGTAAACTTCCAAACATGCTTCAATCAGTAATTTTCCCATGAACGGATCACCAACCTGTACCGCTGTACGTTTAGCATCAGATTCTTCATTGAGTTCTTCCGACGCAAATGTTGCTCCATGAATACCATCACGTCCGGTCGCTAAGCCTACATAAATTACTGAATTTCCAATACCTTCAGCTCTACCGTGCTGAAGTTGATCGTGGCGTAAAATGCCTACACCCATTACGTTGACTAATGGGTTACCTGTATAGCATTCATCAAAACAAACTTCGCCTCCTACTGTTGGAACACCGATGCAATTGCCGTATCCGGCTATTCCCGCCACTACATTTCCAAAAAGATAGCGTGTCCGGCTGATAATCTTTTTGTCTGCTTCACTGTCTGAAAGCGGACCGAAACGCAATGAATTGAGTACCGCCACCGGCCGGGCGCCCATCGAAAATATATCCCGTAAAATCCCGCCAACTCCGGTTGCCGCACCCTGATACGGTTCGATTGCCGAAGGGTGATTATGGCTTTCGACTTTGAAAACCACTGCATATCCGTCACCAATATCGACGACCCCCGCGCCTTCTCCCGGTCCCTGCAGCACTTTCGGACCATCAACCGGAAAACGTGAAAGGAGCAATTTTGAATTTTTGTAGGAACAATGTTCTGACCACATCACGCCAAAAATGCCGGTTTCAGTTAGATTGGGACGTCGCCCCAGCAATTCGACAACGAGCGAGTATTCGTCATCGTTGAGCCCCATTTGTTTGTATACTTTTTTGCAGTGGATTTGATCCGGGGTGGGTTCGTCGGTGTGCATCAGGTGTATTAAATTACAGTTTCAATTTTGATCTCTTGTTTTGACAAAATTTTTGACACATACATCACACATTTTCTAACTCAGTACCTTAGTCCCTCATAGATTCAAATAGAATTCTACCATCCGAACTTCCCATCCAATCAGCCATGGCCCGTTCCGGATGCGGCATCATACCCAAGACATTACCCGCTTCATTTGTGATCCCTGCAATATTGGCTACTGAACCGTTTGGATTGTCACCTGAATAACGAAAAACGATCTGTCCGTTATCTTCCAGTTTATGCAAAGTATCAGAATCGCAAGTGTAGTTGCCTTCCCCGTGTGCAATCTCTAAACGTACATGAGTGCTAGTCCTTCCAACGTATCCTGACGTGAAGGGAGTTGCTGTGTTTGAGACTTCCAGGTTAACGGTCCTACAAATGAATCGGAGTCCAGAATTGCGGTGCAGTGCGCCCGGTAACAGACCGCATTCAGTAAGAATTTGGAATCCGTTGCAAATGCCGAGCACACGGGTTCCTGAGTCTGCGGCACGCTGCAAAGCCTTCAGAATCGGAGCGCGTGCAGCGAGTGCTCCTGCTCTCAGAGCATCACCATAAGAAAATCCTCCCGGAACCAAAATTGCGTCAAAACCATCAAGTGATTTACTGGTGTACCACACATATTCAGCCTGGATTCCTTCTATGTAATTGGCGGCTTTATAAAGATCATAATCACAGTTTGAACCAGGAAAAACTATAACCGCACAACGCATCAATCCTCCACTATTTCAAAGCTGTAATCTTCAATCACAGAATTGACAAGCAGTGCCTCACACATTTCCTTCAGCCGAGATTCAGCTTTTTGAGAATCGCTTTCTTCCAGCCAGACTTCGATCGATTTTCCGATGCGTACATTTTGTGCTTCTGGAAACCCAAGTGTTTGTAATGAATGCAGCACAGCCTGACCCTGTGGGTCCAGAACATCTTGTTTCAGAGAAACAGTAACAATTCCTTTAAGCATGTAAGTGGAAAGTGAATGAGTTTTTTAGCTGGAATTTAAGCGTCGTAAAACCTCAGCATAGGCTTCAGTTACACCACCAAGGTCGCGGCGAAAACGGTCTTTGTCCAGTTTTTCACTAGTTTCTGCATCCCAAAATCGACAGGTGTCCGGAGATATTTCATCAGCCAGCAATAAATTACCTGAAGAATCACGCCCGAATTCCAGCTTGAAATCAACCAGTAATAAGCCCCGAGGTAACAATAATTTCAGTAAACAGTCATTAACCTTTAAGGCTCGTTTTCGCAATTCATTTAATTCTTCATCTGTTGCTAATCCGAGCGTGTGGATATGAACATCAGCCAACAATGGATCACCCAATTCATCGTTCTTGTAATAAAATTCGACTATCGGTTCCGGAAGTTTTCGGCCTTCTTCCCAGCCGAGGCGCTTACTCAATGAACCCGCTGAAAAATTTCTAGTCACAACTTCCAGGGGAATAATTTCCACGCGCTTCACCAATTGTTCAGTGTTAGAAATTTTTCTAACAAAGTGACTCGCTATTCCCTGCTCAGCCAGATAGTTGAAGAAGAAAGTAGTAATTTCATTATTGAGCTGTCCTTTGCCTTCCAGTTTTTCAAATTTTTCACCATTGAACGCAGTAGTATCGTTTTTATAGACAACTCGTACAATGTTTGGATCATCTGAAGAAAATATTTTTTTAGCTTTGCCTTCGTAGAGCAGAGTCTCGGACATGGTTATTTATGATTTATTGTCAGCCTCTAAAAGTGCTAAAGATTCTGAAATAAAATACGTGTTTCTGCAATTATTGATAGCTAAATATTACAGCATTTTGTATAACAAAGCCTCATCCCAAATACCCAGTTTGACCAGATTTTCCAGTAGAGATTCCGGTGAGTCTGCCGTTAAATTTAAGTGCCCCATTTTGCGGCCCGGACGACATTCTTGCTTTCCGTAAAGATGCAATTTTGCTTCTGGAGGCAAGTCTTTTAATCTTTTCAGTAGCAAGGGTAAGTGCTCACCCAAAATATTGAGCATTATGGCAGGTTTATACATTTCCGTAGAGCCCAGCGGGAAATTTGTAATCGCCTTTAAATGCTGTTCAAACTGAGAAGTTGCGCAATCGTTTAGAGTAAAATGTCCTGAATTGTGTGGGCGAGGAGCCAACTCATTCACCACCAGATTTCCGTCAGGCAAAACGAACATTTCCACAGCAAGTACACCAACAAGTTCCAATCCTTCTGCAATTTGTTTTGCTAATAATTGTGCCTGTTCGCGTACTCTGGAATCTAACCTAGCAGGTATTCGGCTGATGGTCAGTATATTTTTTTCATGAACATTTTCTGCAACCGGAAAACAACTAATTTCACCCAGACGATTCCGTGCAACAATCACTGATACTTCTCTTTCAAACGAGACAAATTGTTCTGCAACAATTTCTGTTTTTGTACTATATAGAGTGGAAAATGCTTCAGGAATTTGTTCTACTTTAGAAATACGAACTTGCCCCTTGCCATCGTATCCGCCGGTAACGGTTTTCAGCATCAGTTCGCCAAGCGATTTCAATGCCAGTGAAAGTTCGTTTTCTGTAGTGATTTTTTGGAAAGGAGCAACGGGAATATTAAGTCGTACAAGTGTTTTTTTTTCACGTAGACGATTTTGAGCAATCCGGAGTATTTCACTGCCTTGCGGAACATCCACTCTTTCCTCCAGCCAGGAAACCGCTTCTGCATCCACATTTTCAAACTCGTAGGTAACAAGCTGACATGAATCGGCTAATTTTGCCAGTGCTTCAGGGTCAGTGTAACTTGCAGTAATTTGTTCAGCTCCTGCTAGCGCAGCCGGGCAGTCAGGATTTGGTTCGAGAACCATAAACCGAAAACCCATTGCATGACCGGCGAGTACCAGCATTTGTGCCAACTGTCCTCCACCAAGAAGGCCAATCGTTGCGCCGGGTTGCAAAGGTTCCGGATCTAAACTCATGGTAATTCTGCTTCCAGCACGGTTTTACGGACTCGTTCACGACGCCGAATCAAACGCTTGCGTAGTTCAGGATCATTATTTGCGAGAATTTGTGCGGCCAGCAGTCCGGCATTGTGCGCACCTGCACCTCCAATAGCAACCGTCGCAACTGGAACACCACGCGGCATTTGCACGATCGACAACAGCGAATCCTGTCCGTTTAGAGTGGAAGATTTTACCGGAACACCGATTACAGGAAGCAGAGTTTGAGCAGCAACCATTCCCGGAAGATGTGCTGCGCCACCGGCTCCAGCAATAATAATTTTCAGTCCCCGCTCTTCTGCCTGTGTCGCATAAGCAGACATCCATTCCGGAGTACGGTGGGCCGAAACTACACGTTTTTCATAGCTGACATTTAATTCGTCCAGCACTTCGCAGGCTTCCCTCATTGTTTCCCAATCGGAATACTGCCCATGATAACGCCAACCAAAGGATAATTGACTTTTTTTTGTGCCATTTTATATTATGTGAAAATAATTTATAAACCATAGTGTTCTGCTAAACGCACAAATCCAGGACGGGAATTTTCGATTGTTTCCTGAGTACAACAAAGCGAAATTCGAAAATGTCCCGGCCCCCCAAAACCGGTTCCAGGTACAAGTAAAATGTTTTCCTGCTGTGCCCGTTTCACGAATGAAACATCATCAGAATCAGGTGATTTAGGAAAAATGTAAAATGCACCCTGAGGTTTGACTGCTTCAAAGCCGAGGTCTGTAATCATAGACATTATTTTGTCACGGGATCGTTCGTAAACTGAGATATCAACCCTAGCTTTTCCAAGCAGAGGCAATATTTTTTGCATCATCGCAGGTGCATTGACAAAACCAAGAATACGATTGCAAAGTACTAGTGCTGCACGTAACTCTTCTCGTTCAATAATGTCCGGATGAATAGCAATATAACCTATTCTCTCACCGGGAAGTCCCAGATCTTTGGAGTGTGAATTAACTAAAATTGAATTTGGATAGCTCAGAAATACGTTACAGTTAGTTAACCCATCATATACCAGATAGCGGTAAATATCATCTGAGACCAAATAAATCGGATGACCATATTCCTTCTCTTTGTGAAGCAGCAACTGCCCTAATTTATCCAATGTTTCCTGTGAATAAACTGCACCGGTGGGATTGTTAGGACTGTTGATAATTACAATTTTTATACGTTCACTTAAGCTTACTTCGATGGAGTTTAGATCCGGTTGAAATTCCGCAGTAGTTTGTGCTGTTTTCAGGCAGCCACCGTGATTTTGAGCATATGCGCCGTATTCTACAAAATACGGTGCAAGAGCCAACACTTCATCACCCGGCTCAAGCAGGGCTTTGAAGACCACATTCAGGCCGCCTCCTGCTCCAACGCACATGACCACATCTTCACTTTCAAAAGGATGCCCGGTTTCATCCTGCATTACGCCAGCAACGTATTCCCGAGTTTCCGCAAATCCGGCATTTGGCATATAGCGGTGCATTCCCGGTTCCGGATTTTCCAAAAGTTGCCTTAATTTGACATGTACTTCTTCCGGAGGTTCAAGGATGGGGTTTCCCAGGGAAAAATCAAACACATTTTCTGAACCATGCTCTGCTTTTAGGAGTGCTCCTTCTTCAAACATTTGACGAATCCACGAGCCTTTCTCCATGGATTGCCGAATCGATTTTGCTATTGACATTAGGTCACTACCTGTTTAAAAAAACAGTTTTGATAAATTTTGGAAGACGAGTAATTTTGGAGTTTCTGCAATAACAGGTGTGCCAGATTCTGCAGGACACTGTCAAGAAGTATAATCTCAGGTAAAGAGATTTTTAATGGATTTGACAAATTTATCACGAATCGGATTGCTTTCGTCGTCACAGCAATCATCGAATTCATTCAACAATTCTATTTGACGTTCAGACAGTTTGGTCGGAGTTTCTACAACAATTCTGACGTGCAAATCACCACGTCCGCCACCTCTCAGCTGTGCTATTCCCTGGTTTTTGAGACGAAAAATTTTGTGAGTTTGAGTACCTGTAGGAATTTTAAGCCTTGCTTTTCCTTCCAAAGTAGGAACTTCCAGGTCAGTACCAAGTGTTGCTTGAGTAAAACTAATTGGGACTTCGCAAAAGATATCTGCACCGTCTCTCTCAAAAATAGAGTGATCTTTTACACTCAAAACTATGTAAAGATCCCCGCTAGATCCGCTATTTACTCCATGCTCACCTTCACCGGTAAGCTTAATCCTGGATCCACTGGAAACACCGGCAGGAATGTTTACCCTTATACGTTTTGTTTTTGAAACCCGGGTACGTCCTTGACAGGTTTTACATGGATTGGAAATGGTTTTGCCGCGCCC
The DNA here is from genome assembly GCA_905182865.1 of uncultured SAR324 cluster bacterium. Lineage (GTDB taxonomy): Bacteria > SAR324 > SAR324 > SAR324 > NAC60-12 > Arctic96AD-7. The sequence continues at coordinate 455,122 of CAJJCY010000002.1, forward strand.
CCTACAACTGCTGCAGGTTGTTGCTACACTAAAAAAACCCTGTTGGACCCGTTGTTGACCTGTCCCACCGCAGGTGCCACAAATTTTTATATCTTTTTCAGATTCTGCGCCAAGACCACTGCATGAATCACAAGTTTCCATGCGTGGAACATCAATCTCTTTTGACGAACCAAATACGGCATCTTCAAAAGAAATTTCCATATTATACTGTAAATCTGAACCACGCTCACCGCGACTTGTTGAGTCCCCAGGAGAGCCACTGAAAAAATCGCTGAAAATATCTCCGAAAACATCCCCAAATCCGTTCCCTCCGGCAGCACCAGATCCTCTCATTCCACTGCCCATACCTTCAGCAGCATGGCCGAATTGATCATAACGCGATCTTTTTTCTTTGTCTCCAAGCACCTCAAATGCCTCTGATGCTTCTTTGAATTTATCTTCAGAAGTTTTGATCATCCGGATTACGATCTGGATGATGTTTCATTGCGACCTTACGGTACGCTTTTTTTAGTTCGTCTGAAGAAGCATTCTGGGATACACCCAACACCTCATAATAATCGCGTTTTGCCATTTAAAGTCCCAAATACCAAGTACAAAGTACCAAGTTCAAAATCTTAAGTTACAAAATTCAAGTTCCAAGCTCATCGAACATTGACACCATACTGCCTGCTACTTGTCACTTTTTTTTACTTCTTCAAAATCGGCATCAACTATGTCGTCATCGTCTTTGCCTGATTTCTCATCATTTCCGGATGCATCCTCGCTTCCTTCTCCAGAACCATCTCCCTGCTCTTCTGCTTGCTGACTGTATAATAATTCAGCCATTTTGTGTGATGCCTGAGTCAGCGCCTCAAGATCACTCTTTATGGCTTCAATATCATCTGTCTCCATACTCTTCTTAAGCTGCTCGCTACAGGCTTCAATCTTAGTTTTATCTTCTTCCGGCAACTTGTCTCCGAGATCACTTATAGATTTTTCTGTACTGTAAATCAATGTTTCCGCCTGATTTTTTACTTCAACACTTTCTCGTTTTGCTTTATCTTCATCTGCAAACTGCTCTGCATCATTTATCATTTTTTCAACATCTTCTTCCGAGAGACCTCCTGAAGATTCAATTTTAATAGCCTGTTCTTTCCCAGTTCCTTTATCTTTAGCAGAAACACTTACAATTCCGTTTGCATCAATGTCGAAGGTGACTTCGATTTGTGGCATGCCGCGTGGTGCGGGTGGAATGCTAGCTCAAAGAGGTGCTTCCCCGTCATTAGATCTGTCTCGCTCGCCCTGCAGGACATGATATTGACCACTCCGGACCATGGTTGTCTGCGCGTGGAAAGTCTGCCTTCCTATGCGTGCCGTCCTTTTGTTCCTATCAGTTCGTCATAACACCACCAAGAGTTTCAATTCCAAGCGAAAGTGGTGTCACGTCAAGAAGTACAACATCTTTTACGTCCCCTGTAGAACACCTGCTTGAATAGCAGCTCCAAGGGCCACAACTTCGTCTGGATTAACGCCTTTGTGAGGTTCTTTTCCAAAAAACTCTGTAACATCTTCGATAACCTTTGGCATCCGTGTCATGCCACCAACTAAGACAATTTCATCAATGTCTGATTTTGATAGCCCTGCATCTTTTAAGTGCAGTGCACAAGGTTTTAATGAAGCGTTTGATCAAGTCATCCACAAGGATTTCTAATTTAGCACGTGTTAATTTTAAGACTAGGTGCAATGGTTGGACCACGATTTGCATCCATCGAAATAAATGGTTGGTTAATTTCAGTTTGTGTCAGAAGAAGATAATTCTATTTTGGCTTTTTCTGCAGCTTCTTTTAAACGCTGAAGTGCCATCTTATCTTTCTGTGAGATCAACACCATTTTCTTTTTTAAACTCGTCTGCCAAATAGTCAACAATCACTTATCGAAATCTTCACCGCCAAGGACATGTGTCACCATTTAGTTGATTACACTCAAAAACTCCTTCTCCAATTTCCAAAATAGAAACATCAAAAGTACCACCACCTAAATCAAAGACTGCAGTTTTTTCGTCATTTTTTTTATCCAAACCATAAGCAAGTCGATGCTGCCGTAGGCTCATTAATGATACGCAGTACATCGAGTCCAGCTATTTTTCCTGAATCCTTGGTTGCTTGACGTTGGGCATCACTGAAATATGCCGGTACAGTAATAACAGCTTCTTTTACTGATTCACCCAAATATTCTTCTGCAGTCTGTTTCATTTTTTGTAATATGGAAGCAGAAATTTCCTGAGGAGAATAATTTTTATCATCCACTTTGACATAGCTAAATTTTGATTTCCTTTAACAACTTCATAAGACACCATCTTTTTCGTATGCTTAACTTCTGCTGATTTAAATTCCTTCCCACCAACGCTTGAAAGAATAGTATTTTCCAGGATTTGTAACAGCTTGTCTTTTTGCCACCTGTCCTACCAAACGTTCTCCTTCATCATTGAAAGCAACCATCGACGGTGTAGTTCTTTTTCCTTCAGCGTTAGGAATCACTACTGGTTCACTACCCTCCATTACAGAGACACATGAATTTGTTGTTCCTAAATCTATGCCAATGACTTTACCCATAATTTTTCTCCTTGTTATTTAATTAATGACTTACCCTGGTAGCAAACTTACTCATTAATTACGAGGGGATTCCGTTTAACTTTTACTAATAAATTCCAGTTTAATAACTCAATTTTTTCCTGATACCCTGACCATGGCAGGGCGAATGATGCGATCATGCAGGAGGTATCCTCCCAGACATTCCTCCACAATATGATTTTCTGGAACAGAATCTGACTCAACAACACCAACTGCCTGGTGGAAATTGGGATCAAAGACTTCTCCAATTGTATCAACTCTGGACACCCCAAATTTTTCAAAAACTTCATGGGTCATTTTATTGACCATCTCCAGTCCCTCTATCATACTGTCAACGTCATTATTTTCACTTTTTGCATGTGAGATAGCCCGTTCAAGATTATCCAGAGACGGTAAAAGTTCTTTAATAAAATCGAGATTAAAATACTTCAAGCGATCAGATGCTTTCTCGAGTCGTTCGCTTTTTATAGTTTTCAAACTCTGCAAATAAACGTAAAAACTTGTCATTCCATTTCTCTTTGCACCAATCCTTTTCCAAAAGATCTTCTTCAACAGATGCAGTTTCATTATTATCTGCGGAAGTGTCGGAAATTTCTGTAGCAGTCACTTCTTCAATATTTCCATTCGCTTTTTCTTTTTTGAGTTTATTTGTTTTCTGCTTTTTCACGGCAGTTTCTTTCAATTTTCTTGCACTCATAACATCTATGTTTCAGATTCAGTCGTAAGATCGTTCGGTTATAGTTTCAGACAAAATTTTGGCAGTATATTCCACTACAGAAATTATCTTTTTATAATCCATACTTGTGGGGCCAACAACTCCGATGGAACCTAAAACATTTTGATTGTTCCTGTAACTAGTCATGATTAGTGAACAACCGTGCAATTGTTCAAAGTCGTTTTCAATGCCAATAAAAATATGAACACCTTTTTCCCTCATTGAATCATCAAGGATTTTCATTATTTCGCTTTTCTGATTAAAAGCGTCAATTAAAGATCGTAATGAGGACTTCTCATCAAAATGTGGGTCCAGCAACAGGTTCATCTGTCCGTCTATCAACATTTCGCCTGGATTATTTAGTTCAAAAGCTTTTTTACCCAGACGAACTGCTTGAGCTAAAAGATCGTGGTAACTATAAACTGAATAAGCTAATCCATTCTTTTCTCTAATTTCCTGCATAGAATGATTTTTAAATTTGTCATTCAGGAATGAGGCTACTGAGTTAAGAAAATCTTGTGTATGGCTGTCCGTGACAAAAATAATCTTGTCACGGACCACACCTGCTTTAGTGACTAAAATCACTAAAATTCTGTCTTCACTAATTTTAATTAATTCAATCCGCTGCAGACGACTGACAGAAGCCTTAGGTGTACTCACTACACAGGCAAATTTGGTGAGATCTGCCAACAAATGAACTGCCTCTGCCAAAATTCCTTCTACCTGCATTCCCTGTTCGGTGGAAACCAGAGTAATTTTTTGTTTAATTTGTTCAGGAACACTGCTTGGTGTAGACAAGGAATTGACGTAAAATCTGTAGGCTTTATCGGTAGGTACTCGTCCTGCAGAGGTATGGGTCTGAATCAGAAAGCCCATTTCTGCAAGATCCGACATAATGTTGCGAATCGTAGCGGGTGAAAGCTGGACTCCAAGCGATTTTGAAAGTGTACGTGAACCGATTGGCTCTGAAGATTGAATGTAATTTTCTATGATGCTATTAAGCACTAACTGTGCACGTTCATTTAAAACCATGTCTTCCAGTAATCCACTTTTTCCGGTAACTGCAGCCTTTTTCCTCAAAAGTAAATCTCCATGCACATTGTTTTTTTAGCACTCATTAGATGGTAGTGCTAATAATTTAACAATTATTAGAGGCATAAGTCAAGCGAAAGATAAAACATGAATATATTAAGAGAATATTTGTCAGTTAAGTCAGGAAGGAAAGAAAAAGCGACACTGTGAATATTCTGAATGATGATATACCACATCCAAAAAGATTTATAAGTTATTTCTCAACTTGCGGGATTCCAAAAACAAGTCTATGATGCCTCGGTATTTTTGTTCAAGTTCGTCTTGTTCTCTAAATGATTGATTTTTTACTAATTTTAATTTTCTAACCTAAAAATAAATGTGTCTTAGAATCCAACCTTCCTTACTCAAATCTATAAAAAACATTTTTTTGGACTCACCTTCTTCTTGATTTGTGTAACTGAAACGTACCACTATTTGTCCACGCTGTTCTCCTGTCCAATAGTGTATAAACCCCAGTTCCGGATGTTCCAGATCTCCCTCAACAGCATTAGGCCAGTTTTCTTTTATTTTATCTTCTGAAATCTTATTCATTTTTTTTACACAAAAAGTAATTTTTGAGCACTCTTACGAGTCTCCGGATCAGAAAATCGATAGACTGCCCGGTCCATAAAATAATGCATAAATCCGCTTGCAAGGCCAATTCCCACTAGAAATCTTTCCCAAGACGAGTTTTGCAGCCATTCCATAAAAGAAGGGAAAAATTGTTCGCTGTAGCGTCCTCCAGCAGACACAGCTTCGATTTCCAGAAACGGAGTCATAAGAACAGAAAAAGTACAGAGGAGAAACAAAACCTTCCAGGGTTTCCAAAAAATATCAACTGAAGAGTCTCCTGTGAAACCAATTTCCGGATTTGTTTTTAAAGTTGTATCATTTCCAGCCATATGAACCGTCAACCCCAAAGCGACCATCCAGTGCTGAAGTGTCCACAGCATAAAAAACTGAAATGGATTCAACTGATATGCTCCCATTACCATTACTCCTATTCCAAGTATATATAAAATTCGTGGAAGTCCAGAATCATGTAGAAACGCATTACGAATCATGAAAATAGTGATTCCTGCAACTAGCAAAGTTCCAAGTCGCAACAATAGTGGAATTCCTTCAAAAACCCAATCTCCTGTTAGCAAGGGCAAAAAATTCTTTTCCTGTAAAAACGACGTCCCATGCAACAGTTCGGCAATCAAAACCAAACCGCCTCCAACTCCCCAACAATACCACCTATCCCGCTTATTGAACAATGGTGCAGATTTGGAATTCCAGCGGTGATGATATAGTCGAAGGAGACCGTAGTGCTGTGCCGCAAAGTGATGCATTCCCCAAGCGAAGTCCAGTAAAATCATTCCTAATATTCTTACAGAAACCGGGACCGGTAAAACCGACTCAGGAATAAAAAGCACAGCAAAAACAAACGATACAAGTAGAAGTGGAATAAACACGAAACGCACCTGCTGATTTTTGAGAAGAGGATGGTAAGCCTGTGTTCTCCATGCCAAATAAAATGAACTGAAGCGGTGTGAAATCCAGAAAAGGAATACACCTGCGGCATAAAACATTTCCTGTACATGCAAGTCACTGGTCATGAGCATCAGTAAGGTCAACCATAGTCCTGAGTGCAGCCAGAATACATCCCAGGCAGGTGACCTGACCCAGCTATTTCCTTTAACACCTACTGTCAGACTTAGGGGGAATTGACAAATTTTTCTGAATAATGATAATCCCACTGATTCATGCAAAAGAATAAAATTTCAAATTACAGTTATAGTAATGAGTTACACCTGAGTATCTCATATTTACCATGTTGTCTCAAGTGCTGAACTTTGATGAATGGAAGATCTCAAAAGTGTCAAACTCTCGAACATAAACCTCAAAATTTATGAAAACACTTAAATGTACTGCTGCTACCATCACACGAATGAAAACAGCGGCATTTAAAAGCAATACGACAAATAGTTTCCAACTTAAACCGATTTTAACCATCATCTATTCCAACAGGCAATTCTGATATTAAACTGAAATGTAATTATTACTACAGTAAGTGTAACATGAAAATGTGAAGTAAATTTGAAGATCTAAATTAACTTGCGAATGCCAGTTTTTTTTAGCATGCTTGCTTTCAGTTTTTTATACATTTTGAAAAATATTATGCATCATTATTTTGCTTACGGATCCAACATGAGTGCCAGACGTATCCGGCACAGAATAGGCTGGGCACCTTCTAGAATTGCAACAATTTTACATGATTACCAACTCGCTTTTGACAAACAGTCCAATGATGGAGGAAAAGCAAACATTCAATTCTCTTCCGGAAATAATGTGGAAGGTGTTCTCTATTTTGTTAAAGAGGAAGATCTAGTGGTGTTGGATAAATACGAAGGTGTAGCTGACCAGCAGTACGTTCGTCATGAAATAGAAGTCCAGGATCGCGCCGGCCACCTGATGCCGGCTGTGGCATATGTTGCCCTCAATACAGGAAAAGAATCTCGTCCAACCAGAGAATACCTGAATTTTCTACTTGAAGGTGAACATCTGCTAAGTCCAGAATATGTCACAAAACTTGAAGAAATTGCGACTCTCTAAAGACATATTTTGGTAGAATCCAGTCTTGATTCGTGTGAACTTGACTCTAAGTAGTATGCTAGAAACTTTGGACAAAAAAACCATTAGCTATTGAAAGCGGTTTGGATGATAAGTCTGATCCCATTCACATCGTTCATCCCAATCATTGCGTGAGGCACATACTGTAGGAGGCGGACGATAAATACAGTAATAGTTTTTTCCTCCAGGAAGATCAGTTACTATTGGCACTTTATAAGTCTTACCATCCTCAAAGGTTGCCCAAAATCCCCAGGAAGTTGTCCTAATCCTTCTGAGTTTAACTCGGCGTGAAGGTGAAATGTACTGATAATAAGGATCAGAATACACCAATGCGCATAGTTCAAGTACTCTTTGCTGATTACCTGTAGGATAAGAATAGTTGGGACCAATCTCCTTACTACTACAGGCTCCAAGTCCAATTCCCAAAAACAGCACTACTACACAAAATAATGAAAATTGTAAATTCGTAAAATAAATTTCAATTCAACATTAACATTTTTCTTTAGTATCAACATGTTTCCGTGTTCACACACTGAATTTATTTTAATTTTATAATACGGAACAGTAGTCATCAGAATTAATAATAATCTGTCCGGAAAACTGGTTGAAACAATTCCTTTCTGTGGGCACAAATTGGATCCGCACTACAGGAAGAACATTCTGGTTCACTCATTTCCGGACATCTTTTGCGTGAAAAAAAGAAATATTCATCTACTGTTGCCATCGTTCGTCCAGAAAGATCCGGAAGTTTCTCTACTGCCTGATAAGCAGCAAAGCGGATCTCCCTCTCTTCACTTGCAGATACCAACTCTCTTCTTTCCAGTTTTTCACGTAATATTTCATCTCTCACGTCCAGCATCCCCATCCGCAGATTTGATCTCATGCAGTGGTAATCTACAATCGGCGGAAGTGATTCCATCTTTCCAAATTCAAAATATTTTTCCGGTCGATTGTTTAGAATCATCGCCAGCAAAGCACTCTTTTTACGTAAAGGGTCTTCACGATAACCCCCGACGTGATCCAGTTTAGCCAGGAAAGTTGCCAGGGGACGTTTAGATTTAGAAGCTGATTTTAAAATACTTTGAGGGGTCCAACCAAGTTCAAGCATGGTTTTACCGTAACGCTTAGCTGCATCCAGATGAAGTTCCAGAACCGGCATAACATCTTCTTTATTGTCTGAAAGGAATAATTGGCGAAGCTCATTTAATGTCAACTCCGCCTGCCGTTCTGCTAAAAAAAAGTTTGGATCCTCATCCAGCTTTTGTTTGTAGGCCATAAAAAGATAAAAAGCACCTTTCAGTTCATTTCCGCCGATTTTACTTATTAACGGTAAATGGTAATGCTTTTCTTTGCTGGACCAAAAACTAAACTGCTGCAGTACAGTGACAAAAAAATATTCTACTGTCAATGGATGAGTAAGAGGGGGCAGTGTGAAATCAATGAAATTATATGGCTTTTCCGCTTCAAATTCGGAAATCAGTTTTGCCGTTTGTTGAACTTGATCATGATTTACAAGCACACGAGCATTGATATTATTTGTTCTGATTTTTGATTTTATATATAGTTTTTCAGGACCAACTGCTTTAATTACTTCAGAAGCCAATACAGAGGCAGACATTGCTGCTTTTACAGGATGCTCACCCTGTGCAATTCCTGATATTGTTGCTCCACAAAATGCATCTCCTGCACCTGTAGGGTCTAACACATTTACTTGTTTTGGATCCAACAGATATTGATATTCACCAAGAAAAACAGAGGCTCCATTTTTGCCTTTTGTAACAAAAATATGTTTTCCGGTTGCGCACCTGAATTCAGTGTTTTTAGGAAAAACTGCATTAGCTTCTTCCTCATTCATGAAAAAAATATCTGAAGCCTGAATAACATCTTTTACCAACTCAGGTCCCTGTTCAATCAAGGGTTTACCAGTTCCTGCCGAAATAAGTTCAGCATTCCGTTTACGACAAATATTGATAAATTCCAATTGCTTGATTGTATTTCCCAAAGGGACAAGATGCACCAGATCATATTCAGAAAAATCATCTGGCAAATCTTCTACTGTCATCGCTCCTTCCGCTCCAAAAAATGAGCGTTTATAATTTGTTTGTCCATTAGCATGAACGATGTGGAATCTTGGTAATTCGTCAGGACTGACCTTCGGACCAATCCATTTTACGTGTGCCGAAAACTCTAAGAGCGTTGCTGGGACAGGGGACGGCAGCGGTGCTAACAGTGTTACATCTACTCCACTTTTGGCAGCCGCCAGCGCAGTATATAGTCCAGCACCTCCGGGAGAATAATGGTCTTTTCCTTTAATAGTGAGGATATCAAGTGAGGATCCTCCAATGACGAGAATTTTTGCGGATTTATTAATAGTTGTCATGCTCCAACATTTTATATCTGGAGCTTCAGGAATGAGCTCACCTTGTCAGGAAAATCTGTAAACACTCCATCCACTTTTGCCTGTTTGAACATAATATTCAGCAGTTCTTCAAATGAACTGCTGAAGCCTGGTAAGGCATCTGACCGAATGATATAAGGAAAAACCTTCATTCCCAGACTCTGTGCATCGGAAACCAGTGAAGTCAACTCAGGATTACCAATAAAAACTATTGCCACCTACTATTTGCTTTATCCATGGGCCAATACCATCTGCATCTGCGGTAACCTCCGCCAGACCTTCTGCAGTATGCTGACGGTTAAAATCTGTTTCTGAAAGCCTGCAGTAGTTTCCCCCAATCAGTTGGACCAGTTTGAGCTTTGTTTCAAATTCTAGACACAGCCTTTTTAGTTCATTTGCACTGAATTATTATACGTAAACCCCGTCTTTTGCTGTTTTATAACCATAGCGCTCTAGAAGTTTCATAACAACTGCTGAAAGATCTTTTCCTTCCTGACGATGCCATTCTGGATCTTTGAGTTCAATCAACAAACCCACGATACGCCCTGTACTTTTGTTCATGCCCTGAATAAGTTCTATTTCCACCTGCAGGGTGACTATTTTAAAAAGAGCTGACTTTCCGGAAAAACGCCGAGGGTATTTTGATTCAGTCCCGGAACGATTGCCACGTTCACGTACACTAAGTTTTTTTAGTTCTGCAAATGTGAAATAAATGGCGTAGAAGAGGCCGTTTTTATGGTTTCGTCTGGGGAAAAGATTGTTTACGTTTGTCGTAGCATCAAGAGTAAGATCATGCAAAACTACAGGATGATTGTCTTTGGTGAGAATCACGTCCTGCTCAATGAAATCCGCCCCCAGTCCATGGGCGGGTGTGCGTGCAGCCAGCGTATGTTCAGGAAGGTGGCCCGATGTGCCTCTTTGGGCTATTACAAGAGGAGATTGGGATTTAAGTTCATGTCCTAAAATACCTGTTTTCCACAAGATCAAAGTCAGAAAGACAAGTATAATTCTTTTTTGCATCCTCTGCTTTATATCGTGGTGCGAGAAGGGGGACTCGAACCCCCACACCTTTCGGCACTAGAACCTAAATCTGGCGTGTCTACCAATTCCACCACTCTCGCAAATATTTTATTTTAACAAAAATCTTTTCAAAATCGATTGTATGCACATTCAGTCATTGACTGAAGCTCTTTTAAGAATCTTGAAATGATAATTCATTTCCACCTTTTCTTTTCCAGAATTTCCCCATTGGAAACAATAATAACCCCTTTTTTCCGGCTGAAATGTTTTTTTCAGTTCATCAATCGAGTCCTCTTTAATTGTATAATTTATTTCACCCTTCTGATGGTAGTGAAGATTAAACGACAATGGAGCCTGAGAATCAAAACCATATTGAAGTTCTTGAGATTCACTTAAATCAAAACACTTTTCAAAATAGCGTTTCACAGGAAGAATAACCGTCACATTCTCCTCAATTTTTGCTGTTAAATTGTGAGGCATATTATTATCGTGTTGCTTCTCAACCCAAATCGTAAAAAAATAAAGCAGAACTCCTGCAATTCCAAATGAGATAGAATATCGTTTAAGCAGTTCCATTCAGGTTATTTTAAATAGTGTAGAAGAGGGAGACAGTAATAAAATAATTCTCGTTTATAAACTTAAGCAATATAAAAAATTATAGTTTCTTATTAAGTAAATAATCATCAACTCATAATCTATATTTAGTATGTTAATTATTTTTTATAACTATATACAGATCACACAGGTTTAAAAAAAATATTGGTTCAAGAGAGGCTCTTTTTAAAACTTCAAATATTGATTTAGCTTCATTCTAAAGTTACATCAAAATTTTTGATATCTCTCAGACACATCCTGCAAATTGCCACATCCAAAGGCGACTCCATGTAGAAGGAATAAGACAACATTTTCCGGACTCTGGAATGCAGCAAAACATGCAGACCTTCAATAATCAAATACTCACTTGGATCTATCTCAGAGAAGCTCGTCTTTCGTTTTCCTAATTTATAACCAAAATGCGGGATCTTTATAGATTTACCTGAAATCAAACGATCCAGATGCTCACGATACAAATCAAAATCAAAAGCTTGAGGAATGTCAAAATCATATTCTTCAGGTGGAATATTATCAGGACGGTCTTTGTAGTAACTGTCCAACGGCAACACCACCGATTTGGGTAAACGCTTAACCAACAATTTCGTAAAAAGCGTTTTCCCGCAGCCGGAACCGCCAGACACTGCAAGAATCTTCATTTTTCTTCTGCTCCTACAAAAATGCTTTTATCTTTCAAGGCATCTAAATCTCTGGTTTCCCCACCTTCTAATTCATCTGCAATATCCATCACTGTTAAGTAACGGTCACGTGGGATAGAACTCTTTCTGGCTAGTGCATCCTTTTTCTCACGCAATTTTTCCTGTTCTAAAAAATCCCAGATATGCAACACTTTTCCATTGCGTGTGACGGTAATCTCCCGCATTTCTTTTTCAGAATAACCAGATTTCATTGCAGCATCCAGCAAGGTTTGCATTTCTTCAATAAATTTCTGCCTCTCCTTTTCTGCTTTGACTTCTTTTTCAATTTGTTCATCCAGTTCTTGAGCAAAGACTGGCTGTACTGGCAGAAGAGGAGTCTTCCAAAAGAGGAAGCCACAAAGCGATAAAAGCAGAAACAAATTTCGTTGCATCAGTATGTTGTTGAGTATGAATTATGCATGATTGATTTCCGACAAATTGGAAACGGGAAACATTCCTGATTAATAATGCAATCCTTGAGCAAAATTTTAAACGTTTGAAGAGATCACCTGTCAAACAAAACTAGCATAATTTTACTTTTTAGAATTATTTAGAGTACACCCTGTTTTATATTGAATTTCCAGTGTATCTTAAATCTATAAATCTTCAATCTCGATTTTTCCTGCTGCTCCTGTTTCCTATTATGATTGGAGCCTGTACAGATGAAGTGCAAATCCATAAATCAGCATTACGCTATTATAGTGAGGGCAACGAAGCCCTGAAACATCGGGATTACCAGATAGCAATTTGGAACTACCAGAAGGCAATCAGTTTGGACAGTGATTCTCCTAATTTTCATTATAATCTTGGACTAACCTACTATGAAATCGGCAACTACAGTGAGTCCATTGATTCCTTCAAACGTGTAGAGTCGCTTGTTCCAAATCAAACAGACACATATTACAATTTGGCACTTGCTCACCACAAAATGTCTAACGGTCGCCTGGCAGATATTTATTTCAATCGCTACCAGGATATGTTGAGCTTGAGAAAAGCACAGGAACGACTGGAAGCGGTTAGAAAAGAACAAGAAAGAGAAGCCAAAATTGCTGAATCAGATTCTAAACGGAAGGAACTGAAAAATAGTTCTCCTTCCACTTCAAAAAAGACCTCCTTGAAAAAAAATTCAAAACCAGGCAATTCAGAAGTTCCAAATTGGGAGTAACCAACTGGATAGGAGACCGCAAGTCCTGACTTAACATACCCAGCTAAATTTGATTATTGCTGACCCTCTGCTGCTAATTCAGCTTTATTTACTTACCTGCCTGCTCAACCAATGAATCCTTGAATCTTTGAGTTTGAAGAGCTACCATCTAAGTGACCGTATTCATATCCCGCCTTCAACTTAAAGAGCACAGAATTTAATGACTTCAAAAAAACGAATCTATTTGAAGCAATTTGAGCTCAAATACGGTTGCAATCCCCATCAAAAGCCTGCCGCAATTCACTCACTTGAAGGACGCAAACTACCATTTTCTGTACTAAACGGCCAACCGGGCTACATTAATTTGCTGGACGCACTCAACGCATGGCAGTTGGTACAGGAACTTGATGAAGTTCTTGGGCTTCCAGCTGCAGCTTCTTTCAAACACGCAAGTCCAGCGGGAGCTGCCGTAAGTGTGCCTATGAATGACATTTTAAAGGAAGTTTACGACTGTAAAGATCTGGAACTTTCACAGCTGGGAACTGCATATATCAGGGCTCGTGGTGCAGATCCTTTATCTTCTTTTGGTGATTTCATCTCGCTCAGTCGAAAAGTCGATGTTAACACTGCTGAGCTTATCAGGAAAATGGTGTCAGATGGTATCATTGCACCTGGATTTGATGACGATGCACTAAAACTGCTTAAAGAAAAAAAGGGCGGGAAGTACTTAATTTTGCAAGCAGACACAGAGTTTAGATCTCCAGAAACTGAATTCAGAGAAGTTTATGGTGTTGGTTTTTCGCAATTGCGAAACACGGTTAAAATAAACGAAAAATCTTTATTAACTGAAGTTGTAACAAAAAAAAAGCAACTGTCAGCTGCGGCAAGGCGCGATTTAGTTTTGGCCTCAATTACACTAAAATATACTCAGTCAAATTCTGTGGCTTATGCATTGGATGGACAAATGATCGGCATTGGAGCAGGTCAGCAAAGCCGGGTGGACTGTACCAAACTGGCCGGAAGTAAAGCCGAAACATGGTTTTTGCGACAGCATCCTAAAGTCCGGAATCTGCCCTTTCATGAACAAGTCAGTAATGTTGAACGGACAAATGCCCGCATTCTCTGCATAGATGGAGGAATGACTGCCCCAGAGCTTCGGGCCTGGAAAAGTCAGTTTAGTGCTCCGGTAGAAGCTCTTCCTCAAGAAGAAAAAGCAGCATGGCTTGCCAAGCTTAAAGGAGTAAGTTTATCATCAGATGCATTTTTCCCCTTTCGTGACAATATCGATCAGGCCTCAAAACGTGGTGTAAACTTTATAGTTCAGCCTGGAGGCAGCAACCGGGATGAAGAAGTTATTTCTGCATCTGATGAATATGAAATGGTGATGGCCTTTTCCGGAATACGACTTTTTCATCACTGATTATTTTTAGCAGCACTTGACTCCAATTAAGTTAAAAAATTTTATTTTATTACAGGAATCAACGAGAATACTTTATGAAAAAATTATATGAATTGGTAGGTGCAGATGAAAATAGAAGATTCAGTCCTTATTGCTGGCGGGCAAGCATGGCACTGGCACACAAGGGACTCGAAGTTGAGAGACTGCCCTGGCATTTTACTGAAAAAAAGGCAATTGCTTTTTCTGGACAGGGGAGAGTACCAGTTTTGATTGATGCTGAAAATACTATTTCAGATTCATGGGAAATTGCAAAATATCTGGAAGCGGAATATCCGGATACGCCTTCATTGAAACTCGATCATGGTGAAGTGCTTTTCATAAAATTTTGGGTTGAGACAGTTTTACATCCGGAATTACTGCAGTTACTGGTAATGGACATTTACAATAATCTGGCTCAGAAAGATAAGAATTATTTTCGGGAAAGTCGTGAAAAACGTCTTGGCAAAACACTTGAAGAAATTGTAATAAACCGCGATGAGCGTTTGCCGCGATTTCAAAAATTACTGAATCCATTAAGGACAACACTCAAAAATCAGGATTTTGTTGCAGGAGAAACTCCAGGCTTTTCTGATTATATTGTTTTTGGGGCATTTCAGTGGGCACGTTGTATTTCAGAATTTTCTCTACTTAATGCCGATGATTCTGTTTACTCCTGGCGTGAAAAGATGCTTAACCTTTATGATGGACTGGCCAGGAATGCAGTAGGATACGCAGTCTGAGAAAGGTCCGGCTAATCAATCAAATGCAGACATAAATAATCAAAATATTACAATTTTCATTCAATCTAACTTGTTCAGATAATTTATTATTTAATATACGTTCAAGTTCCTGGTTTCCGCTTTTGCGAGAATGACAACTTCCTACGAGTTTGTCTATCAAAACATAAAATGATTTTATAACCCAACATGTCAGACAAAAATTCTACTCCCACACCTGCAACAGATTTTATCCGCAACATCATCAGTCAAGATTTGGATTCAGGTAAACATCAACACATTGTTACCCGGTTCCCACCTGAACCAAATGGGCAATTACACATTGGCCATGCAAAATCAATATGCCTGAATTTTGGGGTTGCAAATGATTTTGACGGTAAATGTTTCATGCGCTTTGATGATACCAATCCGGTCAAAGAGGATAATGAATATGTCGAAGGGATTTTACGAGACGTGCGGTGGTTGGGATTTGACTGGGGTGAGAATCTTACTCATGCATCAGATTATTTTGAACAGCTTTATTTATTCGCAGAAGAACTAATCCAAAAAGGGAAAGCCTACGTTGAAAGCCAAAATGCAGACGAAATCAGAGAACTCCGGGGGACACTAACAGAGCCCGGAAAGAACAGTCCTTTCAGGGAGAGAAGTGTTGTAGATAATTTAACACTATTCAGAAAAATGCGCGACGGTGAGTTTGATGACGGTACTCATGTTTTACGAGCTAAAATTGACATGGCTTCACCGAATATAAATCTCCGTGATCCTGTCCTTTACAGAATCCGCAAAATCTCACATCAGCGCACAGCTGATCAATGGTGTATTTATCCACTTTATGATTTTACACATGGCTTGTCGGATGCACTGGAAGGTGTAACCCATTCGCTTTGCACACTTGAATTTGAGGACCATCGGCCTTTGTATGAATGGATTTTGGCTGAGGTGAGTGCGCCGTGCCTTCCCAGGCAAATTGAATTTTCACGACTCAATCTACGTTATACAGTCTTGAGCAAACGTCGGTTAATTCAACTAGTAGAGGAGAGGCATGTTGACGGCTGGGATGATCCCCGCATGTTAACGCTTTCCGGATTACGCCGCCGAGGTTATCCGCCTTCGGCAATACGCCTGTTTTGTAAGCGAATCGGAATTTCGAAAAGCGAAAACAACATTGAGATGAGCGTTCTTGAAGATAGTGCACGTGAAGAACTGGACAAAACTGCCCCTCGTGCAATGGCTGTTTTACGCCCTTTGAAAGTTGTAATTACAAATTATCCGGAAGATAAAACGGAAGAATTTGAACCGTCACGGCACCCAAAAAATCCAGATATGGGAACACGTAAAGTGCCTTTTTCAAGGGAAATTTACATTGACCATGACGATTTTCGTATAGATCCACCAGCCAAATATTTCCGGCTCGCTCCTGGAAAAGAAGTGCGGCTACGTTTTGCATACGTCATTCGCTGCGAAGAAGTTATTTACGACAGTGACGGCAAAGTGCGCGAACTCCACTGCACTTACGATCAGGCTACTAGATCCGGAACAAAAGCTGAAGGACGCAAGGTAAAGGGTATCATCCATTGGGTCTCAATTCAGCATTCTGTACCTGTTGAAGTTCGATTGTATGACCGACTGTTCGTTAATCCTTCGCCAGGAAGTGATGATCCGGGTGGTAATTTTCTCAATGACCTAAATCCGGATTCCATTGAGACCGTAACATCCTGCCGTGTCGAACCTGGATTACTAAAAGCCAAACCTGCAGATGTTTATCAGTTTGAACGTGTTGGTTATTTTTGTGTAGATTCGAAAGAGTCCCGCCCGGAAGCTTTAGTCTTTAACCGGACAGTAACTCTGCGGGACACATGGGCCAAGTTGGAACAGGAGAATAGCGGGCAAAACTGAGGGTCATGAAAATGATAATCATTTACAGACTGCAGAAATTTTCAACTTTTGCTTTTTTGATTATGCTCTCTTACAGTTTATTATCTGGACCAGGCTCCTCAAAAGTACAGGCATTCGATGATGCTTCAGAGATTCATCATTCCTACCTCAATCAGGAAAATTTTCTTGATATTAAGTCCTATCAATTTCATAAATTAAAAGAAGACGAGTGGTTTGAAAGTCCTGGAGGTTGGAGGCTGACCGGCGGAAGTATGGGACTGGACCTGCTTTATTCTCACCTTGAGGTACGCTTACCCCACGCATTGTCAAACGAAACTACTGTTTTTTTTCGTGGATGGCAGGAAGAATTTTATGAAATAAAACCTTTCCGTTATCTGGTAGAAGTTGAATGGCGTCCGAATGAGTGGGCAGCTTTTTCCCTGCTTGGAATGCCGGAATATGATAAGCGAAAAGCAGATCAGGGTGCAAGCATCACGCTGGGAAAACGTCCTTGGAATTTCCTGCGTTTCCAACAGTTGTTTCAGGATCTGTATTACAACGAAAAGAATTTTTACGATAATTCGTACTATTCTCCACATCCAATGGAAAATAATATGGAAGGTTCATTCAACTGGAAAAATTGGCGTGCACGCTTCAGTTATGTATTAGATAAAACTTTCAAACAAGTTTTTCCGAAGCAGAGCCTGACAGTCACTTACAATGCCAAAGACACCAGTGCTGTGCTCGATCATCACTATGGACACCAACGGATTGCCGGGCTTAGCTGGCGCAGCTTTGATATCCGCAAACACCGGGAGACAACACAGTCCACTGAAACAGCCTCACCTGATAATCGTGAGCAGCAACTGCTTTACAGCTCTGCAGAATTTTATTGGCTTCATCCGCTGAGTACAACGATGCATGGAACATTAGGTCTCCGAGAGGATCACTTTCGCAATTATTTTCGTCAACTCGATCTTGACTACGACAGTTACGATTTTCATTTATGGACCTTACAACTTTACGGAATTCTCCGTCACCAAACAGCAACGGACAGGTTTTGGGAATATGGACTGTATGCAGGAGACACCGAAAAAGTCACGGATTATCTAAACGCAGCAAGGACGGACAAATCACGCCGCAAACATGAAGCCAAGCTCCGGGTTAGTAAGGAATTCCGGTATCTGAGCAACAACTCTGCGTTGATGCTGACAACCAGTTGGAATATTGACGACTTTTTTAACGATTTTTGGGATGGAGGAAATATTTCTTACCAACGGACATTCTAGTTTATGACATTCATCCGCTGCTTTTTAAAGCCTCAATTGTATCGATAAGCAGACGTCCCTGCTCTACTTCATGAAAACGCAGTATTGAAACTCCTTGCCAGATGGCAAAGCTGGAAACGACTGCACCCGGGATGTCCCTCTCTGAAATATTTAAGGTACGTCCCGGAGTAACACCGCCAAGAAACGATTTCCTGGAAGGACCCAGCAGCAATGGCAAATCGAATTCATGAAGTTCTGAAATTCTCCGGATGATTTCAAAACTGTATTTTGGAGTACCGCTGATAAAAAATCCCATGCCGGGATCCAGCACAATTTGTTTATTCATAATGCCTTTAGACTCAGCAAACTGAAGACGTTCTCTGAAAAAACTCTTGATGGTGTCCATCACATCCTCGTAATCTGGTTGCTGTATGGTTGTTCGCGGTGTTGAGTCTTTGGAGTACATGATTACCAGTGGCACCTGAAAATCCTTAACAACTTTGGCCAGTTCAGGATCCCCTCGCAGAGCAGTCACATCATTGATCGCGTCTGCACCGGCTTCCAGAGATTGACGTGCAACTTCTGCTTTCCAGGTGTCCACTGAAATCCAAATGTCGCTTTCCATGCGAACTTTTTGAATGAGAGGAATTACACGCTGAAGTTCTTCGTCCAAAGGCACATCCTGACTGTCCGGACCAGAAGATTCTCCGCCAATGTCAAGCCAGTCTGCGCCGTCATTAATCATTTTTCGGGCTTGTTCCAATGCATCGTCAAGCTTAAAAAAACGAGAACTGTCAGAAAATGAATCCGGAGTTGAATTCAGAATTCCCATCAGGCAAGGCTTTCCCAGGTTTAATTTTTTAGTTCTGGAGACTAAAGTGTGCGGCTTTAATATAATTGATTTTGAAATCATCTTTCTTTATTTACGTTGGTGCCAACAATAAAATATGATACTCCATTACAAAGCCTATTTCCAAAAATATTCAAATTAAAAAACTGAATAGTTGTGATGTTATCTTCCGGAATTGGAAAGTATGTAGCGCCAACTGCGCTCGGTGCAGGATATGCGATTGCAAAAATGTTTTCTCTGCGTGCACTTGATACAGAATTGGCTATTGCTCAGGATTTCACCTATCAGTTTCTTGCAGGAGTGTTACTTGGTTTTGCCTTACGTCCTGTAACAAATATGATCTATTGGAAATGGACGACCTCAATTGTCTTTTTTTCAATTTTTTTGCTGACATTTGGCCCATTTGGAGAAATCTTGAAACGCCTTGTTTGGGGAATTCCATTTGACAATAAATTTTGGTTGTTGTTAATTCCTGAATTGATTGCGGCATTAACAGTCGGTATTTTAGCAACCCTATTGATTCCTTCACAGAAGCAGGTCATCGGCCTTAGTTTTCTCCGGCGCAGATTTCAGAAAGAAATCAGTATCTCTATGCTGGTAAAATTAATCGGCTGCGGTTTAATTTACGGACTCTTATTTTTGATTCTTCAAATAACATTTAACGAAAGTTTTTCTGGACCATTCTGGTTAGGTCGTTTAGAAGAGTTTTTAGCATTACCACCTCTGTCGGCACAATCAAAAATCCTTCTTTTGTGGGGACAAGGTATTCTAAATACTCTGGTAATTTTACCTTTATTCCTGGTTTTTTTCCGGGAGAAAATGGAACTGATTGTGGTCTTTGGTTCATTGACTTTTGTAGTAGCAGAATTTTCACCAGCTTTTGCCAATTTCCAGTTAATTGAACCACTGTTGCTGATCGATCAGGTTTTCATTGGATTTTGTCTGCAGTTCCTGTTTGTAGTCTGTACAGTTTTTTGTTTTGGACGAAATGAGTTTAACAAATCAGAACAAATTTTAAGAGAAAAACCTTAACCTCTAAATTAACAACCGGACAACAAATGAATTTATTTGCAGAACGAAACTCATGGATCGACACAGAAAACGCATTCAAAATAGGGCCCCATATTGTTCGTGTAGAACAGCAAAAAAAAGCGGTTATAAAATTGAATTTTGGAGAACCAGATTTTTCTGTACCAAAACATATAAAGGATGAAATAAAGCGGCAGTTGGATCTTGATAATACGCATTATTGTGATCCTAAAGGTCTGCTTTCTTTACGAACAGCAATCAGTAATCAGGTCAACGAAACACGAAGACTGCAAACAAATCCGGAGCAGGTCGTTGTCTTTCCGGGTGGTAAACCTTCGATTGGTTTTGCACAACAGGTTTACTGCAATCCTGGAGACGAGGTGATTTATCCAAGTCCCGGATTTCCGATTTATGAATCGTTCATTCGATATGTCCATGCGGTTCCGGTACCGCTGCATCTTAACGAATCTGAGAATTTTACTTTTTCTCCTGATCAACTGGCAAACTTAATAACACCAAAGACAAAACTTATTTACCTTAATTTCCCATCCAATCCAACCGGAGGAGTCGCCTCTCAATCACTTCTTGAAGAAACAGCTCGAATAATTTTGGAGCGTTGCCAGCCGGATGTTCGAATATATTCAGATGAAATTTACGAAAAGATTATTTTTGACGGTCAACAACACCACTCCATTTCTTCAATACCGGAAATGACAGAACGTACAATAATTGCTAGTGGTTTTTCAAAAACATATGCCTGGACCGGTGGGAGAATCGGCTATGCAGTTTTTCCAACAGTTGAAGAGGCAGAGGTTTTTAAAAGACTGAACATTAATTATTTCTCTTGTGTTCCACCCTACAATCAGGAGGCTGCCAGAGTTGCTCTGGAAAGTCCACTTTCAAAGCAGTCCGTAAAAGAAATGGTAGAGACTTTTGAATCACGCAGAAATTTGATTTTGCAGCAAATAAATGAAATCCCGGGGATTAGCTGTCAAAAACCAGGAGGGGCATTTTACTTGTTCCCAAATATTTCAGGAATATGTGAAAATTTAGGCCTAATTAAAAAACACCACAGCCTTCCGGCAGAGGAGCAAAGTTCTCCAGCAAACATCTTCCAAATGTTTGCACTTTATGAACATCAGATTGCAGTTCTGGATCGTAAATCCTTCGGAAAAATTGGTGCAGATGGGAAACACTTTCTACGTCTTTCTATTGCAGCAGAACAATCGGTGCTTGAAGAAGGAGTCCTGCGTATAAAAAATGCCGGCGAAGATACTAACGGACTGGACAGGTTTTTAAAAGAACGTCCGGATTTGAATTCAACGTGAAAACATTATTGTAGTTTGTTGCCATTGTAACTGACTCATACTGGAAAAAATAAACTTATTAGGACTTTTCATCTATGATTTGTCAACAAATATTCAAGAATTATAAAAGGGAATAAATGCAGGAAATTCATCATTACGACATAGTTGTTATCGGATCCGGACCAGCTGGAGAAAAGGCCGCCTTGCAGGCCAGTAAACTTAAAAAACAGGTTGCATTGATTGAAAAATCAACGCATCTGGGTGGAGCCTCTCTTCACACCGGCACAATTCCCTCCAAATCTCTAAGAGAAACAGTGATGCATTTAGCCCTGCTGCGTCAGCAAACACACGGAATTGACATTAAATTTAAAGAAAATTTGACCACCCGGGAGTTGATGTACCGTAAAGAAATTGTGATCCAGGATCAGGAGAATTCCTTACGTCGCAACTTAGAAAAAAATCATATCACGGTTATCGAAGGAATACCACGCTTCCAATCGGCAACAATACTGGAAATCACTCCTGCAGACAGCAGCGAAAAATATGAAATTACTGCCGACTATACGATTATCGCCACTGGATCATCTCCGCGAAGACCCAAATGGGCTCCTTTTGACAACGAATGCGTCTTTGATTCAGACAGCATTCTTGACATCAAACATCTGCCCAAAAAAGTAACTATCATTGGTGCCGGGGTAATCGGTTGTGAATACGCCTCTATTTTTTCAAAAATAGGTATTCGAGTTAATCTCATTGCACGTGACCGTAATATACTTCCCTTTGTAGATCGTCAAATTGCAGAAAATTTAATGTACCAGATGCGTAACCAGCGTATTACTTTGCGTCTAGGAGAAAATGTTGAGGGCATAGAAAAAATCAATACAGATGAAATACATGTAAAACTAGAAAGCCAGAAAGTTTTACCCTGCTCAACAGTTCTGGTGGCTGCAGGTCGTTTTGCTAATTCCGGTGGCCTGAATCTGGATAAAGTAGGAGTAGAGTTGGGTAAAAACGGATTAATCAAAACCAATGAAAATTACCAGACAGACCAGCCGAATATTTATGCTGTGGGTGATGTAATTGGATTTCCGGGTCTGGCATCAACCTCCATGTCCCAAGCCCGGATTGCTGTTTTGCACGCCTTCGGCAAACTTGAATTTGAAAAAATGCCCAAAAATTTACCTCTTGGAATCTGGACTATTCCGGCAGTCTCGATGGTAGGAAAAACTGAAGAAGAGTTGACTGATGAATGCACTCCATACGAAATTGGAATTGCTCATTTTAAAGAAATTTCCCGCGCCCACATTATGGGTGAAGAAGAGGGAATTCTAAAACTGCTCTTTGATCCGGAAACACTCAAAATACTGGGTATCCACATCATTGGACCGCACGCCTCAGAATTGATTCACCTGGGACATTCAGTGATGTTTTTTGAAGGTACAATACAATATTTTATGAACACAGTTTTTAACTCCCCAACACTTGATGAAGCCTACCGTATTGCAGCTTTTAACGGCATGAACCGGCTTGATCACGAATCACTCTAAATCAAGCTCCTGGCAAATCATACTTCATGCAGTAAAAGTTTTTCGATAGGCAAACAAACCCGCCGAGCCACCAGTATGAAGAAAGACTATGTTTTCGTCTTTACGATATTTGCCTTTTCGTACAAGATCAATCAAACCTGCCATCCCTTTTCCGGAGTATACCGGATCCAGCAGAACCCCTTCTTCACGAGCCAGTAGCTGCACGGCTTCAATCATTCCATCTGTCGACAATCCGTAACCAGGACCGACGTAGTCACCATTCGCAACAACTGATTCGCGTTTTATACTGCCGGGAATTCCGAGAAATTCTGAGGTTTTTTCGGCCAGTGCAAATACTTTTTCCTCCTGAGTTTCTTTGTCTGCATTTACACAAATTCCCAAAACCGGAATACCACTGCGCGTTCCTTCCAGACCTGCCAAAAGTCCGGCCTGTGTTCCTGCGCTTCCGGTAGCAGTAACGAGTTGATCAATCCTTAAACTACGATCATTAGCTTGTCCCACTAGTTCCATAGCACAATTCACATAACCCAGCGCACCGGTCGGACTCGAACCACCGCCGGGAATAATATAGGGATTGCCGCCGTTTTTTCTTATTTCAGCAGCCATTTCTTCCATGGCAGCAACCATATCAGTTCCGGCTGGAACAGAAAGTATATTTGCACCAAAAAGTCGATCCAACAAAACATTCCCGTTTTCAAGATAGTCCGGATCTTTGCTGCCTGTACGGTGTTCCAGCAAAATTTCACAGCGTAAATCTAATTTTGAGCAAATTGCTGCAGTCTGCCGAACATGATTTGATTGTGTTGCGCCTTGAGTAATAATTGTGTCTGCATTTTTTTGCAGTGCCTCCCCCAGCAAAAATTCCAATTTACGTGTTTTGTTTCCTCCAGTAGCAAGACCAGTACAGTCATCCCGTTTAATAAAAAGCTGTGGACCGCCAAGTAGTTTACTCAAGTTTTTGAGTGGTTCGAGAGGAGTCGGCAGGTGCGCAAAATGGAGTCGTGGGAATCGTGAAATATGCATATTATTTTTTGAAACCAGGTTAAGAAGTTTTAAGCAGACCTAAGGCCTGCTTGTGTAATTCCGGAGATGCAGTCGCAACCAGGCAACCATCCCATTCGTCATCAAAAGAGCTGTTACCATTCCAGTCGCTGATCAATCCACCCGCTGATTCGACTACCGGAACAAGTGCCAGTACATCATAATTTTTGAGATCTGCTTCAACCACCAAATCTATGTGTCCGGAAGCCAACAATCCATAGCTGTAGCAATCTCCACCGAATCGTACTAGTTTTGCCTGTGCCGCAATCTGATCAAAGTACGGTTTTTGAGCGTTGTTGAACATCGCCGGGTCTGCGCTGTAAAGAATGGACTGTTCAATTTTTTGCTGATTGGAAACTTTGCAGGCAAGCGGTTTTCCGTCAGGCAAATTAGGATAAAATATACTTTCCTTTTTCCTCAATCCGCACCATCGTTCCTGAAGTATTGGTATATCAATCATTCCAATTTGCGGAATTTCCTGTTCCAGCAGACAAATCAACGTACCAAATATTGGCATTCCGGCCACAAAACTACGTGTTCCATCAATAGGATCCAGCACCCATTTCCATTTGCTTCCTTTTGGTTGATAACCGTGTTCTTCTCCGAGGATATCATGATCTGGAAATTTTTTTGAAATCATCTCACGCATAATTGTTTCGGTCAGACGATCTGCAACAGTAACCGGACTGTCGTCGGCCTTATCTTCAACAGTCATTTTTGAACGAAAATATTTCCGAATTACTTTTCCTGACGCATCTGCAAGTTCATGCGCAAATTTGAGATATTCAGACATCCGGCTTTTGAAATTGGGATAAATTAATGGACTTTTTAAACAACTTTTTCTGCGACTGCGGGTTCCTTTTCCAGTTCCTCTACCATTGATTTAAGGAAGAAGAAAAAAGTTTGCAGAATTGAGTAAACAGGTACAGCCAACAGTGCCCCTGCTATTCCGGCCATATGTTCTCCAGTAACCAGGGCAAAAACAATCAGAGCAGGATGAATTTGTGCCGCGGTACCCATGATTTTTGGATTGAGAAAATTTCCTTCAATAAAATGAATTATTAAAATCCATAGAAGCCCCAGCAGTCCCGTACTTAATGAAATTGTCAGTCCCATGATTACAATTGGTATACTCGAAAGGATCGTGCCGAAGATGGGAATTAATGAAAAAACCATGGCTACAAGTCCAAGTGTGAAAGCAAAGGGGACTCCAATTATCATCAAACCGATAAATGTCAAAATCCCATTAACCAGGCAAATAATCAGTTGACCTCGTACCACTCCATTTAATCCTTTATCAAGACTTTTGAGCAGATCACTGTAACGTGTGTGATACTGCAAAGGCACAAGAGAACGCCAGAAAGAAAGAGTACGTTCGGTATCCACCAAGATAAATGCTGCAACCATAAAAGTTAAAAACAGTGTAAAAACTGAGCCAACCACCTGTGAAATCAGTTGGCGGCCAAGTCCAAGAAAGCGGACCATATTGGCTTTCAGCTTTTCCACACCTTCCTCTGCCAAAAGAGATAATTGAGTTTGCATATCTAATGGAACATTGGGGTTTTCTTCAATTCCACTTTCACCGCCTGACTTACGATGTGGAACTATCTCGATTCGATCTGAGTTAAGACCCTTTATTTCATAAGTGTAACTATTCAGAATTTTCAGCAATTCTCCGTTTTCCGTCCAAATTTCTGTGGATTGATTTTTATCTTCAATCTTTTCAATAACCGGCAACGGTTCCACTTTATCAGGTTCAGGAAAAAGAGAGACAATACTGCTTATTTTTCCATCTAAAACTGGCCCCCATTTTTTTGATATTTTCGTCACAGCTTTGGGGAATTCTTGAATCATGGAGCCCATTTCTGCAGAGACTTTGGGCACCACATAACTTCCTCCACCAATTAGTACAACTAAAATTACAAAATAAACTAGCAGGACTGCACCTCCACGAGAAATACTGTGCGAACGGATTTTCCTCTGGTGAAGATTGTCAATCACCGGAGCAAGCACGTATGCCAGGAAACTTGCCAGTAAAAAAGGAAAAAGAATTTTATTCAAAAACAAAATTATTCCCAGCAGTGCGCCCAGCAAAATAAGAATAACCAGTGTACGGCCTTTTTTACCAAGAAATTTAAGCATATAAAAATGAAAGATGTAATTTAAACTGTAGAAAGACAAACAGATTCAAACAAATCAGGATACACTTTTTGTTTGATTTTTCAAGCTGTTTCGGCTATTCCCTTTGTGGTCCGTTCATAGCGCTAGGTTGATAATGACGTAGGAGATAACACAGTGTGTTGCCCAAAACCTTTCGGCTGTGTCCGGGCATTACAATACTGGAAACAGAACCAAGCCGCAGAGCTTCTTCCGGATTGAGCAATTCTCTCTCATAACGTAAAGTCAGTTTTGCCATTGCCTTATCTCGAACAATTGCAGCTTCATGTTCCTCAACTCCGGAATCAAGACTTTGCTGAAAAATTTTCAGAATTTCTCGAAATTCATCTTTGTAAACATACTGTCTTCCAGCCGGACCCATCACAGCAATTCTTGCACTTGGCAGGGCAAAAACAAAATCACCGCCAACGTGATAACTGTTCCAGGCACAGTATGCCCCTCCAAAAGCATTCCTGACTATCAGCGTCAGTCTGGGTACGCGCAAATCCACGATTGCATCCAGTAGTTCCCGACCTGCCTGAACGACTCCCGCACGTTCCTGTTCAGAGCCCGGAGCATAGCCACTGACATCTTCAAGAAAAATAACCGGAATGTTGTAGAGGTTGCAAAATCGAATAAATTTTGCACCTTTTCTAGAGGATTCTGTGTCGATGTTTCCGGAAGCAAAAGCGCTGTTGTTGGCAATTAAACCAACTACATTGCCACCCATTCTGCCAAATGCCGTGGTCAATTGTTTTGCCCTGACTTCCTGAATTTCAAAATAATCTCCATAATCAACAAGCTGCTGCAAAAACAGTCTCATATCAAAAGGCGTGTTGAAACCAGTAACTGGATTGGTGAATGTTTTGTGGAGCAGAATTGCTTCCTCTTCGACATACTCATCCATTGATAAAGAGGTTGCACGAAAAGGCGGTGCTGTGTAATTATTGTCAGGCAGGTAACGCAAAAGTCTCAAAGCAGTACGCAATGCTCCCAATTCATCCGGAGCAGTCAAGTCAACCACACCGCTTTTACTGTGAACTTTCGGACCTCCCAAATCATCGGCAGTAATATCTTCACCAAGCGCCTCACGTACAACGTCCGGGCCGGTTAAACCAAAAAAAGTATTTATAGTTTTGTTTTTAGAAAACGCACCACCAGAACTCAAGCGTCCACGGATAAACATGTAACCAAACATCAGCAGGATCGAAGGCACTATACCGCTTATTTTACGCATGGCTGAAAATGCTTCCGAATATCCGTCAAGGCCTCCCACACCAGCCGGCACATAAGCTCCTGCGGAATCATTCATACCAATTAATGGAATACCGTGCTCTCCCGCCATCAAAATAAGGCGCGCAATTTTGCTTCCGTTTGTTGCGTCCATTGAACCTGCACGAACGGTAAAATCATGTCCGTAAACCGCAACATCGCGTCCGTCAATGTTGAGAATTCCAGTCACAATTCCGGCACCGTCCAGTTCCGCACCCCAGTTTTGAAAAGTAATGTGTGCTTCGGCTGTAGTCAAAACTTTGATTCGCTCCCATACTGTCATCCGCCCCTTGCTGTGCTGAACACGAACCCGTGATTCACCACCGCCCTGCAAAGGCTTTTCCAGCAACTCTTCACCACGCTTCAGCATCTGCTCATAAAGCATTGCAGGAGTTTCTTTTTCAGAAACCTTTTTAGATGTTTTTGGATCCAATGGATTTTCGAGATTTAATTTTTCCACAGCTCAGCATCAAAATAAAAGAGGTCACTTTAATAAAATTAACTAAACAGAACTTTAATCCCAAATCACTTGCAAAGCAAGTTAAACTATAGTGTTATCAGCTAAATATAATTTATCTTTTCTACTGTGTAATAATATGAGCATAATTTTCATGGGAACACCGGAGTGGGCAATCCCTTCTTTACAGGCAGTTTTGGATTCCGGATCAGAAATCAGCGCCGTTTTTACTCAACCAGACAGGCCAGTTGGACGCAAGCGGGTTCTGACTCCGTCATCCATAAAGCAATTTTCACAAAATCAAAAATTGCCTGTTCATACTCCGGAAAAAGCGGGAAGTCAGGAAACACTGGAATTGGTGAGATCATTAACTCCTGAAATAATTATGGTATGTGCTTATGGACAAATTTTACCGCAGTCTTTTTTAGATATTCCCAGGGTCGGCTGTTTCAATCTGCATTTTTCTTTGTTGCCGAATTTGCGTGGGGCCTCTCCAGTTCAGGCGGCAATTGCTTCCGGACTTGAAACAACAGGTGTATCTTTACAAAAAATTGTTTTGAAACTTGATGCAGGCCCCCTGGTTGCTGCTTCCAAACCCGAAACCATTCTTCAGGATGACACAACTCCGTTACTCGGAAGCCGATTGGCAGAAATCGGTGGACAACTGATCCGCAAAACTTTGCCAAAACTGCTTGCAGAAAATTTCTCTGCCACAGAGCAAAATGAGGGGGAGGAAACTTACTGTAGAATCATCAAAAAAGATGAAGGTCGAGTACGCTGGACTGAAGAAACGGCCCGCGAAATTGAACGTAAATTACGGGCATTTACACCATGGCCAGGAATTTTTACTTTTTATAGCATATCCGGAAAAAATGAAAACAAACGCAGGATTCAGTTGACAAAAGTTGAAGTAGTGAATGAAAGCTTTGAGCCGGGAAAAATATTTCCGGAATTGACCGTGGGTACACGTACCGGAGGTTTGCGAATCTTGCGTCTTAAACCGGAAGGCAAACAGGAAATGGATGCAGATTCATTTTTACGAGGAAACCCCCAAATCGTGGGAACAGTGTTGGAATAACAGCTTGTAAAGAGGCCAAAATACCGGTTGTTAATTTGTTTACACTTCATAATTAGAATGTTATGATTCGTTCAAAAATTACATCGTTGAACTGACTAAATGCAAATATGAAACTTTAATAAAATTAAATCCATGAAAGAAATAGATTTCTGGTTCTCCATCGGCAGTACCTACACCTATCTTTCGGTTGCACGCCTCAAAGAAGCGGACTTTCTTCCGGAGCTCTGGCTACAGAATTCTCAGCCCCGGTTGCCGTGGTTATAGGAGCGGTGGTAGTGCTATCATCAGTAATCTGGGTGACAATTCGACAGGGAGAAATAATCAGTCTTGATGGCAGTCAACTATGAACATGTACAAAATCAGATCAATAACTTTAATATTTGGAAAATATTTGCAGATGAGTTAAATTTGAAGCAAGTTATCACTCAAACAGTATAATCTAAAATAAGTTTATCCAAGTGTTCTCACCTTTGAATATAAGCAGCCGTATTACACTCCACGATGGCAACAGTATGCCATTGTTTGGACTTGGGGTCTGGGCTGCCCAGTCAGGAAAAGAGACTTATGATGCCGTTTTGTCTGCTTTAAAAACTGGCTACAGGCATATTGATACTGCAGAAATGTATGGGAACGAAAAAGATGTCGGTGCTGCAGTTAACGATTCGGGTTTAAAAAGAGAAGAAGTTTTTGTGACAACCAAGTTGTGGGATAGTGGTTTAGGATATGATCATGCCTTGAAAGCATTTGATGTCAGCTTGCAAAAGATGAATCTAGATTATGTGGATCTTTACCTGATTCATTGGCCTGAAAAAGGATCTCAGCTTAAAATTTGGAGGGCCTTAGAAAGAATCAAAAAAGAAGGACGAAGCCGCTCTATCGGTGTCAGTAATTTTGCTCCAAGACACCTGAAAGAATTGCTAGTCGAAGGCAGTGAACATCCGGTCGTAAACCAGATAGAGTTGAGTCCTTTTTTACAGCAGGAACACATTTACTCATTTTGCCAAAAAGAAAACATTCACCTGACCGGTTATTGTCCGCTTTCAAGAGGAAATCGTTTTGATGAGCCCAATCTTTGTCAGATTGCAAAAGAAATGAAAAAATCTGCTTTCGGGTGATGATTCGCTGGGCTTTGCAGCGTGGACATACAGTTATTCCTAAATCTGTAAGTCCGGAAAGGATCGGAGAAAACGCTAATGTATTTGATTTCAATTTGAATAATGAGCAAATGCAAATTTTGGATGGACTGGAAGAAGGATTACGTTTTTGTCCGGACCCCGCAGTAACACAAATTTAGGATGTTATAACTTTATTTTGGAAAGTTACTCCTTGAAAGTCTAAATTCCTTAAAACAAAATATGCTCAAGTTAAAATTACCATTTCTTGGAAATATACCAAATTTGTTATATTATGTTAAAGAGTTGCACAGGCCACCTCAACCTTGGGAAAGACCTTTCTTGTAAAAAACACCTAATGATGATATATTTCCAATTCTGCTAACCAACAAATAGAAACCCATGAGACTTATACTAAAGATCTTTATCTTCCTCCTTCTCTTGACTTCACCTCTGTCAGTTAATTCGGCAGATCCAGAAGTGTTGTACCTATGGCAAATATCTACCGGTCATGAATGGGAGAGTTATGGAGATGAAAATGTTCAACAAAAATACGAAGGAATAACCTCAAGCGGGGAACCTGATGGAAAGGGAATATTATCTTTTCCTGATGGTAAAAGAGTGACTGGTGAGTGGAAAAATGGGAACGAGTGGAACACCGACCATTTCAACAATGAAGGAAAACTCATAGGAAGGACTGCAAAAGGGAAGTATATTATTGGAGCAGGTGAGAAATTAAAAATGGTCCTGTTTCTTCGAAAGGTGAGCGGTAGATGGGGTTGGCATGAGGAAGGTGTTGCAGGAAAAGATTATAAATACGAAGGAACAATTGAAAATGGGAAACCGAATGGTTCAGGAATATATAATACACCCAGTGGCAACCAATATATAGGCGATTTCAAGGACGGGAAAAAACATGGGAGGGGGATTTTCACATATACCAGTGGATCTACGTATCAAGGTGAATTCAAGGACGGGAAAAAACATGGACAAGGAACTTATAATTTGCCTAATGGTAACCGGTATGTAGGACAATGGGAAAAAAGCAAAAAAGAACGGACAAGGCATATACACCTATGCCGATGGAAGTAAATACGCGGGTGAATTCAAGGATGACAAACAACATGGACAGGGAACTTTCACTTGGAAAACTGGAGCAAAAAGAGTAGGTGAATTCAGAAAAGGTAAACTTTTTAATATTTCTGAATTCGACAAAAATGGGAAAATGCTTAAAAAGTGGATCCATGGAGTAATGGTTGTTGATAAGAAAAAAGAAAAGATTTTGTTTCTTCATAATGAGAATGAAAAATGGATCTGGCTTGAAAGTGGAGATGAGAAAAATGATGGAAAATATGTAGGATCAATTAATAAGAAAGGAATTCCAGGCGGAGCGGGAACTCTCACTTTTCCTGATGGAAACAAATATGAGGGTGAATGGAAGGATGGAGAAAGAAATGGACGAGGAACATACACGTATAATGACGGTAACCAGTATATAGGAGACTTCAAGAGTGGGAAAAAACACGGGCAAGGTCTGTTCACTTTTCTAAATGGAAACAAATATGAAGGAGAATGGAAGGAAGAAAAGAGGCATGGTCAAGGATCATATACCTGGGCTAACGGAGAGAAGTATGTTGGAGAGTTTAAAGATGGGAAATTTAACGGTCAGGGATCATTCACTTTCCCTGAGGGAGGAGAATTAGAAGGACACAAGTATGAAGGAGAATGGAAAGATGATAAAAAAAACGGGCAGGGAACATACTTTTTTCCTGACGGTGGTAAATTAGTGGGAGAATTCAAGAAAGATTCACCATGGAACATTACTGATTTCGATAAAAACGGCAAGATCAAAGGAAAGTATGTTAATGGAGTAAGACAGTAATAAACCAGGGATATCCGGAGTACCTGTCCGGATTTTCACCTTCGTGATTATTAACTTCCACGCTTGTTTAGTGATCTTACAACGCAGTCTTATTTCACACAATCACACCACACATTTTTTGGCACTTGAATACTTTTTTTGACGAATGCAGTTGAGAATTTTATTCTCTCATTTGAAAATCACTATTAACAACCAATCATTTAGGAGAACTCATTGTTTCAAAAATACAATGACACGACGTCTCTCTGGAAGTCCTTGAAAATCAGCTATGTCTATAAACAAACCCATCATCTCCTGTGATTAACCCCCACTAATCCTTCACAGTCAGACATCCTCCAAGTAAAATCCACAATTCTTGTAAAATAAAACTAATTTTGATATATTGATTATTCTAAAACCTACCTGGCTGATTGAAGCAAGTCTCTGCCGAATGTAAAACTTAGAAATTGATTTAGGCCACCACCCTTTTTCTCCTGTCAAAAATTACAAGTACTATCAAATGTAGTAACTGGGCGAAGATAGTATTTTTGTTCCCAATTAATATAAAATTATCCTTTAGAATCATGGAAATAAATTCAAAGTATTTGGGTATTATTTGCATTACTTTAGCTCAAGTATTCTTTACTACTCAGGACATGGCAATCAAGTTTATAAGTGGAAATTATGCTTTGCATCAGATCATATTGATTAGAGCAAGTGTAGCAATCTTATTCACACTTCTTGTTTTTGTACCAATAGATGGCGGGTACAAATATCTCCTTAGCAAGCGGCTAGGGCTTCATCTTTTAAGAGGATTTGGAATAGTGGTCGCTAATCTTTGCTTTTTTACAGCATTAGTTACTATTCCACTGGCTGAAGCTGTGGCTATTTTCTTTATTGCACCATTGCTGATTACGTCACTTTCAGTATTTCTAATCGGAGAAAAGGTTGGAATGCGAAGTTGGATAGCTGTTTTTGTGGGACTTATAGGGGTGATGATAATGCTCAGGCCAGGTTTTGGAGTCTTTCAATCCTGCAAGTATGCTTCCTCTAGCTGCAGCACTAGCATATTCTCTGGTACAGATCATGACCCGTAAAATGGGTAAAGACGAAAAAGCTTCAACAATGGTCTTTTATATTCAACTGAATCTTGTTTTTTTTAGCAGTCTTATGGGCCTGATCTTTGGAGATGGAAATTTAGCCGATCCTACCCAACCAATTATTTTTTATCTATTTCGGGCCTGGATAGTACCAACCTGGCAGGACTTGATGATCATGTTTGGGATAGGGATATTTAGTGGATTGGGAGCCTATTTCATCAGCCAGGCGTACCGTATCACAAAAGCAGGAATAATAGCACCTTTTGAATATGTAGCACTCCCTTTATCTATTTTTTGGAGTATAACTATTTTTGGGGATTGGCCAGATATAGTTTCATGGCTGGGAATTGTTCTAATAGCTGGAGCTGGACTATACGTAGTTTATAGTGAAACTGTTCAAGGTAGAAAAAATGATCTTTACCGTCCTATACCTCGAAACCGTTAAGCCTACTAAAACTATTTAACCTTGGAGAATCACCAGTGAGTTATCTTCCTAATTTTTGACAGTCAGACACCCTCCAAGTAAAATCCCAACTTTCTTGTAAAACAAACCGATTGATGTTATATATTGGGTTGACATATATTACCACTTAAAAACTAGACATTTTGTATTACATCGAGAGGACGAGTTTTTTACTTTTTAGCTCCTTTTCTTGATAAATATTAATATGGCAGAGTCCAGTCTAAGAAGAAAAATTGCAGTAATTCTAGCCACAGATGTTGTGGGTTACAGTACGAAGATGGAAGAAAACGAGGATCAAACCCTCAAGAATCTAAAGGTTTGCAGATACATAATTGATGGATTAGTAGATGAACATCACGGGCGTATTTTCAACACTGCTGGAGACTCTGTTCTTGCTGATTTCCAAAGTGCGGTCGAAGCAGTAATATGTGGTTCAGAGTTTCAAAACACTATAAAAGAGCGGAATAATTCCGTACCTGAAGAGGAACAGATGGAGTTCCGTATAGGCATCAACATGGGGGATGTGGTCATCGAGGGTGATAATCTTTATGGTGAGGGAGTCAATATCGCTGCACGGCTGGAGGCACTTGCACAGCCAGGAGGAGTATGCCTGTCAAAAAATGTTCACGAGATAGTTAATAAGAAGACGGACTTTCAATTTCACGATTTAGGAGAGCAGACTGTTAAAAATACAGTTCTACATGCAGTTGATGTTACACTTGATGGTACATCTCAAAGAATACTTCCAGAATCCACAACTAGACAACAATCTTCAACCGAAAAACCTCCTGCTATTGCTGTTCTGCCTTTTGCAAACATGGGCGGTGATCCGGAGCAGGAGTACTTCGCGGATGGTATCACCGAGGACATCATCACCAACCTCTCACTATGGCGCACCTTCCCGGTGATTTCCCGTAACTCAAGCTTCACCTTCCGGGGGAAGTCACACAACCTCAAGCAAGTTGCAAGCGAACTAGGTGCGCGCTACATTGTTGAGGGCAGCGTACGCAAAGGGGGAAACCGAGTGCGCATCACCGCGCAGCTCATTGACGCGGAGGAGGACCACCACCTCTGGTCAGAAAAGTGGGACCGAACTCTGGAGGACATCTTTGATGTGCAGGACGAGGTTTCCGAGGCGATTACCCGCAGAGTTTCACCATCGGTGACAGGTCATGAACTAAAAAGACTGAGCCGCAGTAGACCTCAAAGCATGAGTGCTTGGGAAGAATATTTACAAGGGTTGAAATTGTATAATGATAGAAATTATTCAGATCTTGATAATCAAGGGCTTACAGAAGCTCGCCTCCATTTTGAAAAGGCCATTGATCTAGATGATACTCTTTCCGATGCTTATGCCTATTTGGCACTTTGTGGATTTTGGGATTTGGTGCACTTCACCACTGATGATTCCAAAGTAACCTTGGAGATGATGAAGGTTCATGGACGTAAAGCTGAAACATTAAATCCTGAAAATCCTTTAGCATTGATCGGCCTAGCGGCACATTATTTTTTCAGTGGGGATTTCCCCAATGCATTAAATTATGCAGAACGAGCGGTCCAGTTTAATCCTAGTTTTACATTGAGTAATTGGTGGTTAGGCTTGATTCAAGCTCATGCTGGAAGATTCCAAGAATCAGAAATTTCTATCTTGAAAGCTTTTGAATTGAGTCCTGTTGACCCTGAATTGGAACGAATATATGGTGCATTGTATTGTTCATATCTCGGACAGAAGAGGTACCAAGAGGCTCTGGATGCCAGTGACAAAGCTTTGCAATATCATCCTGATCAAGGACACATGATAGGCTGGCGAGCGGCAGCTCTTGGTCATCTTGGTGTTGTTGAGGAAGCTAAATCCGCCTTAAATCGATACCTTTCACTTCGACCAAATCTGAAGACAAAAGATGATTTTAGACAAATCTTTGTCCCGAATTCGATGCTTACAGATCCAATTATCGAAGGTCTGGTTAAAGCAGGATGGGAACCTGTAAATTAGTTTGGTGTGTTGAGTGCCGAAAAGTATCAATATGAACACAAAGACAGAAAGGAAAGAGCAATGAGCGAACAACCCAAGTTTGAGTTAATCTATTTTAACCTGAGAGCACTGGCTGAATCACCGCAGATGATGATGCGTTATGCCGGGTTTGAGTACCGTTATGAAATGGCCTGGGATTATTATGGCAAGCCCTGGTCTGAGGCGAAGCTGGAGGTCGCCTTCGGGCAACTACCTGTGCTGGTGGTGAACGATACGGTTCATATCTGGCAGAGCGGAGCTATCGTACGCTATTTGGCGAAGCTGACAGGAACCATGCCGGAAGACCCCTTGCTGGCAGCTAGGGTGGATGCCGTTTTTGAACAGACTCAGGAACTTTTTGCGCCCCTGAACCCTACAGTCAACGTCAGAATAGGGGAGGATCATTTGAAATTAAAAGAGACTTTTCTAAGCAGTTTCTCCGGAATTCTGCAGAACTTCGCTAGACAACTTGAACACAATGACGAGGGACCCTACTTTTTTGGAGCAAAACCTTATTACTGTGATTTTTCAGTCTATCATCACTTTTCATTAGCAACTATTCTTCAGCAGAATATTCTGAATGTATATCCATCCGTACTGGATTTTATGGAGGCAGTGGAAAATCTTTCTGGAGTGAAAGAATACTTGGCTAGTCGTCCGGAAATCATTGATGTCGGTACTGCTCCTAAAATGATCATAGACGGGATCGCCCAGCCCACAGGTACAAAACCCAGTTGATGAAAATAATTTGCTTTACGAAGGATCCGCACTCACAATTATCAAGGAGTTTTCACTGGATGGCTTGGTTAAGGTTGGAATTCCAAATGAATAGATAGAAAATACATTTTACTGAGTAACTAAATAATACCTGCACTATAATCACTATGAGCAACCTCCACTAATTCTTAACAGTCAGACACTCTCCACAACTTAGTCTGAAGGCAACTTTTCTCCACAATGTGGACAAAAAGATTTTTCTTTTTTTATTTCATCAGAAAAACCTGTAGCCAATAGACCAGCAGGTAAAGCAAAAAACCCAATTCCGAAAATCGCCGAAATAGAACCTAATAATTTTCCAAGAGAAGTGATAGGAAAAATGTCGCCGTAACCTACAGTTGTCAATGTTGCTACGGCCCACCACATGGCTGATGGAATACTTGAGAACTTCTCTGGTTGGGCTTCGTTCTCAGCAAAATATACACCTGTTGAACAAATCAATAAGAGACTTAACATCAGTATCAATGAAGATAATAACTCTGATCTTTTCTTATAAATTGTATTAGTTATGATGTGAAAAGTTTTTGAATGCTTAGAATGTTTAGTTATTCTTAGGATTCTGAGAAATCTTAAAATCCTAAGGATTCTATTATCAGTTACTATAAATGTTATATAAAAGGGAGCTATAGCAATCAGGTCTATAATTGCCATTGGAGAAACAATATACTTGATCCTACCAAAAATTGGATGTTGGTACTGCTCAACCGAAACACAAGACCATAATCTTAACAAATATTCTGCACTAAATATTAATACCGATACTATTTCAAAATATCTAAAAAATGATTCGTAATCTTCAAAAATATTCTTCTCAGTTTCTAAAATTAACGCAACAACATTTAAACCAATTAGTATTGAAATAAAATAATCAAAGACTTTGCTGTGTTTGTCATTCTCCTTACTTATTTCTAAAATTTCCCAAATTCTTTGTTTGTTCATAATTTAATATATTATTTTTTGTATCCGTAATACCAGGCGTTAATTGTCTTACCGACATTCCGGACTGTGTGCTTAGCTTTAGCAGGTATAAAAACTTCCTTACCAATCGGAGGTTTCTGAGATTCACCTTCAATTTCAATTTCAATCTGTCCCTCCGCCAAGACGACAAGTTCATCTGTCTTGTGGACAAAATCTGCCCAAACTTGTCCCGGTGGATCTTTGAATATTCTAAAGCTGTAACCCCTTGTATTCCAGTCTTTTTTGATTTGTTCAGGATTCATATAGTTTTATAAGTTCAAATATCCATTTTACAGTGAATTTGTGTTGCAGTCCATAATCAAAATGTTTGCACTCTTTTTAGTATGCAGTAAATGACCTAACTGACTTAGAAAGATTAGTGGGTGGGTTGTGCAAGTTCTGGAGCCTTACACACTCCCACTAATTCTTCACAGTCAAAAATTTACCCACAATTTACCCAATTCTTGCAAAACAAACCGATTGATGTTAAATATTATGTTCTACTATTAGGAACCATCCTAAGTGAAAATATCACATATTTTAGCAGTATCGTTGCCTTTTTGAATGAAGTGGTTTTTATTGATATAAAATACAATTAAGAAGTAAAATGGGATTCAATCGAATTCTACAGTGGCTGTTGCCTGTGCTGATGCCCTTGTTTCTTGTTACGGGATGCGGTGATTTAGAACCGGAAATGCAGGATACACGGACTGTCATCCTGAACATGGACTTTCATGCAAAGATCCTCCTCACGCAGTAGCTCAAGTGTTTCTGCATCCGAACTGAGCCAGTATAATACCCACCTTATCCTCGCCCTGCCTTCCTGGGAATACTTGACAAGCAGCTACAAGAATTATTACAGCAGCTTTGCACAAGGATTGATGAATACGGCAGACAAGAAGGTTAGCCTGGAGATTCCACTCAACACACAGATGAAAATCTTTGCCTTTCTGTTCCAGGAGAACTACAGCATGTCCGAGTTGTTTTCGGGAGACTCATGAAGTTGGCTACTACGGAGAATCACAGAAGTTTTTCCATTGATACACAGACCAATAATCTCAGTTTAGGTATCACTCTGATACATGTTCCAGGCACAGGTACTGAATACTCGATACTGCGCAGCCGGCACTGATACTGGCGGGGGCACTGATACTGCCGACTACTGCCGGCAGCCGATGTATCTGAGCAAGGATCACTGGCCATTGGAATCACAAACCAGCGACTCCACATCCGGCAGTGACACTTGTTAGATCAACCAAAGCAGGATAGTATCACTTATGGAGACTGCCTGTGATTCGGCAACTATAATTGCCTATCATTGGAAATAACACCATCGTCTTCAACGCTTTGAGTGACGGGTTATTATTATGACTGTACAATACAAAGTCTAGATTCAGAAGGAAATGAGAGTAATACACTTCAATACCTCCTTTTACTGTTCAGACAATTTCTACCCTTCCTGCACCGACAATTTATCTGCCAGTGGTGCAAACAATACTATTACACTGACATGGAATTCCGTCAGCGGTGCAACTAGTTATACTTTGTATTGGGACAACGTTTCTGGAATTGACAGCAGTGACACTGCCATTCATTCCATCACCAATGATAACTACACCCACAGCAATATGGATAACGGCTCAATTTATTATTACAAGGTTGCTGCAGTAAATTCATCTGGAACAGGAACTCTCTCTTCTGTTGCAAGTGCCCTGCTTTCTTCATATGTAAAAGATTCCGCCTCTCTAAGTGGTCACACATTTGCGATAACAAGCACTGCCATGAATTGGAATAATGCTAAAATTCAAGCTACTGCTTTAGGAGGATACCTTACAACAATAAACACTAAAGCAGAGAATGACTGGTTGACAACTAGATTCCGCATTCCATATGGTGAATTATGGATTGGAGCTAATGACATAGCCACTAGTAACACATGGGTTTGGGATAATGGGACTACAAGTGGTGATAACGGATTAACCGATGATCTTTGTGGTTCTACTGGTTGCCCAATAGTGATGCAACATGGGCCGATAATATTACGAGGAAATGGGTTAGTGGAGAACCCAATCATAGCGGTGCTTCTTGTGGACAAATCTGGCAAACCTCAGGCCCCAATTGGGATGATACACCATGTAATAATAATAAGTATGCCATCATTGAATTTGATTAATGAAGTTTGAGAATTAACGTGCGTAACCAAATGGAAACATCGAGCAGAACTGGTCAATAACACCATCCTTGGGAGTGTTGACCTCAGTCTGGTTCAGTTACAACTAGGATGATGTTAAGCAATAACCATTTTAAACACTAATACTCGTTACAAGGTCAGTCACATCACCTCCAGTGAGCAACCACCACTAATTCTTCACAGTCTGACAACCCTCCGAGTAAAACCCCAAATTCTTGTAAAACAATCCGCTTGATGTAATATATTGGGTTCTCCTAAAACACGATCCAGTAGTCTTTCAGTTTTTTACTTTGAAGTTTTTTATATTTCTGTTTAACCTATTATATTTTGAAAGACGTGTGTTCTTTTGATCTGCACGCTTCTTAAACGTTGACGGATTGGCCCATTATGGTTATGCGCCAACTGGTCACCTTTAAAAAATTAGGAGATATGTATGCACATCCAAATAATTAACTTCAATCTAGAAGGCATTAATCGGGCCGAATATGAAGCAGTTTGTGACGAACTCGCTGAGGCTTTTGCTTCTCTGCCGGGACTCGTTTCAAAACACTGGCTAGCCGATGAAAATAACAATACGTATGGCGGACTTTATATCTGGGAAACACGAGAGGCCTATGAAGCTTATTTAAAATCAGAACTATTTGCCGGGGTCGGCGCCAACCCAGCATTGGTTAATATTGTTTCCAAGGATTTCGATGTTATTGAAGCACCTACCCGAGTTACTAGGGGACTCTAGTTTTGACTTAGATTTCCATCTGATGTTTTGAGGTTTTACTAAGATTAAGAACTAAAATTGTGAGGGGGTGTCTGTATGTGAATAATTTTAGGGAGACAATCTCAGGAGATAAGAATGTAGGTTTTATATATTCAGGGCTGATAGACACCTATACGGAAGGATTGCCCTGATTAAATATGAAAAATAAACAACCAGAGAGAAAATTATTCCTTTCCTATTTTAGAAAAATTCAAGAAAGCATCGAGGGCATTAACTCAACTTTCTTAAGCAGGTCCGTTGAAGGTCATTCACACACTCAGTTGTGTGAATGACCTCCCCCACTAATTCTTCACAGTCAGACACCCTCCAAGTAAAATCTCCAATTCTTGTAAAACAAACCGATTGATGTTATATATTGGGTTCTCCTAAACCAACCAATCAGGAAACCAAATGAAACATCTACTCATCATACTCTCAATCCTTCTTCTTTCATCCCCTCTGTTTGGACAGGAAACTGGTGTTTTATACCTTTGGGAAAATGGAACCAAGTATATGGGTGAATGGAAGGATGGAGAAAAACATGGTCAAGGTACATTCACTTGGTCTGACGAAGGATAATATAAAGGATAATGGAAGGATGGTAAATTTCATGGTCTAGGAAAATCCACCTTTTCTGACGAGAATAAAGGTGTAGGTGAATTCAAATATAATAAACCTTGGAACATGACAACATACGACAAATACGGAAACCACAAATGGAAGAATGTGAAAGGAGTAAGAGTGAAATAAAACAAATACTCATTCTCATTTCTCCTCTCCTTCCTTCTTCTGCTTTCCCATCTTTTTATCAAAAAAAGTGAAAAAATAGTGTAACAAGTAATGGGTTCGAAAAGAGGCATTGAAATGCCCCGCTAGGAGGTCTAGATTCGGTTAATTACATTGCCTAAGAAAAATCTGTTTTATTGGTTTGAAAAGCTATCATAGAACTTAATATGATATTTTAGCCTTCTTTTCTTAACAGTAGATTAAGATGAAAAACATAAATATAAAGAAATTTAACGCTTAGAGTCAGATAGTAATTCCATCGGCTGGGCCTTGCGGTATTCTGACAAGGCCCTTCATTCAACTAACCTTAAAAAATAAAAAAATCACTATGGATTTGGGAGAAACTGACAAGGTGCGCCCGCTGATCAAGGCGGTACGAGAGATGGTGAATGATGAGATAGCCCCCATGGAAACAGAGTTCCATGGAGAAGTTGGGCGGTCAGGAGAACGTTTCATCTTCACATCTCGGATGACAGAAATTCTGGAGGGATTGAAAACCAAAGCCTATGAACGAGGGCTATGGAACTTCTGGCTTACTGACAGCAACCAAGGATATGGGTTAAGTACGGTAGAGTACGCCTATCTTGCTGAGGAGATGAAGACTCAGTTCCACGCAGAGGTCTTCAACTGCTCTGCTCCAGACACAGGCAATATGGAGGTGTTGTTGCGATATGGTACTCAATCCCAGCAGGAAAGCTGGTTGAATCCTCTGCTTGAAGGCAAGATTCGGTCATCCTACCTGATGACCGAACCGGACGTGGCATCTTCAGATGCCACCAACATCGCCATGACCTGCATCAAGGAGAACGGGATGTATGTCTTGAACGGTGAGAAATGGTGGTCATCCGGAGCAGGAGATCCCCGCTGCAAGATTATGATCACAATGGTCGTGACTGACCCCGATGCACCTAAGCATAACCGCCAGTCGCAGATTCTCGTACCAATGGATGCCGAAGGCGTCGAAGTTGTACGCCCTATGCACGTTTTCGGCAAAGACGATGCGCCACACGGACACATGCATATTAAATTTCACAATGTACGCGTGCCTGAGAGCAATATTATTCTTGGGCAGGGCGCTGGGTTTGAAATCGGCCAGGGCCGTCTTGGACCCGGACGCATCCACCACTGCATGCGGGCCATTGGTCAGGCTGAAAAGGCGCTTGAAATGATGTGTCGTCGTGGATTGTCTCGCAGCTTTTGGCAAGCCAATCGCGATGTTAGGGGCGAATTTTGATATAATTGCTGATGCGCGTATGGAAATTGAGATGGCGCGATTGTTGTGTCTGAAAGCAGCATGGATGATGGACCGGGGTGACGCTAAGGCAGCAGCACCGTGGATCCATCAAATAAAAGTCGTCGCACCAAGGATGGCACTCAAGGTGGTGGACGAAGCAATACAGCTATTCGGAGGAGTGGGAGTGAGCCAGGACACACCTCTGAGCAGAATGTGGATGCATCTCCGTACCCTTCGTCTCGCAGACGGTCCGGACGCCGTGCATCGACGACAGGTGGCCCGAACCGAACTACGGCAGTATGCCGACACGAAACCATAGTCAATGAAGCCATCTGCCACAGACCTTGACCTTAACAGAGTAGAAAAGGCCTTCCAAAAGCGAATACCAGGTTTTCGAGGGCCTCTCGATGTTTCTAAGACCCCGCAAGGTCAGTCCAACCCGACATACATCATCTCAAGTCCCTCCGGAAACTACGTTCTTCGGCGTAAACCCGACGGTGTGCTGCTCCCATCAGCTCATGCCGTAGAACGTGAATACCGAGTGATGACCGCTCTTTCCGATACCGAATTACCTGTGCCACAGACCATCTTCCTCTGTGAAGATCCTGACGAGATTGGTACCGTCTTTTTCGTTATGGAGCATGTGCCAGGCCGTGTTTTTCTCGACCCAAGGCTACACGAACTGACTTGTCAGGAAAGAGAAGTAGTGTATGACGAGATGAACCTGAGACTGGCACAACTGCATTGTCTGGACCCAGAGACACTGGGGC
Organism: uncultured SAR324 cluster bacterium; assembly: GCA_905182865.1. Taxonomy (GTDB): domain Bacteria; phylum SAR324; class SAR324; order SAR324; family NAC60-12; genus Arctic96AD-7. The sequence continues at coordinate 498,056 of CAJJCY010000002.1, forward strand.
TGCGTGACTACGGCAAGGCTGGTAACTACTTCGCACGTCAGTTCTCGCGCTGGTCACGCCAATACGATGCGTCCGCCACGGAACAAATTGCAAAGATGGAAGAGCTTCAAAACTGGCTAAAGAACAACCTTCCTGGGGAGGAGGGTCCCCCACGACTGGTCCATGGTGACTGGCGCATCGACAACCTTATCTATGAACCATTAGCACCCAGACTGGCATCCATAGTGGACTGGGAACTTTCTACATTGGGGAATCCTTTAGCCGACCTGGGGACGCAGTTGATGCAGTGGGCTATGCCCGTAGGTGATGATACACGGGGACTTGGAAGTATCGATCGAAAATCACTGGGTATTCCGGATGACGCGGCCTACGTGGAACGTTACGCACAGCGTGCCGGAATGTCCGAAGTGCCGGACCTTACTTTTGCGGTAGCTTTCAGTTTCTTTAGGATGGGCGCCATCATGCAGGGAATCAAGAAGCGAGTTCTTGACGGTAACGCCTCCAATCCCGAAAGGGGCTTGAAAATTGGAAAATTAATCCCTCTCTTTGCGCAGAATGCGCTTGAATTTATAAATCGAGAAAAACAGCCCTTCACCAAAAAATGAAATCTTTCTGGTGAAGTACGAAATTGATGAGATGTGATAAAATCATGCCACTGAATCCTTCAATACCAACTTGCGACTGATTCCCGTAAAACAGGTACAATCATTGTAAAAGTCAAGAGTATTTTATGAATCAGACAACCTCCAAATAAAATCTTCAATTCTTGTAGCGGGAAAATCTATCCATTCTTTGATGTACTTTAAAGACTCTTTAGAGTCCATAAAAGACCCCCGTTCTTTGATAAAGGCTAATCAGGCAATCTCGCATCATATTTAATAGATAAAAAATTTTCCCATGTAATCGTATCATATTCCTCCATGAGTTGCATAAAGCGAATACTTCTATTGTTCTCATGCAATCAATGGATCTGTGCTGTGAAAAACCATTGACAGGTTTTTACAGGAACGGAAGATGTGATACAGGACCAGATGATCATGGTGTTCATACAGTATGCATTCGTGCAACATCTGAGTTTCTAGAATATTCGAGTTCAACCGGCAATGATCTGAGTACACCTATGACTGAATTTGGATTCCCTGGTTTACAGGAAGGTGACCGCTGGTGCTTATGCCTAGCACGTTGGAAGCAAGCATACGATGTTGGAAAAGCACCACATATATATTTAGCTTCAACACATGAAGCATCTCTCGAATTGGTTCCATTAGAAGTTCTTCTGAATTTTGCCGTAGATGTTAACTGACTCCCGATGGAACGATATAGCTGGGGAGTATTGCTTACATAATTATCAGGTATCTACATAAAAGAGAACTCATGACCGTCAGAATGTAAAAATCCAGAAACGCCTGGAGCGTAATGAAGTGGCCCCCAAGTCAAAGACAGTTTTTCTTATGAGTTAAGGTGTACTTTAGTTTGTTTTTCATTGTATTAATCATGCTGCCTTCCTGGCAACTTCTCTACCCCAATAAATCTCTGCAGGCGTATTTCCTACCAGAGATTGATGTGGTCTCTCAAAATTGTAAAACTTAAAATACTCCTTTAACCCTGAGAGTAATTCCGGAACAGTCTCAAACTCCTCCAGGAATATCTTTTCGTACTTTACTGACCTCCATAACCTCTCGATGAAGATGTTATCCATACAGCGCCCTTTACCGTCCATACTGATTTGAACGCCATGATCTTTTAGAGCACCAGTGAATGCCTTACCGGTATATTGTGCTCCCTGGTCTGTATTGAATATCACAGGTGTCTGATGTTTGCGCAGAGGCACTCTTCAGGGCATTGACGCAGAAGTCATCATCCATGGTCACTGAGACTTCCCATGACAGCACATAACGGCTGGCCCAATCCATTACTGCAGTCAGATAAACAAAGCCGTGAGCCAGGCGAATGTAAGTTATGTCGGAGCACCACACATGATCGGGTTCGGTGATCGACATCTTTTTCAGCAGATAAGGATACACCTTATGCCCTTTCTCTGCCTGCTGGTGTTAGGCTTGGGGGCTACTGACTCCAAGCCCATCAAACGCATCAAGCGTTGGATCCGTTTGCGGTTTACAGCAATGCCTTTGCGGTTCAAATAAGACGTCATCTTTCGGCTGCCATAAAACGGATGTCTCAAAAACTCTTCATCGATGAGCCTCATGAGATCCAGATTCACAGGACCTTTGGCAAGAGACGATCTGGGTCTGTAGTATGAAGAGCGTGGCAGTTGCAGTAGCTCACACTGCCGGCTAATGCTCAGTCTCTTATTTCTGCCTCTATGCATTTGACTTTCTCTGAGACGCTCATCCCAGATAGCCTGTCTTTTTTTTTAGCCAGTCAACTTCTATTTGCAGTTGGCCGACCTTTTTATACAAATGATCTCGCTCAACCTCTTTCTTCTCAGCATCTTTATCTTTCCCGTTGCTAAAAGCAGCAGGAGCTGCATCAAGTAACTGCTTCTTCCAAAGACTGATCTGATTGGCATGAACTCCATATTCGGATGCTAATTCTGCTATCGTTTTCTGACCCTTTATTGAGTCAAGCGCGATTCGAGCCTTCAATTCCTTGCTGTACTTTTTTCTGCCCATTCTGTATCTCCATTTTTAATTGAAAATACACCTTAGCACATTGTCTCATTTATGGGGTCCACTATAGTCTGGTCTCACTTTATTCTTACTCGACTATGAGAGTTCGATATGGAAACCACACATTTAGTTCCTAAAAGATCGAGATCTTAGATTCATTTTCACTTCAGATGTATAATCCCGAAAGATCTCATTTCGTATTTTAACGAAACAACGGTCTTTCAAATTACACTCATTAATGTTAAAAAAACTTAAGAGATTAAATTGTGCATTACCTTTTAAAATTTCCTTCTTTATTTTTTTTCATAAAAAATTGATTATTGACATTTCCAGTTGGTAATCCTGAATAGAATAAGGATCCCTTCTGTTTCTAAAAGCTGATTTTCAAAAACAAGCTCAAGACCTTCTTGTTTTACTTCTAAAACAAACAACAAGTCCCTTTTACTGAAAATCCGATTAGCAGTATTGACTAATTGTCTTCGAGTGGAAAAATGGATGAAACCTTCACTAGAGAAGTCATCAGGATAATAATTATCATCTACACAATCTTCCCATTCTTTTTCAGTAGTAATATGAAAGATAGGTTCAAAGTATTTTTGCATTTGTTTCCTAATTTTTTAGTTTGCCATTGTATTATGGTTTCGTTTCGTTGTCTTCGAATCCTTTAGAAGCAAAACCAGCAGATGTTTCATACAGATAAAAAACACCAGTTTCCTGACCAATCACAGGAGAAGAAAGAAGAAGGATTGAAATGAGGAAGATGGATATTTGCCTAACATAATTTCCTATAATTGGTTTAGGAGAACCCAATATATAACATCAGTCAGTTTGTTTTACAAAAAATGGGAAGGTTTCAGCAGTAAAACACCAAATATACGGAACATTATACTTCTTATGGATATAGTTCCCGCATATACGGAAACTATGCGGGAATACTAAAATAAAACGGATAGTGTATGCGGATAATATAGTTCTTTATTCTTTAAATAAAATAATCAACCAACCACACATACAATACAAGATTGAAAATACAAAAAAACAATCAATCCCCCAATAATCATCCCTTTAATAAATACTGAAAATAGACTAATAAGTGGATGATTTCTTATAAAACTAATATACCATTCATAGAATGATTTGATTTTATTTATAACTTTCATACTTAATCCTTATGCAACCAGTTTTCTGCGTTTCCTATTTCTTTCCTCACTCTTTATCCGTAAAACATCTTTCAGTATTCGTTTTACAGAGTTGAATGAGATGGATAGGTTGTGTTCTTCTTTGATAAGTACGGAAATCTTCCTGTATGAGAAAAGTTGATGTGTCTTTCTGTCAATCTTCTTCCGATAAGAAACAGCCAAGTCCAAAAGTTCAGGGTTTCTAATAGAGTAAATAGTAAGTTATTATGGGGAGTAAGGGGGGATAGTGAATCGTTGGCAATTCACTTAAGTCTTACATGCGCTATAAAATCTCGGAGAAGATAAATTTTGATTTACTGTCATCAAAGCCTCACTCTTCTGAAAAGGTGAGCGCATCAAGGGATTCTTCAGGTGCAGTTATCCGGTTGGACGGTTTCGAGTTATTTTACAGTTTTTTCACCAAAGAATTTAGTAAAAATACTACTGAATGACTGAAATTACTCTTCTTTTGCTGCCTCTTCTTTAGCTGGTCCTTCTATTTTTGAATTGGTAATTATTTGATTTTCTATGGTTTGATTTATTATTTCTGAATTTGATAGATATGACTTGCCTAAGTTATATGTTTTATTAAATAGATTTATTCATAATTTTGGAATTAGCCAAAATCTTTGACTTAGTTATAGTCGAATCCTTAATAGAAGATTCTTCAACTGTTGAATCTACAAGTGTCGAACCGGATGCTTCAGAAATTTCATCAAAAACTGTATTTGTTGTTTTCGATTTGATTATTTTCGTATAAGTATTTGCACAGGAAACGATTCCCATACAGAAAATGGAAATTAATAAAACATTAATAATAATTTTTTCATCTATTCCTCCGTTACTTATAATGAAGAGAAAGTTTGATAAATCAAATGTTTATACTTCACAATCATAGGGACTGTTTCGCACAAGATAATCAGCTACCAAACCATTTAACTGAACATTCAGACCAAAGGGAAGAATTATTCATAGTCGTTGAAGATATAATATCATCCAGATTATGTCAAGAAAAAATTGATTGTTTGATTTAAATGTTTTGCAGGCGGGTACATAGTGGAAGGTTTTTTAACTTTAGTAGTTAGTATTTATGTACTGATATAAAGTGTAGGATGTGTGTTCTATTTTTAAAATATTTTGACATAAATTGTAAAATAAGTGAGAATCAAGATTGATTATTCAATAATTGAATATAATATTTTAGGACATATTTCTAAGGTCCAGTATTATTCACTTTCAAAAATGAACAAAACGCCTGCCAAAATAATAAATCTTGCGGACCGTCGGGCCAAGAAAGAAGATGAGGCTCAAAATGCACCTATTCGAGGTTGGATAATTTGGCTGCATTGTCCTAAATGTAAGTCACTGGAATACTCAGAAATAGAAATTCCGGAGGGAAGAATTCATAAATGCGGTACATTGGTGGAAGAGGAGGAGGTCCAAATAGATGTCCGTGCAGAATATACTATTTCACTGCGTAATTCACTCAGACTAGAAGAACTTTTTAAGCAGACAAAAATTCCTGGATTTCTCAAACCCCTGGCAAAAAAAGGTATTGGGATGCTGGAAAATTTGCAAGCTGCTGAGGAAGAATACCGAAATAGGCTAAAAAATATAACCGGCGGTTCAGTTGATGCTTATTCTAATGACTGGGATGAGAAGTCCCTTGGAATGGAACTGAAAACGCTGGAACCACTCGGGATCATTCTAACAGAAGCACGACAACCCAATCTGCATTTTACGGAAGTAGGATCCTGATTTCTCATGCAAATCCCTGTTGCTCTTGAACGCCTGGTTTTCGAGTTTTCTCGTTTCCCGGGTGTTGGCCGAAAAACAGCACAACGACTCGCCTTTAATATTCTTCGCTATACTACTGAAGAAACTCAAAACCTGACGGATGCACTGACACAGGTCAAAGAGCAGATTCGTTACTGCTCTGTCTGTTCTGGTTTCACAGATGTTGATCCATGCGCAATATGCAGTCACTCCTCACGTGACCAGCAGCAAGTGTGCGTGGTAGAACAGCCGAATAATATTTTCCCAATTGAAAAAAGCGGAGTATTCAAAGGTGTTTACCATGTTCTGATGGGTGCAATTTCTCCACTTGACGGCATCGGACCGGAACAGTTGAATGTGAAAAAATTAAGAAACAGGATAGAAAACACTAAAATCAACGAATTGATTTTAGCCACAAATCCTACAGTAAAAGGTGAAGCAACAGCTTTGTATTTACAGCAGGAATTTGCTGGAAAAATTTCAACAATTACAAGGCTTGCCTGTGGTATTCCTGCAGGTGGTGATCTGGAATACGTGGATGATGTAACTCTGATGGAAGCTTTTTACGGCAGGCACACAGTTAATAATTAATAAGTATGTTTGAAGAGTTTAAAAAACGCGGTTTTTTTCAACAGTGTACCCATTCAGAGGAACTGGCTAAAAAATTAAAAGAAGACCGTATCTGCTGCTATGTTGGATTTGATCCTACCGCAGACTCATTACATGTCGGGCACCTGATTCCACTTATGGGACTTGCTCATATGCAAAGAGCAGGTCATAAAATTATTGCCTTAATGGGTGGCGGAACGGCCATGATTGGCGATCCCAGCGGTAAAACCGAAATGCGAAAAATGCTGACCGAAGAGCAGCTGCAATCAAATATTGAGGGGATGCTTCCTCAATTTGAACGGTTTTTAGATTTTAGTGGAGACGCAATTCTAATTAATAATGTGGAATGGCTACGTAATCTGAATTACATAGATTTTCTGCGAGACATTGGTCGGCATTTTTCAGTTAACCGGATGCTGTCTTTTGAAACATACAAAATTAGACTGGAATCAGGATTAAGCTTTCTGGAATTCAATTATCAGCTTTTACAGGCCTACGATTTTCTGGAGTTGAATCGACGTTATGGTTGCAGCCTGCAAATGGGTGGAGACGATCAGTGGGCCAACATCATATCCGGAACTGATTTGATTCGCCGAGTGGAACGAAAAGATGCCTACGGCTGGACATATCCTCTCTTGACTGCCTCCTCCGGGAAAAAGATGGGGAAAACTGAAAAAGGTGCTCTCTGGCTTGATCCTAAACGTACATCAGCTTATGAATACTACCAGTATTGGGTCAATACGGAAGATGACGATGTAGAAAAATTTCTGGCCTTATTTACTTTTCTGCCAATGAAAGAAATCAGGGAACTAGGAAAACTTCAGGGTGCAGACATTCGTGAAGCTAAAAAGAGACTGGCTTTTGAGACAACTAAGCTCATTCACGGCGAAGAAAACTCACTTCAGGCTCAACAGTCAGCGCAAGCTCTTTTTTCCGGCAACTCAGGGGAAGGAAGTGGAGACAAATCAAATGTACCCAGCACCACAATTACCGCAGCCAGTTTATCTGCAGGACCTGGGATTTTCGAAATATTTCATGAAACAGGTCTTTGCAAATCCAAAGGAGAAGCACGACGTCTGCAGTCACAAGGTGGGGTTTACGTAAATGATGAACGGATTGATGATCCGGATTTTTGTCTTGGTGAGGCTGATTTACGGGACGGAGAAATTCTTCTTCGGGCAGGTAAAAAACGTTATCACCGCTTAATTAAAGAATCTTAGGAGAAAATATGGTCAAGCATATTGTTATGTTCAAACTCAAAGAAAAAACTGCTGAAAATATGGAAGCAGCAGTTTCAACATTGAGGGGTTTGGATGGAGAAATTGAATCTCTGAGATTTATCGAGGTTGGAGTTGATTTCAAGGAATCAGAGCGTTCCTATGACCTGGTTCTCACCACACATTTTGATGATCAAGAGGGACTGTCTGCATATGCTTCACATCCCACCCATTTGCCCGTAATCGAAACTATGCGGAACCTCTGTTCCAACTCAATAGTTGTCGATTATGTTACCGAATAGCCCTCAGCAACGCACTATTCAAATCCCTTATAATTGGTGCAAGATCCTTTTCACAACCTGCCGCAATCCGGATCAGATGTCGTGGAAGTTTAATTTCTTCAAGCTCCTGATCTGTATCAAAATAGTGAGTCAGCATTGGATATGGACATATGAGGGTTTGATTGGAACCAAGGGATGGAGATTTGAGAATGGCAGAAAAGTCCTTGTCATGGAAATTCTGCAAACCTTCTTCACTTTCATCTTTCAGGGTAAAACTGACAACTCCTCCAATACCCGAGAGTAGTTTTTTTGCATTAGAAAAAGAAGAATGTGACGGAAGAGATGCGTGATAAACATGAGCTACCGCGGAGTGCTCTGATAGCAACTTGGCGATCGTTGTCCCATTTGTGTTAAAGCGTTCCATCCGCTCTTCAAAATCCTGCATGCACTCCAATAATACTACTGATTCTAAAGGGGATATTGTCAGCCCCCAATACTTTTGAAAGTTTTCCAGGGCAAGTGCGTCTTCATTACTTTTCACCAGTACAACTCCTCCTCCGTGATCATTGCTGCCACTCAGATATTTGGTCGTGCTGTGAATCACATAATCCACACCGTAGTCCATCGGCTGGCAATTTGCCGGAGAAGCAAGCGTACTATCGACCACGAAAGGAACTCCAAAAGAATTTGCAATATTACCTATTTTCTCTAAATCCGGAACTTCCCCCAGTGGATTTGTGATCGTTTCAGTGATAATCATTGCCGTCTTATCACTCAAAATCTCCGGTAATCTATCTAATTCAGCCAACCCCAGGAAGATGGCCTCCCAATTTGATGACAATCCAGAATCCATTAGGAGAGTATAGCTCTCGCTGTAGAGTAATCCAATCACAATTACCTGAGGTTTTTCTTTTTTCCGCAGTAAATTCAGTACTGCAAAAATAGCTGACATTCCTGAGGGAAATAAGAATCCGGAAGAAGCGTGTTCCCATTCGCACAGCCTTTGAGAAATGAGTGATTCCGTACTTGAAACATTTTGTCTGTTTTCGATTCCGGAGAGTACAGAAATATGTTTTAAGTCAATTTTATTTTCCCGGAAAAATTCAAGAAAAACGGCAGCATTTCGAGCAGACAGTATGGGGCCGCTGCGCTTGCGTATTTCAGTCAATTCAGCAATTTGCCTGTCTGCACTACTCAGAATAACACCACCTTCAATTCCGGAAATATCAGAACTTGAGTCCGGAGTTTTGATGTTTGAGACCCAGTAAGTCAGACCTCCGGGCCACACCTCAAAATCAGGCGGACATGCTGCAAAAATAATTACGGGTACCCTAAGCCTTTTTAAATTTCCAAACCACTCGGATTCTTTTCTGAGAAATGTTTCCGGATCTTTCATTTCAAGCAGCAAAACATCACCTTGTTTTGCAGACAAATTTTCCGGTTCAATCAGATTTTCTATATCAAGTAAATGGCAGGGTATTTCTAAATTGTGCAGAGATTCTGAGAGGAAGGTTGAATTTATAGAAAAATGTAGATTTAAGTTTTTAAAGTGTATTCCTGGTTAATCAGCGGATTCGCTTAAAGCGTTTTTTTTAGAACTATACCAGTGCGTGCCGGCCATTGGAGCGGGCAGACAATTCTTGCTGTAGATCTCTGACTTGGCGGGGTGGAACAAAACGAAAATATCCGTGTTCCAGCTGACGGTTTCCATTTTTCCATTCGTGAATAAATTTGATTGTGGGCAAAATTCCAGTAACTCCAAAAGTGCCTCCCACCAATCCGGCAGACGTTGAAGATGAATCCGGAAGAACTGGCGTAATATCAAAATCTCCGCTGTTTTCATTAAAATCCGCTAAAATCGCGCCGTCGGGTTTCCCTTTGGTAGTTGCACAAACTAAAAATGTGACTCCCGGATAACGTGCTTTCCCGTTCCACATTGCGTCTTCTATGTCCTTTTCAGAAAAATATGCACCCACATCCGGATGACTGTGGTAAATAACTTTGATCTCTTTCCCTTCTTTTCTCAGTGAACGTTCCAAAATCATTTGCTCCCGCGGGTCAATCATATAACCGTCTCGAGCTGTTCTGGGATACTGTTCCGGATCTTCCTTATGCAATTCATTCATGATATTCCGCATCGGCAAAACAGTTTCAAGGGAGTCTTGATCTTCACGATTTCCCACGATAAATCCGCAAGTCTCTTCCGGATATGCCTCCACACCATGCATGTGACATTGTACCAAAATATTTTCAGGAATAACCATCTGGTTCAAAAAATTATTGAGTTGTTTAGGGGAAGTTGGTCGGACAGGAATGCTCCACTACTGTCAGTACTGAGGCATATCAGAATCGACCTCTTCCGCCCAGAGATCAATGCCACCGCTCAAATTTTTCAGCTTATTGAAGCCTGCCCTTTTGAGTTCTTTAAGAGCCAGCATGGATCGTTTACCTTTGTAACAATAGAGATAAATCGTCGTCTCCGGATCCAATCCGGTGGTCGTCGGATCAAAACTACTCAGCGGCATAAGTTGAGCGCCGTCTATCCGGCAAATATCCCACTCATATGTTTCACGCACATCTACCAAAACAGCAGATGGGTCTTGATCCATCGCGTCTTTAAATTCCCGGGGAGAAAGCTCAAATTCTGCTTCATCAATATCTTCCGAAAGCTCAGCTCCGGGAAGAGGAACATCACAAAAGGCTTTGTAATCAATCAACTCTGTTACGCTGGGATGTACTCCACAAAGAGCGCATTCCGGGTCTTTGCGGACACGGACCTCTTTGAAATTCATTTTCATTGCGTCATAAAGCAACAATCGCCCAATAAGAGGCGCCCCACCCTCCAAAATCAGCTTAATTATTTCTGTTGCCTGAATCAGACCGACTACGCCCGGGAGCACGCCCAGGACACCTGCTTCGCCTCATGTGGGCACCGCTCCTTCTGGCGGAGGCTCTGGAAGGAGACAGCGATAGCAGGGCCCCCCCAGATGGGGAGCGAAGACGGTTACTTGGCCCTCGAATTGGAAGATCGCGCCATGAATGAGGGGTTTTTTGAGGAAAAAAGCGGCGTCATTTGCGCAGAAGCGCGTGGGGAAATTATCGGATCCGTCGAGGATGAGGTCGTAGTCCTTGACGATAGCGAGACAGTTATGGGCGTTGAAGTAGCCGGAATGCTCGATTATTTCGACATGAGGGTTTCCTGCCAAAATAGTATCTCGCAGTGATTCGACTTTTGGTCGTCCTTCGTCTGCAGTTGTATGTGCGATCTGGCGATGCAAATTGGTGTGATCCACTACGTCGAAATCAACCAGTCCAATTTTGCCGACACCAACCGCCCCCAGATACATTCCCAGCGGAGAGCCAAGTCCTCCTGCACCAATCATCAGCACTCGGGATTTTTTTATTTCCAACTGACCAGCCATACCAACTTCCGGCAAAGTCAGGTGCCTGCTGTAGCGGTTGATTTCCTCATTATTTAATTTCATTTTAATACTCCATTAAACAAATTTTACAGTTTATCTGCCTCCGGCGATAGATGGTACGATCTGGATGCAATCTCCGTCTTGCACTGAACTGTTCATGCCTTCTGCATAACGAATGTCATCATCGTTGAGATAGACATTGATAAAATTACGGACTTTTCCGTTTTCATCAAATAAATTTGGTTTCAGCTCGGCAAAGTCTTTACATAAAGAATCAAATGCCTCCTCAACTGAATTACCCTGAACCTCAACTTCGTCCTGATTATTCACATACTTTTTTAGTGCCGATGGTATTTCGATAACTACTCCCATAGTTCTCCTTTTTTGTCTGGATAATGGATTAATTGATCGTTTATACTCTTAGTATAATGGATAAGTATGTTATATTGAACAACGATCCAATATAAAGAATATAGCATTAAATAACGATCATGCAAGTAAAAAATTACTTGAAAATGAAGTTTTTTCTTTATTTGATGAACAGGTAAAAAGTCAAAATACAATACCTGTTTGTCAAATGTAATCAGATAAGATTATATATGCAAGCAAACAATACAATATTGGAAGCTCCTCCAAAGGTCGGCTCTGAAATTCAACGACTGAGACTTCAACACAACCTTACTTTGGAACAGTTAGCTGTCAAGTCCGGAGTTTCAAAATCTATTCTTTCACAAATTGAACGTGATTTGAGTAATCCGACTTTAGCAACAATATGGCGCATTACCAAAGCTCTGGAAAGTCCTCTTGAAGATATTCTTTCCGTAAAAGAAGGAACAACTTGTTTTGAAAAATTAAGCCAAAATGCAACACCGGAAGTGATGAGCGAAGACAGCGGATTTCGCTTGAAAATACTTGGAACTCTAAATACAGTTTCTACAGTACAGTGGTATGAATTTACCGCAGAACCAAAAGCAGAATTAGTTTCTGAAGCACATGGGACCGGAAGTCTTGAAAGTTTGACCCTCTGTTCAGGTGAGTTGACTGTAATAGTTGGTGATGAGACACAATATATTTGTAAAGGAGACACACTTCGTTTCCGTACTGATGTTGCGCATCGACTGAAAAATGAAGGGAAGGAAAAGACTCACGGATTTATGGTTAATTTACTCTAAAAATAGCCCTGTCCTCAGGAAAATCTTGTTGCTGCAAAAGCAATAAAAGTTGTCATATTCCCGAAAAAGGGAATCAAGAAAATTAGACTTACCGCCCCTCCTATTCAAGGCTTGAATGAAAGAATTTGTCAAATCTCTCCGTCATCCTTCTCCATTACCGCGATGTTTCCAGTGGTTAAGGCAATTGCTTCCTCCCCTCTGCTGGCAATGTAAAAAGGTTCTGGGCGGAAGAACTTTTCTTGAACCATCCTCTCCGTTTCTCTGCTCCAACTGTTTGCTTGAACTTCCATGGACAGATCAGGATTATCATTGCCGACAATGTGGAAAGCACACTGCTGAACCAAACCGTCTCCGCTGTCAGGAGTGTATTGAGGATATTTGGGAATTAGATGAAACCCGGAGTGTTTTAGCCTACGATGATATTGTCAGGCATTGGATTTTGCAGCTGAAATTCTATGGTAAAGAACATTTGTCTCCACTGCTGGGACGTCTTTTAGCATTGAGTTTTCAAAACAGCAACTGGCTGGAAAAATATGATATTCTCATTCCAATTCCTCTCCACTCCTCTCGTCTGCGTAAAAGGGGCTTCAATCAGTCTCTTCTTTTGGCATATTACTTTAAAAAAAATCTGGGTAAGTTTGCTCCAGAATTACAGACTCATTGGCTGAGACGTATTCGTGCTACTCGTCCCCAAACAGAATTGCCTTTGGCAGAAAGGCTGGTAAATATGGATGATGCTTTCGAGACCTCTTTGGAAGTTCAGAATCATCAAATACTGCTCCTGGATGATGTGATGACAACCGGTTCTACGTTGAACGCAGCAGCGAGGTGCCTCAAAGAAGCCGGTGCAAGCAGTGTCGGTGCACTTGTGCTGGGCAGGAAAATGTGGGACTCATTTGAAGATAGATTTCCTGATGCCTGAAACACAAAAAATTAGGACAGACCGTTCATCAAAAATGGTGTACAGAGATCTGCAGCTCCGGCTTGTGTTTCAACAAATTTTTTGGATTCTCTTCCCAATATAATACAATTTTCCTGGTTACCTAATATATCAAAAATCCAGTTTCGGAATTCTGTTGAATTATTAACGGTAGTTGCCAGCTTCTGTTCAAGCATTGTCAGGGCCTCCATGGAATTGTTGTGTTTTGGACCAAAGGCAACCGCGGCTCCCATTGCAACCGGTTCAAGAATATTATGAACACCGGTTGTAAATGCTCCTCCCACGTAGGCCATTTTTGCAGAATAATAAAGTCCTGCCAGGATTCCAACTGAATCAATCAGCAGAATCCGAACATCCAAAGCAGCCTCTGTGACATGTGACCAGCGTACCATAGGAGTTCCAGAAAAAAAGTTTTCAGCATTTTCCAAATGTTCTTCGGTAGGCTCATGTGGTGCAAGAACCAGAAACAATTCAGGAAATTTGTTCAGAGCTTCCTGCAGTCCAGAAAAAATACATGATTCATCCTGAGGCCAGGTACTTCCGGCAACAAATACAAAACTGTCTTTTGCAGCAGGTGGTAATTGAGGAATTTCAATATTATCTCTGCGCTCCAGGACACTGTCACAACGTGTATCACCCATCACTTTGACCTGAGGATGATCCGGAATTGCAGAAAGTACCCTTTGACTGTCTGCTTCAGAAACATTTAAAATATGCTCCAGACATTCATAAAGTGAATGGTAAAAAGAGCGGCCAGCAAAAAAGGAAGTACGTAAGGAACCAACGTGGATAATGCCGGAAACCAGTGATTGAGGGATACCTTGTCGATATGTTTCCCAAACCAAATTTGGCCACAAATCATAACTAACCCAGACTAAACGCGAGGGCTGCAGCAAACCCAGTAAACGGCGAACGTTGTGGATTTTATCAACTGGCAAAAACTCTGTTACCAGCAAATTTTGCGTTTCTGTTTGGTCTGGCCGTTGAAGCCAGTGGTAAGCATTTACTGAACTGTAGGTTACAGCACACTCTGCACCTTCCGCAATGCAGCGGACAATCAGCGGCTGTGCCTGCAAAAACTCTCCAGCACTTGCTACATGAAACCAGATTAAAGGCTTTTGCCAGTTTCGTTTCGAAACTGCCTCCTCCAAACGTTCCCACAAACCTTTCCTTTTTTCAATGCTCTCGTTGATTTTTGAATGATAGGATGCCAATATATTAACTATTACTGACAGCAAGGGAATTAGAATAATATTGTAAGTCAGAAACCAAAAACGGGAAGTCATTGAGATAGTTTTTGCTTGGAAACAGGATCATCCTGAAATGAACTGGGAAGAATGTTAAAAGGCAAAACTTTGATTAGAACAGGCAAAAGAATTCCTCCGCCTGGAAGAGCAAATATGGCCAGAGCCGGAATTGACTTGGCAACATCTATCAGTTGCTCTTGCACTTTCTGTTTTTCTTCTGCAGTGAGAGGTTTTGTAGTTGCTTTAAGAAGTAATTCAGAAAGCTCTTTTGTCTCCCCGATTTCATTCATGATATTATCCACATTTTTTTTGACTAACTTTACAACCTTATCGTTCATATAGTCTTGAAACTGCCGTGCGGCAGTATTGTTTTTCAAGAATTCAAGGCGCTCATTATGAACAGAAAAAAATTCTGCGACTGTGAAATATAATTGTTCCAGTTTTTCTGAAGTAAGTTCCAGTTTCAGTGATATTTTTTCAATAAGTTCACGCTCCTGCCATGCTTCCTGATTATCAATCAATGATAGCAAAATCAATTGTTCAACAAAATAGCTGCTAATAATTAGCGAAGTAATGGAACAATGAATATCTTCTATTTTGACGGGCTCAAGGATACGCTGTTTTAGTTTGTTTTGTTTAGCTTCAGTGAGCATCGTTTGTTCTATGTATTTTTCAATAACCTGTTGTTCGGTACTGTCTACATAATCATCTGCCCAGATCAATGCCGCAAAAGTTAAAATCATTTCCTCCCGAAGTTGTTTGTCCATTTCAAGAAAAGCTTCGGGTTTAGATTTGTCATTTTTGACTTCTGACCTTGTCCAGAGCAGGAAAAAATAGAGCTTGGAAAAAGCAAAATTATTTTGACGGTTACCAAGTGAAGAATAACCTTTTAAGGTGACAGAATCTAACAGTTCCTCCTCAAACTGTTTCAAAGCACCATGCAATGTCTCATTTTCTACAAGCAATACCGTTAGGGGAATGTTCTCTGGAATTCGATAAAATATGCCGGGTATATGATAACGTAAAGTCAGCAAAATAATTTTCAGCAGACGATTATGATAAGGAATTATGGCAGCATGCTGTAGATTTGAGGTCAGGCTTTCATTTTCAATTAAGGCAATGGAGAAAAGAGTTTCCAGATAAAGTAAAATAGTTCCACCCTGCTGTTTTGGGAAATTCAATTTATTTGCTAAGTTTTGTACAGGCTGTGAAATAACCGGACAGCCTAAGAATATCCCATTTCCCTTGACTTCCAAATATAGTAATTCATCAAATATTTCTTCTCCAAAATCTTCTCCAGTAAACTCAAGATACGGCTTTGGACCGGAAAAGGGCGTTGAGGCTCTATAAATTAAATAACGGACAAGCCAGCCGGTTTTTCTGAAATTTAATGAAAACATGAACTTAGTATTCCCTTAAATATAAAAACAAAATTAAAACCAATCAAGTTTGTTGTTAGAGATGGAATATCGATTGCTTTTCTCTTAAACTAGCTTTGAGAAGCTTGACAGATAAACCTACATTCTACTTTGTTTCAAGTGAGCTACCAGTTTTTTTAGTGTTTAATCATATACTCGACATTCACGAGTTTTTTCGTGTTATCCAGAGCATATGTGAGGGATATTATAAAATAACAGTACTTTATCAGATATCTCCCTTCGATCTAGATGACAAAATGCAGTCAATAATTAAGTATTTCAGGAAAATTTGTGACTCACGAGTCATATACTAAAAAAGGACTAATGAAAAAATTGCAGCAAAATTTGTGGAATTATAAAGTTCTGTTTTTAATTCTTGGTTTATTTTTGTTAGTTAATTTTGTCTGGGCTGCAGCTCAGAATTTTCAAAAAATTGCTAAAGAATTTCAGAAATCTGCCATTTCAGACTTTATTGGTTTCAGTATTAAAGGTGAGCGTTATCCGCTGATGCACACCATTTCAGAGTTGCGCTATCGTGTTTTTGCAGAAAAACTTGGTATCAACAAAAAGGTCGAAACACGAGCATGCTCTCTAAACAGGACCTATGGTGTTGCTGTTCCAAATGATCAAAAAAAGTTTTGTCAGGATTATGATGCTTTGGTGGAGTTGGCAAAAACAAGTCTCATTCAAACTGGTCTCTTTGAAAAGATTTATTTAAATGCCGAACCTTTTTTATTGTATGAAATTGAGAGGCAAAGGGCCAGGGAGTCAGTACGGATTTGGATTAGGCAAAAGATGAAATGTCTTAAGGACAAATATAGCTGCGGACGTGACGAACGAAATATGATAAAGCGAGTTACAAAGTTTGAACCGAAAATTTTAAAAACTTATCTTAAGCTGCTATATAACCTGGAAAAAAAATTGTTTCCTGAAGAGCAAGTTGCAACAATTATCAAAACCAAGGATTTGGAAACACTTTGCGGATTTGTTGACCAAGTCAGTAAAAAAACAGCAAGGCCCGGTATGATACTCATTGATTCAGGAAACTTCAAAATGGGAAGTTCAGAGGGCCTGCCTTCTGAACATCCTGTTCGTGAAGTAAAGGTGGATGAATTTTGGATCGACAAATGCGAAGTGACAAATTATCAGTTTTTACTGGTGGCTGCACAACATCCTTTTCTGCGAAAAAGTACTTTCCCAAGGCAATTTCATGACGGCAATTATCTGTGGAACTGGCCGGATGATCTTCTCCCGGAAACTGGGAGTGAGTTGAAGCCGGTTATACACGTTTCCTGGTATGCTGCACGGCATTATTGCAACTATGTTGGAAAACGCCTACCTTCTGAAGCAGAGTGGGAAATTGCTGCACGTGCAGGAACAGAGGGCGCTTACTCAGTTGAAGGGGGTGCTGAATTTTTAGAGGATTATGCCTGGTTTCGTGAAAATTCCGGCAGAAAAATTCACACAACTGCACAAAAAATAAGTAATCCGAATGGTCTTTTTGACATCCACGGAAATGCCTGGGAATGGGTCTATGACTGGTTTGGGATCTATACAGCTGACAACGTCTCAAATTCGCAGGGTCCAGAAATAGGCAAGTACCGTGTACTGCGAGGAGGTTCCTGGACTAATCCTCCTGAATATTTACGTTCGGCCATGCGGCGTGATGCCTTACCAACAAGTACATCCAATAATGTCGGTTTCAGGTGTGCAGCAAAAAAATGAGTACTTTTTCAGCTATAAGACAGAAAAAATGTCAGATATGATGCATTAGTAAAAAGTCTGAAATACACACAGTACCTAAATCAGCAATCTGAAAATTAAAAAAAGAATAATACAGAGGCTGTTTAGGTGCTGGGTCATTTCGACCGTAGTGATAAATTATTATAATATGAGTAAAGTAGCTTATGATATATTTCAAGTTTCTTTTGAAATGACACAGTTTTGAGACTGATTAAAAGTTTATCAGGGATTAAGAAGTCAGCAATTTTAAGATGCAGTTTTTTTATTTTCAAGCAGCAATTTTAATTGCCGATGCAGCTTAAACTTATCAATCAGTCCAATTTCCTGATATTGGGGTTTTTCGATATGGTATCCAAAAACACCATTACCGATCCAAATATTCACTCCACTTTTGTGGTGTGCATGAAATTCGTCGAGTCTCCAATCATCAGGATTACGAGCCATGTTGTGTAAAATAACATTTAGATTATCAGCTCTCATCTTAAATTATGATTTAAACGGGAGAATTTTGTCAGGAGTTTTAAGTTAACAAAAAATAATATAAATGGAACTCTGCAGGGTTGAGCTGGGAGGTTCTTCTCAAAATCTATCATAACTTAACTCGACATTCATTGTTTCTATCGTGTCATCCTGGATGTAAGTGAGGTGTCTTACAAGATAACAGCACTTTATCAGATCTGTCCATTCGGTCGAGATGACATGTCGCAGTCAATAAAATGAGTATCATACAAGAAATAATAACTCACGAATATGTTAACTGGATCATATAAAAATAAATTTGGAATGTTAAAATTTGCACTTATAGTCTTTTCCCTCGGAGCAATCGTGCTGGCAGGTTGTTCCAGTCAAGAGGTTTATGTTTACGAAAAACTTCCGGAGGCAAGCGAATGTAGCCGTTACACAGATTACTGGACAGTTAGCGCCTGCAACCGCAAACATCAGATCAAGATGAATGAGAAACTAGACAGTGTAATACGGATAACCAACTATCGTCTCAGCAGAAAATACAATCAGAGGGATAAATGTAAAGAAAGAAAGTATCGTTCTGCACCGCAAGGATGCTACATCAGTCATCTTCCATCACGGGCAAATCTTCCTACTTTTGGTAAAACAGCGGACTGAAGACTTCAGCCATTTCTTGTAATGTGAAACACAGATAATAATATACTTTCATTCTACTGTCCAGCTTCAGAATTATGTGAAGCAGATCTTGTGCTGTTTTCAAGGAACAACTTACACTTTTCAGGCAGTTTTACTGAGGGTGATCTGAGGTGCTGAAAAATTAGTTCCCTGAGATGGACAGATTCTTTTCGTACCAATTGTCGAGAGTTTAACAGAGCTTTTGCGCCTAAACCCCCGCCACCGTTCCAATGAAAATTTGTTAACCAAACGGGATACATCTTTTCCTTGTTAAAAGCATGTTCATCCAAACCTGTTAAAAAGAGCCGCGATCCTTTCCTGGATTTGTCCACTTCTGCAGTAAAACCTCCTGGAGCAAGAATTGTACTGCTGCGTGCATACCACCCAAACTTTTGCCGTCGATAGGATTCCAGCATAATT
Organism: uncultured SAR324 cluster bacterium; assembly: GCA_905182865.1. Classification (GTDB taxonomy): domain Bacteria; phylum SAR324; class SAR324; order SAR324; family NAC60-12; genus Arctic96AD-7. The sequence goes on from CAJJCY010000002.1 coordinate 517,249, forward strand.
TCGATTTGCCTGCCAAACATTTGCACTAGTACGATTCGGTTATCATAAGGCAACCAGCGAAAAAAGTGTTCCCGGCGAAGCAAATTTCCAAGGTCACTTTCAGGAAGTTTTTCAAAACGCCACCACCATGGCAGCAGTGATAATGCTTCCGGCACTAAATTTTTAACAGCAGCAAAAGACAATTCCGCTCCACAGGCGTAAAGTTCTATTTTGTTTGGAAATCGTTTAAATAACACTGATGTTTGCTCCTGTAAATATTTTTCCACTTTCTGCAAACGAGGTTCCAGTTTGTTCAACAATTGAGATTCCGGGGACACCTCAGCTTTTAAATAATCATAAACTGTTTCAGTGATTTTCCAGTGTCCGGATTGTTCTTCGAAATTCACCAGAACCGTACTCAATCCTTCGGCCGCAGTTCCGGGGGAAATTAAGGGGGTCTGATGTCCATTAAGTTGATTTGTGCGACGTTTAGGGGAGATCCTGTGTGCATGACCGGAAATAATCAGGTCGAATACAGGAAGATAATCTGCAATCATTCCGGCAGCATTGGGATAAGGCAGATCTCTTGCTGAGGCGACATACTGATCATAGCGTGTGTTGTCTCCACTGTGAAACAATCCAATTAAAAAATCGATGTTCTCTTCCTCACGCAAAACCTTTACCCAGTATTTAGCGGTTTCTAGCATTTCATCAAAGATCAGCCCTTTTCTCTGTTCCGGATCAATCCAAAGAGGAACTCCGGGTGTTATCAAACCTAAAACACCAACACGTACTCCGTTTCGGATAAAAATTTTGTATGGTGGGAAAAGTGGCTGTTTTGCGTTTTTAAACCTGACATTTGCTGCAAGCCAGCTAAAGTTTGATTGAGCGATGTTCTGTTTTAACACACTAACAGGTGGTTCAAAATCGTGATTACCAAGAGCAATGGCATCATATTTCAGCTGATTCATCACCTCAATTATTGGAAGAGGTTTAAGTTTTTCCTGGAAAATATGACTGAAATAAAAACTGGAGGGATCGCCTTGAATTGTGTCTCCTGCGTCCAAAAGAATCATTTCTGGATTATTTGCCCGCAATTGACGCACCTTCTGAACCAGGTGCAGTAAGCCTCGGGGTCGTGTTCGTGGCAGCAGGCGGGTCGAAGTCAGGGTTCCATGCAGGTCTGAAGTTGCTGCAATCAACAATATTGTTTTTGCCCCTTGCTTGATCAGTAATTTCTGGCGATTTAAGATTTTGAAATTTGCGGATTTTCCTGCAGGACTCCAATTTTTCCATACAGAATCCAATTTTGATTCTGTGTTCCAGACATGCCAGGTCGTCATCGTCAGTACAAAAATCAACAGGATGGCCACCCAAAGTCCTCTTTGCTTTGACATATAATTATAAATCAACTATTTTACAATTTATTACTAGGAAGAGTAAATTAAAGAAGCTCTGGGATTATCTCAAATTAATGTACTTCGTGTCCATCCAATATTCTATTGATCTTAATTCTAACGATTACAACCAATAAATGAAAAAATTCATGGATTATGTTGCAGAAGTGGCAAAGGTAGAAGAAGAAGTCACGCCCTTGGTATTTCGAGGAATAACTGGAAGGCGGCAGCAACGCCGCTGATTCTGTATATTCGTGAACCTTATGAGTTAGATAGTATGCACATAGACGATTCCAGCAATGTGCCTTGTGGAGTTAAGGAAAGTGCCTGTGAATGGGATTAAGAGGAAACAATTCCGGAACTGTAAACTCCTGTGAAAGAGACATTGTGATAGTCCGCCGTTCAGGACACCGGAGATGCCTCTTCAGTTAGATCTCCCATCAACTTTTGGTTTATTTGTTTTTGAATAAGATTGAATATAATTCCGAATAAAATAAGAACACATCCAATTATTGTCAAAGCAACTGTAGTAACCATTTCAACTCCTTTTTCTAAGAAATTAAAAAATATTATTCTCATTCAGAATCCCATATTATGGTAAGCCATAAAATGAGAATTAAAAGGACACCATGCTTTATTCTATAAATAGACAGTTAAGTCTTCATAATTTTTCAGAGGCATAACCAAAGCTATTCTCAAGGACAGGTTGGTCATCATTAAATTTAAGGAAATTTTAAATCCGGATATACTGCATTATCGTACATATAAAAACTGGGTTTTTTCAACCTTATTAAGATAGGCCACACCACCCCTTGCCATACCCAAAAGAGTACAAACATATTGATTATGGACTGCAACACAAAATCGTTGTAAATTGAATCTTTAAAATGTTTTACTTTTCTCTTTTATCATTTATAACTGTAATTCGATTCATATGTCTAAAATTTGGCAAATAGTCACAAATAGCATAATGCTGAGTTATTCGATTATCCCAAATAGCAACTGAATTATCTTCCCAGTGAAATCTAACTTGGAATTCAGGTTTTGAAATATGCTGAAATAAGAATTGCAGTATATGATCACTTGGACCTTGACTTTCATTGACAATATTGCGAGTAAAGGATTGGTTTACATTTAAGTATTTTAGGCCTGAAATAGGATGTGTCTCAATCACTTTATGAACTGCTGAGCCAACTTTTTTTAAGGCACTTTTTATATAATCTGCATCTCCTACAGATACTCCGCCGGTTGTTATGACAATATCATGGATCGCCTCAAGGCCCTCCAAATAATCTTTCCAGCCATCTGGTAGCTGATCATAGGCAGCACTCATGCTTGCCCAAAGTGTATCACCACCAACCTTAGGAACCTTAACGCCATGTAATATGCTTGCAAAGGGAGGATTTTCTTTAAAAGTAAGGTCTTTATGCCAATCATTTGTATCTGGCCTATTATTTGCATCATTTTTAAGTAAAACAATGCTTTGATATCCTTCAACATGAGGGTAGACAGGGTGACCTGGATCAATATCACCAAAACTATTTGCTAATTTAAGATGAGATTCAGGTGTAAGATTTTGTTCTCTAAAAAAAATAACTTGATAATCTAATAGAGCGTTATAAATTTCAGATATGCAAGTATGATTTTGTTATTACAGATGTTACACCAATTGCAGGTGTAATTGCTTCAACTTTGAACATTGTCTGGCCATCTAATTGTTAGTTTAAGGAGAAACTTATTTATACTACAATTTGGTATATTTTACAAGAATTGGGTTAGGCCGTGGATGGTGTCTGACTGTGAAGCCATCTGAGAAAGCATCTAGGCATAAATGCGACTAACTACTTTACGTATTGAAGGGCGGGGCCTGTGCACATTCGATCAGTTGCGGTGCGTGTTCAGCAGATGGCAAGCCGATCAGGATTGGGTCAATTCCAGGATCTTCGAGCATTATCCAGTGATCTTTCCCGGTCTGTAGAATATTCCTGAAAGCAACCCAGTCCTCATCGAGGAACGGATCTGTGACTGCTTTTAAGCGCGCTTCTTCGACACGGCTAAGCAGATTGTCCTCAAGCAAGTTTACCGATGCGTCCCACGCCGATAATTCAAAAAAAGACGTTTTTCATTTTATGCTTATTCTGTTTATTTGATCCTGTTTTAAAAAGTAAAACAATTTAATCATTTCGAGCGAAGTGGATTTATGACTTTTTAATCGACTGACTTATTTATTTATTCAGTCATTTTTGATATGGAGTGAGAGTCAGGTTTTAATTCAATTATTCAACAGCACCCATTTACCATCGTTCCGACTTGAATTGAGTGATGCTTCTATAAAAATCATTCCAGCAATTCCATCTTCCAAATCTGGAAATAAAACATCATGTGGAACAGGCTTTCCTTCACGGGCAGCATAAACGGCGTGTGCAATTTCGGCATAGATATTCGCAAAACCCTCGATGTATCCTTCGGGATGTCCCGGAGGAGTACGGGTTACTTTTACGGCAGATTCAGAAAGTTCCGGGCTTCCCCGGCCGAGTATCTTCGACGGCTCGCCCAAAGGTGAAAATTTAAGGTAGTTTGGATTTTCCTGTGACCACTCTATGCCAGCTTTACTGCCGTAGATCCTAAGGCGCAAACCGTTTTCATTTCCGGGTGCAACCTGACTCACCCAGAGCATTCCTTTTGCTCCTCCGGAAAAACGTAATAAAATATGCGCGTTATCATCCAGACTGCGGCCTTCTACAAAATGATTTAAATCCGCGAGGATCTCTGTCGGCTGTAAACCACTCACAAAACTGCTGAGATGAAATGCGTGAGTTCCTATGTCACCAAGCAATCCACCCTCACCTCCCAGTTTAGGATCAGTGCGCCAGGCTGCCTGTTTATGACCGCTATCTTCCAATTTTTCTGACAACCAATCCTGTGCATACTCTATTTGCACTGTTCGAATTTCACCGAGTTGACCTTTAGCAATTAAGGCACGGGCATGTCTTACCATTGGATAACCGCTGTAGTTATAAGTCAGCGCAAAGATTTTGTCTGATTTGCGAGCAAATTCCGCAAATGCTTGAGCCTCTTCTAAAGTTGCGGAAAGCGGTTTGTCACAAATTACGTGAATTCCTGCTTTCAGGAAAATTTCTGCGATCCGCAGATGCAGGTGGTTTGGAGTAACTATCACCACTGCTTCGATTCCGTTTGTTCGCGCTAGCTCTTTTTTCGCCATTTCCTGATAATCGATATAACTTCGGTCAGCGGAAATTCCCAGTGTTTTTGCGGAACGTATTGAGCGTTCTGCTTCAGAACAAAGTGCCCCGGCGACCAATTCGTAATGATTGTCCAGCCGTGCCGCTATCCTATGAATCTCTCCGATGAAAGCTCCTTCACCACCGCCAACCATTCCGTATTGAATTCTGCTTTGCATTAGTTTCAACTCTTTTCAACAGGTTTACTACGCAGCGATGCCACGGTTTCAGGTTCAGCCCGCTTACAATTTTGGGGTGGCAATCCCTGCTCCATTAACTTCAAATCTTCAAGCACCAAATCTCCCATCTCAAGCAAAGCGGAATTTAGTGCGCCCGCCCGGTGTGCAGACAGTAAAACATTAGGTGAGTTCCGTATTGGATGAGCTAACGCTAAAGGTTCCTCTGGAAAAACATCTGTCGCCAAACGTATTTTACCTTGAGCGCTGTATTCGGCAAGTGCTTCAAAATCCGCAATGGCCGCTCTGTTTAAAAGCAATAATCCGGCACCGTGCTGCATCAAATCCAGTTTTGCCGAATTTAGCATTCCGCTGTTATTTTCGGTGACCGCGGCAACCACAAAGACAAATCTACTTTTAGCCAGAACTTCTTCAAGACTTGTCGGAACAACACCTTCACGTAAAAGATAACTTTCGGTCAGCCATGGATCAAAGACACGGATAGTTGGGTTGAATCCTTGAAGCAGTTTATGAATCGCTTTTCCCAAGTCGCCAAAGCCGATAAATCCTAAATCAGTTCCGCTGATTAACTCACTTTCAGTGTTACCTTCCAAACCGTAAAGCTCCTTCCCTTTGACGAAATCCCCGTGCGCACTGTGGATACCTCTGGCAAGACTGAGTAACATCCCAATTGCAATTTCTGCCACAGGAACTGAAAAAACGGACGATGGAGTAAGTACTCTAATTCCTCTGCCGAAACAAAACTGATAATCTATATTGGGGGAAAAATTACCCTCAACATTAAAAACCGCTTTAAGCTTCTTCGCATGTTTTAAAAGGAAGGTGTCCAAATCAGGATGTCCGATAATGAAATCTGCATCCCCGATGTGCTTGCTGTAAAAATTTGCCCGATTACTTCCATCAAACTCTATGAGCTGATGAACAGCAGAAAGTTCTAGCAATGCAGCCGGAGTAAAAATATCTTCTTTTTTTCGTGGACTGGGGTCTAGAAGGACGGTACTCAAGATATTCTCCAAAAATTATAAACTACAGCCCGGACAAAAGATCCGTAATCCGGTTTTTAAGTTTGTTCTCTGAACAGCCGGGTTAAGACTAATCCTAAACCGACCTGCTTAGTTCAGCATTTTGCAGCAACCAAATAATAGTTTTATTTGATTGCTGCGTTCTTGGAAGTGACATTTAGATATTACCGCATAATACCTTATATCTTTAATCTTTGACCTTTAATTTAATCATGATTTCTCTTTAATAAGTTGAACGTCCACCACTCAAATCGAAGACTCCTCCGGTCGTGAAAGAATTTTCTTCCGAACAAAGCCAAGAAATCATTGAAGCTGCTTCTTCAACTTTTAAAAAACGATTTCGAGGTATTTTGCTTAACATATACTGGATATGTTCTTCACTCATCTGTTCAAAGATTTGGGTTTTAGCTGCAGCCGGTGTTACACAGTTAACAGCAATATCATAGTCTGCCAGTTCTTTCCCAAGCGATTTTGTGAGAGCTATTACTCCTGCTTTTGCAGCGCTATAGGGGCCAGCATTGGGATTGCCTTCCTTACCAGCAACAGAGGCTATATTTACAATACGTCCATAGTTTTGTCCTATCATAAGAGGAGTTACGGCGTGCAAACAATTGAAAACACCAGTTAGGTCAACACTTATCACTCTTTCCCACTCCTCAGGTGGATATTCCCAAATTTTCCCTGATGGACCTGCAATGCCTGCGTTACAAATAAGAAGCTCAATACTACCAAGAGAATCTTTTGTCTGATTGGTTGCCTTTTTTACAGAATCAAGATTGGTCACATCCATAACCACATATTCTACATTTCCTTTTGAAGCTAGAGTATTTGCAGTCTTTTTTACTAAAGTTTCATCACGATCCCATAGGCTTACTGAAGCTCCAGACATTAGTAGGCGTTCTGCAATAGCTAAACCTATGCCTTGGGCTCCGCCTGTTATTACAGCTCTTCTATTTTGCAAATCAATTTTATTCATAAAACTTTTTTATTGTTATTGTTGTTAATGTTTTGTTCTACTTACTCACCCCCAAATCTACAATTTGATTAAGCGATGATAATGTTGTTCCCGAAAGCTTGCTCTAATCCCCGATTTGTCTTAGCACTTGAATCTAATGCTTTGGGCTCTTCGTATAGAAAAAATAGATTTCGGTCTTGATAAAAAATTAAAATTTTTTAAAAAAGTTAAGGATGATTTTACTAATAAAGATAAATTTGAAAAATTAAAAATTATTTAACTTGTAAATTTCTTAAATCATTTTTTATTTTCAAACAGTTTTTAAAAAAACAATATGAAAACATCTTTAGTATTATTGAAACTATCAGAAATCAGTCACTCTTATGGTTCTCGATATGGATTTACTTAAACTTGTATACTCATCGGGAGAAATACATCTTACATTAATCTTTGGTTTTTAAACCACAATCAGATAATATTTACATCACCACGCCTACTTGCCAGGGGTTAAATTCTTCATCTCCATAGCCATTGAGTTCACTTTTAGAACTACTACCAGAAGCAGTTTTTAGAACTAGTTCAAAAACTCTTTTGCCAACTTGTTCTACGGTTTCTTCCCCGTCTATAACTGTTCCGCAATTAACATCCATGTCTTCACTCATCCTGTTAAACATTGTGGTATTTGTTGCGAGTTTTAGACTTGGAACAGGTTTACAGCCAAAGCAAGAACCTCTACCTGTGGTAAAGCAAATTACATTTGCGCCTGATGCGACTTGTCCTGTTACAGAGACGGGATCATAACCTGGTGAATCCATAAAATTAAAACCTTTATTTTTTAAAGGTTCCGCATAACTTAAAACGTCTTTAAGAATTGAGTTTCCTCCCTTTGCAACAGCACCTAATGACTTTTCAAGTATAGTCGTTAATCCACCTTTTTTATTTCCAGGTGCTGGATTGTTATCCATCGTACTATTGTTGATTGTTGTATAATGCTTCCACCACTCAATTTTTTCTATTAATTTATCCGCTACTTCTTAGTGTTACGCTCTATTAATTAATAAATGTTCTGCACCATAAATTTCTGGTGTTTCAGAAAGAATTGAGCTACCTCCTTTTTTAACTATCTGCAGCAACGCCTAAAGCCGGATTAGCTGAGATTCCAGAATAACCATCTGAACCACCACATTGCAATCCAACCATTAAAGATGAAACAGATTGGAATGTTCTTTTAATCATTATTAGCTTCTTTTAATAAATCTTGAATTTGGCCAAATACTTTATCGACAATTTTTTTTGTTCCACCTTCATCTTGAATAGTTAAAAAATGAATACGATTATGTTTTTTCATTGAATCAGAAAACAAACTTACTTGCGCGGATTCACAGCCTAAACCTATTACAAAAACATGTGAAAAATTAGGATGATTTTTAAAACCATCGATCGTTCGTTGGAATATTTGCATACCCTCACTATTTGTATTCATTCCACATCCAGTTGAATGTGTAATAGGTACTATGCCATCAATATTTGGGTAATCTTTTAAAATATTGCTATAGCCTCCTCTATCAGCAATCATTTTACTTACAGAAAATACTCCAACACCTATAAGTGCTCCAATAACTGCTCCAAGCATAGCACCTGCGACTCTAAGAATGCCTTCAAAGCATAAATTGCTTTCTTCAGTGGCGATATTATTTTTTTCAGAAATTGAAAACTCTCTATTAAATTCTTTAAATTCTAAATTATGAGAATGAACATGTTCTCCAGGTTTTATGATTTTTAGAGGCAAATCCTATAATCTGATCATATTTGATAACTGGATCGCCTTTGTTGATAGGCTTTAAACAAATTTTATGTCCAAATGGAATAGGATCAACGCTGACAATGTCTTGGTTCTCAAATTTTGTTTGTGGAGAAATAACAAAAGGAGTAACGGCTACGTTATCGTTTTTATTTAGAATGATTAGTTTATTCATTATTTTATTATAATTATAAAGTTAATCAATGTATCAAATTATAAAAATTGATGGATAATTTATTAGTAAACTATAGGAAGATCAAAAAATGGGCAAGAATAAATTTCAGAGTTTAAGTGGCCCAAATTGGATGGACAAATTTTCTGTCAATTAAAGTAAATAAAAAATTTTGTTAAATATTTATTTGCGGCTTTTCCTGTCGTAAACTTCACTGTTCCGGCAAAAAAACGTAAAGTATCTTCGATATAAAATGCAGACAAAAACAATCATTGTACCGATACATGAAGTTGAGATGTCCCTCCTCCAATAACAGGCATCTGCAAAACAAGTATAATAGCCAATCAAGTTGAAAAAGTTCTAATAGATAATTTAAAATGTCTTCTTTAGCAAAAATGAACTTCGATGAATAGACTCTTACTAAAGTTATGATGACCAAAGTGGAGCAATAACAGCAGTATCGAAAAATTATTTTGATTCCTTTGAGGTGTACATACCCATATAATAAGTAATTGTAAAAGTTGTAATAGCAGAAACAAATGTTACTACGAATACCATTGATGTAACGCTAATAATAATATCAAAATTAGCCTGAAATAATAATGACTTATAAGTGTTAAATATTTATTGTTAAAACCATCTTGATCCATAATTGCTAATTTCTTTTTGGTAGGCGCCTATAATCAAATTTATAGAACGTCTTTTTTCTCAATCTCTCAATAAGGAGATCATATGAAATTGTTGTTAAAGCATGTTTTTTCAAAATTTGCGCTGGTTATGTTGGCTACCCTTTATTTTAGTGGAATCGCCTCTGCCAAAGACTTGGTGATAATGACCTCCCTACCAAGCATGGAATTCCCCTTCTTTGTCCACATGCAAAAGATGCTGGATCAAGAAGCCAAGAGTATAGGTGGAATTAAAATCTTGTCTGCAGACGGTCAAAACCGAGTTCCCAAACAGACAGCTGACGTTGAATCTGCCATCATCCAGGGAGTGGACGGAATCATAATCAGCCCAATTGATGTGAATGCTATGGCGCCCGCTCTACAACAGGCGATCGACGCCGGTATTCCAGTGGTTACAGTGGACCGATACGTAGGTGGAGTTCCTGGGATATACGCGCACGTCGGCGCTGACAACGTCAAGGGTGGCGAAGCACAGGCGAGACTTATCATGAAACAGTTTCCCAACGGAGCTACCATCGTCAATTTGCAGGGTCAACCCGGTGCTTCTCCAGCTATTGACCGCAACAAAGGGCTGCACAACATACTGGATGGAAAAAGCAAATATAAAATCGTTGCTGAACAAACCGCGAACTGGTCTAGGGATCAGGGTATGTCAGTCACGGAAAACATCCTAGTAGGATTGAGCAGTCCTCCGGACGTCATCAATGGCGCCAATGACGACATGGCTTTGGGTGCCATGGAAGCCGTCAAGGCTAGAGGACTGAATGTCAAGATCCTGGGTTTTGATGCACTTCCGGAAGCTATTGCCGCAGTCAGGGACGGCTCCTTGATGGCAACAGTGGAACAGTTCCCTGGAGGCCAGGCTAAAACCGCTCTGAACCTACTTGTCAATGACCTCAGGAGTAGCATGAAGCCTTACAACCGGGTGATCTCTCTTAATCCCATCACTATCACTTCTGAAAACTACAGAAAGAACGCCGAAAGAATTGGTGAGGTGAAGTAGTTTCCAGAAGATCAGCAAGGGGAGCCGAAATACGGCTCCCCTTTTGTCTTTTAAGTCCGCAATGTTCAAAGATCGAAAAAACTTCTTTTACTATCTGGGAGTTTTAACTCCCATTATCTTCTTAATTTTGCTCATCCTTATCTTTTCCTCTCTGCATCCGAGGTTCCTTCATCCGCTGAATATTTTTAACGTTATGCGGCAGATCTCCATCACCGGATTGATCGCACTTGGAATGACCTTCGTCATCATCGTCCGGGGAATCGATTTGTCTGTGGGCTCACTCATCGCCCTCTGCGGATTGGTCGGAGCGGTTATCGCAAAAGGAGGTCTGGTTGAAAGGTTTTCTGTGGGGTTGGATACCGAGTTGGCAAATCCCTGGTACTGGGCCTTGGCTGGTTCGGTGCTGATTGGATTGCTGGCGGGAACGCTCAATGGTGTGTGTATCACCAAGCTGAAGGTCCCGGCTTTTGTCGTGACTTTAGGGGGGCTATCGGCCTACCGCGGCACCGCCCTGATTGTCTCTGACGGCGGGCCAATCAGCGGTTTTAATGAAGCATACCGTTGGATCGGTCAGGGTAAAATCGGAATGGTTCCCATTCCAGTGATCATATTTCTCGTTTTCATCGTGCTCTGCCACATCGTTCTAAAGTACACGGTTTATGGCAGACACATCTATTCTGTGGGCGGCAATCCGGAAGCTGCTAGGCTGTCCGGGATTAACATCAATTTGATAATCACCAGCACCTACATCATCACCGGTTTTTTTGTGGGTTTGTCAGCCTTCATCCTCTCTGCAAGGCTTAATTCCTCCGAAGCCGTAGCAGGAATGGGCTATGAACTTAACGTCATTGCGATAGTGGTTGTGGGTGGAACAAGTCTATTCGGAGGCATGGGAAGCATCCTGGGTACAATTATAGGAGCCATGCTCTTCGGGGTACTACAGAACGGTCTTGTGCTACTCAATGTTTCCTCTTACATCCAGCAGATCATCATAGGCATCATTTTGATCCTCGCTGTAACTTTCGACAAATTCAGTAAATCTGCGAGGCAGGTCTGAAGATGGAACAACCACAGTACATCGTCCAGATGAACAACATCTACAAGAGCTTCAACGGGGTAAAGGCACTCAAGGATGTTAGCATCAACCTTCAGAAAAATGAGGTAGTGGGCATTGTTGGTCATAATGGTGCCGGAAAATCCACCTTAATCAAGATTTTGTCGGGAGCCCTTCACAAAGATACTGGAAGTATTCTAATCGAAAACAAACTGGTTGAAATTTCAGATCCCAAGGATGCACGAAACATGGGTATCGAAACCATCTACCAAGATCTGGCACTGGCGGGTAATTTGGACGTTGCTTCAAATTTTTTCCTCGGGAACGAAAAAACTAAGTTTTTTTTCTTGAGAAACAAATTTATGAAGAAAGAGTCCAAAAGAGTTTTGCAAGAATTGAAAATCAAGATCAAGTCCTACTCTGTGCCCGTGGACTTTCTTTCTGGTGGACAGAGACAGGCGGTTGCAATAGGACGGGCCATCTACAACAAGGCTAAGGTACTGATCATGGACGAACCGACAGCTGCACTTGGCATAGAAGAAACCCGAATGGTCGGGGATTTGATCAATCAGTTGAAGAAACAGGATGTTGGCATCTTTTTGATAAGTCACGACATCCACGACGTTTTCGATTTCTGTGACAGAATCGCGATTATGAAGAATGGTGAACTGGTGGACATATGCGTCTCGGATGAGGTGACCAAAGATGAAGTGGTCTCCATGATCATCAAGGGCACCAAATAAGTCATTCCCAGCAGATGGTTAACTCCCATTTGCTGAACACTCAACAAACATTTTCCAAAAGGCCATAAGGCTTCCAGAATTTATTATTTTAACTCCTTGCTCCTATATAACCTATTTTAGTACTACTTGTTGTAGTAAAATCAGTTTGTGTGAGTGCTCGTCCAATCTAGAGATCATCACACCACGTCCTTATTCACGGTTCAGTTCCAACCAATATGCAACATGCATTCATGCAGTTAGTGCACCAAGGAACAAAGTTAATCCCATCAGATTTTATTGGTTATGAGACCTCCTTGTATGGATTAACAGATCATCATCAAAATTATTTCTCCCTGTGTTTTCTATTGGGGCAATCTAACAATGAGAGTAGGTTCTCTAATTTTAATAAAAAAATAATATTTGTCATAACTCTTGTAATCAAGTTCTGTACAACTCCGAATGTCATTAGGGAAACTTTTTTCACCCTCTGTGCTGTTAGGGATTTCAGTTCAATCTCAGCTAGCAAAATCATCAACTATGAAGCAAAATTTAAATTTTTATTAATATTTTTAATCAATAAATATTTTAACCAGGCGTATATAATCGATTAGCTTCTGGGTCGTCTGTAGAAAAAGGTAAGGCAAGAACCTCATCCCAAAACTCGGAAGGAATTTGTGTTTGTGCCCAGGCTAAGTTTTTTTGAATACTTTCCGGACTTGAAACTCCACATAATGTTGAAGAAATCCTTAAGTCACGAAGTGAAAATTGTAATGCCGCAGCGCCCATTTCAATTCCAAATTTTTCACAAATATTTTCTATTTTTATAACAGGTGCAAGAGTTTCTTTTGCTACGTCTTGATAGGTAATTTTTGTTGCTTTTTTAGAACCTTTTGCAAGAACTCCCCCTGCAAACGGTGCAGCATTTATAATGGCTATACCTTTTCTTTGCTGCATAGTTATACATTTCATCTGCTTGACGATTTAACAGAGTGAAACGATTATGATTTATTAAAACATCAAAATCCCAATCTTTTAAAATAGGAAACATAATATCTATCCTTCCCATAGCTAAGCCTACAGCTTTTACCAAACCTTCTTCTTTGATCTTGAATAGCTCATCAAGGGCACCATCTTTTTTTGTAATTTCAGAAATATCAGATGTATGTTCTGGATCATGTAAATGTAAAATATCAATCTTGTCTAATTTTAATGTAGTCAAACTTTCATCAAAAGATTTTCTTGCTTGTTTCGCATCAAAATTACCCGTTTCCATATTCCGGTCCAGTTTTGTTGATAAAACAAAATCTTTAGGCCAACCACCATTTTTTTCAATAGCAAGTCCAATTAGCTCCTCACTTTTACCAAATCCATAGTTACGAGAAGTATCCAGCATATTTACAGGTCCTTCAAAAAATCTTTTTAATGTTTTTTGTGCACGTTCTTCTGTTACTTCATAGCCATAGATATCAGGCATACTTGCTAGTGAAGTAGCACCAAAACTTAGTTCTAGTGACTTTTAGTTCAGTTTTTCCAATCCTATTTTTTTTCATAATCTTATTTGTCTATCTTAAAACGATAAAATTCAATTGTATTTTTACAAAATACATTTTGTTTCTGTTTTACACTAAAGTTATTAGTAAGATTCTGAGCCCTGTTAAACCATTCACTATATCATACACATTAATAAAACTGAGTAGGCATTGATCCTTCCATTACGCTACGATTTTACACAACTAAAGTCTACCAGAAAGTTACAACTTCAAGATGAATGGTCACCAGATGACATTGTTTTTACACTACTAAAATTTATCAGCAAGTTACAATATCGTAGAAGAGGTTTGGGGTTTAATTATTAAGAATGTAAATCTCCCCAACAGCATAGTACATTGTACAAGAATATGAAATTTTACTTGGAGTGTGTCTGGCTATGATAAATTTAGTGGTTAGCTAAATACCGCTACTCCACTTTCAAAAACAACATGTAGAATCTCAAGACCAGTTAAAAACTGACAGGCTTCACTTTGCTCCACTACTCCAATCTTTTTCAAATTATTACCAATTTCTTGACTTGAGCGTAATTTCTTCGAGGCGCGAGCGCATGACGGTTTCATCTACTTTGATTCCAGTCCACAGTTCTATACAAGCAACGCCTTGGTTTACAAGCATACCAAGACCATCAAGTGTCTGACAGCCAATGGCTGAACAATTCTTTAAAAATTTTGTTTTAGGCGGGTTGGGTATAACGTCAGCTACAATCATATTTTTTGTCAGAGTATTATAATTGATTGGAAGATCTGAATCGACATCGGGGAAAAGGCCAACCGAAGTTGCATTGATGACTAGGTCCGTCTTAGGATCTAAAGAAAATTGATCTACAAATTCTTTGAAAAGGGCCTTGGTCTTTGTTTTTTTGTTAACCAATTCCACAAGATCAGTCCCTTTTTTTTTAGATCGATTTACAACAGTAATTTTTTTTATTCCTGATAAAGCCAACTCCACACAAATTGCACGTGAAGCTCCTCCGGCACCAAAGACAACAGCATTTTTACCTTTAGGGTTTACTATGGTTTCAAGTGATTTAATGAAGCCTTTTCCATCTGTATTTTCACCAATTAGTTCATTCTCTTTTATTACCACACAATTCACAGCTCCAATAATTTCTGCAGATTTTGCCAATCGATCAATGTATTGAATAACTTCAATTTTATTAGGAATAGAGCAGTTAAACCCAACCCAACCCATAGCTATAGCACCTTCAACAGCTTTTGCTAAATTATCAGGACCGACTTCTACGTTAATATAACGCATATGCATCTTGTGATGCCTATAGGCCGCTTCCACCATTTCTACTGTAGGATTTTCAGATGCAGGTAAAGCAAAACAACCGGTAAGTTTAGGGAGGAAATTTACAATCTTAGACATTTTTGCACTTTGGATAAAATTTAATAATCATAATTAGATCTTTTAAGAAAGAAAGGGTGAATAGTAACATATTCATATTTATGAATCAAAAATTCTTAGAAGATAATCATGAGTAACTAATTCAATTAAAGAGAGTGTAGATTCAACCCCTTATAATTATTTATAGTAATTCTATTACGACATATGTCAACAATTATATACTTTAAGTGGGTTGATGTTTTACAAGAATGAGTGGATTTTATTTGGAGAGTGTCTAACTGGTGGCACCATATCTCGCAGCATCTAGGCAGAAATGCGACTAACTACTTTATGTATTGTTAGTAGGCCTCAATACGCTCCCCCGCACCTCTCAGAGCTCCTGCATCTCAACCAAGCCAGCGTATAACACTTCATCAGTAACCTGGCTGATGCTCAGGCCAGTACGCTCTGACATTGAAACCAAGGTCTTTTTGATGTCAGGGTGAATGGTTGCGCTGAGCACGGGGCGTTTCTCATAGTTGTCACACCTAGGGACATGGACATTGTTTCTACTCATGTCAATGCACAAGTGGATTGCTGATAATATCCCCTTGTATAATGTTATTTTCAAATCTTCTAATCATACGGCTCTTTGGAAAGCAGTAATTGATGGTATGGGAATTGGACTAATTTAAGCTTTTCTAGTCCTAGAGAATAACGACTTAGAATTAGTAATGCCTTTAATACATGAATGGAGAAGTGACCTTTGGGTTGTTACGCAGTATACTGTGGTCTGGTATCAATTACTATTATCTATAGTATTATCAGTCTATTATAGTGTCATGCAGTACTGCAAATTACTATCAAGTGTGACGGCTTATAGTCACCTATATGTACAACTAATTATCATTTTTTAGGCAGTTCTTACTGCGCTTTAGGTCGCGAAGTAATCAGGCTCTCCACCTTTTTTCCATTTAATATTACATCCCATACTTGGCTTCTGTTCTGTTTGTATAATGGAATTCTGAATCAAAGCATTTGTCGCAATACGTAGATCTTTACCTGTTACAGGTTCGGAATTTTTTGGTCGACTTGAATCATACTGGCCTCTGTAAACTAAAGTACGTTTTCTATCGTAGAGAAAAAAATCTGGGGTGCATGCTGCCCGATATGCTTTAGCTATCTCCTGGCTCTCGTCAAATAAATAAGGGAATGGGTAAGAAAATTTTACAGCATCCTCGGTCATTTGCTCAGGGCTATCATCAGGAAAATTTTCAACATCATTTGAACTAATTGCTACTACACCAAGACCTTTCTCATCATATTCAGATACAAAACTTACAAATGAATCTCTAATATGAACTACGTAAGGGCAGTGATTGCAAATGAATACAACCAACAAAGCAGGATATTCTTCAAAAGTTTCCAAAGATACTGTTTGACCTTTGACCACTGCATTCAAATTTGGAAGAATAAAACTAGGTGCAGGAATACCCAGTTTTTCCATTGTAGATATGTGCGCCATGAATTTTAGTCCTTAGATACTATTTTTATTGTGAATTTGAAATTATATAAAAAACTCTTAACAATAATTGTTACGGCTTATAGGATACTATATAGGATTATTTATTTTCTTTAATTAGTGTATTTTTTCCTGTTATGAAATGAATTTTCCCATTTATTTAAATTGCTTTCTGTAAGAACTTATCAGTTGGGCAAGATAATAAATCTGAAAAAGTTTCATTTACGAGCAGCGATCACTATTACTTCAACTTTGTATTCTGTCGTAGCAAGTTTTGCTCCACCACATGCACGTGCCGGAGAAGTTCCAGGTGTTATCCAAGCATCCCAGACTTCATTCATTTTTCCAAAATCCGCCATATTGTCTAGCCAGATAGTGGATTGCAGAATTCGTGTTTTATCTGAACCCGCCTCATTTAATAATGCCTCAACTTTCTCAAGGCAAGTTTTAGTTTGTTCAGCTACTCCATCTCCTATGTTACCTACCTGACCAGCAAGATAGATAGTATCATTATGAATCACAATTTGACTCATACGGTTACTAGTTTTTATTCGAGTGATTTTGTTCATGCTTGATTAAGTTTTCTAAAGTTTTATAAAATCAGAATTCACTGAGGTTAAATATACACTTCCCTTCTTCAAGACCGAGAATTATTTTTGGTACTTTTGCAAATAGTGTGTACTCAAAGACCATGGCATTCAAATCAGTATGGACAGTAATGTATGTTGCATGGATAACATTTTCATAGAACGCTTATGGAGATCAGTAATGTACGAAAAGATCTTTCTGGAGGAGTTTGAATCTGTTCCGGAATTATTCTCAGGGTTAAAAGAATTTTTTGAGTTTTACAATTTTGAGAGACCACATCAATCCCTGTTAGGAAAAACGCCTGCAGAGATTTATTTGGGGTAGAAAAGTTGCTAAGAAGTCAGCATGAATAATACAATGAAAGACAAACTAAAGTATACCTTAATTCATAAGAAATACTGTCCTTGACTTGGGATCCACTTCAGTTCATCTCTGTCCAAATATCTCAGCAAAAATCGTTGAAAATTACCATTTTTTTACAGGTGTAATTTCCATTTCACCTAAGGTCTTACAGCGTCCGAAAGTATTCTCTATGGAATCATAATCTGGCGCTTCAATAACAAAGAAAAACCGATGTGCAGAAGCATTCACAAGAAATTGAAGGACTGTGACACCATTTTCTTTGGCCGATTCTATAGCCTGATCCCAGAGTGCTTTTTTGGCTTCATCCCCTGAAAAGCAGGTTTCACCAGTATGACGATGTTCCATGTGCCAGATCATAAGCATTCTTTATATTATAAATTATTCAATTAAGGTAAATCTTAAATAACCATTATTAAAAGGTTATGAGCTGACAATATTCTGTTTTGGTCCAATATACAATCTTTTTTTCTCGGTTCTATAAAAAGGAATGAATTCTCTAGTTAAGTCTTTATTGAATTAGACGGAAGATTGTTTATTAAGGTAAGGGGAAGTAATTTGTTTAGGTACTTTATCGTTTTGTTCCAATTGCTTTAAAAAACGTGTAGCAAAAAACCCCATCTTGTTCTGTTGTTCTGTACAACGCCCTAATTCCCTCATCAAAAGTTGTTTCACCAATTAATCCGGCTGCAATAGAGGATTCACGGACACCTTCAATCATTGCCGTGAAAGTGTTCTTTGTGAATCCTTCCACAAGCCCAGGCTTACTTGAATCAACATAAACCATTCGCGGAGAAACGTTTACAGAACTGAAACCTGCAGCTTTTAAGAGAGGATATAGCTCTCTGCCAATATTGGCATTCCCACCCGTTCGTTTTTGCAATTCTACCTGGCATTGAATAGCTTTTTGCGCTGCTTCACTGTCAGGATAGAAATAGGTCGATCCGTGGTCTCCTTCGATAACAGTGATTGTCCCGCCGACTTTTATAAGACTTTGCAGGATAGCCAAGGCGTTATCTGGTTGAGAAAGATGTTCCAAAACATGACACACAAAGACGTGGTCAAAAGATTCCGTCTCTAAGTCCAAATTGAAAATGTCAGCACATAGAAATTGAACGTTGTTTAAGCCACTGGTTTCTAATGCTCCTCTGGCTTCTGTAATAGATTCTTCGAATATATCGATAGAAAGTAAAGAGGCATTCGGGCTGTTGCGGGCAAGTGTAACCGTTTGAGCACCAACTCCACATCCTACTTCCAAAATCCTGCTTCCGGCCGGATAAGATGTGTCCGAATGTAAGAGTTCAACCAAAGTATTTGCTTGATCTTGCAGACGCCTGTTTTCTCTTAAATCATATCCGTGAACATATGCTTTATCCATGACGTCTCTCTTGTTGCTGAACGGCCAGGAAAGTTGGAATTTTTAATCTATTAATCTTTCCCGTTAATTTACACTTTAAATATTAGCTAAAGAATACGCTAATTGTAGAGATTAAGACTTAAGATTGTTTAATAAGGTAACGGAAAGGACGGTCTTTGGGATCACAATATTTTCAAAATTATCTGAATAAAAATCATGGATAAATCGGCAAGGTTGACTGCATTGATGATCGAGTGCGCATAAGGACATCGTGCGCTTTCAGTTTTGGGAAATTATCCAGCAACACTCCATCAGGGTGAAGCCAGCGTGTTACAAGTGCAAGGTAAGGGTCACACATGGAATATTGCTCACCAAGCACCCAAGGGCCGACAAAATAATGCTCTTCGATCACTTTTGCATAGCTTCCCATATTCTGGGCTACCTTGTCTGCCATACTGACATGAGCCGTTTTATCGTCCGCCCATCTTGATCCACGTATTTTATGAGCATGGCCAACATGCACAGTTGACGCAATATACATATTAAAGGACTGCGCCTTGGCTAATGCAAATGGCTCCTTTGGTGCCAACTGTTTTTCAGGATACATTTGCGCAATGTAAAGTAAGATCGCAGGATTTTCTGTCAAAATGCCATCTGGTGTCATTAGTGCTGGTACCCGTCCTTTGGGGTTAACTGACAGGTAGCCCTGCGAATTCTGTTCCCCCGTATCAAAATCAATCCGCTTGGCAACAAAATCGGCTCCAGTATCATACAGCAAAATATGTGGCGCAAAGGAGCAGGATTTTTCGGAGTAATAGAGCGTGAGCATGTTGCAAATTATTCGGTTTCTACAATTTTATATGATTCACTAAAGAAGATGAGTGAAAACACATACTGGAGAAAATTTATTATGTTTTGGTTGAATATACAATCTTTATTTGTTCAGTTACATAAGAAGGTGGGAATTTTCTAAGTAAGTCTTTAATTGAATGATACTGAAGATTGTTTATTTTGGTAACGAAAAGTGAAGTGGACCCCAAGTCAAGGACAGTTTATCTTCCTATGAAATGAGTTTAGACTCCACTTATTTCCTATGTCTCTTCCATTATCCAGATAGTTCTCTCACCAATGTATCTATCTTCTGACGGAAGGAATCGTTCACCATGAAATAGTGTCCGTTCTCTTCATGGATGCGGTCTCCTGTTTTATGGAAGAGTTGAAGGTGTTTCTGGAAGGTTAGTATGTTCTCTATTGAACATTTTTTTCCACTATCGTCCTTTATGGTCACTCTGAGATTTTTCATGATTCCTTCTTCTTCTTTTTCAAAAGTATTAAAACTGCATTAATATAATCCGAAATTATCCTAGTTGGTTTTCTAATTGGTTGGTTTAGGAGAATCCAATATATACCATCATTTGATTTGATTTACAATGGTGTTGGGAAGATTGTGGAGGAAATCTGTACCAGAATTGATAGTGCAGAATTATTGATAACGTTTGTCTTGATTCTGAAATTGTAATAAGATGATCAACAATCAAATAATCAAAAATCACCAAATCTCTTTCTGTATATGAAGTTTGCAATTAAGGATGATTTTCTTGAAATTTCCAATTTATTTAAGAAGAATCGGAAACTGTTTCCACATATTCGAATGGGTTACTTACTTAGAAGTATTCAACAAAATGAATGTATCTATACTGATGGTGTAGTCATTATTTTCAAAATCCATCAAAGGACAATCCAGATTGGTAACATAACAAAATCACAAAAGTCAGATTTCCATCTTAACCAGATATTAACTACAAAAAATGATGGTAGTGCATCAAAAATTCTGAATCAGTTTTTTAATTACATTAGTCTATTACCTCATGCATCTGGTGCTATCTATCTCAATGTAAGAAGTGAGAATGATCGTGCAAAGAAATTTTACGAAAGAAATGGAATGAATTTGATTGATAAAACCAGTTGGAGTGATGGAAAAATAAAAGGTGATGTTTATCAAATAATAGTCAAGAAAAATGGTAGTCAAGATTTAGAAAGTTTTTTTCCAAGTTTTGATGCATCCAAAATCGTATAGTAAAAATAACCAATTTCATATCATGGTTATCTGACTGTGAAGAGTTAGTGGGGAGTTACTCACAGGAGATGATGGTGTTGGTTTTACGGAATCATTGTTGTTCCACTCCATTCACACACTTTCCAATGGTGTTTCCGTTTTTGTCATATTCTATGCTGTTCCAAGGTTGACTTTCTCTCCACACACCTACCTCTTTTCTACCATCCTGTGAGGTGAGGGTTCCTTGACCATGAAATACCCCGTCCTTCCATTCCCCTATATACTTTGTCCCATCTGACCAAGTGTATGCCCCTTGACCATGAAATTCTCCATCCTTGTATTCCCCCACATATTTTTTACCATCAGGATTAGTGTAGGTTCCTTGGCCATGATATTTCCAATCCTTAAATTTTCCTTCGAACTTCTCTCCATTAGACCAGGTGAATGTTCCTTGACCATTTATTTTTCCACCTTTCCATTCCCCCACATATTTTCTTCCATCAGGAAAAGTGAATGTCCCATGACCATCCTTTTTTCCATCCTCAAACTCACCTACAAAAGTTCCCCCAACATGATAAGTTTCAGTTCCTTGCCCATTAGGTTTCCCATCCTTAAATTCTCCCTCATACATCATCTCATCAGGTAAAGTGAGGGACCCTAGCCCATGTTCATTCCCATCCTTCCATTCTCCTACATACTTGTATCCGTCAGATAAAGTGTAGGTTCCTTGTCCGTTTGGTATTTCATATTCAATTTCACCAACATATTTTCCATCCTTATCTTCATCACCATCCTGAAACCATTTGTATTCTTCATTTTCATTCCTTAAAAATAGAACCCTCAGACTACTGGACATTTGGACCTTTCTTTTTAGTTATTTGAGATATAAGATTTTATAGTTTACCATCATTATAAAATACCAATTTCTTTGGGTTTTAGTGAGTGATTACTTTGATAAGTGCTGAAATTTTCTGTAATCATAATACTTTTAGTCATAATTCGTTTCCAATCATAATCCACTGAACTTGCTCATGAAATTTTTTCGATTTTTGGCAGACAGTAAAACCAAGGGAAAAGGCTGATCAAGAAAAAAAGACCTGCGACGATCACCAGTGTAAGGGGTAGTCCGTATGGATTCCACAGGTCCATACTTACTCCCCCAGCCATTGGACCGACAAATGCCCCCACACCCCAAAACACTCCAAATGCGGCCATGGCTGTAGCCAGTTCAGCCCCCTTGAACCATTGACCGGCGAGAATCATGGCAACTGTGTATACACCTGCAAAAAGCCCCCACCACAGAAAAAGAGTTGTCCATAAAAGGAATGGTACGCCCACAACGAACGGCCAGACTGCTGCACCGGCTAACCCAGCCAGAGCACACGCTACTAATACCTTCCGTGGATTAAAGTGATCAGCAGCCCAACCTATGGGAAACTGTAGCAATGCGCCACCGGCTGCACCAAAGAACAGCATCAAAGTCGCAGAAGACTCGGACATCCCAATCCTTAATCCGTAGACTGGCATCAGGCTTGTAGTTGCAAGTTCCTTGAAAGCCACCACAAAGCAGGCCAACGCAAGCAGTGGCGCTACGAAAGCAAAACTAACCACACCGAAGCCTGGATTGTCGCTGGAATTTGGGACATAGCGTCCAGCCCATAGAAGAGGAAATCCAGCCAGAACCATCAAGCCAATACCGGCAAGAAACGGGAGTGTGCCTTGTGCGCCTGTCATTGAAAGCATCAATGGTCCTAGAGCAAAACTTAACGCCAGAGTGGTATTGTAAAAACCCATGACACGTCCGTGGTGTACACGGGGTGTTATTTCTATTATCCAAGTCTCGGTAACAACAAACAGCACCGAACCTACGAGTCCGCCGAGGAACCGTATCGCAAACCATGCTATGATCGACTGCGTACTCATGAGAGCGAAAATGAGTAAGATCTCAAAAGCCACACCGCCAAGGAGGAGACTACGTGCTTCCATGTTTCTCATAGACCATGGAACAGCAAAAGAGCCGATAATTATTCCCGCTGGAGCCGCCATGGCCAACCCACCGATTAGTGTACTGCTGACACTACGTGCTTCCAGGATCAACGACAGTAGCGGCGTAAATAGACTGATCGTGATACCGTAGATGGAAAGGCAACCAATTAATGCAGCCAGGGTCAGTGCACGTTCTCTGGTCCAAACTGGTTCACTGGTAGATTTGGTCGTCATCGGAAGACTTTATACGGATACTTTTGAAAAAATTTTGTTACCATCATATGGCTTCAAACTCCAGATTTTTGTATGACAATGTTGC
Source organism: uncultured SAR324 cluster bacterium (assembly GCA_905182865.1). Classification (GTDB taxonomy): domain Bacteria; phylum SAR324; class SAR324; order SAR324; family NAC60-12; genus Arctic96AD-7. The sequence goes on from CAJJCY010000002.1 coordinate 540,547, forward strand.
CCCCTCTTTTGAAAATTTGACTCGCTTTATGATAACTCAGATCTCTTACCATTACACTTCCATATGCTCATTCACGGATTCGAGTCGTTTCAGAATCCAATCATCATTTTGTATACAGAGGATCAACAAGATTCCTGAACGTTTACTAGTCATTTGGGAGTGGTAGAAGCTTTGGCCTATTGCCTGTCCACTTGAGTGCAAAGTCAACTTCAACAGAGAATGATTCTGTAAGGCAACCGACATTGGTACAATCCTGCAAAGTAAATTCGACCTACCATTTTATGAGTTTACACCAATGATGTTGGTTTAAACTTTCAGGTTGTGATGAAAATAAATATGAAATCATCCAAATGAGTTTACTGGTTTTTGAATTCTATCTGCAAATTTTAGGAGGCAAGGTTGTCAATGATGTTACCGCTCTTCGAGTTGACCCGCAACTGGCAAAAGTGATTGTGAAATATCAAGTTCAGGTGATTTTGATGTTTTCCAAAAACAGCACATCACTTACAATCACCTAACAATCAGATTACGAGGATATGCTTGACACCATCAAGAGTTTTTTCAGAGAAAGTCTGCATTTTGCCAAGTCAAAAGGAGTTCTGAAAAAACAAATTGTGCTTGATCCGGGAAAGTTTTCTTTTCAGTGGTGCTAGAAAATACAGCTTTGTGCTCCTCAGGAGAATTTCAGAACTACATGAATTTGATTCGCATTTGCTACCAAGGACTTCCATAAAATAATTTATTGCTGGCGTCTATGGGGGTATCTTAAATTTTGCAGAACGCAACATTACGGGTGCGGCCGTTTCCAATATAGACCTCTGGCAAGGTTTTTAATTTCTTCGCTTTCATTAAGTCGAATAGTGACGTTTCCTGATTTATACAATATAGTCTTTGAAAATAAACGCAGGCAATTAGTTAAGAAGATTGAACTCGATGAGAACGGTTTGCGGCTAGTCTGACAAGAAGAATTTCTCTTGACAACTGAGAGTAACATTATAAAATTATGCCGAGTGGATCGAGAGCTATTTGAAATTTATCTCAGGCAGACTCTGCCTCCTTCAATACACTCCAAGAGAAATTACTCAAAGGGTAGTCCATTTTAAAAGACTGAAATCTTGATGAAGCGAAATTAAACATGAATTTACACATTCCAAATTCCGAACTCAAACCACCCCCAAATTGGGATCGTTCTGGGTTACCATCATGGACATATTTTAACGATGAGTTATTTGAACTGGAAGCTGAAGAACTTTTCCGGAAAAAGCTGGTTGTGGGCTGGCCATATCTCGGAGCTTGCTGAAACAGGAGATTACCAATGTGTGGAGATGGCTAATGAACGTGCGCTCATTATTCGTGGCGAAGATTGTGTTGTACGGGCCTTTCACAACGTCTGTAGACATCGTGGTTCACGTGTACTCGACTCAGCAGAGGGCATGTGCAAGAGTGTAATCAGCTGTCCGTTTCACGGCTGGTCCTATAACTTAGATGGTAGCCTGCGAGGTGCAGCCAAAGCAAGTACTTTCCCGGCACTTGATCGCGAGAAATGGGGACTTAAGCCGCTTGAAATGGAAATTTGGCACGGCTTCGTGTTTGTGCGCTTCAAGCCAGGACTCCAGCCTTCTGTAGCAAATTTGCTTGATAGGTTTGATGAGGAAATCTCTAGATACCTCCATGTAGACCTTTTACAGACGGCTCCAATAGAGTGTACTTCTCCGGAGAACATCAACTGGAAGTCTATCAGGGATGTGGATAATGAGGGCTACCATGTACCCCGGGCTCATCCATCCCTGAATGATTTATATGGAAATAAATACTATGATGAACCATTCGTAAACGGAGTTTCCCGTTCCTATGCCCCCTTTAATGAAGGGTCTGGAAGGCTCTGGAGTGTACGTCATTACAAAAAAATGATTGACAAGTTTACTTCTCCATACAATGAACTTCCAAGGGCATGGCTGTACATAGGTATTTTCCCTAATTTCGTTTTGGGATTCTATCCCGACTCGGTGATTTTTTATCAGGAAATTCCCTTTTCGGTAAAAGAGACTGTAATCAGGGGTGCCACATATAAGAGAGCAGAAGAGAACAGAACAATGCGACTGGCTCGCTATTTATCAGAGCGTATTGATGCGACAGCTATGGCCGAGGACAGGCAGTTGAGCATCATGTGGTATGAAGCCATGAAGTCTTGTGCTTATGAAGGTGTCATGCTTTCTGATCTAGAGTATGGAGTGCGAACCCACCACGATGCCCTTCGTGAAATCCTCCCTGTGATGTCTCAGGAAATAGAGCCACCCAGAGGCATGGTAGCAGAAAGTAACAATTAGGTACGAAAATTATCCCCAAATGAGGCATGATGGATAGAGTAAAAAATTGGTTTAGCAGTGATTCCAGCCGCGGACTTACTCTGATTGGGCTACCGTTTGGCTTTTCTTTGCTGTTGCTTGCAGCACCAATGCTCCTGATTTTTTTTCTGGGTTTCTGGACACAGGATTATCTCGTTCTTGACCGCAGTTTTAGTCTGGATAATTACATTGAAGCATGGACAGAGCCTATGTATAGGGATCTAATGCTTCGGTCACTTGGAATATCTGCGGCGGTTACACTGGCAACAGTAATGCTGGCCTACCCGATGGCATATTTTATTTCGTTCCATGGTGGTAACCGAAAGGCACTTTGGTTATTTCTTGTAACCATTCCGTTTTGGACAAGCTATCTTTTACGGGTTTTCCTATGGAAGGTAATTCTTGGATACAATGGTGTACTGAACAGTGCATTGGATTGGCTGGGCGTGATTGAAGAACCGTTGACGTTCATCCTCTACAATGCAAATGCTGTAATTATCACACTAACACATGCATGGGCACCGTTTGCGATTCTGCCGATTTATGTAGCATTAGAAAAAATAGATCGAAGCTACCTGGAAGCAGCGACAGATCTTGGAGATGGCCCTCTGAAGAGTTTCCTGCGAATAACCCTGCCATTATCAATGACAGGAGTAGTAGGGGCGGCACTGATAATATTCATACCTACGATTGGAGACTATGTTACACCAAAACTGGTTGGTGGAAAGGATGGTTTGATGATTGCCAATATGATTCAAGTCCAGTTTATGAAGGCCAACAATGCTCCTCTTGGGGCATCACTCGCAGTTTCTGCAATGGGTATTGTTAGTATTATCTCTTTGGTATTTTTAGCTCTCAATCGACGTTGGCTTAGAAAGCGTGGATCATGAAAAGTAATAAAAACACATTGAAGGTATTTGCTTACTCATACCTGATATTCCTATATGCTCCAGTATTGTTGCTACCAATTTTTGCGTTCAACGATAGTACCATTATCTCTTTTCCCTTGAATAGTTTTACATTTAAGTGGTTTGCCGGATTAACTCAGGAAACATATCTTCAAGAATCACTAAAGAACTCTTTATTTGTAGCAATAAGCACTTCCATCCTTAGCACATGTTTAGGGATTCTTGCTTCACGCGCATCATCGCGTTATGAATTTTTTGGGAAAAAGAGTATATTATCGTTCCTGATTCTACCACTCTTCCTTCCAGAAATAATTATAGGAGTTGCTTTGCTGGTTGTCCTAATGCAGCTTGGTTTGCCACTTTCACTTTGGACCGTGATCCTCGGTCACACCTTGGTCTGTACGCCATTTTCTATTGCTATCCTAAACTCTGCATTTGCGAATATGGATATGAGTCTTGAGGAAGCCTCGCTTGATCTAGGAGAAACAAGATTTGGTACCTTCAAGCGAGTAATTTTTCCAATGGTATCACCAGGCTTGATTGCCAGCCTTCTGATAGGTTTTACCATATCACTTGATGAATTCATAATCGCATTCTTTCTGACTGGAACTGAAACTACGCTGCCTGTATATATATGGGGGCAATTGCGTTTTCCAGCAAAGCTTCCAGGGGTGATGGCTCTTGGTTTTTTAATGTTGTTACTTTCACTAATACTGCTCTTGCTTGTGGAATTCTTCCGGAGACGTATGAATCGGACAACCGATGATCAAGTTAATGTACAATTTGGTAATTTATTTAAACATGACAAAAAAAGAACCAGAGATTCTAAAAAAAATCATAGTTGAATTTTTTTATATCCACTAGGTAGTTGTTAACATTTTGGAAAAGAAATTTCTAAGAGACTTATCCTTAGATTTTCCTAGAGGAGAATTAACATCTCTATTAGGACCTTCAGGTTGTGGAAAGACCACACTGCTTCGTTTGATTGCTGGTTTTGAACAACCCACAAAAGGAAATATTACTATAGATGGTTTCCAAATGGATGGAGTGGAAGCAAACGAGCGCCCCACCAATATGGTCTTTCAGTCCTATGCCATTTTCCCCCACCTCAACGTAGAAGAGAATGTAGGTTATGGACTCAAACGTCTCAATCTCGGAAAGGATGAAACTGCTCGCAGGGTGGATGAAATGTTGAATCTGGTCGATTTGGATAATTATAACAAAAGGCCGGCTCATGCTCTCTCTGGTGGTCAGAGGCAGAGAGTAGCGCTGGCTCGTTCCCTCATCATGAAACCGAAGGTATTGTTGCTAGATGAACCACTATCTTCACTTGACAAGAATCTCAGGGAACAAATGCAGGTGGAGTTGCGACATTTGCAGCGCAGCGTTGGTATTACATTCATCTTCGTTACTCATGATCAGGAGGAAGCTCTGACCATGAGTGACCGTACAGCAGTGATGTTCGAGGGGCAAATCGTTCAGATTGCTACTCCACAAGAGATTTACAGTAGACCAAAATCCAAAAGAGTAGCCTCATTCATTGGAGTGATGAATTTTATTGAAGGTCAGTTGCTCAAAGACGGTGACCAAAATACAACTGTGGATGCGGGGATCTTGGGAAACGTGAAGGTTAATCCGGATCAAATGCCAATTCCACTGAATTCAGGGCCTGTAACCATAGGCATTCGTCCCGAAATGTTGACATTGTTGATTGAGGATCAGGATCGTACTGAGTTTGAAATCGGCGGAGTAATTCTTGAAGGTGCATATTTTGGAGACATGACCAATTACACCGTTCAAGTTAAAGGACTTAAGTCTCCCTTGACGATTTCAATGCGAAACACAGCTGGTCGGCGCGTACTGGAAGATGGTGAATCTGCTCGCGTGGGTTGGGGGGCAGACTCCCTTGTTATACTGAATAAATCTTAACCTTGATAAATGTAGTAGAATCGCCCCTTAATTCACAGAGGAGACGATTCCACAAACTAGATTTTACTAAAATTAATACCCGGCTTTAATCTTTTCAAAATCCTTGATCATTTTTTCTCGTATCTTTGGATCTAGTGGGCTCTGCATTAGAGTGTTCTTGGTATAGGATTCTAGGTCTGCGAAACCATTTTCTGCTCCAATACTATTCATGACAGTTTCGTTTGTGTGTCCATATCCCCACTCTGTAAGTAGGTATGTCGCAGCAGAATCGGACAAAAAGGCATCAATGAAGTCATAAGCTTTTTGTTCACTTCCAGGTGCATTGGCCAATTTTACGTAACCGCACACCCAGGTTGAAGCACCTTCCTTAGTATCAATCTTCATTTCAACAGGATGCTTTTCTGAAGCCAGAACTACGGCTACTTCATTCCATGCCCATGAAATAAGAATTTCTCCACTGGCCATTAACTGTCGTAATTCTGCCGGATCCGACCAGTATGTACGGACGTTTTTATGAACTTTTCGCAGAAAATTAGATGCATCTTCCAGATCTTTCATCGAGGCTGTGTTCCAGTCTTTAATACCATTAGCGAGAAATGCCAATGCGTAGGCATCATCTAGATTATCAGGCATGGAGATACGATCCTTGAATTTAGGATTGATAAAACTTAGCAATGTCGATGCCTCTGCTTCACTAACCTTGTCTGTTCTATAGGTAATTGCAGTTGCGCCCCAGTCAATAGGAATAATCCATTGTTTACCACCATGGTGGAATCCTTCTATGTTGCGGAATTGTGACATAACTTTTGACCAGTTCTTTAAACGGGAGGTATCGATAGGTTCAATAATTCCTGCTTTTCGCCATTTCACAGCTGACTGTGAACATGGATGTGCGAGGTCCGCGCGGAATCCAGTTCGAATCTTTTGAAAAGCCTCCTCTTCATCAGCAAAAAACGAATAATCAGGAGCTTTACCATGTTTCTCCATATATTCACCAAAAAATCCCGGGTCTTCATATCCTGCCCAGTCAAATATAACGAGATTGTCACTTGCTGCCTGGGCCATGCCGCCAGTCGCTATAAGGCCGAATAAGACCCACGTAATACCCTTAATTAAATATTTCATTGTCTCTCTCATGAAATTAAATAAAATACGGAGCTGCCTTCGGCTTCTCCAATGAATGACTAAAACGAGGCCATTATAAGTTCAATAAAAAGTATTGTCAATCACATTTCGTTCAAGGTTAAGTTTTCTGGAATTCAACTAGCTTACGTTATGTTTGTAATTAAGAAAAAATTAATAAGTTTGCTGCCAAATAAATTAAAATACTTTCATTCAGAGCATTACCCTTTCGCGTAGAAACGGAACCTCTCCAGGAGCATCAGCTTCAAATTCACGTGCGGCGAGATGCCCAGAATGTACAGCTGCGGCTATGATTCCGGGAGCCAGGCAATCTCCAATGCACTGGATCGTTTTGAGACCCGACTTTGCAATTCCTTCAGGATCTGCCCGCATAGCTCGGTAAAGGTCGTCGTTGGGCAGACGTTCCGTGACCAGCACCAGAGTATCGCAGGCGTGACGGACCCGCCGATCCGTGAACACGCAGGAGAGTTCAACAGCATCCGGATGAACCGATGCAAGATTGTGATGCGGAGCTAGTTCCACGCCGAGTTCCAGTAATTTTTTCTGAATGTGGCCCTGTTCCATCGTGTTGTGTGTCCAAGTTGAAATGTCCGGAGCAGGTGTGACGAGACGCACGTCATGGCCGTCTAGCCTTAATTTTTCAGCTAGCACCCCACCCATGTAGTAGTGTTCATCATCAAAGATTACCACTTTCCCGTGTGCGGAATCACCAAGCATGAGGTCGTCTGCTGTCAGAACAGACACGTGTTCCAATCCGGGGATCGGTTCGCGGTTTTCCCGTGCGATGCCATCTCGTCTCCAGGTGGCTCCGGTTGCCAGAAAGACATGGGAAAATCCAAATTTGTCATCGGCACTGAATTCAAGAATGTCTTCCGTGCTGAGAGAGCTGCCTAGGTAAAGGGTCACGTTTTTCAATTTCTCTAGCATGACCACCCGATGATCCCGCACACGGCCCCACTCGGCCAATCCGGGAAGTTTGCTTTCCCTGCTGACCCGTCCGCCAAGTTCTTCTGACTCTTCTGCGAGAATCACACGGTAGCCTCGTTTACCCAGTGCTAGAGCGCATTCTAATCCGGCAGGACCTCCTCCCACCACCAGTACTCCATCGTCGCTTTCGCGAGGCTCGATCCTCTCCGGATGCCAGCCTCGACGCCATTCTTCTCCCATCGTTGGATTTTGAGTACATCGCATTGGTACTGACAGCCAGTCTCCAGCTACGCAGATGTTGCAGCCGATACACTCGCGGATTTCATCAACACGCCCTTCCTCAATTTTCTTCGGTAGGAACGGGTCGGCAATTGATGGCCGCGCCGCGCCGATCATGTCCATCACTCCGCGTTTAATCAATGAGACCATAGTGTCCGGAGAAGTGTAGCGTCCCACTCCCACCACGGGTTTGGTTGTAAGTGATTTTACAAAATCGATGTATGGTTCCTGATATCCTTCTTTCTCAAAGCGGGAAGTCGCTGAATCGTTTTCCCATTCACTGATATTAACGTCCCAAAGGTCAGGGATTTCCGCGAGCATTTCCACAACTTCCCGACCTTCATTTTCTGAGGTAATGCCCTTGGGGCCTAGAAGTTCATCGACTGCAAAACGCACAGCAACGGCACAACGGTGGCCTACCGCATCCTTTGTGTCTTCAAGTACCTCCCGGAAGAGTCGCACCCGATTTTCCAAGCTGCCACCATATTCATCTGTACGATGATTGAAGCGACGGGAAAGGAAGTGCATAAGCAGGGTAAGGCTGTGCCCAGCGTACACATAAACGAGGTCGAAATCCGCCTCCTTGGCACGCAACGCAGCCTGACGGTGCCACTTCCTAAAGTCACGGATATCGGCTTTAGTCATAGCCCGTGCTTGTACCGGAGCATAGGAGTTGACGGAGATTGCACTGGGCGCAATCGGTGGAATCCGGCTATAATTGTTGGCGTTGGAATAGCCGCCATGCACCAACTCGATTCCGGCCAACGCCCCATGCTCATGTACGGCCTCTGTCATTTTAGCCAGTGCCGGAATGTCTCCATCGTCCCACAACCGCCCCTCTGCTGCAGAGCCGTTGTCAGAGTTGGCATGGATTTCCACCTCTTCCGTGCAGACCACAGCCCATCCACCTTCGGCCTTGATTCCCCGCATCGCCGCCAACGTATTGGGGCGCATATAGCCCATGCCGTTGCAATGTGGAACCTGATAAAAGCGATTCTTCGCGGTTACCGGCCCAATCTGTACAGGTTCAAAAAGAATGTCGTAACGAGGATCACGTTGGTTCATCTTGTGTTATCCCTTCCACAGTCCTTCCTTACTTAACTCATCTGTAGTAAGGATGATACCTTTCTCCAGGATGTTGAACATTTCATCGATTTGTTCCATAGTTATAACCAATGGGGGTGAGAACACACACATGTTCCAGAGCGGACGTACAATCAGGCCCAGTGCCTGACAGTGTTTGTCTATTCGGACTCCCATTGCAATGTCCATTTCAAGTGCGTCATGACTCTCCGAATCAACAATTTGGCACTCTACACAGCCGACCAATCCTACTCCGCGTGTGTTGCCAACAAGAGGCAGTTTTCTTAACTCCTTGATGCGTTGCTGGAAATATGGAGAGATTTCACGAACATGCTCCAGCAAACCCTCGTTTTCGATTATCTCAATGTTTTTGAGGGCAGCGGCCGAACTTACTGGATGTCCAGAATAAGTAAAACCATTGGAAAATATAGCGCTCTCAAGGTCTGGGTTATTGAATTCATTGAGTAGTCGGTCTGAAACTAAAAAAGCCCCCATAGGGATGTAAGCCGAAGTTAAACCTTTGGCCGTGGTGATAATATCAGGCACAATGTCAAACACAGCCTCGGAGGCAAAAATATGTCCAAGTCTGCCAAAGGAAGTGACCACCTCATCGGATATGTAAAGCACGTCGTATTGATGGCATACGTCGAGGCAACGCTTGTGATAGCCTTTTGGAGGTACTATTACACCTCCAGAAGCCAGAACAGGCTCAGCAATGAATCCCCCGACATTTTCAGCTCCGAGGGTCAGGATAGCATTTTCTAAGTCAGAAATTTTTTCATCCAGGAACTCATCAACACTAATTTTTTCCGGACGGCGACTTGGGTTTACATCTGGAAGGAAGTGAACTAAGTCTTTTGCGGTATCCATCCAATCCTTGTCACGATCTTTTCCACACATAGTCGCACTGAGGTAGGTGCTTCCGTGGTAGGATTTTTCTCTAGAAATAATCTTTTTCTTTGTATTTCTTCCTAAAACATTGTTATAAAAATGCACAAAGCGAATCGCACTGTCTACCGCTGTTGAACCACAAGTTGTGAAGAAGACATGGTTCAAGTCCCCTGGAGTGAGCTCTGCGATCTTATGCGCCAGCATGGCACTTGGAGAAGAACTCATGTTCCATGGCGAATAATACGGTACCTTAAGGATCTGATCAGAAATGGCCTTGGCCATTTCTGGGCGTCCGTAGCCAATCTGCACGCACCACATTCCTCCAGGGCCGTCTATCAATTTTTCACCATTCTCATCATAGAGATAAATCCCTTCTGCTTTTTCGGCAAACATGCGTTTTTTTTGCCCTACATCTTTCATGTATTCCCATGGATGTACGAAATTCTTGTTGTCAAAACTTTGGATTTCTTCAATTTTTTCAAGTCTCATTTTCAGTCTCCTAAAGAGTTAGCCCTTTTTACTGCGGGCAGAGGGTTTCATGGCGTCACGTGATAACAAAATCGGAAATCGATCGCGTATGTTTGTATCGGTTTTGGGAGTGATGTGATCCGGAAAGTGAGTTGATAAAATTTCGAAAGCTGTTTCGTGAGCACGTTCGAGGATGTCTTTAGAACCTTCCTGCTCCCATACTCCGGGAGGGGCGCGATCCGCTATTTTAGGATACAAAAATTCGCTCTGCATCCGGTCAAGTGTTTGGGGTGTCCGAGATAGTGCCCAGCCCCTAAAGCGACATCCTTAATCACTTCAACACTCAGAGTTTCTTCGGTGACTTCAATCCCACGAATGACCCGTTGTACCATGCCGAGCATGTCATTATCGATCACGAGTGCTTCAAAGGAACAGCCCATCAAGCTCCCCAGCATCCCTGCGGATTCCAGGATCCGGTTACCGCCCGCTAATCCAGCCAACACGGCGCTTATACCCTTTTCATAACCGGCCTGGGCATCCGGAATTTTTGAGTCTGTCATGCAGGAAGGTACTGTCGTCGGTAAATTGTAAAATTTTCCGATTTGTACAGCTGCAGCAATAATGAGTGCCTCCTCGCCGCTTCCTCCAGAGAAAGAACCTGTACGCAAATCGCTGATGAATGGCCAGATAGCAAAGCTCATCGGACAGCCGGGATTGATGAAATTGACAATCGCCAAACATGCCAGTCCTTCTGCAGTCACTTGGGCTAGTGTCCCGGCTAACGTTGCAGGAGCTGTTGCTCCTGCTTGAGGTGCAATTGCGATGTCATTGATCAACCCAAGCCGACTGCTTTCCACCAGCACGTCCAGGTTTTCCTTGGCAAATCGAAGTGGTGAGACAATTGGACATCCGCCAAAAGTACAAAATGGTTTTTCAGCAAAACGACCTTCTCCTCCCAAAACCATGTCGAACATTTTCACTGCCCCTTTAATGTTTTGAGCACGGTTGAAGGTCATTTCAAATGGTTTTTCCGTTCCGGTAACCAATGCGTAGGCCACATTAAAATCGTGTTCATCTAAATCCGAAATTTCAGTGGGTATTACGGTTTGCCCAAACTGGTGAATGTATTCCAACTTGTCCACTAACCGACAGGCATCGTAAAGGTCAAGCAGTGTGGAAGGGCGATAGGTTTTTGAGTCGAGCTCAAAGATGGTCACGGCTTCTCCGCTGGTGGCGTAATGCACCCGATAGCCGCCGACGTGCAAGTCGGCATGAGCAGATTGCGACTATGCACAACATATTCGTTGGCGGCTTTCACCAAGACATCCTCAATCAAGGCTTTTGGAAAGCATAATCGTCCAAAATCACTGACTCTGCATCCGCATTCTGTCGCCAGTTCGAATCACTTCCGGGGTTGCTTCGGCGATTCCTATGGTTGCCAAAATTTCAAGTGCAGCCTGATGAATCTTCTCCAAATCCGTATCTTGAAGCGGTTTGTATGCCCCTCCGGTCATCCCTGCCTGTACCACCGGCACTTGGTTTTCTGAACTTCTCTGAGCTTTCCGTCCCGCACGGCCACCCGTACGAACTCTCCCGAGCCGCCCCACTCTTTCAACATCTACCATAAAATTTCTTAATTCCGGTGGAGCTTAACCCCACCAGACTGTTCTATATGTACTGCAATTAGCTGGGAATCTTCATGACAACCCGTATTTATGTTTGGGGAGTTATTCCCGATATCTCAAATAGGACATCATCAAGGCTGGACCAATCATGAATGTAAAAGAGAAGGCATCAAAAAGCAATGAGAAAGAGCTAGTTTCAGACTACACGAAACTGGTTTTAGCTGAGTACAACTTTATAAGTCAAACCCGGATTCAATAGTTGATCTCTTCACAGCAGGCTTCCTAACGGACGGTTTTCGAAATAAGATAGATGATAATTCAAAATCTAGCAAGATCAAGTAATATTACAATACAAAAACATCTGAAAAAGTTGTTTTAAATGTTTTTGGAAAAGGGTTACTGGGGTCAGCTTGTGCTTGGACAAAAACAGTTGTTACGAATCTAAACACAAGCAAAACTCTGGATGAGGCATTCATCTCTAAAGGCTTATGCAAAGTATTTACACTGCACTGAAAATGAATTGAAAATTAGGTTTCATGTTATAAGTTTAATATAATTTCAATTGCCGCTGTCAAGCTAGACTGTTTTCAAATACCAGTCATATTCAAGTGGAGCGATTGTACTCATAAAACGCATTTGCTCACCCAACTTCAAATTACTGAATAGTTGACAAAATTCTTTTCCAAAATATTCAGGTAAAATTTTGGCATGATCAAAATGATTTTTGGCTTGTTCCCAGGTTAGCGGAAGTTCTGTATCAGTCTGCAAGTATGCGTTCCCTTCAACCGGAGCAGGTGGTTCAGTTTTTGTGATTAATCCATAATGTAAACCAGCAAGCAAAGCTGAAACCAGCAAATATGGATTCGCATCTGCTCCGGCAAGCCGATGCTCAATCCTCATGTCAGGAGCATTATTGGCTGGAATCCTGATAGATACTGTACGGTTGTTATAGCCCCATGACGTATTGACTGGAGCATAAGAACCGCTTTGGAAACGATGATAAGAATTAGCATGCGGTGCACAAATTAGCATACTTTCAGCCATCACACTTCGTATTCCCTCCACTGCATGTCGCAACTCTGGACTTCCTGAATCATCACTGCCCTGAAAGACATTTTGTCCTTCCTTATCCAGCAGACTCAGATGAACATGCATTCCATTTCCGGGCTGATCAGGATAAGGTTTGGGCATGAAGGTGGCTTCCACCTGGTGATTTTGAGCCGCACTTCGGATGATGCGTTTGAGTAGTACTGCGTGATCACATGCCAGAACTGCATCCGGAACATGGTGTAAATTTACCTCAAATTGTCCTGGAGCAAGTTCTGCAAGTGCGGTGTCTGCAGGTATATTTTGTATAATTGCAGCTTCTGAAATATCTTTTAAAAATAATTCATGAGCATCCAAACTGCTTAAAGAATAGAGTTGACCTTCTGTTTCCCGTTGTCCTGTTAAGCGGGAGAAAACAGGTAGTGGTTGTTGTCCGGGTCGTCGTTTTGGATCGACTAAATAAAACTCAATTTCAACTGCAACCATTGCTTTCCAGCCGAATTCGGACAATTTTTTGCAAACAGAATGAAGCACTTCACGTGGATTTCCAAAAAATGGAGAACCGTCTGGCTCAAGCATTCTAAGCAGTAATTGCCCACGTTCCTTTCGCCAGGGCACCACTTTCAGAGTTTCCGGAATCGGATAGCAGGGGATATCCTGATCGCCGCTTTTAAAACCAAGTCCGGTTTCCTCCATCGTCTCCCCAGTGACATCCATGGCAAAAACAGAAGCTGGGAAATAGAATCCTTTTTTGTAAATGCTAATGAGTTTTTCACGTTGAATCCGTTTTCCTCTGAACACAGCGTTCATGTCTGGAAGCAACAAATCAAACTCACGAATATCAGGATGCTGTTCAAGAAACGATTCTGCTTCTTCAACAAATTTGGTATTCATTTTTCCAACTCACTCGTATGATAATGATGAAAAAGGAGAATGGGAATTACCAACAAGGACTGCATGATAATTATCACTACCGAAGCCACCAGCCAATCTCTATTGATGAAAAGCTCCTGTCAAAGTATCTTCCCAACCATCAAAGTTTCCGGACCGCACAGCAATTCAGGAATGACAAATTCTCCTATCGATGGAATGAATAACAGCATAACATTTTTTTTACTGTTAGTCCTTCAATGAATTTTTATACTCTGTCAAGTAATTGAATTGAGACTTGTGGTCTCTGTACTCGGATGTTATTCCTATTATTCAAGCATGCTATTGCAGAGATTTAAGAGGCAACTTGAATTTAATGAGAAGTTTATTCCCGACAAATTATTATAGAAAACTAATTATCAAACAACTGTTAAATGAAGAGAGATCCTCGTTTCGATATCCTTTTTGAACCAGTTAAAATCGGACCTGTAACATCAAAGAATCGTTTTTTTCAAGTTCCACACTGCAACGGGATGGGATATTTGCGTCCAAAGAGTTTGGCTGCGATGCGAGGAATAAAGGCTGAAGGTGGTTGGGGCGTAGTCTGTACGGAGGAAGTATACATCCATTCCAGCTCAGAATGTGATCCGCTGGTAGAAGGTCGTCTCTGGGACGATGATGATATCCCAGCTCTGGCAAAAATGACTGAGGCTGTTCATGAACATGGTTCGTTGGCAGGTATAGAATTACAGCATGGCGGCTACTGCAGTACAAATCATTATAGTCGAATACCGCCGATTTCTCCAAGCCCGATTTCTGTCGATTCCTATGCTCCAATTCAGGCCCGTGCAATGGACAAGTCGGATATACGTAACTTTCGGAAATGGCACCGTAAAGCAGCCTTGAGATCCAAGCAGGCCGGTTTCGATCTTGTTTACGTTTATGCCGCGCATAGTGGAACACTATTGACACATTTCCTCTCTCGCCGTATCAACAGGCGCACGGATGAGTACGGAGGTAGTTTGGAAAACAGGGTGCGGCTGTTTCGTGAGTTGATTGAAGACACCAAAGATGCCGTGGGAGATAGTTGTGCAGTTGCTGTGCGTTTCTGTGTTGAGGAGTTTTTAGGATCGCAGGGGATAACTTCTGAAAATGAAGGTAAAGAAATCATTGAAATGCTGGCAGAACTGCCGGATCTTTGGGATGTTAACATCAGCGACTGGAGCATGGATTCTGCTACTTCACGTTTCGAAAGTGAAGGATATCAAGAACAATATATGTCCTTTGTCAAATCAATGACATCAAAGCCTGTGGTGGGAGTTGGTCGTTTTACTTCTCCAGACACAATGCTCTCTTTGATCCAGCGTGGTGTTATGGACTTGATAGGAGCAGCACGCCCTTCCATTGCAGATCCCTTCCTGCCAAAAAAAATTGAAGAAGGTCGCGAAGATGAAATCCGGGAATGCATTGGCTGTAATATCTGTGTCATGAGTGACGAACTGTCAGTGCCAATTAGCTGTACGCAAAACCCAACTATGGGTGAGGAATGGAGACGTGGTTGGCATCCGGAGCGTATTGAACCCAGGAATAGTGACGACGGTGTGCTGGTGGTTGGTGGCGGACCTGCCGGACTGGAATGTGCGCTTGCACTCGGACAGCGTGGATATCGAGTAATTCTTGCAGAAGCTTCTGCAGAACTTGGAGGTAGGGTCAGTCGGGAAAGTCGCCTGCCCGGTTTGGCCGAATGGGGGCGTGTTCGCGACTACAGAGTTTTGATGTTGGAACGGATGGCAAACGTGACCATTTATCGTGAAAACCCACTGAGTGCGGATGAAATTTTTGAGTTCAGTGCAGAGGATCAATTCGACTATTCCCATGTGCTGCTTGCAAACGGATCATCTTGGCGGCGGAACGGACTAGGAAGAATACACCGGGAGCCTATTCCCGGACTTGATAAGCTTCAAGTATTTACTCCGGATGATATTATGGACGGAGTTTTAGCAAAAGGACGGGTTGTGGTGTTTGACGATGACCATTTTTACATGGGCGGTGTTTTAGCAGAAAAATTAAGGCGGGAAGGTCACGATGTTTTAATTGTCACTCCTGCACCTGATATTTCAACCTGGACTCACAAAACCCTGGAGCAGAAAAAGGTTCAGAAACAGTTAATGGATCTCGGTGTGGAACTTGCCACGCAAACTAATCTTACGGCTGCAGAAACAGGAAAGGTTGAACTTTCCTGCATATTTACTGAGAGAAAAATCGAAAGGGAATGCGACAGTCTGCTTCTCGTCACCGAACGGATACCAAATGATGGACTCTTTAACTCGTTGAATGGCGATCCAGAAAGATTAACCAATGCAGGAATAAAAACACTCAAATGCATTGGGGACTCTTTTGCTCCAGGAACCATTGCTGCTGCAGTTTATTCCGGTCACCTTGCAGCAAGAGAGCTCCAAGCTGAACCGCAAGAGGAGGTTCCATTTCTACGGGAGCGTATTCAGATTTGACCTGTTCAGAAAAAGTTTAATACAGACTTAGCAGGTGATTTGGGTTTGCATCATGAAAGCAGAAAAAAGGTACATCCAATATATCAAACATTTCATCAATTTGTTTTAAGGTTATGATCAAAGGCGGGGAAAAGACCGCCATATTAATAAGTGGACGAACTAAAAGTCCCAACTCCTCACATGCTTGATCAATTTTTGACCCCAAAGAACTTTCGTTTATCTTTATCTTCCACTAGTTCAATAGCTCCAAGCATTCCAACGGTTCGGACCTCTCCCACTAGAGGATGGTTCTCAAATTTTTGCCAAAGTTTTTTCAAGTACGGCCCTGTTTCTTTGGCCACTTTTTCAACAATTTTAGTAGCGATCGATTTCTAATGTAGCTATACCCGCAGCACATGCCACAGGATGTCCGGAATAGGTGTAACCATGGGAAAACTCACCACCTTTTTTGATCAAAACTTCAGCAATTTTATCGTGAATCATCACTCCGCCAATCGGCATATAACCTGAGGAAAGTCCTTTTGCAATCGGCATCAAATCTGGTTTAAACCCATAAGTTTCGCATCCAAACCAATTCCCAGTACGACCAAATCCGCAGATTACTTCATCAGAAATGAGCAGAATTCCATATTTCTCACAGATTCTTTGAATTTCGGGCCAGTAAGTATCCGGAGGTACAATCAATCCTCCGGCACCCTGGATTGGTTCTCCGATAAATGCTGCAACCTTTTCTGGACCAAGGTCCTTTATCTTAGATTCCAAACTTTGAGCAGATTTAAGTCCAAACTCATCTGGTGTCAGGTCTCCACCTTCTCCATACCAATACGGGCAATCTATGTGAACAATGTCCGGTATCGGAAGACCGTCCATTTCATGATAGATACTGTCTCCACACAAACTTGCCGCGGCAACTGTGCTACCGTGATAGGCTCTTTTACGGCTGATTATGATTCGTCTTTTCAGGTTTTTCAAGCAGCCGCCAATAGCGCCTGACAGTACGTATCACAGTATCATTCGCTTCGGAACCTGAATTGGTGTAAAACACTTGGTTGAATCCGTCTGGCGTGACTTCAACAAGTTTTTCAGCCAATGCAATTGCAGGTGTGGTGGTTGTTTTGAAGAAACTGTTGTAATAAGGAAGTTCCTTTGATTGCTCATATGCAATGCGTGACAAAACTTCCCTGCCATAGCCAACATTGACACACCAAAGACCCGCCATGGCATCAAGTATTTTTTCGCCGTCAGAGTCCCAAATGTATATCCCGTCTGCACTAGTAATCACACGAGCACCTTTTTCGAGAAGGTCTTTCGGGTCTGTAAAAGGATGGAGATAATGATTGCTGTCCAGTCTTTGTAGTTCAGCAGTACTTTTTTCTGCAAGGTTCATATCAATCTCTTTTTGTTAAAGTGCTACGGTTTGCTTACTATCATATCACACTAACATATTTTCCTTTGATATTGCCGTTATTATCATAATCATATTGTTTTACAAGAATTGGAGATTTTACTCGAAGGGGGTGTCTGACTGTGAAGAATAAGTGTGGAGTTTCTCTAAGGAGATTATGGGGTTGGTTTTAGGGCTTATTCTTAGAATCCAACTCCATAGAAGGTATTTGCTGTTGGAGAAGTTGTATTTCCCAAAGTTGTTCCATTATCAGTTGATCTCACAATTTTTCCAAAAACACCTACTGCCACCGATAAAGCTGTATTGTTGAATAAATTAAAGTAAGTAATTTGACCAAGAATATGGGGGGGAGGCAAAACTAATTGGCACAAAAGTGGCACAATTTAGTTTTTCGGTAGGTAGGTAAAATTGTTAATTGCCTGCAAAAGCTGGCTCCCCAAGCCGGACTCGAACCAGCGACCCGATGATTAACAGTCATCTGCTCTACCAACTGAGCTATTGGGGAACTATTCTATCTTATAAACAATGTGTTAAACTTAAATGTTTGTCTTTAAGATCATCGAGTGATCTTTTTTATTGAAACATAATTATAAAACGGCTCAGATCAGGAAAATCTTGCAACAGAAAGCCCCTTAACGTTACAATCAAACTCTTATACAATTTATTTATGCTATATTCGGCATGAAGCTTGAACGTGTAGTTATCTTCTCTGATGTCACGCTTCCTGCTTTTAGATACTGGGACCAACATACTTTGCTGATACACAGCCAGAAACATATTAAAAGTCACCAGCACTGAAAAAAGAATGACCAGTAAATCATCCCGCCAGACAGAACAACAAAACATGATTAATGCCAGAATGTACAACCGCCCAATTGCGATTGTCGGCATGTCTGCGTTGTTTCCTGATGCTCCAAATTTACATCAGTACTGGGATAACATCATCAATAAAATCGACAGTATCATTGATATTCCAAAGTCGCGTTGGAATATTGAAGATTATTACGATATTGATACTGAAGTTCCAGACAAAACGTACTGCAAGCGTGGCGGTTTTATCCCGGACATTGATTTTAATCCAATGGAGTTTGGAATTCCACCAAACATTCTGGAAGTGACAGATGTTACTCAACTGCTGGGACTGCTTGTTGCAAAATCTGCGATGAAGGACGCCGGTTATGGAGAAACAAGTGACGAGGTACTTGACGCAACTGGCGTGATACTTGGTGTAACATCCGGAATGAAGCTTCTTGGCTCTCTGACTTCACGGATTCAGTATCCAATCTGGGAAAAAGTTTTGCTGCGCAGCGGAATTTCAGAAAGTGACACAGGGCAAATAATTGAAAAGATGAAAAAAGCCTATGTTCGCTGGGAGGAAAATTCATTTCCCGGTTTGCTGGGAAACGTTATTGCAGGACGCATTGCCAACCGTTTGAACCTGGGTGGTACAAATTGTACGGTTGATGCGGCCTGTGCGAGTTCACTAAGTGCCATGAAAATGGCTATCAGCGATTTGCTGGAATATCGCTCAGACATGATGATTGCCGGCGGCGTTGACGCGGATAACTCACCTTTGATGTACATGTGTTTCAGTAAAACACCTGCTTTCACAAAGGGCGAAAATCCAAGACCCTTCGATGAAGATTCAGGCGGCGTGATGATAGGTGAAGGACTGGGTATGGTTGTCCTCAAACGTTTGGAAGATGCCGAGCGGGACGGTGACCGCATTTATGCAGTTGTAAAAGGGATTGGAACCTCAAGCGACGGAAAATTCAAAAGTATTTATGCTCCACGTTCCGGAGGCCAGGCCAAAGCATTGCGCAGGGCTTATGAAGACGCAAATGTGGAACCACTCTGCATTGGGATGCTTGAGGCACACGGCACTGGAACTGCCGCAGGTGATGTCGCAGAATTTGAAGGATTAAAAGAGGTGTTTACTGAAAAAAAACCTGAAAAATCAGGTTATCCGGATTATCAACACATTGCACTCGGCAGTATAAAATCCCAAATTGGTCATACAAAAGCTGCCGCGGGAATTGCAGGTTTGATCAAAACAGCACTTTCCCTGCACCACAAGATCCTTCCTCCTTCCATTAACATTGATCATCCAAGCAAAAAACTTGGTATTGAAAACAACCTTATTACAGAGGGCAGAGCCAATGGATCACTGATGGAGAACCTAGACGTGCGGGCGTAAGTGCTTTTGGTTTTGGAGGAACAAATTTTCATTATGTTTTAGAAGAATTCCAGGCCGTTCATTCCGGGGCATTCCGGATGCACAAAACAACTCAGACTGTGTTTTTGTCTGCAGCAACTACCAAAGAACTGGACAAAGTCTGCAACAATTTGCTGGCAGAACTGGGGACTGAAGGTGCAGAACAACGTCATCTTCAACTACTTGAAAGTTCACTGAAAAATTCAATACCCAAAAAACATGCTAGGTTGGGATTTGTGACAGAATCTCTGGAGAATACATTGGAATTCCTTGGGCAGGCTATCTCCACACTTGAAAGTAAAGCTGACAATACAGAGTGGAACGTAAAAGGGATCGCTTATCGCGAAAAGGCGCTCGATACCAAAGGGAAAGTAGTTGCGCTTTTCTCAGGGCAGGGTTCTCAATATATGAACATGGCTAAGGAATTGTTATTTAACTTCCCTACCATGGCTACACCTTTTTGTGAACTGGACAAACTTTTTACAGAAAAAAACGAAAAGTCTGATACCAGTGCCAGGCCTTTATCTGATTTAGTATTTCCAATTTCAGTTTTTGATGATGAAGAACTTGTAGCTCAGCAGGCGCAACTTCAGCTAACCGAAAATGTACAACCTGCAATTGGCGGAATCAGTGCCGGCCTTCTTCGGATAGCCCGTGACGCAGGACTTCAAATAGATTTTGCCGCCGGCCACAGTTTTGGTGAACTGACTGCTCTTTGGGCCGCTGGAGTGATTGCCGAAGATGATTATTACAAATTGGCCTACGCCAGGGGGCAGGCAATGGCTGCTCCGGATGATCCCGATTTTGATGCCGGAAGTATGTTGGCCGTCATGGGAAAGGTTGAGAAACTTGAAGAAGATCTCACTGAGTTTCCAGACGTAGTAATGGCAAATTTGAACTCCAAAAAACAGGTTGTGCTTGCAGGGCCAACCGCAGACATTTTACAGGCACATGATGCCCTCAAAGAAAAAAAGTACACGGTTGTGAAACTGCCGGTATCTGCCGCATTTCACACTCCGCTGGTGGGACATGCACAAAAACCATTTGCAAAAGCTATCCGTTCGGTAAAATTTAACAAGCCGCAAATTCCGGTTTATTCAAATGCAACTGCTAAAGCATATCCTGTAACAGCAAAAAAAATTCAAAAACAACTGGAATCTCATATTCTCAACTCGGTCAGGTTTCGTGAAGAAATTGAAAATATCCACCAGGACGGTGGGCGAATTTTTATTGAATTTGGACCAAAAAACGTTTTAACCAAATTGGTCGATAATATTCTTTCCGGAGAAGAATACACTGCCGTTGCTCTAAATGAGAATCCAAATAAAGACAGTGATCGACTCCTTCGGGAAGCAATGGTTAAACTATGTGTGATGGGATTGCCTTTACAGAAATTTGACCCATTTGCTCTACCTTCTCAGGAAGCACCGATAACAAAGTCGGCAATGAATGTTCGTTTGAATGGTGCAAATTATGTCAGCGAAAAAACTCGTCAGGAATTTGAAAATTCAATGAATGACGGTTTTCAGGTCAGTAATCCTGTTGCTTCCATTTCCAGTTCCGGCTCAGTTACAGTATCCTCTAATTCTACGGGCGCAAGTTCTCCTGTAACAGGGACTTTCGGATTGCCGGCAACTACGGATAGTGAGAAAATGAGTGATGTCTCACTAAAACTGGAAACTGAATCAGAAAAACAAAGACCAGCAAATAGTTCTACAATGAGTAATCAACAACCTCCTTCTCAGCAATCTCCTGCTCCGACCAAATCTCTCGAAACAATGGAACACGGCTTATCAGGATTTTATCAGCATCAAAATGAAACTTTGCGGGTTCATCAGCATTATTTAGATCAGCAGGCCGAATATGCGCGGACCGTATACCAATTGTTGCAGCAGAGGATAGAGCTTGCTTCACAGGGTAATGCTATCCCGCCGGAAGTAGAACAGCAGATGCAAATGTTTCATGCACATCAAAGTGAAACTTTACGGGTACACGAGCAATACTTGAATCAGCAGTCAGAACAGACTCTATCTGCTTTGAAGATTACAGAAATACAGTTGGGAGGTTCTGGACAGCAGTTGTCACAAGCACCTGCAATTGTTCCGGTTGTTCAAAAAGCAGCACCAGTTACTGTTCAAGAACCAGTGACAATTTTTTCTGTTCCAATTCCTGCTGCAGTGCAGCATACTCAGGTTTCAGCTCCAACTGTACCACCGGTTTACAGTTCTCCTCCAGTAGATGTTTCTACACCAGTGGCAGCAGTTTCTGCAGCAGCTTTAGCTGTCTCTTTAGAAGAAGTTACAGCTGCAATGATGACTATTGTCGGCGAAAAAACGGGCTATCCACTGGAGATGCTGGAACTTGGAATGGACATGGAGTCAGACCTTGGAATCGATTCAATTAAACGTGTAGAGATTCTTGGAGCAGTTCAGGATAAGATTCCTGAATTGCCGGAAGTCCCAGGAGATGAATTGGCCGAAATGAGGACCCTTGGTGAAATTGTAGCGCATCTCCAGAGCAAATTGGGTACAAATGATTCTGCCCTACAAACTGCAGGCACGCTTACAAGTGAAATTACTACTGCTGCATATGTGGCTTCAAGCTCGAAAGTTTCCGCAGAAGATATCACTGCGGAAATGATGACTATTGTCAGCGAAAAAACGGGCTACCCACAGGAAATGCTGGAACCTGGAATGGACATGGAATCAGATCTTGGTATTGATTCGATTAAACGTGTAGAGATTCTTGGAGCGGTTCAGGATAAGATTCCTGCATTGCCTGAAGTTCCGGGTGATGAACTTGCAGAAATGCGTACACTTGGGCAAATTATTGATCACTTAAAGAGCAAAATTGGCGGAGATATTTCTAATTCTGCAAATCAAATTACATCTCAGGAAGCAACTACGGATTTTGCATCTGTTCCTCAATTTCCAGCAGCTGTCACCAGGCAGGATCCTGGTACGGTTTTTATGTCAATTATTAGTGAAAAAACCGGTTATCCTACAGAAATGCTGGAACTTGGAATGGACATGGAATCAGACTTGGGTATTGATTCAATCAAGCGTGTTGAAATAATGTGGTCGCTGCAGGAACAATTTGAGGATTTACCGCAGATTGGTGGAAACGAAGTTGCCGAACTTAGGACGGTCGGTCAAATTATCGAGCACATCAAATCACTTTTACCTGCGTTCGGTGGAAAAGATGTCGTTCAAAATTCAAATCTTAAATCAGAGCCGGCTCCTTTTTCTACTGGTGTAGATTCTCCAGGCGGAAATGGAAACGGCAGTGGGGCAGTTTCATCAGACCCCATTCCCGGTGAGATAGCTCCCGCTCTCTTGGCTATCATTGGTGAAAAAACGGGCTATCCTGCAGAAATGCTTGAACTGGGTATGGACATGGAAGCAGACCTTGGTATTGATTCAATTAAGCGTGTCGAAATTATGTGGTCTCTGCAGGAACAACTTCCCCATTTACCGCAGGTCAGCGGTAGTGAAATGAGTGAACTGCGGACACTGAAGGAAATTGTGGATCATTTGAGTTCACTTGCTCCTTCAGAGACTGCAGGAACAACTATTATTCCTTCACCTGTTTCAACAGGTTCCGACTCTGTAAAAAAAAACTCCTGAACCCAAAATCTGAGTTCTCAGTTCCAGAGCATCAGGTCACCCTTGGTTTAGCTAATGTTGTGCCGCTGGCTCCACCGGATGTACTGCATACGGAACTTCCTGAAAATCCCCTTTGTTTGATCACAGACGACGGTTCTTCATTGGCACCGGTTCTGGCAAAAGCTTTAAGTGAACAAGGATGGTTACCTGTGATTTTACGTTTCTCTGGTATTTCTGAACTTGTAAAAAAGAAGCAAAAACCCTTTGCCAAAGAAATTCCACTAATTGAACTGTCTTCTTCAGCAGAATTTGAACTAGAAACATCGCTCAAATCTCTGAAAGAAAAACACGGAAATATTGGTGGATTCATTCATCTTCACCCTGCTTCTTCATCACCTGCTGAATCAAAGTTGGAAGATGGTGCCAATGCTTTTCTCAAGCAGGCATTTCTCACTGCAAAAAATGTTTGTACTTTTTTGAATGAAGCCGGAAAATCTGATTCAATTCGCAGCCATTTTGTGACAGTAACCCGTCTAGATGGTGAACTTGGAATGGGATCCGGACAGTTTGGTGCAGTTGGCAGTGGACTTTCAGGATTGATTAAAACAGCAGGTATAGAGTGGCCGGATGTTTTTTGCCGTTTTGTGGATTTACAGCCGGAGATTACCGCAGATACTGCAGCAAGCTGTATTCTACAGGAACTTCTCGATTCAGATTTGCGGATCAAGGAGGTTGGCTATTCCGGATCAGGAAAGTCCGGTACCAGGCGAATGACAGTTCAACCAAAAATTATTCGAGATTTAACAACTAAAAACAGCAGTAAATCTTTAACAAAAAAGTCTGTATTTTTGGTCAGTGGTGGTGCAAGAGGAGTTACAGCAGAATGTGTTGTTAAACTCGCTCAAACGCAGCCCTGTAGTTTCATCCTGTTGGGTCGCTCTAACATTGAAGATGAACCGGAATGGGCCAAAGGAGTTGGTAAAGATAAGACAAAACTCAAGCAGGCTGCCATGAAGTCAATGGTTGATTCTGGAGAAAAACCGACTCCTGCAAAAGTAAATCAACTGGTTGTAAAAGTGGAAGCGGGCCGAGACATCCGGAAAAATTTGGAACGCATCAGAAATGCCGGCGGGAATGCGGAATATGTCAGTGCAGATGTAACTGATGTAAAAAAGTTGAAAACTGCAATTGCTGCGGTTGTTAAAAAAATTGGTCCGGTGACTGGAATTATTCATGGTGCGGGTGTTTTGGCAGATAAGCTGATTGAGAAAAAAACCAGCGACGATTTTGATACAGTCTGCTCCACCAAAATAAACGGGATTGATGCTCTTTTGAAAAGCATAAATCCAAAAAAATTAACTCATCTTCTGTTGTTTTCATCTGCTGCTGGTTTTTACGGTAATGCCGGACAGTCGGATTATGCCGTTGCCAATGAGGCTCTAAACCGGATTGCACTTTTATTTAAGCAAAATAATCCAAAATGCCATGTTACATCCTTCAATTGGGGACCATGGGAAGGTGGAATGGTTACTCCAGAATTAAAAAATCTTTTTGAGGAGCGTAACGTTGAAGTAATTTCTGTTGAAGACGGAACCCGTGTGTTTGTAGAAGAGGTGACATCTGCAGGTCAGGAGAATCCGATTGTACTGATTGGAAATTCAATGGTGGTTCCAGGTGAACCGGAAAAAGCTATGCGAAAATGGAAAATATCCCGGAGAATTAATTTTGAAACAAGCTCGGTTTTTCAGGATCATACTATTGGGGGAAATCCTGTTTTGCCTGCAGTCCATGCAATGGCCTGGATGGTTGATGTCTGCGAACAGGAATTACCCGGATTTATGCTTTCCAGCTGTGAAAATTTTAAAGTACTGAATGGAGTCAAATTTGATGAAACTCTGGCAGATGAATACATGCTGGAACTGCAGGAAGTTGAAAGATTAAACGGAAGTTTTACCGAAATTGAAGTAAAGGTCTCTAGCCTTTCAGGATCTGAAAGCTCTGGAACAAAACGTCTGCGTTTTCATTACAGCACGAAAGTTCGCCTGGTTCAGCAGGTTCCCGAGGCACCGCTACATGACCGGATTGATATGAGCAACACTCACAACCTACCTGGTTCGTCTTTTTATCAGGATGGCACTTTGTTTCATGGACCAAAATTTCAGGGAATAGAACAGGTGCTGAATATTGGTGAGCAGGGTTTGACTCTAGAATGCTGTCTTCCTAAAATTTCAGCTGAAGAACAAGGACAATTTGTAACCAGTGATTTCAATCCATTTGCAGCAGACCTTGCTTTTCAGGCGATGTTGATTTGGGCCTGGCGTTTTCATCAATCCGGCAGTCTTCCCCTTAAAACAGATCTTCTGGAACATTTCCGCAACGTGGAATCTGCAACAAGATTTTTTCTAAGTATGAGTGTCAATAAAAGTTCTGCTTCTACTCTCAACGCAAACCTGTTTTTACATGATGACCAGGGCTTATTATATACACGAATGTTGGGTGCAGAAGTTACTCTAAGTAAGTCCTTAAATTCATTATTTGGAAAAAATAACTAAAATAGAGTTTCAGAGTTTCAAAGTAAAAGAAGACACTAAGGCCTGAGTAAAATGGCAAAAGAAGTTTTAAGGCTTCAAAGTATGGTCACGTCGCAACCCGTGCCTGTACTAAGTGGGCTGTTCTCATGCAAAGCTCACCGTGCCCCTACAAAGTTGCCCCTAACTACGTTTCGGAGTTTGGTTTGTGTCGAAAATAATTGTTAATCTCGCCAAAGCGGGAATGACATACAAGTGTGTTATTTTTTCTTTTTAGAGGTTCCCGTTCCTCTAGACTGAGTCATAAATGGCTAGCTAAAAAGAACAACTCAGAAAGAAAATTGGAAATCAATAAATAAATGCAACCTATTGCCGTTATCGGCCTTTCATAATCATTCCAGCAGGAAGACTACTGGAAAAATTTACTGCAGGAAAAAGATTCATGTACCTCCGCTGCTGCCGCAGACATGGATGTGGATCCGTCCCGATTTTTTGCAGAGAAAAAAGGGACTCCAGATAAATATTATAGTGCACGCGGTGGTTATATTAATGATTTTAAAATTGATCCAGATGGGTATCTACTGCCTGCAGAAACCATCGAAAAACTGGGAGCAACATTTCAATGGCCTCTTCACGTGGCTCGCGAAGCGTTGCGAGACAGTGGTTATATAGAAAATACCAAGATACTTAAAGAATGTGGCATAGTACTGGGTAACCTGTCTTTTCCAACCAAAGCATCCAATCATTTACTACTGCCTTTGTACCAAAAAGTGATTGAGCCTCATCTGCAGAAAGTGCTGAATCGTCCTGATTTCAACTTAGGTTCATTTGCTGCTGAAACAGATAATGCTCAGCTGAATTCACATATTTCAGGACTTCCTGCAACAGTTGTTTCACAAGCATTGGGTTTGTCTGCCCGAAGTCTAGTGCTGGATGCTGCTTGTGCGTCATCATTGTATGCAGTCGCGCTTGCCTGTCATTATCTCCATACCAAAAAAACAGATTTAATGCTGGCCGGAGCGGTAAGTGCCGCGGATCCGTTTTTTGTGAATATGGGTTTTTCGATCTTTCAGGCTTTTCCGGAATCTCCTCAGACTTTCAATCCACTTGATAATAACTCTGGAGGGTTGCTTGCCAGCCAGGGAGCAGGAATGTTTGTTCTCAAACGTTTGAGTGATGCAGAGCGTGATGCTGACAAAATTCATGCGGTAATATCTGGAATTGGTTTGTCTAATGACGGACGGGGCCAATTTGTGCTAAGTCCGAATTCCAAAGGCCAGATTCTGGCCTATCAACGTGCCTACGAATCCTCAAAAGTTTCTCCAGAAAAAATTGACTATATCGAATGTCATGCTACTGGAACTCCTCTGGGCGACAAAGTAGAATTGGACTCAATGGAACAATTTTTTGCGTCTTCTGACCTTCCTGAAGGAAAGAAAATTAAACCGCTAATTGGTTCTGCAAAATCAAACTTGGGTCATATGCTGACTGCCGCAGGAATGGGCGGAATGATAAAAGTTATTTTAGCACTCAAACATGGAGAAATACCTGCAACCAGGGGTGTTAAAGCTGCAATGACTTCCAAAAATGGAGGTGTTTCTGAAAAACAAATCGTCCAAAAAACCACAGTGTGGCCACACAATCGAAAGGATCGCAGGGCTGCAGTGAGTGCTTTTGGTTTTGGAGGAACAAATGCCCACCTTATTTTTGAGTCAGGAGTTAAGGCTTCTAAGCAAATTAATTTTCCAAAAACACAAAATTCACAGATCATGGCAATTGTCGGTATGGAAGCAATTTTTGGCGGTTGCAAAGGATTGCATGAATTTTATCACACAATATATGACAACAAGCAGCACTTCCGTTCTCTTCCGCCGGAGCGCTGGAAAGGTTTTGAGCAGCATCCGGAATTAAAGAATCATCCTCAGGGTGCATGGCTTGAATCATTTGAAATGGATTTTCTGCGTTTCAAATTGCAGCCCAACCCAAAAGAACGTTTGATACCTCAACAATTATTGACGCTGGAAGTAACAGACCGGGCAATTAAAAAAACAAAATTAAGAGAAGGTCAAAATGTTGCGGTACTGGTAGCCATGGAAACTGAACTTGAAATTCACCGCTTCAGGGGACGGGTTAATCTTTCTACACAAATTCAAGACAGCTTGCAAGCATCAGGAATTGTTTTGAGTGACGAGGAACAAAAAGATTTGATCAATTTGTCCAGGAACAGTTTGCTGGAGGAAGTGCCAATTAACCGCTTTACGAGTTTTATCGGCAACATAATGGCAACCAGGATATCATCACTTTGGGATTTTTCTGGTCCTGCAATGACAATTTCAGCTGAAGAAAACTCAGTTCTGAGAGCACTCGAAGTTGCGCAGATCTTGTTGCTTGAAGATAATGTTGATGCAGTAGTCGTAACAGCTGTTGATCTTGCGGGTAGTCCGGAACAAGTTTTGTTGCGTCAAAGAAAATTACCCTTTAATTCCGGCCCGGCTACGCTGAGTTTTGACAAGAATACCAATGGCTGGTTGATCGGAGAAGGGGCCGGGACAGTTATTTTAAAAAGTGTAGAATCAGCAAAAAAGGATGATGAACAAATTTTTGCAACAGTTGATTCAATAGCTTTTTCAAGTGGTTTAACTCCAGAATCGGTTGAAAACGCCGCAAATCAGGCTTTGACAGAGGCAAATGTCTCAGCTGGTGAGATTGGAATGCTGGAAGTTTTCGGGAGCGGAAACATTGTTGAAGATTCCGCAGAAATGAGAGGGCTGGCTCAAGCTTATGCTAAAGTTGACGCAGGTTGTGCTTTGGGAAGCATCAAGTCAAATGTGGGCCATACTTTTGCAGCATCCGGAATGGCAAGTTTGATTAAGGCTGCGCTTTGTCTGCACCATCGTTTCATTCCTGGAGTTCCTGAGTGGAAGTCACCCAAAACAGAACTACAATCCGCAAAACAGTTTTATGTTCCGGTGGAATCTCGTCCATGGCTGATCCAATCAGGAATTAAACAAAGACATGCAGCCGTCAGCAGTTTGGGCATAGACAATATTTGTTCACATCTGATTCTTTCGGAAGCTTCACCCGAATTACGTCAAACAATTAAAGTTGCCGAATCTGGCGACTTAAATTTATTTCTTGTGACAGGGCAGGAAAAATCCGCAATCAGCAAAGGGTTGCTTGAATTAGAAAAAGATTTGCTTTCCGGCAAAGAACCGGCATCTCTAGCTTACCAATATTATGTGCGTTCAAATAATAATGAAGAAAAATATGCGGCAGTATTGATCGCCTCTAGTCGTGATGAACTGCAAAAAGAAATCAATGCAGCAAAATCCGGAATTGAAACTTCTTTTACTGGCAGCGGTGATTGGAGTTCTCCACGTGGCAGTTATTTTACTGCATCACCTTTATCGCGTGAGGGGAAGATTGCTTTCACTTATCCGGGTGGTTTTAGTGCGTATGTCGATTGTGGACGTTCTTTGTTTCAAATGTTTCCGGGTCTACACGAGTTGGATGAACAGTACCTGAATCAGACTGGCCCCGCAGATAAACGGCGAGGAAGCAATTATTTGGGGGAACTTCTCCAGGAACGGCGGCTGTATCCACGAACCTTAGAACGCTTGACTGATGCGGAAGTAACGGAGTTGCAGAAAGATTTTATCCACACTCCTATTGCAATGTTTGAAAGTGGGGTCAGCTCTGCAGTGTTGAATACTCATGTTATGCGCAAAGGCTTTGGTCTTGAACCAGACATAGCGTTCGGTTACAGTATGGGCGAAATTTCTATGCTGTATGGACTTGGAGTATGGGAAAGCATGTCAAATATGAGCGACATTCTGAATAGATCCAAGCTTTTTGAAGAAAGGTTGGCCGGACCCATGAATGCAGTACGTGAAGCCTGGGATTTGGGACCTGATGAATTTAGACAAAAACCACTTTGGGGATGTTATTCTCTCCGGCTTTCTCCACAAATTGTACAGCAGGAAGTTGAAAATGAAGCGCATGTTTATCTGATTTTGATCAACACGCCGGAAGAAGTTGTGATTGCAGGCGAACCGACAGCTTGTGAACGTGTGATTCAGAAACTGGGACGGCCTGTACATCCAATTCCGGTCACAGATGTGGTGCACTGTGAGCCGGTCAAATCAGAATATGAAGAAATTAAACGTGTTCACACAGATAAAGTTGTTGAATGTCCGGATATTGATTTTTATTCTGCAATTGATTATGAGGTTTCAAAATTAGACAGCAAAACATTGGCGCACAATGTTGCTACCATTTACGGAAAAACCGTGGATTATAGTCGTCTCATCGAAAAAGTTTATGAAGATGGAGCCCGTATTTTTGTGGATTTAGGACCTCGAACAACCTGCTCAAAGTGGATTAGTAAAACTTTGGATAAACGGCCTCACCTTTCGATCAGTGTTAACCGTAAGGGTACTGACAACAGAAAAATGATTCTTCAGGCTTTGTCCAGTCTGATAAGTCACCGAGTTCCGATTAAGCTTGAAGCGCTTTTCCCGTTCCAGCCTGTCCAAGCGGAAAAACAACTTATGCAGACTATCAAACTTGGAGGCACACCAGTTCAGCAAGTTTTTGAAAAAGGTGCTGATAAACTTTTTAAAGGTACTAAGGCACTAAGGCATCAAGGCACTGAGTTTCAAAGTTTCAAAGTTTCAGAGTTTCAAAGTGGGAGCGAGTCTGGTCGTGCATATTCAAATTTGGTAGCTCCGGACTACGCACCTGGGAATGTTTCTGTTTCCTCTTTTTCACCATTTCCGGGTGAATACGGTTCTCACCGAAATTCGGCACACTCAGCATTTTTGAATGCTCGACAGAATGGAATGCGTCAGCTGGCAAAATTGATCAGTTCAAATACGAACACAAAAGGAATTTTAGTTTCCAATACTTTTCAACATACAGTTTCTCAAAAAACGACACCAGAGACACAGCAACCTGTACCACAAACAAAACCTTGCATTTTTGACTATCATGATTTACTGGAACTTGCAGGTGGCAGCATTGCCAATGTTTTTGGTTCCGAATATGCTGAAATTGATTCCTACCGTCGCTGTGTGCGATTACCGATGGAACCATATTTACTGGTCAGCCGTGTAACACAGCTTGACGCAAAACTTGGTGAATTCAAGCCTTCAACGATCACCACAGAATACGACATTCCAGAAAACGCGTGGTACACAACTGACGGTCAAATTCCGTGGGCAGTTGCAGTAGAGTCCGGACAATGTGATTTGATGTTGATCAGTTATTTGGGTATTGATTTTGACTGCAAAGGTGAGCAAGTTTACCGACTGCTGGATTGTACATTGACATACCTTGAAGACATGCCGCTTGAAGGACAAACTTTGCGCTACGAAATATCTATCAATTCGTTTGCAAAACATGATCAGAATTTGCTGTTCTTTTTTAATTATGAGTGTTTTGTCGGCAACAAAATGGTACTCAGGATGGATAACGGCTGTGCAGGATTTTTCTCAGATGAAGATTTATCTCAGGGCAAAGGTGTTATTCATACAGCACAGGAATTAGAGCTTAAAGAAAAAGCGGATAAAATCAAATTCACGCCGCTTCTTCACTGTACAAAAACAACATTTACTCGACAAGAATTACTCGAAATTTCAGCCGGGAATCCTGCCGGATGTTTTGGTCCGGAATATAATCAGCAGGGAAAAAATCCATCATTAAAAAATGCACCGGATCAGTTTTTGATGTCAGACAGAATTATTTCAGTAGAGCCGCATGGTGGTCCGTATGGTATGGGATACATAGTTGCAGAAAAAGATTTAGCTCCGGATGACTGGTATTTCCCATGTCATTTTAAGGATGATCCGGTTTTAGCTGGTTCCCTGATGGCAGAAGGCTGTGTACAGTTGCTACAGTTTTTCCTTCTTCACCTGGGGTTGCAAACCTTAGTGGAGGACGCAACATTTCAACCGATTCATGGTTTGCCGCAAATTGTACGTTGCCGGGGGCAGGTGATTCCGGGGGATCCAAAAATTACCTATCGGGTTGAAATCAAAGAGATCGGTTTGGAGCCTTATCCGTATGCAATTGCAGACATAGATATTTTGGTTGGCGACAGAATCGTGGTTGATTTTCGAGACCTGGGAGTTCAACTTGCGGAAAAAACTGGAAGCTCCGACGGTGGCAATTTACTTCGTGTTTCTAAAAACCAACGCAAAGCATATTCCGGTGGAGAAATAAAAACATCGGATTCTAATATTCAAGTGCCGGGAACTAGTGACAGGTTGCTTGCTGCCGACGAACAGATGATTTGGGAATTTGCTTTGGGAGATGTGGAAAAATGTTTCGGTTCCGAATTTGCCATTTACAAAGGGCGTCCCATACAGCGAAATCCCAATGGCGAATTGCAGCTAATTTCACGAGTCTATGATCTGCATGGTAAAAGGATGGAGTTTGATAAAACGATGACCTTGGTCAGTGAATATGACGTTCCTGAAGATGCCTGGTTTTTTCGTAATAATTCTTATCCTGAAAACATGCCGTATTCTGTTTTGATGGAAATTGCTTTACAACCGTGCGGTTTTATTTCAACTCATTCCGGAGCAATTATGACTTATCCGGAACTTGACTTGTATTACCGGAACCTTGACGGAAACGGAACTTTACTCAGGAATCCAGATTTACGCGGAAAAACTGTTTTGAATGAAGTCAAGTTACTAACCACGGTTGCCTCCGGAAACACTATCATTCAAACGCATCGTTTTTCTTTGAGCTGTGATGGACAAATATTTTTTGAGGGTGATACAATGTTTGGTTATTTTACCGGCGAGTCATTGGCTGCTCAAGTCGGTTTAGACGGAGGTAAAAAAGCCGTTCCGTGGATTGATGAAAACGCGTCTGACTCTTCAATTATACTGGACTTGAACTCCGTTGATTACCGGAAGGTTTTGGGTGAAAAACCTGAGCATCCTCATTTTCATTTGTGTTTTGGACAACTTAGCTTTTCTGATATAATCCGGATCGTGCCGGAAGGCGGAAAATTCAGGAAGGGCTATGTTTATGCACGCAAAGAAGTCAATCCGGAAGACTGGTTTTTCCCCTGTCATTTTCACGAGGATCCAGTTATGCCAGGTTCACTCGGAGTGGAAGCAATAATTCAAGCTTTGCAGGCTTTTGCATTGCAGCAGGGAATTGGAAATTCCTTCAAAAGTCCAAGGTTTGTGCCTGTTTTAAGCAAGGTTGGCTGGAAATATCGTGGACAAATTATTCCACAAAATAAATATATGCAGCTAGACTTGCATGTTAAAAACATAGAACAAAAAGAGGGGCAGGTTGTTTTGACTGCAGATGCAAACTTGTGGCGGGAAGATTTGAGAATCTATGAAATATATGACATTGTAGTTGGAATTTCTGAAACAGAAAAATAAAACTGTTTTTTTGAAAACTCCTTGGAGTTGTTTTTATCAATCGAATAATTTCTTATTGATATCATTGAAAAATATTATTTTTCAACCAGCCCGAAATATTTTGGGTTACAGAAAAAAGGTCTTGTACTATATTGAAATATTTCAGTCTAAACGGTTTAAAGTACGGACAGTATTAATGAAGTTTTTACAGGAGGATAGCAAACTCCGCCCTCCCAACAACCCTGGAAGCTAATTTCCAGAATTCCCTTAGATTCTCCTTTGATTTTTGGAGTAAGATGTAACGTAGCTTCCACGATATTATGATAAATTTCACTTGAACCAAAAAAGGGGTCATCAATAACTTCTGGTGGAGGAAACTGAACATTCTCAATGATAAAATCTTTACTGGTGAAGATGAACTTTTCTTTGTATAGATAATAGAACTTTGGAATTTGCCAGCGAATAACTGCTTCGGAAGGTCCTACAATGATGTAATCCATCACAAAAGCTTCTTCCGGAGCAAGCGGTTCTGAACCGAATGGGACTTTCTCTGCAGCTGAGGCAAAAGTTGCAAAACACAGAGTTATCAAAACCAGTAAGAATTTTGCTAATGTGTCACCATTCATATTATTTTCTTCCTAAAAATCATAAACATTTTGTTTTTCCAGTAAATGACAAAAGTCATTTAAAAAAGACTTTTACTACAGTTTATCTAAAAGTACTTATTCATCGTGATCCGTAGTACTAAAAGTGTAGGTAGTCACTACACCTTTTTCATCAAACTGAATGACAAGATCCTTCGCCTCCCTTTTACCAAAAAGAGAATAATCATAATTACCGTAAGTCCAGGTCAGTTCACCATCCTGAATTCCTGAAAGCCACGTAGATCCAAACAACTTCCGGATCTCATTTTTGGTAGTCTGACCGATCTTGATCAAAGATACATTTGACTCAGGAAAGTCTTTGCCCAGGCTGACGCAGCCAGACGTAAACAAACTTATTCCAGCTAAAAGAATCAAAATTATTGCAATGTTTCGAATAATAACCCCCCTTTTAGTAGATTCAAAATGATTCCCAATATTCATATATTTACCTACACTAATGAGTTGTGAAATCTTGTAAGATATTGTAATTATTTTCTGCAGTATGTCATCTCGACCAAAAGGATTAATCTGATAATATACTTATATTATAATAATTTATCACACACATTTGGGATAACACGAAATAACCTGTGACTGTCGAGTACCTTTATTAAAATATGTATATATTTTAAGGATTGCTTTGAGTTGCCAAAAAACTGTCTGCTGAAGATAGAAAAGATGCAGACCGTTCAAGAAAATCCCAGCTTTTACTATCCCAAAATTTGTCTTCAAGGAACTCATGCAATCCAGAAAAATATGTTATTATCGGTTTCACGGGACTCAACTGTGGAATAGCTGATTTCTTACTTTGTCCCATCAAGGCAAATACAATATCACCGTTCATAGCCATCAAATACTCATAATCATTTGTATCTAATTCTGGATCAACAAAAATTTGTTTTTTCTCATCATAATAATTAAACTTGAAAATCGAAGAATTTTTGAATAAGCCTTATTGTAGCTTTCATTTTGGAATTTGTCCGCAGCCCGCTGAAACAGTTTTGCCAGCAAAACATGATCCTGAAGACCGCTTTTACCACCCCACTGTTTTTCTTTGATAGTATAAAAGTGATAAATTCGCTTGTTATTGAGAATCATTCCGGAAAGAAAATCAAGTGAATGGATCACTTTGTTTTTGAGATTATTATCTTTTGAATAATCAAGTACATCCAAGAGATAAGTGAGTGTTACAGCTAAATGATCAGTAAAAACCTTACTGATTACCAAAGGGGGTTTCACATTTTTTCGACGATTTTCATTCAAAAAATAGTACGATGTGTCTGCTGCTTGAAAACTAAGAAAAGAACCAGTCTCCTCATCGTATAATGTATTAGACAAATAGTGAATACTTTGCTGAGCCACTTCAATGAATTTTGGATTTGGATTTTCCTCATTCACTTTGTACAAGAGTAAAACTGTTCCAGCATTATAGACC
The DNA here is from genome assembly GCA_905182865.1 of uncultured SAR324 cluster bacterium. Taxonomy (GTDB): domain Bacteria; phylum SAR324; class SAR324; order SAR324; family NAC60-12; genus Arctic96AD-7. The sequence continues at coordinate 575,792 of CAJJCY010000002.1, forward strand.
AGCCATTTTTTCATAATGAGGTACTTGCCAATCACCGGTTTCGGCAAAACGAAAAAATCCGCCTTCTACCGGATCATAAATTTTCTCAATTGCTTTTTTTAGTGTTTCAGAAATCCATAATACTGAGTCCTGTCGATTTTCTCCTTTGGTAGATTTTATGAGATAGAGGAAAGTTTCTGGAAGGATTGTTTTTATTCCGTTTCCCACTCCATATTCTTCAGTATCAAAATTATCCAAAACGCCTTTAATGTAAGTATTGCGCATATTATCTAAAGTTGATTTATTGAATTTTGTAGGCGGATTATATTCAAATGCAAATATTTTCTCTCCATCAACAGTTTTTCCTTGTTTCACATTTTGAATCACATCCTGAATGACTTCAAGAAAAGGCTCTGCGTAAAGAGTTCCGGAATACTTATAATATTCTGATGTGTCAGGATTCAAAAATACTGTAAACGGAACTCCTTTTGCCTTATATTTTTGATAAGCACTTGTGTTGATATCTGCATCAATAAACACATTGACAAAATTTTCATTGAGATAAGAAATCACTTTTTCATCAGTGAGTGTTTTCTCATTGAAGACATGACACCAATGGCACCATTGAGCGGCAAATAGTAAAAAATATGGTTTTTTCTTAAACCTGTTATTTTGGATGACATTGGGATCATATTCTAGGAAATGGACCTCAGAATTCTCATGCTCAAAAGCAAAAGATGTTGCATACAATTGGAAAAACACCAAAAGACATAAACTAAATTTGATAAATGGATTCATGATCACTCTCCAGGTGATTTACACGTATTATTATTGATAACAAAACTGGTATCAATTTACTACCAAAAGTCGTTTAATTTGCGCAATAAGAGGAACTGTATTCGTGTCATGCGGGAATGTTTTTTGCGGTTTCCCGTCCGGTCCGACCACAAAAATATCATCTGAGTGAGAAATCACGTAGCCTAACGCAGAATCCGGAACAAGTGTTTTTTTGTATTTTACACCATATTGCTTTGCAACTTTGGTCAATGTTTTAATATCGTCAGTAAGTCCTAATATGTTTGGATGAAAATAATTTGTGTATTGTCTGAGTATCTCAAGATTGTCTTTTTCAGGATCAAGACTAATGAATAGTGCCTTTGATTTTTTCAACTCATCAGGCGACATTTGGGAAAAGACATTGCTGATGGTGGCTAAGGAAATTGGGCAAACACTTGGGCAGGAGGTGTAACCGAAAAACAAGAGGACAACCGAACCACGTAAATCATTGAGTGAGAAAGGGCCTTTTGTAGACTTTAAAGTAAAATCTCCACCTTGAAAATTATTTGTCACGGACACTTTTTTTTCGTGTGCCGTAAGTATAAAAATATATTCAGATAAGAAAAAAAAAGGAACAAAGACCAATAAAAATATTTTGCTCTTATAAAACAATTTCTTCCAGCACATAATTCATATCCTGCTCTAATGATTTTGCAAAATTCATCATTTTGTCTGAGTTAAAAAGGCGGGCAAAGGAAGTCGGTTTTAGAAACACGATATTTATTTCTTCTTGCTCAAAACTCTGGAAAACGACGAATCTTACTGGCATAAAAACACCAGCAAGTAAATTTGAAGAAATTAGCCCACTGCAACTTTCGAGGTTACAAAATTCAACTATTTTGTAATGTTGGAAATCAATATCCGGAGCAATACCTTGGCTATATCTTTTGTGGATATTATCTATATTATAGATACGTGTAATAAGATAGTTTCGTACTTCAATTTCCTTGATCAGATCATCAAGAAGATCTTTGAAATTTTTCCCCGTAAAAACTATTTTGACAATATCCTGAGCTACTTCCATAGTGTCATTTTTCTAGGTTGCTTTCGTCGGATATTTTATTTACGAGTACTCTGAAACACTATTACATCAAAAGCAGGTCGTGTTACACAATCGCCAACCTGGAATATAAAGATTGAGGTTTAAAGCAGTTTGAATGAATTATACAGGTACTGTCCACGAACTAATTATTCACCTGGATTCTTGATTGTTTTAATGTAATTTATCAAATCCCAGCGGTTATATTCAGATAAAATCAGGCCCCATGGCGGCATATCTGAACGACCGTTTGTTATAAACCAAAATAGATATCCGTCTGTTTCTGGACCAGTATTATTCCATGCCCACAATTGACGGGGCCAGGTGGTAAACCCGTGAGCAACTGTGCCATATCCGTTTCCACTTAGACCATGGCATTTAGCACAGTTATCTACAAAGAGTTTTTCCCCTCGACTTACTGAAGCTACTTTGTCAGTAATGGGATTCTTCATGTTTGGAAACACTTCGGCAGTATCACCCAGAATTGCGATAGCCTTCTGTTCTTCATCAAGAATCGGAGCATTCGCCAGAAGCGGACCATGGTGCACCTTGAACTTATGCCCTGCTGGATCCTCAATTTCGCCAATGACTTTTTCAATATTTTCTTTCGAGACTACCATTGAATCAAATTGGACTCTGAGAACCGGCCATCCGGTTTTTGTGCTTTTTAGATTTAAATCTATTACTTTAACCTCCAATTTTTTTTCCAGCGCGGATTTCAAAGCTTTGGGACTTGCGGGTGAGATTAAACCTTCGATTTTGAATTCTTCCTCAACTGTTCCCGCAAAAACGGCATTAGAAACTGCATAAAAGAAAAAGAACGACAAAATAAGAAAACTTAATACTTTTTTCATAAATACCCTGGTTGAAATTTCAAATAAAATGTTGGTTTCAAATTGGTGCTCTAACCTATAGTTAATTGCAAAGTTTATGTGTAAAATTTTATTTTTTTGGACACCTCCCACTTCTCTCCCTGGTTGTCCACAAAAACCACTTTGACAGGTGCTTCCTGAACAGCTTTTAATTTAAACGTGAACAATGGATCATCTGCTATTGCAGAAGACATACGAAAGCGGCTGACCAGTTGATCTCCATAATAAACAAACATGTTCCTTATGAAGGATACAGGGATTGCCCTGTTGAATATCGGATTTGTTTCATCATCAACAATTCCCAAGCCGGTAAACGAAGGATGATCAAATTTTACTTTTACTTTAAACACCTGATCTTTTTTGATACGTCTTGTAATTCTTAAACGCGGATCTCTTATCTTTTTTGCCATTTTTATTTTCCATTTTAGATTAAAATATTTGACTTACTTAAAGTCTATTATCATAATTCTATCATCCAAAGCAGAAGTTATTGGTGAATTATTGCGGATATATTTGATTAATTCTTCCACAAAAACTATTCCTGTATCCTTAACTTTAGACGCGCCAAAAATGAGGCTGTTCTGAAACCTTGTGTGTGCAGAAGCAACACTATAAACTGCATCTTTCGAGAATGTTTTCCCACCAACTGTCAATGAGATAATTCTATTTCCAGATGATTTTGCTAAATCTACTACAAGTTTCATTCCGGAAAAACGAATCATATCTCCGCCAACTCTTGTGTAAGGATCTTTGTTTACCACTGAATCCAATATATTTTCAAGCAGAGATTTTAGTCCTTTTCCTCCCATAGAATATGTAAAAATATGACCGTCTGTTGGTACAATGTTATAAACATCTTCAGCAGTTATTTTTCCGGGCATCATTGTCGCTCCATATCTCCAAGCAGGGAAAAAAGCAATGTCGGTTTTTTGAGAATCTCTCATTGCGTCAGTCAGCAAATTTCCCATGCTGCTCTGAAAATAGTCCCGCCGGTGCAGCATGACTTTGGTCTGCCCAACCACTTCGTTCAACTGCTTTTTGTAAGGCTCGTATGCTTCTTCAATCAGTTTTTCAATTTCCGGGTCAGGCTCAATTTGATCCTGTCTTATTTTGAGTAAACGATAATCAAAATTTTGTATTTTCTTATCTTTAACATTAACATCAAGACTGACAACATATTTTCCATGTGCACCGCCCTGGAAGATGATGGTGTCGTTCCAGACAACAGGATCAAATACCTCGTCGTGTGTGTGACCGCTGAGATAGATATCAATTCCATCCACTCGCTGAGCAAATTTTTGATCTAAACCATAACCTCCGTGTGAGACGAAAACAATAAGATCAGGATTTTCATTTTTGCGAATATCCGCAATCAAATCTCTTGCTTCTTCTTCCTTGATTCCAAACTTAAACCATTTTGCGGCACCTGTAATTGCAGAAGTCAGAGCAGTCCAGGGATAAGTCAAGCCGATCATGGCAACTTTCAAATTGCCTACTTTCTTGACAACATACTGATCAAGAACAGGTTCCTCCCACTCTCTGTCAGTCAAATTGTAAGCAATTACAGGAAAATTAGCTTGATCAACCAAATCCATAAAATGATCTTTCGGATATAAAAACTCCCAATTTCCTGGCGTCATGACATCGTAGCCAATGGCGTTCATGATTTTCACCATCGAAACACCTTTGTCAAAAAGTGACAATCCGGCTCCATGCCATGTATCACCCGCATCTAACAGCAGATTCTTTCCGGGTTTCTCTGCTCTTAGTTTTTTGATCATCGTGGCAACATGTGCCATCCCGCCAATTTTACCTTCTATTTCAGCCTTGTTTACATAATCACCTTCTCTTGACTGTGCTCCCCACGGTTTAAACTCATCCAGGTAACGGTAATAAATCGGGCGTAAATAGGAATGAATATCGTTGGTAGAAATAATCCTTATTTGTTCTGTTTCGGATGCAAAAACAGAAGTAGTTTCTGATATGAATAGTAGCCCAAAAAAAATCAGTGTCAAAAAACAAAAACAAATTGTTTTTGTCATTATCCTGAATTTCAAGACCATTTCAACATCCTCCAGCAGCGACATTGACTGTTCTGTTTGCCGCCCATTTCCCATGTTTGTTGCATTCTGCAACAACCCAAACGGTTCCCTCACCCCCAGCAAGACGTATTTGTGTGCTGATAAATGCTTCACCGTTTAAAGGAGTCATGTAGAATTTTCCCTTGATGACCACAGGGTCGGCAAAATTTAGTATCTGAATACTTTTTATATAGTGATCTTCTTCCATTGGATGATCCAGGCTAACAATGATAGATGCCTGTGTTCCGTCTTCAACAACTGGCGGAAGAGTTACTTTCGGAAGATGGATACGCTCCATCTCAGTCATATTTTCTAAATCCTTTGGAGCATTGAAAACTCCACCATACACTTCATTTTCATAAGGAACTCCGGAAAGGAGAGGAACAACAGCCCCACCAATCACGGAATAACGAATGAACTTTCTTCTGGAAAAATCTTCTTTAATTACCATGAGACAATCTCTTTTATGAGAAGGTTTTGTGAATAATGAAATTGAGGGTTGGCGTAGTTTTTAATAACTGAAAAAACTACTGCCAATTCTCCAATCACACTTAGTTTGCCATTGCTGCTTTAATTGCAGCTGGGGTAGGAACCCAGCGCACACCATTATTTTGGATGCCTGCAGCAATATCTGTGGTAATCACATCCCAGTCAGCAGGATTTTCTGAAGAGGTGTCTATCAGTGTAGCTACATTTTCCTTTTTTGTGGTAACAAGAGCAAATTTACCTGTTGGATCAAAGGCTACATTATGAGGTCCTAAACCAGTAATGATGTCTTTGATCTTGACATCATCCTGAGTGTCAATCACAGAGACTTGCTCTGATTTTCCGGACTCATTTGCAAATAATCCATAACGGGGATTTGCAGAGTTAAGATAAAGCCGGTTTCCGTCTGGACCGGTTTTAATGACTTTAATCAACTCAAGTTTTGCCATATCGATCACAGCAACTGAATTGTCTTTTCTCAAACCACCGTAACATTTTGATCCGTCCGGAAGACAAGTGAAGTTTCCGCCACCACCCGGAACCTTGATTGTTTTGGTAATTTCATTGGTTGCTGTATCAATGAAGACTATAGCCTTCGAAGCACCAACCATGAAATATTTACCGTCCGGAGTCATTCCACCAGTTCTTCCTCCCTTTATAGGAATGACTTTGATTTCTTTTCTGCTTTGGTCTTCAACAATCGAAACTCCTTTTGGCTTCTGCTGACAAGTGGCAAACACTTTTGAATCATCTAAAGTGAACATGGCATCACGTGCCCCGGGACAGCCGAGCTCAACAATGTGTGACGGTTTACGGGTTGCCGTGTTGATAAACGAAAGGTAACCGTTCTTTTTGTCCAAGATGTTACCCACAACTGCCAGAGGCTGAGTGTAAGCAAAACCAATGTGCAGAGGCGCAATTACTTTCTTTCCACCCATGCTCAGATGGAATGTATCAACTACCTCATGAGTAATTAAGTCGATTACCCAGATTAAATCCTTCTCATAACGCTGAGACGAAAACGCATATCGCGCTCCAGGTATAACAAAGATGTGGTGGTTTCCTGTTTCACCCATTTGAATTTTCTTGATTGTCTCTCCTTTATGATAATCAACCACCGAAACGGTCGGTTCTCCCTGGTTATCAATCAGAAAATATCCGGGCGTATCCCTAACGGCATCCCAGTTTGACCCAAGAGTATTTTGCGGGTCTAGTCGAAGGAGTGACTGATATTCATCAGAACTCATTCCTGTCGTCGGCGCTCCCATTTTTGTTCCAGTTACACAACCACCAAGAAAACCTGCCAACATGGAGACAGTTAACATTATTTTTAATTGCTTATTCATAATCTTCTCCTTATTGTTTTTGAATTATTCAAATTGCCGGGAAATTCCGCCAATTCCAGTAATTTTTTATATATTAGTCCTCCCTTTCAATGATAAATTAATAAGAGAAGCACCAATCTCTTTGTGAGATTTGGAGCAGGTTATAAAAACTGATGTTCAGTCAACCACTAGTTTTCTGGTTGCTTCATTCCATGAAACAATCAGATACCAGAGAAGCATTAGAATGCATATTGACAAAATCCCCATTTTCCAGCCGATTAAATCTGGTATGAAAAGAGGTTCGCCCAATTTCATGATCCAGCCACTTTCAACCAGCCATTCTCTAAAATATGAGCCTGACAATGCAAATGCAACCAAAGCAAACCAAAGCTTAATATGACCTTCTCCAGCCCGCCATAATGAACCTGAAGCACATCCACCGGCAAGGGACATACCGACCCCAAAAATAATTCCTCCGATCAGACTACCGAACCAAAATCCTGCATACACAATGTCCTCCCAATCTTTCATGTCTGACCATTTTAGTACTGAAAATCCGACTACACTGATAATCACCGCGATTGCAACCGCCTTGGCAGCATTGCCATCTCCAGACAAAAAAGGTTCGCGGAAAGCCCGCACAAAACAGAAACGAGTCCGCTGCATGAGCAAGCCTATCACTAGCCCAAAGACCATAAATCCGCCCCTGATAGAGTAGTCCAGTTCATCATAAACAAAGGCCAGACCGATTCCGATCAGCAAAACAACTACTCCTGCCAAAGGCTGATTCTTTTTTTGGTTACCTGATATTTTCCTGCTTACGTGAGAAGAAGCTGGACTTAAATACGTTATTTCCCAAACTAGAAGTTTCAGACCAATAAACGCACCTATCATGAGTCCGGCCATCATTGCCACTCCTGCAAGGGATAGTGCACTGATTGCACTAAAAAATCCTCCAATATTGCAGCCAAAAGACAGGACTGAGCCAATTCCCATTAATATTCCACCAATCAGAGCTTTGATTAACTCCCGGGCAGGGGCACCCCTGATCTGGAATTGCTTTGACAAAAGTGCCGAAGCCATTGCACCGAGAATGATACCGAAATTTAAAATGGAAGTGGTAAAAAGGTGGGGTTCAATAATAATCATCTCTGAAACCTCAATGGTATTTAAAAACCAGTTTCCCCAATTTCTCACACCATCAGAAACGCTCCAGGCTTTTTCGTAGGCAAACATAAAAACGTTGAGTGCTCCAAACAAAAGTCCGCCAACCCACATCGGCCATTGCTTACCAAACATTTTTGCATAACCGGAAGCAAATACTTCTTTCAAATTTTCCGGTTCTTTTATGGTTTCGATTGTATTCAATGCCCTATCCTTTCTCCATGAATGAAAAACTATCAAACTAAACTAGTGAATGTATTATTCTTAATCTGCGTTTACTTTCAATCTTTCTTAATTAGGACAACGCACGAAAAAGTGTCTCTCTCCATTCTCTCTAACGATTTGCAGAAATTTGTGTCCGTAAGTACTGTACCTGGCAGTTATATCTGGCTCAGATCAAGGATTAGAACTGCTCATTTGCAAAACATATCCGACAGTCAATTTTTTCGTAGACATCCATGAGCAAATTACGAAAACTACCATCCATAAATAAACATTCGAATTATAAGTTTGAGTTTGAGTTACATAATCAGGCTTATTTTAACATGATCCGGTCTAAATTGCAGAAACATATTCAATTCAAACGTAATGAAGAAATTATTTTATTCAATAAATTTAAGAAGATATTACCTATATCTTAAACCAATCCACGATTTCCCCAAAACCTACAGAGATAAGGGCTTGCTGAAAAAGCGCTTCATCTGTCATATCGGAAAAACAGATTCAGTTTTTGAGCGCCTTATGAGTAAGAATGGGAGAAATCACACGGTCTGCCAGCAGCATGCCTATACCCATTGCCACCACGAATAGCACGGCATTCACGCTTCCGCTGCCTAGAGAGGTGATTGCCGGTCCCGGACAGTATCCACCTAGCCCCCAGCCCATGCCGAACAGCAGCGCTCCAAAGATAAGTGAACGGTCAAGATCCTTACGGGAGGGAATTTGAAACGTTTCCCCCAGCAACGGTGTGGAAAAGCGTCGCTGAATCCATAGTTGGAGCAATAAATAGCTGATCACAGCACCGCCCATCACGAAAGCCAGACTAAGATCCCATTCCCCGAAAACATCGAGGAAGCCAATGACTTTCTGAGGCTGTGTCATTCCACTGATACCAAGACCAATGGAGAAAATAAGTCCGCAAAGAAAGGCTGCTATATTCGATTTAACCATCTTAGTCCTCAGAGATAAAGGTTTTGAACAAGGGCTACCATCGCCATTCCTGCCACCATAAACGTAACCGTAGCCGCAAGTGAACGCGCCGAAAGCCTGCCGATGCCACACACTCCGTGCCCGCTGGTGCAACCTCCGCCAACCCGTGTGCCGATACCAACCAGCAGTCCGGCAATTGTCACGGCCACAAGACCTCGTCCGGATGAGTTTTCAAAATATTCCGTGTTTATACTGTAGAGCAGGACTCCCCCGGCAATCAGACCAGCAACAAAGGCTGACCGCCATGTCCGCTCCTCTCCCTGCTGAAAGAGCATCCCTCCGAATATCCCTGAGATTCCCGCGATCTTCCCGCTGAACAGCAGCGTCATGGCTGCCGCAATCCCAATCAGTATACCTCCCGCAAGCGGCATGGCCACTTCAAATTCTATCATTTTATTCTCCTTGTTTTGGTTGCCTGTGTTCGTTCATTTTTCCACAGAATATCCGAATTTTTCCCACTCCGCCATCCCGGAGCTTCCCAGGCAGACCAAGTTGTCCAGCCCTTTGCTGGTCAAAGTGGAAAACACCGTTTGGGACCTCCGTCCTGAATAACAGTAGAGGTAAATTTTCTGGTAATCCCGCAATTCACGTAGCTGATTCAGTTCCTTTCCCATCGGCAGGTTGATCGCGCCTGGAATATGCCCTGCCTGGTATTCATCCTTAGTGCGGCAGTCGATCACCACCTCGTCAACGGACATAGCATTGAGGATTTTCTGTAAATCACGTACTCCAAATACTTCCTCAGTCAGGTGTCCGTGATCCACTGAAATACCGCAGCCCATGTTTGCCGGAACCGCCTCATCAATGTGTTTGGGCCTCGGCAGGTTTAGTGAGTTCATCAATTCAGCAAAATCCGATTCGGTTTGTGTGGCTGGAATGCGCGGATTGTACTGCTTCTCCTCTCCAATGGTGGAAACAGACTTACCATTATAGTCGTGACCGGGATAAACCAGAGTTTCATCCGGAAGAGTGTAGAGCTTTTGCGTGATACTCCGATACAGCATTTCAGGATCGCCCTGCTGGAAATCCGTGCGCCCGCAGCCTCGGATGAGGAGGGTATCGCCCGTGAACACCATGTTCTCAACCTTGAAGCTTGTGCAGGCGTCTGTGTGTCCGGGAGTGGCCAGCGCAGTAAGTGTATGCCTGCCAAAGCGCAATGTGTATCCGTCATTCAGCATGATGTCCGCGCAGGGAACTCCGGAAGGCTCTCCAACCGCTGTTTGCAGCCTCATCTCTTCACGCAGCATTCCCAGCGAGGTTACATGATCGGCATGGACATGCGTGTCCAGCGCGTAGACCATACGCACACCAAGCTCGCCAACAAGACAAAGATCACCTTCAAACTGTTCCCTCACTGGATCAATAATCACCCCTTCCCTGGTGTCCAAATCCCAGAGCAGGTAAGTGAAGGTCGATGTGTCCTGATGAAAGAGCTGACGGAAACCGATGTATGGTTGAGTACTCATGGTGTCATTTGTCAAGTGAGGTTACGCTGAGGTCGATACGGTGCTTTACTCTGCTAAGAACATGTGAAGTGGGGCTTATGAGTGAAATAATAAGTTAACTAATATATTAAAAATTAAAATAAATTTATTGTAAACCGGTAAAAGTCAAAATACCATACTCGTTTGTCTTTCCTGCTCCTCGATAAAGCCGAGATTCTGTTCCCAACTTGATTGTGTAACAAACCACACAAAAATTATCTTACTTATATAACTTTAAATAAATCTAATTTTTCTGAATATAAAAAGTATATACACCACCATCTTCAGCGTGAGACAACAAATAATTTTTATTAATCTTCGACCAGAAAGTAACGTCATTCACAGAACCGGGGTCTGTCGAAGTCATTTTCAATATTTCGCCACTTGACATTTCTTTAATTTTTTTCTTGGTTTTTAAAACTGGAAGAGGGCAATTAAGTCCCTCACATTTATGGAAAAAAAATAGTTGTTACGATGAAATTTTATAAATATTTATGTTTTTATTTTAGATAGAATTTTTCCATGACTGGTTTTAAGGGACGTTTAAACCATAAAGGACGCCGCAAACCGTCAGGTCCAGGTGCCGGCCGGGAATTTGCCAGCCAATCTTTATAAACCTGAAAAGACTGTTCAGTATCTACAAAAAGATCGCCGTGGCGGTCACCGGGATGTGCTTTTTCAAGTCGTACTTTTTGATGCCAGCAGTGCATTCCACTGATAGGATCAGGATGAACTGCATGAGTAATATTTTGATGTACCCCTCCGTCACGCCAGAAAATACGTGACAAATCCGAATCCTCCCCTTCAGTTGCTTGGATTCCATCCAAGACATTCATTTTCCACTTACCAGATTCAATTTCCAGGATTTCCACAGAATTAGTAGCCCAGCGGTTGGCTACTGGATCCTGAGGGCGTCTCCAACGGCCAATGTGATGTGAACAGGCTACCACTCCCGGACGCATACTCTCTGTCACCCAGACTTTTACGATAAAGTAACCTATCTCAGTATTAACGCGTAAAAGATCATCGTTTTTAAAACCCAAACGATCTGCGTCCGATGTATGCATCCAAAGCGGATTCCGATTAGAAATTTCCGCTAGCCATTTTGCGTTTCCTGAACGAGAATGGATCAAAGTGGGCAGCCGAAAAGTCGGCACTAGAGGAAATTCTCCTTTTTCGCTTTCTATTCCATCAGTGTGTATATGACTCTTGATGTATCCTGGCAAACGATGTTCCGGCCATTTCCAGTCAACCATTGTCTGAGAGAAGAATTCTTGTTTTCTAGAAGGTGATTCGAAACCCGTTCTCGCTTCTCCTTCTACAATGACTCCAATTGTTTTTCCATCTTTAGTAACAAGAGTTAAGAAAGGCTTTCGTAGAGTTGTTGCTCTGTCAGTACTTTGTTGTGAAGTTCCAACACTTCTTTTTCCATTTCAAAGGCTCCAAAACGTCGCATATAATCAAGAGGAGTAAGTCCTTCTTTTTCCGCAGCCTCCGGAAGTCCCGGAACACGTTCAAAAATATACTGATAATATTCATCAACGGTCATTTTCTCACCCGGACGGTAAGGTGAAATGAAATAATCACGGATGCCTAGAGAACCGTCAGGGTCAATACGCCAGGAAAGTTCAATCCAAAACTCATCTTCTTCCCAGACTTCTCCAGGGTTTGTCTCATATGTATATTTGACTGCTTTTCCGTTCCTCCTAGCAACTTCGCGTAAAACAGGCTGGCGGAAAGCAATCCATTTACCAGCGTGCGTTTCATAACTGATAATGTCATGGCGTTCCGAAGCATGCCCCATGGGAAGAACGTAATCTGCAAAATATGCAGTTTCGTTCCAAGTCGGTGTGAGTGCGGCATGTAAACCAATTTTTTCAGTGTCACGCAAAGCTTCAATCCAGCTAAATCCATCTGGAAAAGTCCAGACAGGATTAAAAACACGTGTAAAATAAACATCTATTTTTCCGCGCCCCTCTTTTAGAAAGTGCGGCAGCAGGAAACTCATTTCAAAATGCGCAAGAGGATATTCTTTAGGGAAATGAAGTTCGTTCCAATACTTTTGTGGAGGCGGTGGATTAGGCATTTTTGGTGAATATTTATTCCATGAACTAGGCAAGCTCCCACCTTTAGTTCCTAGGCTTCCTGTGAGGACATTCAAAAATTGCAAGCAGCGTGCGATTTGCCAGCCACCTAGGTTGCCACTGCTCGCACTACGCCAATTTATTGAGGAAAAGCGGCTCCCAGCACGTCCGATTTGCCGGGCAACATCCACGACCGCTTGTGTGGTAACTCCAGACTCCTGCTCTGCAAACTCAGGAGTATATTCAGCATATTCTTCTTTGAGTTTTAGAATAAAGTTTTCAAAGCTGATCTCTGTTTTCGGATGATCCGCTTCCAGCCAGGCGGCCCAATTTATCCAGTTCCGGAGGTATGCTTCATTGTAGAGGCCTTCGTCCAAAATAATTTTTGCCATGGCCAGCAAAACCGCAGCTTCAGTGCCGGGATAGGTGGCCATCCAATGATCAGCACGGCTTGCTGTATTTGAAAGACGGATATCCATCACCGCTATTTTTGTTCCGCTGTTTTTACTTTCGATGATACGCTGCGCGTGCGGATTAAAATAGTGACCGGATTCCAAATGGGCGCTTATCATTAAGATAAATTCTGCATTTGCAAAATCCGGCATCTTGCGGTCAAAGCCGTCCCAAAGAGCAAATCCTGTCCTGGCTCCGGCAGAGCAGACATTGGTGTGGCTGTTGTGACCGTCTACGCCCCATGCCTGCAGTACTCTGTCCATAAATCCTTCATGTCCGGGGCGGCCGACATGGTAAGTAATTTCATTGTTACGTTCCTCTTTAATAGCTTTTCTTATTTTAGCGGCAATTTCGTCGAGAACCACGTCCCAAGATACTCTTTCCCATTTACCAGCACCCCGTTTCCCAACCCTACGCATTGGATGTAAAATCCGGTCAGGATCCTTAATTTGGTTGATTGTTGCAGGACCTTTGGCACAAATTCTTCCGCGACTCGCTGGATGATAGGGGTTTCCTTCAAATTTACGTACCTCTCCAGTTTCTTTGTCAACATAACTCAAAAGACCACATCCTGATTCACAATTGAAGCATGATGTGGGCACAATCGTATAATGCCGCTTTATTTTCCGGGACCATTTTGTTGGTTCATATTCCACCCAGTCATCCCATTTCTCAGGCGGGGGATAATTGCTGAGATCACCTGGATCATTCATAGGTTCTATTTTGCCATCTTCAAAATTTAATTTGGGGATAAGGCCTATACCTTCTGCAAATTTTTCAATCAAACCTAGTTTTGGCTTTAAGCTCATTTTTGCTCTTTTCTCAAGTTTTTAAACATTATTAAGGTTAACTAAGTGATACCATTTGTGGTGCCAAAACCCAGATCCTTATAGAAAGCCAGACTCCGATTAATACCAAAAACTGAGGCCGCGACTACAACCAGCAATTCTGAGTTTACCGATTAGCAATAGTAGAGGAATGGCATTACCTAATAACACAACGCCACCCCAGAATGCTGTTCGGAAGGTACCGTGAGTTATCATATGTGCTGCTTTATTTGCATCTTCAGTTGGGTGTGAAGATAAAAACTCCGCGGCAAATGATAAGAGTTGAATTAATAAACTCCAAATTAAAATTTCCTTTAGCAATGGCACCAATGGCATCAAGGCAGGCAAAAACATAGAAGCAGCTAATAATGCGGCTGAACCTCCAACAACAGAATGAAGCAGCATATGAAGTGAAAGCAAAGGACTTTGCCAAAAATCTCTGCCTTTAGCCTGTCCAAAAAGGAAAGCGGTGTAAATCGCTAGTAACACACTCAGGATTAAAATCGGCCAAACTATGAGATCCGCAATAATCGGGAAATCAAAATATTTTAAGACACACCACAATGTCACCAGTCCTCCGAAAGCAGTTATGGTGTAACCTCCTTTCACCAACCATGAAGTCCAGTTTGGACGGAGAAGTACATAAAGGAAACGTTTAGGCTGATCTAAATCTTTGATCAGCAAAATACCTGTCAACCCAAGAAATAAGAGTGAGGAGATAGCCACTGTAAATAAAACTGAATCCGCAACTTTTACTAAACCTGTCATTTGGAACAGAAAAGGGAAAGCTATAATACCAGCTGCAATCGCTTTAGTAAAAATATAACCGGCAACTTCCCAGTCCCATAAAATACCTTTATTTGGCGCATCATAAACTCTGCGAGCGGTTTGCTTGATATCCGTATCAATTTTTGACTCTTTTTTTAAATTGAAACTTTTTTTTAACGGCCTGAACAACCCTGGATGAGGTAACTCCCGACTCCTTATCTACTAATAAAAATCCGTTAGGTACAAGAGAAGCATTATCACTTTCTATATAAAACACATTCGGGATAGTCCCTTTTTCTGGTTTACGTACTGTTACTTGATTTCCTGCTACTAATTGAGATATTTTAGAAATAGGATCATCAAGATCTCCAGCAACTATGGCTTCAGTAGGACAAACAATTACGCAGGCAGGCTTTAGTCCAACATCTACACGATGCGCACAATAATTACATTTTGCCGCTGTGTGTGTTTCCGGGTCAATGTAAATAGCATCATATGGACAAGCCTGTGTACATGATTTACAAGCTATACAGCGCTCATTATTAAAGTCTACAATACCGTCAGGACGTTTATAAAGAGCACTTGTAGGACAGATTGTTATACAGGGAGCATCTTCGCAATGGTTACAACGCATTACTGAAAAAAACCGCTTAGTATGAGGGAATTCACCTTTTTCAATATACTTTACCCAAGTACGATTTACCCCAACAGGAACATCATTTTCTGCCTTACACGCAACATACACGCGATGGAAAATCCGTTTTATAAAAATTACAAAACTCAATTTGAAATACCTCCTTTTTCAAAAATTAATAATCAAAATTTATTGAAAAATTCTGTCAGGTTTGTCAGACAATATTAAGATGTTTTAAAAAATTAAAATTATTTCTAATCACAAATTATAAATTACTGAAAATATTCTTGTTGTGTCACGAATACCGAGAATAAATCATGCCTGATGGCCGAAAAAATATATGAATAAATAAAGTTTGTGTTGCGTAAGCTTTTCTCTGCTAAACCACAGGATTTCCAACAAAGGTGTTCCGCAAAAATTTCCGTGTGAGGTCCAGTGGTATGATTGTAATAGCAAAGGCCAGCACGTAAAACCACTCCTCCAAAGTCAAGCCGACTGTACGCAAAACTTCTCCTCCGAAATAAGTGAATGTTGTTTGCAGGAAGAAAATAAGAATGACCACAACCAAAAAATTGCGATTTTCGGTGATGTGTTCAAAAAGATTTAGTCCTTCGGTTCGGGCGTTAAATTTATTGAAATTATTCATAAAGACAAAGAATCCGAAGAAACCAGTGAGAAGTACAAGGTTGAGCTCAGGATCCGGACAGCGTACCGCATCGCAGACGAATAATCCGGCAACAAAATCAGAGGTGAGAAAATAGATACTGATTGATGCCATGAAAATTCCGTCAATCAGGATTGCCGACCACATGTCTCCAGAAATGAGTGATTCATCTTTTGGTATCGGTTTTTCGTTCATGTAGCGTTTGAGAGCCGCTTCACCTGAAAAGGCAAATGCTGCCAGGGTGTCCATCACAATGTTGACCCACAAAAGTTGAGTCATGGTCAGCGGTAAATCAATACCAAAAAATGGTCCCAAAAAAGCCACTAAAATGGCGGCAACGTTGACGGTCAATTGAAAAATCAAAAATTTTCTAATTGATTTTAATAGTGTCCGCCCATAACGAACTGCATTTGTGAGTGAGATAAAATTATTATCAAGAATGACAATATCGCTCGATTCTTTTGTCATGTCCGTTCCATCACCCATTGAGAAACCAACGTCCGCGTTTTTTACGGCTGGTGCATCATTGACTCCATCTCCGGTCATGCCGACCACCCAGTTCATGGATTTTGCCAATTTAACCAAACGGTTTTTATCCGCGGGAAGTGCACGGGCAACAACCCTCAAATCCGGAAGTATTTTTATTAACTCTTCATCAGAAATTTCGTTAAGTTCTTTGGAAGTAAGAACAAGCGCTTTTTCTTTTTCTAAAATTCCGACTTCTCTGGCAATCGCTTGAGCAGTATCTTTTGCATCGCCGGTAATCATTACTACCTGTATTCCAGCTCGCCGGACTGTCTCCACTGCTGTCTTTGATTCCTTTCGCATTTCGTCACGCAGACCGAAGATTCCCACTAAAGTCAAATCGGAAGGAAGAACATTTTCCTCACCCAAATTTTGATTTGAAACAGCCAGTCCAATGAGCCGCATTGCGCGTTTGGAAAGCCCCAGCATTTCTTTTTTGATTTTTTCGGAATCCAGTTCAACCTTTTTACCATTCACATCCAAATAATGTGTACATCCGTCGAGCACGATTTCTGCGGCCCCCTTGACCATAGTTAAATTTTGCGAACCTTCAACCTGTGTAGCTGAAAATTTATAAGTACTGTTAAAAGGAATATTTATTTTTACTTTTACATCATCCTGCTTGGCTAAATCTTCGCCGAGGAAACGCAATAAAGCTTGTCCTGTTGGATTAGCACCAACGATTTTCGGATTTTCCGGATCTCCAGTATCAATCAAAGCCGGGGTATTGTTCCGAAGGGCAAAGGACACGGTTTCACGCAAATTTTCGGGAATATCTTTGTAAGATTGAAAATGTTCAGCATTACCCAGAAGAAGCTCTGAAACTGTTAATTTACCTTGAGTCAGTGTTCCTGTTTTGTCGGTAAATAGGATTGTCAGGCTTCCGGATGTTTCAATGCCGAGAAGTTTCCGCACCAGAACTTTCGCTTTGAGAAGCTTTCGCATATTCATTGAAAGCACGACTGCAATCATCATTGGCAACCCTTCCGGAACGGCTACGACAATAATGATGATTGCTAAAATAATAGCTGTTACTATATGATAAATTATTTCAGGGGCAGGTTTGCTGAAATAGATTTCCCATCCTCCGCCTTCCAGAAAAATATGATTAAACATGAACGAAAAGGCGATAAACAGTGCTCCAACATAACCAAAACGACTGATTTGCCGGCCAAGAGTTGCCAGTTTTTCCTGCAGTGGAGAGGGTCTGGTTTCCGCTGAGGTCAATTCTTTGAGTGTTACACCATACTTTGTTTTGTCTCCAACCTCCAAAACTTTCATTACAGCTTCACCGTCCACCACCAGGGCAGCACGTGACATTTCATACTTCTCTTCTGCCTCAGAATGTTTTTCATCTGCACCCCCTGTTTTTTTTACGGTTTCAGATTCACCCGTAAGTGCAGATTCATTCAACTCAATTTCTCCAGTGAGCAAATAGCCATCTGCGGGTACTGTGTCTCCAGGCTGCAGAAGGACTAAATCGTTGACTACCAGATCGTCAATTAATATTTCAACCATTGTACTGTTACGGAAGACTTTTACTTTTACCTTTGAAGCTTCCTCAAGCAAACGCTGAAATTCATTTTCGTTACTGTATTCAGACCAGGTGGCGATCAAGGTTGCCATCACCACAGCAAACGCAATTCCGAGTCCTTCATACCACGGAGCAAATCCCATGGCGGCCAAAAAAACCGTTACTGCCAGGGCAACAATCAAAATGACGATGATCGGATCTTTTAAGTTGGTTCGTAGTTTATCAAAAAATCCCTCTGCTTCCTGCGCTGTAACAACATTCGCACCGTAAAATTTTCGAGATTCAGAAACCGCATTGTCGCTTAGTCCTGGATAACTAAATTTCATTGATTGACTCTCTTGGTAAAGGTTGGGAAAATATCATTAAGATTTTCCTAAGGCTCGAAATGACTCCGAACCTAAAATGTCTTTGGATTATTCTTTTTTTCATTTCCAGATTGCTAATTCAGGTGTGTGGGTGGATTTCAAACTATTTACTGAACTACCTCGGCATAACAATTATCAAAGGCAAGTCTGACATATAAGAGTAGTAAAAGCAAAAAATCATTTTGAAAAATATAGAATCAGAATGAAACATGGATTTACGCTAGTTGAGGTGATGTTTGCGAATGCGATTCTGCTGATTTTAGTGGCAGGATTTGCCAAAATAACAGAACAGACATTTGAGCAAATACAGCTCAAAACGCTCAAAAATGAACTAGCCTCACATTTGGATGAGTGGACTCTGGCAAAGCTGAATAACACATTAAATACAGGAAATTACCAGGAAAATATTTCATTGTCAGGTAAAAATTCTGAACTGCATTGGCAGGTCAAACAAGTGAACCCAAACCTAATTACACTTTTGTTTCAGGTAAAAACAAGTGATACGGTTCCAAAAGTGCTGGCACAGTGGCAAACAGCGCTGAAAACACAATGATGAAAAAGCGTCAAGATTGCCTTGAATACAATTCCGCTTATACCTTAATTGAAGTGATGCTTGTCCTAGCAATCGTTTCTGTTGTTCTTATTGCGGCACAACGGCCTTTACTTGAATTTCATCGGATCGCGGTTCTGGAGCAACAGAAAGAAGTGCTCCAGGGTGACTTTCAACGTTTCCTGCTGCTACTTAAATCAGAGCTGATTCAAGCAGGTTATGCGCTTAGTTCCGGAAGTGAAACTGCTGTTGAAATTTCTACCCATTCGCTGGTCTTCAAAGCAGACCGCAACAGGGACGGAGACGTTGCAGATACACGTGAAAAAATCGCCTACCGTTATGATCCGGAAACGAATGTACTGTCCCGAAAATCAGGGAATTCTGCTTACCAAACATTGATTGAATCCATTTATGACCTTAAATTTGAAATAAATCCAATTAAATCTTAATATTTTAATTTATGCATATCTAATATGTTCAAATCGGAACAAGAAACAGTTTTGTGCCAGTTGGTCTGGTGAATCTTAAATGATGGTTTAGTTAAAAGTCTGAAATCCTAATTTTTTGATTTCAAACTTAGGAAAAAAAACTAAATAATATTAGTTAGTAGATTATTCTAAATTTCTCTCTTAGCTTGTAATGACACTATTTTAGAGCTTTTTCCAAGTTCAGTTTAAATGATAAAAAGGAAAAAATGAAATATTTACATACCATGATCCGTATTCAAAATCTTGATTTAGCACTTGATTTTTTCATTGACAAACTTGGAATGAAAGAAGTGAGACGCAAGGAAGTCCCTGAAGGGGAATTTACCCTGGTTTTTCTGGCAGCAGATGATAATGAATCTCAACTGGAGTTAACCTACAACTGGAACCAGAATGAACCATACAGCGGCGGAGATAATTTTGGACATGTCGCCTACTCTGTTGAAAATATTTATGATTATTGTGAGAAACTGGAAAAAAAAGGTGTAACCATTTTGCGTCCTCCAAGGGATGGGAAAATGGCATTTATCCGCAGTCCGGATCAAATATCGATTGAATTACTACAACAAGGTGCCCCTCTACCTATACAGGAACCTTGGTCTTCCATGAAGAACCAGGGGAAGTGGTAGAATGAAGAAAAAAATAGAAAAGATTATTCAAGAGAAATTAATTAATCCAGTTTTACATTCCAGAGCTCCTGTTTCAGAAGTGAGTTTGGGAGTTGCGGTTGGTGTTTTTCTTGGTTTAACTCCGACTGTTGGAGTGCAAATGTATTTGGTATTCGTTGTCTGGAGTATCTACCGTTACATTTTTCGCAGACATTTTAATTTGCCGGTGGGAGTGGCAATGGTTTGGATTTCCAATCCACTCACGATGGTGCCTCTTTATTATTTATTTTTAGTAACAGGATATTGGTTGCTTGAAACTCAAAATGGTCTTTCATATAAGCATTTTGAGGATACTCTTGGACGAATTTCTGAAACCGGAGGGACATGGAAAATAATAGTTGAAGGCGCACGTTTTTTATTAATTGACCTTGGATGGCCCATGATTATAGGCGGTTTTGTTTATGCAGTTCCAGGATTTTTTCTCAGCTATTTTCTTACAAAAAGTATTGCGACATCGCACCGAAAAAGTATGGCCCGCATTGCCGGTATGAGCTACGAAGACTGGCAAACTGAAAATGAGACTCATCATTAAACACTGTATGTCTCAGACCTCTTACAGTGTTATTGAATCTGCATTTCCTGAAGATATTATACCTTCCGGCGATTATGAATCTGCTGAAAATTTGTTAACTAAGGAATCAATTCCCTCTGAAATTCTCGCTGAGAGTTTCTACCGTCTGGGTAATCGTTTCTATTCTTCAGGACAAAAACAGGCTGCCGAACTGGCCTGGCAAAAATCCCGTGAGCTTACAGATATTACTGAAGAATTCTCCTCGATCACGGTTCCGGATTCCCGCAATCAGAAAAAATATTATTTACAAACAATTGGGTCAGTTATACTTTTAATCGTCTGCCTGTATGTCTTTGTCTTCACCTTGTTTCCGCGCGAACCTGAACCTTTCCAATTCACAACTATCCGTTCTACTTCCGGGGAACTTTCTTTCTGGGATGAATGGTGGAACACAGGCCGGCCGGTAACGCGGTCAATGAGACAGCGTTTTGGTCCAGAGCAGTTATGGCCTATGCTGCAGAGAACCTTGGAGAATCTATTTGGTACTCAAAATGATGAACTGTCTGAAGACATACGTGAAAAATTAAAGCGCTGGCTGGAACTGTCACGGAAACCGCAATTTAGTAAGGGCCCCACTGATTATTATGCTTTGACCGGAAGAGGCTTGTTTGAGGCAAGGGAATTTGAAGATGCACTATCAACTTTGAACGACGGGTTGCATTATGCTGAATCAACAGAACAGTTAGAGAAGTTGTATCAGGATTTGGGAACCGTCTATTATTTCAAAGGATACAAACTCCAGCCGAATGGTTTGGCAAAGTATGATTTAGATGCTGTCAGGAATTCAGTTGAATCATACGAAATGGCACTGCGTTTTGGTGAAGACCCTTATTTGTATGGAAATTTGGGTTGGGGATACTATCTGTTGGGTGATTATTCTTCCTCTATAGAAAGCAGTCTTCACTCTTTGGCCCTTAAACCGGGTTTAAATTATGCCCGAATGAATTTGGGAATTGCGCAACTAAAAAAGGGGGATTATGAATTGGCATTTTCAGCATATGCAGCGCTTAAACAGCACAGTCCGGGACTTGATGAATATGAAGGTGGAATCCGTGATTTACAAGAGTTACAGCAGGAATTTCCCGGTCTTTATCCTTTTAGCAATTTTATAATGGGACTTTTATATTTACAGCAGGGTCGTCACAAAGAAGCACGGACTGCATGGCAAAAATTTGTCAGTCAAAATTTTTCAGAACCCTTTTGGCAGCATAGAGCACGTTTGTTGTTAAAAAAAATGGAAACGGAATAACAAAAACCGAAAAAATATGCAAAAAAACATTGTTGCTAAACCTCAACTTGCTGGACAGGGAAAACAGAAAATTTGATAAACCCACAATCCTCACCGAGTGTGATTACAGCCAACATTGCCTGTTTTATGGCTATGTTGATGTGGGCCGTGGGATTTCCTTCGGGGGAAATTCTACTGGAGACATGGGGAGCCATTTCACTCCTTTCTGTTCGGATGCTCCTCGCCGTCGGCTTACTGATGGTTTTCTGGATAGTGGCTGAAGGCATGCCAACAGTTCTTGCCGCACCATGGGGGCGCGGGTTGACAGTAGGTGGCATCGGTTTCGGTTTTGGAGCCATATTGCTGTTGGTAGGTCAAAAAATGTCAGACCCTGTAACGCCCGCGATCGTTGCCGCCATGATGCCTATCGCCGGTGCCTCCATTGAGGTGGTACTCGATAAACGAAAATTACACCTTCAACTGCTTGGAGGAATCGTACTTGCCATGTTGGGGGGGTTACTGGCGACGGGTGTCAGGCTTTCAAATGGCATATTTGGTCTCGGGGCCTTGTTTTGCCTGCTCGCCATATTTCTGTTTGCCTGGGCAACGCGAAAGACAATACGTGATTTTCAAACCATCTCATCACTGGGTCAAACTACCGTCACGCTGGTGGGAGCCATGGTCATTACGCTGTTCGTCCATGGGTCTTTTCTTGTGCTGGGTTTTGGCGAAACGGAGATTGGCAACATGGATTCCAAGCATATCATGTTGCTGTTGATTTTCTCTTTGCCTGCCATAGCCATCTCACAACTACTGTGGATTTGGGCGGCTGGGAGATTGGGTATTCTGATGGCGTCTCTTCATATGAATGCTGTACCATTCTATGTGATGCTCATCGTTGTAATGTTCTTGGGTGATCCATGGGGCTGGGATCAGGCAATTGGCGGGGTCCTTGTGGCGACAGGAGTGTTATTGGCTCAAGCCCCTGGCCCGAAAAAGGCTGTGCCCTGAAAAAAATTAGGTAGGATTGTGATAATTTGTGGTAGAGAATGAGAAAACCAAAAATAATACTCTTACACCAGCCCCATCATTTCCTGTGAGTAACCCCGACTAATTCCTCACAGTCAGACTAAACTTGTGGTATAGTTTTACTAGTAGAAAAAGCTCTATATTTCGATATCAAGACCTTTAAGCATTTCTTTCATATCAGCGAGGTTTCCTCCCATAATTACATTATTACCATTAGACTTTAACTTGGTAAGTGACTTAATGTATTTTTGACCTAGCTCTAACTTAACAGCTTCTGTGCCTCCTGGACCGCTGATCGCATTTGCAACCTTTTTAATAGACTCTGCAGTTGCCCTACCTAGATATAAAATTTCTGAAGCTTTACCACTGGCTTCATTGATACGCTTTTGCATCTCACCTTCTGAATTATTTATAAGCTCCCGCATAAAACCTTCAGAAGTATTAATCAATGACTGTTTTTCGCCAACACTCTTCTCTAAAATGGCACGCCTATTTCGCTCGGCAGTCACCTGCTTCTCCATAGACTGGCGAACAGATTCTGGCGGAACGAGATTTTTAATTTCAAATCTTAAAATCTTAACACCCCATTTTGCTGCGGCACTATCGAGCACAGAAACGACCTTGACACTTATGGCCTCTCTTTCTTCAAATGTGCGATCAAGATCCAAAGTTCCAATAATTGCCCTGGTGGTGGTTTGTGCCAGTTGAATGGACGCGTATTGGAAATCAGTGATGCCGTAACTCGCTTTTTGTGAGTCGATAACCTGTAAATAAATAACGCCATCGACTTCAACCTGAATTTCATCTTTTGTGAAACAGGTCTGGGGAGGCACATCCATTGTATGCTCTTTTAAATCTTGGATAAACGCAACTTTATCAACGAAAGGTATCAGGAAATGGAAGCCTGCGTCAAGAGTGGTATTGTAACGCCCAAATCTCTCCACAATAAATTCCATACGAGCGGGGACCAAACGCAAAGACCTGACTAACGCAAGAATGATATAAAGGAAAAGGACACCTACAATAAGTAAAAATATAATATTATCTATCGACATGAATACTTCCTTTTAGAGTTGATTTATTTCCTTTAAGTTCCTCTACGATTCCTTTTAACGAAGCAAGGTTGGCTGGAAAAAGTGAGACATCTCCACTTTCGAAAACCTCATCAAGTTGGTCTATATACTGATCTATGATGCGCATTTTTAAAGCCTCATTGCCACCAGGAAGTTCGATCGCCTCCCCTACAAGTTTCAAGCTTTGTGCAGTCGAATCAGCAATGAGCTTAATTCCCTCAGCCCTGCCATTCGCCTCATTAATTCGTTTTTGTTTTTCACCTTCTGAGATATTGATTGCATGCATTCTATCACCTTCAGAGACCTTGATACGAGCTTCTCTTTCACCAGATGAAATAGTGACTTCTGCCCTTTTGGAACGCTCAGCTTCCATTTGTTTTTCCATCGTGTCCATGACAGTTCTTGAGGGCGAGATATTTTTAAGTTCATATCGTAGCACTTTAATGCCCCAAGAGCTTGAAGCTTTATCAATTTCGCGGACGATTTTTTCATTAAGGGTTTCTCGCTCAGAAAATGTTTGGTCAATGTTATTTTACCGATTTCTGATCTCATAGTGGTTTGAGCAAGATTGATACTAGCTGCCAAGTAATTTCCAATCCCATAACTAGCTTTTTTAGAATCCATTACCTTGATATACAATAGTCCATCTATTTCAACTTGAATATTGTCCTTCGTAATAACACTTTGGGAGGGAATATCAATAACCTGTTCTCTCATCTCTTGCCTATAAGCAGCAAAGTCAATAAAAGGAATTAAAAAATATATACCTGGAGTAAGTGTTCTTTGAAATTTTCCAAGTCTTTCAACAATGATATCAAGCGCATCATAAAATTATTGAGTAAAAACGATCAAACAAATTAATATTATAATTCCTGAATATATACTTAACACTTCATCACCTCATTCCTATATTTTTTGGACTATCCAAGTAATATTGTCTCGTCCAATAATTTTAACTTGTTCACCTTTTAAAATTGTCTGGTCTCCTTCTGCACGAGCTTGCCATGAACTTCCGCTATGCTCAACTCGTCCAAATTCACCAGAATTTATATCTTCAACTATCCCAACAATCGATCCAATCACTTCTTCATCTTCATCAATATTTTCCTTTCTGGTATCTGATTGGAACAAATCTAAGAACTAAAAAACGAAGAGTTAATAAGTAAAATATTGAGCTTATAAAAAAAGTAATAAATTGCTGGATAGTTTCATCAATATATCCAAGGTGCATACCTAGCGCCACAGTCAAAGATCCAAGTCCCACGAAAACCATAACCAAACCTGGGACAAGGAACTCAATGGCCGTCAAGAAAATTCCAGAACTTAACCAAAGGCTAAAAGCAAGATTATTCATAGCTACAGATTGTAATCAACATACTTCTCAATTAATGTAAATATCTATAAAAATATATACGTTAATATTATATAGCGTAAATAATTATACACACTAAACTGTTCAAAGTCACTAAATCAAACTTCACATGGAAATTAAAATTTAAATACCCTGCTAAAACTCACTTTGAACAGACAGGTCTCAACTGTAAAGTTCTCAAACATGATCAACTTGATGAAGATAAACCAAAAATATTGCGAATTTCCAATATGCACCAGGCAAAAGTACTAGAATTTGATCAGGTAATCTTCATTCTCTATAATACCATTCCATTAGATGTTGATGATGATGGGCTTTGTGTAATGCTAAAGGATTTATTTTTCCGAGAATTGGGCTATTTGGATACGCAGCAACTCTTTCAGGTTCAATCTAGGTAACGACCCAGTAGTAAATCCAAGTCACTGCAGGTTGTTTTGGAAATTTTAGACTTGTCGGTAATTATGGAAAATTTAAGGGCATCCGCCTGGGAATTTGGAAAATCTGGCGAAATTTTACGCAGGGTTTCAACAAGAATCTGGCGGGCAGTTTCGACATTGGCATGCATTACCTTGATTATGTCCTCGACGCTGACTTCTGATTCAGATACATGCCAACAGTCGTAATCGGTGGCTAGGGCGATCGAGGCAAAGGCCATTTCCGCTTCCCGGGCCAATTTTGCTTCCTGGACGTTGGTCATACCGATCACGTCTGCACCCCATGAACGGTAAAGCAGTGATTCTGCACGAGAAGAAAAAGCAGGACCCTCCATGCAGATGTAGGTTCCTCCTACATGCATGGTTGCCCCTACCGTTTGCGCTGCTTCTACCAGTTTTCCACTCAGCTCAGAGCAGACAGGATTGCCGAACTGTACGTGCCCCACCACGCCGTTGCCAAAAAATGTGGATTTCCGGTCACGGGTTAGATCTATGAACTGATCGGGAAAAACCATGTGGCCTGGTTCTATTTCTTCGCGGAGACTGCCAACTGCGCCCACTGAAATTAAATGAGTGACCCCGAGCATCTTCAACCCCCAGATGTTGGCACGGAATGGTATTTCAGTTGGTAGTAGCACATGTCCGATTCCGTGGCGAGGAAGAAAAGCCACCGGGATGCCGTTAACCTCACCTGTCACGAAATACGAGGAAGGCTTTCCAAAAGGAGTGTCTAGATGGACTTCTTCGACTTTCTCCAACTCTTCCAGATGATACAGTCCACTGCCGCCGATGATGCCTACTTTCATGTTCGATTCCTTTTGCAAATTTATTTTCTCTGAGCTTAGGGTATAATTGAAAATGGGAGCCCTTTTAATTTACGGACTTGTCCACTAATGGTTTCAATATGCTTAATTTTTTAATCTGTAAACCATGTATCTGCTGTCATTTGTTTTATTCTCCTTCAAAAGTCACGAGACTAAAAATGGGATGATCCAATTTTTTTCTGCCTTTTAAGTCAACTAATTCAATCACAAAAGCATAGCCAACAATGATTCCTCCCTCTTGTTCAATCAACCTTGAACTACCCTCCATCGTACCGCCTGTTGCCAATAAATCATCCACCATTAAGACTTTTCTCCCGGGTGGGATTGCATCCTGGTGGATTTCTACCCTGACAGTGCCGTATTCTAAATCGAATTCAACCCCGTGTGTGGGACCGGGTAGTTTCCCTTCTTTACGGACAGGGATAAAGCCCTTTCCCAAAAGCAAAGCTAATGGTGCTCCTATGATAAAGCCTCGCAATTCTATTCCTACGACCAAATCGATTTGGTCGTCTTCGTAACGCTTTACGAAGCGCTCCACTACATCGTTAAAAGCTTGCGGATCGGCAAGTAAGGTTGTGATGTCACGGAATTAAATTCCTGGTTTAGGAAAGTCAGGAATCTTACGGATTTTCAGTTTTAAATCAACCATTCAGTTTTTATGCTTCAAAAATATAAACGGTTTAGAAGGTACTCAACAATATCGTTCTGCTGCTCACAAAACGCTATATCTGAAGGTCAGCTTTGGATAGGGGAATTTACGTTATCAAAAATACTGCTTTAAAACAAAGATAATTAAGTGGACACGATACTTAATTGGTTGTTTGAGATTTTCGTGTTCCCCAAATTCTCGTCTCCAAAATCATTTCCACTAGTTGTTAAGCTGTGTCCAAAGCTTCAAAAGATTTTACTAAATCATCTACAGCCTTCATTTGCTTCAGGAAGGGTTCGAGCTGATTCAGTCTGAGTGCGCAGGGACCGTCACAAAGTGCTTGTTCCGGTTCCGGATGTGCTTCCAGAAAAAGCCCTGCGATTTTTTGAGACATACCTGCCAAAGCAAGTTCTCGCACAGATTCCCGCCGTCCAGCTGCTGCGTCACCCTTACCTCCCGGACGTTGAAGCGCATGTGTAACGTCAAAAAGAACTGGATAACCAAAACTTTTCATCACAGAAAAGCCGAGCATATCCACTACCAAATTGTTGTAGCCGAAACTTGTGCCGCGTTCGCAAAGAATGAGCCGGTCATTTCCGGAGGATTCGCATTTCTGCAGAATGTTACTCATTTCTTCCGGGGCTAAAAATTGGGCTTTTTTAATGTTGATTACGGCCCCGGTTTTAGCCGCTGCAACAATCAAGTCGGTTTGACGAGACAAAAAGGCAGGAAGTTGTAAAACGTCTGCGACATCTGCAGCCGGTGCCGCCTGATAAGGCTCATGAATATCAGTGAGGATGGGTACGTCAAATTCGGATTTAATTTTTTCGAGAATCTTTAAACCTTCATCCAGTCCCGGTCCTCGAAAAGAGTTGATGGACGAACGGTTGGCTTTATCGAAGGAAGCTTTAAAAATAAAAGGAATCCGGAGCTTGTCTGTAATCGACCGGAAAGTTTCCGCTACCTGTAAAGCTATGGATTCAGATTCAAGTACGTTCAGTCCACCGACTAGAGCAAACGAATTTTCGTTGCTCAATTTTACATCACGAATTTGAATTATTTTTTGAGCGGTCATTTTTTGATTTAAGTTTCAATCGAGTGTGCGGCCACGCATAAGTTTTTCATTTTTTGGACCGCAAGTTCACGTCCCAAAATTCCAAGTCCGCAGTCGGGTGCAGCAATCAGACGGTTTGCGTCAATATGTTCCAGTGCATCCATTAAACGCTTCCGAATTTCCTCGACTGCTTCAACACGACTTTTTGCTATGGCAACTACTCCAAAAATAATGGTTGTGGTTTTGAAATGCTCCAGCAAAATCAGATCATTGTAGCGGTGTGCATCTTCCAAAGACAGGGCCATGACAGACGAATCTTCCATGGCATCCGCAATTTGGAAGTATGACTCACGAGGTGCTTTAGGATAATCAACTGCATCAATTACATCAGGATATCCACAACACATGTGAGCAGTTCGGGTAACACCCTCCGGACAGTTTTGAAATGCACGTTCCAAATTTTCGACTCCAAATTCAAGCGCACGTTCAGGATAACGGGCAAAAAGGGGTTCGTCTATTTGAATGTGCCGGCAGCCTGCATTGGCCAGACTGAGTACTTCCTGGTTCAGTGCTTCAGCAATCGCTTTCCCAAAATCTTTTTGATTACCGTAATATTCATCCACGACGGTATCTGCAACAGTCAAAGGTCCGGGCATTGTAATTTTTACTGGCTTGTCTGTTGCTTCCTGGGCCCGCCTCCAATCATCTGCTAAAAACAAACCCCTTGTTTTGACTGGACCACGAACCGTTGGCAGTAAAGAGGAGTAATTTCCAGTACGCAAAGTCTTTTCTGTAAGATTCTCAAAATCCATTCCTTCCAGATGTCTGCAATGATAGTGAATGTAATTCTCTCTGGTAATCTCACCATCTGTGGGGATGTCAATTCCTGCATCGACCTGATCGTTGACTGCTTCGTGAGTTCCCCTCTCGAGGATTGAATTAACATCATCACCCATTGTATTCAGTGCTTCAGCCCAACCTCGGGTCGGATCCGATGTATCCAGATTACCGAACCAGTCTGGAAGTTTTACGTATTCCGGTTTTGGATAAGCTCCAATTGTAGTTGTTAATAATCCCAAATGGGTTCGTAATTTTCCTGAGAAAATTTGTTTCAAAAGTCTTCCAAATTTACCTGTTGATATTATTTAATATATTTAATTTCAGCAAGTTTTTTTAGTCGAGGAGTCTGGTTGGGCTTCCGGTGCAGTAAGTTTGAACGGTATTGGTGGCCTGTTTCAGCAAAAGCGAGTGGGATCAGTTCAGCAAGTTACTGTAACAGCAGAATCAATTTTCCGGCATCGTTCCATCTTGAATTTTAAATATTCCTTGTGAAGAAATGATTAAAAAAACATTTTTTAACTATTTAACCTTGTCAGCATATTTTTTTGTTTAGGCTTAGTGTCCCGTTAATAATCTTGCAGATTTCTATTCAAATCTGCTACTGTTTGTACGAGCTCAATTATTTTCTTTGAAGATCGTTGCTGACCGGAAGCATTTCGTTTCTGGTTTTTCTAAACTGCCGGCCTCAAGCCGGTTTTATTAATAGTACATATTAGGAGAACAAAATGAAGAAACTCGCTAAAATGATGGCAGTTGCAATTGCATCTGTTGTTCTTTCCGCAGGCAGTCTTTCTGCAGTGGAAATTAAAAAAATACATTTTCTTATCCCCGGTGGCGCAGGTGGAGGATGGGACGGAACCGCAAGGGGTACCGGAGAAGCCCTGACTAAAGCAGGACTGATTGACAGTGCCACTTTTGAAAATATGTCCGGTGGTGGTGGTGGAAAGGCAATCGGCTATCTAATTGAAAACTCCAAAAGTAATCACGGTACGCTGATGGTGAATTCAACACCAATCGTAATCCGTTCATTGACAAAGGTCTTTCCGCAGAACTTCAGGGATCTGACTTTGGTAGCAGGTACCATTGGTGACTATGCGGCTATGGTCGTAAGTAAAAACAGTCCGATCAATTCCATGGCAGATTTGGTGGCAGCCTATGATGCTGATCCGTCAAAAACTGCCATTGGTGGTGGTTCTGTTCCTGGTGGCATGGATCACCTCGTTGCAGCAATGGCTATGGAAGCGGCTGGTAAAGACGCTTTGGAGGTAAAATATATTCCTTATGATGCGGGTGGTAAAGCTATGGCAGCACTATTGTCAGGTGAAATTGCCGCTCTTTCAACCGGGTTTTCGGAAGCTGTCAGCATGGAAAAAGCTGGCAAAGTTAGAATGATAGCTGTTACTTCATCTGAACGCGTTGATGCTGCACCAAATGCTCCAACGTTAATTGAACAAGGTTACAATGTAACTTTTGTCAACTGGAGAGGATTTTTTGCTGCTCCAGACCTGCCAAGTAATTTGCGAAAAGCCTACATTGAGGTTCTTGGTAAAATGTACAAAACTCCAGAGTGGGAAAAAGTCCGTGCCCGTAATGGATGGGTCAACATCTATAATCCAGGTGACAAGTTCATGGTTTTCCTTGCAGAACAGGAAAAAGTTATCGGTGATTTGATGCGTGAACTGGGATTCTTGTAGACCATTCTAATTCATAATTTCCGGGAAGTTTACCGACTTCCCGGAACTGAGAGTCTTTTATTACGTTCTGACATGCTTGATCTAAACCGTGCAGTGGCTTTAGCATTGCTGGGTTTTTCCAGTGGTTACGGCTACCTCGCCTATTTCTACC
Organism: uncultured SAR324 cluster bacterium; assembly: GCA_905182865.1. Classification (GTDB taxonomy): domain Bacteria; phylum SAR324; class SAR324; order SAR324; family NAC60-12; genus Arctic96AD-7. The sequence goes on from CAJJCY010000002.1 coordinate 606,744, forward strand.
ATCTCCTTCCTTTTGAAAAATTCCTGGCTGTAAGACCAAACACCATGCCGATTGGTTTGGCAATTGCGGGGATTATTTGTTCTCTTGTTATTCTTATCCAGCCACAAGTTCCAAAAGTTGAAGTTGAAGGTGATGGAACTGTCAATCGACCTGATGCAGAATATCTTCAAAACCCTCAAAATTATAACTGGGGTCAAGGCATTGGACTCTTGCTCCTTGCCGTAGTTTATGTTCTGTCTTTGCGTGGTGTAGGCTTTCTTTTCAGTACCTCAGCTTTTCTGGTTTTAGGTGGAATTTTACTGGGTGAGCGGCGCTACACTTTACTCATTCCGATTTCAATTACCGCAAGTGTGCTTGTTTGGTATCTTGTTGATCAAGTTTTGACGATATATTTACGCCCCTGGCCAGGTTGGGTTTACTATTGATAGAGCAATTATATGATTCATATTAAAAGCCTTTTAATAATTTTCAGGTCACTGCCTCACCTTAAGCAATTTGTACTGGAGAAATCCAATGCTTGATGGAATGTTGCTGGGACTGGAAACGGCCTTTACTTTTCAGAATTTGTTTTTTGCTGCATTAGGCTGTTTCATCGGTACGATCATCGGGATGCTCCCCGGACTTGGACCGATGTCAGTGGTGGCAATCATGATACCGGTAAGTCTTCAGATCGGTGATCCCTCAACAACACTGATTTTGCTGGCCGGAGTCTATTACGGTGCAATTTTTGGAGGTTCCACCTCATCAATTCTTATTAATGCTCCAGGCGTTGCAGGGACAGTTTCAAGCTCTTTTGATGGCTATCCGATGTCCCAAAATGGACAAGCTGGTAAAGCCTTAACAATTGCAGCAATTTCTTCTTTTTCGGGAGGAACAATTGGGGTAGTACTATTAATGTTTTTTGCACCTGCATTGGCCAGCTTTGCAATTTTATTTTGGTCCGCAGAATATTTTGCCTTGATGCTTCTCGGTTTGTCCGCAGTTTCTGCTTTTGCCGGAAAAGGTAAAGTGCTCAAGGCTGTCATGATGACACTTCTAGGATTGATGTTGGCCACAGTTGGGGAGTCATCGCTTTTCCATGCACCACGATTTACCCTGGGCATAATGGATTTACAGAGTGGAATTAACTTTGTCACTCTTGCAATGGGTTTGTTTGCTGTTCCAGAAGCCTTTTTTCTGGCAATAGACAAAATTCGTAGTAAAAAAAGCAGTTCCAAAAAATCCCAGGAAATATCAAACCTTCGCATTAACCTCAAAGAAGCCAAAGCCATTGCCCCGGTAATTGGAAGGCAGTCAATTCAAGGATTCCTGATTGGAGTAATGCCCGGAACTGGTGCTACAATTGCCTCGTTCCTCGGTTATGCAGTAGAGAGGAACCTTGCCAGTCCGGAAGAACGGGAAGAATTTGGTAAAGGCTCCATCAAAGGTTTAGCCGCACCAGAAACTGCAAACAATGCGGCCAGTACAGGTTCCTTCGTACCGTTGCTGACTCTTGGGATTCCCGGTTCCGGAACGACTGCTGTATTGTTGGGAGCTTTTATTGCCCTCAATCTGCAACCAGGACCGCAACTGATGCAGGATCGACCTGAGGTTTTCTGGTCAATTATCATGTCCATGTACTTTGGTAACATTGTATTGCTGGTGCTCAATCTTCCATTGGTTCCTTACATAGCAAGACTGCTTTCAATACCGCGTAGTTTTCTGATTCCATTCGTGCTTTTCTTTGCAATGGCCGGGGCATATATTGGTCAAAACAACGCCACAGAATTGCTTCTGCTTTTGGGGTTTGGTGTACTTGCGATTATCTTTAGATTTGCGGATTATCCTTTGCCGCCACTGCTGATCGGTTTTGTGCTGGGTCAAATGTTTGAGGACAATCTTGGACGTGCAATTCGCAACGCAAACGGAATAGAATTTATCTGGGAACGTCCAATGACTCTAACCCTGATTCTTACTGCAGCAGTCTTCATCCTTATACCGATTCTAAGGGATTGGCAGGAAAACAAAAGCAGTAAATAACCGGACATGACTGCTTCCCGTATTTCTCTGATCAGTCCTACTGGTGCATTGGGCATGGGTTTTCTGGATCAATCACTGGAACGCGTAATTTCACTAAAACCCGATGTGATTGCCTGTGATGCAGGGTCAACTGATTTCGGAATCTCCATTATCCACTTTCCGTTTTGAAATGGAGAACATCTGATGAGAGAGCCAGTCCTTCTGGGAGAATTAGCAAAATTGATTCGCTCAAAAACGCGGGGCCGTTCTTGATAACCTTCGACATCATGTTTGCCAATGACACGGATTTTAAGCGAGTAGTTTCTACAAAAGTACTGACAAAAAGCTAGATTGCCCAAACATATCAGATTCCGGAAGATTCAGTAATTTTCGTTGAAATCACTGCTTGCCAGTGCTATCAAATTTTCGTTTCCTCGACCTAGAATTCAAGGTGATCTTGGTGAAACCGATATGTACTCTGGACAGCAGTATGCGCCGCTGCTGAATATTGAGATCAGATAATCAGGTACCGACTTTTCCATATCCGCCGCCGCCGGGAGTTTCAATACGGATCCGGTCACCTGCTTCAGCAATAATTTCATTTTTTCCACCTAAGTGGAGTTTGGAACCATCTTTGCGAATAAAAAGGTTCAATCCTTTTTTTCCGGGTCCACCGCCGTTAAGTCCATAAGGCTGATGAACACGGCGCTCTGAAAGAATGGCAGTATTGAGTGGTTCCAGAAATTCGACTTCACGAATGAGTCCGTTACCTCCTTTGAATTTTCCGGAACCACCTGAATCTTTGCGGATAGAAAATTCACGAAGCATCACCGGATAACGCCTTTCCAGAATTTCCGGATCAGTTATGCGTGTGTTGGTCATGTGAGTGTGAACACCGGATTGTCCGTGCCAGTTTGGTCCTGCACCAGCACCGCCGCCAATCGTCTCGTAATAGCCGAAATTTTCGTTGCCGAAGGTGAAATTGTTCATGCAGCCCTGCGAAGCCGCGCAGGCACGGAATGCTTTGAGAATTACATCCGTGATTCGCTGAGAAGTCAAAACATTACCTCCGACCACAGCAGCATTTTCAGAGGGAGCCAGCAATGAACCGTCTTCAATAATAACCTCAATCGGGTTCAGGCATCCTTGATTGAGCGGAATTTCCTGATCTATCAAACATCGCAAACTGTACAAAATTGCTGAATGAGTTACTGCTCTTGGTGCATTCAGATTGCCCCAAAGCTCAGGTCCTGTGCCGGTAAAATCGAAAATCGCACTGCCGTCTCTTCGATCTATAGTGAGATGCAAAACTATTTCGCTGCCGTCATCCAGATAATCCTTTGCTGCAACCGTATCTACTTCCGCCAGACCTTCCCTTTCAGAGAGTTCCTTGAGCATATTACGTACTGCTTCTTCGGCATTATTTTGGATATGGTACATATATGCCTGTACAACCGGTAGACCAGGGACATCTTCCGATGAATAGTGCTCTACCATTTCCAAAAGTAAATCAATCCCGCGCTGATTTGCAGCAACTTGTGCTTTAAGATCAGAAAGGTTGTCCGAAAGCAATCGGGTTCCGCTGATAGCTGGCTCCCCCGGATTACGTACTATTTTTCCGGGCGCTTGAAGCAATTCGGTAATTCCGTCTTCATTGAAAATTCCGTTTTCCACCACTTTGAAAGTTCTGATACAAGCACCTTCTTCTTTCAATTCACGGGAAAAAGGTGGCATCGATCCTGGAGAAATTCCGCCTATATCTGCATGGTGTCCTCTACTGGCAATGTAAAAAATTATCTTCTCCTCTTTTAATTTTTCTGCCTTCTCTGAAACTTTGAAACTTTGAAACTTTGAAACTTTTTCCCAAACCGGAGTAATAACTGTAATGTCTGGAAGATGACTTCCTCCTGCAATCGGATGGTTTGTCAGCAAAACATCACCTTCCTGAAGATTGTTTTTTATAACCGTTTTGATGCTAGTGCTCATGGAACCAAGGTGAACTGGCATATGTGGTGCATTGGCTACCAAGTTTCCAGCCTCATCAAAAATAGCACAGGAAAAATCCAGGCGCTCCTTGATGTTGGTGGAAATAGCTGTACGCTGCAGCGTACGCCCCATTTGCTCGGCAATCGACATGAAGAGGTTACCGAAAATGGACACCTGAACCGGATCAGCTTGAATGCCGATTTCACGATAGGTCTTGGTTTTAACACTCAAAATAACGTCACCGTATTCCGTTATTTCTGCCGAACAACCGGGTTCAACCAGAATTGTGGAAGTATCCTGCATTAAAATCGCCGGGCCTTGTAAACAAAGTCCGGATCCTAATTTTTCCAGACGGTAAATTGGAGTATCAAACCAGCCTTCGAAGAAATAACATCGGGTTTTTTTTGAGTCTGGCACCTCATCCCGACCTTGTGAGTCTGTGGAATTCTCTGCAATTTTGAATTGTTGCAGTCCGGGAGACTTTGCCACCGCACGTACACGTAAATCATCCACAATGATTTCTCTCCCTGTCAAATCAAAACCGAACTCTTTGCGGTATGTTTTCCTGAAGGCACCGATAAAGTCAGGACTCGGAAGCTCTGATGGAGTCTGTTGAAAATTTTTCTGCAGTTCAGGACTCGATTCAGCAATGCCCAATCCACAATTCGTAATTCCTGTATCATAATTTATTTTAGGCTCTGGTTCGTGGACCATCAAGGCCGTATCCGTACCCTGGTAGCGTAAATTGAGGTAGCGCTTTATTTCGATTTGCTCCGGCTTGTATCCCTGCTCTACTAAATCTTTTCTTGCGTTTTCTGCTAATTTATCAAGTTTATTCAGGAGGATTATTAATGATTTATCCTGACTGATTTCAGTCAGCACCAACACAGAAGGCTCCTGTATTTCTACGACAATATCTGCCAGTCCCATTCCGTAAGCTGATAAAATACCGGCGAAACGGTGAATGAAAATTTTGGAAATACCTAGTTCACGGGCAATTGCACAGGCATGTTGACCACCGGCACCACCGAAACAGGCCAAGGCATGTTCCTTGATGTCAAAGCCGCGCATCACTGAAATTTCACGAATCGGACGTACCATAACTTCATTGGCAACTTTTAAAAAACCGAGAGCGACTTCTTCCAGGGACATTTCCGGAAGTTGCCGTTTTTTTGAATAGTTTTTGATTTCAGCAGTTAATTTTTCAAAAGCTAAACGTGAGGCTTCTATGTCGAGAGCTTCGTTTTCATTTGGTCCAAAAATTTTTGGAAAGTATTCCGGATGCAAACGACCCAATACTAAATTTGCGTCTGTTACAGCCAAATGTCCACCTTTGCGGTAGCAGACGGGACCAGGATGTGCTCCGGCGGATTCCGGACCAACCTCAAACAAACCATTGCGAAAAAACAGTCTCGAGCCCCCTCCGGCGGCAACGGTTTTGATGTGCATTTGTGGAGCCTGGATACGAACCCCTGCAGTTTCTGTTTCATGTACAAGTTCATAATCGTCACCGTAACGGGAAACATCAGTTGAGGTGCCGCCCATGTCAAAACCAATCACAGGTAACCGGTGGCCGGTTTTTGGTGGTTGTTGGTTTGAGTTCGAAATTTCCGTGTCTTCATTCGTAAGTGACGAAGTCATGGCATAGCCTACAACTCCTCCGGCAGGTCCAGATAATATGGCATTGCTGCCCTTAAAATTTTTGGAATCGGTCAAACCTCCGTCTGACTGCATAAAAAGCAATTGAGAGTTTTCCAGTTTATCCGAAAATCCTGAACGAAAACTTTCCAGGTAATTCCGGATATGCGGTGTGAGGTAGGCATCCACAGTAGTCGTGTCACCACGTGCCACCATTTTGACCATTGGCATGACTTGATGTGAAAGAGAGATTTGCTCATAACCGATTTCGTGGGCCAGTTCTCCGATTTGCCTCTCATGTTCCTGAAAAGCATAACCATGCAAAAATACGACTGCCACTGCCCGAATTCCTGTTTTGAAAACTGCTTCGAGTTGCCGACTTACTTCTTTCAAATTAGGCTTTGACAATACCTCAAATTTTTCTCCAGTTGTGCCCTCAACAATTGATGCAGCAGCATTACGTGATGACCCCTTAACTGTTTCCCTGAAAATCCTTACACGCTCATCAACTTCAATCACCTCTTCATAAAGCAAATCGAGTTTTCGGATTTCAAGATCAAATATTTTAGGGCGGCTCTGATTCCCTATTTGCAGTAAATCCCGAAATCCCTTCGTTGTTACCAGTACAGTTCTTGCCCCTTTACGTTCCAACAGTGCGTTTGTTGCCACTGTGGTACCCATGCGAATCCACTCAATATTGTCTGAAGAAAAAGTGGTAGATCCACCTCCACTTGCTTTGGGAATATGTTTCCCGGTTACTGATTCAAGAATCCGGCGAATGCCCTCTCGCGGAGCATCAGGATAATTCTGTGGATCTTCGGAAAGTAACTTCACGACCCGGAATCCAGGTTCTCCCGGCACTTCCGCATAAACATCGGTGAAAGTGCCGCCACGGTCAATTGAAAAACGGAAGGAAGGTGCTGTCATAAAATTAATCAGATTGATCTTTTTTACCTCTTTCCAGGGAGAGGAACTTCTAAGTTTTGAGATATTGATTAACGGACTGCATCCGACCCAAATAAAGCGACACGGAAACGATCTTTGAGAAAAGCTCCGTCTTTGGGTGGAAGTACTAGGGGGAGATTTTCTGCACGGACTTTTACGTTAAAAAATGAAGGTCCCTCACCGTTTTGGATTTTAGGTAACAGTGATCGGAGTCTTTTTTTGTCAGTAATGTTGTGGCACTCAGAAAAACCTGTTGCTCGAGCAACAGCAGCCAAATCTACATTACCTGCTGTGTGTGTAGCCTGCATGCCGGTTTCTCCATAACGTTCATTGTCCAGTACCAAAATTGCCAAGTTGGATGGACTTTGAATAGAGACTGTTGCAAGCGATCCAAGTCCCATTAGCATCTCTCCATCACCAGTAATGACTAAAATCCTCCGAGTGGGTTGGGCTATCGCAAGGCCCAATCCAATCGAGACTGCACCTCCCATAGCTCCCCACAAAGGGAAATTCAATGCTTCATCACCTGCCGCAGTTACATCCCATGCAGGTGCACCCAATCCAGCAACAATCAGTAAGCCTGAGTCACGCTGATCGAGTAGCATTTTGACAACTTCACGACGACGAAGGGAGTAATGATTGCTACGATCCAGATCCATTTTATTCCATAAATGTTTTTGTGCCAATAATACGCTGTGATATCAAAACAGCAGCGGCAGCAGGACCTTCGAAGACCATACGTGCTGCTGCCTCTGTCGTCTCTCCCAATCGATTGCTTTCATCAACATGAAAGGTTAGAATATCAGCAGCTTTCAATAATTTTTCTGTATTTTGTCCCATAGGAACCTGCCAGGGATTGAACTCTCCCCATTCTCCACGCATCGTCACTAACATCAGTAAAGGCATACGGCAGGTTCGTGTTAAGGAAAACATGTTGAGGCAATTTCCCACACCACTGCTTTGCATCAGGAGCACACCTCGATCTCCCCCAAGCCAGGCTCCTGCCAATAAGGCGATTCCCTCTTCTTCAGTCGTCAAGGGCACTGAGACCATTTCATCGTACTGACCGCATCGTTTAATGAGATTGGTATGTCCAGCATCTGGGACATAAGCCACTTGACGGACTTGGTGGTTAACCAAAACTTGAAAAATATCATTTGTCCAAAGTGTCATATGTTTCTCTTTTAGGAATAGTTTTTTTCGTACCGCGTAAAAAAGGATCTAAATTTTATTTTCTAATTGATGTTCAGCAACCAGCACTATACTACAGGTATCTTCACCTCTCTGTTAAAGATGTCTCACCAAATTATGATTGCTCTCAATACTCTCCACTATAATAAATTTTGTATCGCCGGATTGAAATTCAAGATAATTAATTATTTGATAAACCTGATCAAAATGCACGACATGGGTGGTATTTAACAGTTGCTGGTATCGAGTGGCGCTAGAATCCAAAACGACGAATGGCCATCACCAATGTTGATATTCCAGTCACACTATTTTGGAAGTTTTCTATCTCGAGTAACTCGAGATACTCTTATGGCAATATTCTTATATAGAAAAATCCTAAATTTGTAAAAAATCCTACCATTTCGAAATGGTTTTGTAAAGCGGAATGCCTCACAAGAAAATATAAATGGGATTTTGTTGATTTATTGTAGATTTCTTAAAGATCTGGACGGTCTATTGAAATTTTCGCTGCTTTTTTTCCGTGCTGGTTAGAAAATATTGGATTGTAGAAAAAGCGATCCATGAGGTTTAAGAGCCACATTCTTCCTCCTAATAATAAGCTTCATCTGGGAACAAACAATGGATTGTTATGTTTGTCTTAGACTTAAAATGAATTTGATTCCAAAAAAAAAGTAAGATATGATTTTCAATATTAAATTGATTGGAGTATTGTTGAAAAAGAAAAAGTGGCGAAAAGCTTTATCCAAACCCAATAAAACAGTCTAATGAATTATCAATGGAGATAAATGTCTGATAATAAACAACTACCTGATTGGATATACAACATAAATCTTGAATCTAAAGGTATAACAAGAAAACTTGCAGACGGAATAAATACTCGAATTTTTGTAGGAGAAAACACTATGCTTTCTGTTGTAAAAATAGAGTCTAATTCATCTGGTAATATTCACAGTCATGTTGAAGAACAGTGGGGGTTTTTAATTGAAGGGGAGTGCATCCGTATCCAAGGAGATGAAGAATTTAAGGCAAAAGCAGGTGACTTCTGGCATACTCCCAGTGGTGTGTCGCATGGCATCCGTACTGAGTCGGTTGGTGCAGTGGTGCTGGATATTTTTAGTCCACCAAGAGCAGAGTACAAAAATGCTGGTGAGGGCTTTGGACAAGCCCAAAAAGATTAGTCTTAAGATGAGAAAAAATAAGTTAAAACAACTGTGGAAAGAAGGTAAAACTGCTATCAATGCATGGTTGACTATTCCAAGTGCGTGGACAGCGGAAACGATTGCTCATACTGGATTCGATGCCATTACTATTGATATGCAGCATGGGTTAGCCGACTATCAGACAACCTTGTCTATGCTGCATGCAATTTCAACGACTGATGCTGTACCACTAGCTCGTGTACCTTGGAATGAGCCTGCCACCATTATGCGGCTCTTAGATGCAGGTGTTTATGGTCTTGTTTGTCCTATGGTCAACAGTCGAGAAGAAGCAGAGGCTTTTGTAGGTGCGTGTCGCTATCCGCCACTTGGATTCCGGAGCTATGGTCCAATACGGGCAAATGTTTATGCGGGTGATGACTATTTTGAAAATGCAAACCAGACGGTCATAACATTAGCTATGATTGAAACAGCGCAAGCCTTGGAGAATCTGGAGGATATTGTGACTACTCCCGGTCTGGATGGTGTTTATGTAGGAACCATAGATTTAAGTATAAGTATGGGATTGGCCGGATTGGGAGACTTGAATGACAAAAAATTACAAAACGCTCTAAACATTATTATGACACAAATCAATAAACACGACTGTATTGCAGGAATACATGCAAGCACACCAGAAAGTGCGAAAAAACTATCTGAACAAGGTTTTCGTTTGATAACACCAGTAAATGATACGAATTTATTGCGTGATGCGGCAATAAATGCCCTTGAAGAGACTCGCAAATGGATTGGATAAATACTTTTCTGAAATAGTACTGAAAAGGCTGTCTAACAAGGTGATGGAGTGAAGGGGGTTTCCCAGATCACTTTTCATCATCGCTCTCTAAAACTAATATAGAAAATCTTCTATTTCGTGTTACATCGTTGAGGAGTTGGCGTACGTGTGTATACAAAACTTTTAACAAATTAGTCCTCGTTTTTCCAATGTTCCATCATTTTGTTAACCAATTCCAAATGAGTTAGAATTGTTTCCTGTTGTTCTCTGGATATTTGCTGCCAGTTTGCTGTAATTACCTCCTGAATTTTCCTGAGTTTTGTTTCTGTTATGGATGAATCTGAAGAAGCCAGAGATTTAACTGCAGGCTGAAGTTTATTCAGTTGTGAACTTTTTTCACGCTGCAGAAGTTCATGATAATTCCAACCAAAAAGAGAACATATTCGTTTCAGCAGTTCCTGTTCCGGAAACACTTCTCCAGCTTCAATCTGTTCGTAGTATTCAGTGCTGATTTGCAGCAAAAGGGAAAGTCCTTCCACATTTTGCTTTGCCTCAATTCTTGACTGCTGAATTAGTTTGTGAAGGGTAACACTTTCGGGAATATCAGGAATTTCCGGTAGTTCGATCTTTGGAAGTCTTGCCTGCATTTCTTTGACAGGCAGTGGAGGTTGCCGAGTACCATATAAAATCGGACTATGACTGTTAATTTTTTGTCGAATTTGTTTGTAGTTCCAACCATATAAAGAACACAATTTACGCAACAAGTCATCTGGAGGAATGAGACCTGATTCGAATTCTTCATAATAATCTGGAGCTATGCTAAGTAAGGTGGCTATCCCTAGTGTATTTTGACCGGCCGTTATACGGGCTTCCTGAATCATTTTCGCAAACTGAGGCACTTCGGTTTTAGACGAAGTTTCTTCTGCTAAAGAAGAATCCGATTTTTCCAGGTCTTTTTTCTTGGATTTAACGGAGGGAGTTTTGTCGGCAAGACGTTTGATGTCGTTATAATTCCACTCAAAAAGTACACAAAGTCGCTTAAGAATGTCATCCGGAGGAATCCAATCTTCCTCCAACCTGGCAAATTCATCTGGCTCCAACTGCATCAGCAATGCCAGTCCTTCTATGCTCTGGCCAATATCTTCGCGGAATTCGCGAATCATTTCATTCAGTTTGGACACTGTTATATGCTGAAGTTACAATTCCGTGATTCGAGAAAGTTTTGCAATTACCGTCCTTTTACGTCCAGAATCTGAGTGTGCCGCTTTAAGGTCCTCAAAATCAAATAGACAGCAAGAGTAGTCCAGAACAAATTGAATTCTGGATTTTAGATTTCTTTAAGCATCAGCCGGAAATAGAATTAGAATATTTTAAAAGCTGTAAAACAAAATATCAGAGCAAAGAGGCTGGAATATTCTCTGCGCAGGATGTTTTTAAATGAAAAATTTAATGAAGGGCTATCCCATTTAGAAAAATCTGGAAAGAAGCCTCGAGTCTCTGCTGACCACTTTTCAAAGTCATCTCCAAACTTTGTTCTGAGGAAATCTTCTTCTGCAACCATGATTCGTTCATAATAGAGGGTAAAAGCCAAGGTGTAAATCACAGGCATCCACCAGGAATATGGGAACAGAGCAATGCCAAGTCCCATTATGTAATTCCCTAGGTAAAGTGGGTGTCTGACAACAGAGTACCATCCACTGGTATTAAGGACTTCTGCAATCTGCTCTCTCGTATTTCTTCCGGAAGTGTTTTGCGGAGTGTGTCCAACTACCATAATCCTGAATAACAATCCCAGTAATCCAACAATCAAACAGAATAATCCCCATGTTGTAGTCATATCCCGACTGCCTCCCACATATTCATATTCTCCCATTGCAGGAATGAAAAACAGAATTATGACAATGGGGAAATAACTTCTCCAGCGAAACAGCCAGTATCCACTGGAAACAAGTTTTTTTTCAAGTTTCATTCAGAGACTCCTTTAAATTTGTTTTTAAGTATTTTTCAAAAGTTTAACCATTGCCGAAAGGCTGCTTTCGAAACAGATGTTTTAATTTCATGCAATGATTCTTCCAGCAGGAATTGTTGCACAAATATAATCATATCCAACCAGGTAAGAAAACCAAATATTTTAAATCGAATTGATTTACTGTGACAAATTTTTACACAAGCTAAAAGGCATAACTCTTGGATTCATTTTCATTGTGGTTGTTGCCAAAATTCAGGACTACCTGAGACATTTATGTTTCCTGTTTATTTATATGAAAATAAAAGGTTTATTAAAATTATTGTTTGCATTTATTATTTCTATAGCTTGGAATAATTCTGCTCAAGCAGGCTCAATAAATTCCGGACTGGGTCCCCTGGAAATTCGTCCGCAATTTATTGTAAGTCAGCCTTTTTTGGCCATGACTCCAGAAAATAGTTCTACTCTCAAAGGAGGAGAATCCAGACTGTCTGTCGGAATAGAGATCGCAAATACTTTTGTCAACACTCAGGGACCAACTGAACAAATCACAAAAAAAGAAGTGGTCCGTGGATTAACAAAAGAAGATTTTTACGATAAAAACGGGGATGTAATTAAGGGATACAGCTTGTATCTGGATGTAGAAACTAAACGTAAAAATTTAAAGTACAACTATGGAATTTCCGATTCATTAGAATTCAAACTAAAAATCCCATTTTTATCTTTTGACGGAGGATTCATGGACAGCAGCATAGAAAGTGTACATAGCCTGATTGGAGTTTCAAATTTTAAACAGGGTGGAGCTTATCGTGGCCTTTCTGAGCGCAACAAATATGACTATTATGTAGTCAAGGACGGAAAATTTGTTTATGCCAGCAACCAGATTATTTACAATGTACGTGGTGAACCAAGCATGGGTCTCAAGTGGAACTTGTCTGAAGGGGGAAATGTCATGCCAGCAGTTACTTTAAAACTTTCCTACAAATTTGCCAATTCCGACCGTAACGGAGAACAAAAATTAGTTCGCACTGGTGGTGTAGATTGGGGCCACTACCTGATTCTGTCCAAAGGATTTGATAAATGGATTGTCTACTTTGGTGATGGAAAAACCAGAATTGGTCAAAATCTGGGATTTGCATCTTCAATATACCATCAGTTTATGTCAATGGAGTACCGAATTGAAGAAGAAGAATCATTTGTTTTCCAGACTGTTTCGCAAAGCAGCATTTTTCCGGAAACAGCCGCCAATTCCCGTTCTACAGTTGGAGGAAATCAGGAGCAGCGAAATTCTAACTTAAGTGTTGCCACCAGTGTTTCTGCATTCGGATATAAATTTCTTTCAGGTCCAATCTTTTGGGAAACAGGATTTGTTCAGGATTATAATAATTTTGGAAATGAAACCGATTTTGTTTTATTTTGGGAGATGGGGGTTAATTGGTAAGCAAAGTTTTAAAAACCACTTTTACATTAATATGTTTATTTTTCCATGTTTCAACGGGGTGGTGTGTAGATCAAACGGTGGTCTATTATGCGGTTCAATATGGGCAGCAAGACACCGGAAATACTGCTCCATTAGTAGGGCAAAGTGGCTCATACTTAAAAAGTCTGGAATCTAAACATGGTGCATTGAAGGAAAATCGGCAGGTAAGTCCAAAAGTGTTGACCTTCGATTTTTACAAAACGAATGGGTCAGTTGCCAGCGGATTTGGATTAGAGGTCCACAGATACAAAAAAATATATACTTTTGAAAACAGATCCCTCTCAGGTCGATATTTCTGCAGTAGGATTATTATACGGATTGAATTTTTATTACAGAGGAGATTTTATGTTTCCGTTTTTAGGTTTTGGAACAGGAAATTATTCTGCAAAAGTGGAAGAAGAATTAGTAACAGGAAGTTCTACGACTGTTGGTACTATTTTCGGACAGGTTGACAAACCATTTTATTATAAATTTGGGGTACGCATTCCTTTAAATGGTCTGGGCATAATTCTCACTCAGCAGTATATTTCTGCCAATTTTGATGTCTCCACTGAAAATAAGCCTCTCTCACTCGGCGGCACAGTTACGTTTATTGGTCTTTATTACGGATTTTGATTCAAGACAGCATTGTAATCGACTAAATGAGCACCTGCAAAATAGCAACCGGAATTCACTATGCGGACATACCAGCTCTGTTAGTGGTTCATGGTGTACGTCCGTTATTTAAATACACAACTCCGGAGCAGTCTTTTCTTACTTTAAATAAAATGGTGCGACATAAATAGGACTGGAAATTAGTTTGCCGGCTTTATAACCAAAGATCCGTAAGTAAATATATCCTGGACTACTGGGAATATTAGGCTTATTTATATCTAAAATGGAGGGAGATAGGGTACTACTTGCAGGATTACAAAAGAGTTAAACAGTTTAATCATTTATATTCAATAAGAATGCCAAAGTGCTAGTACAAAGTTTTTATAAATTTTTAGATAAAACAAAAGTTGCTTAGCAGCATCTCCTTGAAAATCAGGAAATGTTTACGACCAAATTCAATCCGTGTATTTTTGAGACCTGAGTAAAGAAAAATATCGAGTGTTTCTTCAGTCTTGCAGGTTTTGACAACTTTTTGGGGAATTTAATAAAAGGCAGGGAAAAAATGAGGGCCAAAAAGTGGCCCTCATTATATCGGTTAATTACCGTTTCATGTTGATCAGGTCCTGAATCATCTCATCAGAAGTCGTTACTGTTTTAGCACTTGCCTGAAAGGCACGCTGGGTTTCAACCATCTTTACAAATTCATCAGAAAGATCAACGTTTGATTGCTCCAGACTTTTACTGCGAATTTCACCCAAACCTGCAGTACCAGCCTCACCTGTCACTTTCTTGCCGGAACCTAAAGTTTCAACAAGCATGTTCTCACCGACTTGAGCAAGTTTCCCTGGATTGTCAAATTTAGTCAAAACGAGCCTGCCAATTGCACGAGTGTATCCTGCATCAAAGACACCATTCACAGTGCCATTATCTTCCAGGAAAATACTTTCCAAAGTTCCTGCAGGGTTACCATCTGCACTGGTTCTAAGAACATTGTAGCTTCCGGCAAACTGAGTAATACCATCCAATCCGGATCTGGGATCTGTCGGATCATCAGGATTATAGCCATCTCCGAGGTGCAGTCCTACAATTATCGGATTACTACCACCAAAAGGAACAGCAAATTGCGGAACCCCTGTGTCAGGATTTACAGGCTGTGGAATCAATCGAGGCGGCCCGGCAGGCAGAGGCTCACCATTCGGCCCAACCCCTCCAGGTTGAGCTTCAAAAGAACCTCCTGTCGCAGCAATTAATTTTCCATCATCTGTAAACTGCATGAATCCGCCGCCCACTGCGACCATAGTTCCCGGAACCTGTCCCAAAGAAGCTCCATCAAACATCATGTAATATTCCCACTGATTACTAACGCCTGTTCCCGCAATTGGCTGGCCTGTACCCGGATCAATTTGTTCAGGAAGGTCCGGACGTTTTCTCATGGCAATTGTTGCAGCGTGAGAATTACCAAGGGCATCATAAACTGTGGTTGATGTTGCGAAATTATACATGCTGTCCAGTACATTGGTTGGATCAACTGGAACATCTTTGACGACTGCATTTGCGTCAAGGTTTGCAGCTATTTTAAGACCAGTTCCTCTTGCTCCATCCCCAGTTGGTCGAGGAGCATCAACAAGACCTAAAACTTTAAGTGCTCCCGGAATCCCTTTACTCTCACTGGTTACTCGATCCACTTTCAACGCCTGTACACGTCCTCCCCGCAGAGTGGAAAGAAACCCCTCTTTATCGTAAGAAAACTGTCCGTTACGGGTGTATGACTCTTTGCCGGTAGTCTCATTGACGATGGTAAAAAAACCAGGGCCGGCAATTGCCATATCAGTGTTGAGAGTTGTGGTTTGAAATGCTCCCTGTGAATAATCCATTGACACACCACCAATTTTCACGCCATTACTGGCCTTAGTGAAGGTAGCTCCCTGAGGCCATGAATTTCCCATTAAGTCCTCAAATGCAACTTGGTTGCTTTTGAACCCAAAGGTATTCACATTGGCAATGTTATTACCAATAATCTGCATGGTCTTGCCCTGGGTCCTTACTCCGCTGGCCCCAGTATTTAATGATCCAAGTAACGCCATTTTATTTCTCCTTAAGCTAAATTAGAAACATACCAGGCGATACAGTCCATTGCTTCGCGTAGATATAATTAAAAAATGAATAGTTTAAAACTAATCGTTTATGGTTGAACTTGCATGTTCAACCGGTCTTAATCAGAACTTCTGGAACTCCATGCAGGAGTTTTTCGTGTCATCAGTTCAGATCGTGCTGGAAGAGGGATTGCGTTTTGATATCTCAAATTTGATTTATTACCTAAACCAACAATTTCATCCGCAGGTACCCACTCACCATTAATTTTCAGTAGTGGTTTACTACCTTCAAAACGGATCATGGATACTTGACCAGATTTAGTCAGTGTGACTCCAATATCTTCTCCACCATCAGTTCTTGCAAAGACGTTGAAGCTGTACTTCCCATCCGGCATTACATCTCCGTCATTGTCACGGCCATCCCAGGAAAAATCATGAACGCCCTGTGCTCTGCTTTCAAGATTGATCTTTCGAATCATTTCACCAGTGGAATCCTGCACAAGGAGCATGACCCTGTCAGCACTTCCTTCCAACTTGTAGGCAACCGGTACAGAATCACCATTTTTCAAAGGTATTTCGCTGGCTCCAACTTCCACATCTTTATCCAATAAACTACCAGCAGTGGCCCGAGCAATCTGCTGCTGAATTGCCATCAATTTTGCAGTCTGATTATTAAGGTTCTGTAACTGTTCCACTGTACCCATTGATGCCAATTGCTGCATCATGCCTGCTGAATCCATGGGATCAAGGGGGTCCTGGTTAGCCATTTGAGTCATCAGTAAATTCAGAAAATCTTGTTTCCCCAGTTCTTTCCCGTCGGTACTGTTCGTTGAAGCACGGTTACGTAAGCCTGTCGCACTGACTTGCAGGGCCTGTTCAACGTTGTTTCCTATATTCATAATTACCTTTTTCAGACGTATAGATTAAGTCCGGAATCTGTCCGGTGCCTAACAATTGGTGTTTCTTCCAATGCAGATAATTCTTCTTTATTACCTCTCTCTGGAGAAAACATTTCTTCATCGAATTCAGCATCTTTACGGTTACCGCCATATTTGGAATCACGTTCGTTAATATCAACGTTGAGAGCTAAATCCTGATAAACTGTACCAATTCCTGCATCAGATGCTTGACGTGGTGAAGAAAAATTAACAATTATTTGTTTTGCAAGCATGTTGTCAACTCGCATATCTATCGTCAGATTTCCTCCTGCTTGTCTGATTTTCAGAGTAATTTGCCCCAACTCTTCCGGATGCAAACGAAGTGTCATTTCTTCAACACCATTACCACTTAATATTCTGACACGACTTACCACTTGTTCCATGTTAAACGGAAGGTCAGCACTACGCAGGTTACTATTTGGAGGATTTGCAACCTCGGTTCCTTTTAAAATTGATGTACCAGAAAGTTCTGAAACAGCATTAATTCCTGGTGCGGAAATCGAATCTACAGGAGATTTTACGTTGCTGGTAAATTGAGTATCTTTAGAGTTTAATGACCTGAACTGATTCAAAGGTTGTTTGAACTTATTTTCAGAAATATCTTTTGATTTTTCAGCACTATTCATTTGTAAGCCTGCTGCTGTGGTTTTTTCTTTAACACCACTTTCAAACTCTTCTGTTACTTTAAATTTCTCAGCATTTTGTAATCCAGCCGTGGTTTTTTCTTTTACACCGCCTTCAAGTAATTCCGCAGTTTTAGATTGTAAAGTTTCGCTTGTTTTAATGCTGTCTACAACTTTCAAACTATCCGCAGTTTTAGGTTGTAAAGTTTCGCTTGTTTTAATGCTGTCTACAACTTTCAAACTATCCGCAGTTTTAGATTGTAAAGTTTCGCTTGTTTTAATGCTGTCTACAACTTTCAAACTATCCGCAGTTTTAGATTGTAAAGTTTCGCTTGTTTTAATGCTGTCTACAACTTTGAGACTTTCCGCAGCTTTCAGCTTTTCAGTGGGCAGAAGTGACACCTTTTCAGTACTGTCACTCAAATTATCAACATCAGTCATTTGTAGACCAGCTGTCTTTATTGCCTTGACTCCACCTTCAAGTAATTCCGCAGTTTTAGATTGTAAAGTTTCACTCGTTTTTATGTTGTCTACAACTTTGAGACTTTCCGCAGCTTTCAGCTTTTCAGTGGGCAGAAGTGACACCTTTTCAGACTGTTATTCAAATTATCAACATCAGTCATTTGTAAACCTGCTGTCGTTTTTGATTTGACTCCATCTTCAAACTCTTCTACTTCTTTGAAATTATTTGCTACAACTTGCGGGCTTTTCTCCGGGCTAATCTTTTCTTCAGCCGATGGTATTTCTACAGGCATAATCTTTACCAGTTTTCTGCTACTGGTTTTGTAGAATCTTTTTCATTCCCCTGTAATCCTTGATGAAAAACAGTTTGTAATTCCTTTTGAAGAAGTCCTTCCAGATTTTCCTTAATAGGTTCGGGGCCTAGCACAACCGAATTATTTTCTTTTATCGGAATTTGTTGCCTGGTATTTGTTTGAAGGACAGTCTGTAAATCATCCTCTGAATATTCAGCACCTTCTTCCGGAGGCTTTACCTGATGTAATATTTTTTGCAACACTGTATATTCAGGATCTTCTTCAGACTGAACTGGCAGATTTATATTTTTCTGCATGACAGACTGTAAATCATTCTCCAAAAATTCAGCACCTTCTTCCGGAGGCTTTGCATGATGAAATACTGTTTGCAACAATGACTCTGGATTCTCCAAATCAGATTCCTGCAAAATCGATTGGAGCCCAGTTTCTGCCACACCCTGACTCGGTAGATTATGAAAAGTGTTTTCATCTGAGACAACCCTTGGGTCAAGGACTTCAATCAGTTCTTGTGGAAAAGGTTCCGATTTATTCAAAACTTTTGATCGAATAGTATGTGTTTCTTCAGTTGGAATGGTTGACAACTCTGCTGTACCATAAATATCCTCAACAAATTCTGGGTTAGCTTTATTTTGAGTCAAAATGCTTGAGGCAAGTGAGGCAGTCAGACTATTCTCTTCCAGGAGTCCTTCAAGCAGGCTTTCGTCAAGAGGATGTTCTGCAAGGATTTCATCCAAAGTAACATCGAACATCCTTTCTTCGCCCATTTCTCCGGAATTAACACCCAGTTCATCAGAAATAATTACCTCATCCGTACTGCTAAGAACTGCCTTTTGTCCAATTGCTTCCATCATCACAAACTCATTTTTTTCTTGTTATTTCTTCAATAATACTTGCAGATTCCTCTGCGCCCATACTGGAAAGTACTAATGAAGCTTGTTTTTCTTTCATCTGTTTCAGGATGCTCACAGCAATCATGCGATCAAGTTTTGAAAGTGATTGAGCAGCAATTGCCGCATCCATTTTTGAGTACAAAGCAACAGCTTTTTTTAGCTGCGTATTGTCTTGGTTTTTCTTTTTATTGATATCCTTTTCAATTTCCTGCTGAAGTTTCTCCAACTGGCTAACTTGACGTTGAATATCTTCCTGCAGTGTTTTGAGCTGCCCCTCTCTCCGGTCCAACTCCAGAGCTCTCAAACGTAATCTGCTCTGCTGTTCCGCAAGTCGGGTTAGAATTTCTTTCTCACTCTCAGTAAACTTGTGAGGTTTCTTTGTTTTTTTTCCTGCATCAGGTTTGGATGCACAAAATTCAAGCCCGTAGTCTGCACACACTGCCCCAAAGACTTGTTTAATTTCGTCAATGGTGGTTGGTATGCTATAAGCGGGCCTTGCCATAATGACAAACATAAATAATAAACATAAGAATCTGAAATTGTTATTAAAATATAATAATTTAATTACTTCCTGATGTTGGAAAAAATTATTAGAATTAAAATATATTAAGATTATGAAAGTATATTCAGTAGAAATTACACCAATCACGCAATTTCATCCACCTCCAAACGTTCCAAACGTTCCGTTTCATCTCTAAACTTTTTGATTTCTTTTTCTTTGAGAATCTCCAGAACACGTTTTTTTTGAGTAGCTACGGTCAATTCATGTCGTTTTAGTTCAACAATATCCAGTTGTTCGTTTAGTTGATCTTGCGTGAGTTCCAGTTGTCTTTCAATTCTTTCCTGAAACCGGTCTCCCATCAACAGTTGATTTATAGTCACACCTTGTGTTTTTGCATCATCTAAATCTTTATGATGGTGGTTTAAAGTTTCTTCCATAAGCTGTTTTTTGTCACGGTACTGCTGTTCAACCTTTACCTGTTCAGCAAGTGCTTTTTGATAGAGCATTTCAAGACGCTCCCGGACGTGTAAGGCGGTTTCCAGGCGAAAACGCGGCATATTTAGTTTTTGGGTTAAGCTTTTAAATCAATTGAGAGAATTATTCCTGTGTTCAAATACATACAATTTAAGGAAGGATTTTCATCCAGTCTGTAAATTGTCTTCGAACGATAGACAAATGAATTTCTTGTGGTGCAATTTCCCTGCAAAATCATCAAAGATAATTAGAATAGGGATATTAGTCAGGAGGTTTGAGGCAGGGTATGTAAATGATATAATGCAACCGCAGCAGCATTACTCACATTTAATGAGGAAACCTCATGGTTCCCTGGAATGCTTACCAGCCAGTCACAATGCTTCCGGACGAGAGGACGAATTCCACGTCCTTCGTTACCCAGCACAAGTATCAGTGGCCGGTCTCGTGAAAATTCGGTAAAGGAGTCAGGAGCTTCTCCTTCAAGTCCGGCCACCCAAAAACCTTTTGTTTTTTGTTCATTTAGAAACCTGGCCAAGTTTGTTACAGAGATAACCGGTAACCACTCTAAAACTCCTGCAGAAGCTTTGGACGCAACTGGTGTTAGCCCGGAAGAGTGATCTTGTGTAACTACCACGGCATTGACCTCAAAAAATCCACAAGTTCGAATAATTGCACCCAGATTATGGGGGTCTTCTATTTGATCAAGAACAACAAGTAATGGTTGTGTTCCAACAGTTGATTGTGAAAAATCAGGAATGCTGGTAAACGGCAAAAAGCCGCATCGTAAGACCACGCCCTGATGAACGGCATCCGGACAAATTACCGCCAATTGAGAAACTGGAACTTCGCTCACAGGGAGCTTTATTTTTTCTGCAAGGATCCGGATTTCTCTCAGACGTTCGGAAGAATCTGCATCCTTTTTTATATAAAGTTGATTCAGCTGACGTTTACTGTGCCGCAAAGCTCCCAACACAGGGTGGATTCCATAAAGCAATTCAGTTCGCTCTTTGAGTTTTACACCCTTTTTCCTATTCATCTTTTGTCAAACGTTCCAGTGTAATTTTTAGCTCAGTATATTCATTGGTCACAGGAAATTCAGGATATTCTGTTATGATTTTTTTAGTTGGCCGGAAGAAAATTCCATGATCCGCCTCGTTTAGCATACTGATGTCGTTGTAAGAATCACCAACTGCAACTGTATGAAAATTGATTGCTTTCAACGCCTTCACAGCATGGCGTTTTTGATCTTTTTGACGCAGGCAATAGTCTACGATTCGCAAATCTTTATCCAATTTCAATGAATGACAAAACAAGGTTGGGTACTGAAGTTTGTGCATCAAAGGTTCTACAAATTCACGAAAAGTGTCAGATAGAATTATAACTTCATAACGTTGCCTCAACCATGTTAAAAATTCAAATGCACCATCCAACGGTTCCATTTGTTCCACTACTTTATGGATGTCCCGAAGTGTAAGATTATACTGGTCACAAATTTTTAAGCGGTAGTCCATCAATTCCTCATAATCTGCAATATCACGGGTAGTCAGTTTCAAGTCATCAATATTACATAGTCTCGCCAGGCCTTGCCAGATTTCAGGAATTAAGACTCCTTCAAAATCAAGGCAAGCTACTGTCATTTTTTTGTGACTAAGCATTTGTATTTATTTTGTAAAGGTAAAATTTATAGCTATTTTACAGGATTAATTGACGTTGAAAAATGTAATTATCCTGCAGCAGAGTTTCAAATACAACGTCCACCGTCAACTTCCATACAAGTACCTGTCACCATGTCTGCTTCATCGGAACACAAAAAAAGTGCGGCGTTTGCCATGTCCTGCGGTTGACTCAAACGTCCCCACGGTATACTGGAAACAAATTGTGCTCGTTTTTCAGGCGTGTCTTCTCCCATAAAAAGATGCAGCATTCCTGTTTCCCCTGCCACAGGATTTATGGCGTTGACACGGATTTTAAATGATGCCAGTTCAATCGCCATGGCTTTGGTTGCAGTAATCATTGCGCCTTTGGAAGTGTTGTACCAGGCCAGTCCCGGGCGTGGACGCAGGCCTGCCGTTGATGCAACATTCAAAATCATACCGTGTCCCTGCTCTTTCATCAGCGGTACTCCGTGCCTGGCAGTTAAAAATACAGATTTCACATTTACCGCAAAGATCCGATCAAACTCTTCCTCTGTGACTTCCGTCATTGGTTTGTTCCGATGAGTGGTTCCGGCGTTGTTGACCAGGATATCAAGCCGTCCCCATTGTGCAACAGTTTGTTTAATCATTGCTTCTACATCCGAATTTTTACTAACATCCGCAACAACTGCAATCGCACTGTCTCCAATTTCACCGGCAACCATTTTTGCCGCTTCCTCGTTAATATCTGCTACAACGAGCTTTGCTCCTTCTTCAGCAAAACGAGCAGCAATACCTCGTCCAAATCCGGAACCGGCTCCGGTTACAAGTGCAATTTTATTATTTAGACGCATATTTATTCTCCGTGATGAATGGCAATTGTTTTGGTTACAGAAAACCCGTAAAGTGCTTCAAAGCCTTTTTCGCGGCCGTGTCCACTTAGTTTGACTCCACCGAAAGGCAATTCGACGCCACCACCTGCACCATAGTTGTTGATAAAGACTTGTCCGGATTTGAGTTTTTTGGCCATCCGAAACTGCCGTGCTCCGTCCTGAGTCCAGACTCCGGAAACCAAACCAAAAGGGGTCCCGTTTGCCAATTCAACCGCATGCTCTTCATCTTTAAAAGGCATCACAGCTAAAACCGGCCCAAATAATTCTTCCTGTGCAACTGCATGATCTGGAGGAACATCCCGGATCAACAGCGGTTTTACATAATTCCCCCCGGAAGGAGCATCAGCAACAATTACTCCCTCTGCAGCAAAGTTTAATCCATCCGATTTTGCTTCTTCCAGATATTTTTCAAGGCGAACTTTTTGTTCCGGACTGATGAGCGGGCCGCAAGCTAAGTCACTGAATGCCGGTCCGGCTTGAAGGGCACAAAATTTTTCTGCAAGCCGTGCTGTCACATCCTCGTAAATCGAATGTTCCACCAAAACTCGACTTGCTGCAGAGCAGGTTTGTCCACAATTTTGAATGCTGGCGTTGACCAGAAAAGGCAAAGCTTTGTCCAAATCCGCATCGGCAAAAACTACTTGAGGTGATTTACCTCCCAATTCCAAAGTTACCGGTACTGCGTTTTTGGCAGCGGCTTGTTGCACCAAAGTTCCTACTTCCGGAGAACCGGTGAATGAAAAATGATTTATTCCTGAATGATTAAGCAATGCGTTTCCAGCTTCCTCTCCAAGTCCGGGAACAATGTTGAAAACTCCTGGAGGGAATCCTGCTTGAATCGCCAATTCTCCAACCATCAGAGCTGTTTGAGATGCTTCTTCACCAGGCTTGAGCACGCAGGCATTACCCATTGTCAATGCACCACCGATGGTCCGTCCAAGAATTTGCAGCGGATAATTCCAAGGAATGATATGTCCGGTAACTCCGTGCGGCTCACGGAGCGTTAGTACTGTGTAGCCTTCAAGATAGGGGATTGTTTCACCGTGAACCTTGTCTGCCGCCCCGCCGTAAAATTCGAAATAACGTGCACAGGCTTTGACATCCACACGTGCCTGACGAAGCGGTTTCCCTACATCATGTGCTTCCATTTCAGTCAGTTCGTCTTCATTCTCCGAAATCAAGCTACTCAGCTTTTGCAGCAAACGCCCCCGTTCCACCGGAATCATTTCCCCCCACTTACCTTGCATTGCGTTTTGCGCCGATTTAACTGCAAGGTCAATGTCCACTGCCGAACCCCTTGCAATTCGTCCAAGCTCGCAGCCGTCACTCGGATCTACTACAGGCAATGTTTCGCCTGAATCAGGAGTTTGCCATTTTCCTTCAATGAGAATTTTTCCTTCAAATTTATGCATTTTTTCTACTCAAATTATTTATTGTTCTTCTGCTCCATCGCTTCAAGGCGGGCAATCAAACTTGAAGTATCCCAGCGGCTCCCACCGAGTGCCTGCACTTCGGAATAAAACTGATCAACCAAGGCAGTGACCGGCAGGCTTGCGCCATTCTCATCAGCTGTGGCCAAGCAAATACCCAAATCTTTGCGCATCCAGTCCACGGCAAAACCGTAATCGAATTTTCCTTCGTTCATGGTTTTGTAACGGTTTTCCATTTGCCAGGACTGGGCTGCACCTTTTGAAATAGTTTCAATCACTGTATCAACATCCAGGCCGACTGCTTTAGCGAAATGTATGCCCTCTGCCAAGCCCTGCACAAGTCCTGCGATACAAATTTGATTCACCATTTTAGTCAATTGTCCGTAGCCCACAGGACCCAATAGTTTAACCTTTTTTGCATAATTCTGAATCAGCGGTTCTGCTTGATCAAAACTGTCTTGATCGCCACCCACCATTACGGTCAAAACACCATTTTCTGCACCGGCCTGCCCTCCGGAAACAGGAGCATCAAGGAATGCGCATTCCTTCAGCTTGGCTGCATCAGCCAAATCACGTGCTATTTTAGCGGAAGCAGTTGTGTGATCCACAAAAACGGTTCCGGAACTCATACCTGTAAATGCACCGTCAGTCCCAATTGTTACGGAACGTAGGTCATCATCGTTGCCCACACATGCAAAAACGAAAGCTGCATCCTTTGATGCTTCCGCTGGTGTAAGTGCTAGTTTACCACCATATTCCTTGACCCACTTTTCTGCTTTAAAAGTGGTACGGTTGTAAACGGTGACTTCGTTTCCGGCCTTGGCTAGAAACCCGGCCATGGGATAGCCCATCACACCAAGTCCTATAAACGCTGTTTTTTCTGACATTTTTAGTTTGTTGGTTATTGTTTATGGTTATTTTGCATTATTAAAACACACTGTCAAATTGTTAGCACTTAGTTTAGTTTGTGTGATTTTTTTTACAAGTCTGATATACACTTCATTTTGATTTGTCAAAGAATTTCACTGTTTTATCTGGACTTTTAGTGCAAAACTTTCCTAATCTAAGCGGTTAAGATATTTGAAGAATAAACTGTCAATGTAGTAATTTTATCAATCTATAAATTCTTAAGCACAAAATGGCTGAGCAGGATACGGTTGCTGTAATTGTTGCCGCAGGACAAGGAATACGCATGGGATCGAAGCACAATAAATTGCTTCTTCCTTTAGGAACACGTACAATACTTGAAATTGGCCTTGAAACATTTATAAAGCATCCCAGAATCCGGAAGATATATTTGACCGTTTCCTCACAGGATCGTCAAATATTTGAAAACATGATTCCAGAAGAAATTGTTCTGGTTGAAGGAGGCAGTCGTCGCCAAGACTCTGTTCACAATGCTTTGTTGAAAATTATGCAGGATGAACAAGTTGCAGAATTGGTTTTGGTACATGACGGAGCTCGGCCGTTTTGCAGCGAAAAACTAATTGATCGAATTATAGATGCGGCAAATGAACATAATGCTGCAATTCCGGTTTTGCCCTTAGAGGACACTATTCGTAGAATTACTGAGGAAAAAACGGAGGTTCTGGATAGGCGCGCATTATTTGCCACTCAGACACCGCAAGGATTTCGAACTAAGGTGATTCTGGATGCTTCAAAACAGGCAATAGAAAATAAGTGGTTAGTTACTGACGATGCATCACTGGTGGAAAACATCGGAGATCAAGTTTCAACAGTAGAAGGAGAACCACAAAATATAAAAATAACAACTCCTGCTGATTTGGAGCGGGCAAATTGGATACTGAAATCAATGAGTAATTCCTGAAATACTAAGTTTAATTTCTATAGTCTTACATGATTTTCTTTCTTTCCATCCTATCTGAGCAATACCGTAAATTTCATCGGTTGTCTGGAATAATATTTTTAAGCCTCTTTCTGTTTCAGGTCTCATTCCCCGTAGAAATTGAAGCAGCAAAAAAGAAAAAAAGCTCAAAAGTTACAATAAATCTGCCTCAAACACTGATCCTCAAAGAATTCATCAAAATAATTTCAGAACATACAGGTACCGTTTTCGTGTATGAAGAAAAAAATATGCGAGGGCAAATGTCTATCACTGCTCCTCGTAATTTCAAAGTATCTGCAGAGGACGCTTTTTACTTCTTTGAAAAAATATTAGCCAGTCAGGGACTGGCTATGGTACGTAAAAAGGGCAGTAAGGTTGTGGAAATACTGACCTCTGCAGATGCACGTTTCTCACGCTTACCGATTTCAAAAGATGGTGGAAAGGTGAACGCCAAGGGGGGGAACTATGTCATGCGTCTTATTCCAATTCGTCACGCAGACTTGAAAGGGATTCAGTCAACATTGCAGCCAATTTTTTCAAAGACAGGAGTACTGCTTGTTTACGAACCGATGAACATGTTGATTGTAATTGATGTTGAATCGAATGTGAGTCGAATTGTAGAACTAATTAATATGCTTGATATATCTGCGCCAGAAGGAGTTGAGCAAATCGTCACATTGCTGCAAATAGTTCACAATGATGTTACTGAAATACACAAAACTGTTTCTGAACTGTTTTCCAACATTGTACTCAACGGCAAACCTCCTAAATTCAAACTCTTGATTGAGGCTCGTTTGAATTCACTTTTTATTGTCGCAAATAGAGAAACAACAGCTGAAATAATTGAGTTAATTGAACAAGTTGATGTGCCGGTAGAAGGCGCTACAACAACCATTCATGAACTACAATATTCTGATGCAGCAAAACTGATTCCACTCATAACCACGGTTTTTCCAAAAACTTCATCGATTAAAATTCTACCTTTTGCACCTTTCAATGCTCTCATAATTATTGCAAATCCGGTGACAACCCAGCAAATTATTGACCTGGTAGATCAGCTTGACATTCCTAGAGGAAACCGGCAGATAAAACTACAGACATTACAATATGCTTCCGCCACAACATTAGCACCGCTGCTTTCAAAAATTTTTGCAGATAAAATAGTTGCAGGTAAAGGTGAAGGAAAAACTGCAACAGGCAGTGCCGTCAAAATAATCGCAGAACCTCGTCTGAATGCACTAATCATCATCGCAGATCGCCTAGCAACAGATCGAGTGCTGCAGCTAATTGCAAAACTTGACACAGTACAAGGAACATCCGGAGAAACTCAACTAAAATTGGTTGCACTGGAAAATACTTCTGCAAAGAGGATGGCCGTCCTACTATCAAAGATATTCTCGGACAGTGTAGTAGCCGGAAAAGGAGAGGGCAAAACCGCAAAAGCTAGTCCAGTAAAAATAATAGAGGAAGAACGCCTGAACTCATTGATCATCATTGCTGGACGGCTTGAAATTGAACAAATTTTATCCCTGATTAAAAAGTTAGACGTTTTCCAAGAAAGCGGAAAAATAAAAAGTAATTTTAAGCTTTATCATCTCAAGCATGCTGTGGCGAAAGACATGGCTGTAATACTCAAAGAAGTTACCGGAAGAATTACTGAGGTTGCCAGAAAAGATGAAAAACCAAAGCCTGAAGCACAAAATCAATCCAAAACTGTCAATTCAGGAGGGCAAACTGACATTTCTATCAGCGCCGACGAGGCCACAAATTCTCTCTTGATTTTTGCGCCTTCTGATGCCTTCACAACTTTAGACAAGATTATTATTGAACTTGATGTTCCTAGAATGCAAGTCTATGTGGAAGCACTTGTGATGGAGGTTACACTTTCAAAAAGTTTGGATTTAGGTATCAACTGGAAAGCATCCGGATTAACCAGCGGTGGAAGGGTGTTAACAGGAGGTTTCCCCGGGGGAGGTGGATTCACAGGCGATTCCGCTAGAATTACTGCAGATAGTTCCACAATCGGAGTCTTGAACGGTAACACAATCAGCATTGGAGGAGAGGAATTTTTTAGTTTCGGTGCATTCGTCAAAGCGGTTCAAAGCAACAATGATGTGAATGTCCTTGCAAATCCGCAATTAATGATCATCAATAATCCTCAAGATGGAGAAATACCTAACATTAACGTAGTTTCAGTTGTGCCTGTTTCACCAAAAACGGTAACAAGCGCGAGTAACATTACCACAAAAGAATACCAATATAAGGAAGTTGGTATCAAACTGGAAATTAGGCCGCAAATCAGTGGAGAAAACAGTATACGTCTCGATATTGCACAAGAGTCAAGTGATGTTGTAAATCCTGGTGCTGAAGCAATTACGATATTTAAAAGAACAATTAAAACCTCTGTGATTGCAGAGGATGGTGAGATTATTGTTCTGGGTGGTCTGATCAAAGAAAAGGTTGCGCGAAATCAAGATAAAATTCCTGGATTAGGAGACCTGCCCTTGATTGGTTGGCTTTTTCGCAGCAAATCGGATTTATTTGAGAAAATCAATCTGCTAATTTTTATTCGGCCAACCATTATCCGGACGAATAAAGATTTGGAAAAAGTTAATCAGCGCGCCAGTTCCCGGTATAAAAAAGCAAAAGAACTCAACAAGGTATCTGACCAAGTACTGGAAGATATGGGGATACCTGAACTTTCTGACAATTTAGATAAAGTTTCGGAATAAAATCTGCATTTTCTCCAGACATGGATGTTATGGAAACAATGGAACAAATTAAGAAAAGCGTAGAGATCCCAGCAATTTTCCCAAATCCGGAAAACCCTCTCGAAATCAAAATTCCTTTATTTGAGGGGCCGTTGGATTTGTTGCTGCATCTTATACGAAAAAAAGAAGTCTCAATTGAAGAAGTACGGCTCTCTGAATTGACTTCCTCATATTTAGAATATGTGGAAATGATGCAGACAATCAATCTCGATCTTGCAGGTGAATTCTTAGAAATTGCCACTTTATTGATTTTAATCAAGTCCAGATATTTGCTCCCCAAGTCTCCGGAAGATATTGAAGAAGTGGAAGAAGAGGATCCGGAAGAAATTCTACGGCACCGCTTATTGGAATATCAGCATTACAAGGATGCGGCGTTTGAACTAAGTTCTCTTGATATACTGGGACGGGATGTATTTCAGCGTCCGGAAAATGTGGAGTTAGTTGCAGACAATGAGGAAACTGTACCGGAATACGAAGATATCTCAGTTTCTGCACTGATGGAAGCTTTCGGGCGGGTAATGAAGCGTCTTCCTAAAATAACCAGACATTTAATTGAAACAGAAAATGTGCGAATTGAGGATCGCATTGACGAACTTATTTCTCTTTTTGGGAAACGGAAGCATTGCCTGTTTGAAGAACTGTTTGAAGATAACAAACCTCTGTCGTGGTTTATAATTACTTTCATGGCAATGTTGGAAATGGTACGACTGCATCTAATCACTATAGTTCAGGTTGATCAGCTTGGTGCAATTCACTGTACTGTTCATGATGATTTTGATCAAAATATCAGTCGCTGGTACCATTTGCAAAATATTAATGTAAAAGAGGAAACAGTTCTGCTGAAAGCAAGCTGATTTTTTCATGGCGAGATTTATTACAGAGAGAAATTATGATGGGTGGAAGTTCAGTTTAATCAACTTAAGCTTATGCAATGAAGGCCCTGCATTTCAAAGCCAACTGAAAATAAAAAAATGTATGAAATTTGAGATTTTCCAAAATTATTACGCAAAATGGTTTCCTGTTTCAAGACATTTCCCAGCAAAAACAGATCAATAGAAAATGATAAACCTAAATAACCTGGTATAAAATGTTCCAGATTTTACTGTTGAAACTGATTTCTTCCGGGATAATTGTTCTATTTTTACCGACTTTGTTGTCTGCAAATCAGTCTCCTGATCTAAAAATCATTGCAATTGTCCTTTCTAAAACCTGTCCATTACCTGATGGCCCGGATATGACAATTGACTCTCCAGATTCCATTATTAAATCTGTAAACAATCCAGACTGCCCAAAACATGGTGATATACAGTTGGTTCAAACTGCAATTGCCAATCATGCTAAGTTTAAAATTAAAGTAGGCGTAGAAATAAAAGTTCGAGTTAACAATCAGGAATTGAAAAAAAAAGGGCTTCGCAAAGTTTATACGATTCAGCCTCGTGACACAACACGGGTACTGCATGATATTGATTTGGGCGATCCCGGCAGTTATCAAATCTCGGTTAGAGTTTGGGATGCTAAATTCAAACGGATATTAATAAATACTACTGCAGGAGATGAGAGATATTTTTTTGTAGCATCTCATCAGGATGTTGAAGTTGCCAAAACCCAATTAGCTTCAGGTGTGAGAGTCTCCGGGAAAAACGTCATCTCTCCTTTGAGATTTGATCCCCCTGATTTACGCTGGGAATCTGTACAGGTTCTTCCAAAGCACGCTCTTCGTGGTGAGAAGCTTAAATTGCGTTTGAACTTAATGAATGCAGGTGGGGATATTGTCAGGGATATTTTAACTAAGGTTCAATATTATAATGTCAAACAACCAATGCGAAAGTCTGTAATAGCTATGCCAAGTGTACACGTGATGGCACCGGGAGAAATCACAACTTTTGACTTGGAATACATCCTTCCGGATGACCAATTGTTGGGCAAATATCAAATTATTGCTACTGTTGATCCAGATAACGAAATTGAAGAACTGAAGGAAAAAAATAATGCCGCAAAATCCAACGTAATCAAACTCAGTGATATTAAGCTCCTTTTACCTACTGACAAATTTACTTTTGAAGAAAATGGGCTTTTCCTTTTTCAGTGGGACAGTCTGGCTTTCAGTGAATTCAAAATTCAAGTTGGTGTTGATGAAAAATTTGAAGACTCAGGATTATATTTTGATCTACCGCAGGGAAACCGCTGGATTGCTGACAAGGAACTGGTTCCGCTTGCAGGAGAACTTCCGGGAATGGCGATGGGATTGATGAGAGTAAAAGAGAAAAATCAGCTTTATTGGCGTGTGATTGGTCGTCAAGCCAGTGGAAGACAGGCATTTTCGGGAATTAACAGGTTCAGTATCACACCGGTTAGTTCCGATTCTTCCTGATTTTCATATACTATATTCACAACACACAAGTCTTAGGCTTATGTTATTAAAGTTATTTCTCGCCTTTACTATCATTCCCATTTTTGAAATTTACCTGCTGATAAAAATTGGTACTGTATTTGGTGCACTAACTTCAATTGCCCTTGTCATTTTTACCGGTTTTTTAGGAGCATATTTAGCTCGAATACAGGGATTACAAACTTTGTTTCGTATCCAGGAAAGTCTTCGTGAAGGAAGGATGCCCTCTGGAGAACTACTTGATGCTTTGTTAATTGGTGTAGCAGGACTTGTGTTACTGACTCCAGGTTTTTTAACAGACACAATAGGATTTATCCTGCTCGTTCCAAGCAGCAGAAATGGAATCAAATCCTGGCTGCGACGCCAGATTGAAGCCCGATATTCCCGCACTCGACCGGAAGACGTCATTATAGAACAGTAGTGTATCAAGAGAATTTCCTGGTCATTCCTTAAATACTTTCCGTAACAACTACAACTTCTAAGGCTGAAAATATTGCCCATTAGGTTAGGATCTGATAACCTGTCACCAGGAGGTTTAAATATATAATTCTCCACATTTTAGCTAAAAAGAGGCAGCATGGCGAATACAGCAAGACTTGAAGTCAATGAAATATCTATTGATCTCCCACTGGTTATTGGGAGTGAAAGTGAAATTGGCATTGATATTAGTAAATTACGTTCTCAAACAAAAGCAATAACTCTTGATCCAGGCTTTGTTAATACAGGATCTTGTGAAAGCAGTATTACATACTTGGATGGTGAGAAGGGTATTTTGCGTTATAGAGGTTATCCAATTGAACAACTTGCAGAAAAATCAAATTTCCTTGAAGTCAGTTATTTATTGATTTATGGCGAATTGCCTACAAATCAGCAGTTGAATGACTTTGAATACAATGTTAAACAGCATACTTTGCTCCACGAAGATGTCAGGCACATTTATCAGGCCTTTCCCAAGGACGCTCACCCGATGGCAATTCTTTCAAGCATCGTCTGTGCACTTTCAACATTCTATCCTGATTTCAGTGCTACCGACAGTGATGCAGTAGATTTGGCGATTTGGCGTCTGATGGGCAAACTCCCCACCATCGCAGCCTGGTCATACAAAAAAAATATTGGCCAGCCTTTTGTTTATCCAATTAACGAATTCACTTATACTAAAAACTTTCTGAATATGTTATTTGGTGTACCTACCACGAATTATGAAGTTCCAGAGGAATTCGTGAAAGCCCTTAATGTACTTTTCATTTTACATGCAGATCATGAACAGAATTGTTCAACCTCCACAGTTAGATTGGTGGGCAGCAGTCATGCAAGTTTATACGCATCAGTTTCGGCAGGTATTGCTGCACTTTGGGGTCCATTGCATGGAGGGGCAAATCAAGCGGTTTTGGAAATGTTGAAGCGATTAAAGCTGATGGTGGTGACACTAAAAATTTGTAAAACTTGCCAAAGACAAAGGTTCAGGTTTTCGCTTGATGGGATTTGGGCATCGTGTATATAAAAATTTTGATCCAAGAGCCACTATCCTGAAAGGTTACTGCGATAAAATATTAGATCTGCTTGGAACTCCGGATCCTTTGTTGGATATTGCAAAGCAACTTGAGGAAGCAGCATTGACTGATGAATATTTTATTGAACGGAATCTTTATCCAAATGTGGACTTTTACAGCGGAATCATCTATAAAGCCCTTGGCTTTCCAACAGACATGTTTACAGTCCTTTTTTCTCTGGGACGTTTGCCAGGCTGGATTGCACATTGGCTGGAAATGCGGAATGGAATCTCAAAAATTGGACGACCACGACAGATTTATACAGGAGAAACTGAGCGAAATTATGAATCTCTCAGTCAACGTAACTGATTTCTACCTACCTCAATAGAAGCTTCCTATGCCAAATTTGTCAATGCGGGAACAACTTCTGATATCCTCCGTCTTTCTGATTATATTTGTACTTGCGGGAATGTGGGGGATACAGCAGCTTAACCGTGAGGAAAAAATGCTGCTTCAACAACTAGGCAAGCTGGAGCAGCAAATAAAACAAGTGCGCTTCCTATCCATGGAATTAAATGATTTACAGCGCTCTGCCACTGCGCCTGTGATGCCGCAGGCTCTCAGCTCTTTTGTGGAAAAGATTGCACGATCCATTGAAATTCAGGACAATTTGCAACTCAATGTACTAACAAATGTTCAAAAGGGAGTTGAGGGTGTCAAAGTAGGTTTAGACAGACTTAAACTTGATTATCTAATGTCTATGCTTTATCAACTTGAAAATCACCGTCCTGTACTACGGACTTCTCATCTCAGTATCAGCATCAGCCCCGGTAACCGTCAGGTACGAGCCTCGTTTCAGGTACACAAGCAACTGGGAGGATGACTATCAATGCGAATCATAAAACATATTTCGTTTTTGTTAGTGGGAATGGCAGTGATTTTGATTCTTGCTTTTTGGGGTTTTAAACAAAATTTTCCCGGCAAATCAATTGCAGATGCAGTTCGCTTTCGTTTAACCACACAAACAGGAATTCCATTTCAAATTCAGGATATTGAGTTGGGATGGAGCAAAATAAGTACCCCTGAGATTGTTCTGCGTACTCCAAAATGGTTGGCTGGAATTCCGGATATTCGCCTGTTAATTCTTGAAAATGTAGAGGTTCCTTTTTTCTCCATCATCACATCAGGAAAAGCTAAAGTACATGGGCAGGTTCATGAGGGCTCCTTCCGGATTTCCACTGAATTGCTGACACAGAAAATACTCGATCTCTCCATTGATTCAGTACAGATCGAACGTGTTCCTTTATTTTCTTTAGTTCCATATACATTTATTTCAGGTTTACTTTCACTTTCAGCGCATATCGAAAACATTAATGCACTGCAGCAACAAAAAGCAAAGTTTCCCGAAGGAACTATTAAAGGAAATTTGAAAAATGCAAGAATTCGGATTTCTGGTGGTACAGCACTTCTGGATATTCAATTACCAGAATTAGTTCTGTCAGAAATTCAGTTTGAGGTTCAGCTCGGACGGTCAATTCACATTAAGAAGATTTATTTACAAGGATCATTAGAAGGAATTATAGAGGGTACAATTCAACTAAATGAGAAACACCCGCAAATGTCACTGATAGATTTGAATATCCAAGTCACACCTTCGCCAGCACTCAAAAAAGGAATCAGCAGTTTTAGCACAATGCTGAGTACATTTCAGTGTGGCGAAACTATCAAAATCAACCTGAAAGGTGCGCTTAATCGTTTCAACTTTCCAACAAGAATGAAATGTTAGTTTGAAATAACTTACCAGTTTTCACAAATAAGACTAAATCCGGGACTATTAATTTGATTAAAATAACTGGAAAGGTTCAATTAAGAACAAACTAAACATCTTCAACAGGGTTCAATATTTCACCCAGTTCTTCTAAAGGACACATTAGTAGAATGAATAGCACTATATTGAAAGCTTAAAAACACACAATTACACTCTACTGATTATTTCTGACTGATAACTTTAGTAAACTGTTTTAAGAGAGAAGAAATATTGAGGTAAGATATTTACGATAAATACAAATTAGAGGAAAATATTTTCAGTCCCAAAAAACGATCTAACACAACAAAGCCTTCCAACGAGGAGGAAACTAGAAAAAATCTAAATGGATAATTTAAGTAATTTGTGGATTAGTAAAAAATACAAAGGTAAGTCCCAGACTTACGAATCAGCAAATCCAGGATTTTATTCTTGAAACATTGCTTGAGGCAACATTGCTAAACAGAGGGCTTAATCTATAATGAAATCAACTCGAAGGTTGAAGGAGACACCTGTCAAATATTTATCATTTGGCGTCAAGTTATAGGCGAAAGAATAATTGAAGTCAGTCTGTTCTCCAATTTTATAATTAAATCCAAACCAGGGTTCTACGATTGCTCCTCCACTTTGTACTGTGTTTGTTGCTGTACTATCATACATTTTTGCACCACCACCACCAGCTGTTAAGCCCCATTCAACATAAATATCGTCGAAAATGGTAAAATCATAACCGGCTATCAATCCACCATAAGTGTACGTTCCTACACTATCTACAGCACCTAGCTGTCCTGCGAATCCAGTACCTCCGATAAAAAACTTTTCGGTGTTATAGACAACGAAGCGCCACCCATAAAACAAACTGGGGCCAGCCGCTGTAGTTAAATACTTTAAAGCAACACCTGTTTTGGATTTCTTAAAGTATGAACTGGCGTATATATACTCTCCTGACAAATTTGTCTTTGAAGTTTCATCTGTCGGTGCGACCTCCTGACTATCAGTTTGAGCTAATACCTGGACAGAAAAAAAGATAGATATGAGTAATATTATGAGATTTTTCATGTACAATTCCTTCTTCTGCTCTTAATTAATTTGAAAATCTTTTACCAACCTAGCCTGAAAGTTTATTGTTTGCTATAGAGAATTGCAAGCTTTTTATTCCAAAAAAACCGTATGATATACTTTTTTTAAGTTAAAATACACTATAAAAAAGTATTTATCCACAAAAAAATTATTTCAGCTTCAAATACATCTAATATTTTATGCAAACCTACTGTATATTAAACAATTGCAAGTGTGAAGCCTAATTTATTATTATTTTAATAATTCTACAGTGTGGCTGGTATATATTAGGACTCTTCACGTAGTTGTTCGATGCGTAACCTTATTTGACTGTTATCCGGCTCAAGTCTCAACGACTCCTCCCACGCAGTCTCTGCTAACTGAAATTCTCCAAGCTGATAATAGACAATTCCAAGGTTCCACCAGGCCACAGAATATATAGGATATTTTTTAGTGAGACTTTCCAGGAAACTGCGGGCTTCATGGCGTTTCCCAAGTTTTATAAGCACAGCTCCAAGCCTCAACAGTGCTTTATGATGTTCAGGTTTCAGGTGAAGTACTTGTCGGTATAATGTTTCGGCTTTTTCCAGATGTTTTAGTTTTTCATGTGCATAACCCAGATAAAGGTTGATTTCAGGATGTTTGGGGAATTTCTTTCGAAGTTTAGCAAGTAGTAAAAGCGCACTTTGCGGATCCTGTTGAACCAGGCGTAATTTTGCCAGATGCAGATAAGGTCCTGGTTGTAATGGCTGCAGTGCAGCAGCATCTTCAAAAGACTGAAGTGCTTCTTTCCAGCGGCGGGCATTGTAATCCTGCTGACCGGAATGCATCAGCTGTTCGAAACTTTGTGTTTTTTCGGAAAGTGCAGGAATAATCCATGGTTCTAAATCCTTGATCAGCACATGGTAAGGCTGCCAGCCATCAGTACTTGGTTCGATAACAAACGGATAAAGTTTTAGCCCACGCTTGACGTAAACATCACCTGCCTGAGGGGTTTTACCGATAGTAAGTCCATAGAGGATGAAAGACATACCATCGCGGGGATTTAACTGATTGGCTATATTTGCCTGTTGTTTAGCAAACAAGGGTTCTCTTCGAAGGTAGTGCACGAGCGAGAGTAAAGTGTGATGCTCGCTATTATCAGGGTGCTGTTTCATGGCTGCCAAAATTTCTGTTTCTGCGGAATTTAGAGCAGGGACAAGAGCTGGTTCTAAAACTCTGCTTTCGATAATGAGCATGACAGCTCTGTAAAATTGAATCGATGATGCCAGAGAAGGATAACTAATTAGCAATGCCTCCAACTCATCTTTATGTGATTCCCATGCAGAAGTATTAGGGACAGGTACTTGTTTAAGTCTCCACTGATAAAAATGCTTAAGACCGTCCCAATCGTAGGTTTTTGGGGAATGAGTCAGATTACTGAAAAATTGGTCCCCCTCACCAAGGCTTTGCAAGAGTGAAACTATTAGTTTGTCAGGAGTGTTCCAGGTATGAGTGTTTTGTATTTTCAGAGTTGATTTACTTTCTCCGAAAATACTGATGCTCAATGTAACAGAAAGTTGATTAAGGACTTTTTGTAAAGATATTTGAATTAGTCTGTTCGGTTTTATTTGGGAAATTTCCGAGTTTTGTAATGATATATTACTTGAGGAAAGCTGTCCTAAGTCATGAAGGCGCTGATTCCAGCGGCGCATGATATCCGGAGTTATCACAGAGAATCGATTGGCCAGTTGCAGCTGCATGGAAAGTTCTTCCTGAACAAACAGCCCCAACCAATTCAATCCTTTTGAAGGGTATTTAACATCAACTGAAAGTAATCCAACTGATTGACGTGCCTGGAGAAACTGAGGAAACACCAGGTTTACAAAGAACAGGCTTGTAAACAGCAAGAGGAGAAGTTTTCTAAGAAACTTATTTTTTATTTCCTTCGCAATTAAAAATAAATGCAAACGATTAGTGCAAAAAATTATGATAGATTTGAAACACGTCGTTAGCATCATGCGTAGTGTTGTGAGGACCCCGGGGCTTCAGTGTATGAATCTGTACTGGTACCAAAAGTGGACCCTTCAATTTCATCTCCTTCAAATTCAAACAATACATAAACGACATCCTCAGTCTCCACAGCAAGCACTTCCTCTGCTTCCTCTGCTTCCTCGCCTCCTCAGCAACCACTTCCTCTGTCTCTTCGTCTTTTTGAATTGACGTAACAACCTTTGCATCAACTTCAACAGCTTCCATATCTTCCAGCTGTTCAAATTTTTCAATTAAGGATGATAGCCTTTGCTCCCAATCTTCATATCGATTTTCCAACTCATCATTCTTTTCTTTTAAATCCGTAATTTCCATTCGTGAAAATTCGATGGTTTCAATCGCTTCATTAATTTTTACTTCAAGCTGTTTCAGTAAATCGTTTGACATGTTTAATTTCCTTAAAAAATGGTTGTAGCAACTTCCTCACGGAATTCGTTAACCGGATCCCCGGCAAAACTTTCAGCACAACTCTGATGCAAGAGCTGTACATTTTAGCTTATACTTGAATGAAAAAGGTAATCAACAATAATAACAATTGATTGCTTGTAATTCCTGAAATAAAGGTTTAACAAAAAATATATGCAACTGTGAGTTGCCTACTTTAGGCCTGATTTTCAGACTAATCGTTGATTGATGAAAACTGAGGACTTACAATTGGGCAATAACAAATCAGCTGAAACGGAGATAGAAGCCCGTTTAGATAATATTGTTCAGGTACTGTTTATTAATTCTTCAATTATTATGAGGCGAGTTCTTTGGTGAGACTATTCTTTTCTTTCTGATTTTCTTATGAGCAGGAACGGGCAATCTTTCAAGAATACGAGAGTAGATTTGCTCCATACTCAATTCAGCCGACCTTAGTTGTTCATCCGGGTTCCCTTGTGCTATGAAGCGATCAGGAACACCAAGCTGCAGAGTAGGCACACAAATACCATTTACACTAAGAGTTTCAAGCACACCACTGCCGAAACCTCCGTGGATTGTATTTTCTTCAAGGCTTACCAGTAATTGTACTTCTTTACCAAGCCTAACAATTACATCTTCATCCAGCGGTTTGACAAATCTTGCGTTTACAACAGCAACAGAGTAACCATCCTTTTCAAGAAGATCTGCTGTCTTCTCTGCAATATCGACCATTGAACCTATCGCAAACAGCGCAATATCTTTCCCTTTTCGTAAAATTTGTGCTTTGCCAAATTCAATTTGAGAACAATCATTTTCGTCAGGATTAGCAGTATTTCCTCTTGGGTAGCGTATTGCCGAGGGACCGCTTTCATTATTATAGGCAAGTTCCATCATGCCGCGCAATTCCTGCCCATCCCGGGGGACCATTATTGTCATGTTTGGAATCATTCGCAGGTAAGTCAAGTCATACAATCCGTGATGGGTCGGGCCATCAGCTCCAACAAATCCTGCTCTGTCGAGCATGAAGCGTACCGGTAATTTTTGAATTGCTACGTCGTGTATAATGTGATCAAGTGCACGCTGCAAAAATGTTGAATAAATGGCAACAAATGGTTTACTACCTGTGGTTGCAAGTCCTGCTGAGCACGTCACAGCATGACCTTCAGCGATACCAACATCAAGCACACGTTCCGGATATTTTGGTTTCAGTTTAACGATACCCGTTCCACTCAGCATGGCGGCAGTCACAACCACGACTTGTTCATCTCTTGCCATCAATTCTTCTAGTTTGTTTCCAAAAACCTGAGAAAAACTAATTACATTTCCGGATGATTTTTTCTTTACAAATTTACCATCCTCTGGTTCGAATGGGGTAACACCATGATACTTATAGGCATCTTCTTCAGCAAAAGCATAGCCTTTACCTTTTTGTGTAATGGAGTGAATAACAATGGGACCGTCTAAATCCTTAACATGATTTATTAAATCCAGCAGTTCTGAAAGATCATGACCATCGACTGTACCAAAATATCGCCAACCCAATTGTTCAAAGAACATACTTGGCGGAGAAAAAAAGCTCTTTGCAGAATCGTGTAATTTCTGTAAAGTAGTTTTCAGACCCAGTCGTTCAGAAAAAGGTGCCTTCTCTGCGAATTCCAGAGTTTCTTCACGGAATCTATTGTAAAACCTGGAAGAGGCAAAGCGAGTCAATAATTTTGAAATTGCACCAACATTTGGATCTATACTGACGCTGTTATCATTGTAAATAACCAGCATGTTTTTATCGAGAGCCCCATTGTGATTAAGTGCTTCAAAAGCTAAACCTCCGGTCATTGCTCCATCTCCAATAACAGCAATTACATGTGTTTGATTTATTTGATAGATCACGACCAACCGCCATTCCTAATGCTGCTGAAATTGAAGTTGAGGCATGTCCTGCTCCAAAATGGTCGAAACTACTTTCGTCACGTGAGAGAAATTTTTTGATGCCACCGGCTTTACCAAGCGAATCAAATTTTTCATTGCGGCCGGTCAGAATTTTATAGGCGTAGGCCTGGTGTCCTACGTCCCAGACAATTCGGTCAATGTTGAAATTAAAATTTTTCAGCAATGCTACTGTGATTTCAACAGTACCAAGGGAAGAAGCAAGATGGCCTCCACGTTGGCTGGTGACTTCGATGATACGTTGACGGCATTCTTCGGCCAACTGAGTTAATTCTTTCAAATTTAAGTTTTGTATCTCTGTAGGTTGTGAGATACTTTCCAATAACGATTTCATTCTTGAATCTTAAATACTTAGTTTCAATGGGTAAAAATATAAATGTCTTCAGATCTTCAGTTTTATTTTCCAATTGGTTAAGATCACTGATGTATCTTGTCTGTCAATACGAAAAGATAATCATATTGTACAGTATATCTTGGGGGGATTCTTATGTCCACTAATACACTGGAACAATTAAAACTGGCCAAATCCGCTCTTGAGGCTGAGAGAAAAACTGTATCTCATGTTCAGGAAGCTGTAAAGGCAACAAAAGATATTACTCAATTTGTTAAAATTGCACTGAGTAAAGAAAATCGCTGGATTTTTCAGGCCGGTGAAAAGGATAGTATAGTTTCAATTCTGGGGGAGATCAACCGAACCAACAAGGAACTGTATAATAAATGCCGCACTCCGGAGCTTTTTAATAGAGATGCAACTCGTTATTTAAAAATGAAAAATCATATAATCCGCAAGTCTGAGTGCATCCATTTTAGTCTGGATCAAGGATTTTATGCCACGGCACCACTTGGATTTTCTGCCGGAAAAGCAATTGAATTATCTCTGAAACAAATCCGGAAAATACGTGACGGTCACCAGCAAGGAAAATGGATACGATTGCCAATTGATGTAAATGTAGATGATTCTGCAAAAACTGAAGTTGAAAAAATATACTCAGAGAGCGCACCACTTGCAGAAAAATTACTCAAAAATGAAAATATTGGTAACTTTGATCCACCAATGACCATAGAAGAAGTTCAATCTGTTTATAAGTTTTTCCATAATGTTAGCCAAATCCAGGAATTGGAGCAGCAAGCACTGACGGATGCTCTTTCAAAAAAAACGCCTGCGGAACAGTCTACTCCAAATGAAATTCTGGACAAACTTTCCAGTTTTGAAAGAAAGCTTAAAAATGTAAGAGTTCCGACCTCAAAAAATATTCCGGACTGGGGTATTCATCTGTACGAAATGTCACTTACGGATATGACCCTCCGTATGCATCTGCTCCGTATCCCTTTTGAACCATTGGGATTTCTTAATAGACATTTGAAAATACTTGAAGAGCAAAAAGACAGTGATGGTATTGAGAAAAGCATCTCAAGCTTCCATGATAATGCTGTACAGGAACTGGAGAAACTGCAACTTTTTAGTGAGTCTTTTGCAGGTGTTGACGAAACTTTACAGGAAGTGACAGGAATTCTACAAAACCTTTCAATCTGCTTTGGAAAGATTTATCACAATGCATCTTCACAAACTATCACCAATTCTTTCCTGATCAAAGTCCTTGAACTGATCAAAGGTATGCTGGAAAAAGGTGGTCGCGTTGCTGACTCAAAGAGCGATACATTGATTAAATTACATCAAAGTGTCAATGATGTTGACTTGTTTGATGACCCAATTACAGAAGGAATGATTCATTCGCTGGACTTACTTGAACAAGGCAAAGAAGCGATGAGTCAGTATTGTGACAAACTTAAAACCTTTTTGGAAACACTTTCAAATGCCTCTGACTGGGACTCCAGGCAGACTTATAAATTCTTGAAGAACGCTTATGATGAAAATGCGAGTTTAACCTCAGCATCAATGTTTTTTGGAAGTATAACTAAAACATGTGTTTTGTTGAAAAGCTCCATCAAGGAAGTCGAATCAATGTGGCTGCAACTAGCTAAGTTGCGAGAACAAAAACTTGACTCAAGGGCCTTGTATGAGCAAACAATAGCACTCTTGGGACAGGACACGGGATTTTCTGAAAATAGTTTGCGGCAAAGAGCGGATCAGGTGGAGGAGTTGAATTGGATACTGGATGAAATGTTAGGTCTTGGGGTACAGGAGGAACAGCGTTTTGTCGATGAACTTCATTCAGAGTTAATACCAGTCGGTGACAGGATTAAAGCTCATAGAATAAAAGAATCTGCAAGAAAAGTAGAGTTGGCAAGCACTAATAGAAAAATCAGAGCAAGATCCTATTGTGGTAAAATCCAGGTTAGAAAAACAAAAAAATCTGAAAAATCCAGTGAGCTTGCTACTGGCAATAAAAAACCAAGTTTACGATCCTTTCCAGCCATTTCAAATGATTGCTCTGAAAAAAGCCTGCAAAGAAATGACATCATCCGAGGGTAAAATGATATATCAGGTGTTGACAAACACACACATATTTTTCACCCTGTTGAACAAAATGGAAAGTTCATTTAAACAAGGTGAAGGACTTGAAAATGAACTGGAACAGGATTTAGCTAGAAGCAAAACAACACAGGAATTTTTGATGAATTTTGCAAGATTGAAATTTTTACCTCATGGTTATTGTAGCGAAAACAATATCCCCTTTGATTACAATGAAGAAAAGAAGCAATTTGAGGTCCCGGAGGTGGATCAAAAAACAAGCTTAAAATTACTAATAGTTCTACCGCTACACCCATGGACATTTTCAGTCGACTGATTCGAGTGTTCTTGGGTTTAGATGATTCTAATACGCTTGCTGCCATAATGCCCCCGCAAACTTTATCCATTATGGAGGACGATTTTATGCTTAAAAGAAAAGATCGAAAAGCCGTTGAGGAAGGATTGCAATCGACGTGAATTCCAATAAAGTAATGATCCCACTGCATTTATAGGCAGTCAGTACGTATCACATGCAGTAGAAGCAAATCTCCCCTTGAGCATAGATCTGACAATCTGGCTGATTGCTCCGCTCGCTAACGTAGTTATATGCAGGATTCTGGGTTTGTGGATTGCCGGACAGAGACTGCAGGGGACACCATGGGGGAAAATTCGCTCTTGATTAATGCTTAACATCCCGCAATAGTGGGCATCATTTCAGTTGGCTGTCCTTATTCCCACT
The DNA here is from genome assembly GCA_905182865.1 of uncultured SAR324 cluster bacterium. Classification (GTDB taxonomy): domain Bacteria; phylum SAR324; class SAR324; order SAR324; family NAC60-12; genus Arctic96AD-7. The sequence goes on from CAJJCY010000002.1 coordinate 649,618, forward strand.
TCGATTGTAATAACTGATCGCGGTCTGCTTTTTTTCTAATTCCTCCTGACATTGAATGCATAGTCGTACACCCGGTACTGCTTTCCGCCGGGCAGCCGGAATTTCAATTTCGCATTCCTCACATTTGATAAAACTTTCCCCTTCTGGTAAGCGACTTCGTGCTAATTGAACAGCATCTTCAACTGTAGCCTCAATTTGCTCCTGTACCGCCCCTTCACGGGCCCATCCTACAGCCATTTTGACCTAAAATAATAATCCCGAAAATATGTTAATTCACCAAGAATTAAGTCCTGTTTATCAGTTAATAATTTTTCAACAATTGATGAATAATATGTACGACTCAATTGGTTCCTTCTGTTTTAATGATAATTAAATATTATAAACATGATAATTGTTCTACGAATATTTTTTCTGATCAATACACAAAATAATCAGAGGGTACTAGACAGTTTATCAAATACAATATCAATCAGCGTATTATCACACAAACTCAATGTTAACACAAAATTCCAAGAAAACTTTGCCTGCGTCATTTGCAATACTTCTTTAATTAAAAGAACCATACCCATACCCAATATATGGATCGTATAAATTCCAATTATTACCCCATCCAAAACCATTGTTATTGTTTAAATTAATAGTAATAACAACTACTCTACGGAAAGGGGTTGAGTGTCGAATCTGACTCAGATAGAATATCCTGCACGAAGAGAAATCAATCAAGTTTGAAAAAGATTTAAATGCCGGAACTACCTGAAGTCGAAACTGTCGTTCGAGAATTACGTGAAGAAATATGTGGAGACATTATTTCATCAGTTGAAATATTCCGCAGTAATCCAATTGTGCAGGGAGACCTGGATACGTTTCAGGAACAATTGTGTGGAAGAAAATTTATGGATGTTAAACGTCGGGCAAAATACCTGATTTTTGATTTAGAACCAAAAAGATATTTAGTTGCTCATTTACGAATGACTGGGAAATTCATAGTCAGTGAGCCTCTACTGGAACCGACAAAACATAATCGTGTCTGGTTTAACTTAGAAAGTGGACGGCAGATGATATTTGATGATATTCGCTGCTTTGGAACTCTGGAAGTATATGATGATTTAGCTGACTCAAAGTCCTTGCAAAAACTTGGGATTGAACCTCTTTCGAAAGCTATGACTCTAGGTTATTTCATAAAAAATCTTGGATCCTCCAAGCGAGAAATTAAATCAGTAATGCTGGATCAAAAAATAATTGCTGGACTGGGTAACATTTATGTTTCAGAAATATTGTTCCGCTCCAGGATAAATCCTCAGCGAAGTACAGGCAGCATTAATAAAAAAGAATGGTCGTTGATTATAAAATACACAAAATATATTCTGCAAGAAGCGATAAAGAATAATGGTACAACTATTTCTGATTTCCGCAGAGTTGATGATAAAACTGGGGCATTTCAACAATTTCTGCAGGTTTATGATAAAAAGGGAATGCCCTGCACAGAATGTGGAACGCCTATTCAACGAATAGTGCAGCAGCAAAGGAGCACTTTTTTTTGTCCAGAATGCCAACGGTGACAAAATATTTTATATGAAGCTATTCTTAAAAATATTTATTCTAATTTTGTTGCTCTGTTCCAGTTCAGTGACTTTGTGGGGCCAGCAGCAAAATATAATTCTTACCGGTAGTCAAAATACTGGATCATATATTTTTGCTAATGAGCTGGCGCGTCTTTGGAGTTCATCCAAAACCAGTCGCAAAATAGAATTCGTGATACATCCTGAAATTTCGCCCGAGAGTCGTCTGACACAATTAGAGAATAACAGGGTTACACTGGCGATTATTGATGCTGCAGTCGCACACAAAGAATTAAAAAAACACCCAGGTTTGCGTGTTCTTACCGTTCTTTGGCAGAACTGGTTGTATGTCATGGGTACAGTTCCCGGACCTCTACTCTCACTTGAAAGCACCCAAACTTTGCTTGTACATGATAATTCGTTTTATTTCGCGAAAGTCTGGAAGAATTTAGCACCGCAAACAAAAATTAACTGGTTCAATACTGAGAGCATTCCAAATTTTTCAGAAGGTTTTTCTGAAGAAGTGCTTGCTTTCACCGGTCCTGCTCCATTGAAAGAAGTCAACGACTGGCTGGAACAGTTTCCGGGAATCCGGCTTTTATCATTAAATCAGCAGTTGATTCAAGCTTTGCGGTTAAAATTCTCCTGGCTGATTACACAAAAACTTCCTGCCAATAAATATCATTATCAAATAGAAGAATTGGAGGGAGTGGCTTGGTATCCTGTTTTGGTGGTACGCAGGGATTTTTCTCAAAAACACGCAAAAATATTGCTGAACCTGATTTTTTCACAAAGCAAAGCTCTTAACCCGAATGTACTTTTTCAAAGTTTACTCCCTACAAACAACATAGCTTTTAAAAAGATTTACGCTTATCATGCTGCAGCAAAAAAAATGTTACGCTTTAAATGAAAATGCAGTTTGAACATATTTCAGTTTTAACACAAGAAGTGGTTGATTTTGCCCCGGAATCAACACAAACAATTCTGGATTGTACTCTTGGCGGAGGGGGACACAGCAGGTTCTTGTTGGAAAATTTTCCGGACGCAAAGCTGTACGGAATTGATAGAGATGCGCTTGCTGTAAAAGCTGCAGCGGAAAGATTGAAGACATACGAAAAGCAAACCAAACTGGGTCAGGCCAGTTTTTCTGAACTTCCTGAATTTTTTGCCGAATGCGGTGAGCCTGTTTTTGATTATATTTTGGCTGATTTAGGCCTTTCAAGTGAGCAGCTGGCACGTGCTGAGAGGGGATTTTCTTTTTTGCGGGAAGGACCTCTTGACATGCGAATGGATCCGGATCGTCAGCAGATCACTGCTGCACATTTGGTCAATAATTCCAGTGAACAAGAATTGCTCAAGATTTTGCGAAATTTTGGTGAAGAACGTTTTGCTAGGAAAATTGTGGGCAAGATACTGGAATTCAGAGAAAAAAATCCATTGAAAACAACAAAGGAGCTTGCCCAACTTGTTAGCAGTGTCATCCCAAGGCGGTTGCAAAAACAGGGGTTAAATCCTGCAACTTTGACTTTTCAGGCCCTTAGAATTGCTGTTAACGACGAACTGCAAGAACTTGAAGTTTTGTTGAAGCAGATTCCATCACTATTAAAAAAGGACGGTCGTGTGGCCTTAATCTCATTTCATTCTCTGGAGGACCGCATTGTCAAACACCAGTTCAGGAAATGGGAAAATCCCTGCGTTTGTCCAACCGATCTGCCATACTGCATTTGCGGTGAAAAACCACGGGGACAAGTCCTGACCAGAAGGCCGGTAAATGCTACTAAAAAAGAGGTTGCCGATAATCCCAGAAGCCGGAGTGCCCACTTGCGAGTATTTGCAGTTGAAAAAACAGTCCTATGATTGAAATTCGCTGTGATGAAAAATGGGAAAACTTGATTAACAAATCCGAACTTCAAAATATACTTACAATTTTTCTAAAATATTTGTATGCAGGAGAACGTGGAATTTCTTTATATATCACAAATGATTCAGTAATTCAAAAACTGAACAAAGAATTCCGTGGAAAAGATTGTCCCACAGATATTTTGTCATGGGCTTATGATGAAGATGATCCGGGAATGTTTGAAGCCCAAATGAGTGAGGCTGAATTGGAAAACTCAGAAAGTACAGGGGTAGCCGGGGAACTGGTCCTTTCTGGAGAACGTGTCAGTCAGCAGGCTACTGAAAATGGATGGGATTTTGAGACGGAACTTATTCGCTTGCTGGCACATGGCTGTGCTCATCTGGCAGGATGGAATCACGAACAATCTTCGGAGGAAGCAAGTGAAATGCTGGAAATGGAAACTGAGTTATTGAAAAAAGTTGGACTGACAAACATATATTAATCTGACTATTTTAGTAACAGTCAGAATTTAAACAGTCTCGAATGTAGTGCATTTTTTGAATTGCTTTCCGGAATTCAATTACTTCAGATTTCAGCGGTTCTGGTTTTTCCTGTTTCAGCAGCAGGCGGCAAAAAAAGTCAGCAATCGTTTCCATATTTTCCGGGTGCATTCCCTAACGTGTAATTTCCTGGGTCCCCAGACGTATCGCGTTAAAGTATCCTGGAACAGGAGGCAGTGGCAAACCAATTTTACTGGTGAATAGATTGGTTTTTTCCAAAGGCTTTGAGGCAGTATCGCCTCCACCATAAGTTGCTGCAGGCAGAGCTACGTGCAGGGAATTCGTGAATCCTTTTCCACTTACGTGAAACACTTCACATTCTCTAGTGTGAAGTGTTTCTGCAAGTGCTTTGGTGTTGAAAATACACATTTTCGTATATTCTCTTCCTTGTGTCAGCAAATCCAAAACGGGTATGACGATTGCTGCAGCTCGACTGAGATCAAAATTTGCCGTAAGTCCTGGGAAAGCAATTATGTCAAGACGCGCAGCCAGTTCTGCTGAACTCGTAAAAACCATTCTGGAGGGAGGACCTCCAAAACTTTTGTATGTTGAACCGGTCATTAAATCCGCACCTTCTTTGAGAGGTTTCTGGAATTCTCCACCTGCAATCAAACCACCTGCAATATTTTTTCATTTGAAGACCGAAAAAAGCAATTCCAAAAAATGGTTGACATTCTTGACAAATTGATTGATAATCAACGTTGTTCAACGGAAAAGATGAGACTTTAATTGTACAAAAATATCATCTCAATATATTAATAAATAAGAGTTTTTGGATATATTGAGTGAAAAACATTTTCCTGTATAAAAATAAAGAATCAACAAAAAAGTAAAATGGAATTTGATGAAAAAATGGCTCAATGGCGCGAAAGTTCTGGTTTGACTCGCAAAGAATTTGCCAGAAAACTCAGTGTTTCGCTGACTGCTGTAAAGAATTGGGAAACTGGACACTCTACTCCAAAACTTACTAAATATAGTGAAATTGCTAAAGTTTTAGCAATTGATGTGCGTGAGATGGGTTTGGATAATGACCTTGATCTTGACAGAATAGGTGATCGCATCAAATATGCCCGCTTGCTGAGAGGCATGTCGATTGAGGCATTTGCATATGAACATGGTTTTGCAATTCAAACTGTAAAAAGCTGGGAATCCCATGCAGCTGAAGTTACAGAAGCATCTCTTGAGCGAATTTCACGTGCATTGAAAATTCCATCCCCATTCTTTGATATGAAGAATGATCCCCACCAGGAATTGGCGGATCTAAAATAAACCAACTGGAAATCTGCATTTTTAGAGCACACAGTTTAGTTTCGTGTTCGTTTTACTGCATCTTTAAAATCTTGATTACTTGATTCTCGTTTTAACGCGAGCTCATAGTGATTTCTCGCTTGTGGAATTTCTCCACTGGCCTCAAAAGCTAGACCAAGGTTGTATTCGTCTTTTGCAGTAAGCTCCTCCAAACCCTGAAGATAGGCAACAGCTTCCTGGTAGGCATTTCCTCTGATCAGTGTCGAAGCAACTGTATTCCCATCTTGAACAAGTAAATCTGCAGTTTCATGAAAAGGACTGATTTGTTTGACATATGTTTGGGCCACTTGACGTCCCAATTTGATCTTCAAATCCAAAGAGGTTTGTGGAACCTGGACATTCTGTTTCAGGTTGAATCCTCTTGCAAAATATTCAGTAGGGTTTGTAAAGGACAAACCAGCACGGTCAATTCTTGAAAGAAAAGACGCGGAATTATCTTCATCCTGTTCAAATCCTTCTATAATTGCTGTCTTTATATTTCTTGGTAAATGTGAGGTATCGGGAGCACCACCCCACTTCCGCACATAGTAAGTGCGAATTATTTGAGGGGGAACGACATCGATTCCATCACTTTTATTTATTAAAGTAAATTCAACTTCAAGCGTGGCTAATTGTTCCACATAAGGAGTTGGAATCAAAAATCCTGCTCCATAAGATTCTGCTCCCATTGAAACTGCACTTGCCAGTAATGATTGCTCAAGGGTGGCACCCCTGTTTTTGATATTTGTAAAATAAGAAAGGGCCTCTTCGGATTCAATTATTCGCTCAAAATATTTGACTTTTCCTTGCAGGATTGCAACTTTTGCCGCATCCGGAAGTACACCGCTAAATCCGGTTTCCTTTCCGGTTGTGTTAATCAACTTATACGGCGAATGAAGAGAAAGGTTGTGAACAAGAGCAGCCCTTAGCAAGTCTGCAATTTGAGACGCTTGTTCTTTGTTTGAATTGAACTTGGAGATAGTTGGTTTTAACAATTTATCACTTCTTGAAAAATTCTGGTTTGATCCAGATTCTACCGAACTTGGCAACTTGATTTGTCCAGATACAATTTTAAATTTACCAATTTCAATGTAGTTAATGTTTTCAACACGTTGAGCTGCTGGACGTTCGATTTGGAAACTTACTTTTGGTGCACATCCTGTGAGTAAAAATACACAAATGCTCAAAAGAACTGAATTCCTGATGTAAGTAGTCTCAATGTTTTCCCGCATTGCAAAATTAAAGAAACGAATCATTTGAAAGGATATGAGTTTCATAACATATGAGCAGTTGTAGATTGTTCCATAATCATTAACGTGATTCGAGTTGTCTTAGCAGTTGCGGGTTTTCACGCTGAAGTCTTTCGATGCGTCCCATTCCCTGCGCAAAAAGCAGGTTTTCCGGTTCAGCACTCCACGCCTCTCTGTAACTTGTCTGAGCGAGTCCATAATCTCCAACTGCTTCGAAGCAAAGTCCCAGGTTATAAAGATCATTTGGATCCGGATTTTCAGCAGTAGCTTGTTGTAACTGTTCAATTGCCAAATCGTAAGCACCGGCCTCCATCAAAATTTTAGAGTTGGGAAACTTACCATCAGCAATTTGGTAGCTGACAGTTTTGTCAGTGACTGCAACTCTACGTACAAATCCGCTGGCTATGGAAAGTGACAGGTCCGCAATTATTTGCTCAAAGGAAGGAAGAACGTCTGCAGATTTTTCAATGGATTCAGTCTTGGTGGTTTTTGAAGTTGGCAGAACGGATGTTAAACTTTCTGCAATTTGCTGAAAACTTTCTGTGCTTCTTCCACCTATCCTTTGTGAGTAAGTACGAGTCTCAAAAGTAGTTGCCACAACTTCTGCAGGTACCAGACGAGTCATTTTTATTTCAAGTCCCAATGTCCCTCGTGTTGATTTGTAGGGCCACCAAACAACTTGATCGACTGTTAAATTCAAACCAAGGCTACGTCGTGAACTTGGTGGCCTGAAATATTCCAGGCCTTCTTTACTCAGGTCAACTCCATCAGTTCGTTCAATGTCGAGCCAAAGTTTTCCGTTGATAACTGCATCAACATTTTGAGTTTTGTATCCCCGTACTGAAACTAATTGCTGCAGTGCCGTATCATTTTCCAGCTTTTCAAATTCATCTGAAAAAACGACTTTGAAGTACGGAGTAGCGGTTAAGAGATTTATTACCCGCGCCCTGACAGAACGGCTGATGGATTTTTGTTGGGCCTCATTCAGCAAAACAGGATGGGTTTGCCAAATGCCATTCCGCTCAGTTTTATATTTCAGAGAAATCTGCCCAATCTCAAATTTGCCCACGGCTATATTTCTGATGTCTCTTGTGTTGATCTCCGCAGGTGAGCGCACCGTAAGCGTAGCTTTAGCGCAACTCGTCAACAGAAAAACGCCTATCAACAAAAGGTACAAAGTTTGATTAAATAAATAGTTATTCATATAAATTATTTCTTTAATCTTGAATTTGTTTGGCCAATCTTCTTTTTTCAGCAAGATAAAGACGTGTGCGTCCAACACCTTGTGCATAAAGTTTTGTACCTGGACTATTTTCAAGGGCAGTAATATAAAACCGTCGTGCATCTTCATAATCTTCCGGACTAACAGCACTGGCTTCATAAGCTAAACCCAAATTATACCAATCTTGCGAATCGCGTTTTCCTTCCGGAATTGCTTCAATTATCTTTCGGGCTTGTTTGGATTTTCCCTCTTTGAGTAAACCTCCGGCTTTTGCTTTGCCTCCGGAAGCGATCTCTGCATCAACCATAACCTTGTATGGAGAAATTGTACGGATGAATGACTGCAGTGTCAGCATCACCAATTTCTGAATTACCTTCTTCTTTTCTTTGGGAGGCAAGTCGTAAATGCTTGGAACCGGCAAGGGTTTGTGGCCATAGAATATCTGTTTGGGATTGCTGCGGCTCGCCAAGGCAACTTCACGAATTGGAATTGGAAAAATTGGGATCCTTGTGTAACTGATCAGGCTACCTAAAGTCAAAGAAATTAGGTGACTTTCTTTGACGTTGCGATAGGAATCCTTTTCCGTAATACTGCGTCCAAAGCTGGATGAATCCGCACGAATCGCCAGCGTTTCCCTCTTAAGGCCTATTACTGTAAAACTTAAATTTGCCTGTGTGCCGAGCATATTCTTGTATTTGTATGTCCTAACAACCTGGTTTTTAGGCGGAATAACTTCATTTAAACCCACCAACGCGAATGCAGATGAAAGTGCCATTTCTGCTACATTACTGGCAAAAGCCCCTCTCCTACAAATATAACCTCTCCAACTATCCAAAGTAATTGTTTCATCTGAAATTGCTGCAGCACCAGCTGATGACAGTCTACCGCCAAGTCCTCCTGTGCAAGTGGCGAGGTCAGTAAATTGTCCTCGGTCCACTTCACCTCCGCTGATGACTTCCCCCTGAATTATGGCAATAGTTTCTTTTTCCGAATCAATATTGGCCTCGTCTAAAGTGTTTACTACACTGACATTAAAGCGCTCGAAACGATTAAGTTCCTGGGCCAGTTGTTGAAGTACTTTAGATTTAATGCCAAGTTTATCATTTGTTTCGTCCACCAAATCTGCACGAATAAATACTTTTTTTACTTCCCGCGGCACTGTAATCCTTGAAGGTCTTTGCACTTCAAATTTAGAAAGTTTCGGAGCGGCACAAGATGAGCCGACAACCAAGATAGAGAGGCACAATGGTAAAAATAATATTTGCTTTATTGACATTGTTTTTTTCATATCTGTACTTAGTCTTCTAAAAGTCGAGGCAGCTCGCATCTAACACAGCCCTGATGGAAATTTTGGCAAAAATCATGTTGAATTTGAATCAAACCCTGCCGATTCCCGAATGTGTTCATTTTCAGTTTAGCGGATTTAGATAATTCTGAATACCATAAACGATTTTCCATGAAACGTGTTTTGCTGTTTGAAGCTTCTGCAGGTAAAATCATGAACAATTGATAAAGAAGTTTTTCCAGCTCCGGTTCATTCTCATGACGTGCAAGGGCCAGGAAAAACGGCAAAACTGCATTTGCCCAAATTACAGTTTGACGGTCTTTTCCAACAAGTTGTGTGGTATTAATCTGTTTCGATTTACCCAAAACAAGGTGTTTCCGCCAAATTTCCCAATCAGGAGTAGAAAATAGCAGTTCTGTTTCCGCCAGTGCTTGCCGCCGCAACTCTTTTTCTTCAGAAAAAACACTCAAGTTTCGTAAAACTACCAACCAGCGTTTGAGTAAACCGTCATTTGCTATGCGGTACAAATGGTGGAACATACCCAATAAACGTCGCTCTGGGGAATTTTGGGGGCGATGTGCCTGTGAAATTTTCCCGGAAACTTGTGGATGTTCTGGAAGTTCCTGCCAGGCAGCTTTCCACTGCTGAAATTCATGTCGTACTGTAGGGTCGGCAATGGTCATTTTTTTGGAAAACAGACCGCAGGCTCCAAACCAGCGTGAAAGCACCAGAGTACGCGTTGTGCGCTGAGACTGACGAAACAAAGGGCGTAGTTCTCGAAATTGATATTGCTTGGCCAACTCCTCGAAAACCTGTGCATACGGAGAATATCCAAGTGATTTGAAAAGCAACTGAAACAGCAGTTCCTCCGGATCCTGTTCATCCCATCGTTTAAGCAGCACTTCTGTTTTTTCTTGAATACGTTGTTCTGCAGCATGGCCAAGAATTTTCTTGAGTGTTTCTGTCCCACGCTCTAAAGCAGCAATTCCACAACGCCCCGGTAATTCACTTAATTTTTTTAAGTGAATTTTCGCTTCAGTTTCTGATGTAGAAGGTTCTTTACTCAATAAAGGGGCAAGTTCCAGCTCAGGAACTATTCGCCCGTCCTGGCGTTTAATTTTCCTCTGTCCATTGTGGTAAAGGACGACGTGCAAGACAACATTATTGTAATCCGGATTTCCTTCGTGATGATGTGAATACCATCCAGAAGAATTAACATGAATTTCCACCGCTCCAAGAAAATATTGCTTTCCTATTTTCAAACGTGCTTCCCGGAAATCTGGACCGCTTGCGGAATTATACCAACCAGCAAACTCAATTTTGACCTGCTGCCCACAGATCGTCTTCAGAGTCACCTGATCAAAGTCCTGTTCCAGCCAAATCTGCTGGATAGCCATCTCAGGAAAGGAGTTGTTTTTAATCATGAAAGGCTAATTGACAAGTAAAGAAAATGTACGTAAAATTTATCTTTGGATCATAAAACATAAAATGGAAAGATACAATATCATGTCTATGCCAACACAAATTATTTCACCGGATATTTCCGGATATTATGGCGATTACGGGGGAATGTTTATTCCTGAAATTTTGCGGACGACGTTTGAGAAACTCATTTCATCTTTTAAAGAAGCAAAGGCTGACCCTGAATTTTGGCAAAGTTACGTGAATGTTATGCAAAACTACTCATGTCGTCCAACTCCAATAACTCCGCTGGAAAATTTTGCAAAATCATTAGACGGCAGGTTTCAGGTTTTTTGCAAACGGGAGGACTTGAACCATACCGGTGCGCATAAAGCTAATAATGTGATGGGGCAAGGTTTGCTAGTTCAACGAATGGGAAAACAACGAGTGATTGCAGAAACGGGGGCGGGACAGCACGGCGTCGCTACCGCAACCATGGCAGCAAAAATGGGATTTGAATGCACGATCTACATGGGTTCTGTTGACGTGGAACGCCAGCGTCCTAATGTATTTTGGATGGAACAGCTTGGAGCAGAAGTTATTTCAGTAACTGAAGGTACTGCCACATTAAAAGACGCGATCAATGCAGCCATGCGGGACTGGGCCGAAAGTATGGAAACTACGCATTATGTTTTGGGAACAACTTGCGGGCCGCATCCATTTCCGGAAATGGTGTCCTGGTTTCAGTCAATTATTGGTCATGAATCACGTGAGCAAATGCTTAAATTAAACTCTAAACTTCCAGACAGAATTTATGCCTGCGTTGGAGGTGGATCCAACGCCAGCGGAATATTTCTGCCGTTTCTTGAGGACCAATCAGTCGAATTGGTTGGGGTAGAAGCCGGAGGTCATGGTATCGATTCCGGAAAGCATGCAGCACGTTTTTCCGGTGGGACTGTTGGAATCGCACAAGGTTACAAAACATATTTCTTTCAGGATGATGAAGGGCAGATGCAGCACACGCATTCAATTGCCGCTGGTCTGGACTACATTGGAGTCAGTCCTATTTTGAGTCATCTGCACGATAAGAAGCGCATTCGCTTTACTTATTCCACTGATGAAGAGGTTATTTCTGCAACAAAACTTCTCATTCGTACCGAAGGGATAATTCCAGCTTTGGAGAGTGCTCACGCCTTTGCCTCAGTGATTGAGGAAGCTCGAGACATTCCGGATGGAGCGCAAGTTCTGATCAATCTTTCCGGTCGTGGAGACAAAGACATTTTCAATATTGCAGAAGCAATTGGTGACCATAAATGGCAGGAATTTTTAGAAAAAAAAGCACGGAAGAGCTGAGTAATTAAGGCACCGAAAAGCAGAGCATTTATGGTGTTGTAACTCGTAATTCATAAATTAAATGAATCTGACCGAATATCTAAATAAACGATTAAAAAAACATAAAATTTTGCTAATGACCCACGTCGTAGTAGGCTATCCTTCTCTGGAGGAGAATTGGAAAATGCTTGAAGCGATGGGTGAGGCAGATGTGGATTTGGTGGAACTGCAGATGCCGTTTAGTGAGCCAAGTGCGGATGGACCTCTTTTTGTAAAAGCAAATCAGGATGCATTAAGAAACGGTGTTCGTTGGAAAGATTATTTCGATTTGATGAAGAGTGCAAGCGAACGATTTAATTTTCCGATCTTGATGATGAATTATTGTAACACGGCTTTCAGTATGGGGTTTGAGGCATACTGTTCCAATATTAGGATACACGGTGGTGAAGGTTTCATTATTCCGGATTTACCTTTTGAAGAATTTGGAGAATTGTTTGAACTGAGCCGTGATCAGGAACTTGATCCGATCATGCTTTGTACTCCAACAAATACCGAGAAACGATTACAAAATATCTGTGAAAAGGGCAGTGGTTTTATTTATTGTGTAGCACGTAAAGGAGTAACTGGACAAAATACGGAGTTGGACTGGCATGCAGATGATTTTTTGCGTCAGTGTCGGAAATACTCTAATTTGCCATTAGCTCTGGGATTTGGATTGTCAAAGCCAGAAGATTTGTTCCAACTGCACGGAAAGGCCGAAATTGCTATTATCGGATCTGCCTTGTTGAAAACGTGGGAAGCTGAAGGGGAACCAGGCTACCGAAAACATTTGATGTCACTGGCGGATGCCAGAGACTAAATAAATTATGCCAGTATCCATCAGTGAAACAGATATTGAGAATTACGCGAAAGATGGAGCAGTGCTGATTAAAAACCTGTTTACTCCAGATGAAGTGTCAGATTTGCGGGAAGGAATTGATGCAAACATCTCACATCCCAGTTCACGTGCAAAGGTTGCCAGCATTGAGAGTGACCCTGGCTGGTTTTTTGAAGATTTTTGTAATTGGCAGGAAAATTTAGCTTTCCAAAGAATAATTTTTGAGAGTGATATTTCAGAAGTTGCTGCAAAACTTATGTGTTCTGAGCAGGTTCGTTTGTTTCACGACCATATGCTGGTTAAAAAAACAGGAACGAAACAAAGGACCCCATGGCATCAAGATCAACCGTACTACAATATTGAAGGAATGCAAAATATCAGCTTTTGGATTCCGGTGGATCCCGTGCCGCTTGAATGGACACTTGAATTCATAGCCGGATCTCATCAGGAAAACTGGTATTTGCCAAGGACTTTCCTCAAGAAAGAGGCAAAGTGGTTTCCGGAAGGAAGCCTTTCAGATCCTCCAAATATTGAAGAAAATTTGGAAAAATATCGTGTTCTCAGGTGGGGACTTGAGCCGGGAGACGCTGTGGCCTTTCACATGCTTACATTACATGCCGCAGCGGGATCAGATGCGCTGCGCCGCGTTTTTTCAGTACGCTTGATAGGAGATGATATTCGACATGCTCCCCGTGACTGGGAAACTTCTCCTGAGTTTCAGGGACTTTCAGATCAATTGCCTGCCGGTGTTCCAATGGATCACGAATTATTTCCAGTAATCTGGCCAGCAAGCAGGGCTTAAATGATACTTTTCTACCTCTAAATTCAAACCCATGTCAGTTCCTCAAGTAGAAACTCCGATGATGCATCCTATTCCAGGTGGTGCAACAGCAAGGCCTTTTAATACCTATCATAATGCCTTTTATGAAATGTTTGGAGATGACGCAATTGTGGGCGCAAAAGTTTTGCAAATTGCGCTTACCTCACGTGACAAAAAAAAGAAAAAATCATTGCCAATGTGCGGAGTACCATATAAAGCTTATGAGCAATATTTAAATAAGTTGACTGCGGCAGGTTATAAGGTGGCCATTTGTGAGCAAATGGAAGATCCTGCAAAAGCACAGGGGCTTGTTGCACGGGATGTTGTGAGAGTTGTGACTCCCGGAACTACTGTTTCTCCGCAGTTGATAGATCCAAACAGAAACCACTTTTTACTGGCAATCAATGTTGTTTTGCGTGCCCAGTGTTTAGGAATTGCCTTTGTTGATCTTTCAACAGGTGAGTTTGAGGTGGCAGAATTTCAATTAAATGAAACTCATCGGTTCTATGATTTTCTTGCGCAACTTACTCCACAGGAAATTCTATTAACTCAAAGCCGTTCTGAAATAGAATCCACGTTTTTGGAAGAATTGGTGCAGCGGATGACACAATTACTGGATAAGATAAATTCTGCCGATGCCAGATCCGTGACTTCTTCGGAACAGATTACAGGGCTGCAGAATGCTCAGGTTTTTCCTTCGACAGGACGTTTTAATTTCATTGATCCATATCATTTTGATCTGGAAGCAACACAACGAAATTTGAACAATCATTTTGAAACGCTGAATCTTTCCGGATTTGGGATTGATGATTTGCCACATGGAATTGCTGCTGCAGGGGCATTATTACGCTATTTGGAGGAAACTCAAAAATGTGATTTGAGCCATCTTACAGCTTTGAGGCGCTATGCTTTTGATAAAACTATGCTCCTCGACGAAGCAACAGTGGCTAATTTGGAATTGTTTGAGAGTCAGTCCGGAGCGAGGAAACACACGCTTTACCATATTCTAAATCATACTAAGACTCCAATGGGTGCAAGGCTTTTCAGGCAGTGGTTACGTCAGCCGCTGCTTGATGTGGAGGCAATTAATGAACGTTTTGACTGTATTGAAGAGTTCCGGAATAATTTTATGCTTTGTGAAGAGTTCCGTGAATGCCTGGAAAATATCCAGGATTTACCGCGCATTATTGGACGCATTACTTTACCAGTGGTTGGTGTGAACGATCTTGTGGCTTTACGTGAATCACTGGAACCAGTGCAGAAACTGCCTTCCTATTTGGCAGAGTTACAAGCGTCGTTGTTAAAAAATATTGCAGAAAATTTTGATACGCTCACCGATTTGTTAGACCTGCTATATCAGCGACTACTGGAGGCACCTTCAGTTAAACTTCGAGAAGGTGGTTTTATGGCCGCAGGTGTTTCTGAAGAATTGGACGAGTTACGTGAAATATCAAGAAATTCCAAACAATTCCAAATCGAATCACGGGAGAAATAGAGAACACAGGAATTAGCTCTTTAAAAATTAGTTACAACAAAGTTTTTGGTTACTACCTTGAAGTCAGTAATGTCCATAAATCCTCTGTCCCAGACAATAGCAAAGTCGAACTAAATGAAGAAAGGAGGTATCAAATGTTTTACAAAAAGAATTTGAAGAAAAAATACTTACTGCAGAAGAACGAATAGGTAAATTGGAGTATGAACTATTTCAGCAGCTAAAAACTGAAATCAACTCTAACGCCAGGCGAGTGCAGCAGACTGCAAATGACATTGCTGTAGCGGATACGCTGGCGGGACTGGCATTTGTCGCAGAAAACAATCACTACGTGCGACCAAGTCTACATCCTCTTGAAGCTCCTAGAAAATTGTTTTTGAAAGATAGTCGACATCCTGTTATTGAACAAATAGATCTGGGTGAAGTGTTTGTCCCCAATGATTTGGATTTGGAAGAATCAAAGTGTCGGATCATGTTAATCACAGGGCCGAATATGGCAGGCAAATCAACCTACATGAGACAAGTTGCGCTAATTGTCCTGATGGCTCAATGTGGAAGTTTTGTGCCTGTTTCGAGCTCAGAATTTTCTGTAGTGGATAGAATTTTTACACGTGTTGGTGCATCAGACAATCTTACACTTGGTCAAAGTACTTTTATGCTGGAAATGAACGAAGCTGCTGCAATTTTGAACAATGCGACTGAAAGAAGTTTGATTATTCTGGATGAAATCGGACGTGGAACGAGTACTTTCGACGGTATTAGTATTGCTTGGGCAATTGTAGAGTATATCCAAAAATTGAGTGCCCTGACGCTTTGTGCTACTCATTACCATGAATTGACTTCAATTACGCAAGAACTGGATTCAGTAAAAAATTTCAGCATTCGTGTTGAGGAAGAAGGAGAGAAAATTGTTTTTTTGCGTAAAATTGTTTCAGGAGAAGCCGACAAAAGTTATGGAGTACAAGTAGCCAAGCTGGCTGGACTCCCAAAAAGCGTGGTAAATCGTGCTCTTGAGGTTATGGAACAATTGGAAAAAACGTCAATGGTCCATCATTTGCCTGTACTTATAAATGAGACACAGAAGAAACAAAAAAATTCTGCAGAGGTTAGTGAAAATTCTGGAAATTCTTGGGTAAATTCTGTAAATGAGAATCAACAGTTGTCCTTGTTTCCAGAGGAATCACTCTACCTTGATGAGTTGTGCAAACTGAATTTGAATGATATGACCCCGTTGCAGGCACTAAACTATCTTCATGAATTAACTGACAAAATGCGGAAGTAGCAAGAAAAGCCGGTAGTATAAAAATCTTAAACTTAAATCCTAAAATGCAAATTGCTGTTTACCCGACAAGTGCAAATCCTCCAACTTATGGTCATGCAGATATATTGGTGAGAACGACCAAACAGTTTGATCATGTTTTTTGGTCGGCTGCTATGAATTCGGAAAAACACTATATGTTTAACGAAGAAGTACGTCTGCGGATGATGAATGAATACGTGCAGCATTTTGAACTGGAAAATGTAACAGTTGAAGCTTTCAGAGGTTCTACTATTCGCTATGTGCAAAAACGAAAAGCTCAGGTAATAGTGAAGGGATTGCGTAGTTTAGACGATTTTCAGGGTGAATTTCAGCAAGCAGTCGGAAACAAAGGCATTGATCCTGAAATTGAAACCTTTTGCTTATTTGGAAAACCGGATCTTTTTGCCATCAACTCGACCCTGGTTCGTGAATTAGCATTTCTGGGAGAGTCAATCGAAGCTTATGTTTTACCTTCTGTGGCAAAAATTGTGGCTAATGCATTAAAAAAATCCTGATTCAGAAATATCAGAGAGTAAAAAACCATGAGTGACATCAAACTACGAATCTACTATTTGTTTTTCGGAGGAATAAGCGTAGCCCTATTCTTGTCTATGCTGTCTGCAGATTTCCAGGATCCGACTGTTTTTAATCAGTTATATCCTTCAGAAGGAGTTCAGAACTGGGCAGGTTTGATCGGAGCACTAATCGGTGGTTCTTTGCTGGAAATTTTTGGACCGTCGGCTTTGCTCCTTCCGTGGATTTTTGTCCGGGCTGCTTTGCATCAACCACGTCAGATTTCCGGATTGATATGTACTTATTATGCATTTGTACTTGTGTTTATACTTTCAATAATACATGAACTGGCACTACATTCCGGTCTTATAAAAACAGAAGCATTAGAGTTCTACTTACAAAATGGGTATGCAGCAAAATTAGCTCTAATTTGGTTAGAAAAATCGACTAATCTTGCCATAAGTTTAACTTTTATGGCTGCGATGTTTATTTTATCTTTAGTCAGAATGTCTCACATAATTTCGCCACTCCCTTTTATTTCTGGAGTATTTTATGGAGTACAAATCCTTCTCTTGATGCTTGCCAGAAAAATTAGCCCACCTCCACCTGCAGATAATTTTTCAACAACACAACTGCCCAACTTCAAGTAACTTTAAGTTTAAATGACGTTGCTTCTTGATTTGCGATTAATTATCTGATCAAAAATAATTGTAAATTAATTTATTTTTGATCTTGACACTCCTGACGAGCTTCGCTAGGGTGCAAGATCTTCGAACTCGAATACAACAGTATATTTACGAGGCAATAATAAATTAAAAACTTTTTAATGATAAACAGAAATATGAATATAAAAATATACTACTGTGTGGTTTGAAACTACAAGCCCAGTGCAGTCAGTTTGGCTGCAGAATTAAAAGCATCCTTTGGTGTGGATTCCGAACTTTTTTCGGGTGAGAAGGGTGACTTTGAAGTGGTTGTGGATGGTAAAACAGTTTTCTCCAAGAAAAAACTGTCAAGGTTCCCTGAGCCCGGAGAAGTAACAGAGACACTCAGGGAATAAATACTTAATTAACAGCTATGTCATTAAAAGACTATTAAACTTTAATGTCTCTTATATCCTCACAAAAAACAGCAGTTTGTACCTGCCAATCAGTAAGATCCAATTTACCAATATCAGATAAGAAACGTCAGGGAAAAAAGGTTCGAGGGTTTACCTGAGAAAGGGGGTCTTTATTTTAGAACAGAATAATATTAGAAATCAGCCTTAAGAGCCGCACGAATTTCACGTTTCAGATCTTTGTTACGCTGTTTTGCTGCAGCTTCACGCTTGAGACGTTTTGCCAAAGACGGCTTGCAGTGATATTTTCGTTTCTTGATTTCCTTAAAAAGTCCTTCTCTGATCAAGGTGCGCTTTAGTTGCATCATTGATCTGCCGACGTTGCCGTCGCGAACTTCAACTTTTATTGGCATGAACTACCTTTTAATGCATTAAGAAATGAATTGTTATGATTTTAACCCTTAATTATCGACGCATTAATTTTACAAATGCAATATTTTTATTCTTTTTTATCAGATTTTTCATCAGGAGCAGGAAGCGCAGCCCGTTTTTTCAATTCAAGTAATGCTAATTCCATATCAGAAGAGTCATGTTCCAATTCCTCAAATTTACTTTCCAAACTGTCTTTATCAGATTCCATGCTGATTTCCTGATAAGCTTCAGCTCTAGTCTGCATGTTTTCCACCTTTTCTTCAATTCGTGCAATCGTTTCCATTGTACCGGAAGTTTCTCCTAGACCTTCCATCGTTTGATAAATATTTTCCTGAGCTTCTGCCTGTTTTTGTTTTACAGATAAGATTCCTTTTTTGCGTTTAATTTCATCTATTTTATCTTCCAAAGTTTGGTAACTGCTCCGTAGGGCATCCGCATTGTTCCGGTGCATTTCAAGTTGTTTTTCATAATCAGTAGCTCGGATAGTAAATTCTTTTTTCCGTGTCAGGGCCTCTTTAGCCAAATCATCTTTTTCATTTTGGACTGCAAGGATAGCCTTTTGCTCCCATTTTTCCGCTTTTTTATGTTCTTTTTCTGTGTCGCGTTCCAACCGTTTCTGTAAAGCTAAAGCTTCAGTCATTTGCTTTTTAGCTTTCTGTTTTTGCACTTCCAAATCAGAAAGCATTTGCTGAAGCATTTTTTCTGGATCTTCCGCTTTATCCAGCATGTCATTAGCATTTGCTCGGAACAGATTAAATAGTCTAGAGATGATTCCCATAAATTTTTCTGAATGAAGATTCTAGAAGAGTTGTTTACGTTTGTTTGAAGGAAGGATTTTGAGGGCTTCTCTATATTTTGCTACAGTTCTACGAGCAACTTTAATTCCACTTTTACGATCCAGAACATCTGCGATCTGCAAATCTGTATAAGGTGATTTAAGATTTTCTTTTTGCACCATTTGCATGATCATATCTTTTATCCGTTTTGAAGAAACTGCTTCTCCTATACCTTGATCAATGCCACTTGTGAAGAAATATTTTAATTCAAAGATTCCTTGAGGAGTGTGAACATATTTATTGGTAGTGATTCGGCTGACCGTTGACTCGTGTACGTCAATATCTTCAGCAACATTTTTCAGTACAAGCGGTCGCAAAAAGTGGATACCTTTTTCAAAGAATTGCTTTTGAAAGCGGAGTATGCTTTTAGTCACACGGTAAATAGTCTTTTGTCTCTGCTCTATACTTTTTAGCAGCCATTGGCCCGCTTTAACTTTTTCTAAAATATAATCTTTTGTGAGGCTACCGTCATCCTCCATAGTATTGCTCAAATCTTTATAATAATATGGATGAACTTTGTATAAACCAGATAGATCTGAAATATTTTCTTTATATTCACCATCTTTTTGATAGATATAGACATCAGGAATTATGTAATGATGTGATGGATTGGAAATAAACTCTCTTCCAGGTTTTGGCTCAAATGTTCTACACCTGCTGAAACAACATGTATCCATTTTAAATTAGGTGAAATTTTTTTAAGATCTTTTGATTCCAGTAGCGGCATGTCATTTTTGACTATGCGGGTACTCAAACTGTCAATTTCGCCCAAAATATCCAACTGAATTAACAGACACTCCTGTAAATTTCTGGCGCCAACCCCGTTCGGATTGAATTGTTGTATTTTACCCAATACATATTCTACGAAGGCACCGACTGCCGATGGAACTTCAAGCTTTTTTGGTTCTTCTTCCGGAATAATCTCTTCTTCATCAAAGCTAGAAAGTTCTTCTTTTTTCTTTTTTTTCTTTTGTGTTGATTTGCCAGATTGAAATTTTAGGTCTAACAAATCAGGATCAACTTCTGGTAGTTCAGGTAATTCACCACTTTTATGTTGTGCAATAATTAGTTCGTATAAATCATACTGTGATTCTAACAGTTCTCGGATACTGGTTACCAGAAAACCATCATCATCTATGTTACCAATCAAGTATGCACCTGTTTTATATTCAAGGGGAGAAAGTTCCAGCATGTCTAACTGCCATACCAGGTGATCTGCTAAAGATTCTCTTTGTGCGGCTGTGGCTTCAATAGAGGGATATTCCTCGTCGTCTGAAACTGAATTATATCGACGTTCCTGATAACCTCCGAACTGCTCTACTTGTTCAATATACTGCTGCCAATCAACTTCGTCCTGTTCTTTATTATTCGGTTCGTTTTCACGGGCAGTTTCGAAGTCGTCTGTATCGGTAACCACTTCAGGACTGTCTGAAGTTTCCGTTGTTTCTTGAGAATCTTCTGTTTTGTTAGGGAAGGTGTCCATATCTATTCCTTCCTCAAGAACAGGGTTCTCGATTAGAGTTAAATCGAGGTGCTTCTGGGCGAATTATTTTGAAGCTTGTAAATGCAGTGGCCCCTAGAGTTAGATTTTTATTCCAATCATTATCTGCATTTTCATCTGCATTATCAGATATGTATCTGTCAATAATAGAGTTATGAAAATTATTTTCAAAATTGGTTGATTAAGAAATGATCTTAATATGCTTAGTATTAAGTTCACTCCAAGTTGAGGAAAAAGTCAAACCTACATAGAGAAAGATTTGCCGAGATAAACTTTTTTGGCCTGATCATTCTCGACTAACTCATCCGGAGTTCCGCCTATTAACAACTCTCCTTCATTCATAATGTAGCCGTAATCAATAATTCCAAAAGTCTCTCGGACATTGTGGTCTGTGATTAATACTCCGATATTGCGCTTTGAAAGTTGTCTAATGATTGTTTGAATATCAGCAACTGCAATTGGATCCACACCTGCGAAGGGCTCATCCAGCAACATGATCGCCGGTTCAAGCACAAGTGCACGTGCTATTTCTGCACGCCTGCTTTCTCCACCAGAAAGCGCATATCCTTTTATTTTTCGAACGTGCTGTATTCCAAGTTCGTTTAGCAGAGAGTCTAGACGATCTTTTTTTTCTGAACTACTCAGCGGAAGCATTTCCAACACTGCAATTAAGTTCTCCTCTACAGTGAGTTTTCGAAAAATTGAACGTTCTTGAGAAAGGTAACCGAGGCCGGCTTTAGCTCTCTTATGCATGGGGTATCCTGTGATATCATGACCGTCCAAAAAGATGGTTCCTTCGTCTGGACGTTGTACACCAACTATCATGTAAAAAGCTGTCGTCTTACCAGCACCATTAGGACCAAGAAGGCCAACGACCTGTCCCTGAGTGACTTCAAGAGAGATACCTTTGACCGCATGTCTGCCCTGATATGACTTTGTCAGGTTAGTAGCTTCTAATTTTCTTATACTCAAACCAAGTCTCCGGGTAACTCTGAATTGACAATAATAATTTATTTTTGTATAGTCTTCCTAGCTTTAGTAATAATTAATTGTAGCAGAAAGAGAATTATATGCCAATCTACGAATACCTCTGTTCGAGTTGTGGATACCAGTTTGAAGAAGTGCAAAAATTCAGTGAACCTTCCTTGGAAGAATGTCCGGATTGCGGGAAAAACAGTGCACAACGCCAGGTTTCGATGAGTTCATTTCACCTTAAGGGTGGTGGCTGGTACAAAGATGGTTATTCCAGCAACGTGGCTGAAAAAGAAAACACAGAAAGAACCGGAAAGGAAGACAGTTCCACATCAAGTAAGGAGTCGACAACCGGGGAAAAGCCGCCAGTTGCTGAAAAATTAAAAACAACAGAAAAGAAGGAATCAAATTCAAATAAAATTGCTAAAACTTCTAGCAAAGAAAAAGCCGCCTAAATATTTTCTCCACTTCTTCCTTAAAGTCTAATCCTAATCATGAAATTGTTTTTCAGACAAACTTTAATTTTGGTCTGGAAAGATGTACTGATTGATTTGAAACGTAAAGACAACTTGCTTTCAATGCTCTTGTTTGCAATTCTGACTTTGCTGGTCTTTCAATTTGCGATGGGAGAGGAACCAGACAGATTTAAGATGGCACTTCCAGGGGTTATCTGGGTTGTGTTCCTGATGAGCGGTGTGCTTGGACTGGAAAAATCTTTTATGCAGGAAATGGAATCTGGCTGCATGGGAGGGTTGTTGTTGGCACCAGTAGAACGAAGTGTTTTATTTTTAGGTAAAATGCTGGCAAATACCTTGTTCCTTTTGATTTCGCAGCTTTTGTTTATCCCTCTATGCCTGTTTCTTTTCGAGATTGAGGTAATAAACTGGTTAGAGTTTTTAATGGTTATTCTTTTTGGGACAATTGGATTCAGTTCATTAGGAACTTTGTTGACTGCAATGACGTCAACTTTACACGGGAAAGGAATGCTTTTACCGATTCTTATTTTTCCACTAATGGTTCCAAGTCTATTATGTGTTGTCCGCCTTACGGATTTTCTTTTTTTTGGTTCTCATCCTGCGGAAGTCTGGTCCTGGTGGAAACTGCTTATAGGTTTTGATGTTATTCTCTTCACTATTTCTTTACTGGGATTTGAATTTATTGTTGAGGAATAACTTTTGCTCAGAAAATCTCTTGCAAATTTTCATTGCCAATATAGAATAAGAAGCCTTAATTATTGGTTATTTGGGGCGTAGCCAAGTGGTAAGGCATCGGGTTTTGATCCCGTGATACGCAGGTTCGATCCCTGCCGCCCCAGCCAGTCATTATATTGATAAGCACATCAATTCTTTTCCTATTCAGTCTTCCCTGCACTGGGAATTTCCATTTCCCTCAACATGACTGATATATCCCGACTAAAATACATTCAATGGCGTCCTATTGGCGTATGTGACACAGGTGTAGGGAAAGAGCGGAAAGCCAAGATGTTCACCAGGACAGACCTTGCAAAAGTTACATCCCTGGAAGTAAATCGGGAAAATTGGCGTCAACAACCAGAAGTTCTCCAGCTAATTCAACTCTATGCACATGATCTGGCACGAATTTCAAATTTGACAGATAAAATTATTTCTCCAGAAATTGCAGAAATAAAATTGGTAGGAGCAGTTCTCGGTCATGAACAAACTCCTAATTTGAACCAAGAATCCGCAGATGGAAGAGTGCAGTTTTTTCAGCTTTATTTTCGAGAAGGAAAAACCAAAAAAGTTTCGTCAAAAAATTTGAAAATCAATGATATGATAAGTTTAGTAGTTTTTTTAGGAATGACCTCGATGTTCTTGATTGCCAGTCGGTTTTCATTGTTATCCTTAAACAGCAGCAAAAAATCTGTTTCAGTTTGCAGCACAAACAGGCAGGAAGAAAAATATTCAAAACATTTAAGAGACTTACGGAAATCATTGGTTTTTGAGCTGAACCGTTTACCAGCATGGTCAACTTTTAACGTGGCACGTACTTACTGTATTGGAGGAAAAATGAGTGTCAAACAGCAGGAACAGCGGTTGCTTCAGTGTTTGTTGAAGGTACGTAACCGTACAAAAAATATGCCACCGGCTTCAAGACCAAGTCTTAACAAAATTGAAGCGTGTGCAAGAACTCTCTGTCAAAAGGAACTTCCGCACCTGTCTGCATCATGCAAAAGATTATGATATACTCTACTAATATTTATAATTGAGAAATAAATAGTTAAATATCACGCGTATCATCAATGATTTGTAAAAAAACAAATTAAGAAATGCAAAAAATGTTTTATGAGCATTAACACGGCAAATTTACACTGTAAACATGATAGACAAAAAACACATAGGCTATGAATTCCTTCCAGTAACTGTACCAGTTGAAGAGGGGCGGTTAAAATTTTTGGCAAAAACACTTGGGGAAACCGGGGATATTTACACAAATCCTGATGCAGCAATAGCTGCTGGACTTCCGGGATTGCTGGCACCTCCAACATTTGCTTTTATGCTGGAAATAGACGCACTGGATTTGGTGGCATTTATGAGTTTGTTGGGAGAAAGTTTGGAAAAATTGCTGCACGGAGAAGAAAATTTCAAATACTTTGCACCAATATATTCTGGCGATAAAATCACTGTCTGCAAAAAAATTACTGATATCATTGATAAAAAAGAAGGAACTTTACAGTTTGTTATTTCAGAAAATACTTTCACCAATCAGGCAGGTGAAATTGTAGCCGAAACCCGCACCAATTATGTTTTTAATCATAAATGAAAAATTATGAAAATACCTTCATTCGATTCTCTAAAAGTAGGAGAAGAAATTCCTGCTCTAATTACTCCTCCAGTAACCAGGCATACGCTGGCACTCTATTGTGGTGCTTCCGGAGACCATAATCCGATTCACGTGGATATTGATTTTGCTAAATCATCTGGACTGGATGACGTAATTGCACACGGAATGCTTTCAACAGGATACCTTGCCAGGATGATCACCAACTGGGTTCCACAATCTGCTCTGAGGAGTTGGAAAAATCGTTTCACTGCAATGACTCATATCGGTGACATAGTAACCTGCACAGGCAAAATTACTGAAAAGTTTGAGGAAGGCGGAGAAAAACTGGTGCGCCTTGAGTTACAGACAAACACCGCACAGGCACAGACCATTATCGCAGAAGCCGTGGTGGCCCTGGAATAATATGCCTGCTCTCCTTTCTTCATTAAAAATTCTTGACTTTTCGACGTTACTGCCTGGTCCTTTTGCCTCGATGATACTTGCAGATTTAGGGGCTGAGGTTTTAAGGGTAGAATCTCCCACACGACCGGATTTAGTGAGAATGCTGCCGATTCAAGTAAAAGGTGGTTCAGCAACTCATTCGACAATTAATCGTTCCAAAAACTCCATTTGCTTAAATTTGAAAAATCCTGATGCCGTCAATATTGTTAAACAATTAGTCAGCAAATATGATATAGTTTTGGAACAGTTTCGTCCTGGTGTGATGAAGCGGTTGGGATTGGACTATGAGGAACTCCGCAGACACAATCCTGCACTCATTTTTTGTTCACTGACTGGTTACGGGCAAACAGGGCCTTACCGTAACCGTGCCGGTCATGACCTGAATTATCTCGCTCTTTCCGGAATAAGTAATTACAGTCGTCGAAAAAATGAATCACCTGTGCCGCTGGGTATTCAGATTGCTGACATTGCTGGAGGTTCATATCATGTAGTAATGGGAATTTTAGCAGCAGTAATTCATCGCCAGCAAACAGGAGAAGGACAGAGTGTCGATATAAGTATAGCAGATGCTTTGTTCAGCATGAAAGTATTTGAAAGTGCAAATTGGCTGGCAGGAGGACCGGGAGCAGAACCAGAATCAACCTGGCTCAATGGTGGAACTATTTATGATTATTTCCAAACGCAAGATGGTCGCTGGGTTTCTGTTAGTAGTTTGGAACCTCAATTTCTTGCTGCATTGATAAATGCTATGGGGCTTCCGGAAACTTTGTTAAAAACAAAATTAACTGATCCGGAAGCACAAAGGCGTCTAAAGAGGATACTCCGGGATCGATTTTTGGAACGTCCGTGGACTGAATGGGAACCTGTGTTTGCCGATTGCGATGCGTGCGTTGAATTGGTTTTGGAATTTACGGAAGCTATGGAACATCAGCAGTTTAAAGCCAGAGAAATGATTACAGATGTTCCGGCTCCGGATGGTTCTTCTCAAAAACAAATTGCATCCCCATTCAAGTTTTCCGGAAGCAAACCAGAATATCTGCACATTGGTGTAGATCTTGGTGAGCAAACGGACATTATTTTGAAAGAACTTGGTTATAATTTGAAACAAATCGAAAAATTAAGAAAAGATGGAGTTTGTGCAGGTACTGAAACTAAATAATTGGGAAAAGATGTCGTAATAAGCCAGAGCTGACATCTAACTCAGGTAAATTTAATTTACTTTATAGTTTTGGGATGAAGATAAGATGTTTTAGACAAGAAAAAAGGTTTGGTCTTAAACAACTTGCCGTACTGAAAGGGTTATCTGCTTCATATATTAATTAAACAGAAAAGGGGAAAAAGTATCCAAAAGAATAAAAATTTATGATGTTAGCTGAAGGATTAGGAGTTGAATACGATGACTTGATTTCCATCAGCATGACTGGTCTGCTCGGTCAAATCTCTGAACTGTTTTTTTCTTCATCAGTTCTAGATTCATTCCCTTTTTAGCTT
Source organism: uncultured SAR324 cluster bacterium (assembly GCA_905182865.1). Lineage (GTDB taxonomy): Bacteria > SAR324 > SAR324 > SAR324 > NAC60-12 > Arctic96AD-7. Next base: position 675,888 of record CAJJCY010000002.1, read on the forward strand.
TTGGGATCACATTTTAAAATGTAGTGGAGAAAGTAAATCAGACGTGCGAACGCTGTCCATTAGACAATAGTCAGTGTTCGGGACAAACGGCTCCACCCAGTATTTTTATTCAGTAGGAGAAGGAAGAACTTATGAATAGAACACTTAAAAAGCTTGTCACAGATTATCGTGCGAAAAATCTGTAAATCTGAGAAACAAGTCAGAGTGGGAAGAAATAATTTAGATAAAAAGTATGCAGTTGACTTTGTTTCAAAAAAGGACTTGAATTTGTGTCGGAAAGAAAGGGAATCTGTTGACCAACCGAAAAACGATAATATAACAAGAAATTAGATGTGACAAAATAAGAGGCTCCAGTTTCAACTCCTAATGCAATTTCTTCCTGAAAAGATTTATTGCTTCCGATTGCAGCAAAACGCGTTTTGGTAAATTGTACACCTGCACCATAATGCAAATAGAAGTCTCGACTGATTTTTGGGTACTGAGAATACCAAAAATTGTTTTGGACTATTTCTAATCTTTGTCCAGATTTTCCATCATGAAAAATATTTTTTGAAACTTCAACAATCGATATTTGCCGTTCATACTCTATAACCTGCTCATCCCAAAAATATCCCAAATTAATACCGATTCCGTTTGCTTCTCCATCTGAATCTGAAATTATCACATCATCTGCAACTTTTAGCTCGACTTTCCGGAAACCAACACCAAAATAGAACCCCTGCCAACGTGAGGATGTTCCGGAAACAAAGAACTCAGGTTCCGGCGTTGCAATTCGTGATTCAAGACTGCGTTTATCCATTTCGCTGGGCTCAGGAGAATCATTATTCTGAGCATAGCTTCCTGCCGCAAATAAATTGCAAAAGGACAGCATCAATAGAAACTTCGTGTATTTACCGAAAATATGAAAAAAAAATATTCTACAATTTTCTAAGTGATCGTAATTGTTCATTTAACTATTCCATATCTGGCAAAATCTGTTCCGGAAGCGCAATGCCGCCCAGGTTAATGTAGGCATAAAGAGTCCGGTCAATGTATTCTTTTTCACGTCCACTGCTGGTTGTCGTTTTGCCAACATTTTCTGTCAGGGCAAGCCTAATGTTCCAGCAGTCAGGACGGTAATCCAAAGTGAACGCACTTGAAGTCAGACGTCGTCGAAAAGTGTAACTGTCTGCATCCAAATTTACCGTTCCTGAAAATCCAAAAGCCAGTTCATCACTTGCTTCAAAGCTATTGTCGAAGCCAAACGTGTTTGCTACCGCAACATCATTCCCATATGGAGTTTGATAGGCAAATTCGTTTTTATGGAAGTTCACCGATGCTTTGTTGTGATCGCTAACGCTGAATCCAAAACCTGCGGAATATTCTACAACCTGGCGTTTCTGATGGTGATATCGATTGAAATAATTTATGGAAAAACCCGGGCCAGGATTGAGACTCAAAGTAGTCCTTAGTGGTAATAATGGTTGGCCTGAATCAGTTTCATTCCCCTTTACTGCCGGACCGATTGGCTGAAAATCTGGATCTTTTTTTAAGACATCATAATGCTGAACAAAGTTTAAACTTACCATTGCCCAACTCTTTCCTTCACGAGTCTGGCCTCGTATCTGGCTACTAATAAGTGGAACTACTCCTTTCTCTGCATAGGCCAGGATAGTGTCTTTTTGTTGAGCGCTTAATGCACCACCAAACAGCTTATCTAACTGGTCGACAAACAATTTTTCTGAAGCAAATTCCTTTCCTTGAATTAATCCTAACTTTCGAATTAAGGCGACATCCATGTGTCTTCTGCGCATTCTGTTTAATGAGAGAGATGTTAGTTTCACGCTTCTCTCAAAGTAACGTCTTTTGGCCAGCAAGACATTTTCCAACCGAAATATTGTTATTCTACGAGTTGAAATTCCTCCACCGAAGGGAACTCCGGAATCAGATATTTGCTGTACATCTTCGATGTAATCGAATTGCAGACGTGGTATCAACAAGTGCTTGAAGCGGCTGAATATTCCTGATTCTTGTTTAAATATTCGTGATAGAGTTGTATTGATTTCTGCTTTTCCGTCCAATATTTGAAATCCATATTCATCATCACTTCCCGGCAGATCCGGATCACGTACTTTGAAACTGGAAAATCTTTTTCCAATTTTAAAACTGGTGTTAAAAAGCTGAAAAACTGGGAACTGAAAATTAAAACTTGGAGTGGCAATAATCCCTTCTCCATTATATCCTTGTACTCTGTAATAACGAATTACAGAACCATCGACTGAACCTGACAACGTTGATTTTCCACTACGCCAAAATACATCACTAAATTGAAATGTAAGTGCAGGCAGATATTGTACTTGTGTGGGATCAATTTTTCTGTTTAACAAAGCTAATTCACTGAATACACGGGTTTGAGTTGCAGAAAGTGAGATACTTCCTTTTGGAAATTGCCTGTTGATGTTTGCAGAAAAATTTTGTGCGGTGTTTAGGGCAGGATTCTCAATCAGTTCATATTCCTTTTGAAACTGACTGTCGCTGTAAACCAGTGCTGAAGCAATCAGGCGGCTCCGACCGTCCAGTTGTTGATTATGGTTAAATTGGAATTTAAAGCGTTGAGGATGCAATTCGGATGATTCTATCTCGTCCGCACTCAAGCTTCCGGACTCATTCTCTGGATCACGTGGACCACGCTCAAAATATTCCTGGTATTTGATTTCACCTCTCACTCCCTCAGTCCATGCGTATTGATAATCAAAACGCAATCCTGGTCCACGTCGCTCCACCCAGTCATAAGTCAGTGTCAAATCCTGTTCTTGATCAATTGCCCAAAAGTAAGGAATACCAATGCGATATCCCAAATCCCATTTTGTTAAACTACTTCGTACAATCAAATATTCAGGAGGAAGAAATCCGGATTGCCGTTTTTTAACAGTGGGCCAGGCAAGGTATGGGAAATAAAAAACCGGTATTCCTCCTACCTTTAAAATTGAGCCGCGTGACGATGAAAAATTTTGAGTATAATAGTTGACTTCGCTTCCAGTTATTTGCCAAGCCGGAGATTTTGGATTACAGGTTGTGAAAGTACAGGTTTGTGCCACATATTGATTCGGCCCCACTCTCCGGACTTCTTTTGCAGTCATGTACACTTTGTTTGAAGCATCATAAACGATAGTGTCACGAAAAATTCCAGTACCGTCTTTGACGTTTATCTCCAATTCATCCATCACCGCAACTGTTTCCCCTTCTGTCACCCGGACATAACCTTTTGCAGTCAATCTGTTTGTTTCCGGGTGGTAATGGATTTCAGTGCTTTCCACAGTAATTCCTTCCCACTCAACTTTTGCGTTACGATAAATAAATGTTCCAGTATCCGGATTGTGAAAGTAAGATTGTGTATGAATAGAAAGTTGAGGTATATCAAGGTCATTTTGAGAAAATACTTGAACAGGAAGGAAAATAAAAAACAACATTAACCATGGAATAAGAAATTTTTCGGACTTCATAATGCAGAAAAATGCCCTATTTAGGACAGATATAGATTTTGATTGCCCGTGCATTGATAAGAAAAACTCAGATGAAGGCAAAGGACTCATAATTGGAGGGAAATGGGAAAACGTAAAAATGAATGCAACAACTCTTTAGGTCACTCATTAAAGACGCAAAACTACAAGTTCCAATCTTACGAAAAACGAAGAATTTACTGTACTTTATCTGAAATTAGGTGACACATGCAAACTTATTGCATCTCCAGTACCATGTCTATACTTATTCTAGATAATCCAGGTTGCCTTCCAAATCAAAACAGCTGGATTATGTTGTATTTTCATAGTATTCTATGCAAGGCAGCTGACAGAGCTAATTCCAAAACAACTAGCTAAGGTGCAAAATAATGAGGTTTTATAGTTTTTTATTAATGGCAATTATCTTTTTATTTGGAAGTCTGGTTAGCGAGTTCCACGAAGTCCGCGCGGAGGAAGGATTATTAAAAACAGAAAGTATCCGTCAGAAACTTTTTGGACGGATGGATGACAGGAAGAAGTCTAAGCCTCTACGTTCGGTCAGTGAAAACATCTTAATTGGAGTTTTCAGTAGAGTTACTGATTCTGAAAGCGTTTGGATCCGTATTGAAAGACGTTCAGAATATCGCAAATGGACATTCAAACTATCCAAAAAAAATCTGAATTTGCCGCGTCAGGAAGTACGTGTTTGGCTTAAATATGTTTCACCAAAACTTTCCATCAGTCACGGCAATGATTATAACGAGTGGTTCCGTGAAAAAGCTGCATTTGAGATGCAAAAGATTTTTTACAACAGGCAGGTAAGAATCAATTATGATTACTCAGACAAATTATTTCGGCTGGATGGAATGGTCTGGACTGGCGACACAAACATAAATATTTGGTTAATCCGGAATGGCTGGTCATTCTATCTGCTGGAAAATGAACCGCCTCTGGAGCATCAAGATTTACTTTCCGCAGAAAATGAAGCCAAACAACTTAAAGTCGGGCTTTGGAAAGCAGAGTTACAGTAGGTTTTCAGGCAAAAGATTTAATTGGACTTTCAAAAGTCCAGTAATTTTATTCAAACTGATGTCGCCTCCAGCGATAAGGGCTATCAATGATTATTCCCGGTTCGTTTGCAGTTTCCAGTATTTCCAAGCAATCCAGGAAAATTTGCTTTTGTTGAGGCCGGTTAAATGATTCACCCATGGCATGACCGAATGGATATTTCAAATGGTATGTACGAGGCGGTTTAACCGACTCGGTAATCTTACGGGCAAGCGAAATGCCTACGGTCGCAATTCCTTGTCTCTCGACTTCACGCTGAACCAAACCGACCGTCTGGTTGCAGATACCTCAGGCGGGCACCAACAAAGCTATATCAACTTTCTGCTGCTTGATTTCTTTTGCTGCATCAACAGCGCTTTTTTGGATTAAAATCGTCAAATGAGGTTCTTCTATGTGTCCCATGAAACTGTAATGAAATTTGTTGGAGGGGCCTACTCTGCCTTCAGCTTGCAGTTCTAGTAAGACCTCAAAGGGTAGGATCAGATTTGGATCCAAATCGGCGTCACGGTGATCATAATATTTGTGAGAAATGGTTAAATCTTCTTTGGTGACATTGTAAGGAATTCGGCGAAAAGAACTGTCTCCATGAGGATCAATCATATTAAAAGCTTTGTCGGATTTCAAATGAATACCACCTGTTGTAAATAAGGCAATTTTGCATTCTGGTAGTGGTTTGTTAAGCTTTGTCCATGGCACATGATTAAAGAATACAGATTCATAGCTGCGTGCCCAATAATTTTTCAGTACAGGAATACGAAAAAGCGCAACCAAAAGTTTGTCAATTAAAGATTCTTTTAACATCAATAATTATTAGAGAGCAAATGAAGTGTCAATCAAAGATAAAATAGCAATCGTTCAGCAACAATTAAAACAAGCGGCAATCCTGTCCGGACGTACACAGGAAGACATCCGGCTGATTGCAGTTAGTAAAACCAAATCTACTGAAATGATACTGCAGGCCCTAGCGGCCGGGCAGAGCGCATTCGGTGAAAACCGGGTTCAGGAAGCACTTGGAAAAATTGAGGACCTGACCAAACTCCCCCTGGTAGAATGGCATTTGATTGGTCATTTGCAAAAAAACAAAGTAAAGTTCTGTCCCGGAAATTTTCAGTGGATTCATACGCTTGATTCTACCGAATTAGCAGAAAAATTAGAAGCCCGTAGTGCTTTTGCACAAAAGAAAATCAATGTGCTGCTTCAAGTTAATCTTTCCCGGGAAATTACCAAATCCGGACTACATGACTGGGAGGATATTTTGCAAGTATCAGAAACTATACTATCTGGTAAATGGCTTAAATTACGTGGACTGATGACTATTCCTCCACCAAATATTGGTGAAACTCCAACTAGAAAAATATATGAAAAACTTCGCTTATGGCGTGATAAACTTAAGCAAGACCTTGATTCTCCAGAAATCACGGAACTTTCAATGGGTATGACAGCTGATTTTCATTGGGCTATTCAGGAGGGGGCAACTATGATTCGAGTGGGAAGTGCAATTTTTGGGGAGAGGAATGAAGATATGGATTGTCCAACGAATATGTAACAATTGGTAAATATTTAGGAGATAGTAGGTAATCACCTATAAAACCACTTATTTTATGTTGAAAACCGATCTTGTGCATCACAGCAAAGTAAGACTTGTTTCCCGGATTTGCAACTGATTTTAAGTGAGGAAACCGTATTTTCCTGAAAGCGTGTTCCAAAGCACAACATGCGGCTTATGTTGCAAAACCTTGTCTCCAATATATTTTTGCAACCCACCAGCCGAAATCTAAACAACCTGGAGGATCAAACACTCCCACTCCACATGATCCAACAAAATTACGTTTTATTTTATCCTCTACGACCCAATAACAATAACCTTCTTTCCAGAACAACTTCTCCTGCTTATGAATGAAGCTCCGAATTCGTTTGTCACTCCAAGGTTTTCCCTGATTGACGAAACGCATTATTTGGGGATTTTATTCTAAAGAGGAAAAATTAGGATAGTCAGCTGATTTCCATGGTCGAATCAAAACACGCTCAGTTTCTAAAAAGAATGATTCGGGTCTTTACTGTACATGAGAAAAAGTCGTTTGGAATTGCTCTGTCAGTCTAAATCTTCTGTGACATCAACAAAAACCACGTCTAACTTACACTAATTTAGCAAGACTGAAATGCCTCTAATTCACTGAACTTTGGGGTTACAAAAAAATGTTGATCAGTTAAAAAACTAAAAATATTCTTTTTTTTAAAAAAGCCAGGGGATAAGTAATGGATTCTCCAGAAAATTTTCTGTATTAAGCATGATGAACCTGTAAATAGTCCTAAATCCTTGTCATTTTGAGCGAAGCGAGAAATCTTGCATATGCTACTATTCTAATATCATTAAGATATTTACCAAAGGTCGGAATGACATATTGTTGATTTCAGACTTATTACGAAACCATCAAGCAGGGTCAACCCATTTCCCATTCTCCTTGATGAGGTCAATTAATCGTTCCACAGCTTGTTCAGCGGGTACATTGCGTTCCTTACACGTCTTTCCGTGAAAGAGATTTATTTTGCCAGGAGCAGCGCCAACGTAGCCAAAATCTGCATCTGCCATTTCACCCGGACCGTTTACTATGCACCCCATGACCGCAATTTTAACTCCCTTGAGGTGTGTAGTGTGTAATTTTATTTGTTCAGTGGTACTTTCTAAGTCAAAAAACGTACGACCGCATGATGGACAAGAAATAAAATCTGCATTAAAAATTCTGGATCGTGTGGACTGCAAAATAGAACGGGCTACAGGGATTTCATTTTCTGACGGTTCTGTAAGTGAAACTCTGATTGTGTCTCCAAAACCGTCGCAAAGCAAGGCGCCGATTCCCACTGCACTTTTTATACGTCCATCCAGTTCATTACCTGCTTCAGTAACTCCCAAATGCAGAGGATAATGCATGTTTTCATCATCCATTACTCTTACAAGCTGCCGATATGACTCAATCATTACCAGGGGATTAGAGGATTTCATGGACAGTACTGTTTCTTCAAAATTATGCTTCCGGAGAATACGTAAAAATTCCATAGCAGATTCAACCATTCCTTCCGGAGAATCTCCAAAGCGGTTCATCAGTCGATCTGAGAGTGAACCGTGGTTTGTACCAATTCTCAGAGCACATCCGTATTTTTTAAGGTTTTGTATTAGCGGAAGCAATTTTTCTTCAACACGTTCCAATTCTTCCTGATACTGCAGATCAGTATATTCACGTACTTCAAATTTTTTCCGGTCGACATAATTACCTGGATTAATGCGGACTTTTTCCACAAATTCACATACATTAACTGCTAATTGCGGATTAAAATGAATGTCTGCTACCAGGGGACGTTCGATTCCACGCTTCTTCATTTCAGTACGGATTACGGGCAGACTGTCAATTGATTTTTGATTTGGGACTGTAAGGCGGATAATCTCACAATCCACTGCATCTAATCTTGCAATTTCTTCTATGCATGATTCAACATTTGTGGTTTCAGAGGTCAGCATTGACTGAATCATAACAGGTTCAGAACCTCCAATCTTTATGGAACCGATTGAAACAGTGTTGGTATAACGTCTAGTGGGAAGCAATTTAGCTTATTGTGTTTTGGGTTTAAGTTTTTATTGAGTGTGAAAAAATTTCTGCACTCAACATAGTTTCATAGTCTGTCAAACACGGAACCATGTCCAGGGAGAAACAGACGTTCATAAAAGCGATTTGCGTATTGATCTGTCATGCCGGCAATATAGTCACAAACTATTCTATTTTGATCCAGAACACTTTTTGCCTCTTTCCATAAAATTTGAAAAGATGAAGGTAAAAGCATCTCAGCTTCAGATGAGAGTGTTTCAAACAGTGAAAGCACAACCTTACGTCCCCGATATGTTGCAGCTTGTACAGTATTTAGTTGGATGACATGACGCGAAACAGTTTCTTTCAGTGATTTTAGGAATTGCAGTGGTTCTTCCTGAAGAACTGCATTCCATCCCAGGAGGGGTTCTTCAAATTTTTCATTAAGTTTTAATTCTGCAGAAGTAATAAGTGCATGAACCAGTGCTCCAACAGCTTGTTTGCGGTTGTGCCCGGAGTTTTCACCATGTTTGAAAAGTTTTTTTTCAATTTGCAGAAGATTATTATCCTCTGCCCATTTTGGATCCAAATGTTTTGTGACTTCCTGCCAGTGGTCGTGAGTCAACAATCGCAAAACAATACCATCTTCAAAATCATGAACCCCATAAGCAATATCATCTGCCAAATTCAACAGTGAGGTGTCCAGAGCTTTGTGGAACGAAAAACCATGATTTGATTGTGTAGGTAAAGTTTGCTCACGGAAATGTTTTTGGTCTGAATCTGAAAGTGGTTCTAAAATCCAGTTAAGCACCTCCTGCTCTGTATCCAGATAACACTTTGGAGGTTTCCAAGCTTGTTGTTCATTTTTATTTTTAGAAGTACCGGATACTTTCGGTAGTGTTTTTTTACAAAGTTTGGAATAGGGTACAGGATATTTTAGAACTCCCAGAAGGTTACGGCGCGTTAAATCTAATCCATACTTGGGTGTGTGTGATTCCAGTTTTGTGAGAATTCGCAATGTCTGTCCATTGCCTTCAAATCCTCCACAGTCGCACATTGCAAAATTGAGAGCAGTCTCTCCACCGTGTCCAAAAGGTGGATGTCCCAAATCATGGGCCAATCCTGTCGTTTCTATCTGTTCTAGTCGGGGAAGCAGGTCTTTGAGTTCCGGATATCGCTGTAAAAAATTAAGTACAAGACCCCGTCCAATTTGAGCCACTTCCATTGAATGTGTCAGACGTGTACGATGGAAATCTCCGTCTAACACTCCGAGTATTTGTGTTTTTGCCTGCAATCTTCGGAATGCTGAAGAATGAATTACCCTTGCTCTGTCTCGCTCAAAATCCTCACGATGATCGTTTTTCCGTTGAACACCGTAAGGAGCGCGACGTTCTTTCCATGGGTCCATTTATACGGTTCTATCCGGATGTGAGAATAATTTATGCTTGAAATATTTTTTTTTGATTATCATGGATTATAAAGGATTTTAATTATATTTTCACCGGATAAAAAGAAGAAATAATAACCGGATGCATGCTAATCAATTTTCGGTTAACGATCCAAGAAAGTCTGAAGTCTTCAAATCACTTGATATATCCTTGAATTTAATTATTATAAGTTGTTAAATCTTTATATTAAACTAAAATAACTTAGATAAATTTTTTAGTAAAGGAGAACAGCATTTGAGTGAAGATAAACTAGAAGTTGAGGGGATTGTACTTGAATCCTCCAAAGGTATTTTTCGGGTAAAACTTGAAAATGATCATGTTGTTATTGGCCATTTGTCGGGAAAAATGAAAATGTATAAGATTCGTGTACTTCCTGGAGATACAGTCACAATAGAACTTTCCCCCTATGATCTGAAACGTGGAAGAATAGTGCGGCGGGAAAAAGTTGAAGGTTGAAAGAAATTTTATCTTTAAAGTTTCATTAATAATGATCGAAAGCAGGTTTGTTGAGTACTGTGGATAACTGGGTTACCCAAGATTTAACGATTGATCTTGGATGAATATATTTGAACAAACGATCTGTGATTGGACTGCAAAGGTTCTAAACAACATTGATGATTCAAGAACTTGGGATACATCATCATTCAACGAATTAGTTGAGAAACCACCCAATCCTGATATGGGAGATTATGCACTCCCTTGCTTTAGCTTTGCTAAAAGTTTGCGACGCCCCCCCTTTCAAATTGCTGTGGAACTGGCAGAGAAGCTTCAATCGTATATCTCACCGGAAACCCCTTTAATTTCAATCCAGGCAAAAGACTCTTATCTGAATTATACTGTTTCTACTGCTGTAATGGCTGAAGTAGTCTTACCGGATATTTTCTGTGGAAAATATTTTACAGAGCCCTCCAACATTTCCCGTGAACGGGTGATGATTGAATTTTCTCAACCAAATACACACAAAGGTTTTCATGTTGGACATATGCGTAATGTGGCGCTTGGAGATAGTTTGTGCCGTATCTTTTGTTACAACGGCTATGATGTAGTCGGAGCAAACTACATTGGTGACGTTGGAGCACATATAGCAAAATGTTTGTGGTTTTATAGTAATTATAACACTGAAACTCCTCCAGAAAAATTTCGTGGAGAGTGGTTAGGTGAACTTTACACGCAAGCTGTAAAAAAACTGGATGAAGCAGAAGGTCAAGAGAAAATTAAGTTTCAGAAAGAAATCAGTCAAATTCAGCAAAAACTGGAAGCAAAAGACGAGCAATTCATTCAAGAATGGGAAAAAACGCGTGAATGGTCTTTGTTGGATTTTCAAGAAATATATGAGTGGCTGGATGTAAGTTTTGACCATATTTTCTATGAGTCCGAGGTTGATGAAGAAGGCAGGCAAATTGTAATTGAAGGAGAAAAAAAGGGGGTATTTCAGTATTCAGAAGGTGCAATTGGGATTGATCTTGAGGAGGAAGAACTTGGTTTTTTTATGCTCCTGAAATCAGATGGGAACACCCTCTATTCCACAAAAGACCTTGCACTTGCACAACACAAATTTAACCAGTTTGGAGTGAAGCGCTCAATTTATGTGGTTGGGGCTGAACAGACGTTGCATTTTAAACAAGTTTTTGCCACCCTCAAAAGAATGGGCTATGAGCAAGTCGACAACTGTTTCCATTTGCCGTATGCACTTGTGATGCTTCCAGAAGGTAAAATGAGTTCTCGTGCAGGAAATGTGATTTTGTTTACGCAGTTGCGCAAAGAAATCATTGAAAGTATCCAATCCAATCATCTGGGAGAACATCAGCAGGAATGGAGTAAGAAAGAACTTGAGGAAACGGCTCAAAAAATTGCAGTGGCGGCCATTAAATACGGTATGCTAAATCAAGACTCAAATAAGCAGATTGTGTTTTCAATAGACGACTGGCTGGTTTCTGAAGGAGATACCGGCACCTATCTGGTTTATGCCTACGTGCGAATAAGGAGTATTTGTCGGCAAATTTCGCGTGAAGTGGTCGCAGATGTGGACTTTTCACTATTAGCACATCCCAATGAAAAAAAGCTTTTACGACAGATGCTGGATTTCAATCGCACTGTATTTAAATCCGGTGAGCAATACCGTCCTTCCTTACTTGCCCGGATGCTTTATGAGTTTTCCAAAGATTTCAGCCGTGCCTACAACACATGTTCAGTAAAGCATGCTGAAACTGAAATGCTGCAAGCTGCCAGATTACTATTATTTCACTGTGTTGCTGAAACTCTCCTGCAGGGTCTTCACCTAATTGGAATCTCACCACCAGAACGGATGTGACAAGATTGGAAAATATTTTTGGATTAAAGACTTTAGAATTCCATGACCATTCAAGAAAACTATTTTTTGTGTCTTTTATGGTACTGGAACAAAATTTTACAATAAGATCATTTATGTTTAAATGGTTGTTTATTTTACTAATTTCAATCATCCTCTCTACAGAATTATTTGCAGACTATTTTAAATGGGAAATTCTGGTTTCCGAAAATGGTTACGGAACTGAGAGCCACACTATCCCTGTTGATTCAGAAGGAAAAATCAAATCTGCAGCAAATTTGGCTGAATGCAGGATGGTAAATTTTTGGACACGAATAGAATCTGAGTTGCTGCTGGAAGGAAAAACTTTAGTCTGTGTTTTTGAAGATAAAAGGCAATCCGTCAGCGTTGTTTGCAGAGATAATAACCTTAACCGCAAATACAACAGGGTCAAAGAAATTTATCCAGTTGCAAAAGATGGATTTCGGATCAATCCGGAATTAGGCGCAGGGTCACCCTATTTTGAACTCAGCTGCTATTTTTGAAGATCTGCAATTAGAGCAAAGCATTCAAAATGGACTGCACAGTTTCGAATGAATTCTTTGCGGCTTTTTTCAATGATGTAGAGGAAAGATTGTGTCCATTTGCTCCAGCTAAATCACTGAGACAACGTACCACGATTGCAGGTATTCCAAATTGTTCTGCAACCTGAGCAATTGCTCCTCCTTCCATTTCAACTGCCTGTGCACCAAATTTTTCATACAACTCTTTCCTGGTTTCTTGACACTGAAGAAAAACATCTCCAGTCAGGATAGTACCCATCCGGACATCTGGAAGTGCGGTATTGATTATTTCTTTTATCTGTGGATCTATAACAAATTCTGCTTTATTTTTTTGTAGCCCCATCGGTATTTCCCCAGCACGGTAAACTTGGATATTTCCGTCTTTCAGTGCACCGTAATCATACTGAATCAAAAACTCACCAATCAAAACTTCTCCAATTTTCATATCCGGATCAATCCCTCCCGCGATTCCGGAAAAAATAAGAGTTTCACACTTAAATTGCTGAATTAGAATCGTGGAAACCATCGCTGAATTGACTTTACCTATCCCACATTCAACTATAATCAACTCATGGAAAGGATGTTTGCTTTTGAAAAAAGTTCTACCACCAACCCGCTGTCCAGAATTTGGAAGCAATTCAAAAAAATGTATTTCTTTGGGGATGGCACAAAGGATTCCAATTTTCATCAAAGACGCAAATATAATTTACTAAAAATATTTTTTACAAATGGCCGGGAATTCTCTTTTTTTGCACCACTCGTAAAACTTTCCGCTTCCTAGTGCACAGGACGTGGTACCAAAGAATAATAAAAGGATTATGATCCACAAACCTTCACTATGTCTGACTTTTAAAATTAGAGCATTGAAAAATTTGCAACATTTTAATTTTAGAACCATTTTCACCTTTCATCAGTTATCTCAAAAACCAACTGTGCAAAATCATTTGTACCACCATCCTGCAGAATTTCATGAAGCCTTTTTCCCATTTCTCCCGGAACACGTTTTTCCAAAAAACTATTCCACCACTCTAGGCCAGTGGAAGCTAAATCTACCTGGGAAACTATTTCTGCAGCCTTGTATTTTTTGATAATCAAAGCATTATCTTCCTGATGTGTTCCTGGAAGTGGAATGAGAACAGTATCTTTTTGTAAAACAGCAAGCTCACCGAGAATTCCCATTCCTGCGCGTGTCAACACTATTTCACTCCTGGAAAGCAAGTCCCCCATGCCCTCATGGATAGTTTCTATCGGGTGGTAATCCGGATGAGAAAAAGTGGAAGATTCTTGTTCCAAAGAATTATTCCATTTTGTTCCAGTGAGGTGTACAACTTGAAAATCAACAAGCCAATGTTTTATCAAGGGAAAGATGGCTTCATTCAAACCAACTGCTCCCTGACCACCTCCTGTGATAAGTATAAGCGGGCGTTCCGGATGTAGTCCAAAACGTTCATTTGCACTTTTTACACTGGCAGAGTATATTTCCTGACGTACAACCGGGCCTATTTTTCGTTTCAAAGATATGGAAGGAAACTGATTGGCAGTAATATCAAAATAGAATACAAGCGCACTGCTAACTGGAGCCATCAAGCGGTTAGCCAGTCCGGAGCGCAAATCCATTTGCATAATCACGTGAGGGATCCTTAAAAGCCAGGCGGCATAAGCTACAGGTACACTAACAAAACTTCCTGCAGAAACAATAACCTGTGGGCGGAAACGGAGCAAATAAATCAAACCTGTTATTCCACCTCCGAGGATATACAAAGGATCGATAAAATTTCTCCAGTTCCAATAACGCCTGAATTTGCCAGAAGGAATTATGGAAAACGGTATCTCAGCTTGCTCTACCATTTTTCTTTCCGGACCTAATTTACTGCCTAAGAAAAGAAATTCGGAGTTCTTTTTTAGTTTTCGAATTTCCTGTGCCAAAGCCAGCAGTGGTATGGTAGGACCACCAGAACCTCCCCCTGTGAATAAAACTCGAACAGTTTTATCACTCATAGCTTGCGTCTCTTTTACTGTTAGTTGACACTTCCTTCCACAACGATTGTTTGAGCCTTCTTCAATTCTGCATGAAGAAGGCTGCTCAAACCTACTGCGTCATTGGAGAAGATCCATTCCACTCCACGGTTAATTTCTCTAAAAAGATTATTTTTAGACCTGGGATAACCAACTCCAACATTTTGTCCGCAGTCCAAATGTCGGTTTACTAATTTTCTGTGAAGTAACAGATAATGCCCACCCAGACCGGCATAGTTTTCATTTAACGAGATATCACTTAATATTTTTTCATTAAAAACCGCAACCAAAATTTTTGCTGAGTTTTCGGTAAAAGTCACTAATTTCAACATTTCTGGAATCAGGCAGAGCAAATGAAAATCTTTTTGAGGTTTTAACTGAGAAAATAGTTCTTTCAGTATCCTGTTCTGTTTTTCCGGTTGAGGATAAAATTCTTCTTTGGCCTCCACCATTAAATGCAATTTACCCCCGTAGCGCTGAAGTACTTCTTCCAGTGTTGGAATATGAGGGCAGATTCGATTTAGATCTTCCAGTTTTGTTTCTGAAATCCTTGTATTAGAACCATACAATCTCATTAAATCCGGATCATGGGAAACAACTGGATACAAGTCTTTTGTCCAGCGAAAATCAAATTCAATACCCCAAATCCCATCCGTTTCTAGCGCATGATCAAATGCAGTCAAAGTGTTTTCAAAAATTTCTTGGTTGTCATGCTGCCCGCGGTGGGAAATAATTTTACATTCCACTAATTTTTCCAGAGTAGGAGTCTGTTGGGGTATTAAAGCAAAGACCAAGTCACAAACCTGCATCAAGCGGGTTTCCATCCAGATTGGAAGTTCCATAATAAATTAGAGTGCTATTCTTTTATTTTTTTGTAACACATACATCTAAGATTTCTATACCACTAAATACTATCGGGAAATTCTTCCCAGATTTTCTTTACAAATTTTAATGGTCTCAATTTCACAACTATTTTATGAAAAACTGGCCAGGAAATCGATTCAAGTTTTATACGAATATCTGCCTCTTTATTTTTCTTAGCGGAGGTTTCGGAATTAATTATTGCTACACCTGCATCCTTTATTATTTTCGTTATTTTAAAAAGAATCCCTTTTCCATCAATCACTTGGAAATGAATAATGTGAGAACGAGTTATTTTTTTTGAGATTTTCCAAGCCACATCAATTGGAATTTTGTTTTGCTGCAGACGTTTATTTTTACGAGTTAATTTGGAGCAGTTTGTGACGTGTATTTCAATTTCCTGGTCATTACAGATAAAACCTCTGATTTTGTCTCCAGGAATTGGAAAACAGCAACTCGCCAATCGAATTAAAGGGTTTTTAACATCTTCGATCAAAAAAATATTTTTGTTGCCACCAAATATATTTTCCCAAAATTCTGTACCTAACATCTCTTTTAAACGTCCAGTCTGTTGATACTCAAGCAAATTATATTTTCTTAGAAACATTTTCAGGGGACGTTTTTGTAGACCTATTTCCTGAAAAAATTTGTTTGCCGATAATTTTTCTATTTTAAGTGCCTCTTTTATACCCTTAGATTTAATCCAATTATCGGCACCTTTCTCTACGCCAAATTTTCGCAATTCCCTCTCTAATAATGTTCGTCCATAATTTCTGGCACTGATTACTTTTTGTTGTTCTAAAGCATGTTTAATTTGGGAACGACTCTTTGAAGTATTAACTTGTTCAAGCCATTCCTCTCTTGGTTGAACTCCAGGGTCTGTGAGAATTAGCAAGGTTTCTCCTGCAAATAACTGACGTTCACGAGGGACCCTTTTTTTTGTTGTTCCTACTGAAGAAGGATTAACCAGAGCTCCAATACAATGGTTCCCAAGTTCTGAATGAATTCCATAAGCAAAATCAAGCACTGTAGCATTATTTGGAAAAACAAACATATCCCCTTTGGGACTATAGACCTGAATCTGATCAGACTGTACATAACTCATAACTTCCAGCATTCGAACATCTTTATCACCAGCCATTTGATCAAGTTGATTGAGGTATATCTTGTAATAGTCAGCTAGTTCATTTGGACTTCCTTGCCAATGAGCCATGATTCCATGCTGATTCTTTTTCAACATTTCTTCAGAAACAATCTCAATACATGTTTGCTCTCCCTCAATCCTTAATTCTGTCTGGATTCCTTCATAACCATTCCAGAGAGGGTTACTGATGTAATCTCTAATTTTCAAAGGAATTACATTAAAACTGGTATGGATCATTCCAAGTGCTTTAAAACAGTCCAAGCTGTTATTAACAATGATCCTGAATCCTTCCAAAACATGGTCAATAGGACCTTTTTCCTGAATTCTGTGAGAAGGATGAACAAATAGAGGATTGATCGTTTTATATTCTAAATTATGTTTTTCAAGAGTTTCCTGCAAAGAAATCCTCATTCCATTTATAGTTGGAATTCGTGCTTTTTTCAGTTCATCAATATCTGTGAGTGTTTTATTATATCTCTTTGGATACAACAACTTGAAACAGAGCTCGGTGTGTTCCTGGCAAATCTGAGTTAGTCCCAGTCGTTCGGCTATAGGTACATATACATTTAGAGTCTCAAGGCTGATTCTACGCTGTTTGTGGCGGGGCATGGATTCCATGTCTCTCATGTTATCGAGTCTGTCAAACAGCTTGATCAGCAAAGCACGAACATCCTGTGTCATGGCTTTCAACATACGCTGATAAGTTGCTTCCAAATAATCTACTTCTCCTTCTTTTGGACTTTCCAGAAATTTTATTTTAGTTAATCCTCTGACAATATCTGCATACCAGGCACCATATCGATTTTTGATGTCTTTGTGTGTAATTGTAGTATCTTCAATGATATCGTGAAGAATGGCTGCTACAACTGTTGGGGCATCCAGTCCTGCTAGACAGATATAGTTTGCCACACGAAGGGGGTGAATAATGACCGGTTGTCCGGATTTCCGTTTTTGATGTTCGTGGTGTTTCTGGATATCAGCAATGGCTTGTTCAAGCATTTCTGAATCTTTAACTGTACCGTATTCCAGAACATAGTTCCGAATTTGCTTGACTAACTTTGCAATCAAGGCTTTATCACTGGCAGAACTAGCTGTCTTTTTGGTGACAGGCATTATTGCTGTTTTGAGCATATTGTTATTGTGGTAGAAATTCTCGTGCTTGACCAACACCACTGCAGTAACGCAAAGGGGTTTCAATTCGGATTGGCTTCCAACCTACTTCAAAGTTTAGAGCCCACAAAGATTTTCTTATTTCACGGAACATTTCAAAACTGTCTGGATCAACCCAGAAAAAAAAGTAGTTTTCTTCTGGAGGATATTTTTTCATTAATTTTTCCATCACCCCATTACTTTGAGAAAACTGATGCCACCACTGTCCTGCTCTCGGAGAAGGAAGAAATTTAAGACAGTGTGCGTCTCCACTTCCGACTGTGAGTTCAATGGAAAATTGATCCAGATTGACGTGTTTTGGTAAAGGTTCACTACCAGAGAGATATTTTTTTAGCCTTTGATAAACTAAAGTACGATCTAGGTACAATAAACGGTCACTCCGCAGAAAAATTAAAAGGATGTTTTTTTGTGATACATGAGACCAGGGAATTTTCAGTTTTTTAATATTTTCTGTGGATTGTGTTTTTGGAATTACCTGCTCATTCTTCCCCAATAGTGAAAACATTGCCATGAACACAGCTAATATAATGAGTATTCCTACATTGTTGGAAACAATATCAACCAATGAATCCAAGTTTAATAAATTATGGAAGTCGCCATTTAATCCCCGTTTCCTGTGCATCAAATTCCATCTTTCTGAGATTTGTCACCATTATTTTTGCTTTGCTTCAACTCCTCATGAGCCTGTTTTTTTTCTTTTTCCAGAATAGAATATTGATACTTGTTAAACCATTCTGTAATTTTTTCAGTTAAATCAGGACGATTGATGCGGACGCAAAGGTCAATTAATTTCTTTAATGTGCTGTTTTGTGGTTCAATCTTGATTGCCTCTTGAAAGTAACGGATAGCTCCTTTGTAATCAGTCCTTTTTTCAGCTTCCTCTGCTTTATTGATTTTTTCCTGAACTTTACTTTGAATCTCTTTTCTTTTGGTATCTTTCAGCATCTCCTCCAACTCCACCACTCTATTTTCATTTTTGAGAAGCAGGTTGATACTAATAGCTTTTTGAATCAGATTAATACCTGCCGCAATTTTTAGAGCTTTTTCAATATTAACTGCTGCATTTATTTTGTCATTTTTTTTAAGACAGTTTTCGGATTCAATCAAATATGCTTTATGAATAGATTTAATACCTTCACGGGCCTCTATATTTTGACGGTTTCTACGAAAAATACGTTTATAAATTTCAAGTGCATCATCCAATAACTTCTTATCAAGATAAACATTAGCAATTCTGTGCAGCAAAACTTCTGATGTGATTTCTGAAATAAGCGGTTCATAAATTTCGAGAGCTTTTTTCTTTTGATTGTTGTTGAAAAGTGTATCTGCATTTTCCAAACATGCATTCATATCGTAGTTACCATTAGACTGCTCAAGTAGCCTGAAAGTAGTGAAAAAACGAACTCGGGATTGCTGAATCATTCCTTTCCGTTTTAACAGTATCCCCATGTTTACATTGGTGTAGCGATGATTTGGATTTCGACCAAGTATGCTTTGAAAAGATTTAATTGCTTCATTTATCTTACCATCGATTGAAATTGCAAGAACAAGGAAACAACGTAAATCCACATTATCTTTATCCCTCATCAGCAATCGTTTCAAAGAATATTGGGCGATCTTTGTTTCATTAATTTTTAAACAATAAATTCCAAGTGTGAAAATAGCTTCCTTTTCTTGTAAGCTTTCTGCCTCCAGATTGGAAGTAATGTATTTGAAAGTTTGAACAGCGTCAATACTGTCTAAATCCTCCTTGTCTTCATCAGTATCAGTATCAGTATTGGTTTTAATTTTTATATTATTGTCTTCTTTAGCCACTTTTTCAGGCATTACTTTTGTTTCATTAATTTCGTCTGGACCTTTTTCTTGATCAACCTCAACCGTATCAACAGCAAAATTAGTTTGCATTTCGACTAATATTCCCATGCCCTCTTCAATGTCAGGAAGGACAAACTCCGTCATTTTTTCAAACTCGTCAATGGCGGAGATAGCCATGCCATCTGCAACTTCAACTTTTGCTGTGGTTGCAGCCTGATTATAAACAGCGTTTTTATAATCAGGATCATACTTCAGGCAGTGCAAGTACATATTTTTTGCTTGATTCCAGTCTTGTTTTTTGCGGTATGTATTACCAAGTTGATTGGCAAGATCTACGTTTTTAGGATCCATTTTTAGGACAATTATACCCAGACTTATTATCCCGTCAGGGTTGCCACCACCTTGCATTTCCTGAAATAGTTTGGTTACAGTTTCTGCAGCAAGTTTTGGATTCAGTGCAAGAGCTTTGTTAAATTCTACTGTTGCCCATTCATAGAAGTTTTTTTCAAGCAGACTTTTACCACGGGCAAGAATGGTATTGACCTCCTTGTGGGAGTCTTCAGGACCGAAAATTTTTTTGAGTATTTTCATTAATATTGTGGTAGCCTGTGAGTCAGATTAACTCAAGTAGTAATACTGAACGGGCACTGCCAAGTTTAAACTTTATCATATCCGAAGGTATCATGATTGTAAATCCCTGTTTAAATCAAAAGTTAATCTTTAACAATGATATGATTATTATAAAAAAGTAGCAGGTTGATAGAATTTAAAAGCAATTCAAGTTTTTTTTATTAACTGAAAAATGCTAAAATAATTACCTATTTTAAGAAATGACTTGCCAAAACCAAGCCGGATATGGCATTTTTAGTGAAGTTCATTCGTGGAAAATGATTAAATTGAAAAAAAGAGAAGATTATATTCTTAAGTCAACATACTGTTTAAATAATTTATTAACTTTCAGTAAAAGAAAAACGTCTAATTTGAGGGTCAATGGCAGAAAAGTCTGATGATTTTGAAATTAAACTATCTGAGGAGGACAGTCTTACCGATATTTTAGTTGAACCTGGAAACACAGAACTGTTAGATGATGATCAAATCACAGATGATTCTTCAGAATGGCTTGCTGAATCTGATTTGGATGATATGTATACTGAGTCAGAAGAATTAGATAGTGAACCGGATGAAGAGCCAATAGATCTTGGCATGGATGAAATTGGGGATCTTGTTGAGGATTTAAAAATGGATTTTCAACAGATAAAAAATTCATGGATGAGTTTATGGAGAAAAAGACATGGTTTTTGAAGAGGAAGAAACTGAAGAAGAGAGTAGTGATTCCGTAGAAAGCTTGCTGGATGAACTGGATGGTGACGAAAGCGAAGAAAACTCAGATTCTGACGATTCTTTTGTAGATGATATTGATGGAGAAATTGACAAAGCATTAGATGTAGGTGAGTCTGAGGCATCAGACGATGCAGAAATTTCTGGAGAAAGTACAGAAGAAGAAGTGGAAGAATTAGATTTGTCCGAAGATCTTGATCCAGAGGAATTGACAGATTCATCAGGTGAAACTGATGCTGTAGAAGAATCCGTAGAAAGTCTTTCTGCTGAGGAGGCCGATACTGAGTCGTCTGAGGTTTTGGAGATGCTGCACGATCCCGAGATTTCTGAAGATAGTGAAGATAGTGAAGATAGTGAAGATAGTGAAGATAGTGAAGATAGTGAAGATAGTGAAGATAGTGAAGATAGTGAAGATAGTGAAGATAGTGAAGATAGTGAAGATAGTGAAGATAGTGAAGCAAATGATACAGAAGATCTGGAGCTTGGAATTGATGCTTTAGATGACATAAAAGATTCTGAAGAGGCTGATACTGAACTGGTTGATATTGGAGAAAGTAAAATTGATGAACTAAAATTTGATAATGAAACGGAGGAAAATTCTGCATCAGAAACATCAGCAGATTCCCCGGAAGAGAATGAGGTAACAGGTGCGCAAATGGATTCATCTGATTCAGTAGAAGTAGAGCCTGAAATTGAGAAAACTCCTGTTATTGAAAAAGTAGAGAGCAAAATGCCAATTGAAATTGAGGCATCAGAAACATCAGCAGTCCCCTTAGATGCAGACATGCTTTTAAAATTTCACCATGAAGCCGTGGTTGAAATAGCACGTACTCAACTTACAGGCGAAGAAATCACACAGATAACTTATGGGAGCATTATTGAACTAGATAAAGTTGCAGGAGAACCAGTGAATTTAGTGCTTGATGGTAAAACAATTGCTCTTGGGGAAGTTATACAAATCAACAATGATAAACTTGGTATTCGAATTGTTGGTATCGTTCAGGAATAATTTAAACTATGCTTCACCAAAAAGACATTCCCGTAAAGACTTTTGAACTGGCAGAAGTTCATCTGACAACAGGGCGACACCAATTAATGGATGTTGTATTCCGCAGATGGGCATCTCTTATACAGGACAGGCTTTATGCGAAAAAGAACCTGATGTTTGAGGTTTCTACGGAAAATGTGAAAAAAATACGTTTTGAAAATTTTTTGAGTTCTGTATCTAAACAGCCAATCTATATTTTTGAAACGTCGAACCAGAGCCGTGGTCTGTTCCTTGTAGACAATACATTTTTTTTAAAGTTGATCTTGAACACAAAGGCGGGAATAACACTCGAACGTTCTTCCCTGGGCAAGTTGATGAAGGAACACCAGAAAGATTTACTCGCTTTGGTGCAACCTATGATAGAAGACTTTGAAAAAAGCTGGCTCAATATTGCAGATGTGGAGCTTAATCTAAATCGTGTAACCATTTACCCTCAAAGGGCAAAAGTCATGTTGCCCTACGAATATTGTTTCGTGGGTAGTGTTCGGCTTAGTGTTCAAGATATTCAATCAGAGATTTTACTCTGTTTACCGTATTCGGGGATTGATCCACTACTTAGTCATCTTGAAAACAAAAGTGTTATTGCGCCTGAATCCATAGAAAATTATTCTCCACATGTTAAACGGCATTTCATGGATATTCTGGAAAAGAAAAAATATTCGGTTGTTGCAGAATTGGGGAATGCAGATTTGGGTGGAACAAAAGGAAAGTTGGAAGTTGGACAGTTACTGCCGTTACTGGGTAAAGAAAATCTGGCGACAATACGTATTAACGGGACTCCTGTGTTACAAGGTTATACGGGAGAATCTGATGGTCACTATTCTATTCAAGTGACTCGTAGAATTGAAGACAAAAAACCTTCCGCAATTCAGGAGGAGATGCCATTTAAACAAGTAACCTGGCCCAGTCAGTAATCCGGGTTATTTAAGACCTTAGCAAGCCACTTGTCCGGGTCTTCTCCACATTCCCGGAACTGGTCCAGAGTCTCGTTTGCAGGAGATCGGCCCTCTTTGGTGAATTCTTCAAAAAAAGGCAGAAACCAATTTTCATCTTTTGATCCAAGTTCCTGCAGAGCGATTTCTGCCAGTTTCCTTCCTGTCTTTGCAAAGTTAGTTTGATTAACTTCTGCCTGCAATGCATCTTTTGCAGCAGCTTTCTTGTACAATTGGAATTCATCTTGTGGCAGGTCCATTAGTAAAGATTGTGCAGAAGAAAAAGCTGATTCATTATAGAGCAATGTTCCTATCAATGCCGGAATCGCCATAGTATATTTAGGCGGTACGCTGTCAACGACACGGACTTCCAGGATATTTTTAATTCTGATGTCTGGGAACAGCATTCCCAAATGATCTTCCCAGTCTTCAGGAGTAATTATTAGATCCGGATGTTTTCCTTCTAAAAGTTGTTTGAAATTCCAATCAGTTGTCTCAACAACTTCACCTTCACGCATCAAATGATATGGTTCTGCCTTTAATGCCCAAGTGATGTAGTCCTCCAAACGAAAATTTTCTCTTAAAAAGATTTCAGGAAGACCGCAACGTGAATTATCCGTATTCTCCCAAATATGTGAGCGATAAGAAAGAAAACCGCAGGGACTCCCAGCATTCAAAGGACTATTAGCAAACATAGCTGTCAAAAAAGGTGAGAGGCGATTCAGAAAAATAAATTTTCTCTGCAAATCCTCTAAGGAAGCATAATCAATACTGACCTGTACTCCAGAAGATCCCTTCATCATCCATTGACCGAGTGTACCGGTTTTCAACATGTGTTTAAACATAATCCGATAACGGGTTTTTGGAAAAAACGGCAATGTATCCAAAGAATGGAGCGGCTGCATGCCCTGAAACAAAATCTTTCCTTTAAAATCTGAAATCGCTTTTTCAAGCAGCTTCAAATAATCCTGTAATGAGTTATATGCATCTAAAAGAGATTTTTTTGGTGCATCAGAAAGTTCAATTTGTCCTCCAGGCTCAACCGTTATTTTTGATCCTGCAGGACTAATTAGTGCTAAAAGCATGTCTTTTTCATAAACTTTTTCCAGTGGATCATCACTGTTTTTGGTCAGTTCTACTAAATTTTCCAAAACCCTGTAAACTCCGGATTTTCCTTCAACAGGTAACGGATGGAAACATTCTTTACCGTCATCATTGTTAGGAACCATCACAAAGTTTTCATACTCCATGCCAAAAAGTTGTTTGTCTGGAGCACCGTACTCTTTATGGCAATACCCTATAAAAAGTGATTTTAATTCTTCTAGCGTCATTTGTAATTATTATAAAACATTTAGTGTTGGGTATGAGGATTTCAGAAGTTGAAAAGTGGCAATCTAAAGAAGTCCGCTAATCATGCTTTTACTAATGCTTGAAATCCAGCTGAAAGCACTGAATCCAGGCAAAAACATACTTAATAAAACCAGCACTATCAAGGCCTGTGAGCCATAACGGTAATTCCAGTTCTGGAAACGTCTTCTTAAGTCTGAAGGTAAAAAATGAGGAAACACTGAATTTCCGTCCAGTGGACCAAGCGGAATTAAGTTGAAAAGACAAAGATTAAAATTAATTAAAATAAACAAGTAAAGGATTTCCAGTACTGGTACTCCAGCCAGTAGTGTTAAGTTATTCAGTGCCAGAAAGCGAAACAAAAAAGCAGCACCAAATCCTAACAGTAAATTCATAAGGGGCCCCGCAGAAGCTACATAAAAATCTGCATTGCTGATACGGTAATTTCTAGGATTAACCGGCACCGGACGGGCATAGCCAAAACCTGCCATGAGCAACATTAAACTGCCAAAGAGATCTAAATGAACCATAGGGTTCAGTGTCATTCTACCAGCCAATTTTGCCGTGTCGTCTCCACAAAGATGGGCAACATAAGCATGACCGAACTCATGGAAAGTAAGAGCAAATATCAAACAGAAAACTAGAATGATTAAAACTTGTGGTGGTAGGCTAAAAAACATAGATTATTTTAGTAGCATAAACGTGTGATCATGGATAGAAAATTTGAAAGTATGCGCTTAATTATATCAGAAAATTAAATGCCACTAAAAGACAAATATTTTATCTCTGTTCTTTTCACCCAGTTCCAGGTGATTTACATTTTACTGTCGATGAGTAGTCCAATTTCATACAATAATGCTTTACTTTTGTTAAATAAATCTTTAAAATAAATTTATTATTTTTAAGTTCCAAAAATTATTTGGTCTCACAAAACAGACTGGCAAATCATAAAACACTCTCGCAAAAGACTCGTGGTGTATCAAGGAAATCTTGGTTTGCAGCTCCTCCCTACAAAATATCGAAAGATTTCATGTGCCAGTAAAATTGATGCAGAATAAGGTTGGAAGATGTCTGGTCACTATTATAGCTAACGGTGGTGAAACATGCTTAAATCAAGATAACCTCCGGTTAATCCCTTCATTTTTAATTTTAATATTATTTGTACAGATTTAGCATTGCAAACTTTGTATTTATGCAACTTGTACTCAGCCTTTATAAATCCGTTTCCAACTGATTTAATAAAATTAAAACATTTGTTTTTGATGTAGATGGTGTTTTGTTGGACTTTGAGGGTGGTTTCATGAAGGCAATCAAAGATTATTTTCAATTAGATATTCCTGATGATTTTTCATCTAAGAGTTTTTGGTTTTCTGATTTACTGACAAAGGAGCAAGTTATGGAAGGATGGGATTATTTTCTCCATAGTCCAGAATTTGAACAACTCAAGCCAATGGTTGATCCGGAACATTTCAATGCTAAATTTGGCGCATATCCAGTACATTTTATCACAAATATACCACCGGATTGTCTGGAGCGTAGAAAAACTAATTTAAGAAATGCAGGATTCAAATTTGATTCTGCACACTGTGCAGGATTTATAAATTATGACGGCCATCCAGTTCAGACAAAAGCGGATGTTATCCTGAAATTAAAGCAAGAAGAAGAAAAAATTCTATTTGTAGATGATCATCCAGACAATTGTCTCAATGTCCGCGAATCATTCCCAGATGCAGAAATTTGGTTGATGTCCCGGCCTTTTAATGATGATTTTGAGCACCCGAAAATTCGCAGGGCCAAAGATTGGAGTGATGTACTTGAAAACTCCAATATTATTCCCACTCGCTAACCAAATCTACCTGGACTATCTGTATGTTTCCGAATTGAAAATGTACTACTCGGTTTTTGATTATTGATGATTCTGATGTGTTCATGTTGTTCCAAAAAATCTTACGAAATAAATTTGTACCTGTAGTAATTATACTGCTATTACTTGTGCCTGGTACTTATGCTCAGGAAGAAGCTGCCGTGCAAACCGAAGGCAGTAACGCTGTATGGCGTATTGGTTTTTTGGAGATCATTCATCAGACATTCAGCAGTGATGATTTAAATCCATTTTATCAAATGACTGGTACAAACCGGTTCAAAGGTGGAAAAGGTTTTTTTGGCCAGACAGTTCTTGATCCTGAAAAAAACGATTTAATTCCTAATATCTCCAATAAAAATGCCGATGAGCACGGCAGTAAAGACGGCTTTTTAACCAAATTATTCAGCAATATCCCATTGCTAAAGGGACTGCCTCCTTTTTCCCTGGAATACATACTTCCTACAGGTTATGATGTGGGCATCGGCTTGGCCTTTGCCTACACAAATATTTGGCTGGATGATACAAAAGTAAGGGCAGCCACCCAAGGTGCCGATGATGCATATGCAACACCTCTGCTACGTATGGCTTCTCATTTCTATATGTTTTCTGCCTCACTTCATCCATTTGGAGTACCAAGACCAGACGACCTGGATATTTTTTTGGGTTTCGGACTGTCAAGAGTTGAGAGTACTTTGAGATATGGAATACGCGAAAATCCCACAATTATAGAATATGCTTCAGTCACAAAGACTGAACTCAGCGGTTCAAGCGGAATGATGCCGTTTAGGCGAATGGGAGTTGCGTCTGGAGGAGACAGTTTTGGTTTTATACTTGAATTTTTATTACCTGGAATAAATGAAATCATAGACAACCCATTTGCGACTAACACCATCATCGATTCGACTGTCTACGACTCAACTTATAATGACCGCGGAGGAGCATTACCGTCAAAGGTAGGAATGCCGGGAGGAATCACACGCATGTCATGGACATATTCCTTTTAAGAACAACGCTAGTTTTCAAGGATCTGCAAAACAAGTCCCACCAAATAAATCGAGCCCGCAACGACAACCGGTTGTTCCCGATAATCTAAAGCAACTTCCAGTGCATCTTCTGCAGAACTGACATACTTTATTTCAGGAGAATGCGCTAATGCACCGCACTCATCTAAAAAATATTCCATCATTTCCGGACTTGCTGTTCTTGGTGACGGAATCGGCGTAATAATCAATTTCTCAGCTTGCGAGCACAATTCCACTAGAGGAGACCACAATGTATCATTCAATTTGTCAGAGGCCATTCCCAAAATCAGTGTAAATGGTATAAGATTATTCTTTGAGATGTATTCTGAAAGTGCCATCAGGGCATCGCCATTATGGGCTCCGTCCAGCAGCATGGTTTTGAAATCTAGAGAATGTTTGCTCCAAGTAACATTCTGCCGTAAATCGAGACGACCAGCTAATTTTATTTTTTTGACGGCTTCAAACCAGATTTGTTTCTTTAGTCTGTCTTCGTTAAACAATACCTGCATTGTACATAAACTTGTCTGAAAACATTCCTGCCATGGAATTGCGAAAAAATCGGCAGTAATGTCGGTTCTAGAAACTGCTCAGGGAAAAAATCTTCTACAAAATAAACAGGAACGTTTTTCGCTGTTGAAGTGTTTTTGCAGCCAAGGTTTTTATTCAGTCGTTGCAATTATTACTGGAATTCCTGTGCGGCGATTCCAGTTTTTTCAGCCGCAATTTCCTCCAAATTTCTGCCAAGAACTTCCATATGATCCAAACCAATTCTTGTAATAACGCATATTTTTTTGTCAGTCACATTGGTAGAATCTGCTCGTCCACCCAATCCGGTTTCCAGGACAACCCACTCCATGTTTTCTGCCATGAATACATGAAAAGCAATTGCTGTTAAAACATCAAAATATGAAAGGTATGGGGTTCCTTTGTAACTGCGTGCAATTTTCAAAACGAGGGATGCACTTTGTACAAAGATATTTTTAGAAACATATTGATCATTCAGAGCGATCCTCTCTCTAATATCAATCAAATGTGGAGATGTGTAGCAACCTGTGGCAATTCCCTCAATACATAATAATCGGCTGATCATTGTTGCTGTCAGGCCTTTGCCGTTGGTTCCTGCAATGTGGATAATCTTAAATGCTCTTTCCGGATGCCCCAAATCTTTAAGTAAAAGTCGGATGCCTTCCAATTTACTGATGTCACGTGGTTGAGCACTTGTTTCGTAACTTCCCCATTGCTCCAGTTCAGAAAGAACTTGTAAATAACTTTTATCAGGCGGAGACATTATGATTTTTCAGGAGGAATGCAGCCGAAGTTACTTTAATAAAATCGACTTATAAGAACAGATGTAGAGGCTTAGACAGAAATGGCGGGAAAAATTAATTTTTCAGGTTTAGCTAAATAGTACTGAAAAAAGACCTAATCTTTTAGGTACTTGAAAAATTTACTATTTGCATCCATCAGCAGTGTAGTACCTTCTTGCAGACTGTTTCGATAAACATCATGTGAGCGCAGGAATTTAAAGAAATCCATGTCTTTCTGATATGCATCAGCATAAATCTTGGTGGCCTTAGCATCAGCTCCACCACGAGTTTCTTCGTTTATTTTCTTTGCTTCCGCAATGATTTCAACACGCTCTCTGTCAGCATCAGAACGAATTTTCAAGGATTCCTCTTCACCTTCAGAGCGGTATAGTTTTGCTTGTCGTCTTCGTTCTGCGTTCATTCTTCCAAAAACTGATTGACTATTTTGTTCAGGCAGGTCGGCACGTTTAATCCGGACATCCAGTATTTCGATTCCAAATTTCTCAGCATTTTTACGGGAACGCAAAGTTATCGATTCACGAATTTCTTTACGATTTCCGGATACGATTTCCATAAGCGTATGCGCTCCAAGGATTTCACGGGTTTGTGAATAGATAATATCATCCAACCGAGCATGGGCTCCGTTAGTTGTACGTACGGTTTCATAAAATTTAAGAGGATCAGAAACCCGCCACTTGGAATAGGTATCAACCTTCATTTCTTTTTTATCTTTGGTGAATACTGCACCCGGATCTGCATCATAATCCTGAAGTCGGTTTTCCATGAAAACAATTCGAGTGACAAATGGTAACTTGAAATTGAGTCCTGGCTCCAAGACAATGTCAACTGGATCACCTAATAAAATTTCAATTGCATATTGAGTCTTATCTACAATATATGTACTCAAATAAATGGTGCCTATAGCAATGAGGATAATAATTCCCCCAAACTTTGTTAGCTTTTCAGACATATTTTATTACCTAAAAAAAATGAAAAAGTAGAAGTTGACACTAATTTTTGACAAAATGGGAGTGGCAACTATTATCCTGTTCATAATTGTCGGAAATGTCGTAACTCTTGTCAAGTTGAAATAGTTAAACGAGCCAGAAGCTCCATCTAATTTAAATAAAGTATGTTAAAACTGCGATCTCCAAGTCAACAGGACAAATACTCTATTGGCATGCGTCAAATCGAAAAAATGTTAAAAGAAATGCAGACTAGTGGAAAGGATTTATCCCGCTTAAAACTCAAGAAATTTCAAAAAACTCACCACATCGATTGTAAATGTAAATTATGTGAAAATGCCAAAACAAAAAATGATCTGCGTCTCCGTGGACTCCTCGAGGACGGTTTCAAGGTTTATGTGGCGGGCGATAAAAAAAATACTCAGTGATGCAAAATAATTTAGCTCTTAACGAAACCTATTTCAGCTTTTGTTGTACCATTCCTGCAGAGTTGGTAGAACTTTGGAATTGGTTTTGTTTTGAAAAAGGTGCGCTTGGTACAGAAACTTTGCAAGAATCTTCACTGGAGTCTAGACTCAAGATTTTCTACCCAAAAAAACCAGACGGTGGTGCACAAAAATTATTTGAATGTTTCCAAAGTGAATTGAATGCAAAGCTTGAAATTATAATTCACGAAGAAGGTAGCCATCCGGTTGAAAATTGGCAGGCAAACTGGCGTGAACATTTTCATCCTGTAAAGGTTGGACAATCACTGATCATTCTTCCATCATGGAAAACCGAAATAGAACTTTCCGGAAGACATCCGGTGTGGATTGATCCAGGTCAAGGTTTTGGAACTGGGCATCATCAAACCACTTATATGATGTTGCAGCATATTTTGGATCTAGAATTGGAAGGAGCATCTGTTTTAGACATGGGTTGTGGAATCCGGTGTGTTGCGCCATGCGTTTAGCAGTCAAGAAAGTGAGCCCGTTTGGATATTGAAGCTGAAGCAGTAGCGGAAGTTGAACGTAACTGCGAACTGAATGGTCTGTCAGGAAGGATCATTGGCCACGTCGGACAACCTTCCTTTCTGAAAAAACCAGCACCTCTTGTAATCAGTAATATGCTTCTGTCTGAATTGTTGGATATACGTCTGGATCTAATTAGGCTGACAAGTCCGGGTGGAACTTTGATCTGCAGCGGATTATTTGGAAAACAAGAAGAAGAATTAAGAAACTCTTTAACGGAAATGGGTTTTGTCTATCGTGCTTCGTTGGAGCGGGAAAACTGGAATTCGATTCAGTTTCAAAGTTTTAGTAAAGAAAGCTGATGTGAGAAAATATATGCGGCAATCCTGCCTAATTGTCTGTTGTTTGTTTATTTCTCTGTTGGTCTTGTCAAACTAATTTGCATTCGGGAAAAATTCAGTTCGAAAGATCTACCATGGGCGCAAGCTGAAATCTTGATCCTCTCACAACATCCTTACTGGCTGCCCCTGCTTCATTATCCTTCCCATTCTCCAATGGTTTGTTTATGGCGCAGTGAAATTCAAAACCCCCCTCTTTCTTTCTTGATCCGGATGGGAATGTTAATCCGGCTACAGAACTAAGGAAGACACTGGAAGCACAGCTTTCTCCTGTAGAAAATATTTTGATTTTAATGTTTGACTGAGGCTTTTTTATATCGGTAACATCACATAGATGTTTGACTCTTTGCCTGCAGGTCAACTAAAATAAAGTGGTCTTTATTAACAAAATTCAATTAGTAAAAGTACATCCTTTTAAGATGCTCATGACAAAAGAATCAATTGAACGTGCACTCACTGCATCATTGACCTTGATGCTCGGATTGGCAACGTTGGACCTTGCTTTATACATCTGGGCCGGCACTGCAGTTTTAACTGTTGTAGCTCATGGAATGTCGCTGTGGCTTGTGCTGCGTTACCGTTTGATTTTTGACCTGGTCAAACTTCTTGAAACGGGTGCTCTTTTTTTTGATTTGTACCTGATCAACCAGTACGGATACGCCGTTGCCTCTCCGGTTGCAACTCTTTTTGCCATTATTCACATCTCGCTGAATAAAGAATATCATCTGAATAAATTAAAAAGTGATCTGGATAAGGTGCTTGCATCAAAACAACAAGATGTAGAAGATGACGAAAAGTGAAAAATAAAATCAAGGTACAAAAATAAACAGAATCAGCTTCACTGAAAAATTAATTTTGATGAAAATTTCTGAAACAACAACAATTGGTTTTGCTTCTGCAGGGCATACGCTTTGTCACTTACTCACCTTGCTTTTTCCAACGGTACTTCTTGCCCTGGAAGTGGAATTTGGGTTAAGCTTCAAGGAGTTGGCTACATTGGCGGTTCCGGGTGCCTTCCTTTTTGGAGCAGGTGCGTTACCGGCAGGTTGGCTTGGTGACAGATGGAGAAAAACCACCCTGCTGGAAATATATTTTTACGGCACCGGAGCTATGTCAATTCTAACCGGATTTGCCCAAACACCTTTGATGCTTTCCGTGGGTCTGGCCGGTATCGGAATATTTGCATCAATCTATCATCCTGTAGGTATGTCCTGGCTGGTTTCCAGAACATCCAAAACCGGAACTGCTCTGGGATTTAATGGACTGTTTGGCAGTATTGGTTTTTTTTTGGCTCCTCTGGTTGCAGGAACATTAACCGGGTTATGGAGTTGGCGGACAGCGTTTTTCGTACCCGGGATTGTCTGTTTGGTTGTGGGGTTTCTCTTCAGCATTTCGTTGAGGACTATTCTGAAAGATGAAGAAACGCCTATGCAGAAAATAGTATCCGGATCCAGCTCACCAAATAGTATCTGGATGACTTTTGGTTTAATGGCAGTAGCCTTGTTTTTCTCCGGTATGTTTCATCAGATTATACAGTTTTCACTTCCCAAAGATTTTGATCTCAGGGTTCTCTTTACATCAGGTTCCTTGTTGGGTACAGGATCGATGGTGGCTCTGGTTTATGCAGCCGGAGCAGTTGGTCAACTGCTGTGCGGACGCATGGCGGATCGTTTCTCAGAGCGTCAACTTTATTTAACTTTGTTTTTAATCACAGTTCCGCTTGTTGCCCTGGCCAGTCAGCTCACCGAAATACCGCTGGTTTTGATCATGATGCTCGTTGTTTTTTTTAGCGCCGGAGCACTACCTGTGGAAAATACTTTGCTTGTCCGCTATGTTCCAAGTCACAGGCATGGTCTGTTTTTCGGTATGAAATTTTTGCTGGGTTTTGGATTTGCTGCCTCAGGAATTTATTTGTCGGGATGGATTTTTGATCTCACCGGAAGTTTTGTCTGGCTTTACGGACTACTGGTTTTACTGGCAAGCAGTGTAGCAGCCATTGCTTTTTTCCTTCCCGGACAACGTGTCCTCCAACCAGCCTGAGCTACATCTCCAACAATTTTCAAAAATTTTGAATCTCTTATCAAACGGCAAAAAACTGGAATCAATCTGGTATGGTCCACCTCCGGAAGAAGCCCCGACGCTGTTATTTCTTCATGAAGGGCTAGGCTGTGTTTCAATGTGGCGCGACTTTCCTGAAAAACTGTCCCAACAAACCGGATGCGGTGCCATGGTATACAGCAGGCTTGGTTACGGTAATTCGGATGCGTGTGAACTTCCTCGTTCCTTAAATTTTATGCATCCGGAGGGATTGGAAGTACTTCCGGAAATTATAGTGCAATGTAAAATCAACAAATGCATTTTAGTGGGTCACTCAGATGGAGCTTCGATTGCTTTAATTTATGCAGGAGAAAACTCTACCGAATCTTTACTTGGAATAGTTACAGAGGCACCACACGTTTTTTGTGAACAGCTCACGATTCGTTCCATCGAAAAAGTGGGTGAGCAGTTTCGCTCCGGAAATCTCCGGGAACTTCTCAAAAAACATCATGGAAGTAATATCGACTGTGCTTTCAAAGGCTGGTTGGACGTCTGGCTTCATCCCGATTTTGCAGAATGGAACATCGAATCGTGTTTACCTAAAATTATGGTTCCGCAATTAGTCATCCAGGGTAACGACGACGAATACGGAACCTCTGCCCAGGTCGAGGCGATTGTCCGTCAATCCGGAAGTATAGTAGAAACTTGCTTTTTGGACAACTGTGGTCATTCTCCGCATCGGGATCAGGAAACACAAACTTTGGAATTCATGACCCAATTCGTCCGGAACTTGCTTGATAGATAGAAAACACCAGAAACTTGTTTGCCAATTCACTTGCGTTTTTTTAGCACAGGCTTTAGCTTTAGCAGATAAAAATTAGTTCTGGACTGCTCAAATATAAAATTATTATTTAACACATTCAATTAATTCAGCTAATTTCCAAACTATGCCTACTGTACTTCTGCTAAATGGTCCAAACCTTAATTTACTGGGAACTCGTGAACCAGAAATATACGGTTCAATGAATTTAAGTGGAATTGAAGAACAAGTTTCTGCCGTACTTCATGAACACAAAATCGAATGTGAAACCTTCCAGTCAAATTCAGAAGGAGAACTTATTGACTGGCTTCATCAGCACAAGAATGCAGATTTTTTGCTTTTGAATCCGGGCGCACTGACCCACACCAGTATTGGGCTGCGGGATGCCGTGCTGGGTATAGAAATGCCATTTCTGGAAATCCACCTTTCTAACGTTCATCAACGGGAGGAATTTCGGCATCACTCTTTTTTTTCAGACATCGCAGTTGGGTCATTGGTTGGACTTGGAGTTAAAGGATATTTGCTGGGAGCCCAATTTGCCGTAGATTATATTGAGCAGGAAGGAACATCTGCAGCCAACAGATGATCCTATTAATCACCATCCGTCCTTCCAGATTTTACTGCCTGTTATGAGAATTTCCTCAACCTCCATATTTTTATCATTCAACGTTTTTCTTGTCGGAGTTGCCTCGTACATGGGAGGTTCACTTCTGAGTACGTGGCTGCAGAAGGAGGTCTTGTCGATATCCGTTTCATCTCCAGAATCTTACCAGATTCAAACGGAGGAGCTACCCAGAGATTCTGGTAAATCCATAAATTTTTTTGAAGTAATTTTGGAGCGCAATATTTTTAATGCCCAAAAAACTGAAATAGAATTACCACCTCTTCTTCCGGAACCAGAAATAATAACTCTGGAAACTTCAGATGAAGAAGCAGTAGAACATACCCGATTGGCTATAGCACTTGCAGGAACAATGATCTATGGAGCTAAAAGCTCCTTTGCATTTATTAGCAAGAAAGAGAGTCTACACAAATATGTCATATATGGAATTGGTGAATGTTTTGATGCAAAGACAATTTTGCGTGAAAAAGAATGTAATTCTGAGAGTGTAAAAGTACTTGATATCAAGGATCGCTGGGTTTTGATTCTTCACAAGGAGACAAAACAGGCCCTTTGGATGGTAAGTCCAGTTGGAGCAGAAGAAGTGTCTACAGCAGTTCAACCAAAGAATGTTAAAACTAAAACTAAAACGACGCAAAAAACTACTGCTCTTGTGGTTCCACCAAAAGAAAAAGCTGTTACTAAAAATTCTGCTTTACCGTCAATTCCGGCTGAAGGTGAAAATACTTTTCATTTTCAGCGGGTCTGGGTAGATGAACAACTCGAAAATTTTGGGCAGCTGCTGAATGACGCCAGAATTGTTCCTACAATGAAAGATGAAAAACCTTATTTCATGTTTCAGTATATCAAAGAAAAAAGTATCTACGGTTTCTATGGGATTGAAACCAAATGATATCATTTTAGAAATTAACGGCTTTCTGGTGGACACAGTAGGCAAGGCGCTCAGGTTACTGGAAGTGCTTCAATCTGAAAGGGAAATCTCACTAAAGGTTGAACGAGGGAATTTCAAATTCTATTTTAATTAAAGTAAACCAAATTGGAACTTTAACGGAAACGATTAATGCAGTTCAAATGGCACAAAACCGGTTTGATCGAATTGATTTTTTTACTGGCTGCGCTGATTTGGATTTCCTTCCGTTACCATGAAACACTTAATTTGCTTCACCCGGAATGGATTATTCTAGGTCTTGGCCTTGGGTTTTTATGGTGTCTGCGTCATAAATTATATCTTCCACTCTTTTTGCTTCTCTTGATCGCAGGTACCTTGCTGCACCAATGGTTTGTTGTACTTCCAAACAGCCTGAAATGGCTGCAGGAAGAGATTTCTGCAGAAGAAGCAATTATGGTGAATGGAAAGATTCAGGAGCGCATAGTTGAAAATGGAACCATCCGTCTTCAACTGAATTCAGTTGATGTCATCAAAGGTGAACAAAAACAATGGTTACCGGAAGCAATCTTGAGCTTTCCGGAAAACAGCCGCAGAATTTCAAGTTTTTATCGTGGACGTAAGCTGCAGGTAATTGGTAGGTTGGATCATGTCAGCATTAAAAAAAATCGTCTTAATTTAGCTTTTTCAAAATTTCGGTATCGTAACGCAATTTCTCCACAAACAAAGCTCTCCCGTAAACGAAACAGTTGGGTAAGGCAATTGACAGACAGGGCCGAATATCATCTTTCCAATCAGGCTCTTGCACTTTATTTACCACTGACTTTAGCCAAGCGTTCATACGATTCACGTTCCACCGCAAAGATTTTTCAGGAAACCGGAATGGCACACCTCTTGGCTATCAGCGGACTGCATATCGGCTTAATCTACGGAATTATACTAGGACTTGTTCGCTGGCTCGGTCGCCTCTCAAACCGGTTTTTGGAACATCCCCGTTTTTATGGTATAACCCACCTGATTTCTCTGACAGGTATTTGGTTCTATCTGTTGTTAATTGGCATGCCCACACCGGCATTTCGTGCGGTTTGTATGCTGAGCTTACTGGTTGCCGGTCGATTACTCGGTCAAGTTCATAACCCTTTGTATGCCCTTTTTGCCACAGCATTCTTTTTTATTTTCCTTAATCCAGCAGTTATTTACGAAGTTTCATTTCAGCTATCATTCATTGCCGTTTTTTTTATATTATGGTTCCTGCCTCTTTATCCACAGCCTCACGAAAATGATGTATTTTGGA
Organism: uncultured SAR324 cluster bacterium; assembly: GCA_905182865.1. GTDB lineage: Bacteria > SAR324 > SAR324 > SAR324 > NAC60-12 > Arctic96AD-7. Next base: position 712,147 of record CAJJCY010000002.1, read on the forward strand.
AACGAACATTTAAATACGGCTTGATTAGTTTTGCCATTACAAGCTCAGTCATGCTCGGCACCTGGCCTGTGGTAGCAAGTATTTTTGGACGTATTTCACTGGAAACATTCTGGCTAAATATGATCATGGTGCCGCTTCTTGGTCTATTTGTTTTACCTTTCTGCCTGCTGACTTTGGTGGTGAGCGCATTGTCTTTGGGTAATCCTCCATTCGGAATTTTGGAAAACGGTATATTTTCGCTGACTGAGCTTGTTGTAGAGGGTTGGTTTGCAGTTCTGCAAAACCTGCATCGCTGGGGTGACTGGGCATCGTTTCCGCTTACTTTAGACTGGGGACCACCTCAATTTATTCTGTATTACGCTATCATTTTGGGCTTTGGAAAATTGCTGACAGACCGATTCCGAAAAACTAGCTAATAACTATGTAAATCATTGTAATGCAAGTAACCTCTGCGCAATAATTTCCAGGCTATGAATCTAAATTTAATAGAAAAGTTTCTGTATGAATGAGTTACCAAAAACTATGAAAGGGGTCTGGCTAACTGGCCATGGTGAGCTAGACAAGCTGGATGTCGTACGGATGTTCCTGTACCCTTTCCCACTGCGAACGAAGTTCTAATTCGTGTGGCTGCAGCAGGTGTTAACAATACAGATATCAATACACGAACTGCATGGTATTCAAAAGGTGATGTGACGAGTAAGGATGCAAGTTGGGCTGGCAAAGCCATTGAATTTCCCTGTATTCAGGGTATTGATGTATGCGGACATATTGTGGCGGTTGGCGAAAATGTCAGTAAAAATAGAATTGGTGAGAGAGTACTGGTTGAGCCTTGCTTAAGAGAAGTAAAAGGTAAGACTTTGTCTAAACCCTGTTTTTTGGGATCTGAGTGTGATGGGGGGTTCGCTGAATTTGTTGCAGTAGCTTCACGTCATGCTTATCAAGTAAAGAGTACTTTGAGCGATGTTGAGCTTGCCTCATTCCCTTGCTCCTCTTCCACTGCGGAAAATATGCTAACTAAATCCAAAGTCTTATCAGGCGATTTGGTGCTGGTAACGGGAGCATCGGGTGGAGTCGGCTCTGCGGCAGTTCAACTAATAAAGGCCAGAGGTGCGGATGTTATTGCTGTTACCAGCGACTCAAAATCGCAAGACCTGATTACGCTTGGTGCCACAAAGACGCTTAATCGTGATCAGAACGTGGTTGTGGCATTAGGTTCAAACAGTGTCGATGTAGTAATTGATGTTGTTGGTGGAAAAATTCAAGGAGTTAGAACTTCTATTGGCTGGGGATGGAGATACTGGTGCAATTGCTGGTGCTTTTGTCGAGATTGATCTTAGAACGCTTTACTTGAAGGACTTAAGTTTTTTTGGGTGCACAGTTTTAGAGTCAAATGTTTTTACTAATCTCATAGACCATATTGAAAGTGGAAATATTAAGCCGGTTGTGGCTCATACTTTTCCTTTGGAAGATATTGTTAAAGCTCAAGAGTTGTTTTTGCTGAAAAAACATATTGGAAAAATCGTATTAACTATTAATACTTAGTGACAATGGAAAATTCATGAAGCAATATTTGTAACCGCATAACAATCTCATAGATCCGGACAGCAAAAAGCTTATTTCGTTACTTACTTATTCTCTTTGCCTAATGTCTTTTTTCGAGTGGACAGACTTTTTTGTTTTCAGAATTTGAGTTCTTATAATCCGGATACAATTCATCGGTCTCTGAAACCTTAACCATTGAGTCTTTTGGTTAAATTCAGCATTAAGTTTTAGTTGCTAAGCTTGTGTGGTAGTGAGGCAGTATTAGCCAAGTGAAGTGTCGTTGTTATTTTTTGGCTATCAGTCTTCTGGAGAAAAACGACTAGAAAACAGACATTCACCCAATATGCCAGGAATCGAGCAGTTTTCTGGCAGCGGTGGTGGGCAGCATTTTTCCGGATTCCACGGCTTGTTCCAGTTCCGGAATTTGTTTTTGAATTCCGGGATGATTGCAGAAATTTGTCAACAAACCTTCTTCAACAAGTGACCACATCCATTTTCCTGTTTGAGTCTGACGCTGCTCTTCCCACTCTCCAGAATTCTGGAGTGCATTCCTGAAATTTTTAACAGCTTCCCAAATTTTGTCCATTCCCTGTTTTTCCAAAGCACTGCAGCGCAAAATCTGCGGAGTCCAGGCAGTTTTTGTAGATGGTAGCAAATGCAGCGCTTTACGGTATTCCGCCTGAGTTGTTTTAGCCAGAGATTCCTGTTTTCCATCAGACTTGTTGACCACTACCAAATCAGCCAGTTCCAGCACTCCCTTTTTAATACCCTGCAATTCGTCTCCGGCATTGGGTAGCATCAGGAGCAGAAAAAAATCAACCATTGAGGCCACCATAGTTTCAGATTGCCCGACGCCGACGGTTTCCACAATAACAACATTGTAACCTGCCGCTTCGCAAACCAATATCGTTTCGCGAGTTTTTCGGGCAACTCCTCCCATAATTCCAGAAGAAGGTGATGGCCGAATAAACGCATCCGGATGTTGTGCAAGTTCATTCATACGTGTTTTGTCACCCATGATGCTTCCGCCGGTAATCTGACTGCTAGGATCGACAGCAAGCACGGCAACACGATGTCCCTGCTCAATTAAAAACAGTCCAAATGCTTCAATGAAAGTGCTTTTTCCGACACCCGGAACTCCGGTGATTCCGATGCGCAAAGCCTGTCCTGCATGTGGCAAAAGCGATTCGAGCAATTCCTGTCCTTGTTCAAACGATTCCGGACGAGTGCTTTCCAGCAAAGTAATGGCTTTAGAAATGGCGCGGCGGTTGCCTTGAAGAATTTGCTCCAGTGCGGAAACGCTGTTTCGAACCATTATTTTTTTCGGATTTATATGATTTTAAATTTTATTTGAAATGGCCGCCAGCACTTCACGCGCGGCTCCGGGGATTGGGGTTCCGGGTCCAAAAATACAGGCAACTCCGAGGCCCTTCAAAAAAGCATAATCATGTGGCGGAATCACGCCTCCCGCAACAACGACAATGTCTTCTGAATTTTCTTTTTCTAAAACCTTCATCAGCAGTTCAATCAGAGTTTTGTGACCGGCGGCCTGAGAAGAAATACCAATCACGTGTACATCATTTTCTACGGCTTGTTTTGCAGCTTCTTGAGGGGTTTGAAAAAGGGGGCCTATATCCACATCAAAACCTAAATCAGCAAAAGCAGTTGCAATCACTTTTGCTCCCCTGTCGTGTCCATCCTGTCCCATTTTAGCCACCATTATTCTGGGACGCCGCCCTGCTTTTTTGGCAAAGGAATTGATTTCTTCACGGATAGAAGATATTTCTTTTTGATCTGAAAATGATTTGGCATATACTCCGGAAATTGTTTTGATGGGAGCATTGTATCGTCCCCAGATTTTTTCCATGGCAGCTGAAACCTCTCCGACAGTCGCACGTAAACGCATTGCTTCAATTGAGAGGGCCAGTAAATTACCTTCTCCAGTTTTCGCGGAATTGCTGATTGCGTTCAACACAGCATCAACTTTTTGCGGATCTCGATTTTTTCTAATTTTTTGCAGACGTTCGATTTGAGATTTTCTAACAGCACTGTTATCAATTTCGCGGACTTCCACCGGTTCCGCATTTTTTGCCTGATATTTGTTGGAACCTACAATCACTTCTTCACCCTGGTCAATCAAAGCTTGTCTGCGTGCTGCGGCGGCCTCGATGCGCTGCTTGGGCATTCCGGATTCAACGGCTTTTGTCATGCCTCCAAGTTTTTCGACTTCATCAATCAGTTTTGTTGCTTCCTCAATCAGTGATGCAGTCAGTGATTCCATAAAATAAGATCCTCCAAATGGGTCAACAACGTGCGGAATTCCTGCTTCTTCCTGTAAAATAAGTTGAGTGTTACGGGCAACTCGTGCAGATGTTTCAGTTGGTAGACCAAGTGCTTCGTCAAAGGCATTTGTGTGTAGTGACTGAGTTCCACCAAGTGTTGCAGCAAGAGCTTCGATTGTTGTACGGACATATTGTTAAATGGATCTTGCTCGGTTCAGGCTCCATCCTGATGTTTGACAATGTGTTCGTAAGCATTAATGACTTGGCTTTTTTGGCTTAAATGTTTATTCAGGTTGCCCATAGCAATCTTCGCAGCTCGTAATTTTGCTATTTCCATAAAATAATTCATACCTATTGCCCAGAAGAAAGATAATCGAGGTGCAAACTGATCTATATCAATTCCAGCCTTTATTCCTGCTTTAACATATTCTAAGCCGTCAGCAATGGTATATGCTAATTCAAGGTCAGCAGTCGCTCCGGCCTCTTGCATATGATAACCTGAAATTGCTATTGAATTAAATTTTGGCATATTCATCGAGGTATATTGAAATATATCTGAGATTATTCTCATAGATGGTTTGGGAGGATATATGTATGTATTTCGTACCATAAATTCTTTTAATACATCATTTTGGATAGTACCTTTTAGTTGATCCTGAGTAACGCCTTGCTCTTCAGCTGCAACAATAAATAAAGCCATTATAGGAACTACTGCGCCATTCATTGTCATTGAAACAGACATTTGATCTAAAGGGAATCTGATCAAATAAAATTTTCATATCTTCAACTGAATCTATAGCCACTCCTGCTTTTCCCACATCTCCTACAACTCTCTCATGATCAGAATCATATCCGCGATGGGTAGCTAAATCAAAAGCGACGCTTAATCCTTCTTGTCCGTTCGCCAAATTTTTACGATAAAAAGCATTTGACTCTTCTGCAGTCGAAAAGCCGGCATATTGTCGGATTGTCCACGGACGACCGGAATACATTGTAGAGCGTGGTCCACGTGTGAACGGATGAAATCCGGAGAGTGTCTCTTTATAACCAAAGTTTTCTAAATCTTCAGAAGTATAAAGAGGTTTTATTTCAATTCCTTCTGCAGTTTTCCAATGAATTGAAGAAGATGCTCCACCATCCAATTCACTAGAGGCTTGTTTTTTCCAGTCTTTTAGAGATGGTGATGAAGATTTTTTTGAATTTGACATCTATACTTTTTAGCTAATAAAACTGTACACAAAAAAACTGACTACTCTTTACAACCAATAGTTTCCATCAATGTATTTGAAGATGTTTGGGCATTAGTGATGGCCTTTGTATTGTCACCAGAAAGCGTAAGTTTGCTTACACTTGCAGAGAGTTTGCTAATATAAGTTGTCATAGAGGCAATCGGATCACAAACCGCACTGCGGATTTCTATAGGTAACAAATTACCTGCAGACCAAGATGACTAATGCCGATATGCGCATCTGTAAGATCATCTCCTTCTAACGCTTCAAGTGCAGCTTTGACTCGGGCGCACTGCATCCCGTCACGTTCGGAAGACCATAGATGACCGTCCATTGCCTTAAGCATTGCCGCCGCGTCTGTATTACTCGCACCGGAAACCTCAGTACAGGTCAGACTACCAGCGGAACCCCCAGGGGTTGTGGTTGTGCTGGTTGTGGCATTGTCATAGATAATAATCTGGTTCAACTGCATTGCGAAAGAAAGGGCGAAAGTATTAAGAAATATTTCATCAGTAGTTAGAGGGGAACTGTTATCACTCAGATAAGGATGCAACAGCGCGGAAGCGCTATCAAGATTATTTTTTGAACTCGTGATTGCTGCTGCCCGTTTAGTATCATTATCTAAGACTGCTACACTTAACTGGAGAATATTTAAAATAGAAGCTCCAGTAACATCGTCAGTCCCTAAACTAACGTCCGAAGGTGCTGTATATGCCGTTGCAGAGGAACCGGACGATTTTAGCAAGTTAATGATATCATATCCGGCCTTACCCATGTAAGCAGATGCTTTGTCTTTTCTTGAAGTACAAACTGATACTGCTTTATCGTAATTTCTGGCGTCGATTGCACTATTGCAAGCACCAGTCTCTGATTCTTTCACCAAATCACCACAGGCCGAAAGAACGAGAAAAATTCCGAAAATAATACTCCAATGCATAATTAGTTGCCAAAATTTCTGCTTTACTAGTATATGTTTTAGCATTGCTAAAATCCTAAATTAATTTGTAACACTCTTCGTTTGTCAGGTCTATCTCCAATTTGATCGCCTGTTTCTGTCTTGTAAACTGCATATTGAATGTTGAGACCACGAAAAAATATGAATGGGTTCAACTCAAATCCATAAGTAAAATACCCCTGATTGAATCCGGCACGAACCGCAAATGTACTTGCTCCTGAATCAATTGGAAAAAACCCAAACTCAGTTCCAATGTGGAGACGCTTCCAGATGCAATCAGTGCCTTTATTTGACTGGCAATAGGTGTCATCTGCATGTTTCATTGTCAAGTCACGGAGATCAATTGCATAAAGCATTCGTAAAGGCCCCCAGGCAGGTTGCCAGGAAAGACCTGTGCTCAATTCAAGGTTTTGATCAGACGGGTTGGTTTCATTATCGGAACGATTGAATTTGAGACCACCAATATTGTAAGCACTCATACCCCAGATCATTTTCATGGCAGAAGCGGTTTCAAGACGTCTTTGAAAACCGAAATTGAACGTTTGGGCACGTTTAAGATCTGTGAGTTTACAACTACCAAATGAGCTGCTAAGGTTCGTATTTGACAAAATGTCGCCCAAAGTAGCTGTAGTTAATGGAATATCACATCGTTCAACAGTCTCGACTCCAGCACCGACCAGCCAGCGACCTCGTGCCACCGGCATAGCAAATCCCATGTTACTAATACTGTCCAGGCGAAAGCCAAAATCAATTTCAATAGAAACTGGATTACGAACTCCTAAATCAAACTGTGTTTCATACCCGCTGGCCACACCAAAAGTCATCAGTTCTCCAAAAGGCATTATCAGGTTTAAATCAATTAAATTCCGAAAGTGTACACGCTTACCCATCAGCAAAGCGACTATATCTGCGGTTTTTGCATCACCACCCAGTTTTGAAATTTCATTAACAATTGAAACTGAATCATCTGAGACTTCATTTAATATTGGAAAACCAACCAAAATGGAGTCAACACTGGCCATACCTGCCGGGTTATAAAAAAGCGCATTTTCGTCAAAACTCAGGGCAATCCCAGTATTACCCATACCTAAATTACGAATACCCTGTACTGGTCGACGCAGTTCTCCAGTTTGGGCCTGTAATGTGAAAACTCCTCCCAGGCACAGCAATATTACCGAGACAAACAGATAACGAATGTGGTAGCGTAAACAAGACATTTTGACAAATAACGACATTGATACTTTGGAATTTTCGGTTTAACTTAAATCAACTTTGAGATTGATGCACCCTTTGTGCAAATTATATGTTGCTTAATTTACAGTATATCGTCTATGACTTAGTAGCTTAAGCCTAATCATTTTCTCTACACACTTAATATTTTTATGCCCAGACTATTCGCAGTTGATTCAATGGCGGTGCTTTACCGCGGATATTTTGCCATGATCCGGACTCCACTTATTAATTCAAAAGGTTTAAATACAAGTGGAGTTAGGGCTTTTTTAATGCAATTGGTCAAAATTATTGAAGAAGAAAAGCCGGATTATTTAGCAGTTACTTCTGATTCATCTGAACCCACTTTTCGCCACAAACGATTTCCGGATTACAAAGCAACACGAGAAAAAATGCCGGAAGATCTGGTTGAGCAGCTTCCATATTTGCCAAGGCTGGTTGAGGCACTTAATTTGCCATATTTGATTTTGCCAGGATTTGAAGCAGATGATATTGTCGGTACCCTGATGAGACTTTGTCAGGAGGCCGAAATAGAAGGTGTGATGGTGACCAGTGACAAAGATTACATGCAGTTAATAACAGATAAAATAGTAATACTGAATCACCGTAACGAGCGGATAGGGATTCCGGGAGTTCGAGAAAAATTTGGCTGTGCTCCGGACCAGGTGATTGAAATGCTGGGGCTGATGGGTGATTCTTCGGACAATATTCCGGGCGTCCGAGGTGTTGGAGAGAAAACGGCCATGAAGTTGATTGCAGAATATGGAAACATTCAATCGGTTTATGAAAATTTGGAAAACATCAATGGAAAAAGTCTTAAAGAAAAATTGACTGCAAATCATGAAAATGCACTCTTGTCCAGAGAGCTTGCTACCATTGATTGTCATGTGCCTATTTCGGTCACGCTTGAGGATGTTCATTTGGGTGAAACTGATTTATATGATAATCCGAAATTTTTTGCATTACTGGAAGAATTGGAATTCAGAACTCTGCTAAATCGTCTGCATAAAAAAAGTGCGGCAGGAAGCAAAAAACAGGAAGAGGTTAACCTGCGTGAGGATGAAAAAAATAAAGAAAAAGGTGAATTTGTAGCGGAAACAGAAGGTGAATGGAATGTGCTTGAAATCAGTTGTTATAAAATTGAAACTACTGAACAATTCCAGGCTTACATGTCAGAGGTTCCGGAAGGAAAAAGCCTGGCCCTTGCCCTGAATACACAAGGCGATCATCAACTTGAATTTCGGCTTTTGGGGCTCGCTCTTTGTGCGAATCAGGATCAAGGCATTTATCTTGATTTGAGAAATGCAGATTCAGAGTCAGCTGAGTTGTTTGCAGAAGTAAAAAAAATACTGGAGTCTGAGGCTTTCCCAAAGATCTTTCATGGTTTGAAAAAAGCCGTACAACTTTTTACAAACCTTGGTATCGAGTTAAAGGGAATTGGATCTGATGTCATGCTTGCCGCCCACATCACAGATCCATTGGGAAGACGCTATGACTTGGATTATCTGCTGGGACGTAAATTGAATCTGCGTCGAAAACCGATAAAATCAGCTGAAAAGTTACCCCCAGAAAATCAGCTTTCGATGTTTGAGGAAGCCGATAAAGAAGAATATATTCTGCATTGTGAAAACTCCTCAATCATATTACGTTTGCACGGACTGCTTGGTGCCCAACTAAAACAAACTGGAATGGATGGAGCTTTCTGGAATATTGAAATACCTCTTGCAGGAACTATTGCAAAGCTGGAACTGAATGGTGTAAAGCTTGATGTTGATGGTTTGGCAAAAATTGCAATTGAATTTGATGGCCGTTTGGTTGAGTTTCGTCAAAAAATTTTTGATTTGGCCGGAGAAGAATTTAATCCTAACTCCATTGTAGAACTGCAAAATATTATTTACGAGAAACTGCGTCTTCATGAACGTTTTAAGGTAAAACCCAAAAAAATAAAGCTGGGCAACCAAATGTCTACAGACGAGGAAACCCTGGAAAAATTAGCTGCAGACGAATTGCCCCGTACAATTTTAGCTTACCGCACTCTCAATAAACTTAAAAACACATATGTAGATCAACTACCAACCTATGTGCATGCTGAAAGCGGCCGAATCCATTCAACTTTTAGGCAGACGGGGACTGCAACAGGACGTCTCTCATCGGAAAATCCAAATCTGCAAAATATTCCTGTACGCACCAGTGAGGGGCGCCGTATTCGTCGTGCCTTTATAGCGTCGGGCGCAGATAAGATTCTAATTTCAGCAGACTACAGCCAAATCGAATTGCGAGTAGTTGCTCATTATTCAAAGGATCCAACATTTATGGATGCATATCGACGCAACCTTGATATTCATTCGTTGACGGCTTCAGCTATCTTCAGTGTACCGGAACAAGACGTGACGCGAGAAATGCGTTCTCGAGCGAAAGAAGTTAATTTTGGCCTGATCTACAGAATGGGACCGGAGAGGCTTTCAGTTGTAACAAAAACTTCCAAAGTTGAAGCAAAAGAATTTATTGAACGTTATTTCCAGAAATACAGTACCATTCATGCCCTCCAGGAAAGATTTTTGGGACAAGCACGTAAAGAGGGTTTTTCAGAAACATTATTCGGGAGAAGACGTTACCTTCCTGAGATAAACGCTAAAGGTCTCTTGAAAAGGATGGCGGAGGGAGCCGCAATCAATACACCCATCCAGGGTTCTGCCGCAGAAATCATTAAGTTAGCCATGATTGCTGTTGATCAGAGTATTCGGGAAAAACAAATGCAGTCCAGAATGATTTTGACAGTCCACGATGAACTGGTCTTTGATACATTACTAGAAGAGGAAGAAGAACTTTGTGAAATGGTTAAGCATACAATGGAAAATGTAGTTGGACTTGAGGTGCCGCTTCTGGTGGAAATTGGTAAAGGTAAAACATGGATTGATGCACATTGATCTTTGATTAACTCGATAGTTTTCTGATTAAATTTATTCTTATATTTTAGAAAAATAATAGCTAAAACAATCTATTAGCAAAAAGAATACTAGTTAATTTTATGCAAAATTATTAAATTTTCACTTGCCTTTATAAAAAGGTCTAGTAAAATTATTAAATAAGTCTATATTTCGTCATTAATAGAAATTGAAGGAAATAACTTCAAGTTTAAATAATTTGTAACACTGCATTTCCCGTAGTTTATTGAAAAGTGGGTAACATGAAAAACAATTTAATTAAGATAAATAGTTTTCGAAAGCCAGTTTACTATTTCACAGTACTTAACTGGATATTGATAATTGGAGCAAATGTTTTTTTTGGCAATAAACTGGAAGCACAGGAGCAGTCAAGTGTTGATCATGATACAACGCCTCCTGTGGTTAAAATGGAGTTGGTGCCACCAAATGAGCATAAACTACATCCTTATGTAAACGACGAAAAATTTATTTACTGGCCCAAGGATAAGCCGATCTTCTTTTGGCTTGGAACTTCCAGCAACGACAAGACTGAACTCTTCCCACTATTACATTCTGGTACCATGAACTCAACTGGAAATTGGAAACCAGATACAGCAAATGACTTGGAAAAATACCGAAGTGAGGGGCTTAAACTGGAAATCAGCAGTAATCAGTTTGTTCGCTGGCTGAATCACTACAACAAAAAAGCAACAACGATGCGCTTTATCGCTGACGGAGTTGCCCCAGAAAGTCAGTTGCAATTTGTTTCAAAAAAACGAGTTAAGGATATCTATGGGCTATACTTTTCCGGTGATGCAATCGCAACTTTGAATGCTAAAGATGCATTATCAGGAGTAGAGCAAACCTACCTTTCAGTCAATGGGAAAACATTTTTACCCTCTGATGGAATGAAATTTTCTGAAGAAGGATATTATCTGCTGCGACATTATGCGGTAGACAGGGTGGGGAATACCTCTGAACTTGAACAGATTCGTTTTTACATTGATAAAACACCACCTGTCACAAATTTGAAAATGGTTAATGCCACCAAAAATATTTTTGGTCCAAAATCAACTTTGTCAATACCAAGTCAAGACAAACTTTCTGGTGTCAATGTTTCTTACTATAAATGGAATTCAGGAGTGTATAAAAAGTCTTATAAAAATCGTATTTTATTTGAAGGTGTGAAAGAAGGTGCAAATATATTACAGTTTTATACAGAAGACTTAGTAGGTAATACTGAAAAAATTCACAAAGTAACTCTCGGTTTTGACAAAAATGCTCCGGAAGTTTCGCATGAAATAAAAGGTGATCAGTATATTGAAGGTGGAAAAGTTTTTTTGTCTTCACGTTCCCAAATATTTCTGAAGGCAGTAGACGAGATGGTTGATATTAAGTCAATTGAATACCAGGTAAATGGTCTATCATATGGTAACTACGAGATATCTTTTCGACCCCCGGTACAAACAGGTGAATTCAAAATGGACTATCAGGGAATCGATATAATTGGTAACAAATCTAATCTTGTTTCAGTAAATTTTGTCGTTGATTCACAAAGTCCAACCACACAGCTTATTACTGATGGAGTGACTTACAGGCGTGGTCCCAATGTAATCTGGATGAACTCAAAAACTCGAATCTCATTGAAAGCATTAGATAATGTCTCTGGAGTTCAGTCCATATTCTATAAATTGGATGAAAATAAAGAGTTGCTTTATAAAGGTTCATTTACTATTTCAGATGAAGGACGCCACACTTTTGAATTCTCATCAGTTGATCATGTCAACAATAAAGAGGTTTTGACACCTGTGCTCCTTGTAGTTGATGATACACCACCAGAAATTAAGGCTGTCTTCAACAGGTCTGCAGTTGGTAGTGAAGGAGGAGATGGAGATGATAAAATAAACGTGTATCCACTATATACTACTCTATTTCTCAATGCAGATGACAATTCTGCTAAGCTAAAGGGAGTTCGTTTTAGTATTAACGGAAGCCCTAAAGAGGCTTATCAGGAAGCTTTGTTGCTGGATAAGCCTGGTAATTATTACGTTATCGTCGAAGCTGAAGACAACCTCGGGAACATTTCTAACAAGAAAATGATTTTTATTGTCAAAGCAGGCTGATATTTTAACGTTGGTCAGAAAATTTGGTGCATTATTCTTTCGTTTGAAAATGATGAAATCAGCTGAATGCTTCTGATTCCTGCCAGTTTAAATGTTATTTGAATAAACTGGATTTTTGTTTGAAACTGTTTAGTTTTTGATTCAGATACACAAAGACTCTTGAAATAAGACCTTTGCGCGTGTGTATGTTTACAGGTCACTCCTTCCAAAAAATTGTTTAGTGCTTACTTAATGATGCAGCAGTAAAAATTCCTAAAACCGTGTCATTTCGAGCGAAGCGGGAAATCTTGTTGAATCATTCACACTAATATCATTAAAAATTTTACCTACAGTTTAAATGGCTGTGAAGATTATAGACTTATTACAAGACCGTCATTTAATAAAATTTTTAAATTAATTAAGTATTTTAAACAAGGTTTCTTAGAATATTATCCACTTTACAGGAGTAAAATCATGGTTACAGCACTTGTATTATTAAATATAGAGCGTCAACATATTAAATTAATTTCGCAACAACTAGTTGATATGCAGGAAGTCTCAGAGGTCTATTCTGTTGCAGGCAGGTACGATTTAGTGGCGATTGTACGGGTAAAAAACAATCAGCAAATTGCGGACACAATAACAGTAAAATTTGGAGAACTTAATGGAATTACTGCTACAGAAACATTAATTGCTTTCAACACGTTTTCGCGACACGATCTGGAACACATGTTTTCAATCGGAGAGTGAGAACACGTGTCAGACTCAAATCTGCTGCAAAGTATAAAAGTCCGGGATACAATTTCACGGATGAGTTTCTACGATCCTCCGCTTGAGAATCGTAATCCGGAAGAGAATTTGTTGATGGATTTCAATGAACCTCCGCTTCCTCCTCCCAAAGAAGTTATCGATAAAATAGCTCATTTCCTGAAAAATCGCGCTCATGTATATCCTGTGTACGGTGATTTTCTTGAGGTGTTGAGTAAATATACCGGTGCCTCACAAGACAGTTTACTACTGACAAATGGTTCGGATCAGGCAATAGACGTCATTTTGCGCTGTTTACTAGAAAGTGGTGAGGAAGTGGCAATGGTTCAACCTGGATTTGCAATGTTTAAGCAAGTAGCAGGAACAATAGGGTGTCAGGTAGTTGGTCCTTTATTTCCTCCAGATCTTAATTTTCCTCATGAAGAATTGAAAGATGCAGTGAATCCACAGACCCGTTTAATTGTGGTCATAAATCCAAATAATCCCACTGGAACCTCTGTTTCGCAAGATCAAATTGAGGATTTGCTGAAAACATTTCCTGATGTTCCTGTTCTGGTTGACGAAGCCTATTTCGAATTTACCGAACAAACTTGTGTACCTCTATTAACAAATTATCCAAATTTGATAATTATCCGCACTTTTTCCAAGGCATTGGGTTTGCCAAGTTTGCGTTTGGGCTATGTAATTGCGAGACCAGACTTTATTGTTCATCTCAAAAAAATACGTGGACCTTATGATGTGAACCTGGTTGCAGTTTTAGCTGCGCGAGAACAACTGAATCATCCTGAGCATTGGCAAGGACTTGTAAGACATATAATGGATGAGAGTAAACCTGCACTTGAAAAATATTTTAACGAACAGCAGGTCAAATATTATTTAGGAGCAGCCAATTTTATGTTGGTTGAACCACATAATATTATAAAAGCAACTACATTTTTGAAGGAAAATAAAATACTTGTCCGGATGATGAGTGCACCCATTTCCCACACTTTTCGAATGAGCCTCAGGATGATGCCGGATATGCGTCGTTTTATGGAGGTTTACAGCAGGTTTTTAAACTCTTAAACAAATATAGCTGGAATTGGTGGGAGACTTGCATACTTGCTGATCTAATTAAGTGATCTCATGGGAGGCCACTGTTTCCCAAGGATGGGAAAAATTGCCAGGGACGACAAGCTTTATTCAATGGCCTCCCGTGTATCTGTTTTTGATGCTGATATTCTACTCGGGGAATCAGTCTTTTTCCTCAGCAATCCCTCAAGCTGTTCCAGAAAAAATCCGGACAGACTTTACTATTCTTAAGACTTCAAAAGTTGATTTCAAAAAGAATCAAAAGTTCCGTTTTTTCGTTACTTTTGTATACTCGTGAGTCACTTTTTCTCGTAAAATACTTATATTATTTGTTACGGCTTGTCATTTATACTTAAAAATGAGAACTGTTAGCCAACCGCTTTTGACCTTAAATTTCTACCCTAAACAGTAAAAACCTGCTCGAGAATTTTTAAACTTTTAAGGATTGCATTCATTTCCGGAGGCACATTTTTATAGTCAAGAGTATTTTCAGGAATATAACTCAACGGTGTTTCCTGCTCACAGAGCCAACCAACAAGTTTCTCATGATTGAGTCTGGAAGCATCTTTGACTTGTATTCTTAATCGGTTTTTTTCATGTTCTATTTTCTCAACTCCATGGAGTTGCCCCCAAAGCCTGACTTCTGCATTCCTAAAAATATTCAGCACTGATTCCGGGAGTATCCCAAAACGATCCTCAACACCGTTACGGAATTCCCACAGCTCTTCCTTTGTCGGCAACGTACCCAACGCTTTGTAGAGCGAAAGGCGGTGACTGGAACTGTGAATATAGGATTCTGGAATGGATTGTTCAATATGATCCAATCTGACCTGAATATCTTCCGGAGCCAAACCTGATTCGGTTTGCAGAAGTTTTTTAACAGCCCTGTCCACCATTTGAGTGTAAAGTTCGAGCCCAACACTTGCGATTTGTCCGGATTGCTCTGAGCCCAGTAAGTTTCCTGCTCCCCGGATTTCCAAATCCCTTGATGCAACTTTAAATCCTGCTCCAAGATCATTGAGATCCTGCAGTACCTGTAAACGTTCATGTGCTACTCCGCTTAGTATTTTTTCTGCAGGAACAAGCAGATACGCATAGGCCTGCACATCGCTTCTACCTACTCTTCCACGCAATTGATAGAGCTGGGACAATCCAAAATTTTGTGCGTTATTTATGATGATCGTGTTGGCTCTCGGGATATCAAGTCCGGACTCGATGATTGTAGTTGAGAGCAGTACGTCAAAGCGGCCTTCAATATAATCAAGCATTACTTTTTCCAGATTTTGTTCTCTCATTTGTCCATGTGCAATTGCAATCCGGATGTTGGGAAGAATACTTTCCAGGTAACGTCCATATTCATAAATCGTTTCAACGCGGTTATGTACAACAAAAACTTGTCCCCCCCGACGAATTTCCCGGCTGACTGATTCCTGAATAATATAATCATTCATCGGCAGCAACCTGGTTCGTATCGCCCTGCGGTCTGCGGGAGGTGTGTTAACCAAACTCAAATCACGAATCCCCATCAGGGACATGTGAAGCGTACGTGGAATTGGAGTTGCCGAAAGGGTAAGTACATCAACTGCTGCTCTGAAACGTTTTATTTTTTCCTTGTGTTTTACTCCAAAGCGCTGCTCCTCATCCACAACCAGCAAACCCAAATCATTGAACTTTACATCTTTATTAACTATTTGATGAGTACCAATAATAATATCAATTTTTCCTTCAATGCTATCGTTTAAGAATATTCTTTTGTTAAGTATTCTGGTCGTCATTTTGATGGCCTATTTTGTAAATCAAACTGATCAGAAGTTTTAATGTTGCTGAGCCAGAATTGTAGTTGGTACCAGGATAGCGACTTGTTTTTCCTGTTGTGCAGCTTTGAATGCACCACGCATGGCAATTTCAGTTTTTCCAAAACCTACATCGCCACAGACAAGTCGGTCCATTGGCAATTTTGTTTCCATGTCCTCCTTGACAGACCTTATTACTTCCTGTTGATCAGGAGTCTCCTCAAAAGGAAAGCGCAGTTCAAATTCACGCATTTCATGATCATCCTGAGCAAAGGCAAAACCCTTCTGTGCTTTGCGTTCAGCATAAATCTGGGCAAGTTCTTCTGCAATGTCATCTACTGCACGTGCTACTTTTGTACGGGTTTTTTTCCATGCTTTTTCTCCAAGTTTGCTAAGTTTTGGAGCAGTTCCGTCTGCATTGACATACTTCTGTACCAAGTGAAATTTAGCAACAGGCACATAAACTTTTTCTTCACGGGCATAGATGAGCTGCATAAATTCGTTGTTTGAACCTCCTGCAGTAATTTTCTGCAAACCGTGGTAACGCCCAATTCCGTAATCTAAATGAACGACATGATCACCCTCCCGCAAATCATCTAAATTTCCTGTTACCTGCTGAACTTGCGAGCGCTGCAACCGTCTACTTCGTTTTTTTTCGCCAAAAACCTCTTCTTGAGTCAGTAAAATAAATTGTGTTTGGCCATCTGCATCAAGTCTCCGAAAACCGGAAGAAACATTTCCACATAAAATCGGGATCTTCTCTTGTAATCTTTCAACAGTGTTGCTTTCCAGCCACTTTGGCCAAGGACAGTCTTTCGCAACTTGTTGCTTTCCCGCAACAATACTTTCCACACCTAAATCTTCCAGCAACTGCTGAAAATGTTCTGCATGTGTTTGGTTTTTTGCGCTTAGAATAATTGGAATCCCTGACTTACTCCAGTCCTGAAGTAGCTGTACCATATGTCCAGCAGCAGAAGTTGCATTTGAATGTTCAAATCCAGTACGAAGGGACTGATTGTCAGAAAATTGAAGTTGATAAATGGTACGCTCTGATTTTTTACCCGGGACTTTTGATTTTAAAAAAACTTGTGTGGATTCTTTGAGACGACTCTCCAGTTCCCTGTGTGTCAAAAATAATGATTCCGGAGACAGAGTTAGCTTATTTTGCTGTTTACTGAGTTCGTATTCCATAAATACTTCCTGATAAAAATGCTCTGCCCGCTCCGTTATATGATTTTCTTCATTAACCACCAGCAAATATTCTGCAGGAAAATAGTCAAAAAGTGTTTCCAGTTTTGGATAGAAAAGCGGAGAGAGAGATTCAATTCCGGGGAAGCTCTCACATTTCTGCAGACTTTCCTTCAATCGACGTAAGACTTCCGGAGTGCATTCTTTCCGATATGACGGCAGTGTTTGACGTGCAAAATAAATAGTCTCCTGGTTGAAAAGTATTTCACTGCCGGGAAGGATTTTTAGCGAAGTCAATTCCACTTCAGCTGTACGCTGTGTTTGAATCTCAAATGGTTTAATGTACAAAAGGTCTGAATTTTCAGAAAACTCCATCCTCACGGGTTTTTCCTGATTCAGCGGAAAAACGTCCATTATATCTCCATGTGCACTGAATTCTCCCTGATCTTCAACAACATCCACTTGAATGTATCCGGAATTTAACAATTGTTGCCGGAGTTCCTGCTTTCCACCAACAAAATCGGTGCTCAGAGAAAGAGTGTTTTTTTGGAAAGCGACACGGGGTAGAAAGCGCTGCATCATCCCGTTTGGAGTTGTGATAAGGACTCGTACCTCTGAGTTTAGTAATGCATCAAGTGTTTGAAAACGCTGTGCGACCAGACCTTTGTGTGGAGAAAAATTATCGAAAGGGAGCACATCCCAGAACGGGAAAAAGTGTACACCTTCTTTTCCAAAAAAATAGTAGAGGTCGTTGAGCAGGACTTCTGCAACATCAAAAGACTCACAAACAACAACCAGGGGCATTATTTTTTCTGGAGGCTGTTCAGGTATTTGGCTGAGCATGGAAACTACCAGCGCTTTGCTTGATCCTGAAAGTCCCTGTAATTCAACAACCGCAGAGTCTGTTTTTATTTTCTCTAGAATTTTTTGGAGTATTGCAGGCATGTCATGGGAAAGAACAAAGACAGGGAACAAAGATCAGGTATGACTGAGAATCTCGAGAATTACGACGTAAACAACAGGATACTCGACATCTTCTTTTATGACTCGGACAATTTCGTAAGACACATTATCAATAATAAATTGCTCTTCCTCTACAAGAAGCTCTTCTTCAAAATCCATTTGAATGCAATCTTGTTCTCCCAACAAGCCATGAATGTTAACAATGACGGTGGAGGGATTTTCGTCAATCATTTGTTCTGTTCTAGAAGATTCTGAAAGTTCTCTGTGAAAATGGGACTGATTTGAGTTTTGTTATTTTATAGCAGGAGCAGCACACTTTATGTCACAAATTAACTAACTGGATCACGATCTGTTTTGTCTAATTACTTTTTCAACCAAGGCAGTTTGTTTCATGAATTAAATAAGCTCATTGAAACTTAGAATAAGTTGAGACTCGAATCAAGTTTTAATTCCTAAATTCACAAATAATCTGTTTATAGTTTCCAGTTTTGTTTATCTAGAATTACAACTTTTTACAAGTGTATGACTACATGTTTTACAAGTCAATGCCTGAACATTTTATAAAATCTATGTCCGATTATTTTCTCTAAAGCTTGAATTCTAAGCATTAGGTTGTCATAATCTAATTACTTATAATTTGCTTTTCCTCTAAAAAAGGAGGCACGAACTGGAACAAAAATAATAAATGAGCGAATCTGCAAAAACCCCAATTTTCAATTTGTCAGAAAAAAGGAGTATTTACAGTTTGAGCGGGGTCCTTTTTTTCAGGATGTTCAGTCTTTTTCTGTTGTTACCGGTTTTTAGTGTACTTGCAATGGATTTGGAAGGTGCAACTCCTTTTCTGATTGGAGTAGCATTTGGTGCATATGGATTGACACAGGGACTTCTTCAATTGCCATTTGGAATGTGGAGTGACAGAGCAGGACGTAAACTGGTGATTGTGATTGGTTTGGGATTGTTTATTGCCGGCAATTTGCTTGGGGCTTTTGTGGATTCTATACATTGGATGATTGTGGCCCGTTTTCTTCAAGGCACCGGTGCAATCAGTTCAACTGTATTTGCTTTGATTGCAGATTTAACACGTCCGGAAGTGCGTACACGGGCAAACGCGGCGTTAGGTGCGAGCGTCGGAATTGCCTTTGCTCTTGCTTTTGGGGTAGCCCCTTTTTTTGGTGAGTGGCTGGGATTGAATGGTATGTTTTTGATGATTGCGGCTCTTTCGTTGGCGAGTTTGGTTTTGGTACTGACGACTGTCCCAAATCCTGAGACAATAAAACTGCTTCCGCAAAAAGTCTCTTTTTGGAACATGGCAAAGATGGTTTGGAAGGTACCGGCTTTGCGTACAATCAGCTGGGGTGGTTTTGTTTGTGGTGCTGGTCTGTCATCTACATTTTTGCTGATACCAATGATTTTGGTCCAGCACGGTTTTGAACGGGCTGAGATGTGGAAAATATACTTGCCGATGATGCTGGCAGGTGCGGTGGCCATGGTACTGGCAGCAATTTTTGCAGAGGTAAAGAACCGTTTCCGTGAAGTGATGCTTTTTGGAATTGTGCTCCTACTAACATCACTGGTTTTCATGGGTCTTGGACAGGAGCAGAACCGACTGATATGGTTTGTAGTTGCACTTTATTTCTTTTTTATGGGCTTTAATGTTTTTGAACCAATTTTCCCTTCTCTCGTCACTCGCAGTTCAACTTCAGAAACTAAAGGTACTGCGATGGGAGTATATAATTTCGCACAATTTATCGGTCATTTTGTTGGTGCAACAGTTGCAGGAGCGCTCTATGTCAATAATTATTTAATCTTCCTTTTGCTGCTTGCTGTGGCCGAAATTTGGTTTTTATATTTGACACTTTCATTTAAAAATCCTGAGAAGAAAATTATGACAAAATGAAGTCCTGTAAAAATAAATTAAGCCATCAGGATATTAGGCTGAAGAATTGCTTAAAAACTACAGGCTTAAACTGCTAATACATGAACCTTTTAACTCAAAACAAATAAAATGTCAGTACAACTTAAACCTGTGATCGTT
Source organism: uncultured SAR324 cluster bacterium (assembly GCA_905182865.1). Lineage (GTDB taxonomy): Bacteria > SAR324 > SAR324 > SAR324 > NAC60-12 > Arctic96AD-7. The sequence continues at coordinate 732,229 of CAJJCY010000002.1, forward strand.
CCATTACTTCCGATGAGGGAAGAGATTGTCTTTCCCGGATCAACGGTTCCGTTTTTTGTCGGGCGCGAAGCTTCTATGGATGCATTGGAAAGAGCCCTTGCGGGAGATAGAGCAATTTTTGTCGTTACTCAGCGAGATTCTTCAGTTGAAAATCCGGACGAAAACGATTTGTATAAATTTGGAGTTTTGGGTCTGGTACTTCAAGTAATGCGTCTTCCAAACGGTACTGTAAAGGCGCTCTTTGAGGGTAGCCGAAGGGGGAAATTGCTGGCTACTAAATTAGAAGAAAAAGAGTATCTGGCTCAGGTTCAGCCTGTAGATGAGAATGCTTTTGATGTTGACCTGGAAAAGTTGAAGAAACAAGCAGAAATGGTGCGTGAATTGTTTAAAAACCACGTGGATCAGCGCAAAATTAAGTTGAGTAAAGAAATTTTAGACTCTTTGGATCAGGTCGATTTCCTGCAGGTGAGTGACAAAGTATCTTCACTGCTGGAAATTCCAGGTGATAAAAAACAGCAACTTCTAGAGACGTTGAATCCTGAAACTCGTCTGCAGCAGGTTCTGGATATTTTGAAAGATGAAATGAAAATCGTACAGCTTGAAGATAAATTAAAGAAAGAGGCAACGGATCAGATAAGTGATACCAAGAAAGAGGATTTCCTTCAAGATCAGTTACGCAACATCCAAAAAGAACTTGGACAGATGGATGATCCTAAGGCTGAAATGGATGTTTTGGACAAACAGATCATTGATGCAAAAATGCCGGAAGAAGTGGAAAGTGAAGCGAAGAAAGAATTGAAAAAATTACGGATGATGTCGCCAATGTCATCTGAAGCTAATGTTGTACGTAATTATTTGGAGTGGTTGGTCTCTATGCCATGGCAGATTCGGACCGAAGACAACTTTGATCTTAAACAGGCTGAGAAGATTCTTGATGAAGATCATTTTGGATTGGAAAAAGTTAAAGAACGCATTATTGAATATTTGGCTGTTGCTTCACTCAAAGGAAAATTGAAAGGACCTATTCTTTGCCTGACCGGACCTCCGGGAGTTGGAAAGACTTCCCTGGCCAAATCGGTAGCCCGTGCACTGGGACGTAATTTTGTACGCATCAGTCTGGGAGGTGTTAGAGATGAAGCTGAAATACGTGGTCATCGCCGCACCTATATTGGCGCCATGCCGGGAAAAATCATTAATGTTAAACCAACCTCTAAATACTCTCCGTTTGGCCCTAAATCTCCGGATGAAATTGATAAGTTATATCAAAGCAATATCAGCGATCCATCTGCAGCCATGCTTGAGGTGCTCGATCCGGAACAAAACAACACCTTCGTTGATCACTATTTGGATGTTGAGTACAGTTTGGCAGATGTTCTATTTATCTGTACGGCAAACAGTATTCAAAATATTACTGGTCCACTGCTGGACCGAATGGAGGTTATCCACTTATCTGGATACACAGAATTGGAAAAACAACATATTGCCACTCAGTTTCTGACTCCACGTCAGCGTAAATTTCATGGTTTGGATGAAAAACAATTGCGTTTCCGGAAATCTGCTATTGAGGAAATTACTCAGGGTTATACAAGAGAAGCAGGTGTACGTAATTTGGAAAGGGAAATCGGTAAAGTTTGTAGAAAAATAGTTACACGTCTGGTACGAACCAAAGAAAATAAAATTACTATAGTGACACCAAAATTAGTGCACGACTTGTTGGGGGTCCCTCAATTTCATCACGATCAGCGGGAAGAAAAAAACGAGGTTGGAGTGTCGATTGGACTTGGAGTTACCTCAATGGGAGGCGAATTGCTCCTCATCGAAGTTGGTTTAATGACCGGTTCAGGGAAAGTCGTTTTGACTGGTTCTCTGGGAGATGTGATGCAGGAATCTGCCAAAGCAGCCTTTTCATATGTTCGCAGTAATGCTGAATATTTGGGTATTGATCCAGAAATATTTTCAAAAACAGATTTGCATGTTCATCTGCCGGAAGGTGCAACTCCCAAGGATGGTCCTTCTGCAGGACTTCCCCTGATGATGGCCATTATCAGCAGCTTTACCAAAATATCTGTACGTTATGACGTGGCGATGACTGGTGAAATTACATTAAGAGGTGAATTTACCAATTGGTGGTTTGAAAGAAAAACTTATTGCTGCCAAACGGGGACTCATTGAAACAGTTCTTATTCCGGAAGAAAACGAAAAAGATCTTGTGGAAATTCCGGATGAAATCAAGAAAGGTTTGAAAATTAAAGCAGTTAAAAATGTCAAAGAATCTTTGGGTTTGGCTTTAGAAGCTCATCCAAATTTTGTGAAAGATCAACAAAAAATTGTTCCGGATATTTCATGGAATGATACAGCAGAGGTACAGCATCCTGCCTGAATTTAAACCACATAAAATCTCCAGTATATAATTTATAGCATAACTTACTGATATATTAAATGGAAAAAACAGACATCAATTCTGATCTTTATAAAATAAGACATTCTCTGGCACATGTTTTGGCTCAGGCAGTGTTGGAAATCCGTCCTGACGCAAAACTCGGATTTGGTCCTCCGATTGATTCCGGATTTTATTACGATTTTGATTTGACTGAACCATTGAGTACTGAAGACTTGCCGATGCTAGAAAAGCGTATGCGTCAAATTATTAAGAAAGGACAGGTTTTTGAGCGCGAAGAACTGGGTCATGAAGAAATGGTGGAACGGTTAGACAAAGATAATCAGGGTTACAAAATTGAACAGGTTGAAGATCTTTCTGCACAAAATGAGATTCTCAGTCTTTATCGTAACGGACCGTTTTGGGATTTGTGCGAGGGACCCCATGTGGATTCCACGCGTGATATCCCAAAGAATTGTTTTTCCCTTGATTCATTGGCAGGTGCCTATTGGAAAGGTTCTGAAGAAAACAACATGATGCAAAGGGTTTATGGACTGGCCTTTGAGACAGGAGATGAACTCAAGGAATTTAAAGAAAAGCGTCAACTTGCTATGGAGCGGGATCACAGAAAATTAAACATCAAACAACATTATTATGCCATCAGTGAAGAAGTAGGAAAAGGGTTACCATTGTGGCTGCCAAACGGAACTGTGATTAGAGAAGAATTAGAAAAATTGGCCAAGGAAAAAGAATTTCTGGCAGGATACAAACGGGTTTCCACACCACACATCACCAGAGAAGAATTATTCCATACTTCTGGACATTTACCGTTTTATGAAGACAGTATGTTTCCACCTATGGAAATGGATGGAGAGCGTTTGTTTCTAAAACCAATGAACTGCCCCCACCATCACATGATCTACAAAGCAGAGCCGAGAAGTTATCGTGATTTACCTTTACGCTTGGCAGAATATGGCACTTGTTATCGCTACGAACAATCCGGTGAACTGGCCGGATTATTGAGGGTTCGCGGCATGACCATGAATGATGCCCATATTTACTGTTCTCCTGAACAGGCTAAAGAAGAATTACTCAATGTTTTGAATCTCCACACTCAATACTATGAACTATTTGGATTGAAAGATTTCTGGATGCGCCTTTCCTTAGCAGAAAAAGACACGGGGAAATTTGTCGATGAACCGGAACTCTGGCAAAAAGCTGAAACACTTATTACGGAAGTCATGGAGGAAGTTGGAGTTCCCTATGAAGCAGTGCGAGGGGAAGCCGCATTTTATGGACCAAAAATTGATTTTCAAGTAACCAATGTAATTGGCAGGGAAGAAACTGCATCAACAAATCAACTTGATTTGGTGATGGGAAAGCGCTTTGGTTTGACTTACATTGCAAGTGACAATCAGGAGCACACACCGATAATTATTCATCGTGCACCTCTGGGAACGCATGAACGATTTGTCGCTTTTTTAATCGAACATTATGGAGGAGCATTCCCAACCTGGCTGGCTCCTCTGCAGGTACGGGTGATTCCTGTGGCATCGGCCTTCAATGAATATGCACATGGTTTGAATGACAGTTTGTTTAGTTCGTTTGTGCGTACAGAATTGGATGATTCTCACGATTCATTTAGTAAAAAAATCAGATCTGCTGCTGTTGCTAAAATTCCGAATATTTTGATTGTGGGAGAAAACGAACAAGCAGGACAAACAGTAACCTGGCAGCGTTACGGAAGTAAGGATCGCAAGACCTTGGCATTTGATGCTTTTATAGAGCTTTTGCAGGAAGAAATTCTGAAGCGCCAAGACTGGCGTACTGATGATCAATAAAAAATGTTTAAAAACTGAATTCAATAGATAATGGCAGAAGAAGAAACTGAAGTAACAGTTGATGAAGATGTACCGGAAAATTTTGCTGCACTGATTGCCAGAGATCTGATGGTGATCTTTCAGAAGCAAATGGATCTTGATACTGCATCTGTCGAAGCTGCTGCTTATATTTGGAAAAATGCTGGAACCACGGGTAAAGTTGGCTATTTTATTGATGCTACGGAAATGTGGCTGGAAACTCAGTCAGCAGGAGAAAAATATGCAGCCTTATGCTGGTTGGCAATTGCCAACCAAAGTGCCAACAATGAAGATTATGATACATTCCTTCACATGATGATTAATTCAATTGTAAAGGGCTATTATAATCTTGAAAAGCCAGATATTGAATACAAGGGAAAAAAATACTCAACTTATACATCAATTGTCAGCAACATATTCATCAATATGGTAGGACTTAATCCTACTAATGGAGAAATTGCTTCTAATATATTTTCTATTTTCATTCGTAATGAAATGGATTTGTCAGCAAAATCTACGGCTGAGGAAAAAGACACCGGCAGCAGTATTATTCCCACAGATATGCAGGATCTGTATGATGATGTAATATCTTATATTAGTGATCGGGGGATATTTAAACCAAGTCCTATGTCTGGAACAGAAGAAAACCCTAATGAACATATCCAAGATTTATGTGAAAGATTGCGTTCAAACCGTCGATTTATAATGCAGGAAGTGATTAATGAACGAGCACTTGAAAAAAGAAAACAGATTGAACTGGATTTGAAAAACCAGCTTGCTTCCGCGGAGGAAATCGTCATGGTTGATCCAAAATTTACAGATGGATTGTCACTATTTGTTAAGGAAAAACGTTACAATTTCAAGTACCTTTCTGTTGAAAAAGTCAGAATGACCCTGCAATTGCTTGGTTCGATCACAGGTGCAGTATATTTTTTGCTGGGTTTCATGGGATATTTGGATGTACATTGGGTTGACGGATTTGTGGTTTGCCTGGTTATGCTGGGATTAGTAAGAATATTACTTTCCAGGAAACAGTTAAAATTATTTTATCCTACTGATATTAGTAAGGAACTGGAAGAAAATTCTACTGCGTTCATAAACGTGATGCGAAATATGTCGCAGGAACAGATGGAGCATTTTATGGTGCGTCAAATAAAGTTGGAGCGTAATCAAAAATATTTAACAATGGTTCCTGAATATGTTAAATATCTTTATGCCATTATACCTGACCGGAAAAGCATGATGATTTCTGTTGATGAGCTTTCTGAATTAGTGGAGAACTCAGAAATTGAAGTTGCCAAGCAACTGCGCGGGCAGTAAAAGTTTTGTTAATGAAGCAAAACGATCGAGAAAAGACTGTCGCAACCATGGGTTTGATTTCTCTTTGTCTGGGAGAAATTACCGATACCTTATCCTTTATACAGGCGTTCCCCGAAACGCAATTTATTAATGAAGATCCTTATTGGCAGCAACGTCCACTGGTGGAACGCGGAAGCTGCGTATGCGGCTGCAATTGCGCAATTGCTTAAACAGGCTGGGCATTCTGTTTTCGTGCTTACCAGACCGGACTCGCTCAACTCAAAACACCTCAGTGAACGAGGGTTACGTCTACTGACGCATATCAATCTCAACAGCAAGAATCCCTTCCAGCTTTTAGTTGCATACAGGAAACTCAAAAAGTTTCTACTGGAAGAACAGATTGATTTGATCAATGCACATCGCTCGGAAGGTTTCCCTCTATTTATTTTTGCTGCACGTTCCCTGTCTGCTAATCGTATTGAAAATCCCATTCCGGTTATCAGAACACGCGGCACTACCAGGCCATTGCTTCAGCATTGGCTGAATCGAAAAATGCACATTGATTGGACTGCAAATTACATTACTGCCGGAGAAATAGTTACAGAGCGATTACTTGATGCAGTTCCAATTTCACCGGAAAAGCTGAAAACAATTTACTATCCGGTTGAATGTCCGGACTTACCTCTGAAGCCGCCAGGAGATTACCGGACTGAATTTGAAATTCCCCAAAAAGCCAAAGTTCTGGCAGTTGTTGGACGTATTCGTCCTGTCAAGGGGCAGCGTATCCTTCTTCAAAGTTTGAGTCAATTACTGACTGAATTTCCTGATTTGGTGTTGCTTATACCGTACCGGGACACAGCCGGCAATGAGCCGGAAATGCAGGCTCTCCATAATGATATCCGCAGATTTAAACTTGAAGCACATGTAAGGCTAATTACAGTGAGAGAGGATATAAGACAGTTAATGGAATTTGCAGATGTCGGGGTTGTAAGTTCAGTGGAATCTGAAGTCATCTGCAGGGTTGCGGTGGAATTCTTTTCAGTGGCTACACCGGTAGTTGCATTCCCGACTGGATGTCTTCCGGAAATAATCCGGCACGGAGAAAATGGATATTTGGCTGAAACACAAACTGCGGAATCGCTGACGGAAGAGTTACGCAAAATTCTGGCAAATCCGGAACTATGTGAACGACTTGGTCAGGGAGCACGTCGTGATGCAGAAACTCGATTCAATCCCCAAATCATGCTCACTGAAACCCTTAAAGTTTTTGAGCAAGCCCTCAATCATTAATATTAACAGTTTTACAGATCAGAATGCTGTTACTGGCCCGAATTAATTAGTATCTGCTGAAAAATAACCTTTTCCAAAAATATCATTAAGAAATTATTCGATTCAAGATGTCAATTGCAAGGTGTGACTGGAAAGAAGAACATCTGTGTAGCGTAGCTAAAACCTAGATTACAATGGGGAGCCTTTCAATTCTTGAATTCAGCATGATGTGGAATCCAGATCCCGTATCAAGTTCGGTATGACAAGTAGTACACTTGTTATTAGACTATAATTATTTTGAAAAACTCCACAGATTAAGAATTCAGACTTGAGTAATTACTGTATATTATAGACTATAATCAGTTACGGAGGGATGGGTGAGTGGTTGAAACCGACGGACTTGAAATCCGTTAAGGCTGCAAGGTCTTCGGGGGTTCGAATCCCTCTCCCTCCGCCAGCTTTTTTAATCAAATGCCTTTCGAAATTATCCACTAATAATCTGCAAAAAAATGCATATTCAGGACAGGCATGGTGCATCAAAAATTTTAAAAGATAAAATCAAATGGAACTCAAAGATAAAGTAGTTATTGTTACAGGAGCGGCCCAGGGTTTGGGACGTCAATTTGCACTGGATTGTGCAGCAAACGGAATGAAAGTCGCACTTGCTGATATTGATCCGGATGCAATGGAAAAAACCCGTACGGAGTGTGAAGACAAAGGTGTTGAAGCACGCGGTTACGAATTAAATGTGACAGAAGAATCCGCCGTTGAGAATGTTTATTCACAGGTAGTCAGTGATTTTGGAACACTGGACGCAAGCATCAATAATGCAGGCATTTTACGGGACAGTCTTCTGATCAAGGTCAAGGACGGAGAAATAAGAAAATTTCCACTTTCCAAATGGCAGGCAGTTATAGATACAAACCTGACAGGTGTTTTTCTTTGTGGACGTGAAGCAGCAGCGAAATTTGTTGAACTGAAAAAGCCTGGTGTGATCATCAATATTGCCAGCGTTGCTCGCTCCGGAAATTTTGGGCAGAGCAACTATTCTGCAGCAAAAGCGGGAGTTTCTGCAATGACCGTTCTCTGGGCACAGGAACTGGCGCAGTACGGAATCAGGGTTGCAGGCATTGCTCCCGGGTTCACTGCTACTGAAATGGTGGTCTCTTTAAGGGACGACATCAAAGAAAAATTCACCAATAGTATTCCGCTACGGAGATTTGCGGAAACGAGTGAAATGTCTGACGGGGCGCTCTTCATCCTCAAAAATGAATACTACACAGGACGTATGCTGGAAATCGACGGCGGAGCACGAATTTGACAACTGGCACCGGAGCTTCCGGCGGCACCGGATATTCGGTTTTATCGGGATCAAAGCAAAACGTACTGCTTTACGTTGTGACCATCCTCATCTGGGGTTCAAGCTGGCTGGCCATCAAATTTCAGCTTGGTGTAGTCGATCCAATGGTTTCTGTCGCCTATCGTTTCCTGTTGGCTTCCGGAATATCATGGATCTATTGCAGGTATTCCGGACTTCAGTTGAGTTTTAGACTCCGTGACCACGGCTTCATGTTTTTGCAGGGAGTGAGTCTCTTTGCCCTCAATTATTGGCTTTTCTACATTTCCGAATTAACACTCACCAGCGGTTTGGCTGCAGTAATATTCAGCACCATTGTTGTGATGAACATGCTGAACGGAGCAATTTTTCTGAAAAACCGTCTGGAACTTCGTGTTGTGATTGGAGCCGTTTTGGGACTGTCGGGTATCATATTGGTTTTCTGGCCGGAAGTCAGTGATTTTGAGACCGGAAGTGAAAATTTATTTGCAGCGACTTTGGCTGTGTTGGCAACATTTTTAGCTTCGCTGGGTAATATCGCTTCTGCCAGAAATCAACGCGAGGGTATTCCGGTGATACAGTCAAACACTTATGGGATGACATACGGAGCACTGCTGATGCTTGTATTAGCATGGTCAACAGGACGTGAATTTATTTTTGAGTTCACTGTTTCGTACGTCAGTTCGTTGGTGTTTCTCTCCGTTTTTGCATCCATCATTGCCTTTTGGTCTTACCTCACATTACTCGGACGGGTAGGGGTGGAGCGTGCAGCATATGCAACCTTGATTTTTCCTTTAGTTGCACTGGGAATTTCAACAATATTCGAAGGTTATCAATGGTCTGCGTATGCAGTAATCGGCATAGTATTGATTCTAGGAGGCAACTTATTGATTCTCAAACGTTCAATCTGAAACTATTTGTTCAGCAACAAAATCATCAATGGATTTCAGGTGAACGTCAATGTCTTCCTGTGGCAGAAAACTGGCTGTAAATCCGTTTTTAGCTACTTGAACAATGTCTTTCTGACTCAGATTTAAACCATTTTGAGCGGCCAGAAAATTCTCATTCATGTAGCCGCCAAAATAAGCCGGATCGTCGGAATTTATGGTTACGCAAAGTCCGGCATCCAGCATTTGTTTGAGGTTGTGATTCTCCATTTTATCGAAAACACGTAATTTTGTGTTTGAAAGTGGACAGACGGTCAGGGGTATTTTTTCTTTAACGAGACGCTCCACGAGTTTTGGATCTTCCATGCAGCGCACTCCATGGTCAATCCGGAAACTCCGAGTAAATCCAAAGCCTGCCAAATGTATTCCGGAGGCCCTTCTTCGCCGGCATGTGCGACTTTTCGTAAACCTGCATCAGTTGCTTTGGCAAAAACCCGTTCAAACTTTTCCGGAGGGAATCCGACTTCAGATGAATCCAACCCAACTCCTTCAATCCACCCACGGAAAGGCAGAGCATCTGCTAAAGTCGCTAAAGCGGCTTCCTCGCTTAAATGCCTTAAAAAACACAGAATCAAACGCGAAGTAATTCCGAATTTTTGTTTTGCTTCAACCAGTGCTTTGTGGATTCCGGTGATCACAGTTTGGAAAGGAATACCTCGATCGGTGTGGGATTGAGGATCAAAAAAGATTTCAATATGCCGCACATTTTGTTTTTGAATGCGCTGTATATAAGCCCAGGTCAAATCAAAAAAATCAGACACCTGTAAAAGTACTCCTGCGCCGGCATAGTAAATATCCAAAAATGATTGTAAATCACTGAATTCATATGCCGCCTGTACTTCCTCAACGGATGCAAACGGCAAAGGTACATTGTTCCGTTCAGCCAACTCGAACATCAGTTCCGGGTTCAAGAGAACCCTCTATGTGCAGGTGTAATTCGGCTTTTGGCAGTGCTTTGATAAACTCTTCAATCAATTCTCTCTCCTCTTGATTAAGACTGAAAATTAGACACATCCTTCCGATGGTACTTTGTTCAGACGCGATTCGTAATTAGTCTGCAAAACTGGTTCCTTTTTTTCCTTACTATATACCTCCTTAAAGTATAATGGAATTACATTAACAAGCTTTATAACTTGTTCATTATGTTTCATCAAGCAAAGATTATAAACAATTTTAGCAATATTAGTTTTTTGAATTAAACAGCTTCGAACACATTTTAAACGTAGCTTTAAACCAACCTTACTCAAAACGGATTATATGCAAACAGTTAATTGGAACATTTCTGGAATGCATTGCGATGGTTGCTCTGCCCGACTGCAAAAAGTAATTTCCGGAAAAGACGGTGTACAGTCAGCAACCGTTTCTTATGCTGAGAAACAAGCCTCAATGGAATATGATTCCGCAATAATATCGCAGGAACAACTGCAGGACACGATTGAAAAGGCGGGGTTTGAAATTACATTCTCTTGAAAGAAAGGGATATTAGATTTCGATTTAGTTTCTGCGTTTGGAATATCTAAAACAAATGATGTTTTTTGGAGCAACTCTGAATTACTCAGACGTTGATTCTGCACCAGAGACGTTCCGGAATCAGGTACATTATTCGGGAAATTACTGCCCATGGCCAAACCGGAACGGTGGAGGACAAAACCTGCTTTTCAATCATGTCAGCCATTAGCTGAGCTCCTTTTTCTGCAGAAATAAGAAAGGGGCGGCTTTTTCGATGGGTATTGATGGGAGTGTCAATGAATCCCGGATTGATGACAGTGACAGCTATCTTGTGCTGCAGAAGGTGATTCCGGATACCCTCCATGTAAGTTGAAAGTGCTGCCTTGGAAGCAGAATAAGCCGGGGTTGAGGAAAGTCCCCTAAAACCTGCGATTGAAGAAATTCCTACGATTTGTCCACCGCCCTGTTTTTTTAGTATATCTGCACCTGCATCAATGGTGGCCATTGCGCCAAGTACGTTAATTTCTATTATCTTACGGTCCTGATGAAAGGTGCCCTCTCCCGGATAACTTCTTCCGCCGATACCGGCATTTGCAATTATAATACTGACTCCACCAAGTTCATCTGCAAGCTTGTTTAAGACTTCCGGAACACTTTCCAGTTCCGCAACATCAAGATGTGCAACCGCAACCTGATTTTCACTGGATAATTCTTCTTTGAGTTCCTCCAGCAATTCCAGACGTCTTGCACATAAGCCTAAGGCAAAACCCCTGCGTGAAAATTCAAAAGCCAGAGCCCGTCCAATTCCTGTGCTGGCACCGGTTATTAAGACTGAACCCGGCATTTTAATCTTCTTGCTTGTTGTCTCTTCCAATAATCCAGCCAAGTCCGACTCCGACTCCAACCCAGATGGTTGTAGAAAGACTTCCGGATGAAAAGAGCCAGATAAGGAGATAGACGACAAGGGCACCATACCGGACTTGACGTTGTCTTTGAAAAAGTGCGAGCAGCTCTTTTAATTTTGTGGAAGTACCCTGAATAAGTTTTTCCATGTAATTCTCCTTTTGATTTTTTTCGATTTTAAGTATTGCAGCTTTCAGCTCTCCAGCTTACCTGTGACAGCTTCAAGTTTAACTTGAATGCACAAAAAAGTTGCTACTTTATTCTCAATACAAAAGCATTAATGATCTGTGAGTGAGGCCGCAGTGGCAGAATTGGTAGACGTAGTTCTGGGTCTAGTGTTCATTGGACGTGGGAGTTCTAGTCTCCCAGATTGACTCAATCATTTATACTCAAGTGTAATTCTACAATAACTCTGGCATATACTACTCTCCCAACTAATTCCTAGTTTATACCAAATCAAAAGTGTGTGTAATAACATTAGTAATTCTTATACTAATTCACTTTTAGGGCTTCCCAATCAATAGTCCAATCAATTTTCTCAACACATTCTTTTGATACGACAGTTCACTTCCTCGGTTTTCAATCCAATCAGTTTCAAGTATCTCTTTATTTTGAATGAATATACACCTTAGCACATTGTCTTATTTATGGGTCGTACTATAATAAACCACTTTATTTATTCTAAATTATTACTTCAAAACCTTCAAATTCTGGGTGCCCAAGATAAATACTGCTATGTTCTCCGGCACCTTTGTGTGCTTGACGAAATGCCTCTGATTTAGTCCAGACTTCAAAGTCTTTACGAGAATTCCAGGTAGAATGAGATGCATACACTGTATGGGTTTCTTCAGAATTGCCTTTTACCAAATGAAATTCTATAAAACCTGAAACATCATTTAGATGTGTTTCTCTGTTTTTCCAAATATTTTCAAAATCCTTCTCTCGGTTTGGAACAATCTTAAACCTATTCATTGCTATAAATTTCATTTAAAACTTTCATGTATTCTTTCTTCAATAAAATTTGCTGTTGTTTTACGATCAGAGCTCCAATATTCATTGCTATTTCTCTCTTGGTTTCTATTGGTTATTATAAAAGAATCCGACAAATAACACCAATTAGATTGTGAGGTATGAATTGGGTAGGTTCAGTTAACTTGTCTGACTGTGAAGAATTAGTTGGGGGGCAATCACAGGTTTGTCTAATTACAGTAGACTTGACCCAATTGCTCCTCTGGATGGATTATAGTGGACCCCATAAATGAGACAATGTGATAAATGATGTTTGAGTTGTTTGGGGTGATTCTTCTTTAGTTTTCAGAATCCATCTTTCTTCAGACAACTGTTTTCTTGTCTCCCATACCTTCTTTAACATCTCTTGTTCATCTTCATAAACCGATTCTATTGGAGAAAACTCTGATTTACCTTTTAGATTTATCTCACCATCAATAAGTTTCAAGAGATACTTATCCTTACATTCTCCAAATTCAATTCTGAGTGTTCTTAACGACTTCCTTTCTCGTTTAACAAAATAGAGTTCGTTCATTTACTTTGAATTCTTTGTTGCCAGTCAATTTTCAAATCTTCTCCAGACTCATTTTCTATATTTTCTTCTATTATCATTTTTTCTCCTCAGCAAGTTTTTCTATCTCTTTCAGAATTTTTTCCTCTACTTCTTTTTCTTTTAAATCAACTTTTTCAATCTTTTTTTTATTTCCTTCTTTCCTCTTCTTCTTTCTCTCCTGTCGTTTATCAGCAAGAACCTTGACACTGGTTGTAAAAGTACTCATCAAAATTAGATTACGGAGAATTTTCTAATGACATAATGAATTATTGAAAATTATTTAATTCGTAATAATGATTTTGGTAATAATAAAGCACAAATCTAGGCACTTATATCTTCAATCCATTCCAGTTGATTCCAGAGTAACTAACCTTTGATATTACCTCGAGCAGTCTTTCTGGTGTAAAGGGTTCGCCTCCGTAATGTTTCATAGTGAATTCCTTTTCGTGTCCAACAAGTACCTTTATAACATTCTCATAATAAAAAGTGGTGTGAATACCAGATTGCCTCCCATATACACCCCACTGCAAGTCCTTTCTTTAGAGGAAGGGAGTGATTATTCTTCCAATTAAATTTAATCGTTTAAGGTAGTTCGTTCAATGTACGTTGAAAAAATGATTCACTATTATAGGACTTATCACAAATGTACATGTCAAAGTGGGGTTTATTCCCAACATCTAAACCATGATACTTAGCACCCCATTCCTTTAATTGGTTTTTAGTAAATTCTTTAAAGTCTATTCCACTCTTACTACCTCTCGCAGTCCAGTAAATTATATTATTACCTTTTTCATATAAGGAGTTGATGTAAGCAATTCTTTCTCTATGGGGTTCTGCATTTTCATAGTCAGATTGAATATCCTTATATTCTTCTGGATTTACGTATTTTAGTGAACGACTTGTACAAATTGTACCATCTACATCTACATATATTGTCCTACTCATTTTTCTACTCTATATTTTTAATTATCAAATTCTACTAAAACCTCACCATCAATAACATTCGTTGAAATGAAACTTGGTTGAGATATTGATTGATTGTTTTGAACTATCCATCTACCTTCCAGTAGTCCGGATTTTGTCTCATATACCTTCTTCAAGAGTCTTTGTTCATCCTCAAAAACTTCTTCCTTTGGAGGACTCTCAGAAGTCTCTCTACCATTTTTTTCACCTTCAAAGACTCTCATAGAAACTTCTTCTTAACTTGTCCGTACTCAAGTCTGATGGTTCGTAGTGACCTTCTATAAGGTGAGGTAAAGTAGAGTTCTTTCATTCCATTTGTTTATTAATCATCCTTTTTGAAATAGTGTGATATAACCACCACACAATACCAATCGTAACGACTAGGGTGAAACTACTAAGGAATAATGAAATTATGTAAAAAACCAACTTTTATTCTTCTTCACCTTCTTGGAATTCTTCTTCAATAAACCCTGTTTCCATATCCATTTTTTCTATTTTCTTACTCATAACCAAATTAGGACTCCAGTATTCATCTTTTCCTAATTTTTTCCCCTTAAATCGTTTGCAAGGAGATTGTGGTTTAATTTTTTTCAAATTCTCGTTAGTAATTTTCTCTTCTTCGTTTGACATATACGGATTTAGACTTGGACACTTTTGGTTATTTGGTTAATGGATACCCCCTACCCACCCATGTATAACAAATGGATACCCCTTAGTAAAACAATTGATATTACAATTACTGCAATAATTATCAAGATTTGTTTGAAACTCATTTTCCTTTAATTAATTTACCTACATGAGCATGTAATCCATTAATTTTCTTTTGAGTGTCGGTTACTCGAAAGTTCTATCAAATTGACTTATTTTGCTTGTGGGACCTATATAAAAATAATTTTCAGCTCCAAAATTTAGAGGTTGGTTATCACTATCAACCCAATCATGTTCTTTCATTTTAATATCCATTTTTAAATTCAATCGGTCTTCTTTTTTACCACCAACCTTTTTTTGTAACATATTTTTTTATACTAAACAAAATCCTAATCCCAAAATATACCCATGTGATAATCCATACTATGGAGATGTAGATACTGGGGACTTCATACCTTGCACCTACCCAATCGTGCATACTCCTAATTAAACCGAAGGAGAACTCCAACTGGAGAAGAATCACCGTTGATATTAGAATTATGTAGAAAACTTTTTTCATAAATCATGTAATCTCCGTGTTAGAGGAAGGGAGTCAATTCTTCCATGAAACAAGGTTATAATCCCTCTTATCTCTAACTCCCTTCCTAATCTTTAATTATTAAATTCTACGGTTCCAAAAATAATTCAGGTAGGTATGGACATTCAAGTGGGAATCTCAAACAATTTTGAAGTGGTGACATTAAATAATAGAGTCCAATCATTAACATTACAATTACTGCAATAATTATTAAGGTTTGTTTGGAACTCATAATAAATCTAAATATTCTTTAACAAAAAACAAAATTAATAATCCCACACCATAAACGAAATTAAATATCTATAATACATATTCTCATTTTCAATTTTCCCACCAAACGTCATTTGTTATTTCACCATTAATCAAATCATTACGAATAAATGATGGTTGGGTTGCTGATTGTTTTTCAGTTATTTCCCATCTCTTTGTATCAAGTAATTCCTTCTTTCTCTCATAGACCCCTTTTAGAAGTTCCTGCTCCCCTTCAAATACCACTTCTTCAGTATTACCTTCACTCGTTCCTCTGCCATTTATTTCGCCAGAGGTGATTTTGAGAATATACTCTTTACCAGAACTACCATATTGGAAATGAATTGTTCTTATACTTCTTCTGTAAGGTGAGACGAAATATAACTCTCTCATCCTATAATTTTTTTCCAATCAATTTTTAGAGATAGGAAATCTATATTTCTTGTATGTGAAGTTTGATAGACAATTCTTTTTACACACTTGTTGTAAAGAATATCGGGGTTATATCTTTTCCCATATCTATCCAAATCAATATTACCCTGTGAATGACCCACCAATTCGTTTATGAAGTGAGGTTCCACTCCTAATTGTTTTAGTGTGTCTATCACAGAATGTCTAAAACTATGAAACCCATTCTTGTTAGTTTTTATTCCAAGTAGTGGTAAATATCTTCGGTTCCAAAACCTCCCTATACTTCTACTATAAGTTCCTTCTCTATACTCCAATTCCTCAAATACTCGTTTTCTCTTTGTGTCTTTTTTTAGAAGAGTTATAAAATTAATAAAACCCAAATCCAAAAGTGTATCGTGGATTGGAATAATTCTCCTTGATGATTGGGTTTTCAGTCGTTTGTCTGGTCTGTTAGTTTCTTCTACTATGTCAATACACCATCTTTTAGTTCTCTTGTTTTCAGTTATTTCTTTTATATTATCCAAATATAAAGAACAGATTTCTCCACACCTCATCCCTGTGAATACACCTATGATTGGAACCCAATATTTGGAATAACTATCTTTTTCTACCTTTGTGAGATGAAGGTAATTATGTTTAGAAAACATATCCTTTATTTCCTGTTCTGTAAATCTATCTCTTTCATCTCTAACTGATTTCTTCTGTTTCATCTTCATTCCTGTAAATGGGTTGGTATTACAATACCCATTATTGACACACCAAATCATAAATGAAGACAAATTACCTAAATGTTTATTGATGGTAGTTAGGTGGATTATATCTTTTTGTGGGATTTTCATTTCCATAAGTGAATGGAAATCTTCATCTCTATATCGTGGTAATTTTGTTCTATTCTTGGGATATTTTTTGATATGAGATTTGATAATATTTGATTTCTCTTTTGTAACATCTCCTATTGGAATATCACCAAAACATTCTATGATGAACTTTACAGAGTTTCTGATTTCATCTTCTGTCTTTTCTCTAATGTCTTCCTTCTCCCCAATAAACAATTCTAATCCTTTAGAAATTGGAGTGGATAGTAAAGAGTTTGGAGGTATTGTAGTAGAACCAACAGAATTATATTTCACCTCTACTGAATTAGAACTTACGAGGTATGGTTCTCGTGGTTCGGGTATATTGTAGTTCTCTATTATTGGTGGAGGTAGTATTGATTGTAAGTCAGGGAATAAACCTAATCCTAATTTTTCCTCAACCTCTCTACGGAAATCATCTTCATCAACCTTTCCTGTCTCGTTGATGAGAGTTTTTATCCAATCAAATCGTAATGTGTAAAGTTGTATGAATTGTCTTCGTAGGTTCTTGTAGTTGATGGAATTAGTTTCTATCTCAATATCAAGTGATGAGAGTATCCCATCTAATTTCTTATCCAGTTCCTTTCTCATAATCCTTTGATGTTTTCACCAGACAAATCTTCTTTCATTTTTGTCTCTCTGGTAGAAACTAATTCTAAACTCTTTATAGTCTCTTCCTTCATCAAAGACATTCGTTCCCAAATAGAAGTGTTGAGTGTGTTTGATTTGTTTTCTCACCTCTATTCGTAGGATTTCTTTTATGTCATCTAAAGACAAACTTTTCATACCATTCCTAATATCAGTAAATAATAAATCTGTAATCTGTTTGAGTTTTAGACAAAGTATTTGTGTATCCTCTTTTCTAACATATCTCAAAGATAAACGGAAGTCACCTTTCCCTCCAAATCTTGTCTGTAAATCTTTAGGGATGAAATTACGATAGTATGAATATTTGTAGGATTTATTGGATAGATTGGAAATGTATTTTGACATTATAACCTCTAAACCGGAACTAAAACCGGAACTAAAGTTGAACTTTAGAAGTAGAGGGGTTCAATGTGGGGAAATTA
>CAJJCY010000002.1:757500-842922 GCA_905182865.1 uncultured SAR324 cluster bacterium
AATCGATTCATCACCTGGGTTACCGTCCAAATTTTATTATTTACGACAAAAACGACCAATTATCTGTCATCAAAACCATCATGGAAGATCAGGATTTTGATGATACAGGATTGATCGACGCAAAGTCAGTACACTTTGAAATTTCTCAGTCAAAGTCAATAGGTGAAGGTCCGGAAGTATTTCTTGATCAGCAAGAATCACAACAAAAACAAATGATTGGAAAGATTTATCGTCAATATCAAAAGACTATGAAGGGCTGTAACGCCATTGATTTTGATGATATACTTAACCTCACGTTGAGTCTTTTTGAGAAGCATCCGGAGGTCATGGACAATTTGACGGAACGTTTCCGTTATATAATGGTAGACGAATATCAAGACACAAATCGGATTCAGTATAAACTTTTAAGGCATCTCACAAAACAGCACAGGAATCTTTGTGTGGTGGGTGATGATGATCAGTCTATTTACGGTTGGCGAGGGGCTGATGTTCGTAATATTTTCGATTTTGAGCAGGACTATCCAGAAGTAAAATATGTTCGCCTCGAACAAAATTATCGTTCAACCCAAATTATTTTACAAGCCGCCAACCAGGTGATTTCTGAAAATACACAGCGAATGCCAAAAAAACTCTGGTCCGAAAAACAGGGTGGGGTAAAACTTGACTGGCTTCAGTCAGAAAATGAGGCAGAAGAGGTAGAAGGTGTAACTAGAAAAATTCGCACTAAAATTTTACAGCATGGCAACCGATATTTAGACTTCTCAATTCTTTACCGTTCAAATTTTCAGTCACGTTCATTAGAAGAAGCACTTCGTGAAGCAAGAATTCCGTATCGTGTGGTTGGCGGCGCCAGCTTTTATGACCGTCTGGAAATACGTGATGCACTGGCTTATCTTAAAGTAATTCATAACCCAAATGATGAAGTTAGTTTACATCGAATTATAAACACACCACGGCGTGGGATTGGCAAAACAGCACTTGTACAGGCTAATGCGTGTTGTCAGGAAATGCACCTTCCTCTGTTCAAGGTGATGCTGCGTGCCAGAAAATATGAGAAAATTCCAAAAAATGCAGCATTCACTATGGAAATGTTTGCCGGTATCATCATCAATTACCAGCAGCGTTTTGCAAACGAACGGTTTGCTAATGTATTCAAAGAGTTGCTTGATGAGGTTGGTTACATTAGATTTCTTGAAACTCAAAGCGGAGAACCCAAATTGCGGGAGCGCCGTGTGAAGAATGTTCTGGAATTATTGAACGGTATCCGGACTTATTCTGAAAAAAATCCTGAAGACAGTGTTCGGCAATATCTAGAACGGATAACACTATTTACTGAAAACGATAACGATGCAGACAGCAAGGCCGACCAAGTGTCGATTATGACACTCCACAGTGCAAAAGGTCTGGAATTTCCTTTTGTGTTCATGATTGGCATGTCAGAAGGTTTGTTACCAAACAAGCGTTCACTCGATGAAGGCAGAGTCGACGAGGAGCGGCGTTTGTGCTACGTTGGCATTACACGGGCCCAGCAGGAACTTACTTTTTCGATGGCTAAATCTCGGAAACGTTTTGGAGAAATTATTCCTCAGGAGCCATCCAGATTCCTTCTCAATATCAACCCGGAACTGTTGACAGTTCCAATTATTGGGGAAGCTTCTGAAGAAATAAAAAAAGAGCGGCGTCATGAATCCCGTTCTGCTTTTTTTACACAGTTTAAACAAATCGAAGCAAGCTAGATTATATGAATTATTTTGTTCGAAAAGCTTTGAGTTTTGTGATAGTTATTTTTTGCATAATTTCCTTTTCAGGATTTGCACTTGCTCAAACTTTGATAGTTGTACTTGGAGATTCATTGACCGAAGGTTTTGGAGTTGCCAAAGAGGAAGCCTATCCACATTTACTGGAAAAGGAACTGCAGCGAAAAGGGCATTCTGTGAAAGTGATAAATGCCGGCATCAGCGGTTCTACGAGTGCAAGTGCACCTTCCCGTCTCCGCTGGTACATAAAGACTCATCCAGACATAGTTATTCTGGCACTTGGAGGAAATGACGGTTTACGTGGCTTGACCGTGAAGCACATGAAGAAAAATCTAAGCAAAGCTATTGAGTTGGCACAAGCTGAAAAAATTCTGATTTTATTGGCAGGAATGCAAATTCCACAAAACTACGGTACGGAATACACAGAATCTTTCCGGAAGGCATTTCATGAGTTAGCAAAGCAGTACCAACTTCAGATGATACCCTTTCTGCTCAAAGAAGTAGGAGGGGTTTCCAGCTTGAATCAGGCTGACGGCATCCACCCAAATCCTGAAGGCCATCAAATCATAGTCCAGACTGTAATGGAATATTTGGAACCGCTTTTGCCAATCAGGCAATAAAAGTGATTATTAGGAGTTAAAAACTTTTTCTTCAGACATGCCATGATGCGCAGGTTGACTTCAAATTAGCGGCTTTCAGTCAATATTTTTCATTTTCTTTAGTGCCGAAAGGATGTCCTTTTGTTGTTTGATATAAACCCTGTTGCTGGGTGCAAGAACATCCACTGCTTTCTTTCCCATTTCAAGAATTTTCAACACACCATGATTTGCCAGGTTCAGTATTTTGCGCCGTTCATACGCATAATATGAAACTTGAGCAAATTCTGACAGCACAATGATGTCTGTACGTTTAGGATTAGATAACAAAGCTCTTTTTAAAGCTTTGTGGTAAGCGACAATCGCTTTGTTGAAAGTAGGTGTCACAGATGGTCGGGCTGAGAATTCTTTCATCACTATGCGTAGAGTAAGAATCCTCAATGCCTGCATATGAAATCTTGCTTCTATAAGATAAGGAAGAGGAAGCTTACTATCAATTTCCTGTAGCTTTGCTATAATTTTGAGGCCGATTGGATGCAGTACCGGAATTCGTTTAATTACTTCAAGAGCAACCAGTGTTTTACGGACGATAAGCATGTGTTTGTTCTTGGTAGACTCAGTACTTTCGGAGACGGCAAATAAACTGTTTACCCTGTGTTTTGAGGATAGATCATTCAACTCATCCAAATGTATAGTCATAGTAATGCTGTCACGAGTGTCTTCATCAAGTGAATCAGTATATTCCAACAATTTTAGTGTAATTTTGATTTCCTGGATTACAAGCTTCTCATTTTCATCAATCTCACGCTCTTCATCTTCTTCCATTTTGATAAGGTCTTTAACTGAGATAACATCCAAATTTACATTCTTTAACTGTTTCGATTGAACCACAAGCAATCCTTTTTTATGTGTGCTGATGATTTTTTCTAAATATAAACGGTATGTTTGCCCGGCAATTTGCAGAGTTGCCGGTGTGATGTCACCCAAATAAATAGTGAGAGCTGCCTGTATCATGAGGTTGCGGTAAAGCGACAAAGGGAAATCCCGCTTGTCCTGCATAACTGTTCTGACTAATTTTACTCTTGCTGCACTTGAAGTGAGGTCACTGCTAATTTTTGAAACCAGTGAAGAAACTGCCTTACTTTTTATCTGAATTCCGATTATGCTTCCGTCAATATGTGTGCCCTTATCAGCAGAATCTGTGGCAAGAATCGTTTTGCGCATCTTCATAATAAAGGAAAAGTTTCTCAACTTTTTTACTTCTTCAGCTGCCTGAATTACTTGCCTTTGAATTTTAACAAAATTGAGGTTTGGAATCGGTTTAATTGTAAGAGACCCTCCTTTCCTTGCTTTATTTCTAACCCCTCTTTTTCCTGGGGAAATGGTGCCCCTTCTTTTTATTAATTTTTCCTTTTCCATTACTAATAAAGTCTTATTCCAATACAGTTATTGTTATTAAAACATGGCTGTTTTAGGTTAATTAAAAAACCCGACAAAGTTTTCGGTGTTTTATTCCTAGCATATTTTAGGCAAAAACTAAAGTTTGGACTGTTTATTAATAAAAAACAGTGATACCAGATTTAATGAATCAACTGGACTATGTGGACATTTTCGCCTATGAGTCGGTACTTTTTAAGTGGAATCTTAGAAAATTTCACACGATTTATGCGTTTTGCAGTGCTAAAAAAAGATACGACAAAACCTTTGTTAATATTTTAAATAATACTCTGATGAGAACAAATTTAGAACAATTATTATTTGACAAGTAAAGAATATGTTGTGGAAATTACAAAAGTCAAATAGTGACAATGACATATTCAAAGATTGGCAACTATAAAATAAATCCGGATGACTTGTAGTCAAAAACAACGCATGCCTCAGCACTGATAGTATGTAAACTAAGTCACATCAGCAGTAACTGTAGGGGAAACTCAATCATTAGATGAATGGTTGACAGAACACAGGATTCCCGTTTTGGATTGAGTAGACACCCGATCTTTGGTGAAAGCTGTTCGTTCAAGCGGAGAGTGTTCCGGACTACTTGTTCCATCAGATTCACGACACACTCTGGATGAGATTCGTGAAGAAGCGCTCGTCCTGCCTTTTATGGCAGGACAAAATCTGGCACGACAAGTTCCGACCGGTTAATCATATTTTTGGCCTTCTGAAGCAGAGGTAAAACCTCTGACTGTTATTGCTTATGATTTTGGGATTAAGCATAATATCCTTCGAATTTTAAAAGAACATGGGTGTGATTTAACCATAGTGCCTGCAGATTATAGTGTTGATAAAGTTTTGAATATGAATCCTGGATGCATCTTACCAGTTTGGCCGGTTTCTTGAAGTGCGGAGAGGTTGACTATTAAATTCCAACTTCAAAAAGTAATTTGAAGTAAATGGAAAAATCATAAAATCATTAATCAGATTAAAAGCAAGTGAGGCTAGATGAGCGTAGGTAAAATGACAGGCCCTAAAAAGGCCGCAATTCTATTGCTTGCCCTTGGCGAAGATGCAGCAGCAGATGTGATGAAAAATTTGGAAGAAGCAGAAATCCAGCAGGTTGGTTATTATATGAGCCGCTTTACAGACGTTTCTTCTGAAGAATTGGATATTGTTCTTGAAGAATTCTACAGAAATTCGGTTATGGCTGATGATGGTGTGAACATTAGCTCATCGCCAGATTTTGTCAAAAATGCACTGACCAAAGCCCTGGGGGCAGACAGGGCAAAAGAGCTAAGTGACAATCTTCGTGCAGGTGAAGAAGAGGCAGGTCTTGAAGCCCTTCGCTATGCGGAACCCATCATGATTGCAAATTATATTCGCACCGAACACCCTCAAACGATAGCCCTTATTCTTTCTTATTTAAAAAATGCTGAACAGTCTTCTGCCGTGCTTCGAGAGATGCCTGAAAGTTTACAGGCTGATATACTGTATCGAATGGCGGTGATTGAAAGTATTCCTCCGGGAGTAATTTCGGAAATGAATGAGGTTCTAACTGAAGAAATGAAAACAGCAGGTAGTATGGCAACAAGTGTGGGTGGTGTTGAACCAGTGGCAGAAATCTTAAACTCTGTGGACAAGGCTACAGAGACCAGGATTCTTTCCAGTATAGAAGAAACAAATCCTGAACTGTCTTGCCAAAAAGGGCTATCGTGCTGAACCGCACTCGTTTGAGTATGGTGATGTGCAACTCGTTATGAAAGATGTTGATCAGGCTGACATGGTGCTGGCGCTCAAAACAGCAAGTGATGCTGTTAAAGAACTTATTTTCGGCAGCATGTCATCCAGAGCTGCTGAAATGGTCCGGGAAGACCTGGAAAACCTTGGTCCCGCAAAATTATCTGATGTGGAAGCTGCACAGCAAAAAATCATCAAAGTTGTCAAGAAACTTGAGGAAGCTGGAACGATTACCATTGCTGGTGCAGGTGGCGGAGACCTAGTTTGATTAAACTTTGATGCGAACTGCTGGTTAGTTGTAATGAATAAATCATAATGTTGTGTTTTGCAAATTAATTAAAATTAATGGTTTGTGGATTTTCAAGTTGTTTTCTACCTTATAATCATGAGGTTTTTTACCTGAAGCCTTTGTTTCTTAAAGTAACCTTTCTAAAAATAATTATAGACTGAGTAAAATGATGCCCAAAACAATGTTTGAAAAAATCTGGAATTTACATCTTGTACATGAGCAGGATGGAAACTCAATCATTTATATTGATCGTCACCTGGTGCATGAAGTGACTTCTCCACAAGCGTTTGAAGGGTTACGTCTTGCAGGACGCCGCGTGTTGCATCCGGAAGCAACATTTGCCGTTCCTGATCACAATATTCCAACCGTAAATCAGGATCAGCCGATTTCGGATCCAATTTCTGCATTACAAGTTGAGACTTTACGTCAGAACTGTAAAGAATTTGGAATTACCCTTTTTGATTTGGGAGATGAGCGTTCAGGAATCGTACATGTAATGGGACCAGAACAAGGTTTGACTCTACCCGGGTCAACAATAGTTTGCGGAGATTCACACACTGCAACACATGGCGCTTTTGGTTCACTTGCATTTGGGATTGGAACTTCTGAAGTTGAACATGTACTTGCCACTCAAACACTGCAGCAGAAAAAACCCAAAACAATGCTGGTGCAAGTCGAGGGTGTACTTTCGGAAACTGTCACGCCTAAAGATATTATCCTGGCAATTATCGGAAAAATCGGTATTGCCGGTGGATCAGGTTGCGTAATTGAATATGCTGGGGAAACAATCCGCTCCATGACTATGGAAGGTCGTATGACTCTCTGTAACATGACAATTGAAGCCGGTGCACGAGCGGGAATGGTAGCACCGGATGAAAAAACTTTTGAATATTTTAAAAATAAACCTATGTCTCCAAAAGGAGATAATTGGGAAAAAGCTTTAAGTTCGTGGAAAAAACTGCCGTCTGATCCTGATGCAGAATTTGATATTACTGTAAAATTAAATGCAAATGATGTTTTACCGCAGGTAACTTGGGGAACCAATCCGGGAATGGTGACTGATATTAACAGCAAAATTCCGGACCCTGAAAACATTCAAAATCCAGGAATTACCCGTGCCCTCGAGTATATGGGCCTCGTAGCAGATCAGGCGATTACTGATATTCACTTAGATCGTGTGTTTATTGGTTCATGTACAAATTCACGTATCGAAGATTTGCGTTCTGTTGCAGAATTCGTTAAAGGCAGACAAGTTAATGAACACGTTTCTGCAATGATAGTTCCTGGACGCGTATTAAAGCAGAAGCGGAAGGGCTCCGTAGTATTTTTGAAACTTCTGGGTTCGAATGGCGCCCTGAAGCAGGATGTTCTATGTGTTTAGCCATGAACGATGACATCGCTATGGATGGCGAAAGAGTTGCTTCATCAACCAACAGAAATTTTGAAGGGCGCCAGGGTAAGGGTGGCCGTACACATCTTGTAAGTCCACTGATGGCAGCAGCAGCAGCAATTGCCGGACATTTTACTGACCCGAGAACTTTGTAAATTCAACCTTGACTTAAACTCAAATAATGGAAGCATTTAACACACTTTCCGGAATCACTGTACCATTTGATAAAATAAATGTGGATACAGACCAAATCATTCCCAAGCAATTTCTAAAAAAGATAGAACGTACAGGTTTTGGCATTCATCTTTTTCATGACTGGCGCTACATCGACGATGAGGGAACTAAGTCCAATTCAGAATTTATTCTGAATTATCCTCGTTATCAAGGATCACAAATTTTGCTGACTGGTGATAATTTTGGCTGCGGCTCAAGCCGTGAACATGCTCCATGGGCTTTGCAGGATTATGGTTTTAAGTGCATAATTTCGTCCAGATTTGCAGACATTTTTTTCAACAATTGCAGGAAAAACGGAATCTTGGCAGTAGTGCTTCAAGCAGAGGAGGTACAGGCCTTGTTTAAAGAGGTTGAAGCCAACGAAGGCTGTCTGCTGACAGTCGATCTTCCCCAGCAGACTGTCTGTTCTCCCGGCGGTAATAAATTTTCTTTTGAAATTGATTCATTTGCAAAAGACTGCTTATTAGAAGGTTTGGACGATATTGGTTGGACCTTGCAGTTTGAAGACAAAATTCAAGATTATGAACGGCAAGCCAGGAGCCAAAAGCCTTGGTTGTTTTTCGATTTGTAATTAAAGACAGTTCAGAAAATCATGTCTGCCTTACGTTTCTCATCACTGATTATTTTATTTCCAATTCTATTTGCAGCTTGTGGGCGTTCGGAGTTGATTCGAATACGCATGCTGGCCCCGGTAACCGAAGACAAAAAAGATTACGCTATTTTCACTGACACGGAATCAACTGCTACACCTGTAATTATCAATAAACAAATTGGCGGCAGTTTATATTTTTTGTTTAAAAGCATCGGCCTGGGCTACACCACTATTACAACCAAAATGGAAAAAATGACAGACACAACTCACACAGAGAAAACAACACTCGTGACCAATTTCACTGATGTGGCTTTTGGAATAGGAGAAAACTACTCGTTTATGTGGGGCGCGGGAGTTTTGTCTGGAGGAAAGAGGGAAACATCTCTGGAATATGGTGGTAGCGCACCATTCAATCCCAAGAACAATTATCTTGGAGGACATTCTATATTTTTTGTCCTGGGTCACCACGGATTTGGTTTTGAAACTTTGTTAGGCTATCGTACAAACTTCATAAAGGCAGAATTTGAAGAAAGCAACCTTCCCTCCACAGTGGGTAAGACAGGTAAAGAATTCACATATGAAAGTAATAAACTAAGTTTTACAACCTCTCAGGTACAACTTGGAATTGGGTTTACGTTCTGAATCACATTAAAATGAGGTTTTGTCCTTAATTACAACAATATTTCTCCTGATTCAGGCACATAAACCGTTAAGAACTTCAAAATAATCCGGAAAAGTTTTGCTCACACATCCAGGATTATTTATTGTCATTGGGGACTCTCCGCAGGCAGCCAATGAAAAAGCCATTGCCATGCGGTGGTCATCGTATGTATCAATTTCAGCCTTCCGGATTTGCTCCGGCGGTTGAATGACAAGGTAATCGTAACCTTCCTCAACCTCAGCTCCCAGTTTGCGTAATTCTGTAGAAACTGCCTGCAGCCTTTCGGTTTCTTTTACCCTCCAATTGTAGATGTTGCGGATAGCAGTAGGTCCGGAAGCAAATAGAGCCGCAACTGCCAATGTCATGGCAGCGTCCGGCATTTTATTCATGTCAACATCAATTCCGTTTAAAGAGTTTCCGGTCAGTTTAACCTGCTGTGGTTCCCATTCAACTTTGGCTCCCATTTTTTCCAGGACTTCAGCAAAACGTGCATCTCCCTGCAAGCTGTCAGTTCCGCATCCCTTTACCGTCACAGTTCCTTTGGTAATTGCAGCACCAGCCAAAAAATAAGAGGCGGATGAGGCGTCGCCTTCTACAAAAATGTTTCCGGGAGAGCGATATGTTTGACGGGGAATATGGAAAAGACGGAAGTTTTCGTGATTCACAGAAACACCAAAACTCTGCATCAGACGCAGCGTCATTTCCACGTAAGGCACAGAAACCAGTTTATCGGTTATTTCAATTTGCACCTCTTTGTCTGCATAAGGCGCGGCCAGTAGAATTGCTGTCAAATATTGACTGCTGATTGCACCGCTCAAACGGGTAATTCCCCCGGGAAGGCCGTCTGCAATCACTTCCACCGGCGGACAATCTGTTCCGTTTATGCAACGCAAATTTGCTCCAAGCTGGGAAAGCCCGTTTATTAAATCGATGATGGGGCGCTCCCGCATGCGCTGCACTCCATCCAGAACAAATCGTCCGTGCCCCAAAGTCATGGCTGCAGTCAAAGGCCTGATTGCTGTTCCGGCGTTTCCCAGCATCAAAGTAGCTTCCTTAACCGGAATTATTCCAGATGTTCCTGAAACTGTTATGAGATTTTCTGCACGGTTTTCTTCGAGCTGAATTCCAAGTGTTTCCAATGCTTCCACCATTCGGCGGACGTCATCACTGTCCAGCAGATTCTGAATTTCAGTCTTTCCTTCAGCTAACATGCTCAAAAGCAAAATTCGGTTGGAGAGACTCTTGGAACCCGGTAAAACTACGTTGCCGGAAATTTTCTGGATAGGAGACAAAGTGAGTTTGTCCGGAAGACTCATCCGCGGCCCCGAATTTTACGTTCAATATAAAATTCAGCTGCTTTGTATGAACTGCGCACCAACGGTCCGGAGGCCACATATTCAAATCCCATTTTGTCACCCAATTCAGCCAGTTCAGCAAACTCTTCCGGAGGCACGAACTTTTCAACTTTCAAATGTTTTTTTGTGGGCTGCAGATATTGACCTATGGTAAGAAAATCCACTCCGACATCACGCAGATCCTCCATGGCCTGCAAAGTTTCTACGCGGCTTTCGCCCACGCCGAGCATCAGTGAAGATTTCGTGTATCCCTGTGGACAGTTTTGTTTGAGGTATCGTAAAACTTGCAGTGACTGGTCATAACCTGCACGTGCATCCCGGACTCTTGGAGTGAGACTCCGGACGGTTTCCAGGTTGTGTGCTAAAACCGCAGGGCGTGCGTTTATTACTTGTTGAACCAGTTCTGTTTCTCCCTGAAAATCCGGCATCAGCATTTCAATTAACATGTCCGGGCAGGCTCGTTGAGTAGACCGGATGCAACGGGCAATGTGCGCAGCACCCTGATCCGGGAGATCGTCACGGTCAACAGTCGTCAGAACCACATATTTCAAATCCATTTTATTAACAGTTTCAGCTAATTTCTTTGCTACCAGAGGCATTTCAAGTGCTCCAGGTACATTAACTTCTTTTAAATCATAAATAAGTTGTGCGCGTGTACATGTGTCTCCCATCAGCATGAAAGTTGCGGTTCCGCCGTTCCAGCATTCACCAATATTTGGACAATTTGCTTCTTCACAAACAGTACTCAGCTTAAGATTTGCAGCACTTTTTTTGATCCACGAATAACGCTCTCCTCCCGGAAAGGGAACTTTCAGCCACGGAGGTTTTTTTGAAGTTATTTTAGTCGTTTCTGTTGGCACGTGAGTCTTTTGATGATGGTTAGCTATTTCGATTAAAGTCTTTAATTTATCTTCACCATTTCACCACACCTGTATAGACTTCACAATTCAAAACCATTCAGCTGATAGTTGCATATCAGTTGTAAATTTTTGGTACAAAAGTGCTAAAACAAGTAGTAAGAAGAAATATTGAAAGATCCTCTGGCAACTTTATGTGTTAATGATCCAAGGAGTAAACTGAAGACTTAATAACATAAATTGTGACTTCACATTGATAAGACGCCAGATATGATCAGATGCTTTTCCCAGAACAAGACATTTGAAATTTTCTAGTGTGTTAAAAGTTATTGCACTTTTATTTTGCAATAAATCCGTCAAGTCTGTCACCAAAACTGTTGAAGCATAAATATCTTTCGGCTGTGATTTTCACAGGATCCTCCAGATTCCACAATAAATGTGGAGAACCGCTTACCTGAATTTTTTCACCACTTTTTAATTCCACTCCGACTGTCTGTGCTGCACCAGAAAATTCAACCGTTTTCACAATACCGTTTGCCTCGCCGTCAGGAGCAGACACAAGAATAAAATCTTCCGGACGTACCATCAGGATGCGGGTTTCTTTACCAATTTCAGCAGGCACGTCCAAAAAACCAAAAGGTGATTTTAATGATGTCTCCTCCCATTCAGCCGAAAGATGGTTGGCTTCACCCACAAAAGATGAGGCCCAAAGTGTTTGTGGTTGCTGGTATATTTCTTCCGGAGTACCAGCCTGTACCAGCTTACCTTTGTGCATTAGGAGCACACGCTCAGAAAAAGTTATTGCTTCAACCTGATCATGTGTTACGAGAATTGTTGCCACGCCTTCATGTTTAAGAATTACCCTAATTTCGCGCCTTAGCTGCAAACGCAATTTATAATCTAAATTACTGAACGGTTCATCCATTAAAATCAGCCTTGGCCGTGGGGCAAGTGCTCTGGCAACAGCGATTCGCTGCTGTTCTCCACCGCTGATTTGATGGGGCATTTTGGATGCAAGGTGCTGTAAACTGACCAACTTCAGCAATTCCTCCACCCGTTTCTGTTTCTCACTTCGGGATCCGTTTACACCATAAGCAATGTTTTTTTCTATACTCAAATGTGGAAACAAGGCAAAATCCTGAAAAACAAAAGCACGATCAGGTCCCGGACCAGACACATTTTTTCCGTTCACTTCTTCCAACAATACTAGTCCCTTGCTGGGAACTTCCAGTCCTGCTATCAGCCGCAGCAGAGTAGATTTTCCACATCCGGATGGTCCAAGAATGGAAAGGAATTCGTGTTCCTCCAAATGCAGGTTAAAGTCACTGACGGCTTCCAGTTCGCCGTAGGATTTGGTGAGATTTCTACATTCAATCATGGTTAAATAAGTTAGTTTTGCGGTGCAGTTTGACGGAGTTGGCGATTCAGAAAAATTACTGGAAACAAACCAACTACGACAATAGTTAGGCACCAGAGAGAGGCTTCCTTGAGCAGTTCTTCTGTGGCATAACCGTAAGCCCTGGTTGCAAGTGTACTAAAATTAAAAGGCTGGAGCATTAGTGTCGCGGGTAACTCTTTCATCACATCGACAAAGACCAGCATTCCGGCGGCTAACACGCTGCCTCGAAGCAGCGGCAAATGTACCTGCTTTAAAGTTTGCCAGGTGTTCTTTCCCAAAGATCTACTTACGTCTTCCATATTGGAAGTGATCCTCTCAAGTCCCGATTCGGCGGTACCGTAAGCCAGGGCAAGAAACCGTACAAGGTAAGCAAAAACCAAAATGAACAAAGTTCCGCTCAGCAGATAACCAGTAGTTATTCCAAATGTTTCCTGCATCCATGCATCCATTGTCCGGTCAAACCAGGCAAAAGGCAAGAGGACACCGAGCGCAACAACCGGTCCTGGAAAAGTATAACCGAGACTTACCAGGCGTGCTGCCCAATGAACTCTGCGGCGCTTGCTGAGTCGGGAACCGAAAGCCATTAAGAGGCCGATAAATACTCCTAATAATGCGGTTACGCCGGCCAGTAAAATACTGTTTCCGGCATCACTGAAAAATCGGTCCAACATCACTCCACGCCAGCTTTCAGTTGCCCACTGAATCAATAAACCTGCAGGCAAAGCAAATCCGAACAGTACTGGAAATATACAAAATAACAAAGCCAGGACGGCACGGACTCTAGAAAGATGATATCTGGTATGTACATTTTTTATACTGCTTTGTGTGTTGAAACGCTGTTGTTTTCGCGAGTAGCGTTCCAAAAATATAAAGAAGCTGATGAACGTCAGTAACGATAAGGAAAGCTGAGCTGCACCCGGAGCATTGTATGCTCCGAACCATGTATTATAAATTCCGGTAGTAAAGGTTTGTACGGCAAATAACTGCATTGTGCCAAAATCTGCCAGGGTTTCCATCATTGCCAGGCTGACACCAACCACAATCGCCGGACGCGCCAATGGCAAGGCAATCATAAAAAAACTGTTAACTGCACTTTTGTCCAGCATCCGGCTGGCTTCCATCAATGTAGCAGATTGTTGAAGAAACGCGGTTCTGGCAAGCAGATAAACGTAAGGAAAGAGTACTAGCGAGAGCATCGTTATTGCCCCTCCAAGTGAGGCAATCGGCGGAAACCAGTAATCCATGTAATTTTGCCAACCAAACCACAAACGTAGTTGTTCCTGCACCGGTCCAGAAAATTCCAGCAGTTCCACGTAGACCATCGCGATAATGTAACCAGGAAATGCCAACGGCAGTAACAATGCCCATTCCATCATCCGACGCCCGGGGAATTCTGTCATTGAAATCAACCACCCCGTACTCACTCCTATAAGAAGAGTCCCGCTGCCAACACCAAGCATCAGCCAGAATGTGTTTTTTAGATAACCGGGCATAACCGTGCTTAATAAATGTCCCCATACATTTTCTCCTCCTGAACCTGCAGTTACGATCAGAGAGAAAAAAGGTAATGCAAACAACAAAGCCAGCGAGAGTGTTAAAAGATTCCAGCTTCCAAAAGAGTGGACGGAAGATTTCATTTTTTTCTGGGAGATGAATTCAAGGTTGAATAGAACGTTTCTTGTCTTTGGGAATTTCTATCACAAAGATTTTCTCTGCAACATGAAAAGGCAGAGATGAAGGACCATCTTTTGATTCAAGTAAGATGGAGCGCATCACTTCCGTTTTTTCAATTACTTTGTGTTGCTTGCCGGGCATCACTTTGTGCTCATGCAGGATCTTCATCAAATCAACTGAATCCTCTAATACCTCTCCAATCATGGCAACCTCAACAGTCGTTCCCGGCTGTGCTTCCATGAGAGTGATTGTATTTTCAGGTAATTCGGTTCCGGGCATTGGTGTACCATGTGGGCAAAACTCTGGTTTACCGAGGAACTCTGCAAGTTTTTCAACTACTATAGGAGTCATTGCGTGTTCCAAAAGGTGTGCGTGCTGATGCACTTCGTACCATGGAATTCCCAGGGTATTGCAAAGAAAATATTCAGAGAGGTTATGACGGTAGGCAATGTCTTCAGCAATACTTTGGCCTTCTTTTGTCAATGTAAGTTCTTTTGTTTTTGTTACATTGACCAATCCATCCCGCTGCATTCTTAAGATTGTTGCATGAACGGTTGGAGGACTTGTGTCCAAACGGTTTGCAAGTGTAACCGCTTTTGCCGGCTCTCCTGCACGTTTCAGTTTGTAGAGTGTCAGCAGATACTCTTCAATAACTTTAGAATGCTCAGTCATAGCACTTTTTAATTGGGGTTTGAGATTAGCATATACAAACAACAATGTTTGAGAATGACTACCTCTATCTTCCGGTAGCCGAGCGACAGCCTTTCGTTAATGTACAACTGAAAACGGCAGAAACTGTTTCAGCAGCAGCAACTCGCTTAGGCCTGCAATAACAAATTACATGTTAAATTTGTTCAACTGTCATGTATGAGTTCCTGATTAAAAATTAATATTCCTGAAGTATTTGTGCTTAATTGTCAAAATCAACTTCATCAAGTATTTTGATGGATTTTTTTCGGTGACTGCCGATTTCAGCTAAATTACGTTGATCCTGTTTGAAAACTCCTTTCTTGACTCCGTCCTGTCCACCACCGAAACCCTGTACGATTGCTGAATACTGAATTCCAGATTTGACTGGATATTCATGGTTCACCTGTGCATACATGTATTGGGCTAGATTCCCTGAAAGAAACTCCAGCAGTTTTACAGCCTCAGCTTTGTTTTTTGCGGCTTTAATGACTGCGCCTCCGGAGATATTCATGTGGGTACCACGATCACCTTGATTTGGAAAATAAATTCCTACTGATGCGCCCCATGCACGCTGGTCTTCACGCTCCAGCATTTTACCCATGTAATATGTGTTTCCCAGCGCGACATCACACTGTCCCTGATAAATGGCTTTGACCTGACCTCGATCGTTTCCGCTAGGTTTGCGTCCCCGATTGTTTTTCAAACCCTGCAGCCAAGTTTTCGCTTTGGCCGCACCATGTTCTGCAATCATTGAAGAAATTAATGCCACATTGTATTTGTGGTATCCGGAACGGGTACAGATGCGTTGGTTGTTTCCAGATTCACCCAATGCTTCATAGGTGGATAATTCACCGACTTTGATACGCTTTTTTGAATAATAAATTACACGGGCTCGAGCAGTTAGAGCCGTCCAAAGCCCTTTTGGGTCACGGTAGTTTCCCGGAACATTCTGTTCAATTACATTTGAGTTTATTGGCTGAAATAGTCCTGCATCTGCAATTGCGGTCAAATTTGAAATGTCCACTGTCAGCAGGGCATCGACCGAACCCGGCTGCTGCTTGAGGCGCTCCAGAGAGCCTTTTTTGAGATAAACAACATTGGCCTTGATTCCAGTTTGTTCTTCAAATACATCCAGAAAAGGCCGGAGCAAAAATTCCTGCCGCTCCGAAAGAATATTTACTTGTGCAGCCGGGACATAATGTGGAAACCACAACAGACTTCCGAGAATGAGGGTTATGATTTTTTTATTGTTAAACATAGTATTCCTTTACAAAAATATTAAAAATTACCCTGAGCCAGGATGTTGATAAAAAATTTGGTTCTTTGCAAGAGATCTTCCAGCTTGAGCCTTTATCGATTTTCTCCAGAAATACTGCAACTTCGATTAAAGAGAATGAGGAGTTGGAGTAGGGATTGCCCTGACAAAAATACCAGCATGGTAGTTATTGTAAGCACAATAATATTATTAGTCAATGCTAATTTAATTAAATAGCCTAACTTTTTATTTCACGATAGCAACCAGTATAAATTTTAGCAATCGATTCAGAAAAGTATCAGTATTAATATATTATGAATTAGAGATTTTCCTGTCCTCAAAATACTGAAGAAGTATTTCGTTGAAAAGCAGCATGTCACGATAATCAATTGCACCAATGTTGGCAATCCTGAAAGTATCTTGTTTGGCTCCTTTTCCAGGATAGATTGTGATATCGTTTTCATAAAAATAGTCATGCATTTCCATAAAATCGTAGTTTGGGGATTGCGGTTCTACGATTGCCGTCAACAGCTTGGAGTGTTGTGATTTGGGCAGAAGGAGTTCCAGACCGACTTTATCAATACCATCCAGCAGAGTCTCATAAGCTTTGAAGTAGCGTGCAGTCCGTCCTGCCTGTGTCTCTTCAAAAAACTCATCCAGAGCTGCATTAAGAGCATAAACAATCTGCACAGGAGGCGTGAATTGAAATTGACCGGTTTTTTCAATATAACTGTGATTTCCCAGCAAATTAAGGTAAAGATTCCGTGCTGGGAATTTTGCAGTTTTTAAGAGTTTTTCATTATTTGCAATCACAAAACTTGTACCTGCCATGCCTTGAATACACTTGTTCGAAGAAGATATTAAATAATCAATCGGCAGTTCCTGCAAGTCAATGGGGAGTCCTGCATAAGAGGACATGGCATCAACAATTGAATCAACTTCATATTTTTGGCAAAGTTCTAATAGTTCCGGCAGGGGGTTGAGCATTCCAGTAGTTGTTTCGTGATGCACAAAAGCGAAGTGCGTCAGTTCTCGGTCCTGCTGAAATATTGATTCAATTTCCGCCACGTCCGGATATTCCCCCCAACCGATTCTGTATGTCCGGTGCGAAATGCCATAGGCTTGAATAATCGTTTCTCCACGCTTGCCATAAGCGCCATTATCGAGAATTAGAATTTTGCCGTCCGGAGCTACTACCGAACTCAAGGCCGCTTCAACTCCGGCAGTTCCAGATCCGGCAAAAATGACAGCACTATGAGTCAAATTGCCATTAACCACCTGAACCACTTTTTTTAAAACGGACTGGGTGAGGTCACCAAATTCCTGTTCGCGGGGACAAATGTCCGGGACCATCAGTGCCTGCTTGACGCTGTCAGTCGTTGTGGCTGGACCTGGATTGAGAAGGATATTACGTTTCATGAGATAATTAGCTTGGACTGTTGAGAAATTATGAGTGAATTCTTCTTTAATAATGTTAAATATTACTAAATTTTTTCGTATCTGTAAAATGCAAATAAACAATTCTTCAGATTGATTAAATCAATAGTAGTAAAATATTTTAAGATAAACAGGGCTTACTAAAAAAAAATTCTTGTCATCCTGAATTTAATCCGTGATCCAGATTCCCAAAAAGGTTGAGTCCAGGAAGTGAGAAGTAACAACCTTTATACTCGTGATTAATCTCCTTGGAAAATAAACTCAAACAACAGAGGTACAGGGCTTATGTTATTTTTCAGGAAAACCACTTGCATTTGATTCCATGGGGATTTTATCCTAATGATATTATTATAAAATATTATTTTTTAGGAAGCTTACTATTTTTGAATGAAAAAAACTTACTATTGTTTAAATCAATAGATAAGATACAATATTGATATTATACAGATATTGATATTGTTGTTAGAATAAATATTTACTAATGTTTCCGGAGTTTCCAGAAACTATTTTTTCACTCACAAAAAGGAGATCAAAATGAGCATTCAATCAAATTACGTTTACACCCGTGGCTACCGCGGAAAAGTCAAAGGGCTTGTACTGGACTGGAGCGGAACCACTGCAGATGAATACGTACTTGCCCCGGCCGTAGTGTTTGTAGATGTTTTTAAGAAATATAATGTTGAAATCAGCATGGCAGAAGCGAGAGGGCCAATGGGCCTGCGAAAGGACCTTCACATCCTTGAGTTGACCAAGGTTCCGGAAATTCGTGAGCGCTGGAAAACAGTATACGGTAAGTATCCGGATCAAAGTGATGTGGATGATATGTTTAAAGATTTTGTCCCAATGCAACTCGCCTGTCTTAGGAAGTATACCACCCTCCTCCCCCACGTCGCAGAGGTGACTCAAAAGTTTCAAAAAGAAGGTATCAAAATTGGAAGTTCTACAGGTTTTGTAAGGAGCATGGTAGACATCCTTGAAGAGGATGCGAAAAAACAGGGGTACACTCCAGATGCATCTGTGGCAGGAGACGAAGTGATTAATGGCGCCAGACCCAAGCCGTTTATGGTTTATCGAAATCTCGATTTAATGAATGTTAACCCAATTCAGTCCGTTGTAAAGGTTGATGATACCGTTTCAGGTGTCGGTGAAGCGCTTGAAGCCGGCTGCTGGGGAGTAGGTATTGCTCGTTACAGCAACTACATGGACATGGATACACTCGAAGAGGCTGGTTCGCTTTCTGAAGAAGAAATCCAGCGCAGACTGATTAAAACTAGGGATATCCTGCAAAAAGCTGGTGCACACTATGTTATTGATACTTTTGACCAATTGGTGGATGTTGTTGATGACATTAACCTGCGCCTCTCCAGAGGTGAGCGTCCCTAAAAAGAGTTTGTCCAAATAAAATGTTAAAACCTTCTGAATCGGAAACAGCGTCTCTTGATACTCAAGGTTCGCTGTTTTTACAAATCAGCTATACCCAACTTCGTTCTTTTCATGCAGTTGCGGGTACAGGAGGTTTTACTGCCGCCTCCAAAGTACTCCATGTGGGACAACCCACCATAACTGCACAGGTACGGGCCCTGGAAGAATTTTATGGTGTTGAGCTGTTCCACCGCCGTGGCCGTAGAGTTGAGCTGACTGAAACAGGAATGGAACTCTATGCTGTCACTCAGCGCATGGAAATATTAGAAAGAGAAGCCCAGGATGTGCTTCAGACTGCAGGAGGGTTTCAGAGTGGTCATCTCAGGGTTGGAGCCGTTGGACCTTATCATTTGACGGAAATGCTGGCTGTTTTTCATGAACGGTTTCCATATTTGAAAATCACAGTCACAGTTCGAAATTCAGAAGATATTTTAGAAAACCTGTTAAATTCATCCAGTAGATGTTGCAGTACTTTCACAAACAGAAACCGATTCCAGAATTTTAGCAGTTCCGTTTTGTCAGGAACCTCTGGTTGTTTTTGTACATTCAGGACACCCCTGGGCAAGTCGGGAGACTCTCCGGATCGAAGAGTTGGAAGGTCAGGATGTTATATTACGTGAACCTGGTTCTACAACACGTCGTGCTTTTGAAAAAGCATTGAAGCAGACTGGGGTCACGATTCGTCCGGTAATGGAAATCGGCAGCAGGGAAGCAGTCTGGATGGCCGTGGCCAGGGGTTTGGGAATCGGAGTGGTCTCGAATCTGGAGTTTATGCCGCATCCTAACTTACGAAAATTAAGTTTTGTCAATGAGGATGTATACACTCATGCACATGTAGGTTGTCTGCGTGAACGTCGAGATTCCCGAATGATTAACGAATTTTTTCAGATTGTGGAAGAGTTACGTCAAACTTGATTCCTGACTGTGTCTTGCGTTATAAACCTGACCTCCAAGATCAACATAAAGCTGTAAAACAGCTCGGCCTTCACTGCGCAGTAATTCAGGTACAATTTTAATTCCCCTACGTTCAAGCTGCGCGTTATAATCCAGGGGGGTAGGGCCTTCATCAAAACCGGTAATCTTTTCCACGTCTTCCGGTTCTGCAGATGACAACACCTCACTGACTCCAGACCAGCAGACATTACCCAGACACATTGCACACATTTTTCCACTTGTTACCAGGCGGTGTTCTGGAAAACCGTCCGCACCCAAATCAAAGTGTCCCAACTCTTTTTGAGCCAGCATCAGAGCCATCATTTCTGCATGCGCAGCAGAGCAGTTTTGCCGGACAACTACGTTGACTCCAACAGATACCAGCTTCCCGGAATCCCGTTCAAAAACTGCAGAACCAAATGGTCCGCCTGTTTCCTCACGTATGTTACGCTCTGTCAATGCGAGGACGAAGCGCATTTGTTTTTCTGGATCAGGAATTATTTTTGGATATTCATTTAAAAAAGAATTAATCCAGTCGGGAAGACTGAGGTTCAGTTGGTTCATAATTTTTCAGGTACTGGATTACGAAGATGTGTTTTTCCAAAAAGTTTGTCCCGCTCATAAAGCAGTTGGGAGGTGATGCTGATGGCAATTTCCTGTGGATGATTTCCTCCGAGTGAAAAACCAAGAGGACAAACAAGACGCTCTGTTTGTTCTTTGCTTAGAC
The DNA here is from genome assembly GCA_905182865.1 of uncultured SAR324 cluster bacterium. Lineage (GTDB taxonomy): Bacteria > SAR324 > SAR324 > SAR324 > NAC60-12 > Arctic96AD-7. Next base: position 777,946 of record CAJJCY010000002.1, read on the forward strand.
CTTCTTTTTTGAGTTCACGTTTCAAAGTAGCTGCTTTTGAACGACTGCCGATTACTCCTAAAAACGGCAATTCTTTCCGTGCAAGAAATCGTTGTGCAACATAAAAATCACTCCTGTGTCCCTGTGTCATTACCAAAACAAAAGCTTTTTTGGAAATCTCTTCAACACTTTCAGGAAGTGATTCTACACAAAGTTTTTTTAGTTTTGGAGTTTCAGGTAATTTGCTCAACCACTCATTCCTGGTGTCAAGGCAAGTCAGTTTACACTCCAGAGTCAGCATCAGCGGTATCAGGGCCTGAGCAACATGACCGGCCCCAAAAACAATTATTTCCCAGGGATTAGCATGGAATCGCTCAAAAAAGAGTTTGACTGAACCGCCGCAACTCATACCTGCATCACGATTGAGGTTCCATTCAATAAATTTTGTTTGTTCTGTGGGATTAGTTTCTGCTAATAAAACCTGAGCAAATTCCAAGGCCTTTGCCTCAACCAGTCCACCTCCAATTGTACCGGAATGCAGGCCTGATGTAGTAACCAGCATACGCCCACCCTGGGCACGTGGTGTACTTCCTTTAACCTCAACCAGTGTTGCAGATACAAATGAAGTTCCTTCTTCCAGCAAAGCCTGCATTTTTTTGAGATGATTTTCCATATCTGTTATTTGACTCAAACCAATACTGTTTCAAAAAACAATTGAAAACGACGGTTCATCAATTGATGAGGATTTTCCGGATATGCTATGTCCGTCAAAAATTTAACTGGTCCGTATTGGGAGCTTATTCCAAGATTTTCACTAGATGAGTTAAGTTTTGCATCCATCCATTCTGTATATCTTGAATTGTAGTCAGCACCTGTCAAGTTTTCCTTTGCCAATTCAAGTACAGATTCTACAGGCATTAACACAGCCGCATGTTCAGTATTCATTTCCTGCAGCAAATTAGCCAGATAATCTTGTGCCTGGTGTCGTGAAGGCAGATGGATTTTTCTGGATTTTCGTTTTCCTTCACCTGTAATGCATAATCCCGTGACTTGTGTACCTTCCGGGATTATGTCTACTGCAAGAAGAACCAGCACATCCAGAAAATGACGCAGCCAGACTTTGTCTTTACTTTCTCGCTCACTGAAATAAATGACATACCGGTTACCGGATTCATCTGTGTACCACCATTCCGTTTCTCCTTGAATTTTAAAATACATATTTTCACTGTCAGACGGTTCCGGGTTTTCTTTTTGGATTTTGACGGCCGGCAAAATTCTATCTGTACCGGAAAGTCCTTCATTAAATTTACCCTTCCTGACTGCACCAAAATAAAACTGGCTAAGATTTTTTTGCAGGCTGTTCCAATCAGTTTCGAGTACTGCAGTGAGTTGTTTCTGCCAGTTTTTAAGAATCCGCAGGTGCCGGATCTGCATTGCTTCTCCGAAAATTCCAGTAGGCATTTCTCCCTGCAGTTCCATGCGTTGCGAATGAAGTCGATAAAGCTTCTGCCACTCTGGTTGTGATTTCTGCTGTGAACCTTTTGCAGGAGCATTCAAGCCCATGTTCCAGACTTTCCGGAGCAGTAACCATTCACTTAGCCGTACTAAAACAAGAGGTTCATCAACTTTTTCACTTACATCTTCTTCATCTTCCGCAAGGCCCAGCAAATGACTGGCAGTGGACTGCAGCGGAGATTCAAGAAATTTCCGCAGCCTGGAAAATGCAACAGAAGAAAGCTGTTTTACTGCTACAGATTCTGTTGCTGTAATACGAAACGCACCTGCTGTTATGGGCAGCATAACTTCAGGAGAAAGCCAGTCCGGAGAAATACGCTGAAATCCTCCGGAAGATCTGGAGCTGGGAAACTCCTGATCAAATAACTCCCTCATCCTGAATGCCCGTGCCTGATAAAATGCAGCGGGATCGTAATTTGGATAATGGTTTTTCGATACAGGATTTTGATTATCGACAATGTCTATTTGTTCTGCAGATAGTTCCGGAAAATACTCTAGAGCATACGGTTTCAGTGGGTGTCGGATTATTTCATATTTTGCTTTCAAATATCCACTGTCCAATTCATCAATTAAAGTTTGAATGATTGAGGAATGATTGAGCTCATCATCTGTACGGTCGTTGCGTGAAACGTAACTCAGGACAAGATGTTTTCTTGTAGAAACCAGTGTTTCCAAAAACATGTAACGGTCACGCTCTGTCTCCGAGACATCACCTAATCGACGCTCCCGGAGGGTCTGTCCCTCTACAGCTGGATTTAGGTTTACGGGAATGTGTCTTAAATCCAGGTTGTCGCGCCGGTAAGGTGTTGGAAACAACCCTTCGCCCATACCTAACAAAAAAACTGCCTTGAAAGGAATTGGACGCATTGGCTTAAATGATGAGACAGTGACTCCCTCTGCTAAATAATGCCCGCGATGCACAGTTGCAGACTGCTGCTTTTGCTTGAAAAACTCGAAAATAGTGCTGAAACTAAACTGGCGTGGACCGCTCTCATCTCCTAAATCCAAATCACGAAATGCAAGCACATTCCTCAACAAATTCTGGAATGCTTCTTCATCTGCTTCTTCAATTGGCCTTAGATATGTTTTGAGCAGAGTCTGTAAGTAGCGCCCCCAGTCTTTTCCACACATTTTCCATTTTGGTAAATCCCTGGTATCGGCAATTAAAGAGCGCACTATCAACATAAAACGTGCGGCTTCTGCACTCCATTCTTCTGCCAGATCAACCGGCACAATCTGCTGATCTCCATTTGAGAAAATACCGTTTCCTTCTTCTGCAGGCACCATTTCGCCCAACGTCAAACGCTGAAAAGCCTGTTCCCAATGATAAATATCATGTTCTAAATGAAGGTAGCCCTGCTCCTCCTGCGACTCCCTGTCGATACCGTAAAAAACATTTAGTTCATCTGCCCATTGAAGCCATTGCTGAATTTGCAACGGCTCACCATATGAATTTTTTCCTGCTGAAACTGTATCGTTAAATTTCTGTAGAAAACAGGGATTGTTGATTAAACTGAAAATATCCCGCCGTGTGTATTCCGTGAAGCATAAACCCAAAAGGGAGTTTGCTGCATCCTCCAAACGGCTTGCGCTTCCACTGATTCCGTCTATCAAGTGGTAGGGCAAATTGTAAATACTTTCAAATACTTGTTCAATTTCATGTTGATAAAGCTCCATATCATGCACAATGAGCGCACATTCATTTAGCTGCAAATCTGGATTCCGGCGAATCCAATCCCAAATCAAGCTCGCCACTGCTTCAACTTCACGCCTTGGATTTGCGCAGGCGAGAACAACCAAACTTTCATCCTGCTTCAAATTAAGCGGTTCGGCACGGCGCGGTTCCCTGAATAGAATATCCTGCTGTAATTGGTTGAGTACGCTTTGCTGGGGTTCCTCTGAGTTTTCAGTCTGTGTTGCCGATGAATCTGCATCTGCAAACCATGGTTCAAAAGACCAAGCACTCCATTGATTCAGTAGTTTTATATTTTCACGTCCTGGCCGTCCCCAGGCCTGTAAGAATGGATTATCCTCTTCATCCTGAAATAACTCACCCATTTCAATTTCTGTCTCAGACAAAACCTCATATTTTTCAAAACGTTGACGCTCTGCTTCCAGGGACCGCCGGGCAGCGGCTTTAGATTCTCCAAAACTCTGCACATCCTCCCAAAATTCCATACATGGATTGAGGGTATAGACATGAATATCACGCAGGTTCGCTAGCTGTTCAGTAAGTGCTTTTTGATGAAAGCTGGAAAGATATGAAACACCAAAAATATGCAGAGGTTTTAGTTTATTATTTGAGGATTGAGAATAAAGAATAGAATTCTGCTGTTTTGATTCACTGCTATAAAGCCGGCAAAGCTGCGGTAATGTATAAAGTTCCGGCTGGAATTCTACGGATTTTGATTGACGGGCACTGCGGTTATGACGAGTGACCTTGCCTTCCGCACCAAATAGTTCGCTCCAGAGTTCCCTCTGCCAGCTTTCTGTTTCGAGAGGACCTTGATCAAACGCATTTCGTCCAGCCAGCCAGTGAGTTAGAATTTCGTCGTTTCGGGAAAGTTCATATTCCATGAACAAATGCGTTAAGCGTCCGGCTAACTGATATAGTCGATGTTCTCCTGCTTCCAGACTTAGTTTTGTTTTTGGTGTAATGTAATTGCGAACCGGCAACCAGAGAGGATCTGAATTTTTTAGTTTATTACGTAATACTTCCAGCAGCAGGCACTGCGTGGTTTCCGATTTAAGCAGGGCGTAAAATCCACCACTCATTTTTTTTTGCAAACCCTCATTGATGGCCTTTTCCAGCGTTATAAAACGCAGGTTTGCGGCAATACCCTGAAATTGTGCAAGTTTGAGAGAGATCCATTTTTCCAGGCTGAAATTCGGCACCACTATCTCTGCCGAATCAAAAGGATCCCGTTTTTCCAGCTCTTGTGCCAGAGGCACAATTAGACATTCCAGGCGGTTTGAATAGTGAAGGAGAGGCATTTTTAAATGATCAGATACCGATGAACAATGATCAAGCTACTATGATCAATGAACAGTAAACAAAAATCAAATTGGAGAGAATTAAACCTCAGGCATCAGGTGTGCGGAACACCGGATTAATGACCTCAATTGATGCAGAATCCCGCAAGCGCTTCAGTTCCTTACTGAGCAGTGCCTGCTGCAAATTTTGACGGAGTTGCGCCCTGACTTTGTCTTTCTGCTCATCTGCATTTTCTACTGCAAGAGTACGTTTTTTAAAGTGAATCAGGTCTGCACGATTTTCATTCAAGCTTAAGCCGAAAAGTTGATTTTGATTTAAATGCAAGCCCACTTTACGGAATTCTGTATTGTCACCCACTCCGGGCAGGAATCTGGTGTTTGCGGTAAAGGCTAAAGTTTCTATTTTTAGTCCAAGTTTATCTGCAAGTCTTTCAATGTTCTCACCTCTCTCAACTTGAGTCAAAGAGTTTTTTGCTGTTTCAAGGGCAAGTGATCTGGCTTTTTCAAGACGTACGGCAGTTTCGACATCCTCTTTTGCCTCTTCATAGTCACGTGTAACCGGTTCTTTTACTTGACTGAGACGGTAGACCACATGTCCCAAAATAGGATTACGTCTCCAGACACCCATTTCTCCAGGTTTCCGACTCAGTAACTCTGTAACAAGTCCTGAAGCCGAACCAATTCCAGGTATGACCTGAGATTTATCAAACCACTTTGAGATTTGCACATCTTTGCTTAATTTCAGGGCCTCCTCAGTAAATGACTCTCCTGCAAGTCCTGAAAGTCTGTCCAGGTCTTCATCGATACGTTTTTGTGCTCGACTTTCTGCAAGAATACCCGTTATTTCATCTCGTGCTTCGTCCAAAGATTTTGTAATTTCCTCTTTAAGTTCATCGACTTTAATCAGGTGCAACCCAAATGGAGACTGTACAATATCACTCACTTCTCCTGCAGCCAGGGCAAAAGCAGCGGTTTCAAAAGCCGGCACCATTTCTCCGGGCTTAAACCAGCCCAAATCACCACCATCTGCGGCTGTTCCATCTTCAGAATGCTCTCTTGCCAACTCCTCAAATGATTTTCCAGACCTGATTTGCGTCAGCAATTTTTCCAACTGCTGCTGTTTTTCAGTAAGTGTTTCTTCCGGAGAATCAGGTGGAAGTTTCAAAAGAATGTGACGAGCCTTTATTTGCGGTGGAGTAACATAACTCTCAGTATTTTTCTTGTAGTAGCGTCGTACTTCACGTTCACGAACATTGACAATGTCTTTGTAGTAATCTGCTGAAAGAGTATAAAACTCAATTTTGAATTGATTCAAAGTCTGGAATTCATCCGGATGTTCCTGATGGTACCTTCTAAGATCCACTTGATTTACTGTTGTTTTGTCGATGAAAATCTGTGGATCAAAAAACACATACTCCACTTCAATATTCTCAAAGTCCATGCGATAAGCTTGTTCGACCTCTGTTGAACTGATCACCAGACCTGTACCAAGCAGCTGTTGTTTTTTTGAAAGTAAAAGGTCTGTTCTCAGAGAACCCTCGTATTCGTGTCGTACAATCCTGTTTTGACTTAAAACAGTTTCATAAGTATCATAATCAAACTGTCCGTTTTTTTGAAAATACGCCTGCCGGCGGATGAAGTCCTGAAGTTCCAGATCTGTTGCCAACAGGTTGAGTTCAGCTGCATCCGTCAGAAGCAGGTGCCGGTCAATGAGCTGATTAAAAACTTGTTGACGCAGATTCAGCTGTTCTGCAAATTTTTCAGCATTTTCTCCAAACTGTTCCTGAAAAGTGCGCATCCGGTTTTCATAAGCTTCACGGTATTCCTTTAGCAAAATTTCCTGATCATTGACTTTGGCCACAACTTCCTTGCGGTCACCAAAAAAACCTCCTACTCCAAACGATAAGACAAAAGTGATGGCAATAACGCCCATGAGAAGTTTGAAGAATAAGTTATTTGAATATTCTCTTAATTCCTGAATCATTCGAGTCCTGTTTTTATTTTAGTTTTTAATGTCAGCTTATTAGTAGTATGAATCGACCTTTAATTAGATTAGATTTTAATCATTCTTGCAAGTCAAACTCAGTATCTCCAAGGAATATTTCAGAATTAACGTTATTGTCTTCAAGGGCCGGAGTGTTATTTTTGGTTCGTTTTCAAACGTGTGTATGATAAAATAATTGTCCATGGTAACAATCACGATTTCACTGATCCATGTAATCAGTCTTCCGCAGTTATAATTTGCTGAAGCCCTTCATAACCATTTTTATCGTTTTATGCAAATCGCATGAATTACTTAAAACAGAAAATCCGTACGATTCCCGACTTTCCGGCACCCGGAATTCAATTCCGGGACATCACAACACTTCTTTCAGATCCGGAAGCTTTTAACGACGTTATAGAGCGCTTTGTTGAGCATTATCAGGACGAAGAGATTGACCTGGTGGCTGGTGTAGAAGCACGGGGTTTCATCATTGGAGCACCATTGGCTTTGCGTTTGGGAAAGGGCTTTATTCCAATCCGGAAAGCAGGAAAACTGCCCGGCCCCACTCACGGAGTTGCATACGATTTGGAGTATGGGACAGATCGGGTGGAAGTTCATCAGGACGCTATTCCAGCAGGAAGCAAAATCTTGATAGTTGATGATTTGCTGGCTACAGGCGGTACGATTGAAGGTTGCTCAAGACTAATCGTACAAGCCGGAGGAGTCATTGTCGGATATGCCTTTGTAATTGAATTAATAGATTTAAATGGTCGTAACCGCTTGAATCACCCAATTTTCTCTCTTGTCAATTTTGAGGGAGAATGAAACAGGTTGCATCCAAAACAGGGTTTACTGATTATAAAATCAGGCCCTTTGAAACCATTGCCGAGCAAGTCCGGAAATGGCGGGAAGAGGGCCGGAGCCTGGTTTTTACCAACGGCTGTTTTGATTTACTGCATGCAGGTCATGTCAGGTATTTGCAAACCGCAGCAGACTTTGGTGACATTTTCATCCTGGGCCTCAATTCTGATACGTCTGTCCGAAAATTAAAAGGCCCAACTCGTCCTATCATGCTGGAGGCAGATCGTGCGTTTTTGCTTAGTGGACTGGAAGCAATCGACTGTGTTGTGATTTTTGATGAAGAAACTCCAGCACGATTAATCGAAACAGTGATTCCGGATGTTTTAGTAAAGGGAGGTGACTATATCGCAGAAGAAATCGTCGGATATGACACTGTTACAAAAAATGGAGGCAGGGTGGAAATAGTTCCCTTTTTAGAAGGTAAATCGACATCCGGCATGATCAACTTAATAATGGAGAACACATGATTGTTGTTACGGGCGGAGCCGGATTTATCGGCAGTAATATTGTCAAGGGACTGAATGATGCCGGAGAAGAAGATATTCTGGTAGTCGACAATTTGAGTAACGCGGAAAAGCACCTCAACCTGAACAGCTTGTCGATTGCAGATTATCTGGACAAAGATGATTATTTGAACAGCCTCAACAAGTTTCAGAACGTCAGTGCAATTTTTCATCAGGGTGCCTGTTCATCTACAACAGAGCAGGACGGCAAATACATGATGTCCAACAATTACGAATATTCCAAAACGCTGCTCAACCATTGCCTTAAAAACAAAATTGATTTTCTTTATGCTTCCAGCGCCGCAGTTTACGGCAATGGAGAAAAAGGATTTGTCGAGGAACGTGAATCTGAGTACCCGCTGAATGTTTATGGTTTTTCCAAATTTGCCTTTGATAATTATGTCCGGCTCATTCTGCCAAAAGCCGAAAGCCAGGTGATGGGACTGCGTTATTTTAACGTTTATGGACCGCAGGAAAATCACAAGGGCCGAATGGCATCAGTCGCTTTCCATCTTTTTCATCAGCTTCAGGAAACAGGAAAAATGAAGCTTTTTGAGGGTAGCGGAAATTTCCGGCGTGACTTTATTCATGTTGCAGACACAGTGAAAATCAATCTCCATTTTTACGAATCCAAATCCAGCGGTATTTTCAATGCAGGTACAGGAAAAGCCCGGAGTTTTGAGGATATTGCCACCACCCTGCAACGCCTGCACGGCAGTGGTGAACTTGAAACTATTCCCTTTCCGGAAGATCTTCGGGGTAAATATCAGGAGTTCACGGAGGCCGGACTGAATAATTTACGTAGTGCGGGTTATACGGAGGAATTTATTTCCCTGGAAGAAGGGGTTGGGAAATATTACGAGCAGCTTTCTAACACCGATGGAAGGTATATTTGAAAGTACCCACAAAAAAATCGTCTAGCAAAGTTCCCGACTCCGAATTTTCCGGGTTCAGTGTAACAGAACTGCCAGGCTTTCTATTTGTTGATCACATTGCAATTGCAGTCTGTGCCGGAGAGCTGGAAGCACAGTTGAAAATGTACCGACTGATGGGCTTCAGAGAACTGCACCGTGAAGAAATGGGCGGTACGGACCAGGTACGGGAAGTTCTGCTTCAAATTGGAGAAAGCCCAAATTTGATCCAGCTGCTGGAACCTCTTTCTGCAGAATCTCCGGTACAAAAACAAATTGACCGAAACGGAGGGCGCGGCGGATTGGCACATGTTGGTTTGCGGGTAAAAAGCGCGCAGGCTTCTTTTGACTTTCTCAAAGCACAGGGTTTCCGGATTGTAGATGATGCCCCACGTCCCGGTTCTCGGGGCACAACCGTCTTTTTTATTCACCCCAAATCTCATCAGGATGCACCTTTTGGAGTGCTCTATGAAATAGTCGAAGATCCAAAATAAATTAACAGGAATGGACTCTGAAAAGAAAATAGTTTTAGTAGTTGGAGGTGCAGGATACATTGGTTCGCATGTGGTCAAAGCACTGCGTGATGCAGGAAAATCTCCTGTCGTTTTTGATAACATGAGCAGCGGACTACAGGAAAATCTGTTGCCTGGAATTCCTTTCATCAAAGGCGACACGCAGTTTCCGGAACAATTAGCTTCTGCCATGAAAGGAGTGGATTCGATCATCCACATGGCGGCCCTGAAAGCTGCAGGTGAGTCAATGACAGAGCCCGAAAAATATGCTGAAAACAACATTTCCGGAACCATCAACCTGCTCAATGCGGCAACGGCAGCAAAGGTGAAATATTTTGTCTTTTCCTCCAGTGCGGCAGTTTACGGTGAACCGCAATATCTTCCTCTTGACGAGTCACATCCCACGACGCCTATTAACTTTTACGGCCACACAAAACTGGCAATTGAGAATTTGCTTCACTGGTACAGTCAGCTCAAGGGGTTGCGGTTTTCCAGTCTGCGTTACTTTAATGCTGCAGGTTATGACGTGGATGGTGAGCTGAACGGACTTGAACATAAACCTAATAACTTATTGCCGATTGTACTGGAAACGATTGTAGGCCGGAGAGAAAAAGTGGAAGTTTTCGGTACTGATTATGATACTAGGGACGGCAGTTGCATACGTGATTATATTCACGTCAGTGATCTCGCAGACGCACATCTAAAGGCACTGGATTATCTGAAGCATGAAAATCAGGATCTGGTGATTAATCTTGGCACATCCAAAGGTTTGAGTGTGCTGGAAATTATACAGATTGCACGTGAAGTATCCGGACAGGAATTTAATTATACCCTCGGCCACGCCGTGCCGGTGATCCGGCTGTTGTTTTGGCAAAAGCTGAATTGGCCGCAGAACTGCTCGGCTGGAGACCAAAACACAGTGATGCGCACACACTCTGCTGGAAACAACTCTGCGGGCTTATCGGCAGAGTTCGTAGTCTTTAGGTCGCCGAATCATCAAACTCATCTTATAATCATACCAATAGAACAATTATGCGTATTTATATTCTGATTCTTGCAGCGTTTACTTGGGAGCCTGTACTCTCAAACCAGTCGAGACGGTTTATCACGAAGAAAAAGACTTTACTCGTTTCACGACTAAAGCATTCAAAACCGAAACGGGAGCAAGGAAATTGAGTTGGTGGCCAGTAAGGAATGTCCAGGTAAAGTGATCTGCACTGATCAGGAAATTAAATTGAAAGTCATGCATACAGACCGTTTTTCATTGTTAAAGGGCAAGGACCTTGTTCTGGAAACTGAGCAGGGACAAACTTAATTTAAATGAGAGGGATTATTCAAATTCATACGATATGAATAAGATAGCTAAAGATGGAACGAGATGGTGTTTTGAATGAACAATTCTTAATCTGGGTTTCTGAGTCAGATTTCCGCAAAGCAGCTATGCTCAAAACGCAATTATGAAAGTCGGAGATGATTCTTTTGAGCTCTCAAGTGAGGGACGAAACTCCTGGCAGATAATGCTCGACAAAGAGCGTTTACTTGAGATCATGGATGAAGAACAGCAGCGGGAATATGGACTGTATACGCATGAAAGAAAAGATAAAAAAGAGATAACTGTTCAAGAAAAACGGATGTCTTCAGAAGCAGAGGAATCAACGTGGAAACTGGTTAAGGACTCAAACAGTGTTGAAGACTTACGCTATTTCCTGGAGAAGTTTCCGGACAGTCCTTATGCCATTCCTGCAAAGCTGAAACTCAAGCAGTTGGAAAGGGGAAAAGAATAAACGTCTTAACAATTTTAATCTGCTTAGTCCGGCAAAAACCGCTTACTTAGTTCTGCAGTTGGCACCATGCATTGCTCTCTTCTTCCAAACCACTTGTAGCGGTTCTTTGCAATGAAACGGTAGACCAGATCACGAAGAGATCGTGGCACAACTGTCAGAAAAATCAGATGTTTTTGCCAACCGTCCAAATATGATAATGTTCTTAAAGCAGCATTACTGCTAACAGAAAAACTTCCTTCCTCAAAAAACACCAGACTTTCGATATAATTTTCATCTATTTTATGCTCTTCCAGCAATCTCCTGCCGGCTCCGCTTTGGAGTGAAGCAAAACGTATTGTACTGGAAGAATCTCTTTTTACAATAAACTGGACCCAGGCATTGCAGAGGTTACAATGACCGTCAAAGAGAAGAATTGGCATTAGATTTTTTAAGATTGGTTTGCAATGATGATTCATATTTTCTGAACAAATTGACTTAAAATTTAGAAAAGTATGATAGTTTAAGTATACTCCAAGAAAGTATTCAATGGTAGAGAGTTTTAAAATGAAAACATGGATTGAGCTAATTATAAAGAGGTTAGATACACCAACGGATACAGCCAGTGTCGTCCTGCTGCGTATTGTTTTTGGATTGCTGATGTTCTGGGAAATGACCCGTTATTATTATAATGGCTGGATCAGAGAGCTTTATGTAAAACCCCAGTTTCATTTCCAGTATGAATGGTTTCAGTGGCTTAGACCCTTCCTGAGGAGGCTATGTACCTCCTTTTCGCATCTCTTGCGATACTGTCCTTAATGATTACATTAGGTTTATTTTACAGAATTTCGACATTTTTTTCTTTTTGGGATACAGCTATTTTTTCCTCTTAGAACGTGCCATCTACAACAATCATTATTATCTGATTTGCCTGCTGAGTTTAATGCTGATTCTGGCTCCACTTCACAAGTCATGGTCCCTGGATGTTTTGCGAGGTCAGTGCACATACAGACAAGCTGCCTGCCTTGTGGCTTTGGATCTTTCGGCTTCATATGGGAATTGTATATTTTTACGGAGGGATTGCCAAGTTTGATCATGATTGGCTGAATGGACTTGCCACACGAAAATTAATGGGTGAAGGAAACCGTGGAACATTTCTGGAACCACTGATGCAGTATGAGTGGGTTCCCTATATTTATGCCTGGTCTGGAATGTTGTTTGATTTATTAATTCCATTTCTGATGCTTTGGAAGCCAACACGCAATTTGGCTTTTTTTGCTGTAATTATTTTTCACACTAATAATAATTTTGTTTTTTCAATTGGCGTTTTTCCCATGCTTGCTTTGATGTTAACACTCATTTACTATGATGCAGGATTTCCTCGAAAAATCGTTCCAAATAAAATAAAAAAATGGGTAAGTGGAGAGTATAGAAAAAGGCTACTTGAACGAAATCAGGCTATATCTGCTTCGCATAGTCAAACTCGGCCCCTATTTCTCGCTTTTCTTGGGATTTATATTTTAATACAGCTGCTGGTTCCTTTCCGTCATCTAACCTATCCGGGATGGACGACATGGCATGAAGAAGGGCATGATTTTGCCTGGCGTATGATGCTTCGTCAAAAGACGAGTAGAATGACATTCAATGTAACTCATCCAGTGACTGGAGAGCAGCGCTATGCAGATCCGAGAGGACTACCTAAATTTTCTTCAGCTTAAGCTCATGGGAATCCTAGATTATTACTCCAGTTTGCACATCATCTTGATCAGCTCGTGCAAAAAAATGCAGGCTTTGATCCGATAATAACGGCCAGATTTGAAGTGAGTATGAATGGCAGGGAGTTCAGGTATTTGGTTGATCCAAATCTTGATCTCTCCGAGATTCCAGCCTATGAGCCAAGTTATCTCTGGATCAAACCATTTGGGGAGCATTGATTATTCAGTATAAATAGTATTTAAATTGAAACTTTTCTGTTTCCAATCTTGCCTGACAAACTCTGATCAAAGTTAGTCAAGTTCTTTTACTTAAGTGATTCAAATCTGAAAAAAGAACACTTACCTATTCAATATATTATATTTTTTTCCTTGACACAAATTATATATTCATATAGCATTCTTCCAAGATTATTTTGCATTTAGCATTTAATCTAAATGATGGGGAATTTAATATTTGGGTTAACTTCCTCTTTTTTAATCAAAAACACTTCGATAGGAGTATGTATGAAGAAGTCAGTAAAATTGTTAACTATTATATTTATTGTGATTTTTCTAATGCCAATAGCATCTTACGCAGACGGAAGAGTTCGCTTTAATTATGGTTTCTCAAGTTCAAATAATAATCCAGAATTGGGATCTAAAACTGTTTCATCCTACCATCAGGGTGACGGTACCACGAAGTCCACTGGTGCAGATAAACTAGATTCGCAATCATTCAGCTCTTTTTCAATTCATTATGTCAGTGATTATGGCCTAGATTTTCTTGGCGGCGGAGAGATTCTTTTGGGAATGTATCAATTCGACAAAAGCTATAAAACAATTATTAATACTACTTCAGTGTGGGTAATAGGTGCAACTCCCATGGCCGCATCAGGCGAACATCTAGCTACAAGAACAGCATCGGGTACCAGTCGTTCCCTTGATGTAGGATATGTTTATCCAATTGGAGACATGAGTGTCGGAGGAGGGATTGCACTGCCTATATTAGGGAGTTCTGGAGGATCTGAAGTAGCGTGGACTGCTAAAGGATCTATGATATCTGCCCACACTACGCCGGCTCAATACGCTGCAGGTACTACTACTGTAGAAAAACTAGATCCTGAAGGGAAATCTTTCACATGTTTTTTCCTTAATTTTGGTTATTCAATTGGTTCCTATGAAGTACTAGGGGAATATAGGTCTGTTTCATCATCGACTGCCGCACCTCTTGACAAAACTAAAGGCGTAGGCGCATTGCTTGGTGAAAGCGAGCTTACAAGTGATGGGGAGACAACAACTATTTCTCTCGGAGTTGGATACCGTTTCTAGATTATTAAGTTTCAAGGGCCAGTGGGGAGAGTTTAAATCCCTTTGGCCCTTCTTCCCTCCTTTTAGTACTCTCATCTCAGAGATCTCAGTATTCTACATAGGGATCAATCGCTCCTGTTATCCTGAATTATGCCTTTTGGAGAGTGGAGAGCACTCTCTCTTCATATTTATGTGGATATGGATGTCCATGGACTTTTCATGACCGCCACGCCTTTACTATGGTCGGATACTTTTCGTAACGAAGCCCACTTTAACTATTTAATTAACACGATATCTTCCAGCACGAATTCCCCTTAATCCTGAAAATCTCTTGCGCTATACCGGAATTTTTCTCGGCACGCTCAGAGTGTATATCCTCGATTTAGTTTAGATGCTTAGTGATCATCCGTATCATTCTGCTAATCCAGCTACATATAAATCTGCATATTCTTTAATATACATTATCAGAGCTTTCTGGATGTGGAACGACATGGAACGTTCTGTCTCCTGAGCAATTTCATCCATTTCTATGGCAAGGATACTGTGAGTACCTTACATTATTTAAACGGTAGCAAAAGAAACTGGGGCTTATGTCTTGGAAGGATATGTTTGAATTTTACTGAAATTAAGGACTTTCGCCTGCCTATCAGGTTGTGGGGCAAGCTTTTCGTGGGTATGAGACAGGAGAACAAACTCCTATTACAAAAGATTTAAACCTGGTCCGGAGAGATTAAAGAAAGATCAGCAAGAAGAAATAAAAGCAAAAAAAAACGGGACCGCCTGCCGAAGCAAACAATCCCGTTTTATAATATAATCTAGCTTGATAAATATCAGGCAAAAACCTGAATCAAATCAAATTAGAAACTCATGGACATTTCTGCGCCCATTGGTCTGCTGTCCTTGGTAGTGCACCAGTCGTAACTGCGCACTACCATAACCAACAGCTCAGGCTGACTGGTCCAATGGGACAGTGTACCAAAGTTCAGTTCCACCTAGTATCAGCAGCATCACCAGTGCCTACTGTGTACTGTAGCATGTGAACTAATATTGACTCCAGCTGTTGCGTCTGCCAACAGGCATTGTGACACTAATCTCAAAACCAGCTTTGAGCCATAGCGTTTCTGTCTTTCACTTATCAGTTGCAAGAGTCGACTGTTGCCTCATAAGTCTATGGCAAGATCATCCACCAATGGTACAGCAACACCAAGTCCCATTGTAGTAGAACTGCAGCATTGATGCATTGTCTCCAGTACAACTAGGCTGAGGATGAACTACCTGAAGCATAAGTAAAGCTAAGATCGGCACCAACGTCACCAGCGAAGTTCAAACCAAATCCTGTGTTCCTTGCATCCACAAGCGCATTGTCCACAGCGTTCTTCACCCAAAGACTGTGTCTCCGAATTCATATCCAGAGCAACTGTCAGAGTTCCAGGACCAACACCCAAACCTACGGAAAAACCGTTGAATGAGTCTACACGAGCTTCTGCATCAACAGCACCACCCATTGGACCATTTACGGCTTTCTCTGCAGTACTTAAGTGAGCAGCATCACCTAACTTATAGGTGATAGAACCATCTGTCAGTGTAATGCGCAGCTGTTACCTCCAGCCGTCATAGGCTGTGCTCCAGCAGTTGACATCTTTCTGCATGTACTGAGAAGTACTTGAGGAAGCAGTCCAGTTACCGACTTTCTTTGATCCACTAACTGTAACGTATTCATCAAAGTTACCAGCATCACCGTTCCAATCAGCAGTGTAGGAAAACGTTGCTGAATTAGCACCGTCTGTTTGAACTTGATACTGTAACTCCACCTGACTAGAAGAAATTAGTTCTATCGCTTGCATCACCACTGCTACCTGCGTTGTCTGTTCTGTCTTCCACGTTGCAGAAGATGAACCACTTGCACCAAAGTCCCATGCAAACGCAGGGGCTGCAAGTGCAACGGAAGCAACAGCGGCTAACATTATTTTACTTAATTGTTTCATAACTCTCCTTAAAATGTTATGAGTTTAGTTCGAGATCCAACCATTAGGATCTTCAAACTCAAGATATACGGCTGCTGTAACCACCATGGTTGTCCAGCCCGTTACGGCTTCAGGAAACACTCCTGAAAACCCGGGGATAAATCCCTTATAGAAGAGAATTGCACCTTCCGGGCCAAATACCGCTGAACGTAGAGAGTGATCTGGCGTAAAGTCAGTCCCAGTCTGTCTCTACCACAAAACCAATCTGTCAGCATGACAGGTTGATAGCCTCCTAACTCTTAGATTTTTCACTTGATGCATGAGCAAAAGCCCTCGAAGCGACTGTTTCTGAGTCAGGCCGCCAGTTGCACACATCGAAGTAATTTGCGATTGAGCTACCCCTCCTGACGGTTCAGAATTGCCAATTCCTGTTAAGGAGTTGCTTATCACCGCCAAGGGGTTTCGTTCAAACATCTCAGAAAAACCACATAGTTTAGAGACTTACTTAGGAATTATCGTACTTTTTAGATAAATGTCAAGAAAAAAATCACTATTTTTTGATTATTTTTGCTAAAATCTGTAAAAAAAAGCCTTTTGCTGTTATTTAAGCTACTATTTTACAACTTCAGTACAGTATAGCATGGTCTGCGCGACTAGTAAATAATACGAATAAATGCTCAATTAATTAATCTCTATCCTTAATTTCTGTGTTAAAATAATAAATGGTTTAAAAATTATACTAACCAAATTATTAAATTAATAAGCTACAAAGGACAAGTTGATTAATTTACTTCTTGATGTAGACACAGGAATTGATGATGCCCTGGCACTTTTTTATCTGGCAGATGCACAAAAACAAGGTCTGCTGAAAATTCTTGGTAGCACCACTGTCGGCGGAAATGTTGAAGTTGCACAAACTACTTTGAACACACTCAAAGTCTGGGAAATGCTGGAACTGGAAATTCCTGTTGCTTCCGGAGCAGAAAGTCCTTTGCAGGCACCATTGAACGCAGCACCTTTTGTACATGGAGATGACGGTCTGGGAAATACTTTTCTGACGCCGCCAAAAAGATTACCTGTTGATGAGTCGGCTGCAGACATGATATTGAGACTCAGTCATGAATATTCCGGAGAACTGACTTTGCTCACAACTGCACCCCTGACTAATATTGCCGTGGCCCTGTTGCGTGATCCGGACCTTGCCGATCGAATCAGGAAGCTGGTGATTATGGGCGGAGCAGTTTTCACTGGAAATGTAACTGCTGTGGCTGAAGCCAACATTGCCAACGATCCCGAAGCAGCACGGATTGTTTTCCGCTCCGGAATGGAGATGACGCTGGTCGGTCTCGATGTTACTCACGAAGTGTACTGGGAAGAAGCGGATCTGGAACCTTTGATAAACATTAACAATGAGCGCTCGGCTTTTTTGCTGCAGATCATTCGATTCATTTCTGGAGCCTACGAAAGTCTTTCCGGCTGGAGGCGCTGTGTTCTCCATGATCCTCTGGCGGCAGGAGTGTGCCTTTTCCCGGATTTGGTGAAAACCGAAAAACGTTATGTGGATGTAGAGTTGAATGGAGAATTAACCCGCGGAATGACCGTGGTGGACCGGCGCGGCAGAACACCTTTAGGTGAGGATAATATGCAGGTGGCGCTAGAAGTTGATGCAGAACGTTTTAAGAAGCAACTCATGCAAAGTCTGCTGGTTTGGGTTCAGGAAGGATGATGTTTCGGCCGGCGTGTTATCGTCCGACGTGTATAAGAGTGTAAGTGTTGTGAGTAGGGCTTTGATCTTCAGGCAGTAAGAACAAACTGATTATCATCCATCAACTCCAGTCCGGAACCAACCCAGTCTTCCGGCGAAAATTCCTGCAGAAGTTCAACAACCTCTTTGCGTGCTTCCAGGTCAACCGGGGAATAAGGCAACCGGAAAACAGGCTGTGTTGCACCCGTCATGCTCAGGACTGTATTCAGGGCATTTGGGCTGGGAACATGAAAAAGCCAGGACATCAGCGGTTGTAAACGGTCATTAAGCATTGGATCATCTGAATCCATCAGGCGCCGCATCAATCCCGGCATTAAATTACTGATCACTGAAATCACTCCGTGTGAACCATGAAGGTGACGTCCCTCAAAACACTGGTCATCATTTCCTGACCAGCAGGCAATTCCTTTTGACTCATAATGTGCCATCCGTTCGTTTCCTGCACACTCTTTGACACCAATCAGGTTTGGATGTTGAGCCAGTTCTTCAATTAATTCCGGCTGCAGATCCTGTCCGGTCCTTCCGGGAACGTTGTAAATTATGGAAGGCCCCAAATCTAAAACACGCTTAAAATGCTCTCTTAGTCCTGCATCAGAGGTTTTACCGTAATATGGATTTATCTGAAGGGCTGCGTTCATTCCAAATGCAAATCCATATTTGGTGCCCTTGATTGCTTCGCGGGTGTTGTTGCTTCCGGTGTTGCCGACTATTGCCAGACGGTCGCCGAATTTGTTTACACTGTGTGCAATCAGCATCAGATGCTCTTCCCAGTCCATCAAATGACCTTCGCCGGTGGTTCCGCAGACAATCAGGCCCTGCACACCATTTTTTATCTGTGCTTCAACCAGAAAGTCATAACTATCCAGATCAACATCTCCATCCAGTTTGTAAGGAGTTTTAATTGCGGTCATCAGACTCGCAGATTTTATTTTTTCCATTTTATGATGTTAACTGTTCCAGCCCGAAATACTGTATGTTATTTGATTTTTCTGTTTTTGCTGCAAAAATATATCAAGCAACTAAAGTTTATTAAATATTTGCACAGTTTACTTTAATCAGCAGAAACGTTCAAGGCAGGCAGAGAAAATAATTATGGAGCTTTTTTAAGGTTGGATTCATAATAACGCGTGTAAAGATTCCCTCGCTCTGTAAACCGCACCCCATAAACATTGCTCCGCAGTCCCGGACGGAAAAAACTGTTTTCTATCACACCAAGCCACTGATCGGTCAAATGTTTTTTCAAAACTATCTGCACACGGTCACCGTCCTGAAATCGAGGGTTGATGGCTTTCGGCATCGGACAGACCTTTTTATAGAGTGATGTGTCTCCATAGCAAATCCACGAAGCCCGGATGATAATGCCGATACGCTGCGGCCCACCGTTTACCTGAATAAAGTCAGATGGTGAAAAAGAAGTGATGACTTTGCGGGAAGTGTTTACGATGCGGTCAAAAACCTCCAGTTCATAGGCACGATACTCGGCAAATGCTGCACTTGAACTCAGCAGCAAAAATACTAAAGTAAAATTAAAGCGAACTATCCGGTTCATCGGATTACTCCTTCCAGTTTGGCTCCGTCATATATCGTATCCTGATCCAATACTCCGTTCATGGAAGAACCGTTAAAAATGCTTTTTGAAAAATCTGCTTTTGTTAAATTTGCATTATCAAGATTTACGTCATTCAACTCTGTTCCACTGGCTTTTGCGTCCATCAATAAAACCTCATTCAAAATGGAAGTATTCAAACGTGCATTGTTCATTGTTGCAGAAAGGAGTCTGGCCCGGCTCAAGTCACATTCCTGAAGAGAGGCTTCCGAAAAATTGCAAAAATTTAAAATGGAGCCCTGCATCTGTGATGAATCAAGGTGAGCACCGATGAACTCTGAACCGCTGAAATCTGCATCGGCTGCTTTGAGATCAACGGAACGACAGGCACTGAAATCACAGACATGCATTTTTGCTCCACTAAAATTTACTGCAGATAAAGATGTAAATGAAAAATCGCAGAGATCTCCCTTGACGTTAAGCAGTACCGAATCTTTGATAAAAGAACCACTAAAATCAATACTATGCATAATTGACTGACGGAAATTTACTTCTATCAGGACACAGTCACGTAAATCTGACTTACTCAGATCGCATTCTATAAAAGAGGATTCCTGCATGTGGCTGCCGTATATCTCACAATCATCTATAATACATTCTTTAAAGTTAGCAAAAGCAAAATCGGAGCCGTTGAAAGTACTTCCAGTAAATTTGCACTTTGTAAAAATTGCTCCCTCAAAATTAAACTTATCAAGATTCAATGCAGTTATATTTACCTCCTTTATTGGAGACCTGCGCTTTACCAGACGTTCAATTTCTTTTCTGGTGATATCGGCCATTAGTTCGTTTAATATTGATCGGTTATGATACAAAAAAATTCCCGAATCGGAGTTCGGGGCTTCCATCTGATATTTTACTTTTTTGCCTCAGTGCGTCAGTCTCTTTTACAAAGAACAAAAATGACTGCCAGAAACTTAAAAGTTCAGGCTGGCATCCTGAAAAAATATTGCTGGTAGTTTTTCAAAAGCTCTTTGCAGGAGTTAAACTTGATTCCGTTTTCGTCGAAACTATAGGCTTTGTCTGTTGCAGTCGCCGGCACATTGAAACGTGAACGGCGTACATTTATTACTGTTCCAGTCAAGATTTTGCCGGTAATGAAAACCACACCTCCATTTGAAATTCTGTTCAAATCTTTTATTTCTATGTGGCTTTCTCGTTTTCTTAGATTTGTGAAAGCACTAATAACATTTTTTTCGGCCTCTGTTTCAAATTCACTCAGGGTTTCAATTTTTTCCTCATTCCAACCACCATCCTCAAGCTGCTCAAGAATAGTATCAATTTCTGTTAAATTATCCTGCAGAGACTGCAATGATGTATCTGTCAGTTTTTGGAGTTCATTAAACTGCTTTCGGTTGTTTGTTGTAATACCAACCTCTAAAATAGTATGGGGCTCACTGTTTTCTTCACTAACTTCGTCGCTTTTAGTATCTTTTGTTCCAGGCAAACCAACATTCGGCAGCAGAATAAGATTTCCGGCTTGAAGAACACCTCCGTAAACATAACCGTATGGTGCCGTGACCTGGAGAGTTGAACCGCAAAAAACTTTTGAGTTCAGGACAAAGTCATCTACTAAAAGATGTTCTCCGACATTTGCCTGAGTGTCAGTCATGTCGCTTGTATGAAGCGATCTGCCGCATTGAACGATGGCACCTTTGATACCATGTGCGACTCGGATTTCACCGAGTGAGCGTAGTCGTGCTTTTCCTACGGAACCTCCAATATCTATCCGTACTGCTTCCACACTGCAGCGATCAGCAACATTACCCCGTATTTTTACAATTCCGTCAAAACGAAGGTGTCCTGTGGAGGCATCAACTTTATCGACTACTTTTATCTTTTCCACCGAAATGCTGTCGCTATTTAGACAGACAACTCCGGATTTTGTTGCAATGATATGAGTACCTTCCGGATTGTACCTGGTGTTTCGTCCCGGACGGATACGATATTGTTTTCCGGATTTTGCAGTAATCATCTTTCCGGTAATACTATAGCCGTTTTCACCCATTGTGGCCGACATCAACCGTACCAGTTCCTGTCCTTCTTCTACTTTCTGTAAAACAGGTACCTCTTCAAGTTTTACCGCAGTTCCCAAAGCAGGTCGAGACTTCTCCGGAATAAAAAGCAGTTCCGGATACCCATTTTTTCCATGTACAACCGTTTTCCCGCTAGCGACTAAAGCCGGTTCATAAAAAATCTTATCTGCAATAATATTTTTAATATTTTTGCTGCTGATTCCCTGAAAAATATTTTTCCCCTCGAGAGCAGCAATAATAAGCTCCACCGTCAGAGGATCACCTTCTTCACTTGGAGGAATGATATTTACATAGGCCCTTGACTGATCTTCACTGAGTTCAATCTGCAAAGTGTAATCATTAGTTTCTACATCCGACAGGTAATCAAATTCACCGCTTGTTCGATTATATATTTCGAGCAATTGTTCCGGAACATAGTTCAAGTTCCTCAGGTGAAGTTCTGCCTGAATATCATCCATGTTGGCAGTTTCTGCTCCCACAAGCTGCTCTGGAATACGCAGCATCACTTTACCTTCGTTAATCGTAATTTTATATAATTCAGCCTTGGCCATTGCTTGAGTGTAGAATGTTGGGTCTTGAGTGGAGGGTGGTGTTGACTTTCGGACTTAATTCGTTAATTGTTTCATTTCCTCCTGACTCAAAGCTCTGCTTTCACCGGACTGCAAGTCACCTAAAGAAACCGTTCCAACCTGGAAGCGCTTAATTTTTTGCACCGGATAACCTAAGTCTAGAAGCATTTTTTTGATTTGCCGGTTTGTTCCTTCCCTGAGAAAGACTTCAAGCCATGTTTTATCGTTTACAGTATGCAGAGTTTTTACCCGTACAGGCTGGTGTTTGCGTTTTTCAATCACCGGTCCTTTCCGCAAAGTTGACAGAGCTGAATTCTCAACGATACCACGTACCTTAACAAAATAACCTTTCCAAACCTTGTGACGGGGATGCATCAGTTGCTGGGCCAATTCACCGTCGTTGGTCAGTAAAATCAAGCCTTCTGCATCATAATCAAGCCGTCCTACAGGAAAAAGTCTGGCTGAAGTTCTAGGAAAAAAGTCGCTGATTGTGGTGCGTCCCTCAGGATCGTTGAGGGTCGTGATGCAATTTTTAGGCTTGTAAAGAGCATATACCTGCGTTTTTTGACCCTGAGGTAATTTTACCCGCCGTCCTTCCACGCTCAAGTGGTCTTTTCCAACGAGCATTTTCTGTCCCATCTTCAGGACAGTTTGACCATTCAGACTCACTTCGCCGGCCAAAATTAATTTTTCTGCGGCACGTCTTGACGCAATTCCGGCCTGGGCAATAACTTTTTGGATCCGTACAGGCTCTGCTAAATGAAAATTTTGCATCAGCTGGCACCTTCTGTTTGAAGAAAAGAAGGGTCCTCTTGTATACTCAATAAAACTTTTTCTGCAGCAAGCTGACTGGCCAGTTTTTTGCTGGCACCGCTCCCTCGTCCATATTCTTTTTCTTTGACATAAACTGCCATCGTAAATTCCTTTTCATGATCAGGACCAGATTCTTCAACCAGTTCATATGTCGAGGGAATTCCCATTATTTTCTGTACATGTTCCTGCAGTTCTGACTTATAATCTCGTGTAATATAACCCTCTGCATCTTGCGGCAAATATGGAAGAAAAATTTTGCGAATTACTCTGTTGATTTGGGAAAGTCCGTGTTCTTCACGGCTGTCAAGGTAGATAGCTGCCATAACTGCTTCAAAGGTGTCAGCCAGCAAAGATTTTTTCTTTCGCCCACCTGTCATTTCTTCACCCCTGCCAAGTAACAAACATTCGCCTAATTCCAGGGTCTCGGCCTGTTTGCTGAGTCCGGATTCACTGACCAGGCTTGCCCGGAATTTTGAGAGTCCTCCCTCATCTAGTTCCGGGAACCCTTCCATCAGCATTTCACTGATCACCAGGTCCAGGACTGCATCACCAAGAAACTCAATCCTTTCGTTATTGCCGTAATTTTCATCTGACTCCTCAGGGAGAAAAGATTTATGCGTCAGTGCTTGGCGGAGAATATCCGGTTTTTTGAATTGATAATCAACACGTTGACATAAGCGGATCCATTCTTGTTTCATCATTTTACCTTTTTCTTCGTTTGCACCAGACGCGAATGGTTTGTGGACTGTAGAACCCAAGGCTCAGATAATGCACCAGACCGTCTGAAACAGTTTGCTCTATTTCGATAAGTGAAGCACCTCCGGGACAGGCTGAACTAATTTTTGCCGGGCCGCCAATTTGGCTGTCTGTGAATAGCATACTGACACTGGATATTTCCCCATCGTGCTTTTCACGCAGCATTTCTGTATCGTGATAAACACGCACGGTATAACAACCTGAGAGCATAACCGAAAGTACGAAAGCAATCAGCAATGATAAGATGGACGTAGCATTAAAGCTGAATTTTAAGTTGATCATTTGCCAAAATTTTGAAGGGTTGCAGAGCAGCAACCAGATTTCTGCTGTGAGTTCAGAGTCAAAACTGACGGCTTCGACATTACAAACAACAAGCAAATTCTTAAAATTATTATCACGACTAATGTAGCCCATTTACACACTCTATGACAAGTTTTATTGATACTCACTGCCACCTTGACATCCTGGAATCAACTCCGGAAGAATCAATTATTGAAGCAAAACAGGCAGGTGTTCAACGGATGGTTACTATTGCTGTAGATGAGCCATCTCTGGATTTCGTTTCAAGTACAGTACAGGAATTTCCTTCTGTTTACGGAAGTGTTGGTTTTCATCCGCATGATGCTTCAAAACTTACAACGTCGCTATTACAAAAAATTCGGCAACTTGCCGAAGAACAGCATAAACTGATTGCAATTGGCGAAATTGGGCTTGATTATCATTATATGAACAGTCCTGCTGAGATCCAGCAACAGGCGTTCCGAAAACAGCTTCAACTGGCAGTTGAGCTCAATCTTCCAGTTATCCTGCACAGCCGGGAAGCAGAAACCGATACCCTGAAAATTCTGCAGGAGTTTCCGGTACCATCTCTTGGTGTGGCACACAGTTTCACCAGTTCAATTGAAATGGCCAAAATACTTGTGGATATGGGATGGTATCTGGGCATTAATGGAATAGTAACTTTTAAGAATGCGGAAGATTTACAAGAAGTGGTGCGTTGGCTTCCACTTGAGCATTTACTTCTGGAAACAGACTCACCCTTTCTTGCCCCAATTCCCTTTCGTGGAAAACCCAACAAACCGGCACACATTCCCACCATTGCCAATTTTATTGCTAAGTTGAAAAAAATTACCCTGGAGGAATTAGCACAACAAACTACAGCAAACGCGGAACGCTTGTTTAACTTTCCTGAGTGAATTGTGCCGCATTCTTATATAAAGTCCTGTATCGAAAATCCTTCCATAATATTATATAAAATTCTGTAAAAACAATAGTCTGCGTCTATAATAATTGAACTTTTTTTTGCGTTTATTGATTTCCTAACTGGCATGCAAAGATGCAGAAAAAAATTTAACGCATTTTGTTAAACCAGGATTTTTCGGTTGTAATCATCTAATGTTTCATAATTAATTCAGATCAACTGTTTGAATTTTCACAGTTATTGCAGCCTAAATTGTGTTAAAATAACTATTTAAATAATTAATTTTTGAGGCTTTAAAACCTCATTTCATAAACATTGGTAGAAAACTTTTTATGGAACAGGGTACTCTAGTTGGGACTATTTTAGCATGGTTTATGTTGTTATTTGCCATGATGTTTAATTTTTCTACGTTATCATTGAACATCGGAAATGGAGTTTACTTCTGGGACACTCCTTCATTAATGATCGTTTTTGGAGGAACTATTGCCTCCACATTTATTTCGCATCCTATGGCAGATGCGAAGGGATTTTTGGGCATCATCGGCAAGTCATGGAAGCCGAATTCTGTTCAACTTGTAGAAACGTTGACCTTGATTGTTGACGTTTCTAAAATTGCCCGGAAAAATATCCTGGCAATTGAAGATGCACTGCCCAGCATCGAAAACCTTTTCTTGCGAGGAGGATTAAGACTGGTGGTGGATCGGGCTGACCGGGAAGCAATTGTGAACATGATGGCACACGAAGTAAAGTACACAATGGCCGGCAAGGATAATGAGATTGCTGTTGTTGGTACTATGGCTTCACTCTGTCCTGCATGGGGGATGCTTGGAACGCTGGTTGGACTGGTGCTGCTTCTACAGAACCTTGATGATCC
Organism: uncultured SAR324 cluster bacterium; assembly: GCA_905182865.1. Taxonomy (GTDB): domain Bacteria; phylum SAR324; class SAR324; order SAR324; family NAC60-12; genus Arctic96AD-7. Next base: position 803,548 of record CAJJCY010000002.1, read on the forward strand.
TTCCGCGATTGGCCCTGCAATGGCTGTGGCTTTGATTACCACCTTTTATGGATCCCTTTTTGCGAATACCATTTTTTCTCCAGCCAAAAAGAAGCTTGAACTCTATGCGGGTGAACAAAAAGTTTTGATGGAAATGATCCGTGACGGCGTACTTTACATTGAGGGAGGACAACGTCCAGATTTTATTGAAAACGACTTGATGAACTATCTGCCACCCGTTCAAAAAACAATGTATGAAGCTTTGAAGTTTGAAGGCGGCGATAGCGGCGGCGGAGAGTAATCTGAACCTAAAAAAGGAGTAAATAATGGCTCAGATGATTGATGAGGAAGATTGTGAAATTTGTATTCCTTTTGATCAGGAATGGATTTTTACTTATGGTGATTTGGTAACTCTCCTGCTTTGCTTTTTCATTTTGCTCTTTTCCATGTGCAAGACTGATATCGAAAAAAGCAAACAAATTTCTGAAAGTTTCAAAAGCATGCCGCCGGGCAGTCCCTTTATTTTCAGTGGACAATCTTCAAATTTGGATAAAGCTTCAAAGGAGCTTGAACAGTTGGATGTACCTGATGATGTGTCAATCAATGCCTCAAAGGCTGGACTGGAGGTTACATTCAGCAAAACAGTGGCCTTTGAACAAGGTTCTGTATCAATTTCTGAGAAAGCAAAAAAGACTTTGATCAAGATGCTGCCAATTATTGGGCAGATGCAGAACAATATTGAAATATCCGGACACACCGATGAATCTGATTCAAATCAGAAATATCCATCAAACTGGGATCTTTCTGTAGCACGAGCAAGCGTTATTGCCGCTTTTCTGGAATCAAAACTTATTCCAGTAAATCGTATCCAGGTAGCCGGATATGGTGATTCCCGTCCAAGATTTAATCCGGATACAGCTTATAAACGTAACTTGAACCGACGTGTACAGATTCTGCTCCTTCCTGAAGATCAAACACGTTAGTTTCTCTGAAACCCTTAACTTAATACTGCGTACCTGAGATGGGACAACTCATTGATGAGGATGATTGCGAAGTTTGTGTTCCGTTCGATCAGGAGTGGATTTTTACTTATGGTGATTTGGTAACGCTCCTACTTTGCTTTTTCATCTTGCTCTTTTCATCCTGCAAATATGAAACAATGAAATTCAAAAGCCTGGCTGCGAGTTTTAAACCTCTGCCGGCTGGTACTCCGTTTTTGAATGAGGGTAAAGACTCAATCGTTGAGCAGATTGCCCAGCAGTTGGAGGAAAGTGAGCTGGGAGATGACGCAAATATCAATGTTGAAGAAAAGGGGGTTGTTGTCTCTTTTAAAGCAAGTGCATATTTTAAAACAGATTCTGCCAAGTTGAATGCAAAGGCAGTCAAGGAAATGACTCGTTTCTCCAAACTCATTTTTCTCTTGCCCAACAAAATCCAAATCGAAGGACATACTGAAAAAAAACAACCGGATAATTGGGATTCAACCTGGGAACTAGCTGGCGCACGTGCCTCGAAGATTGCTCGATTTTTTATTGAAAACGGGCTGGATCCAAAAAAAATAACAATCAAGAGCTTTGGTTCGTCACGTCCGCGCTTCCGCGAAGCTTCACCTACTCAAAGAAGCTTAAACAACCGGGTAGAAATTGTTGTCCTACCGTAATACCCACAATCAATCCATATTCCGCCCGTAAACAATAGACTCCTGAAAATCGTAGTTTTTAAGTTTTTGCTCCGGAAGTTCTTCCGGACTTATTTCACGGAAACCGCATTGAGTAAAAACATGTGAGGTGGCAGTACTTAAAGCGAATGCAAGTTTGCAGTTTTCAGAGCGGATTTTTTCAGAAGCAGCCTGAATCAGTTCACTGCCGATCCCCTGATTACGATATGATTTATTCACTGCCAGACTGGCAATTTCTGCAGCAGAACCATCTGGATAATAAATAACTTCGCAGCAACCAACAACGTCTTCATCAATACAAAACACCAGATAATTATCAATTTGCTGTCCAATGTAGGAAGACGTGCGTAAAACAATTGCTGCATGCTGAACCGGACTTTTGAGGATTTCCAAAATAGACTGCAAATCACTAAGCTGTGCAGGACGAGTGCGTTTGTATGAACTGTTTGTAATCATTACTCCGGCTCCTTTTGGAGTAAGCAGCTCTGCGAGCAGGGCACCCTCAACCCTGCCGTCCAGCAAATGACACCGTTCAACACCATGAACACAGGCTTCAGCCAGTACATTCAATTGCAGGCGCTGTGATGAAGGTAAATCCGGATTTTTTTTCAACCATTGCTGAACACTTTCTGTTGTCATTTCCAGAGAATCTGAGCCATCAATTTGCGGCAATGTTAAAGTATCCAGTATAATAAATTTTTTTGCACGTAGGCGGGTTGCCACTTCAAAGGCAACCTGATTTGGATCAAGAATCCACAATCTTCCCTTTTCTCCCAATGCAAAAGGTGGTAGTATAACAAGCTTTGAGTTTGAAATTTCCTGACGGAGTGTTTCCAGGTCAAGTCCGCAAACGTTTCCAGTGAAGTGTGTCCCGAAATTTCCAGAAAAAGATTTTTTCTCTGCAAACATGAAATGACCAGTTAAGGTTTGAAGCTGCCGACTACAACTCCTGAACCGAGTCAGTAACTGCCAGTTTGCATTAGAAATTGCCTGTTCAATCAGCGGCAAATGACTCTCTTCCGCAACAAGAATACCGTCTTCAGTTTGGCAAACAAGACCACCATCAGTTAGAGACTTGCGGATCTGTGTTTCTGCGCCATGGATCAAAACGATTCTGATACCAACTTGTTGCAAGAGCGCTAAATCTTCAATTACTCTGAAATTGTGACCATTAAGCAAATCTCCGCTTAGTTGAACCACGAAAGTTTGCTGATGGAACTCCTCCAGATAGGGCAGGGAAGCCCGTAAATTATGAATAAAACCGGACAACTCCGGATCAAGAGAATGCTGTGGCATGGGTTATATTAAAAAAAAAGTTGACCTGGAATCTTCAGGGCAAAGTAAACAAAAAGCGAAAGTTCTTTCAATCGTAATTCCTACTTTCAACAGCGCAAAACTGTTGTCAATCTGTCTTGAAGCCCTTGAAAAACAAACTGCGCAAAAAACCTGTTTTGAAGTTACAGTTGCAGACGATGGTTCTACAGATGAAACTTTGCAGATGCTGCAGCAGTTTAAAGCACGCTCTGAGTTACAGCTTCAATGGACTACAATTCCGAATTCCGGTCCAGGCAATGCCCGTAATGCCGGAGTTTCTTTATCTTCCGGAACATGGATCGGGTTTATGGACGCGGATGTTATTCCACATCCGGACTGGGTAAAAAATGCACTTACGCTAATTCCGCAGAAACCAGAAGCTGGAGCATTTGAGGGCCGAACAGAAGTCACTCAACGCAGCCGGGCTACGCCATTCACGCATCAAACCGAAAACATTGACGGCGGACGCTACCCAACATGTAATTTTCTTGTCCGCCGAAACTTAGCACATTTTCACCCGGCTTATCTTATTCCTTTCCGGGAGGACACAGATTTAGCGTTCAGCATTTTAGCTGCAGGATTTTCGATTATATTTGCTCCCGAACTGATTGTGGAGCATCCCCCTCTACCTTCAAGCTATTTACGGCCTCTGGTTTTAGCACGAAGATATTATTATGACGGTTTATTGTCTCGGAGATTTCCCAGTCGTTACCGTAATGATTTGGACGCACATCAGATAATTGGTCTCAAAATTCCACATTTGAAGAAGAAATTATACTCTTTATTTGTGCTTTCTCAAATTGTTTTTCTTGGATCACAGCTTTTAGGTTTATCAGGCAAGGGTTTGTTTCTGGCAGGAAGTGCCTACCTTTTGTGCCTGCTAATGACTGCCGGAGCAAGTCTGCGCTTTGCAAATTGGCGGGATCTTTCGCTCAAAGACTGGCTTGTCTTTATTTGCCAGCAGCACGTGCTGCCGTGGGTGATGGGTTATTCACTGTTTCGGGGCTGGTTGGATTTTCGCGGAGAACCTGAGTATTCTGACAGTTAATTGTGACGTCAGAACTATACGATAATTTGACTATTTACTCAAAGCAATTCAGAATTGAAGACCACCCTTTGAAGAGTTGTGCAAGGACGTCAACTTCTGGTCTTATTTTAATTTGTCGTTGAATGCAGATACATGGAATTATTTAGTTTGTATTCAAAGACAAACTGACTCAGGCTCAGTAAAGCAAAAGATTTAAATTAGAAAATAAGTGTAATTCAAGATGTTTGTTACCTATAAACTTTCAGAAAAATCATTTAAAAAACTCCGGAAAAAAGGAGTCAGTGATGTTGCTCTAAACGACCTTGCTGAGCTGGAAAACAGGGTATTTCCAAACTCGTATATTTTTTTGAGCCGTGTCCGTAAACTCCCTCAGGCAGAAGAACTCATGAAAAATGAGGCGGATCTTTTGAAAGCAGCAAAGGGATTTTTGCGTCTGGACCTTCTGATTCCGAACCGGACAATCAGGGAATGGGCTGAGGCTCTGATTTTTGCGGTTGTAGTTGCAACCATTGTCCGAACCTATTTGTTTGCACCTTATCAAATTCCATCCGGATCGATGCTGCCGACTATTCAGATTGGAGACCACATATTTGCCAGTATGTATTCCTATGGTTCACCGATTCCCTTCACAGATATCAAACTTTTTAAAAAACCTGTACTGCGGCGAGATATTATCATTTTCCCATTTCCGAATGACCCCTCGGTTGACTACATAAAACGTGCAGTTGGGCTGCCTGGTGAGACACTGGAAATTCGGAAAGATCAGGTTTTCATAAATGGAGAACAACTTGATGAGCCTTACGCATATTATGAACCAAATGAACGGAGAACCCGACTGGCGCAGGGTTTAATGTCCTCAACTCCGGTCAGCCGCTTTGGTCCGATTAAGATTCCGGAAGGTAAAATATTTGCGATGGGAGATAACCGATACAACAGTGCAGATAGTCGTTACTGGGGTTTTGTTGATCTTAAAACAGTTATCGGAAAAGGACAAATTATCTACTGGTCGCACGATCCTGAAGAAAATTTTTTTGGTGGATATAGATTTGGCCGTTTACTTGATTACCTGAAATAATAAATCAGCAAGAGTAGTTTTTTGAATGAAAGCATGAAAACAGCAGCAAATACAATTCCTCGAAATTCACCATGCTGGTGCGGAAGCGGTAAAAAATATAAAAAATGCCACATGGGAAAAGGGCAAAGACAGGTGCCGTTGCCTGAGACAAAACCTAAAGGGCGTCAAGTTATTATTAAAACCGAGAAACAGATTGAAGGTATCCGCAAAAGCAGCCAACTTACAAAAATGCTGCTCGATATGGTTGAGGAACGAATCGGTGAGGGAGTGACCTCAAATGAAATAGACGGATGGGTTTATCGTGAAACTTTGGCTAACGGCGCAATTCCGGCTCCATTGAATTACGGGCACGGTCAAGGTCGACAGAGGATGCCGTTTCCTAAAAGTGTCTGCAGTTCGCCGAACAATGTCATTTGCCATGGTATTCCAAACAATCATGCACTGCAGAGCGGTGACATTGTGAATATTGATGTTACCTGCGATTTAGACGGCTATTTTGGAGATGCCAGCAGAATGTTTATCATTGGCGATGTTCCAGATAGAACGCGGGAATTGGTGGAGGTCACACGGGAATGTCTTGAACTTGGGATAGAACAGGTTTATCCATCTAATACACTTGGGGACATTGGCCACGTTATTCAGCAGCATGCAGAAAAACATGGCTTTTCGGTTGTCAGAGATTTTGCTGGACATGGAGTTGGAGTGGAATTTCACGAGGCTCCACAAGTACTGCATTACGGTCAGCCGGGGACAGGTGTTACAATTCAGGAAAATATGATATTCACAATTGAACCAATGATCAACATGGGTAGTTATGAATGCAGAGTTTTGGGTGACGGCTGGACGGCTGTGACTGTGGACGGAGAGTTATCTGCTCAGTGGGAACACACTTTGCTGGTTACTGAAAGTGGAGTTGAGGTACTGACTGCATAAGTCATTCTGCATTTACAATGTTTTGCTTGTTAGCAATCAAAATTAGACAATTACCTGAAAATTACCCATTCCCGCGAAAGCAGGAATGACAAACAATTTTGAATTATAGACTTTGTAAACTAGTTCATCAAAATACTTTTTCAATCATTTTGTATTTATGTGAGCATTAAGCTTGTATTTTCCGCAGTCTTGGCTTAATTTATTGTCTAATCTATTACAATCTTAAACACGAAAATTTAAAATGGGTACCTGGAACAAACCGCCAAATAAATCACCTTGGGAAAAAGGATCGCAACCTCCCGACATTGATGAACTTCTCAACAATCTTCAGGATAAGTTTAAGATTGGTCTGCCAAAAAAAGGGCTATTTAGCTACATCTTAATTTTAGCAATTATCGTTTGGTTGGCAACAGGTATTTTTATTATTGATCCTGAAGAACAGGGAGTCATCAAGCGTTTTGGAGAGGTTACAGAAGTGGTTGGACCGGGACCGCATTATCATTTACCGTCTCCGATCGAAACCGTCCAGATTGCTCCTGTAACTGCAGTGCGGAGACTTGAAATTGGATTCCGTACAATACAGCTTGGACCTCCTGCCAAATACAGACGTGTTTTAAAAGAATCATTAATGCTCACCGGAGATGAAAACATCATTGATGTTCAGTTCATAGTGCAGTATCGCATTTCTGTTTTGGAGGATTATTTTTATAGTCTGACTAATCCAGATGTAACTGTGAGATCTGCCGCTGAATCCGCGATGCGTGAAGTTATTGGTGATTCAACAGTTACGGAAGCACTGACTGTTGGAAAAGGAGTAATTGAAAATACTACTGCTCTGCTTCTTCAGGAAACAATGAACAGTTACAAAGGCGGAATTAAGATTGAGAATGTGAAACTGCAGGATGTTCATCCTCCAGACGCAGTAAAAGAAGCTTTTAAAGATGTGGTAAGTGCCCGTGAGGATCGTGAAAAAATGATCAATGATGCAGAAGGTTACAGAAACAATCTTGTTCCAACAGCCAGAGGAGAAGCTGCACAAATGATCAATAATGCAAAGGGTTATGCCAAAGAAAAGGTGTTGGTCGCCATTGGTGAATCAGAAAGATTTAATCTGGTCTATGAAGAATATAAAAATGCCAAAGAAATTACCCGGGAGCGGATTTTGCTAGAAACAATGGCCAGCATTCTACCCAAAGTAAACAAGGTGATTGCTGACAAAGAGTTGGGAAGTAATGTTCTTCCGTTTTTACCGATTGGACAATCATTGAATCAACTGAGTAAATAAGTTTATTCAGATCTAATTTGACAACCGAGTTATCCCCATCTTTCGGCTGTTAGACTCAGTTTACGTTTACTCTGAATTCATGTTGTTTTCAGGGCTTTTTATATATTTAATTGGAGATACAAATGATTGCAGTTGGTTCGGAAGCACCGGATTTTAAATTGGCCAGTCAGTTTGATACGGAGTTTTCCTTGAGTGAGTTCAAAGGAGAAAAGAATGTAATGCTGTTGTTTTATCCACTTGACTGGACTGGCACCTGAAGCAGGGAGATACCCAAAATTGAGTCGATGATTGATCGATTCAAGGAGGCAGACACTCAAGTATTGGGTGTGAGCATTGACAGTAAACATTCACATAAAAAATGGGCTGAGTCCCTTGGCGGTGTGTCTTATCCACTGCTGCAGGATTTCCATCCAAAAGGCTCCATGGCGACTTCTTATGGAACTTATTTGGAGAATAAAGGTTTTGCAGCTCGATCAACAGTTATAGTAGACAAGCAGGGCTCTGTTCGATATTCCGTTATGGCAAATGGAGAGCGCATCATTACTGAGCTTTTAAATGAGTGCCAAAAAATAAACGGTTAAACGGTTTAAAATCTTATGTGAATTATTCGTGGCGGTCTCTGTTTTGACCGCTTTTTTTTTGCAAAAAAAGTTGAAGTGGTCAAGGATGGTACTCTATTTCTACGAAGACTGTGAATATTCGCAAGTTGTACTGAACACGATTACCAGTTTACATATAAAGGATAAGTTCACATTCAAGGATATCCGCCTGAATCCGGACTATGCAAAAGAACTTGTAGAACTTACAGGCGATGTGACAGTACCCTGCCTGGTAAATGCGGAGGGTCCTATGAAAGAGGCAAAAGATATCCGTGAATACCTTGTTTCGAATTTCATTTAAAACCCTTTAGGTCGTCTCTCCCACGCTTTCAGACTTTATCCAACTTTGATTCTAAGAACAGTAACCGTCCTTTTACAAATCGTCTGACAGTGCTTTTTTTTGTTCCGATGTGAGAGATGTTTCCTCTTTAAATAAAGGATGATCTGAACCAATTGCTACAGGTACTTTCCCCTTCGTATTGAACTTAATGTATTGAACAGAAGACAGTCGACCATCTCCAATTTGTCTTTCGTCAAAAGTTGCCCTTATACGAGTTTTATCCTCTAATTTTAGATATAGATGCATTGGCAATTCAAGCCACTTGCTCAGTTTGTCATCTCTTTCCACAGGATCATCAATTTCTATCAAAAGCGTACATCCTAACTCTCCGGACACACCAAGAATTTCATTGTAGGTTTTTATTTCATGCTGGATATCTGCCTCTTTTACAATACGTTCCACCCGCATCATTTCCTGAATTTGGTAACAAACAGTATCTTTGTTTTCAAACAGGAATGACAAAACACCTCCAACATTAATTCTGCGGACCTCCTTTATTTTCATTATGTTTTCACGAACTTCACTTCGCTGATCTTCATAAGTTACATAGTCCATAATTTCTTTACGGCTGACATGCTTCATTCCGACTCTCCTTTTATTTGTGAAAAATAGTTAACAGGTAGAAAAACATATTATTTGTTATTGGTATCATCAGAACGATAAGCCTCTGCAAGGATGGACATGGGGTGTTTGGGTTTCACTCCTGCATGTTGTTTAAACTGAAGTGCCGCAAGGGGACAGTCGGTAACCCATACTTCAGTTTCTTCGTTTTTCATTCCATCAAATGATTTTTGACCAATTCGTTTGGAGGCATCAAAGCTCTCAACTTTCATGGCATAAGTCCCATCGTGTCCGCAACATTCCATGACAGTTTTCATTTTTGAACCTGTCACTTTATTAATTAAATCCCGTCCCTTAAAGCCAATTCCTTGAGCCCTTAAATGGCAAGGAGCATGATAGCTAATGGCTTCTGTTGGCAAATTATGCGTGTCCGTGTTAAACCTGTCTTCATTCCGAATGTTCCATAAAAATTCTGAAGGATCGTTTATTGCTCCTGATAATTTTTTGGCTCTTTCACGATCCTCACCTTCCAGGAGTTCCGGATACTCCCGTCTCATCATCATTGCACAGGTTGGGTTGATCGCCAGGACCATGCTGCCCTGTTCCACAAACGGCATAAGAATATCCAGATTATGTTTTGCATTGGCACGTAATGTTTTCAAATCTCCCTGCTCCCATGCCGGCATCCCACAGCACTTCAATCCTTTTACACAAGCACAGTCTACCTTATTTTTTTCCAGCACTTCTAGCGTATCTTTACCAATTTGTGGTTCATTGTGCTGGACATAACATGTTTGAAATAAAACGGTTTCTGATTTTTTATTTTTACGAATCAGTCCCTTTTTAGTTGCCCATTTTTCAAATGTCGAAAAACTGAAATCAGGCAGTAATTTTTCTCGATGAATGCCAAGCAATTTTTCCATAAACCATCGATGGGCTCCGACCCGGTTCATTACATTTGCAATTCCGAAACTCGCACGGGCCATACCGGCAGATTTATCGGGATTTCCTAAAATTTTATCACGCAAGCTCCTGGGTTTGTTTATGGAATGGATTGCTCTATGACGATGAACTAGTTTGGGGAAATCGAGTTTAAACTGGTGTCCATCTCGAACAGAATAAGGACACTGAACTTCACACAATTTACACTGAAAACATGCATCCATGACCTGTTGTGTTTCCTGTGGTTTAATCTTTTTTACATCTCCATCGTATTGTTTGTCTATGAAATTAAAGAGCGTAGGAAAGGAGTCACAATACTTAAAACACATTCTGCAACCATGGCAAATTTCAAATGTCCTTTCAATTTCTTTATCTAGCGCAGCCTTATCCCAATACATTGAATCACTGGGATCATAAGTTAAACCGTCTGTTGGCAAATAAGATATTCTAGATTTATTTTCTTCCATAAGTTTTAATGGGTGATTTTCTTGTAAAAAAGAAGTAAACGCCTCAAATGTATTTGATTCGAGGCGTTTTAAAGTTTAATCAGGAAACACTGTCTGCCATTTGTTGAAATCGACCGGCATGAGATTTTTCTGCTTTTGCCAATGTTTCAAACCAATCGGCAATTTCTGAAAAGCCTTCTTCTCTAGCTGTTTTTGCCATGCCTGGATACATATCTGTGTATTCATGCGTTTCACCTTGTACTGCTGAAGCTAAATTATCTAGCGTATCTCCAATAGGTAGACCTGTTGCAGGATCACCAACTTCTTTCAAATAATCCAGATGCCCATGAGCGTGCCCAGTTTCTCCTTCTGCGGTTTCACGAAAATTACTTGCTATTTCAGGATAACCCTCAATGTCAGCGGCTTTTGCAAAATAAAGATAACGTCTATTTGCTTGAGATTCTCCTGCAAATGCATCTTTGAGGTTTTCGTGAGTTTTTGTTCCATTCAAATTACTCATATTCTACTCCTTTTTGAAGTTCATGCACAGGCCTTTGGTTTTACATCCGACAATGAGGTGAATGATATGACTTTTTATAATTATAAAATTATTAAATTGATTTGTCTAATCGTTTATTATTATTATATTGATAGGTAATATCTATTAATATCGATTAACCCATTGTTTGAGGAGTGATTATGAATCTGAGAGATTTGGAATATCTTGCAGCTGTTGGAGAATATAAACATTTTCGAAAAGCTGCAGAAAAATGTTATGTGAGCCAACCAACTTTGAGCGGACAACTAAAGAAATTAGAAGACCACATTGGCGCTCAACTGGTTGAACGAACCACCAGAAATGTCTTTTTGACACCCATTGGTGAAGAAATAGTAAAAATATCACGGAGAATTTTGGCTGATGCGGCTTCCATTGAAAATATGGTTTCAACCTATACTGATCCTATGAGCGGCACACTCAATGTTGGTCTAATTCCAACAATAGCACCTTATCTTTTGCCCTTGATTGTGCAACCTATAAATCAAGCTTATCCTCAACTGGAAATTATCTTACAGGAAGTTCAAACAGAAGTTATGTTGAAAAAACTTAGTGAAGGAACATTAGATGCGGGAATCTTAGCAGTTCCTCTAGAAATGAGAGGACTTGAAGAGATCATTCTATACACAGAACCATTTTATGTTGCTGCTAACAATCAGCACCCATTTGCTGCTAAATTATCAATCAAGATAGAGGATTTACAGGATGAAACTCTATTATTACTGGAAGAAGGACATTGCTTGAGAGGGCAGGTTATGGATGTTTGTTCACAAACTATGACCAAAGAAAGAAAAAATTTCCAGGGTACAAGTCTGGAAACAATCAGACATATGGTATCTACTGGTATTGGGATTACCCTGATTCCACAAACTGCAATTGATTATAATAATCTAATTCAAAATTCTTCTATCAAATATATTCCGTTTAAAAACCCTGCCCCTGCTAGAAGAGTTGGATTATTATTTCGGAAAACTTCCAATAGAAAAGTATGTTTTAAAAAATTAGCTGCTTCGATTCAAAGTATCATTCAAAAAGAATTTTTACTGGAAGAAACTGTAGAGGTCCTTCCAGTAAAATTGAACAGATAGAACTTAACCAAATATATGTGAGGGAAAGGGCAGAGTGGTTCTCAGGTTTCCTCAAGTCCCCTCTTCATTATCAACTTCCCGGAACGCACCATTTCCACAAGCCCCATTGGTTCCAGTAGTTTTTCAAGGGCATCAATTTTTAATGAATCGCCGGTCGTTTCAATCACAAGAGACTGATCCGTAATGTCTACTGTTTTTGCACGAAACACCTCTACAATCTGGAAAATTTCTGCACGCTGATCAGGCTTTGCCCTTACTTTAAATAATGCCATCTCCCGATCCACAATATCCGCAGAAGGGTGACTGGCGGCATGAACAACATCTACTAATTTATTCAGTTGCCGCAGTATTTGGTCGTATGAGCTCGGTACACCTTGTACTACTACAGTAATTCTTGAAAAGTTGGTATTGTGCGCCGGTGAAACGACCAGTGAGTCCACGTTATAACCACGACGCGCAAATGTTTGAGCAATCCTGACAAGAACTCCGGGCTTGTTACAAACATAAATACTGATTGCAAATTTTTCTTCCATAAAAGCCTGATTGTGATTAATTATGATCGACTATTCAGCAGGACATCGATTAAAAATATAAAATTTAAACAGTAATAAAAGCTGATTTTTCACCTATTTCAGAGATCAAGTACTGCCAACGGGCTTTTTAAGTTTCTTGCTTGCCGGAGGTTCATCAATTAACATTTCGCTGACTGCAGCTCCTGCAGGAATCATTGGGAAAACATTATCACCTTTGACAACTTCTGCTTCAATAATGCAGGGACCATCGTTGTAGGCCAGAGCTTTTTTTAACACTTTGGTCACATCACCTGAACGCCTCAGATGAAAACCCTTGATTCCATATGCTTCCCCAATTTTGACAAAATCCGGATTACCTTCCATATCCACACCACTTTCACGTTTTTCAAAAAACAGCTGTTGCCATTGTCTTACCATGGAGTATTGTTGTTGATAATCAAAATTTTGAGTGGCAACTTGTTAATTGCAGCCGTTGCCAGCTCTGACATAGTCATTTGGAAACCGCCGTCACCCACAACAGCAACTACAAGATCTTCTGGGTTTCCAAGTTGTGCTCCAATAGCTGCGGGGAAACCGTATCCCATTGTTCCAGCTCCTCCGCTAGAAAGCCATTGGCGTTCGCGGGTTGATCTGCAGAATTGGGCAGCCCACATTTGGTGTTGGCCGACATCCGTAGCAATAATAGCATTGGATCCGGTTAAACGGTCCAGTTCAGCTAAAACATGTTGTGCGCGCAAACCTCCACGCTTTGGATATTTTAAGGGGTGTTTCTTTTTCCAGTTCTCAATTTTCTTCAGCCACTCTTTGGTATCAAGCTGCTTTACCAGAGGAATCAATTCATCCAGACCAAACTGCATCTCCCTACGGCGATGTACAATGATTTTTCCAAATTCAGCAGGATCGATGTCTATATGTAATTTTTGTGCGTTTGGACAAAATTCACTAACTTTGCCAGTTACACGATCATCAAAACGTGTTCCAATAGCAATTAATAAATCACATTCGCTAACAGCAAAATTGGCATAAGCTGTTCCATGCATCCCTAACATACCTAAAGACAACGGATGGTTTTCATTAAACGAACCTTTTCCCATTAATGTTGTTGTAATTGGAATAGAAAATAATTCAGCTAATTTTAATAATTCTTTATGAGTATTAGAAATAATGGCACCTCCCCCTACATAAAATAAAGGTTGCGATGCTTGACTAATCATTTTTAAAACTTGTAGTATTTGGTTATCACTAGTTTTGAATTGAAAACGGTATCCTTTCAATTTTAAAATATCTTTTTGTTGAATTGGTTTATAATTTGTAAACTCTTCCAAAACGGGTCCAGGACGACCTGTTGAGGCTAGATGGAATGCTTCTTTAATAATTCTTGACAAGTCTTTTACTTCCCTGACAAGATAACTGTGTTTGACTACAGGCATTGTCACACCAAACACATCGGCCTCCTGAAAAGCATCTTTACCCAAATTGGGCGTGATGGTTTGTCCTGTTAGAACCACAAGAGGTACTGAATCCATATGAGCAGTGAGTATCCCCGTGACAGTGTTAGTCGCCCCGGGTCCGGAAGTCACCAAAACCACTCCGGTTTTTCCAGTAGCTTTCGCATAACCGTCCGCCATGTGCGTTGCCGCCTGTTCATGACGAACAAGGACGTGCTTCATTTTATCCTGCCTGAATAGTGCATCATAAATATGAAGCACCGCACCGCCGGGATAACCGAAAACGTAATCCACGTCCTCTTCCTGCAATGAGCGAATCAGGATATCGCCCCCAGATAGCATTTCCACTTAATTTCCCCAATGTATAGTTTTACCTAAAATATACCACTATTTTAGTGCCGCCTCAAGTAAAAACGCAACCGTTGTGAAAAATATTTAATAATAATACCTTGTAATAAAAACAGTTGTCAATTATGACGATAAAAAGTGATTAAATGGCATTCGACTATAAATAGAGAGTCAACATTAAGAATATAATACAAATAATAGTTGGTTTTAATAATAAAAAATTAATGATACACACAGGAAGCACAGAAACATTTAGTATTAAAAACACCTTTGATAACTGACTTCTAATTTTTGGAGTATTAGATAGAATTCATTACTTGTATTATTTTGATAGTTCATCGAAAAAAGAGGTTTTAATTTGTTTTCCAATGTATGCGATACTTGCTATAATTAGTCCAAATCCATAGAAATGATTCAAATTTTAGAGTGGCTCAGCAAGAAAATGAAGGCTGGTTGACAGAAAAGTGGATGCAGCACGTCGCCGATATTTGTGAAGTCCCGCTTACTCATGTTGAAGGCGTGGTCACCTTTTACACTATGTTTCGTTTGAAACGTCCAGGTAAATTCCATTTGCAGGTTTGTACTTGCGTACCATGTTGCCTCGTTGGAGGAACAGAGTTGTTGGAACACACAGAAAATAAACTTAACATTCATGCGGGACATACTACAACTGATGGTGAATTCAGCATTGAAGAAATGGAGTGCCTAGGTGCGTGCAGCTTTGCACCTGCAATAATCGTAAATGAAGACTATCATGAACAGGTAACTCCGGATAAAATGGATAAATTGATTGATCAACTCAAACAATAAAAATGCTAGAAGAAACCCTTGTTCTTTTCAAAAATATCAGAAACCCCAAATACGATAAGTCTCTGGCCGGTTACAAAAACACCGGTGGGTTTAAATCTTTGAAAAAAGTATTTGGCATGAAGCCCGAAGAAGTTGTGCAGGAAGTCAAAGAATCCGGAGTACGCGGACGGGGCGGAGCGGGATTCCCGACAGGTTTGAAATGGAGCTTCATGGCCAAAGGAACCGGTAAACCCAGTTATCTGGTTGCCAATGCTGATGAATCTGAACCGGGGACCTGTAAGGATCGCGAACTGATGCTTAAAGATCCTCACCTTTTTTTGGAAGGCCTGATGATTGGAAGTTATGCAGTTGGTTGCCATCATGCTTATGTCTATGTTCGTGGTGAATTTTTTCCAGCCATCAAGATCTTAAATGCTGCGGTTGATGAATTATATGCGGACGGGCTTCTTGGACACGATCCGCTGGGCAGTGGCTTTAATTTGGATATCACTATCCACACCGGTGCGGGTGCTTATATTTGCGGCGAGGAAACCGCACTGCTGGATTCATTGGAAGGTAAACGCGGACAGCCCAGAGTAAAACCTCCTTTCCCTGCAGTTTCAGGCTTCAACGGATGCCCAACGAGTGTAAACAATGTTGAAACATTGGCCTGTTTGCCCTTTATTTTTAGCGATGGAGGAGTGGAATCTTTCAAAAGTTTTGGTCCACAAAATAATTCAGGGACACATTTAGTGAGCTTGAGTGGTCATGTAAATAGTCCGGGAGTTTATGAGTTGCGGATGGATGTCAGTATGAAAGACATTATTTACGAAATCGGCGGAGGCATCCGCAATGGAAAGAAGCTTAAAGGTGTAATTCCCGGAGGCTCCTCTTCACCTGTCATGAAAGCCGATGAAATTGATGTGCTTTATAACTTTGATGATTTGGCAAAAATAGGAACCATGATGGGCTCTTCTGCAATGATGGTCTTTGATGAAGACACTGATGTAGTAAAATTACTCCACCGCATTACCCGTTTTTACGCCCATGAATCCTGCGGACAGTGTACGCCCTGCCGCGAAGGGACTCACTGGTCTCGTCAAATTGTTCGTGATTTTCTCAATGGAAACGGAAGTGAAGAAAAATTAAAGCGTCTTGACCGAGTCGGCGGAAATATGTTGGGGACCACTCTTTGTGCCTTGGGTGACGCCGCCGCGATGCCGATTCAAAGTTTTGTAAACAAATTTCCGGAAGAATTCCGGAAATATTATGCCACTACTTAACGAGTTTCCCATGCCTGTATTTCAAATTGATGGTGAGCCGGTTGAATACGAGCCGGGTGAAAAAGTCCTTTCTGCCGCTTTACGTTGCGGAAAAATAATTCCTCATTATTGCTACCATCCCGGAATGTCTGTAGTCGCCACCTGCAGAATGTGTCTGGTGGATGTGGTCGATCTTGGTAATGGCAGACCTGCACCAAAACTCCAGACCGCTTGTTCTGTCGATGCCTCGGAAGGCATGAAGATCGAAACTTTCAATCAAAAAGTTGAAGAGGGAAGGAAACTTGTTAACGAATTTTTTCTGATTAATCACCCTCTCGATTGTCCGATCTGTGATCAGTCCGGAGAATGTACACTGCAAGACTATTCCTTTAAATATGGTTCCGGAAAATCGGAAATGGATTATTCTAAACGGGTTAACGGCTGGCGCGACATTGGTACTTTTGTAGCCCTGGAACGTAACCGTTGCATACAATGTTCTCGCTGTGACAGATTTACCAGGGAAATCACCGGCACCAACGAATTCGGTATGTTTAATCGGGGACATGAATTGGCCGTGGATACCTATACAGACAGACCGATGACGAATAAATTTCAGGGAAACATGGCAGACATTTGTCCGGTCGGTGCCATCACCGAAAAAGAGTTCCGCTTCAAGCGTCGCGTTTGGAAACTGAAAAAAAATCATTCCATTTGTACAGGCTGTTCAACCGGATGCAACGTCACAATTGAACATGACAGAAACGAAGTCTTTAGGCTCAAACCACACGAGAACCAAAGCGTCAATAAATGGTGGCTTTGTGATGAAGGACGTTTGACTTACAGAAAAATGAATGAAAAAAAATCCAGAATAAATCAGCCTTTGGGACTAATTGGAGAAAATCTCGAAGGTATTTCATGGGAAAAAGCATACGGTGCAATTGCGGAACGAATCAGAGAACTGAAGCCGCTTCCCCATGAGGTGCTTGCACTTACCGATACTCATGCAAGCAACGAAGAATTATTTTTAATTCAAAAATTGTTGAAAGAAGGATTCTCTTCTGAAAACATCTTTTGTCCTTTTCCGACGTGGGAACAAAGTGAAAGTGATTTTTTCATAAATACCCTCATCACAACAGACAAAACTCCCAACCGAGCTGGAGCACTTGCGCTTCAAATCAAGGGGGACCAGAAGAATAAAAAACTTAAAAAAGCGATCGAAGGTGAATTGAAAGTAGTCTTCATACTAGGCAACCCCTTTGAAAACGAATTGGAGTTTAAGGAAATAATAAAGCGAACACAACTTGTAATTCATATTGGAGTTTTTCACAATTCCTGGAGTGAAATGGCTGACGTTGTTCTTCCCGGACAGTTTTATTCAGAAAAAGAAGGAACCTATACCAACAAAAATCAGCGTGTTCAGTCGACTGAAATTGCCGTCAAGGCTTTACGCAGAACTCGCCCAGAGTGGCAGATTATTTCAGAATTATTGCAGGCTCTGGGGCACAAAAGTAGTTTCGAAAGTATTCCACAAGTTTTTAACACAATGGTTCAGGAGGCTAAGGCATTTACCGGAATTAGTTTTGATAAAATTGGAGGTTTTGGAATTGAACTGACGAAAAATACAAAAGACCCTGGTAAAAAAGTAGTTCCGGAAATGACAGCTATTTAATAGTCCACCATTATTCATGCCGTAATTTAAAAACTATGTTAACAATTTTTTACATTTTTGCTGTATTGAGCGTGTTTGGTGCGTTGGGTGTCCTTTTTTTACGGAATCCAATACACTGTGCGCTGTCTTTGGTGGGGACCTTTTTTTGTTTAGGAGCTATCTATGTAATGCTCAACGCGGAGTTTGTAGCAGTCATTCAGGTTTTGGTTTATGCTGGTGCAATCATGGTTCTTTTCCTCTTTGTGTTGATGCTGCTTCCCTCAAAGGACTCTGAACAGTATGTCAACAAATGGTCCGTGGGGAAAATTTTGGCTGGTCTTCTCTCATTGGGAATTTTTATTCAAATTGCCAGTCTATTCACAGCAAACGAATTACAACTTGGATCGAAGGGTGAATATCCGCTTGAGGTTGTAGAAGAAGTTGGTTCGATTACTCTAATTGGACGCCTACTTTTTACAGATTATATTTTGTCATTTGAAATAATAGCTATTCTCCTGCTAGTTGCGGTAATTGGGGCGGTTGTGATTGCAAAACGTCGTTTTCAGTAAATCTTTTTATGATTCCCATTGAACATATATTATTGTTGAGTGCACTCCTTTTTATAATTGGGGTACTGGGTGTGATGCTGCGTCGCAACGTCATTGTGATATTTATGAGCATTGAACTGATGCTCAACGCAGTCAACTTGTCATTTGTGACTTTCGCCAAAAGCTTGGACTCCATGACCGGTGTTGTCTTTATCTTTTTTATCATAGTGGTTGCTGCTGCAGAAGCGGTGGTTGGCTTATCGATAATTCTTTCAATATTTCGAACACGAAAAACTCTGAATATTGATAAGTTTAATTTATTAAAGTGGTAGCTATGTCACAAATTTGGCTTGTACCGGCATTCCCACTGCTGGGATTTGTCCTAAACGGTTTTTTGGGGAAACGTTTTGGTACACGTTTTGTTACCTTTGTCGGTCCATTGGCAGTCGGAATGGCATTTGCCCAGTCGCTAGTTCTGTTTTTTCAGATGCTTGAGGCAGAGGGGAATGTTCTCAATGAACACCTTTATACCTGGATTTCCTCAGGAAATTTTGAAGTAGGGATAAATTTTACAGTCGATCAACTTTCAGGTCTTTATTTACTCATAATCACCGGAGTCGGTTTTTTGATTCATGTATATTCTGTGGGATACATGAAAGGAGAGTCCGGCTACTACCGCTTTTTTGCCTACCTGAATTTATTTGTGTTTTTCATGCTGCTGCTGGTTCTCGGTGACAGCTTTTTGCTGATGTTTGTTGGCTGGGAAGGAGTTGGTCTTTGTTCCTATTTGTTGATAGGTTATTATTTTGAAAAAGATTCTGCCGCCGAAGCTGCCAAAAAAGCTTTCCTTTTCAATCGAGTCGGTGATTTTGGCGTGTTGTCAGCAGTAATGTTAATTTTCCTGTCATTTGGTTCTTTGTTGGAAAGCCCGAGTATTCCCCCTTCTTCCTCGGCACCGCCGTCCTCCTCATCTTCATGGGAGCGATGGGAAAATCAGCTCAAGCACCTCTCCATGTCTGGCTTCCAGACGCCATGGAAGGACCTACTCCGGTTTCCGCCCTCATCCACGCCGCCACCATGGTCGCGGCAGGTGTTTACATGCTTTTCCGCGTCCAGTTCTCCATTGGAGCGGATGCCTTCGAAGGCTTCTCAGGAACCACCATCGCATGGATAGGAGCCATTACTGCACTGATAGCCGCGCTGATGGCGACCCAGCAGGATGATATCAAACGCGTTCTTGCCTACTCCACCCTCTCGCAGCTTGGTTATATGTTCCTAGCAATGGGCGTCGGAGCTTTTGGTGCAGGAGTTTTCCACGTAATGACACACGCTTTTTTTAAGGCACTACTTTTTTTAGGTTCCGGGTCCGTCATTCTGGCAATTCACCATGAGCAGGATATGCGGAAAATGGGTGCACTAAAAAACAAGCTGCCAATCACCTATGTAACCATGCTGCTCGGAACATTGGCGATTTCCGGTATTCCTTTTTTCTCTGGATTTTTCAGCAAAGACGAAATTCTCTGGAAAGCCTTCAGTTCTCCATTTGGAAGCCCCTGGCTTTGGTTTGTAGGATTTTTGACGGCCGGCATAACAGCATTTTATATGTTCCGGATGATCTATTTGACATTTCACGGAGAGTCAAGAGTGGATTCACATGTTGCTGAACATGTACGGGAGTCCCCTTTGTCAATGACTTTACCTTTGATGATTTTAGCGGCACTTGCAGTTATAGGTGGTTTTTTTGGGGTTCCACATGTGTTTCATGTTATTCCCAATGGAATAGAAGTTTACTTTCATAATTTCTTTGCAGAAATTCCAGCAAGTCATGGTAATGTTTCGACTGAGTGGACGCTGATGATTCTGTCTGTAATATTTGCTCTTTTTGCCTGGTTTATGGCAAGTCGTTTGTATCATTCAGGATTTGAAATTGCTTCCAGGTTGAGAAGCAAATGGGAATGGGCATATCAACTTTCTCTAAATAAATGGTATGTAGATGAATTGTATAATTCGTTAATTATTCGGCCAATACGTTTACTATCGACCCACTTACTTTGGGGCCTGTTTGATCAAAACGTGATTGACCGGGCTGTCAACACTACCGGGGCAGTTGCACGTTCGGTTGGCAACACTATTCGCCCCCTCCAGAATGGATTGATACAAAATTATGCTCTCATTTTCACCCTTGGAACTTTCCTGATTCTATGGTACCTGACGTAGAACTGCTTAATTGGAGTTTTACTTCTTCTGCTGGAAAGATAATCATAAGTAAAAACAACGTCATGAAATATTTATTTGCTATTTTTGCTCTTGCATCTTTTTCCATGTTCACTCAAGCCTCTGCCTTTGAGATTGGAGTTGTTGACCTGAACCAAGCTCTTAACCAGTCTGAACCTGGAATTCGTTCCAAAAATATACTGGAGCGTCGAGGACGTCAAAAGCAGCAGGAATTTAAACTTGAAGAGTCCGAACTCCGGAAACTTGCTGAGGACCTGCGGAATAATCCGTTGTTGACTCCCAAAGCCAAGACAAATAAAGAACAGGATTTGATTGCACGACAACAGCAACTGCGTGAAAAAGTTCGCTCCATTGAACAGGAAATGAGACTGGAAGAACGACGCTTAACGGAAGTTATCTTCAAAGAACTCAAAACTGTGATCCGCAGTATTTCCATCAAAGAAAAACTTGATTTGGTACTTGAAAAAAATGCTGCACAGGTAATTTTGTATATGAAAGAAGACACAACTGATCTTACTCAAAAAGTGATTGATGAATACAATGCACTAAAACAAGATGGAGGAAGTTGATTATGAATTTGGAGGAAATCAAGAATATTCTACCGCACCGCTACCCTTTTTTACTGGTTGACAGGGTGCTGGAAGTACGTGATGGAGAATACTGTAAAGCGCTGAAAAATGTTTCTGGTAACGAAGAGGTTTTTTTGGGGCATTTCCCCCAACAGGCAGTGCTGCCCGGAGTGATGATCATTGAAGCTTTGGCGCAAACAGCCGGACTTGTAATCAATTCCGGAAAGGGTGAGTCTGAAGCTGATGCAATTGTTTTTTTTGCAGGAATAAATAATGCCAAATTTAGGGTTCCTGTTGTTCCTGGTGATCAGTTGATATTGGAAACAACTTTGAGCAATCAGCGTCGAAACTTTTGGGTCTTTGAAGGCAAAGCAAGTGTCGATGGCAAATTGGCGGCACAGGCAGAAATTAAATTAATGATGCAACCAACATGACAACTAAATTCAGCCCCGAAGAAGTACAAAAGATTGCCCGGCTTTCTTCTTTGGAATTAACAGAAAAAGAAACGGAAGTTTTTGCAGAACAGTTTTCTGGGATTATGGAATACTTTGAATTGTTGAAAACTGCCGAAATTCCGGACGTTGTTACCAAGGTAGATGAAAGCCATTTAGGAGACAGCCGGAAAGATAAAATGATAAAGTCACCAGTTTCTCCTGAACAGTTTAGTCCGTATCTTGAAGATGGATTTTTCAAAGTACCGAGGGTGATAGATCAGGAAAATTAAACATGACAGGAAAACAAAAAAAATATTTACGTGCATTGGCCCATCCGTTAAAACCATTAGCGAATCTTGGCAAGCATGGACTTTCTCCTGAAAACAAGCGAGAAATTGAAACCCTGCTGCTGGACCATGAATTGATTAAACTAAAAGTTCTTGACAGTTGCCCTTTATCAAAAAAAGAATGTGCCAATGCGGTGGGCAGAATTAAGGGTCTTGAAGTTGTGCAGGTTATTGGAAAAACACTTGTTCTTTTTAGTCCTCATCCAGATGACCCAGAAACAATCGTAGAACGAATGGATCTGTTCTTGAAATGAACCGTAAAAAGTAATTTATATTTAATGACGGCTGTATTTAATAGTAAATGTGCAGTCCTAATACTTAAAACACCCCTCGACGATCTCTCGAAAAATAATCTTTAGAGGTTTTTTTAACTTTGTAGAAATAATTCATAGTTGCTCAACTCGTATGACCGACACTTTTTATATTACCACTCCAATATACTATGTAAACAGCCATCCACACATTGGCCATGCTTACACTACGATTGTGACTGATGTATTGACACGCTTTCGTAAACTGTTTGGTGATGACACTTATTTTTTAACCGGAACCGATGAGCATGGACAAAAAATAGTTGAATCTGCCGCCAAAGCTGGTGTTGAGCCGCAAGCATTTGTGGACAAGATCAGTCGGGAATTTCGTGAAATGTGGCCGCATCTGCATATTGAATTTGATCAGTTTATTCGCACGACTGATCCTGAACACAAAGCCTGTGTTCAGGAAATCCTGCAAAAAATTTATGATCAGGGTGAAATTTATCTAAAAGAATACGAAGGACTTTATTGCGTCGGTTGTGAACGTTTTTTGGACGAAGCAGAGTTGGAGGACGGAAATTGTCCAGACCATCAAACACCACCAAAATTTTATCAGGAACAAAATTATTTCTTCAAAATGAGTGCTTACCAGGATTGGCTGCTTGAAGAGTTGAAGCAAAATGAAAGCTGGATATATCCCGGACGTTACCGCAATGAGCTAATACAGTTTCTAAAAGCACCTCTTCAGGATTTGTGTATTTCTCGTCCTAAAAGCCGGTTAGCCTGGGGTATTGATCTCCCTTTTGATAAAAACTTTGTCACCTATGTCTGGTTTGATGCGCTGCTTAATTATGCGAGCGCCTTAGGCTGGCCGGAAGGAGAAAAGTATACAAAGTACTGGCCGCATGTACACCACACAATAGGCAAGGACATTTTAAAAACACATGGAATATACTGGCCGTGTATGCTCAAGGCTGCAGGTTTGCCTGTCTTTAAAAAACTTGTGGTTCACGGTCACTGGGTCGTAGGAGGCAGGAAGATGAGTAAGTCTCTCGGTAATGTGGTTGATCCACTGGCCATGAAAGATCAACTTGGTGTGGATGCCCTACGTTATTTTTTATTGCGTGACATGAGTTTTGGTGAGGATTCAAATTTTACTGAAGATTTGGCTATCACACGTTACAACGGTGATTTAGCCAATAACTTTGGAAATTTACTCAATCGCTCAATAAGTATGAGCCGAAATAATTTTGAAGGCTGCGTACCTCCTTTGGGTGAAGTTGGAGAACTGGAAAAAGATCTCCTGAATTCGTTTAGCAAAGGAGTGGAAACTTGCCGGGAATACATTCTTGCTTTTCAGCCGCATCGTGCTCTGGAACACATAGCGTGGCTCAGCAGCCAAGTCAACAAATACATTGACAACTGCAAGCCATGGAGCCTGGCAGGGCAACTGGAAGACAGAGAGCGCTTAGGAACTATTCTTTATACTTCACTGGATATGGCAAGAATTCTGGTTGGCTTGCTGGATCCAGTAATGCCGGAAAAGATGTGCGAGGCTCGTAAATCTCTCGGACTTGTTACAGAGGCAATTCCTTTTGAGAAACTTACTCACGGAGTATTGGTAGCGGGAACAGAACTGCCGGAACCAACACCGTTGTTTCCAAAAATGAAAATTTCTGCCACAAATGAATCTGTTGTAAAAGATCAACTACCAGAAAAAATAGAAAGTAAGCCGGCGGAGAAGGAAAAAGAGTGGCTGGCTTTTGACGATTTTCAGAAAATGGAACTAAAAGTTGGTCATATCAAATCTTGTCGGAAGGTGGAAAAATCAAATAAGCTGCTCTGTTCTGAAGTAGATTTAGCAGAAGGACGTATGCGTTCTATAGTTTCTGGAGCTGCTGCATTCTACACTCCTGAAGAATTGACTGATCGCAGAGTTCTTGTCGTTGCAAACTTGAAGCCGGTCAAATTGATGGGCGAAGTTTCTGAAGGCATGATCCTTTTTTCTGACGATAATGGAAAACTCGTTTTGATTGAAGCTCCAGAAGACGTGAATCCGGGTGTGACTGTACGTTAAAACAATTGAAATGTATTTACAATTTACGATTTGTGTGAGACACTACTTTTGAGCTGAAGGATATATTTTTTGTTGCTGATACGGTGCAACAGTCGGATTCTAACATTTCCATTTTACTCCTGTATTAGCAGTATATTTTGAAAAGAGGGTTAAAGGGGATCATAGACAAAAAACCGACTGTTCTCAAAAATCCTGAAAACTGTAAAACTATTTAAACTTATGACTATTGCATCAGGCTATCTGCCGATATTAATTATGATTGTGCTGGGAATCATTCTGGCAGGTGCGTTTAGCTGTATCGGACTTTTTCTGGGACCAAAACTTAGAGGGGAAGTTAAGGAGACCCCCTTTGAATCAGGTTTGCTTAGAGATGGAATGGCAGGACAACGATATGATGTTAAATTTTATATGACTGCTTTGGTCTTTCTAATTTTTGACGTAGAGGTGGTATTTCTTTATCCCTGGGCAGTGCAGATTCGCGAATTAGGGTGGTTTGGTTTTTTGGCCAGCTCAGTTTTTTTAGGAATACTGATTC
The DNA here is from genome assembly GCA_905182865.1 of uncultured SAR324 cluster bacterium. Taxonomy (GTDB): domain Bacteria; phylum SAR324; class SAR324; order SAR324; family NAC60-12; genus Arctic96AD-7. The sequence goes on from CAJJCY010000002.1 coordinate 828,419, forward strand.
TTGGTTTGGCTTACGATTGGAAAAAAGGTGCGCTGGAATGGGAGTAATTCATTAAATTGTTTTTTCTTTAACCTCATAATACAGCTGTGACCAGAGTTAAAAGAATAATTTTTCTGAAAAATGCACAATTACAAACACAATATGCCGTTTAAATACAGGCAAATTGAGAGAAACCTAAAATAATGGGATTTCAAGTTGTTCGTCAAAAAGATTCTCATGTTATTTTCTTAAATGGAAGGGACACTTTCCCGGTACCAAAGCACGGTTTAAATGATATATTAATAGGAGTGGAACGTCAGTTGTTAAAAATTCTGTAAACTACAAAAGAGGAATTTAGAAATATCAAATAATGTTAACTTAACAGGAACTAATTATGGAAACAGATTATGGTGGTTTTAAAACCACAAAATTTGACAGTGTAGTCAATTGGTCCAGGAAATTTTCGCTTTTTCAGTATCCGTTTGTAACTGCTTGCTGCGGAATGGAGTACATGGCCGCAGCCTGCTCACATTATGATATGTCACGTTTTGGTGCAGAAATTCCCAGATTTTCACCTAGACAGGCGGACGTTCTCTGGGTAGTAGGAACAATCACTCATAAAATGACACCGATCCTCAAGACGATTTATGATCAGATGGCAGATCCAAAGTGGGTGATTGCTTTTGGCGCATGTGCATCTTCCGGAGGATTCTATCAAAATTACTCTGTACTTCAGGGAATTGACCGTTTGATTCCAGTTGATCTTTATATCGCAGGTTGTCCTCCGAGACCCGAAGCTGTGCTGGACGGACTTATTGAGTTGCAGAATAGCATTCAGAATGATGGCCCGACTGCCAACGGCATTACTCCAACTGCCATCAGGCATAAAGATCAAAAAGCAGATCAGCTAAATCGATACTTTGAAATATCCAAAAAAGAAGTCTTTGAAAATTTACAAAATCCTAAAAGCAACCGCATCAGCAAACCGGGATTCACGTATTCTGAAGATTTCATCAATGTCAGTCCTCATATTGGCTATGACTCTCCAAGAATGCAGAAAGATAAAGCTGCTCTTAAAGAAAAATAACGGTCTATTATCATCTAACACGAACCTTTAAATAATCATGAGTGAAGAAATTTCCACAAAGGAAACGGGAACGCCTCCGGAGACAGGAGAACTGACTACCTTGCTCAAACAGGAATTTCCGGATGATGTCACCGATTTTCATGCTCACCGTGATGACGAAACCGTCGTTATAAAACGAGATGCACTGGAGGCTGTTTGCCGCTTTTTACGGGATGATACACGCTGCTCTTTTGAGATAATGATGGATTTAACTGCAGTGGATCGTCTTGAAATGAATGAGACACCACGATTCGAAATGGTTTATCATTTTAAGTCGTTGACTCATGCCCGGCGTTTGAGACTGAAGGTTCGTTTAACTGAAGATGATTGTAAAATTGCATCAATTCATCATTTGTGGAAAGCAGTAGACTGGTATGAGCGAGAATGTTTTGATATGTTCGGAATTGTTTTTGAGGGACATCCGGACTTGAGACGAATTTTGATGTACGATGAATTTGAAGGACATCCCCTCCGTAAAGACTATCCAATTGATAAACAACAGCCTTTAATGGAACTAAAAGAAGTTGAGGAACGACACGTATACGGGAGGCACTCATGACAGATATGACCTTACTTCAGTCCAGTTCTGAGGATGCTTCAACCGGAGAAGACTTTTCCGCCTCAGTTATGAGCATTGAGATTGGCCCCGCTCACCCAGCCATGCACGGAATTGTGCGCTTCACCACACATCTGGATGGAGAATTGATAGTCGGAATGGATCCGGAAATCGGCTATCTGCATCGTGGTTTTGAAAAGGAATCAGAAAATTCAAAATGGATTCAGGTCATCCCGTATACTGACCGGCTGAATTATGTGTCTCCTCTGCTGAATAATATCGGTTATTCAATGGCAGTGGAAAAACTATATGGAATTCAAGCTCCCCCACGTGCCGAATTCACCCGGGTTATTATGGGTGAAATATCACGGATCACAGACCATCTGACTTGTCTGGGAGCAGTAGCCATGGAGATAGGTGCATTTACATTTTTTCTCTGGTTTATTAAGGCTCGTGAATACCTTTGGGAACTAGTTGAGGAAATGACTGGTGCAAGACTGACGACAAACTGGACTCGTTTTGGTGGAAATCATTCCGATCTTCCAGATGGTTTTTTGGGTGATCTGGCAGATCGTTTAGCCAAATTGAAAGAAATCATGACGGAATGTGACAAACTTCTCACTCGTAATAAAATTTTCATTGATAGAGTAAAAGATGTTGGAGCTATCTCTAAAGAAGATGCCCTTTCTTTTGGTTTTACCGGGCCACTGTTGAGGGCCTGTGGGATACCTTATGATGTCCGGAGGGCGGATTCATATTCTGTTTATGATGAACTTGATTTTGAAATTCCGGTAGGAAGCACAGGTGATTGTTTTGATCGATTTTTGGTCAGGATGGAAGAAATCAGACAAAGCATCAGCATAATTGAACAGGCTGCAGACAAAATGCCGGAAGGGCCGTTTATGACAGACGAACGAATGATGCATTTTCCGGATAAGAAAGATGTTTATGGAAATATCGAAGGACTAATTGATCATTTCAAATTGGTCATGGAAGGACATCAGCCGCCTGCCGGTGAGATATACATGCCGGTTGAGGGTGGAAACGGAGAAATGGGATTTTATCTCGTTTCAGATGGTAGTGGTGATCCAGTGAGGGTACGAATGCGCCCACCTTGTTTTAATTTTGTTGCAGCCATGCCGGCCATGACAGTTGGCCATTATGTCGCAGACATCGTACCGATTTTTGGTTCTGTTAACATGATTGGCGGAGAGTTGGACCGCTAAGTCCAGCTTATTGAAAATAGTTAAGAAAAACGAAAATGGAGAATGTACTTGAAATAATTATGATTCCGGCAGTTCTGGCCATAATTAAAATTATGGTGATTATTCTGTTGTTTGCCATGCCGTTGGGTACTTTTTTGACTCTAATGGAACGTAAATGGAGTGCCATGATTCAGGACCGCGTAGGACCAAACAGGGCGAACATCGGAAATTTTACCGGACATGGAATCATGCATATTGCTGCAGATGGCCTCAAATCCATTTTCAAGGAAGATACGATGCCAAAAGGGGCTGACGGGTTTTTGTACCTGATTGCACCTTTTTTTGGTTTGATAGCAGCAATCGCTACATTTGCTGTCATTCCGATTGCAGGACCCATTGGGAATTTTACTTTTCAAGTGACAGATATCGAACCTGGGCTGCTTTTTATTTTTGCCATCACCTCACTCAGTGTATATGGAGCAGTGCTCGCAGGAACAAGTTCAAACAGTAAGTTTGCACTACTTGGGGGTACTCGTGCCTCAGCTCAAATGATTTCTTATGAAGTTTTCATGGGTTTGGCATTGATGGGTGTTTTCATGGTTTATGGAACTACCCGAGTAAGCGGAATTGTAGACGGACAAAATGAATACTGGTTTGGAAGCCTGATTCCCATGTGGGGTGTTTTTACGCAACCCCTTGGATTTCTTCTCTTTTTTACTGCACTTGTTGCAGAGACTAAACGAGCCCCGTTTGATGCACCGGAAGGCGAATCTGAGATCGTTGCCGGATACTTTCTTGAATATTCCGGAATGCGCTGGTCTGCTTTTATGCTTGCGGAATATGTGTCACTCGTTGGTGTAGCTTCCTTGATTACGACTCTATTTTTTGGTGGGTATCATATCCCATGGCTGCACCTTTGGGAAAATGCTCCACAGTGGCTGGTAACTATCCTGCAAATTATCAAGTTTTCGGTCTTCACACTATTTTTCTGCTGGTTCCAAATACAGTTACGCTGGACAGTGCCGAAATTTCGCTTTGACCAAACGATGGCTCTCGGCTGGAAAAAACTTTTGCCGCTTTCATTAATTAACATGTTCGTAACTGCATTTGTGATTCTAGCTTTTGCGTGATGATTTCTGAAAAGCAAGGGTTTAGGAGTAATTAATGGATTTAACTTTTATGCGTCAGGGCTACCAGAATGAAGGACTGTCCAAAGAGGAATTAAGTCCTGACCCGTTTTTGCAATTTGAAGCATGGTTTAAGGAAGCGAATGAAACGGAGCCAATACCGAATGCCATGAGTCTAGCAACAGTCAATCATTCCGGATCACCGATGATGAGAACTGTTTTGCTGAAGCTGTTTGATGATAATGGTTTTGTATTTTTCACTAATTATAAAAGCAGGAAGGCTGAACAAATTTCAGAGAACCAAAATGTTGCGGTGCTTTTTAATTGGGTGGCTTTGGAACGTCAAGTGAGTATAAATGGAGTTGCAGAAAAAGTTGAGAGGAGTGAGTCCCTTAAATATTTTATGGGCCGACCCCGTGGCAGCCAACTGGGAGCCTGGGTTTCAGATCAGCATTCTGTGTTATCTTCAAGGAAAATTCTGGAAATGAAGCTTGATGAAATAAAGCGGAAATTTGGTGAAAATGAAATACCGTTGCCGGAATTTTGGGGTGGATTCAGAATTAAACCGAAAAGATTTGAATTTTGGCAGGGCCGCCCTAACCGTCTTCATGATCGATTCTTATATTCAAAGATTGATGATGAATCATGGAAAATAGAGCGTTTGGCTCCGTAAATTTTAATAATGATACAGTCGTAAAAAGACCTGAGATCGTGTAATTTTGGGTAAAGAGAGAACTCTTGCTATTAGCTGTTGCACTAATATCATTAAGATTTCTCCATTCTGTAGAAATGACTGTGTGTATTTAAGACTTCTTATGACAGTTATTAACAATTAAATAAAAGAGAAAAATTAGCTTACAGGAGAAACATGGAACTAAAAGTTAAACAAGTTCAACGGGTGGACGGTGCAAAAGAAGCTTTGTATCTTCCAGCACTTTTTGGTGGACTGAGAATAACCGTAAGACATTTCTGGCGCAACCTTTTTGGCGCAAAAGATGTGGTGACTATCAGCTATCCAGAAGAAAAACGCCATGTCTCCGAACGATGGCGCGGACGACATCGGTTGACTCGACTTGATAACGGATTTCTCAGTTGTGTTGCCTGTTATATGTGTGAAACCATTTGTCCCTCAGAATGCATTCACATTGAGGCTGGTGAGCATCCAGACCTTTCAGTTGAAAAATATCCTGTAGTATTTGATATCGACGAACTACGCTGCGTTTTTTGCGGACTCTGTGTTGAAGCATGCCCAAAAGACGCCATTCGAATGGACACCGGAGTGATTTCAATGGCCTATACGTCTCGTCATACATTTGATTTTACACGTGATCTACTTAAAGACAGTTATGACCCAAAATCTCATTCCAATACTAAGTATGAGGATAAAGACCTGCCCTCCCCCAAAGACCAGACAGAAGCTCTGCCCAATTCTCTGGGAGTACCAGCGACATAAAATCTTTGCATGAGCACCTCCAACGAAGTTTTCACCCCCGAAGAACAAGTCATTCTTTCTTCTTACGTCACCAATACAGACCGCTCCGTTTTTGTACTCACTAATCTTCCCGAGGTAATAAAAGGTGCGCTTTTTTCGCGCTACTCCCGTTCGACTCTTGGACTTCGCACATTACTGCTCAGGGATTTTATTCAGAAAAAAGAATCCAGATTTTCTGACATGCAAACTGGTTCAAACCCATCGAATTCTGCAAAAGAGACGGAACTGGCAATTGAATCTGCACAAAATTTTTATGACAGGATACTTGATGGCTATGGTGACGATTCTATTGGTGAACTTGGTGGTGCGCATCTGGCGTTGGAAAATATTTCCATTTTAGCTACCAAAACTGTTGAAGATGCACGAATCGGAGGCTCTCCATTAGAAAAATCGACTCGCTACGTAACTTTTGCAGAAAAAATAACCGGATTGTCCGGAAATGAAGAGTTTCGATTTTATCAAGAACCAACTTTACTAAATTCCGTGCACCGTGACTTGTATTTGGAAACTTGCAGGAACCTGTTTGAAACCTATGTTCGCTTTACTGAACCACTGCGGACACACGTCCGGAAACAGTTGCCTCGTGATCAAGAGATTAGTCAAGCCGCATACGATCGTTCCGTCAGGGCACGTGGATTTGATATAATCCGTGGATTATTACCATCTGCTACTCTGACGAACATGGGTGTTTTTGGTAACGGGCGATTTTTTGAAACCCTGATAATGAAATTAAGAACTGAGCCCTTCGGAGAGCTGAACGAAATTGGTCAATTTGCCTTCGAAGAATTAGCAAAAGTGATACCTTCTTTTGTACGGCGTGCAGAAGCTGGACACCGGCATTTTCAGGATTTCCAAAATTTCAGTCTGGCCCAGAAAAAACTCATTAGTAAATTTAACTCAAAGTATCTGGGGCAATTAAAAGCAGACTCTGCGGAAGCAGTTCGACTGGTAGATTTTGATCCGGAAGCGGAAACCAAACTTCTGTCAGCCTTGCTTTACTCACACTCCGGATTGACTTTACAACAAATACGTGATCGTGTTTGCGCTCTACCGGATTCAGAAAAAACAAGACTGATTGAAGAGACTGTTGCCTTGCGAAATCACCGACGGCATAAACCGGAACGTGGTTTTGAGATGCCTTTCTACACTTTCGATATTTTGGGGGATTATGGCATGTACCGCGATTTACAGAGACACCGGATGCTCACCCAGGAACGTCAACAACTGACTACACGCTTTGGTTATGATACACCCTATGAAATTGAAGATGCTGGTTTAGGTGCAGAGTATCATGAAACCATGGCCCGTTCTGCTGAAGCCTTTGAAACGATTGCTAAAGATTTTCCCTATGAAGCACAATATGTGGTGCCAATGAGTTACAATATTCGCTGGTATGTACATATTAATTTACGTGCCCTGATATGGCTGACGGAAATTCGCAGTACTCCACAAGGACACACCGGATATCGTCGTATTGCCCAGGAAATGTTTCGGAAAGTGGAAGCAGCACAACCTTTGCTGGCGAAATATATGAAATTTGTTGATTTGAACGAGTATTCTCTTGGCCGTCTGAGTGCTGAACAGCGTCAAGAGGACAAACAAGCTTAAATCAATCCCACTTACTTAGCTAATATTTTGTGGTTTGCTCTTCTCGGTCTGGAAGTGTAAAGTACTAGACCATAAATGATTAGCGGTCAAATAGAACTAACAGGAGATAAAAATGCCAGAAAATTTACAGGTCATTAGCCATCCACTTGTTCAGCACAAACTTTCGCTGATGCGTAAAAAGAGCACCTCCACCCAGAGTTTTCGTACATTGATCCGAGAGGTAGGTACTTTGCTGGCTTATGAAGTGACCAAGGACTTGCCGCTCATTTATGAGGAAATCGAAACACCACTGATGAAAATGAATGCTCCTTTTCTGGAGGGTAAAAAACTTTGTCTGGTTTCAATATTAAGAGCAGGTAACGGATTGTTGGATGGATTTATGGAACTTCTTCCATCTGCGAGAGTTGGCCACATTGGGCTGTACCGTGATCCAGAAACACTGGTCGCAGTTGAATATTACATGAAACTTCCAGATTTAATCAATCAACGCCTGGTATTGGCGTTGGACCCCATGCTGGCCACCGGACATTCTTCTGCTGCGGCAGTAACACGTTTAAAGGAAAATGGTGCAAAAAATATTCGCTTTGTCTGTCTGTTGGCAGCACCGGAAGGCATTGAATATTTTAATGAAGCACATCCGGATGTGCCTATTTTCGTTGCTGCAGTTGATGATAGATTAAACTATTACTTATATTGTTCCTGGATTAGGAGATGCCGGAGATTTGGCTTTTTGATAAAAAAATAAAAATTAAAGTTAAAGCCAAAAAATAAATTCTTGTGAATGCGGATATCGATTCAGTTTGGACAGTCCTCACTAATCCAGAATAAATAGTAGTTTGTGTTCCGGGCGCACAACCCCCTGAGACCATTGATGAGGATCACTTCAAAGGCAAAGTAACAATTAAAATCGGTCCTGTGACAGCCAAATTTAATGGCGACGTTGAATTCAGTAAACGGGACAGTTCAACTTAAGAACTGTCAATGGAAGGAAAAGGAGCAGACATCAGCGAACAATGAGGAGCAATGATGAACATGGAAGTCTCTCTAAATACGCAAGAAACATTCACTGACTTTTCGTGCATTTTGATTGTGTCTATCACGGGCCAGATCGCTCAGTTTGGTTCACTCATGATTGAAGCTGTAAATAACAAACTCTTTGAACAATTCATCCATAATTATTCCAATTTGCTTACACAAGAAAATGAAAGAGGCAATGTGGATGAGGTTCCTTCAGCAGTAGAACCAGTCAAAGCAGCATCACTTGCTGGTTCAATTATTGTGTCTAAACTCAAAATAAAGTTTGGCAAAAAAGCAGAATTGGAATGAAAACATTACGGCGCATTTTTAGTTTTTCTCTGCAATGATTTCCGCAATTATTCTTGCCGCTGGTGAATCCCGGAGAATGGGAGTCAAAAACAAGCTCCTCCTGCCAATCAGCGGGGAAGTGTTGATCCGTAACTTTGTGAAATCGGTCTGTGCCTCAAACGTAAGTGAAGTAGTGGTAGTGGTTGGTCACGAAGCAGACAAAATCGAAGAAGTTTTACAGGGGCAACCGGTGCGGTTTGTAGAAAATATACACTACATGGAGGGCATGACATCCTCTATTCAAGCAGGAATACAGGCTGCATCTGAGGAAAGTGACGGCTTGATGATTTGCCTTTCTGATCAACCGTTCATTGAAACCTTCGATTTTAATCGTTTAATTCATGAGTTTACTGATTTATTCGATTCTGAAAGTTCTTTGATTATTGTTCCAGTTTTTAAAGGACAGCGCGGCAATCCAGTTTTGTTTTCCCGCCAATTCAGAGACATTATTTTACAACACAAAGGTGAGGGCTGCAGGGGCATTATTCAAAACCACCAGGAGTGTATCCGGGAAGTCACAATGGAAAATGATAACGTTTTGAAGGATGTGGATACCTTGGAAGATTATAAATTGTTTTTTACGGATCAAAACTCCATTATTTAAAACCAAATGACAAAGAATTTTATTGCGAATTATAAGTTAATACTGAATCACTACCTATAATTCTACTAGAAGCAAAGCGACAAAAAATGTCCAACGAATATTTTAAAAAGTTAGCTGAATTAAATGCATCGGAAGTTTCGTTTGCTGTGGCAACAGTAATCAAAATTACAGGATCAGTTTCTGCTAAACCCGGAGCGAAATCTATTATTGACAGCAAGGGACAAACCGTATTTGGCTGGGTCGGAGGTGGATGCGCTGAGGAAGCTGTGCGGGAAGCCTCTCTGGAAAGTATGCGTGACGGCCAAACCCGGATTGTACCTCTCGATCTCGATGATGAAATTTTAGGCGTTGGGATGCCCTGCGGAGGCACCATGGAAGTTTATGTGGAACCGTATATGCCACGTCCTGAATTAATGATTGTAGGACACGGACGCATCGCCGAGGTTTTGGCACAATTGGCTCACACTGTTCATTTTTCCATCACAATCAACGATTCCGTAGCGACCCGTGAAACTTACCCGATGGCCGAGCGTTTGATCACTTCGGATTTGGATTTCAGTAAAATGGAAATTGGACCTCAGACTTATGTCGTGGTTGTTACTCAACATAAAGGCGACCAGCATTCTATTAAAAAATCCTTGGAGGGGAATGGGCCGTACATCGGTTTGGTAGCCAGCACCAAGCGTGCTAAACTGGTCTTTGAGTATTTACTCGATGAAGGTGTTGCTCCTGAAGAATTAAAGCGGGTACATTCTCCAGCAGGTTTGGATTTTGCCGGAACGACCCCTGAAGAAATAGCTTTGAGCATTGTCGGTGAAATGGTGACCATCCGTCGAGGTGGTTCCGGAAAATCAATGATGGAATTGAAATAAGTTTGTACCTGAACCCTGATATTAGCCACATACAAAACGGACATAACAGATAATATTTCTGTGCTAATCCGCAAAAATCTGTGGTTGTTTTTTAGCGTAAAAAAATGCAACAACATCCTTTAGCATCAAAAGTACGAGGTGATTTCCCAATTCTCAAACGTGAAATTAACGACTTCCCTCTGGCTTATCTGGACAATGCAGCTACTACTCAAAAGCCGCAATGTGTAATCGACTCACTGTTGGACTTTTATTCAACTCACAACAGTAATGTCAGCCGCGGAGTTTACACGCTTGCCGAAGAAGCAACCGAAATTTACGAAGAAGGCCGCGAAAGCATTGCGAAATTTATTGGCGCAACTGATTACGGAAATATAATTTTTACCCGCGGAACCACGGAGTCAATCAATCTTGTTGCTTCTGCTTGGGCGCAACACATTTTAAAAACTGGAGACCAGATCATCGTGACTGAAATGGAACACCATTCCAATCTGGTTCCGTGGCAAATGGCTGCACAAGCATCCGGAGCAGAATTGGTGTACTGGCCAATCACTCCGGAAGCCGGAAGCGCCGGTGTAGGTCTTTTGGAATTTGAAAAGTTGGAAGATTTGTTGACAGATTCTGTTAAACTGCTTGCAGTCACTGCAGTTTCCAATGTTTTAGGAACAGTTAATCACATTGCGAAAATCGTAGAAATGGCACACAAACGTGGAATTCCGGTTTTGGTGGATGCAGCTCAGGCAGTGGCACGGATGCCGATTGACGTTACCGGTTGGGATTGCGATTTTCTCGCTTTTTCAGGACACAAAGTATACGGCCCCACAGGAATCGGGGTACTTTACGCAAAAAAAGAGAGACTTGACGAAATGCTTCCGTTTCAAGGCGGCGGCGGAATGATTCGCCAAGTCGGGCGGCAATCTTCCACATGGGCGGATTCTCCGCAAAAATTTGAAGCGGGAACTCCTCCTGTGGCCGAAGTTTACGGATTGGCGGCAGCCTTAAAATATGTATCTGATGTCGGAATTTTTGAAATTCAAAAGCATGAAAAAGAACTCACTGCCCATGCTCTGAACAGGTTCGCAGAGTTTACAGATCTGGAACTTTATGGACCTCAGGATATCTGCGACCGAACTGGCGTGTTGAGTTTCAACCTCCGGAATGTGCATCCTCACGATGTAGCGCAAGTTTTGGACGAGGGTGGAATTGCAGTACGTGCCGGACACCACTGCACGCAAATTCTGCATGAGCGGCTCGGAGTCGCGGCAAGCGTTCGCATGAGTTTTGGTATTTATAACGAAGTATCAGAAATCGACCACTTGTTTAGCACACTTGATCGAGCTAGAGATATTTTTTTGGATTGATATGAATACTAGTTCTATTTACAGGGATCTGTTGCTGGATCATGCACGACATCCAAAAAATTCGGGATGTTTGGAGCATCCGGATTTGAAGGCATCCGCCTTCAATCCGCTTTGTGGAGATGAGCTGGAACTGACTTTAGCGTTGTCCGGAGAAACCATTCATGACTGCAAGACACAAGTACGGGGCTGCACTATTTGTATTGCTTCAGCTTCAATGATGAGCGAGTTTATTTTGAAAAGAACTCTGTCAGAAGTAATGCAGATTAGTAAAGAGTTTAACAAAAGCCTCCGAAAAGATACTGAGAATATTCCTGAAACTATAGAATATCTGCGGCCGTTGATTGACTTGAAACCGCATCGGAGCCGTATCAAGTGCATGAGACTGGCGTGGGATGCGCTTGAAGATTGTGCTGCACAACACCAAACTTGAGTTGCCGTAACGAATGCACGGGACTAATAACGGAATAATTTATGTTTTCAAATGAAACAGAACAAATCCGGCAAATGCTGGAGAAACAAAATTACGTGACTGATTCAGCAATCGTAATGTCAGTCTATTTGGCAAAAACTCTCCAAAAACCATTATTGGTTGAAGGTCCTGCAGGTGTAGGTAAAACGGAAATCGCAAAAGTAATGGCAAAAGCACTGGATACAGATTTGATTCGGCTTCAATGTTATGAAGGACTTGACGCAAATATGGCGCTTTATGAATGGAACTATCAGCATCAGTTGCTTGCCATTAAAATGCAGGAGTAGTGACAAATCACTGGCTGAACGGGAATCCACTATTTTCAGTGAAGATTTTTTACTTAAACGGCCCTTATTGCAGGCGATTACGCATCACAAACCACCGGTTTTATTAATTGATGAACTGGACCGCTCAGACGAGGAGTTTGAAAGTTTTTTGCTGGAAATATTATCTGAATGGCAAATTACTATTCCGGAAATCGGCAGCATACGTGCCAAGGAAAAACCCTATGTGATTTTGACCAGCAATCGAACCAGAGAATTATCGGATGCCGTTCGCCGACGCTGTTTTTATTTGTGGATGGATTATCCAGATTACGAAAAAGAACTGGCGATTGTGCGGAGCAAAGTTCCAGGAATAGATCTGCGTCTCGCCAAACAAATATGCATTTTTATGGAATTGATTCGGAAGCAAAAGCTGGAAAAAGTGCCTGGAGTTGCAGAAACTTTGGATTGGGCCAGGTCACTAGTCATGCTGCATCAAGACCATCTGGATCCAGAAATGGTGAAAGCAACACTTGGTATAGTTTTCAAAGACCGCGTGGATATAGAACATATAAAGGATTCACTGGCTGATTTTTTTGATATGGTTGGTGTAAAATTTAAAGAAGTTCCTGTAATATAAGTTATTGAATTTAATTTAAGTAATTCTTTTATCCTTCGACATTATTTTTTCTGAAAAGCTCTATGCAAGGATTTAACAACAGAATATTTTTTCTTGCACTGGCAGCTGTTGTGGGAGCTGCAGCAATTTATATAAATTCCAAGAATGGAACAGTTACTTCCTTATCCGGAGAAAATATTCCAAAAACTTCAACTTCAAATCAAGAGGTAATATTGACAAATACAACTTCGACAGACACCATCACCACTGCAAGTGGATTGCAGTACCATGTAATTGCAGAAGGCTCCGGAACAGAAAGTCCTGGACCAGACAGTGTCGTTTCTGTGCATTATCGTGGAAAACTTACAGATGGATTTGAATTTGACAGTTCTTACAAACGAAACCAGCCTGCTACATTTCCTGTTAATGGAGTTATTCGCGGATGGACAGAAGCCCTGCAATTAATGAAGGTGGGAGATAAGTGGGAACTGACAATTCCACCGGACCTGGGTTACGGGAGTCAAGGTGCTGGCAGTACAATTCCTCCTGATGCTACACTTATATTTGAGGTTGAACTTCTTGAAATCCGTTAACAAGGCTCAGACCTCAAAACTGTAACATTATTTCTGTAATTCTTTGAGAGTATCAATAATTTCCTGAAATAGACGGTGTACCATTTTTTCTGTCATTGGCCCATTATTTAGCTTTGTTAAGCGATTAAGCAACTCTTTTTCCCGCTGAGGTACTACCACTTCCGACTCTTCTTTTTGCTTTATTACTCCAATTTTAACAACGCATTCTGCACGTTCGTTGAGCAACTTCAACATTTCTGCATCCAATTCGTCAATGCGTTTTCTTAATTTGTCCAAATTATCTCCATTATTTTATCTATGACTAACTACCGTAAAAACTTAGTATTTATTGTATTTGGTTTTTTTAAAAAAAATGATCGTATGTATAAGTAACAAAAAGTTCAAAAAACGCAATAGCTACAATGGAACTATCCGTTATTTGATGAATAATCTTGTATTTTACAGATTAAAGCAATAAAATTTACAGATTAACTTTTTTTAGGTACTGTCATTTTCTAATAAAAATTTTATATGCGGGCCAAACTGATTGCGGCAAACTGGAAAATGAACGGCTCGTTTGCATTGATAGATGCGATGCAGAAAGTGCTCAGCCCATTGTTAGATGAGACAACTTGTGAAATAGTGATTTGTCCTCCAGATGTTCTGCTTTCTTCACTGAATAATAAAGTTAAAGGATCCCGAATCGCAGTTGGCGCGCAAAATGTTCACTCTGAAACTTCAGGGGCTTTTACAGGGGAAACATCTGCACCATTATTACAGGAATGTGGAGTTCAGTGGTGTATAGTTGGACATTCAGAACGCAGGATTTTATTTGGTGAAACCGACGATTTCATCCGTAGTAAGACAGAGACTCTGCTCAAACATGGTATCCGCCCTATTCTCTGTATTGGAGAAACGTTGGAGCATAGGGAGTCTGGCAATCACGAAGAAAAAGTAATTGCACAGCTAGTCAAGGGATTGTCCGGATTAGCTGTAGATGATCAGAAACGTTGTGTACTTGCCTATGAACCGATTTGGGCTATAGGCACAGGAAAAACTGCCACACCGGAACAAGCAAATTCCATGCACAAGATAATCCGGAAAGAGTTGGAATCACTGGCCAGTTCGGAAGCAGCAGAAAATATGCAAATCCTTTACGGTGGAAGTGTAAACTCGGAAAATGCAAAAACTTTACTTTCTCAGTCTGAAATTGACGGTGCTCTTGTAGGTGGAGCCAGCCTTAAAATAAACGCTTTCCCACAGATTGTAGCTGCAGGCAGTTAATTATA
>CAJJCY010000003.1:0-30000 GCA_905182865.1 uncultured SAR324 cluster bacterium
GTTTGCTTCTTCTACAGGTGTCGGATATGAAGATACACAATGAAGTAATGCTAAATCACAACCACTACCGTCATCATTACCCCCCAAAGCCTTCCATGCAGCAGCAAGCTCATCTATATTTGTCATACCTGTTGACATGATGACAGGCTTTCCTGTTTTTCCTATTTTCCTAAGCAATGATTTATTAACACTATCAAAACTAGCCACTTTATATACTGGACAATCAATCGACTCAAGAAAATCAACAGACTCGTCATCAAAAGGTGTGCTAAAAATCAATACACCTAAATCACGACCAAATAAAAATAACTCTTTAGTTTGTTCAAAACTAAGTTCACAATTTTTCAATAGTTCAAAGACTGGAGAATCAGCAGGAACTCGTTTTTGGGTTAAATACGTTTGTAATTTAACCGCATCTGCACCTGAATCTTTAGCTGCACTAATTAGTTTTTTAGCTGTCTCCATATTGCCATCATGATTAATACCTACTTCTGCAATTACAAAAACGCTGTTCTTTTCACCTATATTAAAATTACCTATTTGCATCATTTTTCCTATATTTGTATACGATTATGCGAAATCATTTCGCAAATATTAATAGCTAATTACCAGGCAGTCATGCCGCCATCAACCACAAGCGTATGCCCATTTATATAGGATGCATCTTGTGACAATAAAAATAAAACTGGCCCTACCATTTCCTCAAGCTCTGCTAATCGGCCCATTGGGCAGCGTTCACTGTAAAGTTTTTGAAAGTCTTCACCTTGCGGGTTCCAAGGATTTTTAATCCCACCTGGTGCAACAGCATTAACACGAATTTTTGCCCCATCTGCGATTGCGTTTACAGAAAAGTATTTTGTCATTTGTATTACACCAGCTTTCGTAGCACCGTACACTTCTGAGTTTCTTCTAGCACAATCAGTATATATTCTTGGGTCTGGACTTATTAAGCCATAGTGTGAGGAGACATTAACTATTGCTCCCTCATTTCCTGAGTCAATACAATACTGCATAAATGTCTTCATACAAAAGAACGTACCTTTGAGATTCACATCAGTGACCCAGTCAAAATCTTTTTCACTTCTTTCTGTCCAAGGAGCAAAAACGCTGACACCTGCATTATTTATTTGAGAAGTGATTTTTCCAAAATACTCTAGACCATTACCAAAAGCTTTTTCGATTGCTGATTTATCTCGAATGTCCACTTCTTGTAGCAATATCTGATCTTTATTCCAACCATAAGATTTTGCTGTTTTTTTCATCTCAGCAGAAGAAACATCCATCCCGAGTACTTTCCCCCCATTATTGATTATTGCATTAGAAATTGTTTGTCCAAGCTGACCAGAGATTCCGCTCACCATTATGACCTGATTATTCATATCAAGTTCTTTCATTATTTATTACTCATGGTTCTATTATAAGTTTGTTCCAGTATTATTTAAAATTAAAAGCAGTTATCATTTTTATTACAAATAATAACTTCTTTTCTGACATATTATAATAGAGCGGTAACCTTACAATTCGATCACATATATTCGTTGTTATCGGACATATATCTATTTCATCCGTAGAAAATTGTTTCCCAAAATCTGATGTGTGTAATGGTTGATAATGGAAGCTTGCACTTATACCGTTATCTGAAAGGTAACTTATGAATTTTGTTCTTGCTATAAGATCAGGAAATAGAAGGTAGTACATGTGATATGTCTGATCACAATGTTTTGGCACATATGGTTGTGTGACTTTATTATCACTACACCAGTTATTTAATTCTTTATTATATGTTTCCCAAATCGTTTTTCGTTTCTTTTGTATTTTTTCTGAAGAGTTTAACTGATGGTACAAAATTGCAGCAAGAATATCTGATAAGACATAACTAGAACCTTTATCTACCCATGTATATTTGTCGATTTCATCTCTAAAAAATCGAGAGCGATTGGTACCTTTTTCTCTTATAATTTCAGCACGCTCATATAAATCAGGTTTAGTCAGTATCAACGCACCTCCCTCACCACAACTAATATTCTTAGTCTCATGAAAACTCTGGGTTGCCATATGACCAATAGTCCCAAGCTTTCTATCTTGGTATTGTCCATATAACCCATGTGCATTATCTTCGATAACATACAGTTGATACTGGTCAGCAATATGCATTATGCTTTTCATTTCACATGCGACACCTGCATAATGTACGACTACAATTGCACGTGTGTTTTTTGTAATTAGGACTTCTATTTTTGACTCATCTATATTAAGAGTATTTGGTCTAATATCGGCAAATACTATCTTTGCGCCATGCATATAAAATGCTAATGCAGATGACACAAAAGTATACGATGGAACAATAATCTCATCTCCTGGTAGCAAGTTCAGCAAAATTGCAGACATTTCTAATGCGTGGGTACAAGATGTTGTGAGGAGTACATTACACCTACCACCTAACTGTTCTTCTAAAAGTAATTCAGATGTTTTGGTGAATGGGCCATTTCCTGCCGTCCATCCATTAGCAAAAGATTTTGCAACATATTGCAGATTGTTATCGAGTATTGCTGGGCGTGAAAAAGGTATTTTTTGCACTATTTTTCTCTTAATATCTGTTGCAAATAATAGCCTAAATAATTATTTTATTTGACAATGCTATATTTTGCAGTTGATTAGAGTTAATCCATTTATTTCTCCAAGATATCTCTTCAGGACACGCAATCTTTAATCCTTGCCTTTTTTCTATAGTACTTACAAACTGACCTGCTTCTAGCAATGAATCAAATGTTCCTGTATCTAACCAAGCCATTCCCCTGCCCAATATTTCTACATTTAGTGACCCCTCATTAAGGTACCATTGATTGATGCTGGTAATTTCTAATTCGCCACGAACAGATGGTTTAATTTGTTTGGCTATTTCAGTTACTCTATTATCATAATAATAAAGTCCTGTCACGGCGTAACGTGATTTTGGGTTGGAAGGCTTTTCTTCTATAGAAATAACTTTATCCCCGTCAAAATCAACCACAGCATAACGTTCAGGATCAAGAACAGAGTAGGCAAAAATTGTTGCACCATTATTTGAACGTAATTTCGCTTTAGCAAGAGTGCTCTGTAATTCATTACCAAAGAATATATTATCGCCTAATATTAGCACACTTGATTCACCTGCTAAGAACTCCTCACCGATTAAAAACGCTTGCGCTATTCCGTCAGGGTTTTGCTGTACAGCATACTCAAGATTGATTCCCCATTGGCTACCATCTTTTAATAATAGTTCACTTAGATCATTTTTAATTGAGTTAACAATAATATCTTTAATACCTGCGAGCATGAGTGTGCTCAACGGATAGTAAATCATCGGTTTGTCGAAGATAGGAAGAAGTTGCTTTGAAATTGCTTTCGTAATTGGATGTAATCTTGTACCTGAAACCCCTGCTAGTATTATTCCTCTCATTGGTTTGCTAATGTAATTAATTTCAAAGCTTAGTATTGATGCCCTCAATGGAATTGTTCCACTGGGGTGGACCCGAGTCAACGACAGTATTTCTTATAAGTTAAGGTGTATTTTAGTTTGTTTTTCACTGCATTATCCACGCTGACTTCTTGGCAACTTCACTACCCCAATAAATCTCTGCAGGCGTGATTATTTTTTCGGTACCAAGCCTTATATCTTCAGTTCCAAAAACAACATTTCTCCCTGGTATAAAATTTTCTTCATTATTAAGAATTTGTTCAACATCCTGGGGATAAATATTTTCCCCAGCAACAATTATTAATTCTTTTTTTCTCCCGGTTACATATAGTTCTTCATCATGCTGAAAGCCAAGATCTCCCGTATCAAACCATCCATCAAGGAAGGATTCATCTGTAATTTTCATTTTAAATAAATCACAGTAGTTTGGCAAAAGCATAAATAGTGTATTTCCCACTTGGATCAGTGATTACTTCAGATTGTAACATTTCAAACCCAGATTCAGATAGTAGTTTGTTAATCGAATTTTTATTGTAAACCGTATAATGCTCAACAGCAAATTCGGATCTATTTTCAATTATATTTTTTTTAATAATTCTATCTCCTTCGGGTAATTCAATATATAAAATACCATTGTTTTTTAGATAATCCCGAGATTTTTTTAAATGATCTACTGGATTTACTAAGTGTTCTAAAACTTTATTAAAAGTAATTAATTCGAAACGATTGTTGATGTTAATATTTAGTACATCGCCATGAAAAGCACCATTTACTTTAACAACCTTTTCAGCATGGCTAATTGCTGAATGATCGGGGTCTATACAATAAGTTTTAAATCCTAACTTTTTCATTTCATATAAAAACACACAGGTACCACTCCCAATATCCAAGACTTTTTTATCAGTGTAAAATTTTCCACGGCAAAAATTATCAATTCGTTTACTCGATTTTTATTATCTGAGTTTTTACTGTTTATTTTAATAATTCGTTCGAATCGTTTATTAATTATTCCATCTTCAATTGATTCATTATATGTATTATTATAAAAATCATTGTCCAACAAATTATGGTGGTTATAATATACTCCACAGCCCAAGCATTGGTAAATATGTCTCAAGTATTGATCTGGTGGAATATTGTACTCAACTTCAACAGATGGCTTTTTAACAATTGTCTTTATTAGCTCTAATTTTTTTCCTTGGCAAATAACGCAGAATAGTTTTTTATTTATCACAATGAAAAGCCTACTATTAAACGATTGAAAGAGCAATCAATCAGCAAAAAAATAGATCTTCCAATAAGTTTTTGAAAATCCCTAGCGTCCATTCCGCTTGTAAAGGAAACAATGCGGTGCTTTTCCGGATTTTTGTAAAATACTTTAGTCACATGTTCCTGATCTTCTGGTTCCGTCATGTACTCACATAGTTTCAAAAAAGTGTCCGGAATTGAGAACTTCCACAGATTGCCCTTTTGGGAAAGTGCGTACCATTGTGTTCGTGACGAAATCAACAGCAGTCGTCCGGAAAATCGAAACAGCTTCGTCTATGATTTCCGGATCAATAAGTGGGCTATCTCCGTTGATTCGCACAAACGACTCTGCTTTTTCCAATCTTGCCACCTCAGCATAACGCTGAGCAACATTTTCCAGAGGGCCTCTATGGCATTTGATTTTCTGAGCCAGACAAAACTCCTCAACGCAACATCATCCTTTGAATCAAACGAGGTTGCCACGACTATCTTTTTTAACAGTTTAGAACACCCCAGCCGCTCAATTGTCCACTGCAACATTGGTTTTCCGGCAAGATTTTTTAATACTTTTCCCGGAAGCCTCCTTGATGACATTCGGGCTTGGATTATTGCTAGCACATCTAATCCACTATAACCGCCATACGGAATATCCAGCCTCTCTCAATTCAGAATCAGGCAAGACACCTTTTATGTCAGCAACAACGCCACCAGGAATGAGACCCTCTCCCCATTTTTTTGCAGAACGATTTTTATAACTTGAATGTGCCACGGCAACAAGAATTGCCGAAGATGTTTTCAGTTCTGATTCTTTAGACAATTTGATTCCGTATTCTTCAAAACACACATCCGGATCTGCATACGGATCAACAACTTGAACAATAAAACCAATTGCATCCAGTTCATTGTAAACAGTGCAACTTTAGAGTTTCGTAAATCCGGACAATCTTCCTTGAAGGTGATTCCATAAATCGTAACAACAGCTTTTTTCATAGACAGCCCTGCTTTGACCATTTCACGACAAGTCCGCTGTGCAACAAAAACGCCCATACCGTCGTTAATTCTTCTGGCAGATGAGATCAAATCAGTATGCTGTCCCAGCCTTCCAGCTTTCCGAACCAAGTAATAAGGATCTACACCGATGCAGTGTCCTCCAACCAATCCGGGGGAATAGGGATGAAAGTTCCACTTACTGCCTGCCGCTTCCAAGACAGAACGTGTATCAATTCCTGCTCGATCAAAGATTAAAGCCAACTCGTTGACAAGCGCAATGTTGACATCTCTCTGAGTGTTTTCAATCACTTTGGAGGCCTCTGCAACCGCAATCGAGGATGCCTGATGCACACCAGCCTCCACAACAGATTCATAAACTGACGCAACAATTCTAAGAGTTTCTGGAGTAGAACCGCTAACTACTTTAAATTTTAGTAAATGTTTTTCTTGATCACCTGGTACATGCGTTGGAGAATATCCAACATAGAAAATCTTGATTGACTTCTAAACATTTGTTGATTACAGGAATACAATCCTCCTCAGTACATCCAGGATAAACAGTGGACTCATAAACAACAATATCTCCTTTCTTGAGAATATTCCCAACATTTTAGAAGCACTAATAATCGGAGTGAGATCCGGTTGTTTATCTGAGTCAATCGGAGTTGGCACTGCAATAATGTGAAAGTCTGCTTTGCTTAGATCAGCCGGATTTGAGGTGAAGTGGATTTTTGCCGCCCCCAGTTCATCAGGCTCCACTTCTCTGGTCGAGTCCATGGACATCTTGAGTTCTGCAATGCGCTTTTCATTGATATCAAAACCGATGACAGTATTCTTTTTACCAAAAGCAACCGCAACAGGCAACCCGACATAACCAAGACCGATGATAGAAATTTTACGGTTCATTTAATGGAGTATATTTCTTTTAATTTTAGACAGAATTACAATATTTTCTGCAATTACTAACACGAATTAAGCATTCATATACGGCTTTGTAATTCATGCAAAGACGCTAAGAGTAGCACAGAGTGTTGGCGTTTAACTCTAAGACACGCTAAGGCGCAAAGAAAATATATGCCGGGTCTATTAAACGACTCACGAAAAGAAGCTAAGCCGCAAAGGAAATTTTTCAAAAACAATTTGGGGGTTGATTATAGTGTTACATTTCTCTATGCACAGTATTCCCACAACCAACTTTCCACTCCCTACGTCCCACTTCCTATTTTGTGGTATTCTTTGTACCAGTTATGAAATTGGTTATTCCTTCTTCTATGGTTGTTGATGGTTTGTATTGGAATTGTTCTACTAGGTCTTTTACATCGGCGTAAGTGTCTGACATCTCCTTGTTGTAATGGCTGGAATTCTTTTTTTGCGGTTTTTCCTAAGGTTTTTTCTATGGCTTCGATGTAGTCCATTAAATCTACTGGGTTGTTGTTTCCTATGTTGTGTAACTTCTATGGTGCTTTGGTTGGCCGGTGTTCGGTTGGTTTCGATTGTAATTTGGTTTGGTGGTGGTGGTTTATCCAGTACTCTGATTTTTATGTCCAATTTAGAAATTCTCTGCGATTTTTTTATTGTAAACTTGAATTTTCTCTCCGCAAGGATCGCCTTGTGAATTTAAAAAGTGCCATGTCCGGTCTTCCCCATGGGCCGTAAACAGTGAAGAATCGTAGTCCTGTGGTTGGTAAATCGTAAAGGTGGCTGTAAGTGTGTGCCATTAACTCATTGGCTTTTTTGCTTGCGGCATAAAGTGACAAAGGGTGATCCACATTGTCATGCACTGAAAAAGGCATAGTGGTGTTTGCCCCATAAACGCTAGAACTGCTGGCGTAAACCAGGTGCCCCACTTTGTTGTGGCGGCACCCTTCCAGAATGTGTGCGAAACCAACGATGTTGCTGTCCACATAGGCTAAAGGGTTTTCGATAGAGTAGCGGACTCCGGCTTGGGCGGCAAGGTTGATCACGCCTTGTGGTTTGTGTTCCGCAAAGGCTTGTTCAATTGCATCACGATCTAGCTAATATCTATGCGGAGGTGGGTGTAGTTTTTGTGGTTGGCGTGTCGGGCTAGACGGGCTTCTTTGAGGGCTGGGTCGTAGTAGTCGTTGTGGTTGTCTATGCCGATTACTTGGTCGCCTCTTTCTAGGAGCTGTATTGAGAGTGCTGAGCCGATGAAGCCTGCGCTTCCTGTTACTAATACTTTCATATTTTTTTCCGCTAAGGTGCTAAATGGTTTAATTTCTCTCGCAAAGACGCTAAGGCGATTGACGCAGGACGTTTCATGCTGGTGTTTGTTGCTGCACGCAAATACTCTAAGAAAAAAGGCTATTTTTAGGTATAGCTCCGCCATTTGCGTTACACAAGTGTTCCGCATTAAAAACAAATTAGCTGTCTTAAAAAATTAGACAGGATTACAGGATCATACAAACCACATGATTATCTACAGGATTCAGGATTAACAACAAACATACTGTCTTAAAAATCTTATTCTACTTTGTGACCAACTGATAGACTGTGTCTTTTTCCAGCTGTACCTGGTGCGGTTCAACGTCAATCATGACTGAACCCGGAATTGCATCAACATGGATGTGCAGTTTTTTGCGGTCCAGTCTGTCAATCACTCCCCGTAAACCGGTCAAAGGGCCCTCCTTCACAAAAACCGAATCGCCAACCTCAAAATCTGTTCCAAAAAAACAAGCCCCCACGTGTTTTTCGAGCAAACGTACATTTTCAACCTGATCATCCGGAACTGGTGTCGGTCCGCTTGGGCTTTTCAAAATTTCAACCACTCCCGGTGTTTTTAAAATTTCCAGGTGACATTCCGGATTGAGCAGGGTGCGAACGAACATATAGCCGTTAAAAATAGGTCGAGTCAGCACCTTTCTGCGGTCCTTGCGAATACTCAAGGCCTGATAGGTTGGATTGAGCACCTCAAATTGTTTGTGGTGCAAACCCACGTGTACCAAGCGCTCAGCCTGTGAGCGTACCCGGAGTACATACCAACTTTTTTCAGGACAATAGTGCATAATATTTTCAGAATGAACGTCGATGCAAATTATTCATGAAAATAAAACCCAGTGCTGATTTTTCTGCAATCCCTGCTGAGCCAGCAATTCAGCAAGCGGAGCTCGATGCTCCAGCGATGCAAGCAGAATCAGTTCGTCTGACTTTCAGTTCCGGCAAGGTCGGATTCCGTTTTGTTCAGGATTATCCAGCAAATCTTTTTCCGGAATCACGGAAAGTAGTTCAATCTCAACTCCGGAAAAACAGTAACTGAGGACTTCAGTCAAATCTTCCTCTCCACACAAATGAATTCCGCTCACCCCTTTTTTGACAGGATGCGCAAATGTTCATCGCCCTTGCTTTTTAATTCACGGAATGAGTTAAGGGTGCGGTGCATGTAGAGAGAGGCTGAGACGGCTTTTTTCCAGTGCTCCCTGCGGAGTGAGAAAATAAAGCCAGCGCCGTGGTTTGACTTGCTGGGCTCGAATCCAGCCTTTTTTGAGCACTCTTTGAAAATAGGTATTCGTCAGCCCCAAAGAGACATCCAACTCCCGAGCCAGCTGGCGCTGATTTATCTCAGGGCTGCTCTCAACAGTATTAAACAGAGTCAGTGTACGGAGTTCTTCTGGTGTCATCTTGAAAAATATCTGATTAGAGTGATTTAATATTCTAAGATAAAGATGTTCAAATCATTGAACATGATACCTCAATTACAAATACTGTCAAGCATTTTTTACTAATTTTTTATTTATTTTCCCTTTGGACAGGGGGAAGTTTTCGTTGCCGGGATAAATAACTACTTTGTGTGTGGCTTTGGTACCTGGCAAAGGTAATCGAAGGTATACAGTTCTCAGATGGAATCGATCAGGGTTATTTTTGACCGCTTCATTGATCCGTTTGGTCTCTAGACCATATACCTCGACTACATCAGCATCGATT
The DNA here is from genome assembly GCA_905182865.1 of uncultured SAR324 cluster bacterium. Taxonomy (GTDB): domain Bacteria; phylum SAR324; class SAR324; order SAR324; family NAC60-12; genus Arctic96AD-7. The sequence goes on from CAJJCY010000003.1 coordinate 9,635, forward strand.
AAGACCTGCTCATCCCGGGTTGTGATGATCTTATCTTCGATTTATCCCAGTTTAACGATATCCATTTTGTTTGGAAATATGTGAGATATGCTACTTGTATGCTGAGTCGTGATCCGGATGAAGTGATATAAAACGAATAAAGTCGTCCTCAATGCAAATAACTGCTCTAAATGACTTACTCATACGGATTGAGTAAAGTGTTTTTCCATTAGACGTTTTTAAGTTTTTGATCTTTTCAAGATTTAGCCCTGAGGACTGCCGAACCTGCCTTAAGTCCATTTTATTAATTATTTTGACACTCTTGACAAAGGCTGTTAACTGGGTTTTATCTAAAGAAAAAAGATCTTGCTGAAAAGGTGGAAAATTCAGATCAATCTTCATTTAGTCAATTGATTTAGATTGCTTTGTACAGGCTGATTATCCGATACCCATTTATCATACTTCAAAAGCCGTTTTTGAAACATTTGGTCTTTCATCAACTCCAGTTCAAATGTAGGAATGATTTCTACAGGAGTTAATACTACTGAACCATCAGAATATTGATATAAAACAACTTGATGCACAAATTTTTTCCCGATTGAAATCTGCCCTTGTGTGTTAATTTGTTTAATCTTTAACTGCATCATTACTCCTCATCATCTTAATAAATCATTACTTTAGTAATTTAATAATATATTAAAAATATAGTTTGTCAATTTAATTTATCTTCCTGCTTGTCATGCAGTGCAATTTCATGTAATTCCGAATTAAATAATTTGAAACAGGATTTACAGTAATAGTTTTGTTGTTTTCTCGATCGTACTTGTTGTAATAATTAAGGGGACACAATACTTAATTATTTAAGCTGTAAGACCTTGCCATACACACCGAATTTGGGGAACACACAAAGGTAAAAGGTTAAAGGCTCGCTTTGAGATGCCAAGGGCATACAGGTCGTTTTTTATTTTGACAGGATTACAGGATTCACTTTTTTTCTACCACTAAAGACACTTTATTTAATACTGTGCTTTTCTCATGCAAAGGGGAAATTACACGACAAGACTCGACATGCCAGGGTAAACCCCGGTCTCTGTTTACCGTGGCAGGATTTTCAAAAAACTTTTGAGGCTCATTGCTTCAACAGAGTTTGGCAGGGGGAAGTTCTCGTTGCCGGGATAAATGACCACTTTGTGTGTGGCTTTGACTTCATGGCAGGCATAATGAAATCCCTTTGATACAGTTGGGGATGATGAGCGCTTTATTTCTATGGCAAACACCTGCTTCCCGGGGCCTTCTAATACCAAATCCGCTTCTGACTGAGCAGAGGTTCTGTAAAAACTAAAACGCCACATGTCTGACAATTCACTCAGAATATTTTCTACAACATATCCTTCCCAAGCAGCTCCTATGACTGGATTTCCTAACAAACTCTCAAAATCTGAAATCATTATAAATCTAAGGGCCAGTCCGCTATCACGAAGATACAGTTTGGGTGCTTTAACCAAACGCTTTTTGGTGTTGCCTGACCAGGGTTGAAGTTGTCTCACCATATAAAAATCAGTCAGTGTGTCGATATAGCTTTTAATCGTCTTGTAGCTCACCCCCAGGCTTTCGCCTAGTTTTGAATAATTAACCTGCTGGGCGTTATTATGCGCCAACATTGACCAAAGCCTGCGCATCGTTGCGGCACTGATATGAGGTCCCATGAATGGAATGTCCCGCTCAATGTATGATGAGATAAAATCGCTTCTCCATGACCAACTTTCTGCGTTTGAGGCAGCTAAATAGCTATCCGGGAAACCTCCTCGTAACCAGTGCCTTTCTAAATCGTATGCTCCCTCACGATCCAGTTCTGAAACCGTAAAAGGAGTGAGTTCTATATACCTGACTCGACCGGCCAATGTCTCTGACGAATGCTGTATCAAATCTCTCGATGCTGATCCCAGTAACAAAAATTGACATGCCTGCTCCCCTGTTCTTTTGCGTCTATCTACCAGAGAGCGCAACAAACGAAACAAATCCGGTTGACGCTGGACTTCATCAATGATCAGTAATTTATTCTCAAATCGACTTAGAAAAGCCTCAGCATCTGCCAGCTTTGCCAGATCAGAATCCAATTCTAAATCAAGATAAACGATCTCTTTTTGTACAAACTCTGATATCCCCAATGCCAGAGTCGTCTTGCCCACCTGCCGTGCTCCCAAAAGCACGACAACTGGCATATTTTGCAGTGATTTGACTAAAGTTGTTTCAAGATTACGTTTTATCATCCTTGCATTTTAGAATATATGTTTCTAATTTGCAATGTTTATCATAATTAAGGGGACGGGCTTGGCAATCTTGCAGATTGCAATTATTAATGTTGAATTTTTAATTCATGCAGGGCGTTGCGGCTCACGCAAAGACGCAAAACCGAATTTGGGAGACGCATTAATGATTTTCTGATTGTTGCTTCGAATACCGAATTTGGGGGACAGGAAATTTAATTCCAAAAAAAGACAAACATCATGTCCCCAAAATTCTTGTCTCCACTCCGCACTGAATGACATTACCAATAATATCAGGATGAGTATGACACTGTACGTCAATATTACTTGATAGTTTTTATTATTGGCGTAATATTTGTATGTTGATAGTTAATATTACGCCAATATAGGAGATCATGAAAAACAGGAATCTTTTCCAAAGACTGCAAAAAAAGGCTTCTTCTCCGTTTGGCCGGATCACCGTTCTGACTGGTGCCAGGCAAACCGGTAAAACCACATTGATCCGAAAAGCGTTTCCGGACCATTCTTATATCACTTTGGATGATCCGATAACTCGTCCGGATTATGCCCGCTTATCTGCGACTCAGTGGCATGAACGCTATCCGGTTGTGATTCTAGATGAGGTTCAAAAATTGCCAGCCTTGGTCGATTCGGTAAAGGCGGTTTATGACCTTTATCCGGAATCTAGATTTATCTTATCCGGCTCCAGTCAAATCTTTTTGCTGAGTAAAATCAGTGAAAGTTTGGCTGGTCGAGCGGCATTGCTTGAGCTCTATCCGCTCACTCTGCCGGAACGCCTGACGGAATCATGGGAGGATCCTGTGCGGCCTTCCAGATTGATAAAACTGCTTTCCGGAAAAAATCGAGAAATTCTCAAGGGCATTCCACAAACGGAACCGGATCATGCAAAAGCAGAACGGACTTTTTCTGATTATCTTGCATTTGGTTCCATGCCGGCCATCATAGATGAAAATATTGAGGCGCATGAAAAAAGAGAGTGGCTGAGGGATTATATCCGCACCTATTTGCAGAGAGATGTCCGTGATTTGGCAAATTTGCGGGAATTGGAACCCTTTGTGCGTGCCCAAAAAGCATTAGCCAATCTTAGCGGAGAGTTGTTGAATACCAGCCAACTGGCCAAACAATCCGGAATTTCGATGCAAACCGCCAAACGTTTTGTCCACTATCTTGAGCTCAGTTATCAAGTATTTCAGCTACCCCCTTGGTTTCGTAATCAAAAAAAGCGGCTGGTTAAGTCCCCTAAAGTACACTTTCTGGATCCGGGTATACAGCGTATTCTGCTGGGACGCAGCGGCACATTGACTGGAAATGAGTTTGAAAGTGCTGTGGTGTCTGAAGTCATAAAACAAATCAAGTCTGAGGCTCTTGAGGTTTCGCTTTACCACTTGAGAACATTGGATGGCCGCGAAGTCGATCTACTGATTGAACTTGAAAGCGGCTACATTGCCCTGGAAATCAAATCCTCAGTCAAAGTCACACAGTCTGACGCACGGCATCTTTTCCATCTTGACGACATCCTTGACAAACCACTGTTACAGGCTTTACTTGTTTCCAACGACCAACGTGTCCATTTATGGGAAAAAGTAACCGCTGTTCCCGCAGCCTGGTTGTTATCTAATTAAGGGGACACGGGATTTAATGTTGAATTCTTAATGTTGAATATTGAATTGTTGCAAACATTATGTGCTGAACATTGAGAATTAAACATTAAACATTAATATTGTTGGGGCATCCGGAAACGGAGTTATTCTGCTTCAGTTGCTAAACGGTAGCTGGTGCTTCGTCCACCACCGGGATTTTGGATGAAGATACCCCTTGCCTTCAATTCCTGAATATCCCTTAGACCTGTATCGGTAGAGCACTTCGCCAGCTTGGCGTATTTTGATGTGTTCATATGCCCTTTGAAACCATCTTCAAGCATGCGGTTAATGACAAGTCGTTGCCGCTCATTAACAGGATTGCGGTTAATCTTATCCCAAAGCTGTGCTTTAAACAGGACTTTGCCCAAAGTTATCTCTGCGCTCGAAACAGCATGTCCAAGGCAATTCAAAAACCATTCGAGCCAACCGGTGATTTCAGGCGTGCCGCATTGCTGTTTTTCGAGTTGTTTGTAATAATCTTTCCGTTCTGATTCAATTTGGGTGGAGAGGCTATAGAATCGATCTGAGATACCGTCCGCTCGTGCCAATGCCATATCAGATATGGCTCTGGCAATGCGGCCATTGCCATCATCGAATGGGTGGATGGTGACAAACCATAGATGAGCAATCCCGGCTTTTAAAACAGGATCAACATCACTTTTGCCTGCAAACCATGAGAGGAAATCTGCCATTTCTTTTTCAAGTCTCTCTGCTCCCGGCGCCACAAAATGTATTTTCTCACGACCAATTGCTCCAGAAACAACCTGCATGGGGCCGGTGTCAATAGTGCGCCAGCCGCCAACGGTAATGCGCTGCATGCCACTACGCCCTGTTGGGAATAACGCTGCTTGCCAGTCAAACAAACGCCCTTTCGTAAGTTCTTTGGAAAAGTTTTGCGTGGCATCCAGCATCATCTCCACAACCCCTTCCACATCACGGCTGGCAGGAATAAGCCCAGCAGTATCTATCCCTAAGCGGCGGGCAATGGAAGAACGCACCTCTTCAGGGTTAAGGTTTTCTCCCTCAATCGCTGACGATTTCACAATGTCATTGGTCAAAGTAATCAGGCTGGCTTCCCGCTTGAGTTCAAAACCAAGACCCTCCATACGCCCGAACAAACGTCCTTGACGATACCGAATATCTGCAAGTTTACAAAAAAGTGTTTCGGAATCCCAAGTAAAGTTTGACCAGTTCTGATGTTCGTGTATCCACATATTATTCACCGCATTATTTGCAGTAATTATAGCATGTATTCACCGCATTTTTAAATTTAATTCTTGATGTGAGATATATTTAATTGTTTTGCGTTGATTTGACAATTTTGGGATGGCTCCGCCATTTGCGTTACAGTGGTGTTCCGCATTAAAACAAAATAACTGGCTTAAAAAATTAGACAGGATTACAGGATTAAACCCAGAATCACTGTCTTTCAGAATTTGACAGGATTACAGGATTACAGGATTACAGGATTACAGGATTACAGGATTATCAGGATAACTTAGACAGGATTACTGGATAAAATCAGGATTACAGCATTCCAGCCGTCACTTAAAATCTTTGACAGGATCATAGAGTTAGGAGATTTCTCGCTTCACTCAAAATGACACTGTTTTAGAACTTTTTAAACGGTATCAACAATGTTTTTCAAAAAAAATAATCCTGTAATCCTGTCGAAAAAATTATTTCTATCTGCTAGTAACCAATTGAATGAATACCGCTAACCCCCTTATTTGACCGGATCCGCAAATGTTCATCGCCTTTGCTTTTTAATTCGCGGAATGAGTCAAGGGTGCGTTGCATGTAAGAGAGGCTAAGTCGGCTTTTTTCCAGTGCTCCCTGTGGGGATTATTAATGTTATTTTGGCATGGTTTAGTTTGAAAATTTCGCCTGTTGTTGCATTATGATGAATAATGCATTATTATGATTTATCACTATTTCATTAAAGGAGCGTGTTATGTCATCATTACAGGTTAGGGAATTACCAGAAAATATTTATTCTCTGCTTAAGCGAAGAGCAGAGGCAGAACATCGTAGTATTGCTCAAGAAGCAATTGCACTTTTGGCTAAAGGTCTTGAAACGTCAATTTCTCCTAAAGTCCGTCGTACCAAGTTGTTGCAAAAAATTGCTGAAGAGTCTGGATTAAGTGGCGGAACAGTATCTAAGCTTGATCCGGTGGAATTGATCCGTAAGGATAGAGAGCGATGATTGCTGTTTTAGATACCAGTGCGGCAGTGGAGGTTGTGCTTAAAAGAGAATCCATGCAAAAAACGTTTTATTTTTTTTTATTGTTCCTGCTTTTTATGGGCGGATGTACAGAAGAATCGCGGAACAAAATATTCAAACAGGCGGATAATTTATTAGGAAAGGATTTGCGCGTTTCTTATGTAGCCGACAGTGGAGCTATCGTCAAAAGCTGGACAGTGCGGGACGGAAAAGTAACAACGCACAAAGACGAACAGGGAGCTACAAGCGGATATTACTATTTCTGGAGCGTTGAAAGCGGATATGTACAGGTTCCGATTGTGCGGACAATTGTCGAAGAAATTAAGTAGATCTTAAAAAAATCTCTTTTCATCCAAGACTTAATCTCGGATTTAGATTCTAGATCTGGCCGGATAAAGGATTTGAAATATCACCCATGGATTCTCATCTTTCTATGTAATGATAATTTATTGTTCAAATAGATTATTGCAGTGAGTTTGATTTTAGCTGCTTTTGGGCAAATTGAGTGAGGGTTTAATAAATATCTAAAAATCTTCGTCAACTAATTCAATCTCATCTCCAAGAATTAAATCATCCTCCAGCAAACCTTCAGTGCCGCTTAAGTCTTCATCATGATAAATCTCAGCAGAATCTACCAGAGTTTCTTCCACCGGAATATCACCCGCTACAGAGTCAAGATCTACAAGCTCTTCTTCATTTTCATAAGCATCAGTGCGGCTCAACTGGACCAAAACGCTTTGGGCAATTGTAGATAAATGGATGGGGCGGGTCAAATAATCCAGGGCACCTGCATTCAGGAACTGCAATCGTCTTTCAAGACTGACAGGTCCAGAAATACAAATAAAATGGACCTCTGGGAATTGATCTTTTGTTTGCTGCATGACTTCCAAAGCGTCAGAATTTTCAACTGCTCCCGTTTCAATAATAACCAAATCCATTGGATCCAATTTTAACAGTCTCCAAAGATTTTGTCTTTTGGATACACAATCAACCTCCATTCCCGCACGCTCACTGAGGTAGCGCTGCAAAAGCTCAGCCTGCACCTTTTCTACTGCAAAAATCACCACCTGTGTTCGGGCAAAACTGAGTGGACTCAGGTCATCTTCAGTAAATTTATGTAGAAATTCATCTTGCGGCAAAGAATCCTCGGAAACAGATATTTCGTCATTCAACTCATCATCTTCGAAGTCCTCCAAATCTACCTCTTCAAGTTCGGGAAGTTCTACGATCTCAGTAGCTTCAATATGCGCATCAATATTTTCTTCCTCCTCTTCTTCTTCCAATCCCAACAACTCTGATAAATCGTCATCTTCCAGATCAATCTCAACTGCATCTTCCGTTAGATTTTCATCTGCCTCAGCGTTTGTATCCAGATTTATTTCCTCTTCAGTTTCCATTTGGTGATCCTCTCCATTAACTTCTTTTACGTGGCCCTTCAGCCGTTTCTGTTCTTTACTTGTAATGCCCTCAAAATGTTTTAAACCTGATTATATCATTTAATCTGCGAAAACTCGCCTGTCCTGCCTTTTCGGCTAATTCTTTAGTTAAAGTGAGATGAAACTGCGTCTGTGATAAATATCTTTGATCTGCTGCAGACATATGCAAACCGGACTAAATTATTTCTCCATCCCGGGCATCAAAGCGATTAATTATTTTCAAACTGTCCTTTCCAGAGAAAGTCAGTTCCCGAACGACAAGAGAAATACGATTGTCCTGATTCAGCACCTCCCAGTATTTTTCAGCAATTTGTTCTGCATCACCTTCCAGCGGCAAAAGGATTGGGTCACCCTTGAAAGGTGGAAGAGGATTCCCGTCTCCCATGTATGTGGTCAGGCAATATCCAAATCCCGCTCCAATTTCATTATAGCGATAAAAATGATAGACAGACTGCTCTGCCGAAAAATCACTTTTACTGATTTTGGCCAAAGTCACTGATGATTTTTTTTGCTCAATCAATCCGGAAATACGGGGTGTAAAATTAGGAACATCCGGTTCATGTTTTTCCTTGTGCAGTGAATCGTAAAAACTTTCACCCTGCATAAAACCTTCACAAATTGTATCGGTCTGACTTCCGTTTGTGACAACTACACAATCATCGACGTCACGCATGGCGTTGTAAATAATCAGTGACGGATCTTCCACCAGAGAAGGATCTGCTGCTTCGGTTAGCAATATTCCGTTTTCGTGCCTGAAAATCCGATTCCTGCTGTTTGAGCTGCGCCCCATTATCCAGTAAATAACAATCCACGAATTTTCATGATTGCGCCCTATTACGATTCCACGTCCCGGATAGACGTTTTCTACAAGATGATTCTTGAAATTTTGTCCGGCTGTTTCTCTGGTCAACTCAGTATTCGTAAAGTTCAAATTGTTCGCGGTGCAAATCATCAGATAATTTAATGGTAATACTGCGGCCCATCTCATCTTCCAATAATTTGACGGATTCCTGCTCTTCCTCCTGGATATATTTAAAAACATCTGAGTGCAAAATTATTGCAACAGATCCTTTTGTGTTCCTGCGGCAGCTGCGACGGACTTCACGAAAAGCCTCGTAACAGACTGTGGACGAAGATTTTATCTGGCCTGTTCCATCACAATACGGACACGGATCACAAAGATAACGGTTCAGGTTTTCGCGATCACGCTTGCGGGTCATTTCGACGAGACCCATCTCACTTATTTGCAGAATTTTGCTACGTGTCTTATCAGAACGAAGTTGGTCCTTCAGGGTTTGATAAACCATTTGCCGGTGCTGCTGTGTTTCCATATCAATGAAATCAATAATAATAATTCCGCCAATATTTCGCAGTTGCAGCTGGTAAACGATTTCCTCAGCAGCTTCAATGTTTGTACGCAAAATTGTTTTTTCATGACTTTCCTTACCAACGAAGCGTCCTGTATTCACATCAACTGCAGTTAATGCTTCAGTCTGATCGATGACAAGGTGACCTCCAGAGCGTAGCCAGACTTTGTTTCCGAGAGCGCGGTCAATTTCATTTTCGATTCCGTAATGATCAAAAACAGGTTCTGCTTTAGTATAATTTTCAATTACAGATCCATATCGCGGCAAGTAAGAGCGTACAAACTGACGAACCTTATTAAACTGACTTTTGTCGTCAACAACCAACTTGCGGATATCTGCTGAAAAAAGATCGCGAATCGTTCTGAAAATCACATTTAGATCTGAATGCAGAAGCGAGGGAGCAGGAAGGGTTTTATATTTTTCCATAATATCATCCCAAATAGAAACCAGATAGTTGATGTCAGAATGCAAATCTTCTTCACTGTGTCCTTCTGCAACTGTCCGGATGATGAATCCTGCATTTTCCGGACGTAAACGGTCCACAATCTCCTTCAGTCTCTCACGTTCTTTTTCCTGATTTATTTGACGGGAAACTCCAAGCGTTTTTGTAGCAGGCAAATAAACAAGATTCCTCCCAGGAATTGAAACATGACTGGTTATGCGGGCACCCTTTGTACCAATTGGGCCCTTTGACACCTGAACCAAAACGTCCTGTCCTTCTTTAATCAACTGACCAATCTTTTGTTGTTCTCCATTATTATTAGGAGGTTCCCCAAAAATTTCATTTTCCGGAAGAATGTCATCAATATGTAAAAATGCCGCCCTCTCAGATCCAATATCAACAAAAGCAGACTCCATTCCAGGCAGAACATTCAATACTTTTCCCTTGTAAATATTGTCCACAAGACGTATCGTTTTTTCGCGTTCGTGATAAAGCTCTGATAGTTCTCCACCTTCAATCACGGCAACCCTGGTTTCGTGAGAGGTGTGATTTATAATAATTTCTTTTGTCATTGAATAGTTTATGAGTTTCGAATTATGATTTCTCTCATTTCCTGCACTGCTTGAGAAATACCAACAAAAATCGCCCGACTGACAATGCTGTGACCTATGTTCAATTCACGTAAATGCGGCAGGCCGCAAATACGCTGGGTATTGATGTAATTAAGTCCGTGTCCGGCATTTACCTGTAGTTTTTCCTGATGCGCCAATTCTGCTGCAGAAACCAGACGCTGATATTCCCTGTCCAATTCTTCAGAATTTTCTGCATTTGCATAACAACCAGTGTGCAGTTCAACATCCTCAGCACCAGCTTTTTGACTTGCCTTGATTTGTTCTGCATCCGGATCAATGAATAAACTCACCCGGATTCCTGCACCCCGGAGTTGAGCTATTCCTTTATGCATAATTTCTGCTGCACCGGCAATATCCAGTCCGCCTTCCGTAGTCACTTCCTCCCGTTTTTCAGGAACAAGGGTCACAATATCCGGACGAACATCCAGTGCAATAGCAAACATTTCTGCTGTTGCAGCCATTTCCAGGTTCATTCGCGTTTGAATGGTTTCCCGCAAAATCCGGACGTCCCGGTCTATAATGTGTCGACGGTCTTCACGCAGATGAATTGTGATACCATCCGCTCCAGCCAGTTCTACTAATCCTGCTGCGGTAACCGGATCCGGTTCGCTGATTTGACGGGCCTGTCTGACAGTCGCCACGTGATCAATGTTAATGTGTAAAGCAATCATTATTTCGGTTTTCAGTTCTTATACTGTATTCAAAGTCTTTTCAACAAATTCAAAATTCAAAAACTGCAGCCGATTTTTTGCTGTTATTCGTTAAATGACAGCTGCAAGTCGTTTAGTTTCTTTCATTTTTAACCCAAACTGAAACTATGGGCCACTGTTGAAGGACAGTTATTCCATCCGGTTTTACAACTTTTGGAGTTACTTTAGGATACTCTCCGGGTTCAAATGTTGAAAGATCAATTTCACCATAAAGTTTATCCATATTTAATTCCTGAATCAAATCTTCAGGACCTTCAACGAAAACATTGAAAGTACCAGGATTTATTACACTGACATAATCCATGTTCCGTAAAAAAACCGGAACTTTGGAAAATCGTTTCTTGATCGGCAAACTGTCGATAGTTATTTCTGCAGAATAAAAATCAACATTCTGATCGATGATTTGCACATTGCCTGTTGGCAAATCCAAATCAACCCGCATTGTGACACTTTCTTTAAGACCTTCCAGCTCAATTTCATGAGCAGAAACATGCTCCAGTTTTTCCAGCACTGAGCGTGGACCGCGCATAGTAAGGGTGTCCGGAATGATTCTGATATCCCTCATCAGGTACCCCTTCTTTGGAGTACCCTGATAACGTGGTTTTATTGAAAAAGATTTTTCAATCAACTCCTCTAATCTAACCGTGATTTGAGAAGGATTAATGCGTGTTATCTCTACCTTAACCGGTGATAGAATATGATTCTCAGTCAGCACATATGAAAGCGTTCCTTCCTGCGCTTTGTCGAGATCAAGAACCGCCTGGATCTCCTGAGGATTAAATGAATCCCTGCTGTTGGTGAGTACCACTATGTTGACCTGCGGCGGATCAGAAGTGACTTGAAAGGACGGAGAAACATTTTTGAAAACAACCGGAGCATAAAAACTCATTTGAATAGGTTCTCCGGATTTCCGGGCAAGAAACCAGACAAAGACAGCTAAAACAACTGCAAGCACTTTGAAGTAAACATTTATTCGCATCTGTCAGCCTTTATTTGTTTCTTCAGGAGTGTTAATAACCGGAGTTTTTAAATCATCGGACGTTTCCGTAGTTTTTTTTGCTTTCTTCAACTTAGTTTTTTCTATAAGTGTCTTTTGTTTCCTTTTCCCTGATAGCATCAGGAATGTTGCCTGCAAACACATCTAAGAGGGCTTTACGAATATCTTCATTTGCACCACGTATCAACTGTCCGCGGTAACTGAGACTGATTTCCCTGCGTTCTTCAGAAACAATCAGGACTGCTGCATCCGTTTCTTCTGTCAGACCAATTGCAGCACGATGCCTAGTTCCGAGAGAAGAGCTGAGACGGCTGTTCATCGAAACAGGTAAAATACACTGTGCGGCCAACAAATCACCCTTGTTGCTGATAATAACGGCGCCGTCGTGTAAAGGCGATGATGGATGAAAAATACTCAGCAAAAGCTGTTCACTGACAGTTGAGTTTAATTGTGTACCACGATCACTGAAGTTTTTCAATCCAACTTCCTGTTCAAGAACAATTAGGGCTCCTATACCCTGCTGTGACATCTGCAGACAAGCATGCAGGATGCTCTCAACCAAATTTCTTTTTTGCTGACTGTTTTCACGGAAAAGAGTGAAAACCCCAATTTGTGCCAGTCCGTTACGAATATCCGTCTGAAACAGTACAACCAGTACCAGCACCAGTGACTGCCCCAAATTATCAAGGAGGAGCTGTGTGGCTTCCAAATTCAAAATCAGCGAAACAAGATACAGTGCCAGCAGCAAAACAAAACCCATTAACATGGGAATGGTTCGTGTGCCTCTGATGAGGAGCAGAATGCGATAAAAAATTATCGATAGGAGAGACAATATCAAGCAGATCCTGCCAGCGAAAGGTAAAGTTACCTGTAAAAATTGGCAAAAGTGTTTCCACTGAAAGTCTCCGAAAAGAAAAAGGGGGGTTCTTAGGTTATCTTGATATTAAGAAAAGATGAGCATAATTTGTGAGTTCAAAGTTAATTGAAAATCAAAAAAAATCAGACACTATTTTTTAGTTTTTGGTGCAAACTCCTGCATAACCTTCAGCACATTTTCTCCATCAATAGTTTCTTTTTCCAGCAATGTCAGGGCAAGCGATTCAAGTGCTTTACGGTAAGTTTTTAAAATCGATTTTGCCCGCTCATAAGATGAATTTAGTATTTCAAGCACTTCTTCATCAATCATACGCATGGATTCATTGCTGAATTCAGGATGCTGTTGTAAATCGCGACCCAGAAAAACATGTCCCGCATCTTCAGTATAAGTCAGTGGTCCCAGTTTCTCACTCATTCCCCACTGGCAAACCATTTTTCTGGCTAATTCTGTAGCTCTTTTCAGGTCATCGCTGGCACCTGTAGTGAAGCGTTTAAATACTAAATGTTCTGCAGCACGTCCTCCCATCGTCATGGTTATTTGCCCCAGCAAAGAACGCTTGTTATGACTGTGTCGATCTTCTTCTGGCAGGAGCATTGTAACTCCTAAAGCCCGTCCCCGCGGAATTATACTCACCTTATGCACGGGGTCAACTTCTTCAATACTGGCTGCAACAAGAGCATGTCCAACCTCATGATAGGCTGTAGTCTCTTTTTCTTCATCACTAATTAAATCATTTCTTCTTTCTGCACCCATCATTACTTTATCTCTTGCATATTCAAAATCATCATTATCCACAGTTTCTTTATCCTGACGTGCAGCCCAAAGTGCTGCTTCATTGACAAGATTAGCCAGGTCTGCACCGGTAAATCCAGGAGTTCCACGTGCTATTTTGTTCAAAATTACTTTTTTATCCAGTTTAATATTTTTACTGTGTGTTTTCAAAATATTTTCCCGACCTTTGATATCCGGGGAAGGTACAACTACGTGCCGATCAAAACGTCCCGGACGCAGCAAAGCAGGATCCAGCACATCTGGTCGATTGGTCGCAGCAACAACAATAATGCCTTCATTTACTTCAAAACCATCCATCTCAACCAGTAACTGGTTCAGAGTCTGTTCACGTTCATCGTTTCCTCCTCCAAGACCGGCACCACGACTGCGTCCGACTGCATCGATTTCATCAATGAAAATGATACATGGTGCGTGTTTTTTACCATTTTCAAATAAGTCACGAACGCGACTAGCACCAACTCCAACAAACATTTCTACACATACCTAATACAAAGAAAGTTTTACCTGTTGCAGCCTCACCTGCAATAGTCTTACCAGTCCCTGGCGCACCCTCAAGAAGGGCCCCTTTTGGAATTTTTCCACCCAATCTACTGAATTTTTGTGGATCTCGCAGGAAATCTACGATTTCCTCCAATTCTTCTTTTGCTTCATCAATTCCGGCAACATCATCAAAAGTTTTTCTATCTTCATTTTGATTTAATAATTTTGCTTTAGATTTACCAAAACCCATGGCTCCACCACGACCACCACCTTGCATGCGGTTCATAAAGAAAATCCAAACCCCTACAATTAAAACAAATGGTAATAAATTATTTAATTTTTCACCAATAAGCTCATAATTAAAACGATTTCCTGTTTCTATAAAAACAATGTTGCCAATACCAATGGTATATTGATCCATTTTTCCGCCCGGCGAATGGTGTTCTAATACCTCGGCTTCGTAGGCCATTTGAGAAATAAATTCTGAAAAAGAAATTTCCCTCTCGTTTGATTCTCTTGGTCCAACCAGATTAAAGAGCATGAGCATTACAAGGCCGATCACAAGCCAGATGCCGATATTACGTAAGAATGTATTCACAATTGTCTGAAATAAATGTTATTGTTTTTAACTCATGGATTATCACATATAAACACAGGATACGCAAGTATGAGACTAATAAAAAACAGATTTTAAGTATTTATTTTAATAATTTTTTGTAATCAATTTATGCAGAAGACAACGGGTCGGTGGTTTTTACTTGACATGGAAGCTGCAAGTGCCCGAAGATACTGTAAAAACATGGTAATTTTTCGAGGACAGAGTGGTGAACGAAAATAAAATCAAGCTGCGCAAAGTCGGCATTTTTTCTCCGCAACTGGTACATCCGGTAACGGAGTTGTTGCAAGAGTGGTTTGTTCCTCACGGTATTGAAATCGCCACTCTCGCTGATGGGGGGAAAAGTGAGACCGGTTTGGATTTGATTGTCTCTTTTGGCGGAGATGGGACTGTACTTGCAGCATTAAGTCTTTTTCCGGAGTGTCCGGTTTTGGCAGTCAATTTTGGTAATGTCGGTTTTTTGACTGCAGGAGACCGTGAAGATTTGACTGATTTGCTACAAAGTGTACTTGACGGGAATTATATAATCAGTGAACGCTCAGTAATAGAGTGCTTTCATCCCCTTGGAACTGACTATGCAGTGAATGAAATTGTAGTCCGTGGTGCAACTCGACTAATCGCAGTCGAGTTAAGCATCAACGGGAAGCATATACGACGTGTTCGCGGAGATGGAGTTATCGTGGGAACTGCAACCGGAAGTACTGCATACTTACTTGCCGCAGGATCTCCAATTGTAATTCCGGAACTACGTTGTATGATCATCGCAGGCTTGAACGAGTATGATTTCAGGTCCAGACATCTGGTTGTCACCGGAGAGTCCAAAATCAGGCTTGTAATATCAGAACAGACTCATGAAAAAGAAATTTATCTTTCTGCGGATGGAAAAGAAAAGGTGCCGCTTAAAATTGGAGATGAAGTTCTCATTCAGGAGTCGAGCAAGACAGGCAAAATTAGTTTTCATGGAAAAGAATTATTTTTTTCACAATCTTTCTTCACGACTGTCCTGGTTCCACAGTGATGAAAAATAGTTGGATCGGTTTATGACGTTGAAATGGCGTTTTTCAGGTGGAATCCTGTTTTCATTGTTATTACATTTTTTTTTGTTATCTGCCTTGCTATACTGGTATCCCGGAATGATTGGCAGGAGTGACCAACCATGGCAGGAATGGTCCCAGTTTTTAGCTGAAAATATACTACCCTCTGGTACAGTCGGCAAAACAATACCGGAGACTTCAGAAAAAATAATAACTTCTACTTTGATTTTGTTTATTATGTATTTAGGAATTATCACTCTACACAGCTCATTCTCCAAGCAAAAAGAAAAAATCTAAACCAAAACTGTCTTTTACTAACATACTCAGCCAAATAGAAAAATTTCCTGAACGTTTGAAAGTATCCAAAGATTCAAAAAAACCGTTTTCCAGACAAGTGGTTTCACTATTAACACTTTTGAAACCGGTTAGTCTGCAAAACCAGAAGGCGGAAATTGGAACTACCAATTTAAATGCAGTAGAATTGTTGAATTACCGTAAGGAACTTGAAACGCTTTTGTCTGAAAAGTGGAAAGTTCCCATTAATTTGGTTGGAAGTACAAATACCGTTGTGATTAAGTTTGAAATTAACAAAGACGGCAGAATTTTAAAATGGTACCAGGCAGAAACCGGCAAGACTTTACTTTACAAATCTGTGAAAAATTTACTGAAAAACTTGCAATTTCTCCCAGCCTTGCCAAAGTCCTATCCAGAAGATTCATACAAATTTGGTATCCGCTTCAGTCCGGCTAACTTCAAATAATGAGATCCCAGTGAAGTCCACAAACTATGTTTATAACCTAAAATTACGCATCCGGGCTGGTTTAGTTTTTCTATTGTTTGGATTGTTCATGCTTACTTGTGGGGGCAGTGTTTCCGCCATTGATTATTTCAAAATCACAAATCCAAAGTTCATTCCTGTCAAAGTCGGACTTTCAAAAGAGAGCAGTCCTGAAGTCGTATTTTTGCAGAATGTTTTCAAAACTAATTTAGAAAAATTACTTTATTTTCAGTTTATTACTGAATCAAAAGAAGAGTTTGATCTGTCCGAAGAGGTTATTTTCCACCTTGATCTGGAGCTAAAAAGTAAACCGTTTCTATTAAAAATTATGCTCTGGTCCCAAGGAGAAAAAACTCCTGTTTCCAAAGAATTGTATCCGGTCGGAACAAATCAGGATTTGAGAAAGCTTGGGCTAAAACTGACTGACTGGTTTATAAAAAACACGCTAGGATTTGAAGGGGTATCCACCAGCAGAATTTCCTACACTGTACAAAAATCAAATCGGCGAAAAAACATATTTCTCAGTAGTTTTGATGGAACTGTGCTAAAGCGATTTTCATACAATCTTGGTTCCAATAATCTGTCAAGTTGGTCTTTCGACGGTAATAACATCCTTTATACAACACTCACACGTTCCAGTGCACAACTGGCCATTCAGCCTGCAAAACGTCTTCGTGCCAAAATTCTTTCATTTCCTTCCGGATTTCAACCGCTGAGTGCAAGCTGGAATCTGGATGGTGAATCAATTTTGCTGACGTTGATGAAGCAGGGTAATGCTGACATCTACAACTATCATTTGGGAAATGCCCAACTGGATAAGATTTTTGCCTGGAAAAGCCTGGAAACCTCTCCGCAAATGTCTCCAGATGGCAGGAAGATAGCATTTGTTTCAGACAGTGCACGTCCACGCCGTCCACAAATTTATATCCATAATTTAAATACTCTTAAAACAGAACGTGTGACTTTTAAAGGTAATTTCAACAGTTCTCCAAAATGGTCACCAAATGGAACACAACTGATTTATGAAAGGCAGGTAAAAGGTTATTTTCAACTTTATATATACACCTTATCTACACGCCGTCATCTTCAGCTGACATTTGGACGTTTTAATTCTGAAAAACCTGACTGGGCGCCAAACGGGAAACAAATTGTCTTCTCCGCAAAAAAGAAAAATGTTCCAAAACTTTACTATATTTCATCATTTGGAGGCCGCACCATTCGTGTTACTAAAACTCCTTCCAACATAGCAGAGACAAATCCTGTCTGGAGTAGATAGCCCAATTTACCACACGACTAATAAATATTCAGTATTGATTTGAAAACAACTTCAACAATTATTTCAACATTCAAGAAGTCACGAAAGCGGACAGTAAAACGACTTTTTATGTCAATAACAGCACCGGGACATATTGTTTCATTTTTGATCATTCTCATATTTTTTGTTGGAGGTTGTTCTTCCTCTGTAGCTAATAAAACAACTCCACTAAATAATACGGAAGAACTGGCTGCTTTAAAAAAAACCCTGGCACAGCAGGAAGAATTGTTGGATCGACTGCAGGTACTGACAACAGATCAGCTGCTACGCAGCAACGAAATTGAACAATCTATGCCGCCGCGGGATTTGCTCGAATCTTTACAAAAAGGATTTATTGAACTGCAGAAAAAAACATTGATACTTGAAAAACAGCTATCTGAGCTGAAAAAAAGTTTGGAAACATCCGGAAGTAAGGAAAAATCCTCTAAATCTTCTGCAAATAATTTTTCCATCAATCAAGAGAAAATTATTCTGGGACTAGTTTCATTACAGTCAGGTAATCCGGATCAGGCGGTGGAGCATCTGCAGGATATTTTGAAAGCAAAAAAGGCTACAAAATTAAAAGGTGACATCCTGATGGCAATCGGAAATGGATTTTTAGCACAGGGTCATTCAAAGCAGGCAGCATCTCATTATGGACTTTTTCTTCGCGAATATCCAAAAAGTCGACATACTCCCCAGGCTTTGTATTATTTGGGACAAGCAATGAAAGATCTTGGTGAAGTAGAAAAACAAAAGATTTTGTGGAAGGAGTTGATAAAAAATTATCCTCAATTACCACTTTCCAAACGTGCGAAAAAACGGTTGCAATAATCTGCTGGAACTGCAAATTAATCTTTAAAATGAAACAAAATGCTCTAGGAAGTTCCGGGATAAAAGTCAGTTGTCTCGGACTTGGTACAATGACTTTTGGTGAACAGAATTCAGAAGAGGAAGCATTTGCTCAAATGGATTGTGCACTTGCAGCAGGTGTAAACCTGTTTGATACAGCAGAAATGTATCCTGTACCACCTAAGGAAAATACTTTCACTATTTCTGAACAGATTGTTGGAAAATGGATTAAACTCCGAAAATGTAGGGAGCGCATTGTTTTAGCTACAAAAGTCGTTGGACCAACTGTAGAATCTCGTTCAATGGGGAGCTACATTCGGGATGGACTAAATCACCTCACAAAAAAAAATATCAGAGCAGCTCTTGAAGGCAGTTTGAGTCGTTTAAAAACTGAAACAATTGATCTTTATCAGATTCACTGGCCGGACCGGAATGTTAATATCTTTGGAAAACGGGGATTTGTGCCTCTGGAAAATTCAGAAACAGACAATGAAGGAATCCCAGAAACTCTGGAAACACTGAATAAACTCAAGGAGGAAGGGAAAGTGCAGGCTTTCGGAGTTTCCAATGAAACGCCATGGGGCGTGATGCGTTACCTCAGTCTGTCTGAAAAAAACAGATGGGAAAAAGTTTCCAGTATTCAGAATCCGTATAGCCTGCTCAACCGCACTTTTGAATCCGGACTTGCTGAAATTACGTACCGGGAATCAGTTGGGCTCCTGGCTTATTCTCCGCTTGCTTTCGGAATGCTGACTGGAAAATATCTCGACGGACTCAAACCGGCACGTGCGCGTTTAACTCTGTTTTCCCGTTTTCAGCGTTACCAGACAAAAAATGCGATAAAAGCTACACGAGATTATGTCAAACTTGCATGGGAGCATGCTTTGGATCCCGAGCAAATGGCACTGGCTTTTGTGCGGACAAGGCCGTTTATGGCGAGTGTACTGCTTGGGGCTACATCTGTCAAACAATTGGATACAAACCTCGCCAGCGTCGAATTAGAACTTTCAGCAGAAGTTCTGGAAGGTATTGAAGAAATACACGGCCGATTTCCGAATCCATGTCCCTGACAGAATTAAGAGGAACTACATTAACGCCAGCGATAGCCAAGTATGAATCGGTCTCCTTCAATTCGTTGATCGGGGAAATCATCAAAATCAATTTTTTCACTCTTTTCCTTGTACCAACCAAGAGACCATCCTGATTTGCCTTCAAGACCAAGTCCCCAGCCGCTACCTCCGGACCATTTAAGTCCTGTATAAGAACTCAAAGATTCAATCCATGTCAGAAAATATTGCCCTCCTGTTTTTCATAGCGAATCTTTCTATCATTTACACAAAATGCGATTACATTGAGCTGTAAATATGCAAAAAATGTTCACTAAAAAAGATTAAATACTTTAAGAAATTATCCTGGATGTTGAAATCTAAAAATGCTTGATCCCATTCATGTATTTTGCTGATTCCAGGATTCCATTTATGGTAAGAGGCTCCATCTGAAATACCTGCTGGACATATGGGGCAGTTGTTCGGTTCCAGTATTGTTTTGGAGTTGGATTAATCCAAACAACAAAAGGGAAATGTTCATGCAGAGTTTTTAAATTTTCCAAACTTGGTGTAGAAGATTCTTCCCGAAATTCTATTGAGCCAAATGGTGCAAGCAACTCATGCGGTCCCATGTACGCATCACCGACAATGAAAACCCGATAATCCGAACTGTTCTCCATAACTTTCCGGAGAGTAACCGGTTTGCGACGGGCCTCGTCTTCATAAACCTGATCGTAAATCGCATTGTGGAAATAGTAAGTTTTTAAATCCTGAGGGAAACGGCGTTTAATTTTTGCAAACAACATTTGAACTTTGCGGGCATGAACCCACATTGAATTGCCTCCATTGTCCAGCAATAGCAAAACTTGCGTCCGGTCTTGC
>CAJJCY010000003.1:35000-862857 GCA_905182865.1 uncultured SAR324 cluster bacterium
TATATGCAGGGGGTAGAGCACTGGATGGACTAGGGGGCATACCCGCTTACCAAACCCAACCAAACTCCGAATACCTGTCATATTTATCGCGGCAGTCAGCCCGTGGGAGAAAGTTTCACGAGAGGGAAACAACCCTGACCCTCAGCTAAGGCCCCTAATTCATGGCTAAGTGGGAAAGCAGGTGGGACGACCAAAACAACCAGGAGGTTGGCTTAGAAGCAGCCACCCTTTAAAGAAAGCGTAACAGCTCACTGGTCTAATAGCCCCTGCGCGGAAGATTTAACGGGGCTCAAGTCATATACCGAAGCTTTGGACTCTAGTTTACTAGAGTGGTAGCGGAGCGTTCTGTACGTCACTGAAGGTGTATCGTGAGGAATGCTGGAGATATCAGAAGTGCGAATGCTGACATGAGTAGCGATAAAGGGAGTGAAAGGCTCCCTCGCCGAAAGCCCAAGGTTTCCTGCGCAACGTTCATCGGCGCAGGGTGAGTCGGCCCCTAAGGTGAGGCAGAAATGCGTAGCCGATGGGAAACAGGTTAATATTCCTGTACCTCAATTTATGCGAAGGAGGGACGGAGAAGGCTAGTCCAGCGCGGCGTTGGTTGTCCGCGTTTAAGCGTGTAGGCTTAAATCTTAGGTAAATCCGGGATTTTTTAAGGCTGAGGCGTGATGACGAGGTCCATTAGGACTGAAGTGGTTGATGCCATGCTTCCAGGAAAAGCTTCTAAGCATCAGATATTGAGTGACCGTACCCCAAACCGACACAGGTGGTCAGGTAGAGAATACCAAGGCGCTTGAGTGAACCCTGGTTAAGGAACTCGGCAAATTGGCCTCGTAACTTCGGGAGAAGAGGTGCCTGGATTAATCCAGGCCGCAGTGAAATGGCCCAACCGACTGTTTAGCAAAAACACAGCATTCTGCCAAGACCGTAAGATGACGTATAGGGTGTGACGCCTGCCCGGTGCCGGAAGGTTAATTGATGGGGTTAGCTTCGGCGAAGCTCTGAATTGAAGCCCCGGTAAACGGCGGCCGTAACTATAACGGTCCTAAGGTAGCGAAATTCCTTGTCGGGTAAGTTCCGACCTGCACGAATGGCGTAACGATGGCCATACTGTCTCCAACTGAGACTCAGTGAAATTGAAATTGCGGTTAAGATGCCGTATACCCGCGGCTAGACGGAAAGACCCCGTGAACCTTTACTATAGCTTTGCACTGAACTTTGAATCTATCTGTGTAGGATAGGTGGGAGGCTTTGAAGCGTTATCGCTAGATAGCGTGGAGCCACCCTTGAAATACCACCCTGGTATATTTGAGGTTCTAACTCTGACCCATTATCTGGGTCGAGGACAGTGTCTGGTGGGTAGTTTGACTGGGGCGGTCTCCTCCCAAAGAGTAACGGAGGAGCGCGATGGTAGGCTCAGAACGGTCAGAAATCGTTCGTAGAGTGCAATGGCATAAGCCTGCCTGACTGCGAGACTGACAAGTCGAGCAGAGACGAAAGTCGGTCATAGTGATCCGGTGGTCCCGTGTGGAAGGGCCATCGCTCAACGGATAAAAGGTACGCCGGGGATAACAGGCTGATACCCCCCAAGAGTTCACATCGACGGGGGGGTTTGGCACCTCGATGTCGGCTCATCGCATCCTGGGGCTGAAGCAGGTCCCAAGGGTATGGCTGTTCGCCATTTAAAGCGGTACGCGAGCTGGGTTCAGAACGTCGTGAGACAGTTCGGTCCCTATCTGCCGTGGGCGTTGGAAAATTGAGGAGAGCTTAGTACGAGAGGACCGAGATGGACTGACCTCTGGTGTACCGGTTGTTCCGCCAGGAGCATTGCCGGGTAGCTACGTCGGGAAAGGATAACCGCTGAAAGCATCTAAGCGGGAAGCCGGCTCCAAGAGTGATCTCCCGGACCATTAGGTCCCCAAAGGCCGCAGGAAGATTACCTGTTTGATAGGCCGGAAGTGGAAGCATGGCAACATGTGAAGCTGACTGGTACTAATTGGCCGGGCGACCTGACTTAATACAAGATTAAAACCCGAAGAGACCCTCTCACTTGCTCTTATATTCCAAAACCTCCAAATACACGAACTCAGGCTTGAGTGCCGGTGCTTCTGGCAGGGGAGAAACACCTGTTTCCATCCCGAACACAGAAGTAAAGTCCCCTTGCGCCTATGGTACTGCCGGGTTTCCCGGTGGAAGAGTCGGTCGGTGCCGACGCTCAATCCTGAGTTTGTATAATAATCCAGGCGCGTAGCTCAGTGGGAGAGCACTACCTCGACACGGTAGGGGTCGGCGGTTCAATCCCGCCCGCGCCTACCAATGTTTTATTCAAATAGAGAGAAAAGTCATAGGAATCCGAAGGTCTCGTCCTCCGACAAGAAATGAAGAATCAACACGAATTAATGATCGGATTCGTGCTAGTGAGATACGGCTTATCGATGGAGACGGTGAGCAAGTTGGTATTGTTTCAACAGATGATGCGCTTGAAAAGGCACGTGTTGCTAATTTAGATTTAGTAGAAGTATCTCCAAAAGCTAAGCCTCCTGTCTGCCGTTTGATGGATTATGGTAAATTTAAATACCAGCTAAGTAAAAAAAATCACGTTGCAAGACAAAATCAGAAAGTTGTTCATCTCAAAGAGGTGAAAATGAAGCCTAAAATTGAAGAACATGATTTTCAATTTAAACTTCGGAATGCACTTCGCTTCCTAGAAGATGGCGACAAGGTTAAAGTTGGTGTCAGATTTATGGGACGTCAAATGGCCCATAAAGATTTAGGTGTAGAATTACTAGAAAAATTTCGGTTTGAAATTGGTGACGACGGTACTGTGGAGCAGCCAATTAGTAGTGAAGGACGTTCAATGCATATGATCCTTGCTCCACCCAAAAAAAGAAAGTAGGAATGCTATGAAAATGAAAACCCATCGCGGAGCTGCAAAGCGCTTTAAAAAAACTGGAGGCGGAGGTTACAAGCGGAAACGAGCTTTTTTACGCCATGGTATGCGTAAGCGCAACCAGGACACAAAACGTGTACTTCGCAAAAAAGCAATGGTATCTGCTGCAGACTCCAAGTCTGTAGCTAAGATGCTTCCAAACGGATAAACTGAGATTAATTTTTATGAGAGTTAAAAGAGCAGTCCACGCTAGAAAGAGAAAAAAATCTCTTTTTAAGGCGGCTAAAGGCTATCGTGGAGGACGGAGTCGTCTTTTACGTACAGTTAAAGATGCAGTTGATCGTTCAAGAGAGTCTAGCTATCGTGACAGAAAAGTGAAAAAACGGGATTTTAGACGACTTTGGATAGTGAGAATCAATGCTGCTGTCCGTTTACATGGAATGAACTACAGTCAGTTCATTTATGGACTAAAAGCTGCGGACATTGAAATGGATCGTAGAACTTTGGCATATTTAGCCATGGAAGAACCTACATTGTTTGCCCAAGTAGCCGAGGAAGCAAAAACAAAACTGGCAGCATAATTTGTTGAGTGCATCTTATCCAGATGCTCTTTCTATCTAACTTATCCGTCCATTTCTATTTTAGAATTGATAATATTCCTGACACCATTTGCAATGGTGTTGAGCCAGTCCTTCCCTTTTTGTTTCCCCTCTATATCCATTCCTTTGATTATAACTGTGTAATCCAATTTACCTTCAGTTAATTTTCGAGCAATAGCGTTAGTTAAGGATTCCGGAATCAACAATTCAAATGCTTTTGGTGTTGCCAATTGTTGTTGGATTTTTGGCCATTTTTCCAACAATTGTCTTTGTTCTGCCGTTTCTTTTTTTGACATTTTATTACTATTGCTGAATATGCTTAGAGATCCTTCCAAAGCTTCCACATAACGACTCAACTGGAAAAGACGTTCTTGATAATTTAATTCAACTATATTCAGTCCTGATTCATAAACGAATTTTTGTTCCATTGTTTGGGAAATACAACCAATACGTACTTGTTGATACCAGTGGAATAATGCAGTCAACTCCGCAAGTATATCAACCTGTTGTGTAACAATTCCCAATGCTCCTGAAAATTTTCGCGGTTCATAGTCAATTTTGCCTTTTGGTAAAGAATGTCCAAAATTCAATCCCGGCGCAAGTGTGCCATTGATCCTGGCTCCAGCAGCTGTCATCACTCCAAAATCTGCCTTGATTGGACCCAAAAGAGTATTGTTTCCTCCAATAAAAAGACGATCCTGATCCAAAAATAAACCCTGGCAGGCATCACCAAATAAAGACGCAGTTGCTTTATCTCCCCTGATAGTAAAATTAAAATGAATACTCCCGCTGCCAACTTCACTAAAATAACCCAGTTCCGGTCCAGTGCCCCCAGAAATCAAGGCATCACAAAAATTAATATTACTTCCCAAAGTGGTCCAGGGGAAAAGCACTGTCATTTTTGTATCAGTATGTTGGGCAGAGGATGAGTCTTCTTCATAGAGCGATCCCTTCCTGACTCGGAATCCGAATCCGGTTGTAAAATCATTAATCATTGTTTCTTTACCCAAAAAAACTGCATTCTCCGCAACTCCTGAGCCAAGTATAGTTTGAGGACCTACAACTGTATCTTTTAGAGTTACAGGTCCTAAATTTCCTACAATAGCATTTTCCCCAATCCAACTATTTTCTATAGTAGCAGGACCACTAACTCCAATATGGGCTGAGGAGTGAATTTGTGTTTTTGCTCCGGAAATTCTGGAACAAGGATGGATGATGCATCCCGGAAGAATATTTTCAGGTTCTACATCTCGAGAAATGAAAACAGAACTGGAATCCAGAACTTGAACTCCTCTTTCTTGGAATTTACGGATTTCTTCAATACTGTAATATTTTGATTCGTTATCATTCATTTTACAAACTTTCACTTAATAAACACACTGGCTTAATTACAGGATATTACTAATAAAAATTACCGTGTATCGAGGCTGGATAGTTACAACCTGTCAACATTAAATTCCCGAAGGATAAGATTTTATTGTTGACCTTCAAAGATGTTTACTGAAATTACCACGGTCAATCCCCCGTTTTCACTGCAAGGGTGTCCGCAAACCTTTAATCACGATCGAAAAGCTGTTTATATGATCGACAGCTCTGATAAATCCTTCGTTCACAAAGCCATTTTTAAAAGCAATTGTTATAAAATTATTCATATATTTTCTGAAATTTGAGAATTGATTTCGCAAAGACTTTGAACAAGATGTTCAAAGTCTTGAATATTCGGTGCAGCATGAACGCTCCAACCAAAATTCCGTACTGCCTTTGCAGTAATTTTACCAAGACAGGCAATTTTTGGTTCTGCAGCCAATGACTCCCAAAAGCCAGATGGTAATATTTGGTGAAAATTTTGAACTGCAGATGGACTTGCAAACAAAATCCAATCCAATTTTTGCTGCTCAAGTTCAGTCAGTAAAAAAGTATAATCTCCTACGACAGGAACATTCCTGTAAACTGGAGTTAAGATGATTTGAGCCCCCATTTTTTGCAGGGAATCCCGTAGGATTTTCCGTGGAGATTCTGCTTGAATCAACCAACAACGTTTTTTAAATAAATCATGCTGCTTAAAAGCATCAATCAGTCCCTCACTTTGAAAATGTTCTG
The DNA here is from genome assembly GCA_905182865.1 of uncultured SAR324 cluster bacterium. Lineage (GTDB taxonomy): Bacteria > SAR324 > SAR324 > SAR324 > NAC60-12 > Arctic96AD-7. The sequence goes on from CAJJCY010000003.1 coordinate 40,590, forward strand.
GAACCAGTTCCGGAGTAATCCCGTTGTCAGTCAGAACGGAAGCAGTTGCCTGGCCGACGCAGGCAGTTTTGATAGAAGAAAATAATTGTTGAGCAGAAATTCCCAAATCATTAAGACGACTCAAGCAGTGAGTTACCCCATTTCTACTAGTGAAAACAGCCCAGTCAATGTTTGAAATTTGCTGAACAGTTTCATCAAACGACTTCCATGATTCTGTCGGAATTATTTGAGTCATTTGTGCAGTAAGTACTGAAGCCCCCTGAGCTTCTAGCATTCCGGAAAGTGAAGATTCAGTACTGTCCTGACGGGTTACCAGAAAACGTAGTCCTGCCAGCGGCAATTTTTCAAAATGCTGGTACGAGACGGATGTCATGGTAACCTAAGAACCGAAATAGTGGCTTTCAATTTTTGATATTTGCAGATTACGTTCCGGAGATTTCAGCGGTATAGGCTCCTTGTTCCGGATGACAAGATAGTAGATAAAATAGAATACTGGACCCAATCCAACTGGCGTGTAGAACAATACAAAAAACCTGACAATGCTGACTGGAATGCCCACCGTTTCTGATAAGTCTGCACATACACCAAACCACCTTTTTCGTTGTGCGGGACGTTCCGGAAGAGTTCCTTTATATCTCCTGTACAATCCATATGCTGCCCATAAAGCAAATAACAGTGAAGATAAACCAACCAGGAAAAAAGATAAATTCATCAAAATAGACTTTGAAATTAAAATTAAACGCCTTCTATAGCTTGCCGATAAGCTTTACGGAATCCACGTGTCAGTAATTCTTCAGTGGTAAGACTGTAATAAACTGACATTTCATCCAAAAGTGAATAAAAATCAATTTTCTCAGAATTATTAGTCTGCTGGATAATTTGATGCAATTTTAGCTGCAACTGATCAAAATGCAATTTTGTTTTCTTCTTCACTTCATGTAATGACTTGTGTTCAATTTTCTTGAAGAAAAATATATCGTGAGCTGTTACTGGTTCTGATAAACAGGAGTATCCCTTTCCCCTGATCAATGTCATTGATAATTTCTTTGAAAGTATCAATGTTACTGACAGCTTGACGTTCTGCTTCCTGCACAATCATTCCAGGGAGCAACCCAGATTTTTCTGCCGGGCTTCCAGATTTAACATTACTAATCACAACACCTATCCCAGGCTCAATTCCAAGCTGTTTGGCATTTTCTTCAGAAAGTTCTTCTACTATCATACCCAACAATTCTACCTGTTCGAGAGTTTGAGTCGGCTCCGGCAAGGTCTTCATCCTCCCAATTTTCTTTGGACGTTCATCCAGCTTCAGTTTCAAAAGAACGGTTTTTCCATCCCGGATCAGTTCCATTTCAATTTCAGCGAAAGCCCCGGCGTTTGCAATTTCGTTGCGCAGATGGTTACTGTTTTGGATCAGTTTGTCATTGATTCTGATCACGACATCTCCTTTGCGCATGCCAGCTTTTTGAGCCGGAGTATCCTGCATAATTCCAGTAATCAGGCTACCTTTGGTACTTTTCAGTTTAAAAGCTTTAACCAGATCATGGCTGACATCCTGGATTCCTACTCCCAACCAACCCCTGGAAACAATGCCTTTATCTATCAAGTCCCGCATGATTTTGCGGGCCATATTTATTGGAACCGCAAAACCAATGCCTTGATAGCCCCCGCTTTGACTAAAAATTGCGCTGTTGACTCCGATAATTTCACCCCGCAGACTGACTAAGGGACCTCCGCTATTTCCGGGATTGATGGCAGCATCTGTTTGAATAAAATTTTCATATTCATTGATGCCTACATTGGATCGACCTTTGGCACTGACAATTCCGTAAGTGACTGTCTGGATTAGTCCGAATGGGTTCCCTACTGCAATCACATCTTCACCAACAAGTATATTATCTGAATCTCCCATTGGCAGCACTGGAAGTCCATTACCTTCAATTTTCACAACTGCAATGTCCGACTCAGGATCAGTCCCAACGAGCTTTGCCTTTCTTTCATCACCATTGTAGAGTACGACTAAAATCTCGTCTGCTTCGCCGACAACATGGTGGTTGGTCAGAATGTAGCCCTCTGCATCTATTATTGAACCAGAACCCATACCTTTTTGTCTAAATTCACGGTTTGGATCTTTTCGTTTTTTTGGTTGTTGATTGTTTGGAGGTTGGAGTTCAGGGAAAAAACGCCGAAAAAATTCATCGTTGTAGAGGTCTCTTGGATTGTTGAGAGAACGACCATCAGGACTACGCATAATTTTTTCGACTTTGATATGGACAACAGCTTTTTGAACATTTTGAACAAGAGCTGCACGTGTTTTAGATCCACGAATCATTCGTTCCAAATCATCAGAGGTTTGGGTAAAGGCAGGAGTAACCCAGAAAAATCCAGTGATCATAACCAATGTGAATATCTTGTAATATTTTTGCATTTTTTTTCTCAATAGTTAAAATTTAATTATGATTAATTATGTTATCATATTACTTTTAACAATAATTAGTCAATATTTAATTACGTTTTTTTACAATTTTTTAAAAATGTTTTTTTATGAATATTATCATATCGTGCTTTGTTAGTATCTTCCATCGATTTTTTCCTACAAATTGTCTGTAAAATAAAAGAAGTGCTTTTTTTGCTGGACTTATATTGTTCTATGGCTAGATTAGTATTGTATTGTTTTACAGTAATGAACTTTTTTATGATGGAAACACGATACTTTCTTAGGCAACCTGTTAAAATAATTTGAAAAGGAATAATGAGTGATATACCAAAAGACAATCTCTACACTCGCGACCACGAGTGGATAAGAATAGAGGGCGATAAAGCCGAAATCGGTATTACTGACCATGCACAAAAAGCATTGGGTGACATCGTTTTTGCGGAGCTTCCAGAAATTGAAGCCGAAATTGATGCTGGTGATGAATTCGGTTCGGTTGAATCTGTAAAAGCAGTCTCTTCGCTTTTTATGCCTTTGAGTGGTCGTATAACCGCAGTTAATACTGAGTTGAAGGATAGTCCTGAATTAATTAATGAAGAATGCTATGACGACGGCTGGGTGATACGCATAGAGCTTTCAAATCCAGACGATTCAGCAGAATTGTTATCGCCTGCAGATTACGAAAAATTCTTACTTGACGAAGACGCCTAAACTCTGCGTCCAAATATCCAGAAAGTAAATGAGGAAAAAACATAAAAATATCTTATTCATCACTGCAGATCAGTGGCGTGGTGATTGTCTGGGATGTATTGGACATCCGGTCAGTACAAACACCAAATTTGGATCAACTGGCCAGACAAGGAGTGCTATTTCGTAAGCACTATACTCAAACAGTTCCTTGCGGGCCATCCAGGGCATCCTTATTCACAGGACTGTACGCAATGAATCACCGTTCAGTAAATAACGGAACTCCCCTGAACAATCGGTTTACCAACATTGCTCGAGAAGTAAGAAAATGTGGTTATGATCCAACATTGTTCGGCTACACTGACACTTCAGCAGACCCTCGAAAATTACATCAGCAGGACCCCTTGCTCAGCACATACGAAGGGATGATTCCCGGAATGAGCAGCGGAGTGACTTTGACGAACAACCAGCTTCCGTGGATTGCTGATTTGATAACCAAGGGTTATGATCCAACATTGAATCAGTGCTCCGTTTTTGATCCTATTCCAAACTATCCCGGAGCAAAGGGACGTGGAGCAACATTTGCGCCTCCAGTCTACCCGGATAAAGACAGTAATGTGGCTTTTTTGACAGATGAGTTGCTCAAGTGGTTAAGTGTTCGTGAGGACGAAAACTGGTTTGCACACCTTTCATATCTGAGTCCGCATCCTCCCTGGATTGCTCCGGAAAAGTATAACAACATGTATGACCCCTCGGAGGTACCAAAACCAATCCGCAGGGAATCGCTGGAGGATGAAGACCGGCAGCATCCTCTTCTCAAAATGCTTCATGAATTAATTCCACGCAGCTTTTTTTTTAACGACAAGCTTATCGAGCCTGCTGCATTGATGAGTGATCTAGATGTTTTGCAGGCACGTGCGACCTATTATGGAATGATGTCCCAAGTTGATCATCATTTGGGAAGAGTTATTAATTATCTAAAAAAGTCAGGTCAATATGAATCTACCCTTATTATTTTCACTAGCGACCACGGAGAACAACTAGGGGATCACTATTCATTTGGTAAGTCAGGGTATTTCGATCAGTCTTATTATATTCCTCTGATCATACGGACTCCAGAAATTGCAAAACAATCTTCCGAGGAATCTGTGGTGAGAGGAACCCAGGTTGAACTATTCACAGAAGCCATTGATGTGATGCCAACGATCCTCGATTGGCTGGAAACAGAAATTCCTGAAGAATGCGATGGCAGATCATTGCTACCTTTTTTGAAGGGCAAAATTCCGGATAATTGGCGCACAGAAGTTCACTGGGAATATGACTTTCGGCAAATCGGGTCTTTTCAACCAATGATAGAGAAGCAATTTGGATTGTCCCCAGATCAGTGTTCACTTACCGTTTTGCGTGATGAACAGTACAAATTCGTACATATGACCGCCTTGAAGCCCCTTTTGTTTGATTTACAGAAGGATCCAGAAGAGTTTATAAACCTCGCCGATGATCCCAGATACCAGGATATAATGTTGAAATATACTCAGAAAATGCTCTCGTGGCAGATGCTCCATCGAGACCGGACTTTGGTAAATATGAACATGGAGTCCGGCAGCCTTGTGAATTGGAAAGGTCCGAGGATTCTGAACAAAGTAGGGGAATGATGCAGAAAAAATTAGTATCAAAAGATATGACCTGTTCAGTAGTTCGTAATGTAATCGATCTTGAAGGTTTGCGCCATCGTGCACAACATCCTCAAGCTGGAGCAGTCATAATTTTTTATGGAGATGTGCGTAACCACAGTCAGCAGCAAGAAGTCTCGTTCCTAGAATATGAAGCACATGAGAGCATGGCCCTGAAACAAATTTCAATGGTAATTGATGAAGCCCGGCAAAAGTGGATACTTCATTCAGTAGAAGTTATTCACCGTCTCGGAAAACTTGCAGTAAAAGACTGTTCGATCGCCATTGCTGTAGCAACTTCTCACCGAGGTGATGCTTATACAGCAAGTCGTTATATCATTGATACTATTAAACATTCTGTCCCAATATGGAAAAAAGAACATTTTGTTGACGGTGTTTCTTCATGGAACAAAGGCTGCGAAGCATACAGCGTTATTGAAGAAACTGCTCAACCTCCACCTGCTGTGAATAACGAGGTTTCATGATGCAACTTCAAGTTATCCGCCATGACAAATCAAAGCACCCCTTCATGAGGGGAATGCTGGCCCACAAACTAATGCAACGTGGATTATCCTTTGATCAGGCATACCAAATTTCCAAAGATGCAAAATCTTATTTCCAGGAGCAAATTGAAGTTACATCCGACTCATTGATGCAGTCAGTGGATGAATTGATAGTGTCACGCTACGGTAAAGGACTCCTAAAGTCGCTTACCTCGGAACTGTTTCCTTCAGGAAAACAAATCTGTGTTTTTCGTAGAAACGCAAACTCACCTTTTTCTAAAGGATTATTAACCCAGTCGATCACAGCAGCGGGAATTAAACCGGAAGAAGCATACAAAATTGCTTTTGATCTGGAAGAAGAATTGATAAAAAAAGACATCATGCGGATCAGCAAAAAGAAATTATTTGAGGAGGTTTTCAGGACTATAAAGAAAAATTATAGTTTTCATCTTGCTGGTTTATATAAATTAGCGAGTCGGATAGATGAACTTGACAGGCCAGTGATAATATATCTCGCTGGTGCTTCCGGTACAGGAAAATCAGTCATGTCCACTTTCTTAGCAGGAAGATTGGGTATCAACAAAATTACAGGTACGGATACTATTCGTGAAATAATGCGGCTCGTTTTTAATAGGGATTTACTTCCTTCTCTCCACAATTCTTCAAGCAAAGCAGGAGTTGGAATGCCAAAGGCGCTTGACAAAAATGCCAGATTAATTAGCGGATTTTGTTTGCAGGCCCAGCAGGTTAGTGTGGGAGTGAAAGCTGTAGTTGATCGTGCTGTAAAAGAGCGTACAAGTATGATTATCGAAGGTGTCCATTTGTTTCCATATATGCAGCAAACTTTGCAGGAAGGAACCAAGAGAGCCTATCACATTCCCATCACGCTTTCTTTGATGAATGACAAACACCACAAAGATCGATTTTTAGAACGTGGAAAAGGTAATGAATTGAGAAAAAAAGAACCCTATTTGCGTAGTTTTGAAAATATCCGATCTATTCATGAATATTGTATTTCAGAAAGTGAAAACAACGAGATTGAAGTTGTCGACAATGAAGATTTTGACGAAACAACCAACACGCTGATGCAATTAATCATAAATACCCTGCAGGAGCAGGTGAAATCTACTCTTACATCCAAATCCTGACCTTTCTTTGTGCAAAGAATTCCTCGACTGCTATTGAAATTTGACGGCATGGGGGGATCGTCCGATTGTTGAACTGGGCGACAAAATACCCCTGCAGAGAGCAAATCATCCAGTAATGGACCAGATGGCATTGGAAGGGCAATGCGGGGTTGCAGATCCAGTCAGGTCTGGAACTGTAGCTACAACAGTTATGAGAACTTAGGCAATCCTGGGATTTGATCCACTTAGATTTTCAATTACAAGAGGATTGATTGATGCAATTGGCTGTGGAATGAAAATCATGCCCGGTGACGTAGCTTTTCGTGGGAACTGGGGCTTACACTGGATTGAGAAGGAATGATTGTTGACCGTCGTACAGGACGAGTTCGTGAAGAGGCAAAAGAGATGTAGGTTTATAAGTGTGTCCCGGAACTGAACATCGTATAGCGTTAGTGATACGGGGATCAGGGCTTGGAGATTGCCATTCCGGAATTACTTAAAATAAATGACAAAAAAGTTTGCGAACTGCAAAATATTTGCACTTGTTTGAACTTGCGGTAAGAAAATATTTTAGTGCTCCATCCAGTAAATCTTGAACGAAAATCAAAAAAACTTTTACCTGCAAATTCAATTTTACCCGAGAACCAGGACAAGTTCATGCTTTCCCTATTTTGAAACGCCCCTCCGGTTTAGGTTTGTCCAGTATTTGTGTAACAGGAGATGACACTATTCTCGGAATTGCCAAAGTCACAGGTATGGATGTCTGTAAAACTCTGGAAATGACTGCAATCCAAGATACTGATTTAAATAAAATTTTCGAATAATTTTAAACAAAGACATAATTTTCATAATTTAAACATTTCATGAGCGCAATCACTTTTGATCCTGAAAGTTACTGGCAATCGTCTTTCACATTTAATCATGTCAAGTGCCTAATTGTCTGTAGGGGGCCGATTCGTTTAGAAACAATGAATATTTTTAAAGAACTAGGCGCAACCTATGGCATGCTGCTTTCTGAAAAAGACAGTATCATTTTCCCGCAAACCCTTGCTCCAGAATTACGTGCAATTAGAAACCGCCGTAAACAGGTACATCATGTCCCAGATTACATGGGTGCCACAAAGAAGGAAAGAGTTGAGCTGATAGAACAGGTAATTGATATTTGTCATGAGAATGGTTACACGCATTTATTTGCAGGATATGGCTTTATGGCAGAAGATGCAGAATTTGTAGAACGAATTGAGAATGCAGAAATTAGTTTCATTGGACCGAACTCCAAAGTAATTCAACAGGCCGGATCAAAGGATGAAGCCAAGCAGCTTGCTCGTTCGCTAAATGTTTCCGTTACACCTGGAGAAGACAGAATAGACGCGCTGACTTTATTGCGTAAGGCAGGAAAAACACCGGATACATATTTCCAAAAAATTATCAAAGATCATAAACTGAGTCTTCCTGAAAACTGGCAATCCAAGGAACTTATTGATCAGGCAGTAACCATTTTGCAGGCTTCATATGCGAAGTCGATCGACCTGTTTACGATTGAAGAATTACAGCAAGAAACTGTTCGGCAAGTTGAGTCAATTTGGCTAGAAAATCCTGGTAAACACATACGCCTCAAACATGTGGGAGGCGGAGGGGGTAGGGGCCAGAGAGTCGTAACTTCTGTAGAAGAAATAGCTGAAGCTGTGATGTCAGTTTTGATTGAATCAAAAGCTGCCGGAGAGGGTGACAACAAGAATTTTCTCATTGAACTGAACATTGAGAATACCCGCCATAATGAAATTCAATTGCTGGGGAATGGAACTTGGTGTATCGAACTTGGCGGACGTGATTGTTCTCTGCAAATGCACGAGCAAAAATTACTCGAAGTTTCTTTGACAGAAGAAATGCTGGAAGCAGCCGCACGTGAATATGAATCAGCAGGGAAAACCCCACAAGCCAAAGTGTTACGTTCTGATGCAAAAATGTTAAGTTCAATGTCTAAAGAGGCAGAGGAATTCGGTAAAGCACTGAATCTCGATTCGGTTTCAACTTTCGAGTGTATTGTCGAAGGAGATAAACACTTTTTTATGGAAGTAAACACACGGATACAGGTTGAACATCGAGTCACAGAAATGGCTTATCAGCTCCAATTTTCAAACCCTGACAATCCTGAGGATACTTTTGTTGTTAATTCCCTGGTTGCTGCAATGTTGTTAATAAATTGTTACGGAGAAAAGCTTTCTCGTCCTAAACGTTTGCCACGTTTTGTCTCAGGTGTTGAAGCCCGTCTGAATACGACAAATCCCGCACTAAAACCACATACGGGAGGAGTCTTAAGAGCTTGGTCTGCTGCAACTGAAAATGAAATACGTGATGACCAGGGGATTGGAATAAGCAATCCTGATACAGGTCTATTGCAACCATACAACTTGGCAGGTGCTTATGATTCAAACGTTGCTCTTTCCATTACACATGGAATTTCACGTCGGGAAAGTTTTGAGAAACTTACTGAAATTTTACGTTGTATGGAAGTCCGAGGACATGATTTGCATTTGAATGTCGATTTCCACTATGGCTTATTACACTGGCTGCTGGGCAACGATCCGATGCTTAAACCAAACACACGTTTTGTATCTTCGTATCTGGCACTTGCTGGAAAATTGAAAAACTTTTGTGATCAAATAAATCTGGATCTGGCCTGGAAGATTAAACGTGATCAGGTCCAAAAAAACTACGGCAGTGATGGGCTCCAAATTTATGATCAAAAAATAACTCTTATCTTGCGGCCTCTTAAAAAGTTGTTGAACAACACTCACTTATTGATGGGTTGGCTGTCTTTTCAGAAATCAAAAAACCTTCAAGGCAAACTTTCAACTTTCCAGAATCCTGTACAAATTTTAGCCGACCTTTATCATTTCTTACGTCTTGAGCAACATTCTGGAGTTCCTCCAAGTGAGCAGATCTGGAGCAACGATCAAAAATTACTGGAAACTGCCTTTGCTTTTTACAGTGAATTAAAAACCAGATTTGGAAAGACCGATTTATCATGGCAAGAGTTGAGTGAAATACTGAGTACAGAAAAACCTCCTACAAAATTTAAATTGGGTAAAAACCTAAAATTGTGGGAGGGTATAAGTGCAGCCCACAAAGGACATCAAATGAGTATGGAGTTATTGCAGCTTCCGTCAATTCTTGCAAAAAAAGCAGGTTATTATGATTTTCGAGTTAACAACACTCTGGATGTAAAAATTCCTAAAGAATTTCAGGATCCTGAGTCTAATCGAGAATTGATTGCGAAACTTGCACCCCCGCCGTCTGCAAAGAGCAATGAAATTTTAGCATGTACGGGTGGGACATTTTATTCGCGTGAAACTCCGGAAGCAGGTGAATATGTCAGGGAAGGTCAGCATGTTGAAGAAGGAGACGTATTAGGGTTGCTGGAAGTGATGAAAATGTTCAATCAAATTCGTGCGGAGTTCCCTGGAACAATTCGTAAAATTTGCATTGATGCCGGTACAGGAAAAATAGTTGCCCGGAGTCAAGTACTTTTTCAAATAGATCCTGACATTCCACCTGTTTGTGAAACTGAAGAAGAACTTTTCAAAATGCAGCAAGAACAGACAATTTCCTTAATGCAGAGCATTATTCCCGCCAACTGAAGTCCTGTATGATTCAGTTTGAACTTGAGGCAAAAGACCATAATTCCCGTGCAGGAATTTTGAAAACTCAACATGGTACAATCCATACACCGGTTTTTATGCCGGTTGGAACACTTGGAACCGTCAAGGCCTTGACCCCGGAAGAGGTTCATGAGTTAGGTGCCGAAATAATTTTGGGAAACACCTACCATTTGCATCTTCGTCCCGGTGATGAACTGGTACGCAAGTTGGGAGGTTTGCATCATTTTATGAACTGGGATGGACCTATTTTGACTGATAGCGGCGGATTTCAGATATTTTCATTGGCTAAACTGCTTAAGCTTGATCAGTCAGGTGTAGTGATACGCAGTCATATCGACGGCTCAAAAATAACTCTCACACCTGAAATTTCTATTGCTATTCAGCAAAACCTGGGGTCGACAATCATGATGTGTCTCGATCAGTGCCTTGAACTGCCTGCAACCCGTCAAGAAATAGAACGCTCGATTGCCCTGACTACCAAATGGGCACAACGTAGCAAAGATGCCAGCAGTCAAGGTTCAGGAGTTTCGGGAAAACAAGCGTTGTTCGGAATTGTTCAAGGTGGAGGTGAGTTAAATTTGCGTGAGCAAAGTTTGGAGCAAATGGTGAATATTGGCTTTGACGGCTATGCAATTGGTGGTTTGAGTGTAGGAGAAACAAAAGAGGAAATGTATAGCGTGGTCCATCATATTGCAGTAAAAATGCCTGTCCAAAAACCAAGATACCTGATGGGTGTCGGAGATCCGGAGGATTTGCTGGAAGGAATTGAAGCAGGAATTGATATGTTTGACTGTGTGATGCCAACCCGCAACGCCCGTAACGGCTCGCTTTTTACTTCACACGGAAAAATCAGTATTAAGCAAAATCAATACAAGGAAGATCCAGATCCACTGGACCCGGATTGTGCTTGTTCTACTTGTAAGAACTATTCACGTGCTTATTTACGTCACCTGTTCAAAACTAATGAAATATTGGGTATGAGACTCAACACCTACCACAATCTGTTTTTTTACATCTCCCTCGTTAAGCAGGCACGTAATGCAATCAAGGAGAAGTGCTTTCCAAATTTCAAAAAAACGTTCCTACTTAAATACCGGAGCTGAATTGAAGGAGTTTAGAAATGTGCGGTAGATTTGTTATAATAGAGAGCGAGGAAAAAGTGATGCGGACTTTCGAAATCCAACAATCTGAAATGATGCTAGAACCCCGCTACAACATTTGTCCTGCTCAAGATATTCCTGTGATTGTCCAGCAGGATGGTTTACGCAGTTTGGAAATGCGTCAATGGGGTTTTATTCCTTTTTGGGCCAAAGAACCAACACCCATGATCAACGCACGTGCGGAGACGGTTTCAGAAAAACCTTTCTTTCGGCAAGCATTCCGGAAACAAAGATGCCTGATTCCAGCCACCGGTTTTTATGAATGGGCTAAAGAGGAAGGACAAAAACAGCCCTATTTTATCAGCTTGAAATCGGAAATTACTGATAAGGGGAATAGTATGATGGCATTTGCAGGATTATGGGATTCCTGGACATCACCTGAAGGAGAACTACGGCGTACATGTACCATTTTGACAGTTGCAGCAAATTCATTAATGCAGAAAATTCATCACAGAATGCCAGTTATATTGACTCCGAATAACGGATTGAGCTGGCTCGATCTTTCTCGAACAGAAACCACACAAGAAAAATTCCTTATTCCTATTTCTGCTGAAAAAATGGAAGTATGGAAAGTTTCCAGAAAAGTCAGTGTCCCCACATTTGATAATCCGGACTGCTTGAAGAAGCTTGATGATTCTGTAACTGACGAAAAAAATCCTGAACCTCCTGAAGCACAAGCTTCACTTTTTGATTAAAGCTCTTCTACAATTTTGACTTTGTTGGAATGCTCAATGCGGAGCAGAGAATTTGCTCCAGTGTTTTGAAGAGTTGCATGAAATTGATAAACCATTTTTTGGCGCAATGGCCTGAACTTAACAGTTAGTGATGATAATTTGTTAATTTTAACCACCTCTCCCTCATCCATCACTTTAACAAATAAGTAATTTGGAGTATTCAACTGAGCAACTGCCTGGAACTCAAGCTGCTTTGTTTGCCCTGAAATTTTTCCAAATATTTTCAGTTCTGTACCAACTGCAAGCTGACGACTGGTTGTGACAATAAGTTTTGGGTTACCAGAGTTGAAATTCAGTTTTTCCCGCAAAGTGACCAATGCATCCAAACGTTCCTCATCAATTTTCTCTAAATCATTTAGAATTAACTCAAAAGTTTCAACATTAGTGCTAATTTGAAATACTTCCTTTTCTTTCGTCATCCGTGACATTTGCCAAAGTAAATTCAGTTCTACTTCAGTCAACTGATATTTTTGCGTCATCTCGGTTTTCAACTGAGTTTCAGCTAAATCATAAAGTCGTTTTTTAAATCCATCAATTTGATCCTGATCTGAAGTGTAATATATGTTGAGATTACCTCTATCTGTATCCTCCCAAAAAGTAGGTCCGGAAAAAAGTAGACGGTTTGAAGTCATTTCTATGACTTGAGAAAAAGTTGCTTCTCCTAAAGACTGAAGATCATCCAGTACGTCTTTAGCAATACGTTCTACAAAATCAGTCATTCCCTCCCGCTGATAGAATAAGGCCAGTCCAAATTGAAGAACACGCACACCATTGTTGATAAGTACTCCACGGGCAAGATCTTCTTTATTAAAATCTGGAGGACTATCCACCTGAAGTATTTCACTGAGCATCCCATTCTGGATTTCTTTGTCCCAGTCATCATGATAAATCTGCTCCAGTACTTTTTTCATTTCTGTAGCAATTACATCCACTATGAAATACATTGCAGGACTGTTACTTCCATGCTTAAAAATTTCTACTCCGTAAATCCGCAGATACATGAAACAACGCTTTACGTGATCTGTCTTTTTATGCTCCACCAAATTTCTGATAAAATTTCCATAATAAAATCCAAGGTTATACAGGTTCCGCGGTTCATTGTTCCGGACACCATGCTTTATTGCAAAACGCAGTAATGTGTTGAAACGAACGATGATAATGTCAATCAATTCAGTATTATCCTCTTCAATTACAGTTAAACCTAAATTAGCCATTTCACCTGCAACCATCGAAGATAAATCAAATTCACCATGTTCAAGTAGGCGAATATAAACATTCCCCAAAAGACGGAAGCATTTCTGTTCATAAAAACTTTGGTTACGTTCCATTTCCCCAAATTGCCCCACCATGGTTTTGAAAGAAATATCAGTACGAACTTTTGGAGAAACTTTGAAGAAACCCGGAGCAATGTCATGTTTGAGCCGAATGTAATTTTGAAGGGTCGCACTCATATCGTGAACAATGTCCGCTTTCAACTCCTTGAAAGAGACAAATTCAAGTATATCGTCCAATTGATTAAGTGCTTCAAAAATTGTGTATTGCTGATATTCAACGATCTTTGGAATATGGGACAACGAACGGTTTCTCGATGAAGTGAGTGCCCTGATCTGGTCCATATTGTTATTATAAATATGGTTAATGATGTTAGTCGGTTTGGTGAAGCGTAAGATATAGAAAACATAAGGGAAGGCGATAATTGAACAAATCAACAACAGGAAATGAGTGTTGAAAATCCGGCTTGATTCTCGAACCAGACCTATTTCTCCATATATTTTGAAGATTAATGCATGTCCGCCGCAAATAATTAAAAACCAAATGTAAAGCAGACTTTTAAAATCCCTCATGTAGAGGTCAATGAGCTTGGGGATACTTTGGGATGCAATCGAAATCACCAAAATAAGTGTTCCCAGAACCATTCCCAGCAGAGCTTGCCAAACCTCAGGCGCAAATCCTACGTCCAACTCAGCAAAGTCTCCTGGACGCACACCTGAAAGTGACTCTACCAGTTCTACATACGGCACAAAAAGGAAGTTCCCAAAAAGTATGTCACTGAACGTAACAAGAAAGAGAATGATTACAAAAGAAGCAACTGAGCGGCGGGCATCAGCATAGGCTATCAGGCGATAAAGGAAAAAACTGAAAGAAACATTCGTACTTTTCTCCTCTGTAGTTACTTCGGAATTTTCCTCCTGATTTTCTATTGAATCTTTGTCTTCCTGAATTGCCGTGTCCTTGTCCATAAACTACTGTTGAATGTGCTGCTGAATGAGTACAGCATGAAGTGTTATTTTGATTGCTGAATTGCACTCACTCCCGGAAGTTCTTTGCCTTCCAAAAATTCAAGTGACGCGCCACCTCCGGTGGAGACATGAGTGATCCGTTCACTGAGTCCAAATTGTTGTATCGCTGCTGCGGAATCTCCACCTCCAATAATTGTCACAACACCTTTGTCAGTCACTTCCGCAAGACATTGTGCGATTGCGAATGTACCCTGAGCAAAGGCTTCCATCTCAAAGACCCCCATAGGGCCATTCCAAAGGACAGTTCCTGATTTACGTACAGAGTCGCAAAATGTTTCAGCACTTTTTGGACCAATGTCCAAAATAAGCCAACCATCCGGAGCACCCTCTTCTACAGAAACACTGCAAGTTGAAGCACTTTTGTCAAAACTGTCAGCAATTACCGCATCCACAGGCAACAGGAGTTTAACACCTTTTTCCTCTGCCTTATGTATAAGTTCTTTTGCGAAATCCAAAGAGTCTTCTTCCAACAGGGAAGCACCAATTTTGTAACCTTGAGCTTTCAAAAAAGTACAGGCCATTCCTCCACCGATGATTAAAGTTTGAACTTTGTTTAACAATTTGTAGATAACTTTAATTTTATCGGATACTTTTGCCCCTCCTAGAATTGCAATAAAAGGTCTTGCAGGATTCATAACTGCTCCACCAAGAAACTGCAGTTCCTTACGAATCAAATATCCGATGGCAGATTCCGGAATAAATCCTGTAACTCCGGCAGTAGAAGCATGGGCCCGATGTGCCGTTCCAAAAGCATCATTAACATAAACATCGCCCAGTTTGCCCAATGCTTTGCAAAACTCAGGATCATTTTTCGTTTCTGCTTTATGAAAACGTAAATTTTCCAGCAAAAGGACTTCTCCGTTTTGCATCCCTTCAATCAGAGCCTCAACCTCTTCACCAATACAATCTTTAGCAAAGGTTACAGGCTGCCCGAGCAACAGTGACAACTCTTCCGCGACCGGTTTTAGGCTCAGGATCTCAACCCTCTCTCCGCCCGGACGACCCAAGTGCGACATCAAGATCGCTTTCCCTCCTTGCTCAACGATGTACCGAATGGTCTGCAAAGCGGCCTCAATTCTCCCATTGTCGGTAATTTGCAAATCTTTGTTGAGTGGCACATTAAAATCAACACGTGTCAAGACACGCAATCCATTAAGTTTTAAATCTTCAATAAAATTTTTTTGCTCATGCCCATTTTATTCATTTCCGATTTTGAAAGAAAAATTATTTAATCCGGCAAAACCGTTGAATTTTTTGATTCATAAAAGGACAGACCTAAAGTTACTTGCACAAGACTATAACTTTTTTGCCTGCTCTCGCAAGATAGATTTGCGAATTTTTCCCGTGGAAGTTTTAGGAAGTTCACAAAAAACAACGTATTTGGGAATTTTAAATCCAGACAGTTTTTTCCTGCAAAATTCTATCACCTCCTGATCATATAGCGAACAACCGGTTTTCAATGAAACAAAAGCGCAGGGAACTTCACCCCATTTTTTATCCGGACGAGCCACTACGGCAGCTTCGATAATGTCCGGATGCTGATAGAGAACGTTTTCAATTTCAATACTGCTGATATTTTCTCCACCAGAAATAATGATGTCTTTAGATCGATCTTTAAGCTGGATATAGCCATCATTATGAATTACTGCCAAGTCTCCTGAATGAAACCATCCACCAGCAAAAGCGCGTTCGGTCGATGGCGCATTTTTGAAATAGCCCTTCATGACTATATTCCCCTGCATCAGTACTTCTCCCATTGTTTCACCATCAGCCGGAACAGGTTCCAGCGTTTCCGGATTAGCAACTGTCAATCCTTCCAGCACATGATAACGCACACCCTGCCTGCCTTTGAGTTGTGCTTGAGTTGTTTTGTCTTTTTCGTTCCAAGCCTCCTGCCATTCACATACAACAGCCGGACCGTAAACTTCCGTCAGCCCATAAACATGTGTAACATTAAATCCGGCTTCTTCCATTTGGGCAATAACAGTCGGCGGCGGCGGTGCGGCAGCCGTCATAATTTCTACCCTGTGCGGCAATTCCCGCTGCTCTTCTTTAGGTGCATTGCTGATCATGTTCATCACAATCGGTGCACCGCAAAGATGAGTAACATGGTGTTCAGCAACAGAGTTATAAATGTTTTTTGCAGTTACTTTTCTCAAACAGACATGTGTCCCGCCCAGCATTGTGATTGTCCACGGGAAACACCAGCCGTTGCAATGAAACATTGGCAGAGTCCAGAGATATACAGGGCGGTGTGGCATTTCCCAGGCCAACACATTCCCGGTTGACAGCAGATAAGCTCCGCGTGTGTGATAAACTACACCTTTCGGAATTCCAGTTGTTCCGGATGTGTAATTCAGTGAAACCGCCTGCCAATCGTCTTCCGGCAGCACTGCTTCAAATTCCGGATCACCCTCTGCCAAAAAAGCTTCATATTCAAGCATACCCAAATATTCTCCAGATTCCGTTTCCGGATCATCAATGTCAATCACTAGGATATCCCGCTTCACTTTGGATAAAGCCTCCTTGATTTGCGGAGAAAATTCACGGTCGGTCAGCAAAACCTTTGTTTCCGCATGCTCAAAAATATTAGCCAGCGTTTCTGCTTCCAGTCGTATATTTAGAGTGTTTAAAACAGCACCTGTCATCAACACTCCAAAATGTGCTTCAAAAATAGCCGGAATATTTGGAGCCATTACAGACACTGTATCACCCTTGCCTATACCACGTTTGCTCAAAGCTGAAGCCAGTCTACAACATCGGATGTATGTTTCCGCCCAGGTCCAACGATGCTTCCCATGAATTACAGAAGTGCGATGCGGATGGACGAAGGCAGTACGTTTTAGGAACGTAATCGGTGAAAGCGGAGTGTAATTTGCAGAATTTTGCGGAAGACCAGTTTCAAAAGAGTCATGCATGATTGTTTTTATACAACATGTGGATTGACTGTTTTTATACTAAACAGAAGCTTTCACTAATAAAAAAATGAATCCGATTGTCAAAAATGATATTTTTGTAATATGCCGTCATTTCTATGAGTGCGATTAGTATATCCAGGTTTCATACTCATAGCATAAATTAGAAAGTGGTAAAGAGGCGGTTATACAGTTTTTTTGCAAATTGTTTGATTAATTCACGTATGCTTCCAGAAAGTGAAACACTTGAAACAGTGTCTGAGTCATTGCCTCCGGATTCAGAAAGTTTAACTTGGAGCGTTTTCTCCTCCCACACCTTACTTCCAGTACGCATGTCTTCCAAAATTACCTCACCTTGTAATATCGCTTTCACACCTGTTGAAATCTGGTCTTTGCTCAATCCTGAGGAACTCGTTTTCAATTTTAGCAAAGTAATTTTCAGTCTGAGATCCGCCTGTCCTGAAGTCAATATTTTTACTGAACTGTTTGAGCGCAACAAGCGACTCAGTTGCTCAACCAAATCTGTTTCTAAACCTGCTTTAAACGTCTGATTTTGGATTGGAAGAAGTGCAAGAGTTTGTGCTTCGTTAGGCAGTACCGGATTACTTCCTTCAATTACATAACCGCATCCGGACAGCAACAGTGCAATTGCAATCCCAAAAAAATAATTCGAAAATAGAACTCTCTTTTTAATAGCAGATTTGGCAGAACGATACAGTAAGTTTTTCAAGATAACCCTTTGACTATAGTAACCTTTTTCTTATGGAACACTGACAAATAGCAGTAATACATAGTTCTTTTTGGTATTTTTCTATTTTGTTTTGTATGTACAAATATTCACGTAATTTAATCGGTTCTTGCCGGGTTTTATTATATATTTTATAGATAAACCAAAACAAGAACGCCAGTATAAGTGTATAACTGTACTCCTTGCGGCATTTGCGCCAACTCATAACCTCCAAAAAAACCTATCAGAGGAAACTCTCCCAGCGTTTCCATAATTAATTGCGTATCCACATTTTGTCGTCCATAAAGCGCTTCGCCACGAGATGCGCAATTAAAATAAATTCCAAAAGTTGGTGTATTCGTATTTTTGTTTTTCAAACGGGAAAGCATTGCCTGCAAATCTTGTTCAGCAGTGGCATTGTTGCGATAGGCAAAAGAAACAACTCCG
This sequence comes from uncultured SAR324 cluster bacterium, assembly GCA_905182865.1. Lineage (GTDB taxonomy): Bacteria > SAR324 > SAR324 > SAR324 > NAC60-12 > Arctic96AD-7. The sequence goes on from CAJJCY010000003.1 coordinate 58,959, forward strand.
CCCTCGTGAACAATTTGTGATGTGCTGATGCCTTGGGATGCAGCGTCAATCCTGGTAACATGTCGTGCCATAGAGCCTTCTCCGGTGAAAACAGGCTGCTCAGGATCAAGGGGGAAACTTAGCAACAGTTGCTGTGCTGCCAAATCCAAATTTGAAAATCCCAATTCATTAGCTACTTCGTTAAACACTTCCAAAGCGGGTTTCCCATCGAGTGAAAGGATTAGATCGTCTTTTGTTTCGGTGATAAACATTGGCTCTTCGAATGTCGCACAGGACTGTGTTACCCCCGCATTAAACTCCGGCACACCGTCTAAGGCTAATCCACTTGCACCATTGAGAGTAACAATATCTGGACCAAATTGAATGGAAGTTTCCTGGCTGCCGTCATTACAAGATCCTGCTCCAAATACAGACGGATTGTTTTTGAGAAAATTAAACATATTGATAAAATTGTGCGGCTGATGCTGATAAACATCCGGAAAGAAAAAAAATAGTGGTTTCTCACCTCCAAAGTTCTCAAGTGTTTCACGGAATTGTTGAGTAACCCCAGCACTGTTTTCAAGTTCCTGGTATTTCGCTATCGCGAGCGGACGTAGCTCCGGGGTATAGCCCGCCATTAAAACTAATCCTGGACCACTTGAGATTTCTCCTAATACTGAAAGCACTCCCATTCCACTGCAACCGGTGATACAATCACAATTTGTTTGCTCCCGAATCAATTCATGCAGACGTCCTGCATGGATAAAATGTGCAGGAGTAAAAAAAATCAGCACCCAATTCACTTTTGGAAGCTTTGCCTGTTTGACTGCTGAGTCCAATACTTCTGCAATTGCAAGATCCGGATCAGTCTCTTTTGAAACACCTACACCAATTCGGTTCACAATCACTCGTAAATATCAGATTAAAAAAACGTGGCATCCAGATTGCTCTTCCAGATAAACACCAGAATTTTTTATAGTGAGTAAAAACAATAGCTAGATTTTTAGCTCGTGACTATGTTCAACTATATTTTAAGAAACAGCTATTATTGCTTTCAGGGGTGTTTAGATAGTATTCTTCTACAAAGTCTTTATTTTTATTTATAAAATTTTCCTCTTAAATATTTTATTAAAATTATTTTCGTGGCAGGTACAACAACTGTGTTGGGCTGCAGTGGAGCAGTCTGGAAAAATCATGGAGACAGTTGTATTCACATTTCTGAGAAACCACCTTTGCGCCGTGTAATAAATTACAGTGATCATGAATTATGCGAACGCAAATTATCACCTCGCAACGCGCCGAATCCACTGACACGTCCTTAAACCAAATAAGATATAGGTCAAAAACTCCCAGCAAATCTTGAAAATAACCTGTAGACCAATCCGGTTATTAATAAAATTAACTTAAAACAGTACTTGTGGAAATAATTTCAGCTTCTAAGGAATTTTGAAGTGCGCCCGTGATACGAACAGACAAAAGGTCTCCTGCAATAGCACAGGAGTCGTCTATGTGAACTGAGTGGTTACCTCGTGTACGTCCGGTGATAGAGTTTTTGCGGTAATGTTTCCCTTGAACCAGGACCTCTTGAATGGAGCCAACCAGGGCCTCATTTTTTTCCTGAACGATTTTTCCTTGAGTTTCAAGTAAAATTTGGAGCCGCTTTGATTTCTCATCTTCTGCAAGATGTTCAGGATATTCTGCAGCGCGGGTTCCTGGACGCGTTGAATATTTAAACGAATAAATTAGATCAAAACGTATGGTACGCACTGCCTCCATTGTCATTTCAAACTCTTCCTCTGTTTCTCCGGGAAAACCTACAATCAAATCTGTAGAAATCGTAGCCTCAGGAAGTCGATCGCGCAACATAGCTACTTTTTCATAAAACGTTTCCATCGTGTACCAGCGTCTCATTCTACGAAGTATCCGATCAGATCCGGATTGCAGAGGCAGATGCATTTGTTCGCAAAGAGAGGGTAAAGTTACAAATGCATCAGCTAATTCTTCATGAAAATCTTTTGGATGTGGAGAAATGAAACGCAGACGTTGCAAATTTTCAAGCTCATCCAAGCGGTGTAAAAGCTCTACAAAATCTACTCCGTTAGCCTTGTAGGAATTTACATTTTCACCTAAAATAATTAAGAAAGCTTTGCCAAATAATACTCCAATTTCTTCTAAAATACTTTTAGGGTCACGACTTCTTTCCCTTCCTCTTGTAAATGGTACAACACAAAAAGAACAATGGTTGTTGCAGCCCTTTGTGATAGCCAAATGTGCTTTGATTCCGTGATGTTGAGTTTGTTGAAATGCATATTCCGGAATGAAGTTTCGCACTTTCTGCCGAGCATGTCGTTTTGTTTGAATTATTTTTTGACCTCGGCTGACTTTCTTGAGCATCTCAGGACGATGTAGCGTTTGCGGACCAAAAATCAAGTCAACATATGGCGCACGGCGACGAATTGCATCACCTTCTTGACTAGCGACACAACCACCTACACCAATGACAAGGTTAGGCTTATCATCTTTCCATCGCTTCCATCGGCCAAGCTGATGAAACACTTTTTCTTGTGCTTTTTCACGAATAGAGCAGGTGTTGAGTAACAACACATCTGCCTCTTCAGCAACTTGTGTTATTAAACCAATTTTTTTTACTGTATCAAATATACGATTAGAGTCATATTCGTTCATTTGACAACCGTAAGTTTGAATAAAAACTTTCTTCACAGTTTCCGTGTTTTGGGAAGCTTCTTCCATTACTGTATTTGTAATAATTGGTTAATTATTATTCAACTCATGGACAGGGCGTTACAATAAATATTTCTGGTTTTTACAAATCTCTTACTCTTTTAAGCTGCCACGTCCTGGAGGACTTTCAACTCTAGCTCTTTTGCACAAATCTCCAACGCCACACTACTGAGATCTTTAGGAAATTCCACGTAATAATCTTGTCCGTTTCTGTGCCAAAGAGTTTCTTCTAACTGCATGCCATGGGCAGTTGGTTTTATGAACTCAAACCATTCGTTCTGGTAGAGAACTTCAAATTTCTCTATTAAATATTTACTGCCGTTTTTTGCAGAAATTGTCTTTTCAGGATTGTCCTGTTTTATATTTGTTAAGATGATAAAGCTCATTCTGAAATCGAACTTTCCCCACTGGAAATGAACAAATTGTTTTTTAGCACCAATTCCTGTTTTGAATATATGGTAGTTTTGATGATCAACGGAATAGGTTTTCACAAAGACTCCTTTAGTTTTTTTAATGATTGTTAAAAATTTAAGTTGAAATCAATCCTGTCATTCTGCCTCTAAAAACACCTATTTTTCAAGGTAAACTTTGATTTTATCAAAGATTTCGTCAATGTCATCAGATTTATGCCATCCGATATTATTTTCTTTACGGAACCAGGTCATTTGTCGTTTCGCATATTGCCGAGTCCTTTTTTGTATTTCTTCGACCATCTCCCCCCATTCCAACTTGTCTTGAAGATGCTGAATAACCTCCCGATAACCAATTGCCTGAAGAGGTTTTAGCTGAGGAGAATAACGGGTCAACAGTTTCTCCACTTCTGTAATCCATCCTGAATCCAGCATGATGAGTGTACGCTTATTTATTCGTTCATAGAGAACATCACGTTCCCATTCAAGCGCAACTGCATGAAAAGAATATTTAGCTTCCGCAAACGGTTTATCCTGTTGAAATTCTGCTAGAGTTGTTCCTGTTGAAAGTACTACTTCCAAACTGCGTAAAATTCTTGCAGTGTCATTTGGATGCAGACGCACAGCACCTTCCGGATCAAGTTTTTGCAGTTCTTTCCAACAATAGTATGTTCCATGTTCAGAATGCCAGCCTGTCACTTTTTTTCTATGTTTTTCCGGAATTGATGGAATTTTACTGATCCCGTACATCAGTGTACGATAATACAAACCTGTACCTCCTACCAATATTGGCAAACGTTTGCGTGCCGCAACCTTCTCAATAATACTGGAAGCATCCCTTGCATATTTACCGGCAGAATATGATTCATCTGGATCAATGAGATCCAGTTGATGATGTGGAACTATTTTTTGAACATCCGGAGTTGGTTTAGCAGTTCCGATATCCATTTGCCGGTAAACCTGCATTGAATCAGAACAAATCAATTCTCCATCAAATTCCTGTGCCAATCGAAGTGCCAAATCACTTTTTCCACTTGCCGTTGGTCCGACTACCACAACAATTTTTGGATATATTTCCATTGAATATTTATAAACTACAAAAAGATTTTGTAAATAATTCTAAATACGTGAACCAAACTTAATTTATTTTAAAAAAAACCTAATTTTCTCGGACCCTCCCTGAAAAATGGTCTTACTTCATGAATTATTTTAGCTGAGAGATATTTCTGTCTTAAACTCTGCACGAACCTGCAAAAAAAAATTATTGTAACGACCATCCCGCAAATCAGGAAATGTCCATACTAAATCTCGATATCCTCCTTTGTTTTTCAGCAAAACAAGATCTGCCCATACTCCATCCCGTAGATAAATTTTTTGTGGGCCTTCTTTTCCCGAAAGTAATACAACACGGTGAAAATCAAGAAACCCGGGATCCAAGTTTATTCTTCTCTTGCCGTTGCGTCTGAACCGATTTTCGATTTTCACCATTCTTAATTTCCAATCAGCAGATGATTCCAGGTTGTAAATACCACTGACACTCAGGAAACGGCGTTTCAATCTAGTGCCCATTTCTGATGCATAATAATCCGTTTTGTCAAAAGTGAATTCCGCAGATTGGTGCTGGATTTTCCAGTTCTGTTTTTCCAAATGTTCTTTGGCTTGTTCCAGCCAACATGAATCTGAATAAATTGCCCCGAAAATCCATTTAGCATAAAAATTATTTTTCAACTTGGCACCTTGGTAAATGAGTTTTAATACAGCATTTTAACTGATCCCGTTAAAGTATGCCACAGTTTAGGGTGCCTAATTATTCCCGAAACACATTAAGTCTATTAAGGTCTTTAGAATAAGTAATGCCAAAATTAATTCAACGGATTGGATTGAGCAATATGTCGGTTTATGATGTGATGTTAGTGAGAGGAAAGCATTCGCTTTTGTTAAGTGTTTTGTAATGAATACTTAAATAAATTTGATGACCCCAACATATCTTGAAGCAATCCCGCTGAACTATAGAAAATATGGAGACACAGGTCCTGATTTGATTGTACTCCATGGATTATTTGGTTCAGGAAAGAATTGGCGCAGTTTTGTGAGGTAAATTGTAAACGACTATCGAATCTGGATGCCCGACGTACGGAATCACGGCGAATCGCTTCATGATGAAACAATGAGTTATAAGGAAATGGCAGAAGATGTTGTTTGCTTTTTGGATAACAACGGTTTGGAAAGAATCATGCTCCTTGGTCACAGCATGGGTGGAAAAACAGCAATGCAAGTTGCACTTCAGGTTCCCGGGAAGAGTTTCCTGAGAGCAGTGTCAAGATGCTAAAAAATTATGGACATTGGCTGGATGTTGACATAGCCAGAATCTTTTCAAAAAACAGTTTCCGCATTTTTGCAGCAAAATGGGTTATTATGAATAATATGAACAACCGCTTAACTCAACCGACACCAGAAGTTCCTGAAGAATTAGAAATCCAAACTTCTACCTTACGTTTAGTTGCAAAATGCTGGGGGAAACCTGGGGGTCTGCCGGTACTTGCTTTACACGGATGGCTGGATAATGCTGCAACCTTTGATCATTTGGCGCCATTTCTGCCGGAGTTTCGACTAGTCTCACTTGACTTGCCGGGACATGGATTTTCAGATCATCGTCCATCTGGAACGTCATATCATTTCACAGATATGGTCGTTGATGTACTTGAAGTAGCAGAAGTTTTAAAATGGGATCATTTTTCCTTGCTGGGACATTCAATGGGTGCAGGAATAGCCTCTTATTTGGCAGGTACAATTCCAGAAAAAATTAAATATCTTATGTTAATTGAAGGCTTGGGTTCAATAGTTCAAGCACCAGAGAAAATGCCGGAAAATTTACTGGAAGCAACTAATCAGTGGCTACGCCGTTCAGATAAAAAAATGCCTATTTATCCTAATATGGAAACTGCTATAAAAGTACGCCATAACACTGGAAGTATTGCTGTGTCGTCTGTAAGAACTTTGGTTGCACGTGGACTACAGATTGTGGATGGTGGTTTCACCTGGCGCAGTGATCCAAGTTTGAAAATTAGGTCACGCCATTATTTGATAAAAGAACAAGCCTGTGCCTTTCTACAGAAAATTTCTGCACCGGTACTGCTGATCGAAGCAAAAAATGAGAAGAAAGATCAATGGAATGAATTGATGCAGGAACTTATTCCTCACGTAAAAAACTTACAGCACCGTATCATTGCGGGAGATCACCATTTACATTTAGATAATCCTGAATCCGTAGCTGAAGTGATTCATGAATTTTTAAATGATTTTTCAGAAAATTCATGAGTTTAGAATCTAAACTGGAATCCGAAAATCAAAATCAGGATTATGAAAACCGCCTGCAAGTTTCATCCAAAGGCAAGCGTTTGTTTGCCTTGTTGCTGGATTTTATTTTTGCCCTGCTTTTCGCAAATACATTAGTGCAGGTATTTCGTGAAGAACACTGGGATTTAGTCATGCAGTCTCGAGATTTGTCAAGTTTAGTGTTTTTTTATGGAAGTATTGCCTTCATTTTACTGTTTAAAGATATTTTTGGCAGGAGCCTTGGTAAGCTTCTGCTTGCAATGAAAATTAGGGGAATAGAGGATCTGGAACAGCGTCCCTCAAGGACTGTGCTTGTGCAAAGAAACATATTGCTGCTTCTCTTTCCTGTTGAAGGTGTGATAGTCCTGCGAGATGCTTATGCTAGGCGGTTGGCAGATAAATGGTGGAAAACAGTTGTACTTGATGACCAAAAAGTCATGCGGGGAACTTTACGTATATTACTTGGCAACATCATTTTGTTTGGCTTTTTTTCGATTGCTATCTTATTCCAGCGTTCCGGTATAGAAAAAACTGCTGCATACCAGACTGCCGAACAGGCGATACGTTCATATCAACCACTGATTTCACTATTGAAGGAATCACCAGAAATTGAGGAACCGGAAATGCATCTCGATTTACGGGGAAATGCTGAAATTCCTTCCCTGGTACGAGCACGTATTGGAGACAAGGAGACAGGAAAAGAGGTTACTGTTTCTTTAACTTTCCGGAAAAACCCGCCGGGCTGGGAAGTACTAAATATCGAAGTAATACCAATCAGTGAAGCTGAAGATTGAGAAAGCCGATTATTGCTTACTTTCCTGTACTTCCAAAGCCGCCTTCTCCGCGAACAGAATCATCAAGGGAGTCGACTACTTCAATACGGCAAGGTTCAAGTTTGCAAACCAGCATTTGTGCAATGCGCTGATGAAGAAGTTCTTCCGCAGCTTGCATACCGTCACCTGAACCCACATAGCGGAAGGGAATAAAGATTCGTCCACGGTAGTCAGGATCAATGATCCCAACGCTATTTGCCAATATGAAATCTGTCTTAATTATGCTGGAACGCGGCACTATTTCGACATAAAATCCATTACTTACATGAATAGAGATCCCGCTATCAAAAAAGAAAATGCCCGGACGTTTTTGTTCAACTGCCATTGCAGTCAGGTCAATGCCCACATCTGTTTCATGTCCGCGCCTGGGGATTGACATTCCGTCAAAATGGCAGCAAATTTTTAAAAGTGGTATAGAGTCCAACATACTATAAAAACTTTGAAACTTTGAAACTTTGAAAGTAATTATGTATTTAAATAATAATTTTCAAGTTATAACAAATGCCACTTGACACAAAAACCATTTGTCGTTTACTCCAAAACGCAAATCGTCCGGAGCTGGCAAAAATATTGGGTGAGGTGTGGGAGACGCCTCTACTTGATTATGCTGACCAACTCTGGGAAAAACCTGTTGCTCCTCCACCTTTTGAAATAGAATTGCGGGAAGCTTTTGAAATAGAGTTTTGCAGAATAGGCTATACTAAAATAGAAGCTAAAGCCTATTCTACAGCACTGGATAGAACACGTGTTTTGCAGACGGCAACTCACTTGACTGTATCTGAGGGACCAACTTTTCTAGCCTTACATCATTTAAGTTTATTAGGTTTGCCTGTTGAAGAAACATACTTTGTTGGAGCCTTTTCAGGGGTACCGTTTGCAAATGCAGCCTGGTCCGGATGCTTGAATTTTAGTAACCGGTTTGACTTGGAAACAGTCATTGACCCAAAAGCTCCCGGATTTGCTGAATTAAAACGTGCAGATTCAGACCGTTATCGTGATTCAGATGAACGACGTCTCTCATTCATTCCAGGAAGTATGAGAGATTCTCGTGTTTACCAAAGCAAAATTCCGGAAAAACTGACCAGTCTTCTTCCGTATATTGCTGAACCAATTCTCAAATATGTGCCCGTTGTAAAACCGGGGGATGGGTTTACAGCCTGGGCTTCACAGTTTAGTGCAGCTCAACTGCGAAAAATAATGCCCGGCAAATCAGTGCTATATTTTGATCTTAACGAGGTTATTCGTACGTATTTGATTTTGGTTCTTAAGAATTCGCAACACCCTCTTTTTCGTTTTTTATTTGAACCAACAATCCGTAAAACAGTGCTTGATGAATTTTCTCCAGAGACTCCTCTTTTCACCGTTGAAGTTCATCACAAAAATAAAATACGGCAGGAAACAGTTGTGTTCAAAGATGATATGCTGCAGAGTCAGAATTTTCAGCTCGATGTTTCACCAGAAAAAATCATAAAGGCTTTGGAGTCCGGCACACTCTGTCCAGGATTATTTATAACATTCACGACATTATGTTTTATCAATGCTTTGATTTGTTTCGGCAGCTTTGAACAAGTTGAATATCTCTCAGAATTTCGGCGGAAGTGGTTAAAACTTGGTTTTTTGGAGCAGGAAACAGTTCGATCTGTCAATACCAGTGCCCTTACCAGCGGACGCTGCATTGATGAGTACGGTGTAGCAGTTAACCCATTGGATTTGTTATTAGGTTTCAGATGGAGTTTCATGGAAAATCAAACTGTTGGTGATTTAATGAGACCTTTGTTGCCCCGTTTGGGAATTGAAGTATGATGCTTAGATGCGCAAAACAATGTTTGTTCAACTCAGATTCATCTTGCTTTAAGTGGCTAATTCTCTTAGTTTTATATATGGATATTTTCTCAAAACTATTATGCGTATACAATTTCATGAAGTAGAAAGTATTTGCGAAGTTTTACAATCACGCTAGCTTAATTTAAAACCTTCACCTCAAACATTTCCAACCACTTCAGATGGACATTTCAGTACTTCCAATACTTTCTCTTATAATCTTTTCACCAATAGTGGGCATAGCCTTAGCCTCCATTTTCCGTGATGAGGGGAACGGTATTCCTGCCAAAGTAAGTGCGCTTTTCAGCAGCGGCATTTCTTTTTTGCTGAGTCTGCACCTCTGGTTTAATTTTGATTCTAGTACTGCAGACTTGCAAATGGTAGAGCGCATACCATGGATTTCTCAATTCAACATTGAATATTTTTTAGGTTTGGATGGACTTAATCTTTTCTTTTTTCTGATTATAACCTTCATCACTCCACTTGCACTGCTCGGTTCATGGAATATCGCGAAGCGTAACTGGCAGTTCCAAATTCAAATGCTGCTCCTGCAAATCGGAATGCTCGGTTGTTTTGCGGCAATGGATGTAGTGTTGTTTTATGTATTTTTTGAGGTGATGCTGGTACCAATGTATTTACTAATCGGAATTTGGGGTGGTCCAAACCGACTCTATGCCACCATCAAGTTTTTCATTTACACAATGGTGGGTTCGCTTTTGATGCTGATTTCTTTGCTCTACACAGCAAACATTTATCTGGATTTGAATGGAGCATGGTCCTTCAGTGTTTTTGATTGGTACGGCATGCAGATTCCACCTGAAACACAATTCTGGCTCTTTCTTGGATTTGCAGCAGCATTTGCTGTAAAGATACCACTCTTTCCACTTCACACCTGGCTTCCGGATGCACACTATGAGGCTCCAACTGCAGGTTCAGTGCAGTTGGCAGCAGTAATGTTGAAATTTGGACCTTATGGTTTTTTACGTTTTGCGATGCCAATTTTTCCAGCAGCCGTTTTTGATTTAACACCCATTTTCATGGTACTTGCCTTGATCGGAATCATTTACGGAGGACTTGTGGCAATGGTACAACCACAAATAAAGCGTCTTATTGCATACTCTTCAGTTGCACATATGGGTTATATTGTGCTGGGATTATTTGCGCTCAACATCCAGGGTCTATCCGGAAGTTGGATTCAGATGATAAACCATGCGATTGTCACCGGGGCACTGTTCCTTACAGTGGGAATGATTTACGAGAGGACACACACTCAGGAAATTTCAGCATATGGCGGAGTCGCTCACACAATGCCAAAATTTGCTGTTTTCCTGGTTTTCTTTTCCATGGCTTCTATTGGCTTGCCTGGACTGAATGGTTTTGTTGGAGAAGTTTTAACCATGATAGGTGCTGCCAGGGTAAATATCTGGTATGGAATTGTTGCTGCTTTCGGTGTTATAGTTGCTGCTATTTACATGCTTTGGATGGTACAGCGTGTGATTTTTGGTCCACTGACCAAAGACCTCGTTAAAAATCTTAATGATTTCTCACTACGGGAAGTTGTAGTCCTAGTTCCTCTTGTTTTCTGGACTATTTTCCTGGGAGTGTATCCACAGCCATTCTTTGAACGTATCGAAGTCAGTATCAACCACTACATTGAAATAATCAAAAATCAGGAACCTCGTTTTGCACAAAAAGAAGCAGAAAGTTCAGGTTTAGCAAAATTCCTTGTCTGGAATTTGTCTGAGTGATAAATTAACAAAAATGCCCCTTCAAATTTATAATTCTCTCTCTGATCAAAAAGAACCTTTTAATCCTGTTCATGAGGGCCATGTATCACTTTATGTTTGTGGCCCCACCGTCTACAGCGACAGCCATCTCGGGCACGCAAAAGCCTATGTGAGTTTTGACGTTATTTTACGATACCTTCGTTTCTGCGGGTTAAAAACATTGTATGTGCAAAACATAACTGACGTTGGACACCTGATGGGAGATGCTGATGAAGGAGAAGATAAACTGCTTAAGCGTGCCCGAGAACTGAATCAGGAACCGATGGCAGTTGCGGAAAGTTATTCTCGCAGACATTTTGAGGCAATGGATCTTTTGGAAGTGATTCGACCTGACATCAGCCCAAGAGCAACTGGACATATTCCGGAACAGTTGGAAGCCATTGAAAAATTACTTGAACATGGACTGGCCTATGAATCCAATGGCTCAGTTTATTTCGAAATAACCAAAGATCCAAAGTACGGTGAACTTTCAAACCGTAAAGTTGAAGAAATGAAGAGTGGTGCCCGGGTAAAAGTCCGCTCTGAAAAGCGTCATCCGGGTGATTTTGCCCTTTGGAAACGAGCAGAACCTGGACACTTGATGCGTTGGCGTGATACATTCAGTGGCTGGGGATATCCTGGTTGGCACACCGAATGTGTGGTAATGAGTACCCGCTATTTGGGTGAAGAATTTGATATTCACGGTGGCGGAATGGATTTAAAATTTCCGCATCATGAATGTGAAATTGCACAGGCGAGAGGACTTGAAAAACCATTTGCGCGTAACTGGATGCACACAAATATGCTTACCATTGAGGGACAGAAAATGAGCAAGTCCAGTGGAAATTTTGTAACGCTGTTTGATGTTTTTAAAAAATATGATCCATTAACTGTTCGTTACTTTATTGCGGCAAGTCATTATCGTTCTGTAGTTAATTTTAGTGAAAGCGCATTAACTTCAGCTGGATTATCCATGAAGCGCCTTCATCAAACTGTCCGGAATCTTCGTGAAAGAAAAGCAGATGGAGCAAAACCTACCGGAAAATATTTTGAAGAGTTTCGTAAACGTTTTTGTAAGGCAATGGATGATGATTTTTCAACACCTCAAGCGATTGCAGTGCTGTTTGATTTGAGTCGTGATGTTAATACACTCTTGTCTGAAAAAAGAGCCGAACCTGAAGCAATTGTTGATGCAGAGTATTTGTTTTCCAGCTTGGGTGGAGATGTTCTCGGGATTATTCCGAAGTCACTGGAAGCATCTCAAACCGAACTTCAAATAAAAAATATAATGGAAGTTCTGGTTGAATTACGGGAGAACCTCAGAGAGAATAAAGATTTTGCAAGTGCAGACCTGATCCGAGAGCGTCTACAGAAGATTGGAATTGAATTCAAGGATTTACCGGAAGGAACAACTTGGGAAATGACTGATAAAAACTAAATCTGTAATAAAAATTTTTAAGCAAAGTATTTTGTCATGAAGGACAATCAATCCCGTCACATTGCCTGGCGACTGTATGAACTTATTGCCCCACTCAAAGGCTGGGTATTTTTCAGCATAGTTTGCATGGTGGGTTACAATATATTTACTGCAGCACCTGCATATTACGCCAAAGATATTGTAGATGCTATTGCCTATGGCGACAACCCGGAACTAAAACAGTATTTTCTGGTGGGCTTGGGAATGATGATAGTTTTTGCAATCAAGGGTTTGTTTTTTTTTGGTCACAACTACAGTGTCGGACATCTTGTACAGAGCCTCATTGTAAAACTCAGGCAGCAGCTTTTTGACCATCTTGTCAATCTTTCCCTCACCTTTTTTAACCGTTCTAAAACTGGTGACCTGATTTCACGCTTCACTAACGATTTACATGTATTTCAAAACATGCTTCAAGTTGGAGTCACAGGACCTTTTCGTGACATTCCACAATTTTTTCTACTGCTTGGAATCATGTTTTTTCGTAGTTGGCAGTTGGCCCTGGTAACCATGACAATTATTCCTGTTGCAATATTTTTTATCCAAATTTTTGGCCAGCGCAACAAGATTGCAGTTAGTCAAAGGCAAATTAGTTTTGGAGATTTAAGTAGTTTGCTGGTGGAAACAATCACTGGTGTTCGTGTTGTGAAGGCCTTTGGAATGGAAAAATATGAAAGCAAACGTTTTAAAGACGCAAACGATGATCTTTACAAAAATCAAATGCGGTCGATCATGATTGATTCATACTCATATCCGGTTATTGAAATTATTGGTGCTGCAGCTGGAGCAACAATTGTGGCTTATGGTGGTTATTTAATTATTAACGATCAGATCACTGCGGGAGATTTCACTTCGTTTGTGATTAGTTTTTTTTTGCTGAATGAACCGGTAAAAAAACTGAATGGCTTCAATTTAAAACTGCAGGAGGGAATCGCTGCAGTTCAGAGAATTTTTAATATTCTTGATGTTAAAGATGACATTGTTAGTTCTCCTGATGCCACTAAACTGACCAGCTTTGATCGTGAAATAAATCTAAATATACAGGCTTTCCACTATCCTGACCAAGATGAACCTGCGGTTAAGGATTTTCAACTTACTTTGCAAAAAGGGGAAGCTGTGGCTTTAGTCGGCAGCAGCGGTGCCGGTAAAACAACCATTACTAATTTGATCCCGCGTTTTTATGATATTACACGGGGAGAAGTCCACATAGACGGACATGATCTTCGTGATTTGGATATAGCCTCCCTGCGGAAATTGATTGCAATTGTGACTCAAGATACCATCCTCTTTAATGACACCATTGCCAGTAACATTACCTATGGACAGCCGGATTGCTCTAAAGAAAAGATGTATGCAGCGGCACAAGCTGCTAATGCTCACAAATTTATTTTAGAACAGTCTGATGGTTACGAAACAGTGATTGGCGAAAAAGGTGCAAGACTTTCCGGTGGACAACGGCAACGTGTTGGCATTGCGCGGGCGCTTGCTCAAAGATGCTCCAATTCTTATTCTAGATGAAGCAACTTCTGCACTTGATTCTGAATCTGAAATTGAGGTGCAGCAGGCTATTGAACGTCTAATGGAAAATCGCACTACCATTGTGGTTGCACATCGACTTTCGACCATTCGGAATGCTGACAGAATATGTGTGATGGAGAATGGACAGATTGTAGAACAAGGTACTCACAATGAATTGCTATCGAAAGAAGGTCGTTACCAGCAACTTTATGAAATGCAGTTCCAAGATCAACCAAATGGTTAGGTTTCTGAAGAATCCAAAAGTCGACTGGTGTCCTGAATTACAATGAATAAATCTCCATTAGCAAGAATCAATACTGCCGTCATACTTGCAGCAGGGATGGGGGTTCGTTTGCAAAATGTGATTGGAGAATGTCCAAAAGGATTGTTGGAAATCGAGGGAAAATCCCTGATTATTCGCTCACTGGAACGCTTAAAGAGTGAGGGTATTGATCGGGTCATAATTGTGACTGGTTTTCAGGATACAATGTACCATAAACACCTTGAGCCTCTGGGAAACTTGCCAAAGATTGAATTTATTCACAGTCCGCGTTTTGCTGAAACCGGAAGTATGCACTCGCTTTTTGTAGCACAGGAAGTTTTGCAGGATGATTTTTTGTTGTTGGAGTCTGATTTGCTTTATGAATCCCGTGCTTTGACCTCAGTCTTAAATTATGAGGGTCCGGATGTGGTGCTGGCCTCAGGAAAAACAGGTTCTAATGATGAAGTATACATCTATGGAATTAATCAGGATAAAAATCATAATTATGAGACCTCCAGTAGCATTGTCAGCGGAGATATTGTGGCTATTTCAAAACAGCCTCGTCCACATTTACAAATTCAGGGAGAATTAGTTGGAATATCTATAATTTCTCAGAATTTGTTCCGCCGAATGTGTGCTCTGCATGAAGAAAACCTCACATTTCCGTGCAGTAACCATTATGAAGAATGTATTTCAGAGGTTAGCTCAGAATTGGTTGTTCCTTACTTGCGGATCGGTGATTTAGTTTGGACTGAAATAGATGATCAATTTCATTTTGACCGGGCTTTAAAAATAATATATCCCAGAATAAAACAACAGGAAACCTCAAATAAGACAGGATTATGAGTGATTCATACGTATTACAGCAGGCACCGTTTGTGGTTCCAACAACTGACGGAAAATTAATTGAAGAACATGTTGGACGTGCTGTGAGTAATGAACCCGAAGTGAGTGTTGCTCATATGGTTGCACCTCCTGGTTGGAGCGAACCACATCAAAATCCGGAGTTTGACGAATACACCATGATGGTCCGGGGACGTAAGCAAATTGAGATTGACGATGAAACTGTTACGCTAAATGTTGGTGAGTCTTTGCTTGTCCGCAAGGGGGCCAGAGTTCGTTATTCTAATCCTTTTGATGTAGAAGCAGAATATTGGTCGGTCTGTATGCCGGCTTTTTCACCTGATTTGGTGAATCGAGAGGAAGATTCAGGAAGCTGAACAAATTTCATCGACTATACGGGCGGCCTCATAATCTGATGCTTCAGAAAAACTAAGTACCTGCTGACGCATATTATGGAATTCAGAGTCAGAAAGTGCCCCTTTTTTCATAACAGACTCAATCACATTTTCCAAATCTTCCACTTTACATACCCCATCTGCAAAATCATCCCTGAATTGTAAATCGGCTCCACCTTCATATTCAGCAGGTGTTTTCAGGAAAATGACCCTTTTGCCATATCCCAGGCGGTATTCTCCACCTACACTACCAAAATCTGTTATTAACAGTGAGGATTCTTCGGCTAAATTTTGAATACCGGACAATTCATCAAAATGAATATGCTCAACACCTTTCAGCTCTTGACACATAAATGCAGTAACATAATGTCTCCGTGAGGCAAGTGAGGGATGCAGTTTGATTACAAAATTGTAATGGGACATCTTATTAAAAATTCCGAGAAGCCCCCTGTCAAGTGCGTCAAAAAGTAAGCTAATTTCCAATGAGGGTGCATAAAGCACAACAGGTTGGTCGGAATCAGGGAAACAGCTTACAGGGCTGGAAACAGCCTGCAGTTTTGGATATCCCACAGAATGAACTTTGATCTCTTCCTGAAAATTTTGCTCTAGTTGCTTGTAAGTGTATGGCGGTCGAGTTGGAAGAAAAACATGGTTGAAACGAATATTCCCCGGAAGCCCAATATCAATTGCTTTGGGCAGAGCATAATGCGGCAGGTAAATACGTTCCGGAACAGAGAATGTTTCCTGTCTGATTGACTCACAGGTTACATGAACATCCGCGTCGGGAAAAGATGTGTATTCCGCTAATTCCTCATGCGAAAAATGATGTAAAGGTGAAATGTTTAGTCGTAGCAGACGTTCTTCGACTTGTTGGCGAAAATGAAGATATTCGAATCCTTTACCGATGCGATGTAGTGTTGTGGAAAAATCAATGTAAAAAACCTCATATTTCCCTGGAAAAGACCGTGCCAGCGCTAAATCAATTGGTGCAAACCAATCCAGAAAATGAAGAGTACGAAAAGTAAAATATATTATTCTACGTCCGGAAGACTTATCAAGCAGGATTTGTTTTTCTTGCCGTAAATAAGGTTGGGCCTTAAATAGTGAGTCGCCATTCAGCAGCCGGCTCAGTATTAAAAATTCCAGTATCTTTTGAATTATTTTGTTCCAGTGTAACTGTAGACGTACTCCCTGAAAGCGGAGCCTGAACAATAAGAGCTTCCCTTTTGAGACGAACCAACTCAAGATTATTTTTGTTCCAAAATTTGAAGGACTCTTTCACCCATCTCCTGGCAACCGATGAGTGTTTTACCTTCGGCCATAATATCGTCGGTGCGATATGTTTCAAGAGTTTTTACGACAGCCTGCTGAATCATTTCATCGGCTTCAGTGAGATCAAAAGAATAACGCAGCATCATACCCACTGAAAGAATCATGGCCAGCGGATTCGCTTTGTCCAGTCCGGAAATGTCCGGAGCAGAACCGTGAACCGGTTCGTACATTCCGTTTTTCCCTCCTATACTTGCAGAAGGCAGCATTCCAAGAGAACCGGTCATCATGGCTGCAGCATCACTGAGGATGTCGCCAAACATGTTGGTTGTAACCATGGTATCAAACTGCTTTGGATTGCGGATTATCTGCATAGCCGCATTGTCTACATACATGTGGCTCAGCTCAACTTCCGGAAAGTCCTTCCCCACCTCAGCCAACCTCCATAATTGGGACACCTCAAGAACATTAGCTTTGTCAACAGAAGTAAGTTTTTTCTTGCGCTTCATGGCAATTTCAAAGCCGACTTTCACAATACGGCGAATTTCTGATTCAGAATAAACTAGTGTGTTAAAACCCACCCGTTCCCCGTTTCGGACTTCCACACCACGAGGCTCGCCGAAATAAATTCCTCCAGTCAATTCTCGTACCACCATCAAATCGGCACCATCGACGATTTCCGGCTTTAATGTTGAAGCATTGACCAGATCACCGTATATTACAGCAGGCCGTAAATTTGCGTACAATCCCAATTCGGAACGCAATTTCAACAACCCTCGTTCAGGACGTACCGAAAAATCAAGCTGTTCCCATTTTGGGCCTCCAACTGCACCCAACAGAACTGCATCTGAATTTTTTGCTGCTTTAAGTGTTTCATCCGGAATTGGAGTACCAGTTAAATCGTAAGCGATTCCACCAACAGGTTTTTCAGATAATTCGAGTTGAAGTTCAAAACGTTGTGCTACAGTTTTTAACACATGAATAGCCTGTTTTGTTACTTCCGGACCAATCCCGTCTCCGGGGGTAACAAGAATTTTCTTCGTGATCATAATACCTTTTTTAGTGTGAATATTTCTACTCCTGAAAACCATTAATCCTAATGAGAAGCTGTTGCTAATGCAAGAAAAAATGTTCAGATTAATACTTGGAACGGGAATTATTATTTTGTTATCTTCAGTTTTGTGGGCAGCAAATCCTTCTCAATCTAAGTTGAATATTCAGTTAAAATCTCTGGTCCGAAACGGAAGCGTATTGATCGCCAATGAGCAACAAGTGCTCTATCGCTATCCTCCAAATAAAAACCCGTTGCTGATTCCAGCCTCAGTGCTAAAATATGCAACTGCACTGTCATCTTTGCATTATTTTGGATCAGAATACAGTTTCAATACTGAATTTTATATTGATCAAAATAATTCGCTTATTATCAAGGGCAAAGGTGATCCCTTTTTAGTTTCCGAAGAATGGCAGCAAATAGCACAAAAAATAAGCCTGCTTCCCGATGTCCCTAAAAAAATGCAGGGCTTGTTTTTTGACACCTCACTCTTTAGTGAAAATATTAAAATCCCTGGAATTTCGTTTTCTAATAATCCTTTTGATGCACATAATGGTGCACTGGTGGTTAATTTCAATACAGTGTTCGTGAAAGTTGATTCAAAAGGCCATGTCACTTCTGCTGAAAAACAAACTCCACTGACCCCTTTAGCGCGTCGCCTGGCTAAAAAATTGTCACCAGGAGCCCATAGGATCAGTTTAAAACCTAACTTAAGTTTTACTTATTCAGGAGAACTTATAAAATCATTTTTTCGCAAAGAAGGATTTTCATTTGAAAACAAAAACGTTGCTTTACGTTCTGTTAGAAACGGAGATCACCTGTTTTACACTCACAGCAATATTTTAACATTAAAGGAAGTAATTGCGGGCATGCTGCGCTTTTCCAATAACTTTACGGCAAATCAGCTTTTATTAACCGTTGGCTTGCAGCGTTACGGCCCTCCGGCCACTCTGGAAAAAGGAACACGCGCACTTACGGAATATTTACGACAAGAAGTCAAATTACCCACAGAACAATTTAAGTTGGTTGAAGGTTCAGGAATTTCGCGCAAAAATCGTCTAACACCGGAAGCCATTTGGCAGTTGCTAAAGGCTTTTGCTCCTTATCAGGATTTGCTTCACGAAGATAATGGTGTTTTACTAAAAACGGGTACCCTCAGAGGGGTTTACACTATGGCCGGTTATCTGCCCGGCACGCAACCGCTCTATTTTGTGATCTTGCTTAATCAGTCTCAAAATTATCGGAACAAGATACTCCAAATTCTCTTATCAACAGATTTTTCTGCCGGCAAATTTTGAAATCCAATCCTATAATTTCTATCCTGATGCCGGTACGTAACGATGCTGCAATGTTGCGCAACTGTCTTACTGACATTGAAAACCAGAGTTTTACAAATTACGAACTGGTTGTTGTTGATGACGGTTCAACTGATGAAACCCCGGTATTGCTAGAAAAAGCAAGTCAGGATGATTCCAGAATCCGGATGATTCGCACAGAATCGCAGGGCATTGTTTCGGCACTTAACACTGGACTTATTGAATGCAAAGGAACTTATATTGCCCGGATGGATGCCGATGATAGGATGCAAATAACAAGATTGGAAAAACAACTGGAATTAATGCAAAAAGATCCTGAATTGGAGTTGATAGGTTGCAGAGTGGAAGGTTTTACTGATAAAGGACCACTTCCGGAAAGCGCAGTTCATTACCAGTCCTGGAGCAATTCCCTGATGTCTCATCAGCAAATTGAAAGCGATTTATTTGCAGAATCACCAATTGTTCATCCGACTTTTTTTGCAACTCGGAAATTATTCGACAAAATTGGCGGTTACTCAAACAATCCCTGGGCAGAAGATTATGATTTTATTTTGCGGGCATACGGCTGCGGAACAAGATTGGCTAAACATCCGGAAACACTGGTCCGTAAATATTTTGCCCCCGAACGTCTCTCAAGAGTTGAAGCAATGTATAAACGTCCGGCCATGTTTGACGCAAAAGTACATTATCTCCTTGAGTTTGGTCGACTCAAAAAACGTCGTGGTGTTCTAATTGTAGGCTCTGGTCCAACTGGCAGACAGGCGGCACAAAGTTTTGCAAACAGAGGGGTTCGTTTGCTTGGTTTTGTGGATAATCGTCCTGGGCCACCTGACCGTCAGGTGAAAAACCTGCCGGCATGGGGTTTTAATAATCTGCCTCCTGAGGAATTCATGCATAAATTCCGGGACTCTTTGATTGTGCTGGCTATTGGAGACTCCAGTGGTCAAAGAGTTTTTGCAGAATTTTTGAGAAAATCTGATTTTGTTGAAAACCATGATTTTGTGCGTGTGATTTATAACTGGCCTTCTGCGGGTAGCTCAATTTGACTGTTATTTCGTGTTCCTGATTGATAAGATCCTTGTTTTGAAGTAAAATAAAGTTCTCTGTCTAACAATCAACTTAGCCTTAAATGAGGTGGATTTCTTTCAAAAAAATATATAAATGACCCTGTCGAAAAGGAATTTGCCTCGGCTGTTTTTTTGGCTCTGGCTGTTAGTTCTTGTTACTCCCTCCGCAAAGAGCAAACAGGCACTACTGGCTGGTGAAGAACGAAAATTATTAAACAGTCTACGCATTACTCCTGCTACAGCTTGGATTGAGGCACATAATTTTGCGGGAAAACTTCCCAATGAAAAGACAGTAAATCTGAAAGAC
Source organism: uncultured SAR324 cluster bacterium (assembly GCA_905182865.1). GTDB lineage: Bacteria > SAR324 > SAR324 > SAR324 > NAC60-12 > Arctic96AD-7. Next base: position 79,348 of record CAJJCY010000003.1, read on the forward strand.
TACCGTGGTCGATTTATTTTGCTGAATTTTTGGGCTACCTGGTGTTCACCGTGTCTGAAAGAAATGCCAGATTTTGAGAAGGCATATCAGCAAATGGGGCAGGAAAAATTGATCGTGCTGGCAGTTGGAATGGGAGAAAACACGAAAAAAATCAGTAAGTTTGCTGAGAAATACGGTTTCACGTTCCCGATGGTAGCAGATCCAAAGATGGAAATTACCAACTTGTACGGCGTCAAAAACATTCCTGTTACTTACCTGATTGATCCGGAGGGAGTAGTTTTGGGAAGAGCATTAGGTATTCGGGATTGGGCAAATCCGGAATTACTCGCCTTTATAAAATCTAAACTTAAATAAACAAAAACAAACACGAAATTTTGCACTAAGTTTTTTGAGAATCCTTTAGATAAAAAACTTAAATTATTAGTTCTTGCATTGATTTTATATGGGAAATTCAGTATAATTCTTGAATAGATTTTTTTCTTAAAATTATACAAACAGATTATGGCAGGCACTAATCCTTATATTGAGAAAGCGGAATTTGAATTACCTCTTCAAAACTATGATGTAACCTTTCTGCCAATGCAGAAAAAGGTGGCTGTTTTATCTGAAAAAATTACAACTAAATCTGACGGACTTCCGGGTTCAATCCTCAATGTAGCCCTGGAAGCAGGTATCGATATAGACCATTCCTGTGGAGGAGTTTTAGCCTGTTCCACCTGTCATGTCATTGTACGGGAGGGACTTGAAAGTTGTAACGAGGCTACTGATGATGAGGAGGATATGCTGGATTTAGCACCCGGACTTGAACCTCAGTCACGTCTTGCATGTCAATGCGTACCTAATGGTTCCCGGGCTCTCATTATTGAAATACCGGAATGGAACAGAAATCTGGTCAGTGAAGACCACTGACACTGGAGAAACTATGATAACGCTCACAGAAAATGCGGCAAAGGAAATTAAAAAAATCATGCTGCAAAATGAATTGGCAGAAGACGTTTGTGTAAGGGTAGGGGTCAAAGGCGGAGGTTGTTCCGGATTTACCTATACACTGGATTTCGATTCAAAAAAGACAAAATTTGATTTGGAGTTTGAATCACAAAATTTAACAATTCTGGTCGATAAAAAAAGCAATCTTTACATCAAGGATACAGAAATAGAATGGAGCTATAGTTTGATGGATCGTGGGCTTAAATTCAACAATCCATCGGCCAAAGGTTCATGTGGCTGCAAAACCTCATTTATGTTTGAACCACCGGAAAAGGAAGAAAATTTTAAACCAAGTTGGATGTAAATTAAATGCAGGAGGATTTATGAGTTTAGCTGGAGTTCAGAAAACTATTGAAGAACAAATCAAGGAGGCGATTGAAAAATCTGTTGCAGACTCAACTGCTGAAGTGGGCGGAGACGGACGGCATTTTGAAATCCAGGTAATTTCACCTGTCTTTGAGGGAAAACGTACCCTCGAGAAACAGCGGATTGTCTATGCAGCTCTCAATGACCTGATGAGTGGAAGTAATGCTCCAGTTCATGCGATTGCCCGTCTAGAAACTCTAGAGACTCTCCATTCCAAGGGTTCATTTTTCTAATGCTATAAATTCAGAGGCTTCAAAATTGACGAAAAACAAGTAACTTTTCCAAAGACTTTATCAGTAAAATATGCAGGTAAAATTATTGAAGAAACAGCTACTCATCTGACTCTGGATGATCAGATCTAATTTCACTCCAAATGTAACAACTTACCAAACTTTAGAAAGTACAGGGAAAATAAATCTTATTGAAAACAAACTCCTTAAGGATGAAATTATAGTTTATTATAATTCCATATCTTTTTTTAGCGAAAACACAAAAATCAACAACAGTACTTTAGTTGATGAATTGATAAAAAAGCAAAAAACTACGTAAAGAGTATTTAACCACAAAGTCACAAAGAACACACTGAACTGTTTATATTTTTTACTCACAAATGCCTCTGTGACCCCTGATGATGGTTTTTGTAATACTGAGCTATTTTCAAATCCACCTTTTTTTAACATACAAATAGAAAATTACAATGAGTGAAACAAAAATTTCTGACGGACTTCCGCAATTTCAAATCCAGACCGATCGCGGCAATATGACAATTGAAATGTTTGAAGATGATGCTCCAAACACGGTGGCCAACATGATTTCTTTGATCGAAAAAGGGTATTATGACGGACTTAATTTCCATCGTGTAATTCCCGATTTTATGATCCAGGGCGGTTGTCCGCAGGGAACCGGAACCGGGGGGCCCGGATATGAATTTGATGATGAATGTACACTGGAACGTCGGCATGACAGCGCCGGAATTCTTTCGATGGCCAACGCAGGTCCCGGAACCAACGGAAGCCAGTTTTTCATCACACACGGCCCCACCCCGCATCTGGACGGTAAGCATACTGTCTTTGGAAAAGTCATTGAAGGCTTGGAAGTTGTCAATGAAATTAAACAGGAAGATGTGATGGAAAAAGTTTTGGTGCTTCAAAAACGCGATCATGTTTATGAAGTAGAAACCCTTTAAGGGATGATTAAAATTAGACTGATCCTGAAGATGCTGAAAAATAAAATATCTGATAGTTATAGAAAAAACTAGAACCGGATTTTCTGATTTTTATCCAGATATTGATAGATGTGTCACCACAGGTGCAACCAAAGAAAAGGTAGAGAAAAATATGTTGAAGTACTTGAGTCTCATCTGGAAGGATTAAAAATGGAAGACCAAACTATTCCGATACATAAAAAACTTTTCTATTTATCTTGAAATTCAAGTTGTGTCCTGAAAACTAAACTTCAAAATTAACTATTTTTGAACCATGAGCGAAACAATAATTGAAGCAGATATAGTCCACGAAATGCGTGACTCCTACATGGAGTATGCTATGAGCGTCATAGTTGGGCGTGCAATTCCGGATGTCCGTGACGGCTTAAAACCTGTTCACCGACGTGTACTGTTTTCAATGAGTGAACAGGGTAACGATTTCAACAAACCTTACCGCAAATCTGCACGTGTAGTTGGTGATGTAATTGGTAAATATCATCCACATGGAGATACTTCTGTTTATGATGCAATGGTTAGAATGGCTCAAGATTTTGCTCTAAGATATCCATTAGTTGATGGACAAGGTAACTTTGGTTCAGTTGATGGTGATTGTCCTGCAGCAATGCGTTATACAGAAGTCCGCATGCGGAAAATCGCTCATGATATGCTAGCAGACCTGGAAAAAGACACTGTTGATTTTATTCCAAATTATGACGACTCCCTGGAAGAGCCAACAGTCCTGCCCTCGCGTATTCCAATTTTGCTGACCAATGGTTCGACCGGAATTGCAGTCGGTATGGCGAGCAACATTCCTCCGCATAATCTTAAGGAAGTGTTGAATGCATTGTTGTTTTATATTGATCACCGCAATTCTGCCACAGTCCAGGAATTGATGGAATTTATTCCCGGCCCGGATTTTCCTACCGGCGGTACTATTATTGGTAAAAGTGGAATTTATGACGCCTACACAACAGGACGTGGAATAATCCGGATACGTGCCAAATGTCATTTTGAGCAAACTAAAGATGGACGTGACTTGATCATTGTTGATGAACTACCCTTCATGGTCAACAAGGCAAGATTGCTGGAAAAAATTGCGGAATTGGTGCGTCACAAAAAACTTGATGGAATTTCAGATTTACGGGACGAATCTGATCGCAAGGGAATGCGCATGTTTATTCAGCTAAAACGTGGTGAAACTCCAGATGTGGTTTTGAGTAATCTTTACAAACACACAGCACTGCAATCGAGTTTCGGCATCATTATGCTCTCCATTGTAGACAAGCAGCCCAAAATCCTGGCCTTGACCCAAATGCTGGAGTTTTTTCTGCAGCATCGTATTGAAGTAGTAACACGCCGGACACTTTATGAATTAAAACAGGCCGAAAACAGGATGCATCTGCTTGAGGGTTTGATGATTGCCCTGGAAAACCTGGATGCAGTGCTGAATATTATTCGAAAAGCTGAAAGCGGGGGTGTGGCAGAGGATGTTTTGATGGAAAGCTATGGTCTTTCCAAACGTCAGGCCCATGGGATTCTCGATATGAAATTGCAGCGCTTAACCGGAATGGAGCAAGATAAAATACGCATAGAACATGAAGATGTTGGCAAAGCCATTGAGGATTACAAGGATATTCTGGAAAAAGATGAGCGTGTCATTGAAATTATCCGCAAAGAGAGTATTGAAATTCGCGACAAATATGGAGACGAGCGCCGTACAGAAATTATTGAAGGTGACAGTTCAATCCTCATTGAGGAACTGATCAATGAAGAAGACATGGTGGTCACTCTTTCCCGTGAAGGTTATATAAAGCGTAGTTCAGTCAGTGAGTACAGACTACAGCGACGTGGCGGAAAAGGACGCCTGGGAATGGGTACAAAAGATGAAGATTTTGTCGAACAAATATTTGTTGCCTCCACACATGATTTCCTTCTCTTTTTCACTGACAAAGGTCAGGTTTTCCGCAAAAAAGTTTTTGAACTCCCCCAGGCCGGACCAACAGGTCGTGGGAAAGCGGCAATTAATTTGCTGCCTTTACGGGAGGGTGAATCAATTTGTTCCTGTCTGAATGTTCCAAAAGAAGCAGAAAATAAATATATTTTCCTTTGCACAGAAAGAGGTGTCGCCAAAAAAACACCAATGCTGGATTGCGCAAAAATCCGAGTTACCGGTTTGCGTGTAATTACTCTCGACGAGGGAGATTCAGTAATTTCTGTTCAGCTAACAGATGGAAATCAAGAATTGTTTTTTGCCACACGTGACGGTATGGGATTGCGCGTTAATGAATCAACTTTACGTGCCATGGGGCGACAGGCGCGTGGTGTGAGAGGCGTCAAGCTTCGCAAAGGCGACAGGGTGGTTTCTGCACTGGCACTTTCTGGTACAGGTGAACTGTTGACGGTTACAGAAGGTGGTTACGGCAAAAAAACACCGATAGCAGATTACACTCTTGCAAAAAACAGGGGCAACTTTGGAATGCGTACAATCCGGATTACTGATACAAATGGTCCGGTTGTGAATGTACTGGAAGTTGAAGAGCATTTTCAACTTTTTCTGATCACTCAGTTTGGAAAATTGATCCGGATTCCTGTTGAAAATATCCGTACCATCGGCCGAGTTACGCAGGGTAATCGCCTGATCCGCCTTGAGACGGATGAACAGGTGATCGGCATTGCTCCGGTGATTGAGGATGAGGATGATGACGAGCTTGAAGTCAAAGAGGAAAATTCAACAGACTCAACAATCGTCTCAGCGGCTGAAACTACTCTGGAAAACTTGGTGGAAGAAAACATTCCAGAGGAACCACAAGACCCTACTGACTCCGACGAACCTTCCGATTCATGACTGCTTTTCTATAGTGGCTCATTTTCTGCATTTGTATGTTGGTGTCTCTACCACCGTAGTGCTGGTGTGAGACTCCACATGCACCTTTTTCCACTGCAATTTCATGAAGCAGTTTTTCCTTTTTTTAGTACTCAGTCTGTTGTTTTTATTTCCAATTGTAGCTGGTTGTAGTTTCTCTGATCCTGAGCCTGAAGAAGTTCAAGCACAAATGGAGCAGGAACGTCAACAGGAGGAAGAAGCAGAAAAACTGCTGGTACAGGAAGCCGCTGCTACAGAAGAGACAGCTGCAAAAGAAGCTGAAGCCGCAAGACTTGCCAAGGTTGAAAATGAGACTGCTTTGGATAAAATTGAAAAGTTACTGAAGCCGGCGAGTATAGAAGTTATTCAACCAGCAGGGTTATCTCTCTCCCTAAGTTTTGGTCATATGCTTGACCGCTTCGAATTGATTCCGGATGAGAAAACGCCATTTCTAACCTTTAAAGGTTTTTTCGATCCCGGACAATTTCCTCATATCCAAATTTACCCAAGAAATTCCAAGACCGAAACTTCCGTTCTTCTGCCCAACACATTGATTAACAGTATTCTCCTGCCGGAACGGGAAGTAACTTCCTTTTCAGAGGAAGGTATCCTGGAGAAAATGCTACTTGAGGAGAAAATCACTAAAAAAGAAAATGGAAAAATAGAGTTCCAGGTGACCCTCACTATTTCAAGTACTGAAAAACATATTCTCGTGCTGGATACAGAAAAATCAGATTCACGTCATTTAACATTTGCATTGCAAAAGCCTGTAAAAAATAATACTACAAATGCTCAAAAACAGAAGAAAGTAGAAAGTATAATAATAGATTTGGCGCCGCCTGTGATTAGTCCCCGAGAGGAGATGCTTTTACATCCTGTGACCGCGCTGATGTTGTACCGTCGTGTTGATCAACTGAATATTACGATTTTGAACGCTTCTCCTCATTCTGACTCGGCACAGCGTCTTGCAGTACTGTTGGACCGTCAACAGAAACGTACGATTGAAAAGCAGATTGGAATGAAGTTAAAAATCGTTAACATATCATCGGTCCGTGAACAGACAATCCTTCCCAAAACCAAAATTTACTTCCATGCAAACTTGATGAGAGAGGCCTTGATTTTGGCCCAGATTTTACCTGGAGAACAGGTGATTGAACCAATGCCGGAGAGTAGAATAAGTAAACTGGCAACAGATGTAGAAATTTATGTGGGAAAGAATTTTGAATAAAAATATATACTTCATCTCTCTTGCATTGGCCCTGTTTGTGACCGGTTTTAGTCTGCCGGCATTTGCCTTTCCGGAATATACGTCACGGCAAAAAGCACTCAAACTGGCAAGTGTGCTGGATCATGGATATTTCAAATCCATCAAAATTTCTTCTGTTTTTGTAAAAAACAGGGGTAAAGATGAGTATTATCTGCAGGCAATTCTTGATGACGGTTCCAGCCGAAAGTGGTTGATAAATCGTATTCGCGAATGGGCACAGACTGATGAACTGATTCTCAGTAAAAATCGTGCACTTGTCTTTCCTACACCGGAAAGTACAGATTTTGGAGTACTTGACAAGAATAAGTTTTACCGCATCATTTTAAACTCAACTGCCTTTGTCAAAACATTTGGGAAACATGACATTCTGGACGGCAAGAGCCTTGTTTTGGGAATTCGCCGCTTTCGCATTCTACAGGCAGAAGATAGTAAATACATGAAAACCGATAAATTTGGTGATCGCTACCGTTATGTTTTGGAATTAGAGAACGGTTCACGTGAATTCTTCACTTACAGTGATGCTTTCCTGTTTCTCCAGCGTACCGCATTATTAGAGGAGGCTCCGGAAAATGTCAGTGTTTTACGAAAAACTTTTAAGGTCCGCGAACTTAAAAAAATTCCACTGCAAATTGAAGATGAGTTACGTGAAATTAGGCGCTTCGGAATTGAGGTAGTTTTTGATGGACCAATTTTAATGAGTCCTGACCGATTTCCGTTTCAAATTGTTGAACAGAAAATGAGAGATCCTGAGACAGGAAGATACAAGGCCCAGTTTTTCCTGCAGATTATTTTTCCTAACTCTGAAAAAATCCGTGAGATTCCAGGATTTAATAATCATGAGTATTTGCGTTATGTGGAAATTGATACCGATGTGGAGCACCAGAAAAGAGTAATTCTGAGTGCAATGGTGAATCCGAATGCACTGGATTTGCCTCCGTACATTGAGGTTACAGACAGAAACTCGGTTGTGGTGAATTTTTTCAGTTCAACAGACCAGAGTTTGATACAGCCCCCTGACTTACTGGCATCATACTCTGCAGGAGAATTACCGCGCTCAGTTTTCACTCCGGATCAACTTGAGACAGAATTTGAGACACACTACATGAAGGCCGTTGGTCTGATCCGAACCGCACAGAATGAGATGAATATGAGCGTAAAGATTGAAACCTATTTTAAAGCCCTGGACACTTTGAAAAAAGCTGCACTCACAGCAGAGTTTGACATCCAGATAGCTCAAGCCCTGAGACAGCGCGATATTCTGTTGCTGACGATGCCGAAACTGATTATTCGAAATGTGCAGATGACAATTCTGGCACTTCAGCTTGATGATCAAGACATAAAACCTGATCCTGTTCTGACTGTTAAACTGCTGAAGCAATTAAACCATGCGGAGAACTATGCTTCTACGCAGGATCAAAGACAGAAAATTGCCTCCTTGCAAAGCATTTTACGCTGAGCAAACTACAGACTCCTCCATTGCCATTTTTAAGCTGCTGTGTTAGACTCTGTGGACAGTCGAGGTGTGGGACAGTCTTGTAGCGTGCTTCGTTAGGGACGAAGAGGTCGGAGTTTCAAATCCTCTTACCTTGACCACCTAGATGACTTTTTTGTTCATAACCTCCTGTAATAATCTGACTTTGCTAAATTACATTTCTCCAAAATAACCCCACACCGAACCCCTCTACTTGTGTTAGTTCCACTTTCTGGGTTCGTGTTATGTCAAATTACAATTCCAATCTATTAAATAAATCCTATTTTCGTAGTATTATTCCCAAAGATTTACGGAGATACTTTGAGGGTAAAGACGAGTTCCGATTGTCGTTGAGATATGTTATAAATAAAATTTTCATCTAAACCCAACGAGGTGTGCTCACAAGTATAGCCGGTGCGGTAAACTCCTCAACCGGAGACTTGTAGAAAATTCTAACAGTGTTAGCTTATCGACGTTACCATTTTTCCAAATCGCAGTTTAATTTCTTTTCTTTCAAAAAAGCTTAATTGAATTTTTTTAAAAAACTTTCAAAATTCTAAATAAATGTAAAATTGATAGTATTAAATTAATGAAAAAAAATTCATTTTATATGGAGTAAACAGGAGTGCAGGACAAAAAGCTGGAAAGAATCAAAATACGTTTGGAAGAATTGCAAACGGAAATTATTGGTGAGTCTGATGAAACCGTACACGGCATGCAGGAAGAAAGTACGCTCTATCCTGATCCCAATGATCGGGCCTCACTGGAAACTGAACACATCAATAATTTACGAATTCGGGATCGGGAGCGCAAACTACTTGCTAAGGTTGAAGAAGCCCTGGAACGGATAGAAAAGAAAACATTTGGATACTGTGAAAAGTGCGGTCAGGAAATTGATGAAAAGCGATTACTCATTCGACCTGTAACCACTTATTGTATAATCTGCAAAGAATCCCAGGAAGCAGAAGAAAATAATAACTGATTCCGCCTTAGAATCTTCAAAGTTAATTCCTCTTTTAAAATAATCTAACAATAAAAATTTAATAGGACACTTCAACCGTCCCTAATCTTAAGTGGATATCTGGTTGACGAAATTACATCATTCCGCCCATGCCTCCCATTCCGCCCATTCCGCCCATGTCAGGAGCACCACCTGGCATTCCTCCACCACCAGCTGCTTTTTCTTCAGGAGCATCATGAATTCCTGCTTCTGTAGTCAACAGCAATCCGGCGACGGATGCAGCATTTTCCAGTGCAGTTCGAACGACTTTAGTCGGATCAATAATTCCGGCAGAAATCATGTCGGTATATTTTTCGCTGGCAGCGTCAAAACCTTCGTTTGTGCTGCTTGCTTTTACTTTATCGACAATCAGTGCGCCTTCGAGTCCTGCATTAGCTACAATCTGACGCAAAGGAGCTTCAAGTGCCTTAAGAACAATTTCAGCACCAACTTTCTGGTCATGTTGTTTTATGCTTTTTACAGTCTTTTCAACTGATTCAATGGCACGTATTAAAGCAACTCCGCCTCCAGGAACAATCCCTTCTTCAACTGCTGCGCGTGTTGCATGCAGTGCATCTTCAACTCGAGCTTTTTTCTCTTTCATCTCAATTTCAGTTGCAGCACCAACGTTAATTACAGCTACCCCGCCTGCCAACTTGGCCAGACGTTCCTGCAACTTTTCACGATCATAATCTGAAGATGTATCTTCGATCTGTGCGCGAATTTGATTGATACGGGATTTGATACTTGCTTTATCACCACCACCGTCAACAACGGTCGTGTTGTCTTTGTCAATAACTACAGACTTGGCTTTACCAAGTTTTGCAAGTGTCAGGTCTTCGAGTTTCATTCCCATATCTTCGGAAACGACATCTCCACCTGTAAGAATCGCGAGATCTTCAAGCATCGCTTTACGACGATCACCGAAACCTGGTGCTTTTACAGCTGAAACTTTAACAATACCTCTTAAATTATTTACAACGAGTGTTGCTAATGCTTCCCCTTCAATGTCTTCCGCTACGATCAAGAAAGGATTTCCTGTCTTGGCGATTTGCTCAATTGCAGGAAGAATGTCCTTCATGTTAGTTACTTTCTTTTCCACCAAAATTATATATGGATCTTCGAGTGAGACTTCCATTCGTTCTGAGTCAGTTACGAAGTAAGGTGAAAGATAACCGCGGTCAAACTGCATTCCTTCAACAACTTCTAAACTGGTATCAGCAACCTTCGCTTCTTCAATGGTGATAACACCATCTTTGCCAACTTTCTCCATGGCCTCAGCAATGATATCCCCTATTACGGTGTCATTGTTTGCTGAGATAGTACCCACCTGAGAGATTTCTTTAGATCCGGAAACTGATTTGGAAATACTGTGCAAATGTGTAGTTGCAGCAGTTACAGCTAGGTCAATTCCACGCTTGAGATCCATTGGATTTGCGCCTGCTGCCAGGTTGCGGTGACCTTCTGTCACAACAGCTTGTGCCAACACAGTAGCAGTGGTAGTTCCATCACCAGCAACATCTGAAGTTTTAGACGCAACTTCTTTAACCATCTGCGCGCCCATGTTTTCGAACTTGTCTTCCAATTCAATTTCTTTGGCGACTGTAACTCCATCCTTGGTGATGCGTGGTGCACCAAAAGATTTATCCAGAACAACGTTCCGGCCTTTTGGTCCCAAAGTAACTTTTACCGCATCTGCTAATATATTGACGCCCTGAAGCATTTTTACTCTTGCTGCCGCAAAAATAACTTGTTTTGCCATAATATCTCTAATTGTTAAATTGTTAATGTTTTATTAAGTATTCAAATTTACATAACGCCTAGGATGTCATCCTCACGCATAATCATATAATCTTCGCCATCGACTTTTACCTCGGTGCCGCCATACTTACTGAATAAAATTTTATCACCTTTTTTTACTCCCATTTCCTGAATGGATCCATTGTCAAGGCGCTTTCCTGGTCCTACTGCGACCACTTTACCTTCTGAAGGCTTTTCTTTAGCTGTGTCCGGAATAATAATACCGGAAGCTGTCTTGTCTTCTGCATCGACGCGCTGTACGAGCACGCGATACTAGTAAATAAGATATTGAAATATTATTATAATTAATTAAATAAATTGAGCTTCAACAACGATAAGCGTATGCTAAGCCGTTTAAGTGAATCTTAAATTTCGAAAAATATTCTAATCTTGATTCAATATAATAATACTATCGTAATAATTAATTCGATGCAAGTAAAAAATAGCACTACTCATTGTTGAGTGCTAATTTTTTACTTTTTCGATGTAAAAAGTTGGAACGGTCTTTCCCTTTAACCATATAGCACCATTCTTTCAATATATTAATATTATTAAGTAAAATAGCTTATAAACAGAAATATTTTATAAATGGAAAAACAAGCAGATCAACAACAAATTCGGCTTGATAAGCTGAATAAAATTCGTGATTTGGGAACAGAACCTTACCCATATTCATTCCAAAGAAGCCATACAATTCCGGATATTATCGAACAGGCAGAAGAGCTGCTGAAAAAGGAGGAGCAAATAACTATTGCAGGCCGCCTGCTTGCAGTACGCAGCAAGGGCAAGGCCAGTTTTGGCAACATTCAAGCCCAGCACACACGTCTACAAATATATGTACGTCAGGATGAAATCGGAGATTCAGAATTCGAAATGTTTAAGCTGTTTGACATCGGTGATCATCTTGGTCTTTCAGGAACACTGATGCACACTAAAACCGGAGAACTGACTTTGAGGGTGAGCACGGTCACTTTACTTTCAAAATCAATTCGGCCAATTCCGATGCCAAAGGTAGAGGAAAAGGATGGAGAACGCATTGTTCACGATGAAGTTACAGACAAAGAATTCCGCTATCGTCAGCGATATGTTGACTTAATACTAAATCCACAGGTAGCAGAGGTTTTCAAAAAGCGTTCCCTGATATACCAGACTATTCGTGACTATTTAAGGGAAGAAGGTTTTTTGGAAGTAGAAACACCGACACTGCAATCAGTCTATGGCGGCGCCAATGCTACTCCTTTTGTTACACATCACAAGGCACTGGATCAAAAATTTTATTTGAGGATTTCAAATGAGTTGTACTTGAAACGTCTCATTGCTGGAGGCTTTGATGCAGTTTTTGAATTTGTCAAAGATTTCCGGAACGAGGGTATCGACAGGACCCACAATCCGGAATTTTCTGCACTGGAATTTTATCAGGCCTATGTTGATTACAACGAAATAATGCGTCATACAGAAAATATTTGTGAACGCTGCACGCTTGCGGTCAACGGCAGAACTGAATTTGAATATGAAGGGCATACTATAGATGTGAAAGCACCGTGGCCGCGTTTAAGCATGCTTGATGCAATTGAAAAATTTGGTGGGATTTCGTTCTCAAAAATGAGTGACGCAGAAGTCCAAAATTTACTTAAAGAAAAGGATGGGAGCTTGATGGTGATTATAATCGAGGATTGGCAACTCAGCTTGTGTTTGAAGAAACTTGTGAAACTCAGCTTATTCAGCCGATTTTTATCACCGATCATCCAAAAGAAACCAGCCCGCTTTGTAAACAAAATCGTGAAAATCCGGAGTTGCTTGAGCGGTTTGAAGCCTTCATCTACGGCTGGGAAATTGCTAATGCGTATTCTGAACTGAATGACCCCGTGATTCAGCGCCGTTTGATGGAGGAACAAGTCGAGCGGGGACGCGGTGGTGAAAAAGAAACTCAACCCCTGGACGAAGATTTCCTACGGGCAATGGAATATGGAATGCCGCCGATGGGTGGAGTTGGTTTTGGAATTGACCGAATAGTAATGCTGCTTACCGGACAATTGACAATTCGCGATACATCACCTACGAAATGATCTTTTGATAGAGCATTATGTCAATAAATATCTGCAGTGTGAACGAAGAAAGCCTGAAGCCAAACTATCTCCTGCAGATTTAGATTTTGAAAAATTGAACGGGCTGCTTCCTGTGATTGCACAAGATGAAAGTTCCGGAGTAGTTTTGATGCTGGCTTACGCCAACCTGGAAGCAGTGCAAAAAACGCAGGAAACTGGTTATGCACACTACTGGTCACGATCACGTGATGTGCTTTGGAAAAAAGGTGAGAGTTCTGGTAATTTGCAGAAAATTGTGGAAGTGCTGGTGGATTGTGATAATGATACTCTGCTTTACAAAGTCCATCAATCCGGACCTGCGTGTCATACAGGTGCTCCGAACTGCTTTTTCCGGGAATTGAAAAACAAAACTACAGTTAAATCAAAATGAACTGGGATATTCAACTTAATGAAGAAGTAGATCTGCTTCGGGAAACAGTCCGGCAATTTGCTGAAAAACGCATTGCACCAATTGCTGATGAAATAGACCGCAACAATGAATTCCCTCAGCATTTGTGGAAGGAGCTTGGCGAACTGGGACTCCTGGGTATTACTGTTTCGGAAGAGTATGGAGGCTCCGGAATGTCTTATTTAGCTCATTTGGTTGCAGTTGAGGAAATCTCAAGAGCATCTGCTTCGGTAGGCTTGTCCTATGGAGCACACTCGAATTTGTGTGTAAATCAACTTAAACTTAACGGCAGTGACGCACAAAAGAAAAAATATCTATTAAAACTTTGCACCGGTGAAAATGTCGGTGCGCTGGCCATGTCTGAATCCGGAGCAGGTTCAGATGTCGTCAGCATGAAGCTTAAAGCCGAGAAGCAAGGCGATGTCTATATCCTCAATGGTTCAAAAATGTGGATCACAAACGGACCCGATGCTGACACCTACGTTATTTATTGCACAAACAGATCGAGATAAAGGGCATAAAGGAATTAATGCTTTCATTGTAGAAAAAGGAATGAAAGGTTTTAATATTGGTCCTAAAGAAGATAAACTAGGTATGCGCGGTTCCAATACTTGTGAACTTGTTTTTGAAGATTGTGAAATTCCAAACGAAAACATAATCCATGGGGTCAATCATGGAGTAAAGGTACTGATGAGTGGACTAAATTTAGAAAGGATTGTGCTCTCCGGAGGGCCCCTTGGAATCATGCAGGCAGCAATGGATTTGGTGTTGCCTTACGTCCATGAACGCTGGCAGTTTGATCGGCCGATTGGCACTTTTGAACTTATGCAGGGAAAGCTTGCAGATATGTATACTTCACTGCAATCTGCCAGAGCTTTTTGTTATCGCATTGCAGAAAATTGTGCAAATAACCAGGTTTCACGCAGAGATACCGCTTCCTGCTTATTATTCGCATCAGAAAATGCAGTAAAAGTTTCACTGGAAGCAATTCAGGCTTTAGGGGGAAACGGCTACATAAATGATTATCCGGCTGGACGACTGCTGCGTGATGCTAAACTTTATGATATTGGAGCAGGTACCAACGAAATTCGGCGGATGCTGATTGGGCGGGAACTTTTTGATGAGACAGCTACCTGATGCTCTCCTGACCACTCTATCGGCCAAGGTGCTCTCTCGCCTCCTTTTCACTGTCAGCACAGGATTCTCTGATGGTATCCAACTGGCTATCGTATTCAACAAGACAGAAATAAAACTGCTCGTTTTTGCTAAGCCGATATTTAAGCACCTGAACTTCTCGTTTCAGGTTCTGGTAAGGTTTTAGTCCCGGACGGGATTCCACACGGCTTTTTTTTTCGATGACTTCCCATCCCTGCCGTTTAAGTTCCAATACATTTTGAATTTCTTTGGAATCGTTTGCAAAATTTTGATGCATCCCAGTCCAGTTAAAAACCAGCAAGAAAAAGGTGGCACTCATGAAAAGATATTTCATTTTACCACTTTTCTATGGAGGTCCGAAGATCGAGTTCAAATGTCCATGCTCCTGCGGATTGACGATAAAGATGAACATAGCTTTCAACAATACCTTCGAGATTTATCATACCGTCTTCTCCTAGTTTTTTAGCAAGTTCAGGCAGATGACGCATAATCTTGTCTCCGGCTATGGCACCGTCAATTACAACATGCCCTACATGAATTCCCTTCGGACCATATTCCTTGGCCATCGCCTGAGCAAGTGTACGCAATCCTGCTTTTGCTGAATTAAAGGCGCCAAAATTGGCGCGTCCTCGCAGTGAGGCGCTTGCACCAGTGAATAGTAGAGTCCCCCTACGGGACTTGACCATGTGACGGATAGCCTCCCGACCAAAAAGGAAACCTCCAAAGCAACATGATTCCCAGCTCTTCTTGAAATATTCTGCATCCATATCTATGATTTGACCTGGATAATTGTTGCCGGTATTATAGATTGCCAAGTCCAGCCCGCTGCCTGCTTTTTCAAAAAGCTTAATCACCTGCTCTTCGTTAGTTGCATCCGCGCAAACAGCAGTTGCCTTACCTCCTGCTTGTTCAATTTCAACTGTCAGCGCATCAAGTCTGGACTGAGTTCTGCTGGCAACAAAAACATGAAGTCCTTCCGAGGCAAAACGTTTAGCCAGTTGAGCTCCAAGTCCCTGTTCTGTTCCAACTCCGATGATGACTGCTTTTTTCACATAACCTCTTTTTATCTACTCAGATTCTACTGACATTAACTAAAAGCTTTTTCTGTTTAAACCGTAAAATAATAATACCGCATTTGTTTGTCTTTTCAGGTTTTTAAACAAACATTCTACAATCATTGATTTTTATTGCGGCCTGATTCTCAGAATTTTTCCGCTGTCAGTTGACAGATAAAGCCAACCTTCCGGACTTTCGGCTAAAGCACGTATGCGTTCTCTGAGTCCCACCAGAAGTCGTTCTTCTGTAATTGCCCTTCCGGTGTTATCAATTTCCACACGATTCAGATGTGTCAACTTTAAGGCGCCTGCAAACAAATTTCCCTTCCAGTCAGGAAAGGCTTTCCCGGAATAGACCAGCAAACTTCCGGGGGCAATGGATGGAACATAGAATTTGACCGGCTGTTCCATGCCTTCTTTTTCAGTTCCTTCTCCTACTGGGAAAGGGTTCCAGTATTCCTTTCCATAGGAAATTATCGGCCAGCCGTAGTTTAATCCCGGCAGGATTAGATTGATTTCATCTCCTCCGCGGGGACCGTGCTCAATTGACCAGAGACGCTGCTGATTTTTGTCATAGAACATTCCCTGTGGATTGCGGTGTCCATAACTCCAGATTTCCGGCAATGCGCCCGTTTGATGCACAAATGGATTGTCTTCAGGCACATTGCCGTTCAAGTCCAAACGCAGTATTGAACCGGCATGTGTGGATAAATTCTGAGCATTGGGACGTACACCTCGGTCACCAACTGAAAAAAATAGATGACCTGCTCCATCAAATGCTATGCGGCTCCCGAAATGTCTTCCGGTGTTGCTTGCAGAACGAGTAACGAGTAGGTCCTCTAATGCTACAAGACGGTTGCCTTTTCTCCTGGCTCGTGCCAGTGCGGTAACTCCCTTGCCTTTCTGTTCTTTGCTGTAGGTAAAATAGATCCAGCTTCCCTGTTTAAAATCCGGAGGAACCGCAACATCCAACAATCCTCCCTGTCCGGAATGCATTACTTTCGGTCCGCCGCTAATACGGATTATTTTTCCGCTTGCAGGAGCAAGAATTCCAATCTTCCCGTTACGTTCGGTAAATAAGATTTGATCCGGACTTATAAAGGCCATGCCCCACGGAACTCCGAGTCCTTTTGCGATTGTCTTTATCTGGAATGTTACGCCACCTCTGCTTGTCTGCAAAATTGTTTCGCCGGATGCCGTTTGAATCATCCATAAGAATGCAAAAAACAGCCACAGAATCTTTTTCGCCAAATGAATAAATTTTTTATTTTCCATATAATTCGTATTTATACAGGAGCTTTTCCGGCTATTTTTTTGGAATACGTCCCAGGAGGTAAAACTCATCATTTGCCCGCATGTTAGTTAAATCTGCCATTCGATTGGATAAGGAAAAAAAAGCTGAAATTGCACCCGTGTCCCAAATGTCATCATCAGAAAAACCGTGTTGATGCATTTCCTCAAAATCAGATTCGTCCAGATCACTTGACTCTATTGAAACTTTGACTGCAAAATCAAGCATTGCTTTTTGCCTTGGAGTGATGTCAGCCTTGCGGTAATTAGTTGCAATCTGGTCTGCTAGATGCGGGTTTTTCTCTCGAATTCTTAAAATTGCACCGTGTGCTACGACACAGTAAATACATTGATTGACACCAGAAGTTGCAACAACAATCATTTCGCGCTCGCCCTTCGTCAGTCCTCCCTCTTTTTCCATTATGGCATCATGATAAGCAAAAAAAGCTCTGAACTCATCCGGACGATGAGCAAGTACCAGAAAAACATTTGGAACAAACCCTGACTTTTCCTGAACTGCCAGGATCCTTTCCCGGATGTCTTCCGGCAAATCCTTAAGCTCAGGAACCGGGAAGCGGCTGATTGTTTTAGCTGACATTATGGTGCCTTTCTTTTTAAAGTTTATTATTGATAGTTTTTTTTGGATTACATCATAGATTTTAAATCGTTTCCTTAAAATTCTTCCTCACATCTATCTGGTTGAAGTTATATATTATTGGTTCATCTTGTCAAGAAGTAAATTGATTTTCGATGCAGCCGATGATTCCGTTTAACTGCATTCTGACCAAAATAATAAATGAACCTGATCGGAGACATCCAGTGGAATTACCGAACTCTGCTGGCACTGTTGAAGCAGATACCGGACGATGATCCTGTTTCGGTGGGAGATATAATTGACCGCGGACCGCGCTCCCTGAAAGTGCTTGAGTTTTTCCGAAATCATGGGAAGGAGTTACTGAGGAACCACGAGCATATGATGTTCGATTATTTCTGCCACAGCGCAAATTACATGCCTGGTCTCTGGCTGATGAATAGTGGAGATGCAACCCTAAATTCTTTCTGACTGGAGCGTTCTGGTTCCCTGCCTAAAATATTGCAGGATTTCCTCGAATCACTCCCTTTGTTGCTGATCTGAGACGGACGGCATTGGCCATCCCGCCGGATATTTGAACAGTAATATGTTGATTAAACAAAATTTTATTCGCTGATGGGATACGATCTGGCAGTTCTGGCAGTTCCAACGAAGCCTGATTTTCTTCGAGTCCGCAGAGTTCATTCAAGATCATTGCTTTCATTTTTTTCCTGGCTACGCAGAGCGGTCTGCATAGAAAGGTAACCGGTGAGGATGCCGTCCTCGTAGTTGAAAAGAGCGTCTGTGGATAGTTCGGGAAAATCCTGGGGGTTGCGGATGTCTTCCGGAGTTGCATCAGCTACAAGTTCGCGTGCAACTTTGAGAACTTTGGACAGCTGCTGATCAACCATTTCCTGAATCAGTTGTGCAATTGAGGATGTTTCACTCGGCATTTCTGTATTTCTAATTTTATTAATTTTCCATCCCGTCTTTTGTCATAATCCGCAGTTTAGCACGCAACTTAAGTATTGTTTTTGAGCGGATTTGTGATACCCTTGACTCTATTACACCCAGAATTTCTCCTATTTCCTTCAAGTTCATTTCTTCTTCATAATAAAGAGCCAACACCATCTGTTCCCGTTCCTCCAATTGACCAATTGCCTCAGCCAATTTGGTTTTCATCTGCTGCAATGACAGTATGGAAAAGGGATCTTTTTCTCCAGGTTTAGAAAGGATTTCCAGTAAACTGACACTGTCTTCCTCATTGGAGTAACCTTTAAATTCTTCAATGGATATTAAAGGGGTGGGGCTGGCCTTGCGGATGAATTCGTAATATTCATCCATACTCATTTTCATCTGCCCTGCCATTTCCTGATCAGTGGGTTCACGGCCAAGTTCAAAAGACAGTCCCTTCCATGCAGAGCTGTATTTATTGGTGTCAGCACGAACCGAACGCGGCACCCAGTCCATTTTACGCAATTCATCAAGAATTGCCCCTTTGATTCGAAATTCAGCGTATGTTTTAAACTTAACATCTCTGCTGGTATCGAACTTATCCACTGCATCCAAGAGCCCAATCATACCAACTTGATACAGTTCTTCCTGATCTACTCCTGGTGGAAAACGAGCAGCCATTCTAGTCACAACTCTTTTGACAAGCGGGGCATGTTTTATGAGTTGATCTTCCCTGCTCTGTTGAGTTTTTTCAGTATAGGGATTTTGCTTTTTGGGCATGATATTTACTCATTCCTCAGGTTCCGGAAATGTTCAGCAGTAAATCTACCATACGTTCCTTTGATGCCACCTCAATATCTTCTGGAACTTTTTGTCCTACTGTCAAATAGGAGAGTGGTTTTTTGAAACGAATTGCATGGTTGAAGAGCGAACCGTAGGAAGCACTTTCATCAAGTTTTGTAAAAATAATGCTGTCAATTGGCATGCAGCCGAATTTCCTTGTTACTTCACTCATGTCACTGTCTTTGCTTGTTGCACTCAAAACCAGTGCATTATGTATCCGACCACGTTCGTCAAATATATCACGCATTTCATACAATTGCTTTTCATTACGCTGAGAGCAGCCGTCAGTGTCAATAATGATTGAATCATAACTCTCATAGCTGTCAATAATGCGGTTCATTTCATCTTTATATTTAACAACACTGAACGGTGCCTTGATTTTTTTAGCAAAAGAGCGAATTTGTTCAGCTGCAGAACTATGGTTTGTATCAACAGAAATCAAGGCAACTTTTCGTTTGTATTTCAACATTTGTTCTGAGGCTATCTTTGCTAAAGTAGTTGTTTTACCAACTCCGGTCGGTCCAAGTAGCGCAACTATTTTTTGTGGGGATTTTAGGCCTTCCAAACCTCTGGTAATTTTGATGATTTTCATCAGCATTCGGGCAATAAAAATTTTTACATATGCAAAATTTTCTATATCCTCTGTAGTCATGTTTAGCTGTGCTTCCATAACCAGGCGTCTCGAAAATCTTTCTTCCATGCCGCTGAATTTCATTTGCTGATAAAGCAGCAGCAGATTTTCAGGCAGATCCGGATCTGTAATGTTGCCTGTATTGGTAGCCAAAATGTGCATCATGTGCCGCATTTCTCCAAGCTCGTGTTTTAATTCACCCATCAAATGCTTGTCTAAACCGTCAGACTGACTGCTCAAATCTCCTAAAGAAATCCTGATCCCTTGAAGTTCTTTTTGAATTGGGAGCATCATCTTCCGTGTTTCATCTCTAACTGAAAGCACAGATTTGTTACGTGGTGTAAGAAAAGTATCGGCCAAAACTGTTTCTGAAGTTTCAGAGCTGCCGCCGTATTTCTCAAGTACCTTCGTGGCAGGAACTGAGGACCTGTTGTCCTTTTTCTTTTCACTAACGGAGGCAGTAACTTCCAGCATAGTTTTACCGAACAATCCAAAAGCACCCGCGTTCTCTTTAACTTGACGGGTTGAAACAATCATCGCGTCAGATCCCAGGTCCCTCTTGATGAATTTCAGAGCCTCTTTGATATTATTTACGCGGTAACGCTTCAGATTCATAAGATTATAAATTTTGTTTTAAATTTAATTTTTTCAGCCCTGAAGACCTGAAACTGTGCTTAATTATTATTGACCTAACCACTTAACTCTACAACACCAAGAGCCTCTATACGAACATCCTGAGCCACCTCATTATGAGAAAGTACCACAAGATTAGGAATGAAACGTTCCACAAGTTTTTTAACATGAGGGCGTATCAGCGGTGAACAAAGCAGAAGAGGCTGATAATTGTTGATGGTAAATAGTTCTATCATCCCATCGATACCATTTATAATCGCCTGTGCCATGTTTGGATTCAAGCCAAGATATGCTCCCTGTCCGGAATCCTGAATTGCAGTAGCAATTTGATTCTCTAAATCCTGGTTCATTGTAATCAAAGGCAACAAACCGTCCGGAGTTTGATATTGTCTGGTAATCTGCCGCGAAAGACTCTGACGGACATGTTCGGTCAGCAAATCAGGCTCTTTAGTAATCGGAGAAACATCTGCAAGAGTCTCAAGTACAGTATGAAGGTCTCGGATAGAAACAAGTTCTTTGAGCAAATTCTGCAATACTTTCTGCACCACTCCTAATGATAGCAGTGATGGGATCAATTCTTCAACAACTTTTGGTTCAGATTCAGCATGAGAGTCAATTAATTTCTGAGTT
This sequence comes from uncultured SAR324 cluster bacterium, assembly GCA_905182865.1. Lineage (GTDB taxonomy): Bacteria > SAR324 > SAR324 > SAR324 > NAC60-12 > Arctic96AD-7. The sequence continues at coordinate 100,561 of CAJJCY010000003.1, forward strand.
TCCTGACGACCAATAAATTCAAAAGCATGATTCTTCAGGACTTCCGTCAAATGAGTTGCCAAAACAGTCGGCAGGTCAACGACTGTATAGCCGGCAAATTGGGCGCGCTCCTCATCTTCTTCTGCAATCCAGATTGCCGGTAATCCAAATGCCGGTTCCACTGTATCCACACCTGGAATCTCCTCATCTACATCTCCGGTTTTCATGGCAAGGTGATGTCCCATCATCAATTCATTGCGGGCAATCTCAATTCCTTTTATCGTAATTGAATATTCTCCGGGAGATAGTTCAAGATTGTCTTTGATGTGCAGCGGAGGAACGATGTAGCCGAAATCCAATGCTATTTGACGACGTATAGCCTTGATCCGTTTAAGCAGTTCACCATCCTGCTCTTCATCAACAAGCGGGATCATACCGTAACCCAGTTCCAGGCCAAGTATATCAATCGGTAGAAGTGATTCGATATCTTCCGGTTCTTCACTTATTTCTTTCTGGAGACGTACTTGTTCATCTCTGATGCTCATTATCTGCAATTTGCACATTTGAACGTTTACTTACTTGTGCCAGACTGAAAGTGAGAATCGCGAGCAGCATAAATGGAACTATAGGCAGACCCGGAATTAACGAAAAAGAGACCAACACCGCAGATACAACATAGAGCGCCTGAACATTACTGAAAATTTGTGTATGCAAATCCTCAGAAATTTTATTATCACCAGAAGATTTAGTGACCGCAATACCGGCCGCAACGGAAATAATCAGTGCAGGTATTTGTGAGACAAGTCCATCACCAATGGTTAAAGTTGCATAAGCATCAAATGCGTCTCCTGCAGACATGTCGAACTGGGTGACTCCAACCATCAGACCACCTAAAATATTAATTGAGGTTATTATCAGGCCCGCAATTGTGTCACCACGCACAAACTTGCTTGCACCGTCAAGGGCACCAAAATAATCTGACTCGCGCTGGATGATTGAACGGCGTTCACGGGCTTCGTCTTCATCAATCAAGCCTGCGTTTAAATCCGCATCAATCGCCATCTGCTTTCCTGGCATGGCATCCAAAGTAAAACGTGCGGCAACTTCAGCAATACGACCTGTACCTTTTGTGATAACAACAAAATTAATGATAACCAAAATCAGGAAGATGATGATTCCGACAATTTGATTCCCGCCGACTACAAATTCGCCAAAAGAATTGATTACCGCTCCTGCAGCACCCGGTCCCTGATGGCCTTCAAGGAGGATTAGCCTCGTAGAAGCTACATTGAGAGAAAGACGGAAAATAGTTGCAATTAGCAGTACTGAAGGGAAAGAAGAAAACTCAAGAGAGCTTTTGGTAAATAACGCTACAAAAAGAATGAGTACACCTACTGTGATGCTTAAAGCAAGGAGTAGATCCAGTATTACAAGTGGAAGAGGAACCACCATTATCAGAAGCATCGACATCACGCCTGCAGCGAGAACGATATCTGACTTACTGACTATATTATTTAGGGGAATGCTTGCTGCGGCCACCGGTCATCCATTACCAAGAAGGTCGTTAAAATTACTGCGTCTCTAAACTGAAACGCTCGGATGTGCCTGTTGCAAATACTGCTCCAAAAACAATTATTGAAAAATATTCTACTTAACCTGGGTGAATCAATTTTGAGGGGAGTTGAACTGCTAAAACTTTATCTCTTCCGGAGGCGGTAAACGAAGGCTAGAATTTCTGCAATTGCTTTATAAAATCGTTCCGGGATATCATCACCGATTTCTACATTTGCATATAAATCGCGGGCTAGTTCCGGTCGTTCAAGGATGGGAACATTATTTTCACGGGCAACTGTCCTCATTCGCAGGGCTAAATGGTCAGCCCCTTTTGCAATCACTTCTGGAGCTGACATGACATCCCTGTCATAAAGGATGGCTACAGAAAAGTGGGTTGGATTAACGATCACTGCATCTGCTTTCGGAACTTCCTGCATCATTCTTGCGTTGGACATCTCCCGCTGAATCTGACGTATTCTTGCTTTAAGCTGAGGGTCTCCTTCTGTTTGTTTGGTTTCATCTTTGACTTCCTGTTTTGTCATCATCAATTGTTGCTCATGATGCCAGCGTTGGTAAAAATAATCAAAAATGGCAATTGCCACAAGTGCCAAAACTATCTTGCCTGCAACTTCTGCTACCACAGTAAAATTGTATATGAGAATGGACTCTGGAGTAGAAACAGATAGTCCATTTAATTCAGTGATTTTATCAATGTAGGTTAAATAGCCAACAAAACCTACTATGATCAGTTTTGCCATACTCTTAAGAAAATCTGCCAGTGACTGTGACGAAAAAAGTCGTTTGAGGCCAGTCAATGGACTTATTTTGTTAAACTTGGGCGCGATTGCTTTGAAGGTAATCATGACTCCGACCTGCAGAACGGAAGCAAATATTCCAACAAATATAATTACTGCTGCAAAAGGTGCAAATGCAGGAAGGAGTATGGAAAGAATTTCTCCCGATAATGTAAAAATACTGTCGATTGATAATTCTCCTCTTTGCGCCAGGTCCCGAAAAATTTGGGACATTAGTTTCCGCATGGCATCAAGAATTATGGGACTGGTGGCAACAAGGGTCAGCACAATCCCGGCAAGCAAAGCTGCAGAAGAAAGTTCCTTGCTAAAGGCTACTTGTCCTTCTTCTCTCGATTCCCTACGCTTTTTTTCCGTTGGAACTTCAGTTTTTTCCTGACCTTCTTGTTCTGCCATTTGTCTTCAAAAATCTAATGCTGTTAACTGTAATGTTTAATACAAAACGAATGTGCACTAGGTCGTTCTACCAAAAAAGTACTGTTGTAATTTCATTATTTCCTAATCAACCACCCAGCAACTTGATGGCTTCAAAATATTGTGTGTCAAGCTTCTCAAACATTTGATGTACTGCCTGTGCAAAAAAGGGCATTCCGAAAAACAGAAACAGAAAACCAAGCATTAATGTCAGTGGGAAACCGACTACAAATACTTGAATTTGCGGTACCGAACGTGCCAAAAGACCAACAACGGCATTTGCGAGAAAAAGAGCAACAATCAGAGGTGCTCCGATCTGCAATCCAATAACAAATACACTTGCAGAAAGTTCAGTTAGATTTTCAACTAAAGGCCTGCTGATACTTGCACCTCCCGGAGGGAGAACAGAGTAACTCCTGACCAGAGCTTGAAGAACAATCAGGTGACCGTCCATTGCTAAAAATATTAGTGTAGCAGTTGTATTTTCAAATCTTCCAACTAAAGATATTTGTTCCTGTGACTGCGGGTCGAAGACCATGGCCATACCCAGTCCCATTTGAAATCCAATGACTGTTCCTGCAAATTCAACTGCTCCAAATAAAAACCGGGCAATTATGCCAAGGACCAGACCAATCAACATTTCGCTGGCAATGAGCATAATGTAATGATCTGGACGATCTGGATAAACAGTGATCAGTGGAATAAAAGGATAGAGAATCAGTGCCAGCATGAGACTCAGAACTACCTTGATTTGGGGTGGAATATTTGAACTGCCAAAAACCGGTGCAGTAGCGATTATTCCACTGACTCGTACCAGTACCAGAATAAAAGCCAGTAGCTGACTGGCATCATAACTCAGCAGATTGGCCATAAAGTACAGGAATTAACAAGCCGCTAAACACGGCACTTGTTACATAGGATCATTATTAATAGTCACATAAAAACAGGATTCTGCATCCATTTTTAAGGTGTTCAGGCAGGTTTTATTTGACAGTTTATTCGATAAACGTAGAGCACTGAGTGCATAGATAAATCAATCATCAACTAATATTTGACTGGAGTAATCTGCACGGGAAAATGCATTCTGCGCAAGCCGGCTGCGTTCTTCATTTGACTGACAATTGATACACATTATTGCCAGGGGAACAGCCAGCAGACGTTTCTTAGAAATTGCCTCGCCGCATTCGTCGCAGTATCCAAAGTCATCTGATTCAATTTTTTTAAGGGCAATCTCAATTCCTGTAAGTCTTGCCTGTTCTCTATCCTGCAGTAACAGATCCAACTCCCGTTTCTGTTCTTCTACAGAAGAATCGATGGCGTCGCCAATATCCTTATTTATTTCGGGTTTATTTTCTGTTTTCTCCTGAATCCCGGAGAGTAGTGCCGCCTTCTCTTCCAATAACAGGCGCTTTATATCTTCCATGACAGCTTAATTATTTGTTAGTATTACATGTTGGGGTAAAATCCATTATTTATGTCATCAAATTTAAGCAAATTCTTTCTGCAAAATCAAATCCAATTAAAGATTTTCTGAAGATAAAGCAAAAAAACATTTTATGTATTAACAAAACCAGGCCATAATTAAACCGCCGGACAACTGTTCCTGCCAACAATACACTGGTTCAAAAGTGTTTTTTTTGTAAAAATTATTATAATTAAATGCGTGAGTAAAAAACCGGCTTTTGCATTGTACTTGCGCCAGAAAAAACAACTTGTCATAATAATGACTCACTGTGTTTGGAGAATTTTGTGAAAATGATGTTTAATTATTATTTAAATTAAGTATCGTGTCCTCTTAGTTATTCAACAGGATTTTGATAAAATGAAACAATTAGGATCAGGTATAGAATAGTGAGAAGACTTGCGGAAAATTGTAATATTTGTGGTAAAGTGATTTCACGTTTCCAGGCACATAAAATGATTTGCCAGCGCTGCAAAGAAGTTGTTTGCCGCCAATGCCTTGTGGATGTAGCACATATAAAAACCAATTGGAATATTTGTCGAAAATGTGAGGGAGCTTATAACTGATGCAGCAGATAAATAATAAGTGCAGTAAATCATTTTTTATTTTTTGTCTTTACATGACTGGATTTCTGCTGACTGAAACTGCAATTTTTGGTCAGGAAAGCTATCTCAGTGAATTGCTCCCGGGTACCGAGTCTTCCTTTCAGCACTTGAATTTGGAGAGTTCTAAAATAACAGGGAAGAGCCATTTCCGCTACGAAATATTGATAAAGGAAGGAACCCGGTTCGTTGTTGAAAAAAATGAAAACACAAAGTCTGATGGCGAAGTTTTTACCCGGAAGACGCTCTGGTTTGATGCAGATTCTGGTATTCCAAAATGGTATGAGGAAGAGGATTTACGAAAGGAGTTCCGGATAACAAACAGCTATACCGGACAAATCATGCACACCAGACTATTGGAAGACGGGCAGATTCTGGAGTTCAAAACAAACTTGAGTGCCGAAAATGCGGTTCCTTTTGAGGTCGTTATTTTTTTTCTGCGAAAATATTTAAAACAAATTCTACAGACCAAAAATTTTTCCTTCACACTTTTTATCCCGCTGCTGGCCATTGAGTTGGAAAAAAAAGGACTCCCACGTTCAATGAGCATGATCGGCATGTGGGCCGAACCACAGGAAAAAATCAGAATTGACACTCCACTTGGAGTCATGAATGCACACACGATTCTGGTTTCACCGCAATCCGGATTGTTACTCGCCCTTCTGCCTCGGGAAAAAACTCATTTTGAATTTACCTTTTCAGCAACCTCTCCCTACCACCTGCTCCAGTTCAAAGCAGGAAAAACCAGACACGTTCTGACCAGTCTCATTCTGCCAGAATAATTTTGAAAAGAAAATCTCTGCGGTCCCGATTTGCAGAAATTCTGTCATCAATTTTTGGAGAGCAGGCTGGCGATTAATCTGTATATTCTGCTTCAAGTGAACTTCCTGCGTCAATAAGGTGCTGCATTTTACGTCTCCAGACAATTCCCTCGCTAGCCCAGCGGATGACAACCCGGACAAATTCTCGACCGAAACCGAGTTTGCGGCCAATATGCAGAAGATAGTCGATCTCGTTTGCACCAAGGACATTGTCAACAGAGATAACTGAAGTCAGGTCGATGAATATTTTCACTTCCATTTCTCTCGTTGCACCAGGAAACCGGTCTAATTCGGGAAGCTTTTGGTCTTTTACGGCCCGCATCATGTTATTCACTTCTGACTCAGAGGGTAAAAAAGAAAGTGCCCGTTCAAGGTATTCAAGCTCCTCGGGAGCAACTGAACCATCGGAAGTTATTGCACCGCAGATCGCATAGGCAAGCCACTTCTTCTGGTCGTCTTCCAGCAGTTCCGGTTGTAAACCAGATGTTAATTGAAATTCCATTTTTTCCTTAGCTGACTTAAAATGAGAGTAGAATTCTTTTCACTAACCTTATTAACTGAGTTTTCCGAAAAGTGCAAGAAAATGAGTTTAAAATTCCTGATTTTTTCTCATTGAAGAACAAGTTAATGTTAATTATTTTATTCTCAGATCATAATTAAATTCTGAAAACAGCATATTCCGCCCTGACAGAAACTGCTCTTTCATTGATGTTCTGAAAGATCTGGTTTAGAATGAATTCTGCTGCAAGGTGCTATTCCTGTGCAAATTACTGTTTTGAGATCAAATAAAAAAATTATTAATTCTTCATGATTCAATCTGTTTACACTGAGACCATTTTTATTTTCCTGCAAAATAAGTATGAACCAAGTATCTGTTTACGTTCTTGACATCAGCGTATTGCTTTGTACACCGGGAGCTCTTTTCGAGTTTCCAGATAAAGAGATTGTAATTCCAGTCACAATTCTTGAAGAACTGGATTCACTGAAGCTGGATTTAGGAGAAAAAGGGCGTTCTGCTCAAATTGTCAGTCAAATGTTAGATGAGTGCCGGCAATATGGTAGTTTAGTAGAAGGTATTCCCCTGCCGAATGGAGGGAAATTACGAATTGAGCTTACAGAACCAGAATCGAGTTTGCTGCCGTACAGCCTCAATTTGAGAAGAATTTCCAACAGAGTCCTGGCTGTTGCCTGGATGTTGAGTCAAAAAAACAAGGATCTTATCCTTGTTTCACAGGACGAAAATTTACGAACAAAAGCTAACACACTCAATGTTCCAACACTTTCATACAATGGGCAAAGATCAAATGACTCAAACCTATATGCTGGAATTCGTCAAAGTGAGGTCAGCAAACAAAAATTAAGGAGTCTCGGTAAACAGTCTTATATTTCTCTGGAAGAGGTTTTTTCAGATCAAAATCGAAATTTGTGAATTTTATCCAAATGAAGGCCTTCTTTTAAGCTGCACCGATGTTCCAGATGAACAGATATTAGCTACATATCAGCAGGGTAAGAAGAACTTCGAACTGGTTCCCAAAGAACAGGGTGTTTGGGGCATCAGGCCTCTGAATCCTGAACAGCGCCTTGCACTGGCCTTGCTGATGAATCCAAAGATTCCTGTGGTAACACTGAGTGGAATATCTGGAACTGGGAAAACTTTACTGGCTCTTGCTGTCGGTTTGCAGCAATTAATGGTGGACAATATTTACTCACGTATGCTGGTTTCACGCCCTATATTCCCAATGGGACGTGACCTGGGTTATCTTCCGGGTGATACTCAGGAAAAACTTGCTCCGTGGATGCAGCCGATTTTTGACAATTTGGAATTACTGATCAATAATCCTGCTTCAAAAAATGGTTCAAAGCATGACCGTTACAATGAGTTGATGGATCGTGGAATGCTGGTTGTTGAGCCGCTGACTTATATCCGGGGACGTACAATTCCAAATCAGTACATGATTGTTGACGAAGCCCAAAATTTAACTCCACATGAAATGAAGACGATATTAACACGTGTTGGTGAAGGAACTAAAATCGTTTTAACAGGAGATCCAAACCAAATAGACAATTCAGAAGTTAATCTTTCTTCCAACGGACTAAGCACACTGGTAGAGCGTTTCAAAGAATCCCCGTTGGCAGGACATGTACGCTTTACAAGTGTTGAACGCTCACCGCTGGCTGAATTGGCGGCAACTGTTTTGTGAATAATCTGGAATCTGAAAATCTGGTTAAGAAAAAATGAATATGCGAATTTTGAATTTTCTTTAGAATTTCATGGACAAAACACTTAATAAATCCATCTGCTTTTGTTATTATTGGTAACTGAAACTTTAAATAAGAAACTTGTAACTTTAAATTTTTCATGTCATTAAATTGGAATTTTGAACCTCCTCCTCCTTCTGAATTTGCAGACCGTGAAGTCCATTTAACCGGTTCTCATTTATCCGGAAAGCAAATTGCTTTGCTTATAACCGGAAGCATAGCTGCTTATCGAATGCCGGATCTGATTCGTGATTTCCGCAGGGAAGGGGCAAATGTAGTTGTTTACGCAACGACTGAAGGATTACGTTATGTTGCCAGGGAGGCTCTTGAATGGTGTTCACAAAATCCCGTCATTGAAGGCTTTACTTCGGATGCAGAACATTTGAGTGACTCCACACCTTTCGATGCCTTCGTTGTTGCTCCTGCTTCGTACAACACATTGAATAAGGCCTCTTTGGGAATTGCAGATTCTGTTGTCACTGCAGCAATTGCTGCAGCCCTTGGTAGAATGGAACGACAGGGAATTCCTGTCCTGTTTGCCCCGGCAATGCACGGTGCAATGCATAACAGTATCTTAACCCGTTCAATGCGGACTTTGCAGGAAATGGGTGTTACCTTGATCCCACCGGACCAATCTCATGGAAAAAACAATCTTGCTCCACTGGAGCTAATTGTAGCTACAACAATCCGGGCACTCAGCGAGTCGCCCCTTCGCGGAAAATCTTTGCTGATCACCGGGGGTCCAACCCCTGTTCCAGTGGATAATATCAGAAGGATCACGACACGTTTTACAGGTGCTCTTTCCATCCAATTGGCCCGTGAAGCATGGATGCGTGGTTCTGCAGTTGAATTGATTCTCGGCAAGGGAAGCCGCTCTGCTCCGGAATATATAAAAGCAAAAACCGCAGCAACTTTTGAGGATTATAGAAGTACCTTAAATGAATCGCTGCAGGAAGGAAACTATGATTGGGGAATTTTTACAGCTGCAGTTGCAGATTTTCAGCCGGAATCAGTTTTTGAAGGAAAACTTCCCAGTAATCAGAAACAGTTAAGTTTGAAACTGGTACCGACTGTAAAGGTGATTGAAGAAGTTCGTCAGCATTTCCCTGAACTGAAAATGGTCACCTTCAAGTATGAAGAAAATATTTCTCATGAAGAACTGATGGAGATTGCAAAAAACCGGTTGTCTGAGAAGGGCGGTTCTCAACTGGTTGTGGCTAACCGTGTAGAAGAATTCAAACAGGATGGAACACAGGTGGCATGGCTGCTGGAATCAAAACAGGAACCACAAAAACATATTGGTAAAAAAGATATTGCAAACGCAATCCTTGACCGCATTGAACTTACTGCATGATACTTTTAATGTAAGATTATGTATCTTCCTGCGACCTAAAATATACAGCAATTTGTTTTAAAAATTTAAACATAAATCTAACTCTTAACACTAAGAACCTCATGGTGGATCGCTGGGCCAACACAGTCGTGCATCCGACAATGGATGACATAGCAAATTTTGTCCCCCGCCAAATTTCTGCCAACTCTATTACGTTCATTGGTTTCGGAATTGGGCTCTTAGCTGTACCTTTGCTTTGGCTAAAACTCTATCCTGCAGCACTGATCCTGATTTTGGTCAACCGTTTTTTCGATGGACTTGACGGTGCAGTTGCCCGTAGAAACGGTGTAACTAATTTAGGTGGATACCTTGATATCACCTGTGATTTTATTTTTTATTCTGCAGTAATTGTAGGCTTTGCACTGGCCAGTCCGGAGAATAACAGTTTGACAGCAACTTTTTTAATTTTTTCATTTATCGGCACAGGGATATCGGTTGATCTTTTGCAGTCATTGCAGAAAAACACGGAATATCATCTACAGCACATGGACAAAAAGCTTTTTTTTATCTGGGAGGTCTGACTGAAGGGACAGAAACGATAATATTTTATATCATCATTTGCCTGTTTCCGGAGTACTTTCCAATTCTGGCAGTAGTGTTTGGAGGTCTCTGTTGGATCACTGTTGTCGGCCGTTTTGGTTCAGCTTATTCTTTGTTACGCTAAAAGTAAATAACCGAAACCACTCTGCACTCCGCCCTGAATGACAATTCATAATAATTTAAATTTTTACATTCCATTCATGGTTTGACAAACAACTTACGAGGAACATTCGCCAGAGTTTCCACACCAGAATCTGTGATAACAATGCTTTCAGTTGTTTCCAATCCCCAATCGTCAAACCAAAGTGCAGGCATAAAGTGAAAGGTCATGTTTGGTTCCAACACCGTTTTGTCGCCTTTGCGAAAACTGACCGTCCGTTCGCCCCAATCCGGAGGGTAGCTTAATCCGATGGCATATCCGCAGCGGCTTTCTTTTTCATAACCATATTTTGAAATTGTTTTGCGCCAAGCCGCTTCAATATCTTCCGCAAAGTTGCCGGGTTTTGCTGCTTCCAAACCTGCTTCAATTCCTTCGAGAACAGCCTTTTCAACATCTAAATACTTTTGTGGCGGCTGGCCTAAATAAATGGTCCGGGAAAGCGGACAATGATAGCGCCGGTAACATCCAGCAATTTCAAAAAAAGTTCCGGAGTTGTTCGGAATTGGTTTATCGTCCCAAGTCAAGTGCGGAGCCGAGGCATCTGCGCCGGTTGGAGTCATTGGTACAATCGCCGTATAATCTCCGCCCGCATCTTCCGTACCTGTAATTCCCGAATGATAAATTTCTGCTACCAAATCATTTTTACGCATGCCGGGTTCCATCACTTCAAAAATACGTGCGTGCATTTTTTCCACAATCCTCGCCGCTTTGCGCATGAATTCCAACTCTCTTGGAGATTTCACGGTGCGCTGCCAATTGACTAGTCCGGTTGAGTCAACAAAATTTGCCTGTACTAAATTTCTCTGCAAAGATTCCAGACAGGATGCAGTAAAATAATAATTGTCTTTTTCTACTCCAATTGTTTTTTGTGCCCAGTTCTTTTCAGTGAGAATCTTGCTTAAATAATCCATCGGATGTTTCTCGGGATTCTGCACATAATCATCCGGATAACCGATGATATTTTCGTGCTGCATGAACACCGTGAGTTTTGCTCCGTTGGCGTCCATTCCACGTCCATACCAAAACGGTTCGCCTTCCAACGACAGTACCACGCACTGATGCACATAAAACGACCAACCGTCGTAACCGGTCAACCATGCCATATTGGACGGATCCGTAACGATCAGTACTTCAATATTTTTTTCATCCATACTTTTCCTCACCTTTGAAATGCGGATTTCGTATTCTTCTTTTTCAAATGCGGGCATATTTTCCTTTGTTCAAGAGTTGTTTTGGTGAATTCTTCAAGACTGTGTCGAGAGGGCTGAGATGTAATGCCTTCGTAGAGAGGAATCCTTCAAGTCTATGTCGAGAGGGCTGAGATGTAATGTCCGTAGAGTATCCGTAAAGAAGACGTCAAATAGTCTTCTTTCAGCAGATAACAAATCACATTTTTTCTGGAAGGAATTATTTCAGTTTCCGGAGGACTGATGCTTTCTGGAGCCGACTTGTCAAAGACAACTGAAATCGTGGCCCAGCCGTTTTCTTTACGCAGCGCACCGTATTTATTCTGCAGTTCCTTTACTCTGATTTCCAGATAAACATCATTTTTCAGCACGAATCGGTACTCATCAACACGGATCATTTCTGGGACCAATTTGTCTGCATCCGTTTCTGCTTCAAACACAAGCAGGCTCATTTCATCACGATGCGCAAGTGCGACCTGAATGCTATCTTCGGCAGCAGTTCCGTGAAAAATAGTAGTACCTGGGGCATTGCTGAAAGTGTTGCGGACAACAATCGTGGTTTGAGTTTGCAGTGCTGCTTTGATTGCCCTCGGATGGATGACTTTACTGCCTTCGTTGGCCATACTGAGGATTTGTGATACACTGACTGCATCCAGAAAATTCGCCTCAGAAATTTGACGCGGATCACAATTTGCGATTCCATCAACATCAGAATATATTTCCACCTTTTCTGCTTTCAAGGCAGAGGCCAACGCAACTGCGCTCGTATCACTTCCACCGCGTCCCAGAGTACGCACATCTCCTTCGGCAGTTGCTCCCTGAAAACCTGCCACGACCGCAATTTTTCCTGCCTTTAACGCACTCCTGATTCGAGCCGGATTGATTCCCAAGATTTCAGCGTTTCCTGGATTGTCATCTGTTAATATTCCTGCCAGACTGCCCGTGAAGGCTTGTGCCTGCAATCCATTTTGACTGAGTAAGTGGGAAAAATATGCAGAACTCAGGATTTCTCCAATACTCATCACTGAATCCAACTCTGCCGGATTTACCGGTTCACCAAGATCTTTCATCAGAGAAATCAAAGTATCGGTTGCATAAGGCTCACCTTTGCGTCCCATTGCGGAAACCACCACAACCACCTGCTTGCCTGAATCCGCATGGCTGCGGATATGTTTAATTGCGTGGGCTCGTGATTCTTCACTGCGGACGCTGGTTCCGCCAAATTTCATCACGATGATTGAATCAGAGGAACCTTTATTCTTCTTCATATTTACTCGGATTATTTATTAAATCTACGGAACCCTCACCAAATTTCTTTTGACAAGTTCCTCTGCAATTTGGACAGTATTCAGTGCAGCTCCTTTACGCAAATTGTCGGAAACACACCACATGTTCAGTGCATTATCTGTAGAAAAATCCCGGCGGATTCGTCCAACAAAAACCGCATTTTTCCCTGCAGCATTGATTGCCAGTGGATAAACATTATTTTCTGGATCATCTTCAAGTTCAATTCCTGGAGATGCTTCCATCAATGTTTTGATATCTTCTACTTCAAAGGCTTTTTCAGTTTCAATGTTCAGGCTTTCACTGTGACTTGTAGCAACAGGTACCCTGACAGTAGTGGCAGTCATTTTGATTTTTGGATCCAGGATTTTTGCAGTTTCCAGAATCATTTTCATTTCTTCTTTGCTGTATCCGTTTTCAAGAAATACATCAATGTGCGGCAAAACATTGAAAGCAATCTGATGCGGATAAACTTCGGCCTGCATTTCCTTTCCATTTGCAAAGGCATGAGTCTGGTTCTGCAGTTCCTCAACTGCAGCTTGTCCAGAACCACTGACGGCCTGGTAAGTACTAACGATCACACGCTTGATTTTGTATGTGTCGTGAATTGGTTTGAGCGCCACGAGCATTTGGATCGTTGAACAATTTGGATTGGCAATTATGCCCTGATGATTTTCTAATGCATCCGCATTGACTTCTGGAATGACCAGGGGATGTTCCTGTGACATTCTGAAAGCAGTAGAATTGTCGATTACCACGCAGCCTCTTTTAACTGCTTCAGGAGACAATTCAAGCGATGCACCTTCACCGGCACTCATAATCGCGATATCAACTCCGGAAAAAGCATCCGCGTTTGATTCCACGACAGTGTATTCTTCACCACGCCATTTGACTTTTGTACCAGCGTTTTGTGCAATATCGAGCAGGACTAGATTTTCGATTGGCAGATCACTTGTTTCCAGAATACCGCGCATTTCTGTGCCGACATTTCCCAGGGCACCGACTACTGCAAAAGTATATTGTTTTATCATTTTTTCAACAAATCCTTTTTTTCTTGTATGTAATTTTTTACATCAGTTGAGTTTATAAAAACTGAAGCCAAGTGGCAAGCGGGTTATATCAATCTGTCAGCAGTTTTTTGCAGATGATTCTTAGTGCATAAAGCTGTTTTTTCGACTCTGATCTGCATTTAATTAATTCAGTTGAGTTTAGGTTCAACTTTATAAGGTTTCTCGGAACATGAGTTGCATTAACAGATTGTGCTTTTTATAAATTTGCACTCAGTGTTATGAAATTCACTCTGGGTTGCATCTCCAACGATCCAGCAGGTTTAAGTGTCCTATTTTCAGAATTATCATTGGAAACTAGCAGCATGTTCCATCATTTCAATTTTATTATTTGTTGGTTGTGCCGCAGAAAATGAAGATTCAAGTTCTTCTTCAAGTTCTTCTTTCAATATCAGTGGTACTGTAACAGGTCTCTCCGGTGTTTTGATCATTCAAAATAACAGTGGAGACGATACTGTTGTTGAACAAACCGAATCGGAAGATGTAAGTTTTACTTTCAAGACCAATATCAGTTCCGGAAGTACATATAGTGTTTCGGTAAAATTGCAGCCAAATTCACAAACCTGCACTGTCTCAGATGCTTCAGGTACAACTTCTCAGAACATTTCAAATATAACAATTGCCTGTACAAGCAGTAGCTACAATATTAGTGGAACAGTAAGCGGGTTAACAGGTTCTGTGGTTCTGCAAAATAATGGTGCAGATGATCTCACAGTTTCCAACGGCAGCTTCAGCTTTACAAACAAAATCAACAAGGGCAGTGCATACAACGTAACTGTTAAAACCCAACCGTCTCCATTTACATGTTCTGCAGCCAGTAATCGCGGCCTTGCAAGTGATAATATGAGCAGTGTTTCCATTGTTTGTGCAGTCCGGGCCTATTTTTTAAGTGGAACGGCCAGTGGCCTGGGATCTACTACTCTGGGGCTGCAATTCGATAATGAAACAAAAACGCTCTCAGACAATGGCTCGTTCAGCTTTAGTACTCCAGTAGCAGAAGGTGGAGGCTACAGTATATACATTCCATCCCAGCCGGACAACAGAACTTGTTACGTGGCCAATGGAACACGCAGCAACGTTACTCAGGATTACACGGATCTTAAAGCAGTTTGCTGGGAATACATTGACAATGTAACCAGTGGAGGAATCAACGATAATGTCAGTCAAAATGGTAGCAATCCGCAACTTGTTGAATTCGATTCAACTCTTTACAGCGCCTGGGTGGAGCCTTCAAGTTCTGACAACAAAACCAGAATTCGAGTCGCAAAATATAATGATAACTCGAGTAGCTGGAGTTTTGTGGATTCTGTGGATTCTTCGGAATTAACTTCAAAAGCTTTAATTCTTCTGCAACTTCTGAGGATGCTTCACAACCGGTTTTATTTGTGGAAGATAAGACTACTCCATCTTTATTAATGGCCTGGATTGAGGAGCTTGCCGGCACAAGTTATGTAACAATTGCAAGATACATAAATAGTTCCTGGAACTATGTTGCATTCATCAATAAAAATAATAATGCACTTTCATCTCCTCATGGAGTTTATCACAGTTTTGACAGCAGCCCCTACGTTACCTGGAGTGAATTGGATAATGCCAGTGTAAACCAAATTCGTGTGTCCAAGGCAACCGGAGCTTTTTGGGACGGCAACGGGATCACCGGTATCAATGATAACACTAGCCGCCATGCGACTCAACCAAGATTAGCTTCTTTGAGTTCCAACCTGTATGCAATTTGGACGGAGATTGGTGACAATGCAACTGGACAAATCCGGGTAAAAGTCAGCAGTGCAAGTTCCACCAGTTGGACAGCAGTGGATAACAGCACAGCAGTGGATAACAGCACAACCTCCGGAATTAACAGAAACTCTACCTACAACGCAGAAGCTCCTGAACTGTCTGTTTTCAACTCAAAACTATATGCTGCCTGGCAGGAGTCAAACAGCAATAACGTTACACAAATCAGAGTTGCCGTTTTCAATGGTAATATTACTTCTCCATCATGGAGCTTTGTTGATAATGGAGACAGTACAAAAGGTATGAACAAGATCATTGACATGGACGTAAATGAAAATGCGTCAGCGCCAAGGATGACTGTATTTGATTCCAGCCTTTACTTGACATGGCTCCAGGAGGACGGACTGAGCAAACAAATGCGGCTGGCAAAGTATAACGGTAATGACAGTTCTCCGGAATGGACTGTAGTAGACCGTTACGATGAGTTAGGTATCAGCCGCTTTGGCTTAAATTACAATATATTAAAAGTTGCTGCAACTCCAGTCATGGCAGCAAGCAGCTCGAAACTATATGCTGCCTGGAGTGAGACCTGAACAGCAGTGGAAAAACTCAAATCAGAGTCGTGAAAAATCCATTTTAAACTGCAAAATCATGAAAAACCATTTCTCTAACTTGAACTGCTTAACCTGAAAATGCTTTACATAAAAAAGCAGACAGCTAAGTTTCCATTTTATCAGCTCTTCTTGTCGCATTAACAGGATGTGCCGCAACTGAGGATAGCAGCAGCGGAAGCGGGAGCAGTTCGTATGTACTTGAAGTAAGCGTCTCCGGTCTTCAGCAGGGGAAAAATGTGGTTCTGAGCAGTGGACAGAGTACGGCAACTAATGTTTTCACAGAAAATGAAGCACTTGGAATTACCACAGATGGGACCTATTCCTTTGGCTCATTTACCAGCGGAACTTCATACAATATCACAGTACGTCAGCAGCCCGTCAGCCAAACCTGCACGGTGACCAGTGGAGAAGGCTCACTCAGCGCGAGTACAACCGTTGCAGTTGCATGTACCTCTGAATCATACACAATTTCCGGCACGGTAGTTGGAATGCTTTCAGGTCAAAGTGTAACGCTGCAGAACAATTCCGGAGATAATCTTACTGTCAGCAGCAACACCAGTTTCAGCTTTACAACGAAAGTGGCTTCAGGGGAAACATACCTGGTAACGGTCCTGACGCAGCCCACCGGTCAGACGTGTACACCAAACCTGAACAGCGGTGTGGTTTCCGGAAATGTCACCGATGTCAGCATAATCTGCTCATACACAGTTTATACTGTTTCCGGAAATGTCAGCGGGCTTTCAGGAACGCTCGTCCTGCAGAACAATTACGGAAGCGATCAAACTTTGACCAGCGACGGAAGTTTTTCATTTAGAGTTGCTTCCAGTGCCAAATACAACGTTCGCGTCAAAACACAGCCAAACGGGAAATGTACGGTTAGTAACGGCAGCGGAACTGTAGGTGCAGATGTGGATAACGTTTCAGTTGGATGCTGGGTTTTCGTTGATGGAGGTGGAAGCTCTACCGGAGTCAATCAAAACTCAACTTACCGTGCCGACAATGTGAGTCTGCATGCATTCGATAACAACTCAAAGCTTTATGTAAGCTGGAGCGAAATCTCACAATACGGCAGCATCAGCCAAATCAGGGTCAAGAGTTACGATAATTCCACCTGGAGTACAATTGACGGAGACAGCAACAACGGCATCAATTTGATCAAGTCCCGCAACGCAACTAATTCCTCGATGTCAGACAACGGAACACACCTTTTCGCTGTTTGGAGCGAAGACAACGGTGCCGGAAAGGGACTAATCCGTTCTGCAGTTTTCGATAACACAACCCTCTCATGGGATTTTCAAAACAACAATTTTCAGGAACTTAATAATTCATCACAAGTAGATCTGCGAATAATCCTCAACTGCTGAATGATAATTCATCACTATATGCAATTTGGAGTGAAAATAACGGTACTGCAAATCAAATTAGAGTTAAGCTTTTTGACAACAGTACCAGCTGGAATTTGGTAGACAATATCGACGATAACGCAACCGGTATCAATAACAACCCGAGCAAAAATGCCATAAATCCCAAATTGCTGAATTTTAACTCTAGAATTTATGCTGCCTGGAGCGAAGACAACGGCTCCGCATCACAGATACATGTGGCTAGATATGATGACAACAGCAGTTGGACAATTGTAGACGATAACAGCAGCACCGGAATCAACAAGGCGCCCGGCAAAAACGCAACCTATCCGACAATGGCGGTACTTAGTACCAAACTATATCTGGCCTGGAGTGAAACCAATGCAGACAACCGGACGCAAATTCGAGTGAAATCATACGATGGAAGCAGTTGGAGTTCTGTGGATGGAGATAATGCAACGAAGGGAATTAACAAGGATTACACGCAAAATGCTTCATATCCGCAATTGGTAAAAGTTACTGACAACAGTTCAAGCTCCAAACTTTATGCGGTTTGGCTGGAAGAAAATGGTAACACCCAGGTACGTGTTGCTGAATTCAATGGAACTTCAAGCTGGAGTTTCAAGGATGGAGACAGTTTTGATGGCCTGAATCTCAACACCGCCAAAATTACCGGAAAACCCAGTGCCGCTGCCTACCTCAACAAACTAATCGTTGCCTGGTCTGAAACCAACAGCCTGGGAGTGCCACAAATCCGTGTTGCCAAATCACCTTTTTAAGAAAGCACAAACAGTATTTGAATTTATATTCAGGACTCACTGAAAAAGTTTTTCTAGTGAGGTCACCTCGTTGGGAAAAAGCACTCAAACAAAACAGGGAGTAAAGCTTTCGAGCTTGCACGTAAACCCCCTGAAGTTTTGATAATAAATCCAATAATTACTTATTGATATTATTGAATATAATTATTTTTCAGCAAGTGCTGTTTATTCTCGGCTGCTGATAGATGTTAGTTCTTCTTAAAAAACATTTTTATTGTCACTAAAAAAGGAAAAATACACATGCTGAATATGAAGCAGGCTGCCGAACAGGTTTTGGTTCTCGCAGAAAAAAAAGGACTGAAAGACGTTGATGTTGTGGTTGAACGCAGCGAATCGTTGGATGTGGAAATACAGGAAGGTAAAGTGGAGAAAGTTGAACAATCCACCAGCCTTGGTTTGGGAGTAAGAGTTCTCGATGGAGACCGTACTGGACTTGCGTCCACAGAGCGGCTGAGTTCAGAATCCATTCAGCATGCCTTTGAAAATGCCTGTGAAAACGCTAAGCTTCAGGATCCAACTGAAGTTAAAATGCTGGACGCCCCGGCAGAAATTCCGGATTCTGCCTCACTTGAACTTTACAATCCTGAACTTGATAAGTTGAATACAGAGGACCTGACAGAACTTGGATTGTCAATAGAAGATGCAGTCAAAGCAGCAGATAAGCGTGTAGTTTCAATTCCGTATCTTGGAGTTTCACGCGGAAGTAATGAATCGCTTTTGCTTTCCAGCAGAGGTGTTTTTTACGAGACAGCAGTCAAATGAAGTTGCCGCCTGGTGCGGCCCACTTTTACAGGATGGAGATTCCAGAAAATCTGGAATGCAGATTTTTCACCGCCGGGACTGGGATAAGGATGCAGGAAATCGAATTGGAACAGAAGCAGTAGAAAAGGCCGCAGAACTGCTGAGCGCAGCTCCAATAAAAGGTGGCAAATTACCGGTGGTGCTGGACGAACATGTGGCACCGCGTTTTTTAGGAATGTTCTTCGGAGCCTTTTCCGCAGAATCCGCACAGCGCGGAATGTCGCGTCTTGCAGGGAAAACTGGGCCAAACAATTGCCGCTCCGGGACTGACTTTGCTCGATGATCCACACCGTCCGGGCGCAAACCGTTCTAGTTTTCTGGATGCAGAAGGATTTTTGACAAAACCGCTGCCACTGATTGAAAATGGTGTTTTTCGTAATTTTTTATATCACGTTGAATCTGCCTGCAAAGAGAATAAGAACTCAACCGGACATGCTTCACGCGGATATTCCGGTGGAATCAGCACGCGTTCACATAACCTGGTATGGCCGAGAGGTGATCACAGTCTGGACCAGCTTTGTTCACTAAACAACAGATGTCTGCTCGTCACCCAGCTTGAAGGGCAAGCCGGCTGCAATCCTGTCAGCGGAGATATTTCAATTGGAGTACAGGGTTTTCTGCTGGAGAACGGACTCCGGATTCAGCCTGTTGACAGCATCACTGTTGCCGGAAACTTTTTTGACGTTCTGCAAAACATCCGGGCCAGCGGCAATGCATACCAACCTGAACTAACTCATTCCTTTATTCCGGCACTGCTGATTGAAGGCCTGACTGTTTCCGGATAAGTTGATGAAGATCCGGTCCTTCATTTCACTGGATTTGCCATGGAATAACTCCGGAGCTCCACCGTTTCGTTCCGCATGTTACACTTGGACGGATTAAACCGCGTGCAGGAAAAACAATTGATTTTCAAGCAAGGAATATTTTGTTGTCTGGAATTGCAGATTCAGTGACACTTTTTCAGAGTGAATTGACTCCGGACGGAGCTATTCACACGGCTTTGGCGGAGATTCCTTTGAGGACTCTTCCGGAATAAAAGAGAGAAATAGGATATTTTGCTGCCTCAAGTAAGATAGCTTATTTGGAATGTGTTTCCTTCTGTTTCTGTACAAATGAAACAAAAAATACAAGGAAGATTCCCAAGAACAAACCGACAACTGTACCAAGCGAAACAATCAGTCTGCGGTTGGGCTTGATGCGGTTTTTGGGGGATAGGCGGCCTGATCGACTGTTACCGAATGCATACCTTCTTCTTCAATTTTGAACGAGCGCAGCAGCGCAAGTTGCTCCTGCAAATCACGTAATCCGGAATGAAAGGATCGTCTGATTTGCGTACTTTGAGGATATCCTATTTCTGCATTGAGCGCTTTGTAGCCCCTGTAGTATAGCTGAGTGTTGCTTGTTGAAATGTTCAACTGATTGTTCTGCACGACATTCGTTGTATCAACCCTCTCTCTGACTCCCAGTTCTGCTGCAATTTTAGCTGCTTCTTCAAAACTCAATATAGTGTCTTCCCGCCGCTGTTTTGCCATTTGCCGCTTAGAACTGATATTGTATTCTATGTCCCTGATCTGTTCCGCAATTGAATTCGTCGCATCAGCAACCATTGCACGTACGGTCTCAGCAGTCAAAATAATAACATAATCGTTGACTAATTTTGCTGCAAATACAGGGTCTTCGGACTCCATTGAAATTGAAAAACCTATCTTCTTTATCTTCAATTTTCATCATCTTTGAGAAACTTTCAAGGATCTCGATATCCCTTGTTTCTGGAGATCTGTTTGGAGCCAGAATATCCATCAGACCCTGCTCATCAATGAACTTCTTCTGCAGACTGCGGGAGCTGAGATTATTTTTAAAGGCAGCAAAAGCTCGGCCGGAGTCATTCCCTGCACTCCCTGCACTCCCTGCACTCCCTGCACTCCCTGCATGTTCAATGATTGAACATCTTTTGCTGATGGAGGAAGGAGCAATGCTTCAGCTTTGTAAATAGGCGGCAGTTGCAGAGCATAAACCACAGACCCCAGCGCTGCGATAACGGTAACCGCAATAACGAGCCACTTTTTGTTCCACAAGGTGATCCACAGTTCATACAAATCAATGGTGTCATCTTCAAATTGCTGCGGATTAGGAGCAGCATACTGAATATTTTGAGGAGCTTGAGTTTGTGGGTTATCAGAAGTGGGTTTTGAGTCAGTTATTGGCATTGTTCGTTTTATGTATTTTCAAATCTTAAAGAACAAATATTCTTGTAATTGCAGCAAAATAAAAGAAGTTTTCAGTTTTCGGTCGACAATATGGCAGAGACTTAACTCTGATACCGTCAAACATAACCTTTAATGCTAACTGAAATTTTTCTGGGAGGCAACTGAATTTTGAATTTCCTGAATGGAAACGTAATCGAGGTAGCGTAGTATTTGACCCAGCAGAGAGGGAATCTCTTCTGCATGAGCAAGGCTATTTCCAGTTGTTCTGCAGTGAGTTTGCGTTCACGCAGCAACAGGCCACCTAATTTGCGCTTTGAAGCAGCAACGGAAAAGACCTTATTTTTTAGTTTTGAAAGCGGCTGCAATAATGAGTTCTGCCAGGTTGGGTTTTTTTTACGGAGTATTTCAATTACCCGGGAGCGGTTTGCAGCGTTAAGACACTCCAGGGCCTTGATTGAAGAGGTAGAGGTTTCGATATCCGGATCTGTTACATATGCCAGCAGATACTTGTTTACCCCTTGAAATCCACATTGACCAAGCGCCTGTATAACCTGATTCCGGTTTGAATTTTCCGAATTTTGCAAAAGGTGAAGTAAATATTTCACTCCACCTTCATCCTTTTTTGCAGCAATTGCTTCCAGTGCCACCTGACGCACATACTGATTTGCAGAAAGCTCAACGCAATTAATCAGTTCTTCAAGTGAGAGATTGGTAGTCTGGCGATTTACTTTAATTTTTTCTTTTTTTCCCTGAGGAACATATATATTATCCCACCACGGTTTTTCAGTTTGGTTCTCCTGTCTTCTCTTATTAAAAAAAACTGAGGAAAACTTCTGTCTCAAATTAGAGGTTCTGCTGACCATATTTTTACTAGAAGAAGCAGCTTCATAAGCATTCATTTTCTGCAGAAGCTGATATGCTTCTGTTACCTGCCGAAATTTTTCCGTATTACCTTTTCCTGCAGCAGTATCCGGATGATAGCGCATCACAGACTGACGATAAGCCTGCTTCAGCTGCTTTGGGGATACTCCGGGTTTTACACCCAGTTCAAAATACAGATTAGTTACCTGCTGTTCCATGACCTTTGGTCCAAAAAGTTTGCTAAAAAATAGTTCTACTTAATCTACTTTCTGCAAAACACAGTCCAACTTGATTTCAGCAAATTACGAAAGAGTCAGGAAGCAGTCAGTTTCACCTCCGGGAAGCACTCTAAAAACTGACGCGTTACTTCTTCGTGGTCAACCGCAATAGATTGCGGTTCATTCCCATTTGAAACTCTGAGGAGGTTATCGAGTGCATTCCGGACAGCCAGGATAAGGCTTTCTTTATCAGGCGCACTGTGAGGAGTCAAAACCACATTTTCCAATTTTCGCAGCGGCGAGTTTTCCGGCAGTGGTTCCACTTCAAAAACATCCAGTCCGGCAGCAGAAATCTGACCGGAAGTCAAAGCCTCATAAATAGCATTTTCGTCCTGAATATAACCACGCGAGGAATTGATCAAAAGTGCATCCGGACGCATTTTACGGAGTGAATTCCTGTTTATTAAATGGTGGGTAAAGCTGGTTTTTGGAAGGTGGTAACTGATGATATCAGAACTTGAAAGCAATTCATCCGGAAAGAGATATTTCAGGCCCCACTCTTTTTCTGCTTCCGACTGGCGCACGACATCAAAATATTGAACCTTGACACCCAAAGCCACAGCCCGCTTCGCAAGGGCTTTTCCTATGCGCCCCAATCCAAAAATTCCGAGGGTTTTTCCTGCAAGTTCTTTGTTTGTGTGTTTTAAATTTTTCCATGGACCAGAAGTTACAGAACGGTGGTGAAACAGCAACTGCCGATAGAGTACGAAAATTTGCATCAAAACATGCTCTGCAACTGAGACCGCATTGGCGCCATTGTTGCTGGCAACTAAAACGTTATGATGTTTTGCTTTTGCCAGATCTATCCGGTCGTAGCCGGCACTCATGGTTTGAATTATCCGCAGCCGCCCGGCGGTTTTATACTGCGAATCGCTGGGATTTACCTGTCCAATAATTGCATCTGCTTTTTCAAGCAGGACATTCAGTTTTTCATCCGGATGAGAAAAATCTGCCAGCGTCAGTGCAAAAGAATCCGGAGCTTCCGCTTTGAGTCTTTCGAACAAAAGTTCATATTCTTTGTTGACAATAATATTAAACATAACAAATAGTTAAAAAGTGTAGCCCAGGCCAAGGCCGTATTCTGTTGAATGCAGAGCTACATCCTGACGCTTGCCGTTGCGTAAAACTGTCAGGTCATCAAAACTTAAATTTTTGCGCTGATAAAATAACAGTACTTCCATGTTGCCGTAAGCAATGCCTGGTCCAAAGAAATAACCCATTCCACTGATGGAAGATGCTTCTGAGGAATCCTGGATTCCTTTCACTTCAGCTTGACCGCTGACAGGAATCCGGACAGAAGCCTCAAAAAGCAGCGATATATTTCTCGTCAGCTCAAACCCTGTATAACCTGCTCCAAGTTCCAGTAAATGGGCACGGAAAACTCCTTTGTAGCCTTCCGAAGAATCGGCAGGATCTTCGATCCGGGCATTAAAATATGAATATCCTAAACCCAACTGGGTGTTCCGGGAAATCGGCATCAAAAAAGCAAGAACGAATTCTGATGTCTTGAGCTTTGAGTCCTCAAACCCATCTGTCACGTTTTTTGTACTGACAGGAAAAAGAAAGCGGATTTTTGCCCTTACTGCCCAGGCTTGTGTTGCAAAACAGAGCAGACAAATTACGAGAATACTTTTTTTTAGCTTTGCGTTCATAAAACTTCTTGGGTTCAGCCTGTTTAGTATTTTATTAAAGTACTCGTGAGTCTTGAATTATCGTATGAAACTTATTTTATTGACTGAGGCATGTCATCTCGAACGAAGAGAAGACCTTATAAGATATTTATATATTTTAAATTTTCTAGAATACGTTTGGAGTGACTCGAAAAAGTTCGTAACAATCGAGTAAAGTAATTCTCGCCCAGATTGTTTCCACAATGGTGTGCTTATGGATGATTTTTATGGAGATTCTGCTTATACATTTGAAATAGGTGAAGTTTCAAAAGAGGTTAGAAATCTTTTAAAAGTAACTAAAGAGTCATTAATATTAGCTATTGATAGAAATCCTTCAACTGGTTTTCCAGTTTTTGCAATACCATCAACAATTTTCTTCATCTTAAAACATCTGCATGAATCAAAATACAGAAACTGACCATCGTCCGTGGGGTTTTTACACGGTTCTGGCGGACGAGCCAGATTATAAAGTAAAGCAAATCGTGGTTTATCCCGGTCAGCGACTCAGTCTGCAAAAACATCAAAAAAGAGCAGAACACTGGTATGTGGTGTCCGGAGAAGGCATCGTAACACTTGAAGGACAACGACTCAACAAAAAAAGTGGCGAGTCAGTGAATATTCCCTGCGGCTCAGCTCACCGTATTGAAAATACCGGTACTGTTGATTTAAGCTTTATTGAAATACAAACCGGAGATTATTTTGGTGAAGACGATATTGAACGCCTGGAAGATGATTACGGAAGAAGCTGATTTTTCAACAGTTTAAATCCGATTGACCCACAATCTTTTTTTCCTCTATGATAATTCTTCCTTCACATTGCAGACAAAACTAAACCGCCCGCTTTATCGTTAATCCAGACAGGCAATGTGCGGAACTTCCCGATATTTTTCAGCAAAATCTAATCCGTAACCAACCACAAAACGATCTTCAATATCAAAGCCAATATATTTAACTGTTAACTCCTTTATTCTGAATTTTTTTATTCAGCAATGAACATGCTTCTATCGATTTCGGTTTTTGCACGCAGGAGATCTTCCATAACATATTTCAGGGTCAATCCGGTATCAAATATATCCTCAACCACCAAAACATCCTTTCCTCTTAAATCCAGGTTATGCATCAGTGTCACTTCTCCGGAACTTACTTTCTGATCTTTGTAACTGGAAGCCTGCAAAAAACAGATCTGACAGGGTATGCTAATTTGTCGCACCAGGTCTGCCAGAAAAATGAAGGCACCATTTAGCACTCCCACCAGATGCAGTTCCTGTCCCTGATAATCCGCAGAAATTTCCTTTCCCAGTTGTACCACTCGCTGATTGATTTCGCTGCTTGAAATCAAAATCTCTTTTTTGGAAATATCTATTTCTGTCTCAGGCGAAGAATCCGTACTCATCCTTTTTCTATTTTTTCTGCATTTTTATGTAATCTGACAAAATATCCAGACTTTCTTTCATGTACTCATCCTGCTGAATTTCCTTTTTTTCTTCCTCAATTTCTGTATCATCAGAATCGTCTTCGTCAGCTTTCTCTGACACACTTCCCAGTTCCTGGTCTCGCTGTGTTTTACGACGCAAATCGTCCTCCTGCATTTTCAAGATAGAGGTGTATTTCAGTGGTTTTATTGTTGTCAAATATTCTTGTACATCCTCTTTAACTTTTTGGAAAAATTCAGAATTGGCAATTCTATTTTCTGAAAGTTGTTTCAGTTTCGGAAGAAGCTTTTTCAAATTACCGTTCACCTGATAGGAAACCTGATCAATTGAGCGCCAGGGCAGAGCATTGTCCAAGGTAGATTCACCAATATCCCGGGCATTGTAGAGGGAGGGTAAAACGAGACTTGTTTCAACACCGCGGTTCTGTGTGGACCATCCGGAAACGCGGTAAAATTGAGCGATGGTAACTTTCAATGCACCATAACCTTCCGGAAGCTGAAAGATATTCTGTACGGTTCCTTTTCCAAAAGTTGTGGTGTCACCTGCTAAAATTGCGCGTTGGTAATCGTGCATGGCGCCTGCAAGAATTTCGGATGCAGAAGCACTGTAGCGATTGAGCATTATCAGCAGAGGTCCTTCATAAACTGCCTGCTCACGACTGCGGTGAACTGTAACCCGTCTTCCTCCGGACTGCCGAACTATCACTACCGGATTGTGACCGATAAAGAGTCCAGCCATATTGATTGCTTCATCAAGGCCTCCTCCTCCGTTGCTACGTAAATCGAGGATGACTCCATCAACATTTTCCCGGACAAATTCTTTAAGATGCTTTTTTACATCCCTAGATGAGCTTTTGTAATTTTTTGGATTTTTGCGGCGGTCATTAAAATCAACATAAAATGACGGTAGTTTTATCACACCAATCCGGTTTGTTTCTTGTTCAGTTTTGTTTTCCTCCGGAGAAGGATGCTCAAAAATCTGCATTCTTGCTTCTCCGTCTTTAAGAATTATTTTATCCCTGACAATAACTAATTTAAGCGTGTCAAAACCTTTTTTAGTTTTCCGCAGAATTTGCAGTCCAACCTTGGTTCCACGTTTTCCGCGAATCAGTTGCACCACGTTGTTGAGGCGCATATCAATGACGCTTTCAAAAGCTTCTTCTCCCTGAGCAACCGCAATAATTCTATCATCTGCTTTCAGTTTTCCGTGCCTTGCGGCCGCACCACCGGGAACAATCGAATTTACAACCGTGTAGCCGTCCTCCCAACGCAAAACCGCACCGATGCCTTCAAGAGAGAGTTTAATCGCAATGTCAAAATTCTTCAGGTCCTGTGCCGCCAGATAGGAAGAGTGAGGATCATAAGCTGCCGCCATTGAATTGAGGAATATCGAAACAACATCATCATTTTCATACTGAGAAAAATCTTTCCACATTCCACGTACACGCTTCATCAAACGCTCTTTTCCATCTTTGATACTGGTATCAGCAAGCTTCAGGGTCAACAAATCAAACTTGATTTTGGTACGCCAAATTTCCCTGGCCTCTTCTGTTGTTTCTGGATAAGGCAGATCTTCGCGCTCCAATGTCCAGTTTGCATCACGACTGAAATCAAAATCCTCAGCAAGAAATTCTTCCATCATCGCCAAGCGCTCTGACAAGCGCACTTTGAAGCGTTCAAAAATTTCCAAAGCCAATTTTACTTTTCCGCGCAGCAGCATATCGTCAATACGTGTTTCGTATTTTTGGAATTCATTCACGTCTGCTGCAAGAAAATAATAATGTGCAGGATCCAGCCGGTTCAGGTAAAGCTTAAAGATCTTTGCAGACATCTCATCGTCCAGTGGTTTTTGAGCATAATGCATGGAGACAAACTGCTCAACTATACCCTTGACGACAGGGTCGGTGAGCTTCTGCTTTTCATCTTGTGCTGCTAAAAAGGACGGAAAAAGGAATAAAAGGAGTGTCAGGCGGAGCAAAAGGTATTTGGAGACCTTCATGTATTTTTTATTTTTGTGTAAATTTATAGTTTAAAACGAACTACATTTATGTCATGAATTACAAGAAATATCAATCAATTTGCCGAACTTCTGCCAGATTAGAACTTGGTATGAAGAATTATTTAAACAAAATAGGAAGTAAAAATCAGGTGGAGAGCAGTGGGAATTCACTCTTTAAAGTGAATGTACTTATGCGGCTTATTAATTAAGTTCTGCAGTTACATTACTGAATTTAGTGGAAGGGAGATGATTATTCTTCCAATGAAACGAGGTTGCAATTCCTCTTATTTTCTATCTCCCTTCCATATTTGTCAGTTGAGTACATGTCCTGCAGAGGAGTCAATTTCAGTGCCTGCAACCCATTGTCCTTGAAATTCGAATTTATTTTCGGACATCTGTTCAAAGAACCACTTAGGATGCTCCCCTTCGAGATGCACTTTGTGTGCTGCCTGATCTGTAAATACCTGCGTGTAGAGAAAAACATTTTTCTGTTCAACACTCCGGCAAACAAAAAACTGTTCCATTCCAATCTGGTTTTCCAGACATTTGAAACGGTAATCATTCATTAAAATCTCAATTTGATCAAGATCTCCCTCAACCACTGCCGTCACATGCACCAAATAACTCATTCGTATTAATCTAACAAAATTTATATTTCAGGCTTATTTTTCTATCCAAACTAAAATTATAATAATACACTTTTATATGATTTATACTCTTCCTTCCAAAACTTTCCAAGTAAAATTTCACATTCTTGTAAATTCTACCAGATGATGTTATATTTAGAATTATTCCTAATAAAACCTCCAATAAGGAACTCTATGAGAAATATACTGATTATCATCTCACTCCTTCTTTTTACTCCCCCACTGTTTGGTGATTCTCATACTGGAAAAATCCTTTACGGGTGGGATACTTCTTCTGGTGTTCAATTGAGAGAATTTGGCGATAAAGACATCCACCCCCAATATAAAGGAGACGTTGAGAACAGGAAACCAAATGGCCTTGGTATAATGATTTTTCCTGATGGAAGAAAATATGTGGGCGAATGGATAAATGGAGAAAAGAATGGTCATGGAACATTTACTTTTCCAAGTGGATTTAAATATGTGGGGGAATACAAGGTTGGGAAAATGTGGAACGTAAAAAAATATAACAAAAACGGAAAGTACGTGGGGGAATACAAGAATGGTGAAGTTTGGAATGGAATAGTATACGACAAAAACGGAAACATCAAAGGAGCATGGGTGAATGGAGTAAAACAGTAATAAATCTCCTATTTCCAATCCCATCTTCGCCTGTGAGACACCCCAACTAATTCTTTGCAGTCAGAAAAGCTTCAAATAGGACCTCTCGATCTTGCAGAACACTCCTTAAGAAACTGCCTTATTTGGGGCCACAAAATTATCAAACCGCGGCCGCAATTGCTTTTCCAAGATCTTCAGTTTTACCTTTCCCGCCCATATCAGGTGTCAGTTCCATACCACTACGTAGAACAGTTTCAATAGCGTTCATAATAATGTCATGTGCGTCGGTGTGGCCAAGATGCTGGAACATCATTGCGCCTGCCCAAATTGCACCGATCGGGTTCGAGATTTTCTGTCCGTAAATATCCGGGGCAGAACCATGAACCGGTTCAAACATCGACGGGAATTCATGTGTCGGATTAATATTCGCCGAGGGAGCAATCGCAATGGTTCCAGTACACGCCGGACCTAAATCTGACAGTATATCGCCAAACAGATTACTGGCAACAACTACATCATAATGCTCCGGCATGCGTACTAAATTAGCAGTAAATATATCGATATGGTACTGGTCGACGGTTACGTCCGGATAGCTTTTGGCCATCTCTTTCACACGCTTATCCCAGTACGGCATTGAATGGATAATACCATTTGATTTCGTTGCTGATGATAAGTGCCTGGCAGCACGTGATTGTGCTAAATCAAAGGCGTATTTAAGGATCCTATCGGTACCACGGCGTGTAAAAATACTTTGCTGAGTGACGATCTCATGTTCGGTACCTTCATATTGAATTCCGCCAATCGCCGAATATTCACCTTCAACGTTTTCACGTACAACGTAAAAATCGATGTCACCGAGCTTCTTGTTTGCTAAGGGACAAGGAACGCCTTCAAACAAACGTACAGGTCTTAAGTTAACGTACTGATCAAATTCACGACGGATTGGAATCAACAAACCCCATAAAGATACGTGGTCCGGGATCGATGGGAAGCCAACAGCACCCAGATACACCGCATCGAAAGGGCGTAACTGATCGATGCCATCTTCAGGCATCATTTGTCCGGTCTCAAGATAGGTTTCGCAAGACCAGTCAAATTCTGTCCATTCTAAGTTTAGACCGTGCTTTGAAGCCGCAGCCTCAAGTACGCGTACACCTTCCGGCATAACTTCCTTACCAATACCGTCACCTGGAATTAAGGCTATTTTTACTATTTTTGTCATAATAAATTACTTTAGTTTTATATGTATAGTGTAAGGTAGTGCCGGATACGAGAGGGAATTCTTTGACTAATGGTGATTCCTTACAATACTATAAAGGGGAAGAATTACCATCATTTTCGGACTAGACTTAAACACCTCCTTACGTTAGTTGTTTGAAGTATGGGACAACTTAATTTAATGTACCGTTAACTCATTTATATTACTACCCTCTAAACTTCCAAGTAAATTCCCCCATTCTTGCATTTCGATTGGAAGTCTTTCACAGGAATTCCTAAATCAACCAATAAAATTTTAGTTTTGTTTCAAGTATAAGATGAAAAATATTCTTTGCATTTTACTCTTTTCGTGTTTTAGTCTCACCATCATCTCCTGCGGTTCTGGAAATAGCTTGTCAAGTAGTACTTACAACACTAGCACCCATGTAGATCAAACAACCCAAAAGCAAGCAGTAATTGATTGTTACTTAGTCAATAATTCAATAAATGATAATTCGACAATTGATAATTCAACTGTTTCTGATTCTTCTGTTTCTGATTCAATAATCACAAATTGCTCAATTATCGATAATTCAACTGTTTCTGATTCTTCTGTTTCTGATTCTTCTGTTTCAATAATTTCTACAATTGACAGTTCGACAATTTCAGATAATTCTTCTGTTTCTGATTCTTCTGTTTCAAATTCAATAATTTATAATTCAATAATCTCTAACTCAATAATCTCTAACTCAATAATTAAAAATGAAACATTAATAATTTGGGGAGATCAAGATAAGCTAAATGATCCAGTAAATTCATTAATAAAAAATCAATCTATTTGGATGCTATTGACGATTGAGAGGAATAAAATATTTTATTTTAAAATCAATACAGGATTCAATATGTTTTATAGATATTGTATCAGGAATAACCAATATTGTTGGTCTGTTTTTTGTTAAAGAATATTTAGATTTATTATACCATTCAAAATATGCAACACATTTTTTTACCGAAAAGCATAAGGTAAAGGAAGGATGAGGAATAGAAGAATAGATATAATAATCAATTTCCGTTTATCCATTTTTAATTCTTTCTTCCTATTCATAATAAAGTTAAGAACTCTGTTAAATAATATTTTCCTTCAAGAATTAACATGATTATTAGAAAAAATCTCCAACTCATATTAATTATCAAACTCTACTGAAACCTTACCATCAATAACATTCGTTGAAATGAAACTTAGTTGAGAAATTGATTGTTTGTTTTGGAATATCCAACGACCTTCAAGTAATCCAGATTTAGTCTCAAATACCTCCTTCAAGAGTCATTGTTCATCCTCAAACACTTCTTCCTTTGGAGGGCTCTCAAAAGTCCCTCTGCCATTTATTTCACCTTCAAAGGTTTCTGAGTATAAACTTCTTCTTAACTTGTCCGTATTCAAGCCTGATGGTTCTCAGTGACCTTCTATGATGGTAGATGTGAAGTAGAGTTCTTTCATTTAACTTTGGATTCTTTGTTTCCAATAAATTTTCAAATCATCCCATTTAACACCATCAAAAGAAATATTGTTAATAACTTCTTTCCAAAGAACCTCATTAGAAAATTTATCTCCATATCAAAATTTCCCGATATATCAAACCCGTGACCAAACAAAAATACTCCGCTGAAGCGCTCAAGCATTCTCTTGAACATTTTTGATTTTCCTATTATCTAAAAATGTTGATTGCCACTGCACACTACTCTCAATAAAATAACCGGTAATCGCTCATAAATTCCTAACAAGCCATCCGCCTTTACTCATGTTTTATCAGACTGCGTGTGCCGCACTGGCGTAACGAAAGAAACGGAGAAACAAAGAATCAGCGAAAAAGTACAAAGTATCCCGGCCAGCAGGAATGCATGACTGAACTGAATTCCTGCGGCCCATCCTGCAAGCAGAGCTCCAAAGGCGCCGATTCCATCCATCAGGGTGAAGGCAAATCCGAGGGTGGTACCCTCGCGGCTTCCAGTGAATTCCACTGCAGCGGCCAGTACCGATGAGCGGATCCCCTCGAGCAGTCCGACTCCGACAAGCAGAAATATGATGATCATCGACAGCAGCCCGAAGTTTTCCAAAACCGGTATCATGAAAGCGCATACAGCCGCAGTGGCAATGCCGAAAACGATTACCCTGCGTCTGCCTGCACGATCCGAGAACCTTCCCATCAGAGGTTGCATAAAAGCCCCAAAAAGAACCATCATTCCAAAAGCCAAACCTGTCATAGCGGAACTTAATCCGTGAAATTCCCTGAGGTAGAGTGGAATCATGCTCATCAGGGCCACCAGAGACATGTGGTAACTGCTGATCAGGCAAATGATCAAGAGTCCCCTTTTTTTAGTCCAGCTTTTCCAGAGATGCTGAAGATCTTCCTTCGAAAAAGCCTTGCGGTGCGGCTGTTCAGGTACCCATTTCCGTATCCAAAGAAAGAGGACACCGACCAGCAGGGTTGGCAGGATGAGCCAGTGCAGGGTCTCACGCCAGTCCATTGAAACCAGCAAAAACCCGACTATCACCGGGCCGATCACTGCAGAAAGAGTTCCACCGATGGCATGGAGCCCCAAAGCTTGTCCCCGGTTTTGCGGATCAGACTGAACCAGTATAGACGTCGCCAAAGGATGCCAGGCTGCGTCCCCGCAGCCCGCCAAGGCAAACAGAAATGCCAGGGACCAGAATCCCGGGGCCCAGGAAGCGAGCAGGTAACCGAGTCCGACCCACCAGAAGGTAAGCATCAGGAGGTTTCCCCGATTCCCGAAAGAATCTGCCAGTAAACCGGACGGGAGATAACCCAAGGCACCGCCGAAACTGTGAAGGGTCAGCAACAACCCAACCTCCATCGGGTTAAGTCCCATTTCCAATGCGATTGCTGGAGCCAGAACAACCACCGAACAAGGAACGATGTCGTTGGCAAAATGTCCCAGGGAAAACGGGAAATAAAGTGATCTGCGTGAAGCCTTAATCAGACTTGGAAATATATTCTGCATATCAGGCATTTTTGAATTTTGACTGGCATAAGGAATAAATGCGGATAACTACTTTACGTAAATAGGAGATGGGCCTAGTGTGACCCCGGGTGCTCCATTCGAAAGCAAATTATTAATAAATTATTATGTTACGGCTTCATCTTTATTGGATAAACCTTTCCCGTTAACAAAAAAGACAATCTAATTATATTTAATAATATCAATTAGTTATTGCATTATTAAAAGGGATGGTGGAGACGAGGGGGGATTCTCCCTTTACTATTCGGTCTTCCCCCTTACTTTCCTCTCAATCCGTTGGTATTACAAGTGATGAGACACCAAATAACAGATTGATATGAAGTTAGGTTGTGGTTTGAGTATCACCAAACCATCACCAAAAACAATAGAATAACACTCACCAAATAAACTCCCAAGTCAAAAACCCCCACACACATTGTATTTCAAACAGATTGATGTTATATTTCGGGTTCTCCTAAACTACCAATAGGAAACCAAGTGAAACATCTACTCATCATCCTCTCCATCCTTCTTCTGTCTTCTCCTGTGATTGGTTATTCATCTTAAATCATTAGGATCTTCTTCAATAAGATCGGTGAACCCACCAATATTTTCCCCATCACAAAATATTTGAGGAGATGTTCTTAAATAAGGATATTTTTTCATGAATTTTTCACGTTCATTTCCTTCGTCCAAATTAATTTCAGTAAAATCTAATTCATTATTCTGCAACCATTGTTTGGCAGCACCGCAGTATCCACAATAATTTGATGTATAGACTATTATTTCTTTCATCTTTACCAACTCAACTTATTAACTAACAAAATATGTTAAAATATATCAAAATATAACTGGTTAGGATAGAATTTTTCACAGAGTCAGACAACCTCCAAGTAACCCCCACTAATTCTTCACAGTCAGAAAGTCTCCAAGTAAAATACCCGATTCTTGTAAAACAAACCGATTGATGTTATAAATTGGGTTCTCCTGAATTAATGGCAGACAAAGAATCTAAAGTTAAATGGAAGAACTATATTTTGTTAGACGAAAAAGGGGTAATTACAAAACATTGAGATTAGAATTTGGAGAAGTTTTGGAGAAGTCTAGGTTTTGTAAGTGAAAACCTACTAAAAGACACAACTAAAAAGTTTGGAGATCAAGTTAAAGAAAGTAAAGAGTTTATAAAGAAACTAAATGAAGATCCCAATGTGGGTGAAATTGATGTAGATAAAGATCTTAGAGGTTATAAAGGTAATTTTATAAAATATGCAGTAGATGAGTAAATATAAAAAATGACAAATAAAGAGATCACCTGCTTCTTTTGCTTTGAACAATTTGAAGTTTCATTAGAAATAGGTTCATCGTTTACTGGAAATGATATTGAGATTTATGACTGCGAGATATGTTGTAATCCAAATAAACTCGAATATGAAGTTTATGATGGTGAAATAAACATAAATAATGTTAGTGATGGAAATGAATAAATTCAACTAACCTTTTATGGAAAAAAGATAAAGTAGCAAAATTAGGAAAAAATGAATACTGGAGTCCTAATTTGTTTATGAGTAAGAAAATAGAAACAATGGATATGGAAACAGGGAAGAAACACAGAAGAATCCACCATTGGTGATGTGCTAAAAGCTTTTATTGGTAAAGGAAAACTTGCAAAAGGCTTAGATAAAGTAGATGCAAAAAATGCTTGGTTACAAGTCATGGGTCCAGGAGTTGCAAATTATACTACAGAGGTGATTTTGGAGAGAGATATTCTATATGTGCAATTAAGCTCTTCAGTGCTTAGAGAAGAACTGAGTTAAATAGTCTCTTGAGCCGATAGTGAGTTTCGAGGATAGAATCCTTATATCCACCAGACAGATATTGGGATGGTGAAATAGAAAATGGTGTTCCACACGGACAGGGAACATTTTATATCCCCAATGGAGTCCATAGTAAAACTCACCCTTATAATAATTCTAAATTTAACCCTTTAACGAGTGTCAATAGGAATCTCATCGTACCCATGGAAACATTGGCATTGTCAGTTAATTTAGATAGATAATAAAAAATGGAATGGAGAAAAGTATTATAAAGAAGATAATGAAACCATAAGATTTGAAAATGGTGAAGATATGAGGACAAAAGAGAATATAGAAGGATATATAAATTTCCAAAGATCAAAAAAGTATTGTCAATGCGATAAGTTTTTGAAAAAAAGATTGACTTTAGAACTGAGCCTAACTTTAGAAGTGAAGTGCTTTTTAATTTGCATGAGGGAACTAAAGTTAATGTAAAAGAAGAGTTAAATGAATGGGGATACCCAATACATCCAAAATCAGATTATTCAAAACCACCAGAAGGGAATTTTGTGTCATGGGTTGGAGTAATTTTAGTTTTCACTGAGATTAGTTGGAAAAATATCGTTTTTTTAGCTATGGTGATGCAATGCTTTTGGAGAAAAAATCACAGTGATTTAATAGAGAGATGTTTTGAAAGCAGAAAAATTAAGAAAGCTAGGATGGGTAACAGCATAAAGCCAGTTTTAATTGAAGTTACCTCAGCAATAAGGCCTACCAAATCACCTCAAGTTTGAGGAATAATAGTTAGACTGATTAAAGATTAGGAAGGGAGTTATCTCAGTTGTGTGATTGACCTCCCCCACTTAATTCTTCACAGAGTCAGAGACCTCCAAGTAACCCCCACTAATTCTTCACAGTCAGATACCCTCCAAGTAAAACCCCCACACACATTGTAATCCAAACCGATTGATGTTATATTTCGGGTTCTCCTAAACTACCAATAGGAAACCAAGTGAAACATCTACTCATCATCCTCTCCATCCTTCTTCTTTCCTCTCCTCTGTTTGGTCAGGAAACTGGTGTTCTTTATCAATATGAAACTTCTACTGGAATAAAATGGAAAACCTTTGGTAATGAGAAAGTCCAACCGAAATATGAAGGTGAAATAAAGAATGGGGATATGTGGTTTATCCTTCACGGATTGGGAGTAATAACATTTCCGTATGATGGTAAAAGTATAGTTGGAGAGTGGAAAGAGGGTAAGGAATGGAACACCAAACATACTAAAAAGGATGGAACATTTATAGGGAAGTTTGAGAATGGAGAGTGGATAGAAGGTGAGACTCTTTATGGTTGGGGTAAATACCCTGAAATTGTGTGGAAAGGATTTGGAGATAAAGAAACTCACTCAAAATATGAAGGTGATGTTGAAAATGGGAAACCAAATGGTGTTGGTATTTTGATTTCCCCTATGGGAGGTAAGTATGTTGGGAGTTGGAAAAATGGGGTAAGGAATGGTAAAGGAACAACCACTTACTCTTCTGGAACAAAGTATGAAGGAGGTTGGAAGGATGGGGGAATGTGGAACGGAACACTTTACGACACAAACGGAAAAATCTTACACAAGATTGTGAATGGAGAAATCCAATCTCCCTAAAACAAACCAATAAACTATGAAACATCTACTCATCATCCTCATCTCCTTCCTTCTTCTTTCTTCTCCTCTGTTTGGTCATCCAAAAGGGGTTCATACTTTTTACAGGTGGAAAAATCCTTCTGGTGATGGTTGGGTATGGAAAGGATTTGGAGATAAAGAAACTCAACCTGTATATAAAGGTGAAGTTGAGAATGGTGTTCCAAATGGTCTTGGTATTTTGTATGACCTTGATGGAAGTAAGTATGTGGGGAGTTGGAAGAATGGGAAAAAGAATAGACAAGGAACATTCACTTACCCTAATGGAGAAAAGTATGAGGGAGAATGGAAGGATGGGGGATTGTGGAACGGAACAGGATACGACAAAAACGGAAACATCACATACAAGTATGATGATGGAAGAATGGATAAAACAATAAACCCTCTAAAATAAACACCCCCCAAGACCACCACTAAGTCAAAAAACCCCATAATATCGTAAACCCCCAAACATTGTAATCCAAACCGATTGATGTTATATATTGGGTTCTACTAGAACACTAATAGGAAACGTGAGCTAAAGAGTCTTGTGAAATTTAATTTATAATTTAGAGGAAATATGAAATTCAATGTTCATAAAAATGATGGTGACTTTTCGGATGGATTAAGAGGATTCTTCGAATACAGGGATTTAGGAATTTCAGATGCAACGGATGGGAAAGTAAATGCACATGTAATAAGGGCATTGCCTGGTCATGAAAAAGATGGTTCTGGATTACATTTTCATAACTTAGATTTTCAAATGGTATATATCCTTAAAGGATGGGTAATTTTCAAATATGAAAACGAAGGTGAATTTAAATTGAAGGAAGGTGATTGCGTCAATCAGATTCCTGGCATAAAGCACGAAGAAATTGAACACTCAGATGATTTAGAAATGTTGGAGATTACGATGCCTGCGGATTTTGAAACCAAACTGGTTAAGTGAAGAAGATAAGAGGAATCATAACCACGTTTCATAGGAAGAATATTCACTCCCTTCCACCAACGAAAGGACTTGCAGGGGTGTGTATATGGGAGACAGTCTGGTATTCACACCACTTTTATGAAAGTAAATTATAAGGAAATGAGAACTTTTATAATTATAGGTGTTATTTTGTTCTTAATGTTTTTGTTCTCGAACTTCCAAGATTTTCTAATTTTAATTGGATAGTGAAATCTTGATAATAAGAATAACCAACTAATTTATCCGCAAACACCCTCCGTATTATTTTACTATTTCCGCACAGTATCCGTATATGCGGAAACTATATCCGTAAGAAATATAATGTTCCGCATATTTGGTGTTCCCTGCGGAAACCTTACCACTTCCTTGTAAATCAAACCGATTAATGGTATATATTGGGTTCTCCTAAACCACCAATAGGGAACCAAGTGAAACATCTATTCTTCATCCTCTCCTTCCTTCTTCTTTCTTCTCCTGTGATTGGAGATAATCATAAAGGTGAAACTTTTTATGAGTGGAAAACTATATCTAAATATGTTGCAGAAGGGTGTAGAAGGATTTGCAAAATATAAAGGTGATGTTGTGATTGGGAAACCTCATGGTGTTGGTACTGTGGTTTACCCTGATGGTAATAAGTATGTTGGTGAGTGGATGAATGGGTTATTTCACGGTCAAGGAATATATACTATTGCTAGTGATGGATATAATTATGTTGGTGAGTACAGGATTGGTAACTTGTGGAACGGAACAATGAAAGAAAAAGATGGAACCATAGACTACAAGGTAGTAAATTGGAAAAAGATAAAACAATAACCCCAAGTAAAATCCCACTTAATTCTTCACATAATCAGACAGTTACCAAGTAACCCCCACTAATTCTTCACAGTCAGACACCCTCAAAGTAATAACCCACTTCTTGTAATCCAAACCGATTGGTG
This sequence comes from uncultured SAR324 cluster bacterium, assembly GCA_905182865.1. Taxonomy (GTDB): domain Bacteria; phylum SAR324; class SAR324; order SAR324; family NAC60-12; genus Arctic96AD-7. The sequence continues at coordinate 138,705 of CAJJCY010000003.1, forward strand.
AGGTATTTTGTATCCTTATTACCTGCCGAAATGAGCTGCATGAAAAACATGCTCATCCTTATTTTTCTTAGTTATACAATATCTCTATTAATGGCCATTGAGCTTGGCTGACAGTAATATTATTTTATATATACTTGAGAACATATCTAACCCCTAATGCCCTATAAAAGCGATACATGAGCTATATAGATCATTCTAAATAACAACTTATCCTAGTCTGCGATATACTGTAATAAATACTGAAAAAAGGGAAACCTTCTGCTTTAATTTAAGTACATTTTTGATTAAGTTTTTCCTTAAGTATCACTCCATTATGTATCTGTTTTTTCAATACTTTTTATTTCAAATAAAATATGGACATTTACGGAGTAAAGAAATATAAGTTAGAACAAGTGTATCTCCAGATATGACTAAGGTCTCTTATGAAGCCATGACTTAGTACTATTTATTTAGATGGTGGTATTCAATACAAAAGTATTAGGTAAGACTTAAGTATACTAATGTAGTATAGAGGTTAACAGGAGTAGGCCCCAGAATAATTTTAGTAAAAATCTGAGAGACTTTTATATATAGCGGTATCGGATTTTACCCCCCTTGAGTTTGTTTTTTAGACTGCGTATAAAATTAAATAGGCTACCAATGTGGTAGTTTTGAAGTAAAAATTAAGGGTCTGGTGGTGGGAACGATTTTCTGATTTCAAAGAGACTCCTGCCCTCCCAGATATTTTTACCAGATATGTTTCCTCTTATTAAAAACATAATATTTTTTGCAATAATGCTGGCATGAATAGGTCTGTATTTCCATGGAATCAGAAAAGATAAAGGATCTATAATAAGTTTGGAAATATGTTCAGCAGGACGAGTCTCCGTTCTTTTTCCCAATAACAAACTTGGTCTTAGAATATGGAATTCTTCAAATCCAATATCTTCCAATGATTCTTCTAACAGACCTTTTACACGGCTATAAAATATATTGGATATACTGCTTGCTCCCATAGAAGAGATTAGGATCATGGTTCTGCATCCTTCTTCCTTTGCAATTTTTGATATTTCCATAGGCAGATCATGATCAATTTTCATGAACTCATCTTTTGATCCTGCTTTTTTTATTGTTGTACCTAAAGCACTTACAAGAACATCTGTTTTCAGGTCTGTTCTCATTTTCTCCAGATCTGAAAAATCATGAACTGACTGTTTAATGAAATTCTTATTTTCCAGATTGGAAATTCTGCGGCGAGTGATTGCGTTAACACTCTGATAATCATCCGAGCTAATTTCTTCAAGAAAATACGACCCAATTAGTCCTGTAGACCCAATTAATGTTATTTTTTGTTTTAATTTATTTGGCAAAGCTGTCCCGGTTGACCTGTCCCAGTAACGAAACAGTCTATTTAAAATTATATAATATTATCAGTAGTTTATTGTTTTATTAAGAAGGGTCCTTTTCACTCTCTTGTTCAACCGTGATGTTTTGGTCTCCATAATTTAATCCCACAAATATATGATATTATGTGGTATATTTTTGACTCAGGGGTCTTCGGTGATGTTGTGGAGACACCTAAAACAGTCACCTACTTTAGACCTTTTCAAAAATTGTTACAAGTCTCTTCTTTTGATTCTTTGGAGTCATATTATTCCTACAAGTTTTAGAACCCACCAAATAATCATTATTAAAATTAAAATAAATCCAACCCACGTTCCAAAATCCATCCCTTGTCGTATTTTCTTATCTGAATCCTTATTTATTGGGTATCCGTATTCATTTAACTCTTCTTTTTTCATTTTATCTCTTTCTTTCTCTAAAACCTCTAATACTTTCATTATCTATCTCCTTGTTCCTTTTGTTTATTTCGACGACATCTTTCACTACAATAAAGAACATTGTCCCAGTCTTTCCTCCACTTCTTTCTCCAAGTGAAATCTCTATTACAGACAGGACATAATTTGTTGGGTAGATTTGATTTCTTCATTTTAGAGAAGGGGGTGGATTAGGGTTAAAAAAAAGGAAAAGAGAACGTCTGAAGAAATATCGTCAAAATATGACTGAGGAATAGAAGAATAACTCCCCCCAATATAAATACCACCAATTCAAATACTCACATTTACGACCCTATCCTCCCAAAAAAACAGGTCAAATTCCATATTAATGTAAATTTAACAGATAATTGTTAAGATTAATTTACATATAATCAACCATTGTTTAACTAAATTTCGTATATTAATCATATTTTGACTAACTTTTGTTGAACTTTATTGAAAATTTATGTTACAATAGATCATTGTATCCTCTTCTCAATCCTTCTTCTTTGTTCACATGTGATTGGAAAGGAAACTGGAGTTCTAAATCTATATGTAAGTTCTAATATAATAAGGTGTAACATCTTTGGTGATGTTAAAACTCAACCAAAATATGAAGTTAAAACCGGAATCGTCCTGAGTCAAGAAATGAATAAGAATAAACTAAAAGAGACAAAATGAAATTATCACCAGAAGAACGAATAGAAAGAAAAAGAGAATATCAAAAGAGATATCATCAAAATATGACTGAGGAAGAAAAGGAAAAGGTAAGAGAGGAGTCAAAAAGATATCAAGAGATATATCGTCAGAATAGGACTGAGGAACAGAAGAAGAAGTCAAAAGAATATCAAGAGATATATCGTCAGAATAGGACTGAGGAACAGAAGAAGAAGTTAAAAGAATATCAAAAGAGATATCAAAAGAATATCATCAAAATATGACTGAAGAACAGAAGGATAAGAGATTTGCGTAAAGACGAATACGTAACAGATTGTAGTGATATTGATGATATTAAGAAAAGGATTCCTGATTGCGCAGAGAATATTTCTTGAAAAAGAAAATACAAAAAGTAATGAATGAGTGAATTTTATGAAATCTTGAATACCAGTCTCAGACTATTCTCAAGGGGGGTCGATTGACAAGGGTGTTGACAGGGTGGTATAATACAGGTGTAGGGGTTAAATGAATCATAAATTGTCACTTGTTTATCACTTACTGTCTTAGTTCCCCATACCTCAATACACTCCCCAATAATCTCCAAAGATTCTTTGACGATTTCACCTGAAATTCTCAAACACTATCATCCATATTTCATTTTTTATTCTTCAATATACGATATGTCTAAATACTGGTGTAGACCAGAAAAAAGGAAAAGAGAGACAAGTTATTATTAGTGACTTGTTAGTGACAAAGGAATGGTCCAAAGACAAGTTGAACTCAACTCACACTACTTCACTTATTTCAAGACTCCATCCAAAAGATACTACAAGTAATTAGTAATATCTAAAGTAACTATCACGGAAACAGTTAAATACATTCTAAAACATATCATAGACCTCTTAAATCGTCCTGTAAGAGAATTATTGAAAGATTATGATTAGGTGGGTATGTAATATTCTACACACACTCATCCTTCTTCTACTCACCTTTACAGACATTTATTTTCACTCAATATAAATATTCACAGAAGACAACAAACATCACTCAAAACCAGTAATACAAAAGGATTACGATGAATAAGACAACTAACAAGAAAAGAACACCACGAACACAGAAAGACGGTTGGTCTAAAGGTGTTTTCACTACAAAAATGAGAACAAGTATTTACATAGATGAGGACTTGGGAAAAGTAATGAAAAAGAAGTCCAAACAATACGGAGGTGTAATGTCTCGTTGATAAATCAATCATTAAGAGAACACTTTGGAATGGTATTAAGGTAAGTGATTTGAAGTCCTACCTACTCCAAAGGAAGTTATACTTATCTCGGTTACTCGTTCTTTGAAATCAGTGAGTAGGACTTCATTTACCAAGTTCAGTTTTAATAAGAATGTTCGTCCCTGACCCACATATTACCTAAATAGATATAAACCAGTAGTTGGTAGTCGTTCAAGTTCGTTTCTTTTCAGTCATCCAATAGAACCAAAATAGGAAAATATGTCTCAAATAATGAAAGATGATGAAATGAATGTCTATAAAATAGATGTGTATGATACTCAAAAGTTCCAAGACACTTTCGTTGAGTGGTTCAGTCAGTTCAAGGAGAATGTAATAGATAAAGAGTTTGAGAATGGGTCAAAAGGTGAGGGTGTAATAGTCAAATCAAAGGATGGACTAACATTTGAGTTCTCAACCAAGTGGAGAGTGTCTATGGAGAGAGTAAATCCCGATCGGGAAGAGGATGACGAAGAGACGAAGGGTAATAAATGAAGAAGATATTAGACATATTCAAAAAGAAAGAGAAGGAAATAGAGTACGAAGTAGTCAAATCGGTCTGGTCTTCCGATGTTTGTTTTACCTCTACCAGATGGAATAAACTTCGACATGAAGATGAACCAGAAAAGGGAGATAAAGATGAGTAAAGATTTTGACTTGACTAACAGGAGAATACCAAAAGTGAGTGTAGAACTCCTCAAGGAAAGATTTAGTGGTTGGTTAGATTGGAATATGGATTTATTAGAGGAAGAACCAGAGTTCCATATTAAAGGAAGAAAATAGAACTCTTCATAAAGATTACAGAAGAGGGTGGTGAGGACTTTATGGATGATGGAACAGAATATTATATGATACTTAAACCATCTAAAAGATGAAGATGAAATGGAAGAAGAAATAGGGAAAGAGGAACAGAAAAACATTGAACACGGTGTTTTAGTAAGAGAAACATTCCATTTCCAACAGGAGAAAACGAGTAATGGATAGAAACCAACAAATGGGGAGGACAAACACTCCGTCATACAACAAGATATGAATCTTCAAGTTTATAACAGATTAGTAAATCTACAACAGAAACATAAGTGTTCCTACAACCAGATAGTAAATCATATCCTCAAAGATCGAGTTAGGGATTGTATGAAACCTTTTAAGTCCTATAACGAAGAGAAGTTCAAAATACCCCACAAAGAAATAGACAACTACTTATACAAGACTATTGAAATCGTCAAATATGAAGTTAAGAAAGATGTAGAGATTGGTAAAGAATGTAAACAAGGTAATCTTACATTTGAAATACTACATCTCTTAAAGAAGGAGTGGGAGAAAAAAGAGTGGAACCAACTTCTGTATTCCGTATTACAGATAAGATTTTTAAGATCACAATTAAGAAGAACTTTTATAGTGATGTTGAGTTAGGTTAATCCAAACCTTACAACATTCTTCAATCAATCTCTTCTCATTCCTTTTTAGATAGTCCAACCAGTACTTCATTTCCTTATCACTCATTTTGATATTGTATTTCCAGTTCTTCTTTTGACCTCTACTCATATGGACTTTCTAACAAAAGGTTATACCTCCACACTCTTCCAACCCAAACGGATTAAGGAAAGTGTGATTAAGATTTAGAAGGTTATAAAGAGAAAGGTAAGATAGGTATTAGTGGATACTTTTTACAACACCATCTTTTAGGTAGTGTAGGGGTTCAATCTTTCATCTCACCTTCATTCATCATATCCACTTCATCTCTTTGTGGAAAGATTACTCTTCTTTTTGACTTTGGAAAATCATTCAATAACTTCTTCATTACAGGTGAGTCGTATTCTTCATCAAAATCTTCATTCACCCAAACGATATTCCAAAGTTTCCTCACTCTTTCACAATCAAACACATTTTCTTTTTACCCAACATAAGCACTCTCCGTTTTAGAGTTTATCTTCTCTCTCTTATCTCGTTCAATATCTTCCAGTATTCTTCTAACACTATTATATGAAACTGAAATGTTATGTTCCTCCAATAAGAGTTTAGAGATTTTAGTATTATTCAAAGGTTTCCTTGTTCTTATATCCTTTGTCTTCTTATAAGAGAGAACCAGATTAGATAGGTTAGGGATTGTATCAGTAAGTTTCCTTTTACCACCACATCTTCCATTACCAGTTCTACTGATTAAACCAAGTTCCTTATTCTTCTTGGATTTTCTCTCTCTACTTACTCTCAACTTCTCAACCAGATTGTTTTTCTCAAAGGATGAGATTGTTGAGAGTATCTGTCTTACAAGTATTCCAGTAGGTGAAGTGTCTGTAAAACTTCTATCATTCTTTACAGAGATAAGTGTATAACCCAAGTTTGGTGAGATATTCGTAAGAATATTCATTTACAAGTAAATCTCTACTCAATCTATCACTACCCTCAAATAGTATTGTGTCTATGGAGTTTATTTCACAATAACTCAACATCTCTACAAACTCTTTTCTTTCCAAGATGTGTGTAGTTCCACTTATCACATCGTAGAACTCATCTTTGACATTCCACCCCTTTGTCTTTGAGTAGTTCTTCACAGAGACACTTTGACGAGTTCTACTATCACCTTTCACATTAGTGGTTGAACTTGTCCTGTAATATCCAACAACTTCTTACACATATGACCTCCTTACTAAAAGTTTCTGTATTAGTATTACAAGGTCTATGTTACTGAAATATTTGCTATTTGTCAAGACAAATCTCCTAATCCTTGAGGATTTGTATATGATTTTTAGGATGGATTTATCTATTATTTTTGGGGATAGGGTCGTTATTGTGAGTTTTTGACTTGGTGGTATTTTTGGTGGGGTGTTTGTTTTAGAGGGGGGTTATTGTTCTTTTACTTTTCCATTCACAAACTTTCCTATAGATGTTTCCGTCTTTGTCGTATTGTATTCCATTCCAAGTTCTCCCATTCTTCCATTCCCCTACATACTTACTTCCATCAGTAAAGTCATGTTCCTTGACCATTCTTTTCCCATCCTTCCATTCCCCAACATACTTTCTTCCATCAGGCCAAGTGATGTTCCTTGACCATTTATTTTCCATCCTTAGTTCTCCTTCATACTTTCTTCCATCAGACCAAGTGTATGTTCCTTGACCATGTTTTATTCCATCCTTCCATTCTCCTTCATACTTTCTTCCATCAGACCAAGTGTATGTTCCTTGACCATGTTCTTTCCCATCCTTCCATTCCCCTACATACTTTCTCCATCAGGGAAAGTGTATGTTCCTTGACCATTTTGTTTCCCATCCTTGAATTCCCCTTCATACTTTCCTTCCATCATTCCAAGTATATGTTCCTTGACCATTTTTCTTTCCATCCTTGAATTCCCCTTCATACTTTTCTCCATCTGGGAAAGTCAGGATTCCTTGACCATTTGGTACTCCATTTCGAATATCCCCTACATATTTTCTATCCTTTTTTTTATTACCATTCCTGAACCACCTCCATTGTCGATTCTCCCAACGACGAAAGAAAACCCCAGTTTGTCTTTTCTTAACTACCACGATAGGTTTCCTTCTTAACTACCACGATAGGTTTCTTCTTAACTACCACAATAGGTTTCTTCTTAACTACCACAACTGGTTCTTTAATTATCTTCACACCATTCACATACTTTCCAATGATGTTACCTTTTTTGTCATATTCTTTTCCGTTCCAATATTTATTTTTTCTCCACTCTCCTACATACTTGTATCCCTTAATTGAAGTCCATGTTCCTTGACCATGTTTTATTCCATCCTCAAATTGCCCTTCATACTTTCTACCATCAGACCAGGTGTATGTTCCTTTACCATGCTGGTTTATCATCTTTAAACTCTCCTACATACTTGTCTCCATCAGACCAGGTGTATGTTCCTTTACCATGTCTATATCCATCCTTGAATTCCCCTTCATACTTTTCTCCTTCCCATTTCCCTTTTCCATAAGTGAATGTCCCTTGACCATGTTTTTTCCCACTCTTCCATTCACCCTTATACTTGGTTCCATTTTCCCAAAGGTATAAAACATCAGTTTCCTGTCCAAACAAAGGAGAAGAAAGAAGAAGGAGAGAGATGAGAATGATGAGAATGATGAGTAGGTGTTTCATTACTGTTTTACTCCATTCACATATTTTCCTGTGAAATTTCCGTATTTACCTTTTGTCCCATCTTGTGAAGTGTATGTTCCTTGACCATATTTCTTTCCATCCTTCCATTCCCCAGAATACTTTTCTCCGTCAGTTGAAGTCCATGTTCCTTGACCATTTTTTTTATCATCCTTGAATTCCCCTACATACTTGTCTCCATTAGACCAAGTGTAGGTTCCTTGACCATTTGGTTTATCATCTTTGAATTCCCCGACATACTCGTCTCCATTAGACCAAATATATTTTCCTTGACCATTTTTAAATCCACCCTTGAATTCTCCTACGTACTTGTCTCCTTCCCCTTCCCCTTTTCCAGAAGTGTATGTTCCTTGACCATGTTTTTTACCATCTTTCCATTCACCAACATATTTTCCTCCATCATAAAATGAATAAAAGACCTGATTTTTTGGACTGTCCAAACACAGGAGAAGAAAGAAGAAGGATGGAGATGAGGATGATGAGTAGGTGTTTCATAGTTTATTGGTTTGTTTGTTTTAGAGGGGGGTTATTGTTTTATTCCATTCCCCTACATAATTCCAATAGGGTGAAGTAACAGTAAAATGACCGTTTTGTTTCCCCATCCTTCCATTCCCCGACATATTTTCTTCCATCAGACCAAGTGTATGTTCCTTGACCATCATATTTCCCATCCTTAAATTCTCCTTCATACTTGTCTCCATTAGTCCAAGTTATTGTTCCTTGACCATCTCATTTCACCATCCTTCCATTCCCCTACATACTTTCTTCCATCAGACCAAGTGTATGTTCCTTGACCATCATATTTCCCATCCTTCAATTCTCCTTCATACATGTCTCCATTAGTCCAAGTTTATGTTCCTTGACCACTCATTTCACCATCCTTGTATTCCCCTACATACTTTCTTCCATCAGACCAAGTATATGTTCCTTGACCATCGATTTACCCATCCTTGAATTCCCCTACATACTTACTTCCATCAGGGTAAGTGTGTGTTCCTTGACCATGTTCTCTCCCATTCTTCCATTTCCCTTCATACTTTCTCCATCAGGGTAAGTGGTTGTTCCTTGACCATTATATTTCCCATCCTTCCATTCCCCTACATACTTGTTCCATTAGGCCAAGTTTCTGTTCCTTGACCATGTTTTTTTCCATCCTTCCATTTCCCTTCATACTTTTCTCCATCAGGTGAAGTATATGTTCCTTGACCATTATATTTACCATCCTTCCATTCCCCTACATACTTTCTTCCATCAGGAAAAGTATATGTTCCTTGACCATTTTGTACTCCATCCTTGAATTCCCCCACATACTTTGTTCCATTAGGGTAAGTGAATGTTCCTTGACCATTATATTTACCATCCTTGCATTCCCCTACATACTTTCTTCCATCAGGGTAAGTGTTGTTCCTTGACCATTATATTTCCCATTCTTCCAATTCCCTACATACTTTCTTCCATCAGACCAAGTGTATGTTCCTTGACCATGTTTTATTCCATCCTCAAATTGCCCTACATACTTTCTTCCATCAGGTAAGTGTATGTTCCTTGACCATTATATTTCCCATCCTTCCATTCCCCTACATACTTTCTCTCCATCAGTTGAAGTCTATGTTCCTTGACCATGTTCTTTCCCATCCTTCCATTCCCCTACATACTTTTCTCCATCAGGGAAGTGTATGTTCCTTGACCATTTCTTTTCCCATCCTTCCATTCCCCTACATACTTTTCTCCATCAGGTGAAGTGTATGTTCCTTGACCATGTTCTTTCCCATCCTTGAATTCCCCTACATACTTACCTCCATCAGGAAAAGTAAATGTTCCTTGACCATTTCTTTCCCCATCTTTGAATTCCCCTACATACTTACTCCATCAGGAAAAGTAATGTTCCTTGACCATTTCTTTCCCATCTTTGAATTCCCCTACATACTTTCTTCCATCAGGAAAAGTATATGTTCCTTGACCATTTCTTTCCCATCCTTCCATTCCCCTACATACTTTTCTCCATCAGGATAAGTGAATGTTCCTTGACCATTTATTTCCCATTCTTCCATTCCCCTATCATACTTTCTTCCATCAGACCAAGTGTATGTTCCTTGACCATGTTTTATTCCATCCTTGAATTCCCCTACATACTTTCTTCCATCAGACCAAGTGTATGTTCCTTGACCATTTCTTTCCCATTCTTCCATTCCCCTACATACTTTCTCCATCAGTTGAAGTGTATGTTCCTTGACCATGTTCTTTCCCATCCTTCCATTCCCCTACATACTTTTCTCCATCAGGATAAGTGTATGTTCCTTGACCATTTCTTTTCCCATTCTTCCATTCACCTACATACTTTCTTCCATTAGGGTAAGTGTATGTTCCTTGACCATATTTCTTTCCATCCTTCCATTCCCCAGAATACTTCTCTTCTTCAGTTGAAAACCATGTTCCTTGACCATGTTTTTTACCATCCTTGAATTCCCCTTCATACTTGTGTCCATCTCGGTAAGTAATAACACCAAGACCATTTGGTTTCCCATTCTTCCATTCACCTTTATATACACGGTGAGTATCTTTATCTCCAAATCCTTTCCACACATAACCAGAAGATGTTTTCCATCTATAAAGAATTTCACCTTTATGATTATCTCCCATCACAGGAGAAGAAAGAAGGAGGAAGGAGAGTATGATGAGTGGGTGTTTCACAAGGTTTCCTATAAGTGGATTAGGAAAACCAAAGTTATACCAGAACTTGGGTTTAATTACAATGTGTGGGGGTATTTACGATATTGTGGTATTTTTTGATGTTATAAATTAAGATTAATTTAATAACTATTATGTTCTAAACCTTTTTCAATAAATTTTATATGTCCAGTAAAAAAGGAATACTTTACGGAAGGACTTCTTGGAGTGAAGAGACTGAAGATGGGGAAGTTTACGAAAAGGATAAAGAAGGTTCCTTTAATTATAATAAGTATGAAGGTGAAATTGAAAATGGTAAACCTCACGGAAATGGAACTTGGACTATGTCGGATGGTTCAACATATGTTGGACAATTCGTAAATGGACTTAGAGAAGGGATTGGGACTTTCACTTGGTCTAAGGATGGGACTTGGTCAGGGAAATCGTATGAAGGACTTTGGAAAGATAACAGACAACACGGTAAAGGGAAAATAACTTTCGAAAGAGAAGAGGGAGAGATAAATGAAGGACAAATTTGGGAAGGAGAGTATAAAGATGGAAAACTTTGGAATGTAACATTATATTTAAAGGATGGAAGTATTTACGGAGAGTATAAAGATGGGGAAGTTGTTGATGGGGAAATTGTTTATGATGATTTGAAAGACTGAAACAAGGTTACAATTCCTTTTATCTCAAATCCCTTCCGATTCATTATGAAAATAGGAACTCTATTATCTCATTCCAAAAAGGTAATGAGAACCAGACAAGAACTAATATAATGATTAAAAAGAGTTTCCATTTCATTTTCATCCAATAACCTTGTTCCAATCTACCTTTAAGGACTTAAAATCAATAGGTCTAGTATGGGATGTTTCAAAAACCGTCAGGGAATGGTGGTTCGTATGAGTCTTGGTTACGATTTTCCGAATCATCTATCAATTCATTTGAGAGTAACTGTATTTCTTTTTTAAGTCTTTCACTTTCTTCTTCTTTTAATCGTATTTCCTCTTGAACTTCTCTGAGTTTCATTTCCTTTTCACGAATTTCAATTTTAACATTAGACATTCCAATATCCCTTCCGATGAATTATGAAAATAAGACCTCTATTAAAATTAAAAAGTATAGTCATTGTAAACAACCCACCACACTAGACACTCTAGAACTACTATGATGATTATTAAGATTTTCCATTTCATTTTCATTAATTATCATACTCCAATGACAATTCACCATCTATTGTCTTTAATGTGATGAATGATTCACCAACTAGTTTTATCAAAACAAGTGTTATCATAAGTGTCTCCATCATTAAATTTAGTCTCAACTAACCTTAAACAGTTTTGAAGTGGTGAAATCATATAATAGAATCCAGTAATGGATATTACAGAGAACAACTGAATTACTACAATAATTATTATGATTTGTTTAAATCTCATTGTTCCTCACAAATGTTCTTATACAAAACTTCTACTACAGATTTTGGTGAGGGATATTTCCACTCATCTGGTGGAGTAAAATTAGATGTATTTTCCCCTTCACCCATTGATTTATTATTAGAAATAAGTTTCAAATACTTATATCTCAAGATTGAACAGTCTAATTGAACATATAAGGTCATAGACAAATCCCCGTATTTTGTTGGTTTTATATAATCATGTAACTCCCATGAATAGAGATACTTACCACTTTTTCTTACTCTATCTTTATCGTAATAATATTTTTGTTCACCATCTAAACTCTCTACAACATAACTCCACTCACCCTAACTTGTGGTTGAGAATAGGAATGTGAAGATTATGAAGAATAGTAATGTTATCTTTTTCATAGGTTTCCCATTAGTGGTTTACGAGAACCCGAAATATACCATCAATCGGTTTGGATTACAATGTGTGGGGGTGTTTACGATATTGTGGTGATTTTTGACTTTGAGGTATTTTGGGGGGTTATTGTCTTATCCTTTTTCCATTCACATACTTGTATTGGATGTTTCCGTTTTTGTAGTAACAATTCCCATTCCGAAATCCAACATTTTTCCATTCTCCTACACACTTTTCCCCATCAGAGTAAGTGAATGTTCCTTGACCATTAGGTTTCCCATCATTATATTCCCCGACATATTCTACTCCATTTGACCAAGTCATTGTTCCTTGACCATTTGGAAAACCACCCTTGTTTTCACCAACATACTTTCTTCCATCAGGGAAAGTAATAACACCAAAACCATTCGGTCTTCCATCCTCAACATCTCCTTTATAAATTGGGTTAGTTTCTTTATCTCCAAATTTTTTCCAAAGAATACCATAAGAACTTTCATAAAGGTATAAAACACCAGTTTCCTGACCAATCACAGGAGAAGAAAGAAGAAGGAAGGAGAGGATGATGAGTAGTTGTTTCATAGTTTATTGGTTGGTTTTATAGAGGTTATGATACTTTCTTTTTCCTTCTACCCACCTGTATATGATGTTTCCGTATTTGTCGTATTCTGTTCCGTTCCATATTTCACCATTCTTCCAACTCCCAAAATACTTCCATCCATTAGTTGAAATCAAAACACCAAGACCATTTGGAACTCCATTCTCAACATCACCTTCATATTTTGGGTGAGTTTCTTTATCTCCAACTCCTTTCCAAACATAAGGAAGGGTATTACCCCACCCATAAAGAGTTTCACCTTTGTGATTATCTCCAATCACAGGAGAAGAAAGAAGAAGGAAGGAGATGAGGATGATGAGATAGGTGTTTCATAGTTTATTGGTTTTGTCTTAGAGGGGGTTTATTGTTTTTCCATTCTCCATTTTCCATTTTTTTGTGTATGTATGTCTCCATTTCTTTTATACATTTTCCCATCCCTCATTTTCCCATCCTTAAATTCACCTACATACTTGTCCCCATTAGGATAAGTTAAATTTCCAATTCCGTTTTCTTCTCCATTCTTCCATTCTCCTTCATATCCAAATCCATCTTTGAAAGTATATGTTCCTTCACCATTCCAAGTTCCATTCTTCCATTCCCCGACATACTTTCTTCCATCAGGGTAAGTAATTGTTCCTTGACCATTGGGTTTCCCATTCACAATATCTCCTTTATATTTTGAATGGGTGTCTTTATTCCCAAGACCTTTCCATACTCTCCCAGATGAAGTTTCATATTGATAAAGAACACCAGTTTCCTCACCAATCACAGGAGAAGAAAGAAGAAGGATGGAGAGGATGATGAGTAGGTGTTTCATAGTTTATTGGTTTGTTTGTTTTAGAGGGGGGTTATTGTTTTATTCCATTCCCCTACATACTTCCAATAGGGTGAAGTAACAGTAAAATGACCGTTTTGTTTCCCATCTACCATTCCCCGACATATTTTCTTCCATCAGACCAAGTGTATGTTCCTTGACCATTTGGTAACCCATCCTTGAATTCTCCAACATACTTTCCTCCATCATTCCAAGTGTATGTCCCTTGACCATGTTTTTACCATCCTTGTATTCCCCAACATACTTTCTTCCATCATTCCAAGTGTATGTTCCTTGACCATTTTTCTTTCCATCCTTGTATTCCCCAGAATACTTCTCTCCGTTATTTGAGGTCCATGTTCCTTGACCATTTTCTCTCCCATCTTTCCATTCCCCTACATACTTTCCTCCAGAGGGGAAAGTGTAAGTTCCTTGACCATTCCTTTTTCCATTCTTGAACTCACCAACATACTTACTTCCATCGGGTGTAGTTAATGTTCCTTGACCATGTCTTACACCGTCCTTGAATTCCCCTACATACTTCTCTCCATCATTAGATGTAGTTGTTCCTTGACCAGTTGGAGTCCCATTCCTGAATTCCCCTACATATTTACTTCCATTTTTTGAAGTGTATGTTCCTTGACCATTTTTCTTTCCATCCTTGAATTCCCCTTCATACTTTTCTCCATCTGGGAAAGTCAGGATTCCTTGACCATTTGGTACTCCATTTCGAATATCCCCTACATATTTTCTATCCTTTTTTTTATTACCATTCCTGAACCACCTCCATTGTCGATTCTCCCAACGACGAAAGAAAACCCCAGTTTGTCTTTTCTTAACTACCACGATAGGTTTCTTCTTAACTACAACGATAGGTTTCTTCTTAACTACAACGATAGGTTTCTTCTTAACTACAACGATAGGTTTCTTCTTAACTACAACGATAGGTTTCTTCTTAACTACCACAACTGGTTCTTTAATTATCTTCACACCATTCACATTCTTTCCATTCTTCCTTTCCCCAGAATACTTCTCTCCGTCAGTTGAAGACCCTGTTCCTTGACCACTTGGTATCCCGTCCTTGAATTCACCCACATACACACTTCCATCAGTGTAATAGAATGTTCCTTGACCATATTTCTTTCCATCCTTCCATTCCCCAGAATACTTTTCTCCGTCAGTTGAAGTCCATGTTCCTTGACCATTTTTTTTATCATCCTTGAATTCCCCTACATACTTGTCTCCATTAGACCAAGTGTAGGTTCCTTGACCATTTGGTTTATCATCTTTGAATTCCCCTACATACTCGTCTCCATTAGACCAAATATATTTTCCTTGACCATTTTTAAATCCACCCTTGAATTCTCCTACGTACTTGTCTCCTTCCCCTTCCCCTTTTCCAGAAGTGTATGTTCCTTGACCATGTTTTTTACCATCTTTCCATTCACCAACATATTTGTCTCCATTTGCCCAAGTGAATAAAAGACCTGATTTTTTGGACTGTCCAAACAAAGGAGAAGAAAGAAGAAGGATGGAGATGAGGATGATGAGTAGGTGTTTCATAGTTTATTGGTTGGTTTTAGAGGGGGGGGGGTATTGTTTTATATTTTTTCCTGTTCACTATCTTGTATATGATGTTTCGGTCTTTGTATTATCCTATAATCACCAAATATCCCACTCAAAACTTTTACTTCACCTTCATATGTTGGGTGAGTTTCTTTATCTCCAAAGAACAACAATCTAAATCCTTTCCATAAATAATCAGGGTATTTACTCCATCTGTAAAGTGTCTCTTCTGTTTTATCACAGGAAGTTATAAAAGAAGACAGAAGAAGGAAGGAGAGGATTATGAGTGAGTGTTTCATAGTTTATTGGTTGGTTTTAGAGGGGTTATTGTTCTATCCTTTTTCCATTCACATAATTATATTGGATGGTTCCGTCTTTGTCGTAACATTTTCCATTCCGAAATCCTCCAACTACCCATTCTCCTACACACTTTTCCCCATCAGGGTAAGTCATTGTTCCTTGACCATTTGGTTGGTCATCCTTGTGTTCCCCAATATACTTACTTCCATTAGGATTATTGTATGTTCCTTGACCATCCTCTTTCCCATCATTAAATCCCATCACATAAGTTGAAACATCTTCATTTCTTTGTGTTCCTTGACCATTTTTTTTCTCACAGGAAGTTAGAAAAGTAGACAGAAGAAGGAAGGAGATGAGGATGATGAGGTTTTTCATATAGTTTTCTTATAAGTGGATTAGGAGAACCCGAAATATAACATCAATCGGTTTGAAATACAATGTGAGGGGATTTTACTTGGAAGGTATTAACACTTACTTTGTAATTAATAAATTACTTATTAAGCAGAGTAACTTCTTTTTCTTTATTTTCCATTGATAGTGTCCGTGATATACCAGTTTCAAAATCTGGAGGACAACAACAATCGGGATAATCCATATAATCGTCTCAGAAGTAAAGTTCATATTGAAAAGTATCTATGGGTTAATTAGTGGAAGGGAGTTGATTATTCTTCCAATGAAATAAGGGTATAATTCCTTTTTGTTCTAACTCCCTTCCTAATCTTACAGTTTCCATTTCAAATCAAAATAGATATCTCCACATATATCCTCTTTATCGTTATGAAAATAAGAACTCTGTTAAAAAATATATTCCTTCAAGAATTAAATAATGATTAGAAAATTAGATTTGTAAAGGTGAGTAAGATATAAGGTAAGGGAAAGATGAGAAATAGAAGAATAGATATAATAATCAATTTCCGTTTATCCATTTTTAGTTTTCCTTCCGATTAATTATGAAAATAAGACCTCTATTAAAATGAAAAAGTATAGTCATTGTAAACACCCCACCACACTAGACACTCTAGAACTACTATGATGATTATTAAGATTTTCCATTTCATTTTCATTAATTATCATACTCCAATGACAATTCACCATCTATTGTCTTTAAAGTGATGAATGATGGTTGAGTTGTTTTTGGTGAATCTTCTTTAGTTTTAAGAATCCACCTTTCTTCAGACAATTGTTTCCTTGTTTCCCATACCTTCTTTAACATCTCTTGTTCATCGTCATAAACTGTTTCTATTGGAGAAAACTCTGGAGTTCCTTTATGGATTATCTCACCATCAGTAATCTTCAATCGGAACTTGTTCTTACTTCTCCAATTCTAATCTAATGTTCTTAACGATTTCCTTTCTCGTTTAACATAATAGAGTTCTTTCATTTAACTTTGGATTCTTTGTCTCCAATCAATTTTCAAATCTTCCCATTTAACGTCATCAAAAGAAATCTTGTTAATAACTTCTTTCCAAAGAACATCAGTAGAAAATCTATCTCCATATCTGTCAAGTGACATTGAACGGTGAGAATGTCCAAGAAACCCTTCAATAACCTCTTTCCTAACTCCATTCTTTTGAAGTAATCCACTCATCGTATGTCTAAAACTATGGAAGACCTTTTTTCTTGGAACGTGAACACCAATACTCTTTAAATACTTTCCGTTGAACCAATCAGATACTTTGGATGAGTATCCATCTCTCTTTTTAGATAGTTCCCAAAATATTCTTCCCTTTCCCAATTCTTTTATTGTCTTAACATAATCGTGGAATCCAAGTTTAATAAGTATTGGGTGAACAGGAATGATTCTTTCAGAAGAGTTATTTTTCAATTGTGTATCTTTTGATTCAACAATATTAAAGACATAATGTTTACCATCCTTATAAACATCATCAATTCTTAATTGACAAATTTCGTTGATTCTCATTCCAGTAAACAAACCAATCAAAGGAATCCAATAATATGGAAGATGGAATTTCCTTACAGAATGATAATGATACTCTTTCTCTTTTCCACCTATAATTCATTTGAACTGTGGAGAATAGATAAGTATGAGGGTCAAATATCTTACTAATTTCATTCAATGTGAAAGGAGAACGTTCTTCTTTTTTATTCCCCTTAATAGAAGTAGGGATTTGTTTACCTTTGAAAATTTCATCTTTCACAAAATCTGGATACTGTTGTCCGACCCATCTCCAGAAGGTTGAAGTTCTACCTACCTTTTTATTCACATTCTGAGGTTTTTGAGGGACTATTCCTTTCATCTTCAATATTTCATCTATAGACTTACCCTTAAATTCTTTTTGTTTCTCCCGATTTGTTGGAAGTTGACTCAGAACATCAACATAGTGTCTTCCATCTTGGTGAGTTATTTCTTGTATGGGTTTGTCTTCAATAATTTCTAACATTTCATTTAAGTAATATCCATACTCTGAAATTGTTTTTTCAACTACATTCATCTTCCTTCTTATATCAAGAAAACCTTGTATTGTTTCACTTAACATAGGAGATTCTAATTCAACTTTAGATGATGGAACTGATTTAATAACTCCTTGAACAATTTCATCTTTTAACTCTTCCATCAAATCATCAACCAAATCCCATTCAGACTTCTTTTGACCTAATAGGATATCTCTCTTCCATTTGATGGTTCTATATTTGACTTCAATAAGGTTTTCTTTGAGTTGTCTAAAGAGTCTTTTGAAATAGAGGTTATCTTTTTCAATTTTGAATCCTTCTCTTAATAAGATTTTCTTTACCTCAGAATCATAGTCAGATTTGTTTCTGTTGTTTAACTTGTCCTCTTCATATTGTAACGTTCTTATACCTTCACCTACTGATGTGTCATTTCTTCTATGAACTCCAAGATAGGAAAAGTAATTAGAATGGGTCTGTGACCGTTTAATCTCTTTCCTGAGTATATCTTTCACATCTTCAATAGTGAGGGTGGACTTCATATCTCTTCTAATCTCATCATAGATTCTTTCCATCACAATTTTAAGAGACTGTGACAGTCTTTTGGATTCTGAAAAGATAACAGATTTGAGGGAAACTCTGAACTTATTTTTACCACCGAAGTGATTACTTAAATCTTGGGGGATGTAAGATACAAATAGGTAAGAGTACTTTGACTTGGTTAGAGACTTCATATGACCTTTTTTGTCTGTTAATGGACACCTAAACAGACACCTAAGTCTCTAAAATATACTTCCAAAACCCCTGACTAAAAATTTTATCGTGTAATTACAAAGGGTTATGGAAGGAATCACTGGAGACGAGGGGGGTCGAACCCCTTACCTCAACGCTGCCAGCGTTGCGCTCTACCAGTTGAGCTACGTCCCCAGAAGTTGGAAAAGGCAGGATGAGCAGAAATCTTTATCCGGATTTAAACGATCCGATTTAAAATACTAAAGATATTTAGTCTGTGACTCCAATTTTATATAAAGTGGCGTCCCCAAGGGGAGTCGAACCCCTGTTGCCGCCGTGAAAGGGCGGAGTCCTAGGCCGCTAGACGATGGGGACCAGCAACCAAATATGATATGATTGATAGTATTTTTTGTCAATATTATTTTGCGGTTTTCAATGAATTATCGACTTCTCTAAAGGAAAAAATTCAGCTTTGCAGAAAATCCTGTATTTCCTGAGCCAGGTTTTGCGAAATTCCCGGCACCTGCATTATTTCGTCTAAAGACGCCTGCCTTAAACCAGTTAAACTGCCGAAGTGCTTCAGCAAAAGTCGCCGACGCTTTGGCCCGATTCCCTGGATATCATCAATTCGTGAATGCAGTGTGTCTTTTCGTTTGAGTTTGCGCTGAAATTCAATGGCAAAACGGTGCGATTCATCTCGGATGTTCTGCAAAAAATATAGCACATCGGAGTTGCGGCGCATGCGGATTTCATTTTTCTGCTTTGGTTTCACTACATATTCATAATCAATATTTTGTCCCCGGCTGCGTCCCATCTTCTTGGCAGACCGTCCTTTTGCCAGTCCTATCAAATCGACTTTCCGTAAAATACCAAGTTCTGCCAAAACTTTTTCAGCAATATTGATTTGTCCTTTTCCGCCGTCAATTAAAATCAAGTCCGGAAGTTTTTCCCCTTCTGCCAGAACACGTTTGTAACGACGCGTGAGAACTTCTTTCATACTCGCAAAATCATCCGGACCAGAAATGCTCTTGATTTTGTATTTCCGGTAATCTTTATTTGAAGCAGAGTTATTCTTCCAACAGACCATTGAAGCAACTGTCATTGTTCCAGAAAGATGTGAAATATCAAATGCTTCCACTACTTCAGGAAGCCGATTCAATTTTAATTCGTACTTAACATTCTTCAAAATATTAGTGTTTTTTGCATAACGTCTGCGCTCCTCTGATAAATTAACTTTTGCATTGTTGTATGCCATTGTGACAAGTTCTTTTTTCCGTCCTTTCTGAGGACATACAACGTAAATTCGACGTTCCGATTTTTTATTGAGTGCATCTTCAAGCAGTTTTCTATCTGTATACTCAAAGGGCAATAATATTTCCCGGGGAACAATTGAACCTTCGGGCATATAAATTCTATGCAGTACCTGTCCCAGTAAATTATCTGCGGAAGCTTCGCTGCTGTCCTCAAAAAAGAAAAAATCTGTTCCAAGCAGTCTGCCGTTGCGAATGAACAAAACCTGGATTCCGGTTGAGTCAGCTTCACGGAAAAGATTAAACACATCCTGATCCTTGCCCTTGATATCAAGTACCATTTGTCTCTCGAAAATCCTGCTCATGGCTCGAATCTGATCTCGGTACTGAGCTGATTTTTCATACTCAAGTTTTTTGGACGACTGCTTCATCCGCTGTTCCAGTTCCCTCAGGAGTTCCTTATCACGACCTTTTAAAAACAAGCGAACCTGGCGTACCACTTTTCCATACTCTTCCACAGAAACAACACCCCGACATGGAGCAAGGCAGCGTTTCATTTGAAAATTGAGACAGGGACGGTATGTCTTTTTTCCATCGAGCAGCATTTTGCTGGTACGCAGCGGGAAATATGTCATGACTGCTTTCAACACCTGGCGGGCATCTTTCACAGAAGTATATGGTCCATAATATTCTGATTTTGCATCAATTTTTTCACGAACCAGCATAAGGCGCGGATACATTTCTCCAACAGTCAGTTTGCAGTACGGATACGATTTTCCATCCTTAAGAGCCACGTTGTAACGGGGATGGTGTCTTTTGATCAACTGTTCTTCCAGAATCAGCGCTTCTGCTTCAGTGTCTGTAACAATCAGGGAAAAATCATGGATACGGGAGACCATGAGTTGGATCCGTAAATTGTGTTTGGCAGAGTTGTTAAAATAGGAACGGACGCGGTTGCGGATGGATTTGGATTTGCCGATGTAGAGGATGCTTTGTTGATCATCCTTGAAAAGATAAACTCCGGGAAGGTTCGGCAGGTTGGAGAGTTTATCCCGTACGGAAGAAATGTCTCCGCCACCTTTTACAGCATGGCGGGTTTCTTTGTTCATTTTGATTACTGCATCAAATCTACAATTGTTTCAGGAACTTTTTTTACAAAATCGTCCATTGTTCCATATAGTCCAATGTCCATTTTAAGCGCATATTGAATGACCACTGTTGGTGTGCCAGACACACCATAAAGGGCTGCTTTACGTTCTCCGTCCTTTATCAACTGGTTGACCCACTTTTGGTCTTTCTCTTTTTGAAACTCTTTGTGCATTCCAAGCGAACGTGCGAGATAATTTGTGATTCCCTGATCAAACACATTTACTCCATGCGTGAAACTTGCCTTGAAAAGTTCATCTTTGATCATATCCGCTTTGCCAATTTTTCTTGCCACATAGTAGAGACGCAAAGGGGAATCATCCTGTCCACGGAAGACAATTGGAATGTCGATAAATTCTATTTTGTCTGCAAATATTTTGCGGAAGTTTCTCGAGGCTTTGTGAAGATTATTGCAGTGAGTGCAGCCGAAATTCATAAACTCCTCATAAACAACTTTTTTAAGACTATGTGCAGCAGGTACATTCCCAACTACATCATAGTGCCCCTGGATGGATCCTTTGGCCGAAATAGAACACGCAAGGACCAACCCAAAGATTATTAATACTAATTTATGCATTTCTTTACTCCAATTTTTTGTTGATGATGTTCTGTTTTTGTCTTTCCGGGTGAATCGCATCGCAAACCCGGAATCGATAAGTCTTACAGAATATTTTTTTCTCAAACTTAGCGAGCATCTGGTTCCCGGAACAAATCATTGATGACTAATAAATTACTTTTTGAGCAAACCCTATTTATTTAGTTTGTGAAAGGTCTCCCCACAAAAACTGCAGAATCGCCACAGCAGACACTGCGGCAGTTTCCGTTCTAAGAATCCTTGGGCCAAGATCCACCGGACACATTCCGGAACTGAGCGCCAAATCAATTTCCTCCAGATGAAACCCTCCTTCCGGACCAATCAACACCCTCTGATGCTCCTTTGGTTTTGCTCGGTCTGCAAGGATGCAATTTTTCCAGGAAACAGAATCAGTCGATCCTGGGGAAAGTACCCATGAATTTGGACATTCAGGAAGTACAGACAAAGCTGTCTCCAGATTCGAATGCCAATATATCTCGGGATGGAATTGCCGTCCGCACTGTTTGCAAGCCTCCAAGGCAATACGCTCCCAGCGTACCATTTGACGCTCAGCCTGTGAAGTACTGAATACTTTTGAAGAATAAATGCCACCAAAAAAATCCAAACGATGAACACCAAGTTCAGTCGTTTTTTGCAGAATAAAATCCAATGCTTTTTCTTTGGGCAAGGCCTGCAAAATTTCCAACCGAAGAGGTGACTGAGGCGGAACCGCAACCGTTTTTTCCGGAACAAACTTGAGAGAATTCCGGGAAAGGTTTTGCAAAACTACTTCAAAACGACGGCCCTGTTCATCCTGAATGAGAAAATAATCGCCGACACGCAGACGACGTGATTTCAGAATATGCCCTGCTTCTTCACCCTTTAGTTCATATTGCCTGCCGCATTCAAGCACTCCGTCAAAAATAAAATACGACATTTTTCCTTATCAGGAATACTTAAACTTCAGTTGGTCTTTTTTCAGACCAATGCTGACCTCTCCTCCATTTTCCAGCTTTCCAAACAAAACCTCATCTGCAAGTACGGTTTCAATTTCACGCTGAATCGTACGTCCCATCGGACGTGCACCGAATATTGGATCATAACCTGTTTTGGCTAACCAGTTTTTTGCTGCATCCGTTACATTGATAATTACTTTTTGCTGCTGAAGTTTGACTTCCAACTCCACCAGCATTTTTTCTACAACCATCAAAACAACCTCTTCAGGAAGACCTGAAAATGTAATGATGTTGTCCAGACGGTTGCGGAATTCCGGACTGAACATTTTTTCAATAGCTTTTTTGGAAGGACCTTTGGGGGTACTACCACCAAATCCAATGGTGGTAGTACCCATTTCTTTGGCACCAACATTGGAAGTCATAACCAATACAACATTGCGGAAATCCGCCTCACGACCATTGTTGTCCGTCAATGTTGCATGATCCATAACCTGCAGCAAAATATTGAAAATATCCGGATGTGCTTTTTCGATTTCATCCAGTAAGATAACAGAGTAAGGTTTTCTTCGAACTTTCTCTGTCAGCTGTCCACCCTTCATCATAACCTACATATCCTGGAGGTGAACCAATTAGCTTACTTACACTATGCTTTTCCATGTATTCACTCATGTCAAAGCGTTCAAAATTAATTCCCATTATAAAGGCCAGTTGCTTTGCCAGTTCTGTTTTTCCTACACCGGTGGGTCCGGTGAACAGAAAAGAGCCAATTGGATGATCCGGATGATGTAGTCCTGCACGGGAGCGCTTGATGGCCTGTACTAAAGTTGATATTGCTTCATCCTGACCAAAAACCTGCATCTGCAATTCTTTTTTCAGTTCCCGCAGTTTATCCTTATCGGTAGAATTCATCCGTTCCAAAGGAATACGTGCCATTCCTGCAACCACCTTTTCTATATCCTGTACAGCAACTGTTTTGCGTTTTGTGCCGGAACGCAACCGCACCATCGAGCCGGCCTCATCAATCACATCAATTGCCTTGTCCGGCAAATAACGCTCGTTAATGTATTTTTCAGCAAGCTCTGCAGCAGTTTTTATGGAACCGGCTGTGTAACGCAGCTTATGATGTTTTTCATATCGTGACTTCAAACCTTTGAGAATCTTGATTGTTTCCGCCAGTGTAGGTTCTGTGATGTAAGGAGCTTTTGTATAGCCTTTCCAATGGTTATTAAAATCTTTTTGTATTCTTCATAAGTTGTGGAACCGATACAGCGGATTTCTCCTTTTGCCAAAGCAGGTTTCAGCAGATTTGAAACATCCATAGATCCCCCGCTGGTTGCGCCTGCTCCAATAATTGTGTGAATTTCATCTATGAATAAAATCGAACCCGGACGCTTTTCAAGTGCTTTCAGAACAGCTTTTATGCGTTGTTCAAAATCTCCACGAAACTTGTTCCTGCCAGTAAAGCGCCAATATCGAGAGAAAATACTTCTGTTCCTTCCAGTATTTCTGGAATGTCACCATTGAAAATCTGCAGGGCCAGTCCTTCGGCAACAGCGGTTTTTCCAACTCCAGGATCTCCCACATAAATCGGGTTGTTTTTGCGGCGTCTGCACAAAATCTGGAGAGTTCGGTTGATCTCATTTTCGCGTCCAATCAGAGGATCAATTCGGTTTTCTGCTGCCTGCAGAGTCAAGTTTTGGGTGTAAAGGTTCAGTGGGTTCTGTTCGGGACGTGTCTGTTCACCTTCTTCCTCCTCGTCTTCCAGTCCTTCATATTCAGGTCCTTCTCCCTCCTCTTCTTCCACCGGAACTTTGGCAATGCCGTGTGAAATATAATTCAGCAAATCCAGACGGGTGATATCCTGTTTCTGTAAAAAATAAGACGCATAAGACTGAGATTCCCGGTGAATTGCAACCAATACATCCCCAACATCTGCAGAAGCTTTTCCGGAACTGTTGACATGCATGATTGCTAAATGCAGCACACGCTGAACGGCACGTGTCTGTCGTGGCAACTTGTTTCCATCAAATTCTTCCTGTTGAGAAAAGAAATCCTCCAAATCCTGCTTGATGAGGGTTGTGTCTCCTCCACAACTTCGAATAACATTAAGTCCCGCATCATTGTGCAGCAAAGCATAGAGTATGTGTTCAACACACAAATATTCATGTCGCCGTTCAATAGCTTCACTTTGAGCTGCCATCAGGCACATTTCTAAATCTTTTGTAAACATAAACTCAACTCAATTTTCTTCCATTGTTGCCTGTAGAGGAAATTCA
Organism: uncultured SAR324 cluster bacterium; assembly: GCA_905182865.1. GTDB lineage: Bacteria > SAR324 > SAR324 > SAR324 > NAC60-12 > Arctic96AD-7. The sequence continues at coordinate 163,663 of CAJJCY010000003.1, forward strand.
TATTGTTTCGCCAACCCATGTACCGCTTCCACTTTCGTTTCTGCAACCTCATAAGTGTAAGAACCGCAAATTCCAATTCCGTTTTCATGAACATGAATCATGATCTGTGTTGCCTCACTTAAACTTTTTCCAAACACTGTTTCCAGTACATGCACCACAAATTCCATCGAGGTATAATTATCATTATGAAGCAGAACTCTGTAGCTTTGAGGCGGCTTCAGCTTCTTTCGCGTTTTAGTCTTCAGTTGCTCATCAATTTCACTCATTATTTTCCCCCGTAAACCCCACCCTGATTTTCAAACTAATCCAATTCTGCATGAAAATTTTAAACAAATCGTTTTTCTGTAGATAATTGCACTTTAACTCATTTTTTAGTTAAGTCAATTTGTTTTTTAATATTTTTCATTAATTTGCCTTCACTCTTACTTCCAGTGCGGAATCGATATCCTTCAAAAATACCCGACTATTGGGCTGAATACTGTGTGTAAGCCAGACATTTCCACCAATAATTGAGCCTTCTCCAATCACCACATCTCCTAAAATTGTTGCGCCGGAATACACGATCACGTTGTTTTCGATAGTTGGATGACGCTTTAAATTCGGGTTAGCCAGAGAATGCTGTGGACTGAGTGCTCCTAAAGTAACACCCTGATAAAGCCGGATCTGATCCTTGATTACTGCAGTTTCCCCAATCACGATACCGGTGCCGTGATCAATCATCAGGCCTTTCCCAATTGAAACACCCGGATGAATATCAATTCCGGTTTGTGAATGAATGTGTTCAGTCATGATTCTTGGAATCAAAGGCACGCTCCTTTCGTGCAAAAAATGCGCAATTCTAAAGACACTTACTGCCTGAAGACCAGGGTAGGCCAGCACAATCTCACGCTTGCTGACCGATGCAGGATCACCTTGAAGAATTGCGTCAACATCCTCAGAGAGAACTTCACGCAGTTCCGGAATGTATTCCAGAAATTCGAAAGCAATATTTTCAACCTGTTCTCCAAATTCAGGCTTTTCCTCACAGTTTTCTCCTTCCTGCGAAGCCTTCCAGCAAAGAACCAGCTCTATGAATTCCTTGAGGCGGTAGAAAATCGAGACCGTTTGCTGTCCAACAATATGAGGTAAATTGAGATTATCAAAAGACTCCTGCCGGATTAAACCGGGAAACAGCAGTACCTGAATATCTTCAACCAGTTTAACAATACTTTTCTTAGTCGGTAAAGCAACCACGCCGATATGTTCTATTTCCGGATGTTTCCGGTAAGATGCCATCAGGGCATCAATTGTTTTTTGCAGCCTTTTTCCCTTATCTTTTGACATCGTTTGGTTACTTGTTTGAAAATGATAATTCCGAACCATTTCATTGAAGAAATAATGTTCTGGAATTGAGTTGAATGAAACTAACTGTTATGCTGTAAAATATAACTCAAAAATGATACGGTTTTGAACCTTTTTGCGAAAGTATCTAAAATAATCTCCGGTTTAGAATGCAAAGCTACAAAAAAGAATTTGCCGAATTTCTTGTACGTGCAGAAGCCCTGCAATTTGGGGAGTTCACGCTCAAAAGCGGGCGCAACTCACCTTACTTTTTTAATTCCTCAAAATTCAACACCGGCCCCCTGATTGAAGAACTGGGTCGATACTATGCTTCAGCAATTGAGGAAAATGCTCCAAACTGCAGTTTAATCTTCGGTCCTGCTTACAAAGGAATACCTTTGTGCGTTTCTGCGGCCACAGCTTTGTCGAGCAGTCTTAACCAGAATATAGGATATTTCTTTAATCGAAAAGAGAAAAAGACACATGGTGACCAGGGATCGCTTGTTGGTCAGCTGCCGTTGGCGAAAGATTCGGTGGTTATGGTTGATGATGTGTTCACTGATGGATTGACTAAAATCGAGTCTGTTGCCATGATTCGGGAGCTTTGCGGGGTTAAGTTTACCGGGGTTTTAGTGGTACTTGACCGGATGGAAAAAAATTCTCTGGGACGTGATGCCATTGCGGATTTTGAACAAATAACCGGCGTTCCAGTCTGGTCTATCATCACTATCCGTGAAGTTTGTGATTATCTGAAAAATCGTGAAATAGACGGGCACGTTGTTTTGGATGAGGATATATTCCTAAAAATAGAGCATTATCTTGAAGAACACAGTGTCCGTTAGCAAGGTCCGGAAAGTAAAATACTTATCATTCTATTTACCTTTGTTTCTCTTGAGTCGTGAATTCTAGCATGATACTGATATTATTAATTGCAGAGTGTCATCTTGACCGAAGAGAGAGATCAAAAAAAGTGTGGTTTCCTTATATGGTCCATCATAGTACATTCGGGATGATATGATAAAACTCGTAACTGTTTAGTATTTACAACAAATATGCAAAAAACACAGGAGTCTGAACAAAGCATTCAGCGTGCCCGGGTTTATTGGGAGCAATCCAAAGAAGACCTGGAAATGGCCAAATCCTTTATCAAAACAAATCCGGATACTAGCTGTCTGCTGAGCAACCAGGCTGCGATCAATGCCTTCAGTTCAATTTTGCAGGCACATGGTCATTTTCAGCTTCCGGCTTACTCTTCAACTGAAATGCTCAACATATGCAGTTCTGTTGCATCGGAAGTCGAGGAAACACGCTCGCAGTGTGAGGTACTTGACAGTGCCCTAAATCGGGATTTACTGGGACACACCCGTCCAAAAAATATCCAGTTCACACCGGCATTCGCCAAAACTTCCTACGAAGCAAGCAGGCAAATTCACAAAATTATCAAAGCCTACTGGAGAGAGAACAAAGTGCGATTTTTTGCTCCATGATTAGATGTTATCAGTTAATCTGTGTCGGCATTCGAGTTGTTAATATTTGGAATAACACTCTGTTCAGGTTCAGAAAAATAGCCATCAGTTTTTAGCTGTCAGCAATCGGTATAAAAATCTGGCTTGTACTCTGAAACTGATTACTGATAGCTAATAATCTTTATTTTTCGACACCATGCTAAATAAAATAAGACACGGTCTTGCCGGACACCACCCACTTAAAAATACACAAATCGAAAAGCGTGCCTCTGTGCTTATACCTTTGCTTGAATCTGAGGGCGAACTATTTGTCCTGCTGACTCTTCGTTCGAAGCAACTGCGCTCGCATGCAGGACAGGTTTCTTTCCCGGGAGGGAAGCAGGACACACAGGATGAAAATTCACTGGAAACTGCACTCCGTGAAACCCATGAAGAAATAGGTCTGCCTCCGGAAAACGTAGAAATTATAGGCACATTAGACCAGATTCTCTCGCTGCATTATTATCTAGTCACGCCCTTTGTCGGTCTCATTCCCGAAAAATTTTCGCCTCTTCTAAATACAGCTGAAATTGAATCAGTCTTCAAGGTGCCCCTCACCTTTTTCATGAACGGCGACAGTCACTTGGCAGAGGAATTCAAAACACCGATTGCAAATGTACTGGTACATCATTTTGATTATCATGGTTTTGATATTTGGGGCCTGACTGCTAAACTGATTTTACGTCTACTGGAAATCGGTCTCGGTCACATTCCAGATTTTCAAGTACATCATCCGGACTCCCCAAACTGGATGGAAAGGGCGCTGGATTTTTCGGGAGAAGAGCTGCCGTTTGATTTAAAACCGCTCAGCCATTCTGAACAAGGGAAGGTACATCGATAAGAGAAATCCAAGCACGCCTAAAGCGATCAAAATCATCAACAGCGGTTCAATCAGCGTACTGGCCCAGGCCATTATTTTTTTCAGTGCTTCCTGATTGTGTGAGCCGATTCGTGCAAAACTTGAAGGAAGGTGTCCACTTGATTCTCCGAGAGCAACCATTTTCACAAACATTGGCGAAAAAACCGGAACCATTGCATAAGCATCACACAGAGACTTACCGGAATCAACTGCTTCCCGAACCGGAGCAATTCGTTTGCGCAGTTGCTTCGGGAACATCTCTTCCGCCAAAGCCAGTGCCTCCTGCAAATGAACACCTGTGAGAAGCATGATTTCCATACTACGACTGTAGAACAGCATCTGTATGCTTTGCTGAAGACGCTTTCCACCAGGAATCAGATTCAAGAGCCAATACCATCCAAACAATCTGTAAACACAAACAATTATTGCTCCGGAAAACAGTGTGCCTAAAATCCATGCTTCCGGATTAAAGCGCAGGGAATCACTTAATTTTACCAGAGCCCGAGTCAGCCAAAACAGGTCTTCACCAAGACCTGCGTACATCCGCTTAAACATCGGTACCATGAAAATGACTGCCCCCAGAGACAGGACTATGAAAATACTGAAAACCACCAGAGGATAATTGAGTAGCCGTTTTTGCTCCAGAATCATTTTTTGTTGAAACTGGTAAAATTCCAACAGCATCCCCAGCACCTCTGTCAGTCGTCCGGTACTTTCCGCAACCTCAATCATTTTTGCGACAATCTGTGGAAATGCCTGGTAGTGCCGCAAAGCACTGCTCATTGAAAGTCCGTCCCGTAAATCCTGACGAATCCGGCAGAGCAGGAAACTCAAAACACGGTCTTTTTGCTCCTGTACCGCAAACCCTAAAGCATCATCCAATTCAACTCCAGATTTGAGTAGGCGGTGCAGTTGCAGCAAAAATTCTGTGATCTCAGTATTGTTTAAACTCCTGTGCAGATGTGACTGCTGAATTTTCCAAATGCGAACCCTGTAATATCCTTCCTGCAGTAGATGCTCTTTTGCTGCCTCTCGGCTATGCGATTCCAGTGCACCTTCGTGCAGTGAACCCTGCTTGTCAGTACCTTCCCAGTAAAAATTTCCCACGTCTGTTAATATAAGAAATTATAATCTCAATTTAACTTTATGACATATACTCCAGTTCTTTCATTCTGACAAGAGAAAAAATTCTGTTTTTTTCATATTTTTCATGCAGGTCAGGAATAATAAATAAATTTTTGGTTTAATGATTGCATCAGGTTCAGGCATTTATCCGGCAATCCAAGTTTTTAGGCAGGATGATGAGTGTTGTACAAGGACAGATAGTACCGGATCAGCACATAAGCCCTTTTCGGTAATTTTTGTGAGCAGTAATACTGCTGTTTGCATTTAACAACTTTTTACCCTGATAATACTTATGAGAAAGATATTAAGTTTGCTGGTTTTGTTAGTGTTCTTTTGCGGTGGCCTTGTTTTTGCGGCCGACTCTGTTTCCAACAGAAAAGACATGACATTAAGATTAGGAATGAAAACAGGAATTCATTTAATGTACGCAACATCAACTCCGTTTGTGCTGGAGTTTCCCGGTGAAAACTGGACTTTTGGATTGACTTACGGTTCCGGGAAATACAGTTATTCCTATAAGGACTATAATCCATCAACGGGTGGTTATTCAACGAAAGCCCAAAATATTAATTTCAGTACTGCAGAAGTAACCGGCAGATACTATATCGGAAACTCATTCAATATTCCGTTCGGATATGCTAGTTACAAAATTTCTTATCCTGACTGGGTTTATTCAGGGGCTACCTATGACATCGATTATTCCATTACCCAGTTGAATTATGGAATTGGAAACGAATGGACCTATGACTGGGGCGGATACTACGGAATAGACTGGTATCAGGGAGGAAGCAAACTGAGTGATACAATAACCGTTAAACACAAGTCCGGTACCGAAACTACTACCACTCTGGCGCAGGCAACCAAAACTTCGACGGATGTCAGTGCTTTTGCAGGTATTTTTGTGGTAACTTTCGGATTTGGCTTCTAAGAATGAAAAATTGAGATTTCTGCAGTTTAAACTGTAAAAGTATTTTCAGAGTATTCTTCATAATTGCCTAGAGTACTGCTAACAAGGAGCATGAACACAATTGCCTTGAACTATCAGCAGGATCAATACGACCTCAAGCACCTAAAAACCACTCTTAAATCAGCTACGCTGGAAACCGGCTTGTGAGACAGAGAGTATTTCCAAAAACAGAATCCATTTAGCTTCAGTCTCAGCACGGGAATGAGTTATGGAATTAGTTTGTCCCAGGTAAAATTTTAATGGGGTGTCTATGACATGGGGGATGATACAAAGGCACTGAGGAAAAAGAAAATCGGCGGACAGGTGGCAAGCCTGGGAATTGGTTACAACTGGTAGTAACGCCTGAAACGGTGAGACACCAAAACTAAAATTTTTCCATAATTTTTTCCGACAATTCTGGAGGAAATTCTGCATTCCTGAACTCCTTCAAAACTGATTCTATTAGCGTTTTATCCTCAAGAGGGTGCAGGATTCGTACGCCTTTTTGATATCCAATTCCTTCCGGAACTTCCAGGTCACGGTTTGTCCTGCTAAACTTCAAGCCTTTTTCTGCAAACCATTCGAGCACAATTTCTCCAAACAGCAACTGAATTTGCCAAATATTTTTTTCTGCATCAATCCAGAGAAATCCGTGTGCATCCGCTCTGTTTTCGCAACCCAAAGCAATCTGCTGTAACCCGTCCACCATTTCCTCAGATTTTTTGGAACGGATAAGATAAAATTTGCATTTACTCATAAATGACTGTCCCGTAAAAATTCTGAAATTCTCTCTGAAGCTATATCAGTTCTCTGTGCCTTGTCTTTTTATGCTAATTCGCTGATCATGTAAACTATACTTTCAGTGCAAAACTAAAACAACAGAAAGAGAATCAAATCTCTTAGAGTTCAGACTGTTTTAGATTTAGCTAAATCAATACCCTCAAACATGCAATGAGTCTCACACGTGTATTAATCAATGGATCCATGGGCCGGATGGGCCAGGAATCCGTAATAGCTGTCAGTGAAGATACTGAATTGGAATTAGTTGCCCAAACAGATTTAGGTGATAATCTTTCAGAATCAATCAGTCAATCCAATGCCCAGGTTGTGGTGGACTTCACTACTGCCTTTTCTGCATTGAAAAACACTGTCAGTATCATAGAGTCTGGTGCCCGCCCCGTAATCGGAACCAGCGGACTGCTTCCAGAAGAGATTGCAGAACTGCAGGTGCTTTGCACAAAACATAAACTTGGCGGCATCATAGCTCCGAATTTTGCCATTGGAGCAGTGCTGATGATGAAATATTCTCAGGATGCAGCCAAATATTTTCCGCATGCTGAAGTGATAGAACTGCACCATGACGGGAAAGTGGATGCACCTTCCGGAACTGCAATCAAAACAGCAAATTTACTTGCTGAATCACGAAGTTCAGTTCCACAAAAGATTGCTGATAAAGAAATTATCTCCGGAGCAAGAGGGGCCAATGCGGAAAATATCCGTGTTCACTCAGTCCGGCTTCCCGGTTTGGTTGCACACCAGGAAGTTATTTTTGGCGGCCAAAGCCAAACCTTGACCATACGTCACGATTCTATCCACCGTGACTCTTTTATGCCGGGAGTCTGTCTGGCCTGCAAAAAAGTGATGGATTTGAACAAACTCGTTTATGGACTGGAGCACCTGCTTTAAATGAAAAAAGAAATTATGTTATGGAAGATTGCTCAGTATGTTTTCGTCCCCGCGGATGCAGTTCATGATATACCTCGAAAAAATCAGGCCGGTTTACATGTGCGTACTGCAGGGTTGCATCAAGACTGACATAACCGAACAAATCCTTAATATCTGATAGGTCAATACCGTTTTGAAGTAGATGTACTGCAAATGAATGACGCAAAATCCTTGGATTGATGCGACTGGTGATGCCTGCACGAAGAGCGTGTTTTTTGATCATTGCCCAAAATCCAACCCTGCTCATGCGTATTCCGTTTCGACTCGGAAATAAACATTTATCTTCCGGATTCAGCAGACGTTGTTCTCTTGCCTTTCCCAGATATGTCCGCAGTACCTCCACAGCTTTTGAGGTCATCGGTACCATGCGCTCACGTTTTGAACGAACCTTCAAAAACTCCAAATCCAAAAATAAATCCTCCACATCCAGCCCAAGCAATTCTTTCACTTTCAAACCGCTTGAATACAGAAGCTCCAGCATTGCCCTGTCCCGCAACCCCAAATAATGCTCAAGTGAAGGCACTTCGAGCAGAGCGACAACTTCTTCCTGTGACAATATCTCCGGAGGCTCCGGCAGAACTGCAGGAAAAGGTATCTGATGTGCCGGACTGGTTTTTATCAATCCGCTAAGTTCCAGATGATCAAGAAAAAGTTTCAGGGACGAAATGTGTCGAGCCAAAGTTCTTGGCTTATAGGATTCACTAAGTAAAGAGAGGTAGCTTTCAATATCCTGCCGATTTAGTTTGCGGAGCTTCACGATAAGTTTTTGGCTGTCGCTTTCCTCCTCATCTATTTCCAACCACCGCAAAAATCTGTGCAGGTCCAGGCGGTGGCTCTGGATACTGTTTGGAGCATATTTTTTGCTCTGCAGTGTGTCTAGAAACTCCGAAACCAGCGGCTGCATATTTTTTTTAACTGGTCCGGTGGAAAGTGAAACGGCTGCATTCTAAAATATTCCGTATGAAAAAATGAAATAAAATGAAACCCGCAATGCCGTGTGTAAAATTGCAATTGTTACCTCGTTAAACAAGGTGGAGTAATGTAGTAAAAGGTTCGAGCTTCCTGCTCTACGGCTGGCCTGCACACCCCCTTCCAGGGACTAACTCCTTTTTTATAATATCAGGTAGCAAATGTTTTACATCACGAACACCGCAGACTCCAATGCTCTTAAGATTACTATCACTGCAGTAAAATTCAATAACGTTAAAAAACTAGATTATATTCTGCCTCATAAAAGATTAAGAGCTTCAAACTTAAGGTCTCCCACTTGGGATTACAGCTAATAATTGTCAGAGTTCCTTAATCAGTTTTCTTTTCAGTTAATACCTTGTCCAGTCGATAATATAATGTTTGCAGATCAGCTTCAATCCCGTCAAACTTGGTTACTTTTTTTTGCAGCGTCAGCAGTTTATCAGCCAAATTCAAGGCAACCAGCAAAGCTATGCTTGAAGGACCAAATTCTTCTGTTTGTTCAGTAACTTCCTGAATCTGTTGGTCCAGAAACTTCTCCACCTCACGAACGTGTTCTTCACCATACGGACTCGAAATTGAGAAACGATTACCGCTGATATTGATCGTGTACTGCTTACTGTCGTTCTCCTCCACTACAACCTCTTTTCGACTAACTGTTTCATAATCCGCATTGTAACAGATCTTTAATTATTTATTAGTATCCTCATCATCAAAGACTTCTATAGTTACTTTCTTCTCAATAAGATCAGTGAAACTATTCTAACTCATAATTTAGTTTCTAACAGTTTTTTTTTAAGAAAGCAATCTCATATTACAATAAATAACATAATTGGGATCAATTTAAACAAATAATAAGTTATGAAATCTCCTCCTTTAAGTCAATTGAGCATGGAATCCCAGCAAGAATTCGGCGCACTGCTCCTGCTGGATCAGCTGATGCGTTACGATCTGCTTGAAGTTGAAAAAGACAATTTGACTGAAACAGTCAGTCTGCTAGAAAAAGAAGTTGCAGAACTAAAAAAAGGTTTCTTTCACTCCGATGAACAGGATCAGGAGCTAAGCTTTGAAAAAGATGAACTCAGAGAAGCAAAAGAAGCACTTACTCAGGTTGAAAAAGAAATGGAGGAAAACGATCATTGTCGCCTGAATCTTGCCCTTGCTGAAACTGACGATGATGGCCTCGAACCCCTGTTGAAATTTATGGAAGAACGAGGCACATTGACTATCAGTGACGATAATTTTTATCAGCCGACCAAAAAAGGCCGGGAATTATATCAGCATTTGGTTGAGCAGCTTGAAGCTTATGTTGTTCATTTTGGCATCTATACTTATGTAGATCTGAATGAGGGTGCATTCGGGGATCCTAAAACGGATTTGCTGGAAGGTGATCAATGGTCTGATTTGCGGGTTGCTGTTGCAGAGCATAAGGGGATAGACCAATACAGGGTTGTCTTTTTAGCCCTGCTAAGTGCAGAAAGATTTTTTGAAAACCCTGATTGGAAATTCGATTTGAGCATGGGTACACTTTTTGACGAAATGCAGCAAATTGTACAGGATCAACTCTGTGTGGAAGATTTGGGTTACACTGAGAATGAAAGTCAAGTTTCCGGAGAAGATGTTATCCGTGACATAATTGAACAAGGCGAGAAACTATCACGTGAAAGACGCCGGCAGGAACAGGAAACCGAAGAAAAAGAGCAAGCTGAGGCAGAGCCGAATGAGCAGGTCATAAGGGAAAACTACTACTGGTAAATAAATATGTCCTTAAAAAACAAAGTAATAGAAGATTCGGAACAACTTGGAAAAGGTTGGGACACTCCAGACATAAACTGGTATCCGGGGCATATGCTCAAGGCCAAAAAAGAGTTGGCAAAACAGCTGAAGCGTGTTGATGTGGTACTGGAAATGCGTGATGCAAGAATTCCTGTTTCTTCGGCAAATCATGATTTTGAGAAACTGCTGCAGCAAAAAAAACGGATATTGCTTTTTAATAAAACCAATTTGGCAGATGAGGATACTACCAGAAAATGGAAAGCATATTTTAAAAAAATGGACACACCGTCCCTCTTTGTTGATGCTTTAAACAAACAGAATCTTCAAGAAATATTGCCACTTTCCCGCAAATTGATGCGAGAAAAATGGTCCAATTTCCGCAAGCGCGGCATACGCCCTCCCTCACTGAAACTATTAATAACCGGAATTCCAAATGTGGGTAAATCCAGCTTGATCAACAGGCTTTCAAGACGAAAGGCAACCGAAATAGGGCCGACACCGGGAGTGACAAAACACCAGAACTGGATCAAACTGGGCAAAGATGTTGAACTTCTTGATACTCCGGGTATTTTGTGGCCAAAAATCGAAAATCGAGAAGCTGGTTTGCGGCTGGCAATTACGGGTGCCATCAAGGACTCAATAGTTGGAACTTCCCTGTTAAGTGATTATTTACTAGGTATTTTAATGCTCCAATCTCAGGAACAGCTCCTGAAGCATTATCACTTGACTGAGGAAAATCTGGAATTGCTTCCTGCAGATTTGCTGGAGAAAATCGCAGAAAAAAGGGGTTGCCTTAAAAGTGGTGGGGCAATCGATCATCCGCGTGCTGAAAGTCTGGTGCTGCGGGATTTCAGGGCAGGGAAATTGGGGCGTTTGAGTTTTGATTTACCGGAAACCTAAGAATAAGATTTTTTGCTAACTCACAAAATTCTGAAAATTTCAGCGGCTATAAAAACAATAGTGCAGCAGTAAAACAGACGACACCCGCAAGTACACTTATTCCGGAATTATTCCACAACCAGTGACTGACTCCTACTCCTGAAAAGCCCATTGCAACATTAATCAGCTGCGAAGTATCTTGTGTTTTTAGTGGAGATGCAACAGAAACTACAAGCAATGCGGCAATCATCGAGGGACCCATCAGCTTAAAAAACAGATTGATTTGATGCCGGTTTTGCTTTCCTGTTTCCTTTTTTGAACTGAATACAAACGGAACTGCGCGAATGAGATAAGTTCCAACTGCAATCAGTATAACCGCTAAAATAAAATCTGTCTTCATTGGAAATTCCTGACGATGATTCCAATACTGGGCCCAATTAAAGCTGCTGCAATTATTCCTATTTCTGAGTGACCGCTCCAATGGAAAGCTGCCGCCAGGAGCAAGGAAATCATTACTGCCGGACGCGTAGTGCTATTGAGCATGGGAAGCAGTAAACTTAAAAAAAGGGCGGGCAGTGCAAATGAAAGAGCTGGTCTTAAAAAAGAAAAATGACTGAGCAACAAATCTCCGCTGATGCTTCCGGCTAAAGTACCGCCAATCCAGCATGAATATGCTCCAAACTCCAAACCCATAAGCCACCAGAACCGTGATTCATGGGGCATGATTCCGATTCTCGAAAATGCAACTGCGAATACCTCATCCGTCAGTCCAAAGGCCGCTACAAGGCGTTCTCTCAAAGAAAACTCTTCAGTATACCGGGATAAGCCAGGACCATAGAGTAAATGCCTGAGATTCAGACCAAGAGTAATTAATGCCGCAGAAAGAATTGGGACACCATCTTTGAGCAAACCAACCAGAGCAAACTGGCTGGCTCCCGCATAAATGAAGAGTGAAGTAAAAACAGCCGCAAGAGTCCCAGCCTGAGCACCTTCTGCAGCCACACCAAAGGCAAACCCCACAGGAAGATAGCCTGCCACAATTGGGAAGCTTGATTTCAATCCTCCTTTAAAGGCTGTGCTGCGGATCATAGTTTCAATTCTTTCCCGATTAATTTATGAATCTGGCTGGTATCAGAGTTTTGGCGGTCGTGCAGTATGCCGGCCTGTAGCAGAAAGCAGCACCTTGCGCAAACGGATATTTTCTGGTGTAACTTCCACAATCTCACCCTCACGTATGAATTCAATAGCCCGCTCCAAGGTCATCGGTATAATTGGAGTCAATACAACGTTTTCATCTTTTCCTGAAGCACGGTGATTGGTGAGTTTCTTTTCTTTACAGGGATTTACGTTGAGGTCCGAGTCACGATTATGCTCACCAATTATCATCCCCTCATAGACTCGTTCTCCTTCGATTATGAATAAAATACCTCTGGGCTCCAGATTGAAAAGTGCATACGGTACACCTTTACCTTGGCGATCGGCCACAATTGATCCAGTAAAGCGGATCGGGAAATCGCCGCGAAACGGCTCATATCCAGAAAGATAAGAGTTCAAAATTCCGGTGCCCCGAGTATCTGTCAAAAACTCGTTGCGGTAACCGATTAATCCACGGGATGGTATGTTGAACTGGACTTGTACCCTACCTGATCCATGATTGACAAGGTTTATCATTCTCCCTTTTCGCTTTGATAATTTCTCTGAAACAACACCTAGAAAACCTTCTTCGCAATCCACATAAACATGTTCGATCGGCTCCATACGTTCTCCGTTTTCTTCCTTGTAAATTACTTCAGGACGTCCGACAGCAAGTTCGAAACCTTCCCGCCTCATGGTTTCAATGAGAATAGCCATTTGCAGTTCACCCCGGCCTTTGACCAGAAAGCGTTCTGCATCTTTTGTTTCTTCAAGCTGCAGTGAAACATTAGAGAGGGTTTCTTTGTGAAGCCGTTCTTTAATTTTATTTGACTGAACCAGTTTTCCTTCCTGACCCGCAAAAGGTGAGGTGTTGGTGTAGAAAAACATGGAGATAGTAGGCTCATCAACAGTAATCCGTTTCAATGCTTTGGGCCGTTCTTTGGTGCAGATGGTGTCGCCAATCCGGACATTTTCGATGCCTGCCAGGATCATTATTTCTCCCGGCTCAATCTTCTCCACTTCCTTCATGGTAAAGCCTTCATAAACCTGGACTTTGCTGGCGCGCAAGGCATTTTCCTTGTCTCCTTCACCAATACAGACCAACTGTTCGTTTTTGGCTACAGTACCATTTGCAACACGACCTATTGCCAATTGTCCCAGATAATCAGAGTAATCCAGATCTGCAACCAGCATCTGAAAAGGTTCCTCCAGAGTATGTTTTGGAGCAGGCAGTTCCTTAATAATTGTGTCAAATAACGGATGCAGATCAGCAGACTGATCTTCCAATTCAAATTTGGCAATTCCATCCTTACCGATTGCATACAAGACAGGGAATTCCAATTGTTCCTCGTTTGCATCAAGATCTATGAACAAATCATATATTTCATTAAGAACTTCAGCAACACGTGCATCCTGACGATCAATTTTATTGACCACCACCAACACTTTTTTCTGACCTTCAAGAGCTTTTTTCAACACAAACCGGGTTTGTGGCAATGGACCTTCTGAAGCATCAACAAGCAGAATTACACCATCAACCATCATCAAGGCACGCTCCACCTCTCCACCAAAATCCGCGTGTCCCGGAGTATCAAGGATATTTATTTTAGTTTCATTCCAGGTCACTGAGCAGTTTTTCGCAGCTTTAATGGTAATTCCTCTTTCACGTTCCAAATCCATACTGTCCATAATACGCTCGTCCACAGACTGATTATCACGAAAGAGACCGCTTTGGCGGAACAATTGATCAACTAAAGTTGTTTTTCCATGGTCAACATGGGCAATGATAGCTATATTGCGGATACTATTATTTAAGATTGCATTTTCCATTATTTAATAATTTTAATGTGTTTATTGTTAGTAGTTCTGCTTAGCCATCGTTCCACCTCAAACTCCAGGATACGGTGAATTGGATCTGCACGTAGCAGTCTTATTTCCAGACACTGTCCTGCCTTTAGAGTGCGGTTTTTGCGACGTCCCTGTAAACTGAGTTGTTCTTCATCAAAAATATAAGAATCGTCATGCATTGAATCAAGCGGCAAAAACCATTCGAGACCATGCGGTTCAAGGTTCACTCGAAAACCCTGGCTGTCAACAGAAATCACCACAGCCTGAAAAATTTGTCCGGCATGAGGTGCAAGAAAATTTACTTTCATCAAATCAATACTCTGGCGCTCGGCTTTTTCTGCCCGCCGTTCCTGCTGCGAACATTGTTCTGCCATTTCACTGTTTACCTGTGGAAGTGTTCTTTTTCCAGTCCTTAAACCTTGATCCTGGTGCAGCATATCCTTGATAGCACGGTGCACCACCAAGTCCGGGTATCTGCGTATTGGCGAAGTGAAGTGTGCATAATATTCCGCAGCAAGTCCAAAATGGCCTTTGTTGATTGTCTGATAAACTGCCAAAGCCATCGTACGTAGCAAAAGAACCTGCAGTTGATCAAAATGCGGCAGTTCCTGAATTTCCTCAATGACTGCATTGAATTGCCGTGGATCTGCCAATTTTGCCAGAGGTGTTTTTACACCAAAGCGAAAAAACGTTTGCTGGAGTTTCTTTAATTTTCGCATGTCCGGTCGTTCGTGCACCCGGTAAAAAGCCGGCATCTTGTTTTTCACACAGTGACGGGCCACCGTTTCGTTTGCTTCCAGCATAAATTGTTCAATCAGCTTCATTGCACTCGATTGATATATTCGTCCTACTCCGGTCATTTGCTGATCTGCATCAAACTCAAAGACTTCTTCAGCAAAACTAAACTGCACGGCTCCACGCTGAATCCGTTTGCTTTCAAGAATCTTTGCCAGCTTGTGCATTTTCCGGATGTTCGTCTGCATTTCCGGATCGCGAATGGAAGAAGTCCTCCCTTCAAGTAAGTCGGCCACGTCCTCATAAATCAGACGGGCACGGCTACGGATGACGCTTTCTGAAAGCGAATAACCGACTACTTCTCCTTCGGCAGTAATCCGCATTTCACAAGTAAGTGTCAGCCGGTTAACTTGCGGTCGCAAACTGCACAAATTGTTGGAAAGTCCTTCCGGAAGCATTGGAACCGCATGCGTTGGGAAATAGACACTTGTTCCCCGCAGAAGTGCTTCTTGATCCACAGGATCTTCCGGTTGAACGTAATGCGCCACATCTGCAATTGCCACAAAAAGACGAAATCCTCCGGAAGAGTCTTTGTCAGGAATCACGCAGACTGCATCATCAAAATCACGGGCGGATTTTCCATCAATTGTCACAAAATCCAAATCTCGTAAATCCCTGCGTCCGGAAGATTCATCAAAACGAACCTGCTGTGAAAAATTATTTACATGTGCCAGAGCTTCTGCAGGATATTCAGTACGAATCAGGTTTTCATTGAGAATCAACTGAAAACCCAGTTCGTGGTCGCTCGTATTTTCCAGTGCACGCAAGACACGCCCGCATGGAGTAGGAAATGTTTTTTTGGTTTGTTTTTTTTCTTCCAGTAATTCAACTTCAACCAACGTTCCAGATTCCAGTTCCGGAAGATCATCTTTCGGAGCAATACTGAGAAACGGCAACCCTGAATTAAGGTGTAAAGGTACTGCAACGGTTTCACGCTTTGTTCTTTTTAAACGTGCCAGTATTTCTCTTGATGCACGCTCAAGAACTTTGACAATTTCACCCTTTTGTTTGCTGTGAAAACCCCGTTTACGGAAGACCTCAATTTCAACCTGATCACCCTCCATGGCAAAACCCTGCTCGTGCTCACCAATAAAAACGTCAGAGCGCCCTCCTCCAATTGCAACAAAACCGAAACCCTTTGGATTCCGGGTGAAATAGCCTGTTTCTGTTTTTCCTGAACTCTTTCTTTGCCGCCTTTCAGGTGTCTTTTTCCAGACTAATTCATTTTTAACTTTTTCTCTATTTCCTTTAATTTTTTCTTTTGAACCAGTTCTTTCAGTTATTCCCTGAGATTTTTGGTAACGGGTGCCATGCTTGGCAATTTTTCCGTCTTTTATCAGTTTCAGTAATTCTGCTTTCAGTTTTGCGGTCGCTGATTTTTCCAGTCCTAGTGAACCGCGGATCAAGTATTAAAAGTTTGATTCCTTTAGCAATACTTTCAGCTTTTTTATTTGATTTCATTATGTTATTTATTTTTCTTTGTTCAGCTTTTCCAAATGTGATTCAATATTTTGCATCGCCAACGGTTGAAGCCGTGGGTCTAGCCCTTGGTAAAGCTGCTCCAGAATTTCCTCTTTGGAATTTCCGGATTTAGATAATTTTAGTATTTGTGATTCGCGTGCGCGACGATGTTTGAGCGTCTCAATCAGACGATGAGTACTTCGCATCGGAATTCCGTGAGAGGGAATAATTACTTCCGGATTGAGCGCAATTACTTTTTCGAGAGTAGAAAAATAGGTTGCCATGTCCCCTTCAGGTGAGGGAATGACAACTGTACCGATACCCTGAATCAGGTCTCCCACAAGAAACCAGGCCAGTGAGTCCGGAGCCAAACCCAAATGTCCAGCATCATGTCCGGGTATTTCATAAACCCGGACTGATGAACCATGCCAGCGTGTTACTTCTTCGTTTTCTGTAGCAAATCGCAACTCTACATTCTCGAAATAGTCTTCTCCATATTTGAGAGTTAATCTCTGCTGAGTGTCTTGACTGAGAATGATGGGAATACGCAGATGACGGGCAAGTTTATTTGAGAATTGGTGATGATCCGGATGATGATGCGTGAGAAAAACTGCATCCAACATTTTGTCCTCTATTGTGTTAAGTAAACACCGGTATTCTTCTTCTGAATTCGGCGAGGGATCTACCAGCAATTTTGCAGCATCTGCATCTCCCAGCAGTAAAGCATTGGTCCTGGTAGCTGGCGGAAGTGTCGCAGATTTGACTGCCAGTATCGGAATTCCATCCAGCATTTCCAGACAAGGTACTCTGTCTTTTTCAGCAAAATCCTGTGACAAATCACCAAATTCTGCAGCCTCCGGGTTTTTCACCAATCCTTCTAAAACCCAACGTGTTGGCGGAACCATCAAGATCTTTCCAGTACGATAAATTTCCAGCAAATCCTTTGCAGAACTCCAGAAACTGTCTGCAAATTCTCCTGAATCAACTTTAAAACTGATTCGTTCCCGCAAGTTAACCCGATAAAACCATGTCCTGAAACGAACAGGGGTAAACGGCGGAGCCAGGGCCTCCGCAAGTTCACTAACTGACAACACCTCACCGTTCAAAATTCCAGCCTCAAGATCATAGCCCACTTCTTCTATAATTTCCCGCTGCAGGGCCCGCATACGCCGTGCAGAGTGTTCACAGAGAAATTCTGTTTCAAACGTAACTGAAGATTCATCTTTATCAATTTTACCACCAGGAAAAGCATGATATCCCGGAAAGGCAGACAGGTACGATTGCCGCTGAACCGCAAAAATCTGCTCCTCGTGTATAAATAAAACTGAGACCGACTCAAGTGGCCGTGGATGGTTCATTATTTATTTGCGTTTGAAATATTTATTACTGCACTCTCTATTTTTTGCAGTCCATGTTTTAAATCTCCTGCAGATACAGGAACCACACGGATGGAGTGTGGTGCATATTTTTCGATGAATACAAACAAAAAGTCTGCATTTTTTTTGGTCAATTGATAGACTCCTCGACTGTACCAGGCAGCCTGAACTGCATAATAATCCTGAATTGGTTTCTGTACACCTGCTTTGCTAACATTATTTGTAAATTTAAGATCTACAATTATTCCGGAATCAGGATCAAACCAGTCCAGCCGTGCTTTGCAGTCCAGACAAAATTCCGGATCCTGCCAAAACAATGAAACTTCAGCTTTACCTGAAGCCCAAAGTTTTTTAATTTGCGGATGAATTTGAAAGACCCTGCGGATGTTTTGTAAGCGTTCCCACTCATTTGACTTGAGCACTGTTTTTCTACTGTGCTGTTCAGAAAATTCTGCCCATCGTTCTTTCCCAAGTTTTCCTCGCTGACGCAATCCATTTGGAGCACTGACATAAAGCTCTTCAAACTTTTCCTCTTCCAGCAGCAGGCAATGTCCTGCACTCCCAAATTGCATTGCCTGTATATTTTTATATGTGTCATTTTGTTTTGAAGCAGTTGAAAGCCACTGCTTGAGAGTGGATTGATTAAGGCCGGGTAGTTTCCGATACTCCTCAAAGTGGAGATTGTGAACTATTCCGAAGGTTTCGGTTTTGTTCACTCTACTTCCTCATAATTTTCCAGGGGCGGGCAGGAACAAACCACATTTCGATCACCATGTACATTGTCCACACGTGCAACAGGCGGCCAGTATTTGTTCCGGCGAAGAGAAGCCAGTGGATAAACAGCAGCTTCTTGAGAATAGGAATGAGACCATTCAGTATCGGTAAGATCTTCGGATGGATGCGGCGAATTTTTAAGAGGATTATCAATTTTGTCCCACACTCCGGATTCAACCCGTTGTGTTTCTTTCCTGATCGAAATCATGGCTTCACAAAAACGATCGATTTCTGCTTTGGGCTCGCTTTCAGTGGGTTCAATCATCAATGTTCCAGGAACCGGAAAAGACATGGTTGGTGCATGGAAACCATAGTCAATCAGTCTTTCAATGTCTTCTTCAGTAATTCCGGAAACCTCTTTCAAAGGCCGAACATCGATAATGCACTCGTGTGCAATTAACCCATTTTTTCCTGTATAAACAATTGGATAGTGTTCTTTTAAGCGTTGTGCCAAATAATTTGCACTTAGAATTGCTACCTGTGAAGATTTTTTCAAACCACTTCCACCCATAAGCTGGATAAAAACTAGGGAAATTGGCAGTATGCCGGGACTACCCCATGGTGCAGCTGAAACTGCCGTGTTTTCCAGGGGGAGGCCTTCTATCGGAACAACACTGTGATTCGGCGCAAACTTAGCAAGATGCTCTTTCAAACCAATCGGACCCATCCCCGGACCGCCTCCACCGTGTGGAATACAGAATGTTTTGTGTAAATTTATATGACAAACATCTGGACCAAATTTTCCAGGTTGGGCAATTCCCATCAAAGCATTCAGGTTTGCGCCATCCATATAAACCTGTCCACCATTATCATGAATAATGTCACAGATCTGTATCAGGCTATCTTCAAATACACCATGCGTTGAGGGATAGGTAATCATCAGGGCAGCAAGATTTTCTGCGTGTTTTTCTGCCAGTATCCGCAAATTTTCCAGATCTATATTTCCATCCTGATCACATTTTACAATAATGATTTTCATACTGGCCAGTGTTGCACTCGCTGGATTTGTACCATGCGCAGAGCTGGGAATTAGGCAGACATTACGCTGTTCTTCACCTCGTGATTTGTGATAGGAGCGGATGGTCAGCAAACCAGCATATTCACCTTGCGCACCTGAATTCGGCTGCATTGAAACTGCATCAAATCCGGTAATTTGTATGAGGGCATTTTCCAGTTCACCGATCAAATCCCGGTAACCCTCTGTCTGCTGCGGTGGTGCAAAGGGGTGAATATTCGCAAATTCAGACCAGCTAATAGGTATCATTTCTGAAGTTGCATTGAGCTTCATTGTACAGGAACCAAGCGGAATCATAGCTCGATCCAAGGCAATATCTTTATCCTGCAAATAACGCAGATAACGTAACATCGCAGTTTCAGAATGGTATTGATGAAAAACAGGATGTGTTAAAATATCTGAGGTACGGCGCAGGTTTTTTGGGATTCCGGAATCGTTTCTGAGATCCATAAAATGCGAATCCAGTTCGTCAAGAGAGGGCAGCTTCTTATCACCAGCAAAAACCCGCCAAAGTGTGACAATATCTTCTTTTGTAGTTTCTTCATCCAGACTGATTCCCAATTGTTCGGAATCCGTTTTACGCAGATTTATCCCTTCCTCCAGGGCACGTTCGTAAATGCTGTCGCACTTTTTTCCAAGTGAAAAAGTGAGGGTATCAAAATAATAAATATTGTCGGCATAAAATCCCAGCTGCTTCATACCTGCCTTGAGAATATTGGTCAGCCTGTGTATACGCTGGGCAATTATTTTCAAGCCGTCCGGACCATGATATACCGCATAGCAGCCGGCAATTACACCCAATAAAACTTGCGCTGTGCAAATGTTGCTGGTCGCTTTTTCACGGCGAATGTGCTGTTCCCTAGTTTGCAAAGCCATGCGCAAAGCTGTTTTTCCCCTGCGGTCTATGGAGGCCCCTATAAGTCGTCCGGGAATGTTGCGCATGTTTTTATCCCGGGCTGCAAAGAAAGCCGCATGCGGCCCGCCAAATCCCATTGGAACACCAAATCTTTGTGAACTGCCTATGACCACATCTGCTCCTAATTCTCCGGGGGGTTTTAGCAAAACAAGACTCAGCGGATCCGATGCAACGGTTACCATGGCTCCCAATTCGTGCCATTTTTCGATCAATTTTTCAATATCATGAATGTCACCATAAGTTCCCGGATATTGAATTAAGGCACCAAATAAATCTGCTTCGGGATTCTCCAACTGGTCCCGAATATTATCAAAGATCAACTCAAACCCCATCGGTTCCGCCCTTGTTTTCAACACATCTATTGTTTGCGGATGACAGTCATCTGCTACAAAAAAGCGCATACTTTTACTGCGGGATACACGCTTGCAGAAGGTCATGGCTTCTGCTGCTGCTGTAGCTTCATCCAGGAGCGAAGCATTCGCAACATCCATTCCGCTGAGATCAATTACCATAGTTTGGAAGTTTAAAAGCGCTTCGAGGCGTCCTTGTGAAATTTCAGGCTGATATGGAGTATAGGCCGTGTACCATCCCGGATTTTCCAGCAGGTTACGCTGTATAACTCCGGGCAGGATTGTACTGTGATAGCCCATGCCAATCATTGATTTAGCAACCTGATTCCTGTTTGCCATGCTGCGAAGTTCATTGAGCACTTCCGTTTCGGAGCGACTTCCAGGCAGGTCAAGTTCACCAGACATGCGGATTGAATCTGGAACTGCCCTGTTAATCAGCTCATCTAGAGAGTTCATACCAAGGCTTTTCAGCATTTCTGAAATATCGTTCTCCGATGGACCAATGTGGCGATGTACAAAACGGTCCCGCTGTTCAAGCTCTTGCAAACTGAACGGTTTATAATTTTGAGTGTTTACTGAAGAGGTAGAATAAGAAGACATGCTGTTGATACGTTGAATGGATAAAAATCTGATGAACCCGCTAAAAGTCTATAAAAAAGGCAATGAGAAAACAAATTCTTTGATAAAATCTGATGGAAAGCTAAACTGCGGGGAATTGTCTTTTTTGTCAGGAAATGCCTAGAAACATATCGCGGAAATGTCCGCAAAAGTTTTTTTGAATTAACAATAAAAGTAATATTAATTACTTCAGCATATATTATGGCATGTTCTGGGCAGGAAGTCAAATTATCATTAAAAACTGTACCCAAAGCTGAAATCAGTAGCCGTCCAAAAATTCTGCACAAAGTCCAAAAATGAGACCGCTGATGTTTAACCTTTTCAGCCCGAATTGGGGATACTATCAGGCTTTCCAGGAAAAAAGCAAAACTCATCAATTTCAGAAATAACCAACCCGTTTACCAGCATTCTTTCCAGAAATTCGCTACTCTGGACTGATTTCTCCAAAAACTACAAACTAATGGTTCTGATTTTAAAAGGTAAACGATCTACATGAAGAACCGTAATCCGTAACAATTCGATCTGTTTGCAAACTATTTTGAAAGAATCCGCGAACCTGAAGTGATGATTGAGAGTAGTTGGAGAAATTCCAAGCTGCCTGCCTATTTCAACAACAGTAAGACCTCTGTGTCCAGCCTGAACCAGCAAACGGTATATTGAAAGCCCGATACAGTGTTCTAGTTTTGCTAAACAATTTGTTGCGTTTTTAATTTTCATCTGCAAGAGAATGTCCGGTTAAAATGAGAAAATTATTCAGTTAAATTGATAAGCCAGCAGCGCTGCGGCCATCATTAAGTTTGCAAGGTAGATGCGCAGGCAGCCCATACAAACAATATTTAATCTGAAAAACATGACGTAGGCATAATAACATGTCACAATCAGGGCTGAAACCATTGCTGAATTGAGCCAGAAAAGCGGTATTTCGGGTTGATTCATTCCGTGGAATAGCAGGAAAAGCACAAGACCGTAAAAAATCACTGCTCCATAAGCTACAGGAATATTTGCAATATTTGCTTCTTTGGAATGTGCAACTCTGTCGCAGGCAGACCGCTGTTGAAGTTCTCGAACAAGATGATGTCTTACAGCAAGACTTATAGATCCCTGCAGTCCAAAGAGGGCTGCACCACCAAGTGCAATTAGACTTATTATAGATGAATCAAGCATACTTATTGTCTTGTTTTGTTCCGGACTTGAATCTGAGTCAAGGTTTGATGATACTGAAAGTATCAAAATATTAGCATAGAAATGAACTGCAAAATTCCTTCCTGAACAATTACTTCAAATGGAAAAAACACCCACCTGGGACTTTTTAACTGTCACTGTCTGCAGGATTGACCCCACTGAGACTTGTTTTAACTGGTTTCCAGGTAATCTAAGCGAAGATGACATAAAATCACTGGAGCAGAATGGAATCCTCATACCTATACTACTGCAGGTGGTTCCGGGTAAAAAATATCGTATAATTGACGGCTTCAAGCGCATTTCCTGGCTCACGTCCAACAATACTGCCTCCGATCAAAAACAACAAGAAACACCAATTCCGTGCTTTATTCTTCCTGAATCGATGCCGGAGCGGGAGGCGACAAATATTCGCCTGGAAACTTTGTCCACATCTTCAGATAATTTTTCCGGAATACAAATCGGCAGAGTATTAAAACAGTTCCAGGATTCTGATTTTACTACAGAAGAAATTGCCGCTCAAGTTTTACCCAGACTTGGCCTGAAACCTTCAGCAAGACTTGTTCGTCAATTATTGGATTTACACAATGTTTTGAAAACAATGACTCTGCCCGAATCTTTGCTGCAGTTGGGGTCTGAAGATTTATTACCTTTGCTGAAATTTTCTCAGTCAGCACTTCCGGACCTTGCCGCACTCAGCGAAAGAATGGAAGTAGGGGGAAAGAAATGGCGCAATTTGCTTCAGGTTTTGGATGAAGTCAGTCGTTTAAGGGAAATATCTGCAAATGAAGTTTTGAAACTTCCTGAAATTTTGGAGATTATTGGACGTTCCAGCCTTCAAGCCCCTGTACGGTATCGTTTGCTTAAACAGCAATTGGATACTTGGCGCTATCCGGAATTAAGCGATTTGCGTCAAAGGTTTGAACAGGGACGTCAAAGACTGAATTTATCTCCGCGCATAACACTGGAAAGTGACCCGTATTTTGAAAATGATGATCTGACTTTGTCATTCAAAATCCGTTCAGTCCAGGAACTCCGAAAACATTTGAAAGTTTTGGCCAATACGTCACCGTTCCTGGCGTGTTGAACCGCAGGATTGCACAAGTTGTTTACTTTGCTACAGGAAGATTAATTATACTATTCCATTAAATTTGATTGTTATTTTAATTGTTTATTTAATTTTAAATCTTTTAAACAGACAATAAAAACATATTAATTCTTTTAAATACCAGTAGAGTTTTAAAAATGAATCGTAGTGAGTTATCAGAACTTTCTGACAAATCATATGATGTGATTGTGGTTGGAGCAGGAATAAATGGTGCCGGTGCCGCACAACAACTGGTTGCCGGTGGATACAGAGTTTTGATTATTGACAAGGGAGATTATGCCGGAGGGGCAACCAGTAAGTCCAGTCGAATTCTGCATTGTGGTTTACGATATTTAGCTCCGGGAAAATCCATTTGGGACTTTGTTTTCCATCCAAGTAAATTCTTTCTTGCCTGCCAAAATGCAAGAAAAGCCATGATTGCACGAAGTGATATTTCATTATCAATGAAGGAGTTAGTTAGACCTTTCCGATTTTTTTTCCCTATTTATAAAGATGGACCTTATCGTTCGTGGCAAATCTATTCTGCCTTTAAATTATTGAATCTGTTAGGACCACATGATAATTCACTGGAGTACCAAAGATTTTCAGGTAAGAATTTGCAAAAAGTACCATTCCAAAAATGGTTTCGAGATTCAAAGCAACTGCAAAGTGTTTCTGTTTTTAAAGATTACCAATTTATTTCTGCAGAAAGGTTAGTTGTTGATACGATTCGTGATGCTGAAAAAATGGGAGCAACTGTTAGAAATTATACATTAATGAATCAACCTAAACAATGACTGAGGAAGGAAAAATAGGTTCTTTTTTACATGTATTAACAGCTAAAGAAGTAGATGTAAAAACCAAATTGATTCTGAATGTCACAGGACCTTGGGGGAATTGTGTTAACCAAACGATGAAACCCAGCATTCCTGACAAAGTGATCGGATTGAAAGGCGCACACATAGTAGTCAAACTTCCTGAAGAATTTTCTGAGTGTGGAATAATGATCATCAACCGAGCAAACGAACCAATGTACTTATTGCCTTGGCATGAAATGCACTATATCGGACTTAACAGAACCCCATATGATGGTGAGCTTGATGAAGTAAAGGCTACAAAAGATGAGACTGAGTGGTTACTTGGAGAGGTCAATTATGCATTTCCACAGCTAAATCTTAAGCGAACGGATATTCTGTATTCGTATGCAGGTATTCAACCAGTTACTTTTGACGAAAGTGATCCTCAAGGTACTCGTGAGGTAGTTGTACATGATTTAGAATTAGATGGAATTCCAAATGTTTTGATACTCACTGGTGGTCCTATTTGGAATTATCGTCATATTGCAAAAAAGATTTTAAAAGAAGTATCAAAACGATGTGTTCCAACATTAGCAAAACAGCACCCTTCATCCGGATCAAGCGAAGTGACAAAACTCCTTCGCAATAGCCGATCGGCATCAGTTGAGATGAACATTTCAGATGAAATTTTAAAGAAAATAATTATTGAAGAACAACCTGTTTATCTTGCTGATATTTTACTGCGCAGGACAGGAATTGGCTGGGACATTGATCAAGGCAAATCTGCAGTTCCTGAAGTGGCAACTGTGATGGCAGAACTATGCGGTTGGGATGAACAACGAAAAGAAAAAGAAATGCAGTTGTTTCATCAACATATTAAAGAGATATACCAAGTGCAAAAATATCGGGGGGACTCAGTTTGTGATTAGTGTGTGGTAGAATAAGGAGTCAAACTTTGCAGTCCATTATTGATAGGCACTGATAATGTTCACCTCAGCTTCTAGCACTGCTTTTTTATTTTGTCTGGCGGAGACTTTACACACATGCTATAGTGTCTTTAGGAGAATACATGTGTTTGTATTTTCAGCCTTGTTGAGACGTAGATCACTCGTAGTGATTCTTGTCGACAGGATTTCACTCGGATAAGAAAATAAAAGATTCCGAGATATCAACAGTTGTCGAATTCTGTTTTCTGAGGAAAACGGCATCTGGTTTTTTAACCCATTATTAGAGAGACCAATGAAAAATCTCGTTAATACAATGACCCAACTTAGCCGGGGTGTTCTCGGAGTAGCTTTGGGCCTGATGCTTGCCATTCCGGTAAGTGCAGAGACTCTAACTGTTTATACAGCAGTGGAAGCAGAAGACCTCAAACGCTATAAGTCTGAGTTCAACAAAGATCATCCGGATATCGATATCCGTTGGGTGCGCGATTCCACCGGGATTGTCACTGCAAAACTGCTTGCGGAAAAGAACAACCCTAGAGCCGATATTATTTGGGGCCTGGCCGCAACCAGTTTGATGTTACTCCAATCAGAAGGAATGCTGCACCCTTACGCACCTAAAGGTTTGGGTAAGCTTGATTCGAAGTTTCGTGATTCGGCTAATCCACCAAGCTGGACCGGAATGGATGCGTGGATTGCCGCTGTTTGTGTAAACACGGTAGAAGCAAAAAAGAACAATTTACCCACTCCAACCTCATGGATGGATCTCACCGATCCTGTCTATAAAGGACATCTTGTCATGCCAAATCCAAATTCATCCGGTACTGGATTTCTTGATGTTTCCTCCTGGCTTCAAATATACGGAGAGCGCGGTGGATGGCAGTTCATGGACAACCTGCATAAAAACATCGCCTGGTACACCCATTCCGGCTCAAAGCCCTGCAAACAGGCAGCTAGAGGTGAAACTCCGATTGGAATTTCCTTTGCATTCCGTGGTGCAAAATCCAAAGCCGCCGGTGCCCCTCTGGAAATCGTTTTACCAAAAGAAGGAGTTGGCTGGGACATGGAAGCAACTGCAATCGTGAAAGGGACCAAAAAACTTGCTGCCGCACAAACTCTGGCAGATTGGTCGATCACGAAAAAAGCAAATGTGCTTTACAATAAAGGCTATGCAGTTGTAGCCTATCCCGGAGTTGCCAAGCCGGTCAAGCATTTCCCTGCCGGAATACTTGAGGCCATGATTGACAATGACTTTGAATTTGCAGCGGTGAACCGCAAGCGAATTCTCGCTCAGTGGCAAAAACGTTACGACGGAAAGTCTGAAGCTAAGTAATTCTGGTTTCAAATTTCCTTTTTCCCGGGTCGGATTTTCTTTCGGCCCGGATCTTCTAAACCTTACCATGCCTGAATCAAAACAAAATTTTCTTCGCATAGATAATCTAACTAAACATTTTGGCGAGTTTGTCGCAGTTCAGGAACTTTCACTGGAAATTAACGACGGCGAATTCATCTGTTTTCTTGGACCATCCGGATGTGGAAAAACCACGCTTTTGAGAGCCATCGCCGGACTTGATCCGCAATCTTCCGGAAGCATTACACAAGCCGGAAAGGACATTTCCAACCTACCTCCATCTCAACGGGATTTCGGTATCGTTTTCCAATCCTATGCGCTTTTTCCGAACCTGACGGTTTTCCAGAATGTTGCCTATGGTCTGGAAAATCAAAAAATTCCCAAACTGGAAATCCGGAAACAAGTTAATGATTTATTGGAACTTGTTGGTATGCCGGAACAAACCGGAAAATATCCTGCACAGCTTTCAGGAGGACAACAGCAGCGTGTCGCACTTGCCCGTGCACTGGCTACTTCACCAGGATTGTTGCTGCTCGACGAGCCTCCTGAGTGCACTTGATGCCCGTGTCCGCGCCACATTACGCCATGAAATTCGTTCTTTGCACGAACGACTCGGCGTGACCACAATTCTGGTCACACACGATCAGGAAGAAGCCCTTTCGATGGCAGACCGAATAGTCGTGATGAATGAAGGTCGAATCGAACAGGTTGGAACACCAGAGGAAATTTACAGTGCACCTGCTTCACCTTTTGTCGCAGATTTTATCGGCGTGATGAATTTTTTGCAGGGAAAAGTAACAAACTCCGGGAAGGTGCTTATTGGGGGGAAAACACTTGATTGTGAAACCGCAAACATTGCGGAGGGTAGTAAAGTTCGGGTGACGGTACGACCCGAAGATATTTTATGCAGTGCGAAAGATAAAAATGCAGCGAATTCATTTTCGGTTAAAGTTGAATCCGTCGAATTTCTCGGTTCTTTCTGCAGACTGATTTTGTCAGGCCCGGACGGCTTTGGTGAATTGATGACAGATCTTTCCACGCAGCAAGTCCATGAACTGAATGTTACTCCTGAAACCACACTCACCGCCGTATTTCCTGCACGGAGTCTCAAGGTTTTCCCTGAAAGCTTATGAGTACCACAGATTCTATTCCCGCCTCTATTGTTCCTACCAGGGGAGCCTCCAGCGTACGTATCAAGCTCAGTCGGGATGACTATGTTTTGCGGACCGGACTCGTGGTCGTAATCAGTTTCCTGGCAATTTTAGTAGTTTTACCGCTTTATTCCCTGCTCTCCAAAAGTCTGGAAGACATGGACGGTAATTTTGTCGGGTTACAGAACTTTCAAGAATATTTACAAACTCCATCGCTTTTAACTTCTATCACAAACAGTTTAAGCGTTGCTTTTTTTTCGGCGATAATTGTGTTGGTGCTGGCCTTCATTTATGCCTACGCGTTGACCAGAACCCAAATGCCGTTTCGCCTGTTTTTTCGGGGAGTAGCGCTGATACCAATTCTTGCACCTTCGCTGCTCGCGGCCATTTCATTGATTTACTGGTTTGGAACTCAAGGCGTACTTAAATCGTGGTTGTTCGGTGCTTCGATATACGGCCCCATCGGTGTCATTATGGCTTCGTGTTTCTGGGTATTCCCTCATGCGCTGATGATTTTAATTACAGCACTTTCTACGGCAGATGCCAGACTGTACGAAGCAGCTGAAGCCTTACGAACTCCTAAGTGGCGCATATTTTGGACCGTTACGCTACCGGGAGCGAAGTACGGAATTCTCAGCACGGGCTTCATTGTTTTTACACTCGTCATCACAGATTTTGGCGTACCGAAAGTCATCGGTGGAAATTTTAATGTACTGGCGACTGACGTGTACAAACAAGTCGTCGGTCAGCAAAACTTTGAGATGGGGGCTGTAGTTTCGCTGGTTTTGCTCCTGCCCGCAGTAGCCGCTTTTATCGCCGACCGCTGGGTACAGAGCAAACAAGTCGCCATACTTTCCGCACGCGCAGTACCTTTTCAACCAAAATCTGAACCCTTGCGCGATTGGCTCCTGTTTGGATTTTGTACAACAATAGCATTCATTTTCCTGGCAATGCTGGGGATGGCTGCCTACGCTTCTTTCGTCACATTCTGGCCATACAATCTCACGCTTTCACTCAATAATTACGACTTCGATTTGATGGATGGCGGTGGTTGGGAAGCCTATTTCAATTCAATCCGGATGGCTATTTACTGTGCCGTGTTTGGTTCCGGGCTGATATTCTTCGGCAGCTACCTGGTTGAAAAAGCAAGAGGGGTTTCATGGCTGCGTACCATTTTACATTTGATCGCCATGATGCCGCTCGCCATTCCCGGATTGGTTTTGGGGATTGCCTACATTTTCTTTTTTAATCATCCGGACAATCCACTCGGTTTCCTTTACGGAACCATGGGGATTCTTGTGATCAGCACAATTGTTCACTTTTACACCGTCAGCCATCTTACCTCTCTCACTGCACTTAAGCAGCTTGATCCGGAATTTGAAACCGTTTCACTTTCCCTGAAAACCCCTGTCTGGAGGACCTTTGGGAAAGTGACTCTTCCGGTTTGTCTACCGGCTTTGCTGGATGTGGCGAGCTATCTTTTTTTGAATGCGATGACCACTGTTGCCGCTGTGGTTTTCCTCTATTCTCCGGAAACAATGCTGGCCTCAATCGCCGTGCTGAACATGGATGATGCAGGAGACATTGCACCAGCCGCTGCCATGGCCTTGATGATTGTTTATACTTCTGCAGCCTTCCGAATGCTCCACGCACTGCTTTCCCGTTATCTCAAACGCCGCACCCAAGATTGGCGTAAACGCTGACGCAACTTTATACTCAACACGTGTAAAATGCAGGTCGGGTTTGGCGTAGCCATAACCCAACTTGCAAATAAATCCAATTATAACCCTTTTTCAGAATAAAAATCATGTCCGTAGTAATCTTTGAGCTGGACAAAACTTTAATTAGCGGTGACAGTGATTTTCTATGGGTGTATTCATCCATGAAGCCGAAATTGTTGATGCTGATGATCAACAAAACGACAAAACCTTAGACGGCTCAAACTTTCTATTCCGACTCTTAGAATGATCCGATGTTGAAATTGGCTGGGAATCCTTTCGCTGTCAATGCTGATCCGATTTTGAGAAAAACAGTTCAGGAAAACGGTTGGCGTATTTTGGATTGGATGTAGAGAATATTTTGCGGTTTTTTATCCCGGTAATTTTAATTTATTCTACAAACTATTTTGAGGGGACACAGATTTAAAAGACTGGAAATCATTTAATCCTGAAAATCTACGTTCGCCTATGTGTAGTTTTTTTTGGCATGAGATGACATCTTTGTTAAAAAGTAATTGCTGTGTGTTAAGTAACTTTGAGGACTTCAACCTTGAAGATCAAGTCTGCATCTGGCGGGATACCCATAGAGGAAACACCTTGCTGACCGTAGGCCAGTTTGGCTGGTATTTTTATTTGGAGCTTTGTTCCCTCTCTCACTCCTTTGAGAGCTTCGTCCCAACCTGAGATTACACTACCTTTCCCCAGATCAAATTCAAAAGGACGGCGCTTAGCCCGGCTGCTGTCAAACATTTTATAATCCTCAGCCAGCCAGCCTTCATAGTGGACTTTGATATGGCTGCCGTCTTTTGCTTTATCTCCATGACCAGGGCGTTCTACATAGATTTGAATGCCAGATCCGGTTTGTTTAAAAGCAGCATCCAAGGCCAGTTGGGGTCGCTTATTTGTTTTAGCTGCTTGCTGCTGAGTTAACGCGGATGTACCGACTTTCATCTACAGGCAAAGATGGCAGGAGCTTGTTCTCCAAGTATTGTCATTTGTATAGGTGCCTTGTTGTCACCCTGAGCAATTCCTTTGTTTACATCAAGGTATAAATTGATCGTGTTCCCCTGGAGGTGATATTTACCGGACTGAACTTCCGCACTACCTTCAAGTAAAATGGTTTTCTTAATCTCATCAAAGTTGGCTTTATCAGCTTTGGCGACACGACCAGGTTGTTCAAAACATACTCCCTGTTCAGCACGAATGGACTGTAATTCCTGTAACTCATTAAGCCGTAGAGTTATTTTTCCTGCATGAATATAGAGATTATCCGGAGTACGCTCCATTTCCACATCACCCTCAAACATAGCCAGATGTTTGATATTATCCAAAACCCCACGGGAAGCTAATAACAACACTTTCTTCTGTTCCGTATTTTCTTGATTTTCTGTTTCTTCTTCCTGAGTCTTGATATTTGAGCTTTGTTCGTTGCGGTTTGTTTCCAATTCACTGAGATTGGCCTCAACCTTAATTCGTCCTTCTTTGCTGGCATCCTTTCCTTCCAGGGTTGCATGCTGAAGCAGAATATTAACAAAAACAGTGTTACTGATTACACTACCTTGACTGGCTTTCATGATCACATTCCCCTGCAACTTCAATGTCTGTTGAGGCGTCTCGATCAATTTTGTTTCTGCAGAATCTGTGTCCAAAGTTTGATCTTCAAGATCAATCTGCGTATAAATCGCAAAATCTGAGCGAACCTCACGGTCCCACTGTTTAACGCTCACTCCACCTTCACCGATCAACTTCTCAAAGTTTTTTCCTTTTCCCGAAACCAGACGAAGTTTGGCTGTAGTTAATTCAATGTTTTCTCTTGGAATAACACCTTTAACATTTCCGCGAAAAACTGCTGCATTCTCATTAAGATCGCTGCTGAATTCATCTGCCTGTATTTTTATTTGCTGAGTTGAGGCATAGCGCATGAGAAGATCACTTTCCTTTTTAGTGAGCCGTATCGGAAGCGCTTCAAGAAAATCCTTAAGGTTAAGGTAGTGTGTGTTCAGGATTGGTGAAAGCATTTCAGTTAGTGCTTTTGAGAAGCCTTCTCTTTGCAGGTGATCTAGTGTATTGCGGGTGATTTCGAAACCACTTGCAGGTGCCGCAAGGCTTGCTTGTCTATAGTTCCATGCAGGTTCAGTTGTAGCAATACTGAAAAATAACAAGAAGACAGAAAATATATATTTTATTTTACGCTTAAGCATTTGACGTGTCGGCTATCTTTTTTGAGGTTGCTTGATGATCTGAACATGACTGCCGGTTAAGATAGGACGCCTCAATGAAAGAAGTAAACAAAGGATGCGGCTTAAGTGGTTTTGACTGCAGTTCCGGATGATATTGACAGCCGATAAACCAGGGATGTCCTGCAAGTTCAATCGTTTCTACCAAATTGCGTTCCGGGTGACGCCCTGAAACAGTCAGTCCTGCCTCTTCAAATCTGGGAACAAAGTAATTCATCACTTCATAGCGGTGCCTGTGGCGCTCTGAAATAGTTGTTTTGTTATAAATTTTTTCTATCCTGGTTCCTTTTTCCAGAATTGTGGTTTGGCTGCCCAGACGCATTGTACCACCTGTCTCCTCTTGTCCCTCTTGTTCAGGCATTAAATCAATCACGTTTTCTGGATGATCCGGACGTGACTCCCCGGAATTTGCCCCTTCAATTCCTACAACATTTCTAGCAAATTCCACAATTGCCATCTGCATTCCAAGACAAATTCCAAAAAATGGAATATTCTTTGTCCGTGCAATTTTGATAGCAGCAATTTTTCCCTCAGTTCCACGCTCTCCGAATCCCGGCGCAACCAAAACACCATCCATTTTTTTCAATTGACTCAACACGTTTTTCTCTGTCAATAATTCAGAATCAACATAGTGCAGATTTACTTTAAGCCGGTTTGCAATGCCGCCATGCAGTAAAGCTTCGTTGAGGCTTTCATAGGAATCCCGATGCGAAACATATTTTCCGATAAAAGCAATATCCACCTCATCATGGTGATTTTTATAACTATCAATTAAATCGACCCATGGCTGTAGTTTAGGACTACCGGTCCATATTTGCAGATAGGTCATGATTGTATTGTCCAATTCCTCCTGATGAAACAGCAAAGGTACTTCATAGACCAAATCTACGTCAAGTCCATTTATAACAGAATTTTCAGGAACATTGGTGAATAGAGAAATCTTGCTACGAACTTTATCAGTCAGCATTTCCGAAGTTCGGCAGATGAGAATATCAGGTTGAATTCCGATTTCCCTAAGCTTACCTACACTGTGTTGAGTAGGCTTTGTTTTCATTTCAGATGTCTGCACAATTAAGGTAAGGTGAACAAACAAAGTGTTTTCTCTTCCGTGATCATGCCGGTATTGACGAATTGCCTCGAGGAATGGCAGGGACTCAATATCTCCAACTGTTCCACCGATTTCAACAATACAAATATCTGCGTTTGAGGCAGCCGCAGTTTTAGGGTTATTATCGGACAACCTGGCGGCTTCAGAAATCGTGTCTTTTATTTCATCAATCACATGTGGAATCACCTGAACAGTTGCACCCAAATATTCCCCAGCTCTTTCTTTACGAATAACTGCATCATAAATTTGACCAGTTGTACGGTTGTGCCTGCGGTTCAATACAGCATTTGTGTAGCGTTCGTAATGTCCAAGATCCAAGTCTGTTTCTGCTCCATCCAGTAACAAAA
Source organism: uncultured SAR324 cluster bacterium (assembly GCA_905182865.1). GTDB lineage: Bacteria > SAR324 > SAR324 > SAR324 > NAC60-12 > Arctic96AD-7. The sequence goes on from CAJJCY010000003.1 coordinate 196,973, forward strand.
ACCTCTCCATGCTGAAAAGGATTCATTGTGCCGGCATCGACATTTATGTAGGGATCCAATTTCATCAAGCTGACTGTCAATCCCCTTGCTTCCATCAGTGCACCGATAGAAGCTGCGGCAATACCTTTCCCCAGTCCGGAAACTACTCCTCCGGTAATAAAAATAAATTTAGTTTGCATAAATTTAAGTGTTTTGTTTATTGGAATTACTTTTCAGTTAAAAAAGTTTGAACTTTAAAACAGCATGAAAGTTTTCTCAAGCCAAATGAATAAATCAATCTCCGCAAATATGGACGACAATATTTCTGGAATGTGCACGTGAACGGTGTTCCCAGAGGAAAATCCCCTGCCAAGTTCCTAAAAGCATCTTAGCACTGGCAATCGGTATTTGCTCAGAAGTCTTTGTCAATGCACTTCGGATATGCGAAGGCATATCATCCGGACCCTCCGTAGTGTGAGTATAACCTAAATCGTTTTCCGGAACCAGCTTTCCGAAAAAATATTCCATATCTTGTATGACATCCGGATCTGCGTTTTCTTGAATTAAAAGACTGGCTGAAGTGTGACGGACGAAAATATTACAGAGTCCAGAAGTTATTTCAGACTCACTAATCACTTGCTGTACCTTGCGAGTGATTTCCTGAAGACCTTTTCCACTGGTCTGAATTTGGAGAATTTGTTGATAAATCTTCATTGCAGATCTGCAGTTCAGGTGACAGGAAGTTCAATCGTAAAACAGACACCTCCGGTATCAAGATTCCGGAAGCGGGTAAAGCCGTTGTGATCGGAAATAGTTTGACTGACAATAGTCAAACCAAGACCGGTTCCCTTTTCTTTTGTCGTCGTGTATGGTTCAAAAAGATCGTCTGATATTTCTGGAGCAATACCGGTTCCGTTATCCTCTACATCCATGCTGATGATGTTTAAATCCGGTACATGGCGGGTACGGACAATAATTTGGCCCTGACGGAAAATTCGTGAAAGTGCCCCTTTTTTTTCAATTGAACTGATTGCATTGTCCACTAAATTTATGACTACACGCCTAATTTGTTCTCCGTCAAGTGGAAGTTGCGGTAGTGTGTCACTCAACTCTGTGGTCAGTGAAATTCTGGCAGGCATGTTTTCATGATAAAGCTGGAGTGCTTCATTGATAATCTTATTTAGATTACTCATTTGGGGATTTGATTCAGGAATTTTAGCAAAATTTGAAAACTCACTAACCATCCGCTTGAGGTGTTGAACTTCATTGATAATAGTCTGAGTTGATTGTTGAAGGGCTACATCATCCGAAACTTCTCCTGCATATTTCCTGTGGATACGCTCTGCTGAAAGCTGAATTGGAGTAAGTGGATTTTTTATTTCATGTGCAATCCGTCTTGCTACTTCCCGCCATGCTCGAGCACGCTGCAGCCGCTGAATTTCAGTGATATTGTTGTAAACGCAAACCATGCCGGCAGAAAGACCTTCATTGTTTCGAAGAAGAAGCAGAGTTGCAGAAACTTGAACGGGCCCCTCTTTTTTGTGGACTACCAGGTTACGAGAAATGGAACGTTCTTTTGTGTTCTCAATTTGTTTTACCATTTCCTCAAACTTTATCAGAGATTCTTTTCCCAGAACTTCCCGGTAGTGTTTGCTCCCCTCACTGCCAGTTTTCAGTTGAAGCATTTGTTTTGCGGAATGATTCAATATTTCAATGTGTCCGTTCATATCCAATGACATTACCCCGGTTGTGATGTTTTCCAAAACAAGCTCTACAAAGCGAATTTGACTTTCCAGTGTGCGGTGACTTTCCTGGAGATGGTTGGTTGTTTTATCGAGTGCAACCTGATGTTCAAGCAAATCACGACTCATTGAATTAAAAGACTTCATCAGCAGGGCAAAGTCTTTATCTAAAGTTCCACGGAGTTCTACTTGATAACCCAATTCACCTTCAGAAACACGCTGTGTGGCAAGTGCCAGATCTTCGATTGGCTGAACGAATCCGCGCGCCAGATAGAAGGCGAGCCAGGTGGCAACAAAAATAATAAACAGGGTCATAAGGAGGAAAATGATCAAATAGTAACCGCGTACCAAGTCCTCTGATTCAGTCAAAAATCGTGTGTTCTGATCTTGAGCTATAATATCGTTGATTGCACCGGAAGCATAAGGAGTGGCTGGAAAGAAAACTTCTAAATACAACTTTCTGTTTCCAATGGAAACCGGCCTGATGTGACGATAAATGAATCGGTCTTCCAACTCTTCAGTGAACCAGGTTTGGTCTTTGTTTTTTAACTGATACCAGTTGTTTAGCGAAGGTGTTGACCAATAAGCTTGTGAAATTTCGCTCTGCATCCATTGCTTCAGCAACTCCTGATTTTCAGAGTAAAGTGTCACATCCGCATCAATATTGTTTGGCGGCTTCAGCTGACTTAATTCTCCCTCGTTTTTTCCCAGATGATCCTCCCAGATCAAATTTTGGAGTTCCATGGTTTTGCGGAGATTGTTATGATAGGCTTCAGAAATATTTTGTGCACTGTGGACCATGGATTCCTGCTGACCCTCGAGCCAGGTTCCCAAGTTTGTGGCAATGAAGAAACTTGCAAACAAGTGAAAGCCCATTGCCGGTAAAGAGAGAATGATAAAAGAAGTAATGAGTTTCGTTTTAAGATTGACACCTAAAACGTGACGACGACGTTCATAAGAAAGCTTGAGGAGGTTACGGGCAATCAGATAGAAAACTATTGCAAGCAGGACAATATTAACGTTGATTGCCACAAAAACCATCAGTTGTGAACCTGATTGCTCCAAAACTGAAAAACCCTGCTGCATACTGAACATTACCAGTACAATCAGCAAAAACAACAAAACGACTACTGCCAGCATCCTGTTACGGATATTTGAGTCTGTAGCTATCAGCTCTTTGTAGTTTTTCAGTAAATTTTTTAGACGAGATTGCATTTTTTAGGTGGGTCCAGGTAGAGAGTTTTCAGGAATCGGAGTTCAGAAGTACTTGAATTCTGTCTCAAATTCCAAAATTACCAGCTTTATTGCGCCTGAATCGATCTGTAGTAATCTTCTTTGGATTTTTTATTATCCGTTTCAACTGTATATTCCTCACTGTGTTTGACCAGCAATTGTCCTGCAACAAAGAGCTCCCCTTTCATTTTACCCTCCACAACAACACCCTGTCCTTCACGAAACAAATCTGGTTTAACTCCAGCATAGAAAACTGGGATAAAAATTTTGCTGTCTTCAGTTATCTTAAATGAAAGCTCTATTGCTTGTGCATCCCATTCAACACTGTCTTTTTGTACAAGCGCACCGATACGGATTGTTTTATTTTCAAACTCATCCGGACTGGCCAGAACTTCTGCCGGAGTATAAAAGAATACCGTCATTTCTTGCAACTCCTGAACTGATAAGGCTGCAATCACTGCAAAAATAACTGACCCCTCCTATAACAAATTTAGTTCGAGTTTTCATTATTTTCCGTAGGAATAGATTTTTTTAGTGATTCTGAAACTCTTTGTTCCAGTAAAGTTGCTGTTTGGTCAGCATTTTTCATACTCCGCTTTGTCAAAAAAATATAAATTGCAAATGTTCCAACCCAAATTACGTATGCTGCAACTACATATTCTAAACCAATTAGCATTTAATTCTGTATTTCTGCAAGGAGTTCATTGAGAGTTTCCCGGCGTTTTTCTGTTTGCAAGCGCAGGAGCAGCAAATATAAATAGAAAATCAGCATTACTACTACTGAAGCAATGAGTGGATAAAGTAACTCCGGAGGCATTGACGGTTTTGCTGCTCCGGATTCAACTTTAAACAGTGTTGAAGGCTGATGTAAAGTGCGCCACCATTGAACTGATTTGTGAATAATGGGGATATCCAGGCAACCAATGATTCCCAAAACTGAAGCAAGTCGTGCTTCTTTGTCTCTGTCATTAACAGACATCCTGAGCAGGAAATAACCCAAAAAGATTAAAAACAACAACAGAGTTGTAGTTAGGCGGGCATCCCAAACCCAGTACGTCCCCCAGGTTGTTCGCCCCCAGATGGCACCGGTCACCAGTAATAGAGCACAAAAGACCAGCCCAACTTCCGCCGATGCCTTTGCAATTTGGTCAAACACCAGTTCACGCTTCCAAAGATAGGCAATGCTGAAAGTAAACACCACAAAAAAAGCCAAATATGTGGAAAAGAATGTTGGTACATGAAGGTACATGATTTTTTGCGGAAATCCCTGACTGGTTTCAAGCGGAAGTTTCAGAAAAATCCAAAGACCGCACGCTAACAGACCCAAAATTGATCCCCATTCCAAATAAAGAATAATTCTCTTCATACTAGCCACCCAGCTTTTCCTTTAAGAGACTATTTATTACAGCCGGATTGCCTTTACCTTGTGTTTGTTTCATCATCTGACCCACAAAAAAACCAATCACTTTTGTTTTACCTGCACGATACTGTTCAACCTGTTCCGGATTTGCTGCAAGCAGTTCGTCTACAATCCGGCCCAGTTCTCCTGAATCAGAAACTTGCTTCAAGCCTTTTTCTTCAATAATTTCCTCTGGAGTCCTTGCTGAAGCAAGCATTTCCTCAAAAACAATTTTTGCAATCTTGCTGCTGATTTCACCACTATCTATGATTTTTGTCAAAGCTGCTAAATGTTCCGGAGACAAATCAATTTCCTTAAGTGATTTTCCGGATTCATTCGTCACACGTGTCAAATCACCGATGATCCAGTTACAGGCAAGTTTTGGCGCTGCTCCATATGTCAAAACTTTTTCAAAATATTCAGACATTTTCCTGTCTGCAGAAAGCACTTCCGCATCGTATTCACTTAGTCCGTGTTCTTCCATAAAACGCTGCCTTTTTGCATCAGGAAGTTCTGGAAGATTTTTGCGGAAAGTTTCAATCAGTTCTGGAGCAAGGTGTACCAGCGGTAAATCCGGATCCGGGAAATAGCGGTATTCATCAGCTTCTTCTTTGGAGCGCATACTGAAGGTGACTTTACGGCTGGTATCCCAGAGTAGAGTTTCCTGCACAATTTGTTTCCCATCTAAAATCTCTTCACGCTGACGTCCAATTTCGTAAACCACAGCCTGTTGAACGAAGCGGAATGAATTTAGATTTTTAGTTTCTGTACGTGTCCCAAATTCTTCCTGCCCGACTGGACGCAGTGACACATTTGCGTCACAACGTAAATGTCCTTTTTCCATGTCTCCATCTGTAACACCAATTGTGGTCGCAATTGCATGGATTTTTTCCATATAGGCTTTGGCTTCTTCTGCAGAACGTACGTCCGGTTCACTCACAATTTCCACCAAAGGCACTCCAGCACGGTTCAAATCAACCAAACTTTCAGTGCTGCCGTCTGCATGAACCAGTTTCCCAGCATCCTCTTCCATGTGAATACGAGTAATACCAATACGTCTTTTACCTCTTGTTTCAGTTTCAATTTCCAACCACCCGTTTTCGCAAATCGGTCGGTCAAACTGGGAAATTTGATAGGCTTTAGGCAGATCCGGGTAGAAGTAATTTTTTCTGGCAAACTGAGAATCCAGCCGAATATCACAATTCAACGCAAGTCCCAGCTGTGCTGCAAATTCCGGAACTTGACTGTTCAGAACAGGAAGGGCACCTGGCAGACCCAGACAAACAGGACAAGTGTTTGAATTTGGCGGATTACCGAATTCTGTGGAACAACAACAAAATATTTTGGATTCAGTGGCCAGCTGAACGTGAATTTCTAAACCAATTACAGGTTCAAATTGCATTAAAATGTTTTGATTGAGTTACTAGGAAGTCACAAGTTTTATTGTGTCATCCCAAATGTATATGAGGAATCTTATAAAATTTCAGCATTTTCTCAGATCTCCCCCTTCGGTCGAGATGACATATCGCAGTCAAAAATATAAGTATCTTTCGTGAATTCATAATTCACGATTTAAGTTATAAAACAGATCCTTTTTTTTGTTTGGCTTCCAGTAAGGTTTTGAGTTCATCCTCACTAAACAAATCAGAGAATCCATGCCCTGGGAAACGTAATGCCCAGTGATAAACATTCTGCAGCATTTTTTTATTGTCAACAACAGAGGCTTCTTTGAGAACCAGGTCAAATTCTGAATTGATTAATTTTGACAATTTATTATAGAAACGTTCCAGAATAGCTGAAGTTCCACCGCCTTTTCCCCATGCCTCCTGATACCAGGCCATTGAATTCAGTTTTATTGTTCTTGTACGGGGGTATCCGGAACACATCAAATTCCATGGATCACCACGCTCCTGATCGCCCGCTGAGCGGAAATCTGAGCGCAAAATAACGGCTGGTATGTCGAGTGCCTTGGCAAATAAAAACTCAATTACCGTTCCCGAATCAAGCTCAGTGCCGTCAAAATTTAGCAGGATCAAATCTGCTTTTACTATCTCACTCAAATCATTATTGCGGATGTCAATGGAGCGGTTCGTGCTTTGTTCCAGATGCTGCGGAACGACGCATACAAAACGCCCTGAGGAATTATTTTCGATTGCCTCAGACAGCAGGAGGTTGCCGATTAAGTCCTTATGATTAAACAAATCACCTGCAAAATAAATCGAATATTTTTGTGACATTAAAGCTATTTTAGTGAAAGAATCAGATAAAAAATCGGTTTGTCTATGAAGCTTTTTTCAGCAAATCCGGAACTTCTTGCCAATGAGAGAATGGGGTGGCGTAACGGTCCATCCCCTTTGTGTAGGGTTCCCAGTCAGGGTAAATCACATAAAGTCCGGCGTTACAAAAAGATTCTATCAATTCCGGACTGTCTTCAATCATTACATCAGGCTGAATTTCCTTGACAATAATTTGCTCTTTACGCAAATGACCAACACACTGCAGCGTTGTGTAATTCACAGATTCCAAATTTTCCACCCGTTTTTGAGTTTGTTCCGGTTCCAGAGCAGTCACAAGATGCAATTCGTGGCTTCTTGCCAACAAATTCAATATTTCCAGCGAGCCGTCAAAATACTTTAGATTTCGTAATGAATCTCCAGCATGAAATCTATTTCGCACTTCAAAGTTGTCAGGAAAGTTCCGGATGACACCCCAAAGTTCCGGATCATGGCTGTAGGGAATTTTTTCTTTTTGCGTGAATTCAATAAAACCTAGAATGTAATTCAGGATTACTCCATCTACATCGGAACAAATTTTCATCTGTGTCTGGACCTTTCAAAAATAATTCAGTCAATCTGAGTAGCTTGACAGATAAAGACTCCCCAATCAAGATTCCTTGTCTTCGTCCAGCACAATCGAAACAGAATTAATACAATAACGTAAACCTGTTGGTGCAGGACCATCTTCAAAAACATGTCCTAAATGTGAGTCACACTGCTTGCAAACTACTTCTGTTCTCTGCATGGATAGACTCTGGTCTTCCTGTGTACTCACATTGTCATCACCAAGTACATCCGTAAAACTCGGCCAGCCGCTTCCGGAATCGAATTTTGTTTCCGACAGAAACAAGGCATTGCCACAACACAAACAATGATATGTGCCCCTGGTTTTAGTCTCCACATACTCTCCACTGAAAGGTCGTTCTGTACCTTTATTTCTACAGATTTCGAATTGTTCAGGAGTAAGTTGCTCTTTCCACTCCCCCTCAGTTTTGGATTTAAAGTCAGTCATGGTTTTTTATTATTAATCAAAAATACTTTTCTTGTACTTAAAATTACTCAAAACTATTTTTTTAATACTTAAGAGTTGCTAATTGATTTCCGAAATATAAAGTCAATATAGTAGCATGATACTTGTAATTAAATCAATAATAATGCAGAATAATACTTGCTGCAGGATTCAGTTTATTTTAGTTGCAAAGATGAGTTAATGGATACAAATTGTTACACTGCAGAAATGATTTAAGCTTTAAATTTAGCTAAACTGGGTTTTGCTTTCAGCTGTATTGTTTAATTCCTGTAATTCTGTTTTACTTTTACCCTACAAAAGTTGTCTTTGAAAAATTTAATAAAAACACAAATTCTTTTGACTTTGTTTTGCTTCGTCTGGACGGGTTTTGCTCAGGCTCAAAACCAATCTTCTTATACAGAGGAAACTGCAAAGTTACTTGAACAAGTAAACTTGAAAACGATTGACGGCCGTGAAATGGCAGAAGTGCCCCTCAAACTTGTTTTGCAGTTGGCAATTGATCGAAGTGTTTCTCTGCAAATATCATCACTTGGCAATCAAGAAGCACTTCATGCAGTCACTGCAGCAAAAGAAAGAAACACGCCCAGCTTGACAACAAGTTTTGGTTACTCTAATAATCCGTCATTCACATCTCAAACATCCGGAAGCAGTACCAGCAGTTTGTCTTTTTCTTCGGGCTACAGCCTGAAAACAGATAGTGGCCTGACTTATGGCCTGACTTATGCTGAAAAAAACAATAAATCCACAGCTCTCTCTCGTCTTGAAATGGGAGGTGATGTTACAGCTGGAACTACTGGAGATGCGTTTAGCACTTCAAGTTTAACAAGCTCAGTTTCTATTCCATTTTTTCAGGACTCTGGTACTGAATTCAACGAATTACCTGTACGTCTGGCAGAAATTGGTGTCACAAGAGGTCAGTTGAATTCAAAGCAAACTGAATTGGCCCTACTTAAACAGGTTGCTTCAATTTATTGGGATTTGGTTGGATTATTAGAGACAATTGAGGTTAAAAAGAAAGCAGTAGAACTTTCTGAAAAACTTTTACGCGACAATCAGGCCCGACTGGAAACAGGGGTCCTGAATTCAACTGAAGTCCGGACTACAGAAACACAACTGATGCGTAATCGGCAAAGTTTACTCTCTTCACGTTTGGATGCCTTGCGCATAGAAGATCAAGTTCGTGCTGCACTCAATTTGAAAAATTTACCTGTTGGACTTTTTCCTTCAGACAAACCCAAAACTCAATCTGCAGTTCCAAGAAACGTTTCAGTGCTGTTGGAAAAAATCTATGCAAACGACTCGCAAATTGGTTTGACTCAAGCATCTTTGGAGCAAAATGGGTATCAGTTGGAACAGGAGCTGAACAAACAAAATACTAATATGGATTTGAGTTTGTCATATATTTTAAATGGTTACAGCAAAGGTTTTTTTGGCAGCACTGCAGATTTTGGCAAAAGCAAGCTCCATGGAATGAGTGCAACTCTAACATGGAAAGTTCCGTTGGGAGATCAGGCTACTATTGAAAATATCCACCGTAAACGTCTTAATCTTGATAAATTAACTCTACAAATCGCTGATCGCAAATCTCAACTCGATGTTAGTTTACAGTCTCTTTTGCGGTCCTTGAGTTTAATTGAAAAAGAAAAACAGACTGCTGCTGCTGTTAGTAAACTTTCTAAAGATCAGTTGCGCAACGAAATTGAGCGCTTCAAGTTAGGTAAAAGTACGAGCTATCAAATTTCTCAATATCAACAGGATGTTGTGGAGGCGGAACAGCAGGAAATCCTTATCCGGATTCGTCAAGAAAAAATCGGTGTGGATCTTCTGGCCTTAACTGGAGAGTTTAAAGAGAAATATGAACTAAGTCAGGAATGATGGCTTTTTATCAATATCATGAATCCTATTTTATTTGGTACAGACAAGACCTTTAAAGAGAAAATTTTCCTTGTCTGTGCATACGGATTCCAATTTAAAACCGAAATTAGGAGTTACTATGTTTAATCAATCACTATATTGTAAATTTTTTATTATTTTTCTACTAATTTGGCCTATTAATGCATTGGCGGCAACCAATTTATTCAAAACACCAATTTCTTTATCAGGGATAATCGAACCCGCAGAAACGATGAAAGTACAAGCCAGCGTGGGAGGACGAGTTACTGTTCTTCATGTAAAAGAAAATCAGCATGTCAGTAAAGACCAGTTGCTACTGAGTCTCGAAAATGATTCGCAGAAACGACAAGTTGAATTAAGTCGTTTGCAACTCGAAATCAACGCGAACAATGTTAATGATGGAGAAACGAAACTTGAGTTAACAAAAATGCAAATCGCTATAAGCCAAAATAATGTTGAAGATTTGGAAACAAATTTACGGGATATCAAACGTCGATTAATGGAGGAACAAACTTTGTTTGAGCAAGGTTCTTCCACTCGTTCACAGTATGATTCTTTGCAGTTGCAGTATAGTCGAGGGGAAGTATCTTTGAAAAGATCAATACTGTCATTGCAGAAATCAAAGAAAGAAATTAATAGAACCCAAATTTCAATGAAAAATTCGCAACTCTCGCTGGAACGCTCACAACAGGAACTGGAAAAGGCTGAGGAAGCCCTGGAAGACACTCAACTCAATGCAAAAATTGAAGGAATTATAATAGGTAAGTCTTTCGAAGAGGGAGAGGTGATAAGTCCCGGAGCAGTCCTTTTCCAAATCATAAATATTAAGCAGGTAGAAATCCCAATTTTAGTGGACGAGGCTGATTTGCCGCTGATCCAGGAAGGGCAGCCTGTTGTTTTTACGACACCAAGCTACCGTGACAAAGAATTCCCAGGAATTATTGATCGTATCTCCTGGTCATCAGATCCTGAAACTGGACGATTTCCATTATATGTCAAAGCAGCTAATCCTGGACTTAAGTTAAGGGCAGGCATGAGTGCCAAAGTTTATTTTATGAGACAAAAATAATTTAGAGTATTTTATACGGATAACTTTTGCCGGATAATCGAAGTCAGGGCCCGAACCCATTCAGGATGGTTGTTAAGCGAAGGTACAAGTTTTAACTCCTCTCCTCCGTATTCTTTGAAATGTTCAGCAGGCACTAATGCCAATTTCCTCTATTGTTTCCAAGCAATCTGCTACAAATGAAGGACAGAAAACAACAACACGCTTCATGCCTCTTTCGGCAAGTTCTTTTAGGTGCGGCTCAGTATATGGTTTGACCCACTCATCGCGACCTAAGCGAGATTGAAAACTTACCGACCATTTTTCTTCTTCAATTTTTAAACTTTGGGCTATCAATTTTGCTGTCTGGTAACACTGTGCACTATAGCAATTGCGATTCTCATCAATTAACTCCTTACAACAGGAATAGTTGTTCTTACACCATTTACCAGTGTAATCACTTTTCTGCAAATGCCTTAAGGGTAGGCCATGAAAACTAAACAGCACATGATCAGGTTTTTTCTCAATATAAGGTAACCCAATTTTTGCCCACGCATCAATAAAACGTGAATCTGAAAAAAATGGTGGAATGATTTGAAGATAGGGAATGTTCCAGTCATTTAATACAACTTTGTATAGATCTTCGATAGCTGCACCGTAGGAACTGGATGCATATTGTGGATACAATGGCAAAACTATTATCTGGTCACAATTTTGTCCACGAAGCTTCCCAATTGCAGTTTTTAAGGAAGGTTTTCTGCATTGCATACCCAACTCTATAGGAATGTCTTTTTCTGCAAATTCCTCGAGCAAGGCAGTTTTTAATTTTTCACTAAATACCAGAAGGGGTGAGCCTTCATCCATCCAGATTTTTTTATAAGCTTTAGCAGACTTCCTAGGTCTAAAGGGAAGGATTAACAAGTTCAGCACAAGCCAGCGAGCGACCGGGTTAATATCAATTACTCTTTCACAAGAGAGAAGTTCGCGCAAATAAATACGAACGTCTGGTGTACTAGGAGAGTCTGGTGTACCCAGGTTTATCAATAATATGCCTGTTTTCATATTCTTTATTTCATTGATTTTAAAATTGTTATACCACATTTATGTTTGAATCTTTAAGACTTATAGAAAAAATTTCAATGTAATCACAACACCTCAAGTAGACTTGTCCCTTTTTCTTTCAAGACTTACTCTGTTTTATGTTGTGTAAAAGGCATTCTCTTCAATATAGTCCTTAGTCAGGTCACAACCCCAAACTGTTTCAGAGAACTCTCCATCACCAACAACGACTTCTAAAAATACTTCCTGATTTTGGAGTAATTCTGAAATTGCATCTAAATTAACTGTGTCTGCATTCAGACTTTCGGCATTTACAGTTAGAACCTGACTGCCTGTTCCAAAGTGAATTGATAAATCAGATAAAGGAACAGGATATTCAAAGACCTTTCCGACGGCCATTACAAAACGACCCCAGTTTGGATCGGCTCCGTGGATCGCAGTTTTGACCAACGGTGAGTTGATGATTGATTTGGAGATTTGCAAAGCCATTTCTTGTGATTTTGCGCCTGAAACAGTAAGTTCAATCAGTTTTGTTGATCCTTCTCCATCACGGGCAATTTCTTTAGCTAATTGTATGGAACTGTTTCTGAGGGTTTTTTCAAATATTTCAGTATCTACTGGACCAGCCAGTCCATTTGCAAGAATGACAACTGTGTCACTTGTTGAGGTATCAGAATCAATTGAAATGCGGTTGAAGGACTGATTAACAACTCTCCGAAGCATTGTTTGTAGTTGTTCTGCACTCCACCGCGGCGTCTGTGGCACACAAAACCTAAGCATTGTTGCCATGTTAGGCTCAATCATACCAGCACCTTTAGCAACTCCAAGCAAAGTTGAATTTTCTATAGAAGCAGAACACCATTTGGGATGTGTATCCGTCGTCATGATTGCACGGGCAAAATTATCTATATATTCTGGGGACGAACCAAGTTTTTCAGGAATTATTTTACAGCCTTCATGAATTTTTTCGACGGGTAGGCGCCGTCCTATTATACCTGTTGAAGAGGGCAAAACCAGCTCAGGATCAATTCCCAGAGCTTCTCCTGTCCAACGGCACATATTTTTTGCATCCTCAATACCGTCTATACCAGTGGCAACATTGGCAATTTTTGAGTTAACTACAATAGCCTGCAGCTGTCCGTTTTGTATATTCTCACGTCCCACAGTAACAGGTGCACCCGGAAAATTATTTCGTGTAAATACACCTGCTGCAGTACATTTGCATTCTGATGCAATTACTCCAAAATCTAATGTTTGATCCTTAAGGCCCAGGTTTATTCCCATCCATGAAAATCCTGGTACACTTCTCAATGGAGGATAGTCCATTGCCATATTCAACTCCTAGTGTATAATCAAAGTGATCTGCAGTCTCCAGTTTACGGTCAGAACTGCAAAGCGTCAACTGTTTAACGAAAACCCCAACTATCAAGTTTGTTATGGCAGATTCCATTCCTGAAGAGTTATGTTCATTTGGGGTTACTTCCAATGATTTTGATGAAAAAAAGTGTCCCCACAAAAACTATGGGGACTGAGTTTGTTGAAAAGTAAGTCTTTTTCAAGATTTGGCAACAAAAGCATAAACTATCAAACATTGCAGCTGCTCTATTAGAATTTCGCTCTTTACATGGATAAACTTGGCTAGGATTCTTTTGAGCTTTTTTAAATAAATAAAGGAAATGCCGATATACAACTACCAGGCCTTTGATGGCGAAGGCACTTTGCACAAGGGGACTAAAGACGCCACTTCTGAGTCTGAAGTACGTCAATTTTTGCGGAGTAAAGATTTATTCGCTAAAGAAATCCGGACCAGCCGTTTTACTAGTGTAAAAGTCTCCGGAATTAACAAAAGCGGGAAATTTAAACTTCCCCATTTTTCTTTTCAGAAAGGTATATCTAGTAAGGTTCTCACACAATTCACACGTCAGTTGGAGGTTCTGCTGGATGCAACAATTCCTTATGACAAGGCTTTTCAATTGATCATTCCACAGACTGAGGATTCCGGATTTCAAAGCATCCTTTCCGATATCCGTGGGCGGGTGATAGAAGGTGGATCGCTGGCTGGAGCAATGGAAATGCATCCGCAAGTTTTTCCTGCCATGTATGTCAGCATGGTACGTTCAGGAGAAAATGCAGGAAATCTTGGCACTATTATGAGCCGCCTTGCAGACTATTATGAAGAACAGGAGCGTCTGCGTTCCAAAATCAAAGGGGCCCTAGTTTATCCAGCCTTCATGATGTTTTTTGGTTTGGCTGTGGTGATTTTCATGGTAACAACGATTGTGCCGAAAATCACCCGCATTTTTGAAAGTCAGGCTGCCGCACTGCCGTTGCCGACCCGAATTTTAATGGGTGTCAGTGATTTTGTAGTAAATCACTGGTTTTTGCTGTTGCTGGCAGTTGCTGCAATTTTAATTGGAATAACTAAGTTTTTACGCAGCAAACGTGGACTTGAATTACAAGATCAGCTTGAAATGAAACTGCCTCTGCTGAGCGGTTTACGGATTAAAGTCATGGTTGCCCGTTACTGCCAGACACTCGGAACATTGCTTAAAAGCGGAGTTGATCTAAAAACTTCTCTTGAAATTTCCAGGCACGTTGTCGTCAATCGACTATTTATAAGCAAGCTTGATCAACTTATTATTGATGTGAACAACAAAGGGATACCTCTTTCTGCTGCAATGGCCCGGATTGATTATTTCCCTGAATACGTACGACATGTGGTATCAATTGGTGAGGAGGCAGCACGAGTGGACGAGCTGCTGGAAAAAGTGGCAGTCCGGATGCAGGAAGAAGTAAACACATTGCTTGAAGCACTGACTTCACTTTTACAACCGGTCTTGATTTTGATCCTGGGTGGAGCAGTAGGTTTTATCGCACTTGCTGTTCTACTGCCGATGCTCAATATGAGCCAGATTCTGCAATAGAAATTAAAAACAACTAAAAGTATGATGTAACGAGTAATTTTATTACTTAGTTGTTCTTTATTATTGTTACTTTTTGTTATTTTGCACTCTCAGGGAGAGAAATGCTTATCCTACTTCTTAAATAGCACAACTACTAGAAATCTTGTCCTTAACTTGATGGGGTAGATGAAGGCTGGAATTTACTCATGAAAACACGGCATAAAAATCGTGATGAAGCTGCTTCTAGTGAAAGAGATTTTAAAATAGGATTTGTAAAATAAGTAATCAATCTCCTTTTACCTACCTTTAAATCTGCAGATGCAAGCATACCAGGAGTTAAATCGAATTCTCCCGGTAATCCCATAAGTTCAGAATCTTCAACATTAACCCGGCCACGGTAATAAGCTCCGGGTTCTCCCTGAAGGGATTCTTCTACAGTATCATCTGAAATATAGATTAAGGTTCCTGCCAGGTCTCCAAACTGTTGAAATGGTAGTGCATCAATTTTGACGGAAACAGGATTTCCATTATACAAATCACTGGCATCTTTTGGATCTACATCAATCTCTAAAACAAGAGGTAACCCTGTTCTAACTAATGTTACTATTGATTCTCCTTTATTTATAAGAGATCCAATAGTTACTGTAGGCAAATTTAATACTACACCGTCAACTGGAGATTTAACAAATAAATTGCTTTTCTCTAATTCATTTTTAATCAATTCTTCATTTAATTGAAGTAATTGATCATTAAAAGAAGAAAGCTCTTGTGCTATTCCTACTAATTCTCCAGTCAAATAAGAGGCTGTCTGGTCAGCATTTGATATTTTGTCTGATTTGAGTTTTTCGATACTTCCAGTTGTTGTCAATAATTGACGTTTCACAGAAATTCTTTGATCGGTTGAACTTAATAGAGCTGCTCATTAAGAGCCAACATTTTTCTCAAATAATTTCTTTTTTCCTTTTTCAATTTTAATTTTTATATCCGAAACAGCATTTTTAAGCGTTTAATTCCTGGCATTGAAACAATTTCTGTTTCTAATCGTAAAAGATCAGAAGAAAAGTTTTCATCTTAATCATGAATTCATCAAAGTTTTTATTGAGAATTTCTTCATTGATGGGGTCCAGTTGACCAGATGAATCCTTATTCAAGGATTTATTTAAAATGGAATTTTTCTGAAGTTGCAGGCGTAAAATTTTATTTTTGACAGCATTTATTTTGTCTCTGGTAATTTTGAGATTTGCATTCACAACGGTTCCATCAAGTATTGCAACTGTTTGTCCTTTGTTTATGAATTGACCTCGTTCCAAATTTAATTCCTCAATAAATGAACTTCCAGTAGATTGAATTTCAATATTAGGTGCAGTATTAGTGAACTTGCCACGAGCAGAAACTGTTTTATCAACAAAAGAAAAAGAGGACCAAAGAACCATACACAAAGTGAATATAAGTACACTGACTCCTGTAATGATTACCGGTTTTGAGGGAGGTCTTGCATAAATAGATTCTGTGTCTTCAAAATTATGAACAGCAACGATATCAGTTTTATCATTCTTTTCTTCTTCTCCTTGCTCATCAGTGCCTGTTTTACGTAGCAAAAAGCTTTCACTTGCTTGTTTATCGGCAGACCTAACAAAACCAGATAGTCTTGTCATTATAGAGAACGCTGAATCTGGTTTTTTTGCAATATAATGAAGAAATTCTTTATGCCCAACTTCTTGCACCTTACAATCACCTGCAGCACGTGCAGATGCACTTCTTGGAAAACCATCAATTACTGCCATTTCTCCAAAAATAGTACCTTTTTCTATCTTTGCAAGAACCTGTTCTACTCCTTTGGAGGTCGCAACAATCTCCATTACGCCTTCAGTGAGAACATAAGCAAATATTGCTTCATCTCCTTCTTCAAAGACGTATTCTCCCTTTTTGAGTTTTAATAATTGAGGTTTCAGTGTGTTTGTTGCTACAGCCATTTAAGTATCTTTTTCAAAACTAAAAGTTATCTTTATCTACGTCAATACTTTATTTGTTACTTCAGTTTCTGATTACCAATTTCACTTAATTTTTTTTCTTTTTCCAACATAAGCCTATATGTTTCGCACGTATTAATTAAGTCCTCATGCTTACCTTGTCCAACTACTTTTCCACGATCTAATACTATTATTTGATCATAACTAGAAATTGAATCTAATTCATGACTTATTACATTTTGTGCATCAACCACAGTTCTGTCACTGGCAATAGTAGAAAAGTTATCCTGCAATTTAATTCGTGTATCAATATCCAGTGAATCCGCAAACTCATCCAGAAGCAGTACCTTAGGATTTGCAAGCAAAGCCCTTGAAAGTGCAAGCAGGCTTGCAGCTCCACCAGCCAGTTGGGTGGCGTTTTCATCAATTTTTGTATGGATACCTTCAGGCAATTTTTGACCCTTTTTACTGTCGTAAAGCTTGCTATTATATGTCGATGCAGATGAACAAAAAGAGAAAGTAATTTCGAATATACCTTTAAAAAAAATGGGTTTTTATCCAAAAGCATTACCTGCGAACGGTAATATGATAAATCATATTGATTCATTCCTACTCCATCTATATCCATTCGACCTTCTGTAGGACGATATGTTCCTGCAATCATATTTAACAATGTACTTTTGCCTGCTCCAGTAGGTCCTACTACTCCGACTTTGGATTTAGGTGTTAGTTCAAAAGATACTTTGTTTAATGCTTTTACTTCTCCAAAATTCATTGAAATATTATCAAAAAGATATTTTCCACTTATGGCAGAGTGAACACCTGCTCCCATTTGTTCTTTCCCCTTATTCCAAATGTCACCTATATGAGATATAAGGACAAATAGCTGATTTCTATCACCAAATAAAGTGATCGCTGCAATAATCGGTGAGGTTAATTTTCCAGCAACCATATTAATCGCAATGATTGAACCGGCAGACAAGTCTCCAGAAAAAACTAATTGCACTCCAGTGAAGATAATTGCAATTGTCATAGCATTTTGAAGAAATCCGTTGATTTCAGTAGAAGTACTGTTTACCTGACTTTTCTTTGATCTTAGAATAATTGAAGCAGCAGCAGATTTACGCCAGTTTTTCCTCTCTGATTCTTCTTCTTCAAACTCCTTGAGCATTGTCATTCCATGCAGGGTTTACTTTATAATACAATGTATTACTTTATAATATAATGGTTGAATAAACATGCTTAATATTGTTAAAAATTATTTTGTTAACTCCCATCAAAATTGCAAATCCAAGCACTATTAATCCCATAAGGAAATTATATGCAAACATAACTGGGACAAAAACGAGAACTGCAGTCAAATCGAAAACTGTCTTAAACACTCTCATTACCACAGTATTCCGCAATGCTGTAATTGATTGCATTGAGGTATTGAATTTATTTATGTTATCTCCTTGAACTTGTATCAAGGGTAAACCAAGCAATTTATCGAAGATATCAGTTGCTATTCTTGATTCAAGTATATCTCCTATATAGTTGAAAATGTAATCCCGGACGAATCCCACTATTGCATTAAATAATAATGCAACTAGCAACTCCTGCTGTCAGTACATATAAAGTAGAAACAGCTTTATATCCTACTACTTTATCTAACGATATCTGTATGAAGATTATAGGAGTAAATGATAATATGTTGAGCAAAATAGAAATTATGAAAGCACAAAGAAGCAAATACCTGCATTTCCATAATTCAGGAAGGAACCATTTTAAATCAAAAGGTCTTTCTCCATAAATCCTAACCAAATCTTCTTTAAAAATAACTTCTTTATCAAGTAAGAAATCTGCAAGCTCAATTAATTTTTTCTTATGTTTTTCAAGTAACTTAATTGCTCTTCTTGTATTGCGTTTCTATAATACTTGGAGATTTCTTTATCACCATTATTTGAGCGGTCACATCACTGTAGGGTTTAGTAAAACCGTAATCATCTTTGAAATATTAATTGGACTTGCTTCAAGTTTTTTATCAGCAAGAAAAGAATTTAATTCTCTGATGGTTTTTGGAGGATCGCCTTCTGGGAATTTTTTTTCTACCTCTTCACGATTTATATATACTCCATGCCTCCTGGTAGTCATGGAGACGCAATAAGCCAGCCTATGGTCAACAAGAATTTCATTTTTTTTCTTGCCAAACATATATTTCTTTTACTTAATAATTGATTTGATAAGGTTAATATGTCTTATAATTATGTTGATGATCTAATGCCAATTTATTACTTAACTTATTTATTTTTTGATACAACCATTATTAGAAGTGGTGAACTGTATTAATACAGCTCACCACTTTTTCAAAGGACTGAAATTAACCAGCCAGACCTCCGTCATCGTCATCTTTTGGAGCGTCATCCATTCCTGGATCAACGATATTCGCACCAGCTACATCATCCATAGGAGCAGCTTCTCCAGCAGGAGCACCACCTTGATCCATGGCACTATCCATAGCTTGACCTAAAGCTGCATCAGCTGATTGACATCCATTGGAGCAGCAGTATCTGCTGCACCAGCAAATGCAGTCGTCCATGGCACCCATGCCAGCAGCTTCACCACCGCGCGGACATTTCAGCACCTGCAGCAGTTCCGGCAGCCATATCTGGAGCTATTGGAGCCATGCATGTGCAGGATTTGCCATGGCAGGAGCAACTTCAATCTGCCCTTCACCATTAACCTCAGCCGCATCATTAACTTCAGCGCGAGCTTCAGTCATTTCAGGGGAGGCAAATTCAGGACTGCGTCAATGGTCCATTTCAGCCATTGGAGGTGCATCATCAACAGGACCAAATCACCTGGGCTGCAGTCCCAATCACCGGAATCCGTCATGTCACCAGCAATGGCCCATGTCACCGGTACATCCAGTCATATCACCGGAACAACCAGCTCATGTCACCTTCCATACCTGTTACATCACCTGACATTGCAGAACAATCACCTGTTACAGGACCCATGTCACCAGCAATATTTGTCATATCACCTTCGCAACCAGTCATGTCACCGCAACCATTGAACAGTCACCAGTCATTGCGCTCATGTCACCTTCGCACCAGTAACTCACCCATACCTGACATGTCACCCGTAAGGTCCCATGTCACCAGTCACTGGCTCAGTCACCTTCGCAACCAGTCATGTCACCGTAGCAACCGCCCATGTCACCATTCATTGGTCCCATGTCGCCCTTACAGGACCCACGTTACCTTCGCAACCAGTCATGTCACCTTCGCAACCAGCAACGTCACCGTGTACACCGCTCATGTCACCCTTACAGGTCCCATGTCACCAGCACAACCAGTCATGTCACCGGTACAACCAGTCATATCACCTTCGCAACCAGATACGTCACCAGTCATTGGACCCATGTCACCAGTCATCCCAGTCATGTCACCTTCGCAACCTGTCATGTCGCCCGCAACGCCAGACATGTCGCCATGCAACCACCCATGTCACCTGTGCAACCGCCCATGTCACCCGTTGGAGGACCCATGTCAGCTGGACCATAATCACCTTCAGGGAAGACGTTGGATCACCAGGTACAATATCAGCTGGCATAGTCTGGGCCCATTTCTGCGCCCATGTCATGAGGACCCATATCAGCATCAGCAAAACTATCAGCCATACCGTCAAACATTGGACCCATTTCAGGAGGCATATCCATACCTTCTGGCATCATGTGCTCCATGCAATCATTCATGCATTGGCCCATGTCAGCTGGACTAGCGTCTGCAGGCATCCCTCATTGCAGGACCTGCTACTGCACCGAAAGCGTCACCGGCTGCTTCAAACATTTCTGGGGATATTCCCATGTCGCCCATCATTGGGCCCATAGCGTCACCCATTGCTTCAAAGCAGCCTTCCATATCTCCTGGATTAGCTTCCATGTGAGCTTGCATTGCTTCCATTCCCCGCCCATTGCGTCTGCAAAGGCGCCTGGGTCAGCCTGGATCGCTTCCATGAAGCCATCAGGCATCGGGGGAACCGTCAGTCTGGAAATTGTGTATATACATATTTTTCTCCTATTCTTAGAGTTTTAAATTAAGGAAAATACTTCAGCCATCAAATGATACTGAATATTTCCTTATTAATTTGGTGCAAATTTAGTTTTCAAATTATTTTTTAATTTTTAAACAAAAACGCACCTACATAAATACAATACCGTACCTAATTGCATTCGGTATTGTTTAAAAGGTCCTTAAATCAATAAACCAAATTATAAACAAACTAGATTTTTTGAAAAGTTCCAAAACAAACTATGTAAGTTAATTTCAAAATTTTCAACACCTTATCAATCGACAGATGTACAATCAGTTTAGTAAAGGTTAGATTGGACCAGTTACTAAGGAGATTCTTAATGTAGATTCGAAAGTGAGGTTCTCCTCAAACCCACTTTCGTGTCAATGAAAAATACACTAAGAACATGAAATCTATCAAAAATTATTTAAAAAGTCAATTATTTTTGATTATATATAATATTAAATCTTTCACATTTGTTAATATTAACTGCAGAAGGATGGATTCATCTCATCCATTATTTCTCATAATTATCTGAAATTATTGATAAATAGCTACAAATCAATCCACAAATTCTTTGCCACATTAAATCGTACTTTTCCGAAAGTTACCTTCAAAGTTGAGGGCTTTTTTTGGATAAATTCTCTTCGAAGATCTATATTTTCGCCATTTCGGTTCGAATTGTTTCAGCCATACAGACCAGCTTTAAATTTGTCACAATTTCTGGAAATCCTGGATCCACTTAATAAACAATATTTATAACAAACTCACCAAGTCATTCCAGGTCACAAAAATCATTAGAGAAACCAGTAATGAAAATCCAACCATCTGGGTCTTTTCCCTCAAGGCAATGCTCAAAGGTCCACCGTTAAATTTTTCTACCAGCAGCAGAGAAATAGTGCGTCACTTATGTTCTTGGATGGTATTAACCTACATCGCCACCAGATTGATCGTCTTCCTCTACCTTTGGAACACCATCATCTTGTGGTCCCACTTCTGCCATCGTATCCGGAGCTCCTTGACCTGCTTCCGGCATACTACTTGCCGCATCTTGCGCAGCTGCTTGGTCTATTGCAGTTCCCATTGGATCATCCGTTGGAGGAGGAGTTCCTTTATCCGTTCCCTCGTCAGCAAATGCTTGATCCAAGGCAACAATACCTTGGTCACCTTCTCCCATCATTTCAGCAGGTGGTTGACCCTCTACTCCAGTCATGTCTCCAGACATAGCGGTCATGTCGCCAGTCACTCCAGTCATGTCACCTTCGCAACCTGTCATGTCACCAGTTACACCAGACAATCACCTCCCCGTCATTCACCTTCGCAACCTGTCATGTCACCAGTTACACCAGACATATCGCCCTCGCAACCTGTAATGTCTCCAGTTGCACCAGACACATCTCCGATTACTCCAGACACATCTCCGGCAACCCCTGTCATGTCGCCAGTTATTCCAGACAAATCTCCGTATAAAGTAGATACATCTCCAGTTACTCCAGACACATCCCCAGTTACAGTAGACACATTTCCGGTAACGCCTGTCGTGTCACCGCTTACATCCGTCATGTCACCAGTTGGGGCGACGTAAGGAGGAGGTCCCATATCAGTACCAGGGTCTGTGGCTTCTTGAGCAGCTTCCATTGCAGAGCCAAAAGCCTCTCCAGGTGATACGCCACTAGCCATTGCATCTGCAAAACCATCGGAAGCAGCTTCCATTCCCTGATCAAAATCTGCTTGAGGTACTCCCATTTCGGTTGCTACTTCTTGAGCTGCAGCGCCGGCTGCTTCAAAGGCCTCTTGGGGTGATGCTCCACCTTCTAAAGCTTCTCCGTATGCCTGGCTCGCAGCAGAACCTATGCCATCTGTTTCACCACCTTGCTGGGCTTGACCTTGGTTTGCTTGCTGGCCTTGTTCTCCACCTGTTGCTTGTCTCATTAAGTTTTGTAAATTACTCATTGAGGTTAGGGAAAAGATATCAGTATCCAACTTCATACTGAATTATTCCAATATAATTTAATTCAGTGCTAACTTGTTTTTCAAATTATTTTTTTAACTAAGCTCACCACTTTAAAAACAATACCGAATAAGCCAACCACCGGTATCGATTAAAAGGTCCTGAATCAAGAAACCTGTTTCACTTCAAACTAGATTTTTTGAAAAGTTCCATTCGAAATGTTTCAGCCATGCAGTTCAGCTTTAAATTTGTCACAAATCCTGAAAATACTGGATCCACCTGATAAAAAATATTTATAACAAACTCATCAAGTCATTCCAGGTCACAAAAACCATTAGAGAAATCAGTAATGAAAAACCAACCATCTGGGTCTTTTCCCGCATGGAAACGCTCAAAGGACTACCCTTGAACTTTTCTATCAGCAGCATGAAGATGTGACCGCCGTCAAGGGCAGGAATCGGAAGCAAATTAAAGATACCCAGCTGCAGACTTATGAAAGACATAAGGAAAAACAACTCTGCGATTCCGCTGCGGACTGCATCACCAATTACCATTCCAATTTTTACTGGACCGCCAAGGTCATCCATTGAACCTTCTCCCTGGAAGATCTGTCCCAGAAAACCCAAGGTAGCTTTTGTCAGAAACCACAGCCGGGATGTTCCCAAGCTAACAGATTCGCCAAATGAGAAAGAGCGGGAAATCTTAAACATGCTCATGCCCAAAAGCCATCTTTGGGACTTTGGTTCTAAATACGGAGCAACTTCAACAAATTGAATGTCGCCATTTCTTTCCAGCTCAACGGTGAGTGTTTTAGTGGCTGTTTCCAAATTGTTAACACTATCTTGCATAAATTGTTGTACAGCAGGAGAAATTTCACTCCAATCCAGGATAGGCTGGCCGTTTACTCTCGTTACTTTGTCTCCAGCTTGAATACCTGCCTTCATGGCCGGAGATTGTTCTGTAAATTCACCAACAACTGGAGCAAGGAATGGAGACAATCCCATTGGTCCTGCATTCTGAAATGCTGTTCCAGAACCTTCCATAACCACCAAGCTCCCAGCCCGATCAACTTCCATGGTCAGGGTTTCTTCAGTAGAAACTTTAGCCAGTTCACTATGCAGTTCTCCCCAGTTTTTAACATAGGTGCCGTTCACTGCAAGTATTTCATCATTTGCGCGGATCCCTATTTCCTGGGCGTAGCTTCCCTGTTGGACATTTTGAATGAGGGGAGGTTCATTTAAATAAGCAGGCATATCCATACCAATCAAAAAAACCAGTGGCATAAAAATTAATGCAAACAACAGATTCATTGCCGGGCCTGCAGCAAGTATGTAAAGGCGTTGAAAAATTGATTTTGCAGCATAATTTGTCGGATCATCCGGATTTTCATCATCGACGTTCTGTCCAAACAATTTAACATAACCTCCAATCGGAACCCAAGAAAGCCGGTATTCTGTATCTCCAATCTGCTTGCCCCACGCAGTTGGCGGGAATCCAATTGAGAAGGCTTCGACCTTTACTCCTACATGACGTGCCGCCAGAAAATGTCCAAGTTCATGAATGAAAATCAAAACTCCAAGAACTGCTATAAAAGATAAAATTGTTGTCAGCATAATGAAATAAAATGGGAAAGTTAGTAGTTATAAAAACTTGTATCCTGCACTTTTAAGTGCAGTTTTTGCAGTTTCCAATACTTGTTTTTGGATCAAAAGGTAGTCCGTCTCAAATGTTGAAATTGCAAAAATACTGATCTTTGCTTTTTCCAGTGTATCAGAAAGTCCAGCAAGTATACCAGTCAGTTTTAAGTCCAGTGGTCCTGCCACTTTCAAGCATTTCCAGTTTGGGCTGCTGTTCTCACTTTGAATTAAGATTTGATCCGGACAGACCAAAGACAATTCTTCTTGTGAATTGCTCAGACTGTAGAATTCACAATCAGTCAGCCCTTCCGGTAATTTAGTGCTTTGGTCAAGCTTATGAATGATATAGGTTTCTTCCAAGATTGAGAGTACTATTTTAGTTGAATCCATATTTCCTTATATTTCAAGGGCAACTAGATAATACTCTCCAGTATTTTGCTTGCTTGCTTGCGTCCCCATTTATCAGCATGTTCTGCATCTTCCAGTGTGCTGATTTTCTGGAGGAAAGAAGGTACATCTACTTGGTGCAAGGCTTTTTCAAAGTCCTTGATCACGGCTGCAACAGTTTCAGCAATCTCAACAAAACGGATTTCTTCACCCAAAAAGGCGGTAACAACTGTTTCATTGGCGCCATTCAAAACGGCAGGTGCTGCTCCTCCCTGTTTAGCAACTTTGATTGCAAGCGGAAGGCAGGGGTAGCGCTGCGGGTTAATTTTTTCAAAATGGAGCGCACTCATGGAAAGTGGATCCAAACGGGGGATTTTCAACGGCAGCCGTTCGGGCCAGCCTAGACAGTATGCAATCGGAACTTTCATGTCTGGAAGACCCATTTGCGCTTTCATCGACCCATCTATCGAATTCGAGCCATCGAATGAATGATGCTTTCCCGCTGCATCAGCACATCAATATTTTCAACCGGAGTATTGAACAACCAGTGTGCCTCGATTATTTCCAGACCTTTGTTCATCATCGTCGCCGAATCGATGGAAATTTTTCGACCCATTTCCCAATTGGGATGGCTCAGTGCTTCAGCAAGAGTAATCTTTCCGAACTCCTTCAGAGGAAGATCCCGGAATGGACCTCCGGAGGCAGTCAAAATCAGTCTGGCAATATGCTCCAGAGGCTCTCCGTGGAGTGCTTGAAAAATCGCATTATGCTCACTGTCTGTGGGCAACAGCTTCGCACCAGTTTTATTAGCTGTTTGTACAAACAGTTCTCCTGCCATCACCAGTGGTTCTTTGTTGGCCACTGCCACCGTTTTACCTGCCTGGACTGCAGAATAAGTTGGTTGCAATCCTGCTGCTCCAACAATTCCGGCTACCACTAAATCCACTTCAGGATCACTGGAAATCTGAATTAAGCCTTCAACACCCCAGACAAACTCGGTTTCTGTACCAGAATTTCTGTCGCGGAACGTTTCACGTAATTCCCTTGCTTGCTCAGAGTTGTCCACACACACCAAACGTGGTTGAAACTCCTTTATTTGCTCAACCAAACACTCAATTGAACTTCGGCAGGACAGGGCTTCAATTTTAAATTTATGCGGAAATTGACGAACTATTTCTAGTGTATTGAGACCAATCGAACCTGTTGCGCCCAGGACTGTTAATTTAGTAACAACTGAGGGTGGAACTTCCTGACCATTTGCTGTGCTTACTGAGGATTTCATCCGAGTTGCAATATATAGTAAAATACGGGCGCAGCAAGCATGTGACCGTCAATCCTGTCAAGGATTCCGCCATGTCCGGGCAGCAAAGTCCCGGAGTCTTTGACATCGCAGAGCCGTTTTATTTTGGATTCTACCAAATCTCCCAGTTGACCTACAACTGCCAGCAGCATGGCCAGCATCAACCCATAAAGCCAGAACATCGACATTGTAAGTTCGCCAAAAACTGCACCAACAATTCCTCCTCCTACAATACCAAAAAAGCTGCCTTCCCAAGTTTTCTTTGGACTGATGCTTGGAGCAAGCAGGGATTTACCAAAACGCTTTCCACCAAAATAGGCAAAAATGTCACTGAAACTAATTACGAGTAAAAGAAAAAAAAGCAGAGCTGTGCCTTCCGGAAGTATCTTGATCAGTGTAATGTGCAAGACGCTCCAAACGGCCCAAACCATTCCAAACAAACCGAAACCAAGTGTGGAAAGTTTGGCCAGTTCACTTTTTGGAGTGAAAACCAATTCAAAAAATATCCAGCCCAAAACACAGATCAGCAAGGCCCCATGAAGACCGGACTCTCCTGAAAGTGCTCCCAGTCCCATCAGAACAGCAGTACCCGGCAGTAGCCATTCTGGAAGTATAACTATTGTATCTGAGTTGTCACTTTTGGCAGACAGCATGGCGGTGAGTTCCTGCGCACCTATAAATGCAACAGCCAGAACAGCCAGTCCGATTACTAAAGCTGGAGTAAAGAGCAGGATCGCAATTCCTGCGGCCAGTGGGAATCCAGTCTTGACCCGTGCGGACAAGTCAGAAGTGGATGAGGTATCACTCATATTCAAACTCAACCAGAAGTTTTGGTAATGGAAGTAACTTCGGTCTTGGAAACCAAATGTGAAACATTTGCGGCTTCAGTTGTGGATCCAGAATCAGTTGTCACCCCCATTCGTCGCTTTCTTTGCTGAAACTCTAAAAGTGCCTTATACAAATCTTCCTTAGTAAAATCTGGCCACAAAACTTCAGTAAAATAAAATTCTGCATATGCTGCCTGCCAAATCAAAAAGTTGGAAAGACGTAACTCGCCGCTAGTCCGTATGATCAAATCTGGATCCGGCTGTCCTGCAGTGTAAGTATTTGCTGATACTAAAGATTCATCAATGTTTTCTGGAAGCAAATCGCCTTTCTTAACAGACTCTGCAATCCTCCTGACTGCACGTACCATTTCGTCACGGCCACCGTAATTAAGTGCCAGGTTCAGTAACAAACCTGTATTTGCAGCTGTGGAATCCAACGCATGGCTCAAGCGATTTTGCAGAAAATCTGGTAGTCCCTCCCTATTTCCAATCAACTGAAACCTTACATTATTATCCAGCATAGTGTGCAGTTCCTTTTCCAAAAACTCAAAAAAAAGATTCATCAGTGCAGAAACTTCTTTCCTGGGCCGCTGCCAATTTTCTGTTGAGAAGGCATATAAAGTCAACACCTGCAAACCTAACTCTGCTGAAGCTTCTACGCAGGCTCTTACCGCTTTAACAGCATTACGATGGCCCTGCAGTCTCGGCATGCTGCGCTGTATGGCCCAGCGTCCGTTGCCGTCCATGATTATGGCAACATGTTTTGGTAGAGCCGCCTTATCAATTTTGTTAAAAATAATCATGCTGGAAAAGAAAAATATTTCTCAGTTAAATATTATTATCAGTTAAATATTAGGCCAGTAGTAGCATCAAGGCAAGATTATTGTGTTAATACAGGCTCAGCTTTTACGCAAAATATCCAGCGTTATTGATCCATAACGGCGATGTTTCAGCAGTTCCATATTTTCTGCAAACATAATTTCTCTTGTGCTGGGTGATTCCACCACAATTAATGATCCCGTCCGGATAGCAGGGAGGATTGCTAATTTTTCCAGGATGAGATCATATTCGTCACTTGAAAAAGGTGGATCAAGAAAAACAAGGCATGGCCGTTCTGGATCCGCAAAATTGGGGATCCAACTCTTCGCCCTCCCTTGTACCAACTCATACTTTGTTTGCTCAAGAGAAAGCATCAAAATATTTTTCAGAATAATACTAACATGTTTTTTTGAGGATTCAACGAAGATCGCTTTTTTTGCACCACGGCTCAAGGCTTCCAAACCCAGCGCGCCGCTTCCGGCATACAGGTCCAGCACTGTCATTTTGTCCCAGTTCAGCATTGAAGTCAGCAGATTAAATAGCGCCTCTCGAACTTTGTCTGAAGTGGGCCGGACATCATTTCCTGTTGGAACTTTTAGTTTTCGGCCCCTAAATTCTCCCGCTATAATTCGAATCATTTCTATGTAACAGTTTTTGCTTCAAGTTTGCGACTGAATAAGTGCTTGTGTTAAGCTAGTTCTTCAAATCATGATCACCTGAAAAACAAACTATGACTGAAGCTATTTTAGTGCATTTAGGATTGGGGAGCAACTTGGGAAATAGGCAGGACAACCTGAAACAGGCCTGCGTTGAGTTAGAGTCTCTTCCATTGCTTCAGTTTCGCGTTTCACCGATTTATGAAAGTGAGCCGCTTTTGAAGATGCCGCAGCCTAAATATTTAAATATGGTGGTTTGTGGATTGACCAAACTTAGTCCTCTTGAACTGCTGAAAAAGTGTCGGCAAACTGAAAACAGACTGGGGCGTATCCGTGACGAACACTGGGGTTCCCGCACAATTGATATTGATATTTTAGCTTATGGTGAAGAGTGTATTGACACAGAAATTTTGAAAATTCCTCATCCTGAAATGGAAAAGCGAAGCTTTGTTTTGGTGCCCCTACTGGAACTTAGTCCTGAATTGGTTCATCCGAAAACCGGTATTAGTATCCGGAAGCTTTGGGAAGAGTGGCTGCAGACAAATGATGAAGAACTTCCTCAACCTCTAAACAGGAAAATTCAGTCCAACTGATCATAGGCCCTTATTGTGAAAAACTCCTCATAATTATCTCCTGAGACAAGTGAAGTAAAAAAATCGGTTGCCTGATTCATTTTTTCTTCGTCGTAGACCTTTCCGTAGGCTTCCCGGATTTTTGTAAGTTCCTCCGGAATCATAGTTTGAACCATCTCAAGTGTGATTTGACGGCCGTCATCCAGTTTTCCATCAGAATGTTGAATCCATTGCCAAACCTGCGATCTTGAAATTTCAGCAGTCGCTGCATCTTCCATCAAATTAAAAATCGCTACTGCACCTGTACCCTTTAACCATGCAGAAATGTACTGAATACCAACGCTGATATTGTTGCGCAAACCTGTCTCAGTTATTTTTCCTCCCGGAATCTTAAAATCAAGCATCATCTCAGGTGTTACCTGAACGTCCTCACGCAGACGGTGTATTTGGTTAACTTTTCCTTCTTCAAATACCTTGCTGAAAACATCCGTACAAACCTGCACAAGATCCGGATGAGCTACCCATGATCCATCAAAACCATCCTGTGCCTCACGCTCCTTGTCCTCTTTTACTTTGGCCAGGGCAACCCGAGTTACCTCTGCATCACGGCGGTTGGGAATGAAGGCTGCCATTCCACCGATGGCATGAGCACCACGTTTATGACAAGTCTGAACCATCAATTCTGTATAGGCCCTCATCATCGGAGCAGTCATGGTGACTTGTGCCCGGTCCGGCCAGAGAAATCCTGGTTCATGTCGAAACTTTTTAATTGCACTAAACATATAATCCCAGCGTCCTGCATTAATTCCAGCCATATGTTCACGCAATTCGTATAGAATTTCTTCAATTTCAAAAGCAGGTAAATGGTTTCCAACAGAACCGTAGCCTTGATGGTACCATGCGTAACACCTAATTCCTGCTCCGAAAAAGCAAAAATCTCATCCCATAATCGGGCTTCCATATAGTTTTCCAATTTTGGCAAATAAAAATACGGTCCTGTTCCATGGCTCAATGTGCGCTTGATATTATGGAACAGATACAGTCCAGCATCCACCAGAGAACCTGAAGCAACTTCACCATCTATAAGGATGTGCTTTTCTTCCATATGCCATCCTCGCGGACGTACTATCAATGTAGCTAACTCTCCTTTATTGAGCCTATATTCTTTGCCTTCAGTACTGGTAAATTCAAGTGTACGTTCATAGGCTGAGGATATGTTTGCCTGACCCTGGATTTGATTGAACCAGTTGGGAGTAATAGAATCTTCCAAATCGGCCATGAATATTTTTGCTCCTGAATTAAGAGCATTTATCATCATCTTTGCTTCTGCTGGGCCTGTAATTTCACAGCGACGGTCCTGAAGATCATCTGGAATGGGATCTACTTTCCAGTTTCCTTTGCGGACAGATGCTGTTTCAGGTAAAAAAATTGGATTCTCACCAGCAAGAATTTTGTGCTGAATTGCTGTACGGCGATCGAGCACAGCTTTACGGGTGTTGTTATATCTTTGATGCAGCTTAACCAAAAATTCCTGCGCTTCCTCCGTAAGTATTTTGTCAAACCCCGGATACATCTTTCCGGTAATAATGATGTTGTTCACTTATCTCCTAATTAATTTTACATTTTCATCCGCATAAGAATAAACGAAATAACTAAGATGATCAATAAAATACTTTAGAGTTTAAGCTTTTAATTTCTATCGCATCTCCGGTTTTGAGAGCAAGTTAGACAGCATCAGAGGCTACTGCATTCATATTTATTCTCCTGATTAAGAGTACGACTTTAAGATTTCATCCAGGGCAGTTTGTTCATATCAACATTGCCTCCGGTAATGATCACACCAACGCGCTTTCCGGCAAAAGTGTTTTTGTTTTTGAGGATGGTCGCCAACGGTACTGCACTGGACGGTTCCATGACGATTTTCATTCTTTGCCAAATCAGCTTCATTGCATCAACGATCTCCTGTTCGCTTGCAAGCAGAATGTCTTCAACATGGCTTGAAACAAAATGCCATGTCAAATCTTTCAGTGGAACTTTCAGGCCATCCGCTACCGTTACAGGTGCGTCATCAGCAATAATGTGTCCGGCTTTGAAAGAGCGGAAAGCATCATCGGCATTCTTTGGTTCTGCAGCATAAATTTTTGTTTCTGGAGAAATATTCGATAAGGTCAGACAAGTTCCGGAAACCATTCCTCCGCCACCAATTGGTGCAATTACCGCATCCAATCCTTCCCAACTTGTTCCAACAATTCCAGCGAGCAGGTTGCCTGTCCGGAAATCACACGCTGGTCATTGTACGGATGCACAAAATCTGCTCCAGACTCTGCGACAACTTTCGAAATTGTTTCTTCACGCGATGAGGTGCTGGGTTCACACTCCACGATACTACCTCCGTATCCGTACACCGCAGCTTTTTTTGCTTCCAGAGCAGTATGTGGCATGACCACTGTTACCGGAATTCCCCGCCGACCTGCTGCGTAAGCCAGCGACAAGGCGTGATTTCCCGAAGAGTGAGTGGCCACCCCTTTCACTGCCTTTTTCTCACTCAATCCAAAAACCGCATTCGAGGCCCCTCTCACTTTGAAGACTCCTGCTTTCTGAAAATTTTCACATTTGAAAAACAATTCCGCACCGCTCAATTCATTCATAAATGAACTGGTCAAAACTGGAGTTTTGAGAATGTACGGTGAGATTCTCTTCTGTGCTTCTTTAACATCATCAAATGTTGGAATGTACATTGTGTTCTCTTTTTTTGCAGATTATCGATAAAATTCCTGTGCAGCCGAAACTCCAGAACTGAGCAAAACCGTAAAAATAAAATCAAGTTTTCCATGGATTGTGTGCTTCGATTAGCGGGCAAAATGATATTGGATTTTATTTGGAAACTAAACGACACTGAAACCACATGCAAATCATAGCATTGCCAACAAAACTCCCGCCGCTACAGCGGAGCCTATCACTCCGGAAACATTTGGCCCCATGGCGTGCATCAGCAGGTGGTTTTGTGAATTGGCTTCGAGGCCAACCTGATTCACAACACGTGCTGCCATGGGAACTGCAGAAACTCCTGCAGCCCCGATCAAAGGATTGATTGGTGCAGACTGACAGATTATTCATGAGTTTGGCCATCAACACACCGGTTGCAGTTCCAACTGAAAACGCGATTATGCCAAGAATGAGAATCCCCACTGTTTCTAAATTTAGAAATTCCGCTGCAGCCAATTTGCTTCCTATACTAAGTCCAAGAAAAATAGTCACAGTATTGATCAGTGATTTTTGAATAGTGTCCGAAAGGCGATTGATAACACCGCATTCTTTCGCCAAATTTCCAAACATGAACATGCCTATCAATGGGGCTGCTGAAGGTAACAACAGCGCACACAAACTTAGAACGACCAGCGGAAATAAAATTTTCTCCCTAGTGGAAACATATCGTAACTGAGTCATCTTAATTTCCCGCTCTTGCTGAGATGTTAGCAAACGCATGATCGGAGGCTGGATGATGGGTACCAGTGCCATATACGAATAGGCCGCAATAGCGATTGATCCAAGTAACCGTGGCGAAAGCTGACTGGCAAGAAAAATCGCAGTTGGACCGTCTGCACCACCTATAATGCCAATTGATGCTGCATCCCTAAGAGAAAAATCAATGCCGGGAATTCCGTTCAATGCCAGTGCACCTAGGAGGGTTCCAAAAATTCCAAACTGCGCCGCTGCTCCTAGGATTAATGTTTTGGGGTTTGATAAAAGCGGACCAAAGTCTGTCATGGCGCCGACACCCATAAAAATTATCAAAGGAAAAATTCCAGTTGTTATGCCAAACTCGTAAACATAATACAAAAGTCCACCAGGCTCGGAAAGACCAGCTAAAGGGATATTGGACAACATAGCACCAAAACCGATAGGCACCAGCAGCAACGGTTCAAATTTCCGGCGAATGCCCAAATAAATCAAGATGAGTCCTACACAGATCATGATCACACGTCCAAAACCTTCGGTCCAATCCAATCCCTGTCCACGAAACAGTGCCCCCAGTCCGGTAGAATTATAAAGGTTGAGCAACATTTTTTTAAAAGCAGGCAAAGCCACGACGGACGAACCACTCCCCACTTCCTCAAAAATTACTGGAGCAATCTTGAGAATTCCCACTGTTTCGCCGGCTCCATAATGTTTCAGATTTCGCAACCGCCAAAAAACCAGTTGTCCAGAAACTCCCGCTCGAAACTTAAATTTCGTGCCTTTTGAATCTTTGAGTACTGCCAATGTATCACCGGCATAGACCCACTGATCTATTTTCGCGTCAACCCTAATGACCCGGGCATCGGTGGGCATCACAATATAGATTTGATCTTCACCAGACTGGGCAAACAAAGTTCCTGACAGTCCCAAACAAAACAATAGCAAAAAAACCTGTACTAGTTTTTTATTTATTTTTTGAATAATACTCAGGTGGAATATAAGGAGCAGATCCACCATTATACTGTCTCGCATCCTCTCACCCTCTCAATGTGAGTAAAGCATCTTCGACTTGATCATTACCACTTACAAACAATTCAGTAATTACTCCATCTTCTGAAGCTCTTATTGAGTGCTCCATTTTCATGGCTTCCATCACCAACAGCGTTTGCTCTTTAGTAATGGTGTCGCCAACTTCCACTTCAAGCCGGACGATGTTTCCTGGTGTGGGTGCTGGGATATCGATTCCGGAAGTTTGCAGGGCGATCGGAGCAGAGACCGGTGTTTTCTCAGAATTATTCGCCACCGCCGCCGTTCCACCGGCATTGACTTGAACCTGATAGGCTCTGCCGTCGACTGTGATGGTGTAATCTCTTGGGCCAGAAACAGAAGGTGCTGCTAATTTTAAGGAAGTCGGTGCTTCTTTTTCTGCTTCATCTGTTTTTTTCCGGATTGAACTTTTTGCTTTTCCCAGCAGAAAATCAATGCCTTTGGCCTCACAACTGGAAGCAATAAAAAGATTTTCTTCGGTTTCAGGGAGATTGTTTTTTTTGAGGGCCTCGGCTGCTTTTGGCATTCCCGGTTCCAGAACATCGAGCGGATCGTCTTTGAAAATTGGTTTGCCGAGTTGCTCTGAAGCCAGCTTGATAATTTCCGGATCAGGCTCTACTGGTGTCCTGCCGAAATATCCCAGTACCATATTTCCGTATCCCGGATTTATTTTTACCCATTTGCCAAGTGTCACATTTAGATATGCCTGTTGGAAATAAAACTGTGAAACTGGAGTGACAGACGTTCCAAACCCTCCGAGCCGAACAACTTCAGACATTTCCTTAATAACTTGTGGAAAAAGGTGCAAAGTCCCAGTATCGCGCATCATCATAGTGTTGGATGTCAACGCGCCTCCAGGCATCGGAGAAAACGGAATCAACGGCGAAACCATTCGTGATTCCGGAGGGAAAAAATAATCCTCAAAACTTTCTGCGAACACTTCTTCCGCCTTAATGATTTTGTCTGGATCAATGTCCAGAGTATAATTTGTCCCTTTGAGAGCGTGCCACATGGTTAGAATATCCGGCTGTCCAGTACCACCACTCACCGGGCTCATCGACAGATCAATCCTGTCGATTCCACCCTCTATTGCACCCATGTATTGACTGACAGCAGCCCCTGCAGTATCGTGCGTATGCATGTGTAGAATAGTTCCCTCAGGCACCATTTTTCGAGCGCCTTTGATAGTTTCGTGAACTTTACGTGGATTGGCAGTACCACTTGCATCTTTGAAACAAATCGAGTCAAAAGGCACGTCTGAATCCAAAATATTACGAAGAGTTTTAAGGTAATATTCTGCATCATGTGCACCTTCACATCCCGGAGGCAAATCCATCATGGCAATCACAATTTGGTGGTGTAAACCGTGATTAGAGATACACTCTCCGGAATACTTTAGATTACGTAAATCATTCAATGCATCAAAGTTCCTGATTGTTGTGATACCGTGTTTCTTGAACATTTTTGCATGCAAATCAATCATGTCCCGCGGCTGCTGAGAGAGTGCCACCACGTTTATTCCGCGTGCAAGTGTTTGTAGATTTGCTTCTGGCCCAACCGTTTTGCGAAAAGCATCCATCATGTCAAATGCAGATTCGTTACAATAAAAAAACAAACTTTGGAAACGTGCCCCCCCGCCAGCTTCAAAGTAGGTCGTTCCGGCATCAACTGCTGCTTCCAGGGGGGCCAGAAAATCTTTGGTAGCAACCCGTGAACCAAAGACGGATTGAAACCCATCCCGAAAGGATGTGTCCATAAATTCAATATGTTTCCTGGCCATGATGTTTTTCTTTTTAGAGACAGTTAAAAGCTAATACAAATTATTTAAGTTTTCGTGGAATTGTTTTCGGATTCGAATGTTGAAATTGCTGCAGCAAATACTTCTATTGGTACAGCAGATGTTGTATCAGTTTCAGGAGAATTTGTGCTGGATTTGCGCTTTGAATTAAGTGCTTGCTGTTGGAGCAGGGTGTAATTCCGTGTCAGGTGTTTTACCCATTCAATGCACGCAATCATCAACAGCAGAAAAAGCATGACTGTTGCCATGCCTATTCCCATCAACTTGAGACCTTCCCACAACATATGTCACAATGGTTGAGAATTAATTTAAGAGTCAATTTGTACTTGCCACAAATCAAGATTGAAATATTTTCGATTGATAAAATCGAGCATCTCATAATATACCAATTTCAG
The DNA here is from genome assembly GCA_905182865.1 of uncultured SAR324 cluster bacterium. Lineage (GTDB taxonomy): Bacteria > SAR324 > SAR324 > SAR324 > NAC60-12 > Arctic96AD-7. The sequence continues at coordinate 232,406 of CAJJCY010000003.1, forward strand.
AGGAAAAATCAAGGAAGCTATGTATTTAAATCAAGAAGAAATTGAAAAATTTGAACAGGATGGCTTTTTGGTGCTGAAGGACTTTGTTTCACAGGATGCATGTGAAGCTTTGAGTCATCGAGCAACTGAAATTGTAAAGGCTTTTGATCCTGCAGAATCGTTTTCGATCTTTACCACAAATAAGCAAACAAGACATTCAGACCAATATTTTCTGGAATCCGGAGATAAAATCCGTTGTTTTTTTGAGGAGGAAGCCTTTGCTGAAAATGGCGAGCCGCGTCAGTCAAAATCCAGGTCGATCAACAAAATTGGACATGCCATGCATGACCTGGATCCGGTTTTTGAGAAATTTTCAAGAACCACAGAACTGGCCCAAATTTCAAAAGATATTGGATTTAAAGATCCAAGGATTTTGCAATCCATGTTCATTTTCAAGCAGCCGCATATTGGCGGGGAAGTGGCCTGTCATCAGGATGCAACTTTTCTTCACACTGAGCCACTGAGCGTGAAGGGGTTTTGGTTTGCGTTGGAAGACGCCACTCAGGAAAATGGATGTATGTGGGCCATTCCGGGTGGACACAAGAGTCCAGTCAAATCTCGTTTTTTCCGGAGTGAAAACGGGGAAGGAACCGAAATGGAAGTCTTCAATGATTCACCCTGGGAAACATCCAAACTGGTGCCCCTGGAAGCGAAAGCCGGAACGATGGTGGTGCTTCACGGGCTACTTCCACACATGAGCTACGCCAACCGTTCCGCCCGTACCAGACACGCTTACACCATGCATCTCATTGAAGGTACAGCAGATTATCCGGAGTGGAACTGGCTGCAGCGTTCACCGAAAATGCCGTTACGTGGATTTTAAAAAAGATATCTAAATCTGAAGCATTAGTACATTGTCCACATTGACACTCTGTAGCGATCTTTTGCTTTTGTCGATTTTTTTCAGTTACATCATATGTAAAAAACCTACCCCAATTGGTTTTCGTGTTGTAATTTTTGCTTCATTCAGAGTCACGATGACTTCCAAACCAGCCAGAAATCCAAGATTTTAGTTATAAATTATTTAGAAATTCTGTAAAATAATTATTCCATGAATCTTCCGGATGTACACCGACTTCTAAAATCCAAAGTTTTTCGAGAAGTTCAGGAAATTTTCTGAGTTTTACAGCATCTTTTTCTGTAGTCACAATATAATCAGGTTGCAGCTTTTCCTTTTCATGCAGGATCTTTTGTACATCTTTAAAAACATAATCATGGTGATCCTGGAATTCAAGCTTCCGGATAACATTTCCCCCTTGTTGTTCCAGCAAAAGTCCAAATCCTGCAGGTTGAGCAATTCCGGAAGTAAGCAGCAGTCGCTTTCCTTTTAACTGGAGAACGTTCAGTTGTGCTTGCCCGTCCAGCCGGGAAAGACGCTGAGGCTCATAACTGAATTTAAAAACCGGACAGTTGACTTTCAGCTCATTTTTGAGCATTTGCATTACTGAATCTGAAGCAGCCAAATTAGTTTTAGTAATAATAATTACATCCGCACGTACCCATTGATTCTCCGGTTCACGTAATATTCCTAGTGGAAGTAAGGAGCCGTTTCCTAATCCACGCTCTGCATCAATCAAGAGTATATTCAGATCACGCCGGATTGCCAAATGTTGGTATGCATCATCCAATATCAGAACATCAGGATGATCCCGAATTTCTGCCGAACGAGCTGCAGTGATCCGGGAACTGCCCACATAAACCGGAACTTCAGGATTCCGCAAAGCAAGTAAAAACGGTTCGTCACCAATAATGTCCTGATCAATTGTACTGTCTTCACAAAAACGAAACCGTTGCTGAGTTGATCCATTCTTTCTCCTGTAGCCTCGACTTAGAATGGCTGGACGCTTTTTTTGGTTCTGGATTTCCTTTACCAGAAAATCAACAACCGGAGTTTTACCTGTTCCACCTACTGTTAAATTTCCAACTGAAATAACCGGAGTTTCAGGCTGATGTGTTTTTAACCAGCCATTTTTGTAGCATTGTAACCGCAAAAGAACTATGGCTTTGTAAATCTGTGAGGTTACCAAAAGAAACGGTTCAAATAATTTACTTGAAAAATTCATGGTTTCATTTCTAATGTTTCCTTGATCTGCTCCAGTTCAGAAAATTCTGGTAATTCCTGAATTTCATCTGCAAATACACGAGTTGGAGTCACAAACACCATCACATGATCGAAACTGTTATTTGAACCACTTGTCCTGAAGAACGTACCCAAAAAAGGAAGATCTTTAAAAAACGGTACACCAGACTGGCTTTCACCTGTTCTGTTTTTGATCAATCCACCAAGCAAAAAAGGTTGACCATCCTTCACAAAAACTTGAGTTTGTGCACGCTGAGTATTGATCGGTGGTATTCCGTCAATGCTGGAACCTTCTATTGGATTACTGGTTTCCGCATATATCTTAAGCCAAATCCGGTCATTACTATGGTTATCACTGTCCTCAATCAAGCGTGGTGTCACCCTGAGTGTAATGCCAGTTTTCAATTCCTGCAGACGGCTCGTCTTTTCAGTTGAGATTTTAATATGCAGAACCGAACCACTATTCATTTCTGCTTCAACATTATTTAGCGTAACAACTACAGGACGTGACAGCATTCGCCCTTTGCCTTCACTCTGCAACAACCGCAGTACTGCATCGACACGCAAAGCCTGCGAAGCTGTGGCCGGACCCAACGCTAAACCTGCAGTAAAAGGTCCTTGATCTGTGATACTGACTGTTCCATCCGTTGAAACACTTTTGCCCCTGAATTCCAGCCCCAATTGTCGTGAATGAGTTTCGCTGGTTTCAAACAAGTGGGCTTCAATCCTGATCAAAGGCAAGGGACGATCCCAAACCTGCACCAGTTTTTCCATCCAGACCACGTGAGTTTTACTGCCCTCCAGTATGAGCGAGTTACCAAGCAAATCCGAAATAATTTGTGGACGCAGGGGAGAAATTTCAGTCTCGTCTTCAAGCCTTTGCTGTAGTGCTTTTCTCAAGCTCTCTTCTACACCGGGAATTGTCAGGGGCTGCCCGTTACTCTGTACAGTTTGCGGCCCCACACTTAAGTACTTCAACTTCAGTCGTACAAGTCTGGTTTCCGGAATTAATTTCTGTTCTATACCTTCAGATTCAACCGCAGGTGATGCAGGAAACGGTTCCACATTAGCTAATGACACTTTCTGGAGTCCGGTTTCCCATTGTTCAATCAGTTGTACTGTTAAATCAACAGATTCTTCGGAGCCCCTTAAGATCAACGATTTTTCGGTTGGATAAGAATCGTGTACGAGGCGGATTTCTTCCAGCTCTTTTCTGATCTCAGTCAAAAAAGACTGGACTTGTTTTTGACTTGCCGAGCTGAGGAAAACTGACTTTGTCACCAACGTCGGATCCTGGGTCCATTCTAAAACATGCAGCCTTGGATAATAAACTACAACTGCATTCTGATGACTTGCCAAGTCAAATATTGCATCCTCAATTGAGGAATAATTTAAGTTGCGTTGTACTTTTCGTTCCTGTATTTTATCTGAATCAAAATGTAAAGCAATTTGCCCAACTTGAGATAACTCGCGAAGAATTTTTTCCAAAAAAACCGGTGAGTTGAGGATTTTCCTGAAAGGTCGGTGCCGCCATGCATCTTTCCTGGAAATGATCAGGTGCCGATCCTGCTGAGAGACTAATGTCAAATCGTGCCGTAAAAGCAACAGACTTAGAACAGTTTCTGGATTATGCCCCCGTACTTCCTTAACTTCCGGAATACCTGTAACTGAAGAATCAACCTTTATTTTGTCTGGATACAGGGCATACTCTTGAAAAAGTTTTTCCAACATTACAGGCAAAGTTGCTGAGACTGCTGTGGAAAGTACGACTCCTGACTTGTCGGTTCGTTTCCAGACAATTCCAGACTCTGCACATAATTCTGAAAAGTCTGTAATAAAGATAATTATTATGCATAATAGCCACTTTTTCATTGCCTCCTACCTCATATTTGAAGCCAATTTCATCAGCAGATGAGTTAGACCAAAACTTTTGACCTGCTCCTTAATACAACTATTTTTGCAATTACACAAGTGAAGTAAAAAATTTCTGCCTTAAGCAAAAGTAGGAAATGTGTTGTCAATTCCAAAATAATGAATTAAATTTTCACTGAGACTGTATAGTTTGTTTTTACAAATTACAGAATTTTTATTAACTCGAATTTAAGGAAATTTATGGGAAAGCTCATTCGTCGTCCAGATATTTGGATTAGTCTCGCATTGTTTTTGTTGATGATTCCTGCAGAAAGAATGGAACTATTTTCATCGATAGAAAACTGGCTACAGGGAAACAGGCATATTATACGCCTCAACACTTTGGACGCAGATAAAACTAAGTTTGCCTATGATGACATCATTATCGTTGATACAGAGGAGAAGTTTTTTGATGAATATGGAAGCTGGCCTCTTAAAAGGTCTGATATCGCGAAACTGACTACGTTAATTAAAAAACTGGGCGCAGAAGTAATTGCACTGGACATGCTGATGGATTTTCCTAACGGTTATGGTGAAGATCCCATTCTGGCTGAAGCTATGCAATCAGCAGGAAATACTATTGTTGTGGCACAGCTTGAATTTGATGGAGAGGGTAAATTTAAGGGTGTTAATTATCCAACAGAAACTCTTAAAGTGGCAACTGAAAGTGGTTACACTAACCATACTCTGATTGGAAATAAGATCTCACGGGTGCGTTTTTTCCCGGAACAAATTGAGGAACACAACGTCTGGCCTTTTGCCATAAAAACTCTGGCCATGTACAAAGGTGTGGAACCTAAGCTGGAAGACGGACAGCTTATTATAGGGGATATTTCTGTGCCTTTGGATCAATTTAACGATTTGTGGGTTGACTTGCCTTCGCTTCCTCCTGCAGCAACCTTTCTGGCAAAAGATACTCCCGCGGGAATATCTGCCGGAGAAATTTTGTTTGACCTGGAGGATATCCCGGATGATGAGTGGGATGAAGAGACTGAGGAACTGCAGGAATTGATTAGAGGTAAGATCGTCCTGGTTGGAGACACATCTGAAGTTTCCCATGATATTTTTACCAGCCCAATCGGAGAAGTTTACGGAATTGAGTTTCTTGCGGATACGATTATGACATTGATGAAAAATGCTCCTATTCGTCCTGCCGGTGACAACAGTGAGATGTTGGTTTTATTGATTCTTTTTATTGCCTTTGTGCTGGTTACTCTTATTCCAAAATTTGAAAACGCGTTGTTTTTACTGATCATTGCCTTATATGTCGCCTTTGCTCTCTATATGTATGTATATCACGGAATATCATTTTCCATGAGCTATTCCCTGATAGCCTGTTTTTTAAGTACCGGCAGCATAAACCTTTACTTATTTATGATGGAACGGAAACAGAAGGGATTTATCAAGGGGGCATTTTCACAATATCTTTCACCAACAGTGATAGATCAAATTGTGGAAAATCCTGATATGCTAAAACTCGGTGGTGAAAAACGTGAAATGACTCCATTTTTTTCGGATATCCAGGGTTTTTCCACTATTTCCGAAGGTTTGACTCCAGAAGAGTTGGTACAGTTGCTCAATGAATACCTGACTGCGATGTGTGACATAATTTCATCTCATCAAGGTACTATCGATAAATTCGAAGGGGATGCAATTATTGCTTTTTGGGGAGCACCATTAGAATTGCCAAACCATGCAACAGTTGCTTGTTATGCAACCCTTGATATGCAGCAGCGCAGCGTGGAATTGCGTAAAATGCTCCTCGAACAAAACAGGCCGCTGCTTTACACACGAATGGGCCTGAACAGCGGACCAGTTGTTGTGGGAAATATGGGCTCAGCAGAACGTATGGATTACACCATGATGGGTGACGTTGTCAATTTAGCTGCAAGACTTGAGGGCGCCAATAAATTTTATAAAACCTACTCCATGATTTCTGGCAGTACCTATGAACTGACCAAAGATGACGTCGACAGCCGTCAACTAGATATCATTCGGGTTGTAGGAAAAAAAGAGCCGATTCCTGTTCACGAACTGCTGGCCCGTAAAAACGAAACAAGCAGTGAAATGAGCGGTGTGGTTGAACAGTACATGAAAGGATTGAAGTTATATCGGGATAGAAATTTTGCTGATGCAGTTAAGGAATTTGAAAAAGTCTTAACCATAGACCCGGAAGATGGTCCGTCCCTGACTTATGTAAAGCGCTGCGGCGTGTTCATTGAAACACCTCCGGAAAAAGACTGGGACGGTGTGTTTACCTTCACTGAAAAGGGGTGAGCAATAACTCTTGATGAAACAACGTCTTGACCGACTGCTTGTTGAACAAAAACTTGCACCCTCGCGAGAAAAAGCTCAGGCACTTGTTATGGCGGGTAAAGTTAGAGTTGATGGACAGCCGGCAGGTAAGTCAGGACGTGTAATCGATGTAGATTCGCATTTGGAAGTACTGGGTAAAGACCAGCCTTTTGTGAGTCGGGGAGGTGTGAAACTACAGGCAGCACTAGAGTATTTTAATATCAATCCTTCAGGATTGGTTGCTCTGGACATTGGGTCTTCAACTGGGGGATTTTCACATTGTCTGATTCTAGGTGGTGTAGAAAAAGTGTTTGCGATTGATGTAGGCTATGGCCAGCTTGCCTGGGAGTTGCAGCAGGATCCGCGTGTTGTGTCTATGGAACGTACAAATTTTCGTCATCTCGAATTTGAACGTCTTGGTGAAACTGTAGATTTAGTGGTGATCGACGTATCTTTCATTTCACTGCGTTTGATATTTCCGAAAGCGCTGGAATTTCTAAAACCCGGAGGAACCCTGTTGGCTTTGGTCAAACCTCAATTTGAAGCTGGAGCAGCTGAAGTTGGTAAACGTGGGAAAGTGAGCGATATTGCCGTACACGAGAGAGTTTTGGAAGATCTAAAAGATAAAGCTCAAGAACTGGGGTTTCTAGTGTTAGGTCAGACAAAATCAGCAATTGTCGGTAAAAAAAGTGGTAACGTAGAGTTTTTTCTCTGGCTGAAAAAATCTCCATAATTTGACTCTAATGCCTCATGAATAGAGACCACTCGCCTCTCAACCTTTCAGATGAAACTCTGCTTCATGTTTCTCTGGAACAGATTATCCCAAATCCAAAACAGCCTCGCAAACATTTTTCTCAAAAAACACTACTGGAGCTGACTCAGTCAATTCGGACCCAGGGAATTCTTCAGCCTTTGGTTGTTCGAAAGCACCAGAATCTTACGAATTGTTATGAGTTAGTTGCCGGAGAACGTCGCTGGCGTGCTCTAAAACAACTTGAAGTAAATGAAGTTCCGGTTGTGTTGCGAGAAGTTGGCGATGATGAAATGCTGGAAGTGTCTCTCTTGGAAAATATTCAGCGAGAAAATCTGACAATTATAGAAGAGGCACAAGCTTATCATGACCTCCTTAAAATTCACGATTACACTCAGGAAGAGTTGGCTCAAAGAATCGGCAAGGACCGTTCCACAATAACAAATCTGATGCGCCTACTCAAACTTCCATCTGCATTAAAAAATGATCTGGAAACAGCGCGCATCACTCCTGGTCATGCCAGGTCAATTTTGGCACTTCCAGGTGAGGCTTTTCAATTGGAAATGCGTCAACGTCTTTTGCGGCATTCCTGGTCGGTACGTGATACAGAACGACAAGTCCGGCTAAAGCTCAATTCACTCTCTGCGGGTCTGGAAAAACAAGGAAATAAAAAAGCCATAAGTGGAGGTCCCATAACTGAAGGTTCAGTAGCAGATCATGATGCGCAGTTGCAAAATCTGGAAGAAAAACTACAACACCAACTGAAAACTCGTGTGAGAATAAAATACCATGAGGGCAAAGGTCAGATCCAGATTGATTATTTTTCTTTGGAAGAATTTGACCGGCTGTATGATTTACTCATTTCTTCCTGATTATATAAAGAAAATGCAGTCTCATATTGTTTAGTAAAAAATGAGAAAAAAAGATAAGAGTGTTCAAGGTGATTTCGGTTTAGATCAAATGTTTGGCCCCAATGGCAAGTGGTGCAAATTAATGAAAATTTCTTTTACTTTTTTAACATTTTCCTGTAGAATATGTTGACAGTTAGAATTGTTAACCAATTCATTGTTTTGAATGAATTTAACTCTAAAAAAAATTAGGAGGTTATTATGAGATTTGGATCGACAACTACTCTCCCCCGGGGCGTTACATCAGCTGCTTCTGTAACAACAACAGAACGATTGGTTTTTATAAAAAAAGTTTATAGCCTGCTTGCCATGTCCATGGGAACTGCAGCTATTGGAGCATATATGGGGTCAGGGCCGTTGCTGCTTTTAGTGGCACCAAACATGATGCTATTTTTCATCCTGCAAATCGCACTGATCTTCTTTGCTTCCTTTGCTGCACGTAAACCTGGCCTGAACATGGTAGCACTTTTTAGCTTCACTACTGTTTCAGGATTAACTCTTGGCCCCTTATTGTATCAAGTAGGACCGTCTATTGCTGCAGAAGCATTTGCTTTGACTGCTATCACGTTTGCAGGATTATCCATGTACGTTGTTTATTCAAAAAAGGATTTTAGTTTCATGTCTGGATTTTTAATGACCGGACTTATAGTTCTTGTCGTTGGAGGTCTTTTGAACATGTTCTTTATTCAAAGCGGAATGATGCACTTCGTGATGTCTGGCGCAAGTGTATTACTGTTTAGCGGTTTCATTCTCTATGACACTTCTAACATAATGCGCTACTACGGTACAGATGAATACGTCTCCGCCACACTGGCATTGTATCTTGATGTGCTCAACCTGTTCATTGCCCTTTTGAGTATTCTTGGCATAATGAGTGATGAATAGAAGATAAAGGAAAAGAGGCCGGGAAACTGGAGGACGTAACCGTTCAGAATTCCCTTGCCTCAATTATGCCATCTTGATCTTCAAATCTCCTAGTTCCATTGTAAATTCGCTGCAATCTGAATATCAGTTATTTAGCTTAAATAATCTCTGCACCTGGAAGAGTAAGAGTCGTTCTGCATTATTTTTAGCATTAAATATAAAATTATTAAAAATATATTTGCTTTTTTTATAACAAAGAAATATATTAAGGGGTTAGATTTACGAAGCTGCAATTTGCGGAAAGCATAATCAAACGCCCTCCACTTGAACCTTGGACATTTTCCACATGCAAATTATCTTAAAAGACCATCAACGCTGTATCCCCGCTAGCAAGAAAAACACAGGAAAAGTGTCTCTGGAGAATAGATCGGATCAACGCTGTTATTGACAGTCCCGAATTGTGTGACAAAACCATATTTGCAGTAATTATGTCTCAAATGAAAGTTTGCTTTCTTTAAATTTGCTGCAGTTAAGACCAACAATAACCCTAATCTCAGTCAGTTCATATGCCTTCAACATTAGAAAATCGCCATCGTATCCGGAAGTCCTTCGGAAGTCTTACTGCTCCGATTAAAGTTCCACACTTGTTGAAAGTTCAATTAGATTCATTTGAGCGTTTTCTTCAACGGGATGTACCACCAGATCAGCGAGAAGACAAAGGTCTTGAAGCTGTTTTCCGCTCAGTCTTTCCTGTTTCTGATTTTAGCGGTTCTTCCACCTTGGAATATGTCCATTACCGTTTAGGTGACCCAAAATATTCAGTTGAAGAATGCAGGGTTCGTGGGGTTACCTTTGCCTGCCCGATTCGGGCGGCATTGCGATTGATTGTTTGGGAAAAGGATGCTGAGTCTGATGTGAAGCACATTCGGGATATTAAAGAGCAAGATATATATCTGGGTGAACTGCCTTTAATGACTCCCACAGGCTCTTTCATTATAAATGGAACTGAGCGTGTGATTGTCAGCCAGATGCACAAAAGTCCTGGTGTCGTGTTTACACATGACAAGGGTAATAGTCACTCCAGCGGAAAACTGCTCTATTCAGCACGTGTGATTCCGCAGCGGGGTTCATGGCTCGATTTTGAATTTGACGCAAAGGACGTCCTTTATGTCCGTATCGACCGCCGTCGTAAATTCCATGCAACTGTTCTATTGAGAGCATTGGGATTTACAGAAGATGAACTACTGAAGTACTTCTATCAGTTTGAGAAACTCGATTTAAGCGATGTCAAGCCTGGAGAAGATCCTGAAGCACAATCCTATTACCGTGTTTTTGATCCGGAGATTATTCTGGATCAGCGCCCGCAACTCCCAATTGCAGACCCAAAAACCAGTGAGGTTCTAGTCAAATCAGGACAGAGGATAAACAAGCGTCTGCTAAAAAAATTAGAGAATGCCAAAGTTAAACGATTCAATGCAACTCTCCATGAACTAAAAGGACGTATCGTTGCCTGCACCCTTTATAAGGCGGATAGTGAAGAAATATTAGTTCCATGTAATACCCCTTTAACGGCAGAGCTGCTAACCACTCTGGTAGAAAATGGTATAAAAGAAGTTGAATTATTACATATTGGCACACAAAATACGGGCTCCCCTCTTCGTGATACTTTGACGCTGGATAAAATTACTTCACCAGAACAAGCACTGGTTGAACTGTACAAAAATATGAAACCTGGCGATCCTCCTACTCTGGAGGCTGCACAAATTATGCTGGATAATTTTTTCTTTAAAGGAGGACGCTTCAGTCTTTCAAAAGTTGGGAGATTAAAAATTAATGAAAAGTTAGGACTTGATGATCCGCTGGATAATACTGTTCTTACGAAGGTAGATATCCTGAAAACTGTCAAATATCTGCTTGAATTAAAAGAGGGCCGCCCGAACAGGATGATAGATGACATTGATCATCTGGGAAACAGAAGAGTCCGGAGTGTAGGAGAACTTCTGGAAACTCAATTCCGAATTGGACTGGTACGAATGGAGCGAACCATCAAGGAGCGTATGTCTTTGCAGGATTCTGATACCATGATGTTGCATGATATAGTTAACGCAAAACCGGTCGCAGGTGCAATTCACGAATTTTTTGGAAGCAGCCAGCTTTCACAATTTATGGATCAAACAAATCCACTCTCTGAAATCACACACAAACGCCGGCTGAGTGCTTTAGGGCCCGGAGGATTAACTCGGGAACGCGCAGGTTTTGATGTCCGAGATGTTCATTCTTCACATTATGGTCGGATTTGCCCCATCGAAACTCCGGAAGGACCAAATATTGGACTGATTGCCTCACTGGCTTCTTTTGGCAGAGTCAATGACTTTGGCTTCATTGAGACTCCATACCTTAAAGTCGAAAATGGCGTGGTTACGGATACGGTGGAATACCTTTCTGCAATAGAGGAGGAAAAATACAGTATTGCTCAGGCTAATGCAAGGCTTGACGAAAAAAAGGCGTTTATCAATGATTTCATTACCTCCCGTGTAGGAAGTGATTTCAGTATGGTTTTAAAGGAAAATATTGACTATATTGATATTTCTCCGTGTCAGTTGGTTTCTGTTGCCGCTTCAATGATTCCCTTCCTTGAGCATGATGATGCAAATAGAGCCTTGATGGGTTCAAACATGCAGCGTCAGGGAGTCCCTTTGGTGAAACCAAAAGCCCCTCTCGTTGGAACAGGCATTGAACATCAGGCAGCATTGGATTCCGGGAGTTGTGTTGTTGCCAGCCGTTCTGGAGTTGTGGATAATGTTGATTCAGGCAGGATAGTTATTCAGGCAGATGTTGATCTTTCAAGTGAAGATTCGGTTGTCCCGGCAAACGTTGATATTTACCACTTGATTAAATTCCGCCGTTCAAATCAAAACACCTGCATTAATCAACGTCCTATAGTACAAAAAGGAGATCGTATTAAAGCCGGTGATGTAATTGCTGACGGATCCTGTACCGAAAATGGGGAGCTGGCTTTGGGACAAAATATCAACATAGCTTTCATGCCCTGGCGTGGTTACAACTTTGAAGATTCAATAATGGTTTCCCAACGTCTGATGCATGAAGATACCTTTACATCAGTTCATATTGATGTTCTTGATACAGTTGCCCGTGATACAAAATTAGGAAAAGAAGAGATCACTCGAGATCTCCCAAATGTTGGTGAGGAAGCACTCCGCAACCTCGACCACGACGGCATTATCCGCATCGGCGCAGAAGTGAAACCCGGCGACATCCTCGTCGGTAAGATCACTCCAAAGTCTGAAACTGAGCTCGCTCCGGAAGAAAAACTGCTTCGAGCAATATTTGGTGAAAAAGCTGGTGATGTTCGGGACACTTCACTGCGTGTTCCACAGGGAGTTGACGGTGTAGTGACTAATGTTGTGGTATTTAACCGTGAAGGTGTTGAACGTGATGAACGTACTAGGCAAATTGAACAGGAGCTTTTAAGCAGCTATGAAAAAGACCACCATGATGAAATCCGCATAGTGCACAGCAACTTGGTGAATCGAATATTATCTGTTGCAGAAAAAAAACCACTGTCTATTGATGTACTTTCCATTCAGGGAGAGATGCTGGTAAAAAAAGGCAATAAAATTAGTGAGGAAATTCTTCACAAAATTCCACTAAAATCTGCTGACGGTATTCAAGTTACTGATAAGAATATTAACCTGAAAGTCGGAACATTTGTACGGAATGCTCTTCAGCAAATGTATTTACTGGAAAACGTTTATCAGGATCGTTGTGAAAAAGTTTCCAAGGGAGATGACCTTCCTCCTGGAGTGATTCGCATGATAAAAGTATTTATCGCCATAAAAAGGAAGCTTTCTGTTGGTGACAAAATGGCAGGACGTCATGGTAACAAAGGCGTTGTTTCAACCATTCAGCCTGTAGAAGATATGCCATTTTTAGCAGATGGTACTCCTGTAGATTTTTGTTTAAATCCTCTAGGTGTTCCATCACGTATGAATGTTGGCCAAATCCTTGAAACCCATATGGGTTGGGCTGCTCGGAATCTTGGTAAGTCTATAGATCTCTCATTACAGGAATATAGACGATCAGGTGATATGTCCCCAGTTCAAGATGCAATGCGTATTGCTTATGGTGATGATCTTTACAATGAAGTTCTAAAAGATATGCCAAAGGATAATTTCCTTGAAGCTGCTGGTAACGTTACTGATGGAGTTCCAATTGCTACCCCAGTTTTTGATGGTGCAAAGGAAGCTGATGTAAACGATATGTTAACTCGCGCTGGGTTAGATACATCAGGGCAGTCTATTTTGTTTGATGGCCGAACTGGAGAACAATTTAATCGTCCAGTTACTGTTGGAATGAAATATATCTTAAAGCTTCACCATTTGGTTGATGATAAGATTCATGCTCGTTCAACTGGCCCGTACTCTCTGGTCACTCAACAACCACTTGGTGGTAAAGCACAGTTTGGTGGGCAACGATTTGGTGAGATGGAAGTGTGGGCGCTAGAAGCATATGGCGCTGCTTATACCTTGCAAGAAATGTTAACTGTAAAGTCTGATGACGTTGCTGGTCGTACAAAAGTATATGAAAGCATCGTAAAAGGAGAGAAGATGCCTACACCAGGTATTCCGGAATCATTTAACGTATTGTTACACGAGTTGAGAGGATTGTGCCTGAATGTTGAATTACTCCAAAAGTCAGAGGAAGAAGAGGAAGAAGAGGAAAAGGAAGAAATCCAGAAAGGAATGGAATCTTCTCCGGCATCAGAAGAAGTAACAGGGAATAAAGCTGAAGAAGAAATATCGAAAGCGGTATCTGAAGAGTCAAATGAAGAAATCGATACGGCAGAAGTTACAGCATAATTTCTCAATCAAAACCCTATAACCAATTAACCAGCAACTAAACATGGCACTCAGAGATTTGTTTGAAATTGCAGTGAATCCTAAAAATTACTCCGCGATACGGATCAGAATTGCCACTGCCGATGAAGTGACATCCTGGTCTCATGGAGAAGTCCGAACCTCCGAAACAATCAACTATAGGACATTTAAGCCGGAACGAGATGGACTATTTTGCGGCAAAATATTTGGACCTGTACATGACTATGAATGTATCTGCGGAAAATACAAACGCATGAAACACCGGGGGATAACCTGTGAAAAATGCGGTGTGGAAGTTATTGAATCCAAGGTGCGGCGGGATCGTATGGGCAATATAAAACTCGCTTGCCCTGTTTCTCACGTCTGGTTTCTCAAGGGTGTTCCAAGTCGTATTGCAACCATTCTTGACATGATGTTAAGGGATTTAGAACGGGTACTCTATTTTGATGCGTATATCGTTGTTGAACCAGGAGATTCTGAACTTGAAGAACTGGAACTGGTGGAAGAAGACCATATCCGGAATTGGAAGAGAATCATCCGTGATTTGAATTGGGAATGGGTGCAGAAGCCGTACAGAACTTTTGCGAAGGATTCAATTAGACGAGCTTGAAAAACAGCTTCGGATTGATATGCGTGAAGTCAACTCTGAAACCGCCGCAAAAGAGATTGCCAAACGACTCAAATTGTGGTCAGCAACTCTTAGAAGTCTGGTAAATAGCTGTTGACTGCTGATGGAAAATTTCCAGTGCTTACCGCCAGAACTGGACCCTTAGTTCCATCTAGAAGGTGGACGCTTTGCAACAGTCGACCTCAATGATCTTTACCGTCGTGTTATTCACAGAAACAACCGTCTCAAACGACTGATTAGAATTACGTGCACCGGAATTATTGTTAAAAATGAAAAGAGAATGTTACAGGAATCTGTAGATGCCTTTTTCGATAATGGCCGTCGTGGTCGTCCATGGTGGGTTCCAATACGAGCCGTTGAAATCATTGCTGATATGATCAAAGGTAAACAAGGTCGTTTCCGTCAAAATCTTACTGGGTAAACGTGTCGATTATTCTGGACGTTCTGTTATTGTAGTAGGACCGTATCTTAAAACTTCATCAATGTGGTTTACCTAAAAAAATGGCTTTGGAACTTTTCAAACCATTCATCTACGGTAAATTAGAACGTGCGGGCTTAGCAACTACAATAAAAGCTGCTAAAAAAATGGTTGAGCGAGAAGCGCCCGGAAGTTTGGGATATTCTTGAAGAAGTCATTCGTGAACATCCGGTCATGCTGAACCGTGCGCCAACCCTGCACCGTCTTGGTATTCAGGCTTTTGAACCAAGTCTGATTGAAGGGTAAAGCGATTCAGCTTCATCCGCTTGTTTGTACAGCATTTAATGCAGACTTTGACGGTGACCAAATGGCGGTTCATGTCCCACTTTCTGTGGAAGCACAACTGGAAGCAAAAATATTGATGATGTCCACCAATAATGTTTTATCTCCGGCAAGTGGAAAACCTGTGATGGCACCAACTCAGGATATGGTGCTCGGTCTTTACTGGATTACCAGAGAACGTGAAGGTGCTCTTGGAGAAGGAAAAATTTTCTCCAGTCGAGAAGAAGTTCAAGTTGCTTTTGAACATGGCCGTGTGGACTTACATGCCAAAATAAAAGTACGTTTGGAACACTTAGGGGAAATATTGTCTGAAGAAAATAATCAAGAAACATCTACCAGCAAACCAATTGTGGAAACCACGGTTGGTCGTATTATTCTTTCTATGGTAATACCAGAAGAGGTTCCATTCAAATCAATCAATGTACACCTTAAGAAAAAACAAATGGCCGAACTTGTTGATGAGTCATACAGAAAGGCAGGAAGTGTCAAATCAGTAAAAATGTTGGATGATCTGAAAGATTTAGGTTACCAATATGCAACCAAGGCAGGTTTTTCCATCAGCATGGATGATATGGTGATTCCAAAAGAAAAGACCACTCAGTTGAAAAATGCTCAAGTAGATGTCAACAAAATCAACATGCAGCACCAGGATGGTTTAATCACTGACGGAGAACGCTACAACCAGGTAATTGATATTTGGACGTACGATAGAAAAAATTTCTGAAAAAATGTCTGCCGGACTTTCTGAAGAAATCATTGATGAAGAAGGTGTTCATAAAGTGAATTCAATTTTTATGATGGCAGATTCCGGAGCTCGGGGTAGTAATCAGCAAATGAAACAGTTAGCCGGTATGCGTGGTTTGATGGCAAAACCTTCAGGTGAAATTATTGAAACACCAATTCACGCAAATTTCCGCGAAGGGCTTAACGTGCTGGAGTATTTTATTTCAACACATGGTGCCCGCAAAGGACTGGCTGACACTGCATTAAAAACGGCGAATTCCGGATACCTGACTCGACGTCTGGTTGATGTTTCACAGGACAGTGTTGTACTGGAGGATGATTGTGGAACTCTGGATGGCATCGAAATGTCAGCTTTGATAGAGTCCGGAGAGATAATTGAATCGCTTGGAGACCGGATGTTAGGACGTGTTTTGCTTGATGACGTGCTCAATCCCAATGTTGAAAATGAAATCCTGATTCCAGCCGGAACTCTAATAGATGAGTCAGATAGGGATGTCATTGAAAATTCCAGGATTGAAAAAGTACAATTACGCTCACCTTTGACCTGCATGTCAGAACAAGGTGTTTGCAGGAATTGTTATGGACGTGATTTATGCCACGGTGGTTTGGTCAATTTAGGTGAAACAGTCGGTGTGATTGCCGCCCAAAGTATTGGAGAACCAGGAACCCAGCTGACAATGCGTACTTTTCATATAGGTGGAACTGCAAGTCGTTCGGCTGAACAGAATAAATGGGAAGCAGGTTTTAGTGGAGTTCTTCGCTTTGATGACCTTAAGGAAGTAAAGAACCGTGAAGGTAATCTTGTTGTTCTTGGACGTCGTGGGGAAGCAGTGATTGTTGAAGGTGGCAAAAATATAGCTACGTCTAACCTGGCTGACCTTGAAACCGAAAGAGAGCGTGAAAGACGCCCCTTGCCGATGGGGTCAACTCTCCTGAAAAAAGAAGGTGAACTAGTTGAACAAGGTGATTTAATTGCAGAGTGGGATCCCTTTTCCGTTCCAATCATCACAGACGTATCTGGATTCGTTAATTTTAAAGACATCAATGAGGGTGAAACTTTCAAGGAACAAGTCGATGAAGTATCTGGTGTTTCACGGAAAGTAATTCATGAATCCCAAAGTTTGGAACAACATCCATTAATTGCAATTTGTGATAGTAAGAAAAAAACAATTATCCGAAAAAATAATACTGCGACGGAGTTTGCGTTACCAAATAAATCTGAATTGGTAGTTGAAAATGGGGTAGAGATACATGCTGGAGATGTTCTGGCAAAAATCCCAAGAGAACTTGCCAGAAATAAGGATATTACTGGCGGACTGCCAAGAGTTGCAGAACTTTTTGAAGCAAGAGTTCCAAAAGATCAGGCTATTATCACTGAAATTGACGGGATTGTAGAATTTGACGTAGATGTGAAGAAAAAGCAACGAATCCGCATCCGTCCTGAAGATAAAAAAGGCGATTCAAAAGAATACCTTATTCCACGCGGTCGTCATATCACCGTACACATGGGAGAGTATGTGCGTGCAGGTGATCCTCTAATTGACGGTTCGCCAAATCCACATGATATTCTTGCAGTTAAAGGTTCAAAAGCTCTGCAAAAATATTTGGTGGATGAGGTTCAACAAGTTTATCGACTTCAGGGTGTTAGTATCAACGACAAACATATTGAAGTAATAGTAAGACAAATGTTGAGAAAAGTAGAGGTTGTTGATGCTGGTGATTCTAATTACTTACCAGGAGAGCATGTTAGAAGTTATAGATGAGCTTAAGTCTTCAAACTCTAGCGCTGTATTGCCAACTTTTAGACCTATATTGCTTGGTATTACAAAAGCGTCATTAGGTACAAATTCATTTATTTCTGCAGCCTCTTTTCAAGATACAACAAAGGTACTGACAGACGCTTCCCTAGCAGGAAAACACGACACTTTCCGCGGTTTGAAAGAAAACGTCATTCTCGGCCGACTTATACCGGCAGGCACAGGATTTAAAGCCTTTAATAACATGGACTATGATCTTGGAGAAGGAGTGATTGACCCGGATTTAATGCGTAAGGCAGCAGATGAAGCTGCAAGAGCTGCAATGGAAAGGGAAATCGCGGAAGCCGAGAAAAACAAAAAACCAGCAGATTTGGTTGCCGAAGAAAAAATTCCGAAAGCAGCATAAAATCTGTATAAAGGTTCATAGTTAAGGATGCTTCCTTCCATTGAAACTTTCCACTTTGAGTTAAAATTGTCAGTTCTGTACTATGGAGCTGGACAGTTTTGGTGTGATAAATAATGCGGTATATCAGAATTATTTTGAACACACTCGCCATCAGTTTTTGGAATAACAGGGCCTGAAATTGACTGCTTATTTTGAGCATAAATTGAGTCCTGTCATCTTAAAAGCTGAAATAGAATATCGGAGCCCACTACAAAGTAGAGATTACTTTGTAGTGAGTTTAGAATTGGCTTTGTTATGCAAAGTAAAGTTCATTTTTCTTCAGATAATCCGTAGCATACCCAACAAAACGTTGATTCTCAGTGCAAGGATTACCAGAACCAACCTTAATTCTTCCGGTCGTCCTTTTTTACCTGCTACGTTTCAAAACTTGCATACTCTTCTTACTTCCAAAACAGAAAATTTGATGCAACGGGTATATTGTGATTTCTGAAAAACAACGTTCAGCTGAGGCTGCATGTGAATACGTCAAAGATGGCATGATAGTAGGCCTTGGGACAGGTTCCACCGCAGAGTTTGCTGTTAAAAAAATTGGTAAACTTGTCCGGAATGGACTTTCAATACGGGGCATACCAACTTCAGATGCCACTAAAATATTAGCAGAGAGTGAAGGAATACCTCTGATCGATTTTTCTGAAACAATGTCCATTGATTTAACGATTGATGGTGCAGACGAAATTGATGCCAACTTAAATATGATCAAAGGCGGTGGTGCTGCCTTACTCCGTGAAAAGATTGTTGCTTCTGCGTCAATAGAAGAAATCATTATTGTCAGTGGTTCAAAGTTGGTACAGCAGTTGGGTGCTTTTCCTTTGCCGGTAGAAGTTATTCCATTCGGTTGGCAAATTGTTTTTAATCAACTGGAGTCACTTCAGGGGAATCCAGAACTACGACTCAAGCAGGGTCAACCATGCATGACTGATCAGGGGAATTTTATAGTTGATTGTAATTTTAGAAAGATTGAAAATCCAGAACAGCTGGAGCAACATCTGAACATGATTCCTGGATTAGTTGAGAACGGTCTTTTTATCAATTTATGTACACGGATGATTATGGCAGATGGAGAGAATATAATAATAAAAAACGCGCAATTTAAACTGAGCTGCAGGACTTACTCTACTGGATTCCCAGCTAGACAAATGCAGCAGAACGAACTACTATAATACTGAGAAAAAATTATTTGTGTATAAAAGATAAAGGAGAAAAATGACAATTAGAATTGCAATAAACGGATTCGGACGAATTGGAAGAATGGTAGTCCGAGCAGCAAATAAAAATCAAAATGTTGAAATTGTGGCAATCAATGATTTGGTACCTTCTGAAAATTTAGCCTATTTACTGAAATATGATTCGACACATGGACGATTTGATGGTGATGTTCAGGCCGGACAAGACAGTTTAGTGGTTGACGGAAAAACAATTGAGTGTCTGTCTGAGAGAAATCCTGGAGATTTGCCCTGGAACAAAATGAATATTGATTATGTAATTGAATCTACAGGATTGTTTACTACCAGTGAAAAAGCGAGAGAGCATTTGAATGCCGGAGCAAAAAAAGTGGTAATTTCTGCTCCTGCCAAGTAAGATGAAACATTAAACGTGGTTATGGGTATCAATGACCATCTTTACGCTGATCAGCCAATTGTCAGTGCCGCTTCCTGTACCACTAACTGTCTGGCGCCAATCGTAAAAGTTGTGCTGGATAATTATGGAATTGAAGAAGGTTTGATGACCACTGTTCACTCTGTGACATCAACTCAACCAACTGTTGACGGTCCATCAAAAAAAGATTGGCGCGGTGGACGTGGTGGGACACAAAACATCATTCCTGCTTCTACTGGGGCAGCCAAAGCAGTAGCACTATGTATTCCGGAAATAGCAGGTAAATTAACCGGAATGTCTTTTCGGGTCCCTACTCCGAATGTTTCTGTTGTGGATTTGACAGTGAAACTAAGTAAATCTACCAGTTACGAAGAAATAAATTCTTCAATGAAAGCTGCTTCAGAAGGTAAACTCAAAGGTATCCTTGGTTTCACAGATGAGGCTGTTGTTTCCAGTGATTTCATTGGCAGTACTTATTCTTCTATTTATGATGCCGGAGCCGGTATTGGTTTGAATGACAGATTTTTCAAACTGGTCTCCTGGTATGACAATGAAATGGGTTACTCCACTCGCTTGATTGATCTGATTGAATACATGGAAGGACAAAACTAAATTGGTTTTCTGCTGCAGTCTCAAAGAACAGATCTTTGAACCTGCGGCTCTTCTTCAATCTTTACTTCTCCTCTCTTTAAAGCCCAAGCCATATTCTCTTTTAATCTCCATAACTAATTTCCCATGCACAAAGTTGAATTAAAAGAAGTTGGTCTCGACATCGGGTTGGCATTCGCCAGGCATTTTTATAAAACTGACTACCTACATTATGGATACTGGCCGGAAGGATTAAGTGCGGATCCAGCAAATGTGTTAGAAGCGCAGGAAAACTATGCCAACTTGTTGTTAAAACATATTCCGGATGGAGTAAATTCTATCTTAGATGTCGGTTGCGGTTCCGGAAAATTTTCAGAAAAATTGCTCGACGCAGGTTACTCGGTGGATTGTGTCTCACCCAGTCCAAATTTAACTAAACATGTGAGGGAGCGCCTCGGAGAACGAGTAGAAATATTTGAATGCCGCTATGAAGATCTGAAAACAAAAAAGCACTATGATCTGATTTTGTGCAGCGAAAGTTTTCAGTACTTGCTCCTGGAAAAGGCCATGGCACAGACCCAGGTACTACTCAATCAAAAAGGCCATTTGCTAATTTGTGATTTTTTTAAACGTGATGTTGAAGGTAAAAGTCCAGTCAGTGGGGGTCACAAAATTGAGAGATTTCTAAAATATATGCAAGATCTGCCTTTCAGCCAAATCACGGACATAGATATCACGAAAGAAACAGCTCCATCATTAGATATTATGCGGGATTTGATTCAAGAAGTAATTGTTCCAACCTGGAACATTGTGGCCTATTATATGACCAGCAACTATCCCCGTTTCAGTAAACTCTTTAGTTTTGCCTTCCGAAAAAAAATTGCCCAGGCCAATCGTAAATATCTTTCAGGCGGTACCAGCGGCGAACAATTTACCCATTTTAAAACATATCGTCTCTTCCTCTATCAAAAAACAGCTGAAGATTCAAATCAGAGTTGATGATTTTTTCAGTTCTACTGCTTCACAAAATGAACTCTTCTATTTAACTTTATTCGGTTCAATCAAGCAATGTCTGATTTAGAAACAAAAAAAGCTATTCGTATGATTCTACTTACTGCATCTCTTGGAGGGATGTCGTATCTGTCATTCAATAACGGCTTACTTCTTTCCTACTTTTCCCATTTGGGAATTCCCAGCGCAACTATTCTGATTTTATTATCAATCCTGCCGTTAACAACATTTTTAGTCATCATTCCTTTTAGCTATTTTTCAGATATATTTGGTAAAAAACGGATTGGTATTATTGGGATGGTGTTTTCATTTTTTGGCTTTGCCCTGCTGATCGGTGTCAGTTATTTGCCGGACTCATTAAGAATAATGGCAGTTGGATTTGGAATTGTTGTCTTTGGGATAGGTTCAGCAATGAATTTGGGAAATTGGTTTGCACTGCTTCACCCTATCATACCAGAAAATATTAGGGGACGTTTTTTTGGACAGTTAAGACTTACTTGGCAATCTATTGGAGTCCTCTTCACATTAATAGTGATTTACATTCTGGAACTTTATCCCACCCTGAGAATGTATCAGGCGATTCTGGGTGTCATTACAATTCTGATGCTGCTAAAAATATTTTCTTATCAGCAAATTCCTGAATTGGATAAAAGTACTGTTAAAAAAGAGTCATTCCGCATAAGTTTTTTGAAAGTTCTTAATATTCCAGGATATCTGCCGTTTTGTGCATATTGTTTTTTACTGACTCTTTTCACTGGTGCTTGCCCACAAATTTTCAATTTGATTGAAAAAGATTTGCTTCTGTGGTCAACGGTTGAGATTGTTTTTATTGGAAATTTATTAGTAGCAGGAGCATTAATAGGATTCTTTTTAGGTGGCAGAATGATAGATCGTTTTGGTACAAAGTATGTGTTTCTTTGCTGCCATTTTGGCTTTGGAATCATTCTTCTTCTTTTTTTATGTCGCAATCTGTTTACGGATGAAATCCGGATTGTTGTTGGAATTTTAACGATTCTGTTTGGAATGGTTCAAGCTGCATCCAGTATAGCAATGACCTCAGAAACACTTGCCCTCATTCCTCCGGAAAACAAATCCCTTGCTACCGGACTTTGGTTTACGCTTTATAGTGGAGGAACAGGGCTTTCAGGTATTTTGAGCGGACAAGCCCTTGAACTGGGGGTTTTTAATGAATCATGGATCTGGCTGGAACAGTCAATGAGCAGTTACGATGGTTTATTGCTGTTTTCAGGAACAATGGTGTTATTGATGACTGTCACACTGGGAATGATCCCATCAATGATAAAAAAGGTGCCTGCCGGATGGATTCCACAAAGCTCGTAATCTTATAATCGTCGGTGGAAGAATCGTCAGGTTTAAAAATTAAGAGAGAAAGGCTCATATTAGTTTTCGTTAACTGAATCCTCAATAGCTTTTTTAAACTCTCTGGGGATAGACTTGGTCGTTTGCACACCCAGATTCTTGAGCATCTCTGCCTGTCTAATCATGTTACCTCTTCCGTCACTCAACTTATTATATGCATTTTCATAAGACTCATGGGCACCCTTAATTTTATCACCAATTTTCTCAAATTCTTCCAAGAATCCACAAATTTTTTCATATAATTTACCGCCCCTTTCAAAAATTTCTTTCACATTCTGCACCTGCTTTTCCTGTCGCCAGAGTTGATTTACAATCCGAAGTGCCATCATTAAACTTGCTGGAGTGACAATGATGATATTTTTTATAAAAGCATCAGAAGTTAAGTTGCTGTCAAGGGACTGCGCCAGTGAATATGCCGGCTCAATCTGCATGAACATCATTACGTAATCCGGTGAACCAAATTCTTCGAAGCCCTCATGGTAATTTTTTGAAGACAATCCCTGGATGTGATTCCGCACGGACTGCAGATGTTTTTTGGCGTAGGCTTTCCGGATTTGCTCATCATCTGCAGACATGTAGCTGTTATATGCTTTCAGTGAGACCTTGGAATCAGCAATCAGGATCCGATCGTTTGGCAGCTTGATGATAACATCCGGACGCAGTTGAGTGCCGTCATCCGTTTTAATCTGAGTTTGTTTCTGGTAGTGTTCCCCTTCAATCAAGCCTGCATTCTGCAAGCATTTTTCCAGGATCATTTCACCCCAGTCACCTTGTTGCTTTGAATCGCCTAGAAGTGCCGTCGTTAGGTTTTGAGCTTCCTGACTCAAATTTGTATTAACTTCCTTTAGGTGCTCAAATTCCGCCTTAATTGAAGCCCGGCCAGTTTCATCTTCAAGATGAAACTTTTCTACTTTTTCCTGAAAATCCCTCATTTTTGTTTGAATTGGAGTAAGCAGATTCTGGATACTATTTTTGTTTTCCTCAACAAATTGTTTTGATTTGCTTGTAAAAATTTTAGCAGAAAGATTTTCAAACTCTGTTCCCATCAATATTTTTGCTTCCTCCAGGAATTTTAATTTTTCTCTTGATTCATTTTCCTTGGATTCCAGCCTTTCTTCCAAAGTTGCATTTAATACTTGCAGGGTAGAAAACTGTTTTTGCTGAAATTTCAGCTCTTCTTCAATTTCCAGAATTCTGTTTGCATCATGCTTTAAGATTGCAAACTGCTTATCGAGTTCTATCTTGTCTGCCAGGATGGTATCGTATTTTTTCAGAAGTTCATTTAGTGATTCACCAAGTGAATCTATTTTCTGGGATTGAGTAGAAATTAATTTTTTCTGATAGAACCAGCAGAAAAAAATCCCCAGCAAAATACAAAATGTAGTATATAGAATTAAGGTGTAATTAATGGAATCAATGTTCATGGTTGTAATATTTATTCAACAGCATTTAGCTAAAAGTTATTCTAAACTTACCTCTAATACTATAATAATTGAAAGAAGTCTTGAAAACAATATTGCTTTGAAAGCAAATTCTGGAAACAGAGAACGTTAACGGTCTGGTTCACTATGATTCTTCAAGGTTTTATGAAAAGTTTCTGATGGAAATAATCTTTGTTATAAAAGATCAGAGGATAGTTTTTTTAAATTAGCTTTATGGATTGGAGTAAAAAAACGCTTCCAGAAACTTACCAGTGTAACTTAGCTTATTCTTACTGCAGTTTTTTGGAGTTCCTTCAAAGACCAATCTCCCGCCCTTGTCTCCGCCTTCTGGTCCCAAATCAATTACATGATCAGCGCATTTGATCAAATCAATATTATGTTCTACAACCAGCACAGAGTGACCTTCATCCACCAGACTGTGCAATATTTTAAGCAACCTTGCCACATCGTCGATATGCAGTCCAGTAGTGGGCTCGTCCAAAATATAAAGAGTAGGACCATGTGCACGACGAGCAAGTTCTGCAGCTAATTTTAATCGCTGGGCTTCTCCTCCGGAGAGAGTATTTCCTGCCTGTCCTAATTTCATGTAACCCAGGCCAACGTCTTCCAGGGTTTTGAGAATCCGCTTAATGCGCGGCTGTGCCACAAAAACTTCAACTGCTTTGCTGATTTCCATTTCAAGCACATCCGCAATAGTATGTCCCTTATACTTGACTGCCAGTGTTTCACGATTGTAGCGTTTACCTTTGCACTGATCGCATTTGACCCATACATCTGACAAAAAATGCATTTCAATCAATTGGAAACCCTGTCCGTCGCATACTGGACAACGTCCCTCTTTTGCGTTAAACGAAAAACGACGCTTGGAAAATCCGCGTTGTTTTGCTTCCGGCATTGAAGAAAAGAGGTTGCGGATCGGTTCAAGAACTTTTGCATAAGTTGCAGGATTTGAACGCGGAGTTCGCCCAATCGCTTCCTGGTTGATCACCATTATGGATTCAAGTTGAGCTATTCCGCTAATTTTTTTGTGTGTTCCTGGTTTAATCAGCTTTCCATTTATTTCCTTTTCCAGTGCTCGCTGCAGAACATCGACAACAAGTGAGGATTTTCCTGAACCGGAAACGCCTGTCACCACCGTAAAAATTCCGAGAGGAAAGTTGACATCCAGTTTTTTTAAATTATTTGCTGCTGCTCCGGTAACAGAAATTAAATACTCCGGATTAAACGGACGATATTTTTTCGGCAGCGGAATCGATTTTTCACCTCTCATATATTGAGCAGTCAGCGAATCGTGTTTGATTGAGATTTCCTGTGGACTTCCAAAAGCGGAAACATTGCCGCCGTAGTGACCTGCTCCCGGACCAATATCAATAATATGGTCCGCAGTCTTAACTACATCAAGATTATGCTCTATAACAACAACTGTATTTCCTAGAGCTACAAATGTATGAAGTGCGGATAAGCCGTGCAGTATCACGGGGATGCAGCCCAATAGTTGGTTCATCCAAAACATAGGTCACGCCAACCAGTCCTGAACCAATTTGTGAGGCAAGCCGGATACGCTGCGCCTCACCTCCGGAAAGTGTGGATGCTTTTTGATCGAGTGTCAAATAGTCCAACCCTACATTTTCCAAAAATTTAAGACGTGTTAAAATTTCGCCCAGCGCCTGTTCGGCAACGGTACGCTGATTTTCGGTGAGAACCCAGCTTTCAATTTCCTGCCGTGCTTCTGGGACAGAAAGTTGACAAAATTGGCTGATATTTTGCTGATTTATTGTCACTGCACGATATTCTGCTTTCAAACGTTCACCTCCGCAATCTTGACATTGAGGATTATTTATGCGCTGAAACTCTCCCAAACCATCACAGGTTGGACATGCTCCCACATGAGAGTTGAAGGAAAACATGCGTGGTGATAATTCTTCCTCCTGAAAAAAAGAAAGTAACATGGGGAAATTTCTCTGTTTCAGCACAACGAAACATATTCTTAGTCATGCTGGCTTTTAGTAATTTTCAACAAACCATGTCCACGCTGGAAAGCATTTTCAACGGCTTCTGCCAGACGTTTTTGTTCTTCCGAATTAACGCGTAAACGGTCAATTCCCAAATCGACTGTAGTGTTTTTACTGAGTTTAAATTTTGCAGAGTTTTCCTTCCATTCATCCAGTCGAATTGTTTCTCCATTTATATATAGCCGGACAAATCCTTCCTGCTCCAACGAGTCGATCACATTTGGCAAGTGCTTGGGGTGATCCAGCAACAGAATTTTGCTCGACCCTGGTAAAAATAAAGGTGCAAGCAACTCAATCCGTTCACCTTCAAAATGTTCTGTACAAAAGACTGCCGCACGGGTTGGACTGTAGCCGAGCAAAGGCCTTCCAGTTGTTGGACAATGCGCCTTGCCGATACGCGCAAAAAGTAAACGCAGATAATCATAGATTTCAGTTGTTGTAGCAACAGTCGAACGGGGATTACGACCAGTTGCTTTTTGATTGATAGCAATTGCCGGAGAAAGTCCGTCAATCGAATCCACCGGTGCTTTATCCATACGGCCCAGAAATCGACGTGCATAAGTTGAAAGCGATTCGAGATAACGTGCCTGTCCTTCTGCAAAAATAGTGTCAAAGGCCAAACTCGTTTTGCCGGAACCGGAAACACCGGTTATCACAGTCATTTTATTGTTTGGAATCCGTACATCTATGTGCCGCAAATTATTTTTTGACGCACCCTTGATTACGATGTCACGAGAGTATGATTTTGAAACTTTTACTTTTTCAAAATTCGCTGTATCTTCTTCAATCACTTCAGTCGCTGAAACTTTGAAACTTTGCAGCTCTGTAACTTTGCCATTTTTTTCTTCTGATTCTTTGAAACTATTTTGTTCAGCCCCTTTTTCCAAAACTATTTTCAAAAACTTTCCTGTCAGTGTCATCTGCTCCGATAAATTTTCCGGAGTTCCTTCGCAAACCAGTTCACCTCCATATTTACCACCTCCCGGTCCAAGTTCTATCAGATAATCGGCAACTTTCAGCACATCCAAATTATGCTCAATCACTAAGACAGTGTTGCCTTGATCAACAAGACGGTTCAGGCAAGATAACAACAAACGAATGTCCTTAAAATGAAGGCCGGTGGTTGGTTCGTCAAGAATGTAAAGCGTATTTCCAGTCCCTCTTTTTTTTAACTCTGAAGAAATTTTTACACGCTGTGCCTCTCCTCCGGAGAGGGTTGTGGATGGTTGCCCAAGTTTTACATAGCCAAGACCAACGTCCAGTAGAGTTTGCAAAATTATGTGGATTTTTGGTAGTGCAGAAAAGAAATCCTCCGCCTCTGTAATCGTCATTTCCAGGACATCGTGAATTGTGCGGTTTTTATAGAATATCTGCAAAGTTTCAGCATTGAAGCGTTTTCCGCGGCAGGTATCACAAGGAATTTGTACATCACTCAAAAACTGCATTTCTATCGTTTTCAAACCTGCCCCTTTGCAAGATTCACAGCGTCCGCCCTTGACGTTGAATGAGAAGCGTCCTTTTTTATAACCCCGGGCTTTTGCTTCCGGCATCAGGGCAAATAAGTCACGGATTGGGTCAAGTACCTTGGTGTAAGTTGCTGGGTTGCTGCGGGGGGTGCGGCCAATTGGAGCCTGGTCAATTTTAATCACACGATCTATATTTTCGAGTCCCGAAATTTTTTTGTGTGGTCCGGGTTCGTCTTTGCTTCCGGGGTTCAGATGGCAGTTCAAGGCCTTTTTGAGAATGCCGTCAATCAACGAGGATTTACCTGAACCGGAAACACCTGCTACAGCTACAAAAATTCCAAGTGGAATTTCACAGTCAAGATTGTTTAAATTATTGAAACTAGCACCTTTAATGGTAATTGTTTTCCCGGAAGGCCGACGGCGTTTTTCAGGAATGGCGATTTGTTCTTTACCGGAAAGGAATTGTCCGGTAATTGATTCCTGTGCTTGTATTATATTTTGAATGGAACCCTGGGCTGTGATGTGTCCGCCGTCTTGCCCTGCAGTCGGACCGATGTCCACTAAATGATCGGCAGATTCGATGGTTTCCTCATCATGCTCAACCACAATCACAGTATTGATGGGTGTGATTTTTTTAAAGTGCGAATCAGCTTTTTGTTGTCACTCTGGTGCAGTCCAATTGAAGGTTCATCGAGTACATAAAGCACACCCTGCAGTCCTGCACCAAGCTGTGAAGCAAGCCGGATACGTTGTCCTTCTCCGCCGGACAAGGTTGCTGCAGAACGCTCAAGTGAGAGATAACCTACACCGACATCGTTCAGGAAATGCAGACGGTCCCGGATTTCTCTGAAAATGTCCCGCCCTATTATTTTCTCAGTTTCAGTCAGTTTTAAATTATCAAAAAAGTTGACCGAATCTTCAATTGATTCACCGGAAAGACTATTGATATTGTGGCCGTGCAGTCGTACTGCAAGTGCCATCTTGTTTAGGCGTTTTCCTGCACAGTCCGGACAAATAGAAGTGTGCTGAAATTTTTCAAGTGGACCCTTTACAAAACGAAAAACAAATTGCAGGATTGGAATGAAACCGGCCCATTGTTGTTTCTCCAGTTTATTGAGAAACTGACCGGGAAACCGAAAAATATTGGAAACGCCAAGCTTCATTTTAGTGTTTCCATATAAAATCAACTGCCGATGTTCAACGGATAAATTTTTCCACAAAGTTTTGTCGTTGATTTCAAAATTTTTCATTAAACTGTTGACGTGGCGCTGATCGACTTTTGTGTATAGTAAATTCCCCTTTTCAGTAAAACATTTGATTGCACCTTCAGAAATTGAGAGTTCGGGATCACAGAGTTTCTCTTCAGAAAATGTACTTAACTGGCCGATTCCGTTGCACGAGAGACATGCTCCTTGAGGTGCGTTAAAAGAAAATAAGCGTGGTTCCATTTCTGGCAGCGCAATTTGACAGCTGGGACAGGCCATCAACTGACTGAACAAGTGATCTTTTTCAGGGCTTTGCTCCAGCTGATTTTTTGTTTCATTTTCTGCAGTTTTTTTACCATAGTGCAAAATAGCCAACCCGTTACCCAGCAACAGTGCTTTTTCTACACTTTCTGTGAACCGACTTTTTTCTTCTGCAGTAATTGTAAGTCGGTCAACAACCAGTTCAATGGAGTGTTTTTCGTAGCGGGCAAGCCGGATATCCTCATCCAGCCTGCGGACTTCTCCGTCAATTCTGGCTCGAACGTAGCCCTCAGCGGCCCAGTCTTCTAGTTCTTTGCGGTATTCTCCTTTGCGTTCCTGAACCATTGGTGCCAGGATCATGCAGGCTTCATTTAGGGCGTCCACATAAGCATAATCGGTAATTTGTTCCGGCGTTTGTGAGGTGATGCGGGTTCCGCATTCAGGACAATGCGGTTTGCCCAAACGGGAAAAAAGGAGGCGGTAATGATCGTAAATTTCTGTGATTGTTCCAACGGTTGAACGTGGATTACGGTTGACTGTTTTCTGGTCTACAGAAATCGTCGGACTCAGTCCTTCGACGTGTTCGACTTTAGGCTTGTCAGTTTGCCCCAGAAATTGACGGGCATAGGCCGAAAGTGATTCAACAAAACGGCGCTGGCCTTCTTTGAAAATCGTATCAAATGCCAGTGAAGATTTTCCAGAACCACTGACTCCAGTAAAAACTGTCAGTGAGTCTCGTGGAATATTAAGGCTTACATTTTTCAGATTGTGTTCTGATGCGCCAATTACGACTAATTGATCTGCTTTTTCTTGGGACATGAAAAAGGACTGAGGATATTCAGGACAGGAAATTAAGCTGATTTTTGATGTTTATTTTGTGATCATTATGGCAGGAATTATTTGGAGCAACAAGACGGAATTTATTTTGAAATCAAACTGAATTAGTATGGTGAAAAAACTTTTTTGGTTACACCAAATTTGTGGTTGACCATCCATGCAGGAAGCTGTAAAACTTATTCATATTTATTTGTATTTGTTACATTGTTTAAAAATATTATTAGGAATCTCTAAATGGAATCTATACCAAAGCAGGCACAAGTTGTCATCATCGGTGGCGGAGTAATTGGCTGTAGTGTTGCTTATCATTTAACAAGACTGGGCTGGAAGGATGTGGTTTTGCTGGAACGCAAAGAGTTGACCTGCGGAACAACCTGGCATGCAGCCGGACTCGTCGGTCAATTGCGGGCCACAAAAAACATGACCAAACTTGCGCAGTATACCAGCGAACTTTATGCCACTCTGGAAAAAGAAACAGGACAGGCCACCGGTTTTAAACAAAACGGTTCCATCAGCGTGGCTCCGGATGACGGGCGTTTTGAGGAACTAAAAAGGGGAGCCTCGATGGCCAAATGTTTTGGGCTGGAAGTCGAGGTGATTTCTCCTAGAGAAGCACGTGAATTATATCCACTTTTAAATATTGATGACCTGGTCGGCGCTGTTTTTTTGCCCAAAGACGGACAGACAAATCCAATTGATGTGACTCAGGCGCTGGCAAAAGGCGCAAAAATGGGTGGAGCAAAAATATTTGAAAACATACGCGTTTGCGGAATCGAAACCAAAAACGCCGGAACGTCCGGTGCGAGACAAGTTTCCGGAGTCAAAGTGGAGGTTCCGTCTCTCGGTAGTGGAGAAGCAAGTGAACTCAAAACTATCTCTGCCGAAATTGTTGTTAACTGTGCCGGATTATGGGGGCATCAGGTTGGGAAAATGGCAGGCGTAAATGTACCACTGCATGCTGCAGAACATTTTTATATTGTCACTGAAAACATTGGTCTGCCGTCAACTCTTCCGGTTTTACGTGATCCAAGCAGCTGGATTTATGCAAAAGAAGATGCAGGAAAAATGCTGGTTGGCTGCTTTGAACCTAAATCAAAACCGCGTCCACTAAACACGATTCCGGAGGATTTTTCATTTGGTCAGTTTGAGGAAGATTGGGAGCATTTTGAACCAGCGATGCTGAATGCAATGCATCGCATTCCAAAACTGGAAGATGCCGGAATTCACACTTTTTTCAACGGTCCAGAAAGTTTCACTCCAGACGACCGCTATATCTTAGGGGAGGCTCCGGAACTTAAAAACTTCTATGTCGCTGCCGGACTCAACTCAATCGGAATTCAATCTGCGGGTGGTGCAGGCAAAGTGCTTTCCGAATGGATCGTAAACGGATATCCGCCAATAGATTTATGGGATGTAGACATCCGCCGGTTTCATTCATTTCAGGGCAATTCACAATATTTGAAGGAGCGCACCGAAGAATCATTAGGCCTGCTTTACGCCATGCACTGGCCCTTTCGACAGCCGGAAACCAGCCGAGGTGTACGCAAATCTGTGCTACATGATCGTCTGGAAAAAACTGGTGCATGTTTTGGTGAGATGAGCGGATGGGAACGCGCCAACTGGTTTGCACCACAAAGAACAGAAGCACGATACGAATACAGTTACGCACGTCAAAACTGGTTTGAAGCCTCTGCCTCTGAGCATCAGGCGGCACGGGAAAAAGTAGCGCTGTTCGACATGTCGTCCTTCGCGAAATTCGTGGTGCAAGGACGTGATGCTGAAAAAGTGCTCAATCGGATTTGTGCCAATGATGTCGCTGTTCCATCCGGAAAAGCGGTTTATACATCGTGGCTCAATGAACGCGGTGGTATTGAGTCAGACTTGACGGTAACCCGTTTACATGAAAATGTTTTTCTGGTTGTTACGGCTGGGGCTAGTCAAATCCGTGATCTGGCCTGGCTGCACAAAAATATTCCGGATGACGTACATGTGACAGTCACGGATGTAACTTCCGGATATGCTGTGTTGAGCGTGATGGGACCGGAATCCCGAAATTTACTTTCAAAACTCACTCCGGACGATTTATCAAATGAGGCATTTCCTTTCGGCAATGCACAGGAAATTGAAATCGGCTACGCCAGAGCACTGGCCTTACGTATGACTTACGTTGGTGAATTGGGCTGGGAAATTTATGCACCAACCGAATTTGCTCAGGACATCTTCGATAAAATCCTTGCAGCTGGAACCGAACATGGTTTGAAACTGGCGGGAATGCATGCCCTCAACTCCCTGCGTTTGGAAAAAGCATTTCGGCACTGGGGACATGATATTGTGGACGAAGACACGCCACTGGAAGCCGGACTTGGTTTTGCGGTCAAGTTTGAAAAACCCGGAGGTTTCATAGGTCGGGAGGCCTTGCTGCGTCAAAAAGACGAATTGTCCAAAACAAAAAGCGGAGTTTTGAAAAAACGTCTGGTGCAGTTTGCTCTGGAAAATCCGGAACCAATGCTTTATCACAATGAACCGATTTGGTGTAATAACAAAATCGTTGGTGATCTGACTTCCGGAATGTACGGTCACACCATTGGAACTTGTCTTGGAATGGGTTATGTATCACACGAGGATGGAGTGAGCAAAGAATTTCTGGAATCAAGTGTTTTTGAAATTGAAGTGGCCGGAGAACGGTACGGTGCAAGACCTTCTTTGCGTGCGTTTTATGATCCGAAGAGCAAACGGGTACGGATGTAGAGAGTTAATTTTTCAAATAATATTCAAGTTGCAGTAAAATTGCTTGAGTTGCAGAAAATTTTATACTTGGACACTTTCAACCAGTTGCGCACCTCGTGAAGCCATAAAGTAGAGTCCCATGTAATGAGTTACGTCTTGAGGGTGGCTGGCACTGGGTAGTAGTCCAATTTTCTCAACAACATTTCTGGGCAGGTCATAGGTAGAGCAGCCTTTGTCATAAACCACCACTTCTTTCAAACTTGGAAGCATCCCGTGATTTCGAGCTGAGAGCAGTGTAAGAACAAAATCCATTACACAAATGTCGGTACATATTCCAACTACCAGGACGTTAGCCACATTATTATCCTTGACCCAGTCAATAACTGCATTGGATCCATCCTGCTGAAACGCACCAATGAAACCGTTAATGCAGTCCTTGCGTACTAAAGTTGCCTGTGGTTCTTTTTCAAGCCACTTCAGTTCCGAAACCAAATCCTCCTCACCTGTACCGCGTTCGCAATGCAGCGAATAAGGCGGTTCCTGTTTACCAAAATCGTGTGTATCTAGAAATGCCAGCACAGGCATAGCTTGTTGAGTGAAAGAATGCGCAAGACGATTAGTTTCGGAAACCATCACTGATACCTGTTCATTCGGAACTTGAGGAGCAAGATTTCCGGCGCCGACGGTGGCAAAACCGTTGACCTCGTCGACAATGATCAAACCGAATCCCTGTCCGTTTGAGCTCAAATCAAGTGCAGTTTTACTCAGTGGCATGTCTTCAGCAAAATGCTGGAGATTGTTATCTGTTGACATGTTTTTTTGTTGGCCGGATAATAATCCGTTCCACCCGCCTGCAAAGTACGAGTTGTTCTGCTAACTTCAAAAGTGCGTATTCAAGATTGTTGGATCGGAAATACTCTAACATCAGTAATTATGTCTTATCAAAAAATAGGAAAAAAATATTATTTTTAGTATTAATTTCTATTCCGGTCTGCGAAAAAGGGTCCATCAAACAGGCTGAGTTGACAACTCAAAAACCGTAATACTGTCTCAGATTGTCGGTATTAATCGTAAATCTGATGACATGAATACAGCCTGTTTCTGAACAAAATTCTAATCAACATACTTATAAGAATCTTGCCCGCAAAATTAATTTCATGTAAGATGCATACTGGTCACTCTTCCAAAAAACGATTCAGACAGTAATGTTCACCCACCTTCATCTTCACACGCAATATTCTCTGCTTGAGGGAGCAATCCGAATTAAAGATTTGGTTACTGCACTCAAAAAACATGGTTTTGAATCCTGTGCTGTTACCGATCATGGAAACATGTTTGGTGCCGTTGAATTTTTCCACACTTTGAAGGAAGAAGGCTTAAAGCCAATTATCGGAATGGGTGCATCTGTTATTGAAGATAACCCTGAGGAGGTTTTAACCGAATCCGGACCTGCAAAATCTTCCATTGGACAGACTCAATTTCTTTGTCAGAATCGGCTGGGTTATCACAATTTGGGTTTTCTGGCGAGCCTCAGCTACACCGAAGGTAAAGTCAAGGGAGCCCCCTGCATCAATCATCAACTGCTGGAAAAATATAACGAGGGTTTGATTGCCCTCAGCGGCGGAATGAAGGGACAGATCAACAAACATTTTCTTGACGGACGTCCGGATGACGCACGTAGAGTTGCGCTTTGGTACAGAGATGTTTTTAGCAACCGTTATTATATTGAACTACAGAATACAGGACTTCCAGAACAACAGGAATTGAACCAACAGTTAATACGTTTAGGACATGAACTCGATATTCCTCTTGTCGGCACAAACGACTGCCTTTATCTCACTCCTGAAGAAGCTGAGGCACAGTATATTCTCTCGCTGATGGGTCTGCAGCGCAGAGTCACAGATGAAGGTGTTCCTCAACAACTTGGAAGTCAGCGTTACCTGAAAAGTCCGGAAGAGATGCTCTCGGCATTTGCGGAACTTCCATCGACTGCATTGAATAATACCAGTATAATTGCAGAGCAATGCGATGTCTCTTTGGAAAATAAAAAAACATTTCTGCCGCAAATTGCCACAAGAGAATCTGAAACTCTTGATTCAAGACTACGCGAAGATGCCGAAAAAGGATTGAAAGACCGATTGGTAAAACTTTATGAACTTTATGCTCCGGAGGTTCCGTTTGAGGAATTTCGGGAACCTTACATTGAGCGTTTAAGTTTTGAACTGGAGGTAATCATTCAAATGGAATTTCCAGGTTACTTTTTGATTGTTTCTGAATTTATAAAATGGGCAAAAGATAACGGCGTTTCGGTTGGCCCCGGAAGGGGTTCCGGAGCAGGTTCGCTAGTCGCTTATGCTTTACTCATCACGGATATTGATCCCCTGCGCTACGGGCTGCTTTTTGAGAGATTCCTTAATCCATATCGTGTAAACCTACCGGATTTCGATATTGATTTTGATGTAGAGGGCAGAGAAAAAGTAATAGAGCACGTTCGTGAAAAATACGGAGACAAAAATGTATGCCAAATATCCACTTTTGGTTCACTCAAAGCAAAAGCGGTCGTGCGTGGTGTAGCGCGGGTGCTGAATTTTCCATATTCTGAAGCAGATAAAATCGCAAAACTTGTTCCAAATGATTTGAATATCACTCTTGATCAGGCGCTGGCTAAAGTGCCTGAACTGGCACTGCTTGCTGCAGAAGGCAGTGAAAATGAACAGCGTTTGATTAAGTTCAGCCGGCAACTGGAAGACCTGAACACTCATTTGGGAACCCACGCTGCTGGAGTGATTATCATGGATCAGGATATCCGTGAAGTGATGCCGGTCTGTACTGGAAAAGAAGGTGTGCTGCAGTCGATGTATCCAATGAAATATGCAGAGGACCAGGGTGCAGTCAAGTTTGATTTCCTTGGTTTGCAAAACCTTTCCACCATTGACAATACTCTTGACCTGATCAAAACAAGCCGTCAGGATTCTGCCTCAATCGACATCTCCAGTATACCCATGGACGATTCCTTAACTTTCGATTTATTCTGCCGTGCAGATACAATCGGAGTTTTCCAGCTGGAATCGTCAGGTATGAAACGACTGGTATCTAACATGCAGCCCTCAGTTTTTGGAGATATTGTTGCAATTCTGGCACTTTACCGCCCGGGCCCTCTTGGTTCCGGAATGGTTAAGGATTATGTTGAGTGCAAACATGGACGAAAGAGAGTTATTTATCCACATCCACTTATGACGGATATTTTACGGGAAACATACGGTGTACTTGTCTATCAGGAACAAATCATTCAGGGCGTGCAGGTCCTTGCCGGATTTTCTCTGGGACAGGCAGATTTGTTACGTCGTGCGATTGGAAAAAAGACTCCGGAAGTCCTGGCTGAACAGCGTCTACAATTCGTTGAAGGCTGCCTGAAAAACCCAGAGTTTGTTGAGAAATGTCCTAAATCCAGTACTCCGGAAGAAAAAGCTAATGAAATATTTGAGCTAATAGAGCAATTTGCTGAATACGGTTTTAACAAAAGCCACGCAGCTGCTTATGCTATAATTTCATATCAAACTGCATTTCTCAAGGCGCATTATCCTGTTCAGCTGATGGCTGCATTGTTCAATGGTTCCATCAACAACCAGGACAACGTCATCAGTTACATTAGTGAATGCAAGGCAATGGGTGTCAATGTTTTGCCTCCGGATGTGAATCACAGCGCAAAAACTTTTACGGTTGCACCAACCGGTTTCAGAATCTCAGTCAGAACAATCTCGCACTTTGAACGTGACTTCTGCGGTACCAGTCCAGAAAAAGAAACAGTTCCTGAAGAATGGATTGAGCCGCTCCGGAATTCCATGAAAATACTTAAAAATCGCGATTTCAAAGAAGAGGCTGAATTTCTGGAAATTTTTGCTCAAAACACAGAATCTTTAAGTGGGGAATTAAATACACTGAACTCTAAAGTCAATATTGCAATCTTTGATTTGAAGTCACCATTTTCTGCCTGGCTGCGCCGGGAAGCCCGGATTGAAGTCATTCGTTTTGGTTTGAATGCTGTTAAAAACGTGGGCTCAAAAGCAGTTGATGCAATTTTGAAGGTACGTAACGAACATGGACAATTGACTGATTTTATGGAATTCATGAAAAAAGTGGATTTGAAGGAAGTCAATAAACGAATGATTGAAACACTGGTCAAGTGCGGTGCCTTCGATTCACTGCATGAAAACCGTTCGCAATTGTTTGCTGCAATCGACAGTGCCTTTCATTTATCACAGGAATTTCATCGTGCTGAAGAGCCTTTGCAGGATTCCATGTTTGAATTGATGGATGCAGGCGATGCAGAAGCTACCAAAACTCAGCTTGAATTTCCTGAAGTCAGGAACTGGCCCAAACGGGAACGTTTAAATCAGGAAAAGACGGCACTAGGCTTTTATGTTTCAGGACATCCGCTGGACAGTTATGTCTCAGAAATTAAAATCCTGGCTACCACCACCTCTAAAATGAAAGAGGGTCTGCTTGCAGAAAAAGATAAGGTTTCTTTGGTTGGAATCGTTGTCAATAATACTGTCCGTCTAAACCAAAGCAACGAAAAGTTTGCCATTGTCACACTTGAAGATACACGAGGAACCATTGAGTTTCCTGTCTTTGCTTCGGTTTATGAGAAGGTGGGAGAATTGCTGGAAAGCGACGATCCACTTTTGATTTCCGGTCGTGTGAATTATCGGGATGAGGAGGTGGGAATGTTTGTGGACAATGTACACAGGCTGAGTGAACTCAGGGAAACTGAGGCAAAAAGCATGTTGATAAAAATAGGTGCTGAATCCCTGAATCATGAATCTGTCAGTTTACTGCGAAAGACTCTGCAAAAATATTCTGGTGACAAGCCTTTCACATTTTCAGTTCAAACACCTGAAGCCGTTTCTGTAACCATTACCCCCGAAGAGCGGATCAACATTACGTCAACGCTGATTGAAGAACTGGAGGAAATTCTTCCTCATCAGACGCTGGAATTTGGTTACCCATCCCTTAAAAATTTCCGCTAATTCTACAGCAAAAAGTATTATCCTGCCTGAAAGGACCATCAACTCGCTTGATGAAATTTCATAAATCTGAAACTACTAAATTACTAATCTAAATAAATATGATTGATTTAACAAAAAACGAATCAAAAATTCGGCAAAACGCAAAACATTGCCGGGAACGAAAAATCAAACTTCCCACATTTGGACAGATGCAGAATCCGGAAACGATTCCGGAAGAAATCAAAGATGATCTGAAAAACGTTGGTTTGTGGGAAACACATCCTTCCAATTTGTTTCGGATCTCCTGGAAAAATGAACCTGTCTCAGAGGGCGGTGGTTTCGGCGGTGTGAATTACATCGT
The DNA here is from genome assembly GCA_905182865.1 of uncultured SAR324 cluster bacterium. Lineage (GTDB taxonomy): Bacteria > SAR324 > SAR324 > SAR324 > NAC60-12 > Arctic96AD-7. The sequence continues at coordinate 270,402 of CAJJCY010000003.1, forward strand.
TATTCCTCCGGAACTTTCAGGTGTCAAAGCAAAAATAATAGCACTGGTCGGCAAGTGGTTTCCAACCGGTGCGCATAAAGTGGGAGCGACATACGGCTGCCTGGCTCCGGCTTTAACCACCGGACAGTTTTGTCCGGGAGAAACTAAGGCAGTCTGGCCATCCACCGGAAACTACTGCAGAGGAGGGGCTTATGTGTCTTCGCTGCTGGGCTGTGACTCAATTGCTATTTTACCGGAAAATATGTCGCGCGAACGTTTTGAATGGTTGGAGAAAGTGGCTGGAGAAGTGATTGCAACTCCGGGTTGTGAAAGCAATGTGAAAGAAATATTTGATAAATGCTGGGAACTGAAAAACACACGGAACGATATCCAGATCTTCAATCAGTTCGAAGAATTTGGAAATCCGCTTTGGCATTATATGGTAACAGGCAAAGCTGCTGAAGAAGCTTTGAAACAGGAAATGGGTGTAAACAGTAGATTTGCCGGTGCCATTTCCTCTTCCGGATCTGCAGGATCAATGGCCTTTGGATATTATTTAAAAGAAAAATTTCCCGGTTCAAAATTGGCTGTTGCGGAGGCCTTGCAGTGTCCCACTCTGTTGAACAACGGTTTTGGAGATCACCGAATAGAAGGCATCGGCGACAAACATGTGCCGTGGATTCACGACTGCAAAAACACGGATATGGTAATTGGAGTTGATGATGAGACTGCAGTCCGTTTGCTTCGGCTTTTCAATGAGGATACAGGTAGGGAAACCCTGGCACACTACGGTGTGAATCCCGAATTAGCGAAGCAGTTGGACCTGTTGGGTATTTCCGGAATTGGGAACGTTCTTGCGGCTGTCAAATTTGCAAAATATTATGAGTTGACCGAAGACGATTACGTGATTACAATTTTGACAGATTCAATGGAACTTTACGGTTCGCGTATTGAAGAACTAACAGCAGAACGGGGCGCATACACAATCATTGATGCACACAAAGATATGCAGTTGATGATGGATTCCGGAATTGAAAATGTCTGGAATTGACACATTATGAAAAGAAAAGAATCCACAATCTCAAATATTTCACCTGGATAGAGCAACAGGGACGTGAACTTGATGAATTGAATTCACAATGGTACGATCACGATTCTTACTGGAACAGCATTTTTTCGCTCGCCCCGAAAATTGATGAGTTGATTGAAGAATTTAACGGTAAGTGAAGACACCCCATATTCCAGTTTCATTGTCATTCCAGGCAGCGAAGCAAAGACTCGGAATCCAGTGGTGTGGTTTAATATTTCGCTTACAAAAAGGACGTGTATACTGCATTCAGGATCATGTCCGGGATGGCAAGACATGTGGACATGAAGTTAATTCTATTATTAAAATTAAGTAACGTGTCCCATTAATTAATTCGAAACAAAATTAAGGCCCTTAACTAGAAAGTAAAAAATGAAAACAGAAACACGTACAGAAATTGAAGCCGCCGTTTTCCGCAGGCTGGTGAGTCATCTTGATTCACGCAAGGATGTACAGAACCTTGACCTGATGAATCTTTCCGGCTTTTGCCGCAACTGTCTGGCCAAGTGGTATTCAGCCGAGTCTGTGGAGCGCGGAGAGGAGATCACTGTTGATTCTGCCAAAGAAATCGTCTATGGTATGACCTACGGAGAGTGGAAAGATAGGTATCAGAAATAATTAACAGCCTTTTTGATCATTCAAATTAGAAGGATAAATAATGAAAACACGAAAACTGGGCCTTGACGGACCCGATGTTTCGGCCATTGGCCTCGGCTGCATGAGCTTTGCAGGATCTTTCGGAGCCACAGATAAAGCAGAAAGCTTCGAATGCCTCGACTCTGCACGTGATCAGGGCATTACTTTTCTGGACACAGCCGAAATATATGGGAAAGGCTATTCTGAAGAATTGATTGGGGAATACCAGCAGGCACGGGGACACCGCTTCAGTATTGCAACCAAAGGCGGAATGGTTGTCGGAGGGAAGCGTGGCGAAAATGACAATTCTGAATCTGCATTGCGTACGGCACTGGAAGGTTCGCTGAAACGCCTCAAAGTTGAACATGTGGAGCTTTACTACATTCACCGCCGGGACTGGTCGATTGAGATTGAAGACGTGGCGGAAACTCTTGCTAAATTCAAAAGCGAAGGTAAAATTGGCGGTTTCGGATTTTCAGAAATAGCACCTTCTTCGCTACGTCGAGCTCATGCCGTTCATCCGGTAACGGCCGTGCAGAATGAATATTCACTCTGGACACGTTATCCGGAACTTGGAATGCTGCAGACCTGCGCTGAACTGGGTGTTGCTTTTGTACCTTTCTCCCCTCTGGCAAGGGCAATGCTAACGGATACTTTCCCGGATCCTACCGATTTCCATGATACAGATATCCGCAAAAACATGCCTCGTTTTCTGGAACCAAATTTCTCAGCCAACTGCAAAATGATTTCCAGTTTCCGTGACTTTGCCCGATCCCGTGGATGGAGCACAACAGAAGCCGCACTGGCTTGGGTTCTGGACCAGGAAGAGCATCTGATACCGATTCCAGGAACACGAAGTGGGGCACATCTAAAAGAGTGGGCTGGAGCAACTGAGATTAAACTTACAGATGAAGACAGGACAGAAATTGAACGGATTTTGCCTGTTGGATTTGCGCATGGAGATCGCTACTCGGATGAGCTGATTGTGGGAATCGAACGCTATTGCTGATTTGAAGAATTACCGGGACATGATGTGTGTCATTTTTCAGAATTAAGTATTGTGTCACTTTAATTATTATGTCAATGAAAACAACTAAAATACTGGAAATCTTCAGCGATTTCGTCTGACCGTGGTGCTACCTCGTCACCGGGCGTGTCGAACGATTGAAAAATAAATACGGACTGACCGTGCTCTGGACACACTTTCCGCTGCACCCGGAGACTCCGGATTCTGGGCTTTCGCTGGAAGATTTGTTTCAGGGACGGGGCGCTGACATCGAGGCAATGAAGCAGCGCATGTCTGCTTTGATGACCGAGGAAAACTTGGCTTACGGAAACCGTTCCCACACATATAACAGCCGACTTGCACAGGAACTCGCGAAGTGGGGCGAATCGTTTCCGGAAGGAGAGGCGCTGAACCTGAAACTCTTTGAGGCATATTTCGCAGAGGGTCGCAACCTCGCCAGAACCCTTGGTACTGCTGGAAGTTGCTGAAACTGCTGGGCTGGACCGTGATGCAGCTGAAGAGATGATCAGTAAACGCAGTTTCCGGGATGCGGTGGACGCCGATTGGAAACGTGCTCGCGAGCTTGGTGTCACCGGAGTCCCGACTTTCGTTTCCGGAAATCAAGGACTTGTGGGAGCACAGCCTTATGAGGCACTGGAGCAGTTGATCCGGACAAGCGCTTGAAGAATTATGGGGACATTAAGTGTGTCATTTTTTTGAATTAAGTATCGTGTCCTCTTAATTTTTCCATTAAAAGTTTTAAATCCCGTGGATGTTTGAATCCAGCGGCGGGCCTTAAAATTCCCCTTCCAAACGGTACGATTGTGCTGAATCCCGGGTCAAGTCTTAGATGACAAAACAATTCTCATCAGCAAAACAAGTTTTTAATCTATGAAATTTGAATATATTTCCCCAATAAATCATATGGACACTTTCTGCAAATTCAGTATTGGACAAATCATCCACCATCTACGATTTGATTACAGGGGGGTAATCGTCGATGTTGATGCCGACTTTCAGGGATCAGAAGAATGGTACCGTGAAATGGCAAAAAGCAAACCTCCGCGTGACAAACCCTGGTATCATGTGCTGGTCGATCAGTCAAACACCACAACTTATGTGGCAGAACAAAACCTTGAAGAAGAACCTTCTCCCCAACCAGTCCATCACCCTCTTGTAGCACAGTATTTCAACTGTTTCGAGGAAGGCTGCTACCAGACTGATTTCTGCTGAGTGGGTGGGTTACGTAAATTCAATTAAATATTATTGATTTACGTGTTTTCCTGAGGATTTGAAGTAGAGTTATTAGCCGTTTATTATTGCTGTTTGTTCTCAATCCATAAGTCCCTTCCAACTGTAACACAAACTGTAATGATGAAATACAGACTCGTTGTAAACAGTGCCGGCAAGAAATCAATTGTCACAAATAACAAAATAAACAAAACCGTAAGTTGTACGACAGGGTAATTAGGATAAATATCCCAAATAATCTGAATTACTTCTTTCCTGCTATCGTAAACATTCTTTAGGATTGCCGTTAAATCCTGTTTGCTGATCTCTGAAACAGGCTTTTCTCCAAGTTCAGGATAAATATTCGATTTAAGCAAATTGACTGCATCCCGGGTTGGTTTTCCTGTCGATTGAGTGGTTTGTTTCTGCCCTAATTTTTGATTTACTTGTTGTAATTCAGAAGTGTTACGTCCTTCGTAATTTCCTTTCTTCCAGACCTGTTCATGCTGCTGCGCTGATTTCTTCTTTTTTTCCTGAATTGGATTTATGCCTTCCTTGATTTTCAATTTGGCTTCATTCCGCCTGAATCTGGCTTCCGTCAATGATACTTCGGGCCAAACACCTAAAGAAGATGATTTCTGTTTACCTTCAAATCTAAAGTCAAACCTCCAATATTTTGAGCCATTTGAATGAACCAGCAGATATAAACCTCCGCCGTCCGACAGTTTGAATTGTTTTGCTCCGGGTTTTGCATCTTTTATCGCTGACTCTGTTAGTTTTTCCTGTTTCATGTTTTTTCCTGTTGCTGGTAAATTGTAATAATATAGCAATATTTATACCAGCTATTTTACCAGTACTGAAAAACCTCTGCAAGCGGTAAGTTGTAATTAATTTCAAAACACAGCAGATCAGTCTTTTTTCAATTTACCTCTTACAATCTTTTCAATGATATTTCCGTCTTTGTCATAACGCAATGTGTTCCATTCTTTATCTCTCCTGAACTCCCCTACCACTTTAACTCCACTGGGATACGAGTAGTAGGTTCCCTGTCCATTGAACAAACCGTACTCCCATCCGCCTTCATACCTGTTGACATTAAACCAGTAGTACGTACCCTGACCATGAGGAACACCATCCAGTATTTCACCCTCGTATTTTCCCTGCGTATTATCATCACCGGTAGTAAACCATTTTTTGCCGCCTTCTTCCCACTTTATACGTGGCCCATCCCTGAAAAGAATTCCTCTTTCTCTTTTTTCATTTACCGCTTTCGTCTGCTCAAGTACCACTTTCACTCCATTCACGTACTTTCTGACAATGATTCCGTATTTGTTGTATTCCGTAAAATCATTTAATACATTATTTTTCCATTCGCCCACAAACTTATGCCCATCAGAACGGGTATAAGTACCGTGTCCGTTAAAATTGCCTCTCTTCCACTGCCCTTCATACTTGTCGCCTTCCCATTTTCCTTTGCCATAGGTGTATGCACCTGATCCATCTGGTTTCAAATTCTTAATCTCTCCCAAATATTTTCCATCCTCCTCCTCATTACCATAGTCATACCATCCCCATATTGCATTCTCTTTACGATAAGACAAAGCTCTTGTATCACCTGACTGAGCAAAAATAAGGGGATTAAAAATAAGGAGGGAAAGAAAAATTAATACGAGTACGTTTCTCATAAAGTACCTGAATGTTTTTTTGGATGCTTTCCTTATAACATTACTCAGCAGGCCATAATAATATACCAGTAATTTTACCAGCACGTAAATACACTGCTTCCGGAATAATTATGTCACCAAGTCATCCGCGCCCGACGAAAGGCATTTTGGTTGCCATTACAGTCATGAAGAGCACGTTCGCGTCCAGTGGAAGGCCTGCCATGTGAACAACTGCATTCCCAGCGTTTTCGACATCCATTGTTGGTTCGACGGCAGTTTCTCCATTGGGCTGAAGGATACCGTCCCGCATACGAGTGGTCATTTCAGTGGCAGCGTTTCCGATATCGATCTGCCCGCAAGCAATATCTAAGGCTCGTCCTTCCAGTGCTGTAGAACGAGTAAGTCCTGTAATTGCGTGTTTTGTTGCTGTGTAGGGAGACGAAAATGGACGGGGAACATGCGCTGAGATTGATCCGTTATTTATGATACGTCCGCCTCTGGGGATCTGATCCTTCATAATCTTAAATGCCTCTTGGATGCAGAGAAAAGCTCCTGTCAGATTTACGTCAACAACTGCTTTCCATTGCTTATAGGTGAGTTCTTCCAGCGGTACCGAGGGTGCGCTGATTCCGGCATTATTAAAGAGCAGGTCCAGCCGTCCGAAAGTTGTCTTTGTTTTTGCAAACAGTGCCAGTACGGAATCTGGATTGCCCACGTCCGTGGGGCAAACCAAAGTCCGCGAACCATCGTCTCCGGATTCTTTGACGGTAGATTCCAGGGGTTCTTTACGGCGACCAGCGAGAACCACGGAATAGCCCTCGCGCAATAACGAGATGGTAGTACTACGGCCGATACCGGTTCCGGCTCCTGTGACTATGGCTATTTTTGCTTCTGATTTCATCTTTTCTCTTCAGTTTATTGTTTATTGTTTTTGGAGATATTGACTATCTCTTAAAAAGTCTGAAATCTACCCAGCATCTTAATCAGTAATCTGGAAATGAAAAAAATATTCCAGAGGATGTTTGGGTGCTGGTTCATTAAGACTGTAGGGAAATATCTTAATAAATTTATGTTTGGCTGCTTATATAAGTTTTCTTGTTTCACTCGAAATGACACAGTTTAAGAGCTTATTACGACTACATCAGATAATACTTTGTCCAACACTTTTTACCAGTATAATTTTACCAGTATTTATTAAAGAATGCAGCTAAGCCTGACTCCATGGGATCGCCCATAAGTTTTTCAATTTTACGGACATAACCGAGTGTTTCCTTTTCCCGCCATTTAGAAACCTTGGGCGCAACTGATTTAATGCTTTCCCAGTCTCTACCACTGAATCCATATTTTCTGCTGAGCTTCTGTGCTCTCAGGATGGTGCGAAACCCAGCATTGTAACTCCCCAACATGAAACGTATTCGATCCAGAAACGGACGATCCTCCTGCCATTTCATATACATTAATGAGTCATAGTTGATTCCTGCAGCAATATTCCAGCGGGGATCCAGAACATTCCTCAGTTCAGGATTCTTTTTTTTCAGCTCTGCAAAGGTGCGAGGCATCAATTGCATGATCCCTTTCGCATTGACCCAGCTGCGTGCATTTCCTCGCAGTCCTGATTCAGCAATACCCTGAGCCTTGAACCAGTGCCAGTCAATTGCAGGTCCGAAAAAACGTTTCGAGTACTTGCGAAAGTACTGATCGTACTTCCTTGTCCAGTGGCGGTCAGTTACCTCAGGTATATCGGCGGCCTCCAGCATTATGGGAATCACAACGGCTACTATGAGCAGTACGGTCCTCCTCATCCTTAATTCAGCCCCAGCCCGATAACCAGGCCGATTGCAACTCCAATACCGATGAAGATGCTGCCAACCACCTGGCCCACTGCACGGTTGCCCTTTTTCAGTTCCTCTCCCGTATCGAATGGAGTCAAATAATCGAGCCACTTGTAGCCAAAATACATGAAAACAAGTGTGATAAGTCCCCCGCCAATGGCATAGCTGAAATTCATAATCACGATCATTGGTTGCATAATTTTCTCCTTTTTGTGGTGATGAGTTGATTATTCATAATGATACTTAACTTAACCTCTATCTCATGAAATGGACAGAGTAATCTGAATTCATGATAATTCGGCAGGTCTATCTGCGAAACAGGTGAAATCTTAGGCTGGGATTAAACGAGTTTCTAATTACTGAATTATTTACCAGCATATTTACCAGTACTAATATTCGCTTCCCTTGAGTGAATTATGAGGAAACTAATTTGTCGCTTTTTAGAATTAAGTATCGTGTCCCAATGATTCCTTAAATTAATCAATTCACATACTTCCATCTGATTCATCTTCCTTTTTGGTTTCATCAACTTCTTCAGCATCAATTAAACCAATTTTAATGAGAATCAATTTTCCATAAACATACAAAACGAAAAAAACAATTCCCATAAGGAGAATCGAACCCATTTCAAAAATAACATCTATAATAACATCCATATACTTTTTCTTTGCGATTCAAACTCTAATTAAATCAAACGAAAAATCCACAAGATCGACAAGTAGTGCCCCTTGAACTTTCTCAAAGTCTGCTGCTGTTTGAAACAGGTGAGAATATGTACTGCATTCAGTACTAATCCTTCCAATAGCAATGCGTTTTCGTTTAGCCATTTATGCTTTAAGATTTTTCTGCAGCGGGCTTTCGCGTAACACCTGTTGCAGGTCTACAAGCAGATGCTGTGCATCACTATGGTTGAAAACCATGGGTGGTTTAAATTTCAGAACGTTGTGTCCCGGCCCCTCAGTACTGAGCAGAATCTTGCGTGATTTCAGCCTTTCGACCAGATAATCCGCTTGAAGTGGCGCAGGCTCCCTCGTTTCAGGATCGAGAACCAGTTCAACTCCCAGAAACAAACCCTCACCGCGAACATCTCCGATAAGCGGAAAAACGTTTTTCAGCATTTCCAATTCCTCTTTCAGCCAGCTTCCTGTTTCCAGCGCATTTTGCTGAAGCCCCTTATTTTCCATGATATCCAGAACCGCCATTCCCACAGAACAGGAAACTTGGTTTCCTCCGAAAGTATTAAAATATTCCATGCCGTTGGCAAATTTTTCTGCAATCTTCTGTGTAGTAATTACCGCACCAAGTGGATGTCCGTTACCGATTGGCTTACCGAGGGTAACAATGTCCGGTACCACGTTCTGCAATTCAAATGACCAGAAATACTTACCTGCACGTCCAAAACCTACCTGAACTTCATCGGCAATGCAGAGTCCTCCATATTGCCTCACATGTTGGTAGGACTGCTTCAGAAACCCATCCGGAAGAGGAACGTGTCCTCCGCAGCCAAGCATGGATTCACATATAAACGCTGCAGGTTTTTTTCCTTGTCCGAAAAGTTTTTCACAGATTTTAAGAACCTCATCAGCATAAAGCTTTCCCGCAGTATCTGGATCTCGATGCAACCCCCGATACAGATAAGGCATTGGAATTTCATGTACCCATTCCGGCGGTCCATTCCCACCAGGCCCGTTGTGTTTGTAGGGACTGATTTCTATATTCGCTTTTGTATTGCCGTGATATGCTTCCTCCAGGACGATCATATCTTTTTGTCCACTGACAGTACTGGCAATCCGCAGGGCCAGCTCGTTGGCTTCGCTTCCGGAACAGACAAGAAAACAAGTGTTAAGAGGTTCAGGGAACAACCCGCAAAGACGCTCGGCATACTCAATATTAACCGGGTTCAGATATCGGGTATTGGTGTTCAAAACATAAGCCTGATTGCTTTGTGCCTTTGCAATATCTGGATGGGAATGACCTACATGAGCAACATTGTTGACGCAGTCCAGATAAAATTGTCCTTTGGAGTCAATCAGCGACTGCCCCTGACCTCTAACAATTATGAGCGGTTCCTGATAAGAAAGACTCAATGACTGACCAAAAACATTTCTCCGCCTGTTCAGCAATTGTCCGGAATCAATTTCCTCAGCTGTGCTTTCACTGCCAAGTCCCAGCATCAAGCCGGGATCGGGACAAATACTGCACCAGACTTTTTTTCTGGAAGGCAGTGCTACTCCGGGGTAGTTTCCGTCGTAATCAAACAGATCGAGAATAATCTGAAAGTGAACGTGTGGAAGCCAGCCTCCATTTTCATTTGAGTCTCCTATTTTGGCCAGAGCCGTACCACCACTGACAATTTGACCTGTTTTTAATTGCTTCAAACACTCCCGGCTCAAGTGACCATAAAGCGTATAAAACACGGGACCATCTTTTGGCTGATGCTTTAATATCACTGTAGGTCCGTAATCTAGCTCACTCTTATTATCCTGGATTTGATGGACGACTCCTTTGATTGGCGCATAAATAACCGTTCCGGCAGGTACACAGATGTCAATGCCAAGATGTATGGTTCTTTTCTCATGACCATCAAGAGAGTCATTCACAAATTCATCAGCAGCATAGAATGAGCGCGCTTCCAAATACTTTCCTACACCAATTTCAGCATTCTTTTCTCTCAGATATGTATCTAAAAATTCCTGTTGTGCCTCCAGAGACATCCCTTCGGATTTTGCAGAAAAAGAACTACCTGCACTCAGATCAAGTACTGTTGTTTTTTCAGTATTAAGTGGTTCTCCAAGAATAAAGTGAAATGATCCGGCAACTTTTTTTTGCCATTTGCTGAATTCAGGCAAGCTCGGAAAAGCTTCCATATTACAGGCTTCCCTGAAGAGATAGTGTGCAAAGCGGGGATTAACCTCATGTAGCCGTTCCAGTAATTCGCATGCGTGTTGCTGACTGATTCCAAGATATTCGTTTTTAGGATCGTTCTGTTGTTGGAACGCACCTATTGTTATACTCAAACAAAGACGCATCAGTATCATCGGAAACAGTATCTCAAGCTCGTTTTCTTCAAGCGGAAAGCGCTGATGAAAACCGCGAATCAGGTGAACCGCCGCCTCAAGAGGATCGGGCTTGTCCAGCATCGCGTAGGCGCAGGCAACTGCAGGTTCAGCCACAAGGTAGGAATGGGTCATGTCGCCAAAATCGATCAATCCTAAATCAGGAGTTCCAGCAAGTTTTGGCAAAACTAGAACGTTGTAATCGTTGAAGTCATTATGAATCCAGCCGCGCCTCAATTTGGATTCAAGAGGCTCCATTGTCAGTTTGTACAAATCCAGTGACCGGCTGACCAGGTTCCGCAGCTTTTTGTCTTTGATCCAAGTTAGATATTCATTCAGAGTATCCTGCACATTATGCATTTCCCAAAGAAGCCTGCGGTCAAGAGTACGCAAAGGGATTTTGTGGAGTGCCTTTGTTACGGTTCCGCACATTGCTCCAAGTTCCAGCAAAAACTCTCTGGTATGAGGACGGTACATCCGCCATGGAAAGTCCATCAACATAAGGTACCAGACGTAGCCAGTGCAGACTCCCGTTTGTGGACCTGACTCGTGAAAGTGGTTCTCCATTTTTATTAGGATAAACACTGGGAATCCTTCCCTTTTCAAGCAGCATTGCCGCACTTTCAAGCGCATTATTCTGCACTTTCAGAAATTCGAGAGTTTCGCAGGAATTCGAAATCTTTAAAACATAAGATTCACCATTATGCTCCTGAGCCAGAAAATTTCGATCCCTTTCTCCGGGCAGTTCTTCAAGTGTACAACAAAGTCCGTAGTTTTCTTCCAGGAGGAGAACAGCCTCTTGCTCTGAAAACTCCGGGCGCTCCAGTTCAGGTAATGATTTGTTCATGTTTTTAGTTGGAGTTATTTTCTACTCCGGTGTTTGAGGAGTTGTATACAAAGAGGGAAATCCTGTTTACTAATATCGTCAAATATCAATCCATCGACTTAAAAAGTATCTGCTGTCATGGATAAGAATAGCATTTTAGAGTTCAATAATAAAGAGAGTGCTTCAAGCAGAAACCACTTTTTTTCAAGTCTTAAACCGTATCATAATGTAGAAATGTCAGATATGTGTGTTTGTTTCAATTACCAGAATAGTATAAAATTATTTACCAGCATTTTTACCAGTACTGGTTTAACTTATGTGAATCGATTTTTACATTTTATGCTATATGTACAACTGCCATTCCCACTAAGCATGTCTAAGACAATCCGTTAAAACATTTGGATTTACTGCTGTTTCCGCTGATTGTAGCTGACTAAGGTCTAAGCGCAAGCCGCAAATTCGTTAGATGGGATTATTAAGCTGGGTGACAGCATTCTTTACGTTTTTCGGTTAGGTAGAAACATGATTTACAGTAAAAACCCTGGATTCCCGCGTGCTCGAGAATGATAATCAAGGTATCATAAGATCTGAACGAGGACAGGCTTTGAAGAAGCGCCCATGGATTCCAGAGTGTGCAATATTGAAAACAAAGGGATGTAATACATGATATGGAATCTGCTGGGTTGACATTTTGGCTAAATAACTTTAGCTTTCAAGACTGATAAATAATCGAAAACTGTATATAAGAGGTCAAATGAAAAAAATTCGCTGGGGTGTTTTAAGTACTGCAAATATTGGTCTGGAAAAAGTGATTCCTGCTATGCAGCAGGGTGAGTACTGCGAGATGGCTGCAATTGCTTCTCAGAGCTTGGAAAAGGCACAGGCGGCAGCAGCTCAGCTGGGCATTCCAAAAGCCTACGGTTCCTATGATGAACTACTAGCGGATGCTGAAATTGATGCGGTTTATATTCCCCTGCCAAATCATCTGCATGTACCGTGGGCGATCAAAGCATTAAAAGCAGGCAAACACGTTTTATGCGAAAAGCCCATCGGCCTGACGACTGCTGAGGCAGAAGAATTGCTGGTTGAAGCCCGGAAACATCCCGAATTGAAAGTAATGGAAGCCTTCATGTATCGCCATCATCCGCAATGGCAGCGTGCACAGCAGCTTGTAAATGAGGGTAAGATCGGTGCGCTGCAGACCATTCATTCATTTTTTTCCTACTACAATGCTGATCCTGAAAACATCCGCAACATGGCTCAGATCGGTGGAGGTGGATTGATGGACATTGGCTGCTACTGCATTTCGCTGGCACGATTTCATCTTCGGCAGTGAACCTCAAAAAGTTTTGGGAAAGCTGGAATATGATCCTGAATTCAGAACCGACAGACTCTGTTCCGGGATTCTCGACTTTGGTGAAGGTACCTCATCCTTCACCTGTTCCACCCAGTTGACGCCCTATCAGCGGGTAAACATTTTTGGAACGGAGGGCAGAATTGAGATTGAGATACCTTTCAATGCCCCGCCGGATGTGCCGTGCAGAATGCTGCACCAGAACGGAGATCAGCTTGAAGAAATCGTGCTTGAAATTTGCGACCAGTATACAATACAGGGAGACCTTTTTTCACTGTCCGTACTAAATGACACGGAGGTTCCGACGCCGCTGGAGGATGCTTTCGCCAACATGAAGGTCCTTGAAGCAGTTATCCGCAGTTCCGGAAAGGGGGCTTGGACCAGGTTATAACAACCAGTGCAGACCAAATTATGAGATTAAAGATCTTTGAGAAAATGATTTATATTTTACTGATTTATCTCATTGCCGGAGCAGTGCTGTTTTTCTTCCAGAGAAAACTGCTCTATTTTCCTACCGGCAAAATACCTCACGCTTATGAAACGCTGACACTGGAAAATGAAAATGAAACACTTAAAGTAATTGTACTCAATTCCGGAAGAGAGCAAGCACTGCTCTATTTCGGCGGAAACGCGGAAACAGTTGTTTATAATGCGGCTGATTTTATAACAGCATTTCCGTTGCATACAGTCTATCTGCTTAATTACCGCGGTTACGGCGGAAGTTCCGGACAACCGACTGAGGCAGGCATTTTTGCGGATGCACTGGCTCTTTTTGACAAAGTGCAGAAAAAACAGGAAAGGATTTCTGTGATGGGCAGGAGCCTGGGAAGCGGGGCCGCAACTTATCTGGCTTCAAAAAGACCCGTTGAAAAAATGCTGCTGATCTCTCCTTTTGACAGCATCAAAAGTGTTGCACAAAACAAATTCCCGATCTATCCCATGTTTTTGCTGCTGAAAGATAAATATGACTCAATTGGCAGAGTAAAGGATATCAGCGCAAAAACAATCGTGCTTATTGCAGAAAATGATGAGGTCATTCCAAAAAAGCATTCACTGCGCCTGATCAGTGAATTTCCTCCGGAGCAGATAACGGTCAAAACAATTTCGGATGCAGGACATAATGACATTTCAAATAAAATGGAATACTATAACCATCTAAAAGAGTTTCTCAATAATTAAAACATCCCTACCTGACGGACGGCAAATCCTTCATCAAGTGCCTGTACCGCTACCGCTTTTTATTTTATTTTGAATAGTTAACTAACTATTAAAGATTAGAAAAATGAAAAAACAAATTGATTTTTATTTCGATGTAGTCAGCCCCTATTCCTATGTTGCCTCCACGCTCATTGAGGACGTCGCACAACGCTGCAATGCAGATTTGCTGTGGAACCCGATTTTACTGGGCGGAATTTTCAAAGCGGTCGGCACTTCCAATACTCCCGGACTGACACCTGAAAAAAAACCTTATATGCTTAAGGATCTGCAGCGTCTTTCAAGACATTATGGGATTCCACTGCAGATGCCTCCGGATTTTCCGGTACGTACCGTGCTGGTCATGCGCGTGCTGTCAGGATTGCCGCCTGAGCAGATTCCACAGGCAGCTCACACACTTTTCAATGCATACTGGGCGGATAACCTGGACATTGCTAACCGGGATGTGGTCGCGTCACTGATTGGACAGGAGGCGGTAGAGCGTGCCGGAATGCATAAAGTCAAAGATGCTCTTTTCAAGAATACCGAAGAGGCGGTCAAACGTGGAGCGTTTGGAGCCCCCACTTTTTTTGTGGAAGACGAAATGTTTTTCGGGCATGACCGACTGCCCCTGCTGGAGAGCCATTTGCGGGGCTAGCTCTAATAGCGAAATCTTTTTCTTTCAGTAGTAGAAAATCTAAATTGCCCAGTGGTGGGAGCTTCAAACCAATGGTCGATGTCCGTTTGCAAATGGAATAAAAGTGATCGAAGAATTATGACTTCCTTGTTTGAAAGATTAAATGATAATGAGATAATCCTGCCACAATCCACCCTGACATCAAGCACACCCTTGTGGCTATTTTAGATCGTACTGGAATGAGTGTTAGTCAAGTATCCGATGAGGTTTTGTTCACAGGCTTGATTTAGATGCAGGAGTTACCTGGACTTGAGGAGTAAAGGGTGAGGAGGAGCGTACTGGGTCCTGACTATCAATACATAAAGTAGTTAGACTCATTTAAGCCTAGATGCTCAATTAAAAGGTATCACTAATTCTTCACAGTCAGACACCCTCCAAGTAAATCCCCCAATTCTTGTAAAACAAACCGATTTGTGTTACATTTTGGGTTATCCTAATCCACCAAAAGTAAATCAAGTGAAACATATACTAATCATTCTATTTCTCTTTGACCTCACCAACTAATTTAAATTTGGATGTTTTATATTTTAAAAAAGTTAACGGCAAATTTGGATGGTTTGAGAATGGTAATGATAAAAAGGATTGGAAATATATAGGAGAAATTAAAAACGGGAAACCAAATGGAACTGGGGTATTAAGTTCTACTTTTGGAAAATATTCTGGAGAATTAAAAAATGGGATGACAGCACGGTCAAGGGACTTATACATACAAAAGCGGAAGAAAGAGAGTTGGTGAGTTTAGAAAAGGTAAACCATGGAACGTTAAAAGTTATGGCAAAAACGGAAAAATAGAAACTGAGTGGGTTAAAGGTATAAAACTTAAAAAAGTAGAGATTACTCCTCTAGAGGAAAAACAAGTTACAGAATACAAATCTTATAAAATTGGAGTTCGTGCTCTTTCAGGAAATACATCTGGTAAAGCCAGTACTTCTAATAGTTCTCTCTCACTAATATGGGAGAACTATGGCTTGGGATTTAATCAGATGTCATTCAAAAAAACATCTTCAAAAAACAATGTGTATGAGATGAAAGATTCTTCTCTAGACTTGTCATATACATTAGACTTGTCATATATAATTGATTGGACCGTAACGGCAGGAGCTGGATATGTATATGAAGGTAATGGCAAAATTACCAGTGCTTCAACTGCAAGAAAATATGAAACTGAAAGTGTTTCAGGTTTTGGATTGTTCGGATTATTAGGAGCGGAATGGGAAGGTCTAGAAGGTTTAATTGGCGTAAGGTATTACAGCACAAATTATACGGACTTTAACAGTACAAATACATCTGAGGTTTTATCACTAGGAAAACCATATTCCATAAGTGATGCTCAACTTGTCTTTGGCTTAGGATATAGTTTCCTATGGTAACTCATAATCAATTTATTTTTTCTTATACTTTTACTCCACATATTTTTAGCATGATGTAGTACTTCGTCTTCAAATGAGGATGGAATTGATGGTGGAACTGAGGAATCAGAAGAATCAGAAGGAGATACTGATACTACAGCTCCAATACTTTCAGAGGTAACAGCAGTAACAACTCCAAGCACAGACTCCACACCAAATTACACTTTTTCATAGCAAATTTCAAAAAACTATTTTTTCTTATTCTTGTACTGTGAAACTCCATGTTTCAGATTGTGCACTACCACCTTTAGGATCTGAGGCTACCACCTTCCAGTAATAGGTTGTGCCGTTTGAATAGGTTCCGCCGGATGTCGGACCTGAATTGGAAACAGTTATGGATGAATTATCAGTTGTAAACCCACTTGATGTTTCTTCATACTGACTACTCATAGCATTGCCTGCAGTATCTTTTACTCCAGTTGTGACTCTAGTCAAATAAGTTGTTAAACGTGTGAGATTGTCATATGGATCTAGTGTAAATGTCTTGTTTGAATTAGAACTTACAGGTTCTGAAGACATCTCTAACACAAGTACTGAA
Organism: uncultured SAR324 cluster bacterium; assembly: GCA_905182865.1. Taxonomy (GTDB): domain Bacteria; phylum SAR324; class SAR324; order SAR324; family NAC60-12; genus Arctic96AD-7. The sequence continues at coordinate 286,910 of CAJJCY010000003.1, forward strand.
GTTATCAGAAGACACCCTTATAGTTCCTGCACAGTTTGTGTCGGATGTGCTAGTTGTGACATAAGTGGTGTCCATTGCCTCAGAGAATGTCACTGTGATGTTATCAGTAATTGATACTGAACTTTGGTTGTCTGCTGTGGTAGAAACTGAGGTTACTGTTGGTGCTGTTGTGTCAGTACTGGTGGTGGTATTATCAGTTGTGTCTGCTGACCTTCACCAAGTTCATCGTCATTTGAAGACGAAGTACTACAACTCACCGTTCCGATTATTATCAAAAACAACACATACACAATTCTTCTGTGTGTAATATTTTTAACTGATAAAGATATGATAACACTCAACAATCCAAGCACACCCAACAAAATAAACAACTTGGGTATCATAGAAAATTCTTGAGAAATCTGTTGGGAAATGCGTCGCAGCATAAAGTGGACTTGGCCACGGGATCAGATTGTCATGAAAATTTTGATTGAATGGAGGAACAAAGTTACCACCTGCAGTGACACTTGTTCCAGAACATCCGACAAAGCCACTGTTGCCGCATACGTACATAGTATAACTGACATTATCACCATCTGAATCTGTTGATCCTGCAAATCGGAATGTCACTGGTGATGTTACATTGTCACCATTTGCGGGGGATATAAGAGTTGGAGCGGTAGGGTCAGCATTGGCGACAGAAGAAACTTGGATGCTAAAGCTTTGGTCTTTGGTCATGCCGGCATTGTCAGTCGAACGAATGTTTACAACATAAGTATTACCTCCCATTGAAGAGTCTGGTGTAAAAGTTATCGTAAAGGTTGTCGTTGTCTCCATTTACCATTGCAGTTGAAGAGGTAGTGTCCCAAATGCTACTGTTGTCAGAAGGAGGGTTCAATACAGTAATAGTTGGAGCTACTCCGCTATCATCTGTGGATTTGATTGTGAAGGTTTTTGTGCTTCCGACTGAAACGGTTTGTGTCCCTGTGGGAATACCGTAAATGCAGGGGGCATTTGAAGCGCGGTTATTTTAAAGAAAAAATCTATTGGAGATATATGACTTTCACTCCAGTTGTCAACCTATCTTCTACCATGATCACGGCTACCCAAATGGTCGTCCTGCATCATCTTGGTGCTACTGGATAAAACACTATCTCTGACATCCCATTCAATTAAACCGGAAGAGCTTAATGTCATTCCAGTTGGCTTTGTAATAGGTGGTCTTCGATGCCATTGATCGAAAAATTCATTTATATGTCCCCCAGCGGTAGGTCAGGTTGTCACCGTTGGCATCAGTTGCACTCACTTGATAAGAAAAAGTTGTATTATCCTGAACTTGTACAATCGGAGGAACAGCGCTTACAGGCGAAGTATTGCCATCGTATCTCCTCCTATATTTACCTTTGTTTCGTTCCGCCAATTTGACACTATTAGCCATATTTTCTATACAGCTATTCTGGCTACACCCCAGTAAATTACATACGTCCCATTATCAGGGTAAGTATGAGTCACTCCAGTTGTCCATGTCTGAGGAATTGTCTCCCATTTCCGAAATAGTGCTATCTCGCTAATCTGTATCTACTTGATAAAACTTTGAAATCAACTGATTTAGTCTGCCGTCTCCCCAATTATATTGTATGCAATATTTTAGAACTATTATCTGACACCTGGCACGTAGTGCCGACTAAAATGCCATGATTGGCAGTCCATCCATTTTCCATTTTGAGGCGGATGGTTATGTGGGTCCATTATCACAAGTAGCTCCCAAGACATGGTTCCGTAGCGGAAATGAGTTGCGGACAAACTTGCAGGAAAGATCAGTAAGATTACTATTCCTACCGATGTCAATGCTAAAATGATTTTGTTTACTTCTGCTTTAAATGTATTCATGGTCAAAACCTTGGAACTAGATAACATTATTCAGGATTATTTTCGTGAAACTATAACCAACTTTCTAGCTGATAGACACCTATTTGGACACCTAAATCCTTTAGTTTAACACCTTACTTGGAAACGAAACCAGCAGTCCAGGTCGCGCCAGTTATTGTGCCGGTATTTGAATTTGAACTGTTGTCCTGAAGTGATGTTCCTGAACCTTCATTGAACCTGTAATAGCCTTTAAGATTGGCAGCAGATGCATAATTGCCTGAATCTGAGGAAACATTCAACATGTTGCCACTATTATAGATAGCAGTTACTTCAGCTGATGTAAGTTCATCGTTCCAGACTGCGACTTCATCAATCTTTCCATCAAAGTATTGTGTCGGGTTACCCGCCCCGTTCGCCATCTCAGCAATCGTCATAGTCCACTGCAATGCTAAACATGTCTAGACCACCTGAATTGAATGCTCCTGAAAATGTTGCTGCAGATGAACCGTTTACATACAGTACGCCATCACGATCAGAACCAATTGTTAATACAACATGATGCCAGTTATTTATTGCATATGTACTTGATGTGTCGACAGCTGTAAGAGTCTGATTGTAATATGCAAACTTTAAATCAGTACCACCATACCAGACTGAGGGACCATTTGCAAAGGAATTAGTCTTTTGAAAAAACCAAAAACGAGTTGTTCCTTAGTTCCATCTTCTGGATATACCCATGCTGAAACTGAAAGTGGAAGATTATTCGAACTGGCAAGTTCTGCGCGACACCATTAGCAGAGACATTGTCATTAGTTCCATCAAAATCCAAGGCATAATCGATCAGAAGAGTCACGCTGTTGCTAGAAGCACTGGAGAGGAGGCCTGAGGCGTCTACAGCATAAACCTTGTAGGTGCCATCAGCAAGTCCTGTGGCCGGCAGGTTGGTGTTTGTTGCAGCAGAGCTGATGGTGACACTGTTTGACTGGTTGTCCGCAGCCCCAGTGATACTTGCGAGATTGCTGACTGTAACAGTGGTGTTGACCAGGTAGGCTGTGCCGGTATTCGTGCTCTGTACCACGGCATTTTCGGAGGTGGTTATGGTGGCAGTGGTTACGCTGGCAGTTGGCGCCAAGATTGATGTGGTAGTTGATTCTTCTTGTATTAAACCACACGAGATGATGGTGAGACTCAAACATGAAATTAGAATAATGTTCAAATTCTTTTTCATCTTATCCTCCAAAGTAAATGCTCAAGAGATTGCTGATTCAATTTCATAAATATCATTGCAATTGTAGACCCATTTTAACATTTGTCAAGACTCTTTCTCTCTGATTTATAGGTAAAATTTACAAGAACGTGGGGGACTTTACTTGATTCCCGAACGATAAAAAGACTGTGTCAGGGATGAAAAATCAATTGTGATTTTTCATTTCCCGGAATCCTATCGAGATTGATAATTTGTCTGCGCGATTTTCCGGCAAGGTAGAGAGGGGTTTGATCCTGGTAATGCTGATCAAAAAAATATCCGGACTGTCCGGTTGGACTTATTCCAGTTGAATTTTCAGCATCTCCAAAATCTATCACACGGCGAGTTGAGGGGCCGGAACTGACTTTCAGTTCTTTTGGTCCATATTTGTGTCGAATCTGGTTAATCACTCCTTTGCTTCCGGGAACAGCAAAAGGACCGATATTAAATATTAAATTCAGCGGTTTTTTACGTCCCAGCAAATGCTGAATTTCCAGTGTGTGAATCCTGCCCCAATTCCAGGTGTTCACATCTGGACCATAATCTTCTTCCAGACTCTGCACTGCATTAACCCAGGCTGCCTGCAGAATATCCTGTTGATTTTCAAGCTTGTCCGGTGTTTGCAGATTGTCCCACCAGGGAGATTGCGGATTGTTCAGCAGCAACGGCATGCTTTTATCAATCAGTGAAGAATTGAGTAGAACGAGAGTTCCCTTTTCTTCAATTTCATCTGCAAAAATACTGATACTCAAATGATAAAAGAGTCGGTGAAAAATAGTCGGTCCTAGAGCATTTTTTTCATGCACTCCCTCCCAGTTTTTAAATACTTCTGCAGCCTGACGGAATACTTCGCTGCGTACGGAAGATTCTGAAATCACTTTCATAAAGTGCTGACGAAAATTACTGATCCGTGGATGTTTCGTATCCAGTTGAATCTGCCGCATGTCTGCTGCTGTCCAATCAAATTTATCTGGATCAAGCAGCTGACTCATTCGATGTGCCCTTTCTTCCGGTGCATAATAACCCGGTTCAAGACCATTTCCCACGTCCCCCGGCTGATTATTGCCGTTGAATACTATACCGGACCTTGGATTAACTGCCTGGGGATTTGCGGAGAAATCCCGGTATCCCAGGACTTCATCCCTGCCGCCCGCTCCATCCAGGATAATAAAAGAATTCACATGTGAGGGACGAATCAGTAAACGTGCTGCTGCCCACCAGGCGATATTTCCTTCTGCATCTCCATAGTTGATATTCAAACCGGGCGCATGGAGTTTGCTGACTGCAGCTTGTGTATCCGCAAGGCTTTCTGAGTGACTCAGTTCATAAAAAACCTGCTCCGTTGAATTTTCAAAATTGCTCAGCATCTGCCAGGCCAGTGCAACCGGTTGGCTCTCTGTTTTTCCGACAGATTCCAGCACATCATTGATGATGGGACCATGTCTTGAAATCCTTATCCGCAGAGGAACATCTACTTTTCCCTTGACGGAAATTGTTTCTTCTATAATTTTCAGATCCTCCCAGTGATTACCGAACCGGACCTGGTCCGGATTTTCAGGATTCGCCTGCTCACGATAATAATCCAGATCATCATTCTGCAGCATGGTGACACCCCAGGCCATGCGGTGGTTGTGGCCCAGAATCGCAAAGGGAACTCCTGCCAAGTGATGTCCGTAGAGTTCCCAATCAGGAGTTTTCAGGTGAGCTTCATACCAGGTTGCCGGTGCTGCATAACCAATGTGTGGATCATTGGCTAAAATAACTTTACCGGATTTGGTACGTGAACCGGAAACAACCCAGGAGTTGCTGCCGAAAAACGGAGGTATCAGATCCAGCAGATTATCCATTTCTGTAAAAAGTACTGCCAACTCCAGATCTTCTGCAACATCTTTTTTTGAAACTTTAATCTGTGTATCACCTTCTGGCCAGTAGATAGCTAGGTCCTTGAGGTAGTTGCTGCCAAGTTTTTTATGAATATAAGAAACCAGCGGATCCTGCCGGACTGCATTGGAGAATGTGTAGGACATGTATGCAGAAATGCTGAACAGATCCACAAGGCTGTATTCGCGTTTTGGAATACCTAACAGCGTGAATTCAATCGGAGTTGGTCCGGAAGCAACAAAACTGTTCAGACCGGAAAGGTAGGCTTTAAGGGCTTTTTGAATTTTTGGAGGATTATTCCTGAAATGTTCTGCAGCATATTTTTTGGCAAAGCGCTGGATGCCCAGAGTACGGAAATAGCGATCTACGTCAAGGGTCGCTTCACCCAGCATTTCTGAAAGCCTGCCATGAGCAACACGAACCATCAATTCCAGCTGAAAAATCCGATCCTGTGCATTCAGATAACCTAAAGCATTATAGGCATCCTGCTCGTTTGCTGCCTCAATATGCGGAATTCCCCACTTGTCAAAGACAACATCAACTTTGCTTTTTAGGCCGGAAAGTTTTATTTCACCTGAACGCTGAGGTAATTTTGTTCTTAAAAAACCATAACCGCCTGCAATTACCAGTAAAGCTAAAAGGCTGATTCCATAAAATATTTTTCGAAACATTTTGTCCGCAAAATTTTTCCAATCAGGCGGCCTCCATATTTACTTTTTTCCGATGCAGATATTGATTGAGTTTCATATGTGTCAGCATATCAGTTTCACGGAAAGCAAAGTGAATTTCATTACTACCGCGGCTTGATAACACATCAAGAACGGTTGCAGCCAGGTTGCCGCGTAAACTTGCATTCGGTAGATGAAAAAGAAAAACGTCTCCCTTTTTGATCCCCTGGGTCGGCAACTCGCCTATCTGGACCTTTATTCCTCCAGCACTCATGTCTTTTATAATTCCGGAAAGAGCATATTGTTGCAGATTCCCTACATCAAAACCCTGCATCATTTCATAATCAACTGCAGTAACCAGCAGAAAGTCCATTTCCAAATCCATCGGTAGGCGTTCGGAAATGCGAATCTGCAATTTCTTGATATTTCTGGTGTGGCTCAGAATAACAGCGTTGAGATCCTTCGACAACTGCCCTATTATTTTAAACTTGAACTCATAATCTGCATCTTTTTCGCGTCGTAAATTGCAGAATAATTCAGAAAATTGTTTCATATTGGCAGGGCGCTTATTAACTCTCGGTGGTTTTATCAGCAGCTGATTCTCAGTGGAGTCAAGAATGGAGGTTGTGAAAACTACATTTTTTCCCTTGTGGTGAATCACACATTCCAAATGTGTTCCTGGTTCAAGCATTTGTGAACAGTTAAATTCAACTCCTGTGTTTTTAAATGTGAACTGCAAACTTTTTCGCAGTAAAAATATTTTTTCCAAATCTGATTTTGAAAATTTACTGGATTTTTTGTAGTCCTCTGCAGTCTTTTCAAATACTTTTGCAGACATTATGACTGGCAACAATATTACTGGATCCTTTGAGTTACACATTTGTTTTATAAATTTGCGCTCCTCATCATCCACCTGTCTGCCTTCAAATACAGAATCCACTGACAATTGAGCCTGATTTTCCGCAATTTTTTCCAGTCTTTCCCTGATTTTCTTTTTGTGAAGAAATCGTACCAGCAGAATAACACTAACTACTGAAGCAATAAAAGCTGATAAAATGAGATAAAAACTTAAAGGAATTTCTGAGAGGGGGGGCATGGACTGCAGCATATTTTTTGCCTGCAGATCCTTAAGTCCAAAATTTGCCTGTTTTGGACTTCTGTCAATACCACAAAGGAGCAACCAGCCTGAAGTGATACTTAAAAATATTCCTGCTTTCTGAAAGATATTTCTCAAAAAAAACATGATCTGCTCTGGTTTTGACAATATATGTGCAGATGAAAATTCATAAAAAATATTATTCTGTTCCAGTAACGCATCTGGTATGCCAATCAGTTGATTAAATCATAACTTCCAAGTACTTTGTAACTAAAATTTGATACGTTGAACACCTCAAGACAAGCCTCTGTGTCTGCAGAATTGTAGAAATCAACATAAAAGACATAGGCCCATGGTGTGTCCTTTGCCGGCCTGGATTCCAAACGGCACAGGTTGATATTAAATAGATTGAAAACACTCATCAGTTGATAAAGCAAGCCGGAACGATCATCCATAAACTCAACAAGGAGAGACGTTTTTTTGCGGGAATAATCAAGCTGCTCATCTGATTTACGGGAACGGACTACCAGAAAGCGGGTAGTATTATTTTGATAGTCCTGGATTGCTGAAGCTTTTCTCCATTTGGAATTCTCTTGCGCAAAAGTAGCCGGAACGATCGCCGCTACAGGTTTATTCCCTGAATCAACTGCTTCCAGAAACCGAATTCCAGAATCAACATTACTTCTAGTGAAGTGGTTTTGTGCTTTACCCAGGTTATTTGTGATAAATCCACTGCTTTGTTCAAGTGCCTGCGGATGAGCAAAACAAACCTCAATCTGATCCAGTTTTGCATTGGCCAGCAAAGAATATTCTATCAGTAAGTTGATTTCACCAAGTATAATCAGGTCATTTCTGACCAGAGAATCCTGAACCTGTGCTACTGTACCCGCAACAGAATTTTCAACTGGAACCACTGCAGCAGAACCCAAATCTTCCGTCACCTTTCCAAGTGCCTCAGAAAAGGTGCCGGTATAGGTAACACGGACTCCCGTTTTGAGGACTTTTTGGGTGGCTTCATCACTAAAAGTACCCTGCGGTCCCAAAGTGTAGATTTGGGTACAATCCTTTAAAAGCATGAAAACAAAGAAGTTAAGAGGCAGGCAATCAGCCGGCGTTTTGAATGTATGCCGGCAGATTGTAAGGTCGGCAGCTTAAGCAGCAATCGTTTTTCCGGTACGGATACACTGAGTACAAACTCGGGTTTTTTTACGATTTCCATTTGCCTGACGGATTCGCACGTTTTGCAAATTAGGCATCCAGCGGCGTTTTGTCCTGTTGTTTGCGTGACTTACCCGATTTCCATTTGCCGGAGTTTTTCCACAAATCTGGCATTTCGTTGACATGACGGTTTTTTCTAAACAAATTGTTCAAACTAAATCTCAGATCTTTGAGACTAAAGCATTTTATAATTAAATGCAATCCATTAATTTTCTGTATCTTCCGGTAAAGACGGCATTTGTGCTTGTTCTGGCATGACAGTAGTCACTTTCACGCTCTGTACCGATTTACTGGAAACCTTGTTGCCCCTGGCCTGAATCCCTTTTATTGCCAAATCATCAAGAATATAAATTTCTTTGGATTTTCTAATTCTGGGTGCAGGTACGAAGAAAATCTCAAGTCTTATCCCTTCTCCCTGGCTCAAGTGCAAAATTTTTGCACCCTTTTTTATGGGAAACAAATTATATTCCCTGTCAAGAATAAACTTTTCAACACGGAATCGTTTTGCATAACATACCCGACTTGCACCCTCCCAATAAATCACATTGTGAACCGTCTTGGCGTTCAGCTTATCCACGAAGATAACATCCTTGCCTAAAAATTGTTTTTCCGGAACACGGATAACCTGATAGGAACCGTCCTTGCGGATAAACACCATTTTGTCGTAGGCAGAACAATAAAACGAAGTAGTACCGGACTTTACATTCATTCCCAGAAAACCTTCTTTGCGATCCCAGCAAACTTTTTGTTTTTCTGCCACATCCTGAACACGGATTTCGTCAAATATTTGGATTTTAGTACGTCTCGGAAAATCCGATCCATATTTATCCTTGATTTTTTCCAGGTAAGTAATTGTGTAGCTTGTAATATCCCTCAATGATTTATTCAATGAACTGATTGTAACTTTAAGTTTATCAAGCTCCTTCTGGCTTTCCTTCTGATCATAGCGGGAAATACGTTTGATCTGCAGTGACAGTAATTTTTCGATATCATCCTGCACAATCGGATAGTGCAGGACTGATTCAATCTGAAGCAGAGCTTTTCCAACAACTTCAAGAGCTTCTTCGTAAGAATCACAAGCCTCCAGTTTCTGATATATTTTCTCACCAATGAAATACATTTCCATTCTACGGAGGTGCCATTTCCGTCTGGCCTGTTCAAGTGACAGCAGCAATTCCTGCTTTAGCAAATCTTTCAGCCTTAGAGTATTGTATCGCAGTACTTCACTGACACTCAGCTGAGCCGGCTGATTTTCTTGAATAAGCAGCATATTGACTGAAATTGAGACTTCGCACTGGGTGAAAGCAAAGAGCAGTTTCAGTAGTTTTTCTACATCCATTCCTCTTGTTGCCTTCAATTCAATTTCAACTTTTTCCGCAGTAAAGTCGTTGATTGAGGATAATTTGAATTTTCCCTTGTTCACTGCATCCTGAACGGACTGTATCAAAGATTCAGTCGTCACTCCAAACGGCACTTCCCGTACAGTTAAGATTTTTTCATCAGTAATTTCAATGCGGGCACGAACCCGAACCTTACCATTTCCGTCTTCATATTGTTCGGCATCCAGCAGGCCCCCGTTAAAAAAATCTGGTAACAGCTTGAAGGGCCGGTTATTCAGAAAAGCAATTTGTGCTTTGATAACTTCATTGAAATTATGCGGTAAAATACGAGTAGACATGCCCACCGCAATTCCTTCTGCACCAAACAGAATAGATACCGGTAGTTTAGAGGGCAGTGCAACAGGCTCCTTATTTCTTCCATCGTAACTGTCAATATATTCAGTCAACTCAGAATTAAAGAGAGCTTCCTTGGCCAGTGGAGTAAGGCGGGCCTCAATGTATCTTGGAGCAGAGGCAGGATCACCAGTCAGTAAATTTCCAAAATTACCCTGCTTTTCAATAAAATATTCTTTGTTAGCTATCACGACCAGTGCAGATCCAATGGATGCGTCTCCGTGTGGATGCAGCTTCATCGTATCACCTACAATATTTGCAACCTTGCAGAATTTTCCATCATCCATCTCCTTCATTGTGTGCATAATTCTACGCTGCACAGGTTTTAGACCATCTACAATATCTGGAATTGCGCGATCCTTAATCACATAGGACGCATATTCCAGAAAATTTTGATCCATCAAAGGTTTAAGATAACGCATTTTCTTTTTTTCAATTCAAATTAGTTTCAGACGACACCACAGGACATCTGCATTAAAATTATCTGGAATTCATTATAAAACGATTTTACAAACGGATTTATTTACAACTGTCACAATCTATCATTCCACATTTTTGCAGGGGAGGCAAAATTTACGGACTGATCCTGAACAAAGTTGGCTTTTTAGTAAAGAATACGAAAATTAAATAACAAAAAGGAGGGTAGGAAAAAGAACTGTATGAAGAAAATGAAAGGGACTACGGGAGGAAATGTCCTCCCGTAAATACTGGAATTCATTGTCCTTTGCGGATCATGAGTTCCTGAGGGTTTAAGCGGTGCAAACAGCGTGTGCGAATGGCTATTTGACGATGGGGATAAAGAATTTTTGTACTTGCACTCATTTGGTTCTCCCGGATTTAGTTAGTAAAAATTAGTAATTAAAACAGTTTTGAAAACTGTTTCATGAAACTCTTGCACACATCTTGAAAGATGTACTATTAGTATCGGCAGAATAAGTATTTACTTGAGTTTTTTAAATCAAACGAGTTGAAGTAGGTTATTATGGCAAGAGGAGGCTTCCGGGAGGGGGCAGGAAGAAAAAAGGAATATAACGAGCCTGTCAAAAAAATTCTATTAGGACTTCCTGAGTCCGTTTTAAAGCAGCTGGACAGCTTTGCCACTGCCAAGAATCTCTCGCGGCCTAAAGCTGTGGCAATTCTTGTAGAACAGGCTATGCAGACTGGCGGACAACTAGCAGTCTAATATTGTTATTCCTTAAAAACTAACCATCATTAGTGTCTGATTCAGTCATTGAGTTTAGTTCCCTGAGTTTGCGTTTTGCTTCCAGGAAACGCTTTTTTGCTCTACGCCTTTGCCACAGCCCCAATAAAACCATAGAGGCAACCAGCATTCCAATCAATACAAGACCCATTTTTATTCCACAACTTAATTAATCATTCATCCGGCCACTTTCAGAATTAAGTAAAAAACCAGTATTGCCGGCTAATATGTTCCTGATCTGCCTACTTAGCCTTTGTCTAAAAACATAATTGCAGTAGATATTCCATAATAAACCGCAATACCTCCAAGCACCCAATTCACCCATCTGGATGATTTGGTTGGCTCTTTTTTCCGGTACTTCCTCCATAAATAGATTGCACAGACAATTATGAAAGCAAGAAAAATTCCCTTTGGACCCATTTTAGTGACTGTTCACTTTGATTCGACTTTCTGATAAAGGACAGGATTTAAACTTTCATCGTTATACATTTTCAATTGCTGATAAACTTTCAGCCGCTTTTTTCCTGTACTTAAATCAGCAAGCAGTTTAACGAGACATTGCCCCAAATCTTGACGCTGTTCCTTCAGAACAGAGAGTTTACCGGAACATTTTATTCGATGACTCTCTGCAGCATCCTCACGCTGAATTTCTTCATCCATATGAAATATTTTAAGTGCATTGATGGAAAGTCGGTCAATTAGGCTGCCTGGAGTTTCACTGTTCAGCTCCAAATCAGCGTTGTTTTTCACTTTTTTACTGCCCATGAGATTCACCAGAAACTGGTCCAGCTGTTCGATCAGGTCATTCCGGCGCTGATTCAAAACATCAATCGCGCGTTTGACTGCAGCAATTTTAGTATCCGAAACCTCTGGATCACGAGCTAGATCTTCCTGGTGCCATAACTCAAAATTGACCTGGTGCTGTGTTGAGACCAAAGCCGGAAAATCATCTGATTCAGCAGAACTCTCTTGAGGCAGTTCTGTCATGCCACTGCTCAACCTCTTTCAGTTGCTGTTCCAGAATTTTCTCTGTGTCAAACATAAAAACCATTCAACCCCTTTATCTTATATTTTTCATCACATTCTCCAATTCATTCTGAACTGCTTCAACAGTTACACCATCAAGACACTCCAAATTGCATTTTGGATAGACGCATTTATTTTTGCAGCCGGGATCATACTCAAGAGTGCGGTGCAGTGTTTGTTGAGGTGGAGTCCAGTTTGCGGCCCATGGTCTGCCGAAAATTGTCAGCGTTGGCGTTCCGCCTGCAACAGCAAAGTGTCTTGGACCATTGTCATTGCCAAGATGCAAATCTACTTTGTTCAAAATGGCAAGAGTCTCAGTAAGCGTTGGAACAGCATAGTCCGGAAGAGCCGTCTGAGTCATCGCTTTTCTAACCGAATCAATAAAATGCAATTCTCCTGGACCATACAGAAACAATACTTTTGCATTGTAGGTTTTTATCAGCCAGTCGGCAATCAGAGCAAATCTTTCTGCAGGCCAAACTTTGTATGGTTGACGAGAAACCGGTGACAAAGAAACCACAAAATCTGTGTTTTTTATACCCATCTTCTCAAAAAGATCAGCTGCATAATTCTGATCCTTTTCTACTGTAAAAAAATCCAGTCCAAAATCTTCTGCAGAAATCCCAAGTGGTTTCAGCAATTGTGCTTTATCCTGAGCAGCATAAGTTGTCTCTGTTGAAATCTTGACTGGATGTGTATAGGCCCAGCTCCTTCCGCGAAGACCAAAACCAATCCGAATTGGTGCTCCTGAAAAACGGGTAATTAAGGCACTCCTTGGATTTCCAAAAAAATCTATCACTGTATCAAACTGATGATGACGGATAGTCCGGAAAAATCTTAATGTTTCTCGGAGAGTTCCTGACTTTCTGAAAAGCAGAATTTCATCCAAATAAGGATTCTCCCTCAAAACCTGATCAGAGGGAGGTTCTGTCAAAAATGTAAACTGTGCCTCAGGAAAAGACTCACGAAGCAGCCTGATTGAAGGTGTTGTCATTAATACATCACCAATCCTTCGTAATTGGATCAAAAGAAATTTCACTGAAGCATCACCTTTATTCCAGATCTGTCAGATCTTTGAGTCGTTTTTCTGTTGAAGAAATCTCTGTTATTTCAGATTCAGATTGGACACTGTGTTATTTTGCTTTTGCAATTTCTTCATCATTGATATAAAGCTTCAAATTATCCTTCATGTGTGTGTCCAGAACCAGCATGGAACCTTGTCCAAGCTTGAGTATTTCTTCAATTTCCAGCTTGCATTCACCTAAAACGAGTCGAGCAGTAACAGGCATTTCCATTAATTTCTGAATTTGCAGTCCAGTCACTTTTTTGGGATTTTCTCTTTTTTGTTTTGTGCTGCTCATCTCATTTCCTTAAATGGAAGATTTCCTCGATTTATATTTAGCTCGCATTATCAAAATAATTTTGCTATTTTTAAACGTTCAAGACTTAAACAATACCGATTATTTTCAATCAGAACAAGATGATTTAATCTCAAATAAAAGGAATACAAAATGTCACCTAAACAAAAAACTGCAACAAAAAGACACGCAAGTAGCCGTCCAAACAAGAAAAACATGAGAAAACGCCGTCTGCAAATTCAGGAGAACGCAATTCTACTTCAATCTCTAGCTCTGGAGTAATGGATTCTCAGGAGGGTTTCGGATCGCTGATTCCTGAAAACATCAAGAAAAAACTCCACAATGGTGGTGTTCAGTTTTCAGAACTTAGGCAAGCCGGCAAAACACCTGATAATTTAATTGAGACAATATACCGTTTTTGGCGCGGCGGAAGTATCCGTGTTGAGCGAAACTGGAACGGATTACTGGATGAAGCGGAAATAGTTCAATACAGCAACAGTGCCTGTTTTCTACCGGATGACAGGATTTATATTAATGCCTCAACCTTCCAGAATTTGTGGAAACTTGCAACCTGGAATGTTAATTCTATCCGGACACGTCTGCCACTGATTTTAGAATGGCTTAAGGAGCACAATCCGGATGTCCTCTGCCTTCAGGAAACAAAAGTTGAAGATCAATTGTTCCCGGTTTTGGAACTTCTGCAATCCGGATACGAATGTGCCTTTTACGGACAAAAATCGTATAACGGTGTAGCAATTTTATCTAAACATCCAATTGAGGATGTCAAGACTGGTTTTCGCAACGGTTATGACCCGGATAATGCCCGCCTGATTGCGGGAACCGTTTCTGGAGTAAGGGTAGTAAATGTTTACGTACCACAGGGACAAAATACAGAATCAGACAAATTTAAATCTTCGCTTACATCCTTTTGCCGAATGAATTCAGGACATTCAAGCAGAAAATAATTCGGACAGATCCTTTGCGATCATGGGTGACTTCAATATTGCTCCAAAAGCAGAAGATGTTACCAATCCGGAGGCTATGCAAAACAAAGTGAGCTTCCATCCGGAAGAACACGTACTTCTGGCAAAACTTACAGATCTTGGCTTGAGTGACCTTTTTCGCAAATTTGATACACGGCCCGGACAATTTTCTTGGTGGGATTTTAGAACCCTGGGTTTTGAACGTGATGAAGGAATGCGCATTGATTATATCCTGGGAAATTCTGTTTTGACATCCTCATGCCAAGCATGCATAATCGATAAAGAAGCACGAGCACAAGACCGGCCTTCTGATCATGCGCCGGTAATTGGTGAATTTATTTTTTGACTTAGAAAAATTCTTAATAGTGAAATTCCATGAACCGTGCAAAACTTTTTAAAACAATAACCATTGCTTGCCTGTTTTTTGCATTAAGTGCAGGAAATGTTTCAGGTGCACTTCCAGAAGAGCGCCCTGGAGCATTTGCAATGGTAATTGATGTTCCAATTCGCATCCTTAGTTTAGGACTTGCGATGGTTGGAACTGCCTTTTTCATCGTGGCTTTACCATTTGCCCTGAGCTCCGGAAGTACCGGAGACGCCTGGGATGCGCTGGTGGCTGAACCTTTTCAGTTCACATTCACCAGACCTCTAGGTAAATTTGACGAATGGAAGAGCCCCCCCGAACAATCTGACTCTTCTGAATTGATAACCTCTGAATAGGAGAGAAGATGAAGAAAATTATTTTAACTGTATTTGCAGCAACTAGTTTGCTTTTATACAGCACCCCATCATTTGCATTATTTTCTGTAAGTGTGGGAGTTCCTATGGTGCCACATTTACTAGGCCAAATACCAAGTGATGGAGTAAATGACGCAATGACGGATCTAGTGGTTATTTCCTCGGTGTGCAATTGCCTTTTGCCTTAGGTTTAGGAATGGATAGTTATACAACTAAAATTAAAGAGATCGATGGACTTGATAAAGTATGAGTTTGAAAACACAATGTACTAATATTTTCTATCAGCTTCCTGTTCCTGTTGTTAACTCTGATTATTGGTTTAGGAACTGGAACTCAGAATTATGATTGTCAACACTAGTGATGCGTAAAGGTTGTTCTGATTATTATGATAAAGGATCTGCAACCCAGTGGTATACATGTATTGGAATGCCACTTATTCCATTCTTTGACATTCACCTCAGTTACCGCTCTATTACATCAAAAAACTATAAAGATAAAGGACGGATAAAAGATGATATAGTGGAACCGTAACAGGACTTGGTATAGCGTTCAATTTCTAATAATAGTGATATGCCGTATTTAGAGTTCCTATGACTCTCTTATTATATACTAAAAGCATAGAATGAATGTTACACATAAAGGGTGTGGAACTTAATGTTCAGCACCCTTTAAACTCATAGAGTTAACATTCTGAATGAAGAAATTATTTTATCTGCATTTACAGCAACCAGCTTGCTGCTTTCCAGCTCCCCAATATTTGCAGGTCCCCTTACAATAAGTCTTGGAATACCTCAGGAACACACATTCACAGAAAAAAATGAAGATGGAAGTAAAATAGAAACTGATGGATCAAGTGGTTATTTCCTTGGTATAAAGTTTCCTGTTGGTTTTGGTTTAGGAATAGATAGTTATAAAACTAAATTTAAAGGAGACACTTCTAAAATTGTAACTTTCATGTATAATGTTTTCTATCAGTTTCCTATTCCGGTGATAAATATTACAATTGGATTAGGTTCTGGCAAAACGACGCTTGATTGTAGTGCCTGCGCAGAAGATTACACGGACCCTGAAAGTGGATATAAAACTGGTTATAAGGCTGGAGAGGCAAGCCAGTGGTATACAAGTTTTGGAATACAGCTTTCCCAACTGATTGACATACATATAAGTTATCGATCTGTAACAAGTAAGAAAATTGAGCAGGTTTATAGTGGAACCAAGGTAAATTATAGTGGAAACGTAACAGGTATTGGTCTCGCGTTCAGCTTCTAAAAAAGAATCTTTGACATTGTAGACTCTGACTCGTGCAAAATGTTAACATCTGAATAGGTAATATCATGAAAAAAATTATTTTAACTGCTTTTACAGCAGCAAGTTTACTGCTTTTTAGCAGCCCAGCATATGCACTTTTTACTTTAAGCGCTGGAGTCCCGTTTTCTCATTCATTTAATGATACAAACGTTGCTGAGTCAGATGGAACAAGTGGTGTTTTCCTTGCTGCCAAACTACCCATAATGGTTGGAGTGGGGCTCGACATGTATGATACTAAACTTAAAGATTCTACGAAAAAATTGAGAACTGCAATGTATGATATTTTCTATCAGCTTCCTATTCCTATCGTCAACCTGACACTTGGATTAGGATTGGGATCAACAGAGCTAAAGTGCGAAAGTTGTTCAATATATGATAAAGGGACTGCAACCCAGTGGTATACCAGCGTGGGAATACCATTTTTGCCATTTTTTGATGTACATCTCAGCTTGCGCAGAGTTTCATCAAAAATAAAAACTAACGCGGCTTCTGGAGGTACGCCCAAAGGAACTGAGTACGACGTGGGTGGTACTGTGGCTGGAATTGGTATAGCATTTGGTTTCTAAATAAGTGATCTGCTCTGCATGTTAAACAGGACAAAATATTTCTGCAAACTGTGTCTTTCAGGATCTTTTCTTTTAGTCCTGCTCAGCCTGTCAAGCACTGCTAATGCACAGTTCATCGGCATAAACGCTGATGTTGCTATCGATTATTCTGCAGCCCCCGGTAGTGTCTCTGGATACTCTGTCGGAATTTCACATCCTGCACCTTTTATCCCAAATATTGGATATTCATCTGTCAGCTTTAAAGATAAAGATACCGTAACAGACTCCTCTGAGAGTACTTCATCTGTCTTACTGGAAACAACGACTACAATCAAGACTATAAATCTTTTCTACAACATTCCATTTCCTGTTGTTACAATTACTGTGGGTTTTGGTTATGGTTCAGATAACCTAAACACAGGGGTGGAGACAAAAACAACAATTGTTGAAACCTTCGAAGGTGGTACTCCAAAGACCCAACAGACAAGTGACTTGGAAACCTCTGTCCCTGTGTCAGAAGTATTTTTTCACATTGGACTCCCTTTTTGGAACACGGTTGAGTTTCATCTTGGCTACCACTTAATGTCTTTTACTAGCATTGACATAACCAGTAATAAAAGCGGTGGTAATTTCGAAGGGACTTACAATACTAAAAAGAACTATTCTGGTGGAATGACCACAATCGGAGTTCAAGTTGCATTTTGATGTTTTCCTCACCGTTTCCTGAGTTCATCAGTTTTTTCTGTGAACACCTGTCCTCATCGCCCGATTTTCAACTTCATCCGGAAGAAGAAAACATTTCAGCTTCATTTGGTTCTTCAAAAAGAAGTGCCGAGTTTTCTCTGGGCCGCTACTGTGCCCACAGAGCACTGTCAAAATTCGAACTGGAATCTGTACCAATTCTAAGAAATACTGAAAGCAGGGAGCCCTACTGGCCGAAATCAATCAGGGGCAGTATCACTCACTCTGAAGGTTTTGCTGCTGCGGCTGTAGGATTGACAAAAGATGTGTCTGGTATTGGAATAGATTTAGAAAGTTTGTCAAGAGTAGTTGATTTTAATATCAGGAGACATGTCTGTGTAGATAAAGAACGGGAGTTTCTGGAGTCTCTGCCTACTGAGCAGGCAAACCGTTATCTTCGAATTATTTTTTCGGCTAAAGAGTCAATCTTCAAATGCTTTTTTCCAATCTCAAAAACCTACCTTTAAAAGTTGATGCAGAAATAATAATTGATGAGAAAAATTCAGAATTTACTTTTTTACTCTCAAAAGCATGTACCGGTATTACGTCAGCAGGTTTTCAACATTCTGGTAGGTTCTCAATAAAGGATGATCTGCTACTGACATCAATTTATATTTAAAATCTTGTTTTATCAGTTAATTGTAGATTAAAAAATTTATCTGCATCGAAATGCGTGCTGAAAGTTATCAACTTTTTATCAACATTTAATCAAATATTTACTTCTGCTGAACAAGATAATAATCCAGGCTATGTTGGTTACTGATTAGTTATCAACAACTAACCAACAATTCCTGTTGGATTTTTTCTTTAATTTTGATAAATTATTGTTTGTCAACATTCTGCAACAAGTTGTCAACATATAAAAATAAGGTAAAAAATCTTATAATTCAAAAAGTTATCCTCTTGCCAACAAGTTGTCAACAAACCTACTACTACTAATTATAAAATATGGAAATTAATTTAAAAAGAGAAGCATTCAGTAGTACTCTGCAAAACATTAATTCTGTTGTTGACAAAAGTACTAGTTCAAACAAACCGATCCTGTCTAATTTCGTTATCAGGACCATGGAGGGAGAAGTCTCAAAGGTTGAGTTTTCGTCGACCGATTATGAGCTTTCTCTTGTTGAGCAGGTGGAAGCAGAAATCACAGAACCAGGCAGTATTTGCGTCAATGCAAAAAAAGTATTCG
The DNA here is from genome assembly GCA_905182865.1 of uncultured SAR324 cluster bacterium. Lineage (GTDB taxonomy): Bacteria > SAR324 > SAR324 > SAR324 > NAC60-12 > Arctic96AD-7. The sequence continues at coordinate 305,689 of CAJJCY010000003.1, forward strand.
ATATTGTCAAAGAACTTCAGGATGAGGATGTAAAGATTCGTTCTACAGAACAACTGTGGATTCATATTACCTGTGGTTCTTCTGAGATGCGCCTTCCTTCGGTCGAAGTCGGATTATACCCACAAACAGTACTGGAAGAACTTCCTCAATCTGTGACGATATCTGTGGATGATTTGAAGCAGTGTATTGACATGACACTGTTTGCTGCAATTACAAATGAGTCTCGACGAAACCTGATGGGAGTTTGTCTCAGTTCTACGAGTGACCAGCAAACACGCTGGCTTTCCACTGACGGTCATAGATTAGCACAAATTCTCAAATCAGTAGATGATATGAATTTTAGTGAAGATCAGGAAGTTATCGTTCCCAGAAAAGTTTTGACTGAAGTACGCCGGGTAGCAGATCTTTTTGGTCAGAAAGTGGTAATTTCTTTCAATGAGCGTGTTATGCAGTTTACCGGTAGCAGGATCAGTTTCAAGACAAGGTTGATTGAAGGAAAATTTCCAAACTGCGATCCTATTATTCCCAAAGACAACACAAAGCAAATTATTGTGAACCGTGAAAGTTTTATCAATTCACTGAGAATTGTCTCTTCAATCAGTTCAGAAAAACTAAGACCAGTGAAACTTCTTATCTCTCAGGGGGTTTTGAAACTGGAAAGTGAGAAAGCAGATTATGGAGAAGTCGTAGATGAAATAGAAATCGGCTACGAGGGTGATCCTTTTCAAATTGGGTTTAACTCCAGATATCTGTTGGATGTTTTAAATGTGATTGAAAGTGAAGATATAAAGCTAGAGAGTAAAAATTCGATGAGTCCCACCATCATCAAATCCACTGTTGATGAATCCTTTTTGTCAGTAATTATGCCATTGAGAGTCGAATGGTAGCTGGACAGTTTTCGTTTTACTGTTCCTGATCACTTGTTGACTGCCGACAGTCAACCGTCAACCGCAAATTATTGTACATGATCATCCGCAACATTGAGGTATCTCAATTTCGCAACTACGGTAGATGTACTACAAAATTTTCTCCTGAAATAAACTGGATTTACGGTGCAAACGGTCAGGGTAAAACGAACCTGGTTGAGGCAGTATTTTACCTTTGTAACTTAGAATCATTTCGCACAACAAAGCCGTCTCTGCTGCTGCAGGAAAATAAATCAGAGGCAGTTCTTCAGGCTATGGTAGAACGAAAAAAAGTTCTGCATCTTGTTCGAGTAAATATCACAAAAAAAGGTCGACAGGTTTTTTTAGATCACAAACCTTCCCGCCGGGTGTCTGAATATATTTTTTCTTTCATGGCACTGTCTTTCACTCCGGAAGATGTTAATCTTTTCCGAAGTGCTCCACAGGAGCGCCGCAAGTTTTTTAACAGGATTATGGCTTTCAATGATCCACTCTATTTTAATAATATTCAGGAATATTCAAAGATTATTTCCCAAAAAAATGCATTATTGAGACAGGGTAAAATTGATCAAATCCATCTATGGAATGAAATGCTGGCCAAGTCTGCAGTTCAGTTAATGAAGCATAGAAACAGTTATGTAGAGAAGGTTAATCAACATTTAAATGATATTTTCAAAGATATTTCTGGTCGCAAAGAAACATTGAAGTTGATTTATAAACCGTCTTTGAATTCAGCCGATTATGAAGAGAAGAATTGCCTTCAGCAACTTGAAAAAAGTCTGTCAAGAGACCTGCAGTACGGATTTGCTGTACTTGGTCCGCACAGGGATGAGTACCATTTGATGATGGACGGAAAAAAAGACAGAGATTTTTTTTCGCAGGGAGAGTTCAGGATTACTAATTTGTCTTTAAAAATGACGATAAATCGTTTATTCTATGAGGGATATCAATTTTATCCAGTTTTGATTTTTGACGATCTTTTTTCAGAATTGGATGATGAGGTGATGAAAAATGTTTTTAAATATTTTTTAACACTTAAGAATCAAATTTTTATTACCTCTACCTCTGAACCATCTGGATCCCTGACAGTAAAAAAATTTAATATTGTCAAGGGCGAGTTGGTTTGACAACATTGTTGAAGTTTGAGACTTCGACTGCCTCACGAAAGAAGAAAATGCCAGAAAATGAAACTGTAGATAAATCGACTTACGATGAATCTGATATAACCGTACTGCAGGGCCTGGAAGCCGTTCGCCTGCGTCCGGGAATGTATATTGGAAAACTAGGAGATGGTGGTCTTCACCATATGGTTTTTGAAGTTGTAGATAACAGTGTTGATGAAGCTTTAGCAGGTTATTGTTCTGAGATTCACGTTATAATCAATTCTGACGGAAGTCTTTCAGTAGAAGATGACGGAAGGGGAATTCCTGTTGGAATACACCAAGAGGAAGGCATTCCGGCAGTTGAACTGATTTTGACCCGTCTACATTCTGGAGGAAAGTTTGATAACAGCAACTACAAGGTTTCTGGAGGACTGAATGGAGTTGGTGCATCGGTTGTGAATGCGCTTTCTGTTAAAATGATTGCTGAAATTCACCGCGAAGGATTTCTGTGGAAGCAGGAATATCAGCAGGGAATAACTGCAAGTTCCCTTGAAAAAATAGAGGAAAGCAAAAAAACCGGGACCCATATTACGTTCTGGCCGGATAACACTATTTTTGATAATGTAGATTTTAATTTTGAAATATTAGCTCATCGTCTCAGGGAATTGGCCTTTTTGAATAAGGGAATTTTAATTTCAATCAGGGACAATCGGTCGGATCGGTTTCAGGAATTTAAATATGAAGGTGGAATTGCAGCATTCATAGAGCACATCAACGAAAATAAAAATGTTCTGCATGAAACTCCGGTTTATTTCTCTGGAAAATCTGAAGATGTTGAGATCGAAGTTGCCTTTCAGTACAACGATAGTTATACCGAGCGAATATATTCTTTTGTTAATAATATAAATACAGTGGATGGGGGAACTCATCTGACCGGCTTTAAAGGAGCTCTTACCCGCACTTTGAACAGCTACATAAGTGCCAATAAAATTGCTAATGATTTAAAGGAGAATTTAACAGGTGAAGATGTCAGGGAAGGAATGGCGGCAGTGATAAGTACCCGTGTAATGAATCCTCAGTTTGAGTCGCAGAAAAAAATAAAATTGACCAATGTTGAAATTAAGGGAAAAGTTGAAACCCTGGTTTCAGAACATCTGGGTGCACATCTGGAGGAAAATCCTGCTGTTGCAAAAAGGATTGTTGCCAAAGCCATTGATGCACAACGAGCCAGGCTTGCTGCAAAAAAAGCACGAGAAATTACCCGTAGAAAAAATGTACTTGAGTTCAGTACTCTTCCAGGAAAACTGGCTGACTGTCAGGAATCTGATCCGGCATTGAGTGAATTATTTCTGGTTGAGGGTGATTCTGCAGGAGGCTCGGCAAAGCAGGGGCGTGACCGCAAAAACCAGGCTATTCTGCCTCTCAAAGGTAAAATATTGAATGTGGAAAAGGCCCGTTTTGATAAGATGCTTTCCCATGAAGAAATAAAATCCATGATCACTGCAATGGGAACAGGTATTGGGAGAGAAGAGTTTAATCTTGAAAGATTTAAGATATGGAAAAATCATTATCATGACAGATGCAGATGTTGACGGGCTCCACATTTTGACTTTGATACTAACTTTTTTCTACAGGCAAATGCCTGAAATTATTGAAAATGGATATCTTTATATTGCACAGCCACCTTTGTTCAGGGCAAAAAAAGGTCGTTCTAGTTTTTATGTCAAGAATGAAAATGAATTGACAGAACGGCTGATACGCTCTTCCAGTGAAACTCTAAGTCTTACTTCTGAAAAAGGGACAACAATCAGTGGGGAAGATCTTTTTCAGACTGCACTTAAAATCAGGCTTTACAGAACTCATTATGACCGCTTGTGCTTTAACTCCAATCTAACCCTTTTGATCAATCTCCTGCTCAAGCATGAAATCGAGATTGATCTTGGAGGTTCAGAGCACATCCTCAACTGTATTGACAACTTGAAGAATAGCTATCCAGACTACAAACGGACTGTGGATCCGGAAAAACAAGGAAGCAATGTTCAAATCCAGGTTAATGAAACACAAATTGAGCTGTCTCTGAATTTATTGGAAAACCTGAGCGCATATGATTATTCCCAATTGTTTCAGGAACATTTGAACCTCAAGACGGCACTTGGAGAAAATGGAGTGGTACTGACTGAAGAAAATGAAGGAGAGAGTCACTCTATTCAGACATGGTCTCAGGTGGTGGATTTTATGGTTAGTTTTGGCAAGAAAGGCATGTACATTCAGCGTTACAAAGGATTGGGTGAAATGAATCCGGAGCAGCTATGGGAGACAACACTTGATCCGGAAATCAGAACACTTAAAAAAGTTAAAGTTGAAGATATTGTTGAATCAGACGGAATTTTCACTATTCTGATGGGCGACAATGTTGAGCCACGAAGAAACTTCATTGTTGAAAACGCACTTCGTGTGAAGAATTTGGATGTTTGAAATTATTGCCCCAACCCCATGTCCAGCCCCCAATCCGTTGTCGCCATAGTCGGGCGTCCAAATGTAGGAAAATCAACATTATTCAATCGAATGACAAGTTCAGACGTTTATGCAGACAAGAATCCTGGTGTAACACGTGATCGCAATTCCGGAATTGCAAAATATCACGGTTTTCAGTTTATTGCAGTTGATACAGGTGGATTTGAACCAGTTGCAGAAACCTCATTGGTTCAGCAAATGAAAATACAGGCACGTCTGGCTGTTGAAGAGGCAGATTGTGTTTTGTTTGTTGTAAATGCACTGGAGGGCTGGACTCCGGCAGACAGTGAAATATTCAGGACATTGGTGAAAGCAGGAACTCCCTTGTTTGTTGTTGTCAACAAAGCCGATAACCCCCGTCTGGAAGAAGAAAGTTTTGAGTTCCATCAGCTTGGAGTTGAAAATATTTATCCAATTTCTGCCGAGCACAACCGTGGAATACAAGGACTTTTAGAAGAAGTAGATCAGCTGATTCCACTGAAAATAAAAGAAATAGAAGACGACAATGAAGATCTAAGCCGCTCTGATGCTCCTATTGCAGTTGCAGTTATTGGTAAACCAAATGCAGGAAAATCGTCGATTGTAAATGCACTTCTCCGGAAGGAGCGGATGATTGTGGATTCGGTTTCAGGAACAACCCGTGATCCGGTGGACAGTAAGTGCAGTTTTGAAGGCCGGGATATTATACTGGTTGATACTGCAGGAATTCGTCGTCGAGGCAAGGTCAGTCGGAAGATTGAAACATTCAGTATTGTTTCTGCACTCAAATCAATAGAACGTGCAGATGTAACTCTTTTGATTATTGATGCAGAAGAAGGTGTAACAGAGCAAGTTACCAAGATTGCCGGCTATGCCAATGAGCGCAAAAAATCACTGGTGATTGTGATGAACAAATGGGATCTGGTCAAAAAAGACGGTATAACCCAAAAGAAAGTCAAAGAAGAAGTTTACGATAGTTTGGGTTTTATCAACTTTGCACCGGTTATTTTTGTCAGTGCGGTGACTGGACAGCGCGTTCCTCAAATTTTTGAAAACATTCTGCGGGTTCATGAGCAGTACGTCCGGCGGATTCAAACTTCAGATTTGAATACAATTCTTCAGCTGATTGTCAACCAACATCCTCCTCCATCAAAATCGGGCCGGCCGACCAAGGTATTTTATGGTAATCAGGTTAGTGTTGCCCCACCGACTTTTGTCTTCATGACTAATAATCCCGAAAAAACAAACTTTGCTTACGAGCGTTATGTTTCCAACCAGCTCCGCTTTCATTTTGGTTTTGAAGGTACTCCTTTGAATTTTATCTGGCGTAAGAAAAAATCGACTCACAGTAGAAAATCTGGAAAACGCAGCTAAAAAAGATATCCAAGATCAGTATTTTTGCCTAATTTTCAGACTGACGGCTAAATCCAGGGCCATTCCAAATTTACTGAAACCCTGGTAAAATTGTGCTGGTTAAATTTTCTTTCATAACCTGATTGTCAGGCAAAGTGTACGTCGGTAAAACGGCTACGTAGCTTGATAACTTCATCTTTGACTATTTTTCCTTGCAGTCCGGCTTTCATCAGATCAGCCAGCTCACCCATTTCGCCTTCCTTCATGCCGTATCGTGTCATTTCTTGCACACCAATTCGCAAACCGGTTGGATTTTTTGCATCCTTGTCACCAGGCAGCATGTTATAGTTGGTGATGATGTTGTTTTTATCAGAGAGTGAGCGTGCAAGCTCTTTGGCAATTCCAAAATTGGTTACTTTTATTGCCAACTGGTGACTTTCAGTAAAACCGAATTCTTTGGCTTCCACGTTCACCCCTTCATCTGTCAGAGCCTGCCCTAAAGCTTTGGCATTAGTTATTGTTTGAGCAGCATATTCCCGGCCGAACTCAGCCATTTCCCGGACTGCTATCAGCATTCCCGGCAGAGTGTGCAGATGGTGACTGCTGGAAGAACCAGGCATTACGCCCCTGTCTACACTACTCCACCATTTCATTTCCAGTTCAGTGGCCATGTTACCTAAAATTACTCCACGCTGTGGCCCAGGGAAAGTTTTATGAGTACTTCCATTGATGAAATGCGCACCTTCCTCAAATGGATTTTGGAATTGACCACCGAGAATCAGACCAAGAACGTGAGCACCGTCATAAAGAAGAGGAATATTTTTTGCCCGGCAGACTTCTGCAATTTGTTTTACAGGTTCCGGAAAAAGGAACAGGCTTTTGCCAAGAATAACCATATTTGGGGAAGTTTGTTCTACCAGGTCAACGCATTTTGGGGCATCGAGGTGATATCCATCTTCTGTTGCAGGCCAGAAATGCAATGAGATGGAGTTTTCGCGTCCTGGAGTGAGTACCTTTCCACGAACCTGAATTCGTCTTCCAACCACACCAATTGGGTTATGGCTGATGTGTCCACCGATTTCGATAGAATTTACAAGCACAGTATCACCACCACGCAAAATACCAAGAGCCACAGCGGTATTAGCAGCATTTCCACTTAGTGGGCGAACATCAGCCTGCAGACATTTTGCCAGCTTTATGATTTCACGAGTGGTCATGCTTTCAATTTGATCGATGTAGCGTGTACCTTCGTAATATCGGTTGTCTTGCTGTGCAGTATTTGGGTGTCCTTCTGCATAACGTCCCATGAAATCGTTGGACTCTATTTGTTTAACTGCATCCGACTGAACATTTTCGCTGGCAATCAGGTTGATGGTTTCTTTCCCACGCCATTGATTTTGGCTGTCGACGATGTCCAGGACATCAGAAATATTTACACTCATTTTTTCCTTGAAAATTAATTAAAAAAGGGGAGACTGATTCCTCAGTATTCTGGAAAATATTCCAGTTTGGCACCAGACTCACGGATGGCTTCCTGTTCCGGAAGAAGTTGTTTTTCGAAATGTTTACCTTTTACAACAATTGTCGGACGGATATTACGGATTAAGCTGCTTGCATCCGCATCATCAAAAATAATAACCCGATCCACAGCTTCAATAGCGGAGAGCAACAGGGCACGCTCCCTTTCATTTAGCAAAGGTGGGTGTCCTTTTTGTTTGGTGATGCTCCTGTCACTATTGATAGCTACGACATTAAAGCCTTTAAGAGTATTGAGTTGGTGCAGGAATTTCAAGTGTCCTGCAGAAATATCATCAAAATATCCATTTGTGAAAACAACCGGAATTTCTTGTGGCAAGTTGCGGTACAGTTTTTCATGAGTCACGATTTTAGTAGAAGTTTCTCCGTAATCAAAACGCTGCAGCAATTCATTTTTTGTAAATGAAACGACACCTACATGTTGTATTTCCATACTTGCAGCAAGTTGAGCCCAATAAGCGGCCTGCTCAATCTTAGCCTGTCCGGCAAGCATAAACGTGAGCATGCTGCTGACCATGTCTCCGGCTCCAACAACATCAAAAACTTCCTGAGTTTCTGCTTTAAGGAAATTATAATCCTCTGGATTGTGGAAAAGTAGTAAACCGTCCCGATCAAGGCTGATAACCAGATATTCCACATTTACTTCAGCTTTCAGTTGCTCTGCAGCCTTGAGGACATCATTTTGGTCTTTAAGAGCAAATCCGACTGCTGCTTCAGTTTCCTTGCGGTTTGGTTTAATGAGGGTGAAATCCTGATAAATGGAGTAGTTTGTAGTACGTCGAGGATCGCCCACAATTGGAACTCCGTGTTTTTTCCCACAAGCCGCAATTGTTTTTAGACTTTCAGTACTGAGTAAACCCTTTCCGTAGTCGGAAACAATGACTGCGTGGCTTTTTGGAATTGTTTGTTCCAAATAATCAGTTAGCTGTTTTTGCGGTACAAGCTTTTCCGGATCCGGATCAATATCCATTCGGAGCAAATGGGTTTGTCCGGCAATCATACGGTGCTTGAGGCAGCTTTTATAATTTTCAGAAGTGATCACACCTGAATGATCAACACCGGTTTCCGCGAGCAGTTTTAGGATGTATTCGCCGGTTTCATCTTTCCCGGTGACTCCGCAAACGAAAACTTCTGCACCCAAAGTAGTCAGATTCATCACTACATTACCTGCCCCACCTAAGCGTCGGTCTTCCCGGAGAACCCGCATTACAGGAATTGGCGCCTCCGGAGATATTCTATCCACTTTACCCCACGAATAATAATCCAGCATCAGGTCTCCTACAACGAGGATGCGTGGAGATTTTATTTTTTCCAGGGATTGGCGGAGGTCTCCTTCGCTCATAATGATTAGTTTTGGCTCAAGTATTTTTCTAATACCTGTTGGAAGGCATCATAGGGTTGTGCACCGGAAAGTACTTCACCCTGAATTTCTCCGGACTTTGGATTGAAGAGGCCAACAAAAAAACCTGGAGTTCCGGTAATGCCAAGATTAGCTCCATCTTTCATGTCCTGATCAACTAGTCCACGGTATTTCTCGTTATCGAGGCACTCGTCGAATTTAACAGGGGATTTTACTTTTATTTCTCTGGCATAATTTTTCAGATTTTCCTTATCTTGTGCCTTTTGACGTGAGTAGAGTATCCTGTGAATTTCTTCAAATTTGCCCTGTTCTCGGGCACATTCCGACGCAATAGCCGCTTCGTCGGCTTCTTTGTGAAATGCAAGCGGGAAGTGCCGGTATCCAAAAGCCACCCGGTCCTTGTATTTTTCAAGGAGTTTATTGATTGTACTCTGAACACGACCGCAAAATGGACATTGGTAATCTGAATATTCAAGCAGAATGACCGAGGCTTTTTTGTTGCCCCTGAGATAACCGGTTTTTATATTACCTTTCAGTAGAAAATCTGAAGGAGCTTCCAAATTTGAAATAACCCAGCCCTTCTTAAGTGCCAGTGAGAATTGGTTCAACATATGTTGGCTCATAATCTGCTGTTCCAGAAACTGTTTAATCTGCGGTCGGATCTGTTCCAAGGTTCCTCGTTCCTGCAGATTTTTTTGTTCATAAAAAGCAATAATATCTTTGAGTGTAACTTTTCTTTCTGGAGTCAAGATTATTTCCTTATGTTTTACAGCCAATTTTTCCAGAGCATATTCCATCAACTGGACACTCAGATGCTGATACAGTTGCAGACTCAGGTCATTTGCTTTTTTGTTGCGCACATCTTCAAACGTCACTGGCTTTCCATCAACCAAGCCTATAACCGGGTTGGGATGAAAGACTGTGCCTGCAGGAACAGCACGGGAAGTTTGTGTAATTGCAGTAAAATAAACAGTAATAATGAGGCTGATTGAGATTAGATACTTGAATAGTTTTGCGGTTATCATTTTATCTATTTCTAGTTTAATTTAGAAAGTTAGGCGAAAAATCGGTTAAATTTTCATCGGGATTCGACATTCCCATCAGACAGATTAGGTCGTCCAAACGGGAGTCCAGGTCTGGAGATTCCAATAGAGTTTGTTTTTCTATTCCGGAAAAATCGAGGTTCATGCTGAGCAAATTAACGAGGTAGTTTGCAGGAATATCTTCTATTTTTTCCCACTCTATTTTCAGCTTATTTCTTTCAGAATATTCTTTGAAGTTTTGATATAAAAGACCTGAATCCTTGGAAAGGCTCAAATCTTCTGTGTCATTTGGAAATGATGAATACTCTACTTTTGCCTGTCTGTATGGAGTGTCTGTTTTCAGTTCCTCTACAATCTTGAAACGAGATTCTCCGTGGAGTTGTATTAGATAATTCCCTTTTGGCAATTGTTGAGACTGTTCAATTTTTCCTGCACAGCCGATTTCACACAGCTTTTCAGAATCCTTGGTCGCAGGCTGAATTATACCAATCAGCAAGTCTCCATGCTCCAGAACGTTTTCCACCATCTGTCGGTAACGTGACTCGAATATATGCAGAGGCAGAACTGAACCCGGCAATAAAATCGTTTTATGCAGAGGGAACAAAGGAATAGTATCGGTCAGTTTTTCAGAAGTCATTAGACCTCAATTGGAAATCGTTGTTGCAGACTACCTGCAATCTGACTTTCAACATCTATTGCAGTTTGAGGTTGGTGCGGCATAGTATTTTTCCAGACTGAACTATTTTCCATACAAAGATATGTTGGAATTTGAGGTGCCAGTTGAGTTATTTTTTGTTGAACATTGCGGAACAAACGCTGACGTATTTTTTTTAAATAACGCATTTTTCCATCCTCTCCAGTTACAAACTCTCCAAGAAAAACACGGCTGTTTGGAAAACGTTCGTCCACAACTGATTTGAGCGAAGAAATGTAGCGTAGTGAACCCAAACTGACCCATGCAATACGATCAGAAGGCACGGCATCAAGTATTTGCTCAACCAGTTCCTGATAACCTTTTTCCCAATCCGGATAGTGGATCAAGGGATCAAAATGAAAAGCGACTTTGTATCCTGCGTCTGAGACTTTTCTTGCTGCTTCAAGCCTTTCATTTAACCGTGCTGTTTTGTGTTCTTCCTTCTCAACGATGGCCTTCGGATTAATCGACCACGAAATCACAGTTTTTCCTCCGTGCGGTAGTTCCAGCAAATGATCAACATTACTTGATTTTGTTTTCAGCTCAAGCAAAGCATTGGGCAGTTTGGCGAAAAAACGGATTACATGTGACTTGATGCCCAGGATGTGGTCGAGTGCCAAACTGTCAGAATGCTCACCTGTGCCAATACGAAACAATGTGTCAGGCTGAGCGGCTGTTCGCTGCCGGACCTGTTCCAGAATTTCTTCCAGATTTGCGTGAACAGTAATAACAGGTTTGTTCAGGAATGCTTGTAGAATACAATATGAACACTCAAATGGACAGTTTTCTATTAAATCCAACGTAAAATAATTGCAGCAGACAAGATCATTCGAAAAACCAGGGCAAGCCTTGATCGATGTTCCCTTAAAATATTTAAGATGAAGAGTCTTTTTCCCCTGGGTGAGTGGATTGCGAAGAGGATCGGTTCCAGTCTCGTCTTGATGCCAGGCGAAATTATCCACTAACTGTTTTGGAACATCTGGAAAGCGCCCGCAAATTTGCTCAGTCAGAGGCTCTGCGGCAACTGCTTTATCAATAATAATTCTCTCTGGGTGGTACTGAAACATCAGTAATATTTTCTAAATATATTTTATCAGTAATAAATATCGACAGAGTTTAATTTTGATTTAATCTGAAAACCAAAGAATAATATGGTAACTAATCATAAATCTTCAAGAGGGCTAACAACTCCTTGAAAGCACTGCTTCAACACATGAGTATATATCATGGTTGTTTCCAAATCTTTGTGATCCAGCAAGGCCTGAATGGTGCGAATATCTGTTCCCTGCTGTAGCAAATGCTTAGTGAATCTATGCCGGAATGTATGCACACTCACATTTTTGGTAATTTCTGTTTGACTGACAGCCTGCATTATTGCCCTGTTGATTGCCGGCTGATCCAGGTGGTGACTGCGTGATTATTCAACTACGAGGGTCTTTTGAAAGACCCTGAATAGGACATACTAATTGTGGTGTTTTAGACTTGCGACTAATAGGAATTAACCTATAAATATACTTGATTAGCTGTTCAATCTCAACTAATCAAACTAACTTGTCGGAATATTCCATTTGGGACTAATTTTACCCGATTTACCGGATAATACAAGGCTTATCAGGTATAACGCCTGAATTTCTGGTTATTTAAGATTATCACGTATCTTAACCAATTTACTGGATAATATAGTGGTTACAGGGGTGGTGTACCTTTCCTAGCGTACTAGAAAATGGCTGTGGATTAGGGTACACTAAACTAAGGCCTCCTTCCTCTGCATCCCCGTGGATTGGCATTTCCTTCAAGTACAAAGTAAACTGGGCGTCCGTCCCTACTTTGTAAAATATTGCCATGGGCTCGAAGAAGCAGAAGCAATGGTCTTTCAGAACGACTTTGTTCAAATCAAATACAAGGGAAATTACCTATAACAAGGTGCTGCATTCGGACAAGGTAAGCCTGTTACTTTTTTGTTTAAAAACAGTCGCTAACTACACAAGTTCAGTGGGTGAGGCGTTAGAAACCTAAAAAAGAATCAAATATGAACTATCAAATTGAACCATTGCAATCTGAAGACTGGCGGCAGGTCCGCTCTATATATGAGGAAAGTATCAGTACCGGAGTTTCCACCTTTGACACCAAACCTCCAAACTGGAAAGACTGGGATTCCAGTCGCTTACCATCCTGTCGTTTGGTCGCAAGGGATGGAAAATATATTTATGGCTGGGTGAGTTTGAGTCCTGCCTCCAGCACCTGAGGTTACGTTGGAGTCGCTGAGGTCAGCGTACACGTAGGTAAGGCAGGGCAAAGACAAGGAATAGGTACAGCTTTGCTCAAAGCTCTTTTTGCTGCATCTGAAAATGAAAAATACTGGACATTAACTGCAGAAATAATTTTCGAAAACAGTGCGAGCCTGGCACTGCATAAAAAATGTGGTTTCAGGGAAATTGGTTATCGGGTGAAGTTAGGACATGTACAAGGAGTCTGGCACGATGTAATTTTGCTGGAAAGACGTAGTCAGAAAACTGGAGGAAATGGATTGCCTACCAGAAAATGTAAATAGTGTAGAATTGAAATTTATTCATTTACTAATAAAAATTTTACTACAATTGCAACAAGTTAAACTGGTTTTGTTATTGAAACTATTGTCTCTGCGAATATTACTATGACTCAAAATAGAACTTTGCTAGCAACAAAAATCTATAAATCCGAAATGCCAATAACCTCACGTTGCATTACAAGCGCATGCAGTAGGATAAAAATGTTCAATGTATTCTCATTTTTACCACTGGTGCGAGGAGTTGGTATCACTAGATAGAGATGTAAAAACAAGAATTGGCTTTAGACTCATATAATTGAAAGTTATAAAAACAATAAATGCAAAGTAGTTTTCACATTGATTCGTCAGAACAGATAAGAATGAATTTCAAAACGTAAAAATTCCAACAAAAAGATTCAGTTGAATTTGACAGAGGGAAATTTCACAAACCAGGTCAAAATGTTGCTAGCTCATTGGCCTTAACTCAAGTTCTTCAATGCTGTCATATCAATTGATCTAGGACTTTTACATAATATAATTTAAGACTATGCAGTACAAATACTACATTTGCGATGTTTTCACGACTAAACGATTTGGAGGAAATCCACTGGCAGTATTAACAGATGCAGAAGGTCTCACAGCGGAGCAAATGCAACAAATTGCTAGGGAGTTCAATTTTTCTGAGAGTACATTTGTTTTTCCTCCGGAAAAAGGAAATACTCGAAAAGTTCGGATTTTCACTCCTTCTACAGAGGTTCCGTTTGCAGGTCATCCAAATATTGGAACTGCATTTATATTGGCATCAGCAGGCATAATTGAAGAAATTTTCGATACAACTGAAATCGTCTTTGAAGAAAAAGCAGGCTTAGTTCAGGTAACTTTGCAGAAACTTCATGATGGATCGTTTTGGTGTGAACTTCAGGCTCCGGAGAAAATATCGATTGGAAAAACCATTTCCACTGAACTATTAGCATCCGCAATATCACTGCCTCCTGACAAAATAATTACAGATATACATCCACCTCAGGTTGTTTCAGTTGGCTTACCGTTTCTTATAGCAGAATTAGAAGATAAGGCCGCCTTGGAGAAGGCAAGTGTTAATCTTGAAGGATTTAATAAGTTAGCTGGTCAAGGCATCACTCCTGCTGTTCACATCTACACCCGAAGTAATGATGAGTTTGATATTCGGGCACGCATGTTTGCGCCTTTTGACGGAGTGCCGGAAGACCCTGCTACTGGAAGTGCTAATTGTGCATTAGGCGGTTTACTGACCCATTACAACTCTGCGAGGTCAGGTAATTTTGAATGGAAAATTGCCCAGGGCATCGAAATGGGGCGTCCAAGTAGTTTGAAGGCACGTACTCAGAAAAAAGATGGTGAAGTCAATTTTACGTATATTGGTGGAAGCAGTGTTATGGTCAGCGAAGGAGTTATATATGTGGACTGAATGGCCGACTATCCATTTCACCTTGATCTCTGGTGGCAGTTTTGAAGTTCTAAAGTTGGATCGTTGTAGTTTATTTAAATCCTACCAATGTTTGTTGCTGGAATTCAGGTAGCAGGACGATAGTAAAAAGGGGCTGACAAAAGCAATTATTATGGATATTATTCTGCTATACTCCTTCTTTAATTTCATAAAATCATTCTTTTGAACGCTGCTTCCTCTATATGGAAACCTACTTATATAACTACAAGAACAGGTAAAAATAATTTCATACTCAACTGCTGGTCCTGGCATAAAAAACACAATGAGTGTTCAGATGAGCAAAAAAGATCAAAGTTTTTCTCCAGACGCAGGTTTAGAACATGGGATAAATTTGCTTCATCAAGTATCTTTTGAAACTGAAAACTTGCCAAAAAAATGTCCTAATTCTGGTATTGGTGAGCTAAAGACACTAGACCTTCTCGCACCTCATGTACTTGGAAGAGCAGCCCGTTTAGATAGAAGTGATGTTTTGGCGCACATGGATCCTCCAACACCGTGGATTACATGGGTTGCAGCACTTTGGAATGCAAGCTTAAATCAAAATTTACTTCACCCTGCTACCTCACCATTTGCGATTGATGCAGAAAAACTGGTTATTGAATGGTTAACTCCTTTCTTTGGTATGAATGGCGGTCATATGTGTTCAGGCTCAACACTAGCCAATCTGACTTCGCTTTGGGCGGCGAGAGATGCTGTGGGCATAAAAAGGGTGGTTGCATCAAAAGCTTCGCATTTGAGTATCAAAAAGTCAGCCAGGATCCTCGGTTTAACCTATGAAGAAATACCAACCAATTCCAAAGGTCAAATTGATTCTGAACAACTCAAAAATATTTCAGATGCTTGTCTGGTTCTAACTGCTGGAACAACAGCAACAGGATCAATTGACTCCCTGAAATTGGCAGGGCAAGCAAAGTGGACTCATGTTGATGCAGCCTGGGCCGGCCCATTGTGTCTGAGCCCGACTCATGCACATTTGCTGGAAGGTATCGAGAAAGCGGACTCTGTCTCCGTTTCTGCTCATAAATGGTTTTTTCAACCTAAGGATTCTGCTCTGGTTATGTTTCGTGATCTAAAAAAAGCTAACTCGGCAATAAGTTTTGGTGGCGGTTATTTAACTTCGTCTAATATTGGGGTTCAGGGTTCACGTGGGGCAGCTGCTATACCATTATTGGCAACCTTAATTGCATGGGGAAGAGACGGGCTTGTTCAGCGTATCGACCGAACAATGTTGATGGCAGCAAAACTTGCGGAAAAACTGAGCAACAAAAAAAGGGTAGCTCTTTGGGCATTGCCGACAACAGGTGTAACTGTCTTTCGCCCACTTACATGCAGTACTGATGAATTACAGAAACGCTTACCTGAGGGAATGTTTTCAACCTGTATACTTGATGATGAGAATTGGTTGAGATCAGTTGCTGCAAATCCACTGGCTGATATTGATGAGATTATTTCAATAATTGATGATGAAATATATGGCATAATTCCTAATCATACTCACATATGAATAACCAAAAATAGCTAAAAGTATATCGTTAAGTAAATCAATATTCATGTTCAGCACTTCACTCAGGGCCTTAGAGTCCAAAAAAAGAAAGAATTTTAGTTTAACTATTCGTGAAGCATTGGAAAAAGACCTTCCATTAATGGTAGAGATGTTGGCGGACGATGAATTAGGTTCAAAACGTGAAGATACATCCAACCCTCTAAATCCATCCTATTTAGCTGCATTCAAGAATATAGTTTCTGATCCTAACAATGAGCTGATTGTAGTTGAGAAGGAAGACAATATAATCGGAATGCTGCAGTTAACTTTTATCCCATATTTATCCCATTCAGGTTCCTGGAGATGTCTGGTTGAAGGAGTACGAATTCATAAAAATTTTCGGGGTGACGGCATCGGAACTATAGTCTTTGATTGGGTCATTGAGTATGCCAGAGAGAAAGGGGTAAATATTCTTCAATTGACTTCAGACAAACAAAGACCGGATGCAATCAGATTTTATGAAGGTTTTGGATTCAAAAGTACTCATGAAGGTTTAAAATTAATGCTTAACTGAGTTATAAATAGGAGTAGACAGAGCTTATACAGAAATATTTAAATGCAATGTCACAAAGGAAAATTTTGAAAATCAGGGCTGAATGATAAGTATCAGTAGCTTCACACCAAGGTTTAAACAAGGTGCTTTCAAGTAGCTATGATTAACCAAAATTTTTTGGTTGTATATTTCAAGATGAGGAAAGAGCAGTCAGAAGATCATGTTCATCTAAGTAATTACGCGCGGCTTCAATGTCCTGCTTAATTTGATTTTGCAAATCTTCTATACCTGAAAATTTCTTTTCCGGCCTCAACTGAAAAAGCGGAATAACCTCCAAATACTTACCATAAATAACTTTTTCAAAATCAAAAATAAAAGTTTCTACAGTTACTGAATTTTCACCGAATGTAGGTCTTTTACCAACATTGGTAACACCGAAATGAGTTTTTTCTGCCAATTTTATTTTGCTGACATAGACGCCGTTTGGCAAAGCTAGGGTGATTCCAGGCTGGATGTTTGCAGTAGGAAATCCGAGTTTCTGTCCACGTTGTTCCCCATGTACTATCTCTCCGTAAATACTGAAATCACGACCAAGATAAGACGGAATCTCTGCAAAACGATATTCTTGTATCAACTCCCGAATCAAGGTACTGCTTACTGTTTGACCTTTTTCTTGTACCGGGGCTACCTCTTCCAGTGAAAAGTTATATTTTTGGCTTAGAGTTTCCAGCAACTTGAAGTCTCCTGCACGGTATTTCCCAAAACGGAAGTCATAACCAATGACTAATTTTGCCAAATCAAAACATTTGATCAAAAACTGAAGAGCGAATTCTTCCGGAGGCATTTGTGAAAGTTCCTTAGTAAACTGTATCACATGCAGTTCATCGAGACCTATTTTCTCAAGTAAACGCAGTTGATGAACAGACGTGCTAATTCGCGAAACTGATTTTTTGGAATGAACTATTTCTTGAGGATGTGGATCAAAAGTCACCAATGCACTGACACATCCACGTGTTTTTGCTTCCTGGACTGCGGTACTGATCAAAGCGTGGTGACCTAGGTGTATTCCATCAAAATTTCCGATTGTTACAACAGAACTATGAATATTTGCTGTATTTTTCTGGAATTTGAAGACTTGCATAAATAACTTTAGATACTGAAATTATATAATAATTATTAAATTATTGTTTTGAGATGTCCTTCCAGAAAGCACCAAAGAAAAATAAAAATATGGTTCTAAAACCTTAAGTGTTTGGTTAAAATATACAAGCCGTAATTACTCAGAAAGACTGTAAACCAGGGTCTGTGCTGTCACATATTTTACATGGGGTACTTGATACAATTTTCCGGAAATTATATCTTCTGCAGGCTGACCGTCGGTCGTATGTATAATGTCCGTCAATATTTCACATTCTCGACCTTCCGGAGTAATTCCGAGCAAAGGAGTTCCACGCCGGAATGATTTACGGGTCAACAATATCAGATGCTCTTCTTTTACAGCCTCAACTACATATCCGGTCAATGTTTCACCATGATCCTTGAGGTGCGGATTTTTTATGCGCTCAATTGACAAGTCAGTCCTGTTTGCGTGAAAGAAGCCATGTGTAATCTTGGTGGGCCATTTTGTTTTTAATACTTTGATTTTCTTTTTATCAAATGCTTCTAGCAGTCCATCGATTTTCTTAATCCACGTGCCTGAAAAATTCAGATGCCGCAAATCCAGCCTTAAAACACTCAAGCCTGAATTCTCCAGTTCCGGCAGAAAATCTAAGAGAAATAAATCTCGATGATGAAACATGAAAGTACCGTGTTGATTTTCGATGGTCGGAAACATTCTTTGGGGTTGATCACTGGGGATCAAAGTTTTTTCTATGTAATTTGAGGTGTCATTTGAAAGACTGTGTAAATTTAATAGCTTACGAGGTGTGTAAAACAATAGTATTCTGCCGGCAGCTAATATTTCACAGGGAACAGTCAAGATTTGACTATACTCCTTTAAGATAGATTTTGGCAACTCAGTTGAAAGAACCAAACGTTGCAGCTGCTGGCCAAAATATTTGATCCAGCGTTGAAGCCCTGTTAAATTATGGTTACCGGTTTCAACTATCAAATGAATTGGAAGTTCCGGATGTTCCTGCCGGATCCATTCTGCAGCTCCAATATCCTGGACGCGGATTGCGTAAAATCTTGCTAAAGGCAGACGACTCAACAGCGAAAGACTGTCCTGGAATGTTTTCTCTGTGCTGAGTATGTCCCACTGTAATACAGGTGACATTTTGGCAACAAGTGCTGCATCGATAAGTGTAAGCAGAGACTTTGTGTCTAAGCTTCCCATTCGACTCAGTGATTTGTGCTCTAAAATTACTTCACGGATTGAAGTTTTTATGATTTGTTTTAACTGCGAGGGACTTTCGAGGTAAGTACTAAACTGCATTATTCTTCCAGCCATGCACTACACTGGTTGACACTTAATCCTGTTGCGGGAATGTCATGTTGGATTCCTTGCCGATGTAACACAAGTACACGGGTTGCTAATTCCAGCCCCAGCTCAAGTTGGTGTGTAACCATCAATACGGTACCACCTTGTTGTTGAAATTTCTGAAGATAATTCTGAAACCAATGAAATGAGTGTTGATCAAGTCCAGTGTAAGGTTCATCGAGGATTAAAACTTTCGGTTGGTACAACATTAAACGACCTATCATTAAACGCTTTGTCATTCCGCTGCTAAAATTACGAACTGGCAGCCGGGCAACATGGGTTAGGTCGATTTGCTCTAAAATATTGTCAATTTTGATGTTCAGTTCGTTCACTCCATAAAGGTTTCCAAACAGCCGCAAATTATCTATTGAACTGAGATCACCATACAACCTGTTTTCATGCGACATGCTTCCAATTATGTGAAGCCATTCCTGCAAGTGCTCTTTTCGATTTCTACCACGAAAAGAAATTGTTCCACGGGTGGGTTTCATCAGTGAACTGATAATATGAAGCAAAGTCGTTTTGCCTGCACCGTTATTTCCAATCAGCATCACGAATTCGCCTGCATCTATAGAGAAACAAATGTTTTCAAGGATGGAACGAAAACCGAAACGTTTACTGACTCGTTCAAGGCTTAAGAGAGCAGACATGCTGGGTAAAAGATATAAAGGATTTTATGCTATCTCTTGATTGGGTGAGCTTCATCAAAAATAAGTTTATTTTTCTCATTCCAAATAAGGATTCGAATGAAGGTTCCAGGCTTAACTTTGGTGAATTTCCTTGATATAACTCTATATCGCTTGATTTTATATGGAATGGAAGTTTGCCTGCGAAATGCGATGTCGTTTTCGAGATTTTTCTTAGAGGAAAGATACATTCCAGTGCGGCCTCTTTGGAGATCTTTTGATTTATTAGTAAGACTATAACTGACACTGACTCGAGTGCCTTTTGAAGCTATCTTTAATTTTTCTACAGTTATGATTGGATTATCTATGATCAGGGGTTTTCGTTTTTTTACCGCCGAAACAGGAGAAGAAGATTTTTGTTTGATTTTTTTATTTTTTTGTTCAAGTTTGCTTATTACGGCTTTCAACTCCGAAATTTTTGTCTGAACATTTTTATTTTCAGTTTTTGACTCAGTTAATGATGCCTGTTCACTTAGACGTTGCTGTTTTAGGGAACGAACCTTAAGCTGAAGGTTGTTGATCTGAACTTGAGTAGATTTTTTTTCAAGTTGAAACTGCTGAACCACTTGTTCACGCTGACCAAGGATTGATTTAATTTCAGAAAGTTCTTTACCTTGTTGATATATGAGGGACTCCTGCTGTTCTTTCAGCTTCTTCTGCTTTGAAGACTGGGATAAAATCTGTAGTTCCCATTCACTGTCCTGTTGACTAGATTTCTTTAATTTTGAGATTAGACTGTTACTTCGAGTCTTTTCTTGATCGATTTGCAACTTAAACTGTTCTTGATTCTGAATACCAGTATAATGTAGAAATGCAATTACACCTGACAATGCTGCAATAATTATAATCAAAAACCATAAAATATACTTAATATTGTTCAGGAGGAATGCCAAACCGCGGTTTTCTCCAACAACATAGAAGTTATGTTCCATTTTACTAATCGAATGTATTAATTTGAAGGAATTTCAAGTTCGACTCTGAGACGGTAAATTTGTCCGCCAATGTTTTCTACTGTACCAGTTAATTCTAATTCAAGCAAGGTGGCCAATAAAAAATTCATTTCAAGACCTGTTTGTTCGTAAATTGCGTCAATTTCCTCAACTCCGTCATTTAATGCTTTAAGAATCCTACTTTGTTTTTCACCTAAATCATCAGGATTTACCTTTTTGAATCCGGTCTCGCCATCAGGAGAAAGAGTAAGATTGGTTCCAGTGGCAGAAATAAGTGATAATTCCTCCAAAATATCTTCTGCACTGCTGACCAGCTTAGCATGCTGACGTGCAATCAAACTGTTAGTACCTGAGCTTGCAGCGGAATCTACCCGGCCAGGGACAGCAAATACTTCCCTGTTCTGCTCAAGCGCAAATGCGGCTGTGATTTTTGCACCGCTTTTTTTGCGGGCTTCAGTGACTACTATTCCCATTGACAAACCACTGATTACACGGTTCCGGATAGGAAAATTTCTTGCAAGTGGCTTTACGCCCAGGGGAAATTCGGAAACCAGTGCTCCATTCTTTAAAATTTCTTCAGCTAAGTTTTTATTTTCTGGAGGATAAATATGCTGCAACCCACCTGCAAGTACGGAAATGGTTTTTAATCCAAATTCCAATGCAGTTTCGTGTGCCACTGTGTCGATACCTTTCGCAAGCCCGCTTACAATAATCATGTCTGGGACATATTGTGAGATTTCTTTAACGAGTCGGCGCGTTTGTTGTTTTCCATATGCTGTGCAACCCCTGGAGCCGACGAAAGCAAGGCAGGGACTTTCTGCATGCTTTAATTCACCCTGCCAGTACAATACACTTGGTGGAGTGGATATTTGCTGTAGTCGCAAAGGATATCCGGATGAATCAGGACAAAAAAGCCGTACTCCGGGCGATTCTTCAATGATCCGCTTTTCTATGTTAAAACTATGAGATTGCGTAGCTTTTGAAATCAGGTTCGCTAATTTTGATGAGATTTTAAACTGTTCAATCAAAATTTCAGGTCTCGTTTTCAGCAGATCCTCTACACTGCCTATGTGTTCAATTAAATTCCGGATCTTTTTGTAACCGATTCCGGAAATCAGACTCAATGCCAGCCAAGACCATGCAGGATCAGATTTGTCAGGTTTAAGAACATTTTCCGTCATGGCGCTCCATTTTATGTGCGTTCGCTGAGTGCGCGCTCAACTTCTCGTTGAGCATCTCGCTTTTTCATGGTTTGACGTTTATCATGCAGCTTTTTTCCACGTCCAAGGGCTATTTCCATTTTCATAATTCCTCCTTTGAGGTATATTTTCAGAGGTATTAATGTGAGACCTTGCTCTTTTACCTGCCCATAAAGGCGGCGAATTTCTGAGCGGTGAAGTAGTAAACGTCTTGGACGAAGCGGCTCATGATTGTGGCGGTTACCAAAATCATATTGTGAAATATGTGCATTCAGTAAATATACCTGCAGGGTGTCATCAACACGGCAGTAACTTTCTGCCAGATTGATTTGACCGGCACGAACACTCTTCACCTCTGTACCCAGCAAGACAATGCCGACTTCCATAGTTTTTTGTATTTCATACTCGAACCTTGCCTTACGATTTTTTGCCAGAGTTTTGGAAGTCATGTCTATGAAAGAAATTCTATAATATTACCTTAAATTGAATGTGAATTATAACTGTCTTATCTTCGAGGAGCAAGATTGGACATATCCGGTAAATTTGATTTTACCCAGGTAATTGCATCATCTTCTGTCTGCAAGTCTCCGTTTAGCTGTTTTTCAAATGCCTCATTCAAAACTTCTCCCATTTCTGGTCCGGGTGACATTCCCATTGCCAAGAGGTGTCTCCCCATTAACAAAGGACGTGGTGCTTCATCACGAACATTCATCCGTTCTGCTTCAGCAAGCAGCCAGTCGCCGGCATCAAAACTTTTACGTTCTTCATCAGTTAGAGTACGTCCCAAATAATCTGCCTTTGCCAACAAAACCAATTCAGGTATCCTGACACGTAAAGCCAGTCTCCTGATTGTACCGGAATTAATCCGTTCACGCTCTTTAAAAAGCTGTATTGGACGGAGGTGTTCTTTGACCAAAATTGTAACTTGTTCAATTAAAACTCGATCAGCTGTCAATCTACGTAAAAACTGTTCTGTTGGGGCAATTCCCTCGACGTCGTGAGCAGGACTTCGCCAGCGTCCCTGCAAAAATTCAGTGGTCAGCGGCTTACCAAAATCGTGACAAAGCGCCCCAAACATCAGCTCTAAGTCCATTTTTTCATTACCTTTTCTTAAATCTGCTGCCTCGTCCAAAACAAGCAGAGTGTGTGTCCATACATCTCCTTCAGGATGCCATTTTGGATCTTGCGGGACTCCAATTAGTGCTTTCAGTTCTGGAAAATAAGCTAAAATGCCTAGAATTTTGGCTGTCTCTAGACCAATTGAAGGTCGTTTTGCTTTTAGCAGCAGTTTACGGAATTCTTCAAAAATTCGTTCCTTGGATAACTCTGCAAGGTCCAGTGTTTTGCATAATTGAACAGTTTCAGGCGCAATTTTAAATTCCAGACGTGCCGAAAACTGCATTGCTCTCAATACCCGCAAAGGATCCTCAGTAAATGCAGGTCCAACATGCCTTAATATTTTGTGCTTTATGTCTCCTAAACCATCAAATGGATCGAGCAATGTTTTGGTTAACAGATCATAACCGATACTGTTGACTGTAAAGTCACGGCGAGAAGCTGCATCACGATAGCTCATTGTAGAATCAGGCCTTACCATAAATCCGCGATGTCCTTTTCCAGCCTTGTTCTCACGTCTGGGCAGACTAAAATCATATTCTGCACTTGAGGTTTTAAGTTTCAGCACACCAAAACTTTTTCCAACAGCATGAATATTTCCAAAATTCTGGAGAACGGATTCCAGTACTTCCGGACTAATTCCGAATATTTCCACATCAAAGTCTTTTAAACTTTTGCGGCCCATACAATGGTCCCTCACCGCACCACCGACTAGAATACTGCGTCCTTCGGATTTGGCAATGGCATTTGCAATTTTTATTAGTTCAGGAGGAGTTGACAGGAGGGGCATTAAGTCTTTCAGGTTTAAAAATCATTTCGTTGTCTAACATATTTTGTTTCAAACAAGTCAATAATAATATTTTTCCGGAATAGTTTGGATTAGCTTAGCAGTTGAAGAATTGATTAAGTCCTAAAGACTTTTCTAAGCAATTTATGTTAATAGTGTTTAAGTTGAACCGGATACTTATTATTAGCTGCGTTTCAATAGTTCATCAAAATATTCTATGGTTGGCTTCAGGCCTTCTTTGAGTTTTATTTTAGGTTCCCAGCCAAGTTTTTCTTTAGCCAGCGTGATATCCGGTTGACGTCGCCCCGGATCATCCGGTCTTGCTTCCACTTTCACAAGCTTGGAGCTGGAATTAGTCATTTTCAATACTGTTTCAGCCAACTCAATCATAGTAAACTCGCCAGGATTTCCTGTATTCACCGGTCCAGTAAAATTTTCTGTGTTCATCATTCGATACATTGCATCTACCAATTCTGTCACATAACAAAAACTGCGACTTTGCAGTCCATCTCCATGGATGGTGATTGGTTCACCTTTGAGTGCTGCAACTATAAAATTGCTGACGACTCTGCCGTCTTCGGGATGCATTCTGGGACCGTATGTGTTGAAGATACGCACGATTTTTACATCAACCTGACTTTGCCTGTGATAGTCCATCATTAAAGTTTCTGCAATACGCTTTCCTTCATCATAGCAGCTTCGCAAACCAATCGGATTGACGTTACCAAAATAGCTCTCCTGTTGTGGATGTGCCTGCGGGTCACCATAAACCTCTGAAGTTGAAGCCTGCAAAATACGGGCTTTTACTCGTTTTGCCAAACCCAGCATGTTGAGTGTACCCATGACATTAGTTTTTACAGTTTTTACAGGATTGTACTGATAATGAATTGGTGATGCAGGACAGGCCAGGTTGAAAATCCAATCCACTTCTAAAAGAATAGGTTCCACAATATCGTGACGGATCAACTCAAAATTTGTCTCATCTGAAAGCTGACTGAGATTTTCTTTGCTTCCAGTAAAAAAATTATCAATTGCAATAACCTCGTGTCCTTCATCAATCAGCCGGTCACAAAGAAATGACCCTACAAAACCGGCACCACCGGTAACTAGAACTTTTTTCATTTGAATAATCTCTGTGAATTGTGAAAAAGTACAAAGAACATTATATCCTGATATAATAGTAAGGTACAAGGAAGTCCGGAGTGTAAAGGACTAATAATCCAAAATCCGGCATGAGTCAGATTTGTTGTAGGTAGAATTAGTTCAACCAGAGATTAAGAAAACTTTACATACAATCTGAAATAGCATTGCGACTTTTTTAGAGTCAGATTATTATTTGCTGATAGAATCCTGCTGATAAACGTATAATTAATTACTGAAAAAAGCGGTATCAGGATGTCGCTTGAATAACATGTTGCATAACCAAGCGTTGAACGGGAATTTACGAAAATGTTAATCGAGTAAATACCTGAAGACTTTGCTGGGAAATTTCATTATCGAAGGAGGAATTATGTTGACTGAAGAAAGACAAAAAGATTTAGAAACCGCAATTCAGCAAATTGAACGCCAGTATGGAAAAGGTTCTATCATGAAAATGGATGGTTCAACTGTGGGGCAATACCCTGCAGTGAGTGCCGGTAATTTAGCGTTGGACATTGCACTAGGCATAGGGGGCTTACCTCGAGGACGGATAGTTGAAATTTATGGTCCGGAAGCATCTGGTAAAACAACCTTAGCCTTGTGTGCGATTGCGGAGATTCAAAAAACAGGTGGAATAGCTGTTTTCATAGACGCCGAACATGCGTTTGACCGAAACAATGCCAAAACTCTGGGTGTTCAGGTGGAAGATCTCCTTCTGGCCCAACCAGACTATGGCGAGCAGGGTCTTGAAATTGCGGAGCAGCTTGTACGCGTCGGCAAAGTTGATATGGTTGTTATAGATTCTGTGGCTGCCTTGGTACCAAAAAATGAGCTGGAAGGAGATATGGGCGATTCCCATATGGGGTTGCACGCACGTTTGATGTCACAGGCACTTCGCAAATTATCCGGTGTAATATCCAAATCAAATACTATTTTCATATTTATAAATCAGCTTCGTTCAAAAATTGGAGTGGTTTTTGGAAATCCAGAAACAACGACTGGTGGCAATGCCCTCAAATTTTATTCCACTGTACGTCTGGATGTACGACGGGCGAGCCAGATTAAGAGCGGAGATGAAGTAAGGGGGCACAGGATGAAAATCAAGGTGGCAAAAAATAAATTGGCGCCGCCTTTTCGTATTGCAGAAGTTGATTTGATCTATGGAGTTGGAATTTCCAAAATGGGAGTTTTAATCGATTTAGCTGTGAATGATGAAATTGTGCAAAAGAGCGGAACATGGTTCTCTTTCGAGAAAGACAGATTGGGACAGGGACGTGAAAACTCGATCAAATTTTTAGAAGAAAACCCTGAAATTGCAGACACCATCAATCTCAAAGTAAGGAAATTTCACAATCTTGATTTTTCAGATACAAGCGAAGAAACGCAGGAAACTGCTGAGGATGAATGAGTACTTGCGACTCTCTGCCATATCAATCGAAACACCCACAACAAAGTGCAGAGGACTTTCTTAATGGAAGTATAGGGCTTTTTTCTGCTGAAGAAGCTCTTTCAGATGGCATTATTCTGGTTGATGTACGTACGGCAGAGGAATTTGCCAAAGGCAGTATTCCTGAAGCTCTGAGTCGTCCATTGTTTGATAACATGGAGCGTGCAGAAATTGGAACAATATACAAACAGATTGGCAGGGATGCAGCAGTTGACAAAGGTTTAAAGATTGTTGAACCGAGACTGCAGCATTTCTTAAATTCGCTTTTAGATTTAAAATCCCATCAACTAGTCATATATTGTGCCCGCGGCGGAATGAGATCCGCTTCCGTTGTCAGGCTGTTACAGCATCACGGATTCAGGGCTGCACAAATGCAGGGTGGATATAAGAGTTTTCGGCAATATGTGCTGCAACAGCTTGAAAAACCAATGCCGTCTTTCATTGTCCTGCATGGTCAGACTGGTGTAGGAAAAACCTTGCTCCTGAATAAACTGCCGGATCATATAGATTTGGAAGGTCTGGCAGGGCATCGAAGTTCTTTATTTGGTGCCATAAATAAAACTCCTCGGTCACAGAAAAACTTTGAAGGACTGCTTGTTCAAAAATTGAGAACACTCCCAGAGGCTCTACCTCTGTTTGTGGAAGGAGAGAGCCGTAAAGTGGGGCAGGTATTTCTTCCATATTCCCTCGCAAATGCGATGAAATCCGGGATGTTGGTGCTGCTGAGTGCATCTATGAATACCAGGATCAGCCGTATAGTTGAGGAGTATCAAATTTGTGATGAACAGAGTATTCGACAAGTTGATTCAATTTTAATCTCATTACGCGTGTCACTTGGAAAGCTTAAAGTGGATCAATTACGCCTGTGGCTCAAAAAAGAAGAAATTGAAAAGATAGTGCACATGCTTTTGGTGGATTATTATGATCCTCTATACATGCATTCAATGAGTTCATACCAATATGTTCTAGAGTTGTCTGCAGAAGACTTGAATTTTGCTGCGGTTGAATTAATTCATTTTCGAAATGAAGTGATCAAAAGTCATTAATTATTTAATATGTTTTTAGCGGCATGATCCATTAAATTCATTTTTCTAAAAAAATCCTGAAATGAGAAGATCAAATTCTTTATTTTACCTGATATTTACCATAATATTGGTTTTTCAGGTTGCGAGTGGATTTGCAGAAAGTCGAGGAAATGTTGCTACAGTAAAGACACATTCCGGTTCATTTCCACTACCCATCCCAACACTTCGTTTACCAGATCTTCCGGAATTTCCGTTGGTTACAGTTCCTGATGCAGTCTTCCCTGAGCTTCCTGACTGGCACTACTCTCGTTTTATTCCAGAAGATCCAAGCTGGCTTGACAGTGCGGGCAAATTTTACAAAGAGGGTCTTGTCTATTTGTTTCGTGGAGACTTGAATGTTGCTTTTAAGAGGTTTCAGTCAGTAACAGATAATTATCCGGAAACATCATGGTTTGCTCCGTCTTTGTTTTGGAAGGCTCAAATTTTATCGAAGCGGAAGGAATATGTTCCAGCAGGAAAAATACTGACTGTATTCCTTGACTCTCTCAAACAGAGTAAAAGTTCAGAACGATATATTGATTTTCAAAATATCAGCCGCTATACATTGGCCTGGCTGGCTATGAAACAAAAAAAATACAATGAAGCATTGGAAATAATTGAGAAAAATAAAGAGGTGATCAGTGCTAAAAAAATACGTATTCAGCTTCTATTTTTGAAGTACCTGATACATGTTCAGCTAAAACAGGGTGATTTAATATTTGAAGTAATTGATGATTTGATCCAATTGTTTCCATATGATTTTGAACATGTAGTGCGTCTGGCTGAATTTTATTTTGTTGAAAACCGCTGGCAGGAATTAGCAGATTTAGTTGAAGCACAAGCTCGGGAGCAGGTATTTTACAATGATCCTCGAATGGAACACTTCTTGTGGCTGGGCGTGGCTGCAGAAATGCGTTTGAAACACTGGAATAAAGCTAAAAAACGGTTACAGTCTCTTGAGAAGTTTGGTGTCCGCAGTCCTGACAAACTTGCTTTGGCCTATTTAAGGCTTAATCTTTATACAAATCAGACTGAAAGTTCCTGGATGAATTGGTTTAAAATACAGGATGATATTGTCCGGGAAAAAGCATTGCGAGAATTAATTCACCATGCTGTTAAAACTGAAGAGTTTCTCTTTTTGATTAAGAAACAGCCGGAGTTGAAGTCGTTTACTCAATATTGGCGTGAGTGGCAGGGGGAATTAGAACTAATATATGCTTATCTTTATTTGCGCCAAGGGCAGATAAAAAAAGCAAAGCAATTTTTGCTGTGGGCACAAAATAATTTGAAGCAGGAGTCAAATCATGCGCCTTTGATTGTTAAGGAGGAAAGTCTTTACCTGGGTACTGTGATAGAACTGCTGCTAAAAGACCATCAGAAAGCGTTGCAGAATTTGAAACAACTGCTGGCAGAGTATGCAGGATCAGATCGTCAGTCGGATTACTATTTTTGGTACGGGGTTTTATTGTATGAACTGGAAAAGAGTTACTTGCAGACAATAATGGCTATGCGACAGGTTGACCGGGAAGGTGAGCGGGATGATGATCGCTTGTTTTTACTCGGCAAGGTAAATCATGATCAAAAGAAATGGAAAGCGGTAATCTCGGCTTTTGCAAAATTACAGAAGCTGCATCCAGGTTCCCAATTCCTTGAAGAAGGTTTTTATCTCCTGGCCCAGGCTTTTTTTGAACTAAAGCAGTACAATTCAGGTCTTGAAATATTAAATGAACTGCAAAACACTTTTGGTCAATTGAAAAAACCCGTAAGAGCGGTTCATTTACGGGTGCAGATTCTTGTGGCTATGCAAAGATATGAGCAAGCTGATGATGTTCTTCAGCGTATGATTGAGGAGAATTCAGACTTTTCACTGATAAAATTGAGGGTTGAAGTGTTGAAGTACATCAAAGATCCCAGGCGGATACTGAGTGTGACAGGTGTCGGACTGAAGCTTTCAACCAGTAAAGATCAGGGCTTCCTTTACTTTCATCGTGCAAATGCTCTTTTTGATACGAAAAAATATGAAGAAGCAAACACATATTACACTTTGGCATTAAAAAATCCTCCAAAAAACACTAGACGAGTTATCAATTACCGGCTCTTGAAAATTCAGTATGAATTGGGGCGCATTCCAGAATTACTGCAAGGGGCAGATCTTTTTTTGAAAGTGAGTCGGGACGATTTTTATAGTTATGAAATTCTGCATATGCTTAGCAATTATTTTCTGGAAAAGAAACAAAGAGAAAAGGCTTTCTCTTATTTAAAGCAGCTTGTAGCCAACTATAAAAAATCAGTACGTAAAGTAGAACTTGCTCCTGAAAAGAGATTGGAGCAGATTGTTCTAATTGGTCAACTTTATAACGAATTGACTAACTATGAGTCGGCTGAACGTTGGCTGAATCAAGCATTAAAATCGATGGAAACAGTTGAAGGAGGACGAAAAAAATGGCAGCTGCATATTTTCAAAGAAAAAGGGTTTACTCTCTATAAATTAGGCAAACATCGTCAAGCTCTGGCTGCCAGTCTGAAAGTTCTTTATCTGGACCGTAGCTTGTCTAATCAGCAAAGATACGATCTTAATTTGCGAATTGCATCAAGCTATGTGCAACTAAAACGCACAAAAGAAGCGAGGTCGATTTACCTGAAAATGCAAAAAATATTTAAAAGCTTACTCAGAAAAAGAAATTGAAAAACTCCTGAGAAGCTTGATGAATCAACAATGATATGCTCCAATGGTTCCAACCAGGATGTCTGAATTGATTTAAGCCAGAGCAAATTTTAATTATTAGCTATATGGAGTCAGAATTTCCATGAGGAAACGAACTATAATGACATCCATATGGAGGATTAAATTTTTTCTGATCAAAATGTTTCACGTGAAACAATAATGTTATGGATTTTAAAATCATTGCCATTGATGGTCCTACTGGTGTGGGGAAAAGTACAATTGCTCGTAAACTTGCGGAAAAACTTGGCTGCTTGTATGTTGATACCGGAGCAATGTTTCGTTGCCTTGCTTTGTGCTGGGGTAAGTATGGTTGTCCAGAAAGTGATGATTCGCTGCAAGAGTTAGGTGATCAGACCAGGATAGTATTTAAACATAATAATGTAATTTGCAATGGTAAAGATGTAACTGATGAAATTCGGACAGAATTGATTTCCAGTCTTGCTTCAAAAATCAGTAGTTTTTCCTCAATCCGGGAAGTGATGAAAAAACAACAGCGCACATTAGTTGAAGAAGTCCGTAAGTCAGAAAGTTGCCTGGGCGCCGTATTGGAAGGTCGAGATATTGGCACAGTTGTTTTTCCAGATGCGAAATTTAAGTTTTATTTTGATGCCTCTCCGGAGAAACGTGCAAAACGTAGGATGCTGCAACTGCAGGAACGTGGTGAAAATGCTAATTTTGAAAAAATATTAACAGCGCTTCGTAAGAGGGATTTTCAAGATCAAAACCGTAAAGTTGCTCCACTGAAACCTGCGGAGGATGCATTAATTGTGGATACAGGAAATATGAGTGCAGACCAGGTATTGGAGCATTTAGCTGCCTGTATTGGAGGAGAGAAAAATGTCAGCTAGTCTGGTGTTCAATTCTTAAAAAACCAAAAAATATATTTACAAAGGTGATGTCATGAAAGCAGTTATTCTTGCGGCTAATCGAAGTAACAGATTGAGTCCTTTTATTGAAACCCGCTGTAAGCCCATGATTCGAATTGCTGGGCAATATATTCTTGAAAATACGATTTGTTTCCTCAAGGAAGCAGGGATTAACGACATTGTGCTTGTAGTCAATCATCAGCAGGACCTTGTCCGCCGGTATTTTGGCAGTGGCAAAATACTTGGAGTAAATCTTGAGTATGTTGTTCAGGATGAACTTAATGGAATTGGTCAGGCCTTGAGTATTTGCAGATCGACATTGGAAAAGAAACCGTTTTTGCTTGTTTATGGTGACGTAATGACTGATTACAACCCCTTTTTATCCATCCTGCAAACTTACTCTGAGATAGACAAGGAAGTTGCCTTGATTGCTTTGCCGGAATCTTCAAAAGAGTTTGGCAATGTCTATTTAGATCATGAAATGAAAATCAGCCGTTTGGTTGAAAACCCAAAGGCAAATCAGGCAAATTATGTTTTTGCAGGAATGTTTGTTTTGTTTCCGGAAATATTTTCTTTGTTGGAGGAGTATCAGAATGATATTTCCCAATGTTATGTAAAAATGATTGAAACCAGTGGGCTACAGGC
Organism: uncultured SAR324 cluster bacterium; assembly: GCA_905182865.1. Taxonomy (GTDB): domain Bacteria; phylum SAR324; class SAR324; order SAR324; family NAC60-12; genus Arctic96AD-7. Next base: position 337,329 of record CAJJCY010000003.1, read on the forward strand.
TTGTTTGTGGGAAAAAGGATGGATTGATATGATTCATCCCTGGCATATTTTAGAAGCAAATCGGATGTTGATGAGTTCATGGGAAACTGCTGAAATTGATTCAACCGCAAGATTGCTGGGACAAGTACATCTCGAAGGGGCAGTCCGGATTGGGCCGAATGTTACTGTAGAATCCGGAACCATACTTAAGGGTCCTTGTTATATAGGTTCTAATTCATATGTGGGGAATAACTCCCTCATACGTAATTACAGCGCGATTGGTCCGGACTCAATTGTAGGCTATGGATCTGAATTGAAAAATTGCGTGTTGTTTGGAAACAATGACGTAGGCCGTCTTTCATTCGTCGGAGATAGCGTTCTGGGAGAAAACGTCAAATCTGGTTCCGGACTTACGACGGTCAATCACACAGTCGATTATAGTCTAATAACCTGCAAGTCGAACTCAGACTCAATAGAAACCGGCCTGACAAAGCTTGGAGCATTCATTGGTGATAATGTATCCATTGGAGCCCGTCATACTCTTGGGCCGGGTACAATTGTGGAGTCAGGAAAAATATTTCCTGATAACATTACTCTCTAAATCAAGCTCTTAAAACTTAAAACCAGGTAAGGCAAAAAATGTGTGGCATCAGTGGCATTGTCCATTCTGAAAATATTGGCAGAAATTTATTTAATTCAATTCGCAACTTGGAATATCGTGGATACGATTCTTCCGGAATGGCCATGCTGCAACAAGGAGCAATTGATTTGCGAAAAAATATTGGAGGAATTGAATTGAAAGGTCACCATTGGAACTTTGGATCAAATGCAGGGCAGCATCGGAATTGCTCATACGCGCTGGGCAACACACGGAGGAGTAACTCAGGAAAACGCCCATCCCCACCTTTCTCAAAACAAGCAGTTTGTAATTGTACACAACGGTATTATTTCAAATTACCAGGTATTGCGGGAGCGGATGCTTAGTCAAGGTGTTGTTTTTGAGTCATTGACTGATACAGAAGTTTTTGCCAACTTGTTGCAGGAATCATACTCAAACAGCAAAGATATAGAACAAGCTTTTTTAGCAGCACTTGAGCAAATCGAAGGTTCATTTTCTATAGTCATGCTGTCAACGCATGACCCGGAGCACTTGTATTGTGTAAAAAAAGAGTCACCTCTATTACTGGGACTGGGAGAGGGTTGTAATTATGTCGGCTCAGATCTCAATGCTTTTTTGGAATACACAAGGAAGGCGGTAGTTCTAGATGATGGAGAATATGTTGTTTTAGGCCGTAATGATTATAAAATACGTAAATTAAAAACTCGTGAACATGTCAAAAAAAATATTTTACACATTGACTGGGATGTGGAAACGAGTAAAAAGGGCGGATATTCCCATTACATGCTCAAGGAAATATTTGATGAACCGCAGACAATACGGCAGGCATTGAAAATTCCGCATGAACAAATTTCAGGATTGGCCTTGATGTTTACTGAGGCTAAACGCGCCTACCTGATGGGTGTGGGAACAACTTTTTATGTGGCGAACATCAGTCAGTATTTTATTTCAACTTTGGCAAATCGATACTACCCGGTGTTGAGTTCTGACGAGTTTTCTGTAGTAAGTGTTGAATCCGGAGATATGGTGTTGGCACTTTCCCAATCCGGAGAAACCTATGATACAAAATCATCGTTGGAGTATGCGAAGCTTCATGGTGCGAAAACTGCGGCGGTTGTAAATGTAATGGGGTCAGCAATCAGTATGATGGTAGATATGGTTATTATGCAGGGTTCCGGTCCGGAAATATGTGTTGTTTCCACAAAAGCTGCTTTGGCTCAAACCTTCATTATGCTGAGAGTAGCCTTGGAACTGGGGCGGATGCGGGAACATATTTCGCAGGATGTTTATCAAAAACATCAACGGGAGTTGGAGATATTTCCGCAAATGGTTGAACAAATACTCAATGAACAATCCGGATTCGTACGCAACATAGCAAGGACTACAAGTCATGTAGAGCATTGGTTATTTCTCGGGTGCGGAGTTTATTATCCTGTGGCTATGGAGTCTGCTTTGAAAATGAAAGAAATTACTTATCAACACGCAGAAGGAATGCCTGCCGGATTTCTTAAACACGGTACTCTGTCTATGGTTGAACCAGCTTTACATTCACTGTTTTTTGTGCCGCTTCCGGAACAAAAAGATTTACATGACCGTACTCTTATTGCTATGGAACAAGTTAAAGCTCGTGGAGGTACTGTGATTGGAATCATGTTTCAGGGTGACGATCGTGCTCATTCAGTAACCAATCAAGCTGTACTGCTACCTAAGATGAGTGCTTTATGTGCTCCAATGGCACAAATGATTATGGCACAGATGTTTGCATACTATGCTGCTTTGGACTTGGGACGTAATATTGACAAGCCCAGAAATTTGGCTAAATCTGTAACAGTCGGTTAATCGGCTTCCCTCAGCTATCTTTTAATGTTTGCTAATTAGAATGAAGATAGTATCCTACCTTTTAATAAGTTCTCTTTTTCCTGCAAACAAATGACGATTGAGCGTATACAAGGAACGGATGGTATTCGCGGCATTGTCCGTCTTGCAGACGATTGTTCCGGTTCGGATCCAATTTCTGTTTTTCTACAAGAAGCTGTACTGACTGAAGAATTTTTTGAGTTGTATACCTACGCTTATTGTCAGGAGCTGCTTGAAGCCGATTTTGCATCTGCAAATGATCTTGCTGTAATTGGATGGGATCCGAGAGATATGAGCGGAAGTTTCAATCACTCCGCTATCCGAGGAATCAGGAAGGCAGGTCTTACTGCGGTAGTTGTAGATATTCTACCTACTCCAGCAATTTCCCTTTACCAGCTACACGTTGGTGCTGCTTGTGCTTTTGTACTAACAGCATCTCATAATCCTGCAGACCAGAATGGAATCAAAATCTTTATTGGGCATTCCAATCTAAAATTATTTCCGGAAGATGACAAGCGCTTGACGCAACGTTGCCTGAGTTTAAATTTTCAAAACCTACGATCCGCTCCCTTAATTGGAGAATTGCGCAATGATCATGCAGCTGCCCGGAAGTTATTTATAGAATTTATGGCAGATCCGCAAAATCATTGGTTAAACAAAGATTCTTTAGCAGGTGCTAAAATAATCGTTGATGCAGCAAATGGTGCTTTTTCACACATAATCGAGGATTTGCTGGACTGTGAGTCAGCTGATTATATTTTTACTAACTGCGACCCAGCCCGTGGAATTAACGTTCGTTCCGGTGTAGCAGATCTTGAAGGTGTATCTTCTATTTCTTCTGACGAGATCGAAAAGGGTTTGTTTTCCGGATATGAAACTTTAGAGAAGATGCTGGTGAGTGGTCGTCAACAAAAGGAAAAACTAATAAACAACTCAGTCCAGGTGCTGGGCTTTGTTTTTGATGGTGACGGCGATCGTTGTTTTTTACTGAGCTATGATCCGTTTCAAGATTGTGTGTTGGTAGTTGGTGGTGACGCGCAGGCCTTTTTTCAGGCCAAATTGCTGCAGCAAAACTATTGTTGGAATCAGGGACCACTGTTTGTGAATACTGTCGAAAGTGATCTGGAAGCTAGACGGGCAGTACAACAGATTGGTTTTGAAACAATGCAGTGTGCAGTTGGTGACAAGTGGATTTTGTGGCAGGCCTGTTTTTATGACTGGCAGGCAAAACTGGAATTTTATCTAAACAAAATTGCTACATCTGAATTCAGGATTTTTCAGGATCATGTTAGAACAAGGCTGGAGCAGATGGTTCAAAGTACTAAATTTGACGCTTTGTCTGCAACCACGACTTTTATGTCTCTTGAAAAATGGGTTAGTAATAATATTGGGGATGAACTGGTGAATAGCGCGTACGAATCACGTATGCCAGCAGCAGAATAATATTTTTGCAATCGGCAGTGAAGAGTCCGGACATGTTATTACTTTAGCTAAAATGAACTTCGGTCAAGTAAACCGTCCGGTATTTATCGGCAACGGATTGAAATGTGCCTTGAATAGTCTGGTGGCAATTCAGGCTTTACGTTCCACAAAAAATACTCCTGAATTCTTTGAATGGCTGAAATGTCCCTTTACTTCCGGATTTCAAAAAAGTCTTCCGGTTTATTATGTTGACAAATCCTTGCTAGATGAAGGATCTGTTTTGCGTACTGAGCTGGCCGAATTGCTACTGGCAAACTTAAACTTTCCGGAAATGGAAGTTGAAATTGTGAAATGCCAGGAGGAGCCAGAAATGCTACTGCTGAATGTTTTAGAAAATGGTCTTCCCACAGCGGCTGTATTTGTGCGTAATTCCGGAACAGAGGATAAGCTGGCACTTTATCTCCGGGGAAGGAAGGAACTCGAAGTACACCTTGAAAGCCTTGCGGGAAAAATTTATCCCTTTTTGTTGCTTTCGTTTAAAAATAAAAATAGCCCTATGGCACAGGCCGAGCAATTGGTTTTGCTCCGCTTGAAAGATGGAGCAAAACAGGCAATCGATTTGAGCTTTAAACAATTTTCTAAGATCTCCCTGAATCGACTACTTCACGAAATGAGCTCACGTCAGCAACTTATTAAGCAAGAAGGAGACACTTGGTCTATCACGGAAACTGGAAGGATATGTTTGAATCATACTGAACGTTCAGAATGATTGTCTTTTAATCAAAGATTTTCTGAACGTTCAGAAAACACATGTCATTTAAATAGTTTAATTATTCTCTCCAAAAAGAAGAGAGGATTCTTCGATTGACTTAGGGGGTGTTGTAAGGATGATTTCGACACGCCGGTTTATCTTACGGGCTATTTTTAGCTTGTTGACGGGGAGAGGGGATCCACTCTCATCAGTATAACTGGCTTTGGGGCGGGTGTCTGCATATCCGGAAATTGAGATGGATTCTTCAGGATATTTAATCCGGTTTATGAGCAGAGCAGCAATTGTTGTAGCACGTGCAGAACTAAGGGCCCAATTACTTGGGAACTTTTTGCTGCGCATTGGCACATTGTCAGTGTGACCTTCAACTGTTAGCAAATCTGATTTATGTTCCGGTATTTTAAGGATTTGAAAAAAAAGCGGTGAGAGAGCCTCGTAAGCCCCTTTCTTGAGTACGGCATCTCCGGAACGAAAGAGGAAATCCTGCGGTAAAGAAACGATACAGCTGAGTTTAGTTGAGCGAAGTTCATATTTACTGAACTGAGCTTTGTTGTTACTGAGAAACTGTTCAAGGCCTCCGCAATTTTTAGGTTGAGTGGAAAGGGCGTTCAGCAAAACGAAAAAGCAGAATAACAGAGTCATTAAATCCGCAAATGTCGTTATCCACCCGCCCTCTGAACTGGCACTTCGACTCATGTTACAACCCCAACCCTTGACCCATTGCAGCCTGTTCCTCCTGCATTACTTTCTTACGCAGTTTTGGAGGAAGATATATTACTAAATCTTTGGCAGCAGTTTCAGGGAGTTCTCTGCGTTTTAAATAGAGCAACCCTTCCCTGATCATTTCCATCAGCAAGACTTGAGTCTCCTTGAGTTGAAACCGTTTGGAAGCTATTGGCAAAAAGATCAGTTGCGAAAGCAAGACACCATAGAGTGTAGTTATCATCGCAACTGCCATGCCTCCCATCAACCCCGCTATGTCAGCGCCGCCTTCTCCGCTAACACTTCCCAGCATCATAATCAGACCGACAACTGTACCAATCATTCCAAAAGCCGGTGCGGCACGTCCCATAAATTCCAGCATGTCTATTTCTTCAAAAGAGCGATAGTTGTACATTTCAATTTCAGAACGCACAATTTCCTCAATCATTTCTTCTGAAACCAAATCGACAGCAATAAAATCCTGCAGCCAGTTTTGCAGGTCTTTGTTTTTTACGGCACTGATTTCCTCATCAGTAATTAACTCTTTATTGGCACGTTTTTCACAAAGACTGATCACAGTATGATAAACTTCAAGAAAATCCTTGTCGGATTTGCCTGTTAAAAAAGCTTTGGCGATAAAAAGAATTGCACGCATTGCATCACCAAAACGGAATGCAATTAGGGTTGCAGCATAAGATCCCCCAAGTACAATAAGCAGAGATTTTAAATCGGCGAAACGTGAAATAGAACCAAACCATGATTCCTGAAACATTTTAAAACTTGCTTTCAGGGCTTGTATTTCTTCGATTGGTGCCTGAGATACTTTTAAGGCCTCCAGACTCAGCTCAAATTCCCGGAACTGGTACATGTAATAATTAGAAAGGTGATCGGGCCAAATAATACCGAAAATTACCAGCGAAGCTCCCATCAACATTCCCAAAAGGGTTCCTATTTTGTCTAACATGAGATCCTTAATTATAAACTTGAATTAGAAATTTATTCCAATGATATCAATATCATATAATTTATTGAGAAAAAACAATATAATTACTCTCCAACCAAACCATAGAAGATACCGTTGTAAAAAACATAAAACCGCGCCATTTTGAACGAAACGAGAAATCCTGCATAAGCTACTACATTAAATTTATTAAGATTTATCATTACAGTCGAAATGACTGTGTGGATTTCAGGCTATTTGCCAGACCGCTATTGGTGACCAATAAATTAATAGTAATAAGCTTAAAACCTGATAGGCTAAAGACAAACAGAGCAAAAATAATAAAAACAAACTTCTTGTTTCTTTAGAGCATTCTGTATCAAAAGCATAAGAGTTACAACTCATTTTCGTTAAATTGAATGAAATGAAAAGTTTATCTAAAGTACTCAAAAGGAAACTCAGCATGGGTTAAAAATGGCGGAACACGAGCACTTTTTTCAGATACTACAAAAAAAAATTGGCTCTTCCTTAAGGATGCACCCTTGGACAACGGCCCAACTGAACTCAAGCAATATCAGATTGATGAGTCGGAAAAATCTTGGTGAAAAACTATTGGATCAAATTCTACCACTATTTGAAGTGAGTGAAGAATTGACAAGATTTGCGGGACTGCAACCGCTTTACGATGGTATTAATCTTCTTGATCCTGTTTATTGCCGTAAAGATGAGGTTTTGCGAATGCTAGAAAAATGCACGGGGCTTGATGATTCACAACGGGAACAACTGACCAGTGCCGTTATGGTTTTTATGGATATTGTGAAAAAAACCGACCTAAATCCCATGCAATTGAAATCAATTACAACGTTGAGTTTGTGGTGGAAAATATTTCCGGAACTTAAACCATGGTACGCGCTGAAGTGGCTATGGCAGCAAGGAATAGCAGTCCCTCACAGTCAAAGTGGTTATCGCGCATGGCGGCGTTTTTCACATGGATCTAATTCAGAATCAGCAAAAAATGCCAACTTACATCCAAAAAGATGGTTGGAAATATGCGAGGAGCAAAACGTTTTTGAAACTGCCTTTGAAGCAGATCGTCTGGCTGCAGCATTTTCCGGTGAAGGGCGTCATGCCGGTTTGGCAGGTGTTTGCGGTAATTTACCAGATTGTAATAATTGTGAACTGAGTTTAGAATGCCATTGGTATGCAACTGATGGGAACTCAGAAAATATGGCAATTGAAGAAAGAATACAGAGAAACAAAATTTCAACTGCAGATATTCCGGAATTAATGCAATGGCTGCTGAGTTCAAATCCGGAAGAAGCAAAAGCATTGCAAAATTCACTTAATGCGGAGGCACCGCTCAAAGATTGGAGCCGCGAACGTTTGCGGGAACTGGAAAATCAGCAGCCACTTGATTCAAATCTGATTTTGCGCCTGGAGGCCCTACGGGAAATGTGCAGAAATTATGGAATTGAAAAGCTGAAGCCGAAGGATCAGTTTAATTCCAGTCGTGAAATTTTTAATCATTTTCATCAACAGTTGGAGAATCAAAAACAGGAGCAATTTATAATTGTTTTACTTGATAATAAACACCGGTATTTGGCGGAAGAAGATGTTACCAAAGGTATTTTAAATAAAAGCCTGGTGCATCCAAGAGAAGTTTTTGCTTCGGCAATTGAACATCGTGCTGCTGCTTTGATATGCATTCATAACCATCCATCCGGAGATCCGGAACCTTCACAAGAGGATTTCCGGATAACGGAACGTCTGGTAGAGGTTGGGAAACTGGTGGGAATACCTGTGCTTGATCATGTGATTGTGGGTGGGGATAACTATACCAGTTTTGCGGATAAGGGTTTGCTGTGAAAATAATTAAAGATCATTATTTTCACAAGGCAAAGCGTAACGGTTATGTTGCCCGTTCTGCCTATAAACTGGAAGAAATAGATAAAAAGCACAGGATTATCCGCAAAGGAAATTTTGTGCTGGACCTAGGGTGCAGTCCAGGTTCATGGCTTCAATACACGAGCAGGATAGTAGGTGAAGAGGGAGAGGTTCTAGGTGTGGATTTACAGCCAGTGAACCATTCGCTGCCTGCACATGTGAGAGTGCTTCAAGCTGATATTTTTGAACTGACAGCAAAAGATCTGGAAATAAGTGGTGGGATGGTTGACGTTATCCTGAGCGATATGGCACCAAAAACTAGCGGAATACGTGCAACTGATGCCCAGCGATCTTATGCACTGAACCAGCAGGTTTTGCAGCTGGCAGAGGAATTGTTGAGACCACGGGGAATGCTGCTGGTAAAAGCTTTTCAAGGTGCACCCTTGGGTGAATTGCGTAATGCTTTTAGAAACTCATTTGCTAAGGTGAAATTATGTAAACCGAAAAGTTCCAGAGCCGAAAGTGTGGAAATTTTTTTACTGGGGATGGGTAAAAAACAAAATAACTAAAAAAATACTGAAATATTGTTAAAGATTTATTGATTATTGCCGATTAAAGACACGAGAGTCTTCTACTAATTAAGTCTTGAGCATGTTTGTTGAAACAACAGCTCAAGCATATTTTTTACCTGAACTTAAAGTTTTTATTCAGCAATGAAAATTAGACAAAATCCATCCTCATTAAACACTTTGAGACACGCCTCAAATCACTTCAACAAGGTGAAGGGAGGAATAGAGCGCCTTAGTTCTGGAGTAAAGATTAACAGAGGCGCCGATGGTCCAGCCTCTCTGATTTCTTCAGAAAGATTACGCGGACATATTGTGGGACTCCAGCAGGTATATAACAACGCTTCTTCCTCAGTATCAATGCTGCAAACAGCAGAAGGGGCATTAAATGAAGTAAGTGATCTGCTGATAAAAATAAAACAGCTGACTGTACACGCTCAGAACGAAGCAATAAACAGCTCTGACATGTTGTCTGCAGATCAACAGGAAATTGATAACCTGCTGAGTTCTATTGATAGAATTTCGGAAAATACTGAATTTGGCGGTAAGAGACTGCTTGACGGCAGTATGGGTGTTAACGGTACAGCTGTAGGGAATTACCTGCGGTTTGTCTCAGCTGAGGCTACAGCTTCAACCTCCCCGGAACAAGGCTGGAAAGTTGATATTCAGCAAGTTGCAACTAGAGCCAAAAAAACAGGATCGATTGCAATCAATATCAACAATATTCGTAATGGACTTCAAATAGTTCTGAATGAAGGTGGCAGAAATTTGAACTTAAACACAAAGGACGGTCGGTTGGGACAAGAGATTGAGCAATTGATAAAAAATGCTGATCAGGATCGATTTCTGTTTCCTCAAGCAGAAATTTCATCACAAATTCGTGAACTTATCATTTTTGCATTGAGTCAGGCAACTGAAGAGAGTGGTTTAGATCTTTATATATCTGAGACACCAGACAACAAATTGCTTGTTCGACACAACAAATTTGGGGACTCTGCCTCTTTTTCAGTGACAAGCTCAGTTGCAGGAATACTTTCTGATGATGCTAATATAGCCCAGAAGTCTGAAAGCGGAATAAATATAGAAGGAACAATCAACGATGAAGTGACTTTGGGAGAAGGTCAACTGCTGACTACTTTGGAAGGGATGGAAGCTGAAGGAATAACGATCAAGTATGATAGAGTTATTGGACTCATAAATACTCCAATTTTAAATGAGTCAGGCGAACTGATCGGAACAAAGCAGATTGAGGAGAAAAATGAGGATATTGTTGGTGGTCTAAATAATCCTAAAATAGAAGGCTACGTACATGTTTCCCAAATGTCGAAAGAATTCCAGGTTGGTCTAGATAAAAAATCTAATCCTACATTCTCATTTGCAAACGTTCGCACCAGTCTTATGGGTAACGGCATTCATAACAAGAGCAGATTTTCTAGCCTTGCTGAGATTGACGTAACTTCGTCACAGGGAGCTCAAGACGCTTCAATTATAGTAGACCGGGTAATTGAAGAAATCTCTGTCCAGCGTGGTAAGCTGGGTTCATTTCAAAAAAATGCCCTGGAAAGCAACATGAACAGTCTTAAGATTGCAGAAGAAAATATCACACGGGCAGAGTCAACCCTGCGTGACTCAGATATGGCTGCAGAAATGTCTAACCTCACTAAAGATCAAATCTTGCTTCAGGCTAGTACTGCAATGATAGCTCAGGCTAATCAAGTTCCAGAAACTGTTCTTGGATTAATTCAAAACAGAGGTTAAGTCGAAAAAGTTTGGTTCTGTTTAAGTGCAGACACCGGATTACCATCCATCCCTCCTTTATTCCAAATTTTTCATTTATTTAATCTCTTAAAAGACTTGCCGTTTACCCTAGTAAAAGGCTAATATCACAAATAAATAAAGAAAATATGCTTTGAGCTTAAGCACCTGTTAAAAGCTTAGCATTGAGTTGTGATGCAGTGGAAAAAGGTATACATTCATACGATAATTTTAAGCAAGATCGGGGATGTTTACTATTTTCGAAACCATTAAAATTAATTCTCTGTGTGCAATATGAATTCATCTGAAATAGAAAAGTCTCATTCGGAACAACGGCTTACCTTGCAATTAAGTGGAATTACAAAAAGTTTTCCAGGAATCGTTGCCAATGATAGTGTTGATTTTACATTGGAGGAAGGAGAGATTCACACAATACTCGGTGAAAATGGTGCAGGCAAATCAACTTTGATGAATATTTTATATGGTTTGCACCGTGCTGATTCTGGCAGTATGTTTATTGGTGAGCGTGAGTTGCGTCAAGTTCGTGCACAAAAGATTGGCATGGTATTTCAGCATTTTATGCTGGTTCGAAATCATACTGTAGCCGAAAATATTATCCTTGGTTTACCCGGAGTGGTGAAGCTTAAGTTGAAAGAAGTTCATCAACAAATCCGTGAAATAAGCGAACGCTATGATTTATATGTTGATCCAGAAAAGAAAATTCAGGAACTTTCAGTTGGAGAACAGCAGCGCGTGGAAATTGTCAAAGTTCTGTTTAAGGGAGCACGAATCCTTATTCTTGACGAGCCAACCGCAGTTTTGACACCACAGGAATCAGAGGCGTTGTACGAAATCATGGAGAAGATGGTAAGTGAAAAACATTCCATCATTTTTATTACACATAAAATGAAGGAAGTGATGGCACTTTCGCATCGAATAACGGTTTTGAGTCGTGGGAAGGTGATGGCAACTTTGAAGAAAGATGAAACCAATCCGCAAGAATTAGCTGATTTGATGATTAGTAATTTGGAAGCTAAGGACTTAGTAAAAGTTTCTGAATTTCTACGGGATACAACTGTTGATGGAAAAAAAGGGGATGGTTCAGTTTCTCAAAAGCAAAAGAAAAAGTTTGGTAATTTGACAGTGGCTTTAAAGGATATTCATGCGGTGAATGATTTGGGGTATCCGGCATTGAAAGGGATTTCACTTGATATTCGTGCCGGAGAAATTCTTGGAATGGCCGGGGTTTCCGGGAATGGTCAACCGGAATTGACTGACGTTTTGAGCGGGCTGCGGTCTCCTACAAGAGGCAAGTATCAGTTTGATGATGTGCCTTTGAACAAACCAACTGTGAATGAAATGATTGACATGGGAGTTGGTTACATTCCGGAGGATCGTAAAAGGTTTGGTGTTTCGTCCGGAATGTCAATCGCCTACAATTTTTTGCTGCGAGATTTTCAAAACCCCCAATTTTGTTCAAGACAGCTGCTCAAGCTTTCAAATATCTTCGACTATGGACAAAAAAAAATGCAGGAGTTTGATATCAGGGCACCTACGGAAAAAACACTCGGTTGGACTTTTATCCGGAGGTAACATGCAGAAAGTCATTCTTGCCCGGGAAATTTCGCGTCCATTGAAATTACTGCTTGCTGCACAACCCACCCGTGGCCTGGATATTCATGCAACCAGTTTCATCCGTGAGCAAATATGCCAGGCACGAGATCGGGGTCTGGCGGTGCTTTGGATATCAGAGGATCTGGATGAATTATTGATGGTCGCAGATCGCATTGCAGTTATTTTTGACGGATGTATTGTTGGAACTCTTTCGCAGGAAGAGGCCTCTGTAAATGTGATTGGTCAGATGATGACCGGAATGAACAAAAACGGCACGGAACACGTGATGGAGAAAAAAGAATATGCGTGATTATCTTCTAATTTATGTGAATGGCCGGCGTTACAAAATTTCCGGAAAGCGTGGATTTCAATCACTGTCGGATTTTCTACGTAATGATTTGGGTAAGGTTGGTACCAAGGTGGTGTGTGCAGAAGGAGATTGTGGTTCCTGTACCGTACTTATTGGGCGAGTCCGTGACTCTCAGTTGCTCTATGAGGGAATTGACAGTTGCATTCAGTATTTATACCAACTGGATTGTTCTCATGTTATTACAGTGGAAGGCTTGAAGGATGAGGCTCAAATAATACATCCTGTACAAAAAGCAATGGTTGATGCCGCGGGCTCACAATGTGGTTATTGTACACCGGGATTTGTAATGGCACTGGCTGCAATGATTGAAACCGGTGAAACACTAACGAGAAATTCCTTGCAAGAAGGCTTAACCGGGAATTTGTGCCGCTGTACAGGTTACGAACAAATTATTGATGCCGGCTTGTCTTTGAATCAGGAAGTCATACCAAAGGCTTCAAAATGTTACGATGCGAAGTTAATACTTGCGGATTTTATGGAACATGTTGTCCAGCCTGTTTATTGTGAGTACGAGAAAAAATGGAATGGAGTAGTGTCAACAAGTACAGTTTTATGTGCCTGCGTATTTAGAAGGAGCTCTTGAATTTAAGCAAAAAAACAAGCATGTCACTGTTGTTGCCGGCGGAACAGATATTTCTGTACAGATGAACAAAGACCGTCTGGAGCCAAATTGTATTATGAGTCTGACGCATTTGACGGGACTGGAAATTCTTGAGATCGAAAATAAAACTGTGACAGTTGGCGCCAAGGTAACTTGGACGGAGCTTGGTGAATTTTGTCAGGAACACGTGCCTGAGCTTGCCGAAATCATCTCAATTTTTGCCTCACGACAAATCAAGAACACGGCAACGCTGGCAGGCAATATTGCAAATGCGTCCCCAATTGCGGACTCCCTGCCATTTCTACATGTAATAGACGCGGAAATGGAATTGACTTCATCACATGGTACACGTTGGGTAAAAATTAACCGGTTTTATCACGGCTATAAAAATACTGAAATGAAACCGGATGAACTTATCACAAGAATTCGCTGGAATTTACCTGAACCAGAGACTGTGCTGAAACTATACAAAGTTTCCAAACGTAAGGATTTGGATATATCTACCTTTACGGCCGGGATTTTGCTGAGGTTAAAAAAAGGGAAAATACAAAATGCCCGTCTGGCTTTTGGGGGCGTTGGACCTGTTGTGTTACGCTTGCCAAAGACAGAAGAGTTTTTGCAGGGTAAGCTGATGCTGCAGGGAATTTTCCATGAAGCTGGAAAACTGGCTCGAGATGAAATAAGTCCAATTTCAGATGTCCGTGCCTCTTCGGATTACAGGTTGCAGTTGGCAGAAAACATTTTGCTGAAGTTTTTTCATGAATGCTCTGACAACCAGAACAAAAAAGAGGCTGCATGAAAGAGAATGGGAATCATGTTACGAATGTTTCTGTGGCGTCAAGTGTAACAAATGATGATTTGTTTGTGGATGATTTATCGTCTGCACAAAACGAACTGAGATCTGATTTTATCGAAAGTGCTGCAGCACAGAAAAGAGACCGCATGAAAGTGGTTGGAAAACAGGTTCCGCATGATTCAGCAGTAGGTCATGTTACAGGAGATGCTTTATTCGTTGATGATTTACCGTTCACGAAAAATGAGCTAGTTGTTGATTTTATAGGAAGTCCTGTTGCCCATGGCGAAATTATAAATCTCAATTCTGAAGAACTGGCCCAATTGGACGGTATTACGGGAGTTTTTACACATGCTGATATTCCTGGTCATAATCTTTATGGACCGGTCATTCAGGATGAACGTTTTTTGGCGGAAGGTGTAGTTGAATATGTGGGTCAGCCCATTGCAATTATTGCTGGTGAGTCCAGGGAGGCAATTCGGCAGGCCAAGAAAAAGCTACGTCTAGAAATTAAGGAACTTGTTCCTGTTTTCACCATCAAGGAAGCAATTTCTGCAAAACAGTTTATAGGCACGACACGTCGGTTCAAACAGGGTGATTTTGAAAAGGCATGGAGTGAGGCAGAACACACTTTGAAAGGAACATTTATCTGCAACGGCCAGGAACAATTTTATCTGGAATCTCAAGCTGCTTTGGCATGGCCTGGTGAACACGGTGAAATACAGATTCATTCTTCAAGCCAGAATCCAACGGAAATCCAGGAAGTTATCGCTGAGGCTTTAGGATTAGGATTTAACGAAGTGGTTTGCGTTTGCAAACGTATGGGTGGTGCTTTTGGTGGCAAAGAAACGCAGGCGGTGATTCCTGCAGTGATGGTTGCACTGGTAGTCGCAAAAACAAAAAGACCTGCACGGATTGCTTACACAAAAGATGAAGATATGAGTTCCACTGGGAAGCGTCATCCATACAAAATTCATTACAAAGTAGCTTTCACAGCAGACGGAAAGATAACCGGAGTGAAATTCGATATTTTTTCCAACGGTGGTGCCGGAGCTGATTTGTCGACTGGAATCATGGAGCGCACCCTTTTCCACTCAGAAAACGCCTATTTCATTCCAAATCTGATTTTTAATGGAACGATTTGTAAAACAAACTTTCCGCCTAATACGGCTTTCCGTGGATTCGGAGGACCGCAGGGCATGGCAAATATTGAGAATGTAATTCAGGAAATCGCCATTTTTTTGAAAAAAGATGCATTGGAGATTCGGCGTCTAAATTGCTATTCCCATGATGAACGCAACGTTACGCCATACGGACAGATTGTCCGCAATCATCTTCTACCGGAAATCATTGATCAACTGGTTGAAACATCAGAATATCGGAAGCGCTTGACTGAAGTTGAGGATTTCAATCGTCGGTCGGAAACGCATCTGCGTGGATTGGCTTTAACTCCAATGAAGTTTGGAATTTCCTTCACAACAAAATTCCTTAATCAGGGGAATGCCCTAGTGAATATCTACAAAGACGGTACGGTGCAGGTTTCTACCGGCGGTACGGAAATGGGGCAGGGACTGAACACCAAAATCAGGCAATTGGTGGCCGATGAATTCTCCATTTCTTATGATGATGTAAGGGTGATGATTACATCCACAGAGAAAAACAACAATACTTCACCAACTGCCGCTTCCGCTGGAACTGACTTAAACGGATTTGCTGCAGTCATCGCATGTAGGAAAATCAGGAAGAATTTGACAAAATTTGCAAGCAGTTACTTTACGGAGAAGCGGGGACTTGATCCTGCTCCGGAACACATTTGTTTTGAAAACGAGGACTCCGGCGACAATAGTTCAGTTTTTGATGACAGGAATCCAGAAAATAGACTTACTTTCCGGGAACTTGTAAAACTGGCTTTTATGGACAGAGTGAGTCTGGGCGAGAGAGGATTTTACAGTACGCCAGAAGTAAATTTCGATCGGGATACAGAGAAGGGTGAACCATTTTTTTATTACACGACTGGGGCAGCTGTTTCAGAGGTACTCATCGACCGTTTAACTGGTCACCTTAAGCTTGAGCGTTCAGACTTACTGCTTGATATTGGTGAATCGATCAATCCTGGAATTGACCGTGGGCAAATTGTAGGAGGATTTATTCAGGGTGTGGGCTGGGTTACAAATGAAGATTTACGCTATTCTGAAAAAGGTGAACTTTTGACATATTCTCCGACAACCTATAAAATTCCAAACATTCAGGATCTTCCAGATATTTTCAATGTGGACACCATCCATAATCCGCATCATCAAATCAACATTCGTCGCAGTAAGGCAGTAGGAGAGCCTCCTTTGATGCTCGCAATATCAACTTGGCTTGCGATAAAAAATGCTATTTATAATGCAGATAATGAAATGCGTCCCCGACTAAATCTTCCTGCAACAGGTGAAGAAATACTGCTCCGGCTAACAGAATTAAATGACTATTCAAAAGAACATGGAACAATAGATCTTTCTGCTTTGGAATCTGAAGTCTCCCTGGTTGTTCTGCCCTCATTTTCTGCTGAGACTAAAGCGACAGTATAAACAAGTCTTCTGTTGTTTACTCGTATCAGCGCACAATAGCTGATTGTATTGACTTTATTTACTTTATTCAGCATAGTGTGAATAGTAATTACTTAAGTCAGACTGTCGATAATAATTAAATAAAATACTAACTTTGTGGAGAAAGAATGAAGAATATTGAAATTAATGGAATAAAGGAAACCATCGTTGAGCGCTCTGACTATCCGATTGAAGAATGCAAAAAAATTCTAGGGAAAGAAGTTACTGCAATTTTGGGGTATGGTCCCCAGGGTCGAGGGCAGGGTCTGAATATGCGGGATCAGGGTTTCAAAGTTGTTTTAGGATTGCGTAAAGGCAGGAGTTGGGACAAGGCTCTGGCAGATGGCTGGCTAGAAGGAGAAACACTTTTTGAAACCGAAGAAGCGGCTCAGCGAGGGACAATTCTTCAATATTTGCTCTCAGATGCAGGACAAATTGCTGCATGGCCAATGGTTAAAGCCAGCTTAAATGAAGGTGACACACTTTATTTTTCACATGGTTTCGGAATCGTCTTTCACAAGGATACGAGCATAATACCACCCGAAAATGTGGATGTAATCCTGGTAGCTCCAAAGGGGAGCGGTCTGACAGTCCGTACACATTTTCAGGCAGGACGCGGAATAAATGCTTCTTTTGCAATTCATCAAGATTATACTGGACGTGCACGTGAACGATGTATTTCCACAGCATTCGCAATTGGTTCAGGACACCTTTTTGAAACTACATTTGAAAATGAAGTTCACAGTGATCTCACTGGTGAGCGCTGCGTTTTGATGGGACTGCTGCAGGGCGCATTTCTCGCACAATATGAGGTCTTGCGAGAACATGGTCATTCTCCTTCTGAAGCCGCTTCAGTTCCTTCAATTGATCTACGCCGCAGAGTCTTTATCCTCTGGTTGCAGAAAAAGGAATGGATTGGATGTATGCCAATTGCTCGACTACTGCTCAGCGGGGAGCACTCGATTGGGCACCGCGTTTCCGGGATGCGATTAAGCCTGTGGTTGAAAAGTGTTACCAGAGAGTTCTCGATGGAACTGAAGCAAGAATATCCATAAACTCAAACTCTCAAAATGATTACAGGGAAAAACTGGAAAAGGAGCTTGAGGAAGTTAGTAGTCAGGAAATGTGGCAAGCAGGAAAAGTTCTGCGTAAGTTGCGTCCGGAAAATTTATAATCATCTTTTGAAGAATGCATGAGCATGGTAAAGCTACTCGAAGAAGGTAATTTTTTCGAAATTCAAAAGCGTAGTGGACGTTCAAAAACTTTGGAGAAAGATTCAACTCCTTTTTGTGGGCTGTTGCGTCCACACTACAATCCGAAAATGCTATTGCTATTGTCCAGCCCACTTGAATCTCGAAGCGATGTTTTTGAATTCAGGTCTGAAGACATTCTTTATGCAGAAGAACTTTCCAGTCTCACAAAACCGAATGGTGTAACAGTCGAACAGGTACGGCTTTGGGTACGGAACGGAAGCCCTGCGATGCGTATGGAGCCGTTGCGTGTTGGAAGTGCTGAATAAATTGAGCTGGATCTTGCTGTAAAACGCTTGCCAAAAGTTTTCATCAATAATATTTCGAAAATTGTTGCAGAGGTGTCTTTTCCCGAATCTCATCTGTACAATTTACAGCCAATTCTATTGACTTCAAATTATGCCCCCCCGCAGTTTATTTAAATCAAGTATTTTAAGGGCCTTACGTCAACTCCTGCTGTTACTGTGCTTGTCTTTGCTGTTCACTTCCTGGTTTCCTTATACCACGATTGCTCAGTTTGATGATGATGTAGTAATTCCAGAATCAGTTGTAACATTCAAGGTACGACTCGAACCCGAAAAACCGCGTCCGGGAGAGCATGCCCGTATAATTGTCGATTTACAAATTCATCCGGAATCTGGATGGCACGTCTTTTCGGTTATTCCAGGTGAAGGTGATTTTGCCCCTATTCCCACTTCATTGACATTTGAGGCTGACCCGCTGATTTTGATCGGCCCGGTTTACGAAAGTAATCCAATTATTGCAGCAGACCCGGTTTTGGATATGGTGTTGAGTTACCACCTGATGAAAGCCACCCTTTTCCAAAATATTTTCATTCCAGATGATATTTCTGGCGGAACTGTCCTGAACAAAGGCGGGAAACTGCTATATCAGGCATGCAGCGAACGCATTTGTCTTCCACCCAAAACTGAACTGTTTTCACTCCAAATTCCACTTGGCACAGGGACTGTGCGTACTGAATACAAAATTCCACAGTTTGCAGTAGACTCACCTCCTGAAGAAGTTTCAGAAATCGAAGATGCGCTCAAGGAAGGTTTTTGGGGTTTTATCGGTCTGGCAGTCATTGCAGGTCTGTTAGCATTACTGACACCGTGTGTGTTTCCAATGATTCCTGTCACAGTTGCCTTTTTTACTAAACAGAGCGAAGCAGGTACCAAAGAAACATTACGTTTAGCGGTTCTGTTTGGAGCAGGAATCGTAGGAACGTATACAGTAACAGGTATGCTGTTTTCTGTTGTTTTAGGTGCTGCAGGAGCAGTACAGTTTGCCACAAATGGCTGGGTTAATCTGGCAATTGGTGTAATGTTCACTCTTTTTGCCTTCAGCTTGATGGGATTTATTCAATTGAATGTACCGGGAGGATTTGGAAACCTTGCAGACCGTTGGTCCAGGAAGTTGAGTGGAACAGTAGGTGTACTGGCTATGGGGTTGGCTTTCACATTGACGTCTTTCACCTGTACCGTGCAGTTTGTAGGAACTTTGCTGATTGCCGCTTCACAGGGAATGTGGTTTTGGCCGATTGTTGGAATGCTTGTTTTCTCAACAGTATTTGCCTTTCCATTTTTCTTACTGGGACTGTTCCCACGGCTTATCCAGACGATGCGTTCACAGTCGGGAAACTGGATGGAGCACCTGAAAATTGTTTTGGGTTTACTTGAATTAGCTGCGGCATTCAAATTTTTCAGTAACACGGATTTGGTTTGGCAAGTGGGTATACTTGATAGAGATTTTGTACTGGCGGCCTGGGTTGTACTTTGTGTGATTGGAGCATTGTTTTTGTTAGGTGCTGTTAAAATACATCATGTTCGTGTTGAAAAAACAGGTGGTACGGGATTTACTGCAGCTTTCCTTTTTGCATTTTTGGGAATATATCTGTTGCGGGGATTGTTTGGAGTACCGCTTAATCCGTGGGTGGATACATATTTGCCTCCGGTTCTGCGAACATTATCAGAAAGCAGGCAGGGTTTTGCAATTAGTTCGGGAACTTCAGGAGAAGCAGCGTCACATTCTTTACCATGGCAGAATGATTTGACTGATGCCCTGATCCAGGCAAAAGCTGAAAACAAACGGGTATTTATTGATTTTACCGGATATACCTGCGTAAACTGTCGCTGGATGGAGAAAAAAATATTTTCTCATCCTGATGTAATGGCTCGTTTTCAGCGGGAGTTTGTACTTGTACAGCTTTATACTGATGGTGGAGACAAGGCTGCCGCCAATCAACAAATGCAGATCAGCAGATTCCAAACAGTTGCCCTTCCGTTATACGTAATACTTGATTCAGATAACAATTTGCTTGCCAAACATGCTGGAATTTTAAATCCTGCAAAGGAATTTTTACAATTCTTGAACTAACTTTTCCCAAACAAATTATTGCTGTGCGTACATGCTATTTATTATTGTTGGCTCTTGGGTCTGTCATTTTCTTAAGTGGTTGCTCAGACTTAGGATTTTATTGGCAGGCCGCATCCGGACACCTCGACTTGCTGAACCGTAAGCAAGATATTCGTGAGTTACTGGATTCTCCTGATACATCTCCGAAACTAAAACGAAAATTGAAATTGGTTGAGAACGTGCGGGCTTTTGCAGTCAGTCAAATGGCACTTCCTGAAAATGAAGGCTACACCGGTTATGTAGATCTGGGACGTTCTTATGTGACCATGGTGGTAACGGCATCTCCTGAGCTGGAATTAAAAGCACACAAATGGTGTTTCTGGTTTGTTGGCTGTCAGGAATATCGAGGCTATTTTGATGAAGGTGATGCCAGGTTATATGCGGAAGAAATGGAGCAACAACAACTGGATGTTTCAGTGGGACCGGTAACAGCCTATTCCACACTCGGTTGGCTTAACAAGCCTTGGCTGCCGAGTTATTTTTCGGATCCGGTTCTTAGTACTTTTATTCACCGGCGCGATGCCGATTTGATAGCAGTCCTGATCCATGAGATGGCCCACCAGGTGGTTTTTGTCAACAATGATACTTCCTTTAATGAGTCATTTGCAGTTTTTGTTGAACAGGAGGGTCTACGGCAATTTCTTATTCAGTCCAGTAATTCAGATTTTTTTGATGGTGACGGAAAAGAAATTTACCAGTGGTATTTGAATGCCAGAAAAGATCGTAAGTTGTTCCAAAAACTGATTAAAACCACTTATGATAAAATGAAAATCTTGTTTGCATCAGAACTTTCAGTTGCAGATAAGCTCCGTAACAAACAGGTGCTTTATGATCAATTACACGAAAATTATGAAATAGATAAAAAAGAATTTAAAGTACTTTCATACGATAACTGGTTTGCCAAAAACCTGAACAATACACATTTGCTTGGTGTGCAACGTTACCAGAGTCGAGTAGAACAATTTGCGCACCTCTTTGAGAAACAAGGACGAAAGTGGTCGCAGTTCTTTGAGGCAGTAATTGAACTTGCTAAAGTATCCGACAAAGAACGAAAACAACAATTGGAACTTCTGAACTGAATTTGATCAATGTCTAAATCTTTGTTCAATAATTTACGTGTTGTTCTGCTGGACCGTGACGGTGTAATCAACGAGGAGCCTGGACCGATACTGACTCCGGAACAGTTCATGATGATTCCAAAAAGCGCTGCTGCAGTTGCACGTCTTAATGCTGAGGGCCTTAGGTGTTTCGTTATTACGAATCAAGCCGCGTTTGCCAGGGGTGATTTGAGTGAGTCTGCATTTCAGGCAATAACCGACAAAATGCATCACGAACTCCAAAAGGCCGGAGCACACTTAGACGGGCAGTATTATTGTCCGCATCATCCGGACTGGGAAAACGGAGAGCGTCGTGAAGTGCCAGCACATTGTGCTTGCCGAAAACCCGGGACCCTACTACTGGAACAGGCAGCAGTGGAACATGGATTTTCTGCAGAGGAATCGATTTTAATCGGAGACTCCACCAGTGATTTTGCAGCAGCTTCGAAATGGGGAATATTTTCAATCGGGGTACACACCGGACATGGTGGTCAGGACAGCAAGGTAAAAGCAGATCCGGATTATTGGCAGGATGATTTATGGAGTTCAGTAGAGTTTTTGCTGGCAAATGCTTCCTGATATTCAAAATAGAATTTTTTCGAAAATGTCTGCTAAAGAAATAAGTTTTTACAAACACAAATAACTTGAGACCTGTAGCGTAAACAGGCTAGCCTTAAAGATTATTTTTCTCTTTTTAAAGCTTTAAATCACAGGACCTCTTAAATTTATTACAATTTGTTTACAAAATTCAACATGAACACTTTTTATATAAATACAGTACTTTCAATTAAGACATTCACGATAACACTGTATCTAAGTGCGGCAGCAATATTTTTTTCGGGAACGGTTTGGGGAGTAACGCTTCAGGAGGGCCTGTACGCACAAATGAAGACGCCAAAAGGTGAAATAGTGTTGCGGCTTTATTTTAAACGTGCGCCTCTGACAGTGTCCAATTTTGTCGGACTTGCGGAAGGCAGCAAGGATTGGAAAGACCCTGTAACTGGAAAAGCCAAAAAAACACGATTTTTTGAAAATTTCTTATCATCGAGTGATAAAAGATTTCATGATTCAAGGTGGAGATCCAACTGCAACAGGTTCAGGTGATCCTGGCTACAAATTTGCTGACGAATTCCATCCGGAACTGAAACATAATAAGCCTGGAATTCTTTCAATGGCTAACTCTGGAGCGCATACAAACGGAAGCCAATTTTTTATTACACATATTCCAACACCATGGTTGACAACAAGCATTCAGTTTTTGGTGAAGTTGTTGAAGGAATGAATGTAGTCAATGCTACCGAAAAAGGAGACCTGATTCAGGCAGTGACAATAATTCGCAAAGGTAAAGCAGCCATGGACTTTGACCCTGCAATTGCAGAAAAGTTAATTGCAGAACGTAACAAAAAACTTGCTGAAAATAATATAAAAAATATTCCTCACGCAACAACTGAATTAGATCCTGCAAAAATTCCAGACTCTGATAATGCAGAAGCAGGCGAAGTTAGTGTTGATATGCTGGTGGTTGCTTATCAAGGTGCGAAGACACCCAAACAAAATATATTCTATGACAAGTCTGGTGCAGAAAAAATTGCACAAAAACTGACAGATTATGCACGTCGAAAAGGTATCAAGTTTTCTGATTTAATCAACCAGTTTACGGACTTGCCTCAACAGTCTAAACTTCCTTTATTATCTGCTAAACAGCCGAGCTTACCGAACTTTCTCAAGCCCGCACTTAAATTGGGTATAGGACAAATAAGTGATCCGGTAGACTCTCCTTTTGGCTATTTAATTTTTCGGCGGGTTTTAGTTGAGCTTGTAACGGCCAGTCACATCCTTATAACTTACGAAGGTGCTCTACGTGCCACTAAAAAGCGGGATCGAAAAGAAGCCAGAATATTAGGGGAACAAATCCTGAAAGATCTCAAAAGAGGAAAAGATTTTGCAGAATTGGCGCGGAAACATTCTGATGGTCCTTCCGGACCAAAAGGAGGTGATTTAGGGCGTTTTACACGGGGACAAATGGTTCCGGAGTTTGATCAGGCCGTTTTTAACCTGAAACCGGGTGAAGTAAGTGGAGTAGTCGAAACTCAATTTGGCTACCACATTATCAAACGAATTAAATAAACAATTAGTTTTGAGTTAAGCCTTGAAAACTGCAGGTATCATCATCATTGGTAACGAAATTTTATCCGGAAAAGTGACGGATATTAATTCACCATATTTATGTAAAGAACTGAGAATTCTTGGTGTAGAGGTCCGGCAAATCATCACAATTCCAGACATTCCGGAAATTATTGGACAGACGGTACGGGATTTTTCTGAGCAGTTCTCCTGGGTTTTTACAAGTGGTGGAATCGGACCGACTCATGACGATATAACCGTTGCCTCAATTGCCAAAGGTTTTGATATAGAACTATTTGAAGCCCCTCAGATCATGAAAGCTATCCAAAATTATCATGGTGATAAAATGACTGCCGCACACCGCAGAATGGCAATGATTCCGGAAGGTTCTGAATTGATTGAGTATGCTGAAGGCCGGGGACCACAACTTAAGTTTCGCAATATATTTGTTTTTCCGGGAATTCCAGAGTATTTGAAGATCCGTTTTGCCAGTATCAAGGAACGTTTCCGGACAACTCCAATTGTTTTGAAGCAAATTTATCTCAAAGCAGATGAGGGCGAAATCGCAGATTCACTTGATGCAACCATGGCAGAATTTCCACAGCTGATGTTGGGTTCATATCCAAAAGTATCAGGATCTGATTATGACGTAAAGTTGACTCTTGAATGTCGGGATTCTGTGTATTTGGACAAAGCCTTAAATTTTCTTTGTGAACGTTTGCCTGAAGAATGTATTCTTCGTTTTGAATAACAAGGTTAATTAAACGGGTAATGTTGTCTCTTAAAAACCTCCAACAGTATTTTTCTGGACGCGGACCATTGATTCACGTTGTTTTGGATGGATGGGGGGTTGGTGCGGCAGATGAAACTAATGCAGTCAACAGGGCTAATTTACCAGTAATTAGTCGTCTGATTCGCGGTTGTCCATACACACAGCTTTGGACACACGGCAAATATGTTGGCTTGCCGAACGAAAAAGATATGGGTGGATCAGAAGTTGGGCACATGACAATGGGAGCCGGAATGGTCATGGAACAGGGACCGACACTGATACAGGACCTGCTTCAATCCGGTGAGTTTTTTGAAAATCCGGTGTTAAGCAGAATCATCCAAAATTGTGTGGAACGCGACACCCCACTGCATTTGCTGGGTTTGCTTTCAAATGGAAATATCCACAGCCACGTTGATCACACTGAAGCCATCATTCGACATGCTTTTCAGTCTGGTATAAGACGCTGTTATCTGCATGCTTTGCTGGACGGAAGAGACGCTGGTGTTCAATCTGCTTTGGATTTTACAGAACCTTTTGAAAAGCTGTTTTCGGAATTAAAGGGGCAGCGTCCCGGAATCGATTATGCTTTTGCAAGTGGCGGTGGACGTGAAGTAATCACAATGGATCGTGACAACAATTGGGAAAAAATAGAAACCGGTTGGCGGATTCATGTTCAGGGTCAATCTGAAAACCAGTTTCCTTCAATCCGGGATGCAATAGAACATTTTCGAAAACAAAATCCGGAGATCATCGATCAGGACATTCCCGGATTTGTGATTATTCGCAATGGGGAAGCAGTTGGCAGAATAGAAGATCAGCATGCACTCATTTTCACAAACTTTCGCGGTGATCGTGCTACTCAGTTTTCTCGGGCTTTTCTGGCAGACGAATTTCCATATTTTGAGCGTTACAGGTGCCCAGAGGTGCTGTTTGCGGGCATGACACAGTACGATCAGGATAACCAGATCCCGCCGGATTATTTGGTTGGAACACCTGTTGTAGAAGAACCATTCGGCAAGCGTATTTTGGAACTGGGACTCAAACAGTTTAGACTCTCTGAAACGCAAAAATTTGCCCATGTGACTTTTTTCTATAATGGAGGTTATCGAGAACCGCTGGATCCTTTAAAGGAAAATTATCATTTCATTGCCTCAGACAAAATTCCTTCTTTTGCAGAGCGTCCGGCAATGAAAGCTTCGGGAATCAGCAAAAAAGCTGTTGAATTTATCAATTCCGGAGAATATCAATACGGTTTGATAAATTTTGCAAATGCAGATATGGTGGGCCACAGCGGCCAGTTTGCATGCTGCCGTTCGAGGCCGTCGAAGCATTAGATAGTCGCTTTAGGTGACAATATGGGATGCGCTGACACAGGTTGGGGGAGAAACTGATCTGGTATACAGCAGACCATGGCAATGCAGATCAAATGTCTGATCTCACATGCCAAACGGGACAGTCTGGCAATTACCGCCCATACACATTCGCTGAATCCTGTCCCGTTTTTAATTTATGATCCTTTATATAATGGAGACTATCGACTTAAACCGTTTGGTCAGGAATACAATAATAATTTAAGTAACATTGCAGCAACAAATTTTTTGCTTTTGGGACAAGCTGTTCCGGACGATTTGGCACCTTCACTTTTTGAAGATTGAAGCAGATAATAAACTAATAATTTTTACAGACGACTAAATAAATGAGTAATATACTTTGTATCGGAGCCGGTTATGTAGGTGGGCCAACGATGGCGATGATTGCCAAATATTGCCCGGAACACAAAATAACGGTTGTTGACATCAACCAGGATCGGATTGACCGTTGGAACAGTGATAAACTGCCGATTTATGAGTCGGGACTGCTGAAAGTTGTAAAAGAAGCACGCGGCAGGAATTTGTTTTTTCAGACCGATGTGGCCGCGGCAACAACGGATGCAGATATCATTTTTGTTTCAGTCAACACACCTACAAAAATGTTTGGAGAAGGTGCAGGTAAAGCCGCAGATCTACAATTCTGGGAAAAAACTGCTCATGAAATATTAGCCAATTGCCGTAAGCAGGAAGTTGTTGTAGTCGAGAAAAGCACCCTGCCGGTACGTACTGCAGAAGCGATGGCTAAAATTTTAGAATCAGGATCAATAGCTTTAACAAACACTAATTCTTGTCATTCAAATCCTGAATTATTGGCAGAAGGAACTGCAATCCAAGATTTAACAAATCCGGATCCGAGTTTTGCAGTTGTGAGCATGGCATGGCCGTAAAGCAGCAGAAAACACACCTCCAAATAATGACTTTCCGGAGAATTACTCGCAGGAGCAGTGAATTATCAAAACTGGTGGCCAATGCAATGTTGGCACAGCGCATTTCTTCAATTAATAGTATTTCCGCACTTTGTGAACGCACTGAAGCAGATATTGCGGAAGTCTCCAAGGCAATCGGTATGGACACCCGAATCGGCTCAAAATTTTTAGAAGCCAGTATCGGTTTTGGTGGTTCATGTTTCCGTAAGGATATATTACATTTATCGTATCTTTGTGAATATTATGGATTGCCGGAAGTTGCAGATTATTGGGAAAGTGTTGTCCGGATCAATGAATGGCAAACTGATAGATTTTTCCAGAGCATTCTTAAGGAACAATTCAATACATTAGCCGGTAAAACCATTACATTGCTTGGTTTTGCCTTTAAACAGGATACGGGAGATACACGGGATTCTCCTGCAATTCCACTTTGTGAAAAATTACTTGCTGAACATGCATGCGTAAAGGTACATGATCCAAAAGCTCTGGAAAATGCCCGTCAGGATCTGAAGGAAATACAGGGTGATATTAGTTTTGTAGAAGACGTATATGAAGCTGCTGATTGTGCTCACGCACTGGCCCTTGTCACACAGTGGAAGGAATATCGCGAGCTGGATTTTGAAAGAATCTTTCAAGCAATGGCAAAGCCGGCTTTTATTTTTGATGGACGAAATCATCTTGATCACAAAAAACTTTATGAAATTGGCTTTAATGTCTTTCCGCTTGGAAAAATGCCGCTGAAGCATCTTTGATGGAATTAGGAAAAAGCCAAAATTTACTTGTTTTTACTGATGCAAAGGTGGTTTATATACGAACTACATATTTAAAGAACTCTAACTAACAATGATACATGAGCACATTTGCAGAAAACTTAAAGACTATCCCAACTGTCGAAAATACAGTCATTTTGCGTCTCTATAATGAGCGAGAAGAACTGGTTTCGATCATCCCTAATATTCCCGGTCGACAGGGTTCGATCCGGATCTTTCAGCATCTTGCAGACGCAAAGGGTCAAATTAACTTTGAAGCAGCAAAAGAGGGACTGAGGCTTTTTGGCGAACATGTTGAAGACGCACAGAAAAATCCAGGAAAACATCAGAAACTTGAATTGCTGTTGGGATTGAAAAACAGGGAGACACTCCGGATAGAAATTGTTGAAAGTACCTGTTCAAACCTGTTGAACAACCTGTATGATCAAAAAGCTTCTGCAGAAGAATGTGAGGTTTTTATTGAATTATTGAATCAGGGTAAATTACGGGCGGCAGAAAAAGTCAATAATTTATGGGAGCCCCAACCATATATTATTGATGGTGTTTTAAACTATTTCGGTACTCATGGGAATGCCCGTATGGAGGGTAAATACTGGGATAAAATACCACTGAAAACTGCAAACTACACAGATCAGGAATTTGAACAGGGCGGAGTTCGTTATGCACCCGGTTGCATGGTACGCACGGGTGCTTACATTGGCCCCCAGACAGTTATCATGAACCTGGCTTTTGTCAACATCGGAGCATATATTTCCGGAGAAGGCTGCATGATTGACGGAGGTGCACGAGTTGCTTCGTGTGCTCAAATTGGTAAGAACGTAAAGTTTGGCGCAGGATCCGGAATTGAAGGAATTCTTGAACCGGCAGGCAGGTTAGCTTCAATTGTTGAAGATCACGTTAAGATTGGTGCGATGTGTGAGGTAACTGGAATTATTGGTGAAGGTTCAGTTATTGCCAGTGGAGTAATAATGGCATCCGGTAAGAAAATATATGATGAAGATACGGGCGATTTTGTATCTCCCTTAGAGTGTATTGTTGGTGACAAAAAGTTTTTGCTGCCGGTTATACCACCGTATCGGCTTGCAGTTGGAGGTTCACTGCCAAGTAAAAAAGGGAACCACAACACAGATGCAGTTATTCTTAAGGCCGGTGATTTGAGGGATTCTGCAACGATGCGGCATTTTACGAAGCAGGGTATTTTATACGGATGACAAAAATGTCCCCATTGCTAGAGCGTGCACTCGAGACGCTACAAATTGAAATTGCGGGTCTGGAAGGGCTGATCAAACGACTCGATTCTGAATTTGAGGAAGCAGTAAATTTGCTTTTTGCCTGCGGGGGAAAAGTGATCCTGGCCGGAATGGGTAAAAGTGGCTTGATTGCTCAAAAAATTGCTGCGACGCTTACCAGTACAGGAACACCAGCGCTTTTTTTACATGCAGGAGAAAGTACTCACGGTGATTTGGGAATCATTACGAAACAGGATGTAGTAATTGCTTTCTCATACAGCGGTGAGACCGATGAAGTTTTGCAGATGATTGGTCATATTCAAGCAATTGGAGTTCCGCTGATTGCAATGACCGGAAAACCGGATTCGACTCTGGCACAGGCGGCTACAGTTCATTTGAGCATTGCTGTTGAAAAGGAAGCCTGTCCGCTGGGACTGACTCCCACAGCAAGCAGTACAGCAACTCTGGCTTTGGGTGACGCACTTGCCATGTGTTTACTTGAGCAGCGTCAGTTTAGTGAAGATGATTTTGCCTTGTTTCATCCTGGTGGTAGTCTCGGTCGTAAATTGACCATCAAGATAGAGGATGTGATGGTGTCAGGGGAACCATTGCCTGTAGTGCCTGAAAATATGCCAATGCGTGAAGCACTGAATGTTCTCTCCAGCAAAAACCTTGGAATAGTGGTTGCTGTAAACCGGGATGAAAAAATAAGCGGTGTTTTTACGACAGGAGATTTAATGCGACTGCTTGAGGATGAGCAGTCTTTTCTTGACAAACCTCTGCTTGAATTTACCCATCCGGATCCTAAAACGATTGCTCCGGAAGAACTTGCAGCAAAAGCTTTGCATGAAATGGAAACACACTCCATCACTTGTCTCGTTGTTGCCGATCAGGAAAATCGTCCAATCGGTATTGTCCAGATCTACTACATTCTCCGTGCAGGAGTTTATTAGTAACTGAAACCATTTACACAAAAAAGGTTATATGAAAAACAAAAAAGTTTGCATTGTCACAGGAGCCTCTCGTGGGCTTGGGCGTGGAATTGCCCTGGTGCTTGCGCAAGAAGAAGGCTGCACGGTGTACGCGACTGCACGGAATGAAGAGGCATTGAAGGCTCTTGCTGAAGAGGCGGCTGCCGGGACCAAAGGCGGCGTTGTGAAGGTTTGCACGCTGGATCAGAGAGATGACGCCGCGGTGCAAGACTTTGTGGAGCAGGTGAAGTCGGAAGAGAATCAGGTGGACCTGTTGGTGAACAGTGCATTTGCCGGACTGATTGCCATAGCCCCTCACTTTGGCAAGCCTTTCTGGGAAAGGCCCCTCTCTGTGTTTGATGCTTCGCTCAACATCGGCCTCCGCAGTGCCCATGTTATGAGCTCCCTTGTCGCTCCGCTGATGGTCAAGAACAAAGCCGGGCTGATGGTGCAGGTTTCGAGCTTTGGGGGAGTTAAATACGTATTCGACGTTGGGTATGGTGTTGGAAAGGCCGGACTCGACCGTCTTACGACTGACATGGCGGCAGAGCTGAAACCGTACAATGTGCATGCTGTGACGTTGTACCCCGGAGCCGGTGTTACGGAGGTTACAGCTTTCCCTGGCGGAGAGACGCCTGTGTTTACAGGGCGGGCCGTCGCGGCGCTCCTCAACAAAGCCACAAACGAGGATCATGCGCGAATGAGCGGGAAGGTCGTCCAGACAGCAGAACTCGCTGTCGACTATGGGTTCACCGATGTGAACGGTGGGATGCCCGAAGGCGATTTTTCGGGCGTTGAGGCTGCTAAACTTCAGCGAGAAATGATGTCCAAGCCTTTGATCCAGTACGACATGGATGCAGAACTGCCGGACCCATCCGAAACGAACAACCCCGGTATCGCTGGATTGTTTGCAGGCGCCCAAAACTACAGCGAGGAATGATTAGAGCTGGGGAGCAGTTGTTTTTGGGAATCACCCCTCCGGCTCCCAGCCCGCCTTGACCAGTCCTTCGATGATGGGATCCGCCAGTGCAGAGTTGGGGACGAAGATGCGACGGTAGTCGTCACGGACCTTGAGGTCGGGACGCAGAGTAAGGTAGCGGTCCAATGCCTCCTTGGCCTCCGGACCACGTTCCAAGTGTCCCAGCACCGCTGCACGAAAGCCCAAGTGATGTCCTACGTCTGGATGCCGAAGCAACGCCTTGTCAATCGCCTCAAGCGCCTCTTCATACTTCTCCTGTCCCAGGCAGGCAAAGTAAAGCACCCCATGAAAGTGCATCAATTCCGGATCAGCCGGGCTGAGTTCAAATGCCTTGAGGATGGAGCTTTCACCTTGTTGATACTTCTCCGATATGAACTTGCAGCTAACCCCTGCCACAAGAGACTTAAAGCGAAACTGGGATTGAACTGCACCGCACGCTGGGCATGATCCAGTGCTGTGGGATGGTCTCCCGAAAGAAGTAGGACATAGCAATGCCCAGGAGAGCCAGAGGATTTTCTGGATTCAGATGTTTCGGCCTTTCGGCCATCAGCCAGTCTGCATCGAGAGTCTTTTTCCGGGTCTTTTGTGATGCGTTGGACTAATTCCGAACTGCCTAAAATCGCAAGGTAGGCATAGGCATCTGAGAGGGTCGGGTCCAACTCTATGGCCTTTTCCCAGTGCTGGCGTGCCTGCGTAAGTCCGGGGTCTTCGTAGTCTGTGCGCTTCGTTCGTTGTAGTAGCAGTTCGAAGCCTTGCAAGTACTCCTCCCACGCGCTGAGGTTTTCTGGACGCTTGCGGGTAAGCCGGTCCTGCTCGTGACCCGTCACCGAAGGGGCCACCCTCCGTGCAATAGCCTCGGAGACCTCATCTTGCACATCAAAGATGTCCTCCAGAGTGCGGTCCCACTTCTCTGACCAGAGGTGATGATCCTCATCGCGTCAATGAGCTGCGCGGTGATACGCACACGGTTGCCACCCTTGCGCACACTGCCCTCCACGATGTAGCGGGCGCCTAGTTCCTGTGCGACCTGCTTGAGGTTGTGCGACTGTCCCCGGAAGGTGAAGCTTGAGTTTCGAGAGATCACCGGAAAGGTACGCCAGAGCGAGAGGTTGGTGATGATGTCCTCTGATATGCCGTCCGCGAAGTACTCCTGCTCAGGATCGCCGCCCATGTTCGTGAAGGGCAGCACAGCGATTGCGGGAACCTTGGCCTCGGTGGCGGCAGGGCCTGGCGCAGCTTGCGAATCGGGTACGGGTTCGTCGGGGGGTGGTTCCACCACTGTGGGTACGGCGAAGGCTTCAAGCACCTTTGAGGAACTGCCTATTTCGACCATGAAGGTGTGAACCGGCTCCTCTATGTTTTTCATCTCCTGCGGTCCCGAACTTACAAAGCCCAGGTCGAGCTTTCGCCGCACCTCGTCGTGGAACTTTCCGGAAACACAGATGCCCCCCGGCTCTGCTAAGGGTTCCAGCCGTGCCGCGACGTTCACCCCGTCTCCGTATAGGTTGTCCCCCTCCACGATCACGTCGCCGATGTTGAGACCAACGCGGAACTGCATCTGGTCCTCAGGATCCACCTCGTTGTTGCGGTCCCGCAGATTCTTCTGAAACTCTACCGCCGCCACGACCGCGTCCACTGGACTACCGAACTCTGCGATTACGGAATCCCCGGCGCTACCGAAGACGCGCCCGTGGTAAGTCACAATGGACTCGTCTGTGATAGTACGGCAGGCCTTGAGGTTGTGTAGTGTGCGATCCTCATTTTCTCCCATTTTCTTACTGAAGCCCACCACGTCTGCGGCGAGGATGGCGACGAGTTTTCTTCTGGGGGTAGTTTGACTCATAATTAATAATCTACATTATTACCATGACCATACATGAGGAACTTCATCTTTTCTGTCTTGAATTCCACTTAATAAACCAACGACATCTCCTGCATCCATACGGCCTAATCCTCCATCACTGTATACGCAAGAAATCACTTTTTTTAAGTTA
Source organism: uncultured SAR324 cluster bacterium (assembly GCA_905182865.1). GTDB lineage: Bacteria > SAR324 > SAR324 > SAR324 > NAC60-12 > Arctic96AD-7. The sequence goes on from CAJJCY010000003.1 coordinate 369,688, forward strand.
CAATCAATTACAAATTCTGCGGGTTGCATGAAATCTTTGCTCGCCCCCATATAATAATATTTGTCTTTTTGTTCTGCATGATAGTACCAGTATGCGCCTAGCGTCTGGGCAATTTCAGGAGTAACCCCATAACAAAATGTAAACGGCATTGCTTTTCCACGATTTGGAAAGCATTTGCCTTCTGCCGCAAGTTTTGTGTCCTCAAGACTGTCCACGTTTGCAGCAACAATTGAAGCTCCTAAGCGCTCAAAAAGAACACTATGCTTTCTGTACCCTTCTAACTGAAGGGTGCATTTGGGTCACCACGCACCCCTGAAAAAAAGCAAGATACAATATTTTGAGTTAATATCATCGGGAATGGTGATTGTTTTGTTCTCAATATCTGTCAATGAGATTTTCGGAAAATCTGCGCCTATTTTTAGCCTATTAGTATCCATATTCAGTCCTTTTCAAAAAGGGTTTAGTCATGGGATTCAGTCACGCGACCAAATCCTTTAGGGTTTGTTTTACACTGGCGTCCTGAAAGTGCAACTTGCGTTTAGCCAGCAGGCCTGATGTTCTGGTTGACCCGGAACAGGTTTGCCGGATCGTATTTTTGCTTGATGGCCACCAGACGTTTGTAATTTGAGCCGTAGGTGGCTTTCACACGGTCCTCTCCTTCCTCCATCATAAAATTCACATACGCCCCACCCGCCGAGTGAGGATGCAACGCCTCCCAGTATTCCTTCGCCCACGTTGAGATTGCTTCCGTATTGGCGGGGTCCGAGTCTACGCCCACGATGACCTCAGACCACTTGGCTTGGCGGTGCCCCCACGGCGTATCATCCGGGCCAACCTGATTGGGCTTGCCATCAATGGGATACAGGTGCATGGCGGATTGCCACGAAGGCATTTCAAAACCATGCTTCACATGCAGGTCAATGGCTTCGTCAGTCAATTCGTTGAAAAAATCCCCTTTCCAGTACCAGTGCATTCCCGGAGGGTAGAGGGCGTCAAAGGCACCTTGCAGGGCCGGGTAAGGCATGGGCTGAATGCCGTACATCGCAGGAGGGCCAAATTCCTTAACGGGCTGGAACACCGCCTCGGCTTCTGACTCAGGACCAGTGTAGCACCAGACGACCCCGCACATCTTCTTCATGTGCAACTCTTCCGGGAAAGGTGGACCGGGGGGCACAGTCATAATCGCAAAGAATCCGTAGAGGTTTTCCGGGGCTTGCTGCATGAAATCACGGAACCAGCGCATCGCCTCGGTGGCTTGCTCTTGGTGCCAAAGGGTGGGTCCGCCAACGATGGTGTGAACGGGATGCAACTGGAAGCGGAACTCGGTGACAACGCCAAAATTTCCGCCACCACCTCGTATGGCCCAGAAGAGGTCTTGGTTTTCCTCAGCACTAACTGTCACAAAGCTGCCATCAGCCAGCACCATGTCCGCTGACAGCAGATTGTCAATCGTGAGGCCGTACTTGCACGTCAGGTACCCATGTCCGCCTCCGAGAGTCAGTCCGCCAACCCCGGTGGTTGAGACGATCCCACTGGGAGTGGCCAATCCGAAGGCATGAGTTGCATGGTCAACATCACCCCAAGTGCAACCTCCTCCAACTTGTACGGTACTCGCTTGCGGATCGACGCGTGTGTACTTAATGGCTGACATGTCGATGACCAGACCATCGTCGCATGTACCCAAGCCAGGACCGTTGTGGCCACCTCCACGAATCGCGACAAGCAGATCGTTCTCGCGAGCGATGTTGACTGCTGCCATGACATCGGCCACATCCGCACAACGTGCAATCAAACCCGGACGGCGGTCAATCATGGCATTGTAAATCTTACAGGCTTCATCGTAACCTTCATCACCTGGCTGGATGAGCTGGCCGCGTAAGTTTGCTTTAAATTCTTCTATCGTTGCTTGATCAATCATAATGTTCTCCTATATATTATAATTTTGCCGTTAATCAACGAATCCCCACAAACGGAAGGATCTTGGGAATACAGAAGTCTCGAGATAGAAACCAAAAGGGCTTACTCAGATTTCAAAAAACTGATTCATGAATGTTTCTCTGTGAACCCGAGCATACTTGAATAATTTTAGATTATCAATACTTTTTCATCGTTCCGGATGTCATTCATCAGTTTCCCAACCCGCCTTGACCAGTCCTTCAATGATGGGATCTGCCAGTGCAGAGTTGGGTACGAAGATGCGGCGGTAGTCGTCACGGGTTTTTAGGTTTGGACGCAGGGTGAGGTAGCGGTCCAATGCATCCTTGGCCTCCTGACCACGTTCCAAGTGTCCCAGCACCGCCGCCCGAAACCCCAGCATGAGCCCTACTTTATGCTGGCGCAACGCCTTGTCAATCACCACCAGCGCCTCTTCATACCTCCCCTGTCCTAACAAGGCAAAATAAAGCGTCCCATAAAAGTGGTTCAAATCCGGATCCGCCGGGCTTAGTTCAATTCCATTGAGGATTGACTCTTCCCCTTGTTGAAAATCTCCAGAATGAACCTGGGCTAAAGAAAGCATAGAGAGACTGAACGCATAGCTGGGGTTTAACTTAACCGCCCGCTGGGCATAGTCCAAGGCGGTGGGATGGTCCCCTTGAAAGAAGTAGGCCGCAGAAATACTCATCAAAGCCAGCGGGTTTTCATGGTTCAGGCTCTCAGCCTTGCGGCCATGTGCCATAATCTCGTCCAGCGTTTGTTCAGGATCTTTCGTTATTCGTTGAACCAGTTCCCACATGCTGCATAACCCCAGGAAGGCATGAGCATCTGAGTGGGAGGGTTCCATTTCTATCGCCCGTTGGAAGTGTTGGCGTGCCTGAGTGAGTCCGTCGTCTTCGTAGTCGGTTCGCTGGCGTTCGTGGAAGCTTCGCAACCCTTGCAGGTACTCCTCCCACGCGCTTAGGTTTTCAGGGCGTTTGCGGACGAGACGGTTCTGCTCGTGTCCCGTCACAGATGGGGCAACCCTCCGGGCAATAGCCTCGGAGACCTCATCTTGCACATCAAAGATGTCCTCCAGCGTGCGGTCCCACTTCTCTGACCAGAGGTGGTGGTCCTCCTCAGCATCAATCAACTGCGCGGTGATGCGCACACGGTTGCCACCCTTGCGTACACTGCCCTCCACGATGTAGTGTGCGCCTAGTTCCTGTGCGACCTGCTTGAGGTTGTGCGACTCCCCCCGGAAGGTGAAGCTTGAGTTGCGGGAGATCACCGGAAAAGTGCGCCAGAGCGAGAGGTTCGTGATGATGTCTTCGGTGATGCCGTCCGCGAAGTACTCCTGCTCCGGATCGCCGCCCATGTTCGTGAAGGGCAGCACGGCAATAGCGGGAACCTTGGTTTCAGTGGTGGCAGGGGCTGACGCGGCTGGCGGTGTCGGCTCTGCGGGCGTTGGTACTGTGAAGGCTTCAAGTACTTTTGAGGAACTGCCGATTTCGACCATGAAGGTGTGAACCGGCTCCTCGATGTTTTTCATCTCCTGGGGTCCCGAGCTTACAAAACCCAGGTCGAGTTTGCGACGGACCTCGTCGTGAAACTTCCCGGAAACACAGATGCCACCCGGCTCAGCTAGGGGTTCCAGCCGTGCTGCGACATTGACGCCGTCCCCATAGAGGTTGTCACCCTCCACAATCACGTCCCCAAGATTCAACCCTACGCGGAACTGCATCTGGTCCTCAGGGGCCACCTCATTGTTGCGGTCCCGCATGTTTCTCTGAAACTCGACCGCCGCCACGATCGCATCCACCGGGCTGGCGAACTCTGCGATCACGGAATCTCCAGCACTGCCGAAGACACGTCCGTGGTAGGTCTCGATGGACTCGTCGGTGATAGCACGGCAGGCTTTGAGGTTGTGTAGCGTTCGATCCTCATTCTCACCCATTTTCTTGCTGAATCCGACAATATCGGCAGCAAGAATCGCGGCTAATTTTCTTCGTGGTTTCTGTTCACTCATGGTTCTTCAAACTTAAAAAACAGGAGTAATAATATTACAGCTCCGACAACTGGAGATTATACATCGGTTTGAATGATCTTAAAACACAAAAAACATTTCAGAGCCAATCATTGCAGCTAAGAATTTGCTCTTGGAAAAAGTCGTAGTTGAAAGATACTCAAATTAGCTTGTTATCCCCACAATTCTGGTGATGGAGGTTGAACAATGCTTCCGTCATATTTCATTGGAAAAGGTCTGTCTTCATAAAGATAAAGCGGTGCATCAAGGTCAACAATTTTTGCACGCTGTGCAATAATAAATGCTGGTGCGATTCCCAGTGAAGTTGCGGACATACAGCCCACCATTGTCCGGAATCCCTTCGATTCTGCTGCGTCTTGTAATCGTAACGCTTCGGTGAGTCCTCCGGTTTTATCCAGTTTAATATTAACGAATTCATATAGTCCCACTAAACGATCAAGGTCAGCGGTGTCGTGACAGGATTCATCGGCACAGATCGGAATGGGATGGTCCAGTGTTTTCAAAACACTGTCGTAATCTGCCGGAAAAGGCTGTTCAATCATTTCCACTCCAAGCTGCATTAATTCTGGAACATAACGATTAAAATGTTCTGGAGTCCAAGCCTCATTTGCATCAACCACCAAGCGTGTTTCTGGAGCATATTTTCTGATTGCTTGTAGTCGCTCCAAGTCGCCTTCGCCGGAGAGTTTAATTTTTAAAATTGGTCTTTGGGCATTTTTCTGCGCGAGGTCACCCATTTTTTCTGGGGTATCTACACCGAGTGAATACACAGTTGTTACGTTTTCAGGTTCCGAAAAAGTTCCCTTTCCCAAATGCAGAAAAATTTCCGGCAGTTCCCAGACTCTTTTTCCGGTAAGTTTTGCTTCCAAATCCCAGAGTGCGCAATCCACTGCATTCCTGGCTGCGCCTTTTGGTATTATTTGCTGCAGTTCTGTGCGGCTTAAACCGTCTTCCAGTTGGCTTCGAATATTTTCAATCAGCATTTCTGACTGAGACACAGACTCTTGGTTGTGTTCAGTCGGAGTGGCTTCACCACATCCTCTGCAGCTGTTTTGTTCCAATTCAACGACAACTACATCGAAATTATCGTCACTTCCTCTTGAAATTGCAAAAGGTTCCTCACTCCAGTTTTCAGTTTTGACGGTAAGTTTTCGGCTAGACATAGAATATTTTTGTTCTTTAAAAGTTGATATTAATATATATCTTCCGGATCTTCCTGAGGTCGTGCGCGCCAACGACGATGCATCCAGAAATATTGTTCAGGATATTTCCTGATCACATTTTCTAAAGCAGAAGTGATTTTTTGGGTTATTGCCAGTGTATCTTTTTCCTGTTCTCCAGAAAGATCAAAATTAATGCGCTGAAATGATATTTCTAAATAATCACCAACATAAGGACATGTTACTAGTACAACCGGACTTTTCCGCAACAAATGAAAGGCGGCTGTTCCTTTGCTGGAGGAAGCAAGTTTTTCAAAAAAGTTTACAAAAAGATCAGATTTATTGTCGTTTTGATCGATCAGCATTGCAATGATTTTATTGGCCGCAAGTGCTCTCCCCATTTGCAGGGTGGCTCTTTTACCTTTATCAATAGTTTCAACTCCAAAATTGGCACGCGCAGTATTTTGAAGTTTGTTAGTAAGCGGATTGGTTTGCCGACCGACATACATGGTAACGGGGTACCCCAGTTCTGCCAGGGCGGGTGGAATCATTTCCCAATTACCAAAGTGTCCACTGATCAGAAGCACGCCCTTTTTTTCTGATAAAGCTTGATCCAGTATTTCCAGATTATGAAATTTTGCGATTTCTGAGGTACGACCTTTCCAAGCATCCATGTGCAAAACGTCCATACAAAAACGTGCAAACCATCGGTAGTTTGCACGTGCAATTTGTTTCCGTTCTACAGTTGATAATTTTGGAAAAGCGAGATCCAGATTGATTGCGACTATACTCCTGCAAATGCGCAAACCATGATAAAGTAAGTTATCAAGCAGTATTGTACCACGCCGCCGCGTTTTTTTTGATGCACCTTTGCCCCAACGTTTTAAGCTGTTGAAAAGTGTAAATTCAAGGCGGTGGTGAAATTTTAATTTTTCTGGTGTAAGTTTGCTGTTGCTATCAGACATTTTCAGATTGAGAGATTTCGTGAATCTTTAACAAAACAATAACAGATTCAGCCCAACTTGAAAACCAGAATACTCTTTTTCAATCCTGCAAGTAATGCTTCTTAAATTAATGCAGAAAGCAGTCTGGACTCGATATTATGATACAAGTGTGTCATTTTATATCTAAGAGTTTGTCACTATTACAAGCAAAAATATAAATAATTTATTATGACTGTCGATTGTCTGCACATCTAAAATTGCCAATCTGTCAGAAGAGTTGCGAACTATTAAATAATTGTAAAATCATCATGTCCTGACTGGATGGTAATATTAATATTTCTATAATAATACATGAAGAAAACAACACCTGATCCCAGCCTTATCCGGAACTTCTCAATTATTGCTCATATCGATCACGGGAAATCCACCTTAGCTGACTGTTTAATGAAAGAGACAGGTGCAGTTTCAGAACGTGAAGCGCAAGAGCAACTGCTGGATAACATGGATATTGAGCGTGAACGAGGAATTACTATTAAAGCTCAGAGCGTTAGATTGAACTATCTGGCAAAGACGGAAAGACATAGATTTAATATCATTGATACTCCCGGACATGTTGATTTTACTTATGAAGTCTCCCGGTCTTTGGCGGCATGTGAAGGAGCATTACTGGTTGTTGATGCAGCACAGGGCGTGGAGGCGCAGACCTTGGCTAATGTTTATATGGCCATTGAAAACGATTTGGAAGTAGTGCCTGTTTTGAACAAAATTGATCTGCCTACAGCAGAACCGGACAGAGTTAGCAAGAAATTGAAGACTATGATTGGTATTAATGCTAGCTCCGCACCCCTCGTTAGTGCGAAGACGGGAGTTGGTATTGAAGACCTCTTGGATATGCTGGTATTAGACATACCCCCGCCAGAAGGTGACCCCTCTGCTCCATTGCAGGCCCTTATTGTTGACTCATGGTTTGATTCATATCTTGGAGTTGTTTCTTTGATAAGGATTATAGATGGCACAAGTCAAACAGGTCAAAAATGTTAAAATTTACTCTACTGGCAAAATCATAGAGTGCTGAGTGTCAGCTGGGTATTTACTCCTTCTCCTGAGGAAGTTCTGAACTCTGGTTCAGCGGGCGAAGTAGGTTATTTAGTGCTTCATTAAGACTATTGGTGCACCAAAATTCGGAGATACGTCTGACTGAAGTAGGGGATCAGTCACCAAACCATTGGCAGGTTATGCAGAAGCTAAATCCGATGGTTTTTAGCCTCATGTTTCCTGTTGAGCTCAGATGACTATGAAGAGTTTAGAGATGCATTATCGTAAACTTATATTAAATGATTCTTCTTGAGTTTATGAACCCGAAAGTCTCTGATGCACTTGGCTTTGGATTTCGATGTGGTTTTCTTGGAACTCTTCATATGGAGATTATACAGGAACGTCTTGAACGAGAGTTTGACCTAGACCTTATCTCTACTGCGCCAAGTCGTTTCTTATCATGCTTATACCAATAAAAATCCAGATGCTATATTACTGGTGAACAATCCATCAGACTTGCCTGAACCTTCTAGTTTAAATAGAGTGGAAGAGCCTTACATTAAGGCGTCAATTATTACAAAATCAGATTTTGTAGGATCCGTAATGTCACTTTGTATCGGTAAACGAGGACAGATCACCAACCAAACTTATTTAACGCCAGAAAGGGTTGAGTTGTCTTTTGATATGCCTTTAGCTGAAATTGTTTTCGATTTCTATGATCGTTTAAAAACAGTTTCAAAAGGATATGCTTCATTTGATTACCACCCAATTGGAATGCGTGTTTCTAAATTAGTAAAAGTGGATGTGTTATTAAACGCAAGTCCTGTTGATGCCCTGTCTGCATTACTCCATCAAGACAATGCCTATGATATCGGTAAAAAAATGTGTGAAAAATTACGCCAATTAATTCCACGACAACAATTTGATATCCCAATACAAGCTGCAATTGGAGCTAAAATTATTTCAAGAGAAACGGTAAAAGCACTTCGAAAAGATGTAACTGCAAAATGTTATGGAGGAGATATTTCTCGAAAACGTAAAGTTACTTAAAAAGCAAAAGATTGGTAAAAAAAGAATGAAGCAAGTTGGTAAGGTTGAGCTGCCTCAGGAAGCATTTATGGCAGTTTTGAAAATTGATCGATTAAACAAATTTAATTATGTACAAAATATAATATGAGTCAAATTCGCCTCAATTCCAACCTTTCAACAAACAACGAACAAGTATCAATTGATCCTCAAAAGGTTGCTTTTACTGAGTTAGATATCCAAAGCAAATTGCTACGTATGGACCAGGCATTATATGTTGTACAAAATGGAGAGGCTGTTGGTGTTTGCCTTGCTGAAGACCTGAAAGACTCTGTAGCCGGCACTTCGATGTCACTTTTATCACATGTTGAACCTATGCATGTGGGGCAGTTGGGTGACCCGGAATTTATGCGGGCTTACGGTATTAACATGGCGTACATGACTGGAGCGATGGCTAATGGTATTGCTTCAGAGGAGCTGGTAATTGCCTCCGGGAAAGTAGGATTGCTAAGCAGTTTTGGAGCTGCAGGCCTGGTGCCGCCCCGTATTGAAGAAGCAATCAACAAAATTCAGCATGCTTTACCAAATGGGCCATATGCCTTCAATCTCATCCATAGTCCCAGCGAAGATGCAATAGAACGCGGAGCAGTTGATTTATTTTTAAAGCATGGCGTGACAACAGTAGAGGCTTCGGCATTTCTCGGACTGACACCAAATATTGTGCGTTACCGGGCTGCTGGTTTAAGTCTCAACGCACAAAATCAGGTTGAGATTGGAAACAGGGTTATTGCTAAAATATCACGAACAGAAGTTGCCTCAAAATTTATGATGCCTGCACCCGCAAGAATTCTTCAACAATTACTTTCAGAGGGAAGTATCACGGAAGAACAAGCTCGACTTGCAGCAAATATTCCCATGGCAGACGACATCACTGTTGAAGCAGATTCTGGAGGACATACAGATAACCGCCCGCTGATTTTACTTCTTCCGACAATTTTAGCCTTGAGAGAGCAAATACAGGCAAAATTTAGTTATAACCAGTCTATTCGCGTAGGAGCTGCGGGTGGAATTGGAAATCCGGCTTCTGCCCTGGCCGCCTTTATGATGGGTGCAGCTTATGTAGTGACTGGTTCAGTCAATCAGTCCTGTGTGGAAGCTGCCGCCTCCGCGCACAGTAAAAGACTTTTAGCCCAGGCAGAAATGACAGATGTGATAATGGCTCCGGCAGCGGATATGTTTGAAATGGGTGTGGAATTACAGGTACTTAAGCGTGGTACAATGTTCCCAATGAGAGCAAAAAAACTGTATGAACTATATAAAAACTATGAAAGCATCGAAGCAATTCCGCAAGAGGAGCGGGAAAAACTTGAGCAGCAGGTATTCAGGAGTTCAATTGAAGAAATATGGAGGCAAACGGAGGAGCATTTCAATGCCAGAGATCCTCATCAAATTGAACGAGTGAAGGATAACCCTAAGCGTAAAATGGCTCTGATTTTTCGTTGGTATCTTGGTTTGTCTTCTCGCTGGTCAAACTCTGGTGAACAGGGACGAGAGGCTGATTACCAAATTTGGGCCGGTCCGGCAATGGGTGCATTCAATTATTGGGTTAAGGGCTCATATTTGGAAGAAGTATCTAATCGGAAAACGGTAGAAGTGGGCTGGCACATTATGACTGGTGCAACATATTTGTATCGTCTCCGTCTTTTACAAATTAAGGGAATATGGCTCCCACCTGCATGTGAAATGTATGTACCTCAGCCTTTTTCTGTTTGAAGCTAACCAACTAAAAGTGCAAGTTTACCGGAAAGCTTTGTAGAGGAGCGACGCTTTTTCATGTCTTGTGTTCTTTATCGGAGACATGATAGATTTTAATAACCGTTTTAACGGTTATTTTTACCCAATTAGAATGAAAAAATAGAGGAGGTGTGAGTATCAAAATTGCTGTTATGACCATGAAGGGAGGGCAGGCCAAGACCACTCTTGCAATCAATTTAGCCTCTCGTATTTCCAAAGCCAGACGTGAAGTACTCTTGATTGATTCAGATATTCAGGCAAATGTTACCACTACTTTTAAACGGGACCACCATTGTAATCTGGCTAATGTAATCTTGGGAAGAGTCAGTAACTTTGAATTTATCGAACTGGAACGGCACCTGTTTTTTTTGCCATCCGGCGGTGAAGCAATGATGGAGGCCACAAGTTATCTGAGTCAAACTCGTTTCAAAGATGCACTCTTCAAAAATCTGCTGTCATCGATCAAACATAAAATAGTGATCATTGATACGGCACCCAGTTGGAGCGAAGTCAGCCGCAATATTTTGATGTATGTTGACTATGTAATTGTTCCGGTAGTGACAGATTATCTTGGGTTTAGTGGTTGTGACCAAATCATGACCTATATTGATGAATTCAAGAAAAGTAAGTTGGGTCAATGCAAAGCAGAAGTACTTGGAATTGCAATTACCCGCTCTCAACCAAGGACAAACCTTTCGCAAACAATAACTGAAGGACTTCGGGAAAGGTGGTCTAATTTACTGTTTAAAGGGGTGATTGAAGAATCTGTTTCAATTCAGGAAGCACCTGCATTTCAGCAAAATATTTTTGATTACAGGAATGGTCGCACCCGCGGAGCAGAAATGTACGACCAGCTTTGCAGGGAAATAATGCGTAGGATCATCCAGAGACAGAAGGATTCTCGGTGATTATTGACTTTCTACAAGTTAATCTGCTTTAATTTTCTATTGGATATTCTATAAGATTATTTTTGCGGTCTTGATGAACGCAAATCAGGTTAAAACCAGGCCTTCTTATTCTAAATTATCATGTCAAAAGCACTAAAATTTAATTTAAATTCACAACGTGAAATTCGACAGGAAGGTGCACAGGATCCTAAATCGATTCCGGCAAGTTCAACTCTGCCGGTTGGGCGGATCAAAACTGATTTTTTCCTTCCGGAGTTAAACTTGGACACTGTAGAGAATTCTACCAAAAAAAGTTCTCCTCAGGTACAGAAGGTGGTAAGCCGGATAAATAAATTTATTGAAAATATTGCTGATGATTATTTTTTACTTGGGCTGCATTTAATTTCGCTGCATTCTATGCTCAAGGAATCTAAACTCAATACAGAGCAAATAAGATCCTGGTATGCAGAAAATATTAATATGCCCTACTCTTCTGCTATGCAGTGCCGAAAGGTGGCAGATGTTTATTCAGCAAATCCGGAACTGATCGGACGGTACACTGCTTCCGGAGCATATCTTTTGAGCAGTTGTAAAACTCCGGAAGAACGTGAAGAGATTTGGCAGGAAGCGCGAGGAGAAAAGTCTGCGCCGAGTATCAGAGAACTGCGGGAGACACTGAAGCGGGTACGTGAAAGACAGGCCCTGGAGCAGATGGAGTTGGAAGATGTAAATACCGAAATAGAAATTTCGGCGAATAAATTCCGGATGACTCCAGACAAAATTCATGAGTCTCTGCAAACAATTTCGCATTATTGTGATAGTTTTGTTGCTTGCGAAAAACCTGTGGAACAGGCTGAAATGCGTGAAGTTCTGCGGGACTCTCTAAGGATTTTGCTAAAAGATTTGGAGGAAACAGTTTAATCCTCTGCACGGTTTTTGGAAATATTATTCAAAAGTATTACTGAAGCGAAACCGACTCCCATCAGCAGAATTGAGATCCATAATTCCGTATTGACTAACGGCCAGACGTTTTCTTCCCGGAGGACATGTTCTTTATCCCGGATTATTTGACTTTCCAAAGTAATTTTCCAAGGCCAGACTTTCCGCATTGCACCAATCATGAAGCCGGTGAGGAGGGCTAATGTGAAATCATGCCAGCGCTCCAGTGCGAAACGTAAGAAACGTGAAAATCCTATAATTCCAATTAAGCATCCGGCAATGAAAATGAGGATGATTTCCAGATTGTCCTGAGCAAATGGATTTCTCAAAGCTGATGTAATAAAAACATATTTTCCTAAAATAAGCAGAATAAACGAACCGCTCAATCCCGGAAGAATCATGGCACAAATTGCAATCATTCCGCTGAAAAAAATATACCAGGGTTCTTCTGGAGTATGCAGCGGAATCAGCCCGGTAATTCCGTAGGCCAGCAGAGTACCTAAAGCTAAGGCAGGGAAACTGGTAACACGATTATTGATAGAATGGCCTACCACCAAAATTGAAGCAGTGATCAAACCAAAAAAGATGGACCACGTTGGTACCGGATGTTCTGTCAGCAGGTAGTGCATCAGGTGTGCAGTACTGATTAAGGCAACCGCAATTCCTGAAACCAGTGTGATCAGGAAACGTAGATGGAGTTCTGCTAATGCTTCTTTGAAACGCAGTCTGAGTGCTTGCCAGAATAATTTGCCATTAATTGAGGAAATTGCTGTCAGTAGGCTGTGATAAATACCAGTTATAAATGCAATAGTGCCTCCGGAAACTCCCGGAACAATATCAGCAGTACCCATTCCCAAACCTTTAATAAACAAATTTATATGTTCTGTAACAGTTACGGGGCCGGGAGAGGCCATCCATGATTCAGTCCAGGTAGTTGATCTGGTTAAAGTTAAGGGATCGTTTTGTTTTGAAATTTCTTTGGTATCTGAAGGCATGAGGTGATAAATATTTTACTTAGACAAGATAATGATTTTTACTGTCTGTAACGTAAAAATGATGCTGGTATGCTTCATCAAGTATTTTCCAGAACTCCTGGTCAAACTCTGTATCTTCTAGTTTATTTCTTAAACCCTGACAAAAATGAGTCAACTGCCAAGAAGATTGTGCACATTCTCGTAAAAATTGATTTGCGAAAACCTGAAGTTCCCAAGGGAATTCTGATTCACTCAAATCTAACAGAGGAGCGTCTTTTTCATGTTGTTCAAAAAGTTTAGCTGCAAGCTGATCTACCAGATAAAAAAAGTCCTTACCAAGTACATCTAGCGCTCTCCCTTCGTCTGGTCCAAGTCTCTGGATTAAATTATCCTGAAAACTCCTGAGGATTGGTCTTGTAATTGTTTTGTCTTCCAGCATTACTTTTTTATATCAGAAATATCTGAATGAGGTTTTTAAAAGTCCTTTAGATACATCCTGCAAGAATTATGACAGTAGGGATATTTTTATTGGGAGATGAATTATTGTACTTGAATAACAGGACTTTGCACAAAATACAGTGCTCAGGAATTAGACTTGAAGGAAGCTGATTTTTTAACCTTGAATACTGTGTGGGACCTGAATGAAGAATTCAGTTATTTAACAATGAGCAGAAGAAATTCCGGAAAACATTGGCAACTAAGTTTCAGAGTTCATGAGCATTAATCAAAACCTGAATCAATGCTTCGTAGCTTAGAGAAACTGTGCTACTTTTTGACGTACAATTGAGCGTTTCAATTTACCTTCATATTTATTCTGCCGACTTTCCTCTTCCTCCCAACTGGAAGTTGTAGGAGCACCGGTGAGGAGAATGTCCTTAGCTTTTTTTTCTGCATCTTTTGCGCGGTCTATGTCAATTTCATCTGCAGTTTCAGCTAATTCTGCCAGGACTCTCACGCTGTTTCCTTCAACCTGAGCATAGCCCCAGTGAACAGCAATTGCATATGTCTTTCCGCTGCTGTTTTTATAGGACATAATTCCGGTATCAAGGGTGGTCAGCAAAGGGATATGCTCAGGCAGGATCCCTAATTCACCTTCAATACCAGGTAATGTCACTGAATCTACATCCTCAACCAAGACTGTACGATGAGGTGTTACTACTTCAAGATTGAGTTGGTCGGACATCAGTTATTCATTTTATTGGCTTTTTCCAGCACTTGCTCAATTCCACCAACCATGTAGAAAGCCTGTTCTGGAAGTTCATCGTGTTTTCCTTCAAGAATTTCCTTGAATCCCCGGATGGTATCTTTTATGTCCACATACTCACCAGCGGTTCCGGTAAATGTTTCTGCAACAAAGAAAGGCTGTGATAAAAATCTTTGTATTTTTCTGGCTCTAGCTACTGTTAATTTGTCTTCTTCAGATAATTCATCCATACCGAGAATTGCAATAATGTCCTGTAAATCTTTGTAGCGCTGCAACAGTATTTGCACTTCGTGTGCAATTTTATAGTGCTCTTCGCCAACAATATCCGCTGCAAGAATCCGTGAAGTAGAATCTAGAGGATCAACTGCAGGGTAAATTCCAAGTTCAGAAATAGCGCGGTTAAGAACTGTTGCATCCAGATGCGAAAATGTCGTTGCAGGTGCAGGGTCAGTCAAGTCATCTGCAGGAACATAAACTGCCTGTACAGAAGTAATAGAACCTTTACTGGTTGACGTAATCCGTTCCTGCAAATTCCCCATTTCTGTGGAAAGAGTAGGCTGGTAACCCACTGCAGAAGGAATACGACCAAGCAAAGCGGAAACTTCCGAACCTGCCTGTGTAAAGCGGAAAATATTGTCGATGAACATTAACACATCTGCACCTTCTTCGTCACGGAAATATTCAGCCATAGTTAAAGCTGTCAATCCTACACGTGCTCGTGCCCCGGGAGGTTCATTCATTTGTCCGTAAACAAGGCTGGTTTTGTCCAGCACACCGGAATCTTTCATTTCGTTCCAGAGATCATTCCCCTCACGTGTACGTTCACCAACTCCTGCAAAAACAGAAAATCCACCATGCTCTGCGGCAATGTTTCGGATCAGTTCCATGATCACCACAGTTTTTCCGACTCCGGCACCACCGAATAAACCGATTTTACCGCCTTTGAGAAAGGGACAGAGCAGATCCATAACTTTGACTCCAGTTACGAGCATTTGTGCCTCAGTTTCCTGTTCATCAAATGCAGGAGCATCACGGTGAATTGACCAGCGAACATCTGACTTGATCGGGCCGGCTTCGTCTATTGGATCGCCTGTTACATTAATAATCCGTCCCAGCACTGCTTTACCAACAGGTGTAGTAATTGTTTCACCCAAATCCTTCACGTCCATTCCACGGGAAAGACCGTCGGTTGATCCCATTGAGACAGTACGTACAGTACTTTCTCCAAGATGCTGCTGTACCTCACAAATAACCCGTTCGCCTTCTTTTGGCTGGATTTCCAGTGCTGTGAAAATTTCAGGGAGGTCTCCGGATTCAAATGCCACGTCAACGACGGGTCCCATCACCTGGACGATCTTACCTGTGCTCATTGTTTCCTCTTTGTTTAGTTAGGTGGATAATTATTTTCAACTTTATATACTTTCTGCTCCGCTTATAATTTCGATTAACTCACTTGTGATCGCCGCCTGTCTGCTTCGGTTATAATGTAATTGTAATTTTTCAATCATTTCTCCTGCATTCTTGGTTGCTGCATCCATTGATGTCATACGCGCAGCATGTTCTCCGGCGATAGTATCAAGCCAGGAAACATATACCTGATTCTGGACATATTTTTTTAGAAGCGACTCCAGAATATCTTGTGGAGAAGGTTCAAATATTATATCCCGCTCATCTGCTATTTCCGTTTCAGGCGGTGTTATTGGCAAGAGTTGTTCAATAACTGGAACCTGGGCAATCACACTCACATAATGATTGTATGCAAGAATGACCTGATCTAACTCGCCGGCTTCAAAACGACTGGTCAATTTACTCACAATATCACGGACAAGAACCAGCTGTTCCCCAGGAGGAGTCCCAGTATGGTTAGCCAGAATGTTGTGAGCTGACCGTTTGAAAAATTCGTTTCCTTTGCGACCAAGGATCACAAACTCAGCACACTCAACTTCCTCGTCTGCTAGCTGCCGAGCTAAAGCTTTAGAGAGATTTGAGTTGAAACCTCCACATAGACCGCGGTCACTTGTAATTAAAATTACACCTGTACGTTTACCGCCGCTATTCTTGAAGAGAAGGCCAAAGCCAGTGTCCTGATCCTTACCGTCGAAACGTGTGCTGAGCGAAGAAACGACACTCTTCAGCTTATTTGCATAAGGTGTTGCTTCCCGAATGGCACTTTCAGAGCGTCTCAGTTTTGCAGCAGACACCATTTTCATGGCGCTGGTAGTTTTCTGAGTTCTTTTTACACTGTCAATGCGTTTACGTATATCCTTTAGGCTGGCCATTCTAAATTAATGCACGGTGTGTTAGGCCGAAAAAGCCTGGGTAAATTCATCCAAAGCAGACTTCAGCTCAGCTTCGTCAGAGTCATCAATTTTGTTTGCCTTCTCAATTGATTTACGTAAATCAGCTTTATTCGTTTTGATAAAAGTCAGAAATTCAGACTCATATTTACTCAGGGCACTTATCGGCTGATCATCTAAAAATCCATTGGTTACAGAAAAAATTGAAAGAACTTGGTCCACCCAAGGCATTGGTTTGTATTGTGGTTGCTTGAGGATTTCCACCAAACGCTGTCCTCGTGCCAATTGTCGTTGGGTAGCCATATCTAAGTCACTTCCAAACTGTGCAAAGGCTTCTTTTTCTCTATACTGGGCCAGGTCTAGACGTAAAGTTCCGGCAACCTGTTTCATTGCCTTTACCTGGGCTGCACCACCAACACGGGAAACCGACAGACCTACGTTAATTGCAGGACGAACTCCAGAGTTAAAAAGATCGGTGCTCAGAAAAATTTGTCCATCTGTAATTGAAATTACGTTAGTTGGAATATATGCAGAAACGTCTCCGGCCTGAGTCTCAATAATTGGCAGGGCAGTTAAAGAGCCTGCGCCGCGTTTATCACTCAATTTGCAGGATCGTTCAAGTAAACGGCTGTGAAGATAAAAAACGTCACCTGGATAAGCCTCACGTCCCGGTGGTCTTCTTAACAATAAAGATAGCTGACGGTAGGCAACTGCCTGCTTGGAGAGATCATCATAAACACAGAGCACGTGCTGTCCCTTATCACGGAAATATTCGCCGATGCTCACACCTGAGTATGGAGCTAAAAACTGTAATGGAGCAGGTTCGGAAGCTGTTGATGAAACAACAATTGTGTGTTCCATAGCCCCTTCGTTTTCCAGTCTTTGAACAATCTGAGCCATTGTAGATCGTTTTTGACCAATTCCAACATAGATGCAGATTACATCACCACCTTTTTGATTAATGATGGTGTCAATTGCAACAGTAGTTTTACCAGTCTGTCTGTCGCCAATAATTAATTCCCGCTGACCACGACCGATTGGAACCATTGAGTCAATCGCCTTCAGTCCTGTTTGCATTGGTTCATGCACAGATTTTCTGTCAACAATGCCTGGAGCAATAGTTTCAATCAAACGTGTTTCTGTAGTAGCAATTGGACCTTTGCCGTCAATAGGCTTTCCAAGAGGATCGACAACTCTTCCCAGCAGGCCTTCGCCCACAGGAATTTCTGCAATTCGCTTTGTTCGCTTAACTTCGTCACCCTCTTTGATGGTGCGGTCGCTTCCAAATATTACAACTCCTACGTTATCTTCTTGAAGGTTTAGAGCCATGCCTGTAATTTCACCTGGAAACTCTACGAGTTCCCCGGCTTGGACATTGTCCAAGCCATCAACACGGGCAATTCCGTCTCCAACTTCCAACACAGTACCGACCTCTGATTTGGTAGCTTTTTTGTCAAAGTTTTCAACTTGCTGTTGAATAATTTTACTAATTTCTTCTGCTCGGATTTTCATAGCCACTCAGCCTCTGATAATTGATTGTCGAATCTGATTTAACTGCGTGTGAATACTCCCATCAATTACCACGGAACCGATACGCGTCACGATTCCGCCTATGATGGCAGGGTCGATGGTAATTTTAACTGTGACTTCTTTTCCAGAATACCTCGAAATAGCTTTTTCCAATTTGCCAACAGTTACTTCGGATATTTCTTGTGCCACAGTTATTCCGGCCTCAATACGGCCTAGTTTCTCTTGTAAAAACAAATTAAAAGCCCGCTCAATATTTGGGAGCAATACTATCCTGCGCTTGGCCAAAAGGTAGCGGATGAATGTGTCAACAAGTTTAGAAACTTTTATTTTTTTTAGGATACTTTTCAGTATATTTTGCTTGATCTGTGAGGAAACTTTAGTGTCTGAAAGGACTTCACTTAACTCTGTGGAGTTTGAATAAACATCGGCTAATGCAGTCAAACTTTTACCTGTATTTTCAAGGTCTTTTTCTGCTAAATTAATTAAGGCCTTGGCGTAGCGCCGTGCAATGACTCCCTGGCTCAAGCGGCTCCTTCAGACTGTTTGAGTTGATTCATATAATCGGTTACCATTTTTGCCTGATACTTTTGATTCATTTCCTTTTTTAACTTTCCTTCAGCCAACCTGACACTTTCCTCGGCAATCCAGTTACGCAAAACATCTTCTGCTTTTCTGCGTTCTTGTTCCAGGGTAAATCGAGCCTGTTCCTTCATGCGGACTAGTTCTTGTCTGCCTTCTTCAATGATTCGAGCTTTTTCATTTTCAGCATCCTTTTTTGCAGATGCCACCATTTCAACAGCCTCTTTTTCAAGGGCAGATATTTGAATACGCATTCCACTTAATTCGGAAGTGATTTTTTCTTCAGCAATTCTTGCATCGTCAACCACTTGCTTTGCAGACTGAGCAGTACTGTTGAGTGCTGATGCTACAGGTTTCCTGGCAAATTTGTAAATGATTGCAACAAGTACAGTAACATTGAGTGTTTTCCAGATAAAGTCCATTAAAGGTGAACCGTCATCGCCTCCTCCAGCTGCGTATAGAGCAGTGCTCCAGAAAGAGGCAAACAGTACAAATATAAAAAGTCGCATCATTTTTTTCACTGTATCATTGTTTTCAACAAGTGATACTGACTGAGAGGAACATCCGTACAATTCCGGTGGTTCAAATGTGATTGCCTGAATTGCTTATTTTGTTATGCACTGACAGAGTACTTTTTTCAGCTTAACAGCTGCTTGCTGATTGCAGCAGATAACTCTTTATTCAGTTTTGCAAAACTGGTCTTAGTAGCTTTTATTTCTTTAGAAAGTTCATCAAAATTATTTTCAAACTCTTCCTGTAGAGTCTTTCTTTCCTCAAGGATCATGGACTCTCTTGAGGCCATCCCTTTTTCATGTCCAACATTTCGAAGATGGAGAACTTCAGATCTCACCTCATTCAATTTTTGTTGAAAATCCTGCTTGAGACGTTCAACTTCACCTTCGACCTGAACAACACAGAGGCACTTTTGGTAATAATTTCTTTACGATTATCCAGGGTTCGTATAACTGGTTGAAAAAGAAGCTTATTAAGAGTAAAAATCATAATACAAATTATGATCAGTACCGCGGCAGGCGTAGCAAGCTGCAGGTGCAGCATCCCGTAATCCACGCTGATACCACCCCATGCGTTTTCAATTATTGCTTGTTTGAAATCCATCTGAGGAAACCCTTTTTTGCAAAAAAATTAATTAAGCTAAACCATATTTTGTAGCATATAATTATAAACATTGTCAAGCACATTTCTATTTTATTTTTAGGATGTTATAATCATTTTTTCTTTAAAAATATCTCTACAGTCATTAGTTTTGTTGTGTCACCCCGAATTAGTGCAAGGGATATTGCATTTTCAATTACACATGACTCACGAGTTAAAAATACTTAACAGGTATAAACTAGTATAAGAATGTATAGAACAGGAATTGGTTTTGATGTACACGCACTTGCTGAGGATAGGCTGCTGATTATAGGAGGTGTTCATATTCCTCATCAAAAAGGTCTCCTAGGACACTCGGATGCAGATGTCCTTGTGCATGCTGTTATGGATGCCTTCTTAGGTGCACTAGCCCTGGGAGACATCGGACAGTACTTTCCAGACACGGATGAAAAATTTAAAGATGCAAACAGCATGGAACTTCTCAGACACGTTCAGTGTTTAGTTGAGGAAAAGGGCTTTATATGTACAAATCTTGACAGCATCATCATGGCAGAAAAACCAAAAATGGCTCCCCATCTCATGGAAATGAGAACAAACCTTGCTTCTGCCCTCAAGATTAAGATGGAACAAGTTTCTATCAAGGCAACAACAACAGAACGGCTGGGTCTCATCGGCCGCGAAGAGGGTATCGCGGCTCAGGCAATTGTTCTCCTTAATTCCATAACCTAATAGAGGGGAAATATGTCACAAATTATTATGGCTCTGGATCAGGGCACCACCAGTTCACGTACCATTCTGTTTGATGAAAACGGAAAAATTGTTGCCCAAGCAAATGCTCCGTTGGCCTGTCATTATCCCCAATCCGGCTGGGTTGAGCAGGTTCCGGAAGAAATCTGGAGTAGCCAGCGTCAAACCATCGAAGTCGCTTTGGAACATGCACAATTGTCGATGAAAGACATTTCTGCAGTTGGAATTACCAATCAGCGAGAAAGCACGATTGCCTGGAATAGAAATACCGGAGATGCAATTGGTCCGGCTATCAACTGGCAGTGCAGGCGTACCGCTGATTTTTGTGAGGAATTAAAGGCGGAAGGCTTTGACAGTCATTTGCGAAAGAGTACCGGTTTAGTAACGGATCCATATTTTTCCGGAACCAAAATGCGCTGGATTCTGGAAAATGTCCCTCAGGCTCGTAAACTTGCGGATCAGGGCAAACTCTGTTTCGGTACAGTTGATTCCTGGTTGATCTGGAAATTGACTGGTGGGCGAGTTCACGTTACAGAAATCAGCAATGCTTCGAGAACACTTGTTTTCAATATCGAAGCTTGTGAATGGGACAATGAAATTCTTGCACGATTTGGGATTCCACGCGAAACTCTGCCGGAAGTTAAACCATCAAGCGGAGTGATTGCCACGATAAATCCTGAACTGTTTGGAGGCGAAGCGCCCATTGCCGGTGTTGCCGGAGATCAACAGGCAGCCCTTTTCGGACAAGCTTGTTTTGAACCTGGGATGGCCAAAAACACTTATGGTACGGTTGTTTCATGATTTCCAATACCGGTTCAGAACTGGTGTATTCCAAAAACGGATTGCTGACCACCATCGCCTGGCAAATTGGTGATAAAGTAACTTATGCGCTCGAAGGTTCAGTCTTTATCGCCGGTGCTCTGGTGCAGTGGCTGCGAGACGGTCTACAGCTTTTTGATGATGCTGTTGAAACTCAGGCCATGGCCGAATCAGTTCCGGACTCCGGAGGTGTTTTTGTGGTTCCTGCCTTTGTCGGTCTTGGGGCTCCACATTGGGATCCATACGCCAGGGGAACAATCGTTGGCCTGACCCGTGATACAAACCGCAATCACATCGTCCGGGCATCTCTGGAAGCAATTGCTTACCAGTCTGCAGAAGTTCTCAGCAGTATTGCCAACGATACCGGAACAGAAGTCAACGAACTTCGGATTGACGGAGGCGCCGCGGCCAATAATTTTCTTTGTCAGTTTCAGGCAGATTTATTAGGACTTAAAGTTACACGACCACAGGTTCTTGAAACTACTGCAATGGGTGCTGCATTTCTGGCTGGTTTGGCAGTCGGTGTCTGGAAAGATCAGGCACAAATCCGGAGCCTCTGGCAGGAAGAAAAAACATTTACGCCGCAACTTTCCAAAAATGAAGCGGCACAAAGCATGAAAAACTGGAGCCGTGCAGTTGAACGTTCCAAAGGCTGGATTGTTCCGTAATCGTTTTGTCAACCTAAGGTCAAAATTTTAACAGCTACAGTTTCCCGTGTTTTGCGGCCACGACTTCTGTAATCATGCTCAGTGCAATTTCGGCTGCAGTCTGGGCACCGATGTCCGCTCCGGCCGGGCCTTTTATTTGTGCTATGGAATCAGCGTCAAATCCAGCTTCTTCGAGTCGCGCGCAACGCTTGGCGTGTGTTCTGCTGCTGCCCAGAGCACCGATATACGGCAGATTATTCTTGAGTAAAATGTGTAAGGCGGGGTCGTCAATTTTAGGATCGTGCGTGAGCAAAATGGCGTATGTGTCCTCGTTGAGTGGAAAGTCCGGCAAAACATCATCCGGCCACTTTGAAATGAGCTGATCCGGAGGAACAGGAAAGCGCTCCGGATTGGCAAAAACAGTACGTGGATCAATCACGACAGTCAGGAAATCCAAATCCATTGCAAAACGTACCAGCGGAATTGTGATGTGTCCTGCACCGATAATCAGCAACTGATCCCGGCGTGGAAAAACCTGAATAAAAAATTCTTCTCCACCAATTTCCACAATCCTGTTTTCACGCTCTTTATAGGCTTCTTCTGCAAGAGCGATGGCTTCTTCATGATTATTTTGCAAATCAACTGCATTTTCGGCTTCCGGAAGTATTAACATCGGAGATTGATTTTCGTCGGAAGATCCATTTTCAGCAGGAAGTGGTGAAATTAAAACTGCCGGAATATTGTTACGGATGCAGTCTTGAAGTGTGTCCCAAACTATTTTTTGTGTTTGGATCTGTTGATAAGGCCCAGTGTTTTTCCAGCAGTATTGTTACTTCTCCTCCACAGGAGAGACCTACCGACAAGGCCAGATCGTCTTCAACTCCGAAACTGAGTCGGCGTGATTCACCGCTTTCCAGTGCATCCAGGGCTTCTTCGATAACCGCCCCTTCGATACAGCCTCCGCTGACAGAACCGAGCTACTTTTGGCAGCGAATCTTTGTCCATCCCTTTTCCGATGAGCATTCCTGCCCCGGATTTTCGAGGTGCGGAACGCCAGGTCCGAATCACCCTTGCGAGTACAAAAGGCTCTCCGGATTCAACCCAGTTTAGCTGCTCTGCCCAAATATCTCTCATTCTTAATCTCCTAAAATCCAAATTGATGCGTGAAAATCCGTGGCCTAAAATAGCTGGTGACTATTGATCTAAAAGTCCGGTCAGAAAACTCGCGATTCCTGCAGCACAAATTCCCCGGAAAGCAATGCACTTTGCCTTGCCCAGTTTCTTTCCATCCGGAGCATAAACGTAGGACCAGAATGTTGTCCAGTCGTAATGTCCGATTAATTTTCCATCTTTGTCAAAAAGCCGCGATTTTTTGCAGACCCTACTAAATTCTGCTGTCCGTCATCACGTACCACAAACATCTGGAACCCGCCCTGAATATTGACGAAGCCCAGCCGTCCCAGAGGAGTGCCGTCCAGTTCCTGCAATTCAATATAGTCAATGTAAACAAGGGCTCGTCCGACAGGTTGTTTTTCAGGATTGAGGATTGTAGTCTTGAGCGGCAGTGCAAACAATTCCTGAGTCAGTCCTAACAAGAGAATGCTGAAAAGCAGAAGCCGACTCAACTTAAAAAATAGATGTTTGGATAGGACTGGCATTTTAGGCGGATAAAACAAAAAAGGGAAGGCAAGCTTTTTTCTACAAGCCTACCTTCCCTTTGGAGAAAGTGCAATCCTGATCTGGATTACGAAAGCTTACTGACGCACCAGGGTGGATTGTGATAGTTCAAGTGTTTCCTGAGAGTATTTCAGCATAATCTGGAAACTCCAGGGTCACATCTTTACACCTCCCACGACAGTTGGAGGACCTTCTACAACTGGCATTGCAGTCATATCAGGAGCAGTATATCCACTTTCATCCGGTAGACTTATATCGCCAAATGCAAGCCCTGCAGTCATGTACAAACTGAAGCAGAACTGGCCTTTTTCATTGTCTGCTCAATTTCTAGAGGCTTGACTATATATTAGTACTACCGTCTTTGGTTTGTGTAACATCTGCATACGCTGGTACCAGATATCCTCGACATAGCGAGTTGAATCATCATTTGCACAAGAGACCTTGTCTCCATTTTTTCGACTTATGCAAAAAGATGGAAGTCCCCAAAGGTTTCCAAAGCCACCATATTCAAGGTAGAATGAAGCATTATCATAGCTCTTTCCGCTGTTGCTGCTCGTTCCGCTGTGAGTATATTTGACGCTCATTGGCGGATCAAATTTCACACGCTGTTGTCACGGTGCTACCAAGACTTTAGCTTGTTCCAATACTTTGTCCAGTTTCCCAGATAGAAAGTAGACATCTGTACGCATCCATGGACAATCGTCATTGTCCCACGGAACTCGTAATGACTTGAAGTTTGCTGAGTGTTATCAAACAGGTCCTGAACGGACTCCCCATAGAATTCTCGTTTCCTGGCTAAGATAACGTAGTATTCGTTATCATCTGAGGACCATTCCACTTGTTGTGTTGTCAAAAGTGTAATATGCGCTTATTGCACTTGCTTATCAGTCCTTCAATAGTTGCAAATGCAGTAGCCAGTTGCCAGTTGCAATATTAGCGGTTCGGACAATCTTCATAGCATGCCAATTTACTTGGTACAGGATCACCTGGAAAGACAGAGTTTTGTGTTGAAAATGACAGTAGAGTTATCTGCGGTGCAGTCTGGATCGTCCAATGCTAGGTAAGACTAGTTAATTAAGCTGAACCATCTCCGCCCAGTGCCTGTGAATAGAAATGCAAACCTATGGTCCGTCATTTCTGGTAAGAGTTATGTAGATGATACATCTTCCACCCATTGATTGCACTCAGTAGCTTCTAATTTTAAAGTTTGTTCCATCCCAATAAACCTTTGTTCGTAAGCCAGACCGATCAGTCCAATAATGAGGGAATATTCTTGATAGAGCCTAGTGTGATAGTTATTCTTGAGTCCATTTAATGAGCTTTCCACCCCAGGAACGTACGTGTAATTAGTTCCTGTCTGATCAGCTGCTCCACTAAAATCCATTTTTGCAACGGTGCTATTGTCTCCACACCTGCTTGCAGAGGGCATCCATAGTCCATAATATCCTATGTATCCGTAGTAATCAGTTCCGCTAGTCGTTGCTTTGATAGGAAAACCGAGTTAATATTTAGCCTGCTACCATTATCATGATATAAACCATATCTCCATGCGGATTGTAGATATTTATCACGTCGCAGACAAACAGGGTCACTTGTTGTTGATCCCACTTTTTTCTGCTTGTAAAAATATTTATCACTGAATGCTATTTTATAGGACTTTTGTTCACCCGTCGGCTGACGGCTTTGATTCATCTTCGGCATTGTAGTAATAGCTGTACCTGCACCACTCTTCTTCCTGACAGCAACAGAAAATTGTGAAGTAGTGCCATCACTTTCAAGTTGTGGATTATAAAACTGAAGAACATTTGAACCGTCTTTTTTCTTTTTAGTTCTCAAGTAACCTTTAAAAATTTCTGTCCCGGAAGTTGTAGTACCTTGACGCAAACTAAAGGCCATCTTGAAGTGACCCCATGGGTGCTCATCTGATGGACTCTGATAAACTTTAGACTGTGCATAAATAACAGCGTCTTGTGTGCCGTCTTCATCCATATCAAATGGTATCCAGGCCTTAACAATCATTGGCTCGCCATCGGCTCTAGAAGAATTTACAGTCCACATTTCGTATTTTGGTGCATTACTGTTTCCACTCAGATTCGCCGCATTGAGATTTATCAATTTGAGCTTTATAATTTCCTTGACCAATCATTTGGCCTGCTCTTGTCTGCCCCATCCAACACAAAATACTATTAGCTGTGTCAAATGCATCAGCCGACCTTTCATAGACAAACGTTTCGGTTTCGTCGACGTTAATGTCTTCGCCTGATGTGAAGTCGCTTGCGGTTTTAAATGCTGTTCGAGAAGTGGCGGAGGCGCTGCTATTTGCCGAGACCAGGCTCACTTTAGAAGAAAGAGTAAGTGCACCGCTACCGGACGAGGCACTGACATCAATATCGGTATCGCCACCGCCGCCATAAGAAGAAGAAGAAGCAGCAGAAGAAGAACTGCTGTCTGACTTCGCACAGCCCATGATAAAAAACTTTAGAAGATAGTAAATTAGTAAAATTTTTCTTACTAGATCTCTTTGAATAATAAAGGTTAATAACCAAAAAACATATAAATAACAGACGACTTGATGTTTCCATACAGAACTGAAAATAGTTTATTCTTTTAAAAAATAATTCAAGTAAAAATCAACAATTATAAAACTTTTGGATATACCTTAATTTTCGTAAATATTCCCAGAAAATTTAGGCAGTTGTCCGGTGTTTTCAATTAAAGGGAATAAAGGCAAGAATTAATTAGGGGTTCAGGACTACCCTTCCATTCCTTCCCGAAAAGTAGGATAGCAGAGTGTGATACCAAGCTCCAGCAAACGTTGATTTGAAATAAAACGTTGTGGAGTTCCCGGAAGACAATCGGCAGCATCAGGCAGCATTTCCTCAGTTAAATCATTCCGGTTTTCTACCAGCCAACGCGCGACTTCCCAGGACGGTTTTGCTTCAAGGTCAACTGCGTTAACGCAGTTGGGGGCGTCCGGATTATCTACAAGATGACATATTATTCTTGCCAGGTCCTTGACATGGATGCGGTGTACTGGAGTATTTGAAACAGGAATCGGCTTTCCAGACTTGAGTCGTACGTCAATTCCACGTTCGTAGCCATAGATACCTCCAGGACGAACGACTTGCAAACTGAAATATTGGGAGAGAATTTTTTCGGTTAACAGGCGTAGTTTTCCAGAATTTGTATCTGCTTCAAATTCTGAATCCTCACTCCAGATTCCGTTGCATTTCGGATAAACGCCTGTAGTTGAAATGTAGATCATACGTTTTAGTTCCGGGCGATTATGCTCATCCACTTTCCCCAAAGGTGCAGGCGCTCCGCTTCCGTTTCCGGATTCTTCAGCAGAGGAGGAATGGTCATAACAAGGGTTACTGGCAGTTTCGGGCAAGGCAGACCAATTATTTTCGTTAGCCCAATCAAAGAGAAAAACTGGAAAGTGGTCGGTTCCGTAAGCTTAGTTTTGTGCCATGTGCCCCAGGATTCCGGAACTGCGGAAAATTCACGGGCCAGAATCTGTCCCAAAAATCCTAAACCAAGAATTCCGACTGGAGGAAAAGCAGCTTTATTAATCATTTATTTTGTATCAAGCATGTGGAAAATGGAACTTGGTCAAGATTAGTTCCAGGTGGTTGTGAAACAATTGAGGGGAGTGAATGAATGGACGTATCCAGAGAAAAGAGTCTTAATCGTTTCTCAGGCTCGAATATTGACGCTGCTGTTATTCTGATTAATTTGAGTAGATTCCTGAAATCCCACCAAACCACCCAGATCCTTGATCATTTCCAGCATTCCAAACATCAGTTTTTCTTCACCGTTGACTTTCATTGACTCAGCAAAGGAGCGGTGAACACTCTCTGTTGATTCCATCAACACAGCAAATTTGGAATTTTTTAGCAGCGCAAATGCCTTGAGGTAGTTTTCCGGATCCTGCATCAAGTCACTAATTTCATCACCCAAATCACTGATATCATCCAGCGCAAAACTTTTATATTCAGGAAGTTCTTTTATCTTTCTGATTGATTCACCGTTCAACTCGGTTATGCGGGAGTCTACAGTTTTACCAAATTGTTCTGCTCCCTCTGAAGTGAGCTGCTGTTGTTTGGCAACGTTTTCAAATCCTGAAACTACCATGCCATAGGTACGGCGCAGAGTCATTGTACTTTCATGAGAGTCTGCTCTGAGAATGTTGTTTAGATCAGGATTTGGTGGCATTGTTTTCTTTCCCAGTTTTGAGTTTCCAGGGAAACGGGGAGTTTTTTTTGAGACAGGATCTTGTGTTTTATCATTTGCCTCCTTTTTTTCAAGAGACGCCTTTGGTCTTTCCGTGTTTTGATTATTTACCACCGGAGCAGTTTTTGCTGATACTTGCATGGTTCCTGTATTGGTTATCTGTGGTATGGTTTGCTCTCCGTGTAATACAAGAATCCAGCCAAATCCACCTAATTTGACTTGAGACTCCATGTTCTGACAATGCACACTGGAAAATTAAAATTAGCTGATTTTATTCTAATCAAAAAAACTTCTGCACTTTTGAAAAAGATTTATCGTTTTTTTGCCCTCATAACTGTCTGCTCTGTCGTGCTGGGATTATGTCTCAGTCTGGTTGTGATTCCGCAGCAAATTTTGGCGTATGAAGAACAGGCACTGCCAAAAAACTGGAAAAAAATTTCGCTCAAAAAACTGAAGCTAGTGTTATGATTGGAGACACCTTTGATGCAGATTTTAATAGAAACGGACGATTTACCAATCCCCAAGAACGAGTCCGGTTGCTCTATGTCGATACTCCGGAATTAAAAAAATCACACAAAGGAAAAGATCCCAAACTAGGTTTGCCTGCTAAAGGTTTTTTAAGGACAGTGCTTTCAAAAACAAATGCTGTTTTATGGGTTGACCAAAAAAACAAAACGGGCAACTATGGACGGCTTCTTGCGGTTTTGGAAGTCAAGGGGCATAACATTAATTTGGCGCTGATAAAACGTGGTCACAGCTACTTCAACACACGCTACTCCTGGCCCGAGGGTTTCAAAACCTACGCTCTTGCTGAAGCCGATGCCTTTGAAAAACACCTTGGAATCTGGAGTTTTCGAAAATCACGCAAGCGCTATCTGCTGCGGCTTAGAGAAGAAGGGAAAACGGTTTATTCCACCAAAAATCCGTATTTTGTGGCAAAAATCCAAAATGCGGAAGTTATTGATTTGTCAAAATACAATGGACGCTTTGTGCGAGTTCAGGGCAAAATTAAAAAAATTCAGCAGCTGCGAAAAGGTGCTCAGCTTATTTATTTGAAACATAAGCGCATGAAAAAGGGGCTGCCGGTTATCAGCTTTGAAAATCAGCGAAACTGGCTGGGACTGCAAAAAATTCGTAAAGGTGATCTTTTGCAAATTGAGGGTTTTGCAACTCTCTACAAAAAAAAGCAGTGGCAAATTAAACTGCATCGGGCGGTAATTTTAAATTAGATGTTGAAGGATTTTAGTTACGAAAATGTTCAGAATCATGTAATAGTGTCACCACAGAGCCACAGAGAGTACGTAGAGAAAAAAATAATTAAAATAGCTTTCTGTGTATTTTGTCTGCTCTGTGGAAAAATGTTTTTCAATATTTCATGATTATTTTATTTCATCAAATTTCATAAAATGATTTATGAAAAGGTTGAATAAATTTCAATTTACTCAAATAAAAATATCAATCTTGATAGGAGTAGTAATTATGTTGTGGGGTATTAATGGTTTTTCAGTTGGTCGTCCGCATAATATTGGTCTGAAAAATAATCTGCTCGTAGCTTGTCCAAGAAGCCCCAATTGCGTTTTGAGCCAGGCGAGTGATGCAAAACATAAGATTAAGCCAATTTATTATTCAACATCTGTAGAAGCGGCAAAAGAAAAACTAATCAAGGTAATACAATCGATGGATGGCACACGAATTATCACGCAGGACGAAGTCTATTGGCATGTCAAATTCACCACACGCTGGCTGCGTTTTATAGACGATGTTGAGTTTTATTTTCCGGAATCCGAAGCATTGATTCATCTGCGTTCGGCATCCCGTTCAGGATATTGGGATTTGGGAGCCAACCGGAAACGAGTAGAGGAAATCCGTTCAAGGTTTGAAGAACTTGCAAAGGAGAACTGAACTTAACGCATTTTGTTCAGCAGATCTCCATCGGATTCTTTGTAATAGTCCTGGTTACGCTGTAGAGTTCCGCTGAGAGCAGAAGGCGCATCCGGTCCTGGGGCATAAATTTGCTGCTGGGCTTTTTCTGTTCTGTTCCAGTTGCATGCAGTCAGCATCATTAGTACTGCTCCAAAAAGCAGACTCATTGTCAGATTGATCTTCATTCAGTTTTCCTGTATTTTTATGTGCTCAATGTCATTATCTGCAACTACTTTAAAAAACTCTTTATACTGTCGCAAGCTATTTGTCACAATTAGTTCCGGAGACATATGAAAACCATTGTCATAGTTAATCCTCAAGCAGGAAACGGTAGAACTGAGAAGATTTGGCCAAACATTGAATCGGTTTTGGAAAAGAGCATTGGTTCGTTTGAGGTATTGCATACAACTTGTCGGGGCGATGCCACGGATTTAAGCCGCAGAATTTTAGCAGTAGATACTGTAAGAATAGTGGCGGTTGGTGGAGATGGTCATCTTAATGAAGTGCTGAACGGATTTATTGAAAACGATCTTCCTGTAAATCCGGAAGCAAGATTGAGTTTTGTGATGACTGGAACAGGATGTGATTTTCAGCGTTCACTGGGCATTTCCGGCAAGTGGCAGAATGCTGCTGCAAAGTTGAAAGATGCAAAAGTGCGCAAAATTGATGTCGGAAAAGTTACCTACACTGCAGCAGATAAGACGCAGAAAATCCGTTATTTTGACAACATCGCAAGTTTCGGTCTCAGTGGAGCAGTAGATCATTGCCTTGAACACTCAAGACTGCGAGACTATTTGGGCGGATCACCACTCTTCTTGTGGGCCACCATCAAAACCGTTTTCACTCATCCAAACCAGAGTATCCGTTTTCGTATTGACGATGGTCCTGAAGAGGAAATTTGCTCAAGACTCTGCTTATTGGCCAACGGACGTTATTTTGGTGGTGCAATGCATGCCGCTCCTGAAGCAGAACTGGACGACGGGTTGCTCGATTTGTTAATGCTGAAAGAAATTTCTGTGGCAAAATTTCTGTGGCATCTGCCAAAAATATACAAAGGTACACATTTGAAGATTCCAGAAATATTTTTTCAAAAAGTTCGTAAATTCACTGCCGAAAGTTCTGAACAGGTTATTCTAGATATCGACGGTGAGTCTCCGGGATATTTGGCTGCAACTTTTGAAGTCCTGCCAAAGATTTTGAATCTGCAAATATGATTCAGCTTCAAAAAATACTAAAAAAACTCATGAGACTGTTCGCAGGTGTTTCAACAGGAGTTGATGTCGAGAATTAAACAGTGCCCTGAAGGCCAGGATAACAACTAAGGTCGCGCCTAAAGCTGCACCTGAGGCAATAACAAAAATCATCATTATTTGATAACGGACTGCTTCTCCTGGACTGACACCGGCCAATATTTGACCGGTCATCATTCCGGGCAAACTTACAATACCCATCACCAACATTGAATTGAGCGTTGGAATCATGCTTGTTCGCAAAGCATCGCGAATTAAGTCATGTGCGGCTTCCCACGATGTCGCACCCAGACTGAGCAGCATTTCAACTTCTTTGCGTCGCACGGACAAGCTGTCCATAAAACGCTCCAGGGCCAGTGAAATTCCGTTGAGTGTATTTCCCAAAACCATGCCGAGGAGAGGAAAAAGGTACTGTGGAGAATACCATGGATCAATTTGCAGAACTCCAGAAAGTGCAAAAAACATAACAAAAAATCCGGCACCAAGGATTGAAATGAAACTGTTCAAATAAATTGTGGAAAATCGTTTTCGTGTACGTCCAACTGCAGTGATGGAAGCGATTGTTGCCATGAACAATGCAACTCCAAGAATCCAAAAAGGGTTGTTAAGTGCAAAAACCCAGTCCAATAAAAAGCCGACCAGCAGCAATTGTCCCACCATTCTCAATGAAGCAATACTCCACTGCTTTGCCAGCCCAAGTTTCAAAATAAGCGACAAACCAATATTGACTGCCATCAAGACTGAGGCAGTCAGCAACTGTCCGATAGTGAGAAAAATATAATCAGTTTCCATTTTCTGATTCAAGGGAAAACATGTTGCGGCACATTCTTTGTAATTGATCCGGATTATGACTGACCCAAATCCAGGCTCGTTGAGGCTTTGTATTTGCTGTATCCGAATTACTATCCGGAAGTTCTTTTTGCCATTTTTCGAGCAGATATTCGAAACGACCAGTCAGTACTGCGTCCAGTGATGCAGTTGGTTCATCAAGCAAAAGCACCTGCGGTTCCAGTTGCAGTACCCGGAGTAGTGCTGTAATCTGTGCTTCTCCTCCGGAAAGGTCCTTTGCAGGACGTTGCAAAAATTCAGAATAATCACCAACTCCTGAAGAATTGCCGGCTGCGGTCGGCAGCGAAAATTGTTCCAGCCACGCCAGGATTTGTTTTTGGTCGTAGCGGCGATGTTGATGTGCTTTTAACTGGAATGCACGTTTTAAATTTGTTTCAACGGTTTCATCGAAAAACACAGGATTTTGAGGAATGTAGCTGACTTTGGTGCGGTATTGAGGCATTTCCCAGTTGTGCAGGGATATACCGTCAAAATTAATAGTTCCGGTTTCACCGGAAGGTGCGGACTCAATAACATCTAATCCGGCTAATGTTCGTAACAGGAGACTCTTACCGCTTCCGGAAGAGCCCGACAAAGCAAGTTTATCTCCCGGAGCTAAATGCAGGTTGATCTTACTCCAAATCCAGTTGCCTGAAATTTGACGGCTCAAGTTTTTACAGGATAGTCCTGCATCAGATTTTTGACTTGTCCTCACAGATGAGATGTCCGTAGAATGCATTACTTTAGCCTTTGTCTATTCGATTACATTGACAGTCTTTATGCCAGACAATTATACTCTTTTGCAACGGAAATATTGGATTTTCGATCTCGATGGTACTCTTACTGTAGCAGTACATGACTTCAATGCTATCCGAAATGAGTTAGGAATTCCAGCAGGACAGCCCATACTTAAAACCATCGAATCTCTTCCAGAAAATGAATCACTTACTCTTCAGCAAAAACTTCAGAAGATAGAAGAAAAACTGGCACGAAACGCAAGACCTGCAAAGGGTGTAAAAAATTTACTGGAAGCACTCCATCACAGGAATTATCATTTGGGCATACTCACCTTAAACTCTAGAGAAAATGCATGGCTCACGCTGGAGGCTCTCGATTTGGTAGATTACTTCAACGAAGATTGCGTTATTGGACGCAGTTGTGTAGAACCAAAACCTTCCCCGAAGGGAATTCACAGGTTGCTGAATCAATGGAAAGTTGAAGCAAACGACGCGTTAATCGTGGGGGACTATCTTTATGACCTGCAGGTGGGACGTGCCGCGGAAATTGTAACGGTTCATGTTGATCCCAAAGGAGAATTTTCCTGGCCGGAACTCACGGATATTCAGGCAAATTCTTTAGACGAACTTGCCGATTTATTAGCTGATAACAGCTGATGGTATTATCAAATCTTCCTGCTTGTCACTTGCGACTTTCTCCTCTTTGGTGTTAGATGACTCCTGCCTTACTCTTTAATTTGAGGGTAGTATCTGGGTTCAATTCTACAGATAATAGAGACCAGCGGAAGAAGTAATTATTTCGTCACATCGGACTTAATCCGGGTTGCAGTTGTGCAGTTTATGATTTAGATTTTTTATCCGGGGTTTTTTGCTTTTCCGGCACCGGAACTTTTTCTTTTTTCCCAGCCATCTGTGAGACAAGAATGCTGATTTCATATAGAATAATAAGAGGTCCGGCCATTAATGTTTGTGTAAACACATCCGGAGGAGTGAGGATTGCGGCACCAATAAAAATGACGACCAGCGAATATTTACGGTTTTTCCGTAGCCAGGTTGCATTGATGAGTCCAAGTCTGGTGAGAATGAATGAGACTGTCGGTAACTCAAAAACCAGTCCGAATGCAAATAACAGGTGAATAGTCAGTGAGAGATAACTGGCCATGCTCAAGGATGGCAAAGTGAATTTATTTTCAAAACCCAAAAAGAAATCATAACCAAAGGGAATCACGACAAAATAACCGAAAAGGCCTCCGCCGACAAAAAGTGGATATGAAAGTAAAATAAAGGGCCAGACTGCGTTGCGTTCTTTTGAAAAAAGTGCCGGCCGAACAAACAACCAGATTTGACCAAGCAGGTAGGGGAATGATAAAAAAATTGCAGCATATAGACCGATCCGCAGATATGTGAAGAACGGTTCTGTTAATTCGAGAAAGACTAGGGGGACGTTGCGTGCATCTAATGGTGCGCGAAAGGCTGAAAGAATTGGTTGATCCAGTTCCATTTCTACAACAGTTGTACCAACGAAAACTACCAGTATTACAATAATTATACGGACAAGACGCTTACGCAGTTCACCAAGATGAGAGGTTAAAGGCATAGGGACATCATCTGAATTTTCATTTTTATCTGGATCTTTTTTTTGTTCAGATTTGTTTTTGCTCATTATTATAGGCTACAAAAATATGGTAAATAATTATAATTTGAGTTGAATACAAACAGACATTCGAACCTATCTTTCAACTATTTTTTTATAGTTCCTGATTAACGACTGAACGCCAACCATATTTTGTACCATAAATCGATTTTATTTGCACGACAAACAAATGATTAATTGCCAAAATGAGATGCAGTATGGAGTGTTGATGAAAAACTTTTTTGTCTTTTTCCGTAAAATAATACCGGAAAAAAGCTGCTGTTTTGTTTTTATCATTTTGCTGCTCTGTTTTTCTTCATCTACGGCGGCAAAGGAGGAAGACTCTGAAAAACTTAAAAAAGATTATTTCCTATCACA
The DNA here is from genome assembly GCA_905182865.1 of uncultured SAR324 cluster bacterium. Taxonomy (GTDB): domain Bacteria; phylum SAR324; class SAR324; order SAR324; family NAC60-12; genus Arctic96AD-7. The sequence continues at coordinate 404,003 of CAJJCY010000003.1, forward strand.
AAGTTTGAAACTGGGAAAGAAACCGGTTCAGTCCGCTTTTTTCTCACCAAATGACCAGCAGGCTGTCATCTTGTCCGGAAGTTCTTCTCTGGAAATATTCAGAATTCAAAATGGAAAAAGACTGAGTGTAATTTCCAGTCATGAACATAAGGCCATTTCACTTGTCCTTCATGCTGGAGGAAAGTTGGCGGTGACCGGAGGGCAGGATGACACTGTTAGAATTTGGAGTACTGACCAGAGCACTGTACAGGCAGTTATGCGGGGTCATCTGAGTGCTGTTTCCGAACTTGCTCTTAATACTGGAGGAGAGATTTTGGCTTCTGGAAGTCTTGACGGAACCGTTATCCTGTGGAACATGAAAGAACATGAATTGCTGAAATCTACCAAGGTTATCGGTAAAAGCAGCATAAAAAGTCTGGCCTTCCATCCGAATGGCAGAATTCTCGCCATTGGTGGAGAAGATGGAAGTTTACAATTTCGAAGTATCCCTGAAATGAAACTGATAACCACCCTCTCTGGTCATAAAAATTCGATTAATGATCTTGAATTTAATCCGCGTGGCGATTTATTTGTTTCCGCCTCTGAGGATGGGAAAGTGATTATCTGGGATTGGAAAGTCAAAAAACAACGTTCCAAAATAAACTTTGAAGAGGCTGTTTCAACAATAAGCATCAATCCAAAACTTGCAGAGATTGTTGTTGGAACTGCAGGAGGGAGACTTGAAACATGGAGTCTTGCAAAAGGAACATTGCTGCATCAAATCACTGAATCCGGTCCCTTGATTAGCAGTGCAGGATATGACAGAAACGGAAGCAGGATTATTTCTGCACTGGAAGATGGAACTGTGCAGATCTGGGAAAATGGGGTATCACTGCATATGAAAACATTCAGCGGTCATGAGCGGATCGTTGAATCGCTAGAATTTTCGCAAAACAACAAGTTTCTCATCAGTTCCTCCTCCGATAAAAGCGTACGTATCTGGGATCTGAAAACAAATGAGAGCGTACACAATTTTGATATCGGTAATCACAGGGTGCAGGACCTTCGTTTTGCTCCCGGAAGCCAACAATTTGCTACCGCGGGAACGGACAGTTCTGTGATAATCTGGGATGCAAAAGATGGAAGTCGCGTTCGTACCTTGAAATTTCACAAAGGAAAAATCAATACCATCAGCTATCATCCTCAAGATTCAGTACTGCTTTCCGCGGGTTCTGACAGGAAGTGGGTACTATGGGATTTGGTTTCCGGAAAGTCCCTGCTTTCTCATAAAGGGCATACCTCTCAAATATTAGCGGCATCTTTTTCTCCAGACGGCAAGCGCTTTGCCACTGCCGGCAGTGACCTTTTCATAAAAATCTGGCAATACCCTCAGGGAGAAGAGCTCGGACAACTCAAAGGACACAAGAAACCTGTTAGAACTCTGGCCTTCAGTCCCGATGGTAAATTGCTTGCGAGCGGTTCACAGGACAATCAGATTTTTCTATGGGGACTTGAACCGGAAATTTCAAAGACTCCTTTCCGAAAATTAGTTGGACACAGTGACACTGTTACTCAGATATTTTTTTCCATATCTGGAAAAGCATTGATTTCAATTTCCAAAGACAAAACGATGCGCCTGTGGGAAGTAAAAAGCGGTAACATGCTGCGCATACTTCATGCTGACGCTACTCCTCTTTTTGCCGCTGCGCTAAGTCCAGACGGGAAATTAATTGCATTAAGCAACCTGACAAATGATATTACCATCCTCACATTTCCAACCGATATTCCGGAGTTGCAGGATGATAAAGGTGACGTTTCAGCATCCGGAGAAACTGTTAATTCAGCAAGTTTACAAACTTCTGAGTCAGATTCGGATGCATCGGATAAATACGGAATTGACTTGGAGAATTTGAAGGAAATGGAAAAACTGCCGATGACTGCAGAAGAATTACGTGCCTATGCTGTGACTGAAACCGAAGATTTATCAACAGTTCAATACGACTTGCAGCATCGTCTTAATCTGCTTCTTAAAACAAAAGACACGTGTCTGCATGCTGCAGAGATGGAAAAACTGGCACTGAAAATATTAGTCATTGTTCCTGATGATTTGGCTGCATATCATGCATTGGTCAAGACGTCTATCCTCAAACAGGATTTTGCAACACTGAGTCTGTTTGTAAGTTCGGGGTATTTTGCAGAATTGGATCAAGAACTTTATGATTATATTTCCATATTGGAAGTTAGAAATATTTTTGATAATTTACGATTTGAGCTTTTTGATCAATCGTTTGTACGTCAGGGTAACAAACAAAAAATAAAATTGGAAAACTGCAAAGTCAATCCTCTCTCAGTCAGCTTATCAGGAATTTCCTGGAACTTACGTTATCCAGTTGAGTTTTTAAAAAATATAAATTCTATACCTCGTTTGATTGACTTGCGGGAATATATGAATTTGCCGCAGAAAGAGTTTCAGGACAGGATGTTTGCTGAGATAGAACGGATTCTCGGAAGCAAGACTCCTCATTCTACTTCATACCTCCCGAAAACACCGGAAGAGCGGTCAGAAAAGGTTCCGGTAGGAATACTGAATTTAAATCTTGAAAAAGCCCAGACCTGGAAAGATGACGGCATGGCTTCATTTAGCTTACGTAAACTAGGGGGGCAGTGGCAGAGCTACCAAACCGATCGGGATAACAGAATTGTCATGCATCTTCCTGCAGGAAGTTATTCTCTGAAAGTTGCAGGAGTTTTAAGAAAAACATTTTTCCTCATTGACGGCACCCAGCTAGACCTGTCTATTGATTAAAATGCAACAGCGGGGGACTCCGGCATGATGTTGCTTTAGTTTCTTGTTTAAGAGGTAGCCCCTGACGGATCTTGTGCTGAGTCGAAAGGCTATTCTATTAAGACGCCAGGTAAAATTGAGCTTCGGAACCAATACCAGGCTAATCCGCCGGTGGCCAGATTTCCAAGTGCGATGCCGAAAAAGAATCCGGTTGTGCCCCAGATTTGTGATCCCAGATAAACCAGGGGAATTAGGAAGAGAAAGAGGCGCAGGAGATTGATTGTAGTTGAGTGAAAAGGGCGATGGAGTGCGTTGCATGAGGCACTGACCAGCTGTGATATACCGTGAAAGGCAAAACCGAAAGGAACGATCCAGAAAAATTGCTGTATTAAGTTTTGAATTTCAGGATCATCTGAAAAGGCCCAGGCAATGCCACCCGAAAATAGTGCAAGGATTACCCAGGCTGTAGTACCCCAAACTAAAGCAAAGCGCTGCGAAAAGCGGCTTGCATCTTTTATCCTTCCAAACTTTCCTGCACCTAAATTTTGTCCTATAAAAGGTATGAGTACCGATGAAAGTGCCATTGATCCGATCATTGCAATAGATTCTATACGTGTGCCCACTCCAAAAGCTGCGACTGTTGCGTCGCCAAGATCTGCCGCAATACGAGTTAAAACCGCATTTGAGAATGGAAAAAGAAGCTGGGTTACCATGGCAGGAATACCGATATAAAGTAAGGCTTTCCAGGAACGCAGGATTTCAGCAATTCCCGGCCAGTTTATGGTCAGCATTCTCTCCCGTATTCCAAGTACCCATAAACCTGCAATCATGATACTGATATAAGAAATAACAGTGGCAATGGCCGCACCCTGAATTCCGAGTTCCGGAAATGGACCGTAGCCAAAAATCAAAAGTGGATCCAGGACGGCATTAACGCCTGCGGCGATTATCATGATCCAACTGGGGGTTTTTGTGTCTCCTGTAGCCCGAATCGCACTGTTTCCAACTATTGGTATCACTACAAATACTACTCCTGACAACCATGGAATCATGTATTGCTTGATGAGCGGCAACGATTCTGTTGATGCTCCCATCAGTGTGAAAATAGAGTCGAGCGCAAAAAAACTAAGTCCGGCGACACAGATGATAATTAAGGCGACCAGGAGCAGACTGTCTGTAGTCAGTCGCTGGACTCTGTGCTGGTCCCCTTCGCCGATAGCACGTGAAATAACGGCAGCAGCCCCAATTCCTATGCCAAAGGAAAAGCTCATCAAAGTAAAAGTAACCGGGAAAGTAAAACTGATTGCAACCAGTTCCCGGACTCCAATCAGGCTGATGTAAAATGTATCCACCAGGTTGAAAAGCATGATTGAGACAAGTCCGAATATCATTGGAACTGCCAGACGAATCAAGGAAGGGCCAACTGGACCTTCAGTCATGCGCTTTCTGACTGAAGGTTGTCTTGAAGAATTAGCAGAAGGAGAGGGTGTCAATAAAACCTGAAAGTGCAATGATTGGGAGTTATCTTTCTTAAAACAGTGAGGAAATAAGATAGTAGCATATTATACACTCAACTCACAACTGGGATTCGCTTTTGGGTCAGGAATCCTCTTTATTGAAATAACTATTAAAGGCCGGAATCGGCTTGATTGCACGATATATGTGTGGGAGCCTGTACGCATACTGTGATTCAGAACAATTTTTTGTAAAACCTCATGTCCACCTCAAACCGACACAAATCTGCATCCATACATGAAATTCCAGAGTCGGATTCGTTGTTTGACGACCTGGCACTGCGTCGGGAATTGAGCGCAAATCTGGTTGGATTCTGCCGTTATCTACGTCAGAACGGACTTCGTACCGGAATGGGTGAGCAGATGGATGCGCTGCGTTCTTTGGAAGAAGTAGATTTAAAGGATGAACTTGCTTTCAGAATGGCTCTCCGCACTACTTTAGCCAAGAGTATCCGGGAACAGGAAATTTTTGATGAGCACTATCATCGTTTCTGGTATATCTGGGAAAGTGCAGAAAATATCCAACAGCGTTTCAAGGCAAAAAAGGAGGAACCTGCCGCAGTAGTAGTGGATGCACGTCTAAACAAAGAATCATTCATGTCAATCGGAGATTGGCTGGGAGGTACAGAGACAGTCGAAGAGGAAAAAGAAGCTGCAGGCTACAGTCCTTTTGAGACAGATTCTGAACGAGATTTCAGTTCTTTTCGTGCAGAGGAGCTCAGCGAAGTAATGCACCTCATCAACGAAATAGGTAAGGCGTTGGCAACTCGTTTCAACCGCAGAACAAAAAGTTCAAAAAAACGAGGACTTATAGATTTACGCAGAACAATGCGCTTAAGTTTGCGTCGTGGAGGAGAAATTATTGATTTGGCATATTCCCGGCGCAGGCGCCAACGTCTGAAATTGGTGCTGTTATGTGACGTGAGTAAATCGATGGACCTTTACAGTCGTTTCCTGATCCAGTTCATCTATGCTTTTCAGAATGTTTATCGACGTATTGAAACCTTCGTTTTCAGTACTTCACTGCACCGAATTACGGAAACTTTACGCAAGGAAGAATTGTACTCTGCGCTAGAACAACTTTCAACAACAGTCCCGGACTGGTCCGGTGGTACAAAAATTGGCGCTTCTTTTAAGCAATTTGTTGAACAGTTCGGTCTCAAGCTGGTTGATTCTCAAACTGTAGTGCTTATCATCAGTGATGGTTGGGACACAGGTGAAGTAGATTTGCTGGAAGACAGTATGCACTTTTTACATAAACATGCCCGTAATGTGATATGGCTCAATCCACTCAAAGGTAGACCAGGATACCAACCTGCTACCCGGGGAATGCAGGCGGCTTTGCCTCATATTGATATTTTTGCTTCGGCCCATAATCTCAACAGTCTCAGGAGTCTTGTTCACCAGTTGGCTCGCATCCAGGGTGGACAAAGCAGCCGCTTGGCAATCGGAGTTTGATACTAAGCAATCCTGAAATTGAATTGAAAACAATAATTTGTCAAAGTTGACAGCAATCTAACATATTGTTCAGTAGGTACTATGCCTTTATACACACTCGATGAATCGAGTCCAGAATTTACAAAAACAACTTTTATTGCACCAGATGCCAGTCTCATAGGAAGAGTACGGATTGGTGCTTATTCTTCAGTTTGGTTTAACGCAGTTCTCCGGGGAGATATGGAATACATCAGCATTGGAGACGAAACCAGTTTTCAGGATTTAAGCATGGGACATTCTGATCCCGGATTCCCGCTGATTATTGGGAATCGGGTGACGGTAGGACATCACTGCGTAATGCACGGCTGCGAAGTTGAAGACGACTGCCTGATTGGAATGGGTGCGATTTTGATGAATGGAGTAAAAATTGGTCGTGGGAGTATTGTGGGTGCGGGTGCAGTTGTGCTGGAAGGAACGGAAGTTCCTCCGTTTTCAATGATCGCCGGATCGCCTGCAAAAGTTCGCAAGACCTATGAAGAAAGCATTTTGGAGAATATCAGAAGTATGTCGCAAATTTATGTAAAGCGTACGATACGATACCTTGAACAAAATATTGGTGGATAAAGTAAAGGCTTAATCCATGCCATGTTTGCCTGCGAAACGTTGGACTACAGTAATTTTGTTGGTGTAGTTATATGTTAACAGATTGAAATAATTAATCATTTATAATTTATTAATTTATATTTCATGAAAGCTTGTATTTGATCAACTCTTTGTTACAATGTTTGACGGCGAAATCGTTTCGTCTTGGGGTTTCCCGTAAAAAATTGCTCTTTATCCACAATTAAAACTTCGGATAAAGATGAATGAGGGTTTCTTTAAGGGTACCTCACATTGAGTTTGAAAGTTATTTTATTTGGGACAAGAATTTTGTGGATAAGATGAGATTTCAAACTACATTTATTCTCTAACATTCATTTTCAGGAGACTGCTAAGTGACTATAATTGACAAGGCTCCAGAGGCTTTTAAATTTTTCTTGTCAACAGTTACGGCCGCATGCATCGCCGCACCGACCCTTGCGGGCGAGCTGTTGGTTTATTCCAGTACGGATGCAGATAATCTCAAATATTATATGGAGGAATTCCAAAAAGATAATCCCGATATTAAAGTCAATGTTGTGCGCGAATCTACGGGAACCATGGCCGCCAAAATGATGGCTGAAAAAGATAACCCGCAAGCAGATTTCCTTTTTGAAATGGCGGCAACTGTCGCGCTCAACATGGAATCCCAAGGGATGTTTCATGAATACACGCCCGTGGGGATGGACAAGATAGACCCTCGTTATGTTGACACAACAGCACCTGTTACCTGGGTTGGAAATTATGGCTGGGCCGGTTGCATCTGCTGGAACAGGATCGAAGCTGAGAAGCTTGGTTTGCCAAAGCCAACATCTTGGGCAGAGTTGGTAAACCCGATTTATAAAGGTCACATTTCGATGCCAAATCCAGCCTCATCTGGCACAGGATTCCTTGATGTGTCCAGCTGGATGCAGATTATGGGCGAAGATAAGGCATGGGAATATATGGATGCGCTGCATGAGAATGTTGGTATTTACACCCATTCTGGATCAAAGCCGTGTAAACAGGCCGGCGCAGGGGAATTTCCAATCGGTATTTCGTGGCCGGGTCGGGCGATCAAAATCATCAAGGCGGGTGCACCGATTGATATGATCATTCCTGATGAAGGTATCGGTTGGGAAATGCAGGTTGTTGCCATTATTAAGGGCACGGACAACCTGCCAGACGCAAAGCGATTGATGGACTGGACACTTGCCCGAGGGATGGAGCTTTTTGGAGAACGCCAATCCATCATAGCTGATGTTTCCAAGGTCAAAAAAGACCCTGAATTGCCTGATTTTTATGATGAGGTTGTGGCCAAACTGATCAATAATGATTTCGTTTGGGCAGCTCAGAACAAAACTGAAATCGTCGGCGAATGGAAAAGACGCTATGACGGCAAGTCAGAGCCAAAAAAATAGCCGGCAGTTTGCATAGTGAAAAGATCAAGTATCAGTAAAGCGGAAAGAGGCGGTATCGCCTCTTTCTGGCCCACTTACCTAATCTGTTTGTAAAACCAGTTAGCGGTGACGAATATGAATTCCTGTAGATAATACGTTCGACTTCGCTGCTGTGGAGACTTTAACATACATGGATTTTCGCAGGCCTTTGAGTGTAAAAATACATGTGCCAGCCGAGGCAACCGTATGGCTTTTTTGGGGTATCAGGTTGTGGAAAGACAACCCTTTTACGCTGTATTGCAGGGTTGGAAACACAGTCTTCAGGAACCATTACCCAAAAGAATGTAGAAATTTCCAGGCTTCCTCCATCGGCAAGGGATTTCGGTATTGTTTTTCAATCTTATGCTCTTTTTCCCAATTTGACAGTGTTTTCAAATATATCCTATGGCCTGATCAATCATAAGTGGGGGAAAGAAAAAATCAACTCAAGAGTCAACGAATTGCTTGACCTGGTGGGATTGAAATCCCATTCAACTAAATACCCAGGCCAGTTATCTGGCGGGGAGCAACAGCGTGTGGCTTTGGCAAGAGCTCTTGCAACATCTCTTACAACTGCTCTAGCTGCCATCGTTCCAAAGGTAGCTATCTGATCTCAGAAAACAGATAAAAGATCTACATCGTAAACTAGGAATTACAACGATCATGGTCACACATGATCAAGAAGAAGCATTAGCTGTTTCAGATGAAATTGTAGTTATGCGAAATGCCAATCACTTTTTCATCGTAAGGATGTATGCTTTTTATAAAAGCTAATTCGCCTTTTATTGCAGATTTTATCGGAGTTACAAATTTTATCGATGCCAAAGTCCTTGCAAAAAACAAAGTAGCCTGCCATAGCTTTGAGTTGAATTGTAATACAGAAGATCTGAATACTGATCTTTCTGTCCGACTGGCTATCAGACCTGAATGCATCATCCTGAACCATGCTACTTCGGATTCAGAAAACTCCATCGACGCCGTCATCGTGGAGAATGAATTCCTTGGTTCTTTTCAGAGGATTTATGTAGAATCAACTTTACTATCCAATGAGCTACTTATGATTGATGTGTCTAGTGCATCTCTCACAGAGATGGATTTAACTCCCGGTTCACAAATCCACATGATACTTCCTCCGGATCAGATAAGAGTTTATCCCTGTGACTGATCTATCCCTTTCCAAAATTTACCCGGCCAATATCCAAGTAATAATTCTGAGGAAGTAGAATCTGTATAGTTATTGGTTCTTATGTTTTGAGCTCGCTCTGTATTCTCTTTTATCACTTGGTACTTTGATTTTGAAAAGCGTCCAAGATCAAAAAGGCAATTTCATAGGCTTAAAAAATTATCTAATTTACCTGAATGAACCAGCACTTTTTCAATCTTTTTTTAACAGTTTGTTCATTGCAATTGTTTCAACCATTATTGTTGTTATTTTAGCATTTTCATTTGCCTATGCTCTTACGCACACTCGGATGCCGTTTAAAGGATTTTTCCGTCTTATTGCGTTAATTCCTCTGCTCAGCCCGTCCATCTTGGCGGCCATCGCTCTGGTTTATTGGTTCGGCAATCAGGGTGTTTTGAAAGAACTGCTGTTTGGATATTCCATCTATGGTCCGATTGGGATTGTCATGGCGTCTGTCTATTGGACGTTTCCGCATGCTCTGATGATTTTGAGTACCTCGCTGTCTTTATCTGATGCACGGCTTTATGAGGCTGCCGAAGTCTTACACACGAGCAAATTGCGCGCATTTTTAACAATCACAATTCCCGGAGCGCGGTACGGTATCGTCAGTACAATCTTTGTAATATTCACGCAGGTTTTTACAGATTTTGGGGTCCCCAAAGTGATTGGTGGAAATTACAATGTTTTGGCCACAGATATTTATAAAGAAGTCGTTGGCATGCAGAACTTTCAGATGGGGGCCGTTATCTCACTGGTTTTGTTATTACCGTCATTATTTGCCTTTTTCATTGACCAGTATTCAAGGAAAAAACAAATATCCTTATTGACATCACGCTCAGTTGTTTTTAATCCAAAAAAGAGTTTTGGAGTTGATAGTCTCATGCTGAGTTATTGTGTCCTCATAACACTGATCATTCTGATGATGATTGGCATGGCACAATTCGGAGCACTTGTTGAATTCTGGCCATATAACCTCTCGTTTACTCTAAAGCATTATCAATTTGAAGTGGCAGGCCTCGGGTGGGAATCGTTTTACAATTCCGTCCGCCTTGCCTTTTATACGGCTATTTTTGGAACTGTTATAATTTTCATAGGCTCATACCTTGTTGAAAAACTTAAATCTGATGAAAGATTCCGTGGTATTCTTCAACTATTTGCCTTAATGCCGATGTCTGTTCCGGGATTGGTACTGGGGCTTTCCTATATATTTTACTTTAACGCCAAAGACAACCCGATAAACTTTATCTATGCCACCATGAGCATTATGGTTTTCAATACCATTGTCCATTTTTATACTGTTTCGCATCTTACTGGTGTTACTGCATTGAAGCAAATGGATAAAGAATTTGAGTCAGTATCATTATCTCTCAAAATCCCCATTTATAAAATGTTCTGGAGGGTAACACTGCCGGTTTGTTTACCAACTATATTTGATATTGCCATATACCTTTTTGTCAATGCCATGACTACCGTTTCAGGTGTGATTTTCCTTTATACCTATAATACTACACTGGCTTCAGTATCTGCGATTCATCTCGATGAACAAGGGGATGTAGCAGCAGCAGCAGCAATGGCAATGTTAATTGTTTATGTGTCAGTAGTGGTTCGTATCATACACGCCTTTTTCAGCAAAGGTGTTTTGCGTCGAACTCAAGCATGGAGACACAACACTCAAAATGTTGAAAACGATGCAAACAAAACATGATCTTAACTGAATTTGATTTTGTCTCGCCATCCAATTCTACCGGGAAACTGTTCCTTATGCGTTTCCCTGGACTCAATGAAGAGAAAGTCTTTGAACATATTATTCTTCAAAGCACTTTCTCGGCCTTGGTAAAATTAGGCTGTTCTACGGTTGTCTCTCTGGTTGAGGACATAGAGTTTGAAAAAATCTGCGGCAAAGAGATTTTTCACGAACAGATCAGTAAACATGATTTACAATGGCATCATCTTCCAATAGTTGATTACAAGGTGCCTGATACAGAGTTCATCCGCAATTGGAGGACTGTATGTAAGTCACTTAAGCAGGAACTTCAGAAGGGGAACAGCATCGGGTTGCACTGTAAAGGTGGTATTGGCCGTTCAGGAACAGTAGCAGCCATGTTACTCATTGAAAATGGTGAAGAAAATACAGAAGCCATCCAGCATGTTCGGCAGAAAAGAAAAGGTGCTATTGAGAACCAACTGCAGGAAGATTTCGTTTTAAATTTCAGTATCAAATAAGATTCGATTGAAAAAAGCGAACTGGGCCATACTTTTCCCATATAATTCAACAGCGCATTAAGCTGTCAATTTCGACATCGACTTGACCTACATGGTTTTTAGTGCAATTGTAAGGAAGTCGTTCAGTAGAATTATTATTTTGGTTAAAGTTTTCAGAAGAATTTTCTTACTTATTGTAGAGTAAAATGAGTTCAAATACATTGCCAAATACAAAAAATGTACACATCATCGGTGCAGGTATCGTTGGATTGTGCTGTGCGCTCCATCTACAACGAGACGGTTGGCAGGTGACTCTAATCGACAAGGTTGGACCCGGTGAATCTTGCTCTTTCGGCCATGCCGGAGTTCTTTCCGAAACTTCCGCTCTGCCAAATGCGATGCCCGGAGTAATGGTAAAAGTCCCCAAATGGTTACTTGATCCGGAAGGTCCGCTTTACATTCGTTTTAGATATTTGCCCCAACTTTTGCCTTGGTTATTGCGCTTCCTCAAAGCTGGAACCGCAAGCGAATCTGAAAATACGGTGCGGAGTCTATTAGCACTTAACGCCGGTACAGTTGAGAAATATCAGACCTTAGTTAATGGTTCACAAGTCAGAAGTTTAATCCGACCTTCCGGGTATTTGAATGTCTATCAAAATGAATCTTCATTCAATCATGCTTCCAGGGGATGGGAATTATTACGGAGACATGGTGCTCAACTACGTATGCTATCCGGAGAAGAATTGCATGAGTTAGAACCAACACTATCCCCTTCTTATATCCGAGCAGTTTTAATCGAAAATCAAGGCTATACCACCAATCCTTTTCGGCTGGCGCAGGTGTTGAGCGAACAGTTTTCTCAAACAGGTGGAATAATTTTGCGAAGGGAGGTTAGAGAAGTACGCTTATCAGCAGAAGGAAATGTGAGACTGAATTTAGACCTAGGTTATGTTGAGTCCAAGAAACTTGTGGTGGCTGCCGGAGCGTGGTCGCACCGATTCACAGCCCAACTAGGAGTCAGTATCCCCTTGGAAACAGAGCGTGGCTATCACGTCACCATCGCTCATCCCGAGGTGCTGCCAAGCCATGTCATCATGGAAGCGGAACGTAAATTTGTGGCAACTCCAATGGAAATAGGGTTACGGTTTGCTGGAACAGCAGAACTAGCTGGATTAGAGGCTCCTCCAAACTATAAGCGTGCAGAAATTTTGTTGCGTTTAGGTAAACGTATGTTTCCAGGAATTTCAGGAACAGAAAAAACAGAATGGATGGGACATCGACCCAGTCTCCCGGATTCACGTCCAGTGATCGGAAAGTGTCCGGATGCACCCAACATACTATTTGCTTTCGGACATGGTCACCGAGGTTTGATTGGCGCCCCAATGACTGGAGAAATTATCACTGACCTGATAGCAAATCGTCCACCTAAAATTGACATCACTCCATTTAGTCCAGAACGTTTCTAGTCAATTTATGAAAATATTTATCTACAGATCAATTCCAGAATTATATTTGAAAGATCAGTGATAATATATGATCAATTAGTTAAAACAGATTGAGTAGATTACAAAAATTTTTGATATATTTTTCTGAATCAGGCTGCAATATCGTTGGATTCTTGAGTCTGGGAAATTACGGTAAATGCAGTTTGCAGTTCAATGGGAGTAAGTTCTTCAAGTTCAGTATGTTCACTGTTCAGGGTTCTGTTTATGAACTGAAGCTGAGGTTCTTTGGTAACATAACCCAATTGATTCAGTTGTCGATCCAAGGTTTCAAACACCCTGTTACGTAACTGCTCATTGGTGTTTTTATCTTTTGCGAGAATTTGCTGTCCATGAAAATTAATAGTGTTTATCTCACCTTTATAAGACTGCTTCGACAGAGTTTTGTCTCCTCTTAACTCTAATGCGACAATCACCGAAGTGATCGCCACTGAAGTCGGCAAAAAAACAATAAAATCATTTCCATAGTAACCCATTTGCTGGTTTTTACTAGTTTTACAGGGTTCAAAAGTCAGTTCTAATTTTATCTCAAATTCCTTAGATTCTGATTCGGACCAAGTGCTGTGCAATTAACTAGCTCAAATTTCTTCTCCCGGAGACAATGCAGAAAACAGACCAGCAAAAAATTAATGGCTTCACAAAAAGTCTGAAATCTTTGTGATATTAGTGAAGTAGTTTATGAGAAATTTCTCGCTGTGCTCGGAATGACATGGTTTTAGAACTTTTTGCAGATTCATCAAAATTGTTAGAAAAATTAGCTGATGTCAATCAGAATTTCCTCAAATATGTTCCCATTGTTTTTAAACAACGACATTTTATGAAGCTGAATTTTTTTCTTCAATGCACAATTCAAGGCGGTTTTAACCGGAATTATACTCATGCGATTGATGCAGTTAATGAGCGCAAACTGAATAGCAGAACTGCGTTAATCTGGCATTGAACTTGTATTACAAACTGGACACCAAAATCTTGAAGAACATTCATTTTTTATGACCATGAAAAACCAACTGCCTTTTTTACGATTGGGTACTGCAGTGCTGTATTTCTTCCTGTTGGCTGTTTTGACAACACCAGCCTGGGGTGTGCGAGTAAAGGATATTGCAGCATTGCGGGGTGCACGTGACAACGCACTTATCGGCTTTGGTATTGTAGTTGGTTTGGACGGTACAGGCGATTCACAGGAGAGTTTACTAACCAGAAAGCCGATTGTGAATGCCTTGGAAAGGATTGGGATTAGCTTAAAGAGCCAGGATATTTTAGGACGAAGTATTGCTGCAGTATGGCTGACAGCGACTTTACCACCTTTTGCAAAATCAGGACAACGTTTAGACATTACTGCCGCAACAATTGGTGATGCGGTTTCACTTCGTGGAGGAATTTTGATAATGACTCCGTTACGGGGACCGGATAGACTTGTTTATGCCCTCGGGCAGGGTCCCATTGCGGGAATACCGAAAGGAGTCAGCAGAGCCGAAGCACCACTGCCTACAGAAGAATTGGCTAATTTGTCGATAGGATCACGGATGGTGGCCTCAGTTGGACAGATTCACGGAGGAGCGATTGTAGAACGTGAGATTAGTTTAAATCTTAACAGCCGGGCCCGACTGTATATGAACTTGCATTCTCCAGACTTTACTACAGCATTCCGTTTGGCAAAGCTGATTAATCAGAATTTAGGTATCCGGAGTGCCCGGGCCCAGGATGCCGGCACTGTCGAAGTCTCAGTTCCTGATAGTTACTTGGGCAATACAGTGGAGTTGCTTTCCTTCATTGAAAATATGGAAATTACTCCAGATCATACTGCTAAAGTTGTTCTTGACGAACGGTCTGGAACTGTAGTGATGGGAGGCAGTGTCAGGATTTCGCCAATTGCAATTTCTCAAAACGGTTTGAATATTCAAGTTAAACTTCCAACTCTAAATGTAGAAGGAACCCAGGGTGAGCTGACTGAAGGAAGAATACTTGCTTCCAGTGTTTTTATGCTTAAAGGAGGTACTGACTTGAAGGAAGTTGTAGATGGCTTTAATAAAATAGGTGCTTCCAGCAGAGATTTAATTGAGGTGCTCAAGGCTGTAAAAACTGCCGGCGCTCTTCATGCAGAACTTGTCATTCGATAAACTAAAATGAAAGTATCAATGCCGTTACCTTTATCTGTACTGACCTTAGGTGCAGATCGATTTAAGGCGGCTCCTGAAATAAAAGGAGTCACCGAAGATGCAAAACTGCGTGAAACTGCCAGTGAGTTTGAGGCGATTTTTATCCAGCAGATGTTGAAAACAATGCGGAAATCATCTTTTGAGTCTGATCTTCTTCCTAAGTCAGAAGGTGAAAAAATGTTCCAATCTCTACTGGATGAACAATATGCGAAAATTTCTGCAAAGTCCGGGAGTCTGGGCCTAGGAGAGATGATTTATCAGCAGTTGAAAACTAATTTAGATAAATAATAATAAAACGCTAAAGTTTTGTGATTGATTGGCCGATACATGCAATAAGGTGTTTCTGTGATTTGTCAGGAAAGCAAATATATGGTATTTCCAGACCCGGTAACATCTAACCTGAGGCCCAAGACTGAAGTGTCTGTATACGCATTTTAGGAAGCAAACGCTTCTTGAATCATGTTAGTTTACACGCCCTATGGGCCTTCTCAGGCTAGCGAACTGCACATTTTTAGTTGTGCTCGTCAGAGTCTGCGGGTATGCTTGTCGGCTTACACCGGACATTTCCGCAGAGATAGGGATCTAAACTATTTAACATTTACAGGTGAATTATGAAAATAACAGGTCAACAGTCCCCCGAGTTTCATGGTGTCAAGGGAGGGACTGCTAAAGACAGTCAGAAAACTGCAGAGCGTTCTGGATTGACATCCGGAACATCAGAACCTCCAGTTAAGACTTCGACATTTGTGATGAATAAAATAAAAGATAGGATTTCAACTGAGCCGGAAGTACGTGCAGACCGGGTTGCAGAACTTAAAGATAAAATAAAAAATGGTGAATATCAGGTTGATGCGCAACGTCTTGCCAAAACAATGCTGGAGGATGCTCTTCAGGAAGATATAAGCTGAATCTTAAGTGCTGAAAAATAACACGGCGGCCTAACTAAGTCCGTTAGATGGTGTCCTTTTAAGATGCAAGAATTATTAAATATTATGCGACAGGAAGTGGAACTGCATGAGCAGTTGATTTCACAGTTGCAAAAAGAATCCGAGGGATTTGGGCGTTTACGCGGTTCAGAGTTGCTTAAAATTCAAGGCGAAAAGTCTCGTTGTGTACGTGCAACTGCCAGACTCGAGAGGGAGCGGATTAAGTTTGTGGAAAAGCTTGCAGATTCCTGGAACACTAAACCAAAGGAACTGACTTTAAGCGTTATTATTGACAGGACTGAGGATGAATACTCAGAACCACTTCAGCATTGTTTTGAACGGTTGAAAAGCCTGGTTGCCGAAATCCGCAAAATTGCGGATGAAAACGCTCTCCAGGCATCAGGTCGCTTAAAATCTGTTGAATCCTCTATTAGGTTCATGAGTCAACTCCAGAACGGTCCTCCGACTTATTCAGATGCGGGGAAACTGCAAAATGGTACCAGCACAATGTCCCGTACCGAAGCCTGACTTTATAAGTCACTAAAATCGTTTAGGAACCCTAACCATTTCAGCATTGTCACATGCCTTCGCTCAATAGTTCCCTAAATCTGGGACAACGCGCCCTGAGTATCAATCAGCGTTCAATGCAAACGGTTGGGCATAACATTGCCAATCAAGAGACTGAAGGTTTCTCCCGCCAGCAAGTTAGCTCAGGCACGTCTGCACCAGATCCCACTGGAGTAGGAGGAGGTGCTGACGCCGAGCCGACTACACGGGTTTATGATAAATTCGTGCAGCGCAAAATCCTCCAGGAAAATCCTCGTTCAGGCATGTTTAAGTCTAGAGGAGAATTCCTGCAAAAAATTGAAATTATTTTTAGTGAAACAGAGGGAAACGGCTTACACCAAGCTCTAAACGAGTTTTGGAACTCATGGAGCCAGCTTTCGAATCAGCCGGAATCTGAATCAGCCAGAATGCAGGTAAAGGTGCATAGTGATGTGCTGGCACGCCGTTTTCGTAACATGCACTCTCAACTTGACGGGCTGCGTAAAGAAATTAACGGCCGTCTGAATGCAAATATAAATAAAGTAAATGAATTGGGCCAGAAAGTAGCCGAGTTGAATAGACAGATTAACTTATACGAGGGCGGCGGTCAGCGGAATGCCAACGATATGAGGGATGCCCGTAATCAGGCAGTTGAGGAGTTGTCAGACTTGGTGGATATTAACTCTTTTGAAGATCCCAACGGAAGAACTACAGTTATCATCGGCCGGGATTGGACTCTGGTAGAAGGAAATAACCGCTATCAGCTTGAAGGTACAATGAAAGGCGGTGAATTGGGTATGCTCAGAGTCGATGGCGTTTCAACAAATGACAATCGCCGTGATTTGACCCGTACTTTTCGAGAAGGAGAAATGAGTGAAATGTTAAGAATTCGCGATGAAACAATTGTGAGCTACCAGCATAATCTCGACGAAATTGCCTTCAGTCTTGCAAGAAAAGTTAACAGGACTCACGCAACAGGTACTGGAATAAATTCTGCCGCAGAAATGATGAAGAGTACTTTCGGCTTAAATCCGGATGCACTTAATCAGCCCCTGCCCTTCCTGAAAGATGGAATATTTCAGCTTCATTTAGTTGATCCTAATAATGAAATTCTGGAAACTTATGAAATTGAGATACAGGCTGGGAAAGATTCCTTACCCGATATTGTCCAACGCCTGAATCAAACCATCAACGATCCAGGATTGTTACAGGCTTCCATAGAGTCAGACGGCTCGCTGCTTTTACAAAGTGCACCTGACTACAAGTTCATTTTTGGTGAAGATCAATCCAGCATCACACAGGTTCTAGGTTTGAATAGTTTTTTTGATACACTCAAAGGAGCAGAAGATATCCGGCTAAGTGAGCATATTCGTGAAAACACGAATAACATTTCAACAGGCAAGGACCTTATTCCTGGAGATAACCGAGTTGCACTGGAAATTGCGAAGCTTCAAACAAGTCCGACTATGAGAGATGAAACCATGACTTTTGATGAGTATTATAATGGTGTGCTCACAGGAATGGGTTTGAAAATTCAAAGAAATAAAACGGAACAGGCACAACAAGAAAGTATGGTGAGGCAGTTTAAGGAAATCAGGAGCTCTATCAGTGCAGTCAATATGGACGAAGAACTGACGGATATGATGCAGTATCAGAAAGCATACGAAGCATCTGCACGTTTTATCAGTACAGTAGATAAAATGATGGAAACCGTTATTAATATGTAATGAATCAAGCAAAAGAAACAGAAGAAAGGATGCTGCAACTCAAGACTTTTGTCAAAAACTTAAACCACAAGTCCTTTAAAAAATGCGTGTAACTGAGGTCACTAAGCGTGACCATGTAGTAGACAATATTCAAAAATCTTCAGGGAAGCTTCAGGATATTCAAATCCAGATGGCTTCCGGCCGTCGTTTGAACAAAACCTCGGATGATCCAATTGGTGCAGCCAGATCACAGGATATTGTAACCACACTTTCTTCACAGAAACAGCAACTCCAAAACATTGAAGACAATATTGCCTGGTTGCAGCGTTCAGAGTTGGAAATTGGACATATTAATGAAATATTGGGACAAATTCGTACTCTTGCTATTTCACAGGCCGGCAGTGATTCAAACGAAGAAACCAGGCAAATGGTGGCTCGAGAGTTTGCTGTGGCCCGAAAAACTTTATTTAACACCGGAAATGCACGTGAAGGAAAACTTTATTTGTTTTCGGGCATAAAAAGTCTTTCTCCTGCTTTGAAAAAAAATGGTATATTTCAACCGGCAAAAGTTGAGAAAAGCGGAGTTACGCAGAAAGATATCAGGGAATTACTGGATGTGAAACAATTTAGAGCGCAATTTGAGGGTTTTTCTACTAATAACTATCGAATAAAAGTCACAAAAGGTGGAGTTTGGGGACAAGCCAGAATAAAGATTTCAGACGATGGCGGACGAACCTGGAGTAAAGAACAGACATTACGTCCGGTGATTCACGTATTTAACCAGGATGGAAAACTTAATGACCAGGTTTTGCTTAAATTTTCTGACCAAGAAGGTCGTTTGGGCAACATTCTACCAAAACAATTTGATTTTAATTCAGAAAAATCGGCAGAATTTGACTTAGATGAACTTGGTGTTTTGTTTCCTGAAGGAATTGAGTTTGTGTATCAACCAAACCCGGAAGTATCATATAATGGATCAATACATAAAAAAGAATCTTTGATTTCAAATGGACTTTCAATTCCGGTAAATATTACTGCTCAGGAACTGCTGCTTGGAGAAGATGAGGATGGCGTAGACACTTTTTCTTTACTTGCTGTAATGGAGAGAGCTCTTCTTGAAAATGATGGCATTGCGATTGCAAAACGTTTAGATCAGCTTAACTTGGCACAAAATCAGGTTCTGAAGCAGCAGGCAGACGTTGGAAATATTGTTCGTGAACTCTATTCAACTCAGTCCAGGCTGGAAAATCAGCAGTTTGAAAAGGAGAGTCAGCTTTCTGATATCCAGGATTTAGATGTTGCGGAAGCAACTGTGGACCTTAAAGTCGCAGAGGCTAACAACAGACTTTCACTGAATACCGGAGCTCGCTTGATCCAACCGTCACTGTCGGATTTTCTCCGTTAATTTATCCTGTGAATGATAATCACAGGTTTTTATAATTTGGAATTAATTATCTAGAAGACAGATCATTATGCTCATACTGACAAGGAAGTCGGGAGAAAGTATAACCATTGGGGATGATGTAAAAATCATGGTGGTTGAGGTCAAGGGCAAACAAGTTCGAATTGGAATCGATGCACCCCGAAGTTATATAATCCACAGAGAAGAAGTATATATAAGCATTCAGGAAGAAAACAGGCGTGCAGCAGAAGGGTCGCCACTTTCGTTATCCGGAATCAAACACCTTTTTGGTAAACTCTAATCAATAAAACATTAATGCTTGTTCAAACCACACGCTTCGGTGAGATCGATGTTAAAGACGATCAAATAATTAGTTTTCATTCAGGATTGATAGGTTTTTCGGAAGCCCAACGTTTTGTGATCCGGGAAGATGAAGCAGCAGCACCTTTTCGCTGGCTCCAGTCCATTGATAGTGAAGATCTTGCTTTTGTGATGATTGAACCGCATGTCTCTATTTCAAATTATGAGCTTGAGTTAACAAATGTTCACCTGAAAAAACTTCATGCAGAAAAAACTGAAGATCTGTCAGTCTATACCCTGGTCACCATGGCCAAAATAATGAAGGATGTGACTATTAATTTACAGGGCCCCCTGCTTTTTAATCTTGAAAAGCGCCTTGGAATTCAGATCATTGTTCAAGATGGTAGATACTCTACACGTCATTCACTGTTTGCTGAAAAATTAAAAAATAGTACTCCTGAGTCTTCATCACAGGAAGAGCCGGAGAACAGCAGCAGGTCTTTAGAACAAGTCGGGTAATCCGGCATCAGTCCTTAATCGGCAATGAAACTGAAGTTCTCATGCTGACAAAATTCCTTCCTGCAAACACTCAATAATGAGTGAAATACAAAAACCCCTTAAATCTATTGAAGTCAGACAAATCTGTTTAGAGAATGATTTGGAGATTTCAGATTCCCAATGGCAGCTGCTGGAAAAGTGGGCTGTGATGTTGCTGGATGTCAACCAGAAAGTAAATTTAATTTCCCGTAAAGAAACAGATTTATTGTGGGAAAAACAAATATTGCCCTGTCTTTCATTACTGGTTTTACGTAAAATTGAAAAAGGTGCAGATGTTTGTGATTTTGGTACAGGAGGAGGATTGCCGGGAATGATACTGGCCATAGTACGTCCTGATTTGCGGCTGACTTTGTTGGATTCACGTCAGAAAAAAATTGTTGTACTTCAACAAATGATTGATGAATTAAAACTCAAAAATGTTCAGACTGTCCCTGGGCGAGGGGAAGAGTTAGGCAAACAACGTCCCTGGTGTCATAGATTCCCGTTTGTGACAGCACGTGCAGTTGCACCTTTGATCGATTTAGTACGCTGGACCTCTGATTTGAGAAAACCGGATTCAGTACTGCATATTTTTAAGGGTGGAGAAATCAGGAATGAAGTAACTGCACTGACTAAAATAGTTTCCGGCATCAAAGTCAAGAAGTCTTTGATGGTACTAAAGGGATATCCACATTTTGCAGAGAATCAAAAATATTTAATATCTTTAGAATTTTCCTCTAAATAACTCGTTAGTCACGAGTTCTCGTAAGATAATGATATTGTTGTTTACGGTTTGTCATCTCGACCGAAGAAAGGGACCTGATAAAATACTTATATCGGGCAAGATTCTTCACATACTTTCGGGATGACATGACAAAGCTAGTGTTTGTCCAGTAAATAAATACACAAATTTTACCTTATATTTAACATGCGGATTATTTCTGCCAATCTTAATGGAATTCGTTCGGCAAGTTCAAAGAGTTTTTTTGAATGGCTACACACACAAAAAGCAGATCTGGTTTGCCTGCAGGAAACCAGAATTCAGCCGGACCAACTAACTGAAATCATGCTCAATCCACCAGGTTTAAAGAGTGCCTTTGTATTTGCTGAGAAAAAAGGTTATTCCGGAGTTGGGCTATATTTCCGGAAAAAACCGGATCGAGTTCATGAAGGTATCGGCTGGTCTGAGTTGGACAAAGAGGGCCGCTTCATTCAGGCAGATTTTGGCAAATTGAGTATTGTCTCACTTTATCTACCCTCCGGAAGCAGCGGAGATATCCGGCAAAATTTTAAGTACAAGGTGCTAGATTATTTAGATAAATGGCTTTTGGAAGCTAAATTATCCGGAAGGGAAATTATAATCTGCGGAGACTGGAATATTGCGCACAAGGAGATTGATTTGAAAAACTGGAGAAACAACCGTAAAAATTCTGGGTTTTTACCCGAGGAACGTGCGTGGATGACAAAAATATTTTCTGAACTTGGTTATGTGGATGTATTCCGGACACTTAATCCTGATCCCGATCAATATACCTGGTGGTCAAACCGCGGTAGATCGTGGGATAATAATGTTGGTTGGAGACTAGATTACCAGGTTGCCACTCCTGGAATTGGAGCCAAAGCAGTTAAGCAGTCAATTTACAAAAAGCAGCGTTTTTCAGATCATGCCCCACTGATCATTGATTATGATTACAGACTTTAATCACATTGAATTTGTGTAACAGACGTTTTCCCTCCTACGCTATTCCAGTTTAAATACCCTATCAAAGACTCGGCGTAAAAAATCTGGCTGCTGCTCTCCATTTAAGGTGCTGATTTTTGTCCCGTCAGGTTTAAAAAAGAGCAGAGTGACTTTGCTGACGTTGTGATATTCTGCAAACCAGCGTCCTTCTTTGGAGTTCAGATTAGCAACTAGGAAACGTATTTTCCCTTTATATTCCGGCTGGAGCGAGTTGACCACCCGCTTGAGTGCACGGCAGGAAGGTCAACCGGGGTCATGAATCTGGACTACTATGTTTTCTCCCTTGCCGATTGCTGACAGGTCTTTGTCTTCTTCTGTGCTGTCAAGCCATATCCAACCAGCAAGAACAAGTATCAGCACGCTCGTAATGGAAACCAGCCAACGAACATTTTGTCTTCGGTGAGCTTTTTTGGAAGAACCTTTTACCCTTCGATGTTTGCTCATATAAATTTCCTTTCAGTTAATTCTTCAATAATCCGGATTGATCATTGTGTCAATCATGCTATATTAACCTGAACTTAAAATACACACAAACCATGAACAGGTTTTTATGGAAATTATTACATGGGGCGATATTCGTCGGGGTACATTAGCCATCGTTCTTGTGATCGTGCCAACTGTTTTGCTTGGAACATATATGGGTCCGGTACTGAAAAGTTACCAGATTACAGGGCCTGGACTGTGGGAACTGAAACGCAAAGGTGCTCCGGATACCCTGATTGAACCACTGCATGAGTTGCGGCTAAAACCATTCTTTTTTAAGTTTCGACTAATGAGTGAAGTGGAGTCCAGAATTTCTAATGAAGATTTATTCAAAAAATATGAAAAGAAAATAGAGCGTCAAATCTCAGGTATAGCCATGCCTGCAGTTGAGTATATTTTTCTTACTGTTTTAGCAGCTTATTATTGGATTTTATGGTTTGTAACTAGGAGATGGTTCCCTGATGGAAAAGTATGAATAAGTTCACGGGTTTTTTACCTTTAAAACCGTTGCTTTTTCATGGTTATATCTCATTTTGGGTTCCCGGATGAAGATCCACGCTTTCAGGTTCAGCTTGAAATCTGTCACTCTATTCATCTTCCGATTCAAGGGGTAGTTCAAGCTGGCTGTCTTCGGGAAGCTTGTCCATGTCGAGTTCACTTAAAGCAGGCAGGTGTTTGAGTCTGGTGAGTCCAAAAACTTCAAGGAAACCCTTTGTTGTTCCATAAAGTCCGGGCCGTCCAGGTAGCATTTCACGACCCACGATCCGCACCAGTTTTTGCTGCATAAGGCGGCGGATAGTGTGGGAAGAATCGACTCCTCGAATGAACTCTATTCCAGCCCGGGTAAGGGGTTGTTTGTAGGCAATTATAGCTAAAGTTTCCATAACTGCAGGTGAAAGTTTGATTACTTTTACTGTTTCTAGAGATTGTGCCCATTTTTTATATTCCGGAAGTGTGTGCATCTGTAAACCGTCTGCAACAGATTCAATCCGAAAAACACGGTCGGTTTTTTCGTAAGCTGCATTCAGTTCAGAAACCAGTTCCCGAACAAGTCCTGTTTCACAACCACCAATCATTTCCGCAAGTTGTTTGGGAGATAGTGATTTGGTTGCAACGAACAATATAGTTTCAAGAGCTTGTTTTTGTTCCAGTTTTGTCATAGAATCCCAATCAGTAAATATTAATGCACATCTTTCTGTATGAGTGATATGATAAGGACTGCAATTCCGGTTATCAAAACAATAAACATCAAAGCGGTAAAATGCATGTCTGCATTAAATCCACAGGAAACATCACCGAGAATACCATCCACAGGCTGCAGATAAAGTTCCCCGCATAATAACCGGCTAAAATAAGAAGAAATTATGTATGAAAACCTGTTGATTAACCAGAGCAAAACTGAACCGGCGATGAGTATGGTTCCCAGCCTTCTTTTATTCATTTGCCCCTTTTTGTTTGCACAGCAGCAAATTATGCAAGCAAACATACTCCGTAGTTAAAACTCAACATTATCCCAATTCTTATCTATAACGCAACCCTTTTTTGAGCAATTTGATGGATACATCCAGTATAGATTATGCAGAAGGCCGTGTTTTTACCTTTGAGGATGAAAGCGCAATTCGGCCCGGCTTTCTGGAAACAATTGAGTATTCAGGTCCACGGCAGCATGTAAGCTACCAAATGAATGAATTTGCGGCAGTTTGTCCTTTTTCCGGTCTTCCGGACACAGGAATTGTCTGGGTCGACTATGTACCTAAACAGAAACTTATTGAACTCAAGGCACTGAAATATTATTTCCTTTCATTCCGCAATGTTGGAATTTTCCAGGAAGCTGTAACTTCCAGGATTTTTAAGGACTTGTATCCACTTCTTGAACCGGAAGAATTGCTGATCAAAACTAGCTACAATACTCGTGGCGGCATTGACACCACCTGCACCATTGATTCCAATGAACAAAAAAACTGACTCATCTGTTCTCCGGGAAGATACCAAAGTTGTTGTTTCCGGACGTGATACAAAAAATTACGGAGGTGTGATTAATCCACCTGTTTATCATGGCTCGACTATCCTCGCAGAAAGTGTGGAGAGCTACAATTCTCGATATCTTGAAGCAAAGGAGGGTGAGCAGGTAATGGTTTATGGAACAATGGGAAATCCCACAGCATGGGCTCTGGAAAATGCAATTGCAGAACTGGAGGGTGGTTATCACTGTTCAACATATCCTTCCGGACTGGCAGCAATTTCGGTTGCGTTGATGGCTTTTTTGAAAAGCGGTGACCATTTGCTGATGACAGACAGTATTTATGCTCCAACCCGGAGATTTTGCGACACAGTTTTGCGGCGCTTCGGAGTGGAAACAACATACTATGATCCATTAATTGGCGCAGAAATTGAGTCTTTGATGCGCCCCAATACAGCGGTAATCTTCACCGAGTCACCAGGTTCAAATACTTTTGAAGTCCAGGATATTCCTGCCATTGCAGAAGTTGCCAGAAAACATGGAGCAATTACTCAACTAGACAACACCTGGGCCTCACCGCTTTATTTCAAGCCTTTTGAACATGGAGTCGATATTTCCATTCAGGCGGCTACAAAATACATTGTCGGACATTCGGATGTTTTGCTCGGATCTGTTACTACTACCAGGGAGAATTGGAAAATTTTGCGGGACTGTACATGGCACTTCGGACAATGTGTCGCTCCTGATGATCTTTACCTAGCTCAGCGCGGTTTGCGGACTATGGCTGTGCGCCTGCGTCAACATCAAAAAAGTAGCCTTGAAATTGCAGAATGGCTCAGTAATCGTAATGAAGTACGGCAGGTTTTGTATCCAGCTCTTCCGGATGCTCCAGGACATGAAATATGGAAACGTGATTTTTTGGGAGCCAGCGGATTATTTGGTGTTGAGTTGGAAACATTTTCCAAAAAGGCTGTGGAAAAAATGATTGACGAAATGCGATTGTTTGGAATTGGATCATCATGGGGGGGCTACGAAAGTCTGATACTGCCGGTTAATGTTCGTGATCTGCGGACTGCTTCGCCGTGGCGTTTTGAAGGTCCACTGCTGCGCCTGCACATCGGACTTGAGGATGTTGACGATTTAAAGGATGATTTAAACGATGGATTGGAACGTCTGCGGAATTTTCAAAGTTGATTTTCTTCTGTAGGAATACTCACAACCCAACTAAAAAACCTCATAATGAATTTTCTGGTTGCCGATGATTCAGTAGAAGTCTTGGAATTTCTTAAAAAATTCCTGGAAAAAGAGGGACATTCCGTGCGTTGCACAGGTGATGGTGAAGAAGCTTTGCAGATTTTTCGAGGAGAGGAAATCGACGCAATTTTTTGTGCTCTGACACTGCCTAAGTTGGGAGGATTGGAATTGCTTCAGGAAGTTAAATCTGCCAACAGTCGTCGTCCATTTGTAATGATTTGCCCGCAGAATGATACTGAAAGTGCACTCAATGCGTTGCAGCTTGGAGTCTGTGATTTTCTCATTAAATCGATTCAGCCGATCGAACTCCAACGCACTCTTGACAGAGTTGTTTCACTTAACGAAGGCTTCCACTCAAATGCTTATGCTATGGATCACCTGCTACAGGAATCACGGACATTGGAAATCGGTAACGATTTTGAAGACGTAAACCGGATTGTTGCATTTATGACGCAGGATTTGCCCAGCTTTGGTATTTTGGAACAATCACAATTGTTTCGTATGAATGTATTGCTCAAGGAAGCCCTGGAAAACGCTATTTTTCACGGCAACCTGGAATTGAATCCGGAAATGCGTCGTGAAAATCCTATACTGTTTTATGAAACGGCAAAACGAAAAATGGACATTGATCCATATGACAACCGCAAACTTCTTCTTCAAATTGATATCAGCCGAAATTCTGCAAAATACTTGGTTCGTGATGAAGGAAAGGGATTTGCACACTCAGATATACTGGATCCGAAAGATCCTGAAAACCTGCCCCGCATCAAAGGACGGGGTCTGCTGATGATAATGAATTTTATGGATGAAGTATTTTGGAACGACCGGGGAAACGAAATGACGATGGTCCGCTACCGGAAGCGTAACTAATGAGTAAAGTTTCAGTACTTGATATTGTTAAAATGAAGTGTTTCACAAGTCTCAAACGGAATATATTTTGTTTCCAAATTTTCATTCTGCTCTTGTTTTACGGACTTTTGCAAAGCTGTTCTGAAACAGCAAATGTTCAAATTCGTTTGCCAGCCAAAGAGTTGTATCAAAAGGCAATGGTTGCAGTTGAAGACGAATTTTACCAGGAAGCATTGAAAAACTTTGAAATCCTGGTTGACGAACATTCTGGAACACGTCTGGCAACTCTTGCGCATTTGAAAATGGGTGAAGTGTATTTTTTGCAAAGTAAATGGGAAGAGTCCGAGACCAGCTACAGGCGGTTTCTCCTGCTCAATCCCCGCAGTCACCTCACACCTTATGTACTCAACCGTTTGATTGCACTTAATTACGAGCGTAACATCTATGGTTTATTTGCAAAGTCACGGGATTACGACCGTAATATGGAACCTAACAGGACTCTCATTCGCGAATACCAGCGTTTTTATTTGCTTTTTCCACAAAGTCCATATCTGGCAGATGTGAAGGAATATCAGAAAGGAGCATTGGCAGATCTTGCAGAACATGAGCTGCATGTGGCGAACTACTATTTCGAGAATGAGTCTTACCACTCAGCGATTGGACGCTATCTGTATTTGCTCAAAAATTATCCCGGTTTTCCCCGCACTGGAGTCGTTGCAGAAAAGCTGATTGAGGCCTACCGCTTGAATCAGCAGCCGGAACTTGCTGACGAAATGCAAAAAATTCTTAAATCTTTGCGGGAGCGAAAAATACTGGCACAACTTACAACGAGAGAGGAATGACCAAACCGTCAGTTCGTTTTTCACTTGGAAGATATCTGATCCTTTTGACGGTGATTCAATTTTTCTTCTCCGGATGTGCCCAACTGGATGGTGTTTTTCCAAAATTCAAACCCCAAAAGACCACTAAAAATTCCACTTCCAGTGCTGAAACTGTAACAGAACAACAGGAATCTTTTACTGAAGAAAATCTTCTGTTGAAGGCAAAAATTGAGCAGCTGGCACAGCAAATCAGTGAACTCCAAAAACAGCAAAAAGTACAGAGCGATGATTTCCTATTGCTTCAGGAACAATGGGAAACTAATTTTGTTTTGCTGGAGCGTTCTGTTGAGGAATCATTGAGATCAGCAAAGGCCTCAGAATCCACTGCTTTAATGGTTACACAGGTGCTGGAGAATCAGTCGCTTAATTCATCTGCAGATAGATCAGGAACAAATTCACAGGGTTCACTTCCACCGCTTGAAAATTATTCATTGCTGGGCAAACCTGAAACCAGTGTCCAGAAAGCATCTGCTGTCGCAACCACGAAGGAAATGGAGAAAATCAATAATCTGGAAATCAGTGAGGAGGAAATGGGTGTTGAAGAAGAGCCGAGTTTTCCTGAAGCTGGACTGGTGAATATGCAGGATTTGGAAGATCCGGAAGATTTACCGGATCCTGATGTTCGTGCTATTCAAGTTGAAATTGCAGGCAGTGAAACTTCGCAAGAATCTGTGAAAACTGTGGAAATATCAGACAACGGTTTTTCGGATCCGGACCTCAATCCTCCGGAGGATCCGTTTATTTTAATTCGTCATCCTGGAGTAAAGAAGATATATAATCAGGGTATGACTGCAGTTATTCAAAAAAATCATGAACAGGCCATTTTGATTTTTGAGAATTTTACGGAAAGATTTCCGGACAATCTTGATAGCGATAACGCCTTTTACTGGATTGGGCGCTCTCATCTGGAACTGAACGATTTGAAAAAAGCAGAAACGGCTTTTCGCACTGTACTGAGGTATTATGAGCACCGACCGACCTCACAGGGCTATAAAACTCCGGACGTTATATACATGCTGGGCAAACTGCAGGAAAAGCAAAATCTTGACCAGCAGGCGGCTTATTATTTTGGGGAAGTAATCAAGCGCTTTCCAGGCTCTGCGGCAGCCAGTAATGCAAAACGTGATATGGACAGATGATTCAGTAAAGTATAAAAGAGCGAATCATCTCAATCAGCAGGAGTGCCGCAATCACCGAAACATCAATTCCGGCTATGGGCGGGATGACTTTTCTAATCCGACTTAGCACTGGTTCCACCATGCTCTGCAGCCAGCGTATAGCGGGAGGATAGTGTTGCTCGTGCATGACCCATGAAAGCAATGCATAGACAACCAGCATCAAGCTGTAAAGCCGTAACATTGCCGCAAGTACCTGTATTAATGTTCCGGAAATAGGCATTATTAATTTTCCTGTTTATTTGTTATAGTGACAATCTCGCAGAAGGCACGCGGGTGGGATCCAGGAACTCTGAAACTGTCCCCCGCTACCGTATTCTCCAATACAATAATGTACGGGCACTGTGCGCTGTATCCCTATTGTGAAGAATCCTTGCGAGATTCCAGCTTACGTACTCGCTCAAAAAGTTCTCCTAATCGGTTAATGAGTGACTGAAGCTGCCTCCATTGGTTGACCGGTCGTCCAGGCATTCCGCCCAAGACCTCGTTGTCCTGTGTGTTTGCGGTAATTACGGCTCGTGCTACAGCAGTGACGTTGTTTCCTACAATCACATTATCCCTGATTCCAGACTGCCCACCCATAATCAGGTGATGTCCAGCCTTAACGCTGCCTCCAATTGCAGTTTGCGCTGAGATCAGGGATTGTTCACCCACACTTACATTATGAGCAATTTGCACCTGATTGTCCAGTTTACTGCCCCGCTTTATAACAGTCGTACGGAATCGTGCCCTGTCGATAGTCGTACATGCGCCAACCTCAACATCGTCTTCAATGCACACTGTTCCAACTTGCGGTATTTTCAGGTTAACACCACCACGCTGAAAATAACCATGTCCGTCTGAACCGATCACAACTCCGGATTGCAAAATTACCCGATTTCCAATTTCACATTTCTCCCGCACCACTGTATTTGGGAAAAAAGTGCAATCTGCGCCAATTACAACTTCTGACATGATTACAACTCCTGCATGCAGGATGGTATTCTCACCAATGTTTACTCCATCGTAAATCACAACATTGGGACCGATTTTCACATTTTTACCAAGTTTTGCACTTTTACTCACAACCGCGCTAGGATGAATTCCGGATTTCATGGAAACATCAGGAATGAACGGCTCTGCAGGATGAAAAAGTTTTGTGGCCTCAACGTGTGCCGCCAGAGGATCATCCGCGTAAATCAGGTTGTGCTCCGGATGCTGAACACCTGGAGAAACAACTAATGCCACCTTGCTCGAATTAATTTCATCTACAGTTGTCCCAACATGCCTGGACATTCCTGCAGGTGTCGGAACACTTGTTAATCCATCCGGACTTGTCAGATAGGCCAGTCCACCTACCTGAAGTGAATCCAATCCACAGACATGTGTGATTAGAAAATCTCCGTTGCCGGAAAACTTCAATTCGAGTTGTTCTGCAAGTTCTTTCATTGAATATGAAACAGCAGCCATATATCTCACCCAATTTCATTTCGAAGGGGCCGTACCAGGACCTGGCTTCCTTCAGGAAGAACAGGAGAATCTGCCTCTACCCGGATCAGGGCATTTGATTCTACCAGCGAACTAATACTGTGGGAGCCCTGAAATGCGAGGGGGCGTACCCGGAATTTTCCATTCTTTTCACGGAGTTGCCCTCGCATGAAATGCAGCCGATTTAAGGTTTCCGTGATCGGTTCATCCAGCGTAGCTTTAACCATAGTTTCTTCCAAAATTTTTCGTCCCATCAATTTTCGCAGTGCAGGGCGCACAAATTCTTCAAACAAAACGTAACTTGATGCAGGATTTCCCGGCAACCCAAAGACCAGTGTTTTACCCCGCCGACCAAAAAAAAGCGGCTTGCCTGGTTTGAATTTTATTTTCCAAAATATTTCCTCTACACCCATTTTCTTTAGAAGCGGCCTGGCAAAATCCTTGTCACCAACTGACATTCCTCCGGAAATAAGTGCTACATCTGTCTGAAGTGCTTCTTCAAATGCTTGTATCAAGATTTCCGGAATATCTGGAACCAGCGAAATTTTTACTAGTTCACAAGACTCCTGCCTTACCATGCCTGCCAGCATGAAGCGGTTTGACTCCCGGATTTGTCCAGCTTGCGGCTTCCCCTCAACGTCAACCAATTCGCTTCCTGTGGAAACAATACTTATTTTTGGTAGGCG
Source organism: uncultured SAR324 cluster bacterium (assembly GCA_905182865.1). GTDB lineage: Bacteria > SAR324 > SAR324 > SAR324 > NAC60-12 > Arctic96AD-7. The sequence goes on from CAJJCY010000003.1 coordinate 434,731, forward strand.
GTGAACCGGAACCTGTGCATAACCAAAAGTCGACAGCACGGCGATTTGTGCCGGCCCAATCAAGGTTCCTGCCGGAATCATTATTCGGCCCTTCTGAATGTCTTCACCTTTATTACGCACGTTTTGCGTTTTCAGGATCGCTTGAGTGAAGTATACAAAGGACTCATTGAATTCGATATCTTCCTTCATCACAACCGTATCAGCTCCAGGCGGAAGTGGTGCTCCTGTAGCGATTTGCAGGCATTGTCCGGAATTCATCTGCTCCTCTCCAGTATCACCTGCAGCAATGTAACCCAGCTTTTTCAGGCGCACCGGATTATCTTTACTGGCTCTAGACAGGTCTGTTGCCTGAACAGCATAACCATCCACAGCAGAATTGTCAAAAACCGGAAGTCCGTGTGGAGCTATGATGTTTTCTGAAAGAGCCAAACCTTGAGATTCAGTCAGGGGCCGCTTCACTTTTTCCCGAGGCTTTACATGTTCAAACACCAGGGCTCTGGCTTCTTCATAAGATAGCATCACGTTTTACATGTTTTTTAATGTCGTTTTGTTTCTAGATAAAACCCAATTTCTCTTTGTCCTAACCCTGAAGTACTCCATTCATGAAAACCCAGCTTCGTCAAATTTTCAAGCAGATTCATCCATTCAATGTGATCCCACGTCTGGTGTACTTTGAGCCTGGCGTTTAGTTCTTTTTTGGGAAAACGGTTTTTAATTTTTGCAGGCAAGATTATTCTTTTATTTTTAGCTTATGTTTTAGTGAAAAATTTTATCGGTAACTATCCATTTTACGCATTTTTCACAAACTCAAAAGTCTCTTGTTCATTTTTTTTGTGAGTTGCAGAATCATGCAGTAAAACTTGAAACAGTTATGATGAAATGTTAGAATAAGGGATAATTTTAGAGGAGATTGATTATGTATATTTTTGCTTTAACACTGCACGTAATTGCGGTGATGCTGGTAATCGGCACTCTGTTTGTGCAGTCTTTGTCGGTTGTTTTTCGCTTACGTTTAAGCAATCAGGTGCAGATTGAGGGAATTCAGTTTGTACAGCGTCGTATTCATCGACTGCTTTATTACCCTGTTCTGACTGTGGCAGTTGCTTCCGGGGCCTATCTGGCCCTGATTCAGGAACGGATCAGTAGTCCTGGCAACGGCTGGCTGCACACAAAGGTCACACTTTTGCTGATCTTGATTATTTTGGGTTTTGTAAACAGACGTCAAATTATGAACATTGATTTGCGCAAGTCTCAGGCCTTGTTGGTTCACATTGGTATTTTTTTAGTTTCAGCAGCAATGATTTTTCTGGCACAGGCAAAACCGTTCTGAATTCAGTCTCAATTACTACCCGGAGAGTTGTCAGAGTGGTCGATTGTGGTAGATTTGAAATCTGCTGTACGGCAACGTACCGGGGGTTCGAATCCCTCCCTCTCCGCCACACATATTTCAGTGTTAATCCTAAATACATCCGCTAAAATATTAAATAACAAAGTGTATTGAATTATTTAGCTGTCCAAAAGTGTCCACATTCTTCCATTGCAATAGCTGGGCTAAATGGATTCGAAAAATCTACGAAACCGCCCCCTGACCTGCAGCGCTTGCGGGGAGTCAATGCGGATCATCGCCTTCATCACCGATCCGTGTGAAGTAGTGAAGATCCTTGAACACATCGGGGAACAAACCTCGCATGCGCCACCACTGATGCTAACCGATCCTGTTCCCTCCTTTAGTGACTCAGGTGATACGAACTTCCAATACCCTGATGTTCCCTGGTATCCCGATCTTTACCGAGTTCGAGCATTGAACGCGGTAAAGGGATCTGCGTGCTCAGCGGCCCTTTTTGCAGATTCTCAGAGCCATCAAAAGCCATGGAGATACCTTCCAAAAAGGGACGACACCGAAAACCAAACACAGTAAAATTAAATCCGTCAACCCTCCACCAGATGCCATTGGAGTCATGGTAATATTCCCTTGACTCATTTTGATTTTCCTATATTATTATTTCTTATGCAAAGTGAGGATTTTTACTACATACACCTGATAGGACACACTGTGGATTCTGAGTTCATGACATGCTTGTTTTAAAGCTAGACTGTTCAATGGATCCGTCCCGTGTTTTCCTGCCCTTCCGACAGAGAATTTGATGGCGAAAAAGATTCTGATCACCGGTGGCGCCGGGTTTATCGGATGTCACACTACAAGATATTTTGCGTCAAAAGGCCATGAAGTCGTCATCATTGACAACCTTTCGCGCAAAGGAACACCGGAGAATCTGGACTGGCTCCGGGAGGGGCATCCCGTCACTCATTACGAAACCGATATCCGCGATTTTGAAGCCGTCACTGACATCTTCAAAAGGGAAAAGGGTTTCAGCGACGTCATTCATCTTGCTGCCCAGGTGGCAGTGACTACTTCAGTCGCCAATCCCCGTGACGATTTTGACATCAATGCCCTCGGCACCTTCAACATGCTCGAAGCAGTCAGGAATTTTTGTCCTCATGCCCCCTTCATTTATGCATCCACCAACAAGGTCTACGGCCTTCTGCCCCATATTGAAGTAGTGGAGGGAGCTCGCCGTTATGAGATCAAGGGTAAAAAGGGGGTTAGTGAGTCTGAACCGCTGGACTTCCATTCACCCTACGGCTGCTCGAAGGGAAGCGCCGATCAATATGTTGTTGACTACGCACGCATCTACGGCCTGAAGACGGTTTCCTTCCGCCAGTCCTGTATTTATGGTGAGCGCCAGTTCGGCGTTGAGGATCAGGGATGGATGGCCTGGTTTATCATTGCAGGCATCCTCGGAAGGTCTGTTTCGATATACGGTGACGGCAAACAGGTCAGGGATGTGCTCTACGTTCACGATCTGGTGAAACTCTACGAAAAGTCCATGGAACAGAGGAATGCCCTAAGCGGTAAAGCCTATAATGTGGGTGGGGGTTTAGAAAATTCGCTCTCTCTGCTTGAGTTCATCGAAATTCTCAAAGATCAGGATCTTCAACTTTCCTTCACCTTTGGGGATTGGCGTCCAGGGGATCAAAGGGTTTTTATCAGTGACAACACCAAGGTGGAGAAGGAACTAGACTGGAAGCCTGAGACGGCTCCGGATCAGGGCATCCGGAACCTGATGTCCTGGGTCAGGGAGAACAAGAAAATGTTAAACTTCCTGCTGGGCGATTCGAACGATGCGGATCGGAATTGACGGCAAACGGTATTACCTCAACAGTTCGGGTCTGGGTCGATACAGCAGGAGCCTAGTTGACCATCTGCTTGGACTCGATGATGCTGAGGATCTGGATATCTGTCTTTACCGTCCGAAAGGAGAGGTAAAGTTCCAGCCTAAAGCTCACCAGCACCTGACAGAACTAACCGCAGAATATCTCCTTCCGGGCCACATCGGCAATGCATTCTGGCGTTTCACCAAACTTCCCGCACTAATCAACAGCGGCAGCTATGACCTATTTCACGGTCCCAGCCATGTTCTACCGGGCAGGCTGGAATGCCCCTCGGTAGTAACTATGTTGGACCTGATCTTCATGCGCTATCCACAATATTTCAGGGCGTGGGACAGGAACTACTACCGAATCAGTTTCAGCAGGTCGGCCCGCCTTGCGGATCATATCATCAGCATATCAGAAGCGACGAAAGCGGATCTCGTCAACCTCTTCGGAATCAGGGAGGAAAAAATCAGTGTCATTTATCCGGGCTTCGATGATGTCTTTACCAGGCTGCCCCAGAATCGGCTCGATGAAATAAGAAAAAAATATGAACTCCCCCGGGACTACGTCCTCTATGTGGGAAACATTGAACCCCGTAAAAACGTCCTAGAACTGGCCCAGGCCTTCAACTCAATGAAGGAGTCCTCCTCTATTGACAAAGATGTGCATCTGCTAATCGTCGGCCAAAAGGGTTGGTTCTACAAGGACATTTTTGACGGGATTGATGCCCTGCCTTGTCGGGAACAAATCAGGTTTGTGGGCCCGGTCTATGGCGAGGACCTCGCCGGAGTCTATCAGATAGCCAGGGTGATGGCTTATCCTTCGATGTTCGAGGGATTCGGTTATCCGGTCCTCGAGGCGATGCGCCAGGGCACGCCAGTTCTCACTTCCGGTATTTCATCCATGCCAGAGGCGGGCGGGGATGCCGCCCATTACGTCAATCCCGAAAGTCTGGACGATATTGCGTCCGGCCTGTGCAGGATTTTGAATGATGAAAGCTACCGGCAGGAACTGATCGAAAAAGGAACCCGACACGCCGAGGGATTTACCGCGGAGAAGATGGCTAAGGAAACCATGGAGGTCTACAGAAAACTGGCCTAAGTGATGCTATTTGTTGGCTCCCAAAAGCCGGACAAAGCAGGTTGATGATCATTACTGCCCTATACAATTCCGGCATCGGTTCAGAAAAGTGAATCTCGAACAAAAAAGCTGTCATTCCCGCTCCCAGATCAGGTCGAGGATAAGCTTCGCGGGAATGACAAACAAATTAGAGACGGTTTAATAAATCTCTTGGGGGTTTAACTCCCCGCCCCTTGGGGCGAAAGTATTTGATTACCTTTCCAATACCCCACTGCTTGCGGCGGGGTATTTTATTCTTAGTTATGAAAATATTATGAATAATCCCAATCCTCCGTCACTGCCGCTTAAATCGGATGGATCAATCAGCAAAATTTGGTTTGCCGATGATTCGCAGGGCATTGAGCTGCCGTTTTATGATACAAAGGTTCAGGCAGGTTTCCCCTCTCCCGCAGAAGATCATCTGGAGCAGAGGCTTGATTTAAACACACTGATGATCGAAAACCCAAGCGCTACTTTTTTTGTGCGTGTGGCCGGTGAGTCAATGAAGGACATCGGCATTACTGACGGCGACATCCTGGTTGTGGACCGCAGTATTGAAAGCTGGGGAAACCGCATTGTGGTGGCTGTGATTGATTCCGAATTTACAATTAAGCGTTTTACCACACAAAATGAAACGGTAGTTCTGGAAGCAGAAAATCCAGACTATCCGGCAATTAAAATTACGCCTGAAATGGATTTCTCTGTCTGGGGAGTGGTTAGCTGGACCTTAAAAAAACTATGATTGCCCTGATTGACTGCAATAATTTTTACGCGTCCTGTGAACAGGTTTTTCAGCCCCAACTGGCGGGAAAGCCACTGGTTGTGCTTTCCAACAATGACGGCAATGTCATTGCCCGCTCCAGTGAAGCAAAGAAACTGGGCATTGGAATGGGGGTGCTGACCGGCAGTGTCCGTGGATTTGTCCGGAGCCACGAACTGCAGATACGCTCATCGAACTATGCTCTTTACGGTGATATGAGCAGCCGGGTGATGGAAACACTGGAAGAGCTTTTACCCAACGTGGAACGCTACAGCATCGATGAGGCTTTTGCGGATCTTTCCGGTTTATCACGCGCACGGATGCTGGAACTTTGTCAGCATGTACGGCACCGAGTGCAGCGTCACACAGGTCTTCAGGTTTCTATAGGAGTCGCAGAAACAAAAACGCTGGCCAAAGTTGCAAACCGGCTGGCAAAACGCCGTCCGGAATTATCCGGAGTCTGCATCGGAACTGAGACTGAAAGTTTTGGTAAGGTACTGGAGCAAATGGAAACCGGAGATGTTTGGGGAATTGGGAGAAAGATCAGCAAAAAATTAACTGGATTCGGCATCTACAATGCAAAGCAGTTGCGGGACGCGGATCCTGTCTGGATTAAAAAACAATTTTCTGTGGTGCTGATGCGTACAGTTCTGGAGTTACGTGGTGAAAGCTGCCTGGAACTGGAGGAGCCCGAAGAATCGAGAAAGTCCCTCATGTGCGGACGTTCATTCGGCAAGCCACTAAAGGAACTGGAAGATATCCGGCCGGCATTGACTCATTTTGTGCAAAATGCTGTTACACGGCTCTGGAAATACAAGCAGGCGACTTCGGCCCTTACCGTGTATTTGTCAACAAACCGGTTCCGCAAAAACATTGCTCAACGCAGTGTTTCCGCATCTGTTGAAATGGAAGCGACTGATAATGTGCTTCAGCTCAATGCCGAGGCTCAGCGCGTGCTGGAGCAGGCTTTTGAGTTCGGATTTGAATACCACAAAGTGGGTGTTCTGCTGCACGATCTTGTTGCAGTAAAAAATATTCCAGCCTCGCTTTTTGAAACAGAATCGGGAATTAAAAACTCACCGGAACTGATGTGGGCTGTAAGAGAGATCAATGCGAAATTCGGACGCTATACCGTGGCTTCCGCTTCTGTTTCCGGAAGTTCAGACTGGAGGGCGCGCAGCAAATTCCGGAGCCCCGCCTTTACAACCTGCTGGAATGAATTGCCGCTCGTGCAGGCTTGAAAAATCATTGCGCAATTACAAGCATAACAAATCATGACATAGTTTTTTTCGAAACCTTCAGCTTTGCACAGCAAAAACTGTAAACCAATAAATCGGTTTGAAAGTATCGTGGTTTTCTCAGTCTTCCGAATAAATTCAGTGGCTGTTCTCAAAATCAGTGCTACTCAATCCGGCAAAGATCCAAAAATAATCGCTAAACTGTGAAAACAAAAAACGAGGTGGAATAAGTGGTAGAAATTGCTATGCTGAAAACAGGTAAAAGAAACGCTGAACTGATGAAAACAGGATTGGCCTGTTCCGTCATATGCACCCGTAGCTCAGTTGGATAGAGTGTCAGTTTCCGATCCCGCGACCGCAGGTTCGACTCCTGCCGCCCCTGCCACCATAATACTCTAGTATCCTACAGTATTACTGTAAGTTACAAGCCACTGCGACACACTGCGACAAAGCTAAAATAAGGGGGTAAACCAAGCAAACATTGCGACATTATTGCGACAAAAATTGCATGTAGGTAGCAGTAATTTTACATTCTTTTTTTTGCAAAATTCTCCACAAATTTCTCAGTTTACGGCACCTTATTCGACGATATTAAGGAACAAACATGATAACACTCAATGATGTGAAAGCAGCTGCGGTAGAGATTTCGTCGTATGTACGGCGGACGCCCTTATGGAAAAATGAAACCCTGAGTACAAGGTTGGGGACTAATGTCTATCTGAAGATGGAAATGTTCCAGAAAACGGGGTCGTTCAAGTCACGTGGAGCCTTTAACCAGATGTTGGCAAGAGGAAAGGATGCGCTAGATAAAGGGGTGGTGGCCGTCAGTGGCGGAAATTTCGCACAGGGAGTTGCTTATGCCAGTCGCATGTTGGGTGTGGATGCTATTATTTGTATGCCAGAAGGTACGCCACAGAATTATATCGACGCGACCCGTGGTTATTCAGCAACCATCGACTTGTCGCCCGATATTCAGACTGCAATTATCCGATACAATGATTTAGCTGATCAAGGTCGCGCCGCTTTACATCCATTTGATAATCCCCATCAGATGGCCGGGGCTGGTACTGTCGCGCTGGAAATTTTCGAAGACCTTCCAGAAATAACTGACCTCGTTATCAGCATCGGCGGTGGTGGACTGATTAGTGGAAACACAGTTGCTATCAAGGGCTTGAACCCGCAAGTTCGTGTATGGGGTGTGGAAACTGAGGGGGCTGCCACAATGAAAACAGCCATGGATGCCGGGGAAGTCGTCAACATCACGCCAACCTCATTAGCGAAGACACTTGGCGCACCATTTGTTGCTCAGGATGCGCTTACTATTGCACAGGAACATCTAGAAGAATTGCTCATTGTCAGTGATAAACAGGCTATTGATGCACAACGTCTTATTCTTGAAAGAGCGAAGGTGCTGCCAGAATTGGCTGCATCCTGTACGTTGGCTGCTGCTCAGACTATCAAAGACAGGTTTGGCCCAGATGACCATCTGGTTTTATTGATGTGTGGCGGAAATGACTCGGTGGCGAATCTGGTGAATTATGCACAGATGGCCTGAATTATTTATCCCAGCTACCTTTAACCTCAGCCCATACGAATTTTGGATCAGCATCTAATCCAGACATTATTTGTGCTACCCAACCATCTGGACCTTCACTTTCCCTAAATTCTTACTAATATATTAATGTATATGAAATATTGGCTAGGTTGTGGAGGTTGTCTTAAAGTGAAGGATTAAGTGGGAGGTTACTTGGAATTCCTCTGACTCTGTGAAGAATTAAGTGGGAGGTTAGTGGAGGGTGTCTGACTGTGAAGAATTAGTGGGAGTTACTTGGGAGGGTGTCTGACTGTGAAGAATTAGTGGGTGTAATCACAGGAGATGAGGGGGTTTGTATTAGGGTGTATTCTTAGAATCCGAAAGTCCCGGACCCTCAGATGTACACAAATGCTATGGTTTTTCACTTAAATATAAAGCAGAAATTTCATCATCACTAAGTGAGCGGCTATAGATTCTTACGTCATCAATTTTACCTATCATAAAATCATTTTGGTGAGACTACTACCATTTCCATCAAAACTTGAAGCTTCAGAACCCCAACCTATGAAACCATATCTGTCAGAAGAAGTACCAAGATTTCTTCCCGAATGTGTATTACTGTTAGAGGCCACCATATCTCCGTCAACAAATATCTTTTTATCTACTGTACTGGATGAATTATACCATCCACAAATGTGATGCCAATTCCCATCTTCATAAGATTCAGTTCGCAAAACGGCTGGATATTTCAGAGGCAGTTAATGCTCTGTTGTAGATTCTTAATTCATCTATTGCTCCCGTGAAAAAAGTACTGCCGTTTCTGTTTCTTCCTATTCTGAAACGGTTGAATTCAGTCGTACCTCCTGATCACTTTCAGTTATCATCTATTAATATAACCTATGGAATTAGTACCATCGTAAGTGAAGGCGATGAATGTCCAAGCATCTAGTTGTGCTGTGCTCAAAACGATGTTGCCTCCGCTTGATTTTCTGATATGAAAATTGCTTCCATTAAGATCAATCTGAAAGCCACTACCTGAGTCATTGTAGCTTGAAAACATAGCTTCATAAGTTCCCGAACTGGCGGGCTTGGCCCAGAGTGAAATAGTGTAATTGTCAAAACTTGGGATATTTGCCGTTTCCAGATAATCTCCATCGCCATCGAAATAATAGGCACTGTTGCTGGAGTTATCCTTGCCGTCGGTTAAGGTTGTATCACCATAAACTGTAAAATCTCTTCCGTTGCTAGTTAAATCTTTAGCATTTCCATTGAATGGATAGTATGCAACCAATGAGTTATCAAATGTGTTAAATGATGTTTCATAGGGGCTTTCCAGTGAAACTCATTTTCGTCTTTGGTATCTGTGGTTAATTTAATTTTATATTTATTATCATAAGAAAGATTGTCAGATGGATCAAACGTAAAGGTCTTGGCCGAGTTGGAAATGTAAGGTGAGGATGACATCTGGACACATGTGCTGAAATTGTCTGAGGAAACCTGAAAACTACCATAACAAGATGTATTGTCGGTATTAGTAGTTATAGAACTGTTGTCCATAATCTCCGAGAAGATTAAAGATATGTTTTCACTTACTGAAACTGAACTTTGGTTGTCTCTCGGAGAGATAGAAGAAACAGTTGGCGCCGTGGTGTCCGTCACAGTTGTCGCAACAGTCACGCTGTTGCTCGATGCGCTGGAGAGGTTGTGTACGGCGTCCTCTGCATAAACTTTGTAGGTACCGTCCTCAAGTTCCGTAGCTGGCAAATTAGTATCGGAATTTGCTAAGATGATGGGAACACTGTTCCACTGGCTGTCCGCAGCTCCCGTGATGCTGGTAAAATTATTACTGACCGAGACAGTGGTTTTGACCAGGTAGGCCGTGCCGGTCTCTGTGCTCTGTACCACGGCACTACCGGAGGTGGTTATAGTAGCTGTGGTGACACTGGCAGCCGGTGGAGTGGAATCTGACATAACAGTCACGCTGTTGCTCGATGCGCTGGAGAGGTTGTGTGCGGCGTCCTCTGCATAAACTTTGTAGGTACCGTCCTCAAGTTCCGTAGCTGGCAAATTAGTATCGGAATTTGCTAAGATGATGGGAATACTGTTCCACTGGCTGTCCGCAGCTCCCGTGATGCTGAGAAAATTATTACTGACCGAGACAGTGGTTTTGACCAGGTAGGCCGTGCCGGTGTCTGTGCTCTGTACCACGGCACTACCGGAGGTGGTTATAGTGGCTGTGGTGACACGGGCAGTTGGCGCCGTATTGTCAGTGCCCCCGCCAGTATCAGTGCCCCCACCTGTTTCCGTATCTCCGCCAGTATCAGTGCCCCCACCTGTTTCCGTATCTCCGTCAGTATCAGTGCCCCCATCATTGCCATCGTCACTACCAGTATCTGTATCAGTGCCTGTGCCTGGAACCGGTATCAGTGTGATAGGTAAACTGAGATTATTGGTATTTGTACCGATAGAAAAAGGTTGTGATTCTCCGTAGTAGCCAACTTCTTGGTATCCTGAAATCAAGTCAGACAAGCTGTAGTTCTCTTTGAACAGAAAGGCGAAGATTTTCATCTGTGTGTTGAGTGGAATCTCCAGGCTAACCTTCTTGTCAGCCGTATTCATCAATCCTTGTGCAAAACTGCTGTAATAATTCCTGTAGCTGCTTGTCAAGTATTCCAGCGAGGGCAGAGCGAGGATAAGGTGGGTATTATACTGGCTCAATTCGAATGCAGAAACACTTCGAGCTACTGCGTGAGGAAGATCTTTGATCGAAGTCCATATTCAGGATAACAGTCCGTGTATCCTGCATTTCCGGCTCTAGATCACCGCAGCCCGTAAAAATAAATAAGGGTATTACTAAAAGAAACGTACACCTTAACATTCTTTTGTTTCGTATTAATCTAATCAATCGTAATTTATTTCAATGATCACACGCAGGTTCGTCTCAATGTCACCCATGCGTGTCATCAATCTCACCAAGAATGTCACCATAATCACTATAATCATCACCGCCACCATAATCACCGTAATCATCACCGCCACCATAATCGCCGTAATCATCACCACCACCATAATCACCTAACTCACCACCTCCTAATCTCCTAATCAGTCACCACCCCCTAAGTCTCCTGGGTCTCCTCCAAAGTCACCACCTCCTAAGTCTCCTGTCTCCTCCAAAGTCCCCACCACCTAAGTCCTCCTGTCATCCTCCAAAGTCCCCTGGGTCTCCTCCAAAGTCCCCACCACCTGAAGTCCCCTGGTCTCCTCCAAAGTCACCACCACCTAAGTCTCCTGTGTCTCCTCCATGGTCACCTGATCCACCTAATCTCCTGGATCCTCCTGGATCACCTCCAAAGTTTCCTCCTGGATCACCTCCTGGATCCCTCCTGGATCACCTCCGGATCACCGTCCTGGATCACCTGCCTGGATCACCTGGTTCCTCCTGGATCACCTGGTCACCTGGATCACCTCCGATCACCTGGATCACCTCCGAAGTCTCCTGTCCTGGATCACCTCCGAAGTCACCTCCGAAGTCTCCTCCTGGATCATCCTCCAAAGTTTCCTCCGAAGTCTTCGTCTCCACCGAAACTTGCTCCGAAGTCGTCATCATCGCCGAAACTACCATCTGGGCTGAACTCTGTGCCCATAGGTTTAAATGTGTCTGCGCCAGGTCCAACACTTTCAGGCCCCATCATCATTCCACCTTGTTCACCTTCAGGTCCCATCTCCCCCTTGTCACCTCGGCCCATCATCATTCCACCTTGTTCACCTTCAGGCCCCATCATCATTCCACCTTGTTCACCTTCAGGCCCCATCATCATTCCACCCTCTTCACCTTCAGGACCCATCATCATTCCACCCTCTTCACCTTCAGGCCCCATCATCATTCCACCCTCTTCACCTTCAGGACCCATCATCATTCCAGGTCCTCCTCGGACCTTCATCATCTCCTGGTTTTCCTTCACTTCCAGGTCCTATTATGCCTTCTTCATCTTCCTCTCCCTCTCCAGGCATTCCAGGTCCTTCTTTTCCTTCAGGTCCAGGACCTTTCTCATCTCCCGGTTTTGGTTCTCCTTCTTTGTCCTGAGGTTCATAGCTGTTTCTTTTGTTCTTCCTCTTCCTCCTTTTTCTTTTTTTCATTTTCTTTGCGTACTTCTTCCGGCTTTACCGCCTCTCCGAATTTGACGATTCTAAAAGCTTTGGGCGAGTCGGCCTTGAGGATCTGTGCACGCATTTTTGGGGCAACTTCAACAGGCGCAGTTGGAGTGGAGTTCTTCTGAACTGTGGAAGCCTGGTTTGCAGGTACTTCAATTTCGATGTCAGGCATGTTCACCGGCGCTAATGAAACTGTACCGGAAATAGTGAGAAGACTCGTTTGTGTGTTGGAAGCGCCAACCACAAAATCGGTCCCCCTCACACCTACCAGCGCAGTAACGGTACGAATCTGAAATCGTTTCCTTTTGCTCTTCTTTTTGAGTTTGCCTTGAATCTTAAAACGGGCTTTTCCGGTCAGCAGGGAAATACTGCTGGTTTGCCGGGTAATCTTTCCCATTCGAAAAAAGGAACGGGAGGAGAGTTCAATTATTTCAGGTTTACCCTTGATCTTGATTTTAACGGTTGTATCTTTGCCGGTCTGTACACGGTCTTTGGCATGGAGGGCCATTTTGGCGCCGGGCTTGCGTAGCAGACGTGTGCGTTCCGGGCCGATCACCTTGACCGAACCTTTTTCCAGCAACAGTAGTCCCTGCTGTGCCTGCAGGGGAATTGCAGGAATGACAGCCAGGAACAGGGCCAGCAGGAGTAAAAATCGAAATTTCATGAGTATGTTTGGTTTTTCTTTAAATCTAATTTCATTAATTGATCGACTGTGTCAAGCAGATAGTTTAATTTTCAATAAATGAGAATTACCTGCAGTTGTGTTGAGTTCAAAGTGTATGTTTTTCCAACAATGTTTGAACTCTGTCTTTCCTGTTTCTGTGTCAGTCCAAAGATACACCATGCTGCGGCAGGGTAGTTTAAGCTAAGAGTATAAACTTGATTCCGGTTCTTTGTCTTTCCATCCAGAGATGGATCAGCAACTTTATCTTCAGTTTGAGAAAAATCATACTGGATACCAAGAGAAATCGGCGGAATTGAATAATCTACTTTTAGTTTGGCTTTTTTTGCTTCGGTGTCCTTGTATGCTCCATTGAGGTTTGTGTCTTCAAGCGTTCCTCCAAAAGTTGTCTTTACGCCAAATATAGGAGTAACATAACCGGCTGTAAGTGCAGTGGATTTACCGCTGTCGTCGTTTGATCCCTCTACCAGTTTTTTCTTGCGGTCAATTTGCCAGTTCCACGTCGTTCCTTCGCCAAGTTCCTGCTTGGCCTTGAGGGTGTAGACGTTGTCACGGGTCGCCCGTTTGTATTTTTTGGAAAGGCTGTCTCTGGGAGTTGAGGTTTCTGGAATTTCCCTGGTTCCTGCTTCATTTGTACCCAATGATAGCGTTAAGACTCCTGCCCAGCTCTCTCGTTCCTCCCACTCAATGCTTGCCTGTTTAAACAAAATCTTTTTGGATTCATATTCACCATTGTGGTGCTGGTCTCCCATCAGGACTCCCCGTAAAAAAATGCTGGAATCATCGAAGAGATCGAAGCGGTAGGAAGGCACAAAGAGGATACTTGTAGAAAATGCTTTGGACTTACTACTGTTGTCCTCGACCTTGTCAATGTTATCTTTGGTAACGCCGCTGAGGATAGTTATCAACTGAAAGGAGTCACCAAGTTTTGCTTGTTTAAGAAGTTCAGGAGTTTCATAGATTGTCCGGATTATCTTCTTTGCTTCGCCGAGCGTGGTCTTAACATAAACTTCAAAGACATTTATACCGGGCTTGAGCATGTAAGGTATTTTCAGCCATACCAGGCTTGCTCCTTTAGGAAAATTACGGGGCTTACCCTTAACCGTCACTTGCTGAATTGGACTGAAGGTGCTGATCTGAATTTTGAGAATACCCTGCTGTTCTTCAACTTTTTCAGGCGAGAGGCTGAAAATTAGAATTTCAGCTTCATCTTCAGCAGACCACGCTGATTGAAAGCTCAGCAGAAAGAGAAACAGCATCAGCAAGATCATGCTTCCAGCCGATTTTGTGTTTTTAAGCTGTTTATCCATTGGTGAGAAATCTTCCGGATGATTGTGATCGTTTTCTGGCAGCAGTAAAACGAGTTGAATCAGACCGGTACAATTTTTTCTTTAAATGATATCTATGAATGCCTCAAAATTTAATTCAAGTTTTTTTCAGAAAAATAACAATTGTTCTCACCTCGTGCAGGTTCTCTGCCAATATTAACTTCCTGAGATGAATGTGTCAATTGATAAGTTTAAATTGCTTGAAAATTGGTAGAAAAAGGGCTGCTGGCATCAAATTTTTGTACCCTGTCGTTGGCTGCCAGGTGAAGCAAAAGCTGGAAAACTGTTTCTGTATTTATTGTTTTTTGGAGAATATCAGCAAGCTCAGTTGCAGTAAATTTTTGTTCCGGATGTGAGCGGAGGTGGTGTTGAATTTTTACCGCAAGTTCTAACACATCACCAGCAGCTTGTTTTCCAGATTCTACACCAGGTTGGTGATAGGCATTTATACCAACCAGAAATGCATATAAGCCGACTGTCCTTTCAAAAAGTGCAATCAAGGCTCCCAGAGTTTGGGTGTTAATTTCTTCAAGTGTGATAGTGAGGGAAGTACGCCCGTTTTGAAAAAGGGCTTCGCGGGTTCCAAGCAAAAAACCCTGTAGAAAATCTCCGGATGTGACTCCTGGTTCAACTTCAAGACTCTTGTTTTCACGGTCTTTTAGAACTTCAATGAAAGTTACAAAAAAATTGTCAGTACCGTCGCGGAGCTGTTGAACAAAAGCATGCTGATCGGTTGAACCTTTGTTGCCGTAAACAGTCAATCCCTGGTTTACTTTTTTGCCGACCAAATCTTTTTCCTTACCGATTGATTCCATTACCAGTTGCTGTAGATAACGGCTGAAGAGCAGTAATCTGTCTTTGTAAGGCAACAACACCATCGCTTTTTCACCTTGGCCTCTGCCTGAATGGTGCCACATCCAGGCCAGCAGAGCAGCAGGATTATTGCTGACTTCCGGACTACGGGTAATTTCATCCATCTTTTTTGCGCCAGCTAGAAATTCATATATATTCAAACCCTGTAAAGCCGCAGGAAGCAGTCCAACTACAGAAAATACCGATGTTCTCCCTCCAACCCAGTCCCACATTGGAAAGCAGTCAAGCCAGTTTTCCTGTGCTGCAAGTTGATCAAGTTGACTGTTTGCGCCTGTGACTGCAACAGCGTGTTTTGTGAAATCCAGTCCGTTCTTTTCATAGACATCTCGAACCTCCAGCATTGCGTTCCGGGTTTCTTTTGTTCCTCCGGACTTGGAAATAACCAGTGTCAAAGTTTCCCCTAATCCTTTGCCGATTGAGGCCATGACCTGATCTATTCCGTCAGGGTCGGTATTGTCGATATAATAAAACTGCATGCTGTCCGTCCCAGAACCAAGCGCACTTAGTACGAACTGCGGACCAAGCGCGGAACCTCCGATTCCGAGCAGCAGCACATTCCGGAAAGAAGCAGCTTTTTGCGGTTGGATTTTGTTCTGGTGAATTTCTGCTACAAAATTTTGAATCTTTTCAAGTGTGCTGCTGATCACCGTTTGAATATCTTTAGAGGGGGCAAGTTCAGGATTCCTCAGCCAGTAATGTCCAACCATGCGGTTTTCATCAGGATTTGCGATACCTCCCTTTTCCAGGTTCTGCATTTGTTGAAAAGCATTACGGAAAAGTATTCCCAGTTCATTTGGCAGTTTATCCGGAACATTCATGCGAGATGTATCAAGTGCAATCCCCAACTCCGGAAGGTCAAGGTAATGCTGCTGAAAATTTTGCCAGGTTACTGATTTTGTCATTCCTTTATTTTGTTTGTGATTCATTCGTGAATGGTTTTTAATCTTTGAGTACACAAAATATCAGTAATCTCATCGTCTGAAAGCTGATTCAGGCATCCGCCATGCGGACAATTTTTCAATTCACAAATCTCGGGCCAGTCCAGATTTGGTGTCGCCACCCATTGTTGCTGATCGTACGGTCCCCAGCGAGATGGCGTATGTGGTTTTGCAGGACAGAAAAATCCAAGCAGCGGAGTTCCAGCAGCATTTGCCAGATGCAAAGGGCCCGTGCTGCTGGCAATCAACAACGAAGCATTCCGAATTACAGTAAATAATTCTGCAAGTGAAAATCGTCCAACAGTCTTCTTTACTCTCTCTTCTGGAAAATCCGCAGCCAGTGCATTCACCACATTTTCTTCTCCGGGAACTCCTGTTAATAAAACCGTCCAGTCAGTTTTTTCCAGTAACAGTCGTATTATCAGTTTGTATTGCTCCTCATTCAAATTTGGAGCAGAAGCACCGCATCCGGAATGCAATATAACATAATCCTTAGATTTTAGTTCTGTCTTGAAATCATCCCACCACGGTTCTGGTGTCCATTGCTTAAACTCGTAATGAGGCTGGGTTATTTTGTCCGGTATAAGTGATTCAAGCAAGGAAAGATTGTATTCAGACTCATGTTTCCGGCAGTCTTTTCGGTGTTCGTAAATGCGCCTGTTCAGAAGGAATGAATACCAGCGGTAACCTGTACCGATCCGGATAGGAATTTTTGCCTTGAGCAGAGCAAAGGCTAATTCCGGTCGGGGATAAAACAGTATTGCCGCGTCAAAATTAAGTTCCCGCAGCTGATGACTCAGTTTCATTACTCCCTTCCA
This sequence comes from uncultured SAR324 cluster bacterium, assembly GCA_905182865.1. Taxonomy (GTDB): domain Bacteria; phylum SAR324; class SAR324; order SAR324; family NAC60-12; genus Arctic96AD-7. The sequence continues at coordinate 451,389 of CAJJCY010000003.1, forward strand.
GCCTCTGTGATGTCCCTCAGGTTCATAACTCAGCAACAGGTCAATCCCCGTATATTGCTCAAACAGGGGAACAGTGTAAGGCTGTGCTAAAAATGAGATGAACGCTTCTGGGTAATTATTGCGTAAAGCTGTAACTGCAGGAAAAGTCAGAATGGTATCACCAACCCGATCCGTGCGGATCAGCAGGAAACGTTTGCGGGAATCGGATGAAGGATTTGTTGACATGAATACATTATTAAATATTCAGGAAAAAACATTTACTTTGCCTGAAAAATATTGCTCCAAAGTTTTCCTGAAACTTGGCGTCCTATTTCGGCAATGGATTCAGTAAGAGGGATGGATTTTGGACAGGCTTCAACACAGTTTTGCGCATTGCCGCAATCGGCAATTCCACCTTCCTGCATAAGAGTGTCTAGCCGCTCATCTGCTATGTTTTTTGCAGTAGGATGCATGTTGAAAAGGCGTGTTTGACTGATGGCCGCAGCACCAAGGAAGTTGTTGTTGAGACTGTATTGTGGACAAGCTTCCAAGCAGCATCCGCAAGTCATGCACTCAGAAAGTTTGTAGGCAATTTCCTGATGACTTTGAGGTTCACGGTTTCCAGGTCCAAGATCGTGGTAGCCGTCTGCTGTGACCCATGCCTGTACTTTTTTCAAGGCACCAAACATCCGGGATCGATCCACTGCTAAATCACGAATTACCGGGAACTTGCTCATGGGTTCCAAAGTGATCGGTTTTTCAAGTTGATCCACTAATGCACTGCAGGACTGACGTACCTTTCTGTTAATCACCATTGTGCACGAACCGCAAACTTCTTCCAGGCAGTTGCAGTCCCAGACCACCGGTGCGACTTTTTCTCCTTTGGAATTTTCTGGATTTGCCTGAATATCCATCAAGCAGGAAATTACATTGGAGTTTGGCACATGTGGAATGACGAAAGTTTCCCAGTAAGGTTTTGTGTTTTCCGAATCCTGGCGTTTTATTTTGAAAGTAATTGTATCCGGCATAATATCATTTATGATTTAAGTTTTCGGATTTCGTTTTTCAAAATCCAATTTTGCAGATGTTATGTGAATTAGTCGTATTTTCTAGGACGTGGAGCAATGAGCGAAGTGTCCACTGCTTCATAAGAAATATCCGGCCCTCCGTTTTGATAAGTCGCAATGGTGCTTTTGAGCCATTTTACATTATTTTCGGCAAAGCGTTTCATATACGTCAAGTGTTCCGGATTAAAGCCTTCTTCATTGACTTTTCCGGCGTCTTTCTGTTTTTCATATTCCAGATAAGATTCTGGTCGGAAATCGCTCGGCTGATTGAGGTCAAATTCCGGTTTGTAATGTGAACCCCGGAATTCGTCTCTTAACAACGCACCCTTGGTGATTATCTTGGAAAGCTGAATCATGTTCCAGAGTTGGTTGATGAAACTTGGAACCGGATTTGACCAATCTGTTGTATCAACACAGTTTATGTTCTTCCAACGCTCTTCAAATTCGTCAATTTTTTCGAGCGTTGCCTTCAACTTAGAATTTTCTCGGACAATCAAAACATTGGAAATCATTTCCTCTGCCATTTCTCTGTGCAGTGCATAAGGGTTCTCATTTCCGGACATTTTCTTAATTTCTGCATATTTTTCCTGCCATTGTTTAGTTGCCTCCGTAAACAATTTTTCAGGAACATCATCAGCCAGCTTCAGGGACATTTTTGACATAATTGAGCACGCCCGGACTCATCATCAAACCTGTGTAAATGCAACTCAACAAAGAATTTGCTCCCAGGCGGTTTCCGCCGTGATACTGATAATCCGCTTCTCCCGCCGCATAAAGCCCAGTGATTGAAGTCATTTGATTTTGTGGCGATTGGTGGTCGATTAAACCTTCCTCAGTTCTCGTGTAATCTGTCCAAATGCCACCCATTGAATAATGCACCGCGGGAAAGATTTCCATCGGCTCTTCACGGGGATCAGCACCGGTGAACTTTTCGTAAATCTCAAGAATTCCACCCAGACGATGATCAAGAAATTCACGCGAGAGATGAGTCAAATCCAGATAGACTTTCATTTCTCCGTGAACGCCTAATTTATCGTTCACGCAAATATCGTAAATTTCACGTGCTCCAACGTCTCTCGGCACCAAATTTCCAAAAAGCGGATAGCGCTCTTCAAGGAAATAAAAACGTTCTGTTTCAGGTATATCTTTGGGCTTACGTGAATCACCGGCTTTTCGCGGTACCCATACTCTTCCGCCCTCTCCTCGTGCGGATTCACTCATCAAACGTAATTTATCACGACCGGGAATGGCTGATGGATGAATTTGGATAAATTCGCCGTTCCCATATTTTGCGCCCTGTAAATATGCAGAAGTAACTGCAGTTCCTGTGCAAACCATGGAATTGGTGGAACGTCCGTAAACCAGACCTGGGCCTCCGGTGGCTAAAATAACGGCATCCCCTTTTTCGGAGCTAATTTCGCCTGAACGCAAATTGTGGATGACCGCACCAATGCAGCGTCCATCACCGTTTAGTACAGCGCCAAGATATTCATGACACTCCATTTTTTTGACCAGGCCCTGTACTTCGTAATGGCGTACCTGTTCGTCGAGTGCATACAAAAGCTGCTGGCCTGTAGTTGCACCGGCGAATGCAGTGCGGTGATAGAGCGTTCCTCCAAATCTACGAAAATCAAGATTGCCTTCAGGAGTTCGGTTGAAAGTAACTCCGAGCCTGTCCATCAGGTTGATGATATACGGTGCATGATGGCACATATCTTTGCAAAGCGGCTGGTGTGCTAAAAAATCACCACCCTTCACGGTATCATAAAAATGAATGTCCGGAGAATCTCCCTCGCCTTTGATATTGACTGCCCCGTTGATGCCTCCCTGGGCACAAACTGAATGCGAGCGTTTTACCGGTAGAAACGAAACCAGCAAAACTGACATACCCAGTTCAGCCATTTTCATGGTTGCGGCCAATCCGGCTAAACCACCTCCAATTACAATTACTCGTTGTTTGCTCATCTGAAAAGATCTGTTTACCAAATTGCAGACAGTGCATACAGGGCACTTGCCGATAAAATAAAGAAAAGAAGAATGCTAAAAATACGAACCCGTATTTGGGATTTTGGAGTGAGGGCTATACCCCAGGTCATGCAAAAGGTGTTGAGGCCATTTGCAAAATGAAAGACTGCTCCCAGGACACCAAGCAGGTAAACCGTCTTGGTTATTATACCCGATTCAGGGTCACTAAATCCGCTGGAAAGATGCTCAAAATGGGTTCCCCAGGTCCCGGATATCCAAGGCCCAAACTTGGTGTTCCAAACATGTGCGAGAATGAAAAGTAGTACGCCGACACCGCTGATTCGCTGTAGCCAATACAACAGGTGTGAAAAATATGTGTAAGAAGGTTGTACGGTGGATTCAAATATAAGGCGAACACCAAGGAAGGCGTGAAAGAAGAGAGGAATATAAACAACTATGACTAGGGTCCAAATCGCCAAGGGACTGTCATAGAAACTGTTGACTTCAGCATTGTATGTTTCTGCCCCTGAATGCAGATACAATTGCAAATAGAGATGATACACTAGAAACAATCCCACCGGCACAACACCCGTCAAACTGTGAATGCGCCGCATTAGAAAATGTGAGTCCATAAATCACCCTTAACTAAAATAAATACGTTAAATAAACCAGCAGATCTGCATTTATTTTAGCACGAAAGGCAGAAAATTAGAAAGTGGTTATTTCTGTGACTATCGGATCAGAATGATCTAATGCAATTATGAAAGCGACAGAAATCTCAGCTTGCGACAGTATTTGAAAGGGACAGTGCAAGGCGCGACTTGTAGCGTGCGCCGGTACGTTTGTGCAGGATTCCTTTAGTGACAGCTTTATCGATATTTTTTTGAACTCCAGAATAAGCTTCACGTGCCTGATCCATATTTTTTCCATCCACTATCAGGCGGAACTTTTTGATGACTGTGCGCAGATCTGCTCGCTGAGAACGTTTCTGTGCAGTACGTTTTATTGTTTGTCGAACACGCTTAAGCGCTGACTTGTGATGAGCCATAAGTGTTTTCCTTTTTTCTTAAAAAGCGTTGATAAAATGATCAATGTTCGGCGGTTTTCCATCCACCAGCTGTACAGCAATCACGTCAAAACGAGGTTGCAGGTACGTTAGATGCTTCCGACTGAGATAAAGTTCACCCAGTTTGCGCAACTTTCCAATTTTTTTCGCAGTTACCGATAAAGACGGGTGCGGTCCACTGCTGCCCCTGCGGGTTTTTACTTCACAAAATACAAGAAACTCACTGTAAGCTGCAATAATGTCAAGTTCACCAAGTCTTGAACGGTGATTCCGTTCAATAATTCGATATCCTTGCTCTTGCAAAAAATTACAGGCAATTTGCTCTCCTGCTGCTCCAGTTTGCTGTCGTGCCTTTGTCAAAGCAAATTCTATTGAGCAGTAGACGATCTGTCCAGTTTTGACAGAGATTTGAGCCTGAAAGATCGTCTATGTAAGGGTGACAATCCATATTTCTCAATGGCTGCCCTATGTTGTTTTGTCGGATATCCTTTGTGACCTTCAAAGTGCCATTCCGGATAACGTTTTGCATTTTCGACCATTACTCGGTCCCGTGTGACTTTGGCCAAAATTGAAGCTGCAGCAATGCTTTTGGAACGAGCATCTCCCTTAACTACTGCCTCACCCCGAATTGTAGTTTGCGGGAACCTGTTTCCGTCAACAAGAGCATAATCCGGAGCAGGTTCTATTTCAGTCAGGCAGCGTAACATTCCATGAAGCGTAGCCTGCAAAATATTTAGCCTGTCAATTTCTTCTGCAGAAATTGTGACGATTTTAAATGCCAGAGCCTCAGAACAAATAACTTCAAATAACTGTTCCCGTTTTGTTGAAGAAAGCTTTTTAGAATCGTTCAGAGGATGCTCGGCATTCCAATCTTTTCCTAAAATAACTGCTGCATAACATCTGCTTGGCTACCGGCCAGTTGGCCTCTTCCTCCTAATCATCTACACCAGCAACTTGCTGTAACAAATCTGCAACGTTTGTAGCAGCACTGTTTTTAATAAATTCCGCAGAAATAACCTGATGGCCGCGCCGTAATACGTTCTTTGATCCGGGCTGCTTTTCCACTACGGTCTCTCAGGTAATAAAGTTTTGCCTGGCGCACTTTCCCGACTTTAATGACATCAATACTATCAATCCGGGGAGAGTGTAGTGGAAAAATTCGTTCAACACCATACCCCTGGGTTACTTTTCGTACAGTGAAAGTGGCTTTATTGTTACTTGCACTGCAGTGCTTGCCAATGATGACACCCTCAAATGCTTGTATGCGTTCTTTGTTTCCTTCAGTAATTCGGTAATTAACCCGGACGCTGGATCCGACTCTTAGCTCCGGCAACCCGCTGCGTAATTGCGATTGCTCAATCTTTTCCATTACAGTAGACATTTTTTCTCGTTTGCAAAGGTGAATAATTAGTTATCTGTATTATTTAATTTTAGTTTTGCATTGAAGCAACTCCGGACGGCGATTTTTTGTCCGCTCTAAAGCTTGTTCTTCACGCCACTGGGCGATAATTTTATGGTTTCCTGACTTTAATTCTTTCGGAACTTCCATACCCTCAAAACTTGCAGGTCGTGTGTATTGCGGAAATTCCAGCATGGGCTGCGTGAAAGATTCATGTACAGCTGATTCTTGGTTACCAAGAACGTCGGGTACAAGTCGACTGATGGTTTCAATCATTGTCATAGTAATGACCTCACCTCCCATACAGATGAAATCTCCACCCGAAATTTCCTCATCCACCAAACTGCGTAACCGTTCGTCGAATCCTTCGTAACGGCCGCAGATCAGTGTCAAGACTGCTTTTTTACTACTTAACTCTCTTGCTTTTTCCTGTGAAAAAGGTCGTCCCTGCGGAGTCACTAAAATTGTGTGAGTTTCCCGGCCACTGCTGAGGTGAAACTCTTTTTGCTCCTTAAGTGTCTGAGCAATCGGCTCAATCTGCAAGACCATTCCCGGTCCGCCTCCGTAAGGTTTATCATCTACCTGTAGATGCTTCCCGTGTCCGTGCTTGCGAAAATTGACCAGACTTACATTCAGGTACTGCTTCTCAATTGCCCGTTTAATCAGGCTTTCTTCCAGAAAAGAAGTAAAAATATCTGGAAATAATGTTAAAACTTCAAAGCGTAACATTACTCACCGGTGCTGTTTCTTCAATCAATCCAGGTAACGGGTCAATTTTCATCCGCCGGCAATCAACATCCAGTTCAAGTACTACATGCGGAACATCCGGAATCATGAAACTGCTTTTACCGTTACGCACCTCATAAACGTTGTTTGCTCCAGTTTCCAGAACATCTGAAATTTCTCCCAAAAAACGTCCGTTTTTATCTTCTACACTGCACCCTATAAGCTGATGCACGAAGACTTCACTGGATTCCAAAGGCCTTAACTGATCATCCGGCAATAATAATCGGCAGCTTTTAAGATTTTCAGCAGCAGTACGGGAATCAATTTCTTCAAAGAGAACGATCCAGCCACTTTTTGTTGGTCGAATCTGCAGAACTTTTAAGTTTTGTAACTGACTTTCAGATTCTAAAAAGAAAAGCTCTACATTCAGATAATAATCAGGAGTATCTGTAAAGTATTTAACTCTAACTGCTCCTTTGATCCCGTGAGCACCAACAATTGTGGCAACCCAAGTCAGTTCATCATAATCATTAAAAACACTCATCGTGGTACTTATCGAAAAAAACGATTAACCCCGAAAGCTTATTAGACTTTGATTTTTGCCTGCTTCATCAATTTGCTAACTCGTTCCGTTGGTTGTGCACCCACGGAAAGCCAGTGTTTGACTCGCTCATCATCAATTCCAAAGCGGTTTTCTGAGACCATTGGATTATAAAATCCAATGTGTTCAAGATAACGACCGTCGCGTTTACAACGTTGATCTGCAACTACAACACGGTAGTAAGGTTTCTTTTTTGTACCACCCCTGGCAAGACGTATTTTAACCATAATAATAAGTTTTCAGTTTTCAGTTTTCAGTTTAACCTGCCGGTGCTCTGAATCCAGCTACCGGACCCTTCAATTAGGTATCATATCCTGCATCATGCGCATGGCTTTGCCCGGATTGGAAACTTTTGTGAGCTTTTGCATCATTTTACGCATTTGGATAAATTGCTTAAGCAGTCTATTTATTTCGCTGACGCTTGTGCCGCTGCCTTTTGCGATCCTTATTCTCCGCGAGCCATTCATCAGTTTGTGGTTATTTCTTTCTTTAATAGTCATCGATGAAATGATGGCATCAATATGAATCAGTTTATTGTCGTCAATATTTGCATCGTTAACAGAAGAAGCATTCATTCCGGGCAGCATTCCAATTACGTCTTTTATTGATCCCATTTTTCGCATCGAACGCAACTGATCTCTAAAATCCTCAAGCGTAAATTCGTTGCGCCTCAGCTTTTTCTGTATTTGCAGGGCTTCACGTTCACTGAAAGAGTCTTCAACCTTTTCGATCAGTGAGAGCATATCGCCCATACCTAAAATTCTGGAAGCAATTCTTTCTGGATGGAATGCTTCCAAATTTTCAAGTTTTTCGCCTACCGCAAAAAACTTAATCGGTTTTTGCGTAATGGCCCGGATAGAAAGTGCTGCGCCACCGCGGGCGTCTCCATCCATTTTCGTCAACATCACACCCGTAATGTCAAGCAAATCATTGAAGCCTTTTGCCACACTGACTGCTTCTTGACCTGTCATTGCATCAGCAACAAAAAGAATTTCATGAGGCATGACGGAATCTTTGATCCGACTCAATTCCTCCATCAATTCCTGGTCTATGTGTAACCGTCCTGCAGTGTCGATAAAGACGGCATCGGCTTCTTCCTGCTTTGCGGCCTCGAGTCCATTCTGGACTATATCCAGTGGATTTTGATCTGTACGGGAAGGGTAGCATGAAATTCCCAATGTGTCCGCCAAGACTTGCAGTTGCTGGATAGCAGCCGGTCGGTAGATATCAGCGGGTATTAAATAAGGGCGTTTCCCTTCATTTTTGTAAAGTCGTGCTAACTTTCCTGCGGATGAGGTTTTACCTGATCCCTGGAGGCCAACCAGCATTGTGACCAATGGAGCGGATTCAGGTTCGGTTAATCCAGAATTAGCTCCGCCCATCATCTCTGTCAGTTCTTCGCTGACAATTTTAATGAACTGCTGCCCCGGAGTAAGACTGCCCTGTACCTCTTCACCAACCGCTCTGGACTTAACTGAGCGTAAAAAAGCCTTAACAACTCTAAAATTAACATCAGCCTCCAAAAGGGCCATTTTGACCTCATTTAGAGTTTTACTCACATTTTCTTCCGTCAAACGACCCCGTCCACGTACCTTACGTAACGAACCGCTTAATTTGTCTGACAGGGTCTCAAACATAGTTTTATTGAAAAGTGATTAACACCGTATTTGATCAAATTACGGTGTTTTTGTCAAGCTGTTTTGCAGTTTATGCTTGGCGATCAACAAATATACTGTCCGGGCTGGCGAAAGGAATTCCTTTTTTAACTCAACTTTTTGCTTCTATTGCCTGCAAATAAATAATACAAGTTTAGTATATCAAACTTGTAGCAGTTTTATTTGTTTTATTAGAAGTTTGGATGAGTTGTTTTATTCCCAAAAATCGGTACGGATTTTCTTTTTCTTGTGACGGGGCCGTTTAAGCTTTCGTTCAGATGATTCCGGAGGTTTGTTCGTGGATAGTTTTTCAGGATTCGGATTTTCGGTGGGAGGTTGGTAAGCTGTTTCTAAAAAAGTTGGACCAGTCCCTGCGTTGCGGGTTTCAGACATGGAGAGATCGTAACGTGGAATGACGGTTTGAAATTGTGTTCTGAATGTCGCAGCAGTAGGAGTGACCTTGTCAAGGTTCCCGTCAACATAAGTGGGATAAAAATTGGTGGTACCTTTCAAGCGCTTCCAAACCGCCTTTCTACGTTTATCTTCTTCACCCATGACTTGGATTTCGTTCTGGTGGTATTCTCAGATTTTTACTTAAAGATTGAAATGTTATTAGTACCCTTATAAACTAATTAGAGCAAAATGCAAACCATCTTCATAATTTTACTTTGTATATGAATACAAATACCACAGGTGCTCCACTTAACTTGGTATTGGCTAGTCCTCGCGGATTTTGTGCCGGAGTAGATAGGGCGATCGAAATTGTTAAAAAGGTAATAGAGATTCACGGTGCACCTGTATACGTGAAGCATGAAATTGTCCATAACAAGCATGTTGTTCAGCGCCTTCGGAACGAGGGTGCCGTTTTTGTGGAAAATATTGATGAAATACCTGAAGGTTCACCAGTAATTTTTTCTGCTCATGGAGTTTCTCCGGTAGTTCGAAAAAGAGCAGAGAAACGTAAATTACAGGTACTGGATGCGACCTGTCCTCTGGTTACAAAAGTTCATAGAGAAGCTCAGCGCTTAGCCCAAAAAGAGCACACCATTATTCTTATAGGACATCATAACCATGTTGAGGTTAAAGGGACTGTTGGAGCAGCTCTGGTGGGGCTATCTATCTGGTTGAGAATGAACAGGATGCCCGTGCTCTTGAGGTAAACGATCCGGCAAAGCTTGCCTATGTGACTCAGACGACCTTATCTATGGACGATACCGCGCTTGTTATCGACGCGCTGCGGCAGAAGTTTCCCTTGATCCATGGGCCGAGAAAAGATGATATTTGCTATGCCACACAAAATCGCCAAAATGCAGTGAAGGCCTTGAGTAAGGAAGTTGATTTGGTACTGGTAGTGGGGGCACAGAACAGCTCAAATTCGATGCGTTTACTGGAAGTTGCAGAAACAACAGGAGTTAAGGCCCGCCGCATTGAATCTGCAGCAGAATTGGATCCGGAATGGTTGGAAGCGGTCCGTAACGTTGGTATTACTGCAGGAGCATCCGCGCCTGAGGATATCGTGCAGGGCATAGTTACAGAGATCAGTAAGATGTCATCTTCAAGCATTGTCCGTGATCTTGAAATAGTTCAAGAGGATGTTACGTTTGCTTTGCCGACTGAGTTAAGAAATGCTTAAATTTGGTGGCCGCTTTTCCACGAGGTGAAATGCGATTTTTAACTTCCGGATCCATTTCACCAAAAGTCTGCTCATGCTCTGAAGGCTGAAAAATTGCGTCCCAACCAAAATTAAGAGAGCCTCTTGGTTTGACGATTAAACCTTTCACTTTTCCTTCAAACAAATACATAGATTTACCATTATTGGTATATCCTAAACAACAAACGGCCTGAGCGGACTTATCTTTAAATTGATATAAAGCACTTACCATTCCCGCCAAACCAAGGTTCTCTATAAACCACTTGACGAGTGGTCCGGGGAGCTCATTCCATGCTTTAAAATACAGTGATGTGTCTTCAACGATTACTGGAGCATGAATGTGTTCGTATGCTTGCTTCAGTTTATGTTTTACCAGTTCCTGGAGATCAGTAGTTTGGATTTCCTGTAAATCCAGTTCTAATGGAGATAACCTGTATTCCAATAGCTCAGATAACTCATTTAGTTTATTGGTATTTGAGGTTGCAAAGTGGAGATTCAAGAGAAAATCAGGCCAGAGCGGTGTAACGGACGATTCGTTTGTATTTAAACTGAGAAATGAATTATTTGACAGATTTACTGCAAATAATGGATTCTACAAACAAGCATTTAGAGGTGCGAGGTTTGCGTTTTTAATGGTTTTTGCATTTGACAAAGCACGGGGTAGAACACTCCAAACATAAAATTCGGTGGTACGCAGCTTATTCCAGTAAAACTGGGCTTCGTCATTTTCTTCCAGCAATTTTGCCTGAGAAGTTGCTTCAGCAAGCAATGTTTTCCATTTTTGCTGAGCTGAATCAGCCTGTTTGAGCAGATAAAAACAACACAGTACATCACCCATCAAATCCAGCATATTGGCTGCATAAAGGACATACCCGTCTTTTCCCTGTTCTTCTCCAATTTTTTTTAAACCGGCAATGCTTTCCTGCATCAATGTCCGGTAACTTTCCCATTCTGCAACCCAGCCGGCGAGTTCATCTTCTGGAGCATGATTGTCAAACCAGCTCAATTCCTGTTCAAGAACTTTGAGCAACTGTCCTTTTTTGGCAGTAAATTTTCTGCTAACAAGATCTAGAGCCTGAATTCCATTTGTGCCTTCATAAATCGAGGCGATTTTCTGGTCACGCGTATTTTGCTCAAGTGGAAAATCCTGTGTAAATCCAACACCACCCAAAACCTGAATGCCGATCCGCGCCACGTCAAATCCCTGATCAGTACCGAATGCTTTGCAGACTGGAATATGTAGATCAAGCAAGTCTTGATATTTTTCGCGTGATTCATCTGGACCATGATGCGCCATGTCCGTGTACCATGCTGTCGTGTACATCAGGGCACGCAGTCCTTCCGTTACGGCTTTCATCTGCATCAGCATTCTGCGTACATCCGGGAACTCAATGATTGCAGCTTTTTCACCAGGATGAATTGCAGATGGTCCCTGAGTACGTTCTTTTGCATATGCCCATGCATTTTGCACAGCTGCACCTGCTCCGGCAAGTCCCTGCAAACCGACGAGCAAGCGGGCTTCATTCATCAGCTGGAACATTTGCGCCATACCGATATTTTCGGCTTTCAGCAAATAGCCGTGACAACTTGCATTATCTCCAAATGAGAGTAAGCAAGTTGGTGATCCGTTGATCCCCATTTTATGTTCAATGCTGATCACCTTCACATCATTCGGTGTTCCATCTATTCGAATTTTAGGAACTATAAATAGGCTGATACCTTTAGTTCCTTCAGGGGCGTCTGTGGTGCGCGCCAGCAGAAGATGGATGATGTTTTCCGCCATGTCATGGTCGCCATTTGTGATAAACTGTTTTGTGCCTTTTATAAGGTAGTGTCCAGCTTCCTGTTTTGTTGCACTGGTGGCAGCATCGCCGACTGCACTTCCGGCCTGAGGTTCTGTCAGACACATCGATCCGGACCACTTGCCGCCGAACATTTTTTCGCAAAAGGTGTTTTTTTGTTCTTCTGAACCAAAAGTGTAAATCAGGTTTGCCGAACCGGATGTGAGTGATGCGCCGATGGTAAATGCCTGGTTTGCCGCCAATTGGGTTTCTTTAGCAATGATAGAAATCACTTCCGGAAGTCCTTGTCCTCCATATTCGGGAGGCATATTCATGCTCAACCAACCACCCTCGCCAAGTTGTTTCCAGGCATTTGCAAAACCATCTGGAGTTACCACAGAGCCATTTTCTATTCTACACCCCTGTCGGTCACCATTTTCGTTGAGGGGGCCAAGTACCTGTTCCGAAAAAGTACTGGCCTCGTTGATAATCATCGTAAACATCTCTTCGTCAAATTCAGCAAAGTCCGGAAGTTCACATAATTTTCCTGCTTTCAAAGTTTCGTTAACCACGAATTGAAGCTCTCTGCGGTCGACTTGATATTCGGTGCTGCTCATGATGTTTTTTGAGTTTAAAAGGGGATAGAATCAGTTTTGAGATTAATATTTTGATCTGTCTGATGTTCCGATTATTGACTGAATAAAAAGGAATCAGTCTATTTTCTGAAATATAATTGAGGCATTTGTACCACCGAAACCAAAGGCATTTGACATTGCAACACTTATTTCTTTTGACTTTCCGGTATTCGGTGTCACGTCCAAATCACATTCCGGATCTAAATTTTCGATATTGATAGTTGGTGGAATAAAATTATGGTGTAAAGCTTTAATGCAAAAGATTGCTTCAATTGCTGCTGAAGCTCCGAGAAGATGTCCAGTCATGGATTTAGTTGAACTGATAGAAAGTTGCTGGGCAGCTTTTTCTCCCAAGGCCATTTTTATGGCTCTTAGTTCGTTAAGGTCACCAACTGGGGTTGATGTTCCGTGAGCATTGACATAGTCAATTTCCTCTGGAGCCAAACCGGAATCTTTGAGGGTCATTTTCATGGCTCGCGCGGGGCCTTCTGATGAGGGAGATGTCATATGGTGTGCGTCTGAACTGAAACCGTATCCTGTTATTTCACAGTAAATTCGTGCTCCCCGTGCTTTGGCAAATTCGTAGTCTTCAAGAATTAACATCCCTGAACCTTCGCCCATGACAAACCCGTCACGGTCTTTGTCGAAAGGCCGGCTTGCTTTCTGAGGATCATCATTTCTGGTACTTAGAGCATGCATTGCCGCAAAACCTGCAATACCGAGTGGTGTCACACTTGATTCCGCACCGCCTGAAATTACAACTTTTGCATCACCACGTTCAATAGTTCGGGCTGCAGTGCCAATTGCGTGATTGGAAGATGTACAAGCTGAAACGGTGCAGGCGGTATAACTTTTGGCTCGAAAAAGAAGTGAGACATATCCCGGAGCCAAATTACTTAAAGTCATCGGGATAAAAAACGGGCTGACACGTTTGGGGCCGTGCTCTTCAATAATTTTGGAGTATCGTTCTATACAGCCCAGTCCACCAATTCCGACGCCCATTGAAACGCCTACTTCTTCTTCAAGATCTTCGGTGATCTCCAAGTTTGCGTCAAGCAAAGCTTCCTGTGTGGCACCAATTGAATACTGAATAAACAGATCCATTTTTTTGGCTTCTTTGATCGGAATGATTTCAGGCAGCTGGAAATTTTTTATTTCACCTGCAATCTGACAACGGAATAATTCAGGATCAAAATGAGTGATCCGGTCTATTCCAGATTGTCCATTGGTGCAGGCCTCCCAGGAAGAGGAGACATCATTTCCGAGTGGGGACATGCACCCGAGTCCCGTCACTACAACGCGATTTCCCATGCTCTTTCAGATTGAGTACGTGAAATGATTACAAGCACGATTATTTGTTAACTGTGCCACGTCTTCATTTAAAGTTTTTTATCGTTATTCAGGCTTTGGATTCAACTATGAAATCCACTGCAGACTGAACGGTGGTAATTTTTTCTGCAGCCTCATCAGGAATATCTACCTCAAACTCCTCCTCCAGAGCCATCACAAGTTCTACTGTATCCAATGAGTCTGCATCTAAATCTTCAATGAAGTGTGAATTCATTTTTATTTCTGATTCATCCTTACCTAATTGCTCACTTATGATTTGGATGACCTTAGCTTGTATTTCTTCCATTATATTTTTTGATTAAAGATTTGAAAAATTAATTAAACGAGGTTTATTTTTTGTCAGATATGGGAAAAAATCAACCCTATTTTTGTAAATACTAATGTTTAGTACATTCCTCCATTCACATGCAGAATAGTTCCGGTAATGTACGAAGCCTCTTTTGAGGCCAAAAAAGCAACTGCATTAGCAATATCTTCTGCATCACCCATCCGGCCCAAAGGAATTTGTTGCAGGATTACTTCCTGCTGACTTTCATTGAGAGCTTGTGTCATTGCTGTATCTATAAATCCCGGGGCAACAGCATTGACAGTAATGCCTCGAGAGCCAATTTCTTTGGCTAAGGATTTAGTAAATCCACCAAGTCCTGCTTTTGCAGATGAGTAATTTACTTGTCCAGGATTACCCATCAAGCCTGAAACAGAAGAAATATTAATAATTTTCCCAGTACGCTGCTTTACCATTATCCGGATCACTGCTTTGGTCACATTGAACACTCCATTGAGATTGACATCAATTACTTTTGACCACTGCTCTGATTTCATGCGCAGAAACAGATTGTCCTGAGTTATTCCTGCATTATTGACTAAAATATTAATTTTTCCAAAATGAGAAACAGTTTTCTGAATTAGACTTTCACAAGATGCTTCATTGGTTACATCCACAGTGAGTGATGCATTTACGACCCAATGCTTCCACTTCTCCACGCACTTCCGCAACATCCGGACTCATATCAGCCAACACGATATCTGCTCCGGACCTTGCTAATCTTAAGGCAATAGTTTTACCAATACCCCTTCCAGCTCCAGTTATAAGTGCCGTCTGGCCTTCAAAATTCATGGCAGTTTCTGTAGTTTTATTGACAGTTAAACTCTTCTGTTGAGCAGATGTAATTGTTCCAGATTTTCTTTCTGACAAAGATACTTCAGCGGACTTTAAAATAAATAATCAGCGTAAATACAAACAGCCAAATTGATTTGAGATGCATGTGCCAAATAACGCGGCTGTTAACTTCCTGAGGATTTAACAGCTTATTCTCTTCAGGAACAGGATCTATTCCAAGTTTATTCTGCAACATTATCCAAACAGAGACAACTTCTTGTTTCTTTTCAGAATAAGTCCACAGGCGTTGAAGATGATGATGGTATGGTGAGCGTAAAAAAAAGCGATATCGCTCAGCAGTAGGCCTGCCTTTCCGCCACACTATGAACTTGAAAAATGTACGTTGAATGATAGAGGAAAGTACTGAAAATACAAAAACTCCACCTACAATCGGTAAAAATAATTCTGCTTTTACAAAAATAAACATAGCTGAAACCATGCTGCCCAATGCAAGTGCCCCCAAGTCGCCCATGTAAATCAATGCTGGAGGAGAATTGTATTTTAGAAAAGCAACACATGCACTAATGACCAGGGCAGAGAGAACTGCTAATTCCTTGATATCATGTGAAAGACTTGGGATCTTCAGCCTTGCCGCAAATTCTGGGTCTCCTCCTATGTAGGCCACAATTCCGACAAACATAGCACAAGTCATCAATGGTACAGTTGCCAGAGAGTCCATGCCGTCTGTCAAGTTAACTGCATTTGCTCCACCAACGATGATGATGGTCATGAATGGAATAAAAAGATATTTTGGCAAGTAAGGGTATGCTGTTTTCAGCGGTACAAGTGGTACTGTTAAATGTCCATCAATATCGACAAACAAATATAAACCGGTAACTACCAGCAGTGAAACAGCAAATTGAGCAGTCAGTCGCCATCGTCCGCTAATTCCATCTGCTTTTTCACTAAATGATTTTCTTTTTTCATGTCCGGACTCAACGCGCCGCTTGTTGATGACTTTTGCGATATCGTCAACTGCTCCAATAATGCCAAACGAAAGCATGATCACCAACAGAGCCAGAACATATTGATTCAGATTGCACCAGAGTAATGCTCCAAGTAAAATGCCCATAATCAAAACGCCGCCTCCCATGATGGGAGGTGCTCCTGTGTAAGGCTTTATATCAGCAGGAGTTGTAATAAAATCAGAAGTAATTCCTCGTTTCCTGAAAGCCCTGATTACACTCGGCATCACCCACACTATTAAAAAATAGGCAGTTAAAAAAGCCATACCACCGCGAAAAACTACAGACTTAAAAATCTGATATTGCCAAATTGAATGTAGAAGTGCAGCCAGCATCTCAGTCCTAAAATGTCATAAGTTCTTTTTCCTTTGCAGTGACTAACTCATCTACCATGTTAGTATGCTTATCTGTAACTTTCTGGACGTGATCCTGTGCTACTTTTTCTTCGTCCTGTGAAATGAGCTTATCCTTTTCCATTTGTTTCAAGTTGTCATTCCCTTCTCTTCGGACATTGCGTACTGCAATTTTCGAGTCCTCTCCAATTATTTTGATCTGTTTTACATAATCCTTTCGTCTCTCTTCAGTGAAAGGTGGAGTAACCGCACGAATGATATTTCCATCATTGGAGATACTGAAACCAAGGTTTGCGGCCTGCAAACTTCGCTCAACTTCTTTTATCATAGTTTTTTCCCAGGGACTGATTGCCAACATCTGTGGTTCAGGAGTAGATATGTTTGCCACCTGATTAACAGGAGTTGGATTTCCGTAATATTCAACCTTGACTGTATCTAACATTGCAGGTGAAACACGTCCTGCATGAATACCGCTGAGATCCACTTTAAGACTCTCAATGGTAATATCCATCTTATGATCAACCATTTCTTCAACTTCCTGTGTGTTTTCCATAGTCATGAACCTCTTTGCGTGATCAGTGTTCCAACGGTTTCTCCACAAACAGCCTTGAGGATTGCGTCAGGTTCCTGGTAGTCCAGGACCAAAATGGGGAGTTGATTATCTCTGCAAAAAGCAATGGCCGTTGCGTCCATCACTTTCAGATGCTTTTTGAGAACCTCGTCGTAATTTAACACATCGTAACGAACCGCATCAGAGTGGAGCTTGGGATCTTTGTCATAAACGCCATCAGTTTTTGTTGCTTTTATGACAATTTCGGCACCCACCTCAGAAGCACGTAATACTGCAGCTGTATCTGTAGTAAAAAATGGATTCCCCGTTCCGGCGGCAAAAATCACCACTCGTTTTTTTTCCAAATGCCGATCAGCTCTGCGTTGTGCCACTTGTAACCGTGATCACTGGTGCGGTTATATCCACGACAGTAACCGTTCTTGTCGCTGTTCCAGCATTTCCTGCAGGCAGATACTGTTGATCACTGTTGCCAGCATTCCCATATGATCTCCGGCAACTCGGCCAACATTACCTTCAGCAGATTTGGATCCACGAAAAATGTTTCCTCCTCCAATCACAATCCCAACTTCTACACCAAGTTTGTGAATGGAAATTACACTTTCAGTCAGTGCCCTAATAGTATCATAATCAAACCCGGTACCGCGTTTCCCACCCAGAGTTTCTCCGCTCAGTTTAAGTAGAATACGTTTGTATTTAGGACTCATACAGGTAGTCTAGAACTGGAATTTAGCAAAGCTGTTAAAGTTAATTTTAACTCCAAGTTCTTTTTCTAAATAATCAATTACTTCAGGAAATCGTTGAGGGATCCCACTTGTTTTCAACACAAATTTCTTTAAAGTTATTATCATCTAAAACTTCTCTAATTGCATATAGCATCTGTTGTTTGGAGCGCTCAGCCTCTAAAACCTCTTTTTCTTTTTCAACCTCAGCTTGTATGAGCTGGCTAATAACCTGAGAAAGCGACGCTGGACTTCCAAGCCAAACCCTTCACTTCTGCTGGTTTTATAAATACTTTCAAGATCCGTACTCTTGTCACTTCTATATCCTGCATGAACACCATTACTTATTTCCATTTTTTTGCAGTCAAGAATCTGCATGTTCTCACCTAATTCAGCAATTTTTTCTATCAACAAACTTTCAACACTGCCTTCACCTTCGACTAATGTCTGTTGTAAAACATTTTCCCCACCCTGCTCAGACACTTGATTTGCAAGTTTGCTGATAAAATCCTGAAATATGTCGTTACGTGCTACAAAATCAGTTTCGCAGGCAACTTTTACCAAACCGGCACGTTTCCCATCTGTACTGACTTTATAGCTTACCGCTCCTTCACTGGTTTCTCGGGAAGATTTTTTCAGGGCTTTTGCCTGTCCTTTTTTCCGCAGATAATCTTGTGCTGCTTCCAGATCTCCGTCTGCTTCAACTAGGGCCTTCTTGCAATCCATCATTGCAACTCCGGTGATTTCCCTTAACTCTTTTACTGCTGCTGCTGTAATCGCTGCCATTTTGTTTATACTTCCAATGCTTATTAAGCTTTTATGTGGTTTCTGGATTTACAAGTTGTAATTCCGGAAAGATTATCTGGTAGGAACTGTTTATTTTTTTGTTTCCGATTTTTTAGCCTTAATCACTTTTGCTGCGGGAACTTTCCCCACGGAAGCAGTTTCGACTTTTTTTGCAGTAGCAGAAGTTTTTTTAGCTGGTGTTTTTTTATCACGCATACGTTTCAGGCTTCTTTCACTTCAGGCTTTGCTTTCACTTCAGGCTTTGCTTTCACTTCAGGCTTTGCTTTCACTTCAGGCTTTGCTTTCACTTCAGGCTTTGCTTTCACTTCAGGCTTTGCTTTCACTTCAGGCTTTGCTTTCACTTCAGGCTTTGCTTTCACTTCAGGCTTTGCTTTCACTTCAGGCTTTGCTTTCACTTCAGGCTTTGCTTTCACTTCAGGCTTTGCTTTCACTTCAGGCTTTGCTTTCACTTCAGGCTTTGCTTTCACTTCAGGCTTTGCTTTCACTTCAGGCTTTGCTTTTTTAGCAGCAGCTTTTTCTTCAGGAATCGATTCTATTCTAGTTTGTTTTCGAGCAGCAAGACCTTCCATGACTGCAGTAGCGATTACATCTGCATAAATGGCAACTGCACGTGGGGAATCGTCATTCCCAGGAATAACGAAGTCTATACCGGTAGGATCACAATTTGTATCAGCAATACCAACAACTGGTATTCCCAACTTTTGTGCCTCTTTCATTGCAAGCTGTTCTTTATGACAATCTGTAATGAAAAGCATCGAGGGTACACTTTTCATATTCCGCACTCCGCCGAGTGATCGCTCTAACTTCACGCGTTTTCGCTCCATCATCAGAGCTTCTTTTTTGATCACACCCTCGTAACTGCCGTCTTCTCCTGCAACTTCTTCATAGGTTTTCATTCGTGCGATTGACTGCTTTACAGTACCAAAGTTTGTTAACAAACCTCCCAGCCATCGAAAATTGATGTAGGGGCACCCACATCGGTCGGCTTCTTCTTTAACGATACGTTGTATTTGGATTTTTGTGCCAACGAATAGTGGTACACGTCCTTCTTCTGCAGAGGCTTTAACG
Organism: uncultured SAR324 cluster bacterium; assembly: GCA_905182865.1. Classification (GTDB taxonomy): domain Bacteria; phylum SAR324; class SAR324; order SAR324; family NAC60-12; genus Arctic96AD-7. The sequence continues at coordinate 470,906 of CAJJCY010000003.1, forward strand.
TATTCGTAAGCTTCTTTGAGCTTGGTCAGTGTCTGACGCAGATCGATGACGTGAACACCGTTTTTTATGCCGTAGATGTACGGCGCCATGTTGGGATGCCAACGTTTTGTCTGGTGACCGAAGTGGACTCCAGCTACTAAAAATTTCTTCATTGAAATGACAGCCATAAAATCTCCTTATGATGGCTTGGTTAAATGTCCGTGGGATATAATCGGACGCACTGGCTCTGAAGTGAATCATAAAGAATCGGCTCTGTTGTCCTCATCCCATGACAGACAGATTCCGCTTCTCTTTAATAAATTTTATTAAACATATATTTATAGCTAATCTTCTGGTAGTTTACAAGTTATTTTTAAATAAAATAGTAGAAGAAGTGATGATTCCGTCTTCAGCTCATCGTATCCAGGGCATCAATTTTTGTTTGCATCCTTCGCCAAAAGAAATGATGAAAATGGATTCCCTCTGCTTCAGTGCTGCATGGAGTGAACAAGATTATCGGGAAATGCAGGAGCAGTCTACTTTCTCAAATTGGCTGCTGCAAGTTCCAACTGCAGCTCAAGTAGGAATGCTGTCTTTTCAGTCAGTACCTCCGGAACTGCAAATACTCAGATTAGCAGTTCTGCCGGATTGGAGGAAACAAGGGCTGGCTAAATTTATGTTAGAGCAGTTGGAAATATTAGCGGAATCAGCTAATCTGGAATCACTCTGGCTCGAAGTCAATTCTGCAAACAAAGCTGCAACTGAATTGTATTACAAACAAGGTTATCAAGAAACAGGCATCCGAAAAAATTATTTTATAAATCCTTTGGGAGATGCACTTTTACTAAAAAAAGTCTTGAAGTATAATGACAAACAGATCGCGCAATAAACGCAGTGTCCGATAATACTATAATCAAATAACTATAACTGATGAACCTGTAATAAATTCTAATTCCTTGTCATTTTGAACGAAGTGAGAAATCTTGGATATGTTATTATGCTAATATCATTGAGTTTTATTCTTAGGTTGAAAAGACAATTTGTGGATTTAAGACTTATAACTAAACGATCATAACTCTTAATTTAAAAAGATTTCCCTTGAAAGAAGAAGCAATTATTCTCACCAGTGGATTATTTGATTCTCATAATGCAAAGACTGCATTTGGTCTGATTCGTAATTCAGAACAATATCAAATTCTTGCTGTCATCGACCAAAACTTTGCCGGACAGGATGCAGGAAAACTCGTTGACGGTCAGATGCTAGACATCCCAATTCATGCAACCATTAATGAATTTTTAATAGCCAGAAGTTCAAGAAACAAACTAGTTTTGGAAGAAAGCGGACGTGGTATATACGCAATTATTGGGATTGCAACTCAAGGCGGGGTAATCCCCGAGGGACTTCGTATAGAGTTGCTTGAAGCACTGTCCAGAGGTATGCATGTTGTAAACGGTCTGCACCACTATCTGAGCGATGATCCTGAATTAGTACAAAGAGCTGAGAAAAATCAGGCCAAATTGCTTGATATTCGAAAACCTAAAAGTGCAAAGGATCAGGCATTTTGGACAGGAGATATTCTGAATGTCCGTGCTCCAAGAATTGCCATGTTTGGAATGGACTGTGCCTTGGGTAAGCGTACTTCCAGTCTTTGGCTCAGAGATGCCTGTCGTAAGCAGGGCATTCGTACCGAAATGATTTACACCGGGCAGACTGGCAAACTGCAAGGTGGACGCTATGGATTTATTCTTGATTCAACCCTCAATGATTTTGTCAGTGGAGAACTGGAAGATGCAATTTTTCGTTGTGATCAGGAGGAAAATCCTGACTTGATGCTGCTTGAAGGTCAGTCTTCTTTACGCAATCCTTCCGGACCATGCGGTTCTGAATATCTTTGCAGTGCACTGGCCAAAGGTGTGATTTTACAATATGCGCCAAAGCAGAAATATTATCTGACTGATGATGATCGAAAACTTTGGCCGATGCCGCCGATTGAGGAAGAATTGGAACTGATTCGTTTATATGGTTCTCAAACTTTAGCTATAACACTTAACAGTTACGATCTCACTAAAAAAGAACTGGAGTCAGAACAGCAAAAACTGGAAGAGCGTTTGGGCTTACCGGTTGTCTGTCCTATGGAAGAAGGGATGGAGCGACTTGTTCCTGTGGTACAGGAGTTTATTGCATCAGAAGCAGAAAATTAGAATCTACAGAGTGAGCTGTTGACTCATTGAAAGCAGTCTTTCAATTTTTTAAAAGTGTTAAGCTTGATAACTGACAACTGAGCCTATTTACTATTTTTCAGTCAATCTTGGAATTAATTCTGCGAAGTTACAGGGTCGACTGCGGATATCAAGTTGAGTTGCTAGTATTTTGTCCCAACCTGTTCGACAAGCTCCGGAAGAACCCGGCAAACAAAAAATATAAGTTCCGTTGGCAACTCCAGCTGTGACTCTTGACTGGATAGTTGAGGTGGAGATTTCATCATATGATATCTGTCGGAACAATTCACCGAAGCCCTCGATTACTTTGTCAAATAAAGGGAATACTGCTTCAGGAGTGCCGTCACGTCCGGTGAGTCCGGTGCCACCGGTGCTAAGGATAATGTCTACTGCCGGATCAATAATCCAGCGGGACATTACTGCACGAATCTGATAAATATCATCCGGCACAATGCATTTTTCCGCCAGAATGTGTCCTTTTTCTGTGAGACGTTCAGTAAGTATTTTTCCGGAAGTATCGGTTTCTTCAGTCCGAGAATCAGAAACCACCAGAATTGAGATCCGGAGAGGTAGAAAATCAAGTTGTTTCATGTGCTAAACCTGTAATCGGTTTTTAATTTCAATAATTTTGAAAGACCATAGTGGGCGGTTTCATTATTGGATTGTTGTCCATTGTCAGTTTATTAGTGTTAATTGTCAATTTAACTCATGACTGGCATTGTTCTACATTTGTGATAGATTGTCTTCAGTTTTGGAAATAAATATGGGACGGTTCCTAAAACAAGTTATATGAGTCAAAATCTGCAGACAGGCAACTGAATATGCAGTTAATGAAACAAATTTGAGATGTTTTATCCATGAAATCTGCAAAGATAGCTAGTCTTTTTCGGAAGTTGAGCGACTCAATTCCGAATCCGAAGACGGAGCTTTGCTACCGGAATCCTTTCGAGTTATTGATTTCCGTAATTCTCAGTGCGCAGGCTACAGACGTTTCTGTAAACAAAGTTACTCCAGAATTATTTTCCGCATTTCCTACGCCTGAAGAAATGTTTGAGGCTGGTTCAGAAAAAATATTTGCGCACATTCGGAGTATTGGACTTGCACCGACAAAATCAAAAAATATTGCTGCAACTTGTGGACAACTGGTGAAGTTGCACAAAGGGGAGGTTCCGGATAAAAGAGAGGATTTAGAGGCACTTCCGGGAGTGGGACGAAAAACGGCGAATGTGATTTTAAACACTGCATTTGGGGTGTCTGTGATTGCAGTTGATACTCACATCTTTCGGCTTTCAAACCGTATCGGGCTTGCACCAGGAGAAACTGTCATAAAAGTTGAACAAAAATTGATGTCAGTAGTTCCTGCAAAATGGAAAAAAGACGCACATCACTTGTTAATTCTGCATGGACGTTATGTCTGCAGGGCACGAAAACCTGATTGTGAACATTGTGTGATTTCCCTTGAATGCGAACATCCTGATAAAATATTAAATTAAATCTTTGATCTTAACATAACCTACACTTAATGATTTGTTAGCTTTAGAATATGAGCAGTTTTATCTTTATGGAAAATATTGGTGGGATCTTCTTAGTTTTCCTCAATGTTGTCACACCAGTTTTTATTCTTGTTGTTATAGGTTATTTTGTTGGCCCACGTTTAAAAATTGATGCACGGTCACTTTCAAGAACTGCCTATTTTGTGTTCATTCCGGCATTTGTATTTAATATTATCAGTGAGGCGAAAATTGATTCTGAGTTGGCTTTACGGATGCTCAGTTTTATTCTTGTTACCCAAATTGCGGTTGCTTTGTTGGGTTTTTTGGTTGGTAAAGCTCTGCGCCAGTCCAGGGAAATTACAGCCGCTTTCGTGCTGATTGCAACGTTTGGCAATGTTGGTAATTTTGGCCTGCCGTTAATTGTATTTCGATTGGGAGAGACAGCCCGGACCTTTGCCACTGTTTATTTTGTGGCGACTGTCTTTATTTCTTTTATAATTTGTGTTGGTGTGGCAAGTTGGGCTCGCAGCGGAGGTGTGACAGCTGTCTTTTCTGTTTTTAAAACACCGGCTTTAATAGCCCTGATTCCGGCTCTTGTTTTCAATATTACTGATGTAGAAGTACCAATTTTTCTATCACGTTTGAGTGGACTCTTGGGGCAGGCAATGATCCCTGTGATGTTGATTACACTTGGGGTTCAAATGGGAGAGATTCCACGAATTAAGATTAACTTCAACGTTTTTGCTGCAAGTACAGTACGTTTGATAGGAGGTCCTGTCTTGGCGCTGCTCATTGTACCCTATTTTGGGCTGGAAGGTCTGGAACGCAGTACCGGCATTCTTCAGGCAGCAATGCCCGCAGCTGTACTTGCTTCAATCATTGCATTGGAATACAAACTGCTTCCTGAATTTGTTACTACGACGGTACTCTTTTCAACGCTTTACAGCATTATAACTTTGACAGTTATTCTGACTTTTATCTGATTCAGAGTGTTATTAATAATTTGTGGTGTGCTGAACAACAAGTAACAGCTGACCTTTTTTTAGAGTTACTGATACAGGATTGCTGATTACAAGATTTGAGACTCCGGAAGGTGTTTTTCCTGGAAGCAAATCATGACTGTCCAGAGAAAATTCTAATCCGTGTGTGACGACACCTTGAGCACCACCGAAAAGCGGCAGCAGAGAAAGAATTGTTCCTAGCGGAAGATTCTCTTTCCAGTTGTCAAGAATAAACTCCATGCGTTCCAGCGGAGTCCACAAAATGAGGCGGACATTTGGGGTGTATTTAAATAGAATTTCCAGACTTGAAAGGAAATGATCATTACGCCTACCTTCTGCTCCAAGAATGTGTATTTCAGTGCATTCGTGTTTCAAGCAATGTCGAACTGCTTTGTCGGCATCGTTGGTGTCTTGTTCTTTAACATGAAATAGCCTAGAGTTTGGTAATTTCTTCCGGACTTCCGGCTTAATTGAATCAAAATCACCAACCACTGCATCCGGGATCAGATTATAGTAGTACAGCTGATTTGCACCCCCATCGGCTGCTACCCGATAATCTGCTTCTTGCCATAACTGGTGCAACAGCTTTTCCGGTGGAGGATTACCATTGCAGATAATCAAGGCTATTTTTTTGGGTAAGCCCTCTTTTTGTTTATTAATTTCACTCATTGAGAAAATTTATGAAAGAACTTTTAAAAACTTTTCCTGTTGTCACAAAAATTCCAGTAATTTGGGGAGACATGGATTCATTTCAGCACGTAAATAATGTGATCTATTTTCGTTATTTTGAGAGTGCCCGAATCCAGTATTTTGAGACTTTAGGCTGGCTGAAAATAATTGAAAAAATGGGCATTGGTCCAATATTAGGCTCCACTTCCTGCCGCTATCGGATTCCCCTCACTTATCCGGACACTGTATTTGCGGGTGCAAAAATAACAGATTTGCACGAAAAACGTTTCACAATGGAATATCTGCTCGTCAGTGAGAAGCATGAGGGTCCGGTTGCAGAAGGTACTGGAATTGTGGTGTGCTACAACTATCAAAAAAGTCAGACAACCACTATTCCGGAAGTCATTCAACAATCTATTGAAAAACTTGAAGACCGCATTTTTTAATTAATTATCGGTGCGGGAGGAATCTTTGTCTGAAGGAGGGAGATAATAAATCAGCTCGGTGGAATGCACTAAACCCAACTCTTTGCGTGCAATCAATTCAATATATTCCGGACTGGTTTTCAATGCCAAAACTTCTTCTTGCATCAAAGTTTTCTCAACCTTCATCGATTCAAGCTTTTGAAGAAGCATTTGTTCATGCGCTTCCAGTCGGCTGGTGGCTAATATTCCATAACTCCCAATCACTGAGATTATGAGCATAACCACACCAAACCCTGCAATTAAGACAAGTGAGAACAACGAGCTCCACTCTTCAGTTTCTTTTGCCATGCCAACAACAGGAATCTCTTGTACCTTTGGTGGAGAAAACAGTCCGCTAACATACAGAATTCTGTCATGATTCTTAAGCAGTTTTGACTGTTCAACTGGCTTGTTTTGCTGTTTAAGACTATTTTTTGAAGTTGGGTATTGCATTATTGAAAATTAAAAATAATTATCTGCTGGCCACAGAAGTTTTGTTGCTCAATTAAATCAGGTTAATGCTTTTTTGCCGGAAGGTTCTTTGTTAAGAATGATGCACTGAGCGTCCAGTTTGGCTCCTTCCTGAATTAAAAGTTTTCCTGAAGGAACTTGTACCTCACCTTTAATATTTGCAGTTACATTGACCTCAAGGCGTTCATGGACCAGCAAATCGCCATTGATTTTTCCTGCAACCAGTACTATATTACCTTCAATCTTTCCTTTGACTTGTCCAGTTTCCGAAACAACAATCTCCTGGTCGCAAAATATGGATCCATCTACTGTTCCACTCACAACCATTTTCTTTTGTGAGTGGATGGTACCCTCTACATATAGATCCTCACCTAGGAATCCAAGTCCTTTGTTTGCTGCAGTATTTTGGTTCGGCATGTTAATTTTTTAGCCTTGCACTCAATTTCGATAAAGAAGCTGGTCCGGATTAAACCTGGAAATTGGAAACAGAGGGTTTGTATGTCGTCCATTAATAATCATTTCATAGTGTAAATGTGGACCAGTAGATTTTCCAGTCGATCCTCCAATCAAACAGCTTATCACCACGTTTAATTTTCTGACCACGTCTTACTTTTATTTTAGAAAGATGAGCATAACGTGTTCTGTAGCGAACATGATTTTTCTTTCCGGGAAAGAAACCTCTTCCATGTTGTAGTTCCACAAGCAGTCCAAATCCTGATTTGCGGTCTGCAATCCGGACAGTGCCATCTGCAGGAGCGTGAATTGGGGTGCCTCTTTTTGCTCTGAAATCAATGCCAGCATGATACTCACGTTTCTTGGTGAACGGATCCGTTCGCATTCCAAAATTATCAGATAATGCTCTGCTTCTAACGGGAATCATGGTCGGAGTATGCCTCCAGAAACTTTGATTTCGTTCAATCAACTGGCTTAAATCCTCCAGTTGGGCCACGGTTTCGTAGTAGTTATCAGAATTATTGTAAAGAAAACTACGCAAACTTCCGGAACTTAACAAAGTTTGCGGTGAGTCGAGTGACAAGCTATCCAAAATTGTAGGACCTCCACGCCCAGTTTTAGCTTTTACTCGTTTCGTTTTATCGGTTTTGCTGAGTCTTATTCCAGTAGTTTTACTGATCTTTTTTGTTAGCCGGATGACCGTTGCCTGATTAACTTTGAGGAACTCCATATGTTCAGCCAAATCCTGTTCTGTTTCAACGAGTTGTCCTCGTAACTGCTGAATGGTATTTGCCTGTTCTTCAAAACTTCTACGATTTGAAGCAAATTCCTGCAAAGACTGATTAAACAGCAGAAAATCCTGATATATCTGATCCAACCACTGCACTGTCTGTTGAGGATTTGTTTGATCCTTGAGTTTTGGTGTACATTGAGCCTCCAATGTCTGGCATATGTAATCATGCAATTCCTCCAACTTATGTGTGGTGGAACGGGATAGTGCCAAATGTTTCATAAACATTACGTTACTGTTATGTGAAGACTGCTTCAATTCTTCAACATAATTTTCAAGAAACGAAATTCTGGACTCCCGACCGTCATAGAGATCAATCCTCTGCTGAAATGCTATCTGATTATTTTCCTGCTTTTCAAGTAACTGGGCCTGCTTCAAGATTGTCAGGTGCTGGTCGAAAAATTTCCAACCTAAAGCTCCAGCGCCAATCAGTATCAAGGTCAACAAAAAAAACATAAATTTTGACCCAAAATGATACTGGCTTACTCCAAAGTTACTATCTTTAAGCAGAAGGATTGAAAAGTTTTTCATACAAACATTTATATAGAAAATGGCCGAAAATATCTTATTATATTAACACTATATTAACTTGACTACAACCAATTTGAGAATAGCTTTAATCAGATCTGCCGAATAACATCAGTCTGCCGCAGTTGCCGTAACAGATCAGTTATATTCAAATTCTTACTTGACCAACACGATCGGTACCAACATATACAATAGGTTTCAGTTAATCTGCTTTTACGGATAGAGTTTGTTTATTTTACCAAAAACAGCATCCAAAGACTTTCTTGCCAAAATCGTGCAAAAGTTATGCATATTTAATCTCACACAGTATTTATGTTGTGAAAGGCTTTCAGCGACGAGACAGGTTTAGAGTTAGTGTATTGTTTCCGCCAAAGTGATATGGTGTTGCAGCTATGAGGCAGTAACAAGAGGTTGTTTGATCAAGGGATTTAATTGCTTTCCCACAAATCTAAGATCTCTGTTCAGAAAGAACTGATTAACATCTTAAATTATTATTACAGCCTCAAGTCTCAAAACTTCTTTCAATACTTAAACATTCAGTAACAGCGGCTGTACTTCTTTCCAGTCAGTCAAACCCTCTTTGGTCAAGCGTTGAGCAGTTTGTTCCATTGTGTGAAAGTAAAGTTCAGGTTCTGGGCGTATCAATTTCTTACCTGTGTCACCAGCCTGAATCCGGTCTCGTACCAGAGAATTCACCTTCAGAATTTCGTAGACAGGAATGCGGCCGGAGTAGCCCGTACCCCTGCACCTCAAGCAGTTTTTGTCCGAAGTATTAGGATTTGACTTGTTTCCGTTCTGGTGTGAACAGAGGCGGCGCACTAATCTTTGGGAAACGATTACTGTCAATGTTTCTGCTAATAAATCCGGAGCAATACCGAGGTTCAACAGACGCTGAATCGCAGTTACAGCATCACTGCTGTGAAGTGTTGAGAGTACCAAATGTCCCGTAAGCGCAGCTTTGACGGCAATGTTTGCAGTCTCTTCATCTCTTATTTCTCCGATCAACAGAACATCCGGATCCTGACGCAGTGCTGCTCTTAGTGTATCTGCAAAACCCAAACCTTGTTCCGGTTTGACTGAAACCTGGGTGATACCTTCTATGTGATATTCAACAGGATTTTCGATTGTAAGTATATTCTTTTCTTGTGAATTCAGTGCATTTAGGATTGCATAGAGTGTAGTTGTTTTGCCGCTTCCGGTCGGTCCAACCATTAGTATCAAACCGCTTGGAGCCTGGCTTGCCTGATAAAGCATTTCCAAGTCATTTTTGAAAAAACCGAGTGCTTCCAATTTGTGTTGTACCGGTATCTGATCCAAAAGCCGCAGCACCAGTTTTTCCCCAAATTGACCCGGCAAAGTTGAAACTCTAACGTCAAAAATGCGATTACTGTTGGAGTTGTATGTGTAGTGTCCGTCTTGAGGACGGCGCCTGACAGCAATGTCCATTCCGGCCAATAATTTAATTCGTGAGAAAATAAGTGGGTGGAAACTCATCGGCATTGGAGCGGAGTCCTGGAGGTATCCGTCAATCCTGAATCGGACTCTCATCTGATTTTTTTCAGGTTCAAGATGAATATCTGATCCTCTGCGGGAAATAGCTTCTTCAAACAAATGATGAATTCTGTCGGTTGCAGAAATATCAGCATCTTCAATCTGCAAATGAGAAGTTTGAAGCAGTGCTTCAATTTGCTGCTGTTGTGCTAAATACCAATAAATCGGTTCGCCGAGATGAAAGGCAACCTGATTCATCTTCAACCAGTTTGACTGAACTGACAACAGGCAGGCACACTTTGATCCCAGACGCATCGGTAAAATGCCGGTACGTTCATAAAGTTGCTTTGACAAAGGTAGGTTTTCGTAATTTTGGACTTCATCAAGTGTTGTTGAAAGCAGCGGGAGGTTATAACGGTCTGACATATTCCGGAGAAGGTTAGGTTCTTCCAGCAAATCCATCTGAATCAGACGCCTTATTTTCTCAAGCTCAGGGAGGTTTTTGAAAGCGCTGCTGGTCTGCCCAATCACTTCCGGATCCAAATCTTCTTTCAGCACCAGTTCATCCAACAAGGCCATTGTCATGCTCCATTAAATGCCAGCAGACAAAATGTCTACGTTCCAGTATTTTTGTTTTGAATTTAGATCAGGGTACTAGCATTACCCTATTTTTGTAGCGCAGGTCAATACTTTTTAATCCTGGATGTTGTTTACCCAATACAGGATAAATGTTTTGGAAGGTGCGTAAGCGTTCGCCGAAATCACGACTTCCCATTTGGATCGTCAGCGGAACGGTGCGCAGGGGCTCCGCAGAATCAGGTCGATTCTCAGATGAATTCAGTGGCCAGTTAATTTTCAGGTTTAGCGGATCAGAAATATCAATGTGAATTGGCTGAGAAGACCAGTCAACTATTCTGAATTGACCTTCAAGTTTTTTCTGCGTATTTTGCAGTTCAGCTTTTTGAGCTGCAGCCATTGTTTGAAATGTTTCTAGGAATCTTAAACCTCTTTCAAGAACCGGTGAATCTAAACTGGAACCAAGTGTTACGGATAGTACCGTCAGTCCGTTGATCAGTGGCAGGTTTTTATACGGTGAGTCCCGCAGTTCATCAAATGTTAATAGTTTGAGCAGGCGCTGATTTTTTCCAATGAGGACGTACTTTGTTTTTGATAAGGACGCAGATGAAAAAACATTCGTCTGTTGTGAAAGCTGAAGCAAAGCAACAGGCTGATGTTCACTTATAATAAGGTGAATTTCGTCCGGAAATTTTCTACGTATGTCGGTTTTTTGTACAATGGGATGTGTCTGAAGACGAGCTGCAATCTGATATGGATTGAGATCGATCAAACGTTGTCCTTGACGCAGGCCACTTGCAAAAAGCACATCGGCATCTTTCAGCAACAGGTTACCTTTGATATTGACCCTTGAAAGTGGTTGTTGAAAAAACCATTGACCAACCCAAACACTGCCTCCAACCAGCCAAAAAATAAAAATCAGTCCACAGAATCCAATAAATTTTTGAATTAGCCAACGCATTTTCATACGCAAAAATGCGGGTTCATTTTCGACAAAATACGGCGGCATCCAGGAATTGCTGTAACCAGGTTCGGTATTGGGTTTGCGGAGTTTAACGGAAAGGCCCGGGATTGGATTGCTGTGATTTTTACGGACTCTCATTGATGAGGTCCGGAGCTTTCGCACAACAGGGCGTCGATTTGATTGTCGTTTGAGATCCTGCATGGAAAACAAGGCTTTCAGTAAATGTTTGGCATTATATGGTTTTTAGACAGGATTCTAAACGGATGTTAGCAATCCGTTTATAGTAAACTGCTGAAAGTTATCCGTATACTGAACTCTGCAGGATTTGAACCTCAGACTCCAAATTAATGGAATGCTTGCTAAAAACTGTTTCCCGAACGGTATCAATCAACGATAAAATATCTGTTGAAGAGGCGTTCCCAAGGTTAACAATAAAATTAGCATGTATTGGACTGATTTGAGCACCACCCCTGATTTTACCTTTTAATCCGGAGGTTTCTATTAAGTGGGCAGCAAAATCTCCAGGAGGATTTTTGAAGACTGAACCACAGCTGGGTTGATTGAAAGGTTGTTTTTCCATACGGAACTGTTGACATTCAAGCAGTTTTTTTTTTACTGTTTCCGGATCAGATTGCTGTAATTCAAAAACTGCACTGGTAATAATCCGTCCATAATTTCCCATAAGATCAGAATATCGGTAGCGGAATTCCAGGTTTTGTCTGGCTGAGGAATGTAAATTACCTTCCATGTCCATCCACTCTGCTTCCTGCAAAAAATCTGCAGTTTCTCCACCGTGTGCACCGGCATTCATGGCAACAGCGCCGCCAATCGTTCCGGGAATGCCGATCAAGAATTCCATACCTCCCCATCCCTGAGCTACACAGCGTTGAGCAAATGTCACATCGGCCAGTGCCGCTCCCGCAGTGACTCTATTTTTGCAGGTGGAGGAATTATTTTCTTCGATAGGTACCCAACTTTTGAACTCTCCGCTTAAATGCAAAATTATTCCGGGCCAGACAGTATCGGGGATAAACAGGTTGGAACCTTTTCCAAGGATAAACCAGGAAATACGGTGTTTGCTTATGAAGGGTAGTAATAGGCTCAGGTCTTCAGCATTGACAACGTCAATCAAACACTCTGCAACTCCGCCGACACGCCATGTATTGAAGCGTTTCAAGGATTCTTTTCTGCGTAATCGTGAAGTCAGGGGGACTTTCTCCAACTCCTCCAACCATTCCGGTTTTTCTTTGTTTGACATTTTTCGACCTTAAATCATTCTGAGGTCATGGACATTTTAGTGCTGTTTTGACCTGGTCCCTGCTCATAAAGCTCTTCTAATCTGTAATACTTTCGTATTTCAGGATGGAAAACATGGAGGATAATATTTCCATAATCTAAAAGTACCCAGTTCCCTTCACGCTCACCTTCAATGCCTAAAGAAGCCTCTCCTTCCCGCTTCAAATTATGTTCTACATTTTCTGCAATCCCTCTGCAGTGCAACTGCGAACGACCTTCACAAATCAGCAAATAATCCGCCAGACTTGAACGATGCTGTGCATCAATCAAAACAACATTTCGTCCGGCTTGCGCCAAATACAGTGCTGCGGTTATTAAAGCTCGGTCCGAATCATCAGCAATTGCCTTGTCCAAATTATTTTCATAATTTAATTCCCCTTGAGCAGCAGTTGATCCAGATCTTGGAATATATTTATGATTAAAGTATCCTGTGTTAAAAAGTTCGAATACCACACTTATCTGTCATCCAGACGAAGCTTCATGTGAATGACAAGCTGTTATTACTTTTTCCAAAAGTTTAAATATTTATTTAATAAAATTTCAATGCAGAAAACATCAGGGACGTGACATGATGGGTCTCAAGGCTTTACGCAAAGCCTTAAACCTTAAACCTCAAAACAACGTCCCTGCCATGTCTCTTTTGCAGCCAGAAAATCATCAATAAATTGAGTTGTTTTCATTTTTTCGCGAGTCCATTGTGGTGCGACTAACTCATCCCAGCGCGAAGCAACTGCAGCTAAGCGGTGAACAGCAATATTTGGAGAAAGATTTTCAAGAAACAATGCAACTTTACGACTATATTCTTCCAGATCAACCGGTTTAAAAAGGGATTCACGATACAACTTTTCCAGCGGGGTATTGCGGAGAACATGCAGGTTGTGTAATTTTACTCCATCAACTTTATGTTCAGACAGAATTTCTGCAGTTTTGCGAATTTGTGCATCAGTTTCGTCCGGAAGCCCAAACATCAAATGCACACACAAATTAACGTCCGGTAGTGTTTTCAATTTACGGATTGCTTTTAGAGAGGAAGCGCTGTCATGTCCACGTGAAAGAAACCGCAGTTGGGCATCGTCAAAAGTTTGTACACCCAGTTCAACGGACAGATAGTTATCTTGCGCGATTTCTGAAAATTTATGCAAAACTCTTTTGGGAAGGCAATCAGGACGAGTTCCCACTACAATTCCGACCACATCTTTTTCCTTCAAAGCCTCCTTGTAGAAGTATTCCAATTCCTTGAAACGTCCAAATGTGTTGGTGTAAGCTTGAAAATAGATCAAAAATTTTTCGGCTCGATAACGCTTACGGATAGCTTCTCGGTTAATTTGGATTTGTTCGCGGATAGGTTTTTCTCGTTGCTGGTGATAGGCGGCGGATCCCCATTCATCGCAAAAGATGCAGACTGCCGCCCCATTGTGACCTTCTCTGTTTGGACATGATTTTGCGACAGAAACACTCACCTTAAATACTTTTTCGCCAAATCGTTCCAGATAGTGCTGACTAAGCGGACGGTAGCGCTTACCGTGTTTAAACACTCGGAATTGCTGCATGTAGTATTTGGCTTTCAAGAAATCTACGGTAACAAACTTGCGTCGATTACCCAGTCTGTAAGCAACTGATTAACGCGGTTAGTTTCTATTTCTCTTCCATTCAACAAAACCCGTACAGCATGAGTATTTCCCAGTGTCAGCAGATATTGTTTTTTTGCTTCCCACTGCTGAATTTTATCTGCATCCAGGCGAACATCTTTAGTTTCTTTTTTATCTACTGCAATACTAATCCAAGTGTCTTCAGAGGCTTCTACCTCAAGAACAAGTGGCTCCACAGTGTTTTGAAGAGCTATGGGTTGAATTGTTTGTGTATTCTCAGTTTTTTGTTTTTCTACAAGAGTAATCTCCGTTGATACTTCAGGTATTTCAGGAGATGGCTCTGCAGGACTGACAGATTCCTGAATGGCTGGAGTGCTTTTCTGTACCGGTTCGATTATTGGTTCAACTTCAACTACCAGGGGTTTTGTTAATGTTTTATTGTCTCCGTTGAAAGAAATAGGAGTCTCCAAAAAGTAGAAGGAATAGACAAAGAATCCTCCAACAATAAGGACCAAAACTGTCAAAATTATTCCAATTGGCTTTGATTCCCTGTTTTCATAAACCGGCCTGAGCGATTTTAGGTTCAACGGTTCATTTTCATCATCGGATTTCAAAAGCCTGTCTGTTTTTTCAATAATGCCTGTATTTTCCAATTCCAAAAACAGGCAGTATGAGCGGACCAAGCCACGTAAAAATACTTGAGGCAGTACATTGCCCTTACACCCGTCTTCGATAGACTGTAGAGTGTTGACAGGAATATGTAAATGTCCGGAAACACTTTCTAGTGAAAGATTTTTTGTAATTCGTGCTTCACTAATTTGTTGTCCAAGTAACTGAAGAGACTCTTCTTCCTCCGGAACAACTACTTCCTCTGAAATTATTTCATCTTCCAGGGGAATGAACTTTTCTTTCTTTGGGCCTGTCCTTACGACTATTTTTTTAGGCATTCGTTATCTCAAAGTAAACTGTATCCAAAACGGGATAAAAACGCATCGAAGGTCATGGGTTTTCTGTAATTATGCTGATAGAGTAAGTGCAGTGCGGTGCTGACAATTTCTTCAGGATATTTACGAATGGAAAAGCCGGATGCATCCTCTGCAAGACTTTTAGTTATTATATCATAATATGGAAGAGAATTTGAATTAGAATTTGTCCGCAAATAGGTTTCCACTTCAACACAAATTTGATCATACTGCATATCAGAAATAATTGACTCACCAAATTGGTAGCCGTATGGTACTGTAAAAATATGTGTGCCTGCGGCGTACCCTGCCTCAATATGTAATATTGATTGTAAATGAAAAGAGCGTAGTCTGCATTTTAAACTTGATAGCATGGGGTAGTTGCAAATCATTTTCTCTTATTTCAAATTAGAAGATTTTTATTATTTAGCAAGATTTTTCGGGTAATTTCTAACTCAAAACCATTTTAATCTTTAATCTCAACAATAATTATTAAAGTTTTTTTGGTGCAGAATCTCTATGATCTCAGGAAAGGACTTGCATTTCTCATGATTATTTGGCAAAATTACATGTTCCAGTAAATGTATTTTACAGAAAAAACTCTGTTAATAATTCATTTTGCAGATTCAAATCATTACCCTAGTAGGAGCAATATATGGCAAGTGATCTGGTAATCCACCTTGAGGATTCCAATTTTGAAGAAGAAACTAAATCGGGCTATGCCCTCATTGATTTTTGGGCAGCATGGTGTGGTCCGTGTGTGTCATTAGCACCATTGATCGATGAAATTGCCGGAGATATGGAAGGCAAACTCAAAGTATGCAAGCTTGATGTCGATAAAAATATGGAGTCAGCAGCACGTTTTGGAGTACGCGGAATTCCTTACATCGTCCTGCTCAAAGATGGGGAAGAAATAGACAGTGTTACTGGAAACGATCCATCCCGCGTTCGTGCACTGGCAGAACAGGCAAACGCTTCCTAAAAACCACCGTGCCTTCTGCACAAAACTGGTTGCTTCTGCTGACCTATGAAGGGACCTGCTATCACGGATGGCAGGTTCAGCCAAACTCACCCACCATTGAAGATTCACTTGAAAAGGCTGTCAAGCGTTTGACAGGAGAGACTGTGAAAGTTCATGGTGCAGGGCGGACCGACTCCGGAGTTCATGCCCTCAACTTCACAGCAAATTTTACTGCAATAGCAGGAAACTTCAAAACGGCAGAAAAGTGGCGTGTTGCGCTTAATGCAGTTTTAACATGTATCTTGGTGTTGTAAACTCATTAACATTTTTTGCAGCAGCATCTTCATAATAAGAAAGTGCATTTTCAGTGTCCGCTAATTCCATATAAGCATCACCAATACAACCTAATGCTAAAGCTGAAAGTACATATTGAGCAGGATTTGGATATTGATCAGATGCGCGAGGCCGCAAATTTATTAGTCGGCAAACATGATTTTTCCGCATTTCGCGCAGCAAGTTGTTCGTCACCAAGTTCAGTTAAAGATCTCAGGGTAATAGAGATTTTGGAAGTTCGTTCCCGTCACTCTACTCTACAAATTGAAATGGAAGCCAATTCGTTTTTGCAGCATATGGTACGCATAATTGCCGGAACTCTGGTTGAAGTAGGAAGGGGGTATAAAAGCGTCAAAGATGTTGCCAAAGCATTGGAGAGTGGTTTGCGAAAGCAGGCCGGAATTACCGCACCGCCTCAAGGGCTCTATTCATTGAGCGTGATTTATCCTGAAGGCATGATCAAGTGGCCTCTGGAAGTGCTCGATAAATAGCTTAATCTTTATGGAATTTAATCTTCAATCAGAATTCAAACCATCTGGAGATCAGCCTCAGGCCATTGAGGCTTTGGTAAATGGTGTAGAAGATAAACATAAGCACCAGGTTTTGCTGGGTATTACCGGTTCCGGAAAAACATTCGCGATGGCCAATGTTGTTCAGATACTGCAGCGCCCAACCCTGGTTATTGCGCATAATAAAACGCTTGCCGCCCAACTATACAACGAATTCCAAACCTTCTTTCCTGAAAATGCAGTTGAGTATTTTGTCAG
This sequence comes from uncultured SAR324 cluster bacterium, assembly GCA_905182865.1. GTDB lineage: Bacteria > SAR324 > SAR324 > SAR324 > NAC60-12 > Arctic96AD-7. The sequence continues at coordinate 487,913 of CAJJCY010000003.1, forward strand.
CTATTATGACTACTACCAGCCGGAAGCTTATGTTCCCAGCCGTGATCTCTATATCGAAAAAGATACTGCTCTGAATGACGACCTCGACCGGCTACGTTTGTCGGCAACACGTTCGCTTTTGGAACGTCGGGATGTGCTGATTGTGGCCAGTGTTTCCTGTATTTATGGAATTGGCTCGCCTGAAAAATACGAAAAAATGCTGCTTATTTTAAAGGTTGGGGAACGATTTTCGCGGCAGGTTATTCTGGAAAGACTTGTTGAACTACTCTACACCCGCAACGATATCGATTTTCACAGGGGGACTTTTAGGGTACGCGGAGATGTGATTGATATTTATTTGGCAGAATCAGAGTCTGCAATTCGGGTCGAATTGTTTGGTGACGAAATCGAAAGCCTGGTTCGCTTCGACCCCCTGACCGGCAAAAAGCAGATGTCATATCAGCATTTTGTCATTTATCCTGCCTCGCATTATGTTGCTCCGGCAGAACATATTCCAGAAACATTGAGCTTGATCCGGGAAGAACTGCGCGAACGTCTCGAAGACTTGAATGCCCAAAACAAAATTCTGGAAGCACAGCGTCTTTTGCAGCGCACTGAGTACGATCTTGAAATGATTGAGCAGACTGGCTCATGTTCCGGAATCGAAAATTACAGTCGCATTATTGACCGGAGGGCCGCCGGAACTCCTCCGGCAACATTACTGAATTATTTTCCGGATGATTCGCTGATTTTTGTGGATGAAAGTCACATGACGCTCCCGCAGCTTCGAGCCATGTACAAAGGGGACTTTTCAAGAAAATCGACTCTGGTGGAACACGGTTTCCGCCTGCCGTCTGCAATCGATAACCGTCCTCTCCAGTTTCCCGAATTTTGTCTGTTTCCACAAAGAATGATTTATGCTTCAGCAACTCCGGGAGATTATGAATTGGAACAAACCGAAGGTCAAATTGCAGAACTCGTTGTGCGTCCCACCGGTTTGCTTGAACCTATAATCGAAATACGTCCGGTGCAGGGACAAGTCGATGATATGCTGCATGAAATTCGTTTACGGGCAGGACGAAATGAACGGGTACTCATTACCACACTTACAAAACGGATGGCCGAAGACCTGACTGAATATTACGAAGATCTTGATGTACGAGTACGCTACATTCATTCAGATGTGGATGTTGTGGAGAGGACTAAGATTTTGCACGATCTGCGGGCCGGAGAATTTGATGTTTTGGTTGGGATCAATCTTCTCCGGGAAGGTTTGGATTTACCGGAAGTGTCGCTGGTTGGAATTTTTGATGCAGACAAAGAAGGTTTTTTGCGTTCAGAAACCTCCCTAGTTCAAACAATCGGTCGAGCTGCTCGAAACTCTGAAGGCCGCGTCATAATGTATGCTGATAAAATAACCGGATCGATGGAACGCGCCATGGGCGAAACGGGCCGTCGGCGCGAAAAACAGATAGAGCACAACCAAAAACACGGCATTGTTCCGAAAACCATTTTACGGAAAATCGCACCGTCTTTTGCGCCTGTCGAACTGAATGACATGCTGGAAAGCGATTCTTATGCAGCGGAAGATACTCCTCTCTACGAAACAGTAATCAACATGGAAGAAAAAATTGCGGAATTTGAGGAGGAAATGCGCGAAGCTGCTGAATCCCTGGAATTTGAACGTGCTGCGGAATTGACGAGATCGGATTAGCATGAATTGAGGAAGAGTAGCAGGTTGAAAAATCTTAGTTAGAGAGCAAAGGTTTAACTTTTCCCAAACTGCATCAACGCTCGAAGCTTTGAGATACTCACTTTTTGGAGAGAGCCACCTCCTCAAACAAATACATTTCTGCGGTAAAATTTCCGAGAAAAAGGATTTTAATTGAATTTAATTAATGCTGAAAGTAACCTTGCTGTGTAACGTCACAGTTTAACCGGTTCGCATTGCAGGAGCTCGGCTATCGTGTATTAAGGGCCTGAGAAAATTTTCGAAACGTTCAGGAATATATGCCATATTATAACTGTTGTCATAATAGTGAATACGTTCCACCCGGTAAAGATCGGCTAATGTAAATTCCTTTTCCTGTTCTTTATATTCATAATATTTGTCAGCAATTTTTGCAGCAAGGACAAGTCCATCCAATAAAGCCATATAATAGTCCACAAGTTTTATATTAATTGATTTAAATCTTTTTTCCGTATCAGGATAGGCCTCATCAAAAAAATTTAATAACATGTTTCGATCAATGTTGGAGATTATTCCAAATTGGGTTGGTCTCTCATGAGGCTTAAAGAATTCGGCCCTGGTCTCAACAAATTCCGCAAAGTCACTCAATTGAAATTCATTATTTCCGTAAAGGAATAAAACCATCAAATCTTTTCCATTTTTAAAATGAGCAAAAAAGTTAGAGGTTTGACTGAATGCAATCTGGCGTTTCAAAGTAATTCCTGAGAAACAAGTTAATCCACTATCAGTTGTAAATTGGTATGCATGGGCATCCGTATCATCATCTGCAAAACCTGCAGCAACTGCGTAATCTCCTAATGGAGTTCCAGGAAATGGGGAATAGAGTGCATTCCAATAGTAATCTTCTTTTCCGAAGTTTGACGTACACACAAGTTCCAGGCAAGTTAAAGATTCTTGAATAGGATCATCGTAATAAAACTCTTCCCCATCTTTATCAATCAGAGACAATTTACTTTGGATTGGGTTCACTACTTGAGACGGTCGTAAAACAGGGAGCCCAATTATGGATTGCGTCCGCAATGGGATATTACTGTCTTTCACATTATGAATTGCATCCAGTATGGTATTGTTGTTTTCATGGCGATCAAGAAGGAGTTTTCTGATTTTAGGATTTCCGGACTCAATCGCCATTGAAATCCCAGCAACAAGTCCTTTATCAGAAATCATTTCAATTCTCTCTTTTCCTTTCTTTCCAGCTAACATTGCTGGTCTAGCTTGAATATAGAAAGGAATTCTTACCCTATCCAACCACTGATTTTTCAGCTGGTCCCACCATTTCATATTATTTAAGGAAATATCTGCCTGATCAAATACAGCTGTCGTTTTAACACCATATATATCATCCAAAGCAAGTATTTCCTCTCCCTCTTGGATAACGGTTTCCAATAATCGATCTTGAATAATACTGGGTGGTCTCACACCCACCTCACTATATGCTTCACGCAGGTTATCAATAAGAGAACTCACATAACAATAAGTACACGAATAACTACACCCCAAAGCAGTCAAAATGGATTTAATTCTACTTAATGCATATTTTTTTGTCTCATCCGAGAATTCAAAAGTATCCTTATAAAATTTTTCCAAGCCGCTAGTAGGACAAAATTTGATTTTTGGAGAACTAATTATTTAAATTCGTTTTGTAAAGGAATGTAAAAGGTAGTAACAGTAATTTTCTTTATGAATTAAATAATGCAGAAATCTACATATAATTTTTGGTATTTAAGGAAGCATGTGTTATAAATTAATATCACCTCACCCAAACTACTATAACATTATGTTGCTTAAAACAAGTTCCAGAGACGCTGGATAGCATTCCACTTCAAATTATAAGTCAAGCCATGACATTTTTTCCCTACTCTCTGAAATATCCCAATTGATTTTATTCTTGATCCTTTTTGATTTTATTATTACTTTCCAATATTGATCTGTCTTCTAGGACAGACGCTGAATGTAGGATAAATACGCTAACATATTGATTCTAAAAACTATCACAATTTAAATTATGCTTTCTATCTTTTTCCTATGGGGAGTAATCCTGTTCTGCTCCATTCCTCTAGGTCTTTTTATTTTAAATAATTTGAAAGTGAGTTTTTTATCTCGCTCTTTTGATAAATTTATTATTTCGTTCTGGATTGGGATTTCAATTATTGGGTTAATTCAGCTTTTCCTTTCTGGATGGTTTGTACTAACCCTATGGTTTCCTCTCGCTTTTAGTCTACTATCTCTCTCTTTGATACAAAATACGGAGATAAAGTTAGAATTGACGATTTGGTGGAAAAACTTTTTTATTCAGAAAAGTAATTTTTTGGGAGGAGTTTTTTTACTATTTTCATCAGTATTTTATATGGTCAGTTCCCCAATTGTTTGGGATGATACTGGTGGATACCATATAGGGAACATTGAATGGCTATCTCAATATGGAATAACCTATGGAATTGGCCTAATTCATAACAGACTAGCATTATTATCTTCATGGAATACTGTTATTGCTACATTCAATCATGGAGTATTTGAACACCGGGTTTTTTCAATTACAAATGGCCTTTTACTTTTTCTATTACTATTACAAATCGTAGTTTTATTGAAACGACTTTCTTCAAATCATAGGAAAAAAAGTGATGCCTACCTTTTAATTTTTATAGGATTAGTTTTAATGATATCCTTATATAAGAAGATGTTTCACTCTGCTTCTTCTGATATTGCAAGTTATTTTGTAACTATTTTTGTTTCTTGGTTAATCATACTCATTTTAGAAGCAAGAAAACAAAATAAGAGAGAAGTGCTGGGAATAGAGTTACCATTTCTTCTTTCCACTCTTGCTATCGGGTTTAAATTTGCGATACTTCCAGTTGTAGTCGCCAGCTTTGTTTTATATTTCTTTCTCAGTAAAAATAAAATTAAACCTTTATTATTTTCTTTTCTTTCAGGACTTATTGTATTAGGAATGATTGCTTCTTCAGGGTATAAAGCCTCAGGTTGTTTCTGGTTTCCAGCTCCTATATGTGTAGAGACCCCTTGGGGTCTAGGGGAGCAGGAAGCCACTCGCTTGTCCAAAGTAATCCACGATGTTGCGGTAGATGCTTATGGGCTTGTTCCCGAAGATAAAATTCATTCTATATCATGGATTTGGTATTGGGCAAAAGCTACAAAATCCAACTTTATTGCTTTTATATTGGTATTGCTATCTGCCCTGTTACTGCTTAAGGGAATACTGGTTAAGCCTGAAGAGAGACACCCTGCTATGTATTGGCTTTTTGGTATAGGGGTTTCTGGAGTTGCATTTCTTTTATTGAAAGCTCCTGACCCAAGGCATAACTGGAGTTACTTTCTTATAATCCCCGCCATTTCTCCTATGATTTTTTCAGTAAATATCCTGAGAAAATCTGGGTTTGGACTTTCTTATCTTTCTTCACGCCATTGGCGACTGAGGAAAGCGGCTACGAAAAAACGAAACCATGTTAAGTAAAAAAGAATTATTAAACTTAATAGAAACAAGACAAATAAAAACAGAGCTAAGTTCTGGTTTTTTTATCCCACCTAAGGTCATTCCTTTTTCACAAAATAGGTCTAGTCACACAGAGTTTGAACTAGTACCTTTTCAGCTTATTAAAAAGAAAGCTGGGGATTTAGATTATTATATTCCTAAAACAGGTAACTCTTGTTGGATTGCCCCTCTTCCTTGCGCCAATATTATTATCAAGAAGAAGTTGCAGTTAAAAAACCCTAAAGTAGGGCTTCTAGAGGGGATTGTCAAGAAGTAGCTTTTTATATTCAATGGTAAAGCTCGCGGTATAGATGATTTTAGATATTTACTTTTGCCTAGGGCAAATATACAACAATGACTGAAAAATTTAAATCCTCAAAGTGTCAATTTAAATGAAACGCAGACTAAAGCCACTCAAGATCATTATGGATCTCCCTGAACGGATTTCGACACAATTCAAAACCGAAGAAGATCGTATAAAGTTGAAATACTTGTATCTTGCTATTTAATAATAGACTGTTTAATCGTGATACAGTACTAGCTTTAAAGATAATTCTAACGAAATAAATTGTATTTTAGTATGGCATAAATCGCCCTAAAACCATCTATCCAAGTAATTTTCTTTCCTTCTTCATAGGTTCTGCCATAGTATGAAATCCCGACTTCATAGATTCTAACTCTGGGACGAATCTTTGATATTTTTGCTGTAATTTCTGGCTCAAAGCCAAATCGATTTTCCTCCATTGTTATTTGATCTAATACTTCCTTTCGAAAAACTTTGTAACCAGTTTCCATATCAGTCAAATTCAGATTGGTAAACATATTAGATAACAAAGTTAAAAACATATTTCCAATTTGATGCCAGAAGTATAAAATTCTTCCAGCATCTCCACTTTTAAAACGTGAACCGTAAACAATATCCGCCTTTCCCTCTTGAATGGGTTTGATCAATTTACCGTAATCAGAGGGGTCATATTCTAAATCAGCGTCTTGTATAATGACCACATCACCAATTGCTGCGTTAAATCCTGTTCGCAATGCAGCTCCTTTACCAGAATTGATGTCATGATATTTTACTTCTAATTTTTCATCACTTCTTGAATACTCCTCAAGAAGCATTTTTGTATTATCTTTGGATGCGTCATCAACAAGTATGATCTCATACTCATATCTATTTAGAGATTCATGCACTAATCTGATGACTTTCAGGATTGTGTGCTCTTCATTGTAGCAAGGAATGATAACCGATATTTTCATGAAGTTTTCTTAACTATAGCAAGTAAAGATAACCCTGGAAATGGAACGAATGAATCAATTCGCCTTATCAAAGGCATTAATTTATCAAAAACTCTCATGTTTCTGCTTCCAAGAGTATCTCTTTTCAATATCATACTCTGTCCAATCCACCCTAATGTACCAATTTTGTTGAATGAATTCATCTCAAGCACTTTAAACCCAGCTCCAACTAATTTTTTAAGTAACATTTTTTTATCATATCTCCTGTAATGGCCCAAATTCTTGTCAATTCGAGAGTAAATATGATTATTCGCTGGTACAATTATAACTCCTTTTTTTATGTTTGGAATTTTAGCAATATTACCCATCGCATTCTCATCATCTTCAATATGCTCTAGAACATTTGAACAAAAGAAGGAGTCAAATTGCTCATCTATATTAGGAGGTTTTTCGATATCCCATAAAATTGTACCAGACAAATATTTCTTCTCAGAGGCAACTGTTCTTAAATATCCTTCATTATTATCACTTGCCCATAAATCAGTGCATTGCTCATTTAAAGCATCTAAATTATTTCCAAGTCCACAACCAATCTCTATTACTCTGCCAAACAGCCCAGATTCGCTTAATTCCACAGTCCATCTTGCAAAATCAGAAGAAACGGACATTTCCTGCAAAATTGTCTTACCATAATTGTTGTCATAATTTGCTGAATCTAAAATCATAATGCCAATATTTTAATAGTTAAAATTTCTTACAAGATGCGAGTAAGATAAGATCTTTTGGAAACTGCGGTTTGTCTTCGGCTTTTTGGAGTTTTTTTAGAATGTCCATAACTTTCGCAATATGTAAAACATGAACTGTACACTTCAAATTATTATAAGTCATATTAATATAAAACATGCAACGAAAGTGCATAATATAAATATTCCCTTTATTGTTATTGCCAAAAATTACTTTTTTACCAAAATAGGTCCAGCCTCACAGAGTTTGAACTGGTCCCTTTTCAGCTAATTTAAAAAAAGCTGGTAATTTAGAATATTTTACTCTCAAAATGGGTAACTCTCTTTGGACTGCCCCTCTTCCTGGTGCAAATATTATTATCAAGACGAAGTTAGAGTTAATAAATCCAAAAGCTGGTCTTTTAGAAGGGATTCCAAGCAGGAGACTAAATATATTAGCTGGTAGAGCTCAAAGTATAGATGATCTTAGATATTTACTTTTACCTAAATCCTATAATTAATTATGACTGAAAACATTAAAAACTCAATATTTTAGCCACAAGGCTTTAACTGGTTAGTAAAGGTACAACTTTTTCCCAAACAGCATCAACGCTAATATTTGAAACGCAGGGAGGCGGTTCGTTTGTTTGTAAGGGATACACACACTTAGCATTGCAGCCATAGCAAGACATGGGATAGGATACAGTTTCTAACACAATTTCTTGCCCGGCTAACTCCGGATATGGGAGAAAACGACCAAAATAAGCTCCTCCCAATACACAAATAACAGGTGTCTTTACAGCAGCAGCAATATAAGCTGCACTTGTCTCACCACTAACTACAAACTTTGCATATTTCAAAAGTTCCGGCAATTCACCCAATCGGGTTCCAGCCCATTCTAGAGGAGCTTTTGACAAGTCTTGTATAGATTCAGCATGAGATTTTTCGTTTGGTGTTCCATCTAAAATTCCATCCAAACCAGTTTCTTCATAAATACGATTGGCGATTTCTGCGAAAGATTCTACAGGCCATTGCCGTAAGGCAGAGCTTACTCCAGGAAACAATACATAGTATCTCTCTGTTTGCCCAATTGTCGGAATTTTCTATTTGAGGAATATCCAATTTTGGATATAAAATTGTACACGTTTTTCTTGAGAGCCCTTGAAAAAACTCTGCGTTGCGCTCCAACTCTGTCATTGATTGAGTTGAGGCAGGAATCAATTCTGTGTGCCATCTATCCGCTAATGTCTTTTTCAAGAAATTACGGTTGCTCATGTCTCCAATGGAACTAATTTTTTTGAAAGCGTTACTGGCTCGAATCAGGGAATCTCCGTGATAAAACTCTCGTGATAAAGTAGGCTGGATCGCAATTTGTGCCCCCAAGCTCCTAACTTTCCTGAGAATACTACAGCGATAACGGGAAAAAGTTTTGAATTGTTTGACGTCGATAGCAGAATTTCATCCCAATATGGTAATCCCTTAGCCAAATCAAACCACAATTGCATTACCCACCAAAATAATTCTATATTTATCGGATGATATAATTTGCGATATTCTTTGGCAGTATCCAGCCACATCACAAAATCACCAATTGCATCTTGACGAATCAAGAGCACAACCTCCAAGTGGTTTTTTTGCGGGCAGGGCGTTTTCCACAAAGCTACGCTATCATACCAAAAATATAACAGAGTTTTGATAATGATGAAGTAGGTCTTGAAGGGATTCATGAAACAGGAACCTTTAAATCTTCATAGTCTAACCATGTTAACGATTTCATTCTTTTTTGAATCAAAGGAGTTATGAATTTGGAAACTTTCGTCATCAATTTGAAGGATGAGGGCAAGAGTTTTTTCTCGGTAAATAAATGAATGTTTTGGCCATTTGTGTAGAAAAAAAGATTGTATTTTTTTGCAAGATACTCAAAAGTTGTTTTCGGAAAAACCGATATGCTGACCATGCACTACATAGATACCACCATCACAAGGTGGTGGTGTTGGTTCCGGAATAAATTCCGTAGACAGCAATATGTTACGGGAAATCGTCAGTAATTTTTCCAATTCTGCTAGCGGATCAGCAAAATGTTCGAAAGCCTCAAAACATGTCAGTAGCTCAATATTAGTATTATCTGAGTCAGAAAACTCAAATCCTTTAGCGAACATATTTTTTGAGTGTTTGTCCTGCCAATAAAAGTCGAATCCAACATCTCGCATCAAACGCACAAACACCCCATAGCCTCCTCCATAATCCAGAAATTTTCTTTTCTTATCAAACAAAAAATAAATCAATGTAGCTGCAATATTTTTTAACCACAAATTTCGCATTATCATGCCAGTATCGGAATCATTGATCGGAGTGTTATAAGCTTCCTCCAGCCAATATGGCTCCTCGGTTTGCACATATCCGCACTGTGAACATTTGCAGTATTTAACGGGATATTTCCCCAATATAACTGTTGAAAAAAGGGCTTCAGCTTGCATTCTACAAACACGACAGACCGTGGAGAGCATTGTTTTATTAATCGGAGATATTCTATTTTTCATACTCGGTTTTGCAAAACATACTTCAAATTCGTTTTTAGAAAGCGATAAAAATTGATTGGTCTTCCCCAATAATTGGGGGATTCCAGTTCGGCAGATTGTAAAGATAAACGATTGTTTGGAGTTATTTCAGTCCAAGTCAGGACTATACTTGCTTTCAATTTCATTCAAAACTTGAGAACAAAATCTATCCCAGTTGAAATGATTGTCAAGTCAATCTAAATTTTCCTGTTGCCATTTTTTCAATTGTTCTTCAGAAACAGACTGGAGGTTATTGATGGTTTCGACGGCATCTTCATGTCTGTCAATAGAAATGTTCCGGATACCAGAAAATCCTTCATATCCGCTTTGCACTGAACAAACCGGAATCAGACCCCACGCCATTGCCTCAAGAATGGTAGTTGGGTTTGCATCCGCAGAACCTACTGTAATCAAATAATCATACTTTTGAATTGTATTTTTTGCTTCTTGTTTGGAAAAATCGAATTTCCCTAGGCCTTTTATTTTTTTAAGTGATTGGTTCCCACCTATCCAATGAAAAGTCTATCTCAGGAAGTTCTTGGGCGAGTTTTTCTAAAAAAGATGTATTTTTATACCAAGAAGTATGTCCAATGTAAAGGAAGCGGCGTTTTCCTGCAGGATTAAAATTCTTCTTAATATAAGGGAAATCCGCTCTATCAACTGCTAAATCTATGTGAACAATTTTTGGTTCCCAATGCTGAAACGATGAATCTTTCAAGCGTTTCATCCAGGCATTACCAGTAATTGCCAGATAACGGTCACATTTTTCAATAATTTTGTTTCCAAAAGCATTATGCCATCCTGTAGGATCCGGACAAAATGGAGCTAGAGCCAGAACACGTTTCCATCCTTTTTTATAGGCACTCATCCTAAAAACGGTGAATGGATTTGGATGCCAATGTCCAATTAATACATCTGCCTTTCCAGGAATTATAGTGCGATATTCGTCGTAATTATATGTTATAACTTCATAGAATTTTTCTAAAGAAGTTTTAGATTCCGACCAATTGCATCTGGTGTACTCATTCTGTTGCCTTCCGGATAGACTAGATGAACCCGTTGAATTTCATTCACTAAACGTCTCTAAAATGTTAAGTAGATTTATAATTAATAATGTTTTAGTTCATTCGTTGTTTATCCATGAATAAGGGGGTAATGAAAATTTCTTTTATAGACACCAAAAGGATTGAAGGATAAAGTCGTCATCCAAAAAGCTTGACGTGATTTCTTAAAGAATGCCAGTCCTGCATACGATCCTATACCGTAAGAAATGAATGTAGCTACCGCCGCGCCGTTGATGCCATATATAGGAATCAATAACAAGTTGCTGCCTATATTTATAACAGCCCCTATTGCAAGCACATAAAAGGAGTATTGTTGCAAATTCTCAGTCACTAACCATTTGAAACTTGCTACCCCCAAAAAAGTAAATACTCCAGCCCAAATATATATCTGGAGCACTGTTACTGAAGCCTCAAAATCATTTCCATAGAGAATAACAATTACCCAGTCAGCAAGAAATGTAGTTGGTATCGCCACTGTAACACTAACCCATACCATCAAATCATAAAGTTTTTGCATACGTTGTTCATACAAAGTATCACTCTTTTGCTTAGATGATATAATAACTGGAAACAAGGAAGCGGTTATGACGGAGGGCACGAAATACCATGCTTCACAAAGTTTAACCGCTGCTGAATAAACTCCAACGGCTTTTACATCCAGCATTTCCTTAAGCATGACCTGGTCGATTTTCATGTAAACAGTAACGACCATACCCGCAAAAATAAGTGGCCATGAGTCTCTCATTAACTTCTTTGCCTGTATCCATGTAAAGGAAAAAAACGGGAACCACTCGATTTTCCAGTGATACACCAGCAAAAACAATACTGCAACTATAACCTGATCCAGCATCAAAGCGAAGGCAAACCAAATGAGTTCTGCCTGGTTCCAAACCAGATAGATTTTGAAAAGGGAAGTTAGGATCAACTGAATTGCTTGTGCACGAACAGCAAATTTAGATTGAACCTGGGATTGAAAATAAAAGTCAACGACATTTGTTGCTTGGAAGAGGAACCCGAAGGTTATCAGTGCAATCATCCAGTATGTCTGTTGATCCTCTACCTTATATTTTAGTACCAGCGCAATGGCAGTTCCCATTACTAGTGCACCACAGACTTTCAACCAAAATACTGTTCCAAGTAAATTATTACGTTGTTCCGGGGACTTTACCAATTCACGTACAAGGATGTCGTCCAATCCAAAAGAAGCCAGTGAACTGAATAACCAACAAAACTCAGTGTGTAACTCAGTAAACCAAAGCGTTCAGGACCAAGATAACGAGCGACGTAAATGCCGACAAATAGTGAAACTGCCATCCGGAGCACCCGCTCACCCAAAAGCCAGGAAGTGTTTGCAAAGTATTTACGGAAACCTGGACGTGCGAATAATTGGAGCATTACTGTTTGAGTCTTTTAGATTGTGTGAAGCATTTAATTCAAAATTGTTTCAAACAAATCCATGTGTTTTTTGAAGGAGGATTCCCATGTGAATTTATTCGCATGCTCTTGGTCCACGCTGAGCAAGTTTTTGACGGTACTCCGTATCTTCGCAGACTCTCTGGATTGATTCTGCCATGTCGCTTATTTCCATTGGGTCAAAAAAATGGGCAGCTTCCCGCCAATTTCCGGCAGGCTGGCTCGATTAGAACTAATTGTCAGGGCATCCGCAGGCCATGGCTTCCACAAGTGGTAATCCGAAACCTTCATAGAGACTGGGAAAAATGAATGCAGTGGCTTCAGAGTAAAGGTTAGGCAGCAAATCATCAGGGACATAACCCAGCCAGATAATTCGGTTTTCTATTTTCAAGGAACTGCGCCAAGTTTTCTAATTTTGCTTTGTGTTCGCCTGTAATTTTCCCTGAGATGGCGAGTTGTGGTCCATCAGACCACAATTCCAGGGCTCGGAAAATATTTTCTATGTTTTTATAGGGACGAACTTCACCAACACACAAGAGATAGTCATTTATATCGTAACGCTCTTTTATCACTCCCGGAGAACAGGGGTGAAAACGATTCTAAGTCAACTCCGCCATGAATGACTTTTAATTTTTCCTCCTGAATACTGGGATAACGCTCAAGGACTTCCAGTCGGGTAAATTCAGAAACACAGACAACGGCTGTACTTCCTTTGATGACAGCAGGAAGAAAATATTCATAATAAGGAACCCAGCGTGGCAGCAGACTGGGATAGTGAAAAGGTAGCAAATCATGAACCGTGATTATTTGCGGAAGTTGAGGAAACAAGATGCCTTCTGCTATTGGAGAATAGAGCAAATCCAGTTTGTCTTTATAACAGGCATAACGTAAGCCCGACCTGTTCCCAACTTAAGCGAACGCTGTTTGATCTAAAATTTGCGGGGTAATGGAAAGGAGGGACACGCTATTGTAGTTGACTTCTGGAAACTCTTGTCTCAATTCTGGGGATGTGGAATAAGCAACAGAATTTCCTTCCCAGTGAGTCATAATTCGTCGGATCAGTTCATAGCTGTATCTGCTCAATCCTGTGGGATAATCGTGGATCAACAGACCATTTAAACCGATTCTCTTTTGGGATAATATTGACCTATTTAGAGATGAAACATCGGGAAAAGTGTGTTTAGGTTTTGATTTAACTGTAGGGTAATTATTCTTTAGTTCCAGTACATTTGACCTTTGCCAATTTGAGTTGTGTTTTTTCCTTTTAAGCCAGCCCAGAGTTTCGTCATTCCCAAGTTTCCATCAAGATTCGCCCGAGATAAAGGATACTTCTCTCTAAAATACCAACGATATTTTTTGGATTCAAAATGCGATTTTCTATGAGAGCTTTGAATGATTCCCACATTACCAATTGTTCAGTGGTGGAAGAAACACCACCTCCATCCATCTTCACAACAGGATCTCGCTCCAATATAATGTCCATTAAAATTTTATTTTGTAGTCGGCAGACCCACTCAAAATCCATAGTGATTTTGTAATGAAGTTTGAATAAGCCAATTTTTTCAAAAACACTTTTCCGGATAACCATGGTGAGATGATTGTAGGGCATTCCCCCCAAGTGGAAGCTACTGAAAAAATGCTGATTTCAAAGGTTCTCATATAAATAATTCCGCTGATGCGATCCTCAAAAAGCGAATCTGAATGGACAAAAGATATTTCCGGATTGAAGCTAAGTGTTTTTTCTGCTTCTTTCAGGTATTCCGGAGATAAGAGAACATCACCACTGTTGAGGAACATCACATTCTCTCCAGTTGCATGAGTGACACCTTTATTGAAAGCATCCGAAATTCCCTTGTCCGGTTCCGAAATTGCGATTCCGTCATAGTTACTCAAAAGTTTTTTTGTTTTGTTACAGTTCACCACCATTCACTACGACGCTTTCAATTCCATCAACATTCTTCAATGAATGAAGCGTGCGATTGCAGATCATCGTAATTATTGTAGGTGACTGTTATGACAGAAATCATAATTTTAATATTATTTAGGAAGTGTTACGAAGAACTTTGATCCATCTCTTGAAAAGTAATTGTAGCCGCAAAGTGTGCAAAGAAAAAGCTTTGAAATGCCATAAAGAAAATTTCCCAGACAAAATAATCCAATATTTGTCCCACACAAACCGCCAGCATGGGCATCATTAACAAGGGCGGCCCCCGAAGTGCCGGTCGAAACCAGAGCCAGAGAAACAGCAACACTGCAATCAAGCCCACCCAGCCCATTTCAATCCAGATGGTGAGAGGAGCGTTGTGTGAATTGAAAGCAGTTTTATACCAGCATTGTTGAATTGCTCCAGCTTTGAGGATTTACTGAAAACCTCATGACCAAATGTTTTTGTTCCGGAACCAAGAATCGGAGGCTCGGCAATTCCCAATTCTAAGGCTGAACGAAAGATATTAGAAACGCATATCCAGCTTTCCAAATCTTTGTAAGTTTTTACATTTAATAACGATTGAGACTTGCATTGGTGCGGTTTACGGTTTGGCTGTGGAGAGTGTAATAACCGATGCCAACTACAATTACAGCAGCAAGTAACTAGAATAAAAGCTGTACGTGTTTTGCGGATATGTTTGAGTGTGAGGATTAATAAAAACAAAAGACAGATTACCAGAGTCAAAACTCCGTTGCGGCTTCCGGCAAGGACTATACTGTATAAGGCTGCCATTATCCCTAAACTGGAAAGAATCCATGATTGTCTCAGGTTGGCAAGACTCCAAAAAAACACTCCTACACTGACGACCGCATAGGGATTCCTGTTTTCAAAAAATGATGAAGTTAGCGCCATATGGATTAAAACAAATCTATATGCAGACCATATCTGTAAGCAGTCCGGGAATCTTATTTGACCATGCCAATCCAAAAAAGTAAAAGCCATCAACAGCACATAAATTCCAGTAAAAATTTGTCCGCTTTTTTTCAAGGAATTCCGATCAAGGCAAACAGAAATGCGAGAAAGGTCAGCAGATAAATCGAATAACGTCCGGAATGCTTGAGTGCGATTTTTGGATATTCACTCATGATTGCACCCAGCCACATCCAGCAAAACAGGAATGCTAACACGATTAAAGGCAGACGGAGTTTTTGCCAGATTTCGACTGCGCGCTTTCGGTTCCAGACAATGCAAAACAAAGCCACAGGCGGTAGAAACAAAGTGTAAAGGCTGAGCCTAATTGGAAATGAAAAACTCAACAAACTTTCCAGCATTTGCTGCAGAGCTGGAAGTTTTAAGGGCATTGAGAACAAAATCAAAAGACCCACTAACAGTGGATTTATCCATTGTTTAAGCACCATGAGCAGGGGAAGATGAAAGTTGGTGTTTTAAAATCATGAGAAAGCAACTAAAAGGGATAAGAGCTTCGGTAATCACCGTGGCCACTGCTGCTCCGGAGGCACCGTGTTCCGGAATCAACCAGAAATTGAGTAGTACATTTAGCAGTACTCCACCGGCAGTGATACCCAGATATATGCGGTTGTGATCCAGTGCAACTAAAGATTGTGTCATCAAATATCCCCAGAAAACAAGTGGAATGGCAAAGGCCAAAATTTGCAATATCTCTGCAGAGCTTTGAAATTCCGCTGCAAAAAACAAATTAATGATCCACTCTGCCAGTAAAAAGACGGCACTTCCCCCTGCGATTCCGGAAAGCGTAAGCAACAGGACTCCCTTTCGAAAGTATGCGGAAAAATGTTTGGCTTGAGACAGTCCTGGAAAGATTGCAGCCATCACAATCGTTGGAATGAAAAAGGTCCCTTCCATCAAATTGAAAGCTACAGAATACAAACCAACTTCTCTTTCTGAAGCAAGTACCCCCAGCATGATGGTGTCGATACGGAAATAAAACTGTATTAAAAAAAGAACCAATCCCAAAGTGATCGCCTCACTCAAAAGTGTTTTCGATCCCAATAATTCAAAACTACTTTCACTTTTTTTCAAATTTGTTTGATATTTTATCCAGATAATTCCTGAAATAAAGACAGTTCCTGCAAGCCGTGTTAACATCAACACCAATGAACCAATCCAAGGGTCTGCAATCTCCTGAAAAACAAAAATACCCAAAATTATTAATGCTAATAAATTCTGTAGGGCCACCGTGAGTGACTCCGGACGTAAATCCTCCAATCCACGCAAAATTCCAAAAAGCGATTGCTGAAGGGTATTGATCAGGAAAAATCCTAGCACTGTCAACAGTAACAGCAAGTTTATTTCCATCCACCAGCCGATTAAAAATACCAGCGGAATCAATCCGAGTGCAGTAAAAAATTTTATACGGAAAGAATGCGAAATAACTTCAGTATTTCCCCGGCTTACCCACTTGGTAATCAGCTGATTTAGCCCCAAATCCAAAGCCGGCTGGAGAAGAATAAGTCCTCCTACGAATACGAAGGAAAATTCTCCGTAACTTCCAGCTCCAACATGGTTTGCAAAAATAATGTGAAAAAGTAAGAGGCTTGTTTTAGCGACCACTTGTCCTACAAAATTCCAACTTAAATTATTGCGTAAATTGCTAACTTGGTTAAAATCAGCAGAGACAGGCATAATGGGGAATCTTCTGTATTTTTAAAGGGAAGTTACAGGCTTAAAACACATGTGCAGTGTGATGCTATTCAGCTAACACTACACTGCTGTTGTATTTCAAACTCCACCAAGGGCCGATTTTTGTATTGGTGTAGCTGGACTGAGGCCTTTGGAGCGAATTGCCAGCCGATTGAGGGCATTAAGAAAAGCGAGGGCACTGGCAACAACGATGTCTGTGTGAGCCCCGCGTCCGGTGATGGGCACACCGTCTTTTTCAACACCTACGCTCACTTCACCCTGTGCATCGGTTCCACCGGTGATGGCTTTCACCACGTAGGATGTGAGCGTGCACTGAATGCCTGTAATTTCTTTAATCGTGTTCAGTGCTGCATCAACGGGCCCGTCTCCGAAGCTGGCTTTTTTGAAAACCTCACCATCAATTTTCATTGATATTGTTGCAGTTGGAACAGCTGTCGTTCCGGATGTCACAATCAGATCTTCCAAAGAATATTTGTCCGTCTGCTTGCCTATTCCATGTGTTACCAGTGCCTCAATGTCTTCGTCAAAAACCTGTTTTTTGAGGTCAGCAAGCCGTTTAAATTCTTTAAAAATATGATTCAGATCAATGTCGTTGAGATCAAAACCCAACTCCTTGATCCGTTCCCCAAGGGCAAAGCGTCCAGAATGCTTACCCATCACCAAACTGCTGGACTTGATACCCACTGACTGTGGAGTCATGATCTCGTAAGTCAAAGGATTTTTTAGCACTCCGTGCTGGTGAATTCCTGCCTCATGCGCAAAGGCATTTGCGCCAACAATCGCTTTATTTGGTTGAACATCTACTCCGGTAATTTTTGAAAGCAGTTTGCTGGATGGAAAAAGCTGCTCCGTTACAATGTCGCTTTCAAAACCAAAATACTCCTGACGTGTTTTTAGTGCCATCACTAATTCTTCAAGTGAAGCATTTCCTGCACGTTCGCCGATACCATTTATTGTACATTCGATTTGCCTTGCTCCTGCACGAACTGCAGCCAGGGAATTTGCTACTCCCAATCCCAAATCGTTGTGACAGTGCACAGAAAAAGTAACCTTGTCCGCATTGTAAACTTCATTCCGGAGACGTGTGATTAAGTCAAACATTTCATCCGGAGTGGTGTAACCAACCGTGTCCGGAATGTTCAGGATTGTAGCACCTGCACGTACTGTCTCGGACAATACTTCAACCAAAAATTCCGGATCACTGCGTGTTGCGTCTTCTGGACTGAACTCTACATTATCCGTAGCTTTTTTTGCACGTTCCACTGCTGCGACAGCCATTGCTTTCACGTCTTTAGGCTCCATCTGCAGCTTATGCTTCATGTGTAAATCGCTGGTTGAAATGAAAGTATGAATGCCCCAGTTTTTCGCATCACCCAAAGCTTCAATTGCAGAGTCGATGTCATTTTTTGATGCACGGCAGAGTGAAACAACGGTTGAGTTTGTTATTTGCCGTCCGATTTCCCGGACGCTCTCAAAGTCTCCTGGAGACGATGCAGCAAATCCGGCTTCAATTGTATTCACTCCCAGACGCTCCAGTTGTTTGGCAAGGGTCAGCTTTTCATCTGCTGACATTGAACATCCGGGGGATTGCTCTCCATCACGGAGAGTCGTATCAAAGAACTTTACCTTTTCCATACATCTCCTTACCAATTATGCACAGCCTCATGGCTGCGGTTACAAAAAGCCTGAACCAACACGGTTCAAGCGCCAAAAATCAGGTAGATCCGCCTGACAAAAATAAGCTTATGTAAATTCTGGATCCACCTCAAGACGACTTGGAGTGGCTCCGCTTGCACCTGCTTATGCGGAACGGATTCGCCCAGAACTATTTTATCTTTTTCTGGTTCCGGCCAACTGAATGAATCTGAAAGAGTCAAATCCACGCTGGAAGGACCAATTGTTAAACCGGGAGTAAAAAACCGTCTTCCACTAATTTTTTAATGCCGATATCAGGAATAATCACTTTTGAATGAAAAGAAAAATTAGGTTAAATCAAGGCATAATTTATGCGTTTACTACAATAAACTTATCATACTAAAAACATACTTGAAAGCAAATGTTAATATCAGATTTAAAAAGACCATGCACTGAATGTGACAGCAGCGGATTTCAGGCAGGATTCGATGAATGGGGAAGCATCCAGACTAACCTCCGCCAGTTCTGTCCGGGTTGCACAGGAAAAGGATACAATCTTACAGAACTGGGAGATAATTTGTGGAAATTATACAGTCCGATGATTCAGGACTTGATTCGTGAAGAAATACAGAAAAAGGGCTGAATGCCGAATGATTAAAATCCAAAGCCTTTCATAATAAATCCGGTTTCCTGAAGAAAATAGACTATCAATCCGCCAAGACAAAGAAACGGTGCAAAGGGAATTTGGGTTTGCAGCAGATCTGGAATGTTCTGATTTGTCTTTCTTTGTCTGAGCAATGAAATGCCGCCAATAATGATTCCGCTCAAAGCTGCAATCAGCAGGACCGTTCCCAGTCCCTGCCAGCCAACCCACAAACCAATCAAACCAAGCACTGCGGCATCACCTTCACCCAGTCCCTGACGGTGGCGGAAAGTTTCATACAAAAAACCAATGAAATAAAGAATTCCGGCTCCAATCAGCAATCCGGTCAGGGAATTCAGCATTTCTTGAGGCGCAAAAAATGAAAGCCACAACAAACGCAGTCCCATTGCCAAAGCTATCAGCCGTCCTTCTATCAATAGAGTTTTTCTGTCAATCCAGGCAATTCCAACAAGTGCTGTGATTAAAATAAGATCATTTAGAAATTCAGGGCTCCACTGCCTCCATTCACTGAGGGCCGCGGCCGTAATCGTCATTCCAATATAAATTCCCCAGTGCGAAAAAATATTTTGAAATATTTTGGCATTTTCCTGCAAAAGTTCCTCCGGTTCAGCTACGGATAACCTCCGGAAAAAACTCATCTCCCAGCGTTCAAGCATCCAGGCTAATCCAAATCCAATGATTGCGCCTCCGGCAAGGTTGGTTATTTCCTGCATTAAGGATTATGGTTTTAGTTTTAGCAATTTATGTAACTGAGGAATCGTTGGGTATTTCCGTCAGGCACGGACTTAATTAAAGTACTCTCTGTTGCCATCATTTTTCAGGGGCTTGTGAATCTTACTTTTAGCAATCCATCCTGAACATCATTATAGCCGCTTTGATCCATTATTGAATGTAAGGTAACAGTACCCTCAAATGTACGGTCGTTTGAACGGGGCGGTGTAACTTCAATGGTGGTCTTTGCCTTGCCGTCCTTGTTGAGTCGAATGGAATCAGGTATCTTCAAATTGTAGTAGTTACTTTTTAAATATACTGAACCGGGGCGATCTACAGGACGATCTGTGCCGTATCGGACTATCTGAAAATGCAGATTTAGTTTTAGGGATCCCTTTCCCTTAAAAACAGGTGCTGAAGGTTCAATCCAGAGTTTCAGCTGATTCGGAATCAGACTAATTTTTTGTGGTAAAAAATCGTTTTTACGGACCTGATAGAGTCGTTGACCTGCAAGTAATTTAACGGAGGAACTCTTGTTAGAAACCTTGGCCATTCCGGAGGGTAGAGCAATGTCAATTCCGGTTTTTCCCCTTGAAAATCTCAGAGAGGCATTTGAAAGCTGCAACCGCATACCTCCACCGCCGATTTCTACAGGATTTTTTCCACGCACAAAATGTCCCCAAAAACTACCTGTATGCAAGAACAGTCGATAACGCACCCAACGGTAGTTCCGGCTTTTTTTTGCGCCGATCGTTAGTTCTGTCTCACCAAACAATCGGACTTCAGAACCATCATTAAAAAATATAGTTGCCCTTCCTTTTTTTTCTGTCCGGACCCTGTAACGGCGCAGCAACATTTGTCCGTTGAATCCCTCAGTCATTTTTTTGGAGTATCCCGCTTTCACTTTAGCTTTTATCTGGGAAAGTACAGCTAAAGCGGGAACAGTTTTTGCCTGAGAAAGAACCGGAACGGTACTGCTCAGCAGGAAAAAACTGATCGTTAAAACACACCGGCGGATGGATTGCATGTTATTGCGAAGATTCAGTTTGAGCGTTCCCGACGGGTGAATTCCAGCAGAGGTTTTATAATTAAATCGGAACTCCACAGTCCGTGACTATGTGTAACTTTTGGAAGGATCACATAACGTCCGTTGCGCAAACGCATACCGGCTTCCCGTACAGATAAAAATCGTGGTTCTGCCTTGGCGGTAAAAAGTAAAGTAGTGGTTCCCAGTGATTTCAAATCATCACCCAAACCTTCCCAGTTAATGGATGCTTCCAGACCGAGTGCGTATGCTTCCGAATTTCCTTCCAGGATAAGTTTTTCCTGTTCTTCAGATAAATGATCTAAAGAGTGCCATTGTTGAAGATAGGCACTCACATTCCCTGAGCGCAGTTTATCCAGTTTTTCTGCCAGATATTTTGCTTCTTCCAGTTCCTGGTAAGGCTGTGCACCTACAGAAATCAATGAGCGAATTCGTCGGGGAAATTCTTTGGACATTTGAAATCCAACCTGAGCACCCAAACCGACTCCAAAAAAAAATGCAAAATCGGCCTGTACTTCACGCATAATGTCCAGTATGTGCCTGATCCTGGAAGAAATGGTGTAGTGCGAAGAATCCTCGGGGGCATCGCTTAAACCTTGCCCGAGAGGTTCAATCATTACCAGCCGAAAATCCTTTTCCAACTGCCTCACATATCCTTCTTCCTTCCAGGCACTCATAGGAATCAAGTGAGGCGGATGCAGCAACATCCAAGGACCTTTATCTCCAGCAAGTTCATAATGAATCTTTTGTTTATTTGAAACAACAATTGACATATATCAGCTAAATTATTCAGGTTTTAAGTTTCAGGCTTTAATGTGTTTACCTGAGTCAAGTCTCTTCAGGAACTGTATTTCGTTTTGCTCTAATTCTTCCATTTTCTGCCGTTCCTCTTCAGAAGGACGATGTCTCCAGCGGCGGTGGAACCAAGCCCATTGCTGTGGATTTTCACGTATACGCTGTTCCAGATGCAGATTCATTTTTCTCGTAACTGCATACACATCCTGTTCCATTTCATGATGTTGTCGGACAAAAGTGCCTAGTGTTTCAAATCTCATTTTGAAAGTTCCATCTGTCTGGCGAATTACATTATAACTCACAACAGCTGCACCAGTTTTCAGGGCAAAGACTGCAGCACCAACAGGAGTTTTTGCCGGAATCCCAAAAAATGGAACCCATGTACTTAGTGCATTTGTATCCTGGTCAATGGCTAAAACCAACACTTCTTTGTTCCGGAGGCAGCCTAGTAGTTTTCTGATTGCGGCAGATGTTCCACGACGTAGAATTTCCATATTCCCATTTTCACGCTGGCTCTCAATAAGTTTGTTAATTCGCGGATCAGGAAAATTCGTTGTTGCGGCTTTCATCTTCAGGCCTGTGCGTAGTGCATATGCAGAAATCAATTCCCAGTTCCCTGTGTGCATGGCCAATAGAATAACACCTTTTTCCGCGTGAATTGCATTTGTCAGCGCTTCCTCATTTTCAACTTGAAGCAAATTAGCTTCATCGTGCAAAATCTGCGGTAAGCTCAAGAATTCGAAAAGCATTTGTCCAAATTGACCAAAACACTCCTTCGTCCATTTTCTACGCTGAGCCGCATCTATTTCCGGAAAAATCAGTTTAAGCTGTTTTTCGACAATTCCCCGATCTTTTCTGAGAACCAAAAAAGCTAAACTTCCAATTACGCGTCCCAACTTTTGTAATTGTTTTAGAGGCAGTCTTCTCCCCAAATACAATCCAAAACGGAACACTGCGTACTCAACTCCACGTCTCAGTGAAGTTGTCCAAGCCGGACGATTTTTTTTAAATTCATCGTATGTCGGCTCAAGTATTTTAGATTCTGTTTCTAGACTGTCAGAACTCAAAATTTAGCTATCGTCTGTCTGTTTCAGTTATCATGGCTAAGGCTGTTAACTCGGGGCTTCGAGCGTTTCGAGCACCACTTGCTTTATCGTTTCCGGATCAGCCGCAACCGTTTTACTGCGCGTTTCCAGGTTTGTAAGTTGAGATAATTCAACCGGTAATTCCGGTTCGGAACCCAGGGCCTTCCGGATTGCGTCTCCAAACTTGGCAGGATGTGCGCAGGCTAAACAAATGACGGGCGTCTGGATATCATTTTTTTCTGCGGCACGAACACCAACTGCAGAATGTGGATCCAGTAAATATCCATTTTCCTGATTAAACCGGCTCACCATTTCCAAAATCTCCTCGTCGTTTACAAGTGCAGATACAAAGTCGTTTTGAGCTTTTTTGAGGAGATCGTTCCCAAACGCCAATTTACCGTTACTTTCAAAAGCATCCATCCAGGACTGCAGTTGTTCAGAGGATCTTCCTGCAAGCTCGAAAAGATAACGTTCAAAATTGCTGGAAATTTGAATGTCCATTGAGGGACTTAAGGTTTCTTTAACAGCAGTTTTTTTGTATTCACCATTGCAGAAAAAGCGGTGCAGAATGTCATTTTCATTTGTTCCTACAACAAGCTTATCGATTGGCAGGCCCATTCGCTTGGCATAATATCCGGCCAGCACATTGCCAAAATTTCCAGTTGGTACTGCAAAACTAACAAACTCGGAATTATCTCTGGTCACTTGAAACCAGGCGTAAAAATAATATACAATTTGTGCCAGAATTCGAGCCCAGTTGATGGAGTTGACTGAGCCCAAATGATAACTGTGCTTGAATTCCTGATCATTAAAAAGTGCTTTCACAATCGCTTGCGCGTCATCAAATGAACCTTCGATGGCCAGATTGTGGATGTTTGAGTCAAGAACTGTTGTCATTTGCAATTCCTGAATTGGGCTGACCCGTCCTTTTGGATGAAGCATGAATACATCTACGCCTTTTTTCCCACGCATTCCGTGGATGGCGGCACTTCCGGTGTCTCCTGAGGTTGCACCTATAATTCTCAAAGGATGGTCACGCTTTGCCAGGAAACACTCAAAAAGGTTACCTAAAAACTGCAGGGCCACGTCTTTGAACGCAAAGGTCGGTCCATGAAACAATTCTAAAATATGAATCTGACCCACTGATTTAACAGGAGTTATTTTAGGGTGACGAAAGTTGGTATAGCTTCTCTGTACCAAAGGTGCGAATTCTTCCCGTGGAATTCGCCCACTGGTAAAGAGCATCATAATTTCCAGACTCAATTCACTAAAACTTAATGCTCTCCATTCGTGGAACTTGTTCTTTACTTGTGGAAATTCATCCGGAACCAGCAAACCGCCGTCGTCTGCAAGACCCATCATTACTGCCTCCTCAAAAATAAGGTTTTTGTCTTGCCCACGTGTACTTGAATAACGCATTATTTTGTTGTATGTTTGTACTTCTGAAACTGTTTTCTGTCACCATTCATTTCGGATGAATGACAGTGGTTTTTCGTATTGGTTAGTAAATCTCCAAGTCAATTGGCCGATGTCATTCCCAAAACAATTATTTTTGCTCTTTTTTTTCATTTCTGGCAGCATCCAGGTTTTTGGGGCATCATTCCCAGTACTCCCAGAGGTTCAAGTCTATCATACTGTTGGAAGTAGAGGAAGCAATTACAGCACCGGAGCACTTGGATTGTCACTTCATCTTTATGATGAACCTACCGGTCCCGGACGTTATCTGCACTTGCTGGCTTTAAGCATTCCCGCAAAAACTGCTGCCTGGAAAAGCAGGGTTGGAGATCTCTTTTTGAGTGAAAACGGGACCGGTTTTGAAATTGGGATACATGATCAATGGGTGTCTCCATCCGGGAAAGGGGCAACCTTATCTTTGCGGAAAATCCAGTGGCCCAAGGTTCGTCAGGGAGACACTGATATAGGTGAAGCAACTTCTGACATTCTTCACATGGGATGGAGCTGGATCTCAGGGACTCCCATTATTACGGTGTGGCTTATGGGACTGGATATTGCGACACTGAATCTTCCACATGACCGGAAACTGGAAATGCAGTTTGCACTGGGAATGCGGACGGCTTTTTGATTTTTACCACATTTATGAGTTTGATGTCTAAGACCAAGTTGCCAGCTTCAAAGGAGGAGTGGTTTTTTGAGAATTATAAACAGGACGCAGTCTTTGAATTTGGACCTGTTGAGGTAGAAGAAGAAGAGGTAATCAAATTCGCTAGACGCTATGATCCTCAACCTTTTCACATAGACCCTGAAGCCGCAAAAAAAAGTCCTTACAAAGGACTGATCGCGAGTGGCTGGCAGACCTGTGCCTATGTAATGCGGGAGTTGGTTGAGCATTACTTCTCACCTGTTTCGAGTCTGGGCTCTCCGGGGATTGATGAACTGCGTTGGATTTTGCCGGTGCGTCCGGGAGACAAACTCATGGTCCGAGCCACCACTATCGAAACAAAACTTTCAAGGTCAAAGCCCGACAGAGGAATTGTCCGCACATTTATTGAGGCCATCAATCAGCAGCAGGAAGTTGTCATGAGCTTTAAATCAGTGAATTTTATGCTTTGCCGTAAAAAAACCTAGGGCATCTTCAGATACAATCCATCCTCCTCCTTTATTTTCTGAGCAGGTCATCCGTACATTCACAATAATTCTGAGGCTGATTTTTTGCAGCTGCTTTCGCAAAAATTTTGTTTTTGTTCGACCTTCTTTGACTGGCTGGGGCTCAGATAGACCTTGCAGTTGCCTTCGAAGAGTGATCTAATAACACCCTGATATTTTAAAAATAATTTTCAAAAAGTATAGTTTTGCTTGATCCTACAGTCCTAATATTTTTAACCAGCGGCCTTTTCCTTGGCTGGTCACTTGGTGCAAACGATGCAGCCAACGTTTTCGGCACTGCGGTTGGCAGCCGTATGGTTCGATTTACAACTGCGGCACTGATTTGCGGTGTATTTGTTGTTCTGGGTGCCTTTTTCAGCGGAACTGGTGCAGCGCTGACATTAGGTAAACTTGGGTCGGTAAATGCGCTTGGGGGCTCATTCATGGCTGCGTTGGCTGCAGGATTGACAGTTCTTTGGATGACAAAACTCGGACTCCCTGTCTCAACCAGCCAGGCCATCATTGGTTCAATAATCGGCTGGAACTTGTTCAGTGATTCTTACACAGATATTTCTTCTTTACTGAAGATTCTTTCGACCTGGATCATTTGTCCTTTGCTTTCCGCAGTCATTGCTGCTCTTTTGTTTACATTGGCAAAGATTTTTGTACGAAAAATTGGTGTTGGGCTGATCCGTATGGATGGCTATACCAGACTTGCTTTGATCCTTGCCGGAGCTTTTGGTGCCTACAGTCTGGGAGCAAATAACATTGCCAACGTGATGGGAGTTTTTGTGCCTGTGGCTCCGTTTCCCGATTTGCAGTTTGGTCAAGATTTTAGTGTTTCTTCAGCACAGCAACTATTTTTAGTGGGGGGTCTGGCTATTGCGGTAGGCGTCTTCACATATTCCAAGCGGGTTATGATGACAGTCGGCTCAGAACTGATGACGCTCACTCCACTGGCAGCCTGGGTAGCAGTAATGTCACACTCGATTGTCCTCTTCCTTTTTGCTTCTGAGCGCCTGGAACAACTGCTGGCAAACATGTCGCTACCTACCATTCCACTGGTTCCTGTTTCAAGTTCCCAAGCAGTGGTTGGAGCGGTGATTGGAATTGGAATGCTGCAGGGTGGAAGAGAAATTCAGTGGCCGCGAATTTACGGTATAGTCAGAGGCTGGGCCATCACGCCTATGATTTCCTGTTTACTTTGTTTTATCGGATTGTATTTTCTGCAAAACGTCTTCCAACAAGAAGTACAGCGTGAATCACACTATTTGCTGTCAACTCGTGTTCTAGAAAAATTTCAAAAAGAAGGAATTGAGACAACCGGTTTGAATCAACTCTCAGATTCAACATTCAGTAGTTCTGCTGAGTTGGTAAGTGCAGTAAGTTCTATAGTACCTTTGTCCAGTCAGCAAGGCCTTAAAGTGGTAGAGTTTTCGTTACAGAATAGTCTGCTCATCACTCAGGAAAAAATTGCTTCCATGGATAAAAAAGGTCTCTCTTCAATTCAACTGGATGCCTTGAACCAACTGCAGGGTCAAACCTTTAATTTCCCCTGGCAATTAGGAGATTCTCTGGCGGAAATCAGTTCAGAATGGGAGGTCCGCGGAGGTGGGGTGAAGAACAA
Source organism: uncultured SAR324 cluster bacterium (assembly GCA_905182865.1). Classification (GTDB taxonomy): domain Bacteria; phylum SAR324; class SAR324; order SAR324; family NAC60-12; genus Arctic96AD-7. The sequence continues at coordinate 514,897 of CAJJCY010000003.1, forward strand.
ACTGCATGACCGCAAAATTAAACAAAAATTAGCTTATTTATATCGAAATTTTTAACGGAGAGAAAGATGAATCCTTTGAGTTTGTTTTTTAAAAAACAGTATGCAGTAGAAGATAAAATACAGCGGCTTTTGCGTTACCTGGAAGATATGGGGCAACTTTATCGGGGAGCTTATGAGGCATATCTGGATGGAAACTATGACGATTTTGCTCAACTCAATGAAGATCTCAACAAAATTGAAAAAGAAATGGACGATCTGGGACTTCAGATTCAAATGACACTGATGCGAGAGTCTTTAATGCCAGATTCCAGGGATGACCTACTCTGGTTTTTGACCAAGCTGGATAAAGTCCCCAGTAGCTTTAAGCATTCACTGGGCGCTATAGCTATAGAAAAACCTAAGATCCCTCAAGGCTTTCAGGATCCACTGAAAAAAATGCTGGCTCACACCCATGATGCAGTAAAAGCCCTGGCTCATGCCACCGATTCACTTTTTACAGATTTGAGGGCTGTCCGACAGCATGTGGAAGAGGTTGGGCGTCAGGAGAGTGAAGTCGACAAGGTAGAGTATAAACTGCTGAGAACAGTTTTTGAGAATGAAACATTTGAACTGGCACGGCAGTATCAACTGAAAGGCATTTTGAAGCAGTTGGGTGCAGTCACCAATCTTGCAGAAGACGTTGCGGATGCAGTACTTATTCTGGCCACCAAGCACTCGGCTTGAAAAACTTGGTGGCAATAGTTTACTGTATTGCTAAGTTGACTTTAAGTTCCGGAAAATAAATTTCCCGGAAGCAAGCTGCAGCTTTAATAAAGACGGTTCACTACTTTTCCAATCCTGCACGCCATTCCTGCCAGTTGAGGTAAGCAGTAGCACCCATAGTGGCAATGGGTTCCGGTGGCAATCTGGTAGGTTGTTTTTCATTGAGGTAATCTTCAATGTAGCTGTTCTGGAATCCGGATGCGTACTCCGCGGCTAGAATTCCGGAGAGCGTCCCTTTGGAAACACCGACTCCGTTTTGGCAACAGGCGGCAAACAACCCATCTTCAATTTCACCAAATACCGGAACTCCATTCCAACTCAGGCACAATCGTCCACCCCAGCGGTATTCCATCTCTAAGTTTTTAAGCATCGGAAAGCGTCGCTGAAAACTACGGTCGTGGTTTCTCACCGTCCGTTGAATGTCGCGGTCGGAGGCTTCCATGGTTGAATTGAAGTGGAACTTGTTTCGCATCAGGATTCGATGTCCTCCCACGCCGCAAATCTTTCTCACCGAACTCCCAAATGGGTTAGCCGGCGCAACACCCCAACTGGGTTCTCCTCCGAGCCTACGGATTTCCTCTGTAGTCATAGCACGTGTCATTGAGGCGTAAAGAAAAATATGCATTAGCCTCTGCTTGAGGAATCCAAAACTTTGAAGGTGTCCGTTGACGCAGAGAATAACTTTTGGCGCAGAAACGGAACCTTTAGGCGTATTGACTTTCCAGATACCGTCAGCACGTTTCATCGCAATGACTGGAGAATTTTCATAAATATTAACATTCTGGGAAAGTCCCTGCGCAAATCCCCGGACATACGCAGCCGCTTGAATTGTAACCGTTTTTGGGGTAAGCAAACCGCTCAGGTAATAGTCACTTCCCGTGATCCGTTTCATATCAGACGCATTCAGCCAGGTTGATTCTTCCCCCATTGAATTAAGATGCACGACATACTCCCGGTTATGCCGATCTCCTTTTTCGCTGGCCGCCCCGTTGATTTTTCCGCAGGGATTGAAAACTTCCTGTGAAAAACCGTAGTCCTCAGCGGTTTTGGCGGCAAAGGCAATTGCATAGCGGTTTTGCATGGTTTGGCGAATGTCACGCTCCACTGCACCGGCGTAGCTGTCGCTACTGATGTCGTGCGGTAAATCAATCATGAAACCGGAATTGCGTCCGGAACTGCCCTCACCTATGCGGATGGAATCCAGCAAAACTATACTCTCTTTTTCCCGGAGTTGTAAAAGCCGTCTTGCAGCAGACAACCCAGCGAAACCCCCACCAATTACCAGCCAGTCGGCAGTGAGGTCTTCTTCTAAAACATGAGTTGGCTCCGGTTCCGGGAGAATCGCATACCAACCGGAAAGACCAGGATTTCCGTGGCGGATGTTTTTGACCTGAATTTTCTGCGGCATAAGTATTCTGTCTGAAATTTTTAAAGGGAACCCGGTACAACCAAGTTTAGATTTAACTCAATTACTGACAAGAATTTCGCAAATATCTTTTTTTAATGTAGCGATCACCAGTTCCAGTTTGCTTTTTTCGTCCGTAGTCAGCGGCTGAAGTGGCAGGCGGGGAGGTCCGGGATGGAGGCCCGTCAGCTCACAGCCGTATTTGACGCTTTGAACAAACTTCCCTCCCTGCTCCAGAACACGCATTAGTGGAAGCAACGCCGACATGATTCGACGCCCTTTTGCGAAATCGTCTTCAAGCACACAGGCTTCATAAAGTGCGAGGTGCTCTTTCGGTAAAAAGTTTGAACCGGCACAAACCCAGCATCTGGCTCCCCAGGCAAAGAACTCAAGCGCCTGATCGTCCATGCCGCAGCACAGCCCGATGTTGGGATAGTCGTGCGCGAGCAGGTGAACGCGGTTAATATCCCCGGAACTTTCCTTGATGCCGCAGAAATTATTAGAGCGTCCCACACGATCCAAATACTCTTCTCCCATGTGGGTTCCGGTGCGTCCGGGATAGTTGTAAAGCATGATAGGCAGGTTTGCGGCTTGATCAATTTGAAGTGCGTGTATTGCATTTTCTTCATCAGTCGGCACCGCATACGGAGGAGAATTGACCAGCAGGAAGTCTGCTCCTGCTACTTTAGCTGCTTTTGCTAACATCACGCAATCTTCTGTGCGTGTAGCTCCGGTTCCCACCATCAGGAAAACTCTCTTATTGATGAGTTCACGGGCGAAGTTCATTATCTCAATTCGTTCTTCGTCAGTCTGTGCGTAATACTCTCCAGTCGAGCCTCCTACTACAATGCAGTGAACTCCGGCCTCAATCAGGAACTCTGCTACTTCAGCAAAGGCCTCCTTGTCAATGGATCCGTCTTCTGTGTGCGGTGTGATGATCGGTGTGTAAATTCCTTCAAATCTCATTCATGAAAATAAATTTAGTGTATATTTTTTATGCCCTGATCTTAAATAATATAATTTTCACGTGGGCGATGTGGTTCAGAAGTTTTTCATTGTTGTTTCAGTCCAGTTTCGATTCGTCTATTGTACAAAACATTTCCAACATTAAATTTTTTTATATCTCCTCAAAAAAAAGGAACATAAAAAATATTTTAACATTCAATACTTTTCAAATAAAGGAGTATTTTCCCCTAAAAATGAATTTAGTCTCTGGGGAAATAGCCCAATCTGAGGACAAAGTGTTGGTGCAGTCAAGAGGTCTGCGTTTCCCGGCAAACCACTACCCGTTTCGAGGACCGCCAAGCGTGGGTCACCTTGTGATTTTAGGGATGCGTCCTGAAAACGTTCATGCTACTCTAGGAGATCGAAAAGTAAGCACCACCCTTGGCGTGAACGCTCTGATCTCCAACGGAGAAAACAGGGGGCCCGACTTGATTGTCTTCTACGAATATCATGACACACAACTTATCAGACGGTTCTTGAAAAATTCTGAGAAACCCAGCAGTGGAGAACAAATCCGTATCTGGATGGATTGTGCAGTTCGTTCAATCTTCTGCCAATCTACCGGACAGCGGTTATGACCGAGGCAAAAACCCAACAGGTCCCCTGGGCAACACTGACCCAGGAAGGGCACCTGTCTCGCATATTGCTGCTTTGTTTCGGGGTTTGGCTCTACGCGGCGGATTCAACTCTTGTGGCCACCGTGATGCCGGTTGCCGTGGAGGACATTGGCGGGATACCCTACCTGAGTTGGACATATTCGCTCTACCAACTCGGCTCCGTGATGACTGGAGCCATCGCAAGCTTGATGGTACTCCGCACAGGAATTGCCAAGGCGCAAATCCTGGCCGGAGTTATCTATATCCTTGGCTGTACCCTAAGCGGATATGCTCCGGACATGCCCACCATGATCGTCGGCCGACTTTTGCAGGGCATGGGAGGAGGCGGATTGGTGTCAATTGCGTTCATCGGAGCATCCACACTGTTTCCAAAAAAATTATGGGTACGGACTATCGCTGTGATTTCCGGAGTCTGGGGGTTGTCTTCCTTTTGCGGACCGTTGATCGGAGGGTATTTTGTGTCCGGTGGAAACTGGCGTGGAGCGTTTTGGGCATTTGCGGCGCAGGGCCTGGTCGCAGTGCTGGTGGCCCCGCCGCTTTTAAGAAGGCAGTTTCAAACACAAAAGGAACAGAACCAGAGGATGCCCTTGGCTCGGCTTGGCCTATTAGGTGTTGCCGTGCTGGCAATTTGTCAAGCCGGGGTGATGGCATCTACTGTATTCGCCAGTTTCTTATGTGTCGGAGGCGTCCTGCTGCTGCTGGCTTTTCTCAAGCTGGATGCGGGCAGCAAGAACCGTATTTTCCCGCAAGGCGTCCTAAACCCCCGGACGGTACCAGGGTCCGGCCTGGTGATGATGTCGTCACTCTTCATGGCTACCATCGCACTGACAGTCTATGGCCCCCTCCTCATGTATATTATTTTTGGGGCAGAACCTTTGGTAGCTGGTTATATCATTGCCTTGGAGTCGCTTGGCTGGACAGTCGTGGCGATCAGCACGTCCGGCGTCAGTGTGCGAGTTGAAGCACGCCTGATTAGACTGGGGTCGGTCTTGGTGAGCATTTCGATGGTGGGCTTGATCTATGCTATGCCTTCAGGTCCACTCTGGTTAATCGCCCTGCTTTCGAGCATAATGGGCATGGGCTTTGGCATGTCCTGGAGCTTCGTGTCTAAGCGCATCATCGCCAACGTTTCGGAAGCGGAGCGTGCCCAGGCATCAGCGTCAATTCCCACTTTCATGCGGGTGTCGATGGCGTTGGGATCGGCCCTCAGCGGTATCATTGCCAACTTTTCAGGATTTTCCGAAGACAGCAGCGTGGAAGTTGCGCAGAACGTTGCGTTCTGGTGTTTCGCCGCTTTTGTCCCATTAATAGTGGTCGGTCTCTTCACCGCCTGGCGCGTCAGCCGAGAGTGAAGGAGTTCCGTTTTCGCTGTTGATTCAACCTTTTCTTTCCTACCTTTTAATAATTTATCCAAAACCACACAGAATCCCAAATTATAAAAATTGTTTGTAAACTTACTTATCAGCCACAAGGTTTTGGGTCTGAACACCCAATTTTTCAATTCCTAGATGCATCGTTTGACCTGTGCGAAGGTAGATTGGTTCAGGTTTTTGTCCCATTCCAACTCCGGGAGGGGTCCCAGTGGAAATAACATCTCCAGGATTGAAGGGTACATAAAATGCGATCAGATAGTGCTATCAGATGTGCGCTACGTCGAAATCCATCGTTGTGCGTCGTATTCCGTCCTGGTAGCGCTGTCCCGTTCACTTCCAGCCATAGATGCTAGATTTTGCGGATCCGGCACCTCGTCCGGAGTCACCAGCCATGGTCCGGTAGGCCCGAAAGTGTCACAGCTCTTTCCCTTGACCCACTGGCCTGAACGTTCTAACTGGAACTCACGTTCTGAGAGATCATTGATCACGCAGTAACCAGCAACATGATCAAGAGCAGAAGCTTCATCAACATATTTTGCAGGCTTTCCTATAACCACTCCAAGTTCGACTTCCCAGTCTGTTTTTACTGAATTGCGAGGAATAATAACGTCATCATTCGGACCACAGATTGCACTTGTAGCCTTAGCGAAAATAATAGGCTCTGGTGGAACTGTCATTCCAGCCTCTTCCGCATGATCAGAATAATTGAGACCAATGCAAATGAACTTGCCAACCTGCCCTACGCATGGGCCGAGACGCGGATTGCCTTCCACTTCCGGAAGCGATGTGGGGTCAGTGTTTCGCAGACGTTCAATGTTTTCAGGAAGCAGCGTTTCACCGGCAATGTCATCGACTATTCCGGAAAGGTCGCGCAGAACCCCAGCTTCATCAAGCAGTCCGGGTTTTTCTTGCCCTCCGGAAGTTCCTGAGGTAGAAGTTTCATATCTTAGTAATTTCATAGTAGTTTCATTTTGAAGTTAACATATATTTTCAAGTCATGCCGCCGTCAATACTCCAGGCCACACCGGTTGTGTAGGATGATTCATCTGAGGCCAGATAAACGACTAAGGCAGCAATCTCTTCCGGCGTACCGATTCTTCCAATTGGTTGGCGAGCAACAAAAGCCGCCTTCACATCTTCGAAATTCCCCCCTTGCGCTTTAATACGTTCCTGCAGAGATGGAGATTCCACCGTTCCGGGGCAGATGGCATTACAGCGAATCCCCTGTTTAATAAAATCCATTGCCACAGATTTTGTCAAGCCAACTACAGCTGCTTTGCTGGCACCGTAAACAAAACGGTTCGGCAAACCTTTTACGCTTGAGGCTACCGAAGACATGTTGACAATGCTTCCTCCCCCGGATTCGAGCATGGCTGGCAAAAAAGCCTTAATCATGCGGTACATTGAGCGTACATTTAAATCAAAGGAAAATTCCCAGTCGCTTTCTTCGCAATCCAACAAAGTTCCATGATGCACGAATCCGGCACAGTTAAAAAGCACGTCGATGGCTCCTGTTTCCTTTGCTATTGCTTGAATTTCTTCAGGATTGGTAACATCAAGCAAACGAGTTTCAATCTCCGGACATTCTTTCTTGAGTGAATCGAGGCTGTCCTGATCGATATCTGTTGCCAAAACCCGGGCGCCTTCGTGGACAAAAGCAAGTACTGTAGAGCGTCCTATTCCTTTTCCAGCTGCCGTGATCAATGATTTTTTGTCTTTAAGTCTTCCCGCCATAATTTCTTCCTTTCAAAATAATAATGAAAACTACAGAATTATATCTTTTTGTTCTTCAATAATCTATGAATAAAAATAATTAAGACTACAAAACTGCCCCAATTTTCCATGGTGCAAATTCGTAGTCGCCAAAACCAAATTCCTCACTTTTTGTTAATTCTCCAAATGATCAATTGTGGTAAGTTCGCATTTCGAATCGGCTTGGATGCACTCGATATGGCGTAACCCGATCAATGCCGCACCTACGATGGTAATCTTGCTTAGTTCATACCGGGGTTTCTAATACTCTCTACTTAACCGCTCCAGTTGAAAGTCCTTTGACAATATAACTTTCAAGGAAAACACCGATAATTGCCAATGGTGCAATTGCGGCTGTAGAGAGTGCCGCCATAGACCACCAATTGATCCCCTGTGATCCTGTTTGACTGGCCACCATGACAGGTAAAGTTTTTGCGTCAGCACTCGTCAGCAGGGCGGCAAAAAAGTATTCGTTCCAGGACAAAACAAGACAGAGGATAAAAGCTGCCACCATTCCCGGAAACGAAATTGGTAAAACGATGCGCATGAAAACCCCCCAAACATTGAGGCCGTCTACCAACCCTGCTTCTTCAAGTTCAATTGGAATTGTACTAAATTGATCCCGCATAATCCAGATTACTATTGGCAAAACCATGAGTGCGTAAAGCATGATCAAGCCGATGGTTGAATCCAGCAAAGCCAACTCGCGGTAAAGGACCAGAAACGGCAATGCGAGGACTACCGGAGGAAGAATCATCTGCGAGAGAAAGAAGAAAGAAATATCTGAATTTTTGACAAATCCTAACTTATATTGGAAACGGCTGAGTCCATAAGCCGCAAGTGAACCCAGCATCACTGCAAGTACAGATGCACTTACGGAAGTAATTACGCTGTTAAAAAATCTTTTCAGGAACTCTTCCCGAACTGTAGAAATTTGAAAAATTGTTTCCGGAGATAAACCCAGTGAACGAAAACCAATCCATTTTGGTGTAAAGTCAAACCATGGTATCAGGTGTCCCTGAGTAACACTGACTGCGGTTTTGAAGGATGTCGTGATAGTCCAATAAATGGGAAACAAACACAAAAAAGCCCAAAACAAAAGTGCACCATAAATCAGGATGCGATATATAACGAGGTTTACACCTGGCGAAGATTGATTCATGTAACTTTTTGCATCCATCGGTCAATAAGTTTTAACATTAGCGTCATAAGTATGATGATAATAATCAGATAAACGACAGCCATCATGGTTCCGTAGCCTACATTTGAGCGGTCTCTATATTCGCGAAAGATAAAGCTTGTGACACTGTCGGTTGCACCACCTGGCCCACCGGATGTAACATTTATGATCACGTCGGCCAATTTCAACTTAAAAATAATGCGGATCACTACGGCCGTAACAGAAACAGGCAGCATCAACGGGAATACAATCTCCTTAAAACTCTGCCAGCCAGATGCACCATCAACTTTTGAGGCTTCAAGAACTTCACGCGGCAGGGCTTGAAGACCAGCCAAAAGCATAATCATCATAAACGGAATGAAAGTCCAGGCATCTAAAACCATAATGCTAAAACGCGCAATTTCCGGAGACGAAAAGAAAGCCGGGCTTTCCCAACCCAAGTGACGTGCGAGATTTGCCGCTGGGCCAAAACGATATTCCATCAATGATTTTCCGAGCATCCAACTCACTGCAACAGGGCTGAGCATCAAAGGCATGAGAAACACCACCCGAAAGAATTTTCTGGCCACGATTTGTGAGTTGAGCAACAGTGCCAGTCCAAAAGCAATGGCGTACTCAAATAGGATTGCAACCAAATAATAGACCATGTTTAACATGGAATTCCAATAATATTCATCTACGAGAAGAGCCCGGAAGTTATCCAGTCCATTGAATTTTTGACCTTCAAAGGCACTCAAGTTCCAATCGTGTAGAGAAATGTAAACGCTGAAAATCAGCGGGAAAATCACCATTGCAATCGTGAAAAGAAAGGCTGGCAGTACAAAAAGTGCACGTTGACCACGATCTCCTTTGATGAGGAGTATCCCCCAGCAGAGGGCTATAGACCAAAGAAGATATGCATAAAGGGTAGGACGCCAGTTCTCAAAGCCTAAAGTAATGGTATTAGTCTTGTGTAAAATCTGAATCAGGAACAATGCGACTAGTAGAATAGTTGCAATGAAAATAATTACCCGTCCCAGAGTTTTCTGTTGAGCAGGAACGTTATCTGTAATGATGTAAGTGGTGGTCATCTTAAAGTTTGCAAGCAAATACTGATGAGTATTTGTGAATAAGAATGCTGAGCTGTACTCAGCTTTTATAATTTTGTGAAGAAATAAGGGAAGCGGGAAAGACCGGCGATTTTTACTTTGAACCACCGGTCAAACCATTACCTGTTATCGCATGATCTAACTACAAACCAAGTGAGGCACGGTAGAGCGCAAGTTGCTTTTTCCTGCCAATTTGGTCAGTAAGTTTCTCCCAGGCCGCCGCAATGTTATTTGCTCCGGTCTGGACATCATACTTACCAGCATAAATTTTTGACAACTCATCTTCGGCAACACTGTAGTACTGAAAAATCCCCGGAATTCGAGGCTCAATCGCTGCATTTGGATGGTTGTAGGAGTTGGACTCTGAATCCAAATAAGACGTGATAAATGCTCTATCATATCCTGCATTAACCCACTCATCAATATTGAAGTGACTGTTTCGATAGGGCTGAAAACCTGACGGATATGCAGAAGCCCAAAGAGAGAGATCTTTCCCTCCAAGATGAGCAGCGGCACTCCAGGCGGCTTTACGCTTTTTTGAGTTACTATCAACGCGAGCCATGACATACACTCCCCAGCCAATATAGGCCATATTTGGAGCATAGTTGGGTCCACCGGGCAGCGTATCCCATCTGCCTTTTTTTGAATTATAGACATCGTCAGATCCTGGCAGTATGTCGAAACCAACAACGTCACCAACGACAGACCCGTCACTGGTTTTTGCCATGGAACCTACATCACCCCACCAGGAAAGCATCGAGCCTGTTCCAGCAAGAAACTGCTGAAAAGCGGTTGTGCCTGGGTCAGCATTCAGTTGGTTTGCAGGTTGGGAAGGCAGAACATCAATTACATCCTGAATTGCTCTTACCCATGCTGGATTATTAATACGTGGTTTCATCGTATCTGCATCAAACAACCATGCAGGATCATTGGGATGCTTGGCATAGGCCGTAGCACGACTAGCCAGGAAGTAGAAACCAAAACCACCCCAGCCCTTGCATGGATCAAGATAACCGACAGCATCTCCCCCGAAAGTCGGGTCTTTTTTGCCTTTGAGGAATTTACTGACTTCCTGAACTTGCTGCCATGTTTTTGGTACGCCCCAGGCACCCTTGTGCCCTTCGGCTTTCCAGGCAGAAGCGAATCCTGCATCCTTGAAATAATCTGATCGGTAGTTGAAATTGTGGCAATCGCCGTCAATCGAAATCCGATAGGTTTTTCCATTCCATGTACCAACGGGAGCTTTCAGATAATTGACATAATCATCCATTTCTATTTGCTCTTTGACCCATTCAGGCATTTCAGAGGCAAGCCCTTTACCACAGACATCGCCTTCGAAAGGCGCCCCCATTTCTAAAATATCAAAGTCCACCGTTTTAGTTGCAATGGATTGTTGCAGACGTGCATTGTAATCTGCCTGCGCTAGATCAATCCATTTTATTTTTGCACCAGTATACTTCTCCCAGGGTTTCAGAAATCCTCTGAATAGGAAATTGTGCAAATTCTGGTTATTGAGTCCCATGAATGTTAATTCGACGCCGTCAAATTCGCCCTTTGAAACTCTTGCTTTTGTCGGGTTAAGGCACAGTGCACCGACTTTCTGCCAGTCTGAATCCGTCGGTGACCCTTTACCTACTCCGGGTATTCTCAGGATGTCTCTCCTGACGTTTGCAGCCGAGGCACTCTTGGGTAAGAGGCCAAGTCCTGCACCTGAACCAGCAGCCAATATTCCTGCTCCTGCTACAGCTGTAGAGGCGTCTTTCACAAACTGACGACGGTTTATTTTTTTCTTGCTTTTCATTTTTCTCCTATTAAATTGAAATTAACAATCATTTGCAGTATCGGACAGTACATTTTGCAGAAGGCAAAAAATGACACAAATGTTTGCTCAAAACCACTTCTGCGCTATGCGTAGAAGTGTAAATCCAATCGCAATGCGATTGGATAACAACCGGACAACCCGGCTGTTAAAGGCTTAAAGTTTTAGTTTTCTCTTAAGTATAAAATTAATTGTGTACCACGCTATATCAAAAACTGACCTTTTTCAATGGTTTTTTCCCCGTCCAGATAAAGCGCACCTTCTTCACGCAGATCTTTGATCAAGTCCCAGTGTAAAGCAGATTTGTTGATTCCGCCACATTCAGGATATGCTCTTCCAAGAGCAATGTGAACTGTACCACCTATCTTTTCATCAAAGAGCAAATCGTAACAGTACCTGCTGATGCTGTAGTTTGTACCCACACCAAACTCGCCTATTCTCTTGGCACCAGCGTCCATCCCAATTAATTCCAAAAGCAGTTTCTGGTTCTTATCGGCAGTTGCTTCGACCACTACACCTTTTGAGAAGTGTAAGCGGATACCTTCGATAAACTGTCCGGCAAAAACTGCAGGAAATTCGAAAGAAATACTTCCTTCAGCACTGTCATCGGTCGGAGCAGTATAAACTTCACCTCCAGGCATGTTGATGTGGCCGTCGTCAATCTGGTAGGTTCTTCCTGTCGTGTTTAAGCTCAGGTCGGTACCATTGCCGACAATCCGGATTTTTTCAGTTGTTTGCATCTTTTCCCGGATGACTTCGTAACGCTTACTTTCTTCTTGCCAGTCGAGCAACGTTGCATTGAAGAAGAACTCCATCATTTCGTCCGTACTAAATCCGGCCTGTTGAGCAAAAGATGCATTAGGAACTCTAACTAGAACCCAGCGAGTCTTTTCTGTTCGTAAGGCAGAAATTTTCCCCAATGCTCGCCGGAAGGCTGTTATACGTTCTGTTGCTATACCATTCAGTTCATGTGGATTACTCGCACCTCGAAGTCCTATGTATACGTCTGCCCACTCCATCCCCCTTCTTTGAAGCTCATGTTCATTGTCAAATAGGTTTGGATCTCCTTCCAGCATTAGATCCCGTTGCAGCAGAGTGGACTGAAATTCAATATGCGGATGAGCACCAACCTTAACAGCCGCAGCATGAACTGCACGCGCTAATGGCCAAGTATCTGTTTCCATCATAGTGATCAAGACTCGGTCGCCCCTCCGGGTCGTGGTCGAGTAATTAACCAGGATATCAGCCAGTTGTTCCCAGCGAGAATCAAGCATAAAAACGGTATTTAAAAATCAGTGTAAAGTTTCAACTTTATCCATAAATTTCCGGACTCGCTCCGGATCAACAGCGCTCCAAGTATCGCCGTTATGTTTGAGGTGCGAGCCGATGACGCACCCGTCGGTGAGCGAAAAAATTTCGGCAACAGTGTCGATGGTTACTCCGGTATTGGCTAATAAAGGTGTGTCCGGAAGGGCCTCACGGACTTCTCTCAACTCTGTTTGATTTACGCCCATTCCGGTCATTGGCCCGGAAACACAAATCACATCGGCCTTTGAGGAAAATACCGCGCTTTTGGCCTTGACGGCTAAAGGCCTGGTATCAAGTGAGGTAGCAAATTCCGCATTGATATTGAAAAGCATTTGTAAATCGGAACGTCCTTGTGAGGCCCGCAAACGTGCAGCCCCGGCACAGTCCGGTGCCCAAAGTCCCATGTCAGAGGCATAAACACCCGTGAATATTTCACGTGCAAAACTGGCTTCGGTCGCAACTGCTAAAGCCACTGTAGCTACTGGATCCCACAGGTAATTCACGCCGAATGGAACCTTTATAATTGATTTAACCTGCCCTATAACTGAGGCAAGTGCTGCCAATCCTTCAGGTGGGGCCTTGAGTACATACGGACGATCGAACTCGTTGCCAAACATTACTGCATCTACTCCACCTGATTGGAGCGCTTCAAGATCGGCGATTACGGAAGCGATAATTTTCGTCATTCCGGAGGATGCATCATAATCCGGAGAACCAGGTAAGGCCGGAATATGCACCATGGCTACCACAGTTTTACGGCCGAATTGTATAATTTTTTCAGACATTTAGTTTTCCAAATTATTTCGGATGTTTTTCAAGCCTACATAACTTGCTTTGTATGCTTCATAAAACGGTTGGTATTCAGCGTGCACCTGCGAGTTTGGCTCAATCACGCGATCAATTTGTACCATTTGCTCAACTGCTGTAGGAATGTCTTCGTATATTCCTGCTCCAACTGCGGAAAGGATAGCACATCCCAGCAAAGGTGCAACAGGATTTTTGGTGAGGGTCAATGGCATGTTTGAAACATCGGAATGGATTTGAAGCCACAATTCGGAACGTGTTGCTCCTCCGGAAACGACAATGCTCTCGGGGAAAAAGCCGTTACTACGCATGGATTCCAAAATCAGTTCGCTACCAAAAGCTACCCCTTCAATCGCTGCCCTAAAAAGATGTTCTCTACCATGTTTGAGAGTTAAACCATGGAAAGCCCCACGCGACTTTGGATCTGTATGTGGTGTTCTATTTCCTTGAAAATGATCCTGAACAATTAAGTTCTCTGACCCTGGAGTAAGTTTCGAAGCATCACGGTTAAGCGCTTCATAATCGGACTCCCCAAACAAATTTTTGAGCCAGTTAATTACAGAACCGGTTGAAGTTTGACCGCCTTCTACAGTGTGCAGTCCGGGTAAAAGCGCATCTGCATAAGTACCCCAAATACCTGTTCCGTGAAATGGTTTTTCACTCAATCCCAGATGAAGATGAGAAGAACCGGTAATGAGCGCAAGGTTTCCTGGTTTGACGACACCAAGACCGATCATACCGATTTGTGCGTCAGCACCACCTTGGACAACAGGCAAATCAGGAGTTAAGCCAAGGTGTTCTGCTGCTCTTGGAGTAAGGCCTCCAACCAATTCTCCGAGTCGGAGCACCTCCTGGGGCCATTTTTCGGCAAGTTCTCCTAAATCAAGTTTTTTCAATAACGATTTTGGAACCCCATCACCGGTATAATCACAATGCCAGCGAGTGGAAACATTGTTTATACTGCTAATTAAACGCCCCGTAAGATGGAGATTGATGTAATCCTGATATTCACAAATGGTTACAGCACGCTCAAATATTTCTGGTTCATTCTGTTTTATCCAGAGAGCCTTGGGAATCATCCACTCTGACGAAACAGGACCGCAGCCATTACTATTGATGCGTAAGGCATCATCTCCCGTTTCGACCATTTGCTCGGCTTGCTCTGCACTGCGGACATCCATCCAAATCAGTGCTGGACGCACTGGAGTCCCAGAACCGTCGAGGGCCACCACGCTGCAACAAGTAGTGTCCACAGCCATTGCCGCGATCTGATTAACACTTATTCCGGAATCCCGAATCGCTTTCCTGACTGACTTGCCGAGAGCATCCCACCAGTCTTTGGGGTCTTGTTCGGCCCAGCTCGGAGCAGGAAACTGAGTTGTATAAGTTGTGGAGGTACAAGCGAGCGGTGTTCCGGAAATATCAAATATTCCGGCACGGAGTCCTTCTGTACCTCCATCCACTCCCAGCAAATATTTTTTACTCATTTAATTCTTACCATTTATTGTGGTCATGTCCCACTGCCCTGTCAAAATGAGTATAGCCTCCATCGACAAAGATGAGCTGTCCGGTTGTATGGGAAGAACGGTCGGAAGCAAGAAAGACAATAGTTTGCGCAATTTCTTCAGGGGTCGTTAGTCTTTGTTCAAACGGTACAATATCAGCGATGGCTTTTTTGGCAGCTTCCGGATTAGTTTGTGTTTGGAAAAACTGCTCGTATTGATCTGTGATGCATTCAGCTGGAATAACACAATTGACTCTAACTTTCTCCGGGGCCAAAGCTACCGCCCATTCGCGGGTGAGTGCGCTGATTGCCCCCTTTGCGGCGGCATAAGCTGAAGTCTTGCCTTGTCCCGTAACAGAAACTTTAGAGCCGAGATTAAGAATACATCCCGGTCCTTTTCGGATTTGCGGCAATGCGTAGTGCGTCATTGCATACACATGGAGAAGATTGTTTTTAACAGAAGTCATAAAATCTTCTGGAGAAGTTTCAAGTCCCAGACCGTCATTGAATCCGGCATTGTTAACCAGCACGTCCAGTCCTCCGAACCACGAAACAGTTTGTTCAACAGCTTGTTTACAGGATTTTAGATTTGTAAGGTCGGCTTCAACAAAACTAGCTTTTGAGCCTGAAGATTTAGCCAAAACAGGTCCGGCTTCTGTGTCACGATCAACTATAACTACTTTGCAGTCTTCTGCCAAAAATGCTTTTACGGTTGCTGCACCGATTCCCTTTGCACCCCCTGTAACAAGTACAATTTTGTCTCTCAGTCCCAAGTCCATGTATTACTTTTATTTGAAGCTGGTTGAATATATTTTCTCTACATTACTTTCCCATCCGGTCCAATTACGCCTTTTGTGATCATGAAACAACCGTATGGTCGACGTTCTGCGGTAGCTATCACAGCATAAGTTTTTCTGGATTGCTCGTAAAAACTATGCCTTTCTACTGAATCCATTTTCCATTCTCGATCTGCATTTTCCAAAGCGATTTTATGTAAATCTTTGTGTACTTCAAGCATGGTTTCCGGTTCCCCAACCACCTGCATATACTGAATAGGGGCTTCAATGAAACTGTCCAGTGGAAAAACCGAAAAAATTGCCCGGGCAACTTCCGGAATTCCGGCGCCATCCAGCCGGATCACTTCACCATGAACAGTTGTCGAAGCCACTGAATCTGCTGGGAAATTGCTGTCTACGATGGTCAGAACGTCGCCATGTCCCATTGCACGGAGGATGTAAAGCAAGTTTGGATTAAGTAGAGGATCAAGATTTTTTAACATAATAATTCCAATGTTTCAGGTTTAAGAATCAGTGTATTAGCCGCTAAGAACACTAAGTTTTTTTCTTGGCGATCTTAGCGGCTATATTCTACAGCTGGTAGAGTTGTTCAGCGTTTAAACTAAACAGTTTTTCCTGCATTTCTGCAGGGCGTTTGGCGATAATTTCCTTGAGTGCCGCTACCCACTGGGCCAAGCTTGACCCTAGAGTACAAACCGGCCAATCACCACCAAACACCACTCGCTCTTCACCAAAGGCATCAAGGCAGGCATTGACTGTCGGGGCCAGAGTGTCTGTATTCCATCCGGCTTCGGCACGAGCCACTATTCCAGAAATTTTGCAGTACACGTTTTCAAGTTCTCCCAATTTGAAAATTCCTTTATGCCAACTTTCTTTGGAGTGTAGAAAAGTCGTATCCGAACTGGATGAGTCGATTTTCCGTTGCCCGTTGACAATGTAGGGATCTGCATTCCCGCAATGGTCCAGTACAATAGTTGTCTCCGGAACCTGACGGCAGAGTTCTACTGCATCATGGAGTTCTGCAGGACGTATGCAGATGTCGAAGAGCAGTTTCCTCTTCCCCAACTCACGGATGCCCCTCACAAATTCCGGAGTGAGGCAGTATTTCGGTGGTATTTCAGGATTGTGAAGAACCCGACGCACACCTTTGATAAAGGGATTGCCGGAATTAGCATCCAGAAATTCAGTAAAACCTGCTTTACATGGATCAGCTGAAACGACCATTCCAAGCATTACATCCGAATCTGCCTGACAATGCAGAGTCAGGTCGTCAATCTCTTTCTGCTTGTCATCCGGATGTGCATCCACCTCCATGTAAACAGTTCGTCTGATTCCGGAACTTGCTGATGCTTTGAGATAATCCGAAATTTCAAAACTACGGTTAAGTGCCGGAACCCCTTCCACCCAGGGTAATTTTAGACGATCCAGATTCCAAAGATGCTGATGTGTGTCAATTATGTCAAGCATTTTATGGGTTAAATTTTAAGACTTCATTGTTCTTCGGATATACAAGCTAGCACACGATACCAAAGAGATCAATCGAATTAATTGATATAATTACAAGAAATATAAACGACTAATTGGCAGGACTTTTAAGTGGTCTCCACTTCAAGGACAATTTCTCTTTTGAATTAAGGTGTATTTTTTGTTTGCCTTACAGTTCTTTAGATTTCCTGTAGGGCAAGTATTTCATGCCATTTGCGGGCGCATTGGCCGGCCGTAAGGAATGAGGCCTCTTTGGACTTCAGCCAGTCTATCAGCAGTTCAACCTGATTAAGGCAATACTTACCGCAGCCTTTGGTCAGAAACGGATCTGGCATTACTCCACCTTCTCCATAATGAATCACGCCCTCAGGCATTTCCCAAAACTCCCATGGATGAAAATAAAAGCATAAGACAATGGGCTTTTGACTCTGATCATTCTTTTCTAGATAACTCATAAATGATTCAATGTGCGGAATAAAAGCTTCAGTAGACTGTGTGCGGTAGAGTGGCCATTGGTCTTTATCGCGACCGTAATCATCCTTTGATTCCATACCCATGTCAGCAAATTGGATAATTTCAATCAAATTTAAACTCCCCTGTTCCGTCCAGTTTTCTTGACTGGGATGATAAGGGAAAAGCTGCTCATTGTAAAAATACATGGGGTAAGTGGCATCACATTCATAACCCAGGGCCTCCAGGGCGTTTGTGACATGAGTTCCTCCAAAAAGTCTCGGGCAGCGCCAGGAAACAACTTTGTGACCAACAATATCTTCCAGTATATCTGTGGCAAGCTTAATTCTCGGCTGCACTTCCTCCGGTAAAAGAGGATAAGTTCCCGGAATTTCAAACAAACTGTCGCCCATAGTCTCATGATAGAGTGAGTGAGTTCCTGTTTCATGACCCGCGGATTCTATTTCCCGTACAATTTCTGGAAAGCGCCGGGCTGTGTCTGCAACCCAGAAAGCTGTCACGGGAATGGATTTTTTGGCAAACAGATTCAGCAACAGCGGAGTCCCCTTAGTGACTCCTTCATAAAAAGGAGTCCAACTGCCGATATCAGTTTCCATATCAATACCAAATACTACCTGTATCTCTCTCATCCTTTATACCCATTTATGACAAAATGTAATTTGTAGATTTTATCTTTCAACACAATTTTACTATACTTAGTGTCAGTAAAGTTAAAAATTTATTAAATAATTTAGGGTTTCCATTTAAGTAATGAATAGTCCCCTTCCAAAACTTCCAGAGACAGACTGAAATGAACCCTTTTGAAACCAGGCTTCTGGGTAATACTGGAATTAAAATACCTTCACTGGGATTTGGTGGTGCTCCCTTGGGAGAATTGTTTGAAAAGGTTGAGCATCTGCAAGCAATTGAAACACTCGACGAAGCTTATGCTTCAGGAATTCGTTACTACGATACTGCACCTTGGTATGGGCATGGCTTGAGTGAGCATAGATTGGGCAATTTGCTGCACCAAAAAAACCGTCATGAGTTTATCCTTTCCACCAAAGTAGGAAGAGTGTATAGACCTTTCAAAGGTGATCCGGTTCTCTTTGACGGATCACCATGGGTCGGAGGCCTTCCTTTCGAATGGAATTTTGATTATTCTGCGGCAGGATTTGAACGTTCATTTCTTGACAGTACAATGCGGCTCGGGTTGAATCGGATTGACCTTCTTGTCATTCATGATTTGGACAGGAGTTACCATGGTAAATCAGTTTCCAATAAACTTCAGGAACTGGAGACAGGAATGGAATGGCTAAAAATGATGAAGAATTCAGCAGCTATTCAGGCCTTTGGAGCAGGCATCAATGACATTGAAATGATTCCGCTTTTTTTAGAACATTTCGAACTGGATTTTTTCCTGGTTGCCATGCCTTACACCCTGCTGAATCAGGAGCCGCTTAAAGATATATTTCCAGAATGTGAAAGGCGTGGTATTGGGATCATTATTGGTTCACCCTATGCGTCAGGGATACTGGCTAGTGGTTCCAGAAAAGAATCCAAATACGGATATGTCGCTGCCAGTGAGGAGATACGGAAAAAGGTTCAGTCTATAGAAGTGATCTGTGAAGATCATGGAATTCCACTTAAAGCGGCCGCATTACAGTTTCCACTGGCTCACCCTCAAGTTTCGTCAGTCATACCCGGTGCATTGAGAGCTGCTCAAGTTAATGAGAATCTTGAAATGCTCAAAATACATATACCTCTTGAGTTCTGGCTTGAACTCAAACAGACAGGCTTGCTGCATCCTGAAGCGCCGGTAGCTTGATCTTTCTGCCATTGGATTAATCAGTGTGTGATACATACATTTCATTAACCCCAACACAATGCTAAGTATTTGCTGTCAAAAGTATTCGCCAGGATAATGAAAAGTATTTTATTTTTTATCTTTCCAGACACTTCCACCGGGAAACTCATATTCCTGCAAACTCCCTGTTTTCATCGTGATACTGAATCCCGGATCCAGAGGAGGCATATACCGTCCGTTTTTTATTATCACTGGATTCTCAAAGTGTTCATGAAGGTGATCCACATACTCAATAATCCGATTTTCCAAACTGCCAGACACACAAATATAATCAAAAATAGAGATGTGCTGAACATACTCACAAAGCCCTACTCCACCCGCATGGGGACAAACTGGGACATTAAATTTTGCCGCCATCAACAAGACTGACAAAACTTCGTTTACTCCACCCAAACGACAACAATCAAGCTGGCAGAACTGCAGTCCCTTTGACTGAAAAAATTGCTTAAAAATTATACGGTTTTGACAATGTTCTCCTGTAGCCACACCGATTGGTGCAATCTGAGCTGAAATTTTTTGATGCCCCAGAACATCATCCGGACTAGTCGGCTCTTCTATCCACCATGGATCAAACTGAGCCAATAATTTCATATTTTCAATGGCTTCCTCAACATCCCAAATTTGATTTGCATCAAACATCAGCTTACAATCAGAACCAATTTCCTCCCTTACAATTGAGGCCCTTCTTATGTCATCCTGAATATCACTCCCAACTTTTATTTTAAAATGAGTCCATCCCTTCTCTATTGAATCTCTACACAGGGCCCTGATCTTATCATCTGAATAGCCCAACCAGCCTGCTGAAGTTGTATAGGCGGGATAGCCCTTTAAACGCATTTCAGCTTCCCGCTGCTCTCGTGTAGAAAATTTTTCTTCAAGCATTTTGATGACTTCTTCAGGAGTTATTACATCCGTAATATATCGAAAATCAACAGCCCTCACCAGTTCCTCTGGCGACATATCAACCAGTAGTTTCCAGAGAGGTTTTCCTTCTATCTTTGCATATAAGTCCCACAGCGCATTCACAATTGCTGCAGTAGCAAGATGGATCACTCCTTTTTCAGGACCTACCCATCGAAGCTGAGAATCACCGACAAGTGAACGCCAGAATGCTCCCATATTACGAGTAATTTCAACAAAGTCCTTGTTAACAAGCATATACTTTAAGGCATGAACAGCAGCTACACACAGTTCATTTCCTCTGCCGATTGTAAAAGTTAGACCATTCCCTTTTACCTCAGAATTTGTAATTAAAGTTACATATGTAGCTGAATAATCCGGATCCGGATTCATAGCATCGGAACCATCTGAATGAATAGATGTAGGGAAACGGATATCAGCTACATGTACATCAATGATTTTAAGCACTGAGATCTCCTTAAAAATAATTAATAATATTTAAAGCTTAATCATGATTAATATTTTTTTTACCTAAATCTTGCAATCATGTTAAAACAAATCTGTTTCAGCGAAGGCGTCTCAAACGGGGTCGAGAATATCACGTAAACCGTCTCCCAGCAGATTCAAGCCAAGAACAGTGAGGACAATTGCCAGTCCAGGAGTATTGCAAGTTGGGTGCAAGAAACATCATAGTTTGCGCTTCACTGAGCATTTTCCCCCAGCTTGGCATCGGAGGTTGTGTTCCAAGTCCCAGGTAACTCAGACCTGCTTCTGCAAGAATTCCCAAGGCAAATTGAATTGTACCCTGTACTATGAGGACACTCGCGATGTTGGGTAAAATATGATCCATTGCAATCCGGACTTCTCCTTTTCCTGAAGTTCTTGCGGCAAGAATGAATTCACGTTCCTTGAGGGCTAAGACTTCCACGGGTAATTCTGGCAAAAACCGGAATATTGAAGATACCAATTGCAACGATAGCATTCACGGCAGACGCACCAAAAACAGCGGTGATCAAGATCGCAATTACCAATGAAGGAAACGCAAATATAAGATCGTTTCCCCGCATAATAATTTCGTCAAGAAAAGAACCTCGCCTTGCCTGCAGAAAAGCATCCCAGAGGGACACCAATCGCTACTCCCAATACCCACAGCCAGTAAGCCACAGCAATTGATGTCCGCGCTCCCATCATGACCATTGAAAAAACATCACGGCCAAAATGATCCGTTCCCAGCCAATGTGCAGTTGATGCTCCCTGCAGCTTGTGTGGAATGTCCAGTAATTCCACAGAATAAGGTGTCCAGAACAAAGAAACTACTCCGGTCAAAAGCATAATAAAGCTCAGGATTATGCCAATCACAAAACTACGGTGCTGCCAACTTTGCTGCCAGATTTCATGAATTCGTGATTTACTCATGACCCCCACTACGCAAGCGTGGATCAAGTGCTGCATAAAACATGTCCACTAGAAAATTTATTGTAACTACTGTTGCAGCCAGTAAGATTATGATGTTCTTCACCACTACCAAATCCCTTTGGGAAATGGCCTGAAAAAGCAGACGTCCCAGGCCAGGCAAATAAAAAACGTTTTCAATGATGATTGTACCCGCCAGCAAAAATGAAAGTTGTAACCCAAGGATCGTAACAACTGGAATCAAAGCATTTCTGACTGCATGCTTCCACAGCGCAGCATTTCTGCTGAGTCCTTTTGCACGTGCGGTGCGTACAAAATCTTCTCTCACGGTTTCCAAAACTGCCGAACGTGTAACTCGCGCTAAAATTGCGGCTTGCGGCAGTGCCAGGGCTACTGCAGGCAAAACCAGGGATTTTAGCGCCGCTCCAAAACCCATTTCCCAGCCTGCAAATCCTCCTGCAGAAAACCAGCCCAGTTTGACTGAAAAAAATAAGATCAACAGGATTGCAAACCAGAAATTTGGAACGGCGACGCCCAGTTGCGCAAAGCCCATTATTCCGGTATCTGCGAAACGCTTATGATTTGCTGCTGCAAAAACTCCAAAAGGAATGGCTAGTAAAGTGGAAAGTGAAATTGCCAGAAGGGCCAAAGGCAAACTGAGGGAAAGTCGTTCTAAAATTAATTCGGAAACCGGAGTATCATAAGTGTAACTTCGGCCAAAATCACCCTGGAGAATTCCAATAATCCAGCGAAAATAACGTTCCGGAGCAGAAAGATCCAGTCCCATTTCTGTCCTTAGAGCGGCCAGGGTGTCTTCCTGTGCACCAACTCCAAGAATTATTAGAGCCGGATCACCGGGCAGGATTTCCAGTAGCAAAAAAATTATCAATGATGCCACCAGCAGGGTGACCAGCAAAGAAAATAATCGTTTTGCCAGGAAGGTCGTCATTTTATTTGTTAAACCCGGCACTTCAGGAAATTTACTGAAGTGCCTTTGAGGAAATTAATTGTTCCAGCTGACACCAGTCAAGTCATTGGCCTGGACGGGGCTGTTTTCCCAAAGTCCATTCACATTTTTGTTCCAAATTCCCAGTTTTGCCAACTGAAAAAGGAAGCCGTTGACGGCATCTTTAGCCAGAATCGCCTGGGCTGCACCCATCAGGGCGTAGCGACGCTTTGTATCAGAAGTTACGTTGAGGCTCTCAATGACTGCATTGAAGCCCGCATTGCGGTATTGAAAATAATATTTTGGGCGGGTGTAAATACCAATGTCCATCGGTTCAGTATGTGAAACGATAGTCAGATCAAAGTCTTTGTTTTTGAAAACTTGATCCAGCCATTGTGCCCACTGAACAGGAATTATTTCCAATTCAATTCCGACTTTACGAAGCTGAGCTGCAATGATTTCACCACCGCGACGAGCATAACTGGGAGGCGGTAATTTTAGAGTTGCTTTAAAACCATTTGGATAACCGGCTTCTGCCAGCAATTGTTTGGCCTTTCCCGGATCATGTGGGTATGTTCCAGTCAGATCGACATATGCAGCATGGTGCGGAGCAAAGTGAGTCCCTATTGGAGTTCCAAAACCAAACATGGCTCCGTCAATGATTTCCTGTTTGTTAAGTGCGTGGGCAATGGCCTGGCGTACCAGGAGATCATTGAATGGTTTTTGCTGGTTGTTGGTAGAGAGGATCGTTTCACCTTCAGTACTGCCGACTTTTACAGTGAAACTCGGATCGCTTTGAAATTGTGCAGCCATTTCCGGTGCAGGAAAGTTAGCGAATGCATCGACATCGCCCGCCATCAATGCTGCAACAGAGGCTGCAGGATCAGGAATAATTTTGAAGGTTGCAGTTTTGAGTGCTGGTTTTTTGCCCCAGTAATTTGGGTTTTGCCCCAATTCAATCCTGTCACCTTTAACCCAACGTTTGAAAGTAAAAGGACCTGTACCGATAGGTTTGCTTTTGTTGGAACCTGCACTTGCTGAATCGACAATTACTGCATCGCCCCAACCCATGTTAAAAAGAAAGTTGCCAGTTGGAGTTTTCAGTTTAACAACCACAATATTTTTGCCTTGCGCCTCAACTGAAGAAATCGCTGAAAAAAGTGTTTTTTGGGCATTGGTACTGGTTTCGGCAGTTGCACGCTCCAATGAAAAAACGACATCACTGGAATCAAATGCAGCACCGTCATGGAATTTTACTCCCCGGCGAAGACTAAATGTATAGGTAAGTCCGTCTGAGGAAATAATCCAAGAGTCGGCCAGTGCCGGCAGTACTTCTGCATTTTGATTGATGCGTGTCAGACCTTCAAAAACATTGGCATAAACCACTTCGTCAATTGCGGCTGCAGCTCCCGCTGTGGGGTCAAGATGTGGCGGTTCCAATGACATCCCCATTGTTAAATGTGTTTTTGCGGCAAATGCAGATCCGGAAAAGATCAGTGCAGATCCACTGATCAGTAATAATTTTGCGTACTTTTTAAAAATTGATTTCATTATATTCTCCAAAGATGTAAATTAATAAACCTCCTCATGGAGGTGTTGAAAAAAGAAGAATGGGTATCATCACTAAAAAGCTAAAAAATAGCAATTAATTAAATTCTAACTGAATCCTGATACGAGGTCCAATACCCAATGATTCTGCAGCATAAACTCCACGTGAAATTGCCCGGGCCACACAGTCTGCGGCCATCATACCAATACGCGCAATATCAACAGGCGGCATGGCAGAAAGAGGAATTTTCCCTGTTGCCAAAACAAAAATTGTATCTCCGTCAAAAGGAGTGTGTACGGGACGAATTGCTCGGGCGAAACCGTCTTGCGCCATGATGGCAACCCGTTGAGACTGGGCTTTTGTCAGTGCTGCATCTGTAGCTACTACACAGAGTGTGGTGTTCATAGAAACACCTCCAGCAGCAGATTTTTCTGAAGACTTTTCTGTTTGCTGAAAAGGGCTTTCAAAATCGAAATCAAGTGAGAGTTCGTTTATTTTTTTCTGCTCACTTTCCGGTTCAAATTTTGGTGCACCCTCGCCCTCCAAATTCACTGTTACGTTCAAAGGGCCAGGCCCAAAAATCAGCTCGTCCTGGAAGTGTCACTGAGCCAAACGGATTTGCTGCCGCAAGTGCACCCACGGTGTATCCGACGTTTCCGCTTCCAGGACCTCCAGTTAGGATTTCAGATTTTTGCTGCAAGGATGCAGTGCCGATTCCACCCTTCAGTGTTCCGGCACTTGCTCCGGTTCCCGCGCCGATATTGCCCAGTGGACATTCAAGGTCCGCGCTGGCCACTGCCGATTTCCCGAACTCAAAATAAGTGTGCTCTTCCATTTCGGATTTGTCACCACCGTTGAGTAAATCAAAGAGAATTGCTGACGGAACTATGGGTACTCTGACATCGGTGGCTACAGGGAAACCGCGGCCGACTGATTTTAACCAGGCCGCAACTCCGCTTGCAGCATCTAATCCCATGGCGGAGCCTCCACTAAGCACAACTGCATGTACCTCTTCAACCAGGTTTGCAGGATGCAGGGCATCTGTTTCACGAGTTCCGGGAGCACCTCCTCGGCAATCTACTGCGGCCACAGCTGGCTCATCCGGAATAACAACCGTAGTTCCGCTCATTAATTTCATGTCTTGTGCGTGTCCAACTTTGATTCCAGATACGTCCGTGATGCTGTTTTTAGGTCCAGGCTGCATATTATTTTTGGGTTTTGAGATTAAGAGTTTGCTTGATTGTAGGTGGTGCTAATTCAATAGCGAGTGTGAAGCGTATTACTTCATGTTCTTTGATCCTGCTTTTCTGTTGAGATTTTAATTGTACGTGTGCAGTTTCAGACATTTTGGATAATTTTATAAATAGATCAACTGCAAGGAAAATATATAGCGTTTTTTGCTGGATCATCTGCACTCAAGTGAAGGAAGGGAAAAAACTTCGGTTGCATTAAACCGGTGCTAAATTGAGGTCAAGATGTGGCGTACCGGCCAATTCCACGTTTCCTGCATTACTTCACGAATTTCATCAAGAATTTTAGGATCATCGATTGTCGGAGGGACTAAAACCTCAGTTTCAATTGCCAGTCGCTGGATAGTTTTGCGCAGGATTTTTCCGGAACGGGTTTTAGGCAAGCGCTTGACGATACCAGATTGTCGAAAGTAGGCAACAGCACCAATTTCTCTACGAATGATTGCTATCAGTTCTTCCTGCATTTGATCCTGAGAATATCTATTCCATCTTTGAGTACAACAAACCCAACTGGAACTTGCCCACGTAATTCATCATCAATTCCAGTGACAGCACATTCAGCAACGGCCGGATGCCCCGCAATCAAATCCTCCATTTCTCCGGTTGAAAGGCGGTGTCCGGCAACATTGATTACATCATCTGTGCGTCCCATTACAAAAATGTAGCCGTCCTCGTCCTTGATTCCTTCGTCACCGGTCAGATAATATCCAGGATACTGAGACAAGTAAGATTGTTTAAAGCGTTCATCATCATTCCACAATGTTGGCAGACAACCCGGCGGCAATGGCAGGTTAATTACAATATTTCCTGTTTCTCCGGGTTTGCAAATCTCACCTACTTCGTCCAGCACCTGCACATTGTAGCCGGGCATCGGAAAAGTCGGCGAGCCGTTTTTCACAGGCTGTGGTTCTATACCCATTGGATTTGAACAAATCGCCCAACCGGTTTCGGTTTGCCACCAATGGTCAACCACTGGAATACCAGGTTGTGGAGCTTCCTTCAAAATTTCAGTCAGCCATTCATAAGTAGGCGGATCCAACCTTTCACCTGCAAGGAAAAGTGTACGAAGAGAACTGATGTCATACTGCTTTAATAGTTTAGCTTCAGGGTCTTCTTTTTTTACGGCACGAAAAGCGGTAGGAGCAGTGAAAAATGTATTTATTTTATGTTCAGCAATCATTCGCCAGAATGCACCGGCGTCTGGAGTACGTACTGGCTTTCCCTCATATACGATGGTAGTGCAGCCATGAAGCAGCGGGGCATAAACAATATATGAATGTCCAACTACCCAGCCCACATCTGAACCTGCCCAGTAAACATCTCCGGGATCGGTATTGTAGACAGCCTTCATACTGTATTTCAAGGCTACCGCGTGTCCTCCATTGTCACGTACAACCCCCTTGGGAAGACCGGTAGTTCCGGAAGTGTAGAGAATATATAGCGGATCCGTTGCATCCAGAGAAACCGGATCAGCAGGAGAGGCTTGACTCATCAGTTCATTCCAATCGTGATCCCGCCCGGACTGCATAGTTGCTTTAGCCTGTGGACGCTGCAAAACCACAATATTTTCAGGAGGGAATTTGGAAACTTCCAGTGCTTTGTCCACCAGTGGTTTGTATTCAATGATTTTGGTGAATTCAATTCCACAACTTCCTGTCACCAGTACTTTGGGCTTGGCATCATCAATCCTTACCGCAAGCTCATTGGGAGCAAAACCGCCGAAAACCACAGAGTGGACCGCACCCAGTCTGGCACAAGCAAGCATTGCAATCACTGCTTCGGCAACCATGGGCATGTAAATAATGACACGGTCTCCCTTTTCCACACCCAAATTACGCAAGCATCCGGCGAATTTTGCAACGGTATCTCGCAACTCTGCATAAGTAAATTTTTGCTGCATATTTGCTACTGGAGAATCATAAACCAATGCCAACTGGTCACCGCGTCCCTCCTCAATGTGAACATCGAGTGCAAGGTAGGATGTGTTAAGCTTTCCACCGGCAAACCAGCGGTAAAATCCATGTTCGTCCTGAGACAGGATTGTTTCCGGAAATTCATACCACTTTATCTGTTCAGCTTGTTTTCTCCAGAAAACTTCCGGTTGTTCTATAGACTGCTGATATTCATCATGATAATTCATGCACATTCTCGTTTTAGAAAACGGTTAAGAACTTTCCAGATTAAACAGCTGAAACTTTTGTAAAATTTCATTTAGCTGTTTAGTTTGTCTATTTCGTCCAATAATTTTTGAGCTTCTGCATATTTTAAATCACTTGCAGAACGGTTTGTAGTTGAAAGCTCGTGCCATTCAGACATTAATTTTTTATAACGATCTTGAAGTTTTTCTACTGGGCGATTGGCCAATTTCTTTACGGACCCAGTTGCGCAGTTCAACACGCAGCTCGTCAGTCGGGGTTTCGCCATTCATTAATGTGACGTAGCAATAAATGCCTTGCCCTTTGATATCATGGGGATAGCCAACAACAGCCGCTTCCGCAACTTGTGGGTGTGCCACTAGTGCGCTTTCAACTTCGGCCGTTCCCATTCGGTGGCCGGATACGTTGATTACGTCATCGACGCGACCTGTAATCCAATAGTCGCCGTCTGCATCTCGTTTGCAGCCGTCACCGGTGAAGTAGTAACCTTCATAATCCGCAAAATACGTCTTTTCAAAGCGTTCGTGATCGCCCCAAACTGAGCGCATTTGACCGGGCCAGCTGTCTTTAATGCACTAAGTTACCTTCTGCTGGCACCTTCCAGTTCGTTGCCTTCTGCATCCACCAACAGAGGTTGGATTCCAAAAAACGGGCGGGTTGCAGATCCGGGCTTGGTACGGGTTGCACCAGGAAGAGGTGTAATCATTATCCCACCTGTTTCAGTTTGCCACCAGGTATCTACGATCGGACATTTCCCGTGACCAACTACCCGGTTATACCAGAGCCAGGCTTCAGGATTGATCGGTTCTCCGACTGTGCCCAGCAAACGCAGGGAACTTAAATCTCGTTTGTTGACCAACTCATCACCTTCCTTGGCAATTGCCCGAATAGCAGTAGGTGCAGTATAGAAAATGTTGACTTTGTGTTTGTCGCAGATGTCCCAAAAGCGGCCGAAATCGGGGTAATTTGGAACACCCTCAAACATTAATGTAGTTGCTCCATTGGCAAGTGGTCCATAAATTATATAACTGTGTCCTGTAATCCAACCAATGTCTGCAGTACACCAGTAAATATCACCCTCTTGATAATCAAAAGTATATTGATGTGTCATGGATGCATAAACCATATAACCCGCTGTGGTGTGCATAACACCCTTGGGTTTACCGGTTGAACCGGAAGTGTAAAGAATGAAAAGAGGATCTTCCGCATCCATTTCTTCTGCGGGGCAATCTGCAGAGACGCCGGCCATTTCTTCATGCCAAAAATAATCTCTTTCAGATTGCATTTTACAGTAGTCATCCGTGTGTTTGACCACTATGCAGCTTTCTGTTCCGGTACCTTCCATGGCTGCATCAGCATTTTGCTTAAGCGGAACACTTTTCCCTCCACGGATTCCCGCATTTGCTGTAATCAGCATTTTACCTTCGCAATCAAGAATTCGGTTTTTGAGGGCTTCTGCGCTGAATCCACCGAAAACTACTGAATGTACAGCACCAATTCTAGTACAAGCCAGACACGCTATTGCCAGTTCCGGAATCATGGGCATATAAATCATTACACGGTCACCTCTTTTGACACCTAATGATTTATACACATTAGCTAATCGAGCTACATGATCATGAAGCTGGTTATATGTAATATGCTTATCAATATTTGGATCATCAGATTCCCAAATCAGGGCTGCTTGATCTGCCCGTGTTTCCAGGTGCCGGTCCAGACAATTATAAGAAACATTAAGTTTACCTCCTTCGTACCAGCGGATATGTGCGTCATTGAAGTCCCAATCAAGTGTGTTATCCCACTTTTTAAACCAGTCCAGACGCTCAGCTTGTTTGTCCCAAAAAGTTTTTGGGTCATCCACAGACTCCTGATACATTTTCAAATAAGTGGCGTTGTCGATCCACGCTTTTGCTTTAGTAGATGCCGGAATTTCGAAAATTTGCTCGCTCATATCTATCTCCAAAAATAAGTTATTTATGTTGTTTGTCTCCCTAGATCACACCATAGCAAAAATTTTGTGATTTGTCCTCAAAAATATATATCTTAGTAGAATGGTATGATGATCATCTTTTTAGAGATGGTGCTATGAGTCCGAAGCAAATGTACCATGACTGCTGATCATTATTGTGTGATAGTTTTCAGGAGTTATTTATTTTCTTTGCAACTAAAAATGGAGATCAAATGCTAACTATAGTATGTAGATTATTTTGCACACAATAGTTACATTTATCTTGGAGATAATATTAATGGATAAAAAACTACTATTGACGTTTGGTAAGAAAGTCAGACAATACTTCAGGAAATGAATTTTTGCAGTCCGATGGCGTATTGATTTTAGATAACTGAAAGAGTTAAGCAGAATGATCTATTATTTCTGCCTAACTTTTCACATCAAATTTTAAAGGAAACAAATTAAAGGTGGGGGGTTGCGGCCCGTTTAGAGCCGCAGAAAATGAGAGCTTTAGATTCTACCCTGTAACATGAACGCGATCACAAGTGCATAAATTACGAGTGACTCGATCAGTGCCAAACCAATAATCATTGGTGTAAATATTTTATCGTATGCGTTCGGATTCCTGGCAATTCCTTCCAATGCACCGCTCATTGCGATACCTTGTCCGATTCCTCCACCAAGAGCTGCAAGTCCAATTGCTAAACCGGCACCAAGAGCAATTCCAAATGTGGCCATTTCTCCCATTTCTGCTGCATACAGAGGGAAACTCGCTGACAGTAGTAACGTCAACAATAATAATTTTTTCATGACATCCTTTTTGATGTTAAATAAATCAGCGCAATCAGTGAGCTTCACTCATTGCGAGTTCAAAATAAATGGCAGACAGCAATACAAAAACAAATGCTTGTAACACTGACACCAAAATTCCCAGACCCATAAACGGAATAGGCAGTCCGACTGCAAAAATTGACGTGAAAATCATGACAACTTTATGATCTCCGGTCATGTTCCCAAATAGACGGATTGAAAGGGAAAGTGGGCGCACACAATGACTGACGACCTCGACAGGAAACATCAGTGGCGCAAGTATAGGCATGGGCCCCAGAAACTGTTTTATGTAACTGGCTCCATGCTGACGAATGCCTAAAAAGTGAGTCATAAGAAAAATAATGACTGCAAAGGCAATTGTAACGTTAAACTGATCTGTAGGCGGATTGAAACCAGGTACCAGGCCAGCAAGATTGAGAAGCAAAATAAATAAACCGTAAGTTCCCAGTAATGGAAGGATGGGACGTGCACCAACACCGTGGCGGATTGTTCCGCTCAAAAAATTCAGTATTCCACTGACAATAACTTCTGCAAAATTTGAAAAATCTGCACGTCCGGAAGGCTCGAGCAAATCTGTTTTTCTGAATGGTTTTCCTGCAAAAAAAGCAAAAGCTATCAACAAAATTGCTACTATTAGCAAGTCCAACATAGGAACCGGGTCAATTCCAAGTTCAACCAGCGGTTGTTCTAACCAGCCTATCAAAAAATGAGACCACGTGAATGCACCTTCGGCAGCAAAAACAGTGGTGGCTGTTACTAATAAAATGCTAAC
Organism: uncultured SAR324 cluster bacterium; assembly: GCA_905182865.1. Taxonomy (GTDB): domain Bacteria; phylum SAR324; class SAR324; order SAR324; family NAC60-12; genus Arctic96AD-7. Next base: position 545,881 of record CAJJCY010000003.1, read on the forward strand.
TAGAGCAAGGCGTTTGTTCATTCTTTAAATTTTTTGATCTATGCAAATTTATGAGGGTTCATCACTCTAACAAAAGAGTAAACGATTGCAGCAAGTGCAACATTGGAAAGTCCGATTAGTAACCCCATTGGTGGTAGTTTCAGGTAATTCAAAGCTCCAAACAAAACTATTACTGAAATCACGAATTTTGTAAGTATAAACAGCAAATCCAATGCTAACAATTTTCGCTCCAGCAACAACTTTTGGACAAGTTTTACAGTCCAGTAATAATTAAAACCAATAACCGCACATCCTAACATGACAGAAGGCATAAGGTCAAGTTGAAAAATTGCAGTTCCTGCAACTAAAATTATGCTGATTCCCAAAAGTAGATTACGAAAAAAGTCAGCTTGTTTGATATGGCTGGATTTTTTCCCTGAATTTAAGTTTTCCGGAACTTCAGAGGCAGTTGCATCTTGTTTACTATCAGCGTTCATGCTTTCCGTACAATATCTGTTATCTTGTGGAATCCCATTATTGGGATTCAAGCTTGAATCTTCTTCAGCTGCTGCCTGCATACTTAGGTCTTACTGAAAAAGTTTTTCTTTTGTCATCCGAGACTTGATCCGGTAACCGTAGTTTCAGGTAGAAGAATGAGAATCATGTTCCTGCTCAGAATCAGCTTGAACTCTTTTGACCAAACGAAAAATACTCCTGTAACCTGCAATTATTCCTGAAACTCCAAACACCAGTAAAAGCCAGGGTTTTGTATCCAGCCAATCATCCAGCCAACTCCCGATCAGAAAACCTACTACAACGGACAAACCCAGTTCCAAACCCATAGAACTGTACATTATCCATTTTGGGCCAGATTTGTGTAGTTTTTTCACTTCACAGGGAATGTATTTTACGGAAAATATATTTTAGATCGGATAAGCAAAAAACATTATATAAGTTTAGTGTACGATGCCTGAAATTGCAAGATTTTGCAACCAAGCCTCTTGCACCTTATAGGTGATATTGATATTCTGATAGGACTTAAACACTGGCAGAATCAGATAAGCAATCTTAATTGAGTTAAAAAATGGGTGACAGTTTCGGGCATTTATTCCGTATCACTACCTGGGGAGAATCTCATGGCGGCGGAGTTGGAGTTGTCATCGACGGATGTCCTTCTGGACTGCAGTTGAGTGAAGATGATCTCCAATATGAGTTGGATAGAAGGCGGCCCGGGCAAAGCAAAATAACTACACAACGAAAGGAAAGCGATACTGCCAGGATTCTTTCAGGAGTTTTTGAGGGGCGAACCACCGGTACAGCAATTTCTGTGATGGTCTTAAATGAAGATGCTAAGTCACATAATTATGAGCATCTCAAAGATTTGTATCGCCCCAGCCACGCGGATTTCACTTTCGACAAGAAATATGGTTTCAGGGATTGGATGGGCGGTGGACGCTCGAGTGCACGCGAAACCGTCGGAAGAGTTGCAGCCGGAGTAATCGCTAAAAAACTGCTCCAACAATGGAATAATATCCAGACAATTGCCTGGGTAGAGCAAATCCATGAGATAAAATCTTCAGTGGATAAAGAATCTATCAGCCAACAAAAGATTGAAGCCAGTATTGTGCGCTGTCCGGATCCGGAAGCGTCAGAAGCAATGATTGCCCGTATTCATGAAGTCCGTAAATCCGGAGATAGCGTAGGTGGAATTATTCGGACAGTTGTCCGGAATGTTCCGGCAGGTTTAGGTGAACCGGTATTTGACAAACTGACTGCAGATTTGGCCAAGGCATTAATGTCACTTCCGGCTACACGGGGGGTTGAGTTTGGCTTGGGTTTCGATTCAGCGAAGCTGAAAGGTTCAGAACATAACGATGCGTTTGTGATGCGTGATGGAACTATCCGGACCAACACAAACAGTTCAGGTGGAATTCAGGGTGGAATTTCAAATGGGGAAGAGATTGATTTACGGGTTTCTTTTAAACCAACCGCCACGATTAACTTTGAACAGGATACAGTTACTCGTGAAGGTGAAGCTGTTAAACTGAAAGCCAAAGGGCGTCATGATCCATGCGTTGGTATCCGTGCGGTGCCTGTTGGTGAAGCAATGATGAATTGTGTTTTAACCGATCACTATTTACGCAACCGTCAAAGCCGTCTTTAAGGAATTTGGGAAGGAATTAATTTATAATATGTTTTTGGAAAGTTGGTTCTAAATTTGCAAATTCATAATTAGAACCAAAAACAAATATTTTAAGCTTTTAACCAGTACAAAATATGCCTCCCAAAATTAACCCAATGAAAGTTTCATCAAGGACAATTCGTCCTGCAAGTGAAAAACGACTTAATTCACTGATGGCAAACTCGGAAGCTCGATTTCTTTCATCGGGTTCTATTGCTGTGTTTGGGGTCCTCCTTTTTATTGCCTTTGTGATTGCTCAAATAATTTTCATTAACTGAAGAGCAAGTTTTCCTCCGATGCCTTACATTGATGTCTTCAACGGGGATGCCGATGGTATATGCGCCCTCCATCAATTGCGTCTTCACAATCCACAGAAAAGTTCCCTTGTCACAGGAGTAAAACGTGATAATCTACTGTTGAAACGTATTATTGCCACGCGTGACAGTACACTCACAGTTCTCGATATTTCATCTCATGCCAACCGGGATTCTCTCCTGCAGCTATTGAAACAGGGTAATACTGTTCACTATTTTGATCACCACTTTGCAGGAGAAATGCTTGAATCCCCACTTTTTCATCCACATATTAATACGAGTCCTGATGTTTGTAGCAGCATACTGGTAGATCGTTTTTTGTCAGGGAAATATCGCCTTTGGGCCATAGTTGCATCTTTTGGTGACAACCTTCATGTATCCGCACATGAGTTGGCCGGTAGTTTGAAGCTTAATCCAAAAAAAACTGAAGAATTACGAGAACTGGGAGAGCTGATCAATTACAATGCATATGGTGAAACCATAGACGATTTGCATTTTTCACCGGAAGTTTTGTTTAAAGCTTTGCAGCCTTTTTCTAATCCGTTTGAATTTTATCATACATCCGGTGAGTTGAATCAGTTGCGGGAAGGTTTTCGGAATGACATGCAAAAAGCAGAATCTGAAATTCCTGTAAGACAAACTTCTGCAGGTAGAATTTATCAGTTTCAAAATCAAGCATGGTGCCGTCGTGTATCCGGAGTATACAGCAATCAGATTGCGCGGGAAGCCCCGGATCTGGCTCATGCACTATTGGTTGAAAGAAAAGACGGAACTTTTCTGGTTAGTGTCCGCGCCCCAATTTCAAAACCACAAGGTGCAGAAAAACTATGCATTAAATTTTCCGGAGGGGGTCGAGCTGCAGCAGCAGGAATCAACAATTTGGTTCCGGAAGAGGTTGATCGATTTTTTGATGCCTTTGATCTTCAATTTACTATTTAATTGAAGTTGCAGTAATTTTATGGTTTGTTTTTCTGCGTTGAAATTTCTTCTCCTGTTTTGAGCGCAAGCTCTTGTAAAATTGCCTCCAGTTTACTGCAAATCACTGGGACTTCTTCTGGCAACAGTTCTTTAGGTACGTGGAACGGTTCTCCAAATGATTCAACGATTGTAGTAAAGGGTTTGGGAATTTTGTGTCTGTCCCAGCTTTTAAGCTTCCAAAGATGTTTTGCCTCATAGTGCCAGGGAATGATAGGAACTCCTGAGTATTTTGCAAGCAGTACGACTCCAGATTGAATTTTTTCCGGAGGACCCAGAGGACCATCCGGAGTGATAGCAACTGATTTTTTTCCCTTAAGCAGTTTTATAAGTTGTTTCAGAGCGGGAATTCCTCCTCTAGTGGTTGAGCCACGTACTGCTTGGTAGCCAAAATGAGCAAATACATCGTAAATAACTTCACCATCGTCGCTGTTGCTGATCAAAGCAGTTAGTTCTTGATTTCTCAGAAGCCAGACACTGAAATATATGTTTTGGTGCCATGTGGCAACAATTACGCTGCCGTATTCCTGCAGCGCAGTTTTCAGTATTTGCTGATTATTGCTTTTAATACGTGTAGTATTTCCAGTAATTCGAATCAGCAGCATGAGCGTTTTGGTAATCAACCAGCGCTGAAAACGTCTTTTCAAAGAAGATTTTGCTTCTTTCATAGAGAAAAAATTTATTTTGTTGAATGAATATGAAAGCCACTTTACAATATTATACTATGATGAACGTCATCTGCTAAACAATTCAGCAGAACCTCCAAAATAATGCAGGTAATTTTTGAAGTATTACATAATCCGAAAGTCCATATACGATCTTCTGAAGATGAATGCAATAATGAAAGTCTAACCCAAAACAAAGTTCTTCCTGAATCTAAGCACAATGCCTATCTGGTTTGTTAACCTTGTCCGTTTTATTCAAGCAAAAGATTCGCCGACTTGTGTTTCAACTGCACGGAGTGCTTTACTCCAAATGAACTTGAAAAAATAAATGCATTTTCGTTCCATAGCATACGTCGTGGGGACACTGCTGCTGGTTACCAGCATTGCTCTGCTATTTCCCATCATCACTTCCTTAATTTATCAGGAGAACGATTTTAACGCTCTGCTTATTTCTGCAGCGGTGGCTTTTGTGATGGGCCTGCCTTTATGGTGGTTTTCACCGAAAGATTATGAATTAAGCTTCCGAGACGCAATCCTCATCGCAGTATTTGGTTGGGTAATCATTTCCGTTGTATCAGCAATGCTCCCTTACTACTTAACAAATACAATTACTTATTTTCCTAATTTGCTTTTTGAAACGATGTCAGGTTATACCACAACAGGAGCAACTATCCTGACGGATATTGAATCCCTGCCTCATGGATTGTTATTCTGGCGCAGCGAAACTCATCTGCTTGGGGGTATGGGATTTTTGACTCTGACCTTGATCTTTTTACCCCACGGTATGGCTGGAGTACGAATCTTTCGTGCTGAGTCCAGTCCTGGACAAGTTATAACCAAAGAAAAATTTCTTCCACGAAACCGTGACGCCATGATTTGGCTCTGGTCTATTTATCTCGGACTGAACATGTTGCAAACACTGATGCTTTGGGGCGGTGGAATGTCACTGTTTGACTCACTGTGTCATGCCTTTGGAACTGTTGCCACTGCAGGATTCTCTCCCAAGAATACCAGTCTTGGCCATTACGGAAATGCTTATTTTGATTGGGTTGTTACGATTTTTATGTTTCTTGGCGGAATGACTTTTATGCTTTTTTACCACATGCTGAAAGGAGAATGGAACTTAGTTCGAATCAACACTGAATTACGCTGGTATGCCACTATTGTTGGTTTTTTCTGTGGAATATCAACCCTAATTTTGTGGATGAATGGGACCTATGATCGGTTTTTTGATGCACTTCGCCATGCTTCTTTTCAAATAATTTCTTTGCTGACCACTACCGGTTTCACAACTGCAGACTATGAACTTTGGCCTCAGTCAGCACAGATGCTGCTTTTTATTGTCTGCTTTATTGGTGCATGTGCAGGTTCTACGACCAGCGGAATTAAAATCGTACATTTTGTTATCATCTGGAAATTCATGGTAACAACGATCAAGAAAATGTTTTTTCAGCCCCGGACAATCCTACCGATTCTACTTAATCAGCGTACCATAGATCCGTTTGCCGTCAATCTCTCCATCTGTTATTTCATTGCCAATATATTTCTAGTTTTGGGTGGAGGTTGTGTTATGGTACTTTTAGATTCTATGGATTTTCAGACAGGAATGAGTTCAGTCATTGCCGCAGTGATGAACGTTGGTCCGGGATTTGGTGACGTTGGGCCTTCAGAAAACTATGCTCATATTTCAGCAGCAGGAAAATGGTTTCTTGCCTGGCTGATGCTTGTTGGCAGGTTGGAAATGTTCTCCGTTCTTGTACTGCTTTTTCCATCTTTCTGGAAAAAATAATGTACTGCCGCTGTACTCCTCAATTATTTTTCCACACTGCTTGCAGAACAGGATTTAAACTGAATGGTTGCAATTTCAGCAAGTTCAGCATTTAATTTTCTCAGGTATCTCAAAGTATTGAAAACAGCCCTACTTTTTGTTCCCCCAGCGTACCATGACCATCCTTTCCGGAGTTAATTTATTTAAATAGGCACAACCATACTTATGGATTGTGATCACTCTCTCCAGAGTGAGATAGCCCTGAATGGAATGGCTTTTATCTGGAGAACAGCACTTCGCTATACGTGTCATGACATTTTCCATTCCATCCACAAGAATCTTGTTTGTTGATGGAGATTCCGTAATTCTTTTTTTTCTGGTCTTGGCTTTAGTTCCAGGTTGCGACGGTGATTCCGGATTTGAGGCAGTAACCGAACTTGGGTCATCTGCAAACCATCTACGGACTTCTTCACTGCGAATAGAACCGTCACCAATGGAAAAAAGTATGTGCTCAAATTCTTGATTTTTATGTAAACGTGATTCCTTTTCCATCCGCCCTTCCCGAGTCATCCGATTCAGATTAAGACTGTGATTCTTGAATTCCCGTTCCAACATTTCCAAACCTTCTTTTCGTCTTCCTTCTCTGCTCCGCTCGTGTAAAGCATGTTTAATTTTATTGCGGGCGTGACGTGTTATTACAAAATCCAGCCACTCTTTCCGGGGTTCCTGTCGCGGGGATGTAAGTATTTCCACTGTATCACCGCTTTGCAGGGAACTGTCGAGGCGCGTGATGTTACCATTCGTCTTTGCGCCGGTCATGCGGTTGCCGACTTCCGTATGAATTGCATAGGCAAAATCAACTGGTGTGGCAGTTTGTGGCAGTTCCCGGATATCTCTTGAAGGTGTCATTACATAGATATTGTCACTAAACAGATCAATAAGGGGTATTGTTTCGTTATGCCTCCCTGCTTTACTTTGTTCTGCCAGTGACACTTCAATTTGTTTAGCTTTTTTTTCTTTTGACGGTTGTCGTTTTTCCTTATACAGCCAGTGTGCCGCAACCCCATATTCTGCCATCCGGTGCATCTTATGTGTCCTGATTTGAATTTCAATTGGCCTTAAATATCTCAAGGGACCATTTTGGGAATCTGTGACTGTCGTGTGGAGAGATTGGTATCCGTTGGACTTAGGGTTTGCGATATAATCTTTGAAACGATTTTTTATTGGTATCCAGTTCTCGTGAATAAAACTCAGTGCCGCATAGCATTCATCGATACCATTTACCAAAATTCTAAATCCAATCAAATCTTGAATTCGGTCAAAATTGTTTTCGACTTTCTCAAGTTTTTGAAAAATTGAGTAAAAACGTTTGTAGCGGCCCTGGACTTCATGAGTGATTCCTGCCTCTGTCAAAATATGACGAATTTTTTCTGAAATTATTTCAACACTGTCTGAACGATCACTGCGTTTTCGACCAATTTTTTTCTTCAGGTTTTGGTAATTTTCATATTCCAGTTGCCTAAATGCAAGGTCCTCCATCTCTGACTTGATCCAGAAAATTCCTAAGCGTCCTGCTAAGGGAGCATGGACATGCAGGGCCGTCCATGCTGTTTCATCTCTCTCTTTTGGAGACAGGGAATCCAGCTGTTCCAATTTATGAAGCTGCAGCACCAGGAACACAGTCAACAACTGGACGTCACCCAGAACTGTCAGCAGCATACGCAGGGTAAGTTCAGCCTGCTCAGAATTTTTCGGACGTACAGGAAACTGCTGCACTTTGAGCATCCTGTGATAAAGCGGCAATGCATCTGAAAAAGAGCCCTTTGAATCAATTGATGTTTTGTATTCAAACTCTTTCGGCAAATCATCGGCTGCCTGATATTGCAAAAATAACAACGCAGCCTGGAGAGTTGCGGGGCTCAAAGAAAGTTGTTTGAGATTCTTTAAGAGTGTAGCCGCAGCATCGGGGTTGCTCTGCTTTGAGTACCAGTTTTCAAAAAGACTGGTTGCTTCAGGGTTTGTCAAAAATGCTTCCGGTACAACGGAATTGTTTATATTGGCATTATGGCCAAAAGTGATTGTTGGCGACGAAATATCTTCTGAAATTTCAGTTCCAGAAAGATTATTCATTTGAAAGGTTGCTGAATTAAATGTTACAAAAGTCCCTGCACCATGAAATAGGTGTAAAGTTTAACATCAAATTGGACTCCCTGCCTCTTTTCTTGCTTGAAAAATTCTGCAATTTCATCTGGAGATTTGACGAATACAGTTATGAATTCTTCTGGCTCATTTTCCGGTTTTGGATGCAGGTTCTCTTCGATGTTTTCATCAACCTGAACTTGTACAAATGAAACGGTTTCTGAAAGAATTCCGGGAGATGAAAACAATCTTGGGCTAATATTTTCGACTGTACCAACATAACCGGTTTCTTCAAAAAGTTCACGGATTGCAGTTCTTTCCAAAGTTTCACCAGGATCAACTAAACCTGCAGGAAATTCCAGGATATAAGAATTTGTTGGCGGACGAAATTGGCGAATAATAATAAATCGTCCAGAAGGTTGCATTCGGGCAACTATAATTACTGCCTCTGCACGGTGTTTACGATGCAATCCTTCCCATTTACGCACTTGTTTTTTGTCATCTTCATAGCTGAACTCCACAATCTCGGCCCAATTTCCGCGAAAGAGGAGTTGTTCATCAAGAACGCGTGCTGTGCCTGCATTTGGAGGATTATTAGTTTGGATTTCAGACATTCAGATTCAACAGAAAAATTAATAAATGTGTTTGCGCAATTGGTTTTGCAGTACAACTTGCCATATAAAAAGATAGAGGATTTTGTGACAATCACAATCCAATTTTGAAATTGTTTTTGCGTTGTCTTTTGTTGATGCCTGCAATAACATTCGACTGATGAGGATTAATTTCTGAAAACCATATTCTTGAAACAGTCGCCACTATGAGAAACATCCGCTTAATTTGGATTGGGAAATCGCAGGAGTCTTTTGTTCAGGATGGAATTAAAGTTTATTTGAAGAAAATCTCACATTACACTAAGGTTGATTTTGAAGAAATTAAGCCGGTAAAGTATAATTCAGGTACTACAGAGCAGTGGCGTAGGCAGGAAACGGAAAAATTACTAAAACGCCTGGACTCTTCTGAATTGAACATATTTTTGGATGAAAGCGGGAAGAGTGAAACCTCAAAAAGTTTGGCTCGATGGTTTGAAAAACAAATACCACTCGGATGGCGGAGGGTCAACTTTTTCATTGGCGGGGCATATGGTTTTGACAAAACAATGCTGCCTTCGGGAGTAAAGTTGTTGCGCCTCTCCGATATGACTTTTACACATCAAATGGTGAGATTAATTTTACTTGAGCAACTTTATCGTGCGTTTACGATTATGCGTGGAGAACAATATCATCATAATTAAACTTAATTTATGTTATTCATAGGTAATAGATTGATATAATTATGTATTATAAATTATGAGTAACAAAATAATAACAATTTTGCCACAAAGAAAGACAATCAAGAACAAGTTTTGTTGATGGATTTGGTAGGAATATGGACTGATTTGATCAAGTATTACTGAATAGTACGGAATTTCAGGGCCGATAGACACCTATATGGACACCTAAATCCACGCTCAGTATTACTGTGTAGGAAATGTTGGCTAGGTTGTGGAAGGTTGTATGACTGTTCTAAAGCAACCCATCGAAGAAAGAATTTATGACTGACCTCCTACCACCATAAATGGTGAAATCTTCAGGGGTTGGCTTTGATTGTTGGAGGAATCGGTGAGGGTCATCTTGCAGTCGTCGTAGACTCCTGGTTCTGCTGTCAGCAGGGCAATGTGGTTGATGCCCACAACAGCCTTGTCGACATTCCCCCTGCACTTGCCGCTGAATCTGAGGGTTCCGGACTTGGAGGTTTTGAAGGAGTAGCTCGGCCTGTTAGTATGTATCATTTTCGGAACAGGCTTGATCTCGGCAAGAACCGGCGGTGTGGCATCGATCCGGACTGTGCCAAGGGGCAGGGGTTCACTGGTGTTTCCAGAGGAATCGCTCAGTGTCAGTTCACAGTCGCTGTACTGACCGTCTCCGGGAAAGCTGATCGTGAGTTCGGACTTGCCCTGATTCATATGCTGCAGATCACCACTACAGTTGCCGGAGTATACGAGGCTGCCTGCTTCACTGGCTTTTATCTCCATCTCTACATTCCGGCCTTGAACCTTAAAATCCCCGACCTGGGACAACTCCGGTACTGAGAAATCCACCTTGAATGATGGTACTTGCAGAGGCTCACTCGTGTTGCCTTCTGAGTCTGTGACCTGTATGGCACAGTTGTCATAGTTTCCTTCCACCATTACCCCCAGTAGAATGTGGTGGTCTCCCTTGATCGCATTCTTGGTGGAACCGAAACAGTTTCCCGAGTAACTAATTGTACCGGCCTTTGAACTCCTGAATCCAAAGGAGACAAGATTGTTTTCTTGCAGTGACGGAGATTTAATGTGGTTCAGAATTGGTGTTGTTGTTCCTTTTAGAGTTTTGATTATAGAGCTCGACAGGGAACTGATTGTTTTAAAAACTCATTACTTGTAGAATCATTCTCTGGTCCACGACCACAGGACATCATCAATAAAATTGTATAAATCACTAAACCAATTAACCCAAAAATCCGTAAATTTTCATAATGAAGTAAAAAAGTTATACCATATTTCCTAAAATTAGAAACCTCCAACTAAGAACGCAGTATTCATTATCCAAGTAGTTTGAAAATCAAAATTTGCATCTAAACGTGTAAAGGTGGAAAAGTTCTACAAACTTATGACGGGTAGATTATCACCCATTTCACTAGAATTATCTCCACGGTTGTTTGTATCCCCTAGGCCCAGTTGTCCAGCAGTATTGCTTCCCCAGCATTTGATGGATGCGTTGTCGAGGATGGCGCAAGTTTGATTATCTCCAGCGGTGATGCCCCTGGCGGTTCTTCCAGGCCCAGATCAACTACAGGGAGGCTGTCGCCCAATTGGTCAGATCCCTGAGTTGCCCCACGTTGCTGTATCCCCTATGCCCAGTTGTCCAGATGTATTTGCCCCCCAGCACTTGATGGATGAGTTGTCGAGTATGGCGCAAGTATGATATTTCCCTGCTGCAATTGCAGTGCAGTTCTTCCGTGTCCACCGTTAGTTCGTTGCCTAGATTGATCCCCATTTCGTAGATGTGATCTCATTATTTAATTTTTACTTAGTCCCAATTGGCCCTCATTACCCTTCCCCAGCACTTGATGGCTGAGTTGTTGAGTATGCGCACAGTGTGACTTTCTCCTGCAGTGATGGCCTTAGCAGTTATTCCGGATCCCATGTCAACGAGGAGGATGTCCCATTTGCACTTCGTCTCCCGGTTGTTGATTCCCTAGTCCCAGTTGTCCATGATCATTCTCCCCCCAGCACTTGATGGATGAGTTGTCGAGTATGGCACAAGTGTGGCTTCCTCCAGCTGCGATGACCTTTGCGGTTCTTCCGGATCCCAGGTCAACTACAGGGAGGTTGTCCCCCATTGGTTAGATCCGTCTCCACGGTTGTTTGTATCCCTAGGCCCAGTTGTCCAGATGCATTTGCACCCCAGCACTTGATGGATGCGTTGTCGAGGATGGCACAAGTGTGATTGCTTCCGGCTGCGATGGCCGTTGCGTTCTTCCGGATCCCAGGTCAACTGCAGGGAGGTTGTCTCCCATTTCACTTGATTCATCTCCACGGTTGTTTGTATCCCTAGCCCAGTTGTCCAGATGCATTTGCCCCCAGCATTTGATGGATGCGTTGTCGAGGATAGCGCAAGTGTGATTGCTGCCGGCTGCGATAGCCTTAGCAGTTCTTCCGGTACCCAGGTCAACCACAGGGAGGTTGTCCCCCATTTCACTAGAATTATCTCCACGGTTGCTGGTATTCCCCTAGGCCCAGTTGTCCATAATTGTTCTTCCCCCAGCACTTGACTGAGCCGTTGTCTAACATGAAGCAGCTGTGCGCAGAACCAGCAGTTGTTGGGAATGTGATAGACGTCTCAAACCCGTACGTCTGCGTATACTGTGGCAATATTATTCCCGGCACTGTCTTCTGCAGCAGTCGTAACACGTATCTTGTAGGTCGTTGAATAGAACATCTTCGGTGAGGACGTAACTGTAAACGTCTTGTTAGTCTGAACTGGATGGTGATGAACCCATCTGGACACAACTACTGAAACTGTCTGAAGACAATTGAAGTGATCCAGAACAGTTGTATTTGAAGTGTTGGTTGTTACTGAAGTGTTCTCCATTGACTCTGAAAAAGTCACAGAGATATTCTCACTTACTGAAACTGAACTTTGGTTGTCAGTAGGTGAGGTGGAAGAAACTGTTGGAGCAGTTGTGTCCACTACAAAAGTATTCACGCTCAATGCAGTGCTGGGATTCCCCGCAGAGTCAGTAACAGTGATGGTGCAGTTGAATAGCTAGTATTATCACTCAATGCAGTGGAGTTGTCCGGCTGCGTCAGAATGATGGTTACTTGTCTCCAGAGCTCGTCGCTGACGTGCTCGAACTGCCGCAACTTCCTCCGTAGAGTTCGTTCCTGCCTCGGTTGAACTGAAACTATATCTGGGGTGGTGTCGTTGGTTGGTGTCTGTTACAGCAGTGACCTCGCTAAGCGTGGTTGAGTTGTATCGATAATAAAAGAACTCACCGAAAGGGCCTGCTTGTGTTACTTACATTGTCAGTAACCGTGATGGTGCAGTTGCTGTAGGTTCCTCCGCCAGGGCATTGAAGGTTATATGTATTGTTACCACCGATGCTTGTCGTTGAACTGCTGCAGCTCCCTCCATAGGTGATGGTTCCTGCCTCGTTTGAGCTGAAGGTATAACTTGAGTGTTGTCATTGGTTGGTGTGGATACTCGCGTCACCTCGGCCAAAGTCGGTGCAGTGGTGTCGATCGTGAACGAATTCACATCTTGGGGCTACTCGTGTTGCTTGCATTGTCAGTAACTGTGATGGTGCAGTCGCTGTAGGTTGCTCCTGCAGGGCATTGAAGGTTATAGTATTGTTATCAGCCGAGGCTGTAGTGTGTTGAACTGCTGCAGCTTCCTCCATAGGTGATGTTCCTGCTTCGGTGGAGCTGAAAGTATAATCTGGGGTGTTGTCGCCTTTGTCGGTGGTGACTGCTGTGACTCTGCTTAGCGATGGTGCAGTGTATCTATCGTAAAAGAACTCACCGAGAGGTTGTCGCTTTCCCTGCCACCGTTGGTCACCCTGATCGTGCAGTTGTCGTAGGTCCGTCCGCCAGGGTCATTGAAGGTTATAGTATTGTTATCTCCTGGGCTGCAGTAGGTTGAACTGCTGCAGCTTCCTCCGTAGGTGATCGTCCCCGACAGCGTCGAAAAGAATGTGTAATTTGGAGTGTTGTCATTGGTCGGATTGGTTACGGCTGTGACCTCGGCCAGAGCAGGGTTTGTGCACCAATAGTGAAGGAACTCACCGAGAGGTTGTCGCTCGTGTTGCTGGCATTGTCAGTTACTGAAATCTCACAGTTGCTGTGGGTTCCGTCAGCCAGGGCATCGAAGGTTATTGGATTGTTGCCCGCACTCGCATTATCCGGTGACCCGCTACAAACACTATAGTTGATGGTTCCGGCCTCGGTGGAGTGAAGATGTAACTTAAGGATGTGTTGTCGCTGGTTGGTGTCGTTACATTATCTACCGGTTGAAGGACTGGTGAGGTTCTATCGAACTGAACGGCAGACCCGTTGGTGGTGCTGGTAACAGCGTACCGGCATTGCCGGCGAGATCACTGAAGCCTATGTTCAGACTCACCGATCCTTCAGTGTTACTGTCCGCCATGGTGTAGGCTGCACTCCATGTCATATTGTCACCAGTCTCTGTTGCAGCCTGACCGGCAATCTTACGGTGGGTGTTTGGATAGCTTCTGAAGAGGTAATGGACAAGGTGATATTGTCACCAGTCTTAGCCATGAGTATAAAGTGTGTTGTTGGAAGCAATGGTTACATTGTCGAGCGTGGGAGCAGTTCTATCGAACGAACGGCAGACCCGTTGGTGGTGCTGGTAACAGGGATACCGGCATTGCCGGCGAGGTCACTGAAGACTATGTTCAGGCTCACCGATCCTTGTACTGTCACCGCCCGCCATGGTGTAGGCTGCACTCCATGTCATATTGTCACCAGTCACTGTTGCAGTCTGACCGGCAATTCTTACGCTGGGTGTTTGGATACGCTTCTGAAGAGGTGATGGACAAGGTGAATTGTCACCAGTCTTAGCCAGAGTAGAAACTGAGTTGCTGGAAGCAATGGTTACATTGTCGAGCGTGGGAGCAGTTGTATCGATCCTAAATTCTCTCACCGAGATGTTGTCACTCGTGTTGCTGTTATTGTCAACTGAAATCTTACAGTTGTTGTAGGTTCCGTCCGCCAGGGCATTGAAGGTTATAGTATTGTTACCAGCTACAGCAGTATTGTTATCACTGCTCGCAGTCCCCGCCGTAGCTGATCGTCCCCGGCAGCGTCGAAAAGAAGTGTAATCTGGTGATGTTGTCTGTGTTGGTGTGTCTACGGGTCACTCTCGGCCAGAGCGGGTGTGATCGCACCAATAGTGAAGGAGCTCACCGAGAGGTTGTCGCTCGTGTTGCTGGCATTGTCAGTAACCGTGATCGTACAGTTGCTGTAGGTTCCGTCAGCCAGGGCATTGAAGGTTATTGTATTGTTATCAGCTCGGCTATGTTATCACTGCTGCAGCTCCCACCATAGCTGATGGTTCCTGCTTCGGTGAACTGAAGGTGTAACTTGGTTCGTTGTCGCTGGTTGGTGTGGTACAGGTGTGACTCATCTAGTGTTGGTGAGGTTCTGTCAAACTGAACAGCAGACCCGTTCGGTGGTGCTGGTAACAGCGCTACCGGCATTACCGGCGAGATCACTGAAGGCTATGTTCAGACTCACCGATCCTTCACTGTTACTGCCCGCCATGTGTAGGCTGCCACTCCATGTATATTGTCACCAGTCTCTGTTGCAGTCTGACCGGCAATACTTACGGTGGGTGTTTGGATAGCTTCTGAAGAGGTGATGGACAAGGTGATATTGTCACCAGTCTTAGCCAGAGTAGAAACTGAGTTGTTGGAAGCAATGGTTACATTGTCGAGCGTGGGAGCAGTTCTATCGAACTGAACGGCAGAGCCGTCGATGGTGCTGGTAACATTAGTCACCGGGATTGCCGGCGAGGTCACTGAAGACTATGTTCAGACTCACCGGTCCTTCAGTGTTACTGCTCGCCATGGTGTAGGCTGCACTCCATGTGATATTGTCACCAGTCACTGTTGCAGTCTGACCGGCAATGCTTACGCTGGGTGTTTGGATAGTTCTGCAGAGGTGATGGACAAGGTGAATTGTCACCAGTCTTAGCCAGAGTAGAAACTGAGTTGTTGGAAGCAATGGTTACATTGTCGAGCGTGGGAGCAGTTGTATCGATCGTAAAAGGACTCACCGAGAGGTTGTCGCTCGTGTTGCTGTTATGTCATCAGTAACTGAAATCGTACAGTTGCTGTAGGTCTCCTCCGCTAGGGCATTGAAGGTTATAGTATTGTTACCAGCCACAGCAGTATGTTATCACTGCTCGCAGCTCCCCTCCGTAGCTGATCGCCCCCGGCAGCGTCGAAAAGAAGTGTAATTCTGGAGGTGTTGTCATTGGTTGGTGTGTCTACGGGCGTGACCTCGACCAGAGCGGGTGTGAGTCGCACCAATAGTGAAGGAACTCACCGAGAGGTTGTCGCTCGTGTTGCTGGCATTGTCAGTAACCGTGATGGTACAGTTGTCGTAGGTTCCGTCAGCCAGGGCATTGAAGGTTATTGTATTGTTATCAGCCGTGGCTGAAGTGGTGGAACTGCTGCAGCTTCCTCCATAGGTGATGGTTCCTGCTTCGTCTGAACTGAAGGTGTAGCTTGTCCTAGTTGTCAGCGGTTGGTGTGGTGACATGCTGTGACATTGTCGAGTGTTGGTGAGCTTCTGATCGAACTCGAACGGCAGACCGTTCGGTGGTGCTGGTAACAGCGCTACCCGCATTGCCGGCGAGATCACTGAAGGCTATGTTCAGGCTCACCGATCCTTCACTGTTACTGCCCGCCATGGTGTAGGCTGCACTCCATGTGATATTGTCACCAGTCTCTGTTGCAGCCTGACCGGCAATGCTTACGATGGGTGTTTGGATAGTTTCTGAAGAGGTAATGGACAAGGTGATATTGTCTCCAGTCTTAGCCAGAGTAGAAACTGAGTTGTTGGAAGCAATGGTTACATTGGAGAGCGTGGGAACAGTTTTATCGAACCGAACGGCAGACCCGTTGCTGGTGCTGGTAACAGCGATCACCAGCATTGCCGGCGAGGTCACTGAAGCCTATGTTCAGACTCACCGATCCTTCACTGTTACTGCTCGTCATAGTGTAGGCTGCACTCCATGAAGTTCCCGAACCAGTCACTGTTGCAGCCTGACCGGCAATGCTTACGCTGGGTGTTTGGATAGCTTCTGAAGAGGTGATGGACAAGGTGATTACTGTTACCAGTCTTAGCCAGAGTAGTATTATCTGAGTTGTTGGAAGCAATGGTTACATTGTCGAGCGTGGGAGCAGTTTTATCGATCGTAAAAGAACTCACCGAGAGGTTGTCGCTCGTGTTGCTGAGATTGTCAGTAACCTGAATCGTGCAGTTGCTGTAGGTCTCCTCCGCCAGTGCATTGAAGGTTATTAGTATTGTCACCACGCACTGCAGTATGGTTGACTGCTGCAGCTCCCTCCATAGGTGATGGTTCCTGCCTCGTTGAGCTGAAGGTATAACTTGATGTGTTGTCATTGGTTGGTGTGGATACTGCTGTGACCTCGACTCAGTGATGGTGCAGTTGTATCGATAGTAAAAGAACTCACCGAGAGGTTGTCGCTCGTGTTGCTTGCACTGTCAGTAACCGTGATGGTGCAGTTGCTGTAGGTTCCGTCAGCCAGGGCATTGAAGGTTATTGTATTGTTATCAGCGTGGCTGAAGTGGTTGAACTGCTGCAGCTTCCTCCATAGGCGATGGTTCCTGCTTCGTTTGAACTGAAAGTATAATTGGAGGTGTTGTCATCGGTTGGTGTGGATACTGCTGTTACCTCACTTATTTTGGAGCAAAGATATCGTCGTGAATGAACCATCAGAGCCCATATCATTGATTAAAGTAAAACCACTGCTGTTATCGAATCCAAAGACGGTCCAGAGATCTCCAGCACTGTTTGGTACATTGTAGGTAGTCACAGTGTCATTATAGTAGATTTTAACAGAAGCATCCGAAGCAGCTAATTTGAGGTTGTTTGTACCAGCTTCATCGAAATTGTGAACGTAATAACGATAGGTCCCGCTCCGAACAGCAGCAATTGTGATTGTTTCAGGACCACCTATGCTTCCAATACCCTAGGCTATCTAAATCAAGAGTTACGTTGTCGCTTATTTGACTATCTGAACAACCACTACAAGAGAAGTTGTTTGTGGCATAGTAAAAAGTTCCTGTCATAGGCCAATATACATGAAACTGCTCATGAGCAGCATTAGAATGGCCTTGTCCACTAAGATTATCAGGTCCTGTGAGGTGTGAGTCCAAATCATCGGTTGTTTTCCAGACAACACAATTCGCATTGCTCCGGATCCAATGTCGTAGAAATCGAGGTATTCTGCCCACTTATGTCACCGCAGGCATAAACGTTAAAGGTGGAGGTGATGTATCCGGATTTACTGGTCTCAACAGTATACCAGCCAGCGCTCATGCTGCTAAGTGAGTAAGTGCCAGTATTGCTTGTAGTGTCTGATTTTGACGATCGTCCCGCTGGTCACGTTCACTCCTCTTCGAACGCTTAGGGAAACTCCGGTAACTGGATTATTATTCACTGCATCCTTGATAGTTCCGGAAATAGTACCTGAGGTACAGCTGTCTGGAAGCATCTTCAGAGTCGAAGCAACAAGTGTCTGGTTATCTGCTGCCAGTGTTACTGACTGGATTTCATCCAGGTAACCGCTCTTGCTGTAAGTTATAGTATATGTGCCCAAAATAAGAGTTTGGCTAAAATCTCCGCTGCTGTCCGTAGTTGTGGTATCCACAGTTGTTCCAGATTTTTCAAAACTCACACTGACACCGGACAAATCACTATCATTGTCTTGACTTAAGACGCCGCCTGTAATGGTTCCAGCCTCCAATGTTGTATCAATAACAAACGAACTTATATTCAATGTGACCGACTAGAATTGTCCGTAGAACTTGAAATACTTGATGAATCATCTTTCTTTGCATCAGAGAGATGATGGTGAGACTAAAAAGGGATATGAGAATTAAGTAAAAAACTTTATTCATCTTATTCCTCATTCCCTGGATTGTCCGTAACTGTAATTGTACAATTCGAATATGTCCCATCACTCAAAGTATTTAGAGTTATAGTATTATTTCCAGTGTCGCAACAGTTGTACTTGAAGAACAGGAACCACCGTAAGTAATTGTCCCTGACTTAGTAGATGAAAATGTATAATTTGGTGTATTGTCTATGCTTGGAGTTGTTACTGCTGTTACTTCTTCAATAATTAGTGCAATAGTAGTGGCTTTCTTGTCTGCAGTGACAATAGCTGTTTCTAATTCATCCTCACTTGCATCACTCTCACTTGTATCACTACATCCTGTTAAAAAGATGTGTAGTATAACTATAAGAAAAAATAATTTGATTATAGTTTTCATTAGAAACTATATCCTAAGCCAAAGATAAGTTGAGCAGAACTTATGGTATATGGTTTCCCTAGTGAAGAAACCTCAGATGTATTTGTACTGTTAAAGTCTGTATAATTTGTGCTGTAATACCTTACACCAATTAAACCTTCTAGACCTTCCCATTCCATCCCTAATAATCCGAATAATCCAAAACCTGAAACACTTTCAGTTTCATATTTTATGGCAGATGAACCACTGTAATTGAGCCCTTACCTCCATATACATATCCAAGTCCTGCTGTTACAGACCAACTCCAATTGTAGATGTCAATTCTAATGTATATGACAAGTCTAGAGAAGAATTTTTCATCTCATACACATTGTTTTTTGAAGATGTTGTTTTGAATGACATCTGATTAAATCCCAAGCCATAGTTCTCCCAAATTAGTGAGAGAGAACTATTAGAAGTACTTGCTTTCCCAGATGTATTTCCTGAAAGAGCACGAACTCCAATTTTATAAGATTTGTATTCTGAGACTTCTTTTTCCTCTAGAGGGGGAATCTCTTCTTTTTCCACACCTGTGAAGTCTTCAACAAAGGACACTAAACCTAAGTCTTTCTCTTCCTCGATTTCTACTGGTGTTTCAAATTGAACAATATTTTCTAGAGCCTTAAATCTGGAAGGGTTGCTTCTAGCCGCTGTTGCTTTCTTTGCTTGTTCTGCCTTTTTCTTTGCTACCTTTTCTGCTGCTCGTTTTGCTGCGGCTTCTGCTACTATTTGAGCCTCTTGTGCTGCTAATCGTTTTTCCTGTTCTGCCTCTTGTAAAAGTGTCTGTGCTGTTTCTGCTTTGCTCGTTGTTGCTGTCTGCTTTTCTTGTTGCTTCTGTCTTTGTCTTTTTCTTCCTGCCATTTCTTGCAGCCTTCTGCTTTCTTCTGCTACTCATTTGAGCCTCTTGTGCTGCTAATCGTTTTTCCTGTTCTGCCTCTTTTAAAAGTGTTTGTGCTGTTTCTGCTGCGATTCTTTCTGCCTCTTCAGCAGCTGCTTTTGCTGCAGCTTCTGCTTTCTTTTAATAATCTCTGTGCCTCTTCTTCTGCAAGTTTGGCAGTCTTTTCAGCTTCTTCATGTGCAAGATTTGCAGCATTAATATCAACTTCTAAATCAAGTTCTACACCGACACCCAAATCAACTTCACCCTCGACTCCCAATGTAATATGGACATCTTCCATTTCCGCTTTAATTTTAGTTTTAGGTTTTGCTGGGAATATCTGGACGAAGCCCTTTTCTTTAGTGTCCGCTTTCATATTACCCATTTGTCCATCATATTCAAAATTTAGTATATTAAAAAAAAAGGCCTTTTGTTCTTCTGTTACATTAGCACCATATTTAGTTTGTACTTGATATAGTTTTCCTAATTTAACAACAGTGAAATCCCAAGTACCAGTTGTTTCTCCAACAATCTTCTTTTGCATTTCATCCACTATTTTTTGTGCTTCATCTTCCGTATTATAGGCAACAAGACCAAAACGAGGTACTTTCCTCTCTTCTTGTTTCATTGCTACCTGAGTAGGTGATTCTATTTCAAGTGGTGCCATTTGTGCTACTGCGGGTAATCCTTCTTTTTTAAGTTTTATACCTTTAACCCACTCAGTTTCTATTTTTCCATTTTTGTCATAACTTTTAACGTTCCATGGTTTACCTTTTCTAAACTCACCTACTCTCTTTCTCCCGCTTTTGTATGTATAAGTCCCTTGACCGTGCTGCATCCCATTTTTTAATTCTCCAGAATATTTTCCAAAAGTAGAACTTAATACCCCAGTTCCATTTGGTTTCCCGTTTTTAATTTCTCCTATATATTTCCAATCCTTTTTATCATTACCATTCTCAAACCATCCAAATTTGCC
The DNA here is from genome assembly GCA_905182865.1 of uncultured SAR324 cluster bacterium. GTDB lineage: Bacteria > SAR324 > SAR324 > SAR324 > NAC60-12 > Arctic96AD-7. The sequence goes on from CAJJCY010000003.1 coordinate 566,401, forward strand.
GTTAACTTTTTTCAAATATAAAACACCTGCCTCCTGTGCAACCAGTGGGAAAGTCAGAATAAAGAGAAATAGAATGATGAGTAGATGTTTCACATGGGTTCCATAGTTGATGGATTAGGACAACCTAAAATTATAACACAAATCGGTTGGTTTTACAAGAATTGGGGGATATTACGGAGGGTGTCAGAATGTGAAGAATTAAATGGGATTCACTCACAGGAGATTATTGGTCGGAACATGTAAGGACAACCAATAATTAAGCAATCCAAATTACTGCCATTGTTTAGGGAGATGACACTAGCCTGGTAGAATGCCCTAAGAATCATTCAGACAATGGAGAAATCCCTGAAAACAACTTTTTACTAAGTTTTCCCCATTCTATGAATTACCCTACATAATATATCCATTTGGCCAAGTTTCGGTTCCTTGACCATGTTTTTTATCATCTTTCCATTCTCCTTCATACTTTTTCCCATCAGGTGAAAGGTGTGTTCCTAGACCATTTCTTTTTCCATCCTTCCATTCTCCCACATAATTTTCACCATTAGGTAAAGAGAGAGTTCCTAGACCATTTGGTTCCCCATCTGATATTTCACCTCTGTATTTTGGCTGTGTATTCTCATCCCCAAAAGTTTTCCATTCAAAACCTTTTTTACCAGTTACCCCTTGGTATAAGACGTCATCTTCTTTCAGACAAGAAACGAGAAGGAACAGAGGAACAGTAAAATTGTAATGATAATTAAGTGTATTTTGCTCATAGGTTTTCTGTCAATGTTTAGGATAACCCAATACATAACATCAATCGGTTTGTTTTACAAGAAAGTGGAGATTTTACTTGGAGGACGTCTGATGTGAGAGTTTGTTTTGAATTATTATTATGAATAATGTACTTTTAAATTATTTATAATATGTTTCTTCTACTGTTCTGGTATTCTCTATACGTGCAGGGAAGTTTGTGGAGTTGTGTCTGACTGTGAAAAATTAGTGGGAGTTACTCGTAAAACTGAATATGTACTGATTTCATAATATTAGCTGTTTTAGTTATATAAAAGCATAATAATGAAACTTAAATTATGTTTTTCACATTTTAAAACGAAACTATGAAACGCTTAATTTTAATTGCAGTCGTATTATTGCTTTTGGGCAGTATGGGTTATTTTGCAACACAAAACAGTCACAATGTTTCCCTGAACTTTTTTGGAAACTTCTCAATACAATTATCAGTGTGGATGGTGATTGCTGGTTCCTTTGTTGCAGGATGGGTGGTGACTGAGATTTGGCAGTTTATTTCACATCCTCAGCGTTTTGTACAGAGTTTCCTTGGTAAATTTTCCCAGTATAAAGACAACAAAAAGCAACAGATAACACAAAATTTTGAGAATGCCTCTTTGCTGCGGGATCCAAAACAAGTGAGTAAAAACTATAATAAATTACTCAATCAAGAAACTCCGTTGTCCATCAGAGTACAGTACATTGATCAATTGCGTTATGAAAAAAGTGCAGAAGAACTCCTCAAAAAATATGCTGAACTGCGTACCAAATTTCAGGGTAATTTGCAGGTTTTGCTGCCATACATGAAACTTGCCTGTGAGGTCAGTGAATGGGATCTGGTAGAAAGGTTAAGTCATGAAATCCTCCGGATAACTCCTGATCATCCTGATGCATTGGAAGGACTACGGCAATTTTATATTACAAGACAGGATTGGGTAGGCTGTATTGGTCAGGAGAGGGAATTGCTGAAAAAATTCAGCGGGAGCCTGATAACAAAAAATATTTCAATGACACACGAAGATCATTTACAAAAAGCACTCCGTCAAGACCCAAAGTGTTTGAGTAACTGGTCTTTCCGCTACCTTCCTCAAAAGAGGGATAAAAAAAATGATAAGCCTTTGGAAGCTATCGGTGAAGCAGCGCAACTCCAAAAATCAGGTATGTATTTGGAAGCAGCACGAGTCCTTAAAGAAGCTTTTGAGCGGACCGCTTTTCCAGAATTGCTGGAGTTATTAGAGGAGGTTTATCGGGAAAGTGGAACTGATGAACAAATTTTGGAAATGGTCGGCAAACTGCACAATTCCCGTCAGAGTTCAATTCCGTCTTCACTCCTTTTTGCGAAGATGTTATACCAATGTGATCGGCTGGATGAAGTATCGAAAGTTTTAGACAAAGTGAAACTTCCTGCAGGTTCAACAAAGTTCCCTATGGCAATTCTTGGATCAGAAGACAAAGGACAGCAGATGACTGAAGTTTGGAGTGATCTTTACCATGCACTCCGCTATTTAATTGCAGTCCGCCAGGAACGTTCTGAAGATGCACTGCAGGAGGCAAAGCCTTTGCTGAGGGAAGCTAAAATACTGGAATAATTTAAGTATGAAAGTAATTGAGACAGATGGAATTGTTCTCAAAACAATGGATTTTAAGGAAAAGGATTGTATTCTGACTTTCCTGACTAAAAATGCGGGTAAGAAAGCAGGAGTTCTTTACGGCGGAAAAAGTTTGAGGTCAGGAAATGCTGCAAAAGCAGAATTGTTTGTTCTTAACCATTTTGAGTTTTCTGAAAAACCGAACATGGATTTGGTTAGAATCCGGAAATGCGAATTGCAGGAAAGCTTTCCTCTTGTCCGTAAAAATTATTCAAAGTTTCTACACGCCAGTTACTTTTCGGAATTGCTGCTACAATGTGAAATTCCCGAATTAGATTCTCATGAATATTTTGATTTACTGAAGAATTCAATGTCCCTGCTCTCAGAGTCTCAAACTGACACTGAAATAAAATTAAATTTTGAAATACGACTTCTGAAATTACTTGGAATCACACCAAATTTGGAAATGTGTTTTCAATGCGGCGGTGAACTTTGGCAGGAAAGATCTGGACGAAATCCTGCTCCAAAATTTTCAGTTCCGTACCAGTTGGACGCAAGCTTGGGAGGTATTCGCTGTCCAAAATGCTGTATTCCTAGCACTTACTCGGCAGCCTTACATCCAGGAAGCTTAGCTTTTTTGCATGTACGGCAAAAAGCAAAACAAAGTGATTCTGTTTTTCGCCCAACCCAAAATAATTTAGAGGAACTGGATCATGCACTCTTTGTATACTTCAGACATTTTTTTGGCCGAAATCTGAAGTCTCACGCACTTTTGAAGGAGAATTCATGGAAAAATTAAAAAACGCAACTCTGGGAGGTGGCTGTTTTTGGTGTTTGGAAGCAGTCTACTCCAAACTGGAAGGAGTCAAATCTATTGCTCCGGGCTATGCAGGAGGTACAAAACTAAATCCAACTTATGAACAGGTATGTACCGGAAACACAGGACATGCAGAGGTGATTCAAATTGATTTTGATCCACAGAAAACGAGCTACGAAACTTTGCTTGACTGGTTTTGGCGGTGTCACGATCCTACAACTCTTAACCGTCAGGGAGGAGACATTGGGACCCAGTACCGTTCCGTTATTTTCTATGAAAATGAGGCACAAAAAACTACGGCAAACGTGTCAAAAAAAGATGCTGAAAAATATTTGAATGTTTATGGAACCAATTGTTACTGAAATTGCAGCAACACTGGCTTTTTCGGCAACACAAAATAATGACAAAATTGGTCAAATGCTGGTTATTGCACCTACGTAATTCGTCCTAAACTCGCGAAGTTAAACTTGGAATAGTTTTATTAAAAATAAAATTGAGTTTGACCTCCCCGACTTCCATAAGAGTACTCATCACGGGTATGAATTTCAGTGTTGATTGTCTCTTCTGCGAGCTCGTTGATAAAACGGGAGCGCTTACTGATTCCTCCGGAATAACCTGACGAAACCACCGGTGCAGTAATGAGGAGGTGTCGTTTTGCACGTGTCATTGCAACATAAAATAGGCGTCGCTCTTCTTCAATTTGCTCTTCTGTTTTTTCTATTTCTGGTGAGGAAACAATCCTTCTGTAAGTCCAATTATGAATACCACCTTCCATTCCAGACCTTTGGCCTGATGGATGGTGGTCAGAGTGAGAGTGTCCTGATTATCCTGTTGTTCGGCTTCATGATCAGTGATAATGCTCGAACCAACCAAAGATAACTCATTTAAAAACGCTTCCAATTTATTATAATTGCCAGCAAATTCTTCAAGATAACGAATATCTGTTTCACGCTGGGGGGCATTTTCAAAACTGCTGAAAAGCACTTCACGATAATAGCTCTTGTACAGTAATCCTATCATGTGAGAAGGAGTTACGTTTTCCTCCAGCATCTGCTGAAAAATTTCCAGCAGAACATTCCAGCTCTCAAGGGCCTTTTTAGGAATCAGTTTTTGCAGTTCAACATTGTCTTTAGTAAGGCGGACTGCCTGTTGGCTCTGGAATACCCTGAAAATCTGGTGTGCAGTAGTGTTGCCAATCCCGGGAAGAAGCCTAAGCAGACGCATCCACGCGATTTCATCAAGAGGATTAAAAAGTACTTTGAGAAAAACTTTAACTCCTTTGATATGAGCTTGTTCAAAAAATTTAACTCCTGAATGAACTACAAATGGAATACCTGCATGTGTCAGCACTAACTGAAGTGCTGCAGACTGTACATGATTTCGGTAAAGCACACTCATTTCGTTCAAAGGAATATCTTTTTCCCGGAAACTGAGTATATTCTCCAGTACCAGTTCAGCTTCATCCTGAGCAGCCCAAACATAATGTACGAGGGGTTTTTCTCCTTCAGCTAAAGAACTAAAAAGGTTTTTTTCAAACTGACGTGTGTTATAATTAATACTTCGGTTGGCAGCATCTAAAATTTCTGGAGAACTGCGATAATTTTCCTCCATGTTGTAGGTGACTGCCTGGTAGCGTTCCGGAAACTCAAGCATGTTGCCAAAATCAGCGCCGCGCCAGCTGTATATTGATTGAGCATCGTCGCCGACCACCATTAAATTTTTGTGCGGCCTTGAGAGCCTGTATAAGATATTGGCTTGAACCTGATTGGTATCCTGATATTCGTCTACCAGGATATATTGAATTTGCTGGCAAAGCGGGAGTCCTTCACCATGCCGCAAGAGTAGTTCCAGCCAGTTTTCCAGCAGATCATCAAAGTCCATCACTTGTCCGCGTTTTTTTTTGTGACGGTAGGCAGCTAGAATGTTTAGTATTGTTTCAGTGTTTTCTTCAAAATTGGGGAAATCAGCAGAAATCAGCTGCTCTAAGTGGAAACTGCGTTCATGGTAAGGCTGATCCAAAATCATTTTTTGAGTACAAAAACGATTGAAGGCCAATGAAAACATGTTTTGCAGAACAGCAGCTTTTGGAAAATATTTGCCTGGTTTCCCTACTGTTTCTGCAAGTGAGGCTTTTATCAGTTCCCTGGAATCTGAGGAATCCAGAATGCTGAAATTATTGTTATAGTTTAGTAATTTAGCATTTCGTCTGAGGAATCGGCTTCCCACACTGTGGAAGGTCCCATGAATAATCTTTTGCTGTTCTGTAGAATTCTTTAAAGCCCGGCCTACTCTTTGCGCCATCTCGTTGGCGGCTTTGTTGGTGAATGTCAGCAAAAGAATGGAAGACGCAGGAATTCCGGAATGAATCAGCTGTGCTACACGGTGAGTAATCACCCTGGTTTTTCCACTACCCGCTCCGGCAATGACTAAAGCTGGGCCTGTTTTGTGTTCAACGATTTTCCGCTGTACCGGATTTAAAGATGCTATTGACCAGGTGGACATATACTGGACTGGTGATTTTAGATGTCTTTCTGTTGATATTTTATAACTATAATGCCAAATTTTAGTCTAAAACAAAAACAACTAGCAAAATAATTTCCATGTTTTTTGAAAAAATAAAACAAATCAGTTCGACTTTTCGTGAAGAAGTAAACCTGTTTTTGAGTAGAATCTTTAACAAAGGAGTCCCGATAGCAGAGGATATGACGACCTTGATTTTGATAGGATTTGCAATTTTTATCATTATTTTGTGTCTTTTTGTATGGTATCGGCAGCATAGCAGATCACTGAAAAGTAAAGATCCCGAAGAACTTTCCGGGAGGAAAAAAGAGAAGCGCCTGGTGCAGTTGGAAAAAGAACATGCCAAAACACTTGAGTTGCAGATCAAGGAAGAAGAAAAACTGCGGGAAGAAAAAGAGTCCGCAAAACTTGTAAAAGCGGAACAACGTGAAAAAGAACTTCAAGAAAAAATTGTTTCAATTGAAGAGGAGCGTCTGAATCAGCAGGTTCTTCAGCGTGAAATTGAAAAAACTGCTGAAACCGTGGAAACTCCTGATGAGGAAGATTCTTTCCTTGAGCGGTTACATAAAGGCGTCGTTAAGACAAGAACACAGTTACAAGATAATTTAGCCGAAGCATTTTTAGGTAGAAAAGAAATAAATGAAGACTTACTGGATGATTTGGAAGAAGTTCTCATCGGTTCAGACATAGGTCCGGAAACTACTCAGCGTATTCTTGATGCAATCACAGAGAAGGTGGAGCGTGAAGAATTAAGCAGTCCACAGGTTTTAAAGCAGAAATATCATTATTAATGAAGGAATCTTATGATGCAATACCTGAAATTAATGGACCCTATGTAATTATGGTTGTTGGTGTAAACGGTGTTGGAAAAACAACTACTATCGGAAAAATTGCTGCACAGTATCGTCAGCAGGGTAAAAAAGTTTTGATGGGTGCAGGTGATACTTTTCGGGCAGCAGCTATAGAACAGTTGGTTGAGTGGAGCAGGCGGGCTGATTGCGACATCGTCCAAAAGGATCCCGGAAGTGATCCGTCTGCGGTGATGTATGAAACGGTGCAAAAAGGAATAGATGAGGATTACGATGTAGTGATCTGTGATACAGCAGGACGTTTGCACACCAAAAAGAATTTGATGGAAGAATTAAAAAAAATGGTGCGGGTGATTCGCAAGTTGATTCCAGATGCACCCCACGAAATCCTGCTGGTACTTGATGCCACCACAGGTCAAAATGCAATATTCCAGACTCGGGAATTCATGGAAGCGACAGATTTAACAGGACTTATAATTACTAAACTGGATGGAACTTCCAAGGGAGGAGTTGTTATCGGCATCGTCAACGAGTTTGATATTCCTGTCCGTTACATCGGTGTAGGTGAACAGGTTGAAGATTTACGGCCCTTTGATGCCCAGCAATTCACTGAGTCAATTTTTGCTTAACGGTTTGATTTTGGATGTAAATCGGAAATTCAACACCACAAAATAGATTATAGCCGGTTATAAGACAGCAGCCAGAGGGCTAGAGCGAGAAAAATTATATTTCCGCTCCATGCTGCAAAGAAAGGGAATATCAGGCCTGCTCCGCCGACTGCTATGGTTATCTGATTGAGTATCCAGAACAAAATCCCAATAAAGCAACTGATTGCCAGAGATTCTGCCGCCATCCCCCGTCTGTTGTATGATGCAGACAGTCCAAAACCAATCAGAACCATGATAAAAATTTGAAATGGATAGGCTGTTTTCTGGAAAATCGCAACCCAATGACGAGTTACATCTTGTCCTTCACTTTGAAGTTTAAGAGTATTTTCATACAAGTCAAGGATGGGTTGATGATGTGGAGAAATGGGTATTTCAAAGGGTACAGTGGGCAACTTTTCTGTTTCGATTCTCCATTGTTCTACGTGTTCAAGACGCAAATTTTCATCCTGGAAAATGTACTTTTGAATATCGTGAAAAATCCATGAATTGTTTTGTTGTTCTCCCCGTTCAATTACAGTCCTTCCCAGAAGTTGAAAAGGAATTTGCTTCCAGTTAAATGAGGTGATAGAACTTATGCGGCCATTATGTTGGCGATTCCCAAAATAGTAAATGCTTTCTTCTTCACCCACTTTCCAGAGTGGGGGCAAGCGTGCAGAATTTTCCTGTTTGATCCAAGTTTGATGCATCCATGTGTACATGTAATTTTGACTGAAATACGCAAAAGATGCAATCAAAGCAGAAACTGCTAACACAGGAAAAGCCAGTCTCCAACCCCCGATTCCCGAACTGCGTATTGCCAGTAATTCAGCATTCTTGTTTAGTGAACTGTATGTGGCAATAGTTGCCAGTAAAACCGTAATTGGAATTATTAGTTCCAGCAATAGAGGTAGCAAAAGAGCCGTTTCTTGAAGGAACTTCAAAAAACTCTGCCAGTCAGTAAAAACATCTGCCAGGTTTCCAAAAAAATTCCCTAATAGACTCATCAATACAAATGCACCGAGAAACAACATAAAATTACGGTTGAATTCTGATGCAATATATTTTGAGATTATTTTGAACGGCATAGTTTACAGTCCTCATTGGTGAACAAACCAAATAGTATTCTAAACAGGATAAAGTTTCTTATAAAAAGGTTCAAAGTAAATAACAAATCTAGTTAATATTTGTTCAATAGTTAGGGCATTATCTTGCATATAAGCACAGGATTAGTTAAGAGAATTTTTTTTAATGACTTTTTTCAACATTTTTAATAAGTTTGTTCAAAAATAAACTTTAAACAAAAATAAATGTGTATTTTTGTTTTACCTATTGCAGCCACTGGATTAAATATCTTGCCTGAAGGATCTAATCCAGATTTATTTGTGCAGCAGGCACTTAATCTGGAGCCAGATTTAATTTTACTCAGTAATTTAGGCGGCGATCAAAACTACAAGAATTGCAGAGAAATACGCAAAGATCCGCAGCTGAAAAATATCCCAATCATTTTACTTGTAAACCCAAAAGACGAGCTCGACGAAAAAATTATTTCAGAGCTTGGAATTGATGGGTTGCTTCGCAAACCTTTTGAAGCATCGATGCTTCAGGAACAGCTAAGTCAATTTGTTGATCTGGGTGATAATTTTGGTATTGAACCGGATAATGATGGTGAAGATTTCAAGATAGACATGAGCTTAATTGACAATCAATTGAATGATATTAAAGAGGGGGAACAAGAAGTAAACTCACCAGTTGAGGAAGGAACTCAAGTAGCAGAAGAATTAGAGGAGAATGCCCTGGAACCCAAAATTACCTCTTCGGCAGGTAGTGAAATGGACTCAATGATCCTGGATGATATTTCTGCAGGTTTTAACATTTCTGAGGAAACAGTGAAAAAGGGAGAAGTTGAGCTGGATGAAAATGAAATAAGATCTAAGGGTCCTGAAGTCATAAATGATGAAGAAATGACAATGGACAACGGTTTTGAATTTGATCTTAAGCTTGATGAAGATGGAATCGAATTTGACTCCGAAGAAGTTGTTAAAGACACTGTAAAAATTGAGACAGATACTGACTCAACTGGATTGGCGCAACTTAAGGACTCCGGTTTGGAAGACAAATATGCTGAAAATCGCCTCAAGGTTGAGGGTGAAAAAACAGAACAGGATCTGAAGGCACCAGCGGATATTGATCTTGAAGTAAATGATTTTGAGGATCTGGATGATATCTGGTCACGTTCTCTGGAATTGGATCAGACACCAAGAGAGGGCCTGACGGATATAAGTTTGGAAGAAGAAGATTTTCAGCCAGAAATTCCAGAAAATCTCTCCTCATTTGAAGAGCCACCCGAACCTTCGATTCAAGACACTGATTCCGACAGCAGGATCACGTCAGAATCAGTTCAGGAATTGGATAATTATGAACTGGGACTTGATTTCGAAGAAACAGGAGAGGAATCGCTAAGTTCACTTGAAAATAAATTATTATCGGATTCTGTGGAGCTGGATCTTGAGAAGACTGTTGAAATCAAGGATGTTGAACAATTCGTAGAAGATACATCTGCAGATGAATTTGAAGAAGATTTTGATGAGAGTCAGGGAGATGAGGATATTATATCAATGGTTCATGAAAGTATTGGCGGGCAGGAAGAATCAGCAGAAAGTGCTATGATTGAACTGGAAGACCTCAGTGAACAAATGGAAGCTCTTGATTCTGCAGAAACAGAGTTTGAAATAGAAGAAGAGCAGTTTGAGCATGATCTTGAAAAAGAAAAACTGGAAGTTGAAGAATTATCTGAAGACGAATTAGCAGTGTCAGAAGATTATTCAGAAGACAAACTGGTAGAATTCATGCTGGATGAACTGGGAGATCTTCTGGAAACGGATGAGGTAGAATTAGTGGACGGAGAAGCTGATTATGGAGATCCGCTTGTTGATGAACTGGAAGAAAGCCTCGCAGCAGAATCCAAAGACTTGCAAGATATTGATGCAGAGTTTGACACAAAAGTGTATACTGAAATGTCACTTGGACTTGAAGAAGATGTGTTTGACAGTTGGTATGATGCTGAGGATGCCTTTATGGGATTTGATCGAGAAAAAGAAATTACCGAAGAAACTCCGGATCAGACAGAAACAGAGGCAAGTGCTTTCGAAAGTTTTGATGATGAACAAAAATTTGAAAAAGCGGGCAGTTTCAGTTTTACAGAACTTGAGTTGAAGGAGATTGTCACAAATTCAGTTCAGAATGCTTTGGAAAAATCTATTGCAGCATCTCTTGTCGAATTGGCAGTTTCAGAATTAAAAACACAAGTAATACGAATGGATCAAAGCAGAGCCTTGTAAGCCAGGGCGATTTTGGCTCCTAAGCTGGCATTATTACGTACCAGTGCAATGTTACTCTTCAGGCTTTCTCCATGAGTAAGCTGATTGATTCGCTCCAGCAAATATGGAGTCACTTCTTTTCCTTCGATTTTCTTTTCAGTTGCTTCTTTCAGCGCTTCTGTAATTGCTCCTTCAATTAGTGACTCATCCATTGCATCTTTCAGAGGCACTGGATTCCCAATCAAAAGACCTCCGGCCAACCCCAAGTCCCATTTAATTTTCATACAACGTGCAATGTCTTCGGGTGTGTCAATTCGAGTTTGAACCATTGAACCACTGGACGGCGTATAAAATGAAGGAAACTCTGCCGTCTGGTAACCAATTACAGGCACACCGTGTGTTTCCAAATATTCAAGAGTTCTGGGAATATCAAGAATGGACTTTATTCCGGCACAGACTACAGCAACATTTGTATGAGCCAACTCCATCAAGTCTGCAGAAACGTCCATGGTTTTTTCATTTTCACGGTGTACTCCTCCAATGCCACCTGTCACAAAGACTGGAATTCCGGCAATCTGTGCGCAAATCATAGTTGCAGCCACAGTGGTACCACCGCTCAGTTTTTGTGAAAGAACTACCGGTAAATCACGGCGACTGACTTTTACCGGATCACTGTTTTGAGCAAACTGCTGAAGCTCCTGCCTGCTTAAACCGATCTTGATCCTGCCTCCTGAAACAGCAATTGTAGCGGGGAAAGCCCCCTCATTTCGAATAATATTTTCAACTGCAAGTGCTGTTTCCAAGTTTTGAGGATAAGGCATTCCATGTGAAATAATTGTCGATTCCAGTGCAACAACCGCTTTATCTGTTTTCAGTGCATCTTGAACTTCCTTGGAAATGTCCACCCACTGTGCTGTCTTATTTCTTTCCATATAATTTGGGAATATAAAAATGTTTCATGATTTTATTTGTTACCTCTGAAACTAACGGAAACGGCTGTAGCTGTCAATCATCATTGTAAGAGAAGAGCAGGATTTAATGATTGGACTGTCTGCAACGAATTCAAGATAAAATAATCATGATGGTTACTGATAATAGTTTAACTGAAAATTAAAAATGGAGATTCTCATTTATCAATCTGATTGTAACTATTGTCATTTCTGTTAGCCTGTTTAGGCTATTTATTTTTTCAGGAGGGACTATATGAAAATTGGTATTCTTCAGTGTGATTCCACTAATGTAAATTTCCGGGACGAACATGGCAACTATCCGGAAATGTTTATGTCACTTTTTAAATCTGTTGATCTGAATTTAGATTTTAAAAATTATGATGTACAGCTGGAGCAGTATCCCCAAACTCCAGAAGAGTGTGAAGCGTACTTGATTACGGGGAGCCGCTTAAGTGTTTATGATGATGAACCTTGGATTCGAAAATTGGAAAAGTATGTGGTTGAACTGCACAGGCAGAAACATCCTCTGCTTGGCATTTGCTTTGGACACCAAATGGTTGCCAAAGCTTTAGGCGGAAAAACTGAAGCATCAGAAAGAGGTTGGGGTGTAGGAGTGCAAAACTACCAAACGGTATCCATACAAGCCTGGATTGAACCCGCTTTGGAACAATTTTCACTTTTGGCAAGTCACAAGGATCAGGTTACAAAACTTCCGGAAGGTGCCGAATTGATTGCGGAAAGTGAATTTTGCCCTTATGCTGCTTTCAGAATTGATGATCATATTTTGACATTTCAAGGACATCCGGAATTTAAGAAAGCATACTCCAAAGCATTACTGAATCTCAGGAAAGAAATATTGGGTCCAAAAGTATTTGAAGCAGGAATTAAATCGCTGGAGCAAACCACCCAGCCTCATCAAATAACACACTGGATGCTGAATTTCCTCAGGAAAGGTGATACTCACAAATAACCGGTTACGGTTTCGAATCCTGGCCTTGCTGTTCCCTTTTTGCTGGAGGATTATGAGTTAGTTCCCAGAGCTTGAAATAACGGACGACAAAATTCAGGGCATCAAAAATTGCACAGAACAATCCCGGGAATCCGTCGCGGAATCCTCCTTTAAACAGGTAACGTCTTAAGAAGCGGAAAAATGGTTTGAGTAGCAGAAAACGAATAGAATTTCCTGCAGTCACCTGTACGCCGGCATCCCGGAGATAACCTGCCTCAACTCCGGAATAAAATTCGAACTTGCTCAAAAACTGGCTGATGTTCAGGTAAGGAAAGTGGAGCATATCACTTTGCAGACTGCCGATACTTCCCTCCACTATCAGTTTTTCATGTACATGTTGGTTAGGGAAGCTGGCAGAACCTCTCTGGAATAAACGTAACTGTGTATCCGGATATTGACTTCCGTGACGCAGCCAGTGTCCAAAGTAATGATTACGGCGTTTGATTTTGAAAGCTGAGTTTGTCGTAGCTTGAATTACTTTTTCTATTTCCTCAACCAAATTTTCTGGAATGCGCTCATCCGGATCCACGTAAAAAACCCAATCCCCACTCGCCTGCTCCATCGCGTAACTTTTGTTGACATTCAGGTTGTTATTGTTTGGTCGTGAAAAAACACGGCAGCCTAGATCGCGTGCAAATTCCAGTGAGTCGTCCTGACTTTCACAGTCAACATAGACGATTTCAGTTGCCCATTTGAGTTGGGGTAATAATTCCCGTAAATGATCAACTTCATTATGACCGATGATGGTAACGCTGAGATTCATGGAGTTTGGTTTTTGCTTCAGTTTACTTGCTGCCAGAAAAAATATTGAAAGTTTGATTTGAAAATGATCTGTTGACCAATCTATGACAAGTTTAAGATCTTGTCAATGTTGCAGACGTTTCTGATTGTTCTCTGACGATTATTTTTTCTGTAAAATTGGAATCGAGTGATTACTCAGGCAGCGGTTTTTCTCCTTGCATTTCTTGCACAAAACATCGTTCTGTCATAGATTAGATTACCAATATGTTTTTAAAACGCTAAACTTTGTGAATAAATCTATAGAAGTACAAGGGATGTCTTATGTTCAAATCAGTTAACAAAGATTTATGGGCTTTTGACGCGGAATGGGTGCCGGATCCGGAAGCGGGGAAAAGGTTATATCTGCTTCCGGAAGATACTCCTGATGCAGAAGTAATCCAAAAAATGTGGGAAGAAGGCGGTGCGGATGAAGAAAATCCGATGCCTTACCTCAAAACCACAATTTGCCGCGTAATTTCCATTGCCGCGGTCGTTCGTGCAGATAAAGGAAATGGAGAGGTGGCCTTGTCTTTGACGGCTTTGCCTCATGATGCGGCCGATCCGGAACACACATCAGAGACGGAAATTTTGTCACGTTTCCTTAATGCAGTTGGCGAAAAAAAACCTCAACTAGTGGGATTCAATTCATCAAAAGCAGACCTTAAAATTCTTCTGCAGCGAGCTGTCGCAAGAGGTATTCAAGCAGCAAAATTTGCAAAACGCCCCAATAAACCATGGGAAGGTTATGATTATTTTGATGCACGTAACAGTGAAGCTCATATTGATTTAATCGAAATCCTGGGAGGTTACGGAAAGTCTAATCCTTCACTGAATGAGATGGCGACAGTTTGTGGTGTTCCGGGTAAACTGGGAGTAAGTGGTGAAGAGGTAGCGCCAATGTGGCTGGAGGGGCGTCTGGCGGAAATTGTAGCCTATAACGAATGTGATGCTTTAAGTACATATTTGATATGGTTACGGATGGCTTATTTTGGAGGATTTTTTAATAACCAGCAATATATTGAAGAACAGGAGCGTGTCCGGAATTTGCTCAGTACAGAAGGGGCCCTTACGGGAAAAGAGCATTTGCTTTCATTTCTGGAACGCTGGGAAATGTGGTCTCAACTAAATTCCTGAACAATGTAAACCGTTTCGGTTGATTCTTTCGTGACAGTTACGAATTTTATCGGGTCATCCCGAGCGAACGAGCGGTGGGTCTTATACGTTTTCGGCACTTTATCAAGCCTCTCACTTCGGTCGAGAAGACTTACCGCAGTAAATAATATCTGTATCTTACGAGAATTGAAGACTCACGAGATTCATTTTTTGACTTACCAAAATATTTAAAACACCACAGATATTGTAGTAGTAACAAAGAACTGATGACACGCGTGTTTGTCATGTATCACAGGATTTTATAACCTTTATTTTTTTATTGTACAAAAATTCTATATATTGTTAGAATAAAATTTTTGAACCGGCTCGTTAAAATTGGTTTGACGCGTCTTTGTTACTAATCAATCATGGAGGATGATATGGAACAAGTAAATGATAAGCTGGAATTGGTGTATGGTCTTGAAGACAAGCCATCGCCAATGGAATCGGCATATGCCGCACTCCAGCATTTGCTAGCAATAATTGTGGGCATCATCACCCCCACGCTCATTATCGGTGGAGTTCTGGGATTGGGTGAGCGAATCCCGTATTTGATCAGCATGTCGTTGATAGTTTCAGGTGTGGCGACCTTTATTCAAGCCAAACGAATTGGACCGATCGGTTCTGGTCTGTTAAGTGTTCAAGGCACCAGCTTTGCTTTTTTGGGTGCAATTTTAACCGCCGGCTTTATAGTAAAAGGACAGGGTGGCGGACCAGATGAAATACTTGCAACCATTTTTGGAATTTGTTTCGTGGGTGCATTCATCGAGATTATCCTCAGCCGCTTCATCCATTTACTAAAAAAAATCATCACACCGGTTGTTACGGGAACAGTTGTGATGTTGATAGGACTGAGCCTGGTCAAAGTCGGAATAACGGATATGGCTGGAGGTCAATGGCTGCTGGATAACAAACCTCAATTTTTTGGTACAGTTGAAAATCTGGGCTTGGGCGTACTTGTATTACTCGTAGTTTTGATTCTAAACCGAAGTAAAATTCCAATGATTCGGATGGGATCGATTGTTGGCGGAATTCTAGTCGGCTACCTGGTTGCGTTTGCCATGGGCAAAGTAAATTTTGGACATATGTCTGGGGTTGAAATGATCAGCATTCCCATTCCATTTAATTATGGTTTCGATTTTAATTTGACTGCTTTCATCGGGGTGGCCTTCATTTATGTTATCACCACAATTGAGTCCACTGGAGATTTGACTGCGACATCTATGCTCTCTGGAGAACCGGTTGAAGGAGACACGTACATGGAGCGTATCAAGGGTGGTGTTTTGGGAGACGGTATTAACTCTGCAATTGCCGCGATTTTCAATACTTTTCCAAATACTACTTTCAGTCAAAACAACGGTGTCATCCAAATGACCGGAGTTGCCAGTCGTTATGTGGGCATGTATCTCGCGGGATTTCTCGTTATACTGGGATTGTTTCCAGTCATCGGCGGGTTCTTCCGTTCCCTTCCGAATCCGGTTTTAGGCGGAGCAACAATTGTTATGTTTGGAGCAGTGGCTGCAGCGGGTGTGAACATAATTGCTTCGATGGGCCGTTTGGGGCGCAGGGAAATCCTTATTATTGCAGTTTCCCTGGGAATTGGACTTGGGCTTGCTTTTGTACCGGAGGTTCTCAGTCAAACTCCAAAAGCGATTCAGCAAATTTTTGGATCAGCCATCACTTCAGGTGGTCTTGCAGCATTAATTTTGAATATCGTTCTGCCGCAAAATGAATCATAATTTGATTCGCTGAAAACTGAATGGGGGTAAACACAAAATTTACCCCTATTTCCGTCGCGTTTCCACGATTTTCCGGAATGATCCACCTTGTATTTCCTCAACTGATACTCCTGCATTTTCCACATCTTCCGGATCAATCGCTCCACTGTTAAGTGCACGGAAAAAGAAATTCAGCAAACCTTGACCTGTAGCCGCATCATCAAAAATGTCTCCACTCAAAGTTGCTTTAGACGCTTGCTCCACAAAATTGCGAAGACGCACAGTGGACTCCTGAATTTGCTCCAGAAAAAAAGCGGCGTTGGCTGCATAACGTACCGGAATTTGTCCAGGATGCAAATCCCAGCCTTGATAAAATCCATGTGCCAACGAATGCCGGATGTGGCCGTAAGCCAGTTTCCACGCACGGTGAACAGTTTCCAAATTTTCACGAACTTGCAACGCTGAAAGATTTTCTCCTCTATGCGGAGCAACGGGCATGATATTGGTAGCACCATCGGAAAGAAAAATTCCGGAACCGCCAAAGGCCACTTTCATAACATCCCTTGCAAAATCACAAACTGGACTGTCCATCGTTTGATAGGCCGCAATCAAATCACAAGAAGCCGTGTAATCATAAGTCCCGAAATGTGCTCCGATACAACGGTTCTTAGCGGCTTGTGCAATTTTTCTGGCGGTCACTTCGCCGTTTGCATTGAAAACAGATTGAGTGGTTTCGATCATAATTTCCATTTTTAGGTCACCCGATGACAACTCAGAGTCTGCTTCCAAAACTTCAAATAACTGCACCAATGCCGCCGCTTGTTCTGGAATTTCAACTTTTGGTAAAGTCACTACAAAATTATCCGGAAGAACCCCGCCAGTTTCCGTCAATAAAGTACTGATAAAAATATTCAAAGTCCGGACACCGCGTTTCACAAACTCTGAATTGAAGGGTTTGATACGGATGCCGATGAACGGTGGCAAAGTCCCTTGTTTCATCCCTTCAGCAACTGCTTTAGCTCCTTGAACCGCCACTGTGTCTTCTTCTTCATCCGGACGAATCCCAAAGCCGTCCTCATAATCGAGCCGAAAATCTTCTACAGCTTCATGTTTCATTTTTTTACAAACTTGCTCATAAACCCGCCAGGCTAGCCATGTTGCAGAGTTTGCCGGATCGACACCATTTTTTTCTACATCGGCAACCAAAGCATTTATTTCTGACACCTTATTTGGCAAACTTTCCGCTCCTTTCAATTCCAGAGCATGTGCAAAAGTAATAAAATTGGGTGCAAAATCGTTTAGATTTTTTATTGCCAACTTGCCCATTTTTTGTGCCGTGTTGGTTTTGAATAAATGCGCTCCGCCATAAATCGTATGAACGGGTTGTCGCAAAAGGGATTTACCCGGATAATCGCTTTCAAAAGATTGGTTTGCACCAGAAAGTTTACTCAAGATTCCCGAAGTCCGGTCTGAAGTTAAAATGTTTTTCATGGTTATATATATTTAGAATTTTACTAAAATATTATTGTTTAATTCGTCTTTTTATTTAATCTGTAACTGTAGTATTTCTTAACTTTGTGTTTTCTTTCATTCTGAATAGTGATTGCAGACAACCTAATTGAGTTTATATTATCTCTCTCTTCAAGTGTGTCCATCAGTAACAATATGGTTTACCTTTTCAACATGAAGTGAGGAGAGGGCTTCCCCAATATGCCATATGGTCGAACGGTTCCCTCAGCCTTAAATAAAACAAATTGTGGTTTCAATTTAGACCCTATGATGAATGAAGGGCCTGTGTCTTAAACTTCTGAAGTGATTGCACGCAACACGGTGGCTATACCTGCCAAGGTATCCCATCCGGAGGTGTGGCCAATGCGATCAATTGCGTCCACCTCTGATGCGAGTTTGAACACATCGGCCTTAAGTAATGCGTAAAACACTCGGTGAAGCGCCTCACTCCCCTCACCAATGGCGGCTGCTTGCAGGTGGGCACGGCTCACCGGACCCGTGGTCTCAAGCAGGGCAGCGATCGGGATATAGAGTTGCTTCTGGACTATAATTTCCCCACAGACATGTAACGCTATTAGCATCCCCCCCAGAAAATCATCACCAGACGGAGTGAGACCTGGGCCCAGTCCCAGCAGTGCTGCAACAGATTCGTTATCGGGTGATCTTGGTATTAGCTCTGCAAAACTTTCATGGAGCCAATTCTCCAAAACCTCAATTGAAGGTGCTGCCGCACGGCTTTCCGCTGTTGCAGGAAAAGTATTGTGACAAGCCAGCAGAAATCGACCGAGTCCTTCAGTCGGCAACCTTGCCGCTGTGAGGTTTGCAAGTGCATCAAGTCCACGCACCAAGGAAGTTTTTGACCAGATGGGTGGTGGTGGTGGTAGCCAAGAGCTTACGCCTTGAGTTGAGATGATTGGGCAATCGTCGAGGGTGATGCTGGTGGGAGTTAGTTCCACCAATTTGCCAACAGAAAATCGATGCATCCATCCTCGGCCGTATTTGCCTTCGACACTGACTGTCAACGGCCCAGAACCGAGAGCCATATCAGCAAGACAAATCCAATCACCGTTCACATCAAGGTAAAGACTACGCTCGAAAATTTCTGCCACATGACCAAACCGGACACCGTCAAGGACTCGTCGGGCGATGGATCCAATCATAATCGCCTGTTCCATAGGAATCCCTGTTAGTGATTCACCTGCGAATGCAGGGTTATGCAACTTTGACCACGAATTCTCAATCATCCCGGACGAGACAGCTAAGGGCTAGTTTTGCTGCATCAGCGTTGGTTGGGGCCACCACGATTCCACCATCAACCAACTTAGCCACCTGTGTTCGTCGATCCTGCGGATCATCGTCCGTACCGGTCACTGAGGCAACCACAATCGGCCGTTCAGTCCCTGCTGCCGCTACAACCTGGACGATTGTTCCAGCCGGATCGGGATGGGCACCGAAACCGATCACAACGTCAAGCAGGATCACAGCAATCGTCGGATCTGCCAGTGCTTTGGTCAGTTCTTCATCACGCACGGTTGGATCGATCATCGGATGCGGGCGCCCCCTCGTGTATTCATCGCTACCCAAATCGATGAGCACATGACTAGTCCCTGAGCCGACAGCCTCAGCCCCTGGAATTGGTGCATTTGATGCCACTGACACCCCTTGGTCCAGAAACACAACCTGTGCTTCTGAGGACAGTGTACCTCCACAGAAAAGCCCATGAATGCGTTGGCGTCCAGGAGGAACAGGAGGAATGACGGACTTGAACTCAGGTCTTTTATTCTTGCTAGATCTGCCCGTGGCTAGTTCCGCAGCGGCCTTCAACGTCCGTGCAAAGCTGACGTTGTCCGGCAGGGACGGTGCGTCTGCGCCTAGAAAACAGACGGTACAGGGTTTTTCACTGTGGGCCAGCGTATCAATTACACGCTTAGCAACTGACTGTGATGGTGGTTTAGAAATCAGCACTATGTGGCGGGTCGCCGAATCTGCCTCCAGCATGGCGAGTGCCGCAAGTGTGCTGATACCACCAACCGGGTCACTGAGGTCACGGCCTCCAACACCGAGGGCATGCGAAACTCCGTATCCAGCCTGCGCGATCAGACTTGATACTTCCTGTATGCCGGTGCCGGACGCACCTATGATTCCAATGGCTCCTTGTGGGATCTGGTTGGCAAAGGCAAGAGGTACACCACCGATGATGGCGGTCCCACAGTCTGGTCCCATGACCAACAACCCAGCCGCAACAGCTTCACGCTTGAGCGAGACCTCTTCGGAGAGCGAAACGTTATCACTGAACAGCATTACGTTCAGTCCAGCACGAAGGGCCTTGCGCGCCTCGGCTGCAGCAAAGTCCCCCGGAACTGAAATCAGGGCAAGGTTTGCAGCGGGCAGAATGTCTTGTGCCGAGCGCAATGTTCTGGGACGCAAAGTGGTAGTCCCCGTATGGCCAACCGTAGGCCGTTCCAGCAGGATCTCGGCCTTGGCCAGAGCACTTGCCGCAGCGGTTTCATCCCGTGCCCTGACAGCGAGTATAAGATCTCCCCCAGTGGCTTTGCGGCTAGCTCTTGCCAGAAGTTTGGCGTTATCGAGAAGGTCGAGGTTGGAAGGGGTTCCAATCATGAGGGCGGCATCCTCAACCCCGTCAAGACGAGTGATGGAGCGGGAAATCTGCATTAGTATCACCGAGTCAAGAAACAGTCCAGCACAGACGCGGTTCACAATTTTACTCATCTTACCCCCAGTCGAGTCGCCAGTGCTTTCAGAGCCAGTTCAAAACAAGCCAGAGGTGCTTTTACGACACCTGCTCCGACCTGACCGATTCCCGGTTTGCGGTGAGCAATGCCAGTGTTAATTGTTGGAGTAATACCCGTTTCCACCACCAGACGTATGTCGATTCCGGTCGGCACCCCCTGATAATCAAGAGCTGGAATTGTCCATTCGGGGTTTTGTGTGAGCGTAATCTCACCCATGGTGCGGGTAAAATCGGCTGCAATGGACGGTGTTCCCGCACCGACGAAACCAGCAACGGCTGGAGCCGCTGCCATGGCAAACCCTCCAAGCCCGATTGTCTCGACAATGGTGGAGTCCCCCATGTCAGGATTGGCATCGTCGGCACTAAATCCAGGAAAATAAAGACCCTCTGGCATTTCCACTGGAGCGGTGAACCATTCATCGCCAAGACCACTTACGCGAATACCGAAGTCGGTACCATTACGGGTCATCGCGGTGACAACGCTGGAGCAGTCGATGTCACACACTGGATCCATGATCGCCTTACCCAAGGCCATGGCCAAGTTGAGAAAGAACTGGTCATTTGAACCGATGAAGGATAGCATTTCGGCCAATGCGGTGCGATCATCCACGGTTCGTGCAAGGTCCGGGGCTAACGTCCGTAACAGCAGGCTTGAACAACCAAGGTTACGCTGGTGCATCTCATCACCCATGGTGAGCCCACGGGCGACCAGTGGTTTGAGCTCGATCCCCTTACCAGCACGAAGGGCGACACCGAGTGCCGGACCCAGTGTATCCCGTAGCCAGCCCAAACGCTTTAGCACAGATGCATCGTTTCCACCGAAACGCATCACCTTTCCAAGTCCCTCGTTGATGGTGCAGAAAGCATGGTTTCCGCTAGCTCGGTTCTCCACCACCAGCACCGGCTGGCTGAGTGTGGTCATACCTGTCATAGGGCCAACCGCACCAAAATCATGGTTTGGATTAAGACTAAATGCCCCAGACTCAGCCAATTGTTCTGCCTCGGCAAGGTCTGTGGCCCAACCCTCAAAGACTGCAATGCCAGTGACAGCTCCACGCATTGGCCCGCACATGTTTCCCCAGTCGATAGGAGGACCGGCATGAAGAATCATGCCCTCCTGAAGTGCTGGGATCGCCTCGCTTGCCGGGACCACGTCAATCAGTACCGGTTTGGCTTCGAGTATCCGACGGATGGCCTCCGCATTGGCCTTACGTATGTTCGAACCCACTTTCTCCGATGTAGTCATCATTCATTCAGCTTAGAAAGGAGGTTCGCCAGTTCTACATCTCCACGTGCAGGAGGTGACCAGTCCACATGCACCACTACTGTTCCCTGTTTCGTAAGTTCATCAGCAAAGGATGCGAGTCCAAGATTTATAACTTGAGGGGGACCATTCAGGAGAGACTGCTGTACCGTCTTTTCCTTAATCTGGGCACCACTCTTCTGTTGGTCGGATGCTTTGTTCATTGATTGTAGACCTTGTAGGCAGCATCCACCCCGGCACCTGGAGGTGCGGCGAAACCGTTACGCCGCATCACAATCTCAAGCGCACTGAGACAACGCAGGATGTTGGCCTTGTGACACACATAGCCCATCGTGCCAATTCGCCAGATTTTTCCGCGTAAAGGACCGAAAGAAGTCCCGATTTCGAGGCCAAAGTCATCCAGTAACTGTTTCCGTACTTGCTCTCCGTCTCCAAGCGCATTTGGGATAAAGACTCCAGTCACGTTGTCCATCCGGTAACGT
Source organism: uncultured SAR324 cluster bacterium (assembly GCA_905182865.1). GTDB lineage: Bacteria > SAR324 > SAR324 > SAR324 > NAC60-12 > Arctic96AD-7. Next base: position 588,487 of record CAJJCY010000003.1, read on the forward strand.
TCGTTTCCAAAGAGTTTTAGATTCATGGCTGTGAGACCTGCGCGAAGGGCTTGACTGGTGATGCGATGACGGGCAAAACCCGCTTCTAATCCTTCGCGGAGAACTTCCTGAGCGCATGTATGGGCAGCGTAGAGCATAGAAGTAGCCTCGGTGTGATGATTGAGACGCTTAGAACTCCAGTAATCCATCAGCATTGCAAGGTCAAAGTAATTCGACTGCACGATCACTCCATCAGCATCGGAGGAATCCTCGGATCGGATACCAGCCTCGACATGCTTGCGTGCGTTCACGATTTCAGCAACGCGGTCGTTGATCGTGAGTGGTGAGGATCCTGGCGGACCTGAGAGGCATTTCTGTAACCCTGCTGTGACTGCATCAAGACACCACTTGTCAACCTCGATCGGCATACCTCCTAATGTTGCAGTTGCGTCCACGTAAACGACTGTGCCAGCCTCGCGGCATAAAGGGCCAATCTCATCTAGCGGCTGTGCCATAGTTGTTGACGTGTCCCCATGGACCAAAGCTACAAAACGCGGCTGGTGTGTGCGGATTGCATCGGCGATCTGCTCAGGTTCAAACACCGTTCCCCATTCAGTTTCAATGTTGATCACTTCCGCTTGGCAGCGTCTCGCAATTTCTGTCAGGAGGTGGCCAAAACGACCGAAAATCGGGACCAACACCCGGTCGCCGGGTGATATCATTGAACTTAGACATGCCTCAATTCCCGCACGGGCTGTGCCATTGACCAGGAATGTCCATTGGTTGCGAGTTCGGTATACCTGCCGATAGAGCGCCATGACTTCGTCCATATAACCGGTGAACTGGGGGTCGAACTGACCTAGCATCGGCAATGACATGGCTCTCAATACTGCTGGGTATACATTAACCGGTCCAGGGCCCATCAAGAGGCGTTGTTCTGGTTCCAGCGTTTTGAGTTCTAAATGGTTCATCAACTTGTTCTAATACTAAGAGATTGGAAATTCAATGTGGCTGTTTTTAGCTTCTACTGATCTGGAAAGATATGGGTGCCTGCTTTGCCAAGTAGTGCAGGCATTGCTTCATCAAGATGCGCTATGGTCGCACGTTTTCCTCCACCTTCGATAAAACGAATTGCCGCTTCAATTTTAGGTCCCATACTACCCGCAGGGAACTGTCCTTCTTCAAAATATTTTTTTGCTTCTGAAACGGTGATTTGACCCAGTTCCTGTTGTTCCGGTTTTCCGAAGTTTATCGCAACTTGAGAAACAGCTGTCAGGATCATGATATCCTTGAATCCAAGCACATTTGCCATGTGGGCTGTAGTCAGGTCTTTGTCGATAACTGCTTCAACTCCACTTCGCAAGCCTTGACTGTTGCGGACAACCGGAACACCGCCACCTCCGCCTGCAATAACTATAGTACCATTACTTGATAAGGATTCAACAAGAGAAATATCACAAATATGTTTGGGTTTTGGAGAGGCAACTACCATGCGCCAACCACGTCCTGAATCTTCTTTCATCGTCCATCCCATTTTTTCTGAAAGATCTTTGGCTTCTTTCTCGTTGTAAAAATAACCCACGGGCTTGGTTGGATTCTTAAATCCAGGATCATTTGCGTCAACTTCAACCTGTGTCACCAGACCAACGACATGACGCTGGTTTCCGACTTTCCTCAAGGCATTTTCGAAAGCCTGCACCAGAAGATAAGCCGTCACACCCTGCGTGTTGGCTACGCAAATATCCAAAGACATTGGTGCAACCTGTTTATGGGCTAGGGCTTGACGCATCAGGACCTTGCCAACCCCGGGGCCATTACCATGGGTAATTATCAACTCGTTTTCAAGTTCTAACAGCGGTAACAAAACATCTGCCGTTTCTTCAGCAATGGCAACCTGTTCTTCAGATGTACCTTTTATTCCGGCCGGGTGAATCGCATTGCCGCCAAGAGCAACAATAATTCGTTTGGGAAATTCTTTGTTTGAATTCATGTAATAACGCCTAAATGGTATTGATTTTATTGAATAACAAAAACATTGAACAATTCGGATATTTCCAGTGCATCAAGGTTTGCATCCAGAGCCAAAGACAAAAGCAATGCTGATTTTTGCGGATTAAGCAAACCTGACGGAAAAACTTTTTTACTTTTGACAGGAGTCATGGTTTCCGCTAGAACTGTAACCTTTGACACCCGAGAAGAAACGACGACAGTGCATCCAGAATTTGCCGTTTCAGCGACTATTCTATTCAGGTTGTCAGGCATTGTACCACCTCCAAATCCTGCCACCACCAATCCTTTACAAGCATTTCCCTCAAAATCGGCAAGTGGCTGATCTCCGCAACCAGCACGAAGTAAAACAATATCTACAAACGGCAACTCGTCATCATTCCGCAAATGGTTGTGGAATCGTCCCACTAGCGGAGAAAGATTTGGTGATCCGAAAAGCAAAAGGCTTTCACCGACAATCTTTCCTATCGGCCCACCGGGATAAGCATGAAAAGAATCTAGTGCCACAGAATCAGTTTTGATGATTTGCCATCCGGGAATCACCAAACCGTTCATTACTACAAGCAATCCATGACTTTGAAGTTGCGGAGAAGTGGCTGCAAGAACCGCTTGAAATATATTCGCAGGGCCGTCTGCACTAAGTGCGGTGCTGGGACGCATGGCTGCAGTTAAAACTACCGGTTTTTTTGGTTTGCACACCAAATCAAGAAAAAAAGCTGCTTCTTCAAGTGTGTCGGTTCCGTGGGTAACAACAACGCCGTCAACTTCTGAGTCTGCTGTTAACTCCTCAATTCTTCGGGCCAGTATTCGCCATTGGTACGGTCCAAGATTTTCAGAACCCGTGGCAAACATGGTTTCTGAATTAACATCAGCCAATCTTTCCAAACCATCAATTGCTCCGACAAGTTCGGAAGCATCTACGCGCCCGGACTCATAAGCCGCATCTGTTGCCGTAGAACCAGTTCCGGAAATCGTTCCACCGGTGCCTATAACATGAATTTTCGGTTTGATAGTAACCTCTTTTCAACTGTCGTTTACCGTGCTTCAAACACCGCAGATATTTGCCAATAAGGACATCCGGAGAGGCACAGAAAATCCTATCTGCTTGAAATAAAGTTCGTGTTCACTGGCATCAATCGCAAAATCAAACTCACCTTCGTTTCGAGGGAGGGAGTGCATCAGGCCAACAGTCTTGCCGCTTTTTTGTTTTATTTTCTGAAGTCCTTCAAGAGTGAAGTAGAATTCAGCCATTTTTTTCAAGAAATCATCTCGTCCGGGATCCCCCTTTTTCACAGAACAACCGGGAAGATACAGGAGATCAACTCCTTCATCGGCAAGCATTTCTTCGTGCTGCCCAATAGTCAAATCGTTAACTTCGGTGAAATTGGCGTTCATTGCTTTCAACTTTTCGCGGATGACTGTAGGTACTCCCAGACCTGTAGTCCCTGAATAAATAAGTTTGGCTCCCATACGTGCCAGTCCAAGCCCGAAAGACTGGCCGGATCGCGCTCTTGACAAATCAGGTGTAGCGATCATGACGGTCATTTCTTTGAAATCGCCTCCAAGGGCACGATATGCCGTGTACATGTCCAGTAGCCCCTGAGTCGGGTGGGTTACGTTACCGTAACCTCCACTGATGATTGGCGAAGCATCGCTTCCCAATTGCTCTATGGTGTCAATAACGCCTTCATCAGGATGGCGCAAGACGATGACATCTGCGTACTGAGAGGTCACTCTAAGAGAATCATAAAGGGATTCCCCCTTTGCGGCAGCAGAACTGACCAAAGGATTGGATTCTGTAATGACATTACCACCCAGCCGAAACATTGCCGTTTCGTGACTGAAACGTGTACGGGTACTTGGTTGAAAAAACTGTGTGCAGAGTATCTTCCCTTCAAGCAACGGGATACGGTTACGCCAAAATGGTTCAAGCATTTCTGCTGTCTTGAAGATGTTTTCGAGTTCTGTAGACGAATAATCGTCAATGAAAATTAAATGCTGCCCTTTGATACCGGTTTTCTCAATTTGCTTAAAAGTATCATCCTTAATAAATGTAAGTGTCATAGTTTTCTATCTTAAAAAAATTAGAAATAAAGTTATTGGTTAGATATCCGCATCACGGTTCATATCTTTGCTGTAGATGTACCATAGCGGTTCACGCCCGGTGGTATAGGCAGCTTGCTGGGTGAACGGTCCAAACCAGATAAAATCTTCCTTCTGCACCGACAACCATTCATCACCAAGCAAGTAAAGACCTTGTCCGCCAAGCAGATAGGCACCATGTTCCTGAACATGAGTTTCCACGAAAGGATGACAGCCGTCAGGCATAAATTTGAGCGTATGCATATTCATGTCGAACTCCAGATCATTGGGCAATAAATCACGCAGAAATACATTGTCCATTTCATCATAAATGTTCTCTTCAATCTTGTTGATGTCTCCAAAAACGATCCATGGTTTCAGGTCACCCAAAGGGACATAACGTTGTTTGTACAGTAGAACACGAACTGACTCAGAAGACGAGTTTTCAAATTCAATGCCTGTATCCGGTGGTGCAAACGCATAACCTCCGGCCTTTAATTTTTCGGTTATGTCTCCGACACGAACCTTAAGTTCACCGTCCCCATCCATTACAAACAGGAAGGTCTCAACTCCTGGAGCCTCAACGAATGGAACTAATGTTTTTCCTCCTGCTTCAACGCTTCCGACATACTGTACAAAGCTTGCGCCGTGTTTTGGTGAGGCGATAATCGTAAGTTTGCATCCCTCAAAACCGGGGATGGAATTAATAACCCTCCCTTCTGGAGGAATGATAGTAAAGATTCCGGGTTTTATAACGGCTCGACTTTCAAGAAATCCTTTTGGGTACGGCATATTATTTTATCCTTATATTTGGTTTATGTCCCTCAACAGAAAAAAATATTTAAAGGACTGTGGTTTACTTTATATTAATGATTTGCGCAATTATCATGGTCTAAAAAGGTAGACTTCACATTCCGAATAATAGGTTCTATTAGCGTGATAACTTGAAATTCAGGTATCAAAAAATCCATTAATTTGGAATAGCATCAAGGAATTCCTGGTAGTAAGGTCGTCTAAATTCCTTGAGAAGGTGTTCAAGTTCAGAAAGCGGATCTTTGTTGTCATCCACTCTGAGATGGCAAAATGGAAAGGGTTGATTTTTAATCGTCAATAGTGCAGCCGATTGCCTGCCACGAACATCTCCTCCGACAGCTTCTCCTGCTTTAAGTGCTCGCAACAACCTCTCCTCAATTGGTTCGTCCTTCTTAGATTTTATTACTTCAAAGCATGCTTCTAGTACTTGTTCCCCCACGAGCATATTTCCCGCCAAGCTGAAATTTTTTCCACATTTATGTCCTGACCATTCTACAGTATCTTTGCCTGTCCAGGCCCAAGCATTCCCTGACACGTCTACACCATGCAACTGTCTTGAATCTTTGGCGGGATCTTCTTTTAAAGCTGCCAAAAGCGAATCCTTCAGGGAATAACCGCTAGCCATTTTTTCCAATCCTTTTAACCCCAGATATGGATTGGTTGCCGCTTGCGTCGCTATTGCCCCTATACCTGACTTTAAGTGTGGGACAAGTGCTCCTACAGCAAAATGACATGTAGCCACAGCAACTCCTAGTGTTTTCGACTTTGGATCACACATTACGATAGAGAAAGTCATTTTTTTTCTAATTGGAATTTAGATATATTATTACCAGTGTCCCAAGGAAAAATTAATTATTCTCAGTAACTATTTGAAAACACAAATTTGTATGCAGTTTATGTTTAGTCCTTGAGGCTATAGTCAAAAAACGGCTAGAAATAGAGACTTCACCATACAATATTCTCAAGTTATTGAGTCTTCTCAGTATTTGAAAAAACATTAATTCAGTTGCTTGATAAATAAATAATAACTTAAGGCAATAACTTAGGGACATTAGAGAGAATTTCAACTTTTTTAAGATGATTCTAAGCTTTTACAAAATTTTAAGAATCATCATATCATCTATTAATACAAAAATATTTTAAATTAAAAACTTGTAAGGCAATTTAATTTTTATGATAATATGCCTAAATTTTATTATAACCTTATTACTGGAGCTAAAAGGTAAAATTATATATATTTAATTCAAAATATAGGAATCTCTATTTTTTAACTTTTTTCAGGAGGATTAAGATGAAGATAATTAACTTTAAATCAACGCTTATCATGCTATATTATTTGCATGTTTTTGTCATCTTTTGCTCAAGCAAAAGATATTATTTGGGCTCGTTATGGTGATATTGATACACTTGACCCACATAGAGCCACGAGCACTTTGTCTTTACAGGTGTGGGGCCTTATTTATGATACCTTGCTGGCGACTGACAAGGATGGGAATGCCGTACCACACTTGGCTAAGTCTTGGGAAGTCTAATTCAGATGGGACTGAATATACTTTTGTCGCTGAATAAAGGGTCTAAGTGTCATGACGGGACCGCAATGGATGCAAATGATGTTAAATATACTGTAGAAAAAGCTTTCAGTAAATCTAGTCCAAGTTTGACAAAAGGCAGTTGGGGGCCAATTACTAAGGTTGAAGTTCTCAATCCACTAACTGTAAGCTTCCATCTTAAGACACCATTTGTTGCACTTATTTCATTTCTTGCTGACAGTTTTTCGTCAATTATTTGCGACTCTAATAAAGGTAAATCAGGTTTTGGTACAAGCGCAGCGATTGGATCTGGGCCATGGAAATTTGTCTCATGGACCAAAGGCGACAGGATAGTTTTAAAGAAAAATCCTAATTTTAAGAATTTTGGTAAATTGCCAAAAAATCCAGGGGCCCCTTATATGGATGGTCTTGTAATAGCGGTAGTTCCTGAACCACAAGCACGTCTGGCGGCACTCAAAACCGGTGAAGTACATATAGCTGAACCACCATTTGATGATGTCCAGGCCCTTAAGGATTCTGGAGCGCTTAAAATTATGGTTGCAGAAAATACTGGACAAAATGTTTTTTGGGAATTTGCTGCACACAGGCCACCTTTCAACGATAAACGTGCTCGATTAGCAGTAGGCCATGCCACAGATCCAGAAACAGCTATTAATTTGATTTATGGTGATCTTTCTATGACGGAGGCGTGCCCAGTTTCTAGGGGCGTTTTTGGTAATGACCAAGAGTTTTGCTTAAAGTATAGGCCAAATTACAATCCTGAAAAAGCCAGGGCATTGCTAGCAGAAATTGGATATGGTCCAAGCAATCCACTTGAAACAACAATGATTGTATGGACCGGTGGTAATCGCCCAAAACTTGCTGAAGTTTTTCAATCACAACTTGCTGAAGTGAATATAAAAGCAAATATTGAACCATTATTGGTTCTATAATGTAATTTTGAAAAATGAAAATAAAACAAGTAAAAATGTTGAGCATGGATATGATGACATGGTCATGGTACGATCCTGATATCCTTTATGCTTTGTGGCATTCTCCGGGCGCTTATCGGGGATATACTACACCAGGACTTGATGCGATGTTAGAAAAAACTAGAGTCTTAAGCAATAAAGATGAACGAAAAGCGCTTGTTCAAGATGTATTCAAGCATCTTCTCGAAAATGGTGTTCACATTCCTCTTTATACTCCTGGGTGGGAATGGGTTTTTGCAGTCCGACCGGAGGTAAAGGGATTCATTGTTGCCCCTTTTGTCTATCCAACGTTCAATGATGTTAGGATAGAGAATTAGTTTATAAATTATACTTGAACGGGGTCTGGAAAACAGCCCCCGTTCATTTTTCATCTTCTAAACCCACCTTTACATTTCAATTACAAAGGTTGAATAAATAGCCCTTTTTACCTAATAATTGATGATTAAACATTAATCCTGCATTAATTTTATAAAAAATATTTTCAAGACTTGAAATAATGATTCGTTTCCTCTTAGGAAAAATTGTAATGGCTTTTCTCACTGTTTTCATTACAACCATGATTGAAACTTCATATCATGGTAATCCAAACCTAAAACCAGTAGGATATCAACACGATTTTACTCCTGAACAAATTGAAGAGGTACGTCGTAATCTTGGACTCGATAAACCAATTTATGTTCAATATTTCATGTATATTGAAAAGCTATTTCAAGGAGATTTAGGTTATACCATTCGAGGTGGACAACCGGTTATTCAAGTCATTTTTCAAAGGTTACCAAACACAATTATGCTCGCATGTGCAGCAATGATTATTGCTATTGGTATTGGCTTACCGATTGGTTTTTTTGCCGCATACAAGAAAGGCACAATTTGGGATACATTTGTAATGATTATTGCTATTGCAGGTATTTCCATGCCTCATTTCTGGTTAGGATTAATACTTCTTTTCTTCTTTGCAGTGGAGCTTGGGTGGCTTCCAGTAAGTGGTAGTGGATATATGAATCTTATCCTACCTGCCTTGACTTTGGGCCTATCAAATGCAGCTATTATTGCACGTTTAACTAGGTCATCCATGATTGATGTAATGCAGCAAGATTTTGTACAGACTGCTTTGGCTAAAGGACTTCCTAAAGGGCTTGTTTTAAGGCGTCATGTTTTAAGAGCTGGACTAGTACCACTAATCACAATGATGGGTTTGCAATTTGCCTTTATGATGGGAGGTGCAATAGTAGTTGAAAACATTTTTTCGTGGAATGGGGTTGGAAGAATGGCTGTAGAGGCAATTTTTCAAAGAGATTACCCAATCATACAAGGTTTTATCCTAACTTTCGCAGTGGTTGTAGTAATTGTATCAATATTTTTGGATACTATTTATGCTTTTATTGATCCTCGAATTCGAAGGAGCTAAAGGGAATATCCAATATGTCTGAAAAATTGAAGAGCGAAGAGTTAAAGACTAAAAACCAATCATTTTTCATAAGGCTATTGTCTACACCTAATGGTTTCATAGGCTTAACGATTGTCATCATACTTATACTATCTGCAGGATTTGCCGATTTTTTGGCTCCTTTTTCTCCAACAAAAATGATGGTTGGGAACCGATTCCTTCCTCCGAATTTAGAATTTATTTTGGGTACAGATGAGTTTGGAAGGGATATGGTCTCTCGTATTTTATTTGGTAGTCGATTGACCTTGATGATTGGCGCCATAGCAGTTGGGATTTCTATGACAACCGGAATAATGATCGGCCTTTTTGCCGCTTATAAGGGTGGTTGGCTAGAAATTTTACTGATGCGAAGCACAGATATTCTTTTTTCGTTTACAGAAACGCTTATTGCTCTTTCTTGTGTTGCTGTTTTAGGGCCAAGTTTAACCAATGCTGTTATAGCCGTTGGTATTGCGGGGATCCCATTTTATGCTCGGACCTGCTATTCTGCTGCTTTAGTTGAGAAATCCAAACCTTATTTTGAAGCAAGTATCGCATGCGGAGCAAGTCATTCTAGACTTGTTTTCATGCATCTGTTACCAAATGTTTTACCTACAATGATTGTTATTTCAACTTTAGGTGTATCTACTGCAATTTTGGCAGCAGCAGGCTTAAGTTTTCTTGGACTTGGCGCTCAACCTCCACTTCCTGAATGGGGGTATATGCTTGCAGGTTCAAGAGATTATATTAACCGTGCACCATGGTTAATGACTATACCAGGTGTTGCAATTGCCTTAACAGTTCTTGGTTTTAATCTTTTAGGTGACGGATTTAGAACAGTTCTCGACCCTGTAGAAAGGCAGAGATGAATGAGTCTATAATTCTTTCAGTTAATAACTTGAATGTTAGCATTAAATCTAAAGGAATCGTATCTCAAATTGTACATGATTTGTCGTTTGATGTTAACAGAGGTGAAATTTTATCCATAGTTGGTGAATCTGGTTCAGGAAAAAGTATGACGGCTAAAGCTATTTTGGGATTATTACCTGAAAATAGTTCTGTTAGTGGCAAAGTTATGTTTCAGGGTCGCAATCTACGCGACTTGAACGACGAACAAGATGCGCAAGATGTCCGGGGTGCAAAGATTGGTATGATTTTTCAAGAACCTATGACTTCTTTAAATCCAGTATTTACATGCGGAGATCAAGTAATGGAAGCAATTGTTCTTCATCAAAAATTAAATACTAAAGATGCTAAATTATGTTGGCATCCGTGAGCCTGAAACTCGGCTTGGGGCCTATCCGCATCAGCTTTCAGGTGGTCAGCGGCAACGCATTATGATTGCCATGGCCCTTGCCAACCGCCCGGATGTCTTGATTGCCGATGAGCCGACAACGGCTCTGGATGTGACTATTCAGGCGCAGATTTTAGAATTATTGGCTGAGTTGAAAGTCTCAGAGGGGATGGGTCTTTTGTTCATCACCCATGATCTGGCGATTGTGCGCCGGATTGCCGATCGGGTCTGTGTGATGAAAGACGGTGAGATCGTCGAGACTGGCAGCACGGCAGCGATTTTTGCAAATCCGCAACCCTATACAAAATCTTTACTGGCAGCTGTACCGCGTTTAGATGTTAAAACATTTAAAAATGAATCTTTTACGAAAACTTCAACAATTCCATTAGTAACAATAAATCGTGTATCTAAAACGTTTACAAATAATAAATATTTATTCTTTGATGGTTGGAAAACTAATGCTCTAAATGAAGTAAGTCTTGAAATTAATTATGGAGAAACAGTTGCTTTAGTTGGGGAAAGTGGCTCTGGGAAATCAACACTTGGGAGAGCAATAGTTAAACTAGTAAATATAGATTCTGGAAATATTGTAATTGATAGTTCAAATATTAATTCACCAAATTCTAATGATTTACGTAAGCTCCGATCAAATGTTCAGATAATTTTTCAAGATCCCTATTCATCGCTTGATCCCAGATTTTCAGTCGGTAGAAGTATTGCAGAACCAATTCTAATTCAAAAAAAATGTAGTCGATCAGAAGTAAAAGATAGGGTGTCAATTCTTTTAAAGAGTGTTGGTTTAAATAATGAAATGGCAAGCCGTTATCCACATGAATTTTCTGGAGGTCAACGTCAACGTGTAGCTATAGCAAGGGCTCTTGCATCTGAACCGAAATTTATCGTAGCTGATGAGCCGACATCGGCTCTAGATGTAACCATACAAGCACAAATACTTGAACTATTGATTAACCTTAAAAAAGAGCTTCATAAGACAATTGTTTTTATTACTCATGACCTTGATGAGGCAATCCGGATCGGACACAGGATAGCAATAATGAAAGACGGTATAATTGAACAACTAGATACTGTTTTAGGAAATCCTCATAACGCTTATACAAAATCTTTACTTGACGCGGCGCCTTATCCCGATCCGGAGAAAAGGAAAAAATTAAAAAGAAAAAGTGATTTAAAATCATTTAATACGGGGCCACTAATTGAAATATCACACAATCATTGGGCAGCATCATAAAATAGTGATTGATTCCTAATTCTGTCCTTGTTTTAAGAATTATCAAATTTTTTAAAATTGTACAGCAAAAAACAATGTTAAACAGGATCATCCAAGTATTTATTACTTTCTCCGATAAGCCGATGGAGTTTTCAACTCCTTCGGCAGTTAGATAACGTTGTAAATTATGTATATTAAATTATTTAATTTGTTGAGTGGTGTTTGTGCCAGTGTCGGGCTATGTCGATGCGGCGGCACAGCCAGACATCAGCATGGCTGCTTACATAATCAATAAATTTTTCCAAAGAGGCGGTGCGTCCGGGCCGACCGGTCAGTCGGCAGTGCAATCCGATACTTAACATTTTTGGGGAGGCTTCACCCTCGGCATATAGCACATCAAACGCATCCCGAAGATATGCAAAAAACTGCTCTCCTGAATTAAAACCCTGTGGGCTGGCAAAGCGCATATCGTTGGTGTCCAGAGTGTAGGGAACCACCAAATGAGGATCTCCTGCAGGGGTTTCTACCCAGTAAGGCAAATCGTCCGCATAAGAATCGGCATCGTATAAAAACCCTCCGACTTCCTGTACCAAACGCTGAGTGTTGGAACTAGTGCGCCCGGTGTACCAACCCAAAGGTCTGCTCCCCGTAACACGGGTATGGATATCAATGGCTTTTGCCATATGTTCACGCTCGATGTCTTCGGGTATATTTTTGTAATCAATCCAGCGATAGCCGTGAGACGCAATTTCCCAATCGGCTTGCAGCATGGCCTCAACAGCTGCCGGATTACGTTCCAGAGCCATAGCGACACCGAAAATTGTCACTGGAATATTCCGGCTTGTGAAAAGACGATGGAGTCGCCAAAATCCGGCCCTGCTTCCATATTCGTAGATTGATTCCATGCTCATGTGTCGTGCACCTGTGAAGGGTGGCGCGCCGATGATTTCGGAAAGGAATGTTTCGGATGCAGGGTCTCCGTGGAGGATACAGTTTTCTCCTCCTTCCTCATAATTGATGACAAATTGGAGGGCAATCCTGGACTTCTCGGGCCACTCAGGATGTGGAGGTTTTTGGCCGTAGCCAAGCATGTTGCGGGGATAATGTTCCATGTTATTTCAAAAAAATAATTAGCTATATTTGGATTCCAAAATACAAAGATAAACTTAAAGTCACTTACAACATAAAATTTAATCTCTTATAAAATTTATGGACTCCTATATTATCGAATGGTTAAATCTGGTTGTCCGCTGGATTCATGTAATTACAGGAATTGCCTGGATTGGTGCTTCATTTTTTTTCAATTGGCTGGACAGTCAACTCATTCCGCCGGAAAATCCGCAACCTAAAGTGGAGGGCGAGTTGTGGATGATACACAGTGGGGGTTTTTATCAATTGAAAAAAACGATGATCTCACCCTCCGAAATCCCAAGAGTTCTGCATTGGTTTAAATGGGAAGCTTATTCGACTTGGATCAGCGGTATTTTCCTGCTCGGAATTGTGTATTACACTGGTTCCGGAGTTTATTTGATTGATTCAGAAATCGCAGATTTAAGTTATGGAATGGCGGTTAGTATCAGCTTGGGAACGATTTTGGTGTCTTGGTTAATTTATGATTTTATTTGGGCTTCTGCTTTGAGTGAGAAAGGCTGGATTATAGGGATGATTTCCTTTTTGCTTTTGTTTGGAATTATCTGGTGGTTTCATCAATGGTTTGGCTCACGTGCCGCTTACATTCATGTCGGGGCGGTCATGGGAACCTTAATGGTGGGCAATGTATGGCGGCGTATCATCCCCTCACAAACCAAACTGGTGGAAGCAGTCAAAGCTGGGAAAACTCCGGAAGCTTCTCTGGGAATAAAAGCAAAACAACGCTCTTTACATAATAATTACATGACCTTGCCTGTCGTGTTCATTATGATCAGCAACCATTTCCCAAGCACTTTTGCGCATTATTATAATTGGGCGATTTTGATAGCGATAATAGTGATTGGAGCCACCGTACGCCACTTCTTCAATCTCAAAAATAAAGGGCATTTGAATGTTTGGATTTTGCCAGTGGCCATGGCAGCAATTTTTGCACTTATTTATGTGACGAAACCGGATGCCACGATTTCAAATTCACCGGACACGGTTACATTTGGAACAGAGCATATTCCGTATGCCCTGGTGCGCACCATTTTGGATCAGCGTTGTGTGAGTTGTCATTCTTCAAGGCCTACCGATGACGTTTTCAGAATTGCTCCCAAAGGCATTATGTTAGATAATAACGAAAGAGTTCATGCACTGGCAACCCTCATTAAAATTCATTCAGTTACGACAATTGCTATGCCGCTAGGAAATAAAACCGGAATGACACACGAAGAGAGGGTTATTCTTGGAAGATGGGTTGACGAAGGTGCATCCATCAAGTGAATTAAAATCTTTATACAATCAAAATAATTTCAAAGGAGTAACTAATGAGTCCTATCACTACCCATGTACTTGATACCTCTCAAGGCTGTCCGGGAGCAAATATACGGATACGCTTAGAACAACAACAATCTGACAAAACCTGGCAGGAAATAGCGTCTGGATCGACAAATTCTGACGGGCGGATTGCGAATTTGATTCAGGAAGATGAGATGATTAATTCGGGAGTTTATCGGATGCTTTTTGAGACAGGTCCCTATTTTGAGCAGCAGGGAACAGCTTATTTTTATCCAGAAATTGAAGTTCGTTTTTTACTCAATCATACGGAGCAGCATTATCACATTCCGTTGCTGTTGAGTCCGTTTGGTTACAGCACATATCGGGGAAGTTAACAGTAACGCAGAAACTGGTATTTCTCACAAAATAAATTATGCGTCTCTCAGCATTTTATTAAGCCGCAAATTTGTAATTTTCATTTGTTCACCAGTTGCAATCTTTAGTTCTGTTTCCGGAGAATTCTCCAGCCGAGTCCGGAGCAGTTCCAGCATTTCCGATGCGCTTTTTCCCGTGGCGCAGACGATAAATATGTAACCGAATTTTTCTGCATATTTTTGATTTTCGGTTTTCAATTTCAATTTTGTCTGCTCATCTGCGGACATCATTCCGGCTTGTTCTTTGCTCGTCCAGCTTTCCGTATTTTTTGCATTATCCGGAGGTTTACTGGCACCAATTTTTGGATGAGCAGCAAAAGCCTCCAAATAATCGACTTCTCCCAAATCAGACCAAATTTGACCTGCCAACTCCAACAGATGTGATACTGACTTGTAAGGCCGAACTGCTAACATTTTTTCAGTCCATTGGCTGGAACTGCAACATTTAAGCAGTTCAATATGTGCCTGTTTGATATCACAATGGTTCAAATCTTCTAAATTCACGAAGTTCCTTTAGATAAAAAATGTGCTGTGCTGTTTTAAATAATTTTTCTGGAAAAGATTAAAAAAAGAAGGTGGAACTTAGTTCCCAATGGTTTGCAATAGGGGCGTTTTGTCCGTCAAGTGGGCGAGTGTAACCCAGGCGGACTTGCCATGGAGTAGAGAGTGGTTTTTGCTCAAGGTCACTCAGGTTACCGTAACCGAATTCAAAATTTATTTCTTTAAGAAAAGCAGCATTAGATTTACCTGTTGGCAAACTGCTCTCTGCCTGTTGGTAATAATGCAGTTCTGTGCCGGCAAATATATTTTGCCTCTCAATACTCCAGTTGTAGAAAAGGTCTGCGCGATTCCCTGCAGAGTAATATACTTTTTCTCCATCAAGTGTTTCACGTTTGCCAACCAGTTCATTTGTACCTTCTATCCTGAATGCATTCCGAATCCCGTGTGTCAGAGGATACCAATTAAATTGAAAATAGGCACCTACTGAGCCATGGCCCTCTCCGGTTGAATTTGTAGAAATACCGCGGGGAGTCCCAGTTGTACCTGTAGGCAGTCGCAAAGTGTAGCCGCCGCGATTATGCCAGGTCGTAGTCGTAACTATATCTTTGGCAAATATAAGCTTGATATCACCAGGTCCACTTAGATTTTCTGAAGCCAAATTTTCGAGAACTTTCTGCTGAATAGCTGTAGCAGATTCAATTTTGAGAGTAGAGGTTTGTTTTTTTTGCAGTAAAGGTATAATTGCCTCCAGCATCCACTTTTCAGTAAGACCGTATGCAATACGGATTTCAAGTCTCTGCTCTTCACGCTGCAACTTACCAACGACCGAATCTCGCCATTCTCTGTCCCAGAGCATGAGTTGCTGCAAAGGTGCTTCTTCTCCATAACCATTAAAAGCTCGATCGTAAACTGGGGTATGCTGCAAACGCATTTCGACCTCCCAGACTGATTTCGGTAAGCGGCTTTCAAGCTCAATGGCGTGTGTTGGCGTTGGAATCAGGAATACTGTAACGAGAATTAAAAAATAATACTTCATGTGTACACCTCATGTTGAGTATTTTCTGCAAAGGAAATCCAGCCATTTGCTGTCAAGTTTGGAATTATGCATTCAATGGGAAATCCTACAACATTGCTGTATGACCCGGAGATTGATTCAACTAAAATTGCACCTAAACCTTGGATTGAATATGCACCAGCTTTATCAAAAGGTTCTTTGGAGTTAAGATACCACTCAAGCAGGTCGGCATCTAATTTTAAAAAACGGACTTCCGTACAAACAAGATCTGTTATTTGATTTCCGGAAGAGGAATCTAAGATTGAATATCCGGAAAAAACCTGATGTGTCTTTCCACTAAATTGAGTCAGCATTGTCCTAGCATCCTGAATTGATTGCGGTTTACCCAGTATTTTACCATCAAAATAAACAATAGTATCTCCTGCGAGGATTATGACATCTTCTGCCAGTTTTGAGTATGTCCTTTGTACCTGCAGGGCTTTTTCATTGGCCATTCGTTTGACAAAACTTTTTGCAGACTCACTTTTCTCTGGTGTTTCATTAATTTTTGGAGTGTGACAGTCAAATTGGAGGCCATATTTTTTCAAAAACATCTTGCGACGAGGTGAAGAAGAGGCCAGACACAAAGGGCGATGCTGTAAGAATTGAGACATTTTATGAGAGTTTAAAGCAGATTGTTTATAAAGTTGCAGACGATGCAGGTAATTGCATTCATTCCTGTCTGGAATCAGGATTTCAGTTGAAGGCCATTTGAAGACGTGTACGGAAATTTAAATTTTTTGACTGGAAGTTAGTTTGCACTGTGTTTTTAGATTTTGGTTTGTAAATATTGTCGATGTAGTAGCTAAGTATTTTTCGAACAACTGGAGCAGCAACTCTTGAACCGCCACCACCGTGTTCAACCAGTGCTATCACTGAAATTTCCGGATCTTCCGCTGGCCCAAAAGCTACAAACCAGGCATGGTTCTGAAATTCTTTTTTTAGCTTTGCTTCATCGTCAAGTGTCTCCATGGTTTTGTGACTGATAACCTGTGAGGTTGCAGTTTTTCCAGCAACAGTAAATTCTTCAAACTGAACTTTACGGGCAGTTCCACCAGCTTCATTTACCACTGCAACCATTCCCTTGCGGATTAAGCTCAAATATTCTTTGTTTAAAGGTATTTGTTGAGGTGCCGTTCCTTCATCTTCCAAAAAAATCCTGGGTGGGATCCATATTCCGTCATTTGCAAGAATATTAATCATATTAATTACCTGAAGTGGCGTAACAATAATAAAACCCTGCCCGATTGACATGGAAGGGGTTTCACCACCATACCATGGTTCGTTTAAAACTCTTTTTTTCCAACTGCTGCTGGGAATTAATCCGGCTTTTTCATTCAAGAGCCCAACTCCGGTTAATTTTCCCAGGCGGAACAGACTTGCGTATTTATGCAACTCATCAACTCCTGCTCCCATTCCAGTATTATAGAAGAAGACGTTGCATGAACCTTTAATTGCGTCATGCAGTGTAACTCTTCCATGGCCCGTTTCCTTCCAGCATTTAAATGGATCACTGCGTCCTTTAATATGAAAAAACCCATTACAGACATATTCTGTTTCAGGAGTAATAGCACCCTTTTCAAGTCCTGCATAAGCTGTGACTACTTTAAAAATTGATCCGGGAGCATAAAGACCTTGAATAGCTTTGTTTTCCATAGGATGTTGCGGATTTTCCAAGAGACGTTTCCAATTTTCTGGATCTATTCCTCCTGAAAACAAATTTGGATCAAAATCAGGAAAACTTGCCAGGGCAAGAATTCCGCCGGTTTTTGGATTCATGACAATTACCGCACCGCTTTCACCTTTCATGGCATCAGTTGCAACTTTCTGGAGACGGACATCCAGGCTCAAAGTGATATTTCTCCCAGGTACAGAGGGAACAGGTTCTCCTAAAACCCGCAGTTCCCTCCCCATATGATCAACTTCAGCCTGTCGGCCGCCATCGAGTCCAATCATGTGATCGTTCTCAAGAAGTTCTACTCCTGAGTGACCAACAATCTGGCTGGAACTCCGTTTCTCTGCCGGCAATTCTGACCAATCTTCCTGGACAATTCCGACATAGCCGATAAGATGAGATGCCAATTCTTTTTGTGGATAAAACCTGCTTGGACGGACCACAACAGAAACACCTGGAAAATCATCCTGAAATGTTTCCAGATGCATGGCTTTTTCATATTCCAAGTCTTCTACAAGTATAATCGGCCTAAACTGAGCCAAATCCTGATTGGCATCAATTTTTTCCTTTAGTGCAGAATAGGAGATATTGAGAGATCCTGAAACTTTGTGCAAAGTTGTTTCCAGATTTGGTGTGTCTTCTCTTATCAGGAGCAGTTGGTAAGCAGGACGGTTTTCGGCCAGTAAAACTCCATTCCTGTCATAAATATTTCCACGCAAAGCAGGTTCCGGAACCAGACGAATGCGGTTGCCCTGAGAAAATTCGAGATATTTTTCGCCCTGAGAAATTTGCAGATACCAAAGACGCGAAGCCAGCATGGAGAAAATCAAAATTACGACTCCACCTAAAATAATTATGCGAATCCTAATCTGATCCAACTCTTCAAAATTAGGAGGATTCAGTTTCATGCTGTATCACCTATGAAATGTTTTTCTCCCCAAATTACACTTTGAAGAATAAATGGGGTTACCAGTCCATGTAAAACGGCAAGTGGAAGAGTTGAGGTCAACATTAGAGAAGACTGGTTAAGCTCAGTTTCTAGCATGCTCAGAATGGATAGAGATATCCAACCCTCCAGGATTGTCATAACTGAGACAGCAAGGCTGAGTGCAAAAAAAGTATTTGCGTAAAATAATTTAATTAACTGACGGGCAAGTAACAGGGTTACAAAAAAAGAAATTCCATAAAGCCCTATGTAACCATGCGAAAGTGCATCTAAGATAATTCCCGCAAATACACCGAGAAATGACAGTGAAATTGAAGAATGACGGAATGTCAGCAAAAGCATGAAAATAAGCATCCAGTTTATTTTTAAACCGACTGGTTGAAAATAGTGGTTGAAAACGATGTTCATCAAGACACCGATTAACAAAATTCCTAAAGAAAGTGAGAATAATCGCATCATTCAACCATGGATTCAAATTCGTCAGACAAATTAGAATCAGTTATGGAAGGCAAAATAGCAAATACCTCTTCTATTTGATTAAAGTCAACAGCACTATCCAATCTTGCAGTTTTGAATAGTTCATGGGATTTGTGTTGTATTCCACTAACCCAGCCAATTAGAATTCCTTTAGGATACAGATTCCCAAGACCACTGGAAATAACGCGATCTCCAATTTTAATTTTGGCATGCTGATTAATCTGCCGCATTTCTATTCCATCGTGAGTTCCATATATCAAACCTTTAACACGATTACGTTGGATCAAAGCAGGTACACGGCTGCGGTGGTCAATAATCAGTTGTACTGATGACTGATAAGGTGATACAGACTGGATACGGCCAACCAGTCCCTCTTTGCGGATAACAATGAAGTTGCGCTGAAGCAATTGGTTACTGCCGCGGTTTATCAAGCGAATTTGATGATTGTTGTCGGCAGACTCTCCAATAATCTCTGAAAATATTTCCTTTCTGGCTTTATTTTGTGCAAAGAGCAGTTGAGACCTCAATCTGAAAAACTGAACAGAATTCTCAATGTGCTGATTCAGTCTCCCTTCCATATTCAGCAACTCCTCTTTGAGCATATTATTCTCTTCATTAACCTCTATAAGATTTATGTAAGAATTCCAGATATTTTTTATAGTTGATACGACTGACTGCACTGAGGTCTGCACGGGGTATGTTATGGTTTGTACAGCTATTTGAAACCTGGATGTACCGGGCTTGTTAAATGTCTGATACATTAGGAAAAATAGAACGATGAAAGTAGCAATGATGAAAATATAAAGACGAAATGAACTGATAAACTTGAACATATTTTTATTAACGAGTGCTTTTTGTCAGTCTGTGACTGTGGAATAGTATTCTTAAAACTTCAGACAATTTCCCTTAGGAGTACTACGGGTTTCAGCATGTAGTCTGCCTGATTTATTTCCTCTAGAGCTTTGAGAATCAAACCTTCAGTACAGTTCTGGAGTGTCAATGTGAAAATCACGATTTCTTCCCCTTCTTTACCAATACGGTGGTACTGCGGCAACTGCTCTAAAGCATATATGTTAATTGAATGCCGTTCAAAGATACTACCGTAGTGACCGAATATTCCCGGGTGGTCCCGAACTTCAAAGCGTAATGTGTGGCGAAATTGTATGTTGTCCATCGATTCAATCTCTAACTTTCTGGAACCTGTGGGTTGAGGAAATGGTTCGGGGTGACTTTGAACTTTGTTCAAATCCGAAACAATCGCTGAGGCTGTCGGAAGGCTTCCTGCGCCTTTTCCAATGAGGGTGATG
The DNA here is from genome assembly GCA_905182865.1 of uncultured SAR324 cluster bacterium. GTDB lineage: Bacteria > SAR324 > SAR324 > SAR324 > NAC60-12 > Arctic96AD-7. The sequence continues at coordinate 608,640 of CAJJCY010000003.1, forward strand.
TCTTCTGTATACTTTCCTGTGAAAGTTACTGCATTTGTTGATCCGGATATTTTAGCCAGAATATCATCTTTTTTAATCATGAGAGGCAAAACATAAACTTGAACTCCTTGATCACTGAGGCGAAGATTTGCGATCAATTTAATGCTCCGACCCATTCGTTCAGCATATTCAAAATCAGCCAGTTCCAAGTGATCAATTCCCTCCAAATTTATTTGCTCAGGCGCAAACCACTGACCAGTAATTAAATAAGTCAGAATTACGAGTTTGTAACGGGCATCAATTCCCTTGATATCGTTTGTCGGATCCTGTTCTGCAAATCCTAATTCCTGAGCCTGTGAAAGTGCAGTCTCAAAAGAAAGGTTATTGCATTCCATTTCACTTAGAATGTAGTTTGTTGTACCGTTCAGAATTGCCCGGATACTCTGAATATCCTGTACTTGCAGATAATCTTTAAGTAACCGCAAAACTGGAATTGCTCCAGCCACAGCCGCTTCAAAAAGCAAATGACGTCCGTTTTCTCTCGCGACTGTCATCAGTTCAGCACCGTGAACTGCAATCAAATCCTTATTTGCAGTAACGACATGTTTCCCGTTCTTTAAGGCCTTTGTGATCAGTTCACGGGAAAATCCGCTTCCTCCTATGGTCTCAACAATTACATTAACCTGTGAATCAGCAAGTAGTTTTTCCGGGTTATCATAAAACAATTCCGGTCTTTTTTCGAACCATGGCCGGGCAAATTTTCCCTTAGTATCACTTTCCAGAATTCCCACGAGATTAATGGTTGCATCAGGTTCTTTGCTATGTTGTTCTAAAACGTGTGCGACACCACTGCCAATTGTACCGAACCCGGCAATTGCTATATTTAATGCTGACATCAGTTTGATTCTTTTATTGTTGAATATTATTAGTTAACAGAAGAGATTTCTGCAATTGCATCCATTTCAACATCTGCTCCTTTTGGCAAATTACTTACTTCTACACATACCCGTGCGGGTTTAGAATCATCAAAATATTCTGAGTATATTTCATTTAACTCACCAAATTGAGCCAGATTTTTCATGTAAATTGTTACTTTCAGTACATGTTTCAATCCCGAACCTCCTGCTTCCAGAATTATTTTAAGATTTAAAAGTACCCGGTGACATTGTTCTGCAAACGAATTGCCAACCATTTCTCCACTCTCAGGATCAACGTCCTTAAATATGAAAAAATTACCTTCTTCGTCTTTACCTAACTTCATACGGGTGCAGGCGCCTTTGATGTTTTGATAATTGAACGTGACATTATTTGGTTTACTCAGAAAATTATTTATCAATTTTTCAATATCACTACCAAGATCAGTTTTAGATTTAACTTCATCTCTCAAATAAATTTCGTTATATTGATTTATATTACCAAAAAATAAAGTTTTGTTGCCATTAATTATCATTGGCTTGTCAGTATACTTTGCTGACCACTGGCACAAAGGTTCTTTGTTTTCAAAACACTTATTCATTGCATGGATTGCGAGTGGATGGAAAATATCTACACCTGCATTATCCAGTAATGTCAACATTTTATTAAGATCTTTGGGCTTGAATCCATCATCAATTTTATCAAAGATGGAAAAGTAATAACTAAGTGGAATTTTGATAGAATCACGGTTCTTGATAGAGTTAACTACATCCAGTGCCAGTTGCACACGATTCTCAATTTTTGCTGAACCATATTCGTCATCACGATTGTTAAGTTTTTTACTACAACATTGATCCAGCAATTGTTGTTCAGTTCCATTTATTTCAATAAAATCCATACCGGCTTCTTCTGCCCGTTCAGCAGCATGCACAAAATTGAGTACAATTTCTTCAACATCACCTTGATCGAATTCACGGCTGATGTCAAAATCTCGACCAAAATTCATCATAGAAGGCCCCACAGGCTGTTCGTCACAAGTACTTTCAGAAGTCTGTGCACCTGCATGACTGAGACGGATTCCGATAGTGGCACCCTCTTTTTTTACACCCTGGGCTAATTTTTCCAAACCCTCAAGATGCTCTTCATTTGAAATTCCCAGCTGGTTGACGTGACTTCGCCCCTGCTTTGTCACATAGGCAGACTCCACAATTATCGTACCTGCACCTTGCCGTGCTAAAGAACGGTAGTGTTTGATTATTGCCAGTGTTACTTTGCCATGTACATCCGCGTGATCGTCCACTGTTGGCGGTGCAAGGATACGATTCGGGGACTGAATTCCTTTAACTTTAAAGGGCTGAAAAACGGAAGCGATTTTTGACTGAGCATTTTTTTCTGAAATTGAACTAGATTTTGATACGGAAGGCATTGCTGTTTCTATGTGTTGATTGTTAAATGATTAACGCTGTGCTTTTTCTTCTAAGCCAGATTGACCGAACCGTTTTTTCAGTTCTTGTGAAATATCTTCTATTGTAATCCCCTGATATCCCATCAGGATTAGCAAGTGAAACCAGAGATCGGTAATTTCGTGTATTTGATCTTTCCTGTTCTCGTTTTTTGTGGCCAGAATTACTTCGGCAGATTCCTCACCGATTTTTTTTAAAATGGAATCTATACCTTTGTCCATCAAGGAAGATACATATGAATTATCCGGAGAGCAATTTTTTCGGTCCAGGATAACATCATAAACCCTTTGAAACATTGTTGCGGATGTTCCTGTTTTCATTTTTCAATATCTCTTTGATTCCTGAGACCCAGCGTTTCGATTTTTTTACGTAATGTGTTTCTGTTTATTCCCAAAATTCTGGCTGATTTTTGCTGGTTCCAGTTAGTTTGTTCAAGGAGTAATTTCAGCAGGGGTCGTTCTACCTGAGGTAGTACTTCCGCCAATAGTGAATCTTTGTCGAATTCAACTGCATCCCGAACCAGTCCTTCCAGTTTTAAAGATGCAACCTCTTCAAGACTCTCTCCATAATCTGTTACAGGCTGAGGCCTGAACAAATTTTTTGGCAAAGAATCCAACATTATTGTGCCAGTGACATTGATTATCATCAAGCTCTTGACAGTATTTTCCAATTCACGGATGTTTCCCGGCCAGTTATAAAGAGCAAACACACGCATCACTTCGGGTTCTACTGTTTTGCTTCCGACAGCCATTTCTTTGCTTCCCTTCTCCAGAAAATGTTCAGTTAAAACTGGAATATCTTCCCGTCGTTCACGCAAGGGAGCAATATTAAGCGGGAAAACATTCAGCCGATAATACAGGTCAGTCCGGAAGTTTGAATTTTTAATCAAATTTTCCAGGTTCTGGTGGGTGGCAGTAATCACTCTCATATTTGTCGTGATTAGCTCTTGCCCCCCAACTCGTTCAAATTGTTTTTCCTGCAAGACCCTCAAGAGTTTACTCTGGAGCCTCATCGGCATGTCTCCAATCTCGTCCAGAAACAACGTTCCCTGACTGGCAAGTTCCAGTTTACCACGCTTGCGTTCGGTTGCACCAGTAAAAGCACCTTTTTCGTGACCAAATAATTCTGATTCCATCAACTCAGAAGGAATCGCAGCACAGTTAATTGCAACAAATGGTTGACTGGAGCGTAAAGAATGCTGGTGAATGGATCGTGCAATCAGTTCCTTCCCTGTTCCGCTTTCGCCTTGAATGAGTACTGTCAAATCTGTAGCTGCGACTCGACCGATTGCCTTATATAGGTCACGCATCACTTTGCTTTGACCGGCCAGTAAATCGTCTGCTTTTTTTCCAGATTTTATTCTTTTAGTTTCCGGAGTACTCAGCGGAACTCGAAGTGCACGTTTTACCAGTTCTTCAATTTCATCAATGTTAAAAGGCTTGGCCACATAATCAAAAGCACCGGCTTTCATTGCTTCAACTGTGTTATACATCGTACTCTGACCGGTCATTACAATAGTCAACAGAGACGGAAATTCTTTTAAAATTTCCCGGGTGAATGAAAGACCGTCTTTTCCGGGCAGGTTAATGTCAACAAAAGCGAGACGGATCGGATGTTTCTGAAGGAGTGGTCTTGCTTCCAAAACGTCTGCAGCCAGATGAGGAATATAGCCGGCTTGTGATAAAGTGCGTTCCAGAACCCAGCGGATACTATGTTCATCATCTAAGACCAATATTTGAGATGATTCTTTGCTTTGTTCAATTATCTCCTGTTTGGACATAGTTTATATTTTTGTTTTTTGAATCCAAGCACGGATAACAATTTGTCATGCCGTCGGAAAAAGTCCTTCAGGAATTTTGTATGCTCTTGGAGACGGTATTCAGGAAACCATCTGGCAGTAAATCCTCTTTTGCTAGGAACTTAAACAGGCTCAACAATGATTCCCGCATACTCACTAAATCTTCTTCCAGAGGGTTAGCGTTTTCCAGGAACCATTTTCCCAGGAAATTTTTGATCAACTCCGAGTCCCATTCTGAAATGGGTGGTGGCTCAAAATCAACCAGGAAAACCTCCAAATCCTCTTCCACTTGCTCTTGTTTCTCAGGAGGCACTAGTTTCATAAATTTTTTATAAACATCTGTTTCGATTGCTGGTGTCCGTTCTTCCGGTTTTTCTTCATCCAACAGTTCTCCATCTTCTTCTAAAATAGAATCGTCTTTTTCTGAACCTTCCATTTGTTTGGTAAGCTCCTGAATAAAATCATGATTGCGTTTTTCAAACTCTTCCATTGCTGCAGGCAAACTGTTTAGATCCAGTTTTTCTCCTTCTACTGCTGAACGTGTTTTCAGGAAAAGTGCAATTAGTACTGGGTTAGAAAGGTGTGGAATTTTGTCACTGTTCTCAATTTGATGACGGGTTGCTTTTGCCAAAACAGATTTAATTGATTTTTCAGAATGTGCTGATTCCAACTGTTCAAGTCTCTGGTCAAGATCTGCAATAAACTCTTCAGTCAGAAGTTCCAATATTATTTCTATTTCTGTTTTTTCACTTTCCAGCAATGTACGGAGTTTCTCCTCACCCATATTTAAATCGGTCAGTTCCGGTTCAAATGCCAGCGTGGGTAAAGTATTCAGGAGTTGTTCAAGTTGTTGTGGAGAGCCTCCTTGTTGAGAGTTTTTCTTGGGCATTGCTTTGCGGCGCCGGATCATTTTCTTTTGACGCTTTTCCTTTTGACGCTTTAGCATCCCTGTTTTTTTTTGTTTTCTTTTTTTAGCCATTTTAAATAGACAAGTTTTCAAGTTGTGAAATCAATCACACATTATTGCAGAATTATCAAATAAAATCACGTCAAATTAGTGGCTTGTTATTTGCTCGCTTCTTGTTTAGTTTGACAGGATCAAAAAACAATACATTTACTTTCAACAGAGAAGTCCAAAATTCTTTCTAATTGCAGGTTAGTTTAATGAATCAGATTCGAAAATATTGGCTGGGACTAATAATGATTGGTGGATTAGCAGTAATTGCCGTTGCAGGTGGTGACGTTGGAAGTTCACCAATATTCCCCATTCCACTCGATTCTTATGGAGATGCAGACCTGATTAAAAGTGGAGATATTTTCGCTGTTCTGGGGAACCGTATTACACATACACCGTTTAATCTGTTTGCATCACTTATTTTTTTGTTTGCTATTATGCATACATTTGCTGCAGTAAAAATCACCGGCATTGCAAAAAAAATGGAACTTACTCATGCTGAACAAATGAGAAAGTCGGGTAAATCTGAGGAAGAAATAGAACATAATCCACCAGTTCTAGCTGAAATGCTGCATTTTTTTGGTGAAGTAGAAGCAATTTTCGGAATTTGGGTTATCGTTTTGGCAACAGTAATGATTTCTTTTTATGATTGGTCCACTTTCAAAATTTATATAGCACAAACAGTAAATTACACTGAACCAATGTTTGTAGTGGTCATTATGGCCTTGGCTGCAACACGTCCGGTAATGCAGTTGGCTAAACAAATCTTGGGTAAATTTGCCGCTATCGGCAAGAATTCTCCAGGTGCGTGGTGGTTGTCTATTTTAACTTTAGCTCCAATATTGGGCTCATTCATTACAGAGCCGGCGGCAATGACAATAGCTGCTATGCTTTTGGCTGAACAGTTTTACCGACTTAAACCTTCCAGTAAACTTGCCTACGCTACAATCGGGCTGCTCTTTGTAAACATTTCGGTTGGTGGTACTCTTACCAATTTTGCCGCCCCTCCTGTACTGATGGTGAAAACACCCTGGGACTGGACCTCTTCATTTATGGCACTCAACTTTGGCTGGAAAGCAATATTGGGAATTCTCATTTCAAACTTAATTTATTATTATGCGTTTAAAAAAGAGTTTTCCAAGTTTGCATCCGCATTTGAAGCAGAAGCAGAAATGGAAAAAGATTCAGAGCGTCATGAAGATTCTATCCCAATATGGATCACTGCAGTACATCTTCTTTTCATGGGCTGGACTGTGTTCAATGCACACTATCCACCACTTTTCATAGGGGGATTTTTGTTCTTCCTTGGTTTTGCAATGTCAACCAAAGCACATCAAAGCCATATCAATTTGAAACCACCCCTACTGGTAGGATTTTTCCTGGCGGGTTTGGTAACACACGGTGGAGTTCAGGCTTGGTGGATTGCTCCTGTTTTGGGTTCCCTGGGTGACTTGCCGCTAATGGTGATGGCTACTGTGCTGACAGCATTCAATGATAATGCGGCAATTACATACTTGAGCACTTTGGTCCCGGACTTTGCTATTTCAGCAAAATATGCGGTGGTTGCCGGAGCTGTGACTGGAGGGGGATTAACGGTGATTGCAAACGCTCCTAATCCTGCAGGCCAATCCATTTTGTCAAAATTTTTCCCCGGTGGAGTGAATCCTGCCAAGCTTGCTTTGGGAGCAATCATTCCCACGATCATTATGGGATTGGCCTTTATGGCTATTCCGCAAGATGTCAAGGACCCACAACAAGGTGGAAGTCTCAAAGTAGAAGCCACTCACTGATTATAGTATTGTTTCAGTGAAGTGCAGAAATTCTGAAAAACACTTACCTTTTTGTTAAATCCCGATTTAAATGTTAAATTTTTATTGAACATGCATGAAAATAATTGATAGGATCACTTTGTCGTAGTCTGACTGTTTGAGTTTTATAACTTAAGAATTACCAAGAAAATAATTTCACTAGGTGGTAGAAATTAAATCTGAATAAATTTTGTTAAGTATGCAATTTATCGTTTAATAAACCTCTCACGAAGGAGATCTATGAAAAAATTTATAAAAGGACTCTTAACTGCCGGAATTTTGGTCCTAATTAGTACAGGTGTAAATGCTTCTAAAGGAGAGGATTCAACTCCCTTTCCTGTACCTCTGAGCTGCTACTCTGAAGATTATGGTTCCCCTAATTTTTTAGCGGAGAGGTGTGATCAGGTTCACGGATCTGAAGGCTTCCGGGATCCGGAAGGAGCAAGTATTGTTGAGATACTATCCCATCGCATTAGTGCAAATCCGTTCAATTTAGTTGTATCATTGATTTTTCTGATTGCCATTCTGCACACATTCATGGCCAACAAGTTGACGGCCAAAGCACACCAGATTCATGAAGAGCATGATGAGCGGATGAAAGCGGCTGGTGCTTCTGGAGAAGAAATCAAGCATGACGTTCCTTTCAAAGCAGAGCTTTTTCACTTTCTGGGAGAAGTTGAAGTTGTGTTTGGAATGTGGGTCATTGCCGTGTTGTTTGTCACAATCGGATTTTTTGATTGGGCGACATTTAAGAATTACATGGTCTACGACCGAGTTTTCATTGAGCCAATGTTTGTGGTTGTAATCATGGCAATTGCTTCCACGAGACCGGTTGTCAAGGTTTCAGAACAGTTACTGGGTCTTGCAGCCGGTTTAGGAGGTCACAGTAAAGCAGCCTGGTGGTTCTCAATCCTGCTGATTGCTCCCCTGCTTGGTTCTTTTATCACCGAACCTGCTGCAATGACGATTGCCGCTCTTTTATTGGCCAACCAATTTTACAAGTATAAGCCGTCTTCCGGATTTGCCTATGCCACGATTGGTCTGCTCTTCGTCAATATCTCAGTTGGTGGTACACTGACCCATTTTGCTGCTCCGCCGGTACTGATGGTTGCCGCACCCTGGAACTGGGACATGAGTTTTATGGCCAGTAATTTTGGCTGGAAGGCAGCTTTGGGTATCCTCATTTCCAATGTGATTTACTTCATTATCTTTCGTAGTCAGTTTGCTAAAATGGGTAAGCAGGATGAGGTAGAAGCAAGCACTAATTTTCATACACCGGAAGTGCAGACACTAAAACCTGGTCAGATCAGTCACGAAGAATTCGAAGCCAGGTGGTCTGAAAGAGAAGTTCCAATTCCGTGGTGGGTCACTCTGGTTCATATATTTTTTCTAGCTTGGACAGTATATACTGCACATTATCCGGCATTGTTTATTCCAGGCTTGCTATTTTTTCTGGGATTTTTGTCGCTCACTGCAACGCATCAGAACAAGATGGAACTCAAGGGACCGATCATGGTTGGTTTTTTCCTTGGAGGCTTGATCATTCACGGCGGCCTGCAGGCCTGGTGGATTGCTCCAGTATTGGGCTCGCTGGCGGAACTGCCTTTGATGTTGACTGCAACTGTTTTGACTGCTGTCAATGACAATGCGGCAATTACTTATCTTGCGACTTTAGTACCGAACATGGCCGAAGCTTCGAAATATGCGGTTGTAGCTGGGGCAGTCACCGGTGGAGGATTGACGGTGATTGCGAACGCCCCTAACCCGGCGGGACAGTCTATACTTGGACGCTTTTTTGAAAATGGCGTAAATCCTTTAAAATTGTTGATTGCTGCTCTAATTCCTACGATTATTATGGGAATTTGTTTCATGGTACTTCCATAAAAAGGATTTTCATGCACAGCGGTGCGGGATTAATTCCCGCACCGCTGTTTAGAGAATCATCTGATTATTTTTACTTAGCTTAAAGGTGCTTGTAAAAGTGCAGGCCTATAGACGGACTGGAGGTCTTAATGAATAAATTATTTTCCAGGCTGATTTGTCTTTGAGCAATCTCAAAAGCCAGCCCCAGAATTTCAAAAGGAAACTCCCAGCCGATCCCTAAATATCCTCCATTTCCTTTTAACTCACCAAGAGATCCCTGGGTTTTCAGTTGGTTTTTTGAAATACCCCAGCGCAAAAAAAGCCCCCCATCTCCCTGGAGTGGATCATGTTTGCCCTCCAGTCCCAGCTTCCAGAGTTCCATACGTTGTCCTCTGCCGATGCTTTCTGATTCTCTCGCAAAATCAATATACATCAAACCAAGTGCCAAACCAAACGCGTTTTCATAGGGCTCTTCCAGCCAAAAATTAATTGTCGGTCCAATTCCGGAAGTTGTTTCATTTTCAATCTGGTTACCGTATTTTAGCGTTACAGTATCAAAATGCTCACGGGCTCTTAGTTTCCACTTTTGTGCACTGACTGTTTCAGTCATGCAGAAATAAATAAATAACAGCCAAAAAATAAATTTATAGTTATTTTTGATAATCATGATTTTGCATCTTATCTGTCAATAAACCATTTCAACTATTTTCAAGTGTTGTCAATCCAATCTCACACCATTTGTGCGACTTCAGAAGTCTGGAAGAATATTTATAAATTTCAAGGACAGCACTGACGATGCCGGATCCCATTTATTTTCAGGGTCTTCACATTTACTTCATTATTATGAAGAAAGAATTATCAATAATTATAACAACGGCTGAACTTTAAAACGAGCTCTGCTATTCAATTAAAGCTCCTGACGTTTCAGCTCTCCGGAGAGTATGGTTAAGTCTGTCGAAGCAAGGACCAACGGTAAAAATGGCAAAAATATTTTGCGCCTTTTTTAGATTTCAATTAAAATTAGGGGTTAAAATATTTTTTTGAACCTTATTCTTGAATCATAAATGAACTACTCCGGTAATGTACATGAGATTAGCTTTGATGAAAAGCAAATCCTGCTCATCGGTACCGCACACATTTCACAATCAAGTGTAGATGAAGTGAACTCTGTCATTGATCAGGAAAAGCCGGACACAGTTTGTATTGAACTCTGTTCTTCCCGACATCAGGCGATGCTGGATAAAGATCAATGGAAAAACATGGACATTTATAAGGTTGTTCGTGAAGGTAAATCCTTTTTACTATTTGCAAATTTGATCATGACTGCCTTCCAAAAACGCTTGGGTTCTCAGCTAGGAGTAAAACCTGGTGCAGAAATGCTTGAAGCAGTAAATGCTGCAGAACGGGTCGGAGCGGAACTGATTTTGGTAGACAGGGATGTTAAAATAACACTGCAGCGTACCTGGCGGGGGATGACATTTTGGGGCAGAATGAAAGTCTTGAGTCAACTTCTTGCCAGTTTGTTTGTACGTGAAGAAATCAGCAAGGAAGAAATAGAAAAACTCAAGGAAAGCGATGCACTTTCTGAAGCAATGCAGATGCTGGCAGAACAGTCTCCTGAAATGAAACGTATTCTGATTGATGAAAGAGATCAGTTTATGGCAGAAAAAATAAAACTGGCTCAAGGTAAAAGGATTGTGGCAGTAGTTGGGGCCGGACATGTAAAAGGACTGACGGCAGAACTGGAGCGGGAACATAATTTAGCTGAATTAGAGACAGTGCCTCCTCCTGGAAAAATTGGCACCTGGCTCAAATGGGGTATTCCAGCCTTGATTATGGGGTTGGTTGCTTACGGATTTTTTACTGTTGAAACGGACGTTAGCATTGAAATGATTCAGCGCTGGTTTTTGATCAACGGCTCACTTTCAGCACTAGGGACTGCGCTTGCATTTGGTCATCCAATAACAATTGTAACTGCATTCGTGGCAGCACCCTTTACTTCTCTCAATCCTGCTGTTGCTGCAGGTTGGGTGGCAGGATTAGTTGAAGCATTTATACGTAAACCTCAGGTACGGGATTTTGAAAGCCTTGCAGATGATATCACACATTTGAGAGGTTTTTGGCAAAATAAGATCACCAGAATTTTACTCGTAGTCATGTTCGCAAATTTAGGCAGTGCAATCGGCACATTTGTGGGAGGATTTGCCATTGCGTCTCTCCTTTAATCCGGAAGCAGAGATATTTCATGTGCAGACACTCATGTAACAATTGGGTGAAAAATGCCTTCGGGAGTTGCCTCAAAGCACAATTCTCTTTGCAGGCAGTTTAAATGATCATCTGCGGAGTGTGTTACGTAAAGTATTTGTGTTGTTGTGTTTTTTCCAACCAGGTCAACTAGTTCTAAAACGCGGTTCCGGTTTGTACGATCCAATCCCTGGCAGGGCTCATCAAGAATGAGTAAAGGTGGAGATTTTATCATTGCTCTTGCAATTAAGATAAGTCGTTGCTGTCCATACGAAAGACGCGTGAAGTCAAGATCAGTAAGATTTGTAATTTCCAGCAGTTCCATCAAACTGAGTGCCCTTTCTGTTTGTGTTACAGATGCTGGCTGATAATAACCGATTGAATCAAAAAATCCTGAAAGTACCACTTTCAACGCATTAACAGGTTGCCGATAACGTACCTGAAACTCAGAGGAGACAAATCCTATTTTCTGCTTGATGTCCCAAATGCTTTCACCTGTACCACGACGACGCCCAAAAAGATAAATTTCATTTGCATAAGCCTGTAGATTGTCTCCGCAAATTAAACTGAGCAAGGTTGATTTTCCGGATCCATTTGGACCCACAATTTTCCAGTTTTCCCCCTGCTCTACTGACCAGTAAAAATTTTTCAGCACCACTTTTTCACCATAGTGAACATTAACGTTTCTCATCCGGATAAGACTGTGCTTTCTATCTTTTTCAGTTACTGATTCAAAGAAGTCAGTTGAAATTGGGTTTCCATTTATTTCTGTAGAATTTTCGTTCGTTTTTAAGTTAGTTTTTAAGTTAGTTTCTTTGTGATCAGCTTTCTCATAAAGGCCCTCCATCACTTCCGTAATCAAAACTTGCGAGCGCAAACCTTGAGCAAAAATTTCTCCATATTTCAAACAAAGAACATGTGTGATTTCCGGAACTAATTCCTCAAAACGGTGACTGACTAACCAGACTGCTAATCCGTTTTTAATAAGATCTGAAAGTGCTCCTTTAAGCCACAGAACCGATTCTGTGTCCAAACCTTCAAAAGGCTCATCAAGAATCAACAATTTTGGTTCAGAAAGCAGGGCTTTCCCAATCAAAGTTTTACGAGTTTCACCATTTGAAAAGGAGCGCAAAGGGTTCCCCAGTAAGGACGAAAGTCCAAGTTGTTTTGCAATCTTGAGAAGTGATTCCGGATGCTTCCCTTCCGGATCCATGACTTCTTGTCCGGTTAAAAAATGTTCTTCATTTCCGCTGTATTCTTCGTAGCGGTCTTTTTTTTCCTCTTGGGCAACCAAGAGTTTTTGCTGCTCAAGTGAAACATGTGCGATTTTACCAAAATCCTCAATTTCCTGGTGACGTTTGATGGTACCACAATATGGAATTTGCCCCAGTACAACTTTTATCAGAGTTGATTTACCAGCGCCGTTTGGACCTAGAATCGCCCAGCTTTGTCCGAATTCTGTGGACCAGAAAATGTCTTTGAGAATTTGCTTATCCCAGAGTCGGTTGGAAACGTTTTTGAGAGAGAGCAAAGGAAATTACCGAGTTTTGAGAGTTGGATGTTGGGTTTCGAAATGAGATGGATTCTCAATACTGTTCAGGAATTGTGGTCGTTTTGCAGTGCCCACATTTGTTGATAATAACCTGGACGTTTAATCAGGTCAGCATGCTGTCCCTGATCCACTATTTGTCCTTCATCAAGAACCAGAATCAAATCTGCATGTTCCATTGATGTAACACGATGGGAAACGATAAGCAGGCTTCCTGCCAGGGCTTGTTGATTATTAATCGGTTTGAGGAGTTTGTGGATTTCTCTCAGCAGATGACGTTCTGTTTCATAGTCAACTGCAGAAAGCACATTGTCTAATATCAGCAGGTTACAAGGTTCCATCATTGCCCTTGCCAGGCTGATTCTTTGTTTCTGTCCACCGGAAAGCATGATTCCTTTTTCGCCGACCACAGTTTTTTCCTGTTTTGGAAAACGTGCAACTTCCTTGTCAAGAGCTGCTGAGTACAAAATTTTCTGAAACAATTCCCTGTCATCGGAAACCTCATTTTCCAGAGCAAAGTTGATATTATTTTCTGCAGTATCTGAAAATAAAAATGGTAACTGAGTGACAGTTCTGATACAGGTACGGACATCTTTGTCGCTGAGAGTTGCGAGGTCCTGGTCTCCTAAATAGATGGAGCCCTTGCCCATGTCCAAATAACGATTCAAGCCGTTGACAAGGGTCGATTTTCCAGAACCAATTCTTCCGAGTACGCCAATTACCTGGCCTGGCTGGATGGAAAAATTTATGTGCCTTAGTACATCTTTCTTGCTCTCAGGGTAGTGGTAACTTAAATTATTTACTTTCAGTCCTCCTTCTGCAAAAAGAGATTTAAGTTTTTTCTCCGGAAGTGAAATAAGGTTTGCACGAGGCAGGTCCTGTTGCAGAACAGTCTGGATGCTGGTCAGTCCAACGAGACCCTGCTGAAACATTGTTGTTACCCAGCCCAACCCCATCAAAGGAAATGTCAATAATGCAGAATATGCAATAAAAGCAGTTAACTGACCAATGGTGAAGCCTTCTTCGATTACCATGATTCCACCAACAAGTAATACCAGAAGTTTTAAAAAATGCTCTAAATTACTTAACATCGGCATCACAAAAGAGCGGGTCCAGGCAATTTTCATTGAACGTCGAAGCATGTCCTGATTTTCTTTCTCAAAACGCCTCGTGCTCCATTCACGCATTGTCTGGGTTTTAATCAAGTCTATTGCCGAGAGAGATGAAACAGTAAAACCTGAGAGACGCTGTAAGCTTTCCATACGGGCCCTCATATTACGCACCAGCACATTCATACCAAGACGCACTACTGTAAAAACAATGATAATTGGAATAATGCAGTAAAGTGTGAGATTTGGTGAGAGTTGCCACATTTTAAAAGGTGTCATTGAAAGTGCTGTTATGATATTGAAAGCCTGCATGAGGCCGAATCCGCAAATCATACGGACTCCAGTGATATCATTATTGATGCGGGAAATTATATTTCCTGAAGGATTTTTATCATAATAATTTTTTTGCAGGGCCATTAATTTTCTGAACATGTCATTTTTTATCTGACACTCTATGGCACGTCCGGGATTAAAAAAAAGAATCCTGGAAAGTGTCCGCACCACCACCATTACAAGTGCTAATCCAAGCATGATAAACATATATTCCCACAATAAATCCTGCCTTGACTTGAGATCATTATTTAACAAATCAATACTTAAACGCACATATTCAGGTATACTGACAGCAATCCAGTTGGTACCTAAAATAGCAACCACTCCCAGAGAATAAGAAAACAAATGCTGCCGGATATAGTAACCAAGCAGGGTAAATTTGCTGCTGGTTTTAGGCGGCATTTTCAATAACGGAATGAATGAGGATTCACCAAGTTGAATTGACTGGGCTGAGGACATGGGGCTATAATTTCTTTGAGGAAGCTTTTTTAGCTTTGCGACGCATTGCCTGACGGTTCTTACGGTTTTTCTGAAAATACGAAACTGCCTTATTGTGTTCCCGCAGTGTTTTTGAAAATTTGCTGCTTCCATCCCCGCGTCCGACAAAATAAAGGAACTTTTCGTCTGCCGGATAAAGCACACTTTGCAGTGATGCTCGACCGGGATTCGAAATTGGAGTAGGCGGCAATCCCTTTTTGGTGTAAGTGTTATACGGAGTTGGTTTTCGTAAATGCTTTCGAGTCAAATTTCCATTAAAATCACTCAGTCCGTAAATTACTGTTGGATCACTGTAGAGACGCATTCTGCGTTTGAGTCGATTATGAAAAACTGAAGCAATCTTTGGTCGATCTGAATCAACTCCAGTTTCCTTTTCCACAATAGAAGCCAAGGTGAGAACTTTATACTCGCTCATTCCAATTTCTTTGGCACGCCTCTGAAAATCAGCATTAAAAACCCGCCTGTATTGTGTAATCATTGCTGATAAAATTTGTCGCTCCGTATCTACCCGCGAAAAAAAATAAGTTTCTGGAAACAAGAATCCTTCCAGAGTGGTCATGTCCGGAATTCCAGTTTTTGCTAATAAATCCGGATCATCTTTCAGCGACAGGATCACGTCTTTATCTGCAATTTCTGCAAGCTGCAGACGCTCTGCAATTTGTCGATAATTTTCACCTTCAGGAATGGTAATGCGATGCCGGATGCTTTTCCCGTAAATAAGATACTGCAGCAACTCAGAGGTATTCCAATTGTGTTGAATTTTAAATTCTCCAGCCTGGATTCTGGAATGAACTTTTAATTTTTCCGCCAAATAGTCGTAAAGTCTGGGGTAGGGCAGGAGTCCCTTTTTTCTGATATGTGCCGTAACGCTGTCAAAGGTGGAACCTCGAGGGATCAAGATAACCGAATTGCCATCTGGAGCACTGCTCATGATGGGGCTATAGTAAATTTGATAAATATATCCTACAACACCAATCAGGCACGAGAACCCTATAATAAAAAGTCCGGCAAGCAGTAGTTTCTGTTTGTTGGTGATGAACAACTTCATTGAGTTGAAAAATACATATAAATGTGAGTATTGTTAATATTACAATCAATTATATCGACAGACAGAACAGAACGCAATACGTTGAAAGCTGGGACTTGACTTTCTGTTATATTGTGAATTCGTGAAATGTTCATTATTACTGCATTTTTGAAACAGGCACTGGATGAATGGATTATGTATGCTTCATAAAATTAAACTTGTATTCCATTCGCAATTCATTTAGTATCGTATATTAACTAATTAGAAAGTGCTCCGAATATGCATGAGCGTTTAAAAAATTTAATAATTTTAAGATTGAGGACTCCATGTTGAATGGACTATTAGCACGCAAGATTGGCATGACCCAGGTTTTTGAAGAAGACGGAACTGCACTTCCAGTGACCGTTTTGCAATCCGGACCTATGACAGTTGTCCAAAAAAAGATCCTGGAAAAAGACGGTTGCAACCATGTACAAATCGGTTTTGAAGAAATACCGGAGCGAAAAGTAAATAAACCAATCAAAGGGCATTTTAAGTCACTGGCTCCAACTCGCATCCTTCGCGAATTTGAAGTAGAGAATATTGATGAAGTAGAAGTTGGACAGGTATTTGATGTAAGTTTATTTTCTGAAGGAGAAAGTATCACTGTTTCCGGCAACTCAAAAGGTAAAGGATTCACAGGAGTTATGAAGCGTCATGGATTTCATGGTCAACCTGCCAGTCATGGACACCGTGGGCACCGAGGTACAGGAAGTATTGGACAGTGTGCAACCCCTTCCCGTGTATTCAAAGGCAAGAAAATGCATGGTCGCCACGGCAACAGTAAAGTAACTCAACTCGGCTTAAAGATTGTTAAAATTCTTGCAGATGAAGCAATTGTACTTGTCAAAGGTGCAGTTCCTGGTCCCAACGGCGGACTGGTAACAATTCTCAAGAGCAACCGCTAATTTATTAGCAGCAAAATGTGGGCGGCGCTTTCTGTGTCGCCTATCTTATTATAATTCCCCATATTAATTTTAAAGTTTCCGGCTGTTCTGTCGATAACCAACTATGAGGTTTGGATTGCTTTTCCGTTGGAATGGCAGGGAGAGTTCTGTCTGGAATTCCGTCTGCTTAACTCTATGGGGCGTGGTGTGTCTACAGGGTGGTCCTGATTTATGTTCTTGTAAATAATAGATGAATTGTTGTCATAACAAATACAGCGAATTGTTCCAGTTTTGTGAACAATCGCCTGTGAAGAACTGCGTATTGCATGGTGTGGTTTCGCAGTTTGTGATGGCTTAGTTTATCGAAATGACAGGTTGAAGGGCGGAATTTCCCATTATTATGTGTGGGAAAATATCCATTCTTTGAAGCAGTAAATAGTAATAGAAAAAAGGGAAAAATGGCATTCAAAACCAAGGTGGTTCTGGTAGTCTTACTTGCAGCTTTGTTGATTGGAGTACCTCCGGGACTTGGTCAGCAGCCTCCTGCAGACAACAGGGGGAACCTGTATTCCATCTGGTTGAAGCTCTCAATGATGGGACACAACCAGTCTGAGATTGAGGGTATCCTTACCGGAATAACGGAGCAGCAACTCCAGCGTCTCAAAAATCGCTTACGGCGGGATGTGCTGGAAACTTTGATGCATCACAATCTGCATAATGAAATTGAGTTGAGCAGGACCGAACAGGATCTGGGGATGATTCGTGACATAATCAGAACCGAAATACGTTTTGCAGGATTGGAAAACGACCGCCTGCTGCTGCGCATGATCCGTCATAAATTTGGGATTGCACTGCAGAATATTTAAAGCAAATGACATATTGTATGAGTGTTGAATTATAGTGTGCTCTCTAAAGAATTGGTTAGTATCTTTAATGGAAGTACTTCAACATAAGGAATGATCCAGTTCGGAAAGTTGTGGTAACTGAAAAATATTCCGGAAAGGATGAACATTGGCAGGGTCACGTTGTTAATCAAGCCGTTGCCGCTTTGCGTATTTTCTGCTCGGGATGAAATGAGAACGGCAATTCCGGCAAAAGTTCTGTATCCACTCACAAAAATTAAAGACAACGCCAGCAGACTCCCCTGAATTGTAATATCAAAAAAAAGTGTACAAAAACGTAAAGCAAAAGCAGTTCTGCGGCACTGATAAACATGCGGTTCAAACCGTGTGAGAGTAGTAGAACTGACTTCTTTAGTTGAGTGGCAACCATCCGGCGTAGCAAATTTTTGATACGTAACTCAATTAAATTCCATCCGATTCCCCACAAACATGCATTCATGATGGAAATGGCCGAAATTCGATTATCTTTGTCTTCGGCTGTCATAACGTAAAGTCCATAAGGAATCATCCGCAATGCGGTTTTTTAGCAGTCTCATCCATAAAGTCTCCTTTTGAGGAAAAAAGAAAAAAGTTGAAACTGAAGTGTTTCTGATAGGAATTAAATTTGTCAAGTAAAGTTGGCGAGACACTTGGGATTTTAACATATTGACTTCGGCAGTTTAGCAGAAAACATTCCGCAGCGAACAATACTTTTTGATCGGCGTCAATCAGCAGGCTTAAGTAAAATTTTTCCAATGTGGGCACTGCTTTCCATCAGGCGATGTGCTTCTGACGCATGTTTGAGTGGAAATGTTTGATGGATGATCGGTCGGACAGCTCCGGATTCCAGCAATGGCCAAACGTTTTTTTGCAGGGCCTGAGCGATTTTAGTTTTTTCTTCAACGCTGCGGGGGCGCAAGGTGGAGCCGGTCAAGGTTACACGTTTGAGCAGTAAGGAGCGAAAATCAACTTCTGCTTTGCTGCCCTGCATCAGAGCGATTTGCACTAACCGACCTTCGTCGGCCAGCAACCGGATGTTTTTTGGAAAGTATGGGCCGCCAACCATGTCAAGGATCACATTTACGCCTTTTCCTTCAGTCAAGCGTTTGATTTCTTCGGAGAAATCCTGTTCTCTGTAATTAATAGAAACATCGGCACCAAGATTTTCACAAAACTCACATTTTTCCGAAGTTCCTGCAGTAGTGTAAACAGTCGCCCCAAAGGCTTTGCCGAGTTGAATGGCAGTTGTTCCTATTCCACTGCTGCCACCATGTACCAACAGACTTTCTCTGGCTTTGAGTTGCCCTCGCTCAAAGACATTCGTCCAGACAGTGAAAAAGGTTTCCGGAATTCCCGCGGCATTTACTAGCGAAATTTTTTCCGGTACCGGCAAGCAAATCGAGGCTGCCGCCAGACAATATTCCGCATAACCGCCGCAGGTCACGAGGGCACAAACTTCAGAATTGATGGGGGGCTCGTTGACGTTTTGACCCACACTAACTACAGTTCCGGAAACCTCCAGTCCGGGAACATCGGTTGCGCCGGGAGGGGGGGGATAAAGCCCTTTGCGTTGCATCATGTCCGGACGGTTGACTCCCGCCGCTGCGACCTTAATCAGTACCTCACCGGGGCCTGGTTCCGGAACCGGCATCGAATGCAGTTTTAATACTTCAGGATCTCCATGTTTTTCGATCTGAATGTAGTTCATTGATTGTGGTATGTTATTCATGAAAACTCCGAAAATAAAGTAAACTTAGTTAACTGTATCAATATGACCCTATTTCTTTTTAAAATTATTTAGTTCCAGATTGAGTTGTGATTTGCTCCAACTTTAACAATTGTTTTTTAATCGGTAACCCGCCGGCATATCCTACAAGCTTTCCATTACTTCCAATTATACGATGACAGGGAATTATGATTGACATCGAGTTTGCTCCATTTGCAGAGGCAACTGCTCTGACCGCTTTTTCATTCTTTATATTTTTGGCCAACTGCAAATAAGTTGACGTAGTTCCAAAAGGGACTCTCAGTAAAGCTTCCCAGACTCTTTTTTGGAAATCCGTTCCTACCATTTTTAGTGGGACATCAAACTCTTTTCTGTTGCCATGAAAATATTCATCAAGCTCTGCCAGTGTTTTTTCTATAATTTCCGTGTTATTTTCTGCAAATTTGGCATTTAGTCCTTTTTTAATTCTTTCATCAACGGTTTTTCTCATTTTTCTGTATCTAAAATCAAGCAGACAAAGTTTGCCTTCGAAGGAACCTAAAATCAGTTCACCAATTTTTGTTTTACAATATTGTATGTTGATAAATTTCATAGTATCAGAAGAGTCCAAACTTTTGAGAGTTTTCAGTCAATCCAATGTATATTCACCGGAAAGACTATTCGAAATGATAAAAACCAATAACAGTAGTGCTAGTATACTCAACAAATAAAGTGGGATTACTTCAAGTCCAAAGTTTCTTGCCAGCACACCTGCAATTGAAGGTACCACAGCCACCCCCAAGCCTGCTGCGGCAATCTGCATTCCAATTGTATTGGCCTGATGCCGGAACCCTACACGACTTGTTGTACTTGAAACTAGTCCGGGAAATATTGGTGCGATCGCAAAACCGGCCAAAGTGACTCCAAGAATTGTTATTATTTGACTGGAATCTGCCAGCAGCAGAGCTACTCCGAAAAGTGCGAGAGAGATACTCAGATAAATTAGTTTGCGAACGTCGATCTTTTTAGCGTACCATCCAGCAAAAATACGTCCGACTGTAAACATTCCCCAATAACTTCCGGTTACAAATCCCGCAACTTCCGGAGCAACTCCACGGGATTCTGTCAAAAGTGAGTAAATCCAAAGCCCTAAACCCAATTCTACACCTGTATAAAGAAAAAACAATGCCACACTTAAGAGTACCTGAATTGATTTTATAGTTTCACTGAGGGAGGCATTATTCTCATCGTGATCTTCTTCTCTACTACTGGCTGAAATACCTTCCCACATGTCTTTAGTAAAAAGAAAAATTACGGAAAGAATTACCATTGCCACTGAAACAACAAAATATCCGCTTTGCCAATGGGATGTTGCGTTTATTCCCATTGTCATTATGAATGGACCGGAGGTAATTCCCACACCAAAACTTGCGTGTAACCACTGCATCATTCTGGTACTGTGGTATTTGGCGATATAGGTATTTATTCCAGCATCAATTGCACCTGCACCAAGTCCTCCAACTGCAGAAAAAATAACGAAAACCCACCAGAGAGGAGTAACTGCATAAACTAGTAATGTACCAGCCATGGCAGCACAACTCAGACTCAGCAGCCCACCTATTCCTAAATGTCGAATCAGTAGTCCACTCAAAAAGCTTGAAAGCATGTATCCTGCAGTTCCGCAGACAAGAATAATTCCTAAAGCATCAACTGGCAGTTGGAATTGGTGACGAATCCCAGGCCATGCCACGCCCATGAGTCCGTCTGGTAAGCCCAGGGAAACAAAGGCAAAAAAAGAGATAATAATTAATCCCATAGTTTTTAGTGAGAGTTTGTCTGTGTTTTAATTAACAATTCTGGTCAGGATATTGAGTGAAATTTGGAGGAGTTGTTCAACGAAAGTGTAGAGAGTTTCCCTGAGACATTTGCCAGAGGAACGATATTTAGGTGCCTGCTGTTTTGCTTTCAATGACTAAATATCCTTTCTTTCATTTTTTGAATTTGGTGCAGGTTCAAGCCTATCAGTATCATGAGCATAGCCTGGACTTCACCGTCCCTGAAATTGTTTTCAAAAAAACCGGCAACCATGAATCCGCTTACACCTGCAATTCCAGCCCAGAGCATTGAGTTTTCAAAGCTGTAGGGAGTGGTTCGGTAGAGTGTTAAGATGCTTTGCCAGAGAAATATAATCAAGATACTAAGGTGTCCCAAAAAACCAAAAATGCCGTAGTTAATCCAAGTTTGCAGATAGATGTTATGGATCCCTGTACCGGCGCTGTTGTGGAATCGATGACCTGTACGCTCTGAAATCTTTTCCCTGTAAACGGGCATGATATCTGAGTCATTTCCATATCCTATTCCCAGCCAGAAATGATCCTGTATCGCAGATATTCCTGCTTCCCACATCAATATTCGATCCTGGTTAGATTGGGGCATAAAGCCACTGATGAAGCGCTGTTGCAGGGCTTCGATACGATTTGTTGGTGTGCGGTTTTGAAAAGAAGGTTCACTAAATTGTGAGTAAAAATAAGTGCCACCTGCGATAACCAGAATGATGAAGGCCAGCATAAGTTTAGGTGAAAGTCGAAAAAGTAGAATAGTGATTGCGACAGCCGTTCCCAGCCAAATGCTCCGACCAAGTGAGGCTCCTATACCAAGCAGTACCACAACTGCAATAATGGCCGTTACAAGTCGGGCAAATGGACTCCAGCCTTTACAAAAAATGAATGAACAAACCAAAGGAAAACAAAGTAGTAAAAAACCGCCATACGTCAGGTGGTGCGAGAAATTTCCTTTACCGTGAAAAACGGGACTTTCTGTCGAAGTTCCTGACGAAAAAGGAGTAGTTAATTGTTGCCCTTCAGGACGCAGCCAGTCTGCACCGGTAAAATACTGAATGATACCGTAAATTGAGATTAACATTACAAATCCAAAGAAAACCGACAGTAACTGTTCTTCATCAATATCAGCCAATATTACCGCAAGCAATAAGGGCAGCAGCAAGCGCCAATTTGTTCGTAGAGCCATCAGGTGCTCTGTTTCGTATGCATTCAGCAATCCAGAAAGTACTGCGGCAGCAATGAAAAATAAAATTGACCATAACAGTGGATTCCTGAGTTGTGACATTTGGCGGTACCAGATCCAGCTTATCAGGGTTATTAAATACAGAGTTGTGATTGAGGCATCAGTAGCGGCAATGCTGAAAGTGCTACAAATGAATAAGAGATAGAGGAAGAATTTATTCCAGTTTTTAGTAGAAAAAAAACTGTTCATGGCTTTATAAAAATTAACAAATTAGGATACTGTCTTAACAATCTAACTTTCAAACTTGTTTGTCAATCTGGCATTGTAGCTAAATCCGGGACATACATTTCTTCATCCGGACGATCACGTTCCAGAAGTTTTTGCAAGGCCTGAGTACAGGATACTCCTTGATGCAATACTTGATAAACTGCATTACAGATTGGCATTTCAATTTTGTGGCGCTCTGCCAATTCTTGAATCGAAACCGCGTTACGTACCCCTTCTGCCACCGCACCGCCTGATGGGAAACAGTCTTCCAGCGAAAAACCTTGGCCCAGTTTTTCTCCAAGATTATGGTTCCTTGAAAGATTCCCGGTTGCAGTCAAAACCAAATCTCCAATTCCGGACATACCCATAAATGTTTCTACAGAGCCTCCCATTGCAGTTCCGAGCCGGGACATTTCTGCAACGCCTCTGCAGATTAAGGCTGCCCTTGCATTCAGTCCCAGTTGCATTCCATCTGCAATTCCGGAAGCAATCGCAATCACATTTTTAATGGAACCACCCAGTTGTACGCCAACAAGATCAGTACTGCGGTAAATACGGAAGCGATCTGAATGAAAGCACTTTTGAAGCAGACTGCCTGCGGTTTCGTCTGCACAGGCCAGCACTGCGGCAGATGGCAAATCTAAAGCAACTTCACGTGCAAACGTCGGGCCGGAAAGAACTGCTAATTTTGGCAGGTTATCGAGTTCTTCCGCAAATATTTCACTCATCAATGCCAGGGAATGTTGTTCTATACCTTTACTGAGAATGACGATGATATGTTCGTCAGTAATTTCTGGGCGCATTTTTTTAGCAATTTCGCGGGTGAAGTGTGAAGGTACAGAAGCAACGAGGATTCTGCAATTCCGCACAACTTCGGCCAAATCGGTCGAGGCTCCAAGTGATTCCGGAAGTGGAATGTCCGCTAAAAAAGAGGAATTGAGGTGATTTGTGAGAATATCTTTTCTGGTTTCTGCTTCACGGCACCAGAGTTGAACGGAGTTGCCGTTGCGGGCAAGCAGTCGCGCCAGGGCTGTCCCCCATGCCCCAGCACCAATTACGCCAATTTTTAAACCATCAGACCCCATAATTTTGGCAGTTCTCCTGTGCAGCAATTATATTGTTTTGGAGATCAACTAGCGGAGCAGATAGTGAATTAAGTTCTGCAGAAAGTTCTTCAATATGCAGGCTGGTTTGTTCCGGGGACGGACTACCCTGGTGCTGTCTGAGTTTCAGAATTTTTTGAGGATCATGTAATTCTGCCAAATCTTCTGCAATTTCTGTTGGATGATTGGATTCTGCCAATGCTTTCATCAATGCAGCAGTTGTGATTTTTGTTTCCGGCGAAGAAAGTTTTACTGCCCTCGCCAGTAGGTGGTAGCACTCTCGAAAAGACAGGTTTTGAGTCCGTGCTAAATGATCTGCAATATCCACAGAATTAATAAAGTCGGTTTCACACAGTTCCCGCATTTTTTTGGTATTGATTGTCAAACCTTCGAAGACACCCTGCAGAATGATTGGTGCAGCTTCACACTCCCGTACAAGGTCCATTAATAAATATTTAGTGGCCTGCGTGTCACGGTTATAGCCGCTCAATCCACCTTTTTGAATTCCAAGCAAGCTTGATAAAAATCCGTGGGCTAGAGTTGCTTTTGATTTAATGACTTCGGCGAAATCCGGGTTCTTCTTTTGCGGCATGATCGAAGAACCGGTCACATAGTCATCATCAATCTGAAGCAATCCTGAATATGGATGACTTAAAAACATGAGATCCTGAGACATAATACTGAGGTGATTCATCAGCATTGATCCTGCATGGGCCAGTTGGGCTTCATTTTCCCAACGTGAAACTATGCAGTCCAGAGTGTTGGTATCAATCTTTTCAAAAGCCAGCAGTTCAGTTGTGAGTTGTCTGTCAATGGGCCATGATGTACCAAAAGCTGCTGCTGCTCCCAAAGGATTCCGATTAACTAGTGAGATAGCAAATGCCAACCGTTCCAGGTCACGGCAAAGTCCCTGAACATATGCACACAGCCAGTGACCCCATGTTGTGACCATCGCAGGTTGGTAATGAGTAAATCCTGGCATTACACTTTCTGTATATTTTTCTGCCTGTACCAACAATGAGGCTGCTAAATTTTTCACAGAATCAAACAAGCTTAAGCCCACATCGCGTAAATACAGCCGCATGTCACATGCCGACTGATCATTGCGGCTGCGACCGATGTGCATCCGCCCGCCTGCTTCAGTCCCTTGATTTTCTGTTACAAAGGCTTCAACGTTGATGTGAACATCTTCTTTGGCTGGATCAAGTGAAAAATTACCTGCCGCAACCAGTGTTTCCAGTTTGTAAAGTCCTTCCAAAATACTGCTTAAGCTTGCTGATGGTATTAGTCCCTGCT
Organism: uncultured SAR324 cluster bacterium; assembly: GCA_905182865.1. Taxonomy (GTDB): domain Bacteria; phylum SAR324; class SAR324; order SAR324; family NAC60-12; genus Arctic96AD-7. Next base: position 633,383 of record CAJJCY010000003.1, read on the forward strand.
TGTGAAGCATTATGCAATGTGCGCGGTTGGTCCAGATATCGTAGGGCAGCAGCAACTCATCTGCCATTGGTAATGGCTGCACATCCCGTCCTGCGCAGAAAAGGATGTTTTGCTCGTTGGGTGGTTTTTTAAGGTTACTTCCCCAAACTTGTGCTCGTTTTTTATCCATCTTTCCTCATGATTAAAACTTTGTTTGTCTATCTTAAGCCGAATCAGAAAAAATGCAAGCAGATCACGCTTGCTATAACAATCAAATACATTCTAAAAGTGGCCCTGAGATTGCATCTTCTTCACAAACATTATTAGTTGAATACTATCCAAAAATAAGTAGTTTCATGTCAGGTATGTTTGAAAATAATCTGTTTACATTGATTCAGAAGACACTGGACTTTCGTACACAGCGACAGGATTTGCTGACTTCGAACATTGCCAACAAGGACACTCCCGGCTACAAAGCCGAGGATATGGTATTTGAGAAAAGTCTTGAAAAGGCACTGCATGCCGAAGAACCAGGTTTGCTCAAAACCACAAATTCCAGGCATTTTGATGGACGTAACACGTCGCCGCTAAAACTAGTTCAGGCACAGCGAATTCACAGCGCTTCTCCTTTTCCTGATTTTGACGGAAACACGGTAGATTTGGATCGTGAAATGGCTAAAATGGCTGAAAACCAATTGATGTACAATGCCAGTATACGGATGCTGACTCACCAGTTCCGGATGCTCAAAACCGCAATTACACAAGGTCGATAATGAGTTTTCAATCCTCTCTTAACGTGAGTGTTTCCGGAATGGCAGCGCAGCGTCAGCGAGTCAATACTATTTCCGAAAACATTGCTAACGCCAATACTACACGGACTCCGCAAGGTGGGCCGTATCGTCGTCGTATAGTTACGCTTGCAGCAGTTTCAAATGACAGGACATTTGAACAAGAACTGCGTTCACAGCAACGTTCTCTGGACACTGCTACCGAGGTAAAGGTGGTGGGGATTTCACAAGACAACAGAGCACCAATTTTACGTTATGAACCGGGACATCCGGATGCAAATGAAGAAGGATATGTGGCCATGCCTAACGTAAATATAATGGAAGAAATGGTGAGCCTGATGCAGGCTTCGCGTTCCTATGAAGCAAATACCGCTGCTTTTAAGGCCACAAAAAATATGGCACAATCAGCCCTTGATTTGGGCCGAAACATTTAGAGTAGATCGTCGTAGTAATAATAAATAATTACTCAATTTAATTTATTAGATGTTAGATTAGAGGCTTTATGAATATCAATTTACCATCAGTTGGACCAGCTTTACAGGGGCTGAAGACTGAAGCAGAAAGTCAAAAGCAGTCTGTTGAAAGCGGTTTCAGCCGGACGTTTGAGAAACTGCTGCAGGATGTTAATCAGCAGCAATTGAACGCGGAAGCAAAACAAGTTGAGTTTCTGGTCACAGACAACAAAGATATTCATGGGACCATGCTTGCCCTGGAAAAAGCGGACCTTTCTATGCGCCTCATGCTGCAAATTCGTAACAAACTGGTAAGTGCATATGAAGAAGTGATGCGAATGCAAGTCTGATCACTTTACTCCTGTTTTGAATTAAGGCGACACAAAACTTAATACAAAAAAGACAATCCCTCTCTTCCTATAATTTCTATTTTTATTTCCCCCGTTTTTAATCTTAAAGAAGCACTTTAGCTCCGGAATTCAAGGGTGTTATTCAAATCTGATCTTAAAGTAGATTCGTCAGTTGACTTAGGTATTAAGTCCGAGATATTTAAAGATTAACTTTTTTTAGCCAAGTTAAAATATTTACCTGAATCTGCTCTGAGCCTGCTATTATAGTATATTGTAAATAAAAAAAATCTGTTGATTGAAATACAATTATGCTACAATTCAACGGTTAGCAGCTATTAATAATTATTTATGAAAAGGGTTTTTGATGAACTATCTATCTATCAAATTCTCAGAAAAACTGAAATTAATTTTCTAAAATAAAATGAATAAAATAATGGAGTGGACAAGGACGCATTATTGTGGTGATTTGAGGACAGAGAATGTTGACCAGGAGGTCGTATTAATGGGCTGGTGTCAAACCCGGCGCGATCATGGAGGAGTGATTTTTGTGGATTTACGGGATTACACTGGTATCAGCCAAATTGTCTTCAAAATGGAAATCAGTGAAACCTCACATGTTTTAGCAGATTCAATTCGTGGTGAGTTTGTTTTGGCAGTAAAAGGAAAGGTTGCACACCGTATAGAAGGCAACGTAAATCCAAAATTGCCAACCGGCGAAATTGAAATTATGGTGGAGACTTTGGAAATTCTCAACAAATCTGAAACACCACCCTATGTTTTGGAGAATCGTGAAAATGTGGATGAAAAATTAAGGCTCACTTACAGATTTCTTGATTTGCGTGATTCCACTTTGCAGAATAATTTAATGCTGCGTTCGAAGTCCTTGCAAATTGTCCGGAATTACTTCATAAGTCAGCGCTTTTTTGAGATTGAAACTCCGATACTGACAAAATCTACTCCTGAAGGCGCACGTGATTATCTGGTGCCTTCAAGAGTCAATCCCGGACTTTTTTTCGCATTGCCCCAATCACCGCAACTTTTCAAGCAGTTACTGATGATCAGCGGTTATGACCGCTACATGCAGCTTGCCCGTTGTTTTCGTGACGAAGATTTGCGTGGAAACCGTCAACCGGAATTCACTCAAATTGATTTGGAATTGAGTTTTACTGAACCGGAAGAGATATATAAGCTGACAGAAGGTTTGATGGTTAAGCTGTTTGAAGAAACCATAAGTGTAAAAGTCGAAACGCCTTTCCAGCGCATGACGTATCAGGAGTCGATGGAAAACTATGGTTCCGATGCTCCTGATATCCGTTTTGATTTAAAGCTCAAAGATATTTCTGACATTGCCTCTGAATGTGAATTACGTGTTTTCAAACAGGTGGTGGACAAGGGCGGGATAGTAAAAGCTATTTGTGTACCTGGCGGAGCAGATTTTTCGCGTAAAGATCTCGATGACCTGACAGAATTCGCTCAAATTTATGGGGCAAAAGGTATGGCTTGGATCAAACGTAACCAGGACGGTTGGCAGTCGCCTATCGGTAAGTTTTTCACTTCCGAACAAAAAGATGCACTGGAAGAGAGAGTCGGTTTAAATGTAGGAGATCTAGTGTTGTTCTGTGCTGACAATACAAAAGTTGTTCATGATGCACTCGGTAATTTGCGAAAAGAAATTGCGCTACGTCGAGGTTTGATAAACAACAGCGAATATCGTTTTGTCTGGGTTACAGATTTTCCTCTCTTTGAGTATAGTGAAACTGAAAAAAGTTTTTCCTCCAGCCACCATCCTTTCACCATGCCGGATATAGATGATTTGGAAAAATACGGAGAGCAGTATCCTGAAAAAATCCGCTCAAGGGCCTATGATGTAGTATTGAACGGAGTTGAAATTGGTGGTGGATCAATTCGTATTCACAACCCAGAGATCCAACAAAAAGCATTCAAGGCTCTTGGCCTGAGTGAAGAGGAAGTTGAACAATAAATTTGGTTTTCTGATGAAAGCACTTTCTTATGGTGCTCCGCCCCATGGTGGTATTGCTCTGGGCTTTGATCGTATAATGATGTTTTTGCTAAAAACAGATTCGATACGTGACGTGATTGCATTTCCTAAAACTCAAAAAGCCGGCTGCTTAATGACTGATGCACCCTCTGAAGTTGAAACAGAGCAACTTGATGAACTCCATATCAGGGTCAAGGCTTTGGCTCAGCAGACTGAGAAGTTAGAACTTGCTGAAAAATAATATTTTTCAATTCCAATTCATTGTCATTCTGTGAGAAGCGGAGTGAAGACCAGTAATCCAAATTAGATACTTTAAATACTTTGATCAATTTGATCATTGATTTGGATCCAGAATCTAAACAGGGGTGACAAAAACACTTTTTGAGTGAACCATAGTTATGTCAAAAAAACTAACAATCGGCCTAATTTGTGGAGGTACCAGTGGTGAACATGAAGTATCATTAATTTCTGCCTATAACATTCAAGCTGCTCTTGACCGCGACAAATATGATGTACTCTTAATTGGAATCGATAAAAGTGGTGCCTGGTTTTTGGGAAAAACTCCGGAATTTTTGGACAATGTCGATGATGTTCGTCAAGTTAAGTTCAGAAAAAATTTACCGATCCTCCTTCCTCAAACCGGAAATTACGCAGGCGAAAACCTGACATCAACTGAACAGTCCGGAAACGAGCTAGCTAATGTTGATGTGTTTTTTCCAATCACTCACGGTAAACTTGGTGAAGACGGTGCATTGCAGGGCTTTCTGGAATTGCTTGGTAAGCCATATGTTGGTGCGGATGTTTATGGTTCAGCAATTTGCATGGACAAGGATGTGTCAAAACGTTTGCTGTTGCAGCGTGGAATCCCTGTTGCGCGCTACAAACTTATTCGGAATCCGGATGAGCTGTCATTTGAAGACGCAGTAAGCGAATTGGGAAACACATTATTTGTTAAACCCTGCCGTGAAGGCTCATCGCTAGGTGTTTCAAAGGTCAGAAGCGCGGAGGAATATCAGGTAGCACTACAGAAAGCATTTTCCGCAGACCGTAAGGTTTTGGTTGAAGAAGCAATTTCTGGACGTGAGTTAGAGTGTTCCGTGCTTGGCAATGATTCACCTGAAGCAGCACATGTTTTAGGTGAAATTGTGCCTTTGCGTGAGTTCTATTCTTATGAAGCGAAGTATGTGGACGATGATGGGGCGGAACTAAAAATTCCCGCGGAAATTGATTCGCAAGTTTCACTCAAAATCCGCAAAGCTGCGGTGGAAGCTTTTCTGATTACTGAATGCCGTAGCATGGCCAGAGTTGATTTCTTCCTGCGTGATGACAATACTTTCATTCTTAACGAAATCAATACCCTGCCCGGATTCAATAATATTAGCATGTACCCGAAACTATGGGATGCATCCGGATTAGCTTACCCTGAACTGTTGGACAGGCTTATTGAACTAGCATTGGAATAAACAGTAAAAAGCAGTTCAGAATGCGGTTTTTTTGCTTCATCCCATAAAAGTCTGATGCGCCTTCACAAAAATCCACCTCTTAATATTGTTCTCTACGAACCTCAAATTCCGCCCAACACAGGCAATATTGCGCGGCTGTGCGCAGCCACAAAATGTCATTTGATTTTGCTGGGAAAACTTGGTTTTGATTTAAGCGACAAACAGCTTAAACGTGCCGGACTGGATTATTGGCAATGGGTGAGTTGGGAGCATTATCCTGATGCAGAAGCTTTTTTTACGACTCTTTCTCCGGAAAATTTTCATTTCCTTTCTGTGCATAACGAAAGACCCTACACACAAATTAATCCGCAGGAGGGTGACTATTTGTTTTTTGGTAAAGAAACATCAGGACTGCCGAACGAATGGATGGAACGTTTTTCGGAGCGTTGTTTTACTTTGCCGATGATGGAAAAAGGTGTCCGCAGTTTAAATCTAGGTTCTTCTGTGGCAGTTGTGGTTTATGATGGATTACGACAATTGGGTAAATTTTAAACCATGAGAGTTGCTGTGTTTTTTTAATAATGTAGAGCAAGAAAAATTTAAATAATTGAACAAATTTCACTCATACAGTTATAATCCTGTTAAAATAAACCATAAAAAGATTAACCTTAAATTTGGCAGACAAAATGGAAGAGCAATTTGGTGTAATGGTTTGTGGACACGGAAGCCGTGACGAAGAGGCCGTAAATGAATTTCAGTCGGTTGCGCGTGGAATAAAGGAGCGTCTTCCGCAATATGAAACAGATTGGGGATTTTTAGAATTTGCGACGCCGGTGATTCGTAACGGACTCGACGCATTGCGTGAGAAGGGCATTCGGAAAGTACTCGCCGTTCCCGGAATGCTGTTCGCGGCAGGTCATGCAAAAAACGATATTCCTTCCGTACTCAATGCTTATCAGGCGCAAAATCCTGGGATGTCTATTTCTTATGGACGTGAACTCGGAATTGATCTAAAACTAATTCGGGCAGCAGGTGATCGGGTCGAAGAAGCTCTGCAAAAAGTAGGGGACCGGATTCCGCGTGAAAAGACCTTGCTGATGGTTATCGGACGTGGTGCTTCTGATCCGGATGCAAATTCAAATGTTGCTAAAGTAACCAGAATGCTTTGGGAAGGCCTTGGACTCGGATGGGCGGAAACGGCTTATTCTGGAGTGACTTTCCCGTTGGTAGAGCCTGGGCTTGAGCATGCGGCAAGACTCGGATACAAGAGAATAATTGTGTTTCCGTATTTTTTATTCACCGGTGTGCTAATCAAAAGGATTTATCACTATACAGATATAGTTGCAGCCAAACATCCGGAAATTGAATTCGTCAAAGCCTCTTATCTAAACGATCACCCTTTAGTTTTGGATGCCTTTGCGGAACGTGTGGAAGAAATTAGAAATGGTGTAAACAACATGAACTGTCAGTTGTGTAAATACCGCGAGCAGTTTTTAGGATTTGAAAATGAAGTTGGCCTGCGTCAAGAAAGTCACCACCACCACGTTGAAGGTATTGGAACTGGGTTGGCTGGGCCCACAGAAAATCCAGATGTCTCCGCGGATGCTGCTGAACATGAACATTCCCACGAACACGAACACGAACATAACCACGATAATAATCACGGGCACGAACACGAACACCATCCCTACCCACACGCCGATCATCCTTTGGGACCGAATACTTTGGAAGAAAATTCTGGAAAATCTGGTGCCGAATGACAGGCGATTATCTTAGAGATCCGAAAGAAATTTATCGTCAATCTTTTTCAACCATCCGCAGGGAAGCTGATTTATCAAATTTTACGGAAGACATTGCTAACATAGCAGTGCGCTTGATCCATGCTTGTGGGATGACGGATATAGTCAATGATATTATTTATTCTCCGGATGCGGCCAGTTCCGCTCGTGAAGCCTTAAAGCAGGGAGCTCCTGTTTTGTGCGATGCAAGAATGGTGGCTGAAGGAATTATCAGCTCCCGCCTGCCTGCAAACAACGAAGTACTATGTTGGAATAAGCATCCGGAGTGTGCTCCGCTCGCCAATAAAATGGGAACTACACTTTCAGCGGCAGCAGTCGAATTTTGGCGTCCACAACTCGCTGGAGCAATAGTAGTGGTCGGTAATGCACCCACGACATTATTTCGGTTACTGGAAGTACTCGCGGAAGGAGTGGAACCACCAGCCGTTATTTTTGGTTTCCCAGTTGGCTTTGTCGGTGCAGCTGAATCTAAAGAATTGCTCGTAAATCAATGCAGGGAAAGTATCCCTTTTATGACACTTTCCGGAAGACGTGGTGGCAGTGCAATAGCTGCAGCTGCTGTTAATGCTGTGGCAAAACATACTGAAATTTGAGGGGGCTCAGTTTAGTCCAAATGTTTTGAGCCGTTTTTATCCGTGGCAAAAAATAATCAATATTCAAAGATAAAATGCCTGATATAACTAAAAAATGGCTTCGAATAATTGGGATTGGTGAGGACGGTTGGGATGATTTAGCAGCCGACTCCAAAGAGTTGCTTTATGAAGCAGAAATCGTGTTTGGCGGTGAGCGGCACCTGAAAATGATTCCTGAAGACTGGGAAGGGGAACGCATCGTTTGGCCTTCACCGATTCGGGATGCAGTTACAAAAATCGTGAGTTGGCGTCCTGCTGAATCCGGGAGTGGAAAAATAGTTGCGGTAATGGCGAGTGGAGATCCGTTGTGTTACGGAATCGCGGCTAAGTTGCTGCGGCATTTGCCGATTGAGGAAATCTGGATCAAACCCGCCTTGACCACATTTTCGCTTATCTGTTCCCGGGTAGGCTGGTCACTTCCGGATGTTGAGACGCTGACGATTCACGGTCGTCCGGTGGAAATGCTGCATCCGTTTGTGCAGCCCGGCGCAAAATTACTTGTGCTGAACAAAGATGAGGGGAGTCCAAAACAAACAGCAAAACTACTTACTGCAAGAGGTTTTGGCAAAAGCCGGATCACGGTTCTGGAACATCTGGGTGGCAGTAAAGAAAGGCAATTTTCCGGAAAAGCTGATTCCTGGACTCATCCGGAAGGTGCCACGCTTAATGCTATGGCGCTTGAGTGTATTCCAGAAAGTAACGCAACCATTCTCAGTAGAATTCCGGGACTTCCAGACGAAGCATTTTTTCACGACGGACAACTGACAAAGCGTGAAATTAGGGCTGTTTCACTATCACGTTTGATGCCGGTAGTCGACCAAGTTTTGTGGGACGTTGGCGCAGGCTGTGGTTCGGTAGCAATTGAATGGATGCGTACAAGCCCTCGCTGTCGGGCAGTGGCTATTGAAAAATCGAAGTCTCGTTTGAAACTGATTAAACAAAATTCTCAAGAGTTGGGGGTGCCAATGCTGCAGATAATTTCCGGAAGTGCACCGGAAGTTTTGGGGGATTTACCGGCGCCGGACGCGGTTTTCATTGGAGGAGGTCTTTCTTCTGGGAATTTGCTGGAAACCTGCTGGAATGCTCTCAAACCTGGTGGCCGCTTAGTCGCCAATGCGGTTACGCTTGAAGGCGAACAAAAATTGTTACAGTGGCAAAATGAAAATACCGGAAAGTCCGGTGCTAGTGGTGATTTAACACGACTTAGTATTTCTCGTGCTGAAAAAATTGGGAAATTCCAGGGCTGGAAAGAGATGCGTTCAGTGGTTCAACTTACTATTATTAAAGGTTATTAATTTAAATCCGTCACAGAGTCACAGAGGACACAGATTGGGATTAAATAAAATATCAGAACAAATATTTCGGTTCAGCGATAGAAGTTAATAAAATACTTGGTCCCGGACTGCTGGAATCTGCATATGTAGAATGTTAGTGTAGAGAGTTGGAGACAAGGAATGTCTCATTTGAAAGACAATTACCACTACCTCTGGAATGCAAGGGGAAGCCACTGGATTGTGGGTATAGGCTAAACCTTTTGGTTTTAAATACGATTGTAGTTGAGCTTAAAGCTGTCTCATTAATCGAGCCTATCCATGAAGCGCAATTACTCATTTATATGAAATTAGGAGGATGGAAGTTGGGATTGCGGATCAATTTCAATGACCCTCTTTTGTAAAATGTAATTATAAGAAGAATTCTTTAAATACTTTATTGTGAAAAATAAATCAGGAACCCTTTACGGAATCGGTGTGGGGCCAGGAGACCCGGAACTGCTAACCCTCAAAGCTTACCGCCTGATCAACGAATGCGATGTTTTGGCTTATCCGGCTCCAGAAGTTGGTGAAGGGCTGGCTTTGCAAATTGTAAGTCCGTTGTTGACCAATGATCCAGATTTGTTTCCACTTCGGTTGCCGATTGCAGTCTCTCCTTTTCCGGCACAACAAGCTTACGATCAAGCAGCAAAAATATTGGAAATTCCGCTGGAATCAGGAAAATCAGTAGCCGTGATTTGCGAAGGCGACCCATTTTTTTATGGTTCGTTTATGTATTTGTTTGAGAGGCTTGCAAAAAGATTCAAGACTGAAATTGTTCCCGGCGTTTCTTCACCGATGGCTTGTGCGGCTGTATTAAAAACACCACTTGTTTCACGCAACGAAATTTTAACAATATTGCCTGGTCCTCTTGAAGAAAAAGAACTTGAGCAGCGTTTGTTAGACACCGACTCAGCAGCAATTATGAAAGTTGGAAGACACCTGCCTAAAATTCGGAGAGTCCTTCGACACTTGAGACTCGAGCATTGTGCGCAATATGTGGAACATGCTACCATGCATAATCAGAAAATCATTCCAATTGAAAATCTAGAAGCACAAAAAGTCCCCTATTTCTCAATGATTCTCGTTCACAAAAATACGGGTTACTCAAGCAATGGTGTTTAATGAGTCAGCAAATTGCAGTATTTTTATTGGGAATCAGTGCTTTTCCGGTTGCAAAAAAAATAGCTGAAGAGCTTGGTGCAGAACTCCATGGAAAGGCAGATCGTATTTCACAGGTAAGTCCTGAACCAGAAGCTGATGTTTTTTTTACTGATGCTATGGAGCATCTGTCGACTTTGTTTAGCGAAGGTGTAGCAATTGTCGGTGTTTGTGCTTCAGCAGTTTTGATTCGCGGAGTGGCAGGATGTTTACAAAACAAACTTAACGAGCCCCCTTTGATAGCAGTGGCAGAGGACGGAAGTGCTGTTGTACCTTTGCTGGGAGGACATCACGGAGCAAATGATTTAGCACATCAAATAGCGAGATATTTTGGGAATATCTCCGGCCGTCACTACTGCCGGAGATTTACGTTTTGGAATAGCACTGGACGAACCTCCGGAAGGTTTTGTGTTGAGCAATCCGGAAGACGTGAAGCATTTCACTGCCGAGCTGTTGTCAGGGGAATACGTTTCGTTGACTTCAGGATTCAAACCGGAAACACCTGATTACATGCAGTGTTTTTACAAATGGTTGCAGGAAAGCCGCCTGCCTTTTTCAGAAAAGGGACCACTCCAGATTTCGCTGAACACCGAGCCAATTTCCGGAAATGCCGAACATTTGGTTTTTTATCCGGCAACTGAACTGTGTGCAAAAAATATTGTTGTTGGTGTGGGTTGTGAGCGCAGGACAGAGCCCGAAGAGCTAATTTCACTTGTCCGGAAAACATTGTTGGAAAATGAGATTGCCTCGGAAAGAGTTGCCCTGGTGGTTTCGCTTGATCTCAAATCAGATGAACCGGCGGTTCATGCTTTAGCTGAATATTTGTCCGAAATATCGGGAGAAGAATGTCCAGCGAGATTTTTTGACGCGGTGACTCTGGAAGCACAAACTCCACATCTACAAAATCCTTCAGAAATTGTTTTTAAGGAAGTCGGTTGTCACGGAGTTGCGGAAGGAGCGGCTCTGGCAGCAGTTGCGGCTTCCGGAAGTCCCTCTTTTACCGGGAAATTGCTGGTGACAAAAAAAAAGTCTGCCAGAGCAACTTGTGCCGTTGCAGAATTAGAGGATTTATCTGATACGCAAAAAATAGGACGTGCAAGGGGCACATTATTTATTGTTGGTACAGGCCCTGGAACTCCTGAATGGCGGCTTCCGGAAGCTGAAAAAATGCTCCGGAAAGCCACCGACTGGGTGGGTTACGGACTTTATCTGGACTTGATTTCAGATTTGCATAACGGTCAGGAATTGCACTATTTTGATTTAGGTCAGGAGGAAGTGCGGGTGCGGCATGCCCTGAATTTGGCTGCTCAAGGAAAAACTGTCGCCCTAGTTTCATCTGGGGATCCTGGCATTTATGCGATGGCGACGCTGGTTTTTGAGCTGCTTGAAACTGGAAGATCCAGAAATACTGTAAATTCAAATGAGATTGGAACGTCCGTTTCTGGAGAAAATTCTACTGCGCAATGGCAACGGATTCACGTTGAGGCAACTCCGGGAATTTCTGCTTTGCAGGCAGCAAGCGCTCGGATTGGTGCTCCGCTCGGACATGATTTCTGCACAATTTCGCTCTCAGATTTACTTACGCCGTGGGAAACGATTGTACGCCGAATTCGCGCAGCTGCAGAAGGAGATTTTGTGATTGCCTTTTATAATCCGGTTTCGCAGCGGCGTACAACTCAACTGTCTCAGGCAAAGGAAATTTTACTGAAACACCGACCTGCGGAAACGCCTGTTGTTTTGGCAAGGAATCTTGGACGCAAAGAGGAACAGTTGAAAGTAGTTTCGCTGGAGAAACTGGATCCTACACAAGTTGATATGCTGACGGTTGTTCTGGTTGGATCAAGTCAAACCCGTTGGCTGCATCTGCCAAACGGTGAGGTTAGGGTTTATACACCACGGGGTTATGATCAGAAAAAATAAGTTTCAGGATGAAAAAGTTAAAATAAAAAAATTCACTGCACTAAGAACACTAAGAACACTAAGAACACCAAGGATTATCCTTTGCGGTCTTCTTGTACTTAGCGGCTAAAATCACAAATCAAGAATCATAAATCTAATGACAGTGCACTTTATAGGAGCAGGGCCGGGGGCGCCTGATTTGATCACAATTCGTGGACGCAACTTAATCGCAAAATGCGAGGTTTGCCTTTACGCTGGTTCTTTGGTCCCACAGGAAGTGGTGGCTTTTGCACCGCAGGGAGCGTTGGTGCGTGACACGGCGCCACTGAATTTGGAAGAAATAATCGTGGAAATTAAAACTGCGGATGACGCGGGTAAAAATGTAGCGCGTGTGCATTCCGGAGATCCTTCAATTTACGGTGCGACTGCCGAACAAATGCGGCGGCTGGATGAGCTTAAAATTCCTTATGACGTTACTCCCGGAGTTTCGGCATACGCGGCGGCAGCGGCGGAATTAAAACAGGAATTGACTTTGCCTGAAATCAGCCAGACGGTCATTGCCACTCGCACCACCATGCACGCTTCCGCCATGCCGGAAGGTGAGGAACTCTCAAAACTGGGAGCGATTGGAGCAACTTTGGCCATTCATTTATCTGTGCGAAACCTCAAATTTGTGCAGGATGAACTGATTCCGCATTATGGTGAGGATTGTCCAGTCGTGGTGGCTTATCGGGTGACTTGGCCGGATCAACAGTTCATTCACGGAACACTGGCTGACATACGTGAAAAAATGCGAAAATCAAAAATCAGCCGCACTGCTCTAATTTTGGTCGGTAGAGTTTTTGATGAACATAATTTCCGTGACAGTGCTCTCTATGATCCGCAGCATGTTCATGTCTTAAGACCAAAGAAGAAATCAATAAAAAAATAAACGTAAATTCTGGAATTTACATTGAGTTGTTTTGGCTTTTCCATTCGATCAACTCAAATTTTTGTGCATAATTTCCAGCGACAAACCCGTTGTCATCCCAACCTCAAACCTTGAAGCATCAGATCCATGATACAACGCCTAAATCTTTTCTTTGAAGTTCTACCGGAAAAGTTGATTCCCTGGCGCTGGTGGGTGTTGCTGTTGTACGTTATTCTTATGTCTTTTCTGGCGGCAGGGATTCCACGATTCGCCTTCACATGGGCGAATGATGATATGTTCGGCAAAGATGATCCTGTTCAAATTTCTTTGGACAGGATCAAGGACCTCTTCGGAGGCACGGTGACACTCGGCATGGTTTACAGGCCAGTCGACGGCGATCTTTTTTCAGCTAGAAGTCTGGGGGCTTTGAAGAACATTCATAAGGAATTTGATGAAAAATCCTCACTTGGTGCAAATGATCCGGAAAATTCTCTGCAGCATCTGTCTAAAGTTGAATCCCTGATCAATACCAGCTTTACTGAAGTAGATGGAGACAGCATCCGGTTTCGCGACTTCATCGGTGAGGAACTACCTTCAAGTCCGGAACAGAGTGAGTTGCTGTGGGAACAGGCACTCAACGAACCGGAGTATCCGCGTGTTATGCTTTCGGACAACATGGAGTATGGAATGCTCGTGTTGAGAACAAACCTCGATGCCGTTCCGCTCCTGGAGGATGAGTTCGATGCACTAGAAGGTTTTGAGGAAAACGAACTTGAAGGACAGGACGAACAGGAGCAGCAATTTGTCCAGCATGGTCTCAAAGATTATGCAGATTTTGAAAAGCAAGTCTGGAACCTGCTGAGTGAAGAACGGTTTAACAAGGATCTTGTTTTTATGCATCCCAGTTGGGGTGCATTCTATGAGAACGATGTCTGGGCAGTGGAATATCTTCGGGCTCTTGTCATTTCGCTCATCATCAGTCTAATGCTGACCTTCCTGCTATTGGGTTCATTACGTGCGGTGATCTGGCCGATCCTGATATTTCTTTCAAGTATTGTAGGTGTTCTCGGTCTGGCAGGCTGGACGGGTTGGCCCATCGATCTTTCGCTCTACATTGCTTTCGCACTGGTCAGCGTCGCCGCGATTGCCGACGTAGTGCACGTAATGTCAGGATACCTATTTTTTCATCATCAGGGACAGCATCACAGAGAAGTGCTGCGCTCTGTCTTCAGTAAAACTGCGCTGGCCTGTCTACTTACCAGCATAACCACTGCCATCGGTATTTTTTCTCTTTATTTCATCAAATTGCGTGTAATACAGACGATGGGGCTATTAGGCGGTATCGGAGTGTTGTTTGCTTTTGTGCTGACCGTCTTTTTGCTGCCGGTTCTGTTGAACGGGTTCCCACCGCATCCTCCAAAAAGCAATCATAAGCCCGAAGTCACTTTGCTTTTGCGGATAGTTAAGCATTTGCTTAATGTGATAGAAAGGATTGTTACGGATTATCCTAAGAGTGTAATTGTCTTTTTTGCTGCTGCAGGACTACTGCTGATTCTTGGCATAGCCAGAATTGAAATCGACACGGTCTATTCTGAGTATTATCCGCCTGATTCCCCAGTGCGTCGCTCGATAATTCTGATAGACGAGCAGTTCCTCGGCACTGGAAATATGGAAATCCTGCTCGAAACTGAATCCGAAGGTGTATTTAGAGATCCGGAGGTGCTTCTTGCACTGGAAGAAGTAAAGCAATGGATTGAGAAAAGATATCCAGAACTGGTTACTCATAACTGGACGCTGAATAATCAACTAAAACAGACTCACCGCAAACTGAAGGGGAACCACGAAGAATATTATACTGTGCCTGACAGTCCTGATCTGGTGTCTCAGTTGCTGGTATTAATTGAAGGAGGAGATTACGAAAACCTTGAACGATTGGTTTCGCTGGATTATGCAAATGCGCGGATGAGTATCTCTTTAAAAACGATCGGCTCAAAAAAATCGGTGGAATTGCTCAAGGTTATACAACCTGGAGTTGAAAAAATTCTCTCACCACTGAAGGTGCGTTACCCCGAATTCAGGTTTACATTAACTGGTGGAGTTGGAACATGGGCAAGGGTGTTTGACGCGATCAGCTGGTCCCAGATCTACAGTTTCGGACTGGCATTTATTATTATTTCACTTATTATGTTTGGTATTTTTGGATCACTGAAACTAGGTCTGGTTGCAATTCTGCCGAATACTTTCCCGATGCTGACTGTGTTTGGGCTGATGGGCTGGCTTGAATTTAATCTTGATATTACCACGCTGATGACAGCACCGATCATCATCGGAATTGCAGTGGACGATACTATCCATTTTATCACGCACTATCGATTGTCACTGCTCAAAGGAGCAAGCATTTCCGAGGCGATCCATGCCACTCTCCATGAAGTAGGTCAGGCAATAATTTTTACAACATTGATCCTGATGTCGGTTTTTCTCTTCTTTATACCGGTGAGTCACGTTGGTGTTTCAAACTTCAGCATTCTCGCTGTGATCGCTGTTTTTTCTGCTCTTCTCGGAGACCTTTTTTTGCTTCCGGCACTTTGCCGTGTATTGCAGATACGAGTTTAGTAAAGGAAATAATCAGTATTCACGCCGATTTGTTTTGAACTATCCAGTCTATTACTTGATTCACTTTCCAGCATTGATCAGCGGAATTAATTTCCGGTCTGGCTACCATCAGCACCGGAATTTTAAATTTACGGGCCGCCTCAATCTTTGCGTAGGTAGAATCACCGCCACTGTTTTTTGTGATAAGTAAATTTATCCCATGCTGCTGGAACAAGCTAAGTTCATTTCCCACTGAGAAAGGTCCTCGAGCCTGTAAAAAAACTACATTCTTCCAGGAGTTAGGGCTGTTTCCAGACTCAACACTTTCCGGAAGCTCCACAGTACGCACCACAAAATGATATTTCCAGCATTGCTGAAAAAGCTCTATGTCTCGATTCCCCGTTGTTAGAAAAATGTTTTGCTTTGATAGTCCGGAGCTCGTTTTTAGGAACTCGGAATTCAGATAATCAACCGCGGCTGCCAAATTCGGAACTTCAATCCATTGATCTCCGATATGTTTTACCCATGGCGGACGAGTCAAACGAAAATACGGCAAACCAAGTTCCGTTGAGACTGCATGTGCGTTTTCGCTGATTTGTGTCGCATAGGGATGGGTGGCGTTTACCAGGAGTGAAATTTTTTCCTGCAGCAGATATTTCTGCAATCCCAATTTACTGTTTCGATCGGACTTGTCGCCACTACTGTAAGTGTTCGCAAATCCGCCGATCCGGACTTCACCTGCCGGGAGTTTCGGGTTCGCCGTGGCTCCCGCCAGTGAGCTGGTGACTGTCAACTGTTCCGGAGAATACTGCTCTACCAGACATTCCGCAAGTTCGTAGGCTTCGCTGGTTCCACCCAGGATTAAAAGTTTTTCAGGCATATAATAGAATTATTCTTGCCACTGATTAAAGCAGAAGATCAAGGATGAAAATTGACTGGGGAGATCAGTATCATCGATGGCCTTTTTAGTATTTGGTTTCAGCTTCTCCAACGAGTTCACCTTGACGATCCACACCGGACGTTCCGGAAATTACCATGATATTTAATTCAGTTTCTGTATTACGCAACGCTTTTCGCACAACAAGTCCGGCTTGTTGTGCGATAACGTCCGCCAACGGGAGTCCGGCTTGTTGCGCCAGTTTAAGTACTTCGTTGGCAGTATTGGCCGATTTGACCTGTTCATATAATTTATGACTTGCGCCGAGTTTTTTTAGTTGCTCTGCCAACTGTTTAAAATCGACCTGGCTGCGTCCAGAATGTAAATCGAGATGCCCCTGTGCCAACTTGGTGAGTTTCCCGAATCCTCCACCGATCGTTATTTTAGGCAAAGGGTTTTTTCGAAAATATTTAAGCAGCCCGCCTACAAAATCCCCCATATCAAGCATTGCTTCGTCCGGAAGCCGGTAGTGGTTTTGAATAAATTTTTCGCTGGTGGAACCGGTGCATCCTGCTACTTGCAGCAAACCGTTGGCGCGCGCAACGTCAATACCGCGGTGAATCGAATGAATCCAGGCAGAACATGAATAAGGGATGACGATGCCGGTTGTTCCTAGGATTGAGATTCCACCTAAAATTCCAAGACGTGGATTCCAAGTTTTTTTCGCTAATTCTTCTCCACCGGAAACGGCAACCGTCACAGTCACATCTCCGGAATGATTAAATTCTTCAGCTATTTTTGAAACCACTGCTCGTATCATTTGTCGAGGAACAGGATTGATCGCGGGTTCTCCAATTTCTAGCGCAAGCCCTGCTTTTGTGATCGTTCCCACTCCGGAGCCAGCCTTGAAGACTACTCCCGATCCAGTAATACCGTTCCTGACAGTGACGATGATTTCAGCTCCATGCGTTACGTCCGGATCGTCGCCCGCGTCTTTTATTATACTAACGGTTGAAAAATCAACCCCGTTTTCAGTGTTGTGCAAGACAAATTCTGGCTTCTCTCCTTTGGGTAAAATTATGCTTACAGGAGATGAAAAATCCCCTGTTATCAACGCAGTATAAGCGGCTTTTGTCGCGGCGGTAGCACAGGCTCCTGTGGTCCAACCACGTCTGAGAGGTCCGGAGGGTTTGTCAATCATAATGCATTCGAAACTTTGCTGTAAAAATCTTGTTTATCCTGTTATTCTGTCAGAAGAGAAAAAGATATAATAAATGACTCTAACGCATTTTGAAAAATTTTTCAGAGCAAAAAAATTTTGCAAGCACTTCCTTTTGAATTACCAAAGTTTGAACCGGGTTGGGTTTGGCTAGCAGGTGCTGGTCCCGGTGATGCAGGATTGCTAACACTTCATGCTTTAAATGCACTGCGACAAGCCGATGTATTGGTTTATGATGCCCTGGTTGGAAAAGAAATTCTAGAGTTGGTTTCAGGAGATTGCGAGCTTGAATACGCCGGCAAACGTGGAGGCAAACCTTCCGCTAAACAAAGAGATATTTCTATACGTCTTGTAGAATTGGCAGAACAAGGCAAGCGCGTTTTACGACTCAAGGGGGGAGACCCGTTTGTATTTGGGAGAGGTGGTGAGGAAGCTTTGTGTTTGGCTAAAGCTAAAATTCCTTTCCGGATTATTCCGGGAATTTCGGCAGGAATAGGAGGTCTAGCCTATGCTGGAATTCCTCTTACGCATCGTGATATTAATTCGGCAGTCACGTTCATCACTGGACATGGAATGGCAGGTGAACTTCCTGAAAGACACAATTGGGATGCGATAGCACAGGGATCACCGGTGATCGTGATGTATATGGCGATGAAATATCTTAATGAGATTGCAGTTCGCCTGATGCGGAACGGTCGTTCTTCAGAAGAACCGGTTGCAGTAATAACTCAGGCCAGTTTACCAGATCAGCGTGTTTTAGAAACCAAGCTCGGAACTTGTGCGGTAGATGTTGAAAAACACGGACTTGAACCGCCTGCTATGATTGTGGTTGGTGAAGTGGTGTCTTTACGCGAATTTTTAAAATGGATGGATTAGCTTGAGGCAGTTAATTTCGAAAAACAACAAAAAACAATAAAAAATAAATATGTACCTACCAGCACACTTCAAGATGAACGACACGGCTGAAATTCGAACTTTTGTGATGGCACATCCTTTTGGGTCTCTACTGACAAATGGCAAACAAGTCCCGCAAGTGACTCACTTACCGATGCAGCTTCTGACAGATGATGCGGGGAATGACTCGATCAATCTTCATTTGTCTAAGGCAAACCCACATGCTAAGGGACTCGAGAACACAGAAAACGCAGTTGCAGTTTTTTTAGGAACAAACGGTTACATTTCGCCTCGTTGGTATGCCGCAAAAGATAATGTTCCAACCTGGAATTACACTGCAGTGCATGCAATTGGAACTTTGCGGAAAATTGAAAACGAGGAAGAACTGATGAAACTGGTGGATAAATTGACCATAGAACATGAAGCGGGTGCAAAATCTCCATGGCAGGCGGACTGGTCTAATTCAAAAATTCGAAAAATGGTAAATGCGATTATTGGTTTTGAGTTGAAGGTTGAAAGATGGGAGGGAAAAGAAAAAGTTGGTCAAAACAGATCGGCTGAAGACCAGGCTAGTCTGAAACGAAATTTGGAAAATTCAGGAGACCCTGCTTATCAATTTATCGCAAAACAAATGAAAACAAGTTAGCTCACATAAAATCATGGTAAAAATTACAAAAGTTTATACTCGTACCGGAGATACAGGGCAGACCGGACTCGTTGGAGGAAAGCGGCTTCCCAAAGATCATCCACGTATTGAAGCTTATGGAAGCGTCGATGAATTGAATAGTGTCATAGGGCTTGTGCTGAGTTTTCTTCTGCAGAAGGAAGCTTCTAAACGAAGGGACAAACTGGAAATGATTTTGGAAGCAATACAGCAAAAACTCTTTGACACAGGCTCAGAACTGGCGACACTTCCGGGAGATGAGTACGAAGGACAGATCACTTTACAGGCGGAAGACGCGGAATGGTTGGAGGAAATAATTGATGCAATGAATGAAGAACTTCAACCATTAAAAAGTTTTATCTTGCCTGGAGGAACTTCGCTCAATGCTTTTTTGCATCAGGCACGCACAGTTTGTCGCAGGGCAGAGCGAGATATTCTTAAACTCAAGCAAATTGATTTGGTGAGTCCAGAAATTATCAAATACATAAACCGTCTTTCCGATTTCCTTTTTGTCGCCGGGCGCTGGGTCACAGAAACCCTTGGCGAAAAAGAAACCTTATGGCAGCCGGGAAAAAGTAAGCCTGATTGGAATTGGAATTAAATGCACAGAATTGCCACCAAACCAGGAGACTTGGACTTCGAAAAAAAACTCGAATCCGTCAGTCAAACACCAGCCGATATTTTATTCATAAGTACTGCTGATACCGAGCTTTCCGGACTGGCCCAGGTTTGGGGCAAACGATTCCGGAAGAAAGCGAGACTTACACTGCGTTTGATACAGGCCAATCCGCTTCAACATCCTGCGGCTGCAGAGCATTATGCAGATAATGTTTTAAGCAAAGCCAAGTTGGCAATATTTCGTTTGCACGGTGGATACGGCTATTTTCCGCATATACTGGATGAAATCCTTCACATCAAGAGTCATGGTGTAAAAACACGGATTCTGGTGCTACCCGGAACTGATGAATGGGATCCGGAGTTGATGAATTTCAATGATTACGCAGAACCGCTGGTGCGTCAAATGTTTTCATATTTCCGTGAAGGCGGAACCGCCAACATGGAACTTGCAGCTGAGGCGGTGGAATTGCTACTGGAAAATAAAACTAGGGGGTTTCCGGAAGCTTTGAAAATTCCAACTTTTGGGTGGCTAAAAGATAAATCAGGAAAAAGAAATCAAAAATCAAAAATTGGTCGGGTTTGGATTACCTTTTATCGTGCTTTGCAGCAAACGGGTGACATGGCTGTGGTTGAAGCCTTGACCGAAGCCTTAAACAAACATGGCTTGGAAGTATTGGGATTTTATGCCTATTCACTTCGGGAACCAGAGGCTCAGAAGGAGTTACTTCGGAAAGCGGAAAATGAACCACCGGACGCTATTTTGACCATGCAGAGTTTTTCAATAGGCACCGGACCTTCCCGAGGGAGCATCGGCGAGCAGAGTGAGGCCCGTATTTCGTTTTTGGAAAGGCTTAACTGTCCGGTGATTCAGGTACCGACTTCTACTGAGGATCGTGATGCATGGCTGAAAAATCCACGAGGTCTTTCCGCATCCAATGCAGCAATGTCAGTGGTTCTTCCGGAAACCGATGGACGCCTTTTCAGTACTGTCGTCGGATTTAAGCAGGAACAGGAAGTAACTCCTGAATTGGAGTTTCGTTCGAAACGTTTAGCTCCGGATGCAAAACAAATTGAGCATGTAGCTGAGCTTACTTCAAATTGGGTACGTTTGCGCCGAACAACTAATGCGGAAAAACGAGTGGCAATTATTCTGGCAAATTATCCAAACAAAGACAGCCGCCTTGGAAACGGAGTTGGACTTGATACACCGGCCAGCGTAATTGCTTTTTTGAAAGATTTAGATAAACGCGGATACTGCATTTCATCTTTCCCAGGAACGGAGACCGGTGCTACCAGTGTTTCCGGAGCGGAGTCTGGAGCTGCCGTAGAAAATTTGGAAGAAAAAATCCCAGAAACTGGTGACGAACTGATCCGCATTCTGCAGGCAGGAATAACCAACGATGCGGAAATGAGTTATGGAAAAACACCTGCCATATGCTGTGCGTGTCCGTATTGAGGAGCGTTGGGGACAACCGTCAGACGATCCATTTGTTGAGCTATCAGATCCGGTCGATAGTTCGGGTCCCATCAGCGGCTTCAAATTGTCCATTTTACGCTTTGGAAATATAACTCTGGGCGTTCAACCTGCCCGCGGCTACAATATTGATCCAGCCGAAACTTACCACTCCCCAGACCTTGTTCCACCACACAACTATCTCGCTTTTTACTTTTGGATTCGGCATCATCAGAAAGCGCAAGCAATTGTCCATCTCGGAAAACACGGGAATTTAGAGTGGCTGCCCGGCAAAGCCGTAGCGCTCAGTGACACGTGCATTCCAGAGGTAATTTTGGGTCCGCTGCCACATATTTATCCATTTATTGTCAATGATCCCGGCGAGGGCACTCAGGCTAAACGCAGGACACAGGCAGTCATAATTGACCATCTCACCCCACCTTTGACCCGTGCCGGACTTTACGAAGAACTGGACAAAGCGGAGCGTCTGCTTGAAGAGCATGCCCATTGCGAAACGCTGTATCCGGAACGCGCACATGAACTCGAACATGAAATTGAGCATCTGCTAGAACACGCGGAGTGGAGTGAGGAACTCCCGGAGGACGATGATCCCTTGAATGCGCTCAGCAGCCACCTTTGTGAGTTGAAAGAAAGCCAAATTCGTTCCGGTTTGCACATTTTCGGACAACTTCCGGAAGGCGAAAAACGAACTGATTTTCTGCTGAGTCTGCTGCGGATGCCCTCTGTGGAACGTCCGGGTTTGCTGCAGGCACTTTTGGGAAAAGAACCGGATTTTGACCTCGACACGCTTTCGATTCGGGGACGTGATGAAATTGAAGAATTGGCGAGAAATTGGGTGAATTACGAACAAACACGACACGAATTATCCGGAAGCGCAGATGTACCGCTTACATTCCCGGAAAACGAAGGAATTCAAAAACTTCGCCGCTGGCTGCACGAGACTTTATTGCCGCGTTTTTTGCGTTGTGCAGAGGAAACCCGGAGTTTGGCTTTGGCTTTGGAGGGACGCTTTGTCTGTCCTGGACCGTCCGGCGCACCAACGAGAGGGCGGATTGACGTTTTGCCGACCGGACGCAATTTTTATTCAGTCGATCCGCGTGTGATTCCAACGCAGACTGCCTGGCGCTGTGGACAGGCTTTGGCCGAAGAATTGATAGAACGCTACCGTTCAGATCACGGCAAATTCCCGAAAACTACAGCGCTTGTGATTTGGGGAACGTCTAATATGCGTACAGGCGGCGATGACATCGCACAGGCTTTGGCTCTTTGGGGTTGCGAACCAGTTTGGGAACCGGTTTCAGGGCGTGTAGTTGATTTTGAAATTATGCCTCTTTCAGTTTTGGGTCGACCGCGTGTGGATGTCGTTTTGCGGGTTTCCGGAATGTTCCGGGACTCCTTTGGTGACGTGATGCGTTTGCTTTCGACTGTACCAAAACGTTTGGCAGAACTTGACGAACCACAGGATATGAATCCGGTACGGGCCGCATGGTTGCTTGATCAAAAACGTTTTCAGGCCTCCGGAAATTCTAAGGAAAACGCTAAACGGCTGGCGGAATTACGGGTTTTTAGTTCTGGACCTGGAGCGTACGGAACCGGACTTTTACCATTGATTGACGCAGGAAACTGGGAAACCCGTGGCGATTTAACTGAAGTATTTTTGAAATGGGGCGGCCATGCTTATGCTTCCGATGGTACGAGTTCTGAGGAAATTAATTTGTTGCGTGAGCGGCTGAGCTCTGTGGAAATCGTGCATCAAAATCAGGATAACCGGGAACATGATATTCTTGATTCGGATGATTATTTTCAGTTTCAGGGAGGGCTACAGGCTGCCGTCACTGAAATAAAAGGTTCCACTCCCGCAACTTATCACGGCGATTCGAGCAATCCTGAAAAAATAAAAATCCGCACACTCAAGGAAGAATTCAACCGTGTTTTCCGGAGCCGTGTTCTCAATCCAAAATGGCTGGAATCAATGCGCGAACACGGATACAAAGGTGCATTTGAAATGGCGGCCACAGTCGATTATCTGTTTGGCTACGATGCAACCTGCGATATTGTTGCAGATTATCAATACGAAGAAGTCGCCCAGAAACTTCTGCTCGATCCGGAACAGCAAAAATTCTTCCGGGAACACAACTCCCCTCGCTTTGAGAGATGCCTCCCAACGTCTGCTTGAAGCCCACGAACGGGAAATGTGGGAAAACGCAGATCCGGAAACTCTGGAGGCACTCGAATCCGCAATACTGGAAATTCAGGGGGAGGTGGAATAAAGAAATAAAACGGATAATTTGCTCGTTGGAGTTGCGACAGGGGGCTTTGGGAATCAAAGAAAAACAGATTTTTCAGGAGAATGTGAGTAGTCACCAGGCAGTCAATTGAATACAGTTTCTTAACAATAAAGTCATTAAACATTACTAACTAATAAAGTTTTTTTCTTAACCAGATCTTATTTATAACATTGCAATAAAATAAACATATGACTTACACCATCTACCACAATCCCGAGTGCAGTAAATGCAGGAGCGACATTGGAAATTCTGAACAGTAATGGTGTTGAACCTAAAATTATTGAGTACTTGAAGAATCCACCTACGAAAGATGAGTTGAAGGAGATCATCAACAAATTGAAGATTCGACCGTCAGAACTGGTAAGGTTTAAGGAAGGAAAAGCTATAGAACTGGGGATATCTGCTGAGGATAATTTGACTCATGATCAGTGGCTGAACATCATGACAGAGAATCCTGTCATGATCGAAAGACCAATTGTAATTTCTGAAAAGGGAGCAGTGATTGGCCGTCCTCCTGAAAATGTTCTGGCTCTGTTTTAATAAATGCTAAACCGTTAGTGCTAAGGATAAGATTTGAAAAAGCACCCCTGGATTCCGTGTTTTCGCAACACTTCGCCCTGAATGACAACTTTTTATAAATTTGTCAGTTAGTTCATTATTGGGCTTTATAGACAATTGATGTCACTTTTCCTGCAGGCGTTTAGCTTCCCTGTGGTGTTGCGCTTGGAGTTGCTCTAAATCAAGTCCTAGAATTTGTCCGTCTTCCACAATCCATTTTCCGGCCACCATCACACGATCAGCTTGGTGAGCACCGCAAATCACGAGTGCAGCCAGAGGATCACCGTTTCCGGAAAATCGTAATTCATCCAATTTAAACAGTGCGAGGTCTGCTTGCATTCCTTCCGCAATTCGTCCCAGTTCAGGACGCCGCAAAACATTTGCACCGCCTTCGGTAGCCCAGCGCAACGCATCCAAATGAGTGACTTTAGATCCATGATGAAGCCGCTGAAGCAAAAAAGCCTGCCGGACTTCCTGCATTAAATTTGAAGAATCATTTGAAGCAGAACCGTCGACGCCCAATCCAACGGGGACTCCAGCTTTCTCCAAATCCATAACCCTGCAGACTCCGGACGAGAGCACCATATTCGAAGAGGGACAATGCGAAATTCCAGTTTTTGCTGCAGCAAGTTTTTGAATTTCTTCATCCGTAAAATGAATACCGTGTGCCATCCATGTTTTGTTATTTAACCAGCCGACCTGTTCTAAATAATCCAAAGGACGGCAACCGATTGTTTTCAGGCAAAAGCTGTTTTCGTCTTCAGTTTCTGCAAGATGGGTGTGCAAAAGAACATGATGTTTTTTTGCCAGCATCGCGCTTTCACGCATTAATGCTTCTGAAACAGAAAACGGTGAACAGGGAGCCAACGCGATTTGAGTCATTGCCCCTTCCTCAGGGTTATGATACTGCTGAATCAGGCGTTCACTATCTTCCAAAATTTCATCACATGTCTGCACGACAGAATCAGGAGGCAAGCCTCCGTCTTTTTCTGAGCGGTCCATGGATCCTCGACAAAGCACCATACGGATTCCCAAATTTTGTGCTTCTTCCACTTGCAAATCTATGGCATTATCCAGTCCTGCGGGAAAAACATAATGCTGATCTGAGGCGGTGGTACAGCCGGAAAGCAATAATTCAGAAAGCGCAAGACGTGTTCCCAAGCGTAATGCTTCTGGTGTCAATCCGGCCCAAAGCGGATAAAGTGTTTTGAGCCATGGGAATAGTCCTTTGTTTAGTGCCTGAGGATAAACACGAGTGAGAGTTTGGTAAAAATGATGATGCAGGTTGATCAATCCCGGAAGGATGACGTGACAACTGGCATCAAAAACAGAATCATATTCAGATGAAGGATCCTTTCCAGAAGGAATCAATTCGATGATCCGTGTTCCCTCAAGCAGAATACCGCCACCGGAATTATCTGCGAGAATGCTTAGTGGGTTTTTTAGCCAAATATTCAAATCTAGTTTTTGATTATATTATTGAACAGAGTTTACTGAATTCGAATTAAAGATTTTTATATTGAGAGCATATAATTTGCGACAATAGTTTTCAAGTCTTTCAAAATAAACTGAAACAAAGTGCTATTTTTTGTTTTGGAGCAATACCATTTTAGAATGAGATTGATTAGTTGAGCAACAAATATATACTGGTTACTTATATAATGATGGTCATGTAAAAAGCCTTTAAAACGTGTCATTTCGAGCGAGGCGAGAAAACTTTTTTCGATTGCATAATGCAATAATCACGTCCATAAACTCACTAAAAAAGTAAAATAGGTAAGATGACATCTTTTTCAATACCTTCAGTTTCTCTTGCATTGAATGAAGCACTGCAGCAAAAAATTGACAATAAAACAAAACCTCCAGGTTCGCTGGGCAGGTTGGAAACGCTGGCCTTACAAGTTGGTAAAATTCAAAACACGCTGACTCCTGAACTGAAAAATCCAACCATCCTGGTTTTTGCAGGTGACCACGGAATTACTGAAGAAGATGTTAGTCCATTTCCCCAGGAAGTTACTGCGCAAATGGTGCTAAATTTTCTCAACGGAGGTGCCGCCATAAATGTATATTGCAGACAACACAATCTTAGTTTGCATGTGGTGGATGCAGGCGTAAATGGAGATTTACCGGAACATCCGGATTTGGTTGCAGCAAAAATAGGGCGTGGAACAAAGAACTTTTCCAAAACTCCGGCAATGAGTGCTGAAGAATGTGAGCAGGCATTGAACAAAGGCGCTGAGTTGAGTCGAACGATTCCGGATCCAGATTGCAACGTAATTGGTTTTGGTGAGATGGGAATTGGCAATACCTCCTCTGCTGCCGCACTGATGCAGCGTTATACGGGTTTGCCTCTTGAAGACTGTGTTGGAAAAGGGACAGGACTCGATGATTCTGGACTTGTACGGAAGGAGAAAATTATTCAGAAAGCATTGGATCAGCACTACAAAATAGATGAACCGCATGAAGTGTTAGCGACTTTTGGAGGTTTTGAAATTGTGATGATGGTTGGGGCAATGCTGGAATCAGCAGTATTGGGACGGATTTTACTGATTGACGGTTTTATCGCCGGCTCTGCTTTTCTTGCTGCTTCCAGAATCGTCCCGGAAATTCAGCAATATGCTGTTTTTACTCATCTGTCTGATGAACAGGGACATAGTGAAATGTTAAAATTTTTGCAGGCGGAACCTTTGCTTTCATTAGGAATGCGTCTTGGTGAAGGAACTGGGGCCGCAGTCGCTTTTCCGCTTTTGCAGTCAGCAGTCGCTTTTCTAAATCAAATGGCATCCTTTGAATCTGCAGGTGTTAGTGAACGAACTGATGGTGAATAGCTTAATAAAGGAATTTCGGCGCATAGTTAGTGCTTTTATCTTTTACAGCAGGATACCGCTCCCTTCTGACTGGTATTCTAAAGAGAGTAACCATTCCTCGCGCTATTTTTCACTTGTGGGCTGTTTTGTTGGGGGAGCAAGTGCAGCAGTTTGGATGCTGACACAAATGCTGTTTTCAGTATCGTCGGGCACTACAACGGCTGTCACTTTGCCGATTGCAGTTTTGCTGGGAATGGCAACCGCGGTTTTGCTGACCGGTGCCTTACACGAAGATGGATTTGCCGATACGTGCGACGGACTCGGTGGCGGATGGAGCGCAGAAGAGCGGCTTCGGATAATGAAGGATTCCCGGATTGGAACTTATGGAGCACTTGGTTTAGTATTCGTGGTGCTGCTGAAATTTTTTGCGCTTTTACAAATTGAAACCGAAATTTTGCCCTTGGTTTGGATTGGAGGCCATGCATTTAGCCGTTTTGTCTCAATTTCACAGCTCCGTTTTTCTAGCTATGTGCAGGATCCGGCAAAGAGCAAATCCGGATCTATGACTGAGTTTTCATGGGTTGATTTAATTATAAATGCTGTTTTCGGTTTGTTACCATTATTGTTTATAGGTAACCAAATCTGGATGGGGTTGCTGGCAGTCGCACTGGTCTGGTGGCTATCATTAGTTTATTTTAAGTTAAAACTTGGAGGAGTGACAGGTGACTGCCTGGGCGCAACTCAGCAGTTAAGTGAAGTGGTTTTTTATTTGTGCCTGGGATTAAATTTTGGGATTTAATTAAAGTACAGCACAATTCGTAAACATTGATAGAACCAGGAAAATTATGCTGAAGATTCGTAAACCAGAAGAGCGTGGTCATGTACAATTCACCTGCTGGCCACACGGTACAGCTTTCCTTTTGGTAGTTACTACGAACCAAGTTTCATGGGTTTCGGTAATTTACGAGTGATCAATGAAGACAAGATTGCTCCGGCCGTGGGTTACCAACTCAAAGTCATCAAGACATGAAAATTATCACTTACATGATTTAAGGTGTGCTGGATGATAAAGACAGTATGGGTAATTACGACGTGATTAAACCAGGTTAAATCCAGCATATGAGTACCGGAACCGGAATTCGCCACAGCGAGTATAACGCCTCAGATTCAGCAGAAGCACATGTACTTCAGATTTGGATTGAACTGGTAAAAAACGGAATTGTGCCAAAGTACTCATGGAGGAAAAGAAACATGTGTGGGTGCAGATTGTGAGTGGAGAACTTTTACTGAACGGAACTAAGTTGCAAGCTGGAGACGGTGCGGCTGTCAGTGAGGAAAGCGTCTTAAAAATACGTGGTACCAAGTCCAGTGAGTTTCTACTCTTTGAATTGAATTAGAACGAAAAGGAAATTAAAATTATGAGCAGGTAGAGGAAACCCATCATACCGGACATATGGGGTTAGACACACAAATTATTACTCCAGAAGAAATAGACTGCAAGGAAAGTTGCACCTATCAGGCTCCAGATCAGACCCAGTTGAGGTAGCTCAATAGCTGTTGCTTCTCCACTAATGGCGAGTGCGAGTAATATAGGGATGCTTAAACAAATGCAGATGTCGAAAATGTTACTGCCGAATATGTTTGAAACAGCAGCGTCGTAATTTCCTTTTTTAGCGCTGATGACTGAGAGGGCAGTATCTGGCACTGATGTTCCAGCGGCAATCACGACAAATCCCATGATAACAGCGTCAATTCCCAACATGTCACCGAGAGCAAGTGAAGCTTCAACCAACAGGTGAGATGCTCCTCCCATCACAATCATCATACCGGCAACCCACATCCACGCTTTTTTTTCGGATGTCAATTCCAGCTCATCATCATCTTCAGTCTTAGTTTCCAATATATCAGTTTTCTTAAAATCAGCGCTTTGTTTTTTTGATTTCTTGAAGTCCCTGTGAAGAAGAAAGACATAACCTAAGTAGGCCAGCAAAAAGATGACAGCGACACCGGCACCCCACTCATTTGGAAACATCCAGAGCATTGCTCCGAGCAAAAGAGCTACGCCAAGATAATAAATATTATCACGCCAGACAACTTCCCGGCTGATGACCATCGGACTGGAAGCAACCAATCCTGCTGCCGCAGGAATCACAAGAACATTATAGAGTGCAGAACCCACGATTGTGGAGATTCCAACCTCGGCACGTCCAATCAAAATTACAGCAATAATGGCCACACAAAACTCCGGAAAAGAACTTGCGATTGCGTCAATGACTGCGGCTTTAATTGACTGTGGAATATCGTGCTTATTCTGGATATAAGTTGCTGCCGGAGAGAAAAAATCACCTGCACGCCAAATTATCAAAGTGGCGATCAAGATAAGTGAAATCCACAATAAATAACCTCCCCAGACAACTCCGCTGAGTGTCATGAACCAGGCAATGATTGCAATTCCGGATAAAAGGATTATGTGCCGGGACATATCTTTGCCAAAGAAAAATAAGAGAGGAGTGAATGGATTCATTGTAGTTTACGGGAATACTTTTCAGAGATTTTTGCTGGGCTTGAGTTGCCCTTCCTGGCCTTTTAGCAGGCGCTGGATATTTTCACGATGTTTGTATATTAACAGTGATGATAACAGAAGGAAAATGAAAAACATAGACCAAACAGTTCTTCCATCCTGTACCCAGGGAACAAGTAGAAATAACCAAGGAAGGACAGCCAGCATAGTGATTGCGGAAAGACTGGAGATTCGTTTCCACAAATACATACCGGCCCATGCCAGGGCTGCACAGATGCCGACATTTAACTGCAAAATTGCTAAAACTCCAAACAAAGTTGAAATTCCTTTTCCACCTTTAAAACTGAGAAAAACGGAAAAAACATGTCCACAAACAACTGTAATTCCAGCTAGACTGTGAAAAATTAGTTGAGTTTCGGGTTCTGATTCTGAAACAGGGAAAAGTATTTGTGCAGTCAAGACTCCGAGGCTTCCCTTGCCAAAATCCAAAACAAAGGTGACAATGCCGGGCCACTTTCCACCAACACGCATTACATTAGTCATGCCGATGTTGCCGCTGCCCTGCATGCGGATGTCAATTTTTAGCCAGTATCGACTGATCAATAAACCGAAGGGGATGCTTCCCAATAAAAAAATTAAAATGAAGAAGCCAATTTGAAACATGTATTTGCGTCCTAGAAGGAAATAGTTTACCAGTTTTGTGATTTTCGACTGGTTGCAGACTCAATACCCTTTTCCTGAATGGCACGCAATAGCTCACGGTCGTCTCGATGTTTAACCAAGGTTTGTGCGCCTTTTAGTCTTTCAACAACTTTTGAATCAAGGACATTGGTCTGAACCAGATATGAAATCCAATCTAAAATTTCGCTGGTTGAGGGTTTTCTAGTAAGATCAAGTTCACGTAACTGGTAGAAAATTTCAATTGCAGCAGCAACAATTTTTTTATTTGCTCCAGGATGATGCATCCGGATTATTTCCCGCATCCTTTCCGGGGGTGGAAACTCAATGTACATGTAAATACAGCGCCGAATAAAAGGGGCCGGCAGGTCCTGTTCATGGTTGGATGTGATCACTATGATCGGCATCTTCCCGGGCTCACATTCAATTGTTTGCTGTGTTTCCGGAACAACAATCCGTCTCTCGGAGAGTAAAAATAAAAGGTTATTAGGAAGTTCACGGGGAGCCTTATCAATTTCATCCAGTAGCAAAACTGATCCTGGTGCAGAGAAAGCCTGTGCGAGGGGACCCAAATGAACATATTCATCCAAATTGTCAACTTTGCGTCCACCGGTATCAATCTGCGTATCAATTCCGGCCTGTTTCATTTGCGCATTAGCCACGGCAGCTTGGGTATCCATCAATCGCTGAACTTCATCGAAGCGAGAAACGAGTAGAGAAACTTTGCTTTCTGAAGTTACTGGAACCTCAAAAATGGGGTGATTACCTTGAGCAGCAAACTCCTGAGCGAGTTTTGTTTTTCCTGTTCCTGGTTCACCTTCCAGCAACAGTGGTTTTTCCAGCAATCGTGCGATGTGGAAAGCTTCACTTAATTTTTGGTCCAAAAGGTAAGTTGGGGTTCCTTTGAAAAGTTTTTTACTCATATATTTTAACTAGCTAGTGGCTGAAAATGATTTGTTCAGTTGGTTAAGAGTGTGAAATTTCATAAACTTTATCTTTAACCTGGTTATAAATTTCATTAACTTCCAATTCCGGTACGCTTTCCCATTCCATTATCTTGAGAATATGCTTACGCAATTTTCCTCTGGAAAGTCCTCGTTCCTGCCAAGCCTCATAAATTTCATCCTGGTTTGATTTCAGTGGTCGTCCATCAAGTTCTTTACGCATCAGAAACTTAACGGCACTGTCCGGACTGGAGATGACGAAGGATTTGTGCGCCTCGTCTGTGATACGTCCTGTTCCATAAACCACATCCGAATCATCGTCATCTATTCCACCCGTCAGTGCTGATTCTTCCTCTTCGTCGTCGTCGACTTCATAAGATTCTATGTCCGGTTCCAACTCTATTTCCATGGACTCTCCATCCAGTGGCGAAGTGTCTTCTGTATCCGGAATTTTTTCTTCAGGAACACTGATTTCAGTTGATCCCGGAGAACCCGTAAACGATGTTGCAGCCAGACGTTTTTGAATTTGTTCTGGACTGGGAATCACAATGACTGCAAGAACAAGCAGAAACGCGATGCCGAAAGTAATACTGTAAACCAAACCGTTTAGATACAGGTCATGACGGTTTTTATCGAGATAAAAGGTTGTGAGTTCCATGCCTCGATAGACAAGATAACTCGTTTCACTCATGCCGGTATAGCAGATAAAAATACCTCCTACAGTTGCGGCAAGGCCCCCAAAAATAGCAAAGACATAAATATTTAGATAATTGACAGGCATTTGTACCTCATTGATTGATCAAGTTAAATGAATGGAATTTGTCGTTTAATTCAACCTGAACTTTCTTTAATTTAAATAGAAAATTCATGCATAAAACGGCAGATTCCTCTTGATCAAGACTATCGGCAGAAATGCAGAAAACTTGACTGTTAATTACCAGACTGTTTTTAGAAATCCTCCATCGACAGCGAGGCTCGATCCCGTGATATAACTGGCGGCATCGGACAGCAAAAATGCTCCGGTACGTCCAAACTCTTCAATTGTACCATAACGTCCCAGTGGAATTTGGGCTTGGTTTTCCGTCTTTAATTGCTCAATTGGAATTCCTTTTTTTTCAGAGTTGAGAGCATCCAGGCTACGTATCCGGTCTGTGTTGATACGTCCGGGCATCAGATTATTGAGGCGAATGTTGTCCGGAGCCAATTGAATGGAAAGGCTTTTCACCAAACTGGTTACGCCGGAACGCATGACGTTAGAGAGAATCAGAACATCAATTGGTTCTTTGACCGACATTGAAGTGACTGTCAAAATTGATCCGCCTCCACGTTTCCGCATTAAAGGCAAAGTTGCCCGGATCATTCTTACTGCACTGAAAAGGTTGAGATCAAAAGCGGCCTGCCAGTCTTCATCTGCAAAATCTTCAAATTTTCCTGCAGGCGGTCCTCCGGCATTTACGACAAGTTTATCCACACCACCAAACTCATTCAGTGTGGCATCTGTCCATTGTCGAATTGATTCTGGCTTAGATGAATCCAGTACCGAAGCCAAAACTGGTACTCCGGTTTCGTTCCGGAGTTGTTCTGCGGCAGTTTCAATATCTTTCTGAGTTCGGCTTCCTATTGAAATAGAAGCACCCTCTTGAGCCAGAGCCTGTGCAATTCCATAACCCAGACCTTTGCTAGAAGCCGCTACCATGGCTACTTTACCTTTGAGTTTTAAGTCCATTTTTTCTCCTTGTTTGTAAAAGATAGTTAAAAGGCAAAATGATTAATGAAATATTTTACCACGTACTTGTGCCAGAATACCCAGCATAAAAAATAAAAACATGAATCCTCCCCAAACCCATTCAGCATACTCTCGAAAAAATGAGAATTGTGGTCGAATGTTAATTGTGGATGTTAACGATCCTTCTTCAAATAATCCCAGTTGTCGGCTCCGGTTTTTCCCGTCTGCACCAATGAACACACTTTTACCGTTGTTGGAGGCAAAGACTACCGGAACCCGATTTTCGATGGCTCTCCAGCGTAAAACAGCGACCATGTTATCTGACGCAGTGGTGCGTCCGAACCAAGCTAAGTTACTGAGGTTTACCACCAGATTTGAGCCGTTGCGTACCATGCCTCTAACTACTGTGGGTGAGAAAATATCGAAGCAAATTGGCGCAGAAAACTCAATGTTTTCAGGAACAGAAAAAACAGTGTATTCCTTGCCCCGTTCAAACTCTGACATGTTTGCAATATTATTTCTGAGCCACGAAGCTATTCCGGGAAACCACTCTGAAAATGGAATTGTCTCTCCAAATGGAATTAGGAATATCTTGTTGTAACGTCCAAGAACTTCACCATTTGCTCCAATCAGGACTGAGACTCCATGAAATTTGTAAGCGGTTTGAGTCTTTACCCAATCTACAGTAGCCAGCAAAATGTAAGTTTGGTTTGCTTCAGCAAAGGACAAAACTTTTTCGCGTGAAGCTGCAACTTTGAAAAAAGGATCAGGATACACTGACTCAGGCCAAATTAACAACTTTGGAGTAGTTGTATTTTCCGGGAGCTGTTCCAGTGCCTTGAGTGAATCCTCCAGCAAGCCGGCTAAATTTTGCTGACGTTTTGAGTATGCAAGTTCAGGATTGGAAGCAAGTTCCTGGAGGGAAAAATTAGGCTGTATAACCATAACTGTGAGTTTTGCCGGAAAGTCAGGAACAAGGTTTTGAATATTGCCGGATGATGCAGAGTCAAGTTTTGAATTTTGAGTAACAAGGTCCTGAGTTCTCCAGGCACCGTAACCTAAGCCGAGGACCCACAAAATTAAATAAATGGTTGAGGCTTTAAATAAGGATTTGCGGTTTCCAGTTCCTTCTGATTTCCAGCGCCACCAGTAGAGCAGCAAAAATGAGAATCCAGCGCTGTAGAGAAGAAGTCCGGAAGCACCAAGTATATCTGCAGCTTGCTCAAGCCATGGAAATTTAGAAAAAGTCAATCCGCCATAATTCCATTGAATCAGCCTAGGATACCATGGATCAAGAGCGAGAACAAATGCGAGCCGTACGATTAAATCCCAACCGCCGCGTTGACGGATGAAAAGTAATGGGATTCCAAAATATACAAAAAGCTGTATTCCAACTTCCAGTCCATATCCAACGGCAGTAATCAGCAGTGCTGCAAACCAGGGAATGTGGCCAAAAACATTAATACTGTTAGTAATCCAATATCCACCGATCGAAGCAGCAATACTTCCGGAAAACCAGCAGACTACAAAAAAAAGACCGGCCCTTTTTTGGAATGAAAACAGCCTGTTTTTATGTAGTTGATCGAGTACCGCCAGCAATGGGAAAAAAGCCAGTATTCCCACCCAGTTAGTGCCAAAGCCCGGGGCACTCAAGCCGAGCAAAATGCCGGAAATGATGCTTCCTATCCAAAACAGGGATTTTGTTTTTGGAATTTGATTTTGGATTTCTCGAGAAATATTCATGGTTTTTTACAGCAGACTTGCAAGCTGTTTTCTTTAGTGCTTAAAATGGTATTAATATTTTTTTATTGCAAAGTTCCCCCCCGTTTTTCGCAGCAATTATTGTAGATCTTATGATTAGTTTAACACCATACTCTCTGGAAAACCCAGTTGAAGTTTCAGAGGAAGATTATAATAAACTGGTCCAAATGAAGGAAAAAGGCTGGAGCCATTGTGATTCAAAAGAGGAGTGCCTCGCAAAACTGCATTATCTCCGTTCTGGATTTTCTCAAGGTAAAATTTCTATAGGAGATTTCAATGAGCGAGAAAAAAAACTAGCGATTGGCTACTGGAATAGAGGGGGCTAAAATTCGGTTTATGGTACAAGTCCTCTGCTTTAATATCACAAGTGGTCATCTCAATAGCTTGGCAAGCTCGTTGTTTCCGGATCCAGTTGCAAATGTATAGGCACTCTTTCCTTCGGGCGTCAGTATTTTGTGAGACGCACCAAGTTCAAGCAGATTTTTAACAAGCTTCATCTTTCCGTGTTTTGCTGCAATCATCAGTGCTGTTTCCCCATTATTGTTTATAGAGTCCAGTAAAATTTTACGTGATAAAAGCACCTGCATTTCCGTTGGCACACCTTCTTCGTTTAGTTTTATATTCGAACTAGTTGGTATGTTCCTATTTTCAACTTCACTCATAGCCAGCAGGTGCCAGATACCGTTGCCGTTGGAATCAGTTTGAATTCCACTTTGTCCGGAGTCCAAAAGCTGTATCACAACCGAAAGGTGATTGTTTGTAGCTGCAAGCAATAAAGCTGACCTTTGTGAAATATCTGTTAACTCTGGATTTGCGCCGGCAGTGAGCAGGAGATCCACTGTTTTATTATGACCATTCAAAGCAGCGACCATCAGAGCCGAGTGGTGAAAAATAAGCTCTGTCTCATCTACAATTGCTCCGGCGTTCAAAAGTGTTTGCGAAACATTGTTATGGCCGTTTCTTGCAGCCTGTATCAAGGCAGTTCCACCTTCTCCGCCTAAATCAATTGCGTTAATGTGCAGATTTGCGCCTTGTGCAAGCAGCATCTCAACTACTAACAGGTGTCCATTTTGGGCTGCCCTCAATAAGGCAGTTTTTTCAGTAATATCTTCAGAGTGCAAATCTGCTCCATATTGAATCAGCAACCGGACTATCTCACGAAAACCTTTTGAAGCTGCAAGGATCAATGCAGATTCTTTCCAACGATTTCTACTCTCAACTTTTGCACCATTATCTAGCAATATTTTAACGATATCTAAATAACCGTGCACAGCAGCTGTCATCAAAGGTGTGTTTACTAAAAAATCTACATTTTCAAGTTCAGAATTCAGAGAGCCTGTATTAGTAGAGTTGATCAGTAGATTTACCATTTTTGCTTCACCGGTCAAAACTGCAGACATCAGTGAAGTCTGTCCCTGGTCATTTTTCAATATGGAATTGGCACCTTTCTCCAGGAGAATTTTGACTGTTTCCCAGTGTTTTCCCTGACTGGCAAGATTTAAAGGAGTTTCGTTATGTGGAGACAGATAATCAATTTCCGCACTTTCTTCAAGTAAAAATACAACCATATTTTTGTATCCTCTACGTGCAGCATAAAGTAGATTCTGATTAATGTCGGCTCCATGATTAATCAACATTTTTGCAGATTGAGAAATGACCTTGCAGTACTGCATGTGCAAGTGCGGATTTTCCGTAACCATCTTTCAATGTATAATTGGCACCTTTAGTTAACAAGACACGCACTACGGTATCATGCCCCTGAGATGTGGCCCAAATAAGCGGTGAAGAGACCATCAGAGCCAAGCTTATCAATATTTGCCCCATTATCAACTAAAAAGCTAACAACATCAGTGTGTCCTTTATGAGAAGCCCAGGTTAGTGCTGTCCAACTATCCTCATCTTCTGCAGTAAGATCTGCTCCATTCTGAGTGAGAAATTCTACAGTTTCGAGATGTCCACTCCCCGCAGCCAGCATTAGTGGGGTCCAGCCAGAAACATTGGGACTTTTTCCATTAATACTGTTAATATTTGTTCCACCTTTTAGCAGAAGTTCTACGATTTTGGCATGACCGTTATTTGCTGCCCACATCAAAGGAGTCCATCCTTGAGAATCACGGACTCCTGTATATGCGTTTAACTCCAGCAATGTTTCAACTACTTTGAATAGTCCATGGGAAACGGCATAAAAGAGGTTTTCAAGGTTATCAATTTCATTGTTGCTTAGAAATCTAACCATTGAAATACGTTGTTGTTCGGCTGCATACATCCATGCGGTTCGTCCGTAGCGGTCGCTAAAATCAAGTCGCCCCTGTTCTCTTAGCAGGAGCTTTACTATTTTCATATTTCCTTTTCCTGCTGCAATCATTAATGCGGTTTTTCCAGCAAAATCCTGAGCATTCACTACAGCCCCTTTCTCGAGCAGGGATTTTGTTAATTCAAAACTTCCTTGAGAAACTGCAGCCATAAGAGGGTTGTATTTTTTTTGGTCAGCAGTGTTGATAGTAATTCCGTACTCGATCAAAAAATTTGCCGTTTTCAAATGATTATTGCTTAGAGCCAGTAACAAAGCATTTGCACCTTGTTTGTCAATTGCCTCTACATTAGCTCCGGCGGTTAACAACCTCTTTACAGTCGAATCCCTACCATACTTTGCTGCCAGCAGTAGTGGTGACCTTTTAAACTCATTCTCCAAATAATTTATTTCTGCACCGGCATTCATGAGTAATTCAGCTATATTTTCATGGCCAGACCTAATGGCCCAAATTAAAGCTGTTGAACCGTTAAGTGAGGCTAAATCCACTTTTGCGCCGCGCTTTAGTAAGTGTAGGACTATTTCAAAATGCCCGTTCTGAGCTGCATACATAATAGAGGACATTCCCAAATCGTCCTGGAAGTTTGCTCTTGCACCATGTTTCAATAAAGTTTTGAGAATTTCAAATTGTCCTCTGTGTGCTGCGAACATTAATGCCTTCCACTTTTGATTAGTTTCAGCATTCGGATTTGCACCTTGCAGGAGTAAGTATTGTAGCGTATCAAAGTGTCCTTTCTTTGCTGCCTGAATCAAAGCCGTATTGCCTTGAGTATCCGTATCATTCAGGCGTGCACCTTTTTCTACAAGCAATTTTACTATGACTAGGGAACCAATTCCGGAAGCAAATATAAGTGGAGTCACTCCGTGAAATTTTTCGGCTCCTCTGATATTTACGCTTACACCTTGTCCCAAAACTTGCTCTAAAGCAGGCACGCTGTTAAGAATGGCTAACATCAGGCGAGTCCAGTCATCTCGATCTTCTGTGCTGATTAAGAAATTTTCCAAGCGGTGATCTGCCTTGGAATCAGTTTTATTTTTGGAAGTTTGCGCAAAGGCCGGAGAAGGTAATGAAAATCCGGAAGGAAAATAAATTAGACCTCCTGCTTGTGTGTAAATTAAGCAAAAAAGCAGGAATATACGGATAAAAGATGCCAGTGAGTAACAGAATTGAAAATTCTGAAACTTCCGGAACATCCAGGATGGATAGTCCTTACTCATTGGAGCGAACATTGGGTGTAGATGAAAAACCATTTGTGGGCTTCTCATCAGTTGAATCTATTCGGCCACTGATATTGAGTAAAAGACCAGTTAAGAACATGGTTACCACAAGAGATGTTCCACCGTAGCTTATGAATGGAAGTGGCAAACCTTTAGTCGGCAGGAGACCTATAACAACAAAAAGATTGATAACAATTTGCAGGCTTAAAATTGTAGTGGCTCCAAAAGCCAGGTGTTTTCCAAATGTGTCTTGGGCATTCCAGGCTATCCAGTAACCGCGCCAAATAAAAACGGAAAATAGAATAATCAGTACACAAATCCACAAAAATCCTAATTCTTCTCCAATGATTGCAAAAATAAAATCTGTGTGAGCATCCGGCAGGAAAAGGCGTTTTTGAAGGCTTTCTCCCAGGCCCTTACCAAGCCACCCACCTGTTCCAAGAGCAATGAATGACTGGATAATTTGGAATCCGGAATTTTGTGGATCATCCCAGGGATTCAAAAAAGAGAGCATTCTCCGTACGCGATATGTGTGTGATGCAATCAAAAATCCTGCAATAACACCCACACCTAACAGGCTGGAGGCAATTTGAATGGGACTGCCACCTCCGACATACAGCATCAGCAAGACTGTTGTTGCTAACAAAATTACTGTACCAAAGTCTGGTTGCAGCAAGACAAGGAAGAGATAAATACCTGTGACAATAAAGTTTGGTGTCAACCCGCGGAAGAAAAAAGCCAGCAATTCCTGCTTTCTTTCCAAATATGAAGCGACATAAATAATCAAAACTATCTTCAGCAATTCGGCAGGTTGCAAACTTAACGAACCCATACGAAGCCAGCGGCGTCCCCCCTTAACCTCATGTCCCACTTCAGGAATCAAAACCAGAATCAGTAAAATCAACATTACCAGCATTAACCAAATTGAAAATTGCTGCCATTTGTGATAGTTCACAATCTAGTAACTCCTATCATTCATAGTCTTTTTCAATAAGTGCATCAAGTGCCGGTATAAAAAGTATTGACCATCATCGTATTGAAGGTCGGCATAAACACCACCTGTACTGTAAATCATAACTAAGCAACATTTAGACAAAGCAATTAGTGCATTTATTAAAGTTGGGAAACAGTTAAATGTTATTTAGTTTTCAACCTGGAACACTTTTAAAGCAAAATAGCTAACAAATTTTTAAGTATAACGTTCTTATAAAGAAGATTCAAATGCACTTTTTACGAGTTTTTGCCGCAGGGACTCAAGATATTGTGGATTTTTATCACGATCCGAAATAATTTCTATTACTGCAGATTTGTTTGCTTGAAGTGCTTTTAAATAATCTATCTCAAAAGCACTGATCGAACCAGGGTTAAAATAATTCAAATTAAACATTGAAGAAGCTTTACGGAAATTATAATTGTGTGGTGCAGCGAAAAATGGTTCGAAAATATCTGTCTGCTGGGCAACAGGAAGGAATGAAAAAATACCTCCTCCGTGGTTATTGAGTAAAACCAGCAAAACTGGTTCAGGAGAATCTGTGAGTAGTTTGAACGAATTAAGATCGTGTAATGCTGACAAGTCGCCAATAAGCAATGTGACCGGCTTCTGCATTCCTGAAGAGTATCCGCATGCTGAAGCTATAAGGCCGTCAATTCCACTGGCGCCCCGATTGAGTGCTGTTGGAAGATCCGCTCCTTTTTCAGAACCAACCATGTCCACTGCACGGACTGGGAGGCTGTTTCCGATGAAAAAACCATGAGTTTCAGGTATTATATGAGTCAACCTTCGCACCAAAGCAAATTCATTAATTTTCTTATTTTCTGAATTTGCAGAAAAATGTTTCTCTATCAAATCACCAGCATTTTCTGATGCCTTAAGCCATTTCTGCGTTTTTGAATAGTTAACGGCTGACCTTTTCTCCAGTCGCAATTCATGCACTAGATGCTCACAAAATTCTTTAATCTCAGCCTCTATTATCCAGCGAAAATTGTGAGACTGATCGTGACGTTCAGAATGATCTGCGATCCAGACCATTTGAGGGGGAGGGCTCTGTTCCCAGCGGGTAAGCCAGCGTTTAGATGTAGGTGGGAATCCAATGTGCCAAACTGCTTCAATGTCCCAGTTTGAACTGATAAGATCATCATGCAGCAGTTGATCATAGTAAGTTATCCTGTTTGGGCAATTATTACCCAGACGTAGTCCGGAAGTGACATCTGCAAATACCGGCCAACCCAATTCTTCTGCAAGTATTCTGAGGGACTCAAGTGAGTTTGAAGGAACACGTCCGATGCTCAAAATTCCGGATTCAGGACGGCTTTCAATCAATTCCAATATTTCTTTTTTTGGCAGAATTTTTCTTGAAACCGCAAAGTGAACGTAACAGTTTGTTTTCGGCGGCTGTAGTAAATCTATGCTTTTTTCAGCCTCATTTTTTTCAAAGAAAGGTTCCCGGAAAGGTAAATTCAGGTGCACCGGTCCTGACAAGGGACGCTGTGTTTTTAATAGCGCATGGTTAATTGTGGAAAGCAAGGCTGCGGAAGTGAACTCCGGTCCGGGACATCCTGGATCAAAAAACCAGCGGACGTGTGTTCCAAAAATGTGAGTCTGGTTAATAGCCTGATTGGCTCCGGTATCTCGAAGTTCTGGCGGTCGGTCAGCAGTCAGTACCAGCAGAGGAATTTGCTCAATTGAAGATTCGATAACTGCAGGCAAATAATTTGCGCCGGCAGTTCCGGATGTGCAAATCAAGACTGCCGGTTTCCCGGTTGCTCTGGCATGACCGAGTGCAAAATATGCGGCTGCACGTTCATCGTAAAATACAACAGATTTTGCCAGGTCATTACGGGCAACCGCCGCAGTCAAAGGAGTGGAACGTGATCCGGGCGAGATACAAAAACACAACGTACCATGCCGTACTAATTCCTCAATAATCCATTCTCCCCAACATTCATTCCAGTTCACGATCGTCCCAGTAAAGATTTCCAGCTTTGTAGTTTGACTTCTATCTCCCTCCACTCTTCTTCAGGTACTGAACCTGCAACGATTCCAGCTCCTGTATAGACTCTTAAAGTGCGTCCGCATAACAGTCCGGATCTAATTGCAACGGCAAATTCAGCCTGATTACGGTTTATCCAGCCAACAGGGCCCGCATACCAACCTCGGTCAAATGGCTCCAACTCCCGGATAATCTCACGAGCTTCCGGATCAGGTGTTCCTGAAACTGCCGGTGTCGGATGGAAAGACGGAAGCAAATCGGAATCATTTACATTCGGACGCAGGATCCCCTGCATCCTGCTAAGCAGGTGTTGAACATGCCGCAGGGGCAGGCGCTCCAAGTAAGACAAGCGTTTTGTTTGCCGGCAAAATTGCTTCAGTACACGTTCCATTCGATCTAAAACCATTAAATGTTCACGCTGTTCTTTTTCACTGTTACGTAGTTCGTCTGCCAAACGTTGATCATCTTCAAGTGTTTGTCCGCGGGGACGTGTTCCGGCAATTGCTTCACTCCCAATTTGTGTTCCCGATCTTCGGTAAAGCAGTTCTGGGGTGATCCCCAAAAAGGCTTTATTGGGAGCAAGCTGAAAACAAAAATGAAAAGCTTGTGGTGCGTGACGTCCCAATTGGAGCAGTAGTTCGGTTGGGTCATAGTCACGGGCCAAACTGAAAAC
Source organism: uncultured SAR324 cluster bacterium (assembly GCA_905182865.1). Taxonomy (GTDB): domain Bacteria; phylum SAR324; class SAR324; order SAR324; family NAC60-12; genus Arctic96AD-7. The sequence goes on from CAJJCY010000003.1 coordinate 674,917, forward strand.
TGCAGCTCGTGCTAAAACCACTTTGTTTATTTTGCCGCTGGAAATGTTTTCAAGTCCTTGCTCAACCAGGCGACACCAGTGTCGATATTCTGGAAGATCGTGCCGCTCCAGTCCAATCAGCGGATTATCTGGAATGATGACATCTTCCGTTCTCAGAGACTCCAGCAAATTTTGCAACGGCTGAAGCTTGGAATTCTTTTTATCACCTGGAAGGAAATTACAGGCCAAAGTTACATTTTCCTCGATAATGCTTAATTCAACTAAAGGTATAGTAAAACGTGCGGTTCCCCAAGTTTCCCACTCTGGGGAAATTGAAGCTTTGGAGTCAAAACGCATTCCTCCGTAAAAACGGACTGTTTCAGGAGAATCCTGTAAAATTTTACTGATAACTTGCAATATATTTTCGTAACCATCCTTCCCGTCTGCAATCTCAAGGGCCGAACCAATACCGGCAAATTGTTCTTTTTGCGAACGGTTTTCCCAATAAATCTTCTGAGAACAATCCTGTAAGGTTAGCCATTCCAGAGGGTGAGCTGACTCTAGAGAAGCTTCCAAACGTACAACTCCAGAGTTTTTAGGGGTTGTTTTATTTTGGGAATTATCCCATTCTTTGACTTGTTTTAGTAGGAAACAGCGGGCATCCTCAAGCGATTGAAATTTTTCTGGTTTCACTTTTAGATTATAATCAGTTGATGGTTGGTTTGCAGGCAACATGTACAGTGGAAGCCCCAAAAACGAAATCGTGTATTTCAACCTGCTGGAATCCTGCTTCAAACATTAAGCGTTTAAGTGATTCCTGGTTAGGATATTCAAGTGAAGAATTTGGCAAATATTGAAACATATCCTGTCCGGGCATCAACAAATTTCCGATCAAAGGAACGATACGGAAAAAATAAAAGTTATTTAGTTCCTTAATAACTGGTAAACGAACTTTTCCTACATCCAGGCTGACCAAAATTCCGCCGGGTTTCAGCACACGCAAGATTTCTTGCAGGCATCCGTTCAGGTTTGGAACGTTTCGTAAACCGTACCCAATCGTGACTGCATCAAAATTTGTATCCGGAAAAGGGATTTCCATTGCGTTACCCAACAGATATTGAATTCCTGAATTATTGCTGCTTTTAGATTTGGCAATGTTGAGCATTTTTTGTGAAAAATCAAGACCTGTTACTTTGGATGCAGGATATTGACGTAATACTTCTCGAGCGATATCGCCGGTTCCACAGCACAAATCCAGGCAGTGTTCTTCCGGGTGCAGTCCTGTTTGTCGTACCACGAACCTTTTCCAGTAGCGGTGCATTCCAAAAGTGATAAGATCGTTGAATCGATCGTATTTTTGAGCAATTTCATCAAACTTTTGTTCAACGTAGCGAGCTTTTTGTCAGTTTCTGGAAGTGTGTAGGTCATCAAATTTTTATTTTAAATAGCTTCTCTCCGGGTAGAGTCACGAGCTATTTCAGTCTATGAGACGAATAACTTCCTAAACAGCGGAGTTTGAGAATTTCTTTTTCTATTAGTATAACTGCAGAATCTATCTCAGAAGCACAGGCATTCACGTCAGCAATTCTGTGACCCATTTCGTAATTTTGATGATTTGCCATATACAGTTGACCGTCCTCTTCATCTACTTCATTCCACCACAAGTCACACTCAAGAGGTGCTGAAACTTCAACCGGTAATTTTGGTACAGAAGGAACAACGTAAGGATAGCCGTATCCTGCTAATGTAAGAGTGCAGCCAAATTTTTTTTCCGGATGCCAATCCAGTACAGGGACTTGATCCCGTGACGACTTTCAGCAAAACATCAACTGGGTTTTTTAGCATCCTCAACAGAAGCGCGGTTGTAGTCACACCTAAACGAATGTTGTATTCAATTGCATGCCAGGTTCCTTCTTTGCGTATTGCAGTTACCTGGAGCGGTCCGGTGTAGCCTGTTTTTTCAAACCAGGGTTTTAGAGGATGGATTAATTCTCGAGCTAAACCAAATTTATCATCCGGATCCTGTTCTACAATTCCGGCCAAAGGTGCACCTGCCAGTGGCCCCATATCTCCGGTAAAAGCACGTTTGTATTCCTGGTTTGTAACCAAACTACGTATCTCTCCGCCGCTGATAAAAACAAAATGTCCGGCCTCCTCTTTTCCAAGATACTCCTGCAAAAATAGACCTTCTGCATAATCCACGCGCTCAATCCAACCCAGCGTATCTTCCGGGCTTTCACAGATAATGGCGTGGATTGGACTGAAGGGAGAGCAAATGGGATTTTTCAAAACATAAGGCCGCGGATCTTCCTGCATCAACCTCCGAGCTTCAATACGGTTCTGTACATGGTGGAAGGCCGGTACTGGAATACCGTATTGTCTGCATAATACCGAAGACTCCTGTCTTGAAATTTCTATCCGCATTGCATCTCCGACAGGACTAAATATCGGCCAACCCTGCTTGACCAAATCTGCGGCCCAAGGTTGTTCTGCCCAGGCTACTGCTTGTGGAATTATCAGATCAGGTTTAAATTTTTCAATCAGTGGTAAAGGAGACGGATGATCTTCATTACTCCAGGTTTGACCGACTAATTTGGGACCGAAGTGACTGTAGGGTCTTGTCAGGTAACAAGCTGTTTCTGCGCCATCTTCCCGAAGGATAGTTTGTACTGCATGCGCAAAAGCCCCCACACCCAATACCATCACACGAGAAGCCATATTAATTTTAATTAAGCAGAAAGTGCAGAACAGACTGATCTTCCAGAAATCGACTACAGCAAAAGTAAAGTTTCTGGACTGTTAGTTTCGAAAAAAAAGCTCATTTATTGAAGTTTGATACTAACATATAAAGTGACATTCTCCAAGTCGTCTCTTACTCTAAAGAATGCTGTTTCCGGGAATCTCCTGCAATTGACTTGAAGCCAGATTTTTTATGGTATAGCCTCAAATAATAATTATCATGTTTGAGCGTACTCTATTATTCAGCAAGGTCGGTTGAACGGAGAACGCTCGGATGGGGAAAAAATATCTATAAAAAGCAAAGAAGTTGGTTATAAAAACAATAGTTTCTGTTTTGAGTAATTTTTCATTCCTATATAATTTAATTGTTTCACTTAGGAATAACTATTAACTGACAATTCAAATGGTCAACAAAAATACAGTCTGGTGGCTTTCCGGCATAATGTTGCTTGGAGCTGTGTTCCACTTGTCGATTTACAACTTAGAGCCTTTGTTTATGGATTCAGCGTATTATGCTTCCTTAGGACGAGCTATTGCAGAAGGCGACTACCTGCTTCAAGTCAATCATTTGAGTGACAAACCACCTTTATTTTTTTATATTCAGGCACTTTGTTTTGAGTTGTTGGGTGTCTCGGAATCCGTTGCGGTTCTTCCGAGTTTTATAGGAGGGATGATTAGTATAGGCATAATCTATTTATTAGGAAGAGATTTAAAAAACTCTGCTGCGGGTTTACTGGCAGCTTTCCTTTTTGCAATTTCGCCCATGAGTGTGTGGCTTTCAGTATGGGGGCTAGCAGATTCTCTATTCATGACAGTTACGTTGTTGTCGTTTTGGACATTAATACATCGTCGATTTTACTGGACAGGTTTCTTGATTGGGATAGCTTTTGGTATAAAACAAACAATCCTTTCCTTTGGACCGCTCTATTTCCTCTGTCTGCTAATAATCGAATTCCATCATCATTCCGGAAAAGAGGCTCTTAATTCTGTCATCAAAATCTGTTTTCAAAATGATGCCAGGATTTTTTTCTGTTTTTTTACCAGTTCTATATTGGGGTATGTTTTTAACCAGCGAAAGGATGAAACTTTTCAAATGGACTACAGGTTTTGTTTCAGGAACACATGATCACTCAATTTTGAGGGGACATCTCTTGAGCGCCTTTCAGTTTTGCAGAGGGGTTTGGGCGAAGTAGTTGGTTTGAGTTGGCACTGGATCATGGATTATTTATACTATCTATGCTTTTTCTTATGGGAAAAATATATCAGCAGTGGAGTCTAAAAAGACACTTGAATTAACGACAAACTCCATTTTTGCTACAATCTATTTACACTCTTTTTCTTCTTCTTGCTGTTTTTGTAGCTCATAAATACATAGCGTTTTGGTATGTTTTCCCTGTTTTCCCTTTCCTGATCTTTGCAGAACCTTATTAGAATTGTATACGCCGATTTAGGTATTTAAATTGGAATAAAAATGCAAGAGGTAAGATAATAATAAGTATCTTGGGGGCGATTACTTTAATAAGTGTCTTTTCATTTGCAACTGCAAGAGTTAGTCAAATTGGCGAAAATTTAAGGAATAGTCCTATTCAAGGGGCTCAAGAGATTATAAAAGAAATAAAACCTTTTTTGCAGAATGGAGATAATTTTATTTTTGAAGAAAATCTGGGTTGGATGTTGCGCTACTATCTCTTTGGAGAAAAATACAGAAACCTTCATTATGATTTTGGTGATGAAAACATGCAAAATATGAAAAGTATTCTTTTACAAGAACCGTATACTAATTTTTACCTTCTACTTTATCGTCCTAAATATAGTGATATTGTACCAATAAACAAAATATTATCACCGGAGTATAGAGTTGAAGAAATTATTCGTAATAATAGAGACAACTTTCGTTTTTATAAAATAGTTCCGGTTTCCCCGAACTTCTTTCCGGATCACAAAAATTACCTGAGAAATGGGGGAAAGAATGGGAAACTTGGTGGTATGAAATCCTTATCCGAAAGTGGCCCGAAGCTAAAAATATAACAATTACGAGCCAGTGGAATGAGTCAGCACACCTATTTGAAGTTAAGTTAATAGCTGAGCAAGTTCCTTTTAAAGGTTTAGTAGTCAGCAGAATGGAGGTCTTAATTAAATCTCCAAAACCAAGTGTTACTCTTTCACAATTTTACAATTGGCCGGTTTTTCAAGAGCATCAAGGGATTTCAATGCAATTGTTAATAAATGGAGAAACTATGGAAAAATCCATTTTAGAACGGTTTAAACAGGTCAAAAAGATTCAATTCAGCACAGATCAATCCTTAACCAATATTCATGCGTTTGGTCAAGTAGAGAATACCTCACTTGAAATAGATACAGATGTACATTTGAAATTAGAGCCGGAGCTAGTTCGTGTTGATATACAGCGTTTTCTTCTCAATAACTGGGATTTGACCTGGTTTACAAATCTATTCAAGAATCATCCTATTCCTCCTTTAAAAGTGAATACCTTCCCATATTTAGGTCTTCGTCTAAAAAATGTTAAACAACAAAAAGGGTTGATCGTATTTGACTATGATTCTCCCTCAAGAAAGAGTCAATGAGGACAAACCAGCATTCCAAGCTCTGTACAGGAATAGTTGTTCCCTGTTACAATGAAGAAGAAAGGCTCAAACTTTCAAAATTTTATAGATTGTTCAAAACAGATAACACCACCTAATTTTGCTTTGTGTTACAAGGTAATAATTAATTATAAAGATTAAAAGTAATGAAAGTAAGTAATTATTATTCCTTGTTATAACGAGGCTGATAGACTAGATGTAAATAAGTTTATAGACTACCTTTCTCAAAATACACATCTACATTTTCTCTTCGTAGATGATGGAAGTACTGACAATACCAGCAGAATCATTAAACAGATAATATCAAAATGCAATTCTATGGTTTCATTGCTAAAAAATGAGACCAATAAAGGAAAAGCAGAATCAGTAAGATTAGGAGTAATTGAAAGTTATAATATGAATCCGGACTATATAGGCTTTCTAGATGCTGATTTAGCAGCACCAATTAGTGAAATTGATAAGTTATTAAAGATAATTAAAAAAGATAAAACAAAGGAAGTAGTATTTGCTTCACGAATTCAACTTATTGGAAATGAAATTAAAAGAAATTATTTCAGACATCTCATTGGTCGTTTATTTGCCACATGTGTAGCACTATTTTTGAAAATAAGAATCTACGATACTCAATGTGGGGCTAAAATATTTTCAAGGAAGATTTGTGATGATATTTTTTACGAGAAGTTTATTTCACCATGGTTGTTTGATGTTGAACTTTTTGCACGGCTTTTAAATGTATATGGAATGGAAAAAACCATTCAAATGTCCTATGAGCATCCTGTCAGCAAATGGATAGATATTGATGGTTCTAAAGTTAAACCTATCTTCTTTCTAAAGGCTCCTTTTGAATTGTTCAAGATTGTTAGACATTATAAATTGAAATAAAATAATGGATATAAGGGAGGCTAATAATTTTGAAGGTATTGAGGAGGAAGTTAACCATTGGTGGATTAAAACAAGGTTTAACTACATTAATGAAATCATAAAATATTATAATTCTAAAAATATAAATATTGTAGAATATGGATGCGGTACTTGTAACAACATCTACTATTTATTAAAAAGAAGTCCTCATTCTGCTACAATAAAATCCATAATTGGTATTGATCCCAACTTAACTAATATTGAGAAACCAGATTGGGCAATAGATAGCAATTTTTTACTTAAAAATTCTTTTTCAAGTACAAATAAGGCCGACATTGTATTAGCCATGGATGTACTAGAACATATTCAAGATGACCATTCAGCACTCATAGAATGGAAGCAAGCTTTAAAGCCAAATGGACTCTTACTTATTTCAGTGCCGGCATTCCAACATTTGTGGTCAGGACATGATATATTTCTCGGCCATTACAAGAGATACAACAAAAATAGTTTAAATGAACTTGCTGAGTCAGTAGGATTTCATACTGTAAAGATTAATTATGCTTTTTCATTTATCTATCCGGTAGTATTATTACTTCGCAAATTATTGCCTCAAACATATAATAGAAATGGTGATTTGAAAAAGAGCAATAAATTTATAAATATAATTCTCTACCTCTTAGGCTACTTAGAATATAAAGTAGGCGGTTCAAATTATTTTGGTACGAGTGTAGTAGGAATATTTAAAAATGAGGAGCGATGATATCAATAAAAAATACTTATAGTTTGTGGTTTATCTTTTCTGTATTTTTGTTTCAGGCTGTAATAATTCTGTATCCAGGTTGGCTTGTTGATGATGCGGCTTTTTTCCTTTCCCGTCTAAAAAAACAATCTATTTTGAGATGTAATTGGTGGTTCTCACTTAGTAATCCTTCCGACAAGTTTATTCCATTTAATAATTCGGATACCAATGGAAACACTTCCGATTTACTGTCATTACCGAAATCGTAATTAAAAACGTCTAATACTGTTAATGATAATTTTGGTTCACATATAGATATTCCACCTACCATTCTTTCGCTGATTACTGAAAAACCTGTGATGGTGCATAGTTGGGGGAGAAGCCTGCTCGAACCTCCAAAAAGCAAATTACTTCTAAGTAGCGACATTAATTGTTTTAATGATGTTGTATAGAAACTAATCATTTTTATTTTACAAAAAGATCAAAAGCAAATTTTTGAAAACCACACTGTGTATAGAAAAATCTAAACATATTTTTATAGACTTCATTTGATTTTTCAAATTCTGCTTCCAATTATCTCTTTAATTACCACATAGTTAAATCTGAGTAGTTATTTTGTTCAAAGCGTTTCTGCTCGTAGATATCCTATTGGAGGATTAGCCTTCGACTTGAATAACATCTCAAACTCCGTCAGAATATTGTTTTCGTTGTATTCACTACTGTGCAGATCTGTGGTGTGTTCAACAATCTTGTAGTTCTCAAGCTTCTGCAAAATTTCGGTTACGGTTTCAAAATATTCGAGATGATCAGTCTTAAATCTCAATTCACCACGTGAACGAAAATAAGGATGCATTTTGGTGAGAAAATCAGCACTGAGGATACGGTGCTTGCGGCGGGCTTTTTTGGACCAGGGGTCAGGAAAATTGATGTGCATGCAATCTATGCTGTTGTGCGGACAGATATTCATCAATAAATTCACCGTGCTCTCGCATTAAAATTATGTTGCTGATAGTTTGCTGTTCAATTTTTTTTGCAGCCAGCACAAGTCGCTTATAACGCAATTCAAGGCCGATGAAAGAGTTCTTAGGATTCTCCTGAGCCCATTCAATAAGGTAACGTCCGGAGCCGCAGCCTATTTCCAGATGACTATTCCGGATGAAGCAGGGACATCCCCTTTTTTTCTGTCCCAGAGTTGCTGAAAATTATCAGGTGTAGGATGCGGAATTAGAAGTTCTGGATAATCGTAAACACGAGCCATGTACGGATTGATTTTTACCAGTTGCGCAAAAACTTCGGGATTGTCGTCACGGTGGTTTCGTGGGCGGAATCGCATGGAGACAGGGAATATTGGAGTTAGTTGAAAATAAAAAATTAGTGTTTGTAGAAGCTGCTCATTTTTCTTATGACGGCACGGTGACACTTAATTTGAGTGATAAGCGTGAGCTCAAATTGGCTGCTGAAATATGGACCGGTTTAGGGCAGCCAAAAGACACAGCGCTTACTGACGAGCAGCAAGAATTATTGGAGAAAGAAGCCTGCTACACGAAGATACGCAACAAAACACTGAGCTTTCTCGCAACACGTGAGCATTCCGCTTTTGAACTACGTAGAAAGCTGCAACAACGTTTTTACAAATCAGCCGCATTTGATGTTTCTGCCTTGGTGGAGCGTTGCTTGCTGGAAATGCAAGAGCGCGATTTTCAAAGTGACGAGCGCTTTACCAATCGTTTTGTGGAATCAAAACTAGCGAACAATCCACATGGTCCATACAGGATTTTACAGGATCTTCAAAATCGTGGTATCTCCCGTGAGATGTCAGATGAAATTCTGAAAAAACTCGGCAATCAGGAGTTGTGGCTGAAAAAAGCGCTAAAGTGCCTGGAGCGTTTGCATAAAAAAGGAAAAGAACAAACACCTGCAGTTTTAAACCAAAAACTTTACCAGCGCGGTTTCTCCTGGGAAACTATTGAACTGGCACTGGCAGAGTATCAAAACTTTATCAAACATTCTGAGTCCGGAGAATTAAATGCCGAACCGGAAACGTTCACTACTGAAAACCCATGACTCACAATTGTCGCAATGCATAGACAAGATTTGCAAACTAATTCCGACTCTACGGAAACAGAATCTTTCAATCAATCAAATTTAAATTCTGGAGAAATTATCAATTCCGAAATAGATCAGCGTTTTCCTGAAAGGCTGAGCAAAGAACACATCAATACTCTACCAATTCTATCGTTTGAAGGTAAGATTCATTTAATCACGGAAAGTAAAGATGTAAGTGAAGCAATAAAAATTTTGCGGCAGGAGCCTGTTTTGGGTTTTGATACTGAAACACGACCGACCTTCAAGAAAGGCGATCAGTATTCAGTTTCACTTTTGCAATTATCCACACGTGAAGAAGCATTTTTGTTCCGTTTAAACTATTTGGGGCTTCCGGAGGAATTGGCTTCTTTGCTGGCAGATCCGGATATTTTAAAAGTTGGAGTTGCCATTTTGGATGATATCCGGGCTCTAAGAAAATTGTGTAAATTTGATGCGGAAGGTTTTGTCGAATTGTCGAACATCGGGAGTGACCTGGGGATTGTGACTTGTGGTTTACGGAATCTAGCGGCTATTTTCTTTGGTGTCCGGATTTCTAAAAAAGAACAATTAACTAATTGGGAGCGTCCGGATCTTAACTCAAGTCAATGTCTTTATGCCGCTACCGATGCCTGGATTTGCTTAAAGATGTTCAAATTCCTGGAAAGAGAAAAAATTCTTCCTGAAAAAATAGTATGGAAAATGCCGGAACCTCAACCTCCAAAGTCAATTCGCAGGTTCAAAAAAAAGAAACGGGAGCAGGAAAATTGATGTTGCCCCAAAAACAATGGTATGACTCATCTACAGCTGATCCAGAGCAAGTAAAACAATTGTGCCGGGAGTGGAATACGAACCCGTATGTGGCAGAAATTCTTTTGCGCAGAGGCTACAAAACGCGTGAAGAAATTAAATCTTTTTTATTGCCCAGCCTCAATAATCTCCGTGATCCTTATGAACTTCGCCAGATGCGGGAAGCAGTGGATCTATTACAGGATACTATTGCTAAAAATCGGCGCATTGTAATTTTAGGTGACTATGACGTAGACGGAATCACGGCGACTGCTTTGATGCTGGAATTTTTACATAAATGCGGGAATCTGGATTTAGACTTTTTTATTCCGAACCGGATAAAACACGGTTACGGTTTGACTGAAGCAAGTACAGATATTTTGCTGGAAATGCGACCGGAACTGGTCATTACTGTGGACAACGGGATAACCGCCGCACGGGAAGTTCAGCGACTGAATGACGTAGGTATAAACACAATAATCACAGACCATCATCTAGCGGATCCGGGTTTGCTGCCTTCCGGAATCGTGGTTAATCCAAATCATCCTGAATGTAAGTATCCTTTCAAGAAAATCTCCGGATGCGGCGTGGCTCTCAAGTTGATCATGTCATTGCGGAAATCGCTGCGTGACTCCGGATGGTGGACTGCCGAAAGACCAGAACCAAATTTACGAGGCATTCTTGATTTAGCAGCATTAGGCACGGTGGCGGATGTGATGCCACTTGTGGATGAAAATCGAATATTGACGCATCACGGATTGCTGGTGATGAATGAAAAACCGAGGCTGGCAATTCAGGTCCTGCAGAAATTGAAAAATGTTAAAACGATTACTTCGCGGACATTAGGTTTTCAATTTGCGCCTTTACTGAATGCGGCAGGTCGTCTGGAAGATGCAGATATGGCAGTTCATTTTTTGCTTTCAAACGATCTTCAAGAGGCTGAAAAAATGGCAAAAAAACTTGATGCCACAAATATTGAACGACGTGAAAAAGAAGGCGAGATGCTGGAAACAGCTCTTGCTCTTGCTGAGACACAAAAGCAGTTTCCAGCTTTGATTTTGTCCTCTCCGGAATTCCACGAAGGGTATAAACGGTATCGTCGCTACCCGCTTGGTGGAACGTTTTTATAAGCCGGTGCTGATACTCAGTGAGCGTGACAGAAAAGTTGAAAGGTTCCGGACGTTCCATTCCGGAATTGCATTTGAAGGACGCACTTTCAGAATGTGGGGATTTACTGGATCGTTTCGGTGGACATGCCGCAGCTGCAGGCTGCAGTTTGATTCCAGGGAATTTAAATGAGTTCCGGAAACGTTTTTTTGCTTTTTGCCAGAAAAATATTCCTGAATCAATTGAACCTAAATTACAACTCGACGGCTGCCTGGAGTTTCCAAAATTAACGAACTTGTTTGTGGATCAGTTGGACCGCCTCCAGCCTTTTGGCGAAGGGAATCAGGAACCGCTATTTTCCATAGAAACTCCGGAATTACCATTTACGCTGCTCAAGGAGAAACATGTTAAATGGCAAGCTAAACGGAAATGTTGAAATTATAGGCTGGAATCGTGCAGAGACTCTTTGCTGAGAATCCACCTTCTACAACTCGCAGTTAATTTGGGTTTTAACGAATTCCGAGGAAGACGTAAAATTCAACTGAATATTCAGGATTCACTGGTATAAATTTGTTTTAAACACACTAAAAATTCAATGAGAGATCGTCATGGATGTTGCTGAATTTGACAAATTTGCAGATGAATATCATAATCTCCACCAAGAAAATATTCGGATTACCGGAGAAAACCCCGAGTATTTTGCAGAATATAAAATTCGTGATTTGACTAGAGTTGAGCAAATAGTTGGGGGAGAGGTCAATAATATTCTTGATTTTGGAACAGGTGTTGGAAATAGTATTCCCTTTTTAGCTCAATATTTTCCTGGAACAGGTCTCTTTGGAACTGATGTGTCAGATAAATCTTTGACTTTGGCGAAAGAACGATTTGATGGGTTTGGTGAATTTTCATTATTTGATGGTAAAACACTTCCATACCCGGAAGGAAAATTTGATTTAGCACTTGCTACTTGTGTATTTCATCACATTCCTGAAGAGAAACATATACAACTTATTCAAGAAGTTTCCCGCTCTCTACGGAGTGGAGGTGCATTTATGATTTATGAACATAATCCATTTAATCCATTGACACGCCATGCGGTCAATACTTGTTCCTTCGATGAAAATGCAGTTTTGCTGAAACGAGTTCAAGTAGCAAAACTGTTTGTGAAGGCAGGTATGGAGGTTGTCATGCAAGAGTATCGCGTTTTCTTTCCAGCTTTTTTAAAGTTACTCAGACCTTTAGAAAAATATCTGACATGGCTTCCACTCGGCGCACAACACTTTGTTGTAGGTAAAAAACTATAAGACTTTCCATCGTCATTCCATGTTACAACGAAGAGGAAATCCTACCCTTGACACTGGAACGACTGAATAAGTTGTCTAATGAGTGGATTTCCAGAGATAACCTTACAGAGATTGAATTTGTATTAGTTGATGACGGTTCTCAGGACAGGACTTATGATTTGTTGACAGAGACCTCGAAAGCGGATAAACGTGTCAAGGTAGTACGGTTTTCCCGTAATTTCGGACATCAAGCAGCTCTGCTGGCAGGCTATGAGATGGCTCAAGGGGATGTAATTGTTTATCTAGATGCTGATTTGCAGGACCCTCCAGAATTGATTGGTTCCATTTTGGATAAGATAAATGAGGGCTATGACGTGGTTTATGCGGCTCGTAAATCCCGAGGAATTGACTCTCTATTTAAGCGCAAGACGGCTGAAATATTTTATTTGCTCATGAAAAAATTTGGTGCGGATATTATCCCCAATCAATCAGATTTTCGTATGGTTACATGACGTGCTCTCAATGCGTATTTAAAATTCCACGAAAATAATCTCATTATTAGAGCAACGTTCCCAATAGTTGGATTTTCTTAGTGTGTGGTTTATTAAGACCAATCGGAGCGTCTGGCAGGAGAAACGAGACACCCTTTTCTTAAGATGCTTGAATTTACGATAAGCGGCATAGCCACTTTTAGTGTTGTTTCTTTACGTATATGTTCGATACGGAAATAAAATATTTGGTATTTGCAAAATCCTTAAATCACTATTTAATTGAAGATCTGGAACAATGCTTAAAAAAATTAAATCTTTCTAGTAATAATTTTACATGCATATCAAAACTTACATATATAAAAAAAAATTAATTAAACTCTTGGAGACTGGTACAATAAATCTAGCTATTTTATTTAGGAGTTAATAGTAAGCTCTGAGATTTTTACATTCTTATAATAAGGTGATAATATGAAAACTGTCTGACAGAATTATTCGACAACTTGCGCGATAATTATGAGGATGAAATATGCCGCGCGATGAGGGGTGTCCCCTGAGAGCATGCATTTTATATTCGTGCCAAAGCCAAAAAAATCGAAGCCTTGGCTGTTCGCGTCCGTAGCGATTCCAGTCGACTTCGCTTGCTCGACATCGGATGCTGAGCAGGACTGGTGGAGAAGTTCTTGCGTATACCGAACGCCGATATTACCGGTCTTGACGTCTCCGAGCAGTTATTGGAGAAAGCGCGAGAGAATTCGCCGGTATGCCGGTTTACACACTTCGATGGACAAAATATAGATGACGAGGATAATAGCTATCATCTTGTGTTTGCGATTAATGTATTTCACAATATCACCATAAAAAACTGGATGAAATTGCTTATGGAGATGCAGCGTGTTCTTCAGTCAGACGAAATCCTCGCTTTATTTGAGCATAATCCCTGGCACCCCATCGTCCGGTTTGTCGTATCCCGATGTAGCTTCGATAGCGATGCAGTGTTTCTCAGCCGATCAAATACGTGTTCATTATTACTTACGGCAGGCTCGCATAGCATCGATTCGTCTTACATGATTTTCCTTCCTTGGAGCATCGGCATCAACCACGTGCTGGAACGGGCATTGGGTTGGTTGACGCTGGGTGTTCAATACTTTGCTACAGGAATCAAATGATAAATGTTCCACAAAAAGGTATTGAGTTTTCCATGGCGGTATTGTGCTACCATGAAGAAGAGTCCGTGATTCCATTTGTTGAAAATCTCCATTCTATCTTATCATTTTTTCATTTTAACTGGGAGATTGTCCTTGTAGCCAACTATTGGCCGGATATCCCAGATCGTACCCCGGATGTCGCCAGGGCTCTTTGTGAACGCTTGCCACATACCCGTTATATCGCTGAGCCCAAGCAAGGTGCGATGGGGTGGGATATGAAGTCAGGGCTTGATGCCTGTGAAGGCCGGTACATCGGTGTAATTGATGGTGATGGACAGTACCCTATAGAGGCTATTTTATCCTGTTTTGCCGCAATTAAGATCAGTGACTATGATTTTATAAAAACCTATCGGGTGCTGCGTTCGGACAGTTTATATCGCAATATTATTTCCGGTATTTATAATCGACTGTTCAAGCTGTTGTTTCCAGCTTACCGCGGATTTCAGGATGTGAATTCGAAGCCGAAAATTATGAAACGCGAGGCATACGGGCGCATGAATTTGCATGCTAAAGACTGGTTCATAGACGCAGAGATTGTGCTAAACAGCCTGAACCTTGGCCTGAAAATGTACGAGATTCCTATCAAATTCCAGGCTATAGAAACACGCAAATCCTTTGTGCGCATAAACGCCGTATTTGAATTTACACGTAATCTCTTTGCTTACCGGTTTGGTTGGCCACCTTTTGAAAATAAGCGTAAATTGTAATGACCCGCATATTTATTACCGGCGGCAGTTCCGCCATTGGCCAATGCGTAGTCAGCGAATTGATCGGACACAATCACAACGTGACGGCGCTTACGCATCGCAAGTCTCTGCCAGGTGGTTTGCCAGTTAAAACTATTGGTGGATCGATTCTTGAGCCTGAATCGTATAAGGCAGTAGCCCTTGACGCTGAGGTTATTTTACATCTGGCGGGCCTGAGTCATAGCGATATACCAAAACAATATGATGATGTGAACACGGAGGGGACGCGCTGTTTGCTTGGGGTCTGCGCACCGAACGCTTTTTTCGTGTACCTGAGCACCCGCTGCGCTCATCCGGATGGGGGCGACTATGCCTTATCAAAGCTGCGAGCAGAGCAAGCTGTTATGTCCAGCGGGTTACGTTATGCGGTTGTGCGGCCAGCCGAGGTCTATGGAACAAAGGAGGGTGAGGGTATTGATCGTCTGATCCAGTTGGCGTTACGTTATCGTGTGGTTTTGGATTTTCGTCAGCATGGTGCGTCCGCTTATGCGCCAATCAGTGTGGACGAGGTGGTGTGTTTCCTTGTCGAGGCGGTGGAGCACCAACGCCGCGACAAGGGGGTATATACCCTTTGCGCTGAAAACTTATTGACTGCAAATGATATCTGCCGAGAGTTGACACGCTTCCGTAGATGTCGTCATTTTGTCTTGCCTATCTCAATTCGATGGCTGGAAGTGCTACTGAAATTGCAGATTCCGATGCCGTTCAAACGCGATCAGATCGCGAGGTTGACTGTTCCAAAATCAAACGACCTGTCAGTAGCCCGTATGGATTACGGATTTAATCCGCGTCCCTTTAGCGAATATCTTCATACGCTTTCATAACAAGTCCAATGGTTTTTATACTTAAATTATGACGTTTGCTTTGCCTGGGAAGGCTCTGTGACCATGGATGATGATTTCTGTGTTAATGCATTGAAGAGTGCCCTACGCAAGCATAAGACACCTGAGATATTCAATACAGACCAGGGAGCACAATATACCGGTAAGGCATTTTACTGGTGCACTAAAAGATCATGGCGTTCAAATCAGTATGGACGGTAAAGGGCGCTGTATGGATAACATCTTCATAGAACGCTTATGGAGGTCAGTAAAGTACGAAAAGATCTTCCTGGAGGAGTTTGAAACTGTTCCGGAATTACTCTCAGGGTTAAAGGAGTATTTTGAGTTTTACAATTTTGAGAGACCACATCAATCTCTGGTAGGAAAAACGCCTGCAGAGATTTATTGGGGTAGAGAAGTTGCCAGGAAGGCAGCATGATTAATACAATGAAAAACAAACTAAAGTACACCTTAACTCATAAGAAAAACTGTCCTTGACTTGGGGTCCACTTCAAACATTTAACTGGTTAAAAAATTTTCACTAATACTTTAAAAGAAATGATTCACCCTGAAAAATTTTCAGATATATATAAATATTTAGACAGTAAAACTCCTAAATGTTAATTAATAAAAAAAACTATTGTTAATATTATTGTTTTTTGGATGCTGTTTAATCTACTTTACTTTATCAATACCATCGAATTCAATATCTTTGGATCAAAAAGACGCAATTAGAATTGCAAAAGATATATTCCAAGGGAACTTTCCTCTACATGGCCCCAAACACAGTAATGGAATGTACACATTTCCTGCGTTTTTTTACTTTGTTTCACCTCTTGTATATATTTCTGATGAACCAATGTTTTTATATGGATCAGTTGCTTTTTTATATATTATTGGAGTATTGCTTTTAGCCAATTATATTTACAAAAATTATGGTTGCTTTGAATGTATTATTTCCCTGTTATTTTCTGCCATACATTTTTGGTTATTTCGGATAGGCGTTTTAAGGTAGTAAGGTTTTCTCGTAATTTTAGACATCAAGCGGCTTTGTTGGTAGGTTATGAATTTGCGAAGGGAGACGTAATTGTTTCACTTGATGCTGATTTACAGGATCCACCGTAATTAATAGGATCTATGTTGGATAAGATAAAAGAGGGGCATGATGTGGTTTATGCTGCCCGTAAGTCCCGGGGGATAGATTCCCTATTTAAACGTAAGACGGCTGATGTTTTCTATTGGATCATGAAAAAATTTGGTGTGGACATTGTTCCCAATCACGCTGATTTTCGCATGGTCACTAGGCGTGCGCTAAATGCTTTTTTAAAATTCCACGAAAATAATCACTTCATCAGGGCAACTTTCCCAATAGTTGGATTCCCTTCATGTGTGGTTTATTATGACAGGCCGGAGCGACTTGCAGGAGAAACAAAATATCCTTTTCGTAAGATGCTTGAATTTGCTATTGATGGTTTGACATCTTTTAGTACGGTTCCGTTAAGAATATGTTCATTGGTTGGCCTATTAGTTTATTTGTTAGCTCTACTAATGCTGTCCTGGAGTCTAATTGTTAAAATATTTGGAGGTGCAATACCAGGTTGGACTTCCACAGTTGCTCCATTGTAATTACTCGGTGGGGGTTCAGTTGAGCTTTTTGGGTAATTATGGGAGAATATATCGGAAAAATATATACTGAAGTCAAACATCGCCCTCGCTACATTGTCCAAGAAACGATTAATATTGGTGAGAAAAATGCACCCTTGTCTTTATCAGCTCCTTTAACTTCAAAATTATCTAAATCACCAAAAATGATGTCTTGAGATTTAGCTAATCGTCTGGATGCTTGGAATTGGAGGTTCAGATTTATATGCTCTTCCTGCACTGATAGGACTAATTATTTTGTTTCGAGAAATTATTATAAATGATAGCCCACTACCTTTTTTTACAACATCAGTTAATCACACGTTAGTTAAAGTACTATATTTTTTGCTGATACTGATTGTTTTAGCAAAAACTTTGCTAAGCCTTTATTCTTTCCGTTGGGATATTTTTGATGTTGGCAGCTACAGCAGTGTTGTTTTCAATTTTTCCAAGGGATTAAATTTTAATTCTTTCCTTCAGATACCAGCAACCGCAGATCATTTTACGCCATCGTTAGCTCTCTTTGCACCATTGTACTGGATTGAAGCAACCGTTCACTGGCTGACTTTTGCCAAAGCTCTTTCTTATTTATCTCTCCCATTGGTGGTATATTATTGGCTGGCAGACAAAACTGAAAGCAACTTCAAGTTTGTTCTAAGTTGTCTGTTTGGAGTTTGGATGCTGATGTTATACAAGCCGGCAGTCAGTAGTAGATTTTTTGAGTTTTCACCTTCCTCACTAGCACCACCATTTATTATTTTAAGTTTTTTACTGATGGAAAAAAGGCGGTGGTTTTTATTTTCATTAACCATGATCTTTATAATTGGCTTGAAAGAGCATATGGGGGTTGTTTTGATAGGTTTTGGTCTGTTTGGAATAGCACAAAGGAAATTTCGTTCAGGATTTATTTTAGCCGGAATTGGTTTATTAGTAACTTATTTGATGATTTTTCAGGTCATGCCATACTTTCGAGATTATCAAGCTTTTAGCAATACTCAAATAGCGCCGTTTCAGGATCTTCTCGGAAAAGCAATTTATCTTGTAAAACTTCTTTGGCCGTTGTGCTTTTTGCCTTTAATATATTGGCGTTACGGAGTTTTAGCTGCACCAGCAATCGGAGTTAATTTGCTTTCCGGTAGGCCAGAAATGTATAGTACTGGATTTCATTATGATGATGTCTCCTCAACCCTGTTACTTATGACTTGCTCACTAATTCTTATAGAGAAACATGCTGTCGTAGTGAATTGGTTTGGGGAAAAATGGGTAAAAGGAGTATTTATTATTTGGTTGGTTGGATTTATGACTCTCTTACCTGCGAGTCCAATTAGAAAACTCAGATATGCATTGCCTACGTCTACACAT
Source organism: uncultured SAR324 cluster bacterium (assembly GCA_905182865.1). Lineage (GTDB taxonomy): Bacteria > SAR324 > SAR324 > SAR324 > NAC60-12 > Arctic96AD-7. Next base: position 693,368 of record CAJJCY010000003.1, read on the forward strand.
TTGAAATTGATTGAAGACATTTGGGCGATTGATAAGAAATGGCCAAATGCCTCTCTGGCAGTGCAGTCTACTATTGGACCTCACATTCATCGGAATGCTATTACCATCATGACCCAACAGTCCTCTGGTGAATGTGTATCTCCGAAGGTAAATAGTTTGCCAGTAGATATAATTTTATTATCACCAGATGTAGGACACTACATGATAAATGATTTTGAAAAATGTATCGAATCACTTGAAGCTAATCCATTATACACTCGCACAAAATCATTTCAAAATCTCTTTGTTTATGAACTTTCAGTTAACTAAAGCTTTGTTACAGAAGTTTGTCATCTGAGTAATAATCGAATATGGTGTTTTAAGAGATGAATAAAGGAGGCAAATTAGGTAGAAGAAAATCTTGGAATTTCAATTAACCAAATAAAGAGGATATGCCATCATCGAAAAACACGCACTTATAGGCTTAGAGAAGATATTTCTCTACCAGATGGTCCATGTCCTCCTGCAAACGGGCCCCGTGAGCCGAATCACGATAGCTTCATTGTAGCGGAGTGACGACTGAAAGAATCATACGAAGGTCTTTACAAGGTCGATTAGTCTCTTGGCAATCTGGAGATTGTATCGAGGGTTACCAAGGATGCGCACCGCGAAAAAGCTGGCGAACATTACGAGCACCACGGGGGCACCCTCCATGGGCTTGTCATGCACGACGTGGCCTCCCAAGAACAACACAAAAACCATCCAGCTTGGTAGATCCAAAATCCAGTATCGTGTGTAGGCGGGTATGGGGACAAAACGATCGAGGGTGGCATTGATGATGGTCCAGACATATACAAAGAGAAATCCTACAATGGGTGTCAGTACCGTGTAACGCAATACTTCATACTTTTCGTAACCAGCAATTTCGCTCAGCTTGAGCCAGTTCCACTGTGTCAGTCCTATGAGGATGATACCGTAGGCAAGCATGGCCGCCAACCGAGTGCGATCTGACCAGACCATCTGGTGCACAGTTTTCAAAAACTCCGTCACGAGTGAGATGATTTTTCCAAGATTGATCACCTGCCTCCGCTCAAGCTCTTGGTAGAGCAAAACCAGTGCCCCAAAGGCGAGCAGGGCGAAGAACGGGAAGAACTTGTCAAAATGATCCCCTAGATAATACAAATAGGTTAGGTAGGAGCAAAACGAGGCCCCAACCATCAGTAATGCGGCTGGCCACAGGTGGGGGATGGCAAATGCTGTAAGCACTGTAAACACGTCTGAGAAATAAGCATACCGCTCGTGCATTTTTGGCAAAAAGAAGGTGATGAAAACCAAGGATGTCGTTATGAACAAGAGCTGGTTTTCCGGGCTGGAGAGGTTTTGGGGTTTACAGACTATTACCAGAAAAAGCACCCCAAGGGTGAACAGCATCCCCAATGGCATGAACACCGAGTAGTTGTCCGGGAGCCAATGGTAAACGTTGGCGGCATTCCGGGTCAAGTCCCCAAATAGTTCCGTCTGGTTTTTGTAGATTAACAGCAGATCCGACATGTCACGCCCTGCAAAATAAGTAGGCAGGATCGTAAGGAAGTAAACGAAGGGGACAAGCCATAGACTCCTGAGTTTCTGACCATGGTAAACCAGTAAGATTACGAGTGCCGGGAAGAGGAAAACAGACTGGAACTTGATGGAGAACGCTACCCCAATGCATAGAATAGCTAGTGACCGACGGTTGCAGAGCAGTAAGGAAACACCCATAATCAAGGGAGCTGCAACCAAACTTTCAATCTGGGTAATGGAGTTGCTGTTCAAAATCACTGTTGGCAGCACAAAGATTGTTGCAGTACCCGCAACTGCTTTTAACGGAGAACACTTGGCCGATCGGAGAAGGTGGTAAGAGGCCAGTGTAGTGAGCAGGTCTCCGAAATTGGTGATCAGCTTGATTAAATAGTGGCTGTCGGTGCCCGGAAGAAGAGTGTTAACACCGGCCATCAGGTAGGTATACACCGGAGTGTAGTTGGTGACCGTGTTGACTAGAGCATTTTGAAGGCCTGTCTGTTGGAGGTGCTCAAGCCATGGAATAAAATAAGTTGATGTGTTGTGTGAAATGAAGTCCCTGAGCAACCACCTTAACTCAATTCCATAGTAAAAAACAAAACACAAACAAAGTATCCACAAATACGGCAAATATGATTTAACAAGGGATTTGTTCATTTAGACCTAGGTTTCTGAGAAAGCAATAAGGTTGTAATACATTCCAGATAATTGAAGGGTGACTAATTAAAAAATAGATGTAAAAACTACATATATTTAGTATTGCACCTTCTGGACCTCTGTTATTATGTTCTGACAAACATTGAAAGAGTATGAAATAACAAACAAAGCTTCTTTTGGACTAACGCAGTGAAAACGATTACATTCCTCTTATTTCCTCTCATAAAAACTTGCACTCACAGGTAAGTCTTTCTACCATCAATCCTATATTTAAAGAAAGCGCATTGTCATTGATGGGTTCTGATCATGACAGTATTTTAAACACTCCATTTTGAAATAGAGGCAAAGTGATTGCCAAGACATTTTCTGCTACAGTCTTAGGAATTGATGCCTATTTAATTGAGGTAGAGGTTGATGTTTCAGTTGGAATGAGTGTTTTCAATATTGTGGGATTGCCGGACAATACAATTAAGGAAAGCCGGGATCGGATCCTGTCTGCAGTCAACAATTCAGGATACAGTTTTCCTGTCCGGAGAGTGGTGGTAAATCTAGCACCGGCTTCTTTGCGTAAGATTGGTTCCGGTTTTGATTTACCGATTGCTCTCGCTTTGCTGGGTACAATGGGGCTGTTTCCACCGGAAAACCTGAGCCGCGCAATGGTCGTGGGGGAATTGTCACTCGATGGTGAAGTCCGTCCTGTACGCGGGATTCTACCGGTTGCAGTGGCTGCCCGTGAGCATGAATTAGAGCAGTTGATTCTTCCAAAAGCTAATGAATCGGAAGCAGCGGTTGTTGAAGGCATAAGAAGAGTTCCGGTTTCCACACTGTCTGAAGTTGTAAAGTATTTAAAAGGTGATTTGCAAATCACACCTCTTGATTATGATCCAGCAGAAATATTTTCACAGCAACAGCATTTTGAAGAGGATTTTCAGGATGTAAAAGGTCAGGAACACGTTAAGAGGGCTCTTGAAGTGGCAGCTGCCGGTTCGCATAATTTACTGATGCTTGGTCCTCCCGGTTCCGGCAAAACGATGCTTGCCCGGCGCATGAGTACTATTTTGCCGAGACTCAGTTTTGACGAAGCACTGGAATGCACAAAAATTCACAGCATCGCCGGAAAGCTTTCATCCGGAACTTCTTTGATTGCACAACGCCCTTTTCGCTTTCCGCATCATACCATATCGCAGGCGGGTCTGGTTGGTGGAGGTGGTATTCCCGGGCCTGGAGAGATTTCTCTTTCACATAATGGAGTCTTGTTTCTGGATGAATTTCCGGAATTCCCACGGGCAACTCTTGAATTATTACGTCAACCTCTGGAAGACGGTAAGCTGACTATTTCCAGGGCCGCTATGTCTTTGGAATTCCCTTGCGATTTCATGTTGTTAGCCTCAATGAATCCCTGTCCCTGCGGTTATCATGGTGCACCTTCCGGACATGGTAGAAACCGCCGTGAGTGCAATTGTGCACCACAGCTAATTCAAAAATACCGTGCCAAAATTTCAGGCCCTTTACTCGATCGAATTGATATACACTTGACGGTGCCTGCTGTGGAATATGAAAAACTGGCAGAAGCACGGGTGGGCGAGTCTTCCAAAAATATCAGGGAACGAGTTGTACGTGCCCGTCAAGTTCAGGAGCAGCGCTTCCAGAATTCTTCAAGCAGAAATAATTCCGGAATGAACCGCAAGGAGTTGGAAACTCACGCAGAGCTTGCAGATTCCTCCAAAAAAATTCTTCAGCAGGCAATGACCAAAATGGGTTTGAGCGCCCGGGCATACGATCGGATTCTCAAAGTTGCCCGGACTATTGCAGACCTGGCAGGCGAGCAGAAAATTGATACGCCTCATGTTGCAGAGGCCATTCAGTATCGGAATCTTGATCGTCCGGTTTAAGTGTCGGCCAGAAATTTGACTGTTCCTTTATCTAAACAGCATTGATCGTAAATTAATTAAAAACCAAAACGTATTTTTGCTGAAACGAACTTGAGTGTTTTTCTGCTTCTTGGCAAAATTAACAACTTTCAGAAAATAAACAGATTAAATCATGAATAATACTTTCCCTTTTACTGCAATCGTTGGGTTGGAACTGGCCAAACGGTCTTTGCTTTTCCATGCAGTTGATCCGCGGCTGGGAGGCTTGTTGCTGATGGGGCATCGAGGCTGCGCAAAAAGCACTCTTGCAAGGGCTTTTCGTGAAATTTTACCGGATTCTATATATTCCGAAATGTCACCGTTTGTGGAAGTACCTCTTGGAACATCAGAAGACCGTCTGCTGGGCTCAATAGATGCGTCCAGTTTGCTTGAAAATGGAAAATGGTCTGCACAAAGGGGTTTGATAGAACAGGCAAATGGTGATATGCTCTACATCGATGAAGTCAATTTGCTGCCGGATCACCTGGTTGATTCGATTTTGGATTCTGCAGCCAGTGGACAACACCGAATTGAGCGGGACGGTCTTTCTCAAACTGTCAATGCACGTTATATTTTGATTGGCTCAATGAATCCGGAAGAAGGCGATTTGCGGCCGCAATTGACAGACCGTTTCATGCATGGAATATTGATTCATGACGATTTTAGTGTTGAAGAGCGGCGGGAAATTGTAAGGGTGCGAATGGATTTTGACGATGATCCGCAAAATTTTTTGGCCGAACAGCAAAAAAAACTGGAACAACTGAGGTCTCAAATTTTGGGAGTTCGGCAAGAATTGAAAAATGTGGATATTTCTGAAAATCTGCGTACAGAAGTTGCTCAAAAAGCAGCAAGACTAAAACTTGAAGGAGTCCGGGCAGAACTTGGAGTTCTCAGAACTGCGCGTTGTGCGGCAGCCTGGCGGGGAGACACAACCATTTCTGAAGCAGATCTGGCTGAAGCCTGGATCCTGTGTCTTGGACACCGCCGGACCGACCTACCACCGGAATCTCAAAACTCAAAACCGAAGATTAAACTGCCAGAACCTCCTGCAGGTGATTTGGAGTCAAAACGCCTGAAAATGCCTAAAACGTCCTTTTCTCCAGAAGAGGCAAATTCCGAAGAGATTTCTTTTGAGGCGCCACATAACTTGGCACATAGTGAGTTGGCTTCCTGGTGGGAAAGCACCCCAAAAAAACAGCTTTCAGATAATTTTGTTTCTGGAACATCAAGACCGGTTCCGACTCATGCTTCTCATTCCCGACTCTGCTGGACTTCTTCTCTCAAGGCCTCGCTGATGAGAGGCTGGACACCTGGGAATCCATGGCACATGAGGTTCCGAAAAACTGCACGACGCTCTAATTTATGGTTGTTTATTGACGCAAGCCGTTCAACAGGAACATTCGGCAGCAGCACTTCCGCTCATTTTTTAGCAGCAGCACGCAACGTTATCCAAACGCTTGGAGCAAAAACTTTCGGCAGCCGCTTTCATGTTTTGGTACTACAAAATGGTAAAATCGGCTGGTGGATCAAACGCGGAACAGCCCAGGCAGTTCAGAAAACATTGGGAGGGCTTACTGAAGCTTCCGGAAAAAGCCACTTGACGCCTGCACTGAATCAATTGCGTAATGCTATCCAAAAACAAGGTGTTTTAGAAGGTGACCGGGTATTGCTCTGTTCTGACGGCATGCTCAGTCCTGAAACTGAAAAAACTATTTCCGCAAGTAAAAAACGATTCCGGAAAGCACTTTTGAATCTTTCTCAAAAAATTTCTACGACTGCCTGGCTGCATCCTCAATTACAGCGTGGAATGCGGCACTGGCTTCCGGAACTGACAGAGGGTACCCCGGTTCGTTTGATTGCACTGGATTAAAATGCAATCCCCGCCAAAAAATAAACATAAGGGCCTCATTGTGGCCGGAATGCACAGCAGCGGCGGAAAAACCGCTGTAACGTCATTGCTCCTGGCTGCACTGCAAAAACGAAAATTCATAGTCCAACCCTTCAAAATTGGTCCGGACTACATAGATCCTGGCTTCCATTTTCATTATTCCGCAAAACATTCTATAAATCTGGACCCCTGGATCATGGGTCGGGAACATATTCTTAAAGCTGCAAAGAAATTCACGGAAAATGCTTTTGGAATTGCAGAAGGCGTGATGGGGCTTTTTGATGGTTCAGATCCAACAAATGATTCCGGAAGTACTATGGAAGTCGCACGTCGGCTCAGCTGGCCAATTTTGCTGGTTGTAACATGTAAAAACTCCGGACGTTCAATCACTGCTGCGATTCAGGGCTTTGTCTCAGAAGCCGGCGGTCCGGAACATTTTGCAGGAATCATCCTCAATCAGGTAAACAGTGAAAGTCATGCAGATTATCTAAGCAAAGCCTGCGCATCTCTCCAGATTCCGATTTTGGGAGCTTTACCAGAAATTCCGGAACTATGCTGGCCGGAACGTCATTTGGGCCTGCAGCCCGGAGTGGAACAAAAGCTTCCGGAACCAGATCAATTGGCAGAATTGGCGGAAAAATATTTTGACCTCAAACTTCTTATAAAAACTTTCCCTGCGCTTTTTGCGTCAGCGGCTCCGGTAAAAAATCTGCAAAGCACAATACCAAAATTCAGCAAACGAATTGCCGTGGCGCAGGATGAATCATTCCATTTTTATTATGTGGCGAATTTGGAATGGCTCCGAGAGCAGGGTGCGGAGGTCATTACGTTTTCTCCACTGCATGACAGTCAGGTTCCGAAAAATGTGGACGGATTGATTTTAGGGGGCGGCTTTCCGGAAGTCTTTGCAGAAGAGATGTCGGCTAACAGGAGCATGCTGATTTCTCTCAAACAGGCCGTTGAGTCCGGAATGCCCTGTTATGCGGAATGTGGGGGTTTAATGCTTTTAACAGATAGCTTGAAAGTACATTCTGGGAAATGTTATTCGATGGCTGGAGTTGTTCCTGGAACAGTTGAAATGACAAAGCAGCTTCAGAATTTTGGTTATTGTAAAATAGATTTACCAAAATCAGGCGAAGTACGCGGTCATGAATTCCATTATTCGCGATGGTCAGAAGAAACAAAACGTGCCAATCTTTGGGAGGTTACCCGTCACTCGACAGGTGTTTCCCGAAGAGAAGGTTACCGAACTTCTAACTTGCATGCCTCCTACGTGCATCTCTATTTTCCTCAAGCGGCCATTTTTATTCGAGAGATACTCCACTTGTCTCTTCTTGAACCAGACAAATGTTGATTGCAGAACTGGCTGCTTTGGGAGCAGCGTTTTGTTGGGCACTTAGCGGGTTAATCATAATTAACCCACTACGAAAAATAGGAGCACTAGCCCTCAATAGAGCTCGTATGTTCTTCGTTTTTTTGATGCTGGCTGCAGTTTCAGTCATGACGGGAGCCTGGCGTGATTTTCCGGTATCAACTATTCAAACATTGATGATTTCCGGACTGATTGGTATTTTCCTTGGAGATACTGCTCTTTTCGGCTCATTGAAGCGTTTGGGGCCAAGTCGAGCCGCAGTTGTTTTTGCACTTCATGCACCGATGACGGTGATTATGGGCTGGTTCCTTTTGGGTGAACACCTGGAAGTGTTTACTTTGATTGGTTGCGGAATCGTCACAACAGGTGTAATAATTGCTATTCTTGGTCGAAAGAATCACGAAGAACCACAAAACATTGATTCAACACATGGACGGCTGCGTTATGGCATTCTGTTGGGACTCCTTGGAGCATTTGGGCAGTCTGCGGGGGCGATAATCGCCAGGCCGGTCATGGCGGAAGGAGTAGATCCTGTAACAGCAACTGCAATAAGAGTTGGAATTGCAGCTCTCTGTCTGATTTTCACTGGCTTCATTCCCAATCCTCTTTTTCGTTCAAAGACAACTTTTACTATAAAACTATTAGTTTTGATCATAGTCAGCGGATTTTTGGCAATGGGAGTCGGAATGACTCTCTTCATGTATGGACTGTCAATTGGAGATGCAGGAGTTGTAGCCACACTTTCTGCCACAACTCCTGTACTGATTCTTCCCTTGCTCTGGATTAATACAGGTATACGACCTCCTTTGATGGCCTGGATAAGTGCAGTAGTAACTTTGCTTGGAATTGTTTTGATTTCAATTGCCTGGAATTAAGATAAGAATACTGTTTTATTTACTTGTCAAAATTAGCGAGTTTGTTATACTCACTTTCACAAGGTAATCTGTTCAGCAGAGGCATTGTTAACTCACTGAACAAACTTGAAGGGAATCCCGTGTGAATCGGGAACTATCCTCGTAACTGTAATTGGAAAAAATAAAAACATTAGCCACTGAAGACAGATGCAATGTTTGTTTTTGGGAAGGAGTTTTTATTCACTTCCATGAGTCAGGAGACCTGCCTTGGTATTTCCATACAGACTGTTCGGGGCAAATAGTTGCTGGAATCAACAGCTTGCTGTGATCCAATATTTATCTGCTTGTTTCGAATGTTTGTTTCAAACGCTAATCCTTAAAACAAGGTGTTAATTATGACAACGAATACAAAAGTGGCCGGTACTTCCGGTTCTCTTGACACGAGCGATGTCGGAGTTTCTTCACAACGGCTGACTTTGGCTTTGCTAATGCTTCTGGCCGGAGCAGTACTTATTTTCACTGTTGGATTTGCACAGGGTTCCGGTGGAGTGTTCCACAATGCGACACACGACACTCGACATGCTATCACTTTTCCCTGTCACTAATCCTAAAGGGAAATAAAATGATATCAAAAGCTGTAACAACCGTTCTGCTGTCCGGTTTCGTGGCAGGTATACTTGTCACTGGTGCACAAATGCTGAAGGTTACTCCACTGATTCTGCAGGCAGAAAAATTTGAAGTTGGCACAGAAGTTTTGCCTCACACTCATCAGCAATCCGAAATAACTCATGAACATGAATTGAACGTTGTTGCTCTCAATGTGCACGTATCAATGAAAGATGCGCATGCAGTAGAGGCTGTTTCAGTTGATCATTCAGATGAAAGCTGGCTGCCGGAAGATGGAGCGGAGCGTACTTTTTACACGGGTATTTCCAACATCGTTACCGGAATTGCTTTCAGCTTAATGCTGGTTGCAGTTTATCTGCTGCGTGGAAAACCGGTCAATATGAACTCAGGCCTACTTTGGGGCGCAGCCGGTTTTTTGATCTTCTCAGGATCTCCAGCATTGGGTCTGCCTCCGGAACTTCCCGGAATGACTGCGGCGGCTCTTGATGCACGTCAAACATGGTGGATAGGAACTGTGATAGCCACAGCAATTGGAATTGGCCTTCTTTCTGAAACAAAAACCATCTTACCAAAAATAGCAGCAGTTTTGTTAATGGCGGCACCGCATCTGATTGGTGCACCGCATCCTCTCTTGTTTGAAAGCAATGTTCCGGCAGAGATTTCCGCACAATTTGCGATTGCTTCTCTGTTCACCTCTGCTTTTTTCTGGATGGTGTTGGGAGCATCAACCGGGTATTTTTATCAAAAACTTGTACCGAAAACAACTGAGTCTTTGACTACCGCATCTGCCTGATCAGGCCTTTTAACTTTGATTTTTAGACTGAAAATCTTTTAAGCAGTCTAAATTACATAAAATCTAAACCTCCTCCATTTTTGTTTTTTATCTGTGTCCTGTATAGCATTTGTGTTAGTATTTACGATCTCAAACACCTCTAATTTCAACTCAAAAACCGCGCATGATTCGTAGTGATTTTCTAGATGCAGTTGGTAATACTCCTCTGATAAAACTACGCAAAGCATCTGAACTGACTGGTTGTAATATTTTAGGAAAAGCGGAATTTATGAATCCAGGAGGTTCAGTCAAAGATCGTGCTGCGAAAGCGATTGTGTTGGATGCAGAAGCGCGGGGACTTTTACGGCCGGGCGGAGTAATTGTCGAAGGTACTGCAGGCAATACCGGGATTGGACTGGCACTCGTAGCGAATTCATTGGGATACCGCACTGTGATAGTTATTCCGGATACGCAAAGTCAGGAAAAAAAAGATATGCTACGGCTTTGCGGAGCTGATTTGCGGGAAGTTCCGGCAGTGCCCTATCGCGATGAAAATAACTATGTCAAATTCTCCGGCCGTCTTGCTGAAAAACTAGCAAAAACGAAGCAGTAGAACGGTGCGTTCTGGGCCAATCAGTTTGATAATGTTGCCAACCGAAAAGGTCATTACGAAAACACTGGTCAAATATAATTAGATCGTTAAATAATATTTTATAACCTTTCATTTGTTCAGTTGGAACAGGAGGAACACTGGCCGGAACCGGAATGGCACTCAAAGAACGTAATCCGAAAATAATTATTTCACTCGCGGACCCACTGGGCGCTGCGCTGCATTCATTTTACACTACCGGGGAATTGTCCAGCTGGGGAGGTTCCATTACCGAAGGTATAGGACAGGGGAGGATAACCGCAAATCTGAAAGATGCTCCAGTTGACCAGTCTTTTCAAATCCCGGATGAAGAAGCTCTGACGATTTGCTTTGATCTTTTGAAAGAAGAAGGACTTTGTCTTGGAGGATCTTCCGGAATCAACGTTGCAGGAGCAATTCGCCTGGCACAAGAACTTGGTCCGGGAAAAACGATTGTTACCATTCTTTGTGATTCCGGTGTCCGTTACCAATCCAAGCTTTTCAATCCTGTATTTTTGCGGGAAAAAGGTTTGCCCGTTCCAGAGTGGATGGAGTAATTGAGATGCAAAAATGCCCAACATATTAATGTTCCAAGGCACCGGTTCCGGAGTTGGCAAAAGTGTTTTGTCGGCAGGATTTTGCCGATTGTTAAAAAATCGTGGCTTAAGTGTTTTGCCCTTCAAATCACAAAACATGGCACTCAATTCCGGAGTCACGCCGGAAGGTCTGGAAATGGGGCGGGCGCAGATTGTTCAAGCGGAAGCCTGCGGTGTGTTCCCGGATGTTCGTATGAATCCGATTTTAATCAAGCCTCAGGGCTCCGGTGTTTCCCAATTGATCCGTATGGGAAAGGTTGTTCGCAACTGTTCTGCCAGGGAATATTACACTATGGCAGAAGATAATTTCCGGATTGCAAAACAAGCCTTTGATTCACTGAAAACTGAAGCAGACTGGATCGTGATGGAAGGGGCGGGGAGTCCTGCGGAAATAAATTTGCAGGCGACGGATATCGTCAATATGCGCATGGCTGAATACGCTGGGGCAAAAGTCATACTGGTCGGTGACATTGACCGCGGAGGTGTTTTTGCCTGGCTCAAGGGTACATTCGATTTGATTCAGTCTCAGCACCGGCCATTGCTGCATGGAATGCTGATCAATAAATTTCGAGGTGATGTTTCTCTTTTGAAACCAGGAATTGAGCAGTTTAATGAAATTGTTCCGGTTCCAGTTTTAGGTGTCATACCCTGGCGCGAAATGTTGCTCGAGGATGAAGATTCTCAAAATTTGCAATCTAAAATAGTTCAGGATGCAAAACTCGAGGTGGGAATTATTCGTCTGCCTTATATTTCAAACTTCACCGATTTTGATCCACTCAAGCAGATTTCCGGAATTTCAGTCCGCTTCGTTAACAGAATTCAGGATCTGGAAAGTGCCGACTTGATAATTCTTCCGGGGAGTAAAAACACACTTTTCGATTTACGTTTTTTACATGAAAAAGGTTTTGCGGAAAAACTAAACCAGCTGAGTGGACGTACCTGGATTTTGGGAATTTGCGGTGGTTTTCAAATGCTCGGTGAAGCAGTTGAAGATCCAAACAATATGGAGTCCTCCGGAGCGTCCTGTGAAGCCGAAACGTCCGGTATAGGTGGTTGCGAATCCGGACTGGGACTGCTGCCCATGACTACAGTTCTGGAAGGGGATAAAAAACTTGTCCGGCGCACATATAAAGGAATAAATTGGCTCAATGGTTTAGACTGGACCGGATATGAAATTCATTTGGGACGTACTGAATTTCACAAAAATCCGCAAGAATCGTTTGTTACAGAGGAAGTTACAGCGGCAAATGATTCTTCTCTGGGTGTTATTGACCGCAAACAAAAAATAATCGGGACCTACATTCACGGCTGGTTGGAAAGTCCAGAAGTGATCCAGAAACTTTTGGCATTGTTGACTGCAAAAACTTTTGACATTCCGCTTTCTTTTCAGGAAACTAAAGAGCGTGAAATGGATGAGCTGGCGCTGTTTCTGGAAGAACATTGTGAAGTGGAAAAAATATTGGCGAATTGATAAATCAAAAAATAAACGGCAAATAAAAATGACAGAAATTATTAAAGATTTAGCGACAGAGAAAACTGTCAATGGAATTAAAATCCCAAAACGACCAAAAATAAAACAGGGTGCATTTCAAATATATACTGGAGAAGGCAAAGGCAAAAGCACAGCTTCGCTTGGACTGATGCTACGTGCGCTGGGTTCAGGAATGCACGTTTATTATGTTCGGATGCTCAAACCGCGCTGGAGAACAGGCGAGTTGAAACTCTGTCCGGAAAACTTTCATCCAAACCTGAATTTTAGAAATGTACCGCATTACTGGGCCCTTTGTGTAAGCAAAACAATTCCTGAAGATGTGGAAACTATGAAAGAAAAAATGGAACCTGAAATGGAAGATCTGCACGAACAGGTAAAGTCTGGAAAGTACGACCTCATTATTGCTGATGAGATTAATTATTGTATTTACAGGGGCTTGCTTTCTGTCGAAAAAGCAATTCAAATTGTGGAGGATCGTCCAAAAAATGTGGAGCTGGTCTTTACGGGACGCTATGCACATGAAGAACTTATTGGGCGGGCAGATCTGGTAACTGAAATGAAGAAAATCAAGCACCACTTTGACAAAGGAATTCGTGCCAGAATTGGTATTGAATTTTGATCCATCGGCCTTCTTTAACGTCACTAATATTCTTTAGACCCACTTAATTCTTCAATCCTGACATTTTAAGAAAATGCTTTTCGCACGTGTTTATTTTCCTTTTGCCTTAGGCTATGCCATATCCTATTTTTTTCGCAACACCAATGCGATAATTGAGAGTGATCTGGTTGATGAACTTGGACTTGGACCTGCTGATTTGGGGCTTTTAACAGGCGCGTATTTTTTGTCATTTGCGATTTTTCAGCTGCCTTTGGGTATATTGCTCGACCGTTATGGTCCACGGCGTACGGAAGCTGTTCTATTGTTATTTGCTGCATTGGGGGCGTGGATTTTTTCGAAGGCAGATTCACTTTCAGGATTGATCTTGGGCAGATTGCTGATCGGCTTAGGTGTTTCCGCGTGTCTGATGGCAGCATTCAAAGCTTATGTAATCTGGTTTTCCAGTGGACGTTTGCCGATGATCAACGGCTTGCAAATGGTTGCAGGTGGGTTGGGAGCCCTGGGGGCAACGACTCCTTTGCAGAATGTCCTTTCAATCACAGACTGGCGTGGTGTTTTCACGGGTCTTGCCATCATTACAGTTTTTGCTTCACTTTGTTTATGGTTTATTTTACCTGAACATCAAAGTTCTGCTGACAAACATACTGCAATAAAAACACAGCTCAAAGAAATGGGTCAAATATTCCGCAGCCCAGTTTTTTGGAGCATTGTCCCTTTAACAGCACTTTCCAATGGATCATTTTTGGCGATTCAAGGACTCTGGATTAAACCATGGCTGAGAGATGTTGTGAATCTTGGTGAGGGGGATTCTTCGCAACTATTATTTGCAATGACACTGGCTATAATTGCAGGTTATTTTTTATTTGGAATTTTCTCTGAACGACTTTCTCAGCTGTTTGATATTCGCCCGATTACTGTGGGTGTTTTTGGAATGACTTTATTTTTAACCACGCAATTTTCCATGGCATTTGGCTGGGCAACGAGTCCTTTGTTAGTGGTTGTTTGTTTTGGATTTTTGGGCTCTTCATGCATTTTAACCTTTTCTGGTTTAGCTCAAATTTTTCCAAAAAAATATTCCGGACGTGTTAGTACAATCCTGAATGTGCAGGTTTTTATGGGGGCATTTATTATCCAGTGGGGTATAGGAGCCATCATTGAACTCTGGCCAACTACAGAAATTGGCTATGATCCTGCAAGTTATCAAGTCGCAATTGGTGTACTGGTTTTAATGCAAGCAGCAGGTTTGGTCTGGTATTTATTATCTCAACAACTCATCAAGAAGCAACCCGAAATGATTTAGCACCTAATTCAATTTTTCAAAGAGACGTGTAATTTCTTTAATTTTTACCGCAGCTTCTTTTTGACTTTTTGAGGTAATTGCGTCATTGACACAGTGCTGCAGGTGGCTTGCTAAAATTCCAGACTCAATTTTACGCATTGCTCCTGTCACTGCTCTGATTTGGGACAGAAGATCCATGCAATATCTACGTTCCTCAATCATAGTTTGAATTCCTCGTACTTGTCCTTCAACCTTTTTCAGGCGAACAAGTTGATTTTCGTGACTTGGATGCATTGTTTACTCCTCAAAAAAGTGAATATTAAATTGGGCTTGCTGAAAGATGAAATTGTTAAATAATACCAATAAGAAAATTATAAATTCAGGATGTCATGTACAAGTAATTCATCTTAAACCTCACAAAATACTTACTCATATGTTGATTGATTTTCTCATTCTGTGAGTTATTTTCATTGGGATGCGGTGTCGCTTTCGATTCTTCTGCATTGTCATTCCGGATTAAATCCGGCATGTCAAAAGAAAATCTATTTAACAATTTGTATTATACCTTATGGGGGTATCAAAAATTTGTCAAGTAAAATCATGAATTCAGTATTCGTTAACTTGAGCAATTATATGATTGTGTCATGCCGAGTGTAACTGTCATACTGCCAACCTGGAATCGTGCCGAATGGCTAGAAACAGCAGTTGAATCAGTTTTAACACAGACTTTCCGGGATTATGAGCTGATTGTGGTAGATGATGCTTCAACTGATTCTACAGCAGAAATTATTGAACGCTATTCCAGAAAAATCCGGTGCATTATATTAACAAAAAACCGGGGAGTCAGTGCTGCACGAAATGCTGCTGTTTTAAAAAGCGACAGTGAGTGGATCGCCTTTTTGGACTCAGATGATTATTGGCATCCGGAAAAATTACAAAAGCAAATCGAACAAACCAAAATTAGACAGGGATTTCCGATTCATTATACTGATGAAATATGGATCAGGAATGGAGTCCGGGTCAACCCGAAAAAAAAGCATCAAAAACGGGAGGGCTGGATTTTTCAGCCAAGTCTGGCACTTTGTTTGATGGCTCCTTCAACAGTTCTCCTTCGTCGCGAACTGCTTGAAGTGCATGGTATGTTTGATGAAAGACTGCCCGTTTGTGAGGATTATGATCTTTGGCTCCGGCTCTGTGCTCAGCATCCAGTGGCCTTACTGAACGAAAAATTAATGACACGCCACGGAGGACATGCAGACCAGCTTTCACAAAGAGAATGGGGAATTGATCGTTATCGTGTAGTGTCAATTAATAAAATTCTGAAAACTGAAATACTGAAATCTGAGAGAAGGCCGGAGCTAACTTAGCCGAGCCTTTTAAATTGGAGTTATCATAAAATTACAAATTTAAGACAAGGCAAAAAATTATCAGCCAATTTTGAATTTACTAAATGAGAACAACATGACAGAAATTAAGACAGATTTTGAAATACGACAAGCCAAAGAAGAGGATGTGCCTGAAATATTAGAATTGATCAAAGCTCTGGCTGAATTTGAGAATCTCTCTGATGAAGTGGTTGCAACAGAGGAGTTGCTGAAGAAAACGCTATTTGGTATAAATTCTCCGGCAGAAGTCCAAATTGCTTACGACAAAAATAAAACCTTGGGCTTTGCATTGTATTTTCGCACGTTTTCTACTTTTTTAGGACGTCCAGGAATTTATCTTGAGGATCTGTATGTGCGTGAAAGCGCCAGAGGAAAAGGCGTTGGAGAAGCATTGCTCCGCCGATTAGCCCAACGGACTCTGGCAATTGGCGGAGGACGTTTGGAATGGTCAGTTCTTAACTGGAATGAAGTGGCAATTAAATTTTATCAGAAAATGGGGGCGGCTCCTTTGGAAGAATGGACAACCTACAGGGTGACTGGGAAAAATCTGCAGGAACTGGCAGAAGACTGATTGCATTAAATTAGTTTATCTTCTTTTATATTTTGATTCTGGCTCTCGCGGTTTTTTGTCAGTTTCTTCTTTTAGAGTTTCTTCTTTTAGAGTTTCTTCTTTTAGAGTTTCTTCTTTTAGAGTTTCTTCTTTTAGAGTTTCTTCTTTTAGAGTTTCTTCTTTTAGAGTTTCTTCTTTTTTTGCTGTGGCTTTGGTTTTTCTCTCTTCTGTTATTTGGTCATAAACTCTTTGTAAAACACGATTTGTCAGACCATGTGAAGTGTCATCTACAAAATCTTTGCATAGCTCTACAGCTTCGTCAATGACAACACTATGGGATAGTTCCGGATGGTGATAAAGTTCATAGGTTGCCAGACGTAATATATTCCGGACAGTGGTGGAAAGACGGTTCAGTTTCCAGTGTTCCAGGTTACGCCGCAAATATCGGTCAAGGTGTTTGCGATGCTGGAGCGTCCCTGCTACCAGTTCCCGTGCAAATTCTTTTATTTCCGGACTGGTTTCAAGTTGCTCCAAAAAACGATCAGCATGTTTCATGGCTTTACTTTGAAGCAGTTCCGCCTGATAAAGGGCCTGTAGTGCGTATGATCTAGCTTGGTGGCGCATATTACTCAGGTTATCAGTGCAACATGTAATTTTTGAACCAGAGCCTGATTGTAACCATGTGATGTCATATTGGCAACAACTCTTCCTCGCAGTGGATATCCAAGAAGATAAAGGTCTCCGATGAGATCAAGTATTTTGTGTCGTACAAACTCATCCGGATAACGTAAGTCTGTATTGATGACCTTTCCCTCATGTATGATTATATGAGAATCAAGATAGCCACTGCCGACAGTTCCTTTTTTTTGCGCCATGTCAATATTCTCGAAGGTATTGAAAGACCTTGCTGGTGCAATATCACTGTTGAAAGAATCCTTTTCAGAATTAAAGGTTAGTTTTTGCTCTCCAATAGGAGCGTCATAATCAACACGCATTTTAACCTCAAAGCCTTCATACGGTTCCACATAGAGGTGTTTTTCATCCAATTTTTTACGCCCCACCTGAATTGGCTCCAAAACTACAGCATCTTTTGCTGATTCATTTTGATCCAGTATTCCAGCTTCTTTGATAAGTTCACTAAAATCCTTTGCTGAACCGTCAATGTTGGGTATTTCTTCATCGACTTTAGCTAAAACATTGGTTATTCCGGCCATATGTAAAGCAGCCATCAAATGTTCGACTGTCCGTACCAGACGGTTATCACGAGCTAATACAGTCGAGTTTGCACTAAATGATTGCTTTGCCACAGATTGAGAAAAATTTTCTATATTTGTGATATGTGCAGGTAAAGATGTATCATCTAATGTTTGAAAAACAATCCCGGAGTTAGGATCAAGTGGACTTAAAATAACACCGGTGTTTCTACCTGTCAAAAGCCCTTTACCATTCAAAACAACATTGCCTTTCAAGGTTCTCTGGGGACGTTTTGAATCCTGTAATTGTACTGCTCCAGAAGGTATTATGGGATTGATAATTTTTGCTACTTCCAGCAGAGTATCTGAGGCTAGATCTTTGATTTTTTTTGGAGGTTTATTGGAAAGAACAATTGAAATTTTGTTGAGCAAAATTTCAAGTCGCAGTGGTTTTTCCAAAAAATCGACAGCACCCAGTTTTATTGCATTTACTGCTGCATCGATGCCCGCGTGTCCGCTCATCATGATTACGGGAATGTCCGGATGAGTTTCACGCAACTGACTGAGAATTGCCATTCCATCCGTTCCAGGAAGCCAGATGTCCAACAGTACCAAAGCTGGAGTTTGTTTCTCCAGTTTTGCATAAAAATCTTCAGAGTCCCTGCAGGACATCACCGGATAGCCTTCATCAGAAAGAACATTTTCAAGTGTCTCCCGAATCGCCGGTTCGTCGTCTACTACACATATAATTTGTGATTTAGCCATTTTGCACATTATGTTAATGTTTTTTCTGGGTTAACCAGTTCAAAATTGATACTTTAATCGTTGACCTACTTGAAGTTTTAGTTCGTCGGCACGTCCTGAGTCAATTTCCAGCACAAAATTTCCAGCCACAGGAGGTGTCATTACAGGAGGAATAACTCCTGACTTTTCCGGCTGAACATTCCGGAGAATGTGAACAATTAAGTGATTATCCAGCCAAATGATATCCAATGGGAACTGCATATTTTTCATCCAAAAACCATGCTGTTTACGTTTTTCAAAGACAAACAACATGCCCCAGCCATTTTCTAGACCAGAACGTTTCCCCAGTCCCAAGCTTCGTTTTTCAACTGTGTCTGCGACTTCGACAGAGATTTTCTTTCCAGTGGAAGTTGTGACAATCGCATGTGCATAATCCCGAACTTCAGCAAATGCAAAGTTACTACCTAAAAAGAAGACAAACCAAGAAGAAATAAAAATAGTGCAGCTCCAAAAAATCCTAACCATGGTTCTCATCGACTCCTCGGTCTGGATCGAGCTATTTTTTAATCATTTTCTGTTTAAGCAGTGGTAAATGATCAATGAATAAAATGCCATTCAAATGGTCGATTTCATGCTGCAGACAAATAGACATCATATCTTCGGCTTCCAGTTTTTTAGAATTACCGTCAATATCCTGATATTCAATGAGTGATTTCTTCAGCACGATCAACTTCGGCCCGGAACTCAATCACACTCAAGCAACCTTCTTCAGAGACAGTAGTTCCAGATTTTTCCAGTATTTCAGGATTGATGAAAACATGAGGTTCCCGAAGTTCGGTGTCTTCCTCACCACTTTTTAAATCTATAACAATTATTTGTTTCAGGATACCTGCTTGAATGGCCGCCAAACCTATTCCGCCGGAAAAGTACATTGTTTCCAACATTGATTGTGCGGTTTCATCAAGCTCTTGATCAAAAACTGTTACCGGCTTAGCCTTTTGCCTCAAAACTGAATCTGGAAAAGTATGAATTTCTAAAAGTGCCATCTGTCTCCAAACTGAAAATTCACAGTTAATTATGGTAATATAGTATTTGTTACCTCGATTTTAACCAAACTGAATCTCAAACACAATCTGTGAAGCATAAAAAACGACACAGAACATGCTTTGTCTTGAGAAGGAAAGTCAGACTGAGCTAGAATTTTACCTCATTTACTTTTAAAAAATTTCTGGCAGTAAAAAATGGAAACCAAATGAACACCGGATTTTATACGAATCCTATTTACCTTGAACACGATACAGGCTCGCATCCGGAAAACGCTAATCGTTTGAGGGCGATACAAGAAAAACTTGAGTCAGGGGGATTGCTTGAAAGATTAATACTGCAGTCGGGACGTTCTGCGACATCACAGGAAATAAAATTATTGCATTCAGAGAAACTGATTTCAGCTGTCGAAGCTGCGGCTGAAAGCGGAGCCAGAACACTCCACACGCCGGACTGCATTATTTCTCCACAAACTTTTAATGCAGCTGCGCATGCTGTCGGCTCAGTGCTGGACGGAGTTATTGAGGTGGCTGAACGTCGGCTTGATAACGCATTTTGCGCCGTTCGTCCACCGGGGCATCATGCAGAAAATGATTCTGCAATGGGTTTTTGTTTTTTCAACAACATTGCCCTTGCAGCAGAATTTTTGACAAGAGAGATGGGGTTCAAACGGGTTCTGATTTTTGATTTTGATGTTCATCATGGAAACGGAACACAGCATTTTTTTGAAGAACGGTCCGATATATTTTTTGCCAGTATTCATCAGGATCTATGGCATATTTTTCATGAAAAGAATGTCAGGTGGTGGCGGAGGTGCTGGATTTACTCTTAATGTTCCCGTTCCTCCTGGAATGGGTGATGAAGAATATTTGCAGATTTTTTATGATCAGGTTCAACCAAAATTAGAGGAATACAAGCCGGATTTTGTCTTAGTTTCTGCCGGATTTGATGCGCACCGCGATGATCCTTTGGCTTCACTTAATCTCACAGAGCGAACTTTTCGGGAGTTGACGAGGGAGTTGAAGCAGTTGGCGGGACAATATGCAGGCGGCAGAATTTTGAGTCTGCTGGAAGGAGGTTATGATTTAAACGCCCTCTCGTCATGCGTTCAGGAACACCTGTTGATTTTACATGCTGAGGATTAATTGAACAGAAGTCTTGTTATTTTTCAGATTCTTCTTCAAACATTTTTTCAGAATTCTTTGGTATTTGATAATTGCTGCTGTAAAGAAAATATGGAATTCCGCCCAACAAAAAAACTCCCAGTTGGACAATAATGAAGAGATTGAAAATGTCTGCTCCTCCGGAAAGTCCGGCCAGTTGGTAAAGTGTCTCAAAGGCCACATGACCGATTCCGATTCCACCCGGGGCAATTGGAATTGCTACGGTGATTAAGCCAATCGGCATTAGAAAAAATTGGGTTGCCAATTCCATTTCTTTAATGCCCACCAAATGTGCAACCTGGAAAAAAATCAGTGCAATTAAAGTGTGAAGGCCTATGGACAAAAATAATGTTAAGAATAAAGTTGTTTTTTGATGCTGATAACTTTTGAATGCGGAATAGACTTTGATGCTGAATTTGCTTGCAGGCAGGTGCTGAAAAAGTCGAAGGAAAGGATCACGACCCTCCTTAAATGGAAACAACACAATTGAATAAAAAAGGACCGTTCCTCCAAATAGAGCAACAATTATCCATGCCAGACTGTGAAGTCGTTCATGAGAAAGTATTAATTCAAAATTAAAGACTAGTGCAAAAAATGCCATGACAATCAAACCGAACAAACCCACAAACCGGTCAATCAGCAGTGTCATAAACGCTCTGGTACGTCCATCTTCCTCTTGTGCCTTGATCACATAATATCCCTTTACCACGTCTCCAGTCACCGCTCCTGGAAGTGTGGTGTTGAAAAAATTACCAATCCAGGTCAGCACAAAAGTCTGCTTCGGATTTACTTGTATTCCAATCGCACGCAATAATAACCACCAGCGAAATGTCGCCATAGGCACCACTGCCAAAATGAGTATAGCAACCATCATCGCGAGTATTTCCGGAGCATCCCGGAAGAGCATCAATTTTTCAAAATTTAAGCGGCCACTTCGTACCAGGTAAATCAAAATGGTTCCGACGACCAAAATTTTGAGTAATATCAGCAGCAGCTTTTTCATTTTAAAATCCAAAATATTTAACGCAAAAAACCAGGATCACCAAAACTCCTCCTGTATATAGCAGTGTCTTTCGAACCTGATTACAACTCCAGCAGTATCCCAGAATCAACAATAATGAAAAGCTAATACTGTAAAATAGAGGCCAGACCCAGCCCTGTAATAACCAGGCAGTACCGGCGTACCACAGTCCGTGCATGGTTTCTATCCAGATCGTTCTAAACCCGATTGTGGACTTACATTTCCGGCAACGTCCCTTACTTAAAATAAATGACAATACCGGGATTTTTTCAAACCATTTGAGCTGAAGTCCGCAGGAAAAACAAAAAGAACATGCCGGTTTGAATAAATTCAGGGATTGATCCTGGATTTGCTGTTTCAGGAAAGTGGAAATATCAGGTGCATTCAACAAACTCAAGCGTCTTGTTTTGTCTGCAAACTGTAGCGGAAGCCGATCAAGGCAAACATTTACAAAACTACCGATTATCAGTCCCAGTAAAGTCCAAAATCCTATTTCAAAATACAGCACTCATGCTCCAGTATCGACTGTTTTTAGTTGAGCTGTTAGGTTTTTCAAAACTGCTGATATATACGTAAAAAACTGGCAAATTTTGGCAGGCCTTTCTTTGTGGTTCCAGTGAATTTGTATGTTATGACAGTTCCTACAGTAGGTGAATTTCTTCGTTCTTTATTACTGAAACCTGTACCTATACGAAATATGCGGCCGCTTTCATCAGTCACCAGTAATGAACCCATCATTCCGCTGAATTTGCCCTTTCCGGGTAAAATTTCTACAACTGTGGCTTCTGCATCCTGCCACGGTTTGAGTTTCAGCAAGTCGTTGCTTCTTCCACTGTGATAAAGTGAATCAGCCCGATGCAGCATCAATCCTTCACCACCCTTTGTTACAATTTCATCCAGCATATTCAACAGAGCATTCTCTGAATTCAGGCGAATTTGAGGTATGGGCTGGAGCCAGGAAATTTTTAGGGTCTCTGTCAATTTTACCATTTTACGGACCCTCCGGGTGAAAGTTCCTGGATGCTCCGGAAGCTCAAATAACATGTAACTAACCTGTCTCCATTCGTTATGATTTGGCTGAATTTTGCGGACAATTCCGGAAAGCTTTTCAAAAGTTCCTCGTCCCATCCAAAGTTCACCATCCATTAACTGTTCAGGAAAATTTTCTATGAACCAGTCTGGAGCACTAATTAGTTTGCCGCTGCGAAAATGAAGTTTTTTACCATTCCAAATTGCCCGTACCCCATCCAGTTTTTCACTGACCCACCATTCTGATACATTTTCCTGCTTGTATACCTTTGCCAGCAATGGATCAATATTTTGATCTTTATCATTGGTATCTCCTGCAGCAAGAGGAAAAACACCAATAATAAAAGTGAAAAAAACTAAGATCAGAAGAAGTTGGGAGTATAACGGCTTGTAAAACATTACTGATTTTGAGGAATATGTTTGTCAGTAAATCAAGTCTAAGTTCACCTACATGAGAAAAATCAGGATATATAGATAAATTTTTTCAGGAGTTAGTTTTTACTAGCTAACTTCCAGAGATTTTGGTAACAGGAAGCGATCCAGCAATTCATTGGCAAGACGTATGTAACCAGTTGCACCGGCTGAATTCAAGTGACGCTGTATCACATCTATTCCTAAAGAACTTGCTTCCAGAATATGTGGACAATTTGGAATAATGGTTTCAAAAACAGAATCGCCCAGTGTTTGGTATACCTGTTTGCATATTTGCTGGTGAGTCAGAATTTCATCATTATACATAGTCAGTAAAATTCCAGCCAGGCGCAACCTTGGTTCAATTGTCCTCTGAAGTTCCTTAAATGCCTGCAAAAAGCGTTTGAGAGATTTAATGGCCAATGCTTCACATTCCAGAGGCACAATGACGAGGTTCGCAGCAAGCATTGCATTAATGCTGAGGGAGCTTGTAGATGCCGGTGGATCGACAATTATAAACTCATAGCTACTGGATGCATTTTGTTCCAACCATTGTGAAAAATGATAATAATCAGCAGCTATTTTGTTTACAGTTTGTTCTGTCAGGAGGTCTTGAATATTCGAAAGCAGTAGGTCAAGATTCTGGTGTTTGCCGGTTTGAATAATTTCATGTGACGAAACACTTGGTGTGCAAAAAACTTCACGTATTCCTAATCCATCTGGTTTGTCTAATCCAAGAGAATGGTGAACGGAACCTTGTGGATCAAGGTCGACCAAGAGCGTCTTATAACCGCCAAGTGCAAAGGCAGTAGCCAAATGAACGGCTGATGTTGTTTTACCTACTCCGCCTTTTTGGCTGGCGAATGTAATTACTTTTCCCATTGTAGAAACCGCTCACCTGAAAAAGATTTAGTTTTACTGTTCTTTAAATCAATCACATTTCAAAGGCGAGTGTAACACAGGATCAGTGAAAAGCAAACTTTTCTCATCTAAACTTACTACTTAAGCTTAAACTGAATCAAGTGCAGTTTGTAATTTTTCTCGTACATTTTTTGCAAAAATATCTAAGTCAGTTCTTCCGGTTGCCTTCACCATCATTTCCGGATCAATGACTCCTAAAATAGTTTCTCCTTTTTCCGGATCTTCATAAACAACTACGTTGCAAGGCAGCAACAGGCCGATATCTATTTCCTCAGATAAAACCTGAAAAACAAGTCCTGGATTGCAGGCCCCGAGGATTACATATTGTGTAAAATCCGGATCAATTTTATTTTTTGAATTCAAGAGTTACCTTACCCATTACTTTGCGCTCTTTAAATATATTAAAAGCAGAAACAAAATCATCCATTTTAAAAGATTGATTCACGGCAGGCTTAATTTTTCCCTGTTTAAAGAATTCAAATAATTCGTCCATATTAGTCTCATATGCCTCTGGTTCTTCAGTCGCAAATCGACCAAGAAACACTCCGACCATTGAAGAGCCTTTCAGTAGTGCAAGGTTAGCTTTATATTCAGGGATTCTTCCACTTGTGAATCCAACAACTAACAATCGGCCATTCCAATTGATGCATCTTGTTGCTTGGTCAAAGAGATCGCCTCCCACAGGGTCATAAATAACATCGGCTCCTTTACCTTTTGTCAACTCTTTAACTTTTGTTTTTAAATTTCCATCACTGTAGTTGACTAAGAAATCAGCTCCAGCTTTTTTAGCAAACTGCAACTTTTCTTCAGAACTAGCTCCTGCAATCACTTGAGCTCCCATCAACTTTCCTAATTCAACAGCCGTTACACCAACCCCACCACTAGAGCCAAGGACTAAAAGTGTTTCTCCAGGCTGTAAATTAGCTCGTTGTTTTAATGCATAGTATGAAGTGGTATAAACCATAGGAAATCCAGAAGCCGTTTTAAAATTCATACTATCAGGTATTTTTCTCAAACCACTCGCAGGGACACATACTTGCTCTGCCATAGCTCCAACTCCTGGAACCGCCATCACACGATCGCCTATTTCAAACCCTTTTATATTTGGGCCCAATTCTATAATAATACCTGAAGCCTCTGAGCCAGGGATGAAAGGTAAAGGAGGTTGATACTGGTATTCTCCAGCAATCTGTAAAGTGTCAGGGAAATTTAATGCTGCAGAATGCACATCTACCAATGCTTCTCCCTCTTTCGGATTTAAATCTTGCACCTCTTCAAGCACCAAATTTTCTGGTGGTCCATAAGATTTACATAAAATTGCTTTCATAATGATTCCTGCAATGCTTCAAAATTAAATGTTCAGCAGCGATTGTACCAAACTGGTAAAGTGATAAATCCTCTTTCCATCAGTCGGTATACGAGAATCCAATATATAACATCAATCGGTTTGTTTTACAATATTTTTGGGATTATCACTTGGGAGTTTATTTGGTGGGTGTTATTCTTTAGTGGAAAAAAGGGCTCTTTGGGATGATTATCACCTCGCCCCTCCGCCATCAATTTTAATATTCAAGGAACAAATGAGTTTTGTAGAAAAATGGGATAAGGCATTCGACGCTAGGGATCGAGATGCTCTTGCGGCGTTGTTGGATGACGAATTTGTATTTGTCAGACATCAATCCGGTAAAGAAATACCTAAGGAAGACATGCTGAATATGTGGACATCAGATGGTCCACGAGTTGTATTAAATAACTATAGAGTTATCTATGAAAACGATGACATAGTGGTTACACATCGATTTATAGATTTTCCAAGTGGTGACAAGGAAGCGGTATTAGGTGTAATTAATTTAAAAAACGGTAAAGGAATCAGAATGGAAACTGGCGCAACCCCGATGCCCTCATAATTTTAATCGATTTTATAACACAACTCTTATTCTTTTTCAATGTCTGGGGATTTTACTTGGAGGTTGTCTGATTTGTGAAGAATTAGTAGGGATTACTTAAAGGAGATGATGGGGCTGATCTTGCCGGAAGGATAAAACTATGAAGGATTATTTTTTTCATAAAATATACTTTCATCAAACCATTGATTTAAAGTTATTATCACTTTTCTGTATTAGTAGTATTCACATTTTTATTATTAAATTTAGGAGCAATCAGAAAATTCTAAAATTAAATATACTTTTTGGACTTCTCTTCTTATTTTTGTTTCAGACTTCCACTGTCTTTGCTTGTCACGAAGGAGGTTCAATGGGATTTGCCAGTGAAGATCCATTGGCTTCGACAACAGATTATTCTTCTGGAAGTACTTTTATTTTTGCTAGTACCTCCGGCAGTTTAGGCTGCAAAAATTGGGATTTTGTTAAGAGTAATCGAGTACAGTACCTTGATATTGCCTGGAACAAATTGTCTGAGGAGGTGGCTCAGGGAAAAGGAGAACATCTTGTGGCATTATCACAAATGTATGGTTGCCAAGGAGAATATATACAGACCTTTGACTCATTGTTGTATGGGAACTACCCTCGTCTATTTTTAGATATGGAGTCGATAGAAAGCTATGAAAGAGCGCATTTGCTGGAAAATGAAATCAATATACTTATCGAGAGGAATGGTATCAAAAACCAGTGTAACAATATATCTTCATCATAAATTTCAATAGAACAATGGGTTAGTTACGATCCATTGATTTTTTTAAGTAGGAATTATTTTGGATTCAAGGAAAGGCAGCAAATAGTTTTGTTACAATTGACTTGAGCAGCTTATTTATTAACTAAAAATTTAAGTATTCACTCTGGCAAAATTTTTCCAGATCCATTGAATTCTTCAGGGAGATCTTTGAACTTTGGTAAACCGTCTTTGACAGAAACAGTTTTACTCTCATAATTTACATGAATGGAAGGTTTAAACGAAAAACCCTCCAATATCACTGCAAAAATATCTACTAAGTTTGAACTTGGATGCTCTGTCATAATATGGCCACCGCATTTTTTACAGAACTTTCTCTTGCTGTGATCGGTCTTAGAGAACGTTTGAATATTTTCTAAGCCTTTTGTAATTTCCAGTTGATCAAAACCCCAAAAACTGTAGGAATTTATTGGTGTTGCGCTCCATGCAGCACAGTCTTTACAATGACAATAGCCCATTGCTGAAGGTTCTCCAGTAACTACGAGTTCTACAGCACCACAAAAACACCTCCCTTTTATTTTTTCATTAGCCATTTTTACACATTGTCTTAATGGTTATTGTTTATTTTTTGTGATTTAGAAGAAGCATTGTTATACCATGATTAGCCAATATTACAAGATTGGGATAGGCTCGTCGGGGAGTGTCTGGTTGTAAAGAACTAAGTGTGGTTTCCTCACAGGAAGTGGTGTATGGGGTGTAAATCATTCAATGATAAGTAAGAAGGACTGACTCTTCCATCACCATTTTGATGTAATACGGTTCTTTTTCTTTTTAAATTCATTCTCAGTAATGGTTCCTGCTTCAAGTAATTCCTGCAACAGTTTGAGACTCTCCAAATCCTCCTTCTCATCTCTAAGTATTCTTTTCTTTATAAAGACATAGAATAAAATGATTCCAAGGAAAAGAATAATCGGTGGGAGAAGGTATTCCATCATGTAGAAATCCTGAGAACCTGTTTCAAAGTAGAATTGAAAATCTTTCTTAATATCCATTCAAACACAATAATGTTTCTTGTTGGTTCGATTATTAGAAATCAATATATAACATCAATCAGTTTGTTTTACAAGAATCTCGGGAGTGTAATCTGTTGGAAAGACTGGTAATAAACGTCACCTTTGGAAACGATCAAATGTTTATTGGGTTAGAGTTCGAGTTCCGGATAGTGTCAGGGATATTGTAGGTAAGTGTCAACTATCCAAGAACCTATACACAAAGGATCTTGCTGTAGCCAATAGAATTAAGCACAAGGTTGTCATTGGGATGATGGAAACTATTGAGCATGCTAAACGACTAAATGAAAGTACACTACTAACAAAAGAGGAAAAAATAAAGCAGAAAGCTTTATTGATTCGTAATACTTCACATCCAGTTTTAAGTCATTCAGAACGAATTGAAATGGAAGTCGAAGGCGAATACGGATTAAAACAAAGCATGGCATTCAGTCATGAGGATGACTTTGAAGAAAAACATCCAGAAACTCACAAAGCAATAAAAACTGCCATAAAAATAGCGAACCCAGAGAAATATCCTCTGTCACTCCTTGCCAAGGAGTTTTAGCTTTGGATAAGATGAACTAAAACCAGCCACCTGCAGAAGAAAAGAGAAACATATTCAAGATTTCATAGAATATTCTAAAGATGCTGAAATAAAAGAAATAACTAAAAGAAAGTGTTCCGATTACGCCCACTCGATTTTAAAGAATAAAGATCCAGCCAATGAAACCCTTCGCAACACTATTTTAGATATAAGCACCTTGTTCTCTTGGGCAGAAGAACGTGGATATACTGAATATAATCCTTTTTATAGGCTCAAACTGCCAGTTGGACGAAAAAGAGTGCAAGAGCGCATACCATGGTCTGATGAAGATATTCTTAGATTCTTAACTTCAGATTTTATAAACAAAAATGAGTTCATTGCAACTGCAATATCTTTATACACGGGTATGCGTCTAGATGAAATATGTATGTTGAAGCATAAAAATATTTTTGATGATCTCTTTCATATTTATGAAGGGAAGACGAAAGCAGCAAGGAGAGTAGTACCAGTGCATCCTGTTTTGAAGAAGATCATAGTGAGTAATGATTCTGATAATGAAGAGTACATCTTAAAAGGCTTGGTTAGCGGAGGTTATGATAAAAAAAGATCAGGCAACTTCCAAAAGAGACTTGGAAAGGACAAGAAAAAGAGTGAACCTCCCAAAGGGTGTTGTGTTTCATTCATTGAGGAATACAGTTATTACCAAACTACACAACAATATGATCCCACTTTACAATATCGAACAAATCATTGGTCACAAACAAAAATCAGTAGCTTTCGGTGTTTATTCAGGCGGATTAGCAGCTCAACATCTCAGAGACATTATTAACGGAATATCTTACGGAAATACTATTGATAATTTGATCCTGAATTACAAAATTTAATGGCAAAATTGTTAGCAATGTAGCAGATATTTAGACCTCTCAAATAATCATCTTTTGCTCAGGGTGATTATAATAATAAATATAATTATTTCAGTAATAAAAGCACATACAAGCAAAATACCTAACAAATTCCCTGCTCTAGAGATAGAAGGCTTATCTTTAAGTCCTATTTAACAGGTGAGATGACTCTTGATATCTCAGGTTATCTCACCTGCTTCCAAGTCCTGAGATATTATCTTCCATAATTCATTCCCTTATTATTTTATTCTTCTTTCTTTCTTCTTTCTTATCTATTTGTTTGTAGATAATTCTAGCAATTCAAAAGGCTTCATAAGAGCTCTTGATGATCTTGGAACTTTGAATAGTCCTGATCACTCAAGTCATGTCTCTTGAAGAGTTCTAAAGGGAATAACCACTTAAATCTAAAATCAAAGGAAACTATGAACTCCAGTATTAAAACCAATTATCCATCAACATATAAAGATCCAAACGTTGGACACAAGTCAGTAAGCTTCAGGGCTACTCCAAAAGAAGTAAAGAAGCTTGAAGAGATTCAAGAGATTCTTAGTGAACTGCATTTGAACAACAGTATCACTAATGCTTTTAGAGTAGTGTTTCATTATTTCAATACTGATCATATGCGAAAAGGGAAAGAAGATGATGAATCATACAGAGGTTCTAGTGTACTTGGTGTTTCTCTGGATACAATCCTGAGACTTGAATCACCTGATTATGGATCTCCCGATGGTACTGTCACTTTTAACATTATTGATGAGAAGAAGAGGCATTCTGATACTTATTCATGGTATGTACAGTTGAACTTAAATACAAATGAATGGCAGTTATATGATGCATACCATCAGGATCTTAGGCACGATATGATGCTTGATATTATTGAGAGCAATAAGTTCAGAACGCAGTCAGATATCGGGAAAGTACTTGGCCTTGGAGATACTGCTATTAGTAAATATTTAAATGAAATGTATGAAGCTAAGGTAGGTGAATCTGAGTTAGGTAAAACAAAAAAAGATGTTATGAAGAAAGTAAGACAAACTCTTTCAGATACAAAAAAATCGTATAGGATGAGGACAGATGAAGATGTTCTTGAAGAAGAGTCTATTTGGTAACCTTGTAGCCTGCTTGCTGTAGAATATCTAAGGTATTCCAGAAAGTAATGACCCTTGCCGTTTTGAAACCACTACCATAAGTGAAGTCCATACCTTCAAATTTTACTGTCGTTCCTACAATATCAAATTTAAAGTATTTTGATTTTGCTACAACATCCGCTTTCCACCTCCAGCGAAGAGCCAATTTGTCCACCGGAATACCGGATGTTACAAAATCAATAACCTCAACATCTATATTATCCACAGATTGAAAGAGATCTTCCCAATACATTCGTAACTCATCCTTGCCCTTAAATTTGAAGCCATCTGGAAGTTCTCGAACAACGTCGTCAGTGTATTGATCCATTATCCAATTCACGTCTTCTTCCTCAAGGGCTCTTTCAAAATCATTTAGTTGGCTCTGGATCATAAAATCAGGAAAGGAACATCCAGCAAATAAAAACACAATCATAAGAAGTTTAATTTTACTCATTTTTACCTTTCATTATATTTTATTTAAACGTGCTGTGAATAATCTCACAGTAAGAAATTAAGAGGATCAAATATTTAATTATTACGCAGTGATATCAAAGCTAAATGAGATTCAGCAGGGTAGAATCACCAAAAGGATCCCCAATCAATAATGCAATGATTATATAGAGTGATCAAAATAAAACAAGTGAATATTTTCTCTTTTTTCAGATGATATTCCAAAGTATTAAGGATTAAGATATATATCTTATTTAGAATAGCTCGTATAGTCCATATAACGCCTTTAAGCAGTATTAAGGGTAAATTATGAAGAGTTATATATTTAAAATTATGCTGCTGTCAGCAGCGCTCTAGTGGCGTTAACAGAGATGTTTTAACAGGCAAGAGGAAGGAGGAAGAGCATGTGTATCAGGGAGCTGTTACTTACAGGAGCTGAAGGGAATGTAATTAGTGAATCAGAAGAAAAGGAATGCGATGCAATGGACAAACATATGGACGCCTAATAAAGCCTTAACAGGTTAATAATTCTCTTGCAGACAATTCCAGTAATTTTACCTGTTATTTTATATGATGGACTACTACTTGAATCGTTTTTTTTTGGAACATGAGATGACGGTGAGGCAAAAAATGGATAGGGATATAATGTGTAAAATTTTATGCATCCTAATAACTATATTTCACTTCAATTTCTGCACCGTAAAAACCATATTGTAATTTGACTGATGGATTTGTAACTGGTGTTGTTAAAGTTAATTCTGTTTTGTTGCTTCCGATTAAATTATATGTTTGATCACCAACACCTAATGTTACTCTTGAAGTATTAGCCCAAAAGGAAGTTAAATCGGTAATTTCGTAATATGAAGTCCCATTGTGTAAATACCATTTCATGTGCACTTTAGAAACTTTAGAATCTGAATTTGTTTCCAGTTTGATAGATGGTACATATGTGTTACTAATATTATCACTGCCAATAGGATTTACCAGACTTATGTCATAGTAACCAATAGTAGAACTGTTATTATCATTAAGAAGCCAATAACCTTCTGGAAGAGTTGACAAATAATAACCATTTCCCCAATACATATCTCCAACATCGAACCGTTTTGTACTCAATTTCCCCCAGCTCGGATCAGAGTCACCATCAAGAACAAATGGATTTGTTGAACTGTATTCAACACTAGTATTTACTGTACCATTATCATGAAAAGTCTTTAAAAAAGTTGAGCCGGGTGGTATTAGAGTATACGATTTGCTACCATCAGCTGTCATCGTGTCCGTACTCTTTACAAAAATTGCCAATCCAATTCCCAGACCTGTAGCATTATCAAAATCTGTAAAAACGTCATTTGTAACTTTTGACATATATTTGTAACGAACCTCCATAAAAGACAGTTCTGAATAATTAGAACTCCCATTTACATAAATGTTTTTGATCATTTTTACGTAGTCATCAGCTGAAGCACGAACTTTTAATTGATCAGAAGTAAATGTTGCAAATTTATCTGCTGTTTCATCAATTGTTTTGCCAATGGCTTCATCACTTGCATTATCTCCAGTATCATTATCATAACTACCTTGATTAACCGTGCCCATATCAAGATCATTTTTGAGGTCTGAAACAGGTATAGAGACCAGGCTTTCAGTACCACCAAGAGATAAAAATCCTATGATCTGATCTTTTTTTTCTGTTTTAGTAGAGTCCACCAGAACAAAAACATAACCCAAACACTCCATTGTACTAGTTGGATTACAGTTTAGATAAACATCTAAGGCAAATGTACCGTCACTTGCTATATTAAAAATCTGTCTGCCCATTTTACTGGCATGCCCCTCTTGAAGCATGATGGAGTAGTTAAGCGATACATTTGAAGTTCCCTCATAGGGTTTTGTTCTTGAAATAGGGATTGCCCAGACTTGATTTGCCGTTTGAGATGAATTATCAGATGATGAGCTGGCGAATCTAGAAGATTTGCTCCTATTTGCCGAATATCCCGTTCCTAAAGTTCCAGTTATTTTTTTTGGATCACTACTACTGCTTGAACTGTCTTTTTTGGAACAGGAGACGACTGTTAGACTAAAAAGGGATATGAGAATTATGTATAAAACTTTATTCATCTTTTTCCTTCACCAGTAATGAGAGGAAATAAGTTTGAAAAGTCACATATTCATATTTTGGAATCAGAAACTCTGAGTAGATAATCCAGAGTTACTGAATCTGCACAAGAGATTGTCGATTCAATCCCTTATATTGCGAACTTAGACCTATGTCTACCATATGTCAAGTTTATTATCTTATTGTTTGGAAGGATGTTTTAGGAGGATGTGGGAGTTTTACTTGGAGGTGTTTCTGACTCTGTGAAGAATTAGTGATCCTCGAATCAGAACTGACTAGTTGAGATATTTTTAGAAATATTCTGAGATGGTATTAACGATACTTCAGGAGCAGCTTCCCCCTTTGAATCTATGAAACTGTGCTAAGTGAAGAATGATAAATTATTTTTTTTTGCAGTAGGAAGGCATTAATATCTATTAAATCGATAAGCTAGATATTAAATTTTATGAGGGTCCTGATTGAGACCTATAATTGTACCATTACACTTGTACCATTGGCATATTGTACCATTAGTAATAAGTCAATATTATTAGTAGTTTATATGGGTTTTAATTGTGTGGTGCACCCGATAGGAGTCGAACCTATGACCTTCGGTTTCAGAAAACCGATGCTCTATCCAGCTGAGCTACGGGTGCATTTAGTCGGAGTCGTTTGTCTAGAAGAGAGTCGGACAAACGTACTCAATTATGTTGCCTCGTAGAGAGGCAGGAGTCAATTTTAATTTAAGCTTTAATTACCACTCGAATTAAAGTCTAGTTTTGGTTTATACACGCCGAGTCACGTTCAATGATCTCAAACTTGAAGAGTGTTTCTAATTATTAAAATTCCTCTTATCGGTTTGGCAGGGACAGTGGGAAGTGAGAAAAAACTAAGATTTCGTACTTCTGTAGATGCTGAGCCCATTATTATTTTCGGAGTTAACCGGCCAAAGCAAGAGGTGGTTCAAGCCGTTTGATTTCCTGCATGCATTCCACAAAGGATGCTTCATCCAGACACTGCATTAAGCGGTTGCGCCATTCTTTTGCGTTTCTGAAACCATTTACATAATTGCCCAGATACTTGCGAAATTCCCGCACTGCAACCAATTCTTGTTTGGAGCGTCTGAATAAATGGTAATGTTTGAGTGCAAGTTCAATACGTTCATGATGAGTGGGCTCCGGGACTTTCCGTCGATCCTGAAAACACGCCCCCCGCTTCTCTTCCAATCATAAATCCATCAAGATTACCTAAATGCGCCAGGCCGTCGTTGTAGTCACGGATATCCCCATTACCTATTACTGGAATTTTAAGGTGACTTTTCAGTTCGTGAATGGGGCCCCAATCAGCGTCTCCTTTAAAAGCCTGATTATAGGTTCGTCCGTGAATAGTTAGCATTGAGATTCCAGCAGATTCAAGAGACTTAGTAAAATTGATTAAGTTTTTTTCGTTTTTCCAGCCTAAACGTGTTTTGACTGAAACCTCCAGCGGACATGCTTCCCGGATTGATTCAACAATCCTGCAGGCAGTGTCAACATCCTGCATCAAAGCACTGCCATGTTGAGAATGGACAATCTTTTTTGCAGGGCAACCCATGTTGATGTCTACACCCAATATTCCACGGTCTGCCACCATTCTGGCAGCTTCTGCAAACATTTTTGGAGAGTTGCCGAAAAGCTGCATGAAAAAAGGTTGTTCACATGGTTCATAGTCCAGGCGCAAACGTACATGTTCGCTTCGTACCAGGCCATCAACACTTGTGAATTCACTGAAAAGTATGACGTCTTTGCTTAATGTTCGTACAATTTGTCGAAAGGCAGAATTGGTAACTCCATCCATTGGCGCAAGACAAACAATTGGACGCTTGACTTCGGACCAGCTAATGGCATGATTGGGGGAAGGCCTTTTCATTATTAAAGTTTTGATTGTTTGTTCAACAGAAAAAGATTTAACATAAAAAGATGCAGCTTTAATCAGAACAGACTAAAAACAGAGATACTCGAAAAATCCCTAAAACTCAGTCATAGTATAAATCTTACAAGCCAAAATGTCCAGTTTGACAGATTCTTCTGAACTCACACGTCCTTCACTAATATCATCTGGATGGACAAGCGCAGGTACTGCCCGCACCAGTTTTGCGAAAGAATCTACTGATGATACTCTCAAAGCACAAATTACTGCACCTGCCTTGACGGAGTCACTTCAGCGACTGAGGCAGCAATTTTCTCAAATACAACTGGGCAGTGAATATTTTTTTCAGGCATTGGATTATTTGTCCTTGGGAGAGTCAGTCCAAAAAAAAAAGACTGAAGCGGCGACTCTTCGTTTGCATGTACAGTTATCCGGATTGCTCCTGATGCGCAAGGCGGTAATTTCTGGAAGTACCTGCCTTCCTTGGTCAGAACTCCAATTTCAAATAAAAGCAATACTTCTACAAACTGGTTTTTTCGAGAAAGAAATATTTCCGGATGAATGGAAAAAATGGTTGTTGACAAGCTCTGGTACTGAAGAAGTGGCAGAAGGTTTTTGTGCAGAAAGATCTATTTTTGTAGAAAATAATTCTCTTCTGTATTTTAAAAAAAATTTGTCGCGTGAAATTCAACTTATTTCACTGTTACGGATGCGCCTATACATGCAACCGGAATTTCCAGAAAAATCTGAAGTCGAGAATGTCCTAAAAACCGTGCTTGAAGTTAATCCGGTACGTTTAGGTGAGCACACCCTAAAATTAGCAGAAGAACAAAAGGATGCTGTTTTGTCAGCGATTTCCAATCCCTTTCTAATTATTTCAGGAGGTCCAGGTACAGGAAAAACTTCTGTGGCGGTCACATTGCTCAGGGTGCTAAAACGGCTTGGTTTAGCAAAAAGACCTGCATTGGCTGCTCCAACAGGAAGGGCGGCAAAAAGGATGTCTGAGGCGGTGGTAAGTAGTTTACGCTCTCTAGAGAATTTGGAGCAACTGGAAGAGGATCTTGAATTGTTGGATGTTGCTGCAGAAGCAAAAACTCTTCATCGTCTTTTAGAGTATTACCCTGTAGACCGAAGCTTCAGATATCACGAATATGCCCCTTTGGAACACGACTTGCTGATAATAGATGAAGGGTCGATGATTGATCAGGATTTGATGATTTCTTTGTTGAGAGCAACCTTTTCAGAACTGCAGTATCAGTCATCTGTTCCACGGATTATTCTCCTGGGAGACACTCAGCAACTGCCGTCAATTGGAAATGGTGCTGTGTTGCAGGAATTGACTGCAGAAAATAGTGATTCTGTCCCGGAAATTGAAGTGAGTAATCCCGTGCCGGTAGTAAGATTGGTTCATAGTTACCGACAAAAAATCAGTGATCCTGCAGGGCGTAATATTCTTGGAGTGGCCAGCACAGTTAAGGAAATGGAGCTCAATCCGCGTCCGGAATTGCTTTTTGAAACCGAATCCCCAAATCACGAAATTATTCGGAGATTGAACGGTCTTGAAGATGCTGAGTCAGAAAAGGTAATGTTACTTAATCAGCCAAATTCTCCAAATCAATTGTTAGAATTTGCACAGTGGTGGGTTAAGCGATTTTTGCAGGATGAAAAATTTATGTTTCTGGTACAGCAAGAATATCTGCTTGATGCAGTAGAATCTGCTGTTTCTCAACTGGATTATTTGTTTAATTATTTAAAGCGTTTTCGAATTTTAACGGCAACTCAAGTTTTGTCAACTGGAGCTGAAGCACTTAATCAAATGATTCTAAAATGTTGGCTTGCAGAAAACGGAACTAAGCATTTATTTTCGGAGCACTATCCTGGTGAACCAGTGATGGTGTCAGAAAACAATTATCAGCATAAACTTTTCAATGGAGATCAGGGAATCTTTTTAAAATTTATACATCCTGTAACTAAAAAAGTAGAGTTGAAAGCAGTTTTTCCTGTTGAAGAAGAACACAAAACATTTTATGTGCATGAGCTGCATCATTTGCATCCAGCTTACGCAACCTCTGTTCACAAAAGCCAGGGGTCAGAATATGATCATCTGGCGTTGATCTTGCCTGCATTTACTAAAGTGGGTGTGAATAGTGAGTCAGAAAAAGGAACTCAAAGGGAATTAATGAGTCGCGAAATGCTTTATACTGCGCTGACAAGAGCAAAAAAATCTGTTTTAATAATGGGAGATCAAAGGGTTCTTGAGTCTGCCGCAATGCACAAAGTTTTACGTTATTCAGGTCTTGGTGCTGCTTTACGGAGCAAAAACATCTAAAGTGAAAAAATAGAAAAACATTAAACAAAAAAGAAAAAACACCCAAAATGCGTTTTAATTTATTCATTTATCCGTTTCTGTTTTTGGCAGGCACACTTGTGTTTGCTGAAAATGAATTGGATTTATCTCAAGTAGCAGGAAGTGGTACTGCTGAGCAAATACGGGGAATGATTGCATCTGGAGCAGACTTGAAGAGCAAAGATATTTCCGGAAGAAACGCGTTGATGCAGGCAGTGCTTTTCGGCAATCATGAAACTGCGCTCGTGTTGCTGGAGAACGAACCTGATCTCGAAAGCAAAGATGGTTTGGGACTGACGCCTTTAACCATATCGGTACGTTACGGCGATACAGAAATGACAAAAATTTTGTTGGAACACGGTGCAAACGTGAACGGCACTATGGAAGACGGTTCATCGCCGCTGTATTTTGCAGCACTTGAAGGACAACTGTCTGCAGTACGCCTGTTACTTGAGTATAATTCAAATGTAAATATCCGAACAAATTACGGAGAAACAGCTCTTATTGTAGCCTCATTTGAGGGATATTTAGGAATTGTTCGTTTGCTACTAGATGCAGGTGCAGAAATAAATGCTGTTAATGAAGAAGGTTTCACAGCTCTTTTGGCCGCTGCAAGTAATGGTTATTTGGAAGTCGTTAATTACCTCACAATCCAAGGCGCAAAGTCTGAAATAGTTCAAGTTCAAAATAATCTTATTACACCGGAAAACTTGTTTGGCAGCAGTCGGGAGGAGGTTGAATTACAAGTTGATTCTACAGAAATGAGTGTCTCTGAACCGTTTTATGAACTGATAAGCGCTTCTATTGAAGGTCGTTTGAGTGTTGTCAATCAACTGTTGACAAAAGGAGCTCAAGTGAATAAAACTGACGATGTGGGTCGTTCTGCACTGATGGAGGCTAGTTCTTTTGGACGATATGGTGTTGTAAAGAGTCTGCTGGAATCAGGCGCAAAAGTTAATATTGCTGACAATCAAAAAATGACTGCATTGATGTTTGCAACACTTGAGGGTCGAGAAAGAGTTGTAAGTTTATTGCTTGACTGGAAGGCTGATGTTATGAACTTTGAATTCGAACTTGGACTTTCTCCGAAGTTTGATGTTAAGTTGAAAGGCAAAAAAGCAGTTACCTATTTTCAAATCGAAGCGGATAAAAAAATGATTGAAGAACATGGTGGTAAAAATGTTGGAAGCTGCTTTGGAAGGGCGCAGCGATACCGTTAAATTGCTTGTTGACGCAAATGCTGATCCATCATTGTCAGATTTGTTAGAAAGGACTGCTCTTGTTATCGCAGAACAACAGGGCCACTTGGATATTGTGGAAATGTTGAAATAAGAGTTTTAGTCATCACCCCACTTTATACTTCTAAAACTTCTAATACTTTTTAAATCCAATCTGCTACAACTCAAATCTCCAAAGTGAAACAATCCGAGTGGAAAAATCACATTGAGTTTATCGAAGCAGAAATGCTAAAACGAGGAAGTGAGCAGGGTGCTCCGGACATTTTAAAGCAATTTGGCACAAGATTATCCTCAACAATTCATCATTTTTTTGCAGAATCCAATTCATTTATACCTGATGCTCCTATAACTGTTGAACAGCAGGCCTTCATGCACTCTCTGCAACTCTATGATATGAAGTCAGTAATGCGCCTAGTTGCGAACTATGATGACACCAAAGGCTTAAAAGTTGTACTTCCTGGAATAGAAAAAAGTTGCCGTTCTTTAATGGTCATTCAGAAGTTAGAACAGTTTACAAATAACTCACGTGAATCTACGGCTCTTGATGCCTATAAATCCCGTCTGGAAGAGGCCTTGAGTAAAGTCCTTAAATGTCGGCGGGAAGATCTGTATGAAGAAGATGTGCTGGCAGACAAAATGGTTGTGGTTTCCGGAGCTCCGGAGGGGCTGCGGAACAAATTTTTTACGGAACGTCTGCGAACGTTATTTTCATCAAATTATCGTTCATACCTAATGCTTAAAAACCGTTATTTTTTGAAACGTTTAAAACGGTTAAGTAAAAATCCAAAATATTACAAAACACAGCAAAGTCACTTAGCAAAGCTGACCTCTAAGTTTAAAAACGATGAAGATGGATCCATTGTTCTGTTGACGGAAAATATTGATTTCCGGATGATAGAGCAGTTGGTAAAGGAACAGTTTTCAAAAACTTCAGATCAGGCTGAAGTACGTGAGGATTCAACAAAGCTACAAACTCCGGTAGATACCTTAACAGAAGGTGTCCCAATTCCAGATCTATCTAAAAAAACTGATACAGTACCGCAAGCATTTACAATTGAGGAAAAGCAAGTTGAAAGGGGTAATAATTTTGATTCAGTCAGTTTAGAGATTTCTGAAGAAACCATGTCCCCATATGAACAGCTATGCACCTCTTATAAGGATCCTTTAGAAAAGTTGTCCGCCAGTTTTCATCCAGTTCCAGAATGTTCTTCACCGTATTTCCGTTCCAGGGTTGAAGAATATAGAGATGAATTTGCAAATTATTTCCAACATTTGCATGGAGGAAATGTACAAGTAATTGCTGCAAGTCACAATTTTACTCTGGAATTACTAATGCAGCGGGGACAAGAGTACCATGCAGCAGAAAGGTGGGGAGTAGTACCTAAATACAAACAGGAAGAGGAGGGGTCTATTTTTTTCCGCTCGATGGAAGATACGGCTCGTGTATTGGATCGTAAAGCAGAATGGAGCATGCTGATTCATGCTCAGCTGCCGTTCAGGTTTTTTTTCCCCCTGGAAAAGGCAAAGACCATTGAAATTGAAAAAGATAAGTTATGTGTTTTTCAAATTGGTACAGCTTTTTTTGACCAAAACCATCAAAACAAACTTGACGAATATCCGGACGTGTTTTTCAAATTAATGTTTAGTGGCCATTTTCTGACAGGTAAAAATGCTGTTATTTATGTTGAAGAAGATCCTTTTTTCACTACGACACTTTTACAAATGTGGAATTGCCGTGGACTGGTTTATCTGTTTTTGATGGCCATTTCCCACCGCTTTGCAGTAGAATTGTCACCCATCACTGTTGAGGCAACTCCACTTGCGGTAGTATTGTAACCACCTCCATGTCAACGGTACCATTGCTGCCACAGCACTCCCACCGGATTTAGAATTAATTAAAGAAGTATAATAATTTTGAACGGAAATCCCTGTTTCCCGATATTTTTTCTTCGTTGAAACTCTTGTCTTCCTTTAGGTGATACGATAAAACAGATAGTATGTTTTGCTGATTAAAATCTACAGGGCCTTGTAGAAAGCTAAAAACCAGATTTAATACTTATATCATTAAACCGAAAGGGGACCTCAATGGAAGATAAATCACAACCAAAAGTAAGCGGACACCGTCGCTATTCAAAACTTGTAACTGAAACTAATGCACGTGCTGCCAGCAGGGGGATGCTTTATGGCGTTGGATTCAAAAAAGGAGATTTTCAGAAATCTCAGGTTGGCATCGCTTCCACATGGGGTACTGTTACACCCTGCAATATGCACATTAACGCTTTAGCTGAGCATGTCGCACGAGGTGTGCGAAAAGCAAAAGGAATGCCTTTAATTTTCGGGACAATTACAGTTTCTGACGGCATATCAATGGGAACCGAGGGTATGAAATATTCACTGGTTTCACGTGAGGTAATTGCCGATTCAATTGAAACGGTTGTCGGCTGTCAAAGTTACGACGGGCTAGTTACCATTGGCGGATGTGACAAAAATATGCCCGGTTGTTTAATTGCTATTGCCAGACTAAATCGTCCTGCGGTTTTTGTCTATGGAGGAACGATTATTCCCGGGACTCACAAAGGTCAAGATGTTGATATTGTTTCTATTTTTGAGGCGGTAGGGAAAGAAGCAGCAGGTTCGATTACACAAAACGAACTTGAAGAAGTCGAATCCTGTGCCATTCCAGGTCCCGGATCGTGTGGTGGTATGTACACGGCTAACACAATGGCTTCCGCCATTGAAGCTCTTGGTATGAGCTTACCGAACAGTTCCGCACAAGAAGCGGTTTCTGAGGATAAAGTTCGGGATTGTGTGGAAGCAGGGGAAGCGGTTTTGCGCTTGATCGAAGACAACATTTGCCCACGAGACATCCTGACACGCGAAGCCTTTGAAAATGCAATCACAGTAGTTATGGCTCTTGGTGGTTCGACCAATGCGGTTTTGCATTTGCTGGCCATGGCTCATGCCGCAAACATCAAACTTGAACTGGATGACTTTTTGAAAATTGGTGAAAAAGCACCAGTGCTGGCCGATTTGAAACCAAGTGGAAAATATTTAATGGAAGATTTACATAATATAGGTGGGGTTCCAGCTGTTATGAAAATGCTGCTAGATGGCGGTATACTGCATGGGGACTGTATGACTGTTACCGGAAAAACAGTTCGAGAAAATCTGAAAAACGTTACTCCTTATAAGGACGATCAAGAGATTGTGCATTCACTGGCAGATCCCATTAAAAAAACAGGTCACCTTGTAATTCTCCGGGGCAATCTTGCATCTGAAGGTGCAGTCGCTAAAATTTCTGGTAAAGAGGGTGAATTTTTCAAAGGAACAGCACGTGTTTTTAATTCTGAAGAAGAAGCGCTGGATCGCATTTTAGACGGAACCGTAGTTAAAGGAGATGTGATTGTTATTCGTTACGAAGGTCCAAAAGGTGGGCCGGGAATGCGTGAAATGCTATCACCAACCTCTGCTATCATGGGTCGAGGTCTGGGTCAGGATGTTGCCCTGATTACTGATGGACGTTTTTCAGGAGGTTCTCATGGTTTTGTGATTGGACACATAACTCCGGAAGCACACGAAGGTGGTTTGCTGGCTATTGTAGAAAATGGTGACTCAATCACAATAGATATTCTGAATAGAAAAATAGATTTGGAAATTCCGGAAGAAGAAATAAAAACACGTCAAGCAAACTGGACTCGTCCGAAAGCGCGTTACACCCGCGGAGTTCTTGCTAAATATGCAAAAACCGTAAGCTCTGCATCGCTGGGTGCAGTAACTGATTTATAATGTAATCTATAGAAAGCCCCTATGCTTTCCCCTGAAAAATTTAAAAGAGACACTTTTTCTGCACTGAATAACCCTCAGTTGCGCCGTAATTTTAAAAGGGCGATGTCCGGATTGATGGAAAAACGACAAGCCGTGTTTCCGGATGCAGAAGAATGGCAACAACTAAGGGAATTGGGGAGTTTGATTAGGGCAAATGCTTTACGAAAGCTTCCAGAACTGCTGGAACAGTTGGAGGCTAATTGCACCAAAAACGGAATTCAGGTTCATTGGGCTGAAACAGTTGATGAGGCCAACAAGTTGGTACTTGAAATCGCCCAGCGGCATAAAGTGAAAAGTGTGGTCAAAGGGAAATCGATGGTTTCCGAGGAAATGGGATTGAATCATTTTCTTGGACAGCATGGTATTGAAGCTCTTGAAGCAGACTTGGGTGAATATATTATACAGGTTGACCATGAGTTGCCTTCGCATATAATAATGCCTGCAATTCATAAAAATAAGGAACAAATTTCTCGGATGTTTCATGAAAAAGTAGATCCTGAAACTTTAGCTGAGAGTGCAGAGGAAATGACCGCCATTGCCCGGAAAATTTTGCGTAAGAAGTTTTATGAAGCTGATATGGGCGTTTCAGGGGTCAACTTTGCAGTGGCGGAAACCGGAACCCTTTGTTTGGTTGAAAACGAGGGCAACGGCAGATTTTGCACGACTTTGCCTCCAGTTCATGTGGCAGTGATGGGTATTGAAAAAGTGTTACAGCGGCTTGATGATGTTCCTCCATTGTTGAGTTTGTTGACACGTTCCGCAACCGGACAGGCCATCACGACCTATTTCAATATGATCACTTCTCCACGTAAATCAGCTGAGAAAGACGGCCCACTTGAAGTGCATTTAATTTTATTGGATAATGGACGTTCCCGGATGCACTCTGACAAGTTGCTGCGGGACACTTTGCTCTGCATCCGTTGTGGAGCATGCATGAATCATTGTCCTGTTTATACTCGCATCGGAGGCCATGCCTACAGTGCGACATACCCCGGTCCCATCGGAAAAATTTTTACGCCACAAATCAAGAGTCTGCACGAAGCGGGACACTTAGCAGATGCGTCGAGTTTGTGTGGGGCCTGCGTTGAGGTTTGTCCAGTTAAAATTCCGATTACAGATATCCTTTTGCGCCTGCGTCACGATAAAGCTGTAAATAAACGGAATATTCCGTTCACTAAATCCGGAGGTTTGGAAGCAAAAACCGAAAGTTTAATTTGGAAATGTTGGGGAATGGTTTATGCGAATCCGATTTTGTATCAGCTGAAAAGCTATAAATTAAGCAAGGTTGGAAATTATATGCCGGAATGGTTGCCGCTTCTCCGCAATTGGACTTCGGTACGTTCAAAGCCGCATTTTGCCAAAAAAAGTTTACATCAACTTGCCCGGGAGAAAGGATTGATGGATGAATAATCCAGCAACTGCACGTGAAAACATTCTTTCGAATCTCAGAGTGTCCTCTGTAGTTCCAGATATTACATCCCGGAAATATCCGGTTATGGAATATAAGCGCTGGTCTTTGCAGGAGAAAGTTGAGCAGCTGAAACAAAAGATGGAATTATCATGGGTATAATGCATGAGAAAAGTTCCTGGGGAAGGATGTTCAGAGCGGTTGTAAAAGAAAAAAATATTGAAAAAATAATTTGTCGGAACAAATACTGATTTGGCTCAAAAGCTCCGGGAGATGTACCAACAGACTCCTGAGGAAATACCGGAATTAGTAGTATTATGAAAAACCAATTGAGGAATCTAAAGATTTGCTGTTTGGCATTGATGCGGCCATTACTACAACCCTTGGCGGTATAGCGGAAACCGGTTCGCTCATACTTTGGCCCACTCCGGAAGAACCTCGTTTGATGTCTCTGATCCCGCCTATTCACATCGCGGTGCTTTATGCAGACACAATTTACAATAATTTTTTGGAAGCAATGACCACTGAAAACTGGAATTCCGAAATGCCGAGTAATGCGCTCCTGATTTCAGGTCCTTCAAAAACTGCTGATATAGAACAAACCCTCGTTTATGGCGTTCACGGCTGTAAGGAATTGGTCGTGCTCTTGATTCAGTGAGGTGTAGAACCAAACAAAATGAAGCAAACTGACATCATTATTATCGGTGGGGCATTGTTGGACTTGCCACGGCCTACCAATTCACCCTTGATTATCCACTGCTTAAAATTACACTGCTGGAAAAAGAACAGCAGTTGGCGGCCCACCAAACAGGACACAATTCAGGAGTCCTGCATACAGGAGTATACTATAAACCGGGCTCTCTAAAAGCGCTCAATTGCATTGAAGGAAAATCCAGGATGGAGGATTTTTGCCGCAAAGAAGGAATAGATTATGAGATTTGCGGGAAAGTGATTGTAGCAATTTCTGAAGCTGAGTTGCCTGCTTTAGAAACAATTTATCAACGTGGGCGAACCAACGGAGTCAGCTGTGAAATGATTAATTCAGAAAAACTTCACGAACTTGAACCGCATGTAGCAGGCATTAAAGCCGTGCATGTTCCGGAGGCAGGAATCGTTGATTATGGACAAGTCTGTAAGCGATTTGCTAAGCATCTTCAGAATAATGAAGATAACCAGATTCATTGC
This sequence comes from uncultured SAR324 cluster bacterium, assembly GCA_905182865.1. Lineage (GTDB taxonomy): Bacteria > SAR324 > SAR324 > SAR324 > NAC60-12 > Arctic96AD-7. The sequence goes on from CAJJCY010000003.1 coordinate 737,768, forward strand.
TCCACAAAAGTGATTGGTATTCGCCATTCTGAACGCATAGTCGTAGAAACTGAGCAAGGCGAATTTGAGGGGCGTTTTCTAGTTAACTGTGCCGGATTATATTCCGATAAAATAACAGCTATGACTCAACCTCCGGAATCAAAAATTATTCCGTTCCGAGGTGAATACTACGAGGTACGGCCTGAAAAACATTACTTGTGCAGAAATTTAATATATCCCGTTCCAGATCCAAATTTTCCCTTTTTAGGTGTACATTTCACACGTATGATTAATGGTTCTCTGGAATGTGGCCCAAATGCAGTACTGGCTTTTGCCAGGGAAGGTTACACTCGTAGTACTGTTAATTTTTTGGAATTAGCAGAAGTTTTGAGTTATCCAGGATTCATAAAATTAGCAGCAAAATACTGGCGGGCAGGTGCAGGTGAAATGTGGCGTTCTTTCAGCAAGGTTGCATTCGTTCGGGCATTGCAGCGTTTAATTCCAGAAATTTCTGCAGATGACTTGGAAACCGCACCGGCGGGTATTCGAGCACAAGCAGTTTTGTCCAACGGGGAACTGGTTGATGATTTTCTAATTCAGGCAAACAAAAACATCATTAATGTCTGTAATGCACCATCACCTGCAGCAACTTCTTCTCTCAATATTGGCAAACACATTGTAGATATTGTAGCGGAACGGTTCTGAACTGAGTTCTGATCAGACGGTTTTGTGTTTATTTTATTCCTCCAGGAAAATCAGATTTTCGATTCAGCTTGCCAACGTTCCAAAACTTCATCCAGTAATTCTAAAGGAAGCGCAAATTCACCGCTGCGGGGAGGTACGAGGTGTCCACTTCCGGGCCAGCCCAGAGAAAACAAATTTTCAAAACAAAACTGGCCACTTGTGAGAACTGGTCGGATCTCTAAAATTTTGACATCAGCAGGCGCAAACAAAATATTTGTCAATCCTGCGCCATGTGCTGCAATAACGTGCGAAGCAGATCTAAATAGCTGAACTTGCTCTGGGACACTCAAATACTCCAGACAAATCTTACTGAATTTGTGTTTTTTCAGTAATGGTAAAAACTCATCTTCATTTGATAAGTGACGTTTAACAGCTAATTTTCGTGAAACATAAATCCGTTTTTCAGAATTTAAAGACTGAGAATTTGGCAGGCTTTTTAGAGGGACAACTTTTTCAAAAAAATACTGTATCAATTTAACTTTCTCAGAGTTCCAATCAGGAATGTTCATTTCCGGAATTAAAAGTCGTTCTACCATGAAAATTTCTGGTGACAAGACCTGTACCTCAAACTCTGCTTCTTTTAAAAAATCAATAAATTGAGTTGGCATAAATTCTGGAACCAGTACCGGAAATTTTTGAGAAGTAACTAGATGAGGTAACAAATCTGCAAGCAGATGATAATAGCTGTATATATGTGGGGAAATACCTAAATGGTAAGTTCCGGAAAGGACATGGGCTAATTTTGGGTCAGGTAACCCTTGAGTCAGGCGGGTTTCTATGTGTCTTCGATGTTCTCCAAAACCATTTTGAGACCACCAGCAGCATCGCCCAAACAACCACTGACATAAATATCAGATTTTACTTCCAGACTGAACTAGGCCGTCGGCTGCAGAAAGTAAAGCATTTTCAATAATCAATGGCATGATTTGGACAGTTTTCAGCTGACATAATCAACAATCAACTGTGATCAAATAATAATCAACCGTATTGGTGTTTGTAGTAATCTCGATATGTTCCGGTAGTAATGTTACTGACCCAATCCTGGTGATCAATATACCAGCGGATGGTTTTGGTCAGCCCTTCCTCAAAAGTGTGACGCGGAGTCCAATTTAAAGTGTTTTTAATTTTGCCTGCATCTATTGCATAGCGCCGGTCGTGCCCGGGACGGTCCATAACAAAAGTGATTAAATCTTCTGACAGGAATCAGCTTCAAGACTTCGATTTTGTTCTTTGTCCAGTTCACGGCACTTATAGCGGATCAATATCGATATTTTTCCACTCATTGCATCCGCCTATATTGTATGTTTCTCCGGTATCTCCTTCATGAAAAACACAGTCCAAAGCCTCACAGTGGTCTTCAACAAACAACCAGTCCCGAATATTTTCCCCATCTCCATAAACAGGTATTGGAAGGTTCTGAGTACAATTATTTATGAGCAGAGGCAACAGTTTTTCAGGAAATTGATAAGGACCATAGTTATTTGAACAATTGGTTGTGACCACATTCATTCCATAAGTGTGATGCCAGGCTCTTACAAGGTGGTCACTTGCTGCTTTTGAAGAAGAATAGGGAGAGTTCGGAGCATATGGAGTGGATTCCAGAAACTTTCCGCTGGAACCAAGCGAACCGTATACTTCATCAGTGCTTACATGAAGAATTCGATGTTTACTCAGTTCATCGCCCCAAAATTTACGTGCTGTTTCTAAAAGGTTGAAGGTACCTGTTATATTGGTTTCAATAAAGTCAGCAGGACCGCTAATACTTCTGTCCACATGAGATTCTGCAGCTAAATGAATTACTGCTTCAAAATTATGTTCAGAAAAAGCCTTTGAAATTTCCAGGGCATTTCGCAAATCACCACGGAAAAACCGGTAGTTTGGCAGGTCTTTTACTTCCTCCAGGTTGCCCAAATTACCTGCATAAGTGAGGGCATCAAAATTGACTACCAAATCATCAGGATGATGACGCAGCCAGTGCAAAACTAAATTTGCTCCAATGAAGCCCGCACCACCGGTGATCATCAAGTTCATGTGTGGTTCAAAAGGATGCGGTAAATAAATCTAAACGCCATTCAGGGGAAACAGTTTCAGCATTAAATCCAGGTTGAGGCAATAATTTTATAGGTCGCAAGGTTAGCAAATTTGAATTTGTATTTAAGTGTAGCAGGCCCTTTGGACTACCATCACTCATGAAAACGCCTCCGTCTGAACGGGCCTCAAAAATTCCTACTCCCATTCCTGCGAACATGCCTAAGGCCATACCTTTTACAACATATTGTGGAAATAATTTATCCTCCTCATCATCATCCTGCAAAGCCCAGATAGCGAGCCCTGAAACACCCCCGATTGCAGCACCCCAGAGACTATTGTTAAAGACAATTTGCAGGGTTTCCGCACGCGCACTACTTATGCCGCCAAATAATATGCTGCCAGCAAGTGCACAAATGCTTACAGTTCGTTTAAGCCAATTCATTCAACCCTCCATTTTTGGCAAAAGTATCAGTTAAAGTAACAGAGTAAATCTCAGCAACTTCTGGTTATAAAGTTATAACAAAGACAAATACAAGGGTTAGGCCATTTGATTGCTGAATGCAAACTTTCTTAGATAATTATTCAAAACTGAAGCGTAAAAACATTAACTGCTTTTTAAGTGCTTAAACTAAAAAGATGCTTAAATTATTGAGAAGAACTATTTCTAAAACTGAGGATTAAAATGTTACACCAATGATTTTCAAAATCAAAGAAAATACCAAAATAATTCCACCAACAATTACAAGGTGCATCATAAAATCATTTTTCATGTCTTTTAGTTTTTTGAGTTAAAAGTTGTTTTATCCAGAACAAGAGAGTGACGGATTTTGCGTTAAAAGAGTTTCAAGTTTCAGTAAAAATTTACTGCGGGTATCTGTATTTTTAAAGAGTGGGAAATAGTGATGTCGGAGTAAAACTGCAAACTGTGTTTGTCTTTCTTTGGTACAACCCATCATTTGTGCCAGTGCGATCAGATTCTCCCCTTTCCCTTGAGAGGCCTCTTCACTTAAAAATGTCCACTGAGTTTCCAGATATTGAATCCGCTCATGTTTGGAGTAATCCCAGTCTTTACAATCAGATGTGCCTAGTGTACTTGCACCGGTAAAAGTTGGAGACAGTGTAATGTCTAGAGAAAAACCTCCCTGATCATTAGTGGCAAATCCCATGGGTCCGCCTTTGTGACAGGCCCATAGGGTTTCACTGCAAAGTGATATTCCAATTGCCAAAAGCAGAACTATTTCCCATCGCATTATTTCCCCCTCATTTAAGACAGACTGCAGTTGTTCCGCAATTGCCGATTAGCAGCAATCCATTTTCTGAGTTCAGCTAAGAACTCCGGAGTCTGTTTTGCTGTTTCAAAAATTTGAACTGTTTGCTGACGATGTTCCCATAACATATTTGAAAACGCTTCTGTAGACGATTGTGGACAAGTCATCAGCTTTGCCAAAGCCTCCAGATGAGGACCACGTCCTTGTACTGTTTCGACCAGCAATTGTGTGTGGGACTGCTTAAGGAATTGCATCCGTGACTGTTCTAAGAATTGTGAAAAATTCCAATTATTACATCCCAGTGTTCCGGATGTGCTCGCACTTGAATAAACTGGAGAGTAAGTTATATCAACCAATGACATGATTGGATCATTAGTGGAAACACCCATGAATCCTTCTCCGCGACAGGCTGCATGAAGTTGAGTATTCACGCAGAATAACAATATAAATGCAAAGGTCAATACTCCTGCAGGAAGATATTTGACATGGTGAAAAACAATTCCAAACATGAAGCTTTTGAATCTAAAACAGGAGACGGCAGTCTAGCTCTCCGTGTGGAAAATTATTCAGCCGCGGACTTTTTCGGCTTTACGGATTACCTGGGATTTCATGGAATCAATTCCTTTTGAAAGGGCTTTGTAAAGATTTTCATGGTCGGCTTTACTAGAAAGCTGCTTGCTCCTGTAACTGCAATTGATACCCACATGATAAGATTTATCTGCAACTTTGTTCAGTTTAACGTGAAAAGGATATTTATCGTCAGTAATTTTTATCAATTCCTCAAAAGCCTGATGCACGTGATCGGAAACAGCTTTTGAGTTTCGAATGTTTTTAAATGAAAGATGAATAGGCATTTTTCCTCCGATTGTCAAAAAATTTGAAAAATAATGCAGTAAAATAAGTTTATGGCAATTGAGTGATATTTTTTAAATTAGAACTGTAATAAGTAACGGATCATTTTAGGGGTGGAGCGTCTCCAGGATTTGTTATGTTAAGTTTTGTTGAAGATTTGGGAGCGTCTTTCACGGGCAATTCTGTCAAAGTTTTTAAATTTGGAATCTCATCAGCAACTCCCGGAACAAAATAAAAATATCCTGGCAGTACTACAGCAAAATAAGATAAAATCCCAACAAAGACAATTATTACAATTCTCATAGATTCCCTTCGTAAAAATTGGTTTGATACCAAGTTCTAAAAAAAAGGCTACCATAGTTTAACAATCTTAAGTGCATTGGTCAATTATACAATTAAATTAATGGTGAAATCTGGGTCTAAAATTCAAGATACAACAAATACGTTTTTTCATTCCTCAAAACTATTTTCAGAAAAACCATCAATCACTTATACTGATACAAACTGATACACCCTGTTACTGCCGAGAAAAGCTTTTCAAAAAAACTATCTGTAAAATTGTAATAACTGGAATTCACCAGTATTTAAAACTTTATTATTGAAAGAATTATTATGAATAATCGTAAATACAGGTCAAGGTATTGTTTTAGAAAAATAATTTTGGGTTTGTTGGTTGTAGTCATGATTCCATTGACACTTGCAGGCTGCAGAAAAAAAGAGATGAGCCCAAGACGTGCCACTGAACTTGCGACTGATCGATTGGGGCTCAGCGACGAACAATCGCAAAAAATCGCACCAATTGCAGAAGATTTGTTTGCTGAAAAAGAATCTTTGCAGGAAATCAGACAAACGATTAACGCCGAAATATTATCTCAAATGAATAGCGAGACAGCTGATGCAGAAAAATTGGAAGCATTATTAACTGGAAGCTTTGAACAGTTAAGAGCCAAATTGCCAAAGTTTGCCAATAGTTTTGCAAAATTCCATGCGACACTGACTACGGAACAACGGGCGAAAATAGTGGAGAAAATGGAAAAGCGTCGCAAACGTTCTGAAAAAGGCGACTGGGGTAGACATCGAGTTGGTTTATGGCATTGAGCATTCAAACGGCAGGGCGGAATTGCATATCTGCCTTCTGATTACATGTCGAATTATATTTATTTAACAATTCATTGAACAGCAATCATGAAAAAAGTTTTCGTAATTATTACAACTGGCATTTTACTACTTCTGAATTCACCTTTAGTTTTTCCTGAGGAACCAATTTTTGCTCCGAAAGAGCATTGTCTGGCCTACAAAACAGTAAAAACAATGTTCTTTTTTGCCGATGTGTATGTGATTGGCAAAAGCTGTGATGTCACAGCAAAAATGAACTGGGAAGAATCCGGTGAAAAGGCTCAAGTTGAAGTCAGTGTTCCTGTGAAAACACTGGATTCAGGCAACCCATTTCGCGATGGAGACATTCCGGAAATTCTCAAAGCCGATCTCACTCCGAATATTCGTTTCGTTTCAGAATGGCTTGAAAAATCAGCTTGGGCTAAAATGATGGAAGGTCAACTTCCGGAAGTTTCCGGGGATTTGGAAGTTTCAGGCGGGATATTTCCAGTGAAGTTTGCGTTGTCATTTTCAAAACAAGCCGGATTTCTTCTGGTCGAGGGACAACTAAAAACCACATTTTCAGCTTTAAATGTTGATGTGCCGTTAGTTGCCGGAGGTCTTATAGCGGATCCACAAGATGAACTGGAATTGCAGTTGCATTTGCGTTTGGATAAAATTGCCGGAGCTGAAAAAATAAAGAATAATAAATGAAAAAATTGGACTTCAGGACGATTAATTTAGAGCAATGAAAATTGGAGAGACTATACAAATAAAAAGTAGAGTGGAAAATCGATAACGTATCCACCCTAACTATTCTACAAAGTAGTAGGTTTTAAAAATTTATTCATTCACGATACGTCTTAGCGAATCTAGTCAAACTTAAAACAATATGACTTCAACCACTGCCGTTTCCAGAAAAATTCTAATCATCGACGATGACGAAAAACTGAATCGTCTTTTGACAGATTATCTTAGCAAAATGGGTTTTACTGTTCTGACAGCAACCTTGCCGAGTACAGGAATGGAAAAGCTGGAAGAAGAAACTCCAGATTTGGTTATTTTGGATGTGATGCTTCCCGAAATGGACGGCTTTGAAGTTTGCCGTAACATACGTCAATCTAGTAGCGTTCCGGTGGTAATGCTTACTGCCCGTGGTGAAGTGATGGATCGGGTTGTTGGTTTAGAAATTGGGGCGGATGATTATTTGCCAAAACCATTTGAACCGCGTGAATTGGTGGCACGAATTCACGCTATTTTACGAAGGATACAGACAAAATCTAAATCTGGAATAAAAACTATTGGTGCTTTGTGCATTGATTACCATAAATACGAAGTCCGGGTTGATGACAAATTGGTGCATTTGACATTAAATGAATTTGAGTGCCTTAGTTTGCTGGTAAAAAACAAAGGTAAAGTCCTTAATCGTGACCAAATTATTGAAGAATTACGAGGCATTGAATGGGATGCTTTCAACCGCTCTGTTGACATTACCATGAGCCGCTTGCGTCAAAAACTTGGTGATGACCCAAAAAATCCTCGTTTTATCAAAACTATCTGGGGCACAGGATATTTGTTTATTGGAGGTGAAAATGAGGCTTAAATGGCTGAAACGCCCCTTTAACTCCGTTTTTACTAAATTGATTGCAGTTATGCTGATTTCAGGAAGTTTACTGGTGATGGGCATCTCAGCAATTAGCTGGCATGGTTTCAGGGAAAATCAGAGAAATTTTTTCCGTAATAACCTGGCCCAGTACGGAGCGTATCTTGTCAAGGATTTAGAGGAAAATCTTAATTTGGAACACGCGCGTGAATTATCGCAGCGTTTGTTTTTAATTATTCGTTATGAAGGTGAAAATGAAACATGGGAAACTGGGTCGGGAATTCCTCCTTTACAGAAAATACATTTCCGCAAGTGGATGGAAAAATCTAATGATCCCGGTTTTCGGTTGCTAGTACAACCGCTTCGCCCACTTGTAACAGATTTGCGTTTTGGGCGCTATCACAGACAAGGTGTGGCGATCGTTGAAACGGAAACAGGACGTTTTATTTTTGCAGAAATTAAGGATGAGTGGCACGTAATCCGTTTTGCACTGCCGTGGATTTTTGCAGTATTGGGATTGGTTGGACTGGTTTTAACAATAACTTGGATGATTTTACACAAAATATTACAACCTCTTAACTGGCTTTCGGATGGTGTTTCTGCAATAGGAGAAGGTAATTTGGAGCATCGACTTCCAGAGAAACGAGGTGATGAACTGGGAAATTTGGCAAGAGCCTTCAACCGTATGTCAGAACGAATCAGGGAAATGTTGTCTGCACGAGAACAGCTTTTACTTGATGTTAGTCATGAACTTCGATCGCCGTTGACACGGATGAAAGTTGCTTTGGAATTTATTCCCGAAGATGCTTCGCGTGAAAGTTTGCTCGATGATGTTCAGGAAATGGAGCAAATGGTGACCGAAATTTTAGAAACTGCCCGCTTAAAAAGTGAATATGGTCATTTGAATTTAAAAGAAACAGATTTAGTAAAGTTGATTCGGGATATTTGTATTACTTTTGAAGGACAAAATCCTGAGATTCGTTTTGAGAATACCCCGGAAAAGTGTCAAATTTTTGCAGATGCAGAACAAATCGAAACAGTACTGAAAAATCTACTGGCCAATGCCCTCAAATATTCTACAGTGGGAAATGCTCCGGTTGAAATATGTTTGAAAAAGAGTGATGCAGGTACGTTCATTGAAATTCAAGATCACGGCCCAGGTATTCAGGATGAGGAGTTGGGTTTTATTTTTGAACCATTTTATCGCACTGACAAGTCACGGAACAGGAAAACTGGCGGCTACGGGCTGGGCTTGAGTTTGTGCAAAACAATCATCGAAGCACACGGAGGTACAATTGATGTTCAGAGCAATACGGGAAAAGGGGCAATGTTTTCTTTGCATTTACCCAAATCTCCTTCAATTATTTGACTGAAACGAATACATGTGGAAAAAATTATTTAATTTAAAATTCTGGCTCCCTGTTTTAGTTGATGGTTCAGGTGCAGGTGTTACTGTAGCCTTGCTGAAAAATAAGCCGAAAGCGCGCAAAAAACCAAATTTTCAACGGGGAACTTTGGTGGAAGTGATGGAGGCAAAATTGAGTAATCCACAAATTGAGGTAAGAACTCATGGACGTGTTCGTGCTGCAAAAAAAGTAATTTTGAGCGCACGTATTGGTGGAGAAGTAATTTGGATTGGCCCAAAAATGAACGAAGGTAGTTTTTTCAAAAAAGGCGATCAGCTTTTGAGCATTGGCATCCGGCAGTCACAATCGCGTTTGAAGGCACCTTTCAACGGAGTAGTGCAGTCAAAAAATGTGGATTTGGGGCAATATGTTAATCCCGGAACGCAATTGGCGGTTTTGTTTGGTAGTGATGAGGCTGAGGTCGTGATAGATTTGCCGATGGGGCGCATGGATTGGCTGCCTCAATCCTCCACATCACTTGACGGCGAAAATCAATTTCAATTTCCTGCAACTGTTTCTTTAGCAGGAATGATTTCTGCGTCCGTTTGGAATGCGACGGTGAAACGGCATTTGCTGGAACTGACTCCACGCGGGATGATGGTACAATTGATAGCTGAAGCGGATGACCCATTTCGCCTGAAACGCAAGTCACAGGTGAAGTCGAAAAACAAACTAACTTCTGAAAACACGCTAATTAATACTGTGGGAACAGCGAATTCGGAAAGTCCGCCGACTCCCCAAACCTCGAATATGCCTCTTTTTGTGGGAGCTTTTGTCGATGTGACAATTCCAGGAAGACAACTGGAAAATGTGGTTAACATTCCGGCACAAGCATTGCGGGATCAGGACACAGTGTGGATTGCCTTGGAGGGCGAGTTGGAGGTTCGGCGGGTGAAAATCGCACATCTTGATCAAGACAATATTTATCTTTCTGGTGGCGTAAAGCCGGGAGAACAGATTATCATTTCTCCCATCAAAGGTGCTGCAAATGGGCTTAAAATCCGCATTGCCGGGAAAGAAAAAATCAGGAAAAAGGGAGACGGATCAAGGAAGGAGCTTTCAGGAGAAAGGAAAAAGCGAAGGAAACGAGGAGATGGAAAAGGTGAACAAGGGGATGGGAAATGGGAACAACGAGAGAATAACCAAAGAAAACAAAATTCTGAATCAAATAAGGAGGAGTCATGATTCGTTGGATGGCAGAACATAAAGTCGCGGCAAATTTGCTGATGATCATTATTTTAGTGGCCGGAGTAATGGGTGTTTCTAATATCAAACAGGAAGTGTTCCCTGAGTTTGATCTAGATTTTATTATTGTAGCTGTTCCGTATTCTGGTGCAACTCCTGATGAAATTGAGGAATCAATATTGTTGCCGATTGAAGATGCGGTTTCCGGAATAACTGGAATCAAAAAAATTACTGGAACTGCTAAAGAAAGCATGGGCAGTTTCCGGATCGAACTGCAAAAAGGAGCGGACAAACAAAGTGTGTTTGACGATGTGGAATCGGCGGTTACTCGATTGACGACTCTTCCAGAAGAGGCCGATGATGCTCAGGTGCAGTTACCTCGAAGGCGGAGAGAAGTTTTGAATATCGCACTTTATGGAGATGCACCAGCGCGGTCATTGATTGAGTTGGCTCAAATGGCTCGGGACACTTTGTTGACGCATCCGGACATCACGCAAGTCGATGTGGAACAGTCGCGGGGTTTTGAAATGACACTCGAAATTTCAAAATCTGCCTTGCAGCAACATGGTCTCACGCTGAATCAAATTTCTGGAATCATCCGCCAGGCAACTCTTGATATGCCCGGAGGAAAAATCCAAACCGTCGGGGGTGATCTGCTCATTCGCACCAAAGAGCGTCGTTACACGGCCGCGGAATATGCGGAAATTCCGCTGCTAACAACCGACCAGGGAATTTTGAGCTTGGGCGATATTGCCCACATTTCGGATGGATTTGAGGAGTCAGATCTTCGTTCACGATACAACGGGAAACCGTCTGAACGAATCTTGGTTTACCGTGTCGGCGAGCAAACGCCAACCGATGTTTCAAAAGCCGTTCATGAAAAAATGGAAGTATTAAAAAGTCAATTGCCATCTAGTGTACAAACACAAATTGTGAAAGATTCATCCATTATTTTGGAAGATCGCATCAATTTATTGATGAAAAATTTATGGTTGGGACTGGGTTTGGTCTTTCTGACATTGTCACTTTTTTTAAGAGTGGATTTGTCTTTTTGGATTATGATAGGCATTCCCATCAGTTTTGCCGGAGCCATGATTTCGATGCCTATCACTGATTCCAGCATCAACATGATTTCGCTTTTCGCCTTTATTTTGGTTTTAGGAATTGTGGTGGATGATGCCATTGTGGTCGGCGAAAATATCTATGCGCATCAGGAAATGGGAAAATCGCCATTGGATGCTGCTGTGGACGGCGCAACTGAAATCGCTCCGCCGGTTTTAATCACAATCCTGACCACCATAGCAGCTTTCATTCCGATCTATTTTATTCCAGGCATCACCGGAAATATTTTCCAAAATATTCCAAATGTTTTGATTGCAGTTTTGCTCTTTTCTTTGCTGGAAGTTATGTTTATTCTTCCCGGTCATCTCTCACACATCAATCGGGTGATGGCTTGGATACTTGCGCCGCTTGGGAAAATTCTGGAAACGCCGCGACATTATTTCAGTTCCGCGCTTTTTTGGTTTTCCAACAAACCATACAGGACAATTTTGGAAAAGGGTATTGCTTACCGTTACACTATTTTTGCGCTTGGTGTTTTCTTTATATTACTTTGCGCAGGATTGGTGGCAGGCGGACACATGAAATTTACTTTTTTTCCAAAAATAGATCGCGATGACATTGCAGTCACCGCACGAATGCCTTTTGGTACTCCGGCCTCGGTCAGTCGTGAAGTTGAAGAAAAAATGTTGCGTAGCGCAGAAAAGTTGCTCCGTGAATATGAAGCTGAAACCGGACAACCTGTTCATGATGGAATTTACAGTACTGTCGGAAGGGGCGGTGCTAACAACACTTCGGTACGAGTTTATCTGAAGCCTCTCAATGAACGAAAATTTGCGGCAGTCGAATTTTCAAGAAGATGGCGCAAAGAAATGGGAGAAGTTGCCGGAATTGAAGCACTCAACATCCGTGCGCGGCATTCGATGGGTTCAAATTACGATATTGATCTGCAACTAAGTCACCCAGATACAAATAAACTTTTGGTCATCGTCGAGCAATTTAAAGAAAAATTGGGTGAATATCCAGGAGTAAGTAACATTGAAGACAGTACCGAAGACGGAAAACGTGAAGTGCAATTACGTCTCAGTCCGGCTGGACGAACTTTGGGTTTAAGTACACAAGAATTGACTCAGCAAATTCGAGCTGCTTTTCAAGGCGTTGAAGTTTTTAAATTGTTGCGAGATAGCGATGAAGTGAGTGTTAAACTACGCTTACCGTTCGAGGAACGCCGATATTTGCGGGATTTGGAGGATTTGGTAATTTTGTCTCCAACCGGAAAATTATTGCCTTTGAGGCAAGTGGCTGAGTTAAAATACGGTCAATCTTACAGTGCAATCCGGAGAATCGACGGACGGCGTATTGTGAGCGTAAGGGCGTTGGTGGATTCTGGAGTGGCTAACTCAGGAGAAATCCAACGCTCCATCAAACAAGAACTTTTGCTGAATATTAAAAGTCAAAATCCGCAATTGCAATATTCATTTGAAGGGGCACACCGTGCGCAAACCAACACAATGGACGGTGTAAAACAAGGAGGCATTGTGGCCTTGCTCTTGATTTACAGCTTGTTGGCGTTGCAGTTCCGGAGCTATTTCCAACCTGTTATCATCATGACTGCAATTCCGTTTGGAATGGTTGGAGCACTTCTAGGACATTTGCTGATGGGTTACAGTTTGAGTGTCATCAGCATTTTGGGAATTGTCGCATTGACCGGAATTGTGGTCAACGATTCACTGATTTTAGTTGATTTCATCAACCGTTCCCGCGAGAGAGGAACTCCAATTCGACAAGCAATTGTTGAAGCCGGAGTGCGCCGTTTCCGGCCAATTTTATTGACCACCCTAACCACCTTTTTCGGTTTGCTACCAATGCTTTTTGAGCAATCCTTACAAGCAAGATTTTTAATTCCAATGGCCATCAGTTTAGCGTTTGGCGTGTTGTTTTCAACTTTTGTGATCCTAGTTTTGATTCCGGTACTTTACATGATTTTGGAAGATTTTAAGGGACTTGTAAGTAGAAGACCTAAAAAAGTAGAAGTGGAGACGTAAGTGGTTTGAGCAGTGGTTATTTCGTTTTAGCTCTGTTTACATCCGATATCAAAAAATAGTAAGAATCATGACTGAGAAAAATATAAATAATTCTGAATAGGAAAAAGTTAAAAACTGGACTTTTGTAAAATGGGGTGTGTTTTATTTCAGTCAAGCTGATACCAGAACTTGAATTCCCAAAAAGATTGCTAAAATACTCAGACAAAAGTTTTGTTCCTTTGACTCGGCTGTTCAGGATACGGTTTTTCTTTGTTTTACTCCAACGACCGTCTGCAATGTTTTCACCTGCCAAATGAACAACTGCATAGATTTACCCAACCCGAGCTAAATCCTTTAAACAATTTTCTGGATCCCAAACAGATGAGTCAGGGTCATTATTCTGGCGCTGCAAACCTATCGCAGAATAACCTCCGGCAGTCAGGGACTTTGACAATGGAATTCCGATTAATCTGGATGATCCTGTGATAAGGACTTTCATCAGAACCGGGCCATTGTCAAATGGATTCAGCGAATTTGGGCAGTCCCCAATATTCTGGATCAAAGTCTTTCAGCGAAGAAATTATTTGAGATGCATTTTTGTAGTTACTATGATGCATATTGGGATCAGGCACAACAACCACGGACATTCCTGCCGCTAATGCGGCTTCGGTTCCGGTAGGTGCGTCTTCAAAAACCAGACATTCCGCAGGATCAACCCCAAGTCGTTTTGCTGCAAGCAGGAATATATCAGGAGCAGGCTTACCTTCTTTCAATTCAGGGTCATCTCCCCTGACAATTTGTGTGAATTGCGAAAACCATTTTTTATGTTTTTCAAATTTTGCTTCAAACATGGGCGAGGAGGAACTGGTGGCAATGGCTTGTGGAATCCCCAATTTGAAAAAATGAGTGGTCATCTCTTTTGCACCGGGTAAGGCCTCAGTATCTTTAAATTTTTCCAGCAAAACGTCTTTTCTTGAGTCCAGGTAATCTTGCGGACTAATTGGCAAGTCCAGACTTTCAACTATAATTTCTGCGGCCTGAATAGATCTACGGCCAATAATCTTTTCCTTAACGGACCAATCGAAAACCTTTCCGTATTCACCTACAATTTGCTGGGTTACTTCGGTGTATATGCCTTCTGTATCCAAGAGGAGGCCGTCCATATCATATATCAAACAGGAAATATTTGGAGACATTGTTTTATGTTTAAAATGTAAGTGATAAAATTGAGAAAGGAAGATTTACATAAGAGAGTCTTAACTCTGCAGTAACGAAAATTTGCTAGTCATCCCGAACGAATGTGAGGAATCTTGCACGATATAAGTATTTTATCAGATCTCTCCCTTCGGTCAAAAAAACAAGATGTAGTCAATAATATTAGTATCTTACGAGAACTAGTGACTCACAAGGTCTTAAGTGCTGTTATTAAAAAAGTTCCGGGACATATTTTAGCAAATCGACAGTGTATTTTTCTCCATTACTTAATTTGTAGCTGACAGAATTTTCATCTTCCCAAACCAGTTTCAGGCTATAATTTGCGTCCTGAATTAGGAAATTATTAATACTTTTAGAATCGCCAAGTTTTCGATTAATAACATGAAGCCTGAAGGAGTAAAGCCTGGTTTTTATTTCCTGTCCGCTTGCATTGAGACGTATGACTTCTTTTGAGTCGGCTATATGATAAAATATAACATGAGTTGCAGCAGAAGTTACTCCGGATCCGGTCCGTAGGTAAGGTAATATGGGTTGAATATCATTCTGAAATATTCTAAAAATTCTTTTAAGTCCGGTAATGTTGTTTGAATACTGGTAAAATTCCTGGTCAATCTGCCAAAAACGTGCGTCTCTGTCTACCTCATTTTTTACAATGTTAAGCCCCAAAACTCCATTTTGATCTCGAAAGAGGTATACGTGGCTTTCAGTACTTTTAATGTTAACAATTTTAAGAATCACACGTTGGGAATGTGAGTCTAAAAGCTTCTTTTCTAGATAAATCCCGTTACCAATCCTGTTCTCAGGAAAGATTTGATATGGTGATAGATCTATTACTCCCCTGTGAGTAGAATCTCTTAAATAACTTTCAACGGCCCAAATTACATTCGTAGAAAATATCCACAAAAGCCCGGAACAAACAATAAAAAAATATTTTTTACAATTAAACATAGATCATTCTGGCTGTCTCAATTCTATCTTTTACTGATGACTTATTAAGTTGGGTTTATTGAAAAGTTTTAATTTAATCATCCCATACTTGATTCCGGATACTGCTCTCTTCTCATGTTGAAAACAGGATTTTGAAGCTGTATCCAAATTGGTATATACTTTATGCTCCGCACCAAACAGTGTCAATAAAACTAAATTGAAAGCGTAAATCAAGGTAAGCTTTCCCGAATTTAATATTTCATTCTACAAAAAAACATCTTTTGTAGCACATTGATTATAGCAAACTTTTTTACTGAAGCCAGTGAAATATTTCCAGTGGAACTTGAGTCCTTTCCATGTTGATATTAGAATAAACATATCAAGCAGTTTGAACTGTTTTAATAATTGCACACGCAAATCAATAATTCTTCAAATCATAACCCACAAAACATTAATTTCAAGATTTTTTAAAGCCTCTTCACAACCTGTTTTTTTAATTTCTGAGATCAACTGTATTCTTGGACTCACTGGAGTTACACATCTTTTTTAGGGGAACATCTTACTTAAAATACAATAAATTATATAAACCACCACATTAAAAATGGATTCTAATAAATCTGCAGCACTTTCCTCCCGCCCTTTTGTTATCGGAACCAGTGGACATGTTGACCATGGAAAAACTACTTTAACTGCAGCCCTTACTAAGACAAGAAACAGATCGACTGGCAGAAGAAAAAAAACGTGGCTTAACAATAAATCTTGGATACACCTATTACGAATATAAAGATCAAATAACCTCAATTGTCGACGTTCCAGGACATGAAAAATTTATTCACAATATGCTGGCTGGTGTGGCAGGATTGGATGCAGTTTTACTCGTTGTAGCTGCAGATGAAGGGGTGATGCCACAAACACGTGAACATCTGAATATCTGTAATCTGTTGAAAATTCAAACAGGTTTGGTGGTACTCACAAGAATTGATTTGGTGGAAGAAGAAGAAATGGTCGAACTCTGTCGTGAGGAAGTTTCAGAATTGCTGAAAGGAACATTTCTTGAGGGGGCCCCGATTTTATCTGTCTCTCCAGTGACGGGTGAAGGAATGGATGAACTCTGTAAGACTCTGTCAAAACTACCGAAACAAATACAACATCCGGCAACAGAAAAACCGTTCAGGCTTCATGTTGATCGTTCTTTCACGTTAAAGGGCTTTGGCACAGTAGTCACGGGAACTGTGCTCAGCGGAACCGTTAGACAAGATGAGGAAATACTTCAATATCCACAACGGCGTAACGTACGTATTCGAGGATTGCAGAATCACGGCCAGGAAGTCAAAGAGATTAATGCAGGACAGAGGTCCGCCCTGAATTTAGCAGGAATCGCCAAAGAAAAAATTCGGCGTGGTGACCAGTTGGCGCATCCGGAATCTTTACTGAACAGTTATTTGCTTAATGTGTTATTGACTCTGTTAGAAGACGTTTTAGCCCCACTGAAAAACAGGACCCGTGTTCGCGTTCATCTTGGCAGCAAGGTAGTTTTTGGACGAATTGCTTTGTTGGAAGGTGAAACTTTGTCTCCTGGAAAAACAGCGCTGGTTCAATTACGTTTGGAAAGTTTGGTAAGCGGTAGTTATGGAGACCGATTTATCGTCCGGAGTTATTCACCAATGATTACCTTAGGTGGAGGAATGGTGATTGACCCTTCGCCCAGTAAATCCAGGAGATTAAAGCACGAACTGACTGAACGGCTGGAACGTCTTCATGTTGGTGATGAAAATATTCGATCTGAAGAAGTGATCTATTTACAGTCTGTTCGAGGAGTAACTGAGTCTGAATTTATGATTCGTACCGGCCTTTCCAGCAGGCAGTCCGGAAAAGCTTTGCAGCTTTTGCAAAGTCAGCAGAAAGTGCTTTGTGTTGAGTCTCTCACAGGACGTTATCTGCATGTGGAGCATATTGTGCGAATCGGAAAATTTTTGAGCAAAGTGTTGGAGCAGCATCACAAAAAATTCCCTGATCGTGATGGGATGACCCGTTCTGAACTTGGAGGTAAACTTTCCTTGATATTTACAGAAAAAGAGGTTGAAAAACTGCTAAGATATCTTGTGAAGGTTGGTCTGTTTACACAAAATGATCATTATATTTCCTTAGCAGAACATCAGCCGGAGGCATCACAAAGCAGGGAAGACATTCTTGCACGCTGCCTTGAATTGATTAGGTCCGGTGGTTTTCAACCTTTACGCCGTACACATTTACTCCAGGAACTGGGTTTAAACGAAAAGGATGGAATGACATTACTCAAATCTGCAGCACATTCAAAACGACTTGTACGGGTTGCAGAGGATTTACACTATATTCCAGAACAAATTGCATCAATTATAGAAAGTCTGCGGTTTTATTTTAGTGAAAATCCAAACATTACTGTAATCCAATTCAAAGAATTACTAAACATTTCTCGCAAACATGCAATTGATTTGTTAGAGTATTTTGACAGTCAACAGCTCACAATTCGGGAAGATAACCACCGAATTCCGGCTAGAATTACAGCTTTAAACAATTAAAGAAAACGGCATACAAAGTGTTTTTACTTCAAGTTATAATTTCCCCAATTTTACTTGTCACTTTACTGAGCGTGTGGAACTTTCAAACAGGAACTGTAACAGCTCATGCCCAAAGTTTGCTGAGTGACAGCGAGTGGTTTGAGGAAAATAAGGATGTTTTCGGCAATCAGGAGCTTACTTTGCAAAATATTCCGTTGAGACCTTCTGACTTGTCCTCCACTCCTACAGTCCTGCCGGAATCGTTCCTAATTCCTCTTGAAACAGGCAGACAATATATTTCAACAGTTCATCAAAAACCTGCCCTGCCTTTGATAGAACAGAAAGATCAAAGCGAAAATCCTTCAGGTTCTTTTTTAAGCAGACTTTTTCCCTGGTTTAGCAGTACAGAGCAATCTAAATCCACTAACCTGGATACTGCTTCAGAAATGGATAATGCAGAAACTATGGTGGAGTGGGCTGATTCAGAATTTGCGGGAATAAAAATGCTGATAACAGAAATTGAAAGGTTACTCATATCAGACCCTGTAGCTGCCATGGGAATATACGAGGAAATAGAAGATCAGTTGGAGATTGATGAGCGTACACGGCTGAAAGTACAATTGCTTTATTATTTGAAAAAGTGGTCTTCTGCAGAGCAGTTAGCAGAAGTATTTTTGAGCGAACGTCCAGAAAGTAAAATGGCCTCTTTGATGTTTTATTTTTTGAACAAATCACTGATGGCTCAGTATAAACCTCTCAGTCAAAATTTGATTTTCAGGAAACGTGCAGTGGAGACTCTGGAAGCAACATTCCGAAGTGATTTTTTGTTCATTCTCAGTAACGAAGCATTTCTTGAAGGCGATCTTTTAACTGCAATTCAATATCGATTGTTTCTTTATCTCTAACAGGGTCAATTGTATTTTCTACATGAATTATATTGGTGGATATGCTTCAAACTTTACAGGATCATACACTCCACACGACACGTCAAATAATAAGAATGTTAAATGGCTGCAGAAAAAAATCTTCATAATGGAATTGGAACTTCTGGCTAAACTTAAACGTTACCGTGATGCATTGGAAATTTTAGAGGAAAGAATGCCTGCTGCTAGGGTAATAGGAGATCAGGAAGAGATTGAAGTTTTAAAGCAAATACAGATTAGCTATACAAATGCTTTGAACGTCAATCCTCGCCGAATTGGGGTAATACTTCCTTTGAGCAGTTCCAGTGTAAAAGTTTCCCGATTGGCACAACAAGCTATGAATGGTTTGTGGCTGGCACTTCATGCAAACGGAATTACTGCAGTGCCAGAAAAAATGGGTTCCGAGGAGGATTCGCAAGAAAATGAAATAACCGGCAAATCAGAAGATAAAGACAATGCTCTGGCGGAATCTTATTCTAGTAAATTTGAAGATTCTTGGGAACTTGTGGTACGTGATTCACAGTTGAATCCGGAAATAACCAAAAGCTTGGTACGTGAATTGGTGGAGACGGAAAGGGTGATTGCCATCATTGGACCTCTTGCCCGGAAAACATCAGAGGCTGCTGCAGAAGAAGCTGAGCGTTTGCGGGTTCCTTTAATTTCTCTTTCTTTGACAGAAAGTATTCCGGAACTTGGTGAATTTATATTTCGTAATAATCAAAGCTGGAAACAGGAAATCCAAGAATTGTTGGAATATGCAACGAGTGAGCTCCAGGCTTGCCGTTTCCTGATACTTTATGCAAAAACACGGGAAGGTCGACAAAAAATGAGACTATTTTGGGATGCTGCAGTTCTGAAGGGATGCAAAGTAGTTGCAGTTGAAGGTTTTAAGGATGAAGGTCAAAAAAGTCTTGTGAACGAATTCGATACTTTCACAGGCAAAATAAGACGTTTGGGTACAGAAGACAAAATAATTTTGAAGGAACTTAAAGAGAAGGAAGTGCCGATTCACAACTTTGATGCCGTTTTTGTAGCAGTTGGTTCGGGTGGTGTAAAAAATTTAAGTCTCATCTTTCCATACAGTGAAGTGTACAAAATGAGAAAAACGACTTTTCTTGGAGATAGTGGTTGGAATGATCCAGCCCTGCCGTATGCTCTGGGATTTCGAGGAGTGAAAAACCCCGTATTTGTGGACAGTTTTTTTCCGCAAAGTAAAACACCGGCCATGCAGCAACTGTTAAGGTTGCATGAACGGATTTTATATCGGCATCAAAATTATATTGGTCCTACAGCTTATACTGCTTTTGCCTATGATACGCTGATAATCTTGATGCGGTTGCTTGAAGACGAGCAAAATCAAAGCCACCGCGATCTGCGGGATGCCTTGTTAAATATGCAGATGTATCCCGGTGTTACCGGCAATTTAAGTTTCGATGAAAAGGGTAAAGTTGAACGTAAAATGCAGCTGTTGACTTTGCGGAGGGGAAAAATTCACCCTTTGAATTAATAGTATTATGAGGCTGAATATGTCCAGGCAGCAGATTTCACTGCCTGATTAAGTCCTGACTATTTTACAAAAAGTGATTCAAGGTCCTTAAATGGAACTTGTTCAGGCTTCACATTTTGCTGCGGTTCATTGGTATTTCCCGTTTTACCGGCGTCGCCTATTGCAGATTCTGTATAAGAATCATTGGGTCCACCAATCATCAAGTCATCCTCTTTTTTCTCAAGGCGCTTTTCTGGTCGTATTTCTGCTTGAAAGTTACGCTTTGACTGTGCTTTCATAAGAATTTTTTGTTCTTCCAGCGGCTCTTCAACCAAATCTGCAACTTGCCGCAAACGATAACTATATTGACGACTAACCTCTAAAAGACGTCCGCCGGGAATGCACTCCGGACTGTCCTGGAATGTCCCAAAATCGTCTACTATGACTGCGTGTTTTAGAGCTTCAGGACCCAAATAAACTAAAATACAGGAGTTTTCAGGATCTGACACTTCCTCTTCCTCATGAGTTTCAAATTTTAACCATTTCATATTTGCCTCCTAATAACTTAAATATTGTTAAATCATTGAATAAATACTGCGAAAAACATGCCATTCACTGTGGATTATTAGAACATTATACTCAGGAATATTGAAAAACTTAGCAGGATGTGGATCCGCGGATTAATGTTAAAATATCATTAATAATTACAGTTATATATATTTAGTAATAACGGTTTATACAATTTTTCTTAATCAAGTTCACCTAACAGGAATTGGATATTGCTTTCTGGTATTCAGAGAATAAATCTGATTTATTTATATTTGTATATTAAGATATTTACTAATGAAAAGGGGAGACCATGAAAACTTCAGCAAGTATAAACGGAATATTAAAACGTGAGCTCGAACAACTATTTGGCCAGCAGGATGCAAATATTGAAACTGCAGCACAGTGTTTAAAGGTTATGTCTCATCCTGCCCGCCTGCGTATTTTGTGTGCCTTACGCGAGGGAGAACAAACAGTCCAGAACCTGGAATACTACACTGGAATTAAACAGTCGACTCTGTCACTGCACTTAGCTTTGTTGAAAAGTCGAGTCGTTTTAGTTTTACGACGTGAAACAACCTACTCTTTTTACAGTTTATCCAAAGATCAAATTATACAATTATTCGATTTACCAAAGCCTAAACGCATTGATTCGACTGATCCTCAGGATCTTCAATGTGGTTTTTCACTGGAACTTGGCCATGTAAATGAAGATAATTTTACTATGCATGATTTTTATCAGTTGCTGTGATAATCTAAAATCTACAGAGAGGGTAATTGATGTACGGCCGCCCAACGAGTATTCACAAGGTCATGTCCCCGGTAGTTTAAATATTCCCATGGGTAACGAACAGTCGTTTCTTGAAGAGCTCAGTAGTTATCAAAAAATATTTGTACATTGCCACGCTGGACGCAGGGCACAAACTGTTTACTCAATGCTTGGAATGCAGGGTTTGGAAAATGGTGTCTGTATCAACAGTTCCGGAATGGCAGACTGGACGATAGCAGACTTTCCTGTGGAACGGTAAGGGAGCACCCTCAATGAAAAAGAGTATCCTGGTCAAATTCAGTTTAATTCCCTCTTTGCTACTTATCCCAACTATACTTTGGGCCGCTTCTACTGAAATATCTGGAATGCCATGGTGGGGCTGGCCGACAGCCTTATTTTTCACAACCTTTTTCATGGGTGTTTTCGGTGTAATGGCCGGAATTGGCGGCGGTGTTTTGTTTGTCCCTCTGGTTAGTGGTTTTTTCCCGTTTCACATCGACTTTGTCCGTGGTGCAGGCTTGTTTATTGCCCTCGGCAGTTCACTTGCTGCTGCTCCACATTTACTGGAAAAAAACCTAGCTAGTTTGAAGCTTGCGCTACCGACTGCGTTGATTGCTTCACTCTTTGCAATTGTAGGGGCATTTCTGGGACTTTGGCTTTCTGCACTGAATCCGGTATATATTCACGGGAGCCTGGGTCTAACCATTATCGCTATTGTTTTCATCATGCTGTTTGCAAAAAACACGGAGAACCTCGAAGTGAGCAGGGGAAACAAATTGACCGAGCTTTTGCAAATCAATGGTATTTACACCGAAGAAACTACGGGCAAAGAAGTTAGTTGGACTGTTCACCACACAAAGAGAGGTATGTTCGGTTTTGTGGTCGTCGGTTTGCTGGCAGGTTTTTTTGGATTGGGTGCAGGCTGGGCTAATGTCCCCATTTTGAATTTGTTGATGGGAGCACCTGTAAAAGTCGCAGTTGCTACAAGCAGTTTTGCGCTTTCAATTACGGACAGCACAGCGGCCTGGATTTACATGAATAAAGGAGCAGTTTTGCCAATAATAGTTGTTCCATCAATGGTCGGTATCATGCTGGGGGCAAGAATAGGTTCAAAGTTGTTGCCAAAAGTCAAACCAACTGTAATTCGTTACATCGTCATCACAGTTCTTCTTTTGGCAGGAGTACGTTCCCTGTTGAAAGCTTTTGGTATTTAATCACAAACTTGGAGAACTAATGGAAAAATATATCGTTTTTGAAAATGCTCCAGAGCAGCATATATACGCAAAAATTATATATCACATAAGTAATTTGGGTTTGCTTACTATGATTATGGGATTCATTTTGTATATTTTTGGAGTACTGACTCCGCTCGTTCCGTTGGAAGAATTGCCTAAGTACTGGTCATTATCTTTAACGCAGTTTCTGGAAAAAACCGGAGCCCCTACCGGCTGGCGATGGACAGCAATGTTAGGTTATGGTGATGTAATACCGTTTATAGGGGTTACCATTTTGGCCTCCGTTACTTTTGTTTGTTTTCTAGCTTTGTTGTTTAGATTTCTGCAAAGAGGAGCCAAAGTACTGGCATTTATTGTGGCAATGGAGTTGTTCTTCATTCTTATCTCCGCCTCTAATCTTATCCAGATTTCCCACTGAAATCTCTCGAATTGAAGACTTATCTTCTTCCACTGGCATTAGCCCAGAAAATCCCTGCCTAAATCAAGAAGTCCAAAAATAAAGCTGATACCTCACTAAGAAGTGTTGCAGATTAGACAAGTGCTTCCAGCATCCGGTTTTGGTATGCAGTGATCAAAGCTTCGCCATAATGGGGTAGCTTTTCCAGGCGGCGTTTTACCGGTGTTTTGTCCGTTTGCGGGCGCATTACCTGATGTAAAGTGTAACGCAGAATATCCTGGGGATTTTGAATACAGTAAAGAATGAATGTCAAAGCATCGTTTTCCGGTTTTTTTTCGTAAATGAGCCACAACAGCCTAACTATGTGAAAATGATTGATTCCGCGTGAACATTGCCGGTCCACAAATTCCAGGATTGATTTTAGGTAATTATCGGTCCTGAAACCTTGGGGTAGTCCTGCTGATTCAGTGAACTCCTGATAATAAAGCAAAGTCAGCACCGAAGAGCAAAAATAGCTCCATGCTTTTCTAAAATCGTCCAGAGGTATCAACTGTCTTTGAGGAACCGTGTCTTGTCCTGACTGCAGTATTGCCTCCTCGTTGGTGTCTAGTAACACTCCAAGGGAACTCTGTATTGACTTGATTGCCGGCAATCGAAATTTCAAAACTGACATAAGCCTTTTCAGGTGCAGACCATCAGCACTTTCCAAAAAACCTGCTACCCTTGATTCCTCCAGCGACTGTGTCCACGTACTTAAATTGTGAAGTGCAGAATACAGTTTAGAATAAATTGACTCGGCATAGTGCTTTTCCATCTTTTTTATTTCTTTAGACCATTCTTTCAAAGGGGTTCCGGAAGGAAGCATTTTTATCAGACGCAATGGAAATTTTTGCCGTATATGGTCCAATTCCGAATTTTGCGGAATCTCAGGAACATAAAAGAGAATCACTTTTTTCTCTTTTCTCAACTGTCGCATTCTGGATCGAATTTGTGTACCGACTCCGTCTAATTCTACAGTTTCCGGAGGTTGTTTCAATTGTTCGTACAGTTCTTCAATAAATCCGGCAAGAGCAGAAATTTCTTCCAGCTTGTGAAGCACAGAGCGGATGTAATGTGAGAATCGTTCTTGTTTAAAATTTTCATAAACCTGTATCTCATGGGGCAGAATGAAATGCAAATGTGAATTCAACTGCTTGACTCGTTCACTCACTTTCTGATTAAATTGCTCGGGATTTGTCCGGAACAATTCCTTAAATTCGGTAAAAATTGTGGAAAGTGTATGTTGTTCTTCGGTTGAGAGTGACTGGTCTTTCCACTTTTCGCGCCACTCATCTATTAATTGCTTCCGAATTTGATCTCCCTCTTTTTCCATGGAAAGACGGTATGACTTTGCAACACTTTCACAATGTCCTTCCAAACTATCTGAATGAAAATTAAATTCTTTGACCAGGTCCAGTATTTCAGGAATTGCGGCAGTAATTTGTTTTTGTCCTTTCACACTATGCTGGTAAAACTCAAGAGGGAGGATTTGCTCATTGAAGAATATATTTCCAAATAATTTTGAAAATACATTGCGAGTAATGTTTACAATAACTTCTGTAGTTTCCAGTTTTTTTGGCAGAATGATTGTCACCTTGAATGATCTTGAATCAATGAAGGAATCTATTCGTGAGGCAGGAAGTGTAACATTTTTGGGAAGAGGAGAGCCGTTTTCAGTCTCGTATGTTGTCTGATCAATAAAACGCAGCAGATGGCTGGCGTAATTTATTTTCAAACCTAATCTGCCTGGAAAATCAAGCATGTCAGGAAGTTTTTCGCTCAAAAATGTTTTTGTCTCAAGCGCAATCGATTTAGAAAATTCTAACCGAAAAAATTTTGAGGTGGGAGTTTGTTCTTTTTCCTGATCATGATTTTGGAGTTGGGAATCTCCAATTGTACGGAGCTCAGGATCAAAACGCTCTTCAAAAGATTTGTCGTTGCTGTCAAAGGACTTCATGAAATTGTACCCTTGAATGGCCTGGCTCAGGACCGGGGATCAATGCTTCCTGACAGAAGCTATATCTTCGTTCCATTCTCTCAGTTTATGCGGGCCTTCGAGTGTAGTTTTAAGTTCGACTAAATCCAAAAACTTTTTATCTTCCAAATCAACATTTGGATACCTCCTTCTTAAATAGCCCCAGAGGTTTAGGTAGTTCTCCTCTATTTGCCAATCATCATTCTGCAACTTCTGCTCTGTTTTGGGCCGTTCAGTAAATGGGTAAAAAACCTTGCTCATACTACTTTCTCGAAAACTCTGTTTATAATATTTCCAAACTCGCTGTTCCAGAAAACTAATCCGGGAATTTAGAATTTATCTTCAATGCTGCCGAAAGTTTTAACGGCCTTATACTCTATGTAGCAATATTGTTGCCTGAAAATATAATCGGGATAGTAAAAGTTGATTAATCTATTAAATACTTAGCTAATATATTGTTAATACACACTAATTTATTATTAGATTAAATTAAAAAATTATAGAATAATTTTCATAATTTACAATTGCGTTGCTCAAAGAGCAAAACAATTTGTGGATTTGAGAGGAGAATTAAGATGTAAATCTATTTCATTCAATTCCCAATTACTTGTAAAAGATACAACATTAAATTATAAATTGGTTTCAACTAAAACCACCAAATTTAGGTTTCTATTTAGTGGATAAAGATTCATTTGAAAAAAATCATTTGAAAAAATTAATCAGTACAGCAGGCGTGAGATGCTGAAATTTATTTCATCCGCGGGAGTGATGGGCACAATCGTGTTTCTTATGAACAGTTGTACTCTGCCTGCCGGCATGAGATAAATTACTGGTTAAGTTTTCATTAACGGACGTAGAATCCGGTCCTATGAGTTGAAAGGAATTGATGGTGTGCTTGTAGAAAATGATGCTTCTATCAGTACAGGATCAGCCGGATCTGCTGTCTTTGTTATTGGTAGAGATGCATTTCTTATCTGGGGAAACAGCAGATTGGAACTTAACCCGACACTAGACAGGAAACAAAACTAAATTTCCGAATTCAGTCTTAGATCAGGAGCAATACTTTCAGTCTTTGCCGGTAAAAAGCATACATTGAGTACAGTTACAGTCGTTATTGTGATCAACGGAACTGGAGTCTATCTTGATGCTCATTCTGAAAAAAACCTACGTGTGTGCCTGTTAAGGGACTTCCAATTTGCAGGTTAAGGATGCCACCTAAATCAGCGAAACCGTCACCACCAGTCATCATGACCAGCCACGTTTCATCTACTCTCTAGAAAAACGGATTGAACAAGCCACGGGGATCAACCATTCAGATCAAGAACTAATACTGCTTGAAAAATTGGTGAGCCGCATTCCTCCTTTCGTAAAACTGAATAGGAACGATGGAGGCAAATTTTCAAAGTCAGATAACCCTTATTCATCTATTAAATACGGATATTGATCCATTATTTAAGGATTCCTGAATACCAATCCGGAATAACCTTTATTTTGTTGGAGAGTTGTTTATTCATTTTCATCCTGTTCCAATTTCCCGTTTAATATGGAATTGAATTCCAATATACAGGGATTATTAAAACCACAGCAAGTTTAGAATTACTGTCTTAAGGTGAAGGACAAAAGGAGAACTATGTTTTAGATTGAAGCGGATTCAGATGAGTGATACTTTTATGGAAGCTAAAATATTTTGCACATGAAATCACCATCCCAAAAGGGCCATTATGAGAGATCGAATAATATCTATTAAAGCCATTGAAATCTTGGATTCACGCGGAAATCCAACAATTCGCTCCACAGTTACCCTTGAAAACGGAGTAACCGGAACTGCGTCTGTTCCGTCCGGAGCATCAACTGGTGAAAATGAAGTCCTTGAACTCAGGGATGGTGACAAAGCCCGTTATTCTGGAAAGGGAGTACTCAAAGCTGTAGAAAATGTGAATCAGGAACTGGCATCTGAACTGCTGGGAATGACTCCGGATCGGCAGGCAGAAATTGACAGAATGATGCTTAAACTGGACGGCACTGCGACCAAAAGTAATTTGGGCGCAAACGCAATTCTCAGTGTTTCCATGGCCGTTGCAGTAACTGCGGCAAATTCACACAACCTTCCACTTTATGCTTATCTTGGAGGTGTGGGCGGATTCCGTTTACCGATGCCGATGATGAACATTATTAATGGCGGAGAACATGCTGACAATAGTGTAGATTTGCAGGAATTCATGGTCATGCCGATTGGCGCACCAACATTCCGGGAAGCCCTGCGTTATGGTACGGAAACATTTCATGCGCTGAAAAAAATCCTGCTTAAAAAAGGCTATGCAACAAGTGTAGGTGACGAAGGCGGTTTTGCGCCAAATCTTAAAAGCAATGAAGAGGCATGCGAAGTAATTATTGAAGCAATTAAGGCTGCCGGATATGAACCCGGAAAAGACATTTCACTGGCCATGGATGCCGCAGCGTCATCTTTTTATAAAAAAGGTGAGTATGACTTTTTTAAGTCTGGACAGGGCACAAAAAATTCAACGGAGATGCTGGGATTTTACAGTAGTATGGTTGAAAATTATCCGGTTGTTTCAATTGAAGATCCAATGGATGAGCATGATTGGGAAGGTTTTTCAGCCATTACCAAAAAACTTGGTAAAAAAGTTCAAATTGTTGGAGATGATTTGTTTGTGACAAACACAGATTTTGTCAAAAAAGGGATCATTAAAAATGCGGCCAATGCGGTTCTGATAAAACTCAATCAAATTGGGACAGTTTCTGAAACTGTTGCCACCATTCAGCTCTGCCAAAAAGTAGGCTGGAATTATATTATTTCGCACCGCAGCGGTGAAACTGAAGATACGTTTATGGCAGACTTTGCAGTTGGAATGGCCGGAGGGCAAATTAAAACTGGCTCGGCTTCACGCAGCGAGCGCATTGCAAAATATAACCGCTTACTTGAAATCGAATCAGAACTCGGTAAGTCTGCAAT
This sequence comes from uncultured SAR324 cluster bacterium, assembly GCA_905182865.1. GTDB lineage: Bacteria > SAR324 > SAR324 > SAR324 > NAC60-12 > Arctic96AD-7. The sequence goes on from CAJJCY010000003.1 coordinate 766,037, forward strand.
TTTCGGTAGTTGACCGCAAGTCTGCCGGGCTCATGATTCTGAACCCAATCTGTCAACATTGAACCACTTGACATTCATTCCTTTGAAAAACAATCCTGAGGAGTCCGGACGCATTCTGAAAAATGCGCGGACGGTTACAATCTTTACCCTTTTTTCACGAATCCTAGGTGCAGCAAGGGATTTAGTGATTGCGCATGTCTTTGGTGCTGGTTGGGTGACGGATGCTTTTGTACAGGCTTTTACAATTCCGAATGTCCTGCGCCGCATGACTGCAGAAGGTTCGATGACTCTTGCTTTTCTTCCTCTCTACACAGAAATCCGGGAACGCAAGGATCCTGAAGCTGCAAAGAAATTTGCGGCAAAAACTTTAGGGCTCGTCCTGGCAGTAACAACTATTCTGACCGGCTTGGGAATTCTTTTCAGTCCTCAGTTGGTTTATCTGTTTGCGGCAGGTTTTGCTTCAAGTCCGGAAAAATACGACTTGACGGTGCTGCTGACCAGAGTGATGTTTCCATATTTGATTTTTGTTTCGCTCGTTGCCTGGGCAATGGGGGTACTCAATGCCGAAGGCCGTTTTGCAGCTCCGGCTGCAGCACCGATCTTATTAAATATCGGAATTATCGGGGCATCATTCGGTATTTCTCCATTGCTGGAAGAACCGATGATCGGCATCGGTATCGGTGTTCTTCTGGGTGGAATCGCGCAAATATTAATTCAAATACCCTCTCTGAGAAAAGTTGGGCAATCCTTCAAACCGCAAAATTTTCTCAATGATGAGAATATTCAGCGCCTGCTGAAACTGCTTGGTCCGTCTTTGCTGGGAGTAGCGGCCTATCAAATCAATATCATTGTGCTGCGCAACCTCGCCAGTTTCATGCCCACAGGGCAAGTCACGCATTATTACAATGCCAGCCGACTCTCGGAACTGACTTTGGGTGTATTTGCTTTTGCAATCACTTCAGCCGGCTTTCCGGAATTAAGTCAGCACACTGCTGCCAAAAACTGGGATAAAATCCGCAACACCCTGCGCTTTACCATGTCCACAACTTTACTGGTCATCTTTCCGGCCAGCGTTGGTTTGGCGGTTGTTGCAGAACCGATTGTATCAATGCTATATCTGCATGGTGCATATTCATGGAGCGACGTTCAAAATACGGCACTCACGCTGCAGGCTTTTGCATTGAGTATTCCTGCAGTAGCAATGATTCGGTTGCAGACTTCAGTGTTTTTTTCACTTAAAGATACCCGGACTCCGGTCAAAGTTTCATTGTTCAGTATTTTGCTGACAGGGCTTCTGGGTTGGTGGTGGAGTCAAAGCCTGGAAATATTTGGCTTGGCCCTGGGGCTTTCTGCAGGAACCTGGTTTCAGTGGATGCTGTTGTCGTTCTTTTTGCTCAAGCAATCCGAATTACGTAAAAATTGGTGGCCCCTGCGGTCGTCTTTGCTTTATATGCTAGCTTCAGCAGGAATGGGAGGTTTTGCCTGGTATTCCAGAGGATATGGATCATGGGAAAACGGACCTTTTCTTGTTTACAACTGGGTAAATTTTGGTGGAATACTGTTTGGTTCAGCTTTGCTTTACGGATTATTGCTTTTAGTTTTCAGGGAAGAGCAAGTGCTGAGATTGAAAAACCATATTCTACAAATTAACACCTAATAATTCCAGCGTTGATGCCGCCATCACTTTGGCTGCCGTAACCATATCATCAATCACTATGTATTCGTCCGGCTGGTGAGCAAGGTCAAGGATTCCTGGACCATAGGCAATACAGTCATGCAGATGTCCGATGCGGGCAATGTGTTTTTGATCATAGGTACCGGGAGAAATGACATGTTCAGGAGTTTTGCCAAGGATGCTCTGAATTGCAGAACTGACGGCTTGGACAACCGGTGCATTCGCATCTGTCATGGTTGGTAAAAACTCCATAATGTCCTTGATTTGGTAACGAAAATTAGGACGTGAATCAGCTAGCTCCTTCAACAAGTCTGTGACTTCTGCTTTGACCTCAGTGATATCTTCTTCAATCAAAAAGCGTCGATCCATGATAAGCCGGCAAGAATCAGCCACACAAGGACTTGGCAAGCCTTCAAAAGATTCGGCTTCACCTCCGTGAACTGCCTGCAGATTCAAAGTGGATCGCCTTGCTCCTTCTGGAACAACCGGCATTCGTGTTTGTTTTTTGTCCAGTGCAGGAAAAAGCCGTGACTCAATCAGCTCCAGAAATGCACTCATGTGTCGAATGGCGGAATCTCCTAGAAAAGGCATTGAGCCGTGTGCGATTCGACCGAATGTTTCAACTTCCGCCCACCATGCACCACGGTGTCCGAGACAGACTCGGTCCACATTTAAAGGTTCCGGAATAATCACATGATCAACGCGTGGTTTTGAAAAAAATCCTTTTTCCGCCAAAAAGGCAACTCCACCGTATCCTCCAGTTTCTTCATCAACAGTTCCGGAAATTTCGATTACGCCCGGAAAGTTAATGTTTTCTTCCAGGATAGCTTCCATAGCAATTACTGCAGCAGAGATTCCGCCTTTCATGTCGCAGGTGCCGCGTCCATAAATTTTTCCGTCACGCACCAGTCCCTCAAAGGGGTCAACCGTCCAACCACTTCCTGCAACAACTACATCCAGGTGTCCGTTGAAATGAACACATGGTCCGGAATGTTTGCCTTCAATACGTGCTATGACATTATGACGTGGGTAACGCTCTGTGTCTCCGGGGGTATTATTGGCACGTTCATAAAGCAGTGAAAAACCGCTTTTCGCCAAACGGTTTCCCAGTAGTTCCACGCATAGTAAATAATCCTCTCCCGGTGGATTGATAGTTGGAATACGTACTAATTCCTGTGTAAATGAAACTAATTCTTCACGTTTGGAGTCGATTCTGGCAAACAGTGATTCAATCATCTATGACCCTTTGATGGAGATTTGTAATCACGACATGATAACAATATCAATATCAATATCAACAATGTACCTTGAAAAGTAAGTAAATGATTTCAGAAACAGGAGATAAAACCACGGCTATGATCATTGGAAACGGGAAACTGTAAATTTCTTGTTAAGGGGCTTAAAAACAAATGACCCAGCTGCCTGCCGTTTCCTTTGAACTTCTGGTCAGATTATTAACAGGGATGCGTTAAAATTTGGGAAAGCACGAGGGGGACCTTTTGCTTTTCGGTCAATCTCCTGCAACCATAAACTAATATCTGTGTCCAGTTTGTTATACTATGCCAAGGGATAATTATGATTCATATTAGTAAATTTACGTAGATTGCAAAATAAATTAAATTAGTTGCAATATAAGTATTTTAAATAAAAATTACACTAAAATTCATGTGATATTCGGTAGAGTGAAGTCAGGTTGCAATAAATAAAATTCTAAAGGGATTAAATAATTAGGTGACTTCGTGTTTTTGCCTGAAACGTTCTTCCTTCCATTCTTCTGTTTTGAGTACGTCTTCCAAAGCTTCTGCCGCATCCCACACATCCGTGTATCGCAAATAAAGGGGAGCAAAACCAAAACGCATACTTCCCGGCTCTCTGAAATCGGCGATTATTTTTCTGGCAATAAGAGCCTGAATGACAGCAAAACCATTTTCAAAATGAAGAGTGACTTGAGAGCCTCGTTTATCATGATCAGTTGGACTCTGCAGAGTTACACCATAATTACGACATCCACTTTCAATAAGTTTTATAAATAGTTGAGTCAGACGCTGACTTTTTTTTCGCACTTGCGGAAGATCGACTTCCTGCGCAATTTCAAGTCCGGCCTGCAGTCCCCTCAGAGATAAAATAGGTTGTGTTCCTGTCTGGAAACGACGAATGCCTTCTGCAGCATGGAAATTTTCTTCAAACTCAAAAGGGCGTGCGTGTCCCCACCATCCGGAAAGAGGATTCACGGCTTCTTTCTGGTGCCGCTTTGCCACATAGATAAAGGCGGGCGATCCCGGACCACCATTCAGATATTTGTAAGTGCAGCCAACCGCAAAATCCACGCCCCATTGGTCAAGTTCTACCGGCAAAACTCCTGCACTGTGACAGGTATCTAGCACAAACAAAGCACCTGCGTCGTGTGTTTGTTGTACAAGTTCTGCAATTGGTAAGATCTCTCCTGTTCGGTAATTTATATGAGAAAAAGAAACAACCGCGACCTGATCGTCAAGTAATTCATCCAGTGTGTTTCCGTCTTTGCCCAATAAACGTCTTTGAATGTTTTTCCGAGTTGTTGCGACACCGTCCATGATATATAGATTTGTAGGGAAACTGTCGGCTTCAGAGATCACCACGGTGCGTTTCTGACGCAAGCCCAAAGCAGCATGAATTGACTTATAAATGTTAAGTGAAGTAGAGTCAGAAATAATAACTTGCCCGGAAGCAGCACCGACAACAGGAGCAATTAATTCGCCAAGAGTTTCCGGTAACTTCCACCAGCCGGCCTTGTTCCAACTTGTTATTAGATCTTCAGCCCATTCGTTACGGATGGTTTGCTCCAGTTGTTCTAAGGCTTTTTTTGGCATCGCTCCCAAGGAGTTACCATCCAGATAAATAAGGTCTTGGGGTAAATTAAACGCATCCTGCCAGTTGCGTAAAGGATCTGTTACATCCTCTTTTTCACAAGCAGATCTGGATTCAGATAAATAAGTAATGTTCATTTGCATGGAAGAAATTTGACTTTGGGATTTATAAATTCAGATGCTCTTCTTCATTGAATTCTATAACCCCACAGTAAGTATATCGAGTAAATATATTTGTCTTGTTTTGCGAGTTTAATTATCCTTGCTGTAATATGTCGAGGAATACCAGACTATCTCGAAACAGTAGCATTGCAAATCCAATTAATGCCATTCCCAGGAATTGCATGATGCGCCGATACAATATGCCGTGCAGGAAATTTCTTGATTTTCCTGCTGCAATTGCGAGCAAAAGTTTGACTCCACACAATCCTAAATAAAAACTGAAAAGGAAAGTTATTCCGGAAACCCTTGTCTGTTGAAATGAGCGAACCATCAGAGGTGCTCCCACAGTAAACCAAAAAAGGTATGGATTTGGATTAACTAAATTTGCAATCATTAATTCTTTCAGGAGTAGCGGGCGGGGTGTAAAATCTGTAATATCTGCATTGGCGGTTCGAATACTTTTTGTGCCCAAATATAGTAGAAAAACTGATCCAAACAGAGAAATTGCACCCAGCAGGATATTCATATTTGAAATTTGAGTAAAAATAAACCCGGAAGTTAAAACAACAGGTATATCTGTCAATAATGGAGTGCAAGCCACTTTTGCACCTGCACGGATGCCGTGACGTAGTGTTTCAGAAATGATCAAGATTAACATTGGCCCGGGAGCAATTCCTGAAGGAGCACCCAGAAGCAATCCAATAGTAAAGATTCCCCAAATACTATCGATCATGCAGGAATCTCAAAATCCAGACACTCTAAATCAAGGGTCATTTTGCCGATTTTAGTGACCGAGCCTTTCATAATGATATTATAATTATTGCTGATTGTGATGTCAATTTGCCCTCCCGGCATTAAGACCGCGATTTCTGTATCGCACAAGCCCAGCCGATGAGCCACTGATGCAGCCGCACAACTGCTGCTTCCTGATGCCAAAGTGTAACCTGCACCACGTTCCCAGATTTCGATCCTGATCGTGTTGCGGTTCAGTACTTCCAAAAACTGTACATTTGTACGGTTTGGAAAGCTCGGATGCGTTTCAATCAAAGGCCCGAGCCGTCTTGTCTCGTCTGCCGATATTTTTCGCTGCAGCACCACACAGTGAGGGTTACCGATGTTGGCTGAACAAAATGTTAATTTTTCACCGTTTATTTCCAATGTTTCATTCAACACTTCCCGACCTTTTCCCGTGCCCGGAATAATGTTGCTTTGAAAACTTACAGAGCCCATTTCGACAGTTACGGACTGACCGGAACTGTCTACCTGTGCGCTGACAATACCTCCGGATGTAACGATTTTAAATTTTGACTGATTAACTAGTTTTCGGTCCCAGAGCGAACGCGCAAAAATTCGTAAACCGTTTCCACTTTTTTCAGCCGTGCTGCCGTCCGGGTTATATATTTTAAGTGTGAAGCAGTTTCTGGAAACGTCTTTTACTCCCACTAATATACCATCTGAACCAAGTCCAAAGTTGCGGTGGCATATTTTACGAACTAGCTCTGATGTCAGTTCATTCTCCGAAAAGTCCGGATGTTCACTGGTTGATACCAGGTAATCATTGCCAAGAGCATGATATTTGAGGAATTCCATTTTTTCAGGTTAAAATAATAACATTTTAATAATTTAGGCATTAAATAGTTAAACTATTATGCCCGGAGATTACTTTTTGTAAAACCACATTCTGAATCTAATTTTGCTAACATTTTTCAAAAATCAGCTATTTTCTGAGCGGTTTCTGTCGGAGTAAGCGGTTTGTCTAAAAGCTGGCCGTTACTCAGCCGCAATAAAACTCCTTCTTCAGTCATGTAAACTTGCATAGGGTCACCGTTTTCATTCAGCATTTCCAAGGCATATGTCGATTTACCATCCAGAAAATCTGGAATCAATCTTACATTTTCCGGGGCGTTGTCGCCTATTTTTCTCCAAAGTGATTCTACATCCTTGTATTGCTGGTCTAACTGCCGGAGCTTTTTTTGCAAATCCTGGGGCGAAGTCAAATTTTTCCAGTTTGCCTTTCCAAAAGAGAGAACAATGATTTTGCTTCAGAAAAAACAAATACTGTATTTTTACCTATTTCCAGAAGGATATTATTCGCAATATTTTCCAAAATTTCTGGTGATGCAGTGATCATTTTTTTCAGTCGCTCACTGGATTCTTGAACGGGGATGTTAGAACCAAATGACTGCATCATATCTTCCAAATCAAACTCAGATAATTTATTTGCAGTAGAACTCTTTGCAGTCAAAGTTTTATTTTTTGGCACAAATTTTAAATGTTTCATTAAACTTTTCCCCGGTGGCTGTCCCTGATTCTGGAAAAAAAATATTAAAAAGGTGCCCAGGAAAATAAACAATATAATCAGAATAATTTTCCGTAAAAATTTTCCTGAAGATTTATTTTCTTTTTTACTCCCAGCGGCAGATCTTTCCCTTTGTTTAAAAGAGTGTTTGGTTTTTTCGAGCATTTTCGCAGTAATTATTGGCTCAGGGAAGTATGGTTGTAACTCCTGCATTAGTTGATCATTTCGTTCCTGAACCAGTTTTACTCTTTTAATTAACTCAAAACCGTGTGTTTTGAGGTAGATTTTCCGAAGCTCTTCCACAAGAAATTTTACACCAGGATGGGTAGCTTCTTTAATTTCTTCCCGATCTTGCTTTGTTCCATTCCTAAATCGTTGGCATTGATGAAGGACTTCTACTTCAAGTGCTTTTGAACCTACACGCAACGCATGCCAGCGGTCCCGTGGAAACATAGGCGGCGAAACCGGCGGTGTTATATTTTCTTCATTTGAACTATTATTTGCAGGGTCTACAGATAGTGTATTTGCAGATTTATGCTTACTTTTACGTACCTGACTCTTTTCCATTTGGAATATTTGCCAGTCTTTTTTGTAATTTGACCATGCCTGCTTAAACTCATCCCAATTATTGCGTAACTCTTTATTATGCTTAATTAATTTATTAAAAAGTGGTGCAATATCTGGAAATGAAAGTGGATCTTTTTTGCGGACGAGAATTGACAATTTCCGCATCTTTTCCATTTGCCTCTCCAGTAGCACGGACTCTTTGTCGATATGATTCCATTCAGTATTTGTCAATGGGCGTTTCCAATGTTCAACAACTGGAAAAATAAGCAATTCCATTCTGATTGTATCTACACAAATTCGATTCAGATCGATCGATGTGGTACTTGGGACATGTGTTTGAGTTTGCTGTTGCAATGCATGCCAGGCTTGCTTTGTTTTGGTGGATTTGTGATCCGGATTTGTGAGGAGTATAAAATCCTCAAAATGGTCACCTGAGATGGGAGTAATGTCTGATTTGGTCATGTTTTTTATATAGACGAAATTTGTTCCAACGAATATAATGTGTTTAGCATTGCAAAACTCGTACTTTAGTGTAATCCACTATCAAAACCGTGGTCGATCAGGCAATAAGTTATGTTTGACTTACAAATTAAATTACAGTAGAATATCCTAATCAGTACCAATTTGGTGCTGTTTCTCTAATTACTTAGTTGAATCATGCCGTTACTTGAATATTGCACTTTGAATCACTATGCATTCATATTTAATTTTCAAATTATTTAAAAGGGTTAGGTTATGAAATTTAAAGTTGTTTCTCCAAATGTAGAAAGTTCAGGGAATTCCGAAACTGATCAGCAGGCTCAGATTGAGCAAATGCTTTCGGGCAGTCCTGTATTTTTATTTATGAAGGGTACGCCCGAATCACCTCAATGCGGATTTTCTTCCAAAGTAGCAGAAATTTTAAAGGCTTGGGAAGTCCCTTATCAGTCATTTAATGTACTTTCTGACGAAAATATTCGGCAGGGAGTCAAGGACTTTGCAAACTGGCAGACCATCCCCCAACTTTACATCAACAAAGAATTTGTCGGTGGATCAGATGTAGTTGAAGAAATGTCTAATAACGGTGAGCTGGGTGATTTGTTGAAAGAAGCGTTTCCTGGACGAGACATCACACCACCCCCTCCTCCGGTAGAAGTACAGGAAGTAGCAGCCATTGAAGCTGCTTCAATTCTGAAAGAAAATTCTGAAATTCGTCTTTTGGATGTGCGCACGCAGCATGAGCGGGAGACTGCATCTCTGGATAATTCTGTGTTGCTGGATCAGGAATTAGTGGAGGAAATCCTTGGTTCGTGGGATCAAAACACACCACTGATGTTTTTTTGCCACATGGGAGAACGCAGCAGACAAGCATCTCAATATTTTACCTCACAGGGTTTTCAACAGGTGTACAACATCTCTGACGGAATAAAGGGCTGGTCAAGCAATGTGGACTCCTCAATTCCTCAATACTAGGATTCATAATTTTTTTACTTAGAAAGCTCCAGGGTTATGAAAACAGAAAAATCACTTCCATCAGTCGTTCTAACAGAGCGTGCTTCACAAGTTTTTAAAGAATCTTGTGAAGCAGAAGGCTCAACTTTAAAGGATACCTTTTTACGCATTGGAGCACGTCCGGGTGGGTGTTCCGGATGGAAATATGAGCTTGAATCAAATACCTCGGAAGATATTGGGCCAAATGATGTGCAAATTCTGTCAAGAGAAGTTTCTGTAATTGTAGACAGGGAAGCACTAACTGAAATCTTAGGGCCACTAAAGATTGATTTTTCAGACAAAAATATGGTTGAACAGGGGTTCGTCTTTGAACAACTGACAACCGGACACCAGTGCGGATGCGGAGAATCTTTCACTCCCGTAAAAGATTTGAATACCGTAAAATAAAATGTTTCAGTTTCTTGAATGGCTGGCTGGGGCAACCTGCTTCGGGCTGTTTATTTACAAGTGGATTATCATTGCAGCAGTGGTAATGACCTGGGTCAGCGCTGATCCGCATAATCAGATTGTTCGGTGGATCGGACGTGTAACTCGTCCATTATGGGTCTGGTGTGAACAACGAATGCCGGTGATGATGGCACATTTCAGTGCCTATGCCTCAATTCTTGTTGTTATCTTTGCCCAGATTGTATTACCGGCTGAAATACGCTCACTGAATTTGTTTTTTCAGGGGCAGACGGATTTTGCTGGTTTAGTGCTTCAGAGTGGAGGGCACTTGCTGCAGGGTATCAGTATTGTAGTTCAAAGCCTTTTGTTTTTTTGCATATTCGTATTGATTGCCTGGTTTGTACTGACTTTGGTAAATCCGTCTTTAAGTAATCCGTTGGTACGCATCATCCACGTACTTGCCGATCCTCTGATTACTCCTGTTCAAAGTTATCTTCCAAGAACCAGTACCGATTGGTCACCATTGGTTAGTGTACTGTTATTTTATCTAATCAGTTCAAGCATAATTTCACCAATAGGATTTTACGGAAGCACGCTTTCAAATCCGGTTTCTATCTGCATTTATTAGATGATACTTTTAACAATACATATAGTCGCCATTGGAGCCGTAATTGGTGTAACTGCAAACTTTGCTTATTCTATGGGTAAAAAAGAAGGTCTCCGGGTCACTCGCAAAGAGCACGAGGATAAGGAACTAAAAAAAGAAGTATCAAAAATCGAATCCTAATAGAATTTATATCAGAGTTTTTTTGCAGCTTGTTGTTTTTTCAAACGCACTTTAATTGCTTCAGCATGGGCAAACAATTGTTCTTCCTCTGCAAAACGAATTATTTGCTCTCCCTGACGCTCAAGACGCTCAGGAGAATAGCTGATGACAGAACTGGTTTTTACAAAGTCCTGTACTCCAAGTGGTGATGAAAATTTTGCACTACCAGAAGTGGGCAAGGTGTGATTTGGGCCAGCAAAATAATCTCCGACTGGTTCGGGAGAATTTGGTCCAAGAAATATTGCTCCTGCATTGCGAATACGGTGCAAATCTTCAAAAGGTTGTTTTGTCAAAACTTCCAAATGTTCCGGGGCAAGCTCATTAATCACTTCAAAAATTTCTTCTAAATCTTCTGCCACAATTATTGCCGAGCGGTTTGCAAAAGATGCTTCTATGATTTCACGGCGCGGAAGTGTAGGTACCAAATTTTTAAGAAGTTTAGATACATCTTTTGCCTGTTTTGCTGATGTTGTAACGAGAATCGCTCCAGCATCAGGATCGTGTTCGGCCTGGGACAGCATGTCCCAGGCAATGTATTCAACGGGAATATCGTCACGGTCACAAACTACCATAATTTCACTTGGTCCAGCAAATGAGTCTATACCGACAGTTCCGAAAACCTGTCGTTTTGCTTCTGTAACATACGCATTTCCCGGTCCGGTAATTTTGACAACTTTCTGAATCGATTCTGTACCATAGGCCAATGCTCCAATAGATTGTGCACCGCCTACTGAATAAAGTTCTTCGAGACCCATCAATGCTGCACTTGCCATCACTAATTGGTGTGGATGTCCGGAAGGTCCAGGTGGAGACACCATTGCAATTCGGGGTACTCCTGCAACCTGGGCTGGGATCACGTTCATAAGCAAAGTTGAAGGATAAACTGCACGACCTCCGGGGATATAAATTCCGACACTATCCACTGGTGTGACTTTCCAACCCAGCACTGTGCCGTCTGGACTGAAATCCAGTTGGCTTCCTGTTTTTTGACGCTCGTGAAAAAACATGATATTGTCTGCAGCTTCTTCCAAAATGTGAAAAAGCTCGTGATCCAGGTTTTCGAGCGCTTCTGTCAGTAAAGGTTTTGGTACTAGCCACGATTCAGGAGTCACGTTATCGAACCGTTCAGTATATTCACGCAAAGCCGAATCCCCTTTTTCCCTGACGGTTTCCAATATTTCCTGAACTGTAACGGAAACGTCTTTATGTTCTTTAGCATTAAAGGATTTTGAAAAGAGATCAAATCCTTCAAATATTTTAACCTGCATTTTTTCTCTGTAGTAAGTTCAATTTTGTGACGGCTCGTTTTCTGTATATATCACGGAAAGAAACAATTTTAATTCAGAAACAGCACTTGATTTATGTCGTTCTATTTAGGCAATTAAGCTCTCTGCTTCTTTAAATTCAACGGAGACAGTTTTGGAAATCCCCGGCTCTTCCATTGTAACACCATACAAAAGGTCTCCAATTTCCATAGTTTTTTTATTGTGTGTGATAATTATGAACTGAGAATCGTATGATAAACCTGTAATAAGATTGTTAAAGCGCACTACATTTACATCATCCAAAGGTGCGTCAACTTCATCCAATAAACAGAATGGACTTGGTTTAACCAAAAAAATTGCAAATATCAGTGAAATGGCAGTCAGGGCTTTTTCTCCTCCGGAGAGCAAATTAATGTTTTGTAATTTTTTACCGGGAGGTTGCGCCACTATATCAACTCCTGCATTCAATAAATCTTCAGATTCTGTCAGTACTAGCTTAGCTTCACCTCCTTCAAACAAAGAACTGAAAACATTCATGAAATTTTCATTTACTCGATCAAACATTTCTCTAAATCGTCGTCGTGACTCATTGTTTATATCTTTGATGGTTTCTTTCAAATCATCTACTGCTTTTTGCAAATCTTCGTCATTGATTACTATCTTCAATCCTCTCTGTTAGTGCTACATATTCTTCAGGAGCAGCAAGATTTACTGCCCCCATTGCATTCAAACTTTCATTTAATGAACGTAATTCTCGACCCATTTTTTTATGATCGGAAGCCTCAACATCCATTTCTGAAAGGATAGCTTCAGGAGTGTGCTCGGTAATTTTTCGCAATTGATCTTCAAGCTGTTCCCTTTGTAGTCTGAATTCAGTCAACCTGATTGATTCCTGATGTGAAACACTCACTGAATTTTCAAGATGACCCTGACGTTCCTGCAATTTTTGAGAGAGCAGAGTCTGCTCTTCATTTTTCTGTTCGTGTAGTTGAATATCTTCTTCCAACTCCTGCTTCATGCTAGTACGATTTTCGAGCATTTCTTCAAAAGAACCATCAATTTCAGCAATTCGGTTACGGCTTTGTTCGAGTCTCAGTTCACCCTCATTAAGTGCAGTTTTGAGCTGTTCAAGTCGCAGAGATGTTTCTTCATATTCTTTGTTCAAGCGGCTTTCTTTTTCCTCTGTGTTTTTTTGTTGCTCAGTTGTCTCAGTCAAAGAAACTCGATGGGCAAGCAGTTCCTCAGCAATTGCATCGTTACGACTTTGCTGTAGTTGTATGCGTTCCTGCAGTTGATTTGTTTTATCTTCCAGTTCAGCACGTTCTTTTTCCAGAGAAATAATAGTTTCTGCTGCAGTATTTTCTTTCAATCGCGAAGAGTCCATCTCCTCAAATATGCCCTCAGAATCTTTAGAAAGTTGTGAAACTGTCTGCTGCATTCGGCGTTCCTCAAGCTGTTGGTGCTCTAGTTCCTTGTTACCGCTCAGCAGGGCAAATTCCAATTTTCGTGATTCTTCTTCTCGAGTCTCCTGTTCCTCTTTCAAAAATTCATGTCTTTCCCTGAGAGTTAGTAGTTCACTCTCAAATTCATTTATCTTTTTTTGCAAATCATCAACATATGTTTCTACATCAATGATTTGCTGCTGACGCTGCAAAAAACCCAGTGATCCGGATTGTACTTTTCCCATGCTGGCAGAAGAATTTGAAAGACAAATTCCGGATGAGGAGAGCCACTCTTCAGGAGAGTCCGGCCACTTTTTATCAGCTTCATTCCAAAAATAATTTTCATCTTTCAGCAGTGCAAATCGTGAAAAAAACTTTTCTCCCCACTCTTGTAATGGTTCCTTAAACTTTAGAAATTCTGGAAGAGGAATACCTTTGGTTCCTGCCGATTTTGGAACAGATGCAGGACGATCTAAAGCTACAAACCCGAGTTGCCCCAATTCGTGTTCAGTACAAAATATTTCTATTTGTGGAAGCATTTCTGCCCGTTCAATAACCACCCAGTCCAGCACTTCAGCCATTACAGGAGATACAATATCTAATGTATCCGCAGGTACAGTAATAAAATCAGCAAGCAGCCCCGACACTCCCAGTTGCTTCTTAGTTACCGGATTATCCTGCATCAACTGCATGAAAATTTTTACACTGTCACTAAATCCTTCATAGTGAGTTTGGATTTGCTGCAGGGACTCAATACGAGATTCTGCAGTGCTTTGCTGATAACGCAGATCCTCAAGTTTTTTCTCCTCTCCAATTAGTTTTAAGTGCTGATCTTCTATGCTACTTTCAAGTTCAGCCAATTTTCCTGAAAATTTTTCTTTCTGCAAGCGCATGGTCACCATTTGTTCTTCTCTATCTGAAACCTGGAGAGTTACTTCCTGAAGCAGATTTTTGTGAGATAGTTGCTGGTCTTGAAGACGTTGTTGTCGTTCTGTAAGGTTTTCCAGGCGTTCATCCAGGAAATTCTTCTGATTAGTTTGGTTAGTTAATCCAGTGTGTACAGTTAACAGTCGTTTTTGAAGTACAGAAGTTTCTTCGGCAGATTTTTGTAGAGTTTCGTTTTCTTCAGCACGCTTCTCTTCAATAATAACAAGTTTTGCCTGCATTTCTCCCAAACGCTCAGCCAGTTCCATGCTGCGGTTATTTGTATCTGCTCTTTCTTTTTCACGTTCGGTTAAGCTTTGTTTCAACTCTTCGAGCTCTTTTTCCTGACCCTGCCTTTGTTCACTGACATTTTGTAAATTTTGTTTTTCCAGTTCACGTTGATTTTCAGCTTCCTGTATATTTTGCTCTGTTTTAAACAGTTGTTCGCGCCGCTCTCCAACCTGTGTACCCAATTGTGTTTGCTCTAACTTAAGCCGTTCTAAATCTGTTTCATCAACTGACTTTTCACTTTGCAGATCCTGCTGCTGTTGCTGATGTACCTGCACGAGTTCTTGTACTTTTTGTTCGTTGAGACCTGCTTGATGCCAACTTAAACAAAGATGCTGACGCTCCAGCAGACCGCTCTGTTCCTGTAGATCTAAATATTTTTCTGCCCGTTTGACATGTTCCCGCAACCCGTCTTCCTGTTCCGAAAGCGCTCCAAGCACGTCGTTCACCCGAAGCAGATTTTGTGTTGTTTCATCTAGCCGTTTTTCAGCATTTTCACGTTTGAAGCGAAACTTGACTATTCCTGCAGCATCATCAATCAAGATGCGTCGATCAATAGGTTTGGCGCTGACAATTTCCTCTACGCGCCCCTGTTCAACAATTGAGTATCCAGTTCCGCCAATTCCTGTGTCCATAAACAATTCCCGCACATCTTTCAAACGGACTGGTATTTTGTTGATCATGTAAATACTTTCACCTGAACGGTAAAGGCGGCGGGTCACCGCAATTTCTGTGTAATCTGCAAATTTTTGAAGTGTGTCTCCTTTGGGGTTGGAAAAAGTCAGTGAGACTTCAGCCATTCCGGAAGGCTTGTGAAAGGAACTTCCAGAAAAAATAACATCCTCCATTCCAGAGCCTCTCATACTTTTTGCAGATGTTTCACCAGAAGCCCGAGCCGATGAGCCGCGAGGCAGTGGATTTTCCGCAGCCATTTGGACCCACTATAATTGTAATCCCGTTTTGTTTAACCTGCAGATTGACAGGATGACAAAATGATTTGAATCCTGAAACTCTTATTTTTTTGATACGCACAAATTATTTCTATTTTTTTCAGCTATTTTACAAACAATACACTTCAAATTAAAATTACTTCTCTCAGAATAAGAGCTAAATGCATTTTATTTATCAGGCATTTAAGATTTGATCTGCAAACCGTTCAACTCTTTCCGACATAGTTTCCAGTTGGGATAAAACTGATCCATTAATGCCTTGAATCTGTTGTTGTGACTGGCTTCTAACAAATGCACTAACTCATGTACAACAATATATTCCAGACATTCAGGCGACTTTTTTACAAGCTCAAGATTGAAGCGAATACCATGGGTTTTAGGCGTGCAGCTGCCCCACCTGGATTTCATGCTGCGAATGGAGAAGCGCTTGACTGAGACAACCAGTTTAAGTTCCCATTTTTTTATAAGAGGATTAAGTAACTCCATCAACTGTTTTTGATACCACTCATTCAGGATAGAACGCCTTTTTTCCATGTCAGCTCCAGTAGGAACATGGATCAATATTTCGTTTTTAACTAGCTCTACAAAAGGAGGTTTGTTATCTTCCAACACTTTTAATTGATAGCTGTGACCTCTAAAGTAGTGAGTTTCCTGATTTATATATTTCAAAGGTTTTTCACGCACCTGATTTCGTATTTTTAAACGCTGTTTTCTGATCCAATCAAGCTTGGATAGCGCGAAAACACGAATTTTCTTTTGATTCATATGGAATGGTGCAGAAACACGCGGGGTCTATGGCGGACATTGCTTTTCTGTTATTGATTTTCTTTTTAGTTACCTCTGCATCGATATCATCCAGCATAATCATTGAAATCATACTTTTTTGTTTAACTTTAACAGCGCGTTGCTTTTCTGTAAACAAAGAGAGTACATTAATGCTTTCAAACATTGTAACAATGGTTGGCGGGTTAAGTGAAAACTTCTTGAACTGTCTAGCTGGTTTCTTTTTCCAAATAGTATTATTCGTGGAAAGGGGCATAGAACCAGTTAAAAATATTCTGATCTTATATATTGTGGAAACTAACGGGGAATTAAAAATATATGGAATAATTAGAGACTCCGCAAGCCAACTCACATTATTCAAAAAAACTGATAATTGTATTTGAAATAAATTTTATATCTAAAAAGGGATATCATCCTTGATGAAACCGTCATCAGGTGGAGTTTCCTGGACGTTCCCTGAATCCTGTGTTGATGCAGAGTCCTGTGTTGATGCAGAGTCCTGTGTTGATGCAGAGTCCTGTGTTGATGCAGAAGTTGCAGAATAATTTGAAGAGCCTCCTTCCTGAGGAATTCCACCATCAATATTTTTTGAATCCAGAAACTGCATGTTTGTGACTACAACCTCAGTTTTGTAGTGTTTTTGACCTTGTTGATCTTCCCAGTCTCTAGTTTGTAAACGGCCTTCAACATAGACTTGCGAGCCTTTTTTCAAGTAAGACTGTGCCAAATCAGCAAGTCTTCCCCACAACACGAGGCTGTGCCATTCTGTTCGCTCTTGTTTTTCACCCTGTTTGTCTGTCCAATAATCGTTAGTTGCAATGGTGGTATTAGCTACAGCACTGCCGGATTGTGTGTAGCGAATTTCAGGGTCCTGTCCTAATCGTCCAATCAACATCACTTTGTTCAGATTTGCCATGTTTTTCTCCTGAATATTAGTATTTCTAAGATACTCTGTTTTAACGCAATGGAGTCAATAAGGAAAGTGCTTTTTTCAGTCTACCTTCAAACGGCAAATCCGAACTGCCGGTTTCTCGAAGTACTGGCAGGATTTCCTTTTCCGTATAGCCAAGGTTTTTTAATGCAGAAAAAACTCCGTCAATTTCAGTTCCTGAAAGAGTTAATCCTGTTTTAGAGCTCCCTGCAGGTCCTGCTTCAAATCCTGAAATTGGATGCCGCTTCAGTTGATCTTTCAAATCCAGACACAACTTTACTGCAGTTTTTTTACCTATCCCAGGAAATTTAGAAAGCTGCTCTACTGCTTTATTTATAAGGTTAGAAGAAGTACTCATATAAAGTACTGAAAGAACTGCTAATCCCAACTTCGGACCTACACCTGAAGTTTTAATCAGCATTTCAAATAATTCTTTTTCCTCTAATTTTTGAAAGCCATACAGGGAAATATCGTCTTCCCTGACATTTGTATAGATGTGCAGAGTAATAAATTCTTCCGGAGAGGATTTAACAGCAAGATGTTGAGAAACATGAACTGCGTAACCCACACCGTCAGATGTTTTGAGAACAATTAAATTTGCTTCTGAACGGAGGATCTGTCCTTCAAGATAGGCAATCATGAGATAAGTTATTCATAAAAATGTTCCTTCTCAGGCAGTTTATCAAGCTAAAGTGATTGTTTAAGGGAAAGTCCCAAATGAGCATGTGTGATAGCAACGGCAAGTGCATCCGCTTCATCTTCTTGAAGTTTGTTCTGTAAATTCAACAGAATCTTGACCATATGCTGTACTTGATCTTGTCAGCCCTCCTACACTCCAACTACAGTTTGCTTGATTTCAGAGCTGATATTCATGTATGGGTAAATTGCGTTCAGAAAATTTCAATAAAATAACACCACGTGCATGACCTAAGGTAAGTGCAGACTGAGCATTCTTTGCAAAAAATATTTTTTCGACAACTCCACAATCTGGTCTGAATTCTTCAATCAATTGTTCCAGTTCTCTGGAGAGAATTGACAAACGATCAGAAAGTGGGTGCTTTGCATTCAGTCGGATACAGCCGCTGGCTAAATGGCGGATACGGTTTCCAGTGTTTTCAATCAGACCGTAACCTGTTTTCCTGCTCCCGGGGTCTATACCTAAAATTCGCAGTGTTTCAACCAAGTTCTGCCATAACGCTTTCACTGATGTCAAAATTAGAATGGACACTTTTTACATCATCATCATCTTCCAATAGATCAATCAGTTTTATTACTTGTTCAGCTTTTTTATAATTGTCGATTTCTATACGGTTTTGAGGATTCCAGATAACATCTGCACTTAGCATTGCAACACCATTTTCTTCCAAGTATGAACGTACAGTATCAAAATCAGCAGAAGCAGTAATAATCTGATACTCATCTGGGTTCTCAGTGTTTAAATCTTCTGCACCAGCTTCCAGGATTAATTCAGTAAGCCGATCTTCGTCAATAACAGCGTTGTCAACCAAAATTGATCCCTGTCGGTCAAACATGTATTGAACAGAGTTAGCTGACCCCAGATTACCATTGCATACACTGAAAGCATGTCTTACTGATGCAATTGTTCGGTTTCGATTGTCAGTCATTACTTCAACAATAATCGCAACATTGTGGGGACCATAACCTTCGTAAATAATTTCTTCATAAATTGCTCCGTCCAATTCCCCCGCGCCTTTTTGGATAGCTCTATCAATGTTGTCTTTGGGCATGCTTTGACTTTTTGCATTGGCTACCGCAGTCCGCAAACGTGGATTGGCATCGAGATCGCTTCCGCCAATTCTTGCAGCAATGGTGAGTTCTTTAATCAATTTGGTAAAAGCTTTTCCCCGCTTTGCATCCTGAGCAGCTTTGCGATGCTTGATTGTACTCCATTTACTGTGTCCAGACATAACAATCTACAGATAAATTTAAATCTGGTTGCGGATGCGATATTCTGAACTTAATAATAGAAGAAATAAACAAAATATTTATTTTTGGAATGTGTGTTTAAATTGTATTAGTTTAACTTTGTTACATTTTTTGGAAGTAATAAACAAACTCGAAACGTTTAAAAGGGCATAGATGGTATCTTATAGAATTTTTAATTTAAGTGCTTTTGAACTCATACATATTTTCAAAGGTGCATAACACTGGTTTCTCGATTCGAATTATTGGAAAATTTTTAACGAACATTTCTCGTAATCTAGAATTTGTTTTAATCAATTTTTCTATCTCATCACCTTTCAACTTTCTTAAAATATATGCAAGTGTGATATGAAAAGTATATGTATCATGGTTTTCGAACCTAATTCCCAATAAATCGCTTAATTTATTTCTGCAACCTCGAATAATTTTTTCATCTTTATTAGTATTACCCTCTAGTATAATACTATAACCACCAAACAATTTTTTTAACTTCAAATCGAATTTATCTGGAAAGATATACTTCTTTATTCTCTTAGATAGTACGTAAGCAATTTTTGTATAATTATTATCTTCAACAATATTTTTTGGCCAATATGGAGTATTAACAGTATTAACATTACAACAATCGAACAAAGTCATATGAAAACTTGTTGCAGGAAGATATGTATAGGCTTTTTCAGGACTTAAATCTTTATATTTTAATTGTAATAATTTTATTTCGTAAAATAAGTCTGACTTTAGAGGGATTTTACTAATTATAGAACATCCTGGAAAGGGTAGCGGTTTTCCATTATGATCAAATTTATGCTCTGCTCCCGGTACTGGATACCCTTTTAGTTCTCCTTTTAATAAACTTTTTTCATTCTCAATTATATATTTATCCAAATTAAAGACATATTAATCAATTGAACTAATTTACTTAAATAAATTAAGGATTTATAAGAGTTCTTTTTTGAAAATAGACCTTGTTACTATTATCCTAAGTGTAAATATGTTTTCATAGGTTAGTTTTTTAAAATATTAAATATTAGTTTATTCTTTTGTTAGTTATTTTGTCGAATACATAAATTTTGTTATCAACAATGTTTAAAGATAATTTATCTCCGAGATTGACAGAAGCATTCCCAGGTGAACGATAGCAAAAATCTTTTTTCCCATTTATTTCACCATAAATAAGATTGTCCGATCCCAATTGCTCAACTAAATCTACCGACATATTTATTACCCCTTTACTAGAAGGTGATAAATGCTCAGGTCTTATACCTAGTATAACTTCACCATTAAAATCGCAAATAAAGTTGGGAATACGTAAAACTCGCTGTTTTTAATACATTATCTTTTAATTCAGCATCTAGATAATTCATTTGTGGAGAACCTATAAAGCCAGCGACAAATTCAGTTTTAGGATTATTATAAAGCTCTGTTGGTGAATCAGTCTGCTCTACTAATCCATTATTAAGAACAACAATTGTATCTGCCAAAGTCATAGCTTCAATCTGATCATGGGTAACATAGATAATTGTTGTTCCTAACTTTTCATGGAGCTCAGCTAGTTCAACACGCATATCAGATCTGAGTGCTGCGTCCAAGTTAGATAATGGCTCATCAAATAAAAATACTTTAGGTTCTCTAATGATAGCTCGTCCAATTGCAACTCGTTGTCTCTGACCACCAGATAATTGCTTTGGAAGTCTTCTAAGTAATTCATGAATTTGTAATAATTCCGCGGTTTCACTGACTTTTTCTTTGATTATTATTTTGGCGAGACCTCTATTTTTTAACCCATAAGCTAAATTGTTCATAAACATTCATATGTGGATATAAGGCGTAATTTTGAAATACCATAGCTACGTCCCGTTCAGAAGGATCAATTTTATTGATAATTTTTCCTTCTAGACTAATTTCTCCTTCGCTAATATCTTCTAAACCAGCAACCATTCGTAGTAATGTTGATTTTCCACACCCAGCTTTCGCCAACAACCCCAGAGTTCCCCGCGTTTAATGTCAAGATATTTCATGGACTGCTTTAGTTCCATTGGGATAAATTTTAGTTACATTTTTTAAATCTAAAAAGCTCATTTATTTTTCTGTTTGTATTAAACCTTTTATGAACCATTTTTGTAAAATTACTACCACTAAAACTGGGGGTATCATTGATAAAATAATATATGCAAATCTCTCTGCTGTTCTTGGAAGTGCAACGCCTTCATAACTTTCTGTAAATATAATCTTCATTCCCATTATAACTGTCCAGTATTTTTCACTAGTAGTCATGATTAATGGCCATAAATATTGGCTATATCCATAAACGAACATAAATATAAACATTGCCGCAATCATAGTTTTGGATAATGGAACCAAGAAATCTATGAAAAATCTCCAACTATTTGCACCATCAAGCTTTGCAGACTCAAGCAATTCATCTGGGATAGTTCTATAAAATTGTCTAAAGAAAAAAGTTGCAGTTGCAGAGGCAACCAATGGAAGAATTAAACCTGTATAAGAATTCGTTAAGCCTAAATCTGATACAATTTTATAAGTAGGAAAAATTCTTACCTCTAACGGCACAAGCAAAGTCATAAATATTAACCAAAATAAAGGAGTTGCCCACTTAAATCTAAAATAAACAATCGCAAAAGCTGATAATAGAGAAATAGTAAGTTTACCAAAAGTAATGCCTAGAGCCATAATTGCTGTTAATAAACATTTTTGTTGAAGTAATTTCTTTAGAGAAACCGCCAGTTTGATTCAATACTTCATTATAATTTTGTAAAAATTGGTCACCAAAAGTCCATTTCATTCCCTCGGCAACAATAGTAATATTATCATGAGTAGAGCTCACAAAAATTACCCAGATAGGAACAATCATTAGCAACACGCCACAAAAGAGAATAGTATGTGTGAATAATTGTGTAATTTTATTATTCATTTCTCTGTATGTATTAAACCTTTAACAAACCACCGCTGTAATAAAATTATAACTAATATCGGTGGTATAATTGATAATATTATATAACTAAAACTGGTTACTAAGCTTCTCATGAAAATAATTTTCATCCCCATAATTACTGTCCAATAATTCTCATTAGTTGTTGCAATTATCGGCCATAAATATTGGTTATATCCATATACAAACATAAATATGAAAATAGCAATAATCATTGTTTTTGAAAGAGGAATTATGAAATCAATTAAAAATTTCAAGCTATTTACTCCATCAAGTTTAGCTGCCTCTAATAATTCTTCAGGAATTGTTTTATAGAATTGTCTAAAAAATAATGTAGCTATTGCAGAAGCTAATAAAGGTAATATTAACCCCGCGTAAGTATTGATTAAGTTAAGTTCCGAAACTATCTGATGACTTGGAAGTATTCTTACTTCAAGCGGCACAAGAATAGTTAAAAATATTAGCCAAAAATATGTTGTAGCTAGTTTTACTTTAAAATATACAATGGTGTAAGCGGCCAAAAGAGAAGTAATTACCGTAAATGTTGCAATTCCTAAAGCCATTATAAAACTGTTAGAAAATAATTTTAATAAAGTTATTTCTTTAGAAAAACCACCCCTTGTAAATATTACATTATTGTAATTGTTAAATAAACTATCTCCAAGGCCTAAATTGCAGACCCTTTGTAGCAAGTGTTAAATTATCATGAGTAGAGCTTGCGAAAATAATCCATATTGGTAATATCATTATCAAAATACCAAGGATCAAAATTACATGAGCCGTAAACTGTGAGTATTTTGATTCCATCAATTATAATGTACTTTCCCTTCTATAAATCTGAATTGAAATATTGTTATAACTAGAACTATTATCAGCATTATTATGGATTGTGCACCTGCACTTCCTAAATCAAGCCCCTTAAACCCATCAATATAAGCTTTGTAAACTAACGTTTTGGTTTCCCCACTCGGAGCTCCAATAGTAGTTGTATCAATTATGCCCAACGTTTCAAAAAAAGCATAAGTTATATTTATTATAATTAAAAAAAATGTAGTAGGCATTAATAAAGGGAATGTAATTGTCCAAAATCTTCTAAAACTACTTTTACAGTCAATCGAAGAAGCTTCTATCACAGATTTCTCTATATTTTGCAGGCCAGCTAAAAAGAAAATAAAATTTGCACTTATCTGTTTCCAACATCCTGCAAATATAACATAAATGTATGCGTCAGACACATTTTCCATCCAATTAAATCCCCAAAGATCCTTAAAAATGGTTGTCTACCACTATCTACATCCCAATCAGTTAAATAACCAGGATAAATACCACCAACATATTGTGATGATGATAATAGATTTCCGAAGAAATCATACGCACCAGATGTATATGTTATAGAACCAGTAACTAATGTAGTATCAACATCAATTGCTATTGTTAAAGGTGGTACTGCGTTAGCTGGATTAGATGCTGAATCAAATGAGAAATATAAATTGTCTGGGTTTAATTCAATACTCTTTTTAAATAAGTTAGTATTACCACCAGTAAATGTTTTTGTATCTTCTACAAATATAGGAATATAGTTATTATTAATATCGTAAAATTCAAAACGATAATCAAATGTTTCTTCTACTAATAATTTTGGTACTTGTTGTATGAATGTAATTTCATCAGGTGAAAACGAAGTTTCTTGTGATGCTTTTAAACTTACATTATTAAAACTGATTCTTTGTTTCTATGGAATTTACAGTAACTAATGGCTTTGCAATGACAGGTTAACATAATATCAGCCTATAACTCAAACTTGTGTGATTATAATGTCTAAGTATTATACCAACGTCTAAATGAATATGAATTTAGTACCAACTATTGAAACAATGAGCTTATAATCATCGAAGTTTATTCATACTAAAACTAAATTGTACTCAATTTTGTAAGGTCAATATATTATTAGGAGGTAGGAGGGGGAGATAAACTCCCCCCACCAAAATTATTATTTAAGAGTTCTAGCAAATTGTTTTAACAATTTAGCTGCACCCTTATCCATATTCTTAAGTCCTTTTTCAATAGATATCTTACCGTTTAACATTGGCTCAACATTTTCATAAATTACTTCACGAATTTGTGGCCAGTTACCAGCTCTATATCCACCAGGAATAGTCGAACCTTCCAAGCTTAGTTGTTCACCGACAGCTTTGTGATATGGAGAAGCTCTATAAAAATTTATAGTTTCAGCTAACTCTATTCCACCTTTGGTCACTGCAGAATAACCAGTCATATTATGATAATACAGATCGCATTTCAGGAGAACCCATAAATTCAATGCTAATTTCAGCAAGTCCTGTTGATACTCTTCTTCTGTATGACCATTTAAGATCCAGTTTGCTGCACGCTCCAGCCCTACCCGTTGCGTCCTATGCGATGCACATAGTCTTCCGGCTCTTCGGGCATGCGTTCTGTAATTTGGACTCACGTGTGTCTACCGCTCATCGATGCTGCAGATCCACCGCGCTTCCCGCTATACATTCCAGTCGCCGACCTAGTACCTTTATCTTTCCATTCTTTAACCTTTGTATAATGTGCTATAAACTCAGGTGTATCTGCAAAAAGAGTAGTAGTTGGAACAGCGTCATAACCGTTATTTCCATCAGTCATTAATAGATTATGTCTTGAAAAGAAATTTTCAGTCAAGATCCATGGGCTATGACTTTGTGCCAGTGCGTATAACCAGCATCTTTAATATTTGCGCTAATTTTTCAAAATCTTCATATGTCTTTGGGATAGACTTTATACCAGCTTTTTTTAGAACATCCATGTTCGCATACATCAAAGGAGTCGAACTGTTGAAAGGTATTCCAATCATTTTACCGTTTGAGTCCGCATAAAAGTTTCTTATGCCTGGTATGTAATCGTCTTTATTGAATGAAACACCAAACTTGGCTGCCATGTCTTCAAAAGGATAAACGACTCCATTTTTTACTTGAGCAATCATGATTGCTGCTCCAGCATCATATACCTGAACCATATGCGGATGCTCACCCGCTCTATAAGCTGCTATAAATGCAGCTAATATATCTTCGTAACTACCTTTACTAGTTGGAATAAGTTTAGATTCATTTTGTTTAGCGTTCCATCTATCAGCAATATTATTTATTATATTTTCTAGATTTCCGGTATGACCGTGCCAGTAATGCAATTCGATTGGTTTCGCAAACGACGGATTAGAAAAAAACATGATACCAAGAATAGTAATAGTACTTATAATTTTAAACATATTTTGCCTTTATTTGTGGTTATAGGAAAATTATATTAAAACTAATTATCATTTAAATTTTATTAGATTAATATAATGTTGAATAGAAAATATACAGTATCCTACGAAATATATTTCGTCAAGTCTTTTCTTCACCAATGTCGCTACTTAACTTTTCAGACGGTTGATATTGATCTAATTCTTTTCTGTTTTGCTAACTAACCTTGCCCTGAAGACTAAATGTTTTTTTAAAGTTTGATCATAAACTCAGTCAATTGATGAGAAACATTTGGTAAGAAATAAAGTGATCTAAAAGGTGGTTTTCTAGAATCAATTTCTAGGATTATTTTTAATATAATCTACAGCAAGATCAGGGAAATCAGTAAATATTCCATCTATTTGAACTTCATTAAAAAAAATGTTAAGTAACTCTTCGAAAGAAGAAACATATGAAGGTAAACGGTCTGCACGAAATGTATAAGGATGAATTAACAAATCATGACGACGAGCATTTTCAATTAAATCTGTGATTTGTGCTTTTCCTGAAAAGTCAATTCCTGTCACAACTTGATTCATCCATGGTCCTATCCCATCAGCATATTGAGAAACTTCTTTCATTCCGTTTTTAGATTTTAAATAAGTAAAATCAGTAGCTGATAATCTCCATTGGTTCTCTCCAATCAACTGAATGAGTCTAAGTCGAGTTTTATGTTCGAAACGTAAAGATTTAAGAGTTTCAGAGTCAAATGATTGTATAAATATTGGATCAGAAGCATCTTGATATCCGTGATGTTTTAAAAGATTCAATAGGGTCTTTGCAGGGTCAAGCTTATGTTTTCGATGTATCTCAGGAGCTTTTAGTTCAATATAGAGCCCCATATTGCGTCCAAAACTTTTAGACAAACCTTTAACGAGAAGGATCATCTCATCAAGGGTAGGGACTTCAAAGATTTGTGCTTCGATTGGAAAACGTGACGGGAAGGATGCATCCTTTGTTTGTCTTGATGATCTTTCATGAACTTTTAGCAATTTTATTTCATTTAAATTTAAATCAATCACATTGTACTTTGCTTTTTTATTTTTCCTACCAGGAAATACATCTTCAACATTGGTCGTTGCATCAAGCGTCAAGTCGTGCATTACAATCAAATGACCATCTTTTGTCATTACCACATCCAATTCAAGATAATCCGCTCCTAATGCATATGCCATCACAGCACCAGAAAAGGTGTGTTCAGGGATATAGCCCGATGCACCGCGATGAGCTATCACTAGTTTCTTAGCATTCGCGTGTTGAAAATAAATGCTAAATACAAACATTGTGAGCAACATGATTTTACTTAGCTTAAACATAACATTCATTTTTTTTAAGAAATTCGATTAATTGTTGTTTGACCTGATTAAATGATCTACTGAGTCTTTTTCAACTTAGTATCATAAACTAGATTATAACCATTAGGTTAGTAATTAGTGAATATTTTATAACTTAATTGGATCAAATGTAGCTCTGACAAAAAAATATCATAATCCATTTTACGATAATATTTATTTTGGATTTTTTTAGGATTGTAGAGTATATAAACTATGTCTATATCATATGCTAATGATATTATTTAGAAATAATTTATAATTGGGATATTTTTCTACGTGACAATGCGTCCAATCAAATCATACGTGTGGGCTTCCGTAATTTCAACGTTATTGAAAGTCCCCGGACGAGCATTCCCCTCATTGATATAAACCAATCCGTCTACATCAGGTCCTTGAAACTCACTGCGTCCCTGTAGCAGCAAGTCACTTTCCTCGCTGATACCGTCCACAAGAACTTTTATTTTACGGCCAATGTAATTATTGTTTCTCAGGGTGCTGACTTTTTGCTGGGCTTCCATCAAGCGCTTGCGGCGTTCATGTTTAAGCGCGTTTGGAATAGGGTCACCCCATTTTGCTGAGCGGATATTATCTTCATGCGAGTATGAAAAAACACCTACATGCTGAAAATGTCCTGCAGATACAAAATCAAGCAGTTCTTCGAAATTCTCTTCTGTTTCGGTTGGAAAACCAACAATAAAAGTAGTACGCCAGGCTGCGTCCGGAAGAGATGTTTTAATTTCATCCATTTTGTTTTCAATTTGCCGACGGTTTATTTTGCGGTTCATTGCTTTCAAAACGTCATCGTTGATGTGTTGAAATGGCATATCAAGGTAACGGCAAAATCTATTGTCATCTGCAATGACTTCCAGTGCTTCTGCAGTGAAGGTGTTGGGATAACAATAAAAAAGCCTGATCCAGAAATCACCCTCCAGATCACTGATACTTTTTAAGAGAGTTGCCAGTCCGGTACTGTTCTTAAAATCCTTGGCATAGGACGAGGTGTCCTGTGAAATTAAATTGAATTCTTTAACTCCTTTTTCAGTAAGACTGCGGATTTCAGTTACAATTGACTTTACAGTACGGCTGCTAAAATTGCCTCTCAATGCAGGTATGTTACAGAATGAACACATGTTTGAGCAACCCTCTGCCACCTTCAGATAGGTATAGTGTTGAGGAGTTGTTTGAACTCTCGCCTGTTCTTCAAACTGCTTGTAATGGGGTTTATGTTGAAGATTTAATTGTGACTGTCCGGAACCTTCGTACATTGAATGTACCAGTTCAGGTATCTGTTCAAATCCGTTTGAACCAAGTAGGCCGTCCAGTTCTGGAATCTGCTTCGCAAGGCTGTCTTGATAACGCTGAGTCAAACAACCTGTTGCGACAAGTTTTTCACAGTTACCTTTACTTTTGAAATCACTTAGTTCAAGGATCCTATTGATTGACTCTTCACTTGCTTCCGTCAGAAACGCACAGGTATTAACAATGATAACTTCTGCTGCTTCCGGTTTCATCGTCAACTCATAGCCGTGAGTTTGGAGACTGGCCAGCATGATTTCAGAATCAACACGGTTTTTAGCACAACCCAACGTCTCCAGATAAATTCGCTTCTTTTCGTGCGAAGGGGATACAGATTCTGCAATAGGATTTGTCATCGTTAATAGTTTTTTCTAGAAGTACAAAAGGTAGGAGTAGAAATAGACTACCGTAGAAAAAAAGGAGCCTTTAAACGAGGGATTTCTTGAAGGTCAGTCTTTAGTTTTTGTCTCAGGATCCTTTTCTTCAGTCATAACTTTTTCGGAAGTGATCTTAGTTTCTTCCTGTACTGCTGTAGAATCTGCCTGTAGCTCCTCTTTAACAGGTTCTGTTTTGGTTTCATCCTCTGCTGAATCAGTTTCAGTTGTAACAGGTTCTTCTTTTTTTGTATCAGCATCAAGTTGTTCTTCCGGAACAGTCTCTGTCTGAATATTCTCATCCGGATTTTGCTTTGCTGCTGGTTGTTCTATTTGAACAGATTCTACAGGTGATTCTTCTTTTGAAGTTTCATTCTCAACTTGAGATATTTCTTTCTTCGTTTCTACTTCTTCACCTTCGGCCAGAGTAGGTTCTGTATCTGTAGGTTTAACTGATTCATCATTGTTTTCTGAAGATGAGTTCTCAGTCAGCATTTCTTCACTTACCTCCTTTAAAACAGGGCTTTCCTTTTTCTTGGCTTTTTTCTTTTTACCTGACTGAGATTTAAGTTCGCTTAATCGGTCGGTTTCACTTCCAAGCAACTGTACAATCGCCATTTCAGAGTTGTCACCAAGTCTGTTTTTACCCAATTTAATAATTCGGCAATAACCACCTTGTCGATCTTTGTAGCGCTCTGACAATTCTTCAAAAAGCTGTATCATTGCTTCTTTGCTTTTCACAAAACTCAATGCTTGACGGCGAGCATGCAAACTGCCCTGCTTTCCCCAGCTGATCATTTTTTCAAGAGGCTTGCGGACCTCTTTTGCTCGGGCAAGAGTGCAGGTAATCTGGCCATGCTCCAGGATAGATGTAACCATATTCCGCATCATTGCACGCCGATGTGATGTCGTAACTCCTAAACGGTTTCCTGCTTTTAAATGTCGCATCGTATTATTGAACTCTAATTTGTGTGTGGATTATTCATTGGATCAAAATTTTCCAGTTCTGTTCCCAATGATAAGCCCATTTCTGTCAAGATTACTTTAATTTCGTTCAGTGATTTCCGACCAAAGTTTTTTGTTTTGAGCATTGCTTGTTCACTCTTCTGGACAAGGTCTCCTATGGTTTCAATCTTTGCATTTTGCAGACAGTTGATTGAACGGACAGACAATTCCAGTTCGCTGACACTGCGATATAAGTTTTCATTCAGTGGTTCTTCCTTAATTTCTTCTTCAGGCTTATCCTTTATGCTGCTTTCATCAAAGTTAATAAACACATCCATGTGTTCTTTGATTATTTTTGCTGCATAGGCCAGGCAGTCGGTAGGTTTTACAGAACCATTTGTCCATAGTTCAAAATTCAGGCGATCATAGTCTGTTTTTTGATCAACTCTTGAATTTACAACATCGTAGTTAATTTTACTGACAGGCGAGTGATTTGAGTCAAGGAAGATGGTACCTACGGGTAAATCCTCATGTTGATTATCCTCTGAGGTAACATAACCTTTGTTGAAGCGGGAAAACATAGTCATACTGACAGTTGCCCCTTTTTGTAAGGTAGCCAAAACAAGATCTGGGTTCAATATTTCTGCTTTATTAAAGGTTGAAATATCTCCAGCTTTTATTACGCAAGGTCCTTCTCCAATCAGTTCCAGTTCTACAACTTCATCAACAAATTGCTCAACTTGAAGTTCCTTGATATTAAGGATAACTTGAACCATGTCCTCTACGATTCCAGGGATGTTGCTGAATTCGTGGGTGACACCGTCAATTTGTACTGCAAAAACTGCTGATCCTCTGATTGAAGACAGGAGAACCCGCCTTAAAGAATGCCCAATTGTCATTCCAAATCCAGGCTCTAATGGATCCAGTGAAAACTTTGCATAATTAGATTTTAAGTTATCCGACTCAAACTGAAGTTTATTCGGCTTTGCAATTGACATCCAATTTTTAGCAAAGAACGGATTTTCATCCGTTGATTCCTCTTCACTGTTGGAATCCGATTCTGTTCCAGTTATTGCACTATCTTCCGGAGAGACATTCTCCACCTTCGGATCTGCTTCTTCTATAGTTTCATTTAATTCAGTCATCTGTATCCCAGTTAAGTTTTCTGGTTTTTATTCGGCCAAAAAAGACAATACTAATCGATGAAACACTCAGCCAGTACTGTGTGTCCGAAGATAATAGAATTTATACGCGGCGGCGCTTTGGTGGGCGACAGCCGTTATGTGCCATTGGCGTTACATCACGGATAGAAGTTATGTTCAAACTGAGTTCAAAGATCTAATGGCTGACTCTCTTCCGCCACCAGGACCCCTTACTTTGACATCTAAGTTAATCATTCCGAAATCTTTTGCAGCATTACCTGCCTTTTCTGCTGCTATCTGCGCCGCAAAAGGAGTGCTTTTTCTTGAACCTTTAAATCCATGTACACCTGTACTAGACCATGCGATTGTGTTGCCTTGAGTATCGGTAATTGTCACGATTGTATTATTAAACGTGGCCTTTATATAAATTCGACCCTGTTCAACTATTCTTTTTTCTTTTTTCTTTTTTGCTTGCGCCATAAGTTCGGCTCAATTCATCGTTTAGGTTTATTTGTTTTTACTGACTGCCATTCTTCGGGGGCCTTTTCGCGTCCTTGCATTTGTTTTAGTCCTTTGTCCTCTGACAGGCATATGCTTGCGATGCCTTAATCCACGGTAATTACCCAAATCCATTAGACGCTTGATATTCAAGGTGACTTCTCGTCGAAGATCACCCTCAACCTGATATTCTTTTTCGATAATTGTACGAATCTTATTTACCTGTTCGTCATCAAGGTCACGAACTCGTAAATTTTTATCGATCTTTGCTTTGAGTAATATATCATTTGAAACTTTTCTGCCTACACCAAAAATGTAAGTCAAACCAATTTCTACTCTTTTAGTATTTGGTAAATCAATACCAGAAATTCTAGCCATCCAGCTCCTTGTTATCCCTGTCGCTGTTTATGTTTTGGATTCTCACAAATTACCCGCAAGACGCCTTTTCTTTTAATGATTTTGCACTTTTCGCAGATTTTCTTTACAGATGAACGTACTTTCATTTCTTTTTCTTCAAAGTATCATAAACGCAGTGCTGAAGACACCTGTCGTCGTTTAGTCTTTTTCATGAAGCCGTCATAATTTTGATTCAGCAGAAAAGCTTCAATTTGATTAACCAGATCGAGTCCTACGCCTACCACAATTAATAGTGCCGTCCCTCCAAAATAGAAGGGAATGTCAAAAAGATCAAAAAGTATGTATGGGAAAAGGCAAACAACAGCCAAGTAAGCTGCCCCTCCAAATGTTAATCGTGTTAAAACTAAGTTAACATATTCAGCTGTTTTTTTACCTGGCCGAATACCTGGTATGTATCCACCATGTTTCTTCATCTCTTCTGCTATCTTTACTGGGTTAAATGTAATTGCCGTGTAAAAAAACGCAAAAAAGAAGATCATAATTGCAAACAAAAAATTATACAACATCCTGCCTGGTTGCAACTGACTGCCGACTGCCTGCACCCAAGGTACAGCAATGAAGCCGGTGATTGTTGCCGGGAAAGCAAGGATCGAAGATGCGAAAATTGGAGGTATAACTCCAGCAGTGTTTATTTTCAACGGAAGATGAGAAGACTGTCCCCCGTACATACGATTCCCCTGCATTCGTTTTGCGTATTGTACTGGAATCTTTCTGTAAGCAGTTTCAGCAAAAATTACTAGGAATACGACTACTATCATCAAAATACCGACAACTGCAAGTACTAATGGTGACAAGACATTGTCTTGCACCAAACGGACTGAATTTATAATAGCGCCCGGAATACCAACCACAATTCCTGCAAAAATCAATAACGAAATTCCATTTCCAATTCCTCGTTCACTAATCTGCTCTCCTACCCACATCAAAAAAGCTGTCCCAGCTGTTAATGTAATTACAGTTAATGCCCTGAAAGCCCAGGGGCTTAATGTCGAGATTACAATTGGTTGTCCATTTGGTGCCGCCATACTTTCCAGTCCAACCGCAATGGCAAAACCTTGTACAACACTGAGAACAATTGTTCCGTATCTGGTATAACTTGTAATCTTTTTTCGACCTGCATCGCCCTCTTTTGACAATCTTTCAAGGTAGGGAAATACTGCAGTCAATAACTGAATTATGATTGAAGCACTAATGTAAGGCATCACACCCAGTGCAAAAACGGTCAATCGTGCCAGTGCACCTCCGGTAAACATATCGAAGAAGCGTAATATCGAACCTTGTTGCGCATCAAAAAAAGCTGTCAGAGCTGCTCCGTCTATTCCGGGAGTAGGTATATGTGCGCCCAGGCGAAAAATAAAAAGCATTGCCAGAGTGAAAAAAATACGTTGCCTCAGCTCTTCAATTCTAAAAATGTTCTGAATTATATTTAACATTAAAGATGCCTTAGCCTGTCGTAACCACTTCACCACCAGCTTTTTTTACTGCTTCTGCAGCACTTGCACTAGTCATGTCAACTTCTATATTTAATTTTTTGCTCAGTATGCCCTTACCTAAAAGCTTTACAGGCTTGTCTTCTTTTTTGATTAAACCTAAAGCTTTTAATTTTGGTTTATCAAGAATGCTTCCTGTTTCGACATCTGCATTATCTTCCAAGTTTTGTAAATTTATTAACTGAGCATACACCTTGTTAGGACTTGTAAATCCAAACTTAGGCAATCTACGGTTGAGTGGATTTTGTCCACCTTCAAATCCTCGCTTACTTTTATACCCGGATCGTGATTTCGCACCGTTTTGTCCGCGCCCACAGTTTTTTCCACTACCGCTGCCTGGGCCACGTCCAACACGTTTACGACGTTTGTTTTTACTAGATTCAAGATCGTGAAGATACATATATTACCGTAATTCTATTAACCTGCTGTCTCAATCCTAACAAGATGAGCAACTTTTTTGATCATCCCTCGAACTGCTGGAGTGTTTTCAAGCACTGAAAAATTGTTTATTTTCCGTAATCCCAATCCACTTAGACATGCTTTTTGTTTTTTTTGTGCTCCAATCCTACTGCGAATCTGGGTTACTTTTATCTTACTGGCCATTTTTATTGTTTCAAATAATCGATGTCTTTGTTTCTTGCTTTGGCAATCCACTCGTTACTTCTGAGATTATATAATCCATCAAGTGTTGAGCGTACCAGGTTGTTTGGATTTCTTGAACCAAGGCACTTAACACTGATGTCCATGATACCAGCGGCTTCCATTACAGCTCTAACAGCGCCAGCTGCAATAATTCCATGTCCTTTGTCTGCAGGTTTCATTATAACCTTTCCAGCTCCAAAACGACCTATTGCTACATGTGGTATTGATGTGCCTTCCACACATATTTTTTTCATGTTAACCGAAGCCTGTCCAACTGCTTTACGAATTGCCTCAACAACCTCGTTAGCCTTTCCGAGACCAAGACCAACCTGCCCTCGCCCATCACCAACAACAATTAATGCGCTAAAACTGAATCTACGACCTCCTTTTACCACCTTGGCAACACGGTTTACGCGAACTACTTTTTCTATCAGCTCATTCTTTTCTTTATTTTTTTCTGCCACTACTTCACCATTATTCCAGTTTTACTGGTTTTCAGAATTTCAGGCCCGCTTCCCTAGCTCCTTCAGCTAAGGCCTGTACACGTCCATGAAAAATAAATCCACCGCGGTCGAAGACAACGGAGGAAATGGACTTTTCTATAAGTTTATTTGCTACGTCTGCGCCAACCGCTTTAGCTGCCTCTTTGTTCCCTGTGTAGATTTTTTTCAAGGACTTCTGGATTGCTACAGTTGAAGAAGAGGCCAAAGTACTTCCTGCATTATCATCAATAGCCTGCACATAAATATGTCGTGCAGATCGGAATACCGCTAGTCTAGGACGCGTAATAGTTCCAGATATTTTTTTTCGAATACGTCTGTGTCTTGTTTCTCTTCCTTTCAGACGTGTTGCAGCATTATTCATATTAAGCTCTTACTGGCGTATTAAGTTTTGCCGCTTTTACCGGCTTTACGTTTTATTTTAACACCTTCAAATAAAATTCCTTTTCCTTTGTATGGCTCAGGTGGTCTAAACTTTTGAATCTCTGCAGAAACCTGCCCCAAAAGCTGTTTATCAGAACTTTCAAGAAGTATCTTAGTATTTGCATTTACAGTTGCTTTTATTCCTTCCGGCAACGTGTAATTTATCGAATGTGAATAGCCAAGGTTTAATACCAATTTTTTTTGATTTACAACTGCCTTGTATCCGACACCTACTAAATTTAGCTGTTTTTGAAAACCTTCTGTGACACCGTGAATCATGTTACTAATCAGAGCCCGGGTTGTTCCTAGCATAGGTGTCATTGGAGCACTTAGATCAGAAGGCAAAACTGAAATATTTTCAGTATCAATTATTAACTCAATCGCAGGGTGTGCTCTTAGTTCCAACTCGCCTTTAGGTCCCTTCACTGAAAGCAGGCGCTCCTTAAAATTTACTTCAACTCCCTGTGTTAGTTTGAGGGGTCTTTTACCAATTCTTGACATTGTTTTTCTTGATTAAATCCAGTCTAACAGACCGTACAAAGTACTTCGCCACCAATATTATCTGCACGGCACTGTCTGTCACTCATTATTCCTTTTGAGGTAGAAAGGATGGAAATACCTTGCCCATTAAGTATAGGTTTACAATCCTTGCCCTTGCTGTAGAGACGAAGTCCAGGCTTACTGATTCGGGTAATTTTACGAATAACTGGTAATTCGTCCACATACTTCAACCAAATTCGTAATTCTGGAAACTTGCCTTTTTCGTCCAGTTCCCAGTTTACTATGAAACCTTCATCTTTCAGAACCTCTACTATGTTAAGTCTTATCTTGGAGGACGGCATTTCCAGGCTCACTATTTTCCTCATGTTTGCATTACGGATACGAGTTAATAAATCCGCAATAGGGTCACTCATTGACATAACACTATCTTTTTCAGTATCTTATTTTGTTTTTACCAACTGGCTTTTGTCACGCCCGGCAGAAGGCCCGCACTAGCGTTTTTTCGAAAACAAATCCTGCACATTCCGAACTTTCTCAAATATCCACGCGGACGCCCGCAATATCCACATCTGCTGTATTGGCGGACTTTAAACTTTTGAGTACGTTCGCTTTTTGCGATCAGTGATTTTTTTGCCATTTAACCTATTTTCTAAAGGGAAATCCCAAGTCCTGCATCATTGCAAGACCCTCTTCATCTGTAAGTGCACTGGTTACAATAGATATATTCATCCCTCGGATATTATCTACATCATCAATTTCAATTTCAGGAAAAATTAGTTGTTCTTTAATTCCCATGGTATAATTCCCTGCTCCATCAAAGGCTTTTGGGGAAATACCCCTAAAGTCACGAATACGAGGCATTGCAATGTGAAGCAATTTATCTAGAAAAGTCCACATTTGTACGTTACGGAGAGTTACCATGCAACCGATAGGCATGCCTTCACGTAACTTAAATCCAGCAATTGAACGTTTTGCCTTGGTAACAACAGGCTTTTGTCCGGAAATCAAGGCTAACTGTTTGCTTGCTGCCTCGACGGCTTTGGGGTTCTGTACAGCTTCACCAAGTCCTATATTCAGGGTTACTTTATTGATAACAGGAATTTGGTGCTTGTTCTTGTATTTAAACTTCTCCTGAAGCAACGGCACAACTTTCGAATTATAAGTCTGTAACAAGTAGTGACTCTCTGACATTATCCTAATACCTCCCCAGATTTTACACAGACTCTATTTTTAACTCCAGCATCACTTGTCTGTATTTTTACACGTACGCCTCTTTCTAGAGTTGGATTGTAAAGCTGAACGTTTGAATAATGAACTGGTGCTTCAATTTTGATCAAGCCACCCTTTTGATTTGCTGCATTGGGTTTTGTGTGACGAGTGACCATATTTACACCTTCAATCAGTATGCGTTCGCGCTTCCAATCTACAGTAATTACACGTCCGGTACGCCCCTTATCTTTTCCAGAAATAACCATCACTGTGTCTTCACGACGAATTGTGGCCCTTCTTTTTTTGGGTTGTTTAGCTTTCATGAATCAGACTAGTATTATAATACTTCAGGTGCAAGTGACAGGATTCGCATGAATTTTCCGGCACGCAGTTCTCTGGCTACAGGGCCGAAAATGCGGGTACCTAACGGTTCTCTTTTTCCATCTATTAAAACAGCTGAATTTGTATCGAATTTAATATAACTGCCATCTGGTCGACGGAACTCTTTTTTGGTACGAACTACAACGGCCTTCACGACATCTCCAGATTTTACTTTGGAATGAGGTTGGCAGTTTTTGATTGATGCAACAATTATATCACCTACCCGAGCATAACGTCTCTTGGATCCTCCAAGAACCTTAATACACATCAGGCTTTTTGCTCCTGAGTTATCAGCAACTTCAAGATTACTTTGCATCTGTATCATATTAAAACCTTATACAATGTAGACTATTCGTCTATCACTTCCCATGTTTTTGACTTAGTCACCTACCTTACATTCGTTCTGCTCATCATGTGCAATATATTTTTTTGAGCGTTTGATGGTTTTCTTGTAAAGGGGGTGTTGTATTTTTCTTTCAATCTTTACAACGATGGATTTATCCATCTTGTTACCGACAACAATTCCACTCTGTAGCTTCAATGTACTCATTTTAATTTTATATTCGCTATTGTTTGGCCAGTTTTTCAGTTAACACTGTATTCAAACGAGCTATATTACGTCTAGCTTTCTTGATCAAATTAACATCAGCTAATTGCCTAGAAACGTGCCCGCAACGTAACCGCAGATATTCTTCTTTGAGATCGTATTTCTTGGCTTCCAATTCATTGACTGGTAATGCCCGTAATTCAGACGCATTCATATTACAGCTGCTCTTTTGATAATTTTTGTCTTTATTGATAATTTATAAGCAGCCAGGCGTAATGCTTCAATTGCTACTTCTTCAGGAACTCCGTCAATTTCATAAAGCACACGTCCCGGATGCACAGGAGCTACCCAAGTGTCGACTGCTCCCTTGCCCTTCCCCATTCTTGTTTCAGCAGGTCGTTTTGTAACCGGCTTGTCAGGAAACACCCTAATCCAAGTTTTTCCACCTCGTTTTAACGTCCGTGTGATCACCCTACGGGCTGCCTCAATCTGTCGTGTTGTCACGTAACCTCGCCCGATTGCCTGAAGTCCGATGGAACCAAAACTAATTTTGTTTCCAGTATGTGCGTCCCCCTTCATTCTGCCACGCATCTGCTTGCGAAATTTTGTCTTTTTTGGCATTAACATAGCTAAAACTCCTTAACTGAAAGACCGTTTTCCACGAGATTTACCATATTCTTCTCCGCGATACACCCAGACTTTTACGCCGATAATACCATATGTCGTATTAGCTTCCGCAACACCATAGTCAATATCTACACGTAAAGTGTGTAAACGTACCTGTCCTTCTCGGACCCATTCTGATCTGGCTATCTCTGCCCCATTCAAACGCCCGCCTACCATTACTTTGCAGCCTGCTATATTCATTCGCATCGCAGCCTGTATTGACCGTTTGACTGCTCTTCTGTATGCAATTCGGCGTTCAAGCTGACTGGCGATATTTTCTGCAATCAACGTTGCATCAATTTCAACTCATTTAATTTCCTTTATATTAATGGTGACATCGTTATAATTACGCTTGCTGAGTTCCTTTTTTAAACTTTCAACCTCATCACCCTTTCGTCCAATAATGATTCCCGGACGTGCTGAGAAAATATTTACTTTGGTTCTTTTTGCTGTGTGTTCAACTTCTATTTTTGAAATTGCTGCATGCTTCAAACGACCCTTCACAAACTTTTGAATATCCAGATCCTGTCTCAGCTGGCTTGCATAATCTTTTTCTGCAAACCACTTTGAGTTCCATGTTCTGGAAATACCCAGTCTTAGACCTATTGGATTAACTTTGTTACCCACAGTTTCCCTTGAAAAACGTGAATTCCCTTTGAATAGAGTAGGGAATTAAATTATTTAACTTTATTCTCCAACTTCCAGTGTAATATGGCTGGAGCGTTTTAAAATTCCGGATGCACGACCCATTGCTCTGGGTCGAAATCGTTTTAGTACCCGCGCTTCGTTAACGTAGGCAGAAATAACACGGTAGTTGTCCACATCAGCTTCCGGATGGTGCTGGTCCGCATTTGCAAGTGCAGACTGCAAGACCTTCTTTATCGGTTCAGCAGCTCTGTTTCGTAACGTACTTAATTGTGCCATTGCCCGGACAACATTCTCTCCTCTTATCAAATCGACAACCAAACGGGCTTTTCTTGGTGCCACTCTTACATTTCTTGCAGTTGCTTGAGCAGTCATTATCGCCTTACCCTCTTATCACTTTTTGCTACATGTCCCCGATATGTCCGGGTTGGTGCAAATTCACCTAATTTATGACCCACCATATCTTCTGTAATAAAAACAGGAATAAATTTGTTTCCATTATGAACAGCGATATTTGTACCAATAAAATCCGGTAAAATTACAGAGCGTCGGGACCATGTTTTGATCAAACGTCGATCGTTGTTTCCTTTAGCTGCAATTACTTTTTTTTCAAGATGAGCGTCTACGAATGGTCCTTTCTTTAGGGATCTTGGCACTGTCTATCTCCTCTTTAATATATATTTATTTGTATCCTTACGTTTCCTGGTTTTTGCCCCTTTTGTGGGTTTTCCCCAAGGAGTTACAGGATGCCTACCACCGGAAGATTTCCCTTCACCTCCACCATGTGGGTGGTCAACTGGGTTCATAACTACACCACGAACAGTAGGGCGGCGACCTAACCAGCGATTGCGACCTGCTTTACCTTTATTAATGTTCATATGCTCTGCATTACCAACTGTTCCAACAGTTGCCATGCATTCTATTCTTACCTTTCTGATTTCACCGGAGCGAAGTTTAAGTTGAGCATAATCATCACCCTTTGCCATCAATTGTATTGCTGCTCCGGCACTGCGTCCTAACTGTGCTCCCTTTCCAGGGCGTAATTCAATGCAGTGAAGCATCGTTCCAACAGGAATATTTTTTAATGGCAGAGCGTTACCGGTCTTAATATCGGCATTTTCTCCAGAAAAAATAACATCTCCCATTTTTAATCCGAAAGGTGTCAGAATGTAGCGTTTCTCACCATCTGCATAATGTAGCAAACTGATTCTTGCACTTCGGTTAGGGTCATATTCAACACTGGCCACTTTTGCTGGAATCTCTGGTTTGTTTCTGGTAAAGTCGATTATCCGATATCTGCGTTTGTGCCCACCACCGTGATGCCTGACCGTAATTCTGCCATTATTGTTTCGGCCTCCCTTCTTCTTCAAAGGGGCCAAAAGACTTTTTTCTGGCGTGGATACAGTTATTTCTTCAAAAACAAATCCACTCATTCCCCTTCTTCCAGGAGATGTAGGTTTGTGGAATTTAATTCCCATAATTCTTAGCAGTCAGTTTACGCACCTTCAAAATATTCAATAGTATCCCCTTCCTTTAGTGTTACTATTGCTTTTTTCCAGCTGGACTTAAGTCCCTTATAACGTCCAAGGCTTTTTTTCTTGCCCCGTACATTCATTGTTCTTACTTTCAGCACTGAAACCTTAAAGGATTTTTCAATGCTTTCCTTAATTTGAATTTTATTTGACCTTTTGTCAACTTCAAAAGCGAACTGATTAGCTTCTTCTTTTAGTGACAAAGTCTTTTCTGACATTTTTGGTGCTCTAAGCACATCAAAAATATTCATCTAGCCAACCTTTCCTTGTATGCCTCAAGAGCATCTTTGAGGAAAACCACTTTTGTGTATTTCATCATCTCATAAACATTTAGGCTTCGAAAACTCAGAACATGTACGCCTGGAAGATTTCTCGAAGCAAGTCTCAAGTTTTCAGAAACCTCGTCTGCTACTATTAAAACTTTTTCTGGCAGCTCAAGCTTGGCCAGTATTGCCTTCAGGTTTTTAGTTTTATTATCAGTTAGATTGAGGCTATCAAGCACCAAAACTCCGTCCTGTCGAACTTTCTCTGCAAACACTGAACGTGTTGCAAGTCGCTTAGTTTTCTTGTTCACTCTAAATGAGTGGCTACGCATTTGTGGCCCGAAAATCGTTCCACCGTGGCGACGTATGGGCGATTTTGCACTACCCGCTCTGGAACTTCCTGTACCTTTTTGTCGATATAGTTTGCGGGTACTGTAAGCTACTTCTCCTCGAGTTTTAGTAGAATGTGTCCCCTGTTGATTTGCAGCCAGAAACTGGCGCACAACTTCTGAAACAGCTTTTTTGTGATATGGTGTTTCCAGAATTGTATCGTCAATTTCTATCTTTTCTGCGGCTTTGTTGCCTGCATCAACTGTTTTTATTGTTGCCATGATTATACTTCCGAATAAACTTTATCCTTCTTGCTTTATGGTGATGTCAACTCCAGCTGAAATATCCAAGCGCATCAAAGCATCCATTGTCTGTGGTGTTGTTTCCAAAATATACAGAAGCCGTTTGTGGGTACGAATCTCAAACTGTTCTCTCGACTTTTTGTCAACATGTGGAGAACGCAAAACAGTGTAGCTGTTCTTTCGAGTTGGAAGCGGAATGGGGCCTACAATTTCAGCTCCAGTTCGCTTAACCGTATGAACAATTTCTCCAATTGTTTTATCGAGAAGTTTCTCGTCGTATGCCTTGAAACGTACTTTAATTTTTTGTTCCATCAAACCTCCTTACAGCTTATTCAATAACTTCCGTAACGACTCCGGAGCCAATAGTCCGTCCACCTTCACGAATCGCAAAACGTAAGCCTTCTTCCATCGCAATCGGCGCAATCAATGTCGCCACAAAGTTAATGCTGTCACCCGGCATTACCATCTCAACGCCTTCTGGTAAATTGTACCAGTTACATCAGTTGTACGGAAATAAAATTGTGGGCGGTAGTTTGTAAAAAACGGAGTGTGTCTTCCACCTTCATCCTTATCTAGTACATAAACTTGGCCTTTGAACTTTGTGTGCGGTGTAATTGAGCCCGGCTTACAAATGACTTGTCCTCGCTCAATATCTTCACGCTTAAGACCTCTCAACAAAATTCCCACGTTGTCTCCAGCTTGTCCCTGGTCAAGTGATTTACGGAACATTTCTACGCCGGTAACAGTAGTGGTTTGGGTATCACGGATTCCAGTGACTTCAACTTCCTCACCGACTTTCACGATTCCACGCTCAATCTGTCCGGTTGCAACTGTACCCCGTCCGGAAATAGTAAACACATCTTCAACGGACATCAGGAGATTCTTGTCAAGATCACGTACAGGTTGAGGAATATAACT
This sequence comes from uncultured SAR324 cluster bacterium, assembly GCA_905182865.1. Lineage (GTDB taxonomy): Bacteria > SAR324 > SAR324 > SAR324 > NAC60-12 > Arctic96AD-7. Next base: position 807,406 of record CAJJCY010000003.1, read on the forward strand.
GTCAACTGCATCTATCAGCTCTTTAATGCATGCATATGCAGGGTCGCTTGAATCAGTTGCTGAACTTTCCATAACCGCCAGAGCTGAACCTTTGATAATAGGAGTGTCATCTCCGGGGAAATCATAGGAATCAAGTAATTCACGAACTTCCATTTCCACCAGCTCAAGCAACTCTTCATCATCGACTTGATCAGCTTTGTTAAGAAATACTACCATTCTGGGAATACCTACCTGTCTTCCAAGCAGTATATGTTCACGGGTTTGAGGCATCGGCCCGTCAGCAGCAGATACAACAAGTATCCCACCGTCCATCTGTGCTGCACCGGTGATCATGTTTTTAACATAATCGGCGTGACCAGGACAATCGACGTGTGCGTAATGTCGATTTTTACTTTCATATTCAATATGTGATGTCGCTATGGTGATCCCACGCTCTTTTTCCTCTGGTGCACCGTCAATTTCATCAAAGCCTTTTGCTTCAGCTAAACCGTAGAAAGGCATGTACTTTGGTGATTGCTGCAGTTAAAGTTGTTTTTCCATGGTCCACGTGGCCAATTGTTCCAACATTAACATGTGGTTTTGAGCGGTCAAATTTTTCTCTTGCCATCTCGTCTCCTGTTCCTTTTTTCTGTATTGACTAATTAAAATTAACGCTCAGCCAGAGCTGACCGGTTCTCCAATGAGAATCTTTCTTGTCGATTCAGTCACAGACGTATAGTGACTGAAATGCATGGTAAATGATGCCCGCCCCTGTGTTAGCGAACGTAATCGAGTGGAATAGCCGAACATTTCCGCCAACGGAACTTCAGCCTCAATAACCTGAATTCCACCCTGCTCTTCCATACCCCGGATACGTCCGTGGCGAGCATTCAGGTCTCCAATAACTTCACCTGTAAAAGATACAGGCGTAACGACCTCTATTTTCATTGATGGTTCAAGAAAGGCCGGTCCTGCCTTCCGCACCCCTTCCCGAAGAGCGTTTACCCCCGCAATAGTGAAGGCAACCTCGGTCGAAGATTCTTCCAGATATTCTCCTGCAACCAAGCAAACTTTCAAGTCAATTAATGAAAATCCGGCAAGGACTCCATTACTCAATGCATCTTGAATCCCTTGTTCCAGGGCCTCTGCAAACAGCCTTGGCAATTCTTCAGTCGTAAGTTTGTTTTCAAATTCAAAACCTCCTCCTGCCTTCAGTGGTTCAAGGCTTATCCTGCAGAAAGCAAATTGGTCTTTTCCGTCAAGTTGTTGCTCAAATCGTGTTTCTGAGTCTGCAGCCTGCGTAATTGTTTCCCGGTATGCTACTCTGGGTGTACCGGCTTTACAGTCGATCCGGAACTCCCGCTGGAGTCTGTCTACCATAACTTCCAAATGAAGTTCGCCCATTCCGGAAATTATGTTTTGTCCTGTTTCTGCATCAATCCTGCTCCGGAATGATGGGTCTTCCTGCATCAGGCTTTTCAGGGATTCTTCAAGTTTGTCCTGATCCTGTTTTGTTTTTGGCTCAATAGCCTGATCAATTACCGGTTCCGAAAACTGAGTTCTTTCCAGAATTATCGGATGATCCTTTGGGCAGAGCGTGTCCCCTGTTATCAGTTCCATACCGATCACTGCCCCGATATCTCCTGCTTTTATCACTGAAATCTCTTCACGCTTGTTTGCGTGCAATTTTACTAGATTCCCAATCCGTTCGTGCTTACGTTTACGCGGATTAAATACTGTTTTCCCTGCTTCAAATGAACCTGAATAAACACGAACAAAAGTCATCTGACCGGCGAAAGGATCACTTGCCACTTTGAATGCAAGTGCACACAAGGGGTCTGATTCAGAAGCCTCTCGGCTAACCAGTTTTTTTGTTACCGGATGATCTCCCTGTACCGGCGGAATATCATATGGAGACGGGAGGTAATTTACTACAGCATCAAGAAGTTGCTGCACTCCCTTATTCTTAAAGGCACTTCCACACAAAACAGGTGTGATTTTACCGCTTAAAGTTGCTTTTCGCAGAACCTTGACGATCTCTTCCTGCTCTACTTGTTGCTCTTCAACAATTTTTTCGAGCAAGGCATCATCAAAAAGAGAAAGATGCTCCAGCATTTGCCTGCGCCAATCCTGCGCTGATGCTCTCAATTCATCGCCGAGTTCGGAACTTACGTATTCTTCTCCAAACCCTTCATCTTTGAAACGCAGTTCCTGCATCGAAACCAGGTCGATCACTCCTGTAAATTCCTCCTCGGCGCCAATCGGTATTTGTATGGCTACCGGACTTGCAGAAAGCTGGTCTTCAATTGAAATGATAGCTTTCTCAAAATCTGCACCAACACGATCCATTTTATTGACAAATGCAACACGAGGTACGTTATATCGCTTCATCTGACGGTCAACAGTGATTGACTGTGATTGAACACCAGCTACTGCGCATAGCACCATTACTGACCCATCCAGTACTCTCAAAGAGCGCTCGACCTCCGCTGTAAAATCTACATGTCCCGGAGTGTCAATAATGTTTAAAATATATTCTTTTCTATCAGTCTCCCAGGAACAAGTAGTTGCAGCTGAGGTAATTGTAATACCGCGCTCCTGCTCCTGTTCCATCCAATCCATTGTAGCAGAGCCGTCATTGACCTCCCCGATCTTGTGAATCCGTCCCGCCATAATAAAGAATACGCTCAGTCGTAGTAGTCTTACCTGCATCAATGTGTGCAATGATGCCAATGTTACGCCGTTCTTTTAGAGGAACTGTTCTTACCACGTCGGTTTATAGATAGAGGCACTGATTCGTTTCAGTAAAAGCCAGTTCGTTCACCAACGGTAATGCGCAAAAGCCTTGTTGGCCTCAGCCATCTTATGCGTATCTTCCTTCTTTTTTACTGCGCTACCTTTTCTGTTTGAAGCATCTGCGAATTCTTCTGCCAGCTTCGCACGCATGGATAAGCCACTGCGGGCATTTGCATTTTCAATTAGCCAGCGAATTGCCAGTGACTGACTCCTGCTGTGTCGGACTTCCAACGGCACCTGATAAGTTGAACCGCCCACACGCCGAGATTTTACTTCTACAGACGGCATCACGTTTTCAATTGCGGATTTAAAAATCTCCAATGGTGACATTTCAGATTCACGCTCTGAAATTTTGTCCAGTGCACTATAGAAAATATTTTCTGCAATACTTTTCTTACCATGCTTCATTAACGAATTAATGAATTTACTGACTAACAGATCTTTATATTTTGGATCAGGTAAGATTACTCTTTTTGTTGCGGCTCTTCGTCGTGGCATATAGTTTTTCTACAAATCCTTTTTGACGCCGTACTTGGAACGGGACTGCTTACGTTCATTTACTCCAACTGTATCAAGTTTACCACGTACAACGTGATAACGAACTCCGGGAAGATCTTTTATCCGCCCACCTCGTATCAGCACAACAGAATGTTCTTGAAGATTGTGTCCTTCACCACCAATATAAGCTGTAACCTCAAAACCATTGGTCAAACGAACACGGGCAACTTTTCGTAACGCTGAGTTCGGCTTCTTAGGTGTTGAAGTGTAAACCCGTACACACACGCCTCGGCGTTGTGGGCATGCTTCCAGTGCAGGGGTATCCCTTTTGGTTAATTTGCTTTTACGTCCGTTCCGGACCAACTGACTTAATGTCGGCATATTATGTAAGTTCGACTTTGCTACTTATCCAATATTTATATTTAATCAGCCAATTTAACATTGATTCAAATTTTCGTCAACATCTTTTTCATTAATTCTTGAAAAAAAGACAAAAAACTGACAAAAACCTTTTCCTTGAGTGAAAATTAGACATCCATCATTCTTGTCACCTTAGAATAACTTTGTATTGCATCATTTGTAAACAGTCTTAGAATGGCAATAAAAAAACACTAATTTCTTTTCCATCTTGAAAAATGCCTGAACATTCATTCACCAACAAGTTGATAAACGAAAAAAGCCCGTACCTATTACAGCATGCACACAACCCGGTAAACTGGTACCCCTGGGGGCAGGAAGCCTTTGAGAAAGCAAAAAGTGAAGACAAGCTGCTGCTGGTCAGCATCGGTTATGCAACCTGTCACTGGTGTCACGTGATGGAGCGCGAGTCGTTTGAAGATCCAGAATTGGCTCTATATCTTAACAAGCATTTTGTACCAGTGAAAGTAGACAGAGAGGAGCGTCCTGATGTGGACAAAATCCACATGGATGCACTACACGCCCTTGGTCAGCAGGGAGGATGGCCTCTGAATATGTTTTTGACTCCGGAAGGAAAGCCTGTTACGGGGGGCACTTATTTCCCTCCAAAACCAATGTATGGGCGAAAATCCTTCCGTGAGCTGCTGGAAAACTTAGTCTTTATTTGGGAAAATGAGCGCGAAAAAATTTATTCCACTGCTGATGAAATTACTTCTCATTTACAGCAACAAGCTGTTCCATCTTATAACGGACTACCTGAACTGAATTGGGAGGTGGAAGAGAAGGCGGTTGCACAATTTCAGGAATCGTTTGATTCACGGCACGGTGGTTTCAATCAGCAGCCTCAAAACAAGTTTCCGCCTAGCATGGGATTGATGCATTTGCTTCGTCACTATGACAGAACAGGTAACGCAATGTCACTGGAAATGGTGGAAAAGACTTTACAAAAAATGTTTGCCGGGGGAATTTATGATCAACTTGGCGGTGGACTGAGTCGCTACAGTACAGATTATGAGTGGCTGGTTCCGCATTTTGAAAAAATGCTTTATGATAATTCTCTGTTTATCTGGGCTTTGATAGAGACTTTTCAAGTTACCAGGAATCCACTTTATGAAACAGCGGTGCGGGATGTTCTGACTTATGTTGCCCGGGATATGACTTCTCCGCAGGGAGCATTTTTTTCTGCGGAAGATGCGGATAGCGAGGGTGTTGAAGGAAAATTTTATCTCTGGTCAAAAGCAGAAGTAACGGAAATTTTAGGTGCTGAAACTGGAAAGCTGGCCTGTGCATATTGGGATATTACGGAGAAAGGAAATTTTGAGAGCAGCAACATTCCGAATCGTCCAATGTCCGATGAAGAAGTTGCAGAGCTCTTCAATATCACTACTGAAGAGATGCAGGTTCAACTCCGATCTGCACGGGAAAAGTTGCTTGCAGTTCGTTCACAACGTATTCGTCCTCTATTGGATGACAAAGTACTTACATCCTGGAATGCCTTGATGATTTCTGCTTTTGCTCGGGCAGCACGGGTATTTGAAGATACTGATTTTGAAATGAGGGCAGTGCGTGCGGCTGACTTTATTTTCGAAAATCTACGGGACGAGTCTGGACGCTTGCTCCGGCGATGGCGTGACGGAGAGGCTCGTTATCCCGCTTATCTCTGTGATCATGCGCAACTTGCTACTGCTTGTCTGGATCTTTACGAAACCACCTACGATCCTGAATGGTTCCGGAAAGCTGTTGAATTATCTCAGGAAATCAATCGTCTGTTCCGGAACGATGACGGTCCATATTATGATACTGGAATAGATGGTGAAACCCTCTTAACACGTAATGCAGAAGGCTATGATGGTGTGGAACCTTCGGGAAACAGCAGTGTGACAAATGCATTTTTGAGGCTTCGCTCTTATGGTTTGTCTCCTGAATTTTACAGCGATGCTCAACGAATTTTAAGAAGTTTTGCTCCCCATCTGGAACAAGTCGGAGTCAGCTTTTCAGCAATGCTTGGTGCCCTGCATTTCAGCCTTTCTGAACCGAAAGAGATTGTCATTTCTGGAAGACGTGGTGATCCTGAGACAGAAGCTTTACTGAAGGAAGTACGTAGTGAATTTCATCCGAATATAGTAGTGGCCTTCGTTGAAAACGGAGAGAGTCCGGAAACAGAAAAAATCATTCCACTGGCTTCCGGAAGAGTAATGGTAAATGAACGTGCGACCGCTTATGTTTGCCAAAATCAAACCTGTCAATTGCCGGTCCATTCAATTAAAGAGCTGCGGAAACTTTTGAATTGAGTTTTTCCTTGTAAAAAATTGAGGAGTGGTAGTTAACTTGAGCAGAAAGTTTGTTGTGTTATTAACTGGCTATGAACGGTTTACAACAGGCGTATCAAACAATTTCCTAAGGGACGTTTGGCACACTGCATTGATTGTTTACCTCTGAACCAAAACTTGAAATTGTTGGGGTGTTCTATTATTCTGCCCATTACAAAGTTTTTGTAATGAATTTAATTTCTATTGCTAAATAAAACCATGAATAAGTCCACATCTCCCACCGACTCTACCTCCCTCAAAGATCCATGTTTGCAGGAACTTCAAAAATTATTAGGCGAACGTCTTTCGATGTCAAATTCGGTACGGGAACAGCACGGTAGAGACGAATCATTTCATGCATCAGCCCCTCCGGAAGCAGTTGCATTCGTGGAAAACAATGAAGAGGTGGCCGAGATAGTGCGGATCTGTGTTCAGCACCAGAAACCGATTATTCCGTTTGGTACAGGAACTTCCCTTGAAGGACATGTTGCCGCTTTGCATGGCGGGGTATGCCTCGACGTTTCCGGTATGAATAAGGTATTGGAAGTTAACGAAAATGACCTGGACTGCCGGGTGCAGGCAGGAGTAACCCGAAAGCAGCTCAATCAGCATTTGCGGAATTCCGGACTTTTTTTCCCGATTGATCCAGGAGCGGACGCCTCACTGGGAGGAATGACGGCAACTCGCGCCTCCGGGACAAACGCTGTACGTTACGGAACCATGCGGGAAAATGTGCTTGGCCTGACTGTGGTTACTGCAGACGGGCGTATAATTCGCACCGGAACTCGCGCCCGTAAATCTTCCGCAGGCTATGATTTGACACGCCTGTTTGTCGGTTCCGAAGGAACATTGGGAATCATAACGGAAATTCAGCTTCGACTTTATGGAGTTCCAGAAGCAATTTCTGCTGCAGTCTGTTCCTTTGAAACTATGGAAGGCGCGGTGAACACCACAATCTCTACAATTCAGATGGGAATTCCTGTGGCCCGGATTGAGTTGTTGGATGAGGTTCAAGTTGATGCAATCAATCGTTATTCAGATTTTGATTATGCCCTCAAACCGACTTTGTTTTTTGAGTTTCACGGAACAGAGGCCTGGGTGCAGGAACAGGCCGAAATGGTTAAAGAAATCTCAACTGAAGAAGGCGGAAGCGACTTTCAATGGTCGACCCAGGAACAGGAAAAGCAAAAACTATGGGAGGCACGCCACAATGCCTATTATGCGGGGTTGGCCTTGCGTCCGGGTTCAAAGGGGTGGGCTACCGATGTTTGTGTGCCAATTTCACGTCTGGCTGATTGTATTTTGGAAACACGGAGTGATATTGAAGAATCCAAACTGACAGTACCATTAGTTGGACATGTGGGTGACGGAAATTTTCATCTGCTTTTTTTGATCGATCCGGAAAATGAAGAAGAGGAACTTAAGCTCTATCAACCCTTGAACGACCGGCTAGTAGAACGGGCTTTGCGCATGGGAGGAACTTGTACTGGCGAGCACGGAATCGGTTCCGGAAAAATAAAATATATGGAAGCCGAACATGGTGATTCCCTGGATCTAATGCGTCAGATAAAACAGGCTTTTGATCCTGATAACCTGATGAATCCCGGAAAAATGTTACCAGCATGATAAACAAATTTCAGCAGTTACCAACTATACTTAGCAATATTTTTAAAGAGTCTTTAAGTGTTGCTCTACCGCTTTATCGGATAATAATTCCAATGATAATTGTGGTTAAGATTCTTAAAGAAATTGGCGCCATTGAGATTCTTGGACAGTGGATGGCTCCCCTGATGGGGCTGATGGGGCTTCCGGGAAGCATGGGGCTGGTTTGGGCTGCTACACTTGTTGCAGGTTTTTATCCGGGCATTTTTATCTTTGCTGATCTTGCTGCAACAGAAATGCTGACAGTAGGCCAGGTCACAATTTTGTCCTCATTAATGCTGATTGCACATTCACTTCCGATTGAGTTGCAAATTGCTGGTAAGGCCGGATCCCGCTGGTTAAGTATGGGAATTATCCGGGTTGGTGGAGCTTTACTATATGGGATAATTTTGAATCAGATTTTACTTTGGGGAAACTGGCTTTCAGAAGGCAGTATTTTGCTTTGGCATCCAGAAACAGGACCAGTGAGTTTACTGAGCTGGGCCTCGGAGCAAACGGTGGGTCTGGCAATCATGTTTGTAATTTTGGTTTTCCTGGTGCAGTTTATGAAGCTGCTAGATTTGATTGGATTAACCAAATTTCTGCAGCGCATCCTTCATCCATTGCTTAGAAACTTGGGTATTGGAAAAGAAGCTACGAACATAACGATTATCGGAATTACTCTTGGGATTGCCTATGGCGGAGGGCTGATTATTCGCGAATCCCGCACGGGTACTATCCCCCCAAGGGATATTTTTTTCGCACTTGTATTGATGGGCCTGTTCCATAGTTTTGTTGAAGACACACTGCTACTGATGCTGCTTGGGGGAAGTTTATGGGGATATTTTGTTGGGCGTTGGATATTTGCTCTACTGGTGGTATGGCTACTTGTTCGGATACTTTCTCTGCTTTCAGATCAACAATTCCACCGGTACTTTTTTAAGGCAAAAACCGTGACCCAACCTGGGCCGCTTGACTATGAATCAACTAAAGACGCCAAAAGATTAGCCGGGTAAAAGAAGCTGTAATGTCAGACATACCATTGATTGACCTCAGCCAACAATTTGAAAATTCTGATGCAGAAGATCAGGATCGCTGAGCAGATTGATCTTGCCTGCAGACGTAGCGGATTTTTTGCAGTTCGTGGACATGGGATTCCAGAAACAGTTATTGAACGATGCTGGCAGGTTAGCTCCCAATTTTTTGCACTTTCGGAGGAGGAAAAACTCAAGGTCAAGATGCCTTTTTCAGGTTATCCTTACGGTTTTGCAGCAATGGAAGGTGAAACTCTTTCACGCTCACGCGGAGAGCAGGCACCTCCGGATTTGAAGGAAAATTTTTCTGCCGGGCCAAACACGAAACCACCTCCGGGCATTGCTTCAGACGAAGCCGTTTTTGTGTTTTCAGAAAATCAGTGGCCCCAAAATCCAGCGAATTTTCAGGAAGCATGGGAAACCTGCTACGGAGCAATGACGTTGTTTTCAAGTCGTTTAATGTCACTTTTTGCACTTGCGCTGAAATTGCCAAAAGACTATTTTGATCAATTCCTGCAGCAGCCAATCAGTGCTTTGCGTGCCAATCACTATCCGGCTTTGGACAAGCCTCCACTAACGGGACAACTAAGAGCAGGCGCCCACAGTGACTATGGCAGTTTGACGCTGCTGTTTCAGGAAGAAGGATTGTCAGGACTCGAAATATTGAACCGCCAAAAAAAATGGACTCCGGTTGCTCAATGTAAACCGGAGATGATTGTTAATTTAGGCGACCTTATGGAGCGCTGGACTAACGGCCGCTGGATTTCCACACTTCATCGTGTTAACCTTCCGGATACCAATAAAAATCCAAATCAATCTCGAATGTCGCTGGCGTTTTTCCATCAACCTGACTGGGATGCACGCATTGAATGTCTTCCCACGTGCGTCAGTCCCGGTGAAACAGCAAAATATTCAGTGGTAACTTCCGGACGCCACCTGATGGAACGTTTTCACAGCACAGTGCTCGATGTTGATGACTCTACTTTCAGTCAGATTGAAGAAAAAAATAAAAACAATTAAAGGGAAATAATGGATCTGATAATCAGGAATGCAAATCTTCCAGACGGAAGAATTGGAATCGATATTGGCATCAAAGACGGAAAAATTGCTGCACTTGAAGTGGCTTTGACCGCAAAAGCTCAGGAAGAAATTGATGCTTCCGGGTATCTGGTCAGCCCTCCGTTTGTTGACCCTCACTTTCATATGGACTCCACCTTATCCCTTGGGCAGCCCCGCATGAACATTTCTGGCACCTTGCTTGAAGGTATTGCCTTGTGGGGAGAATTAAAACCCAAACAAAGTGTGGATGATATTATCAAACGTGCCATGCATTATTGTGACCTTGCTGTTGCTATGGGCATTGGCGCCATTCGCAGTCATGTTGATGTGTGTGATGATGAGTTGAAAAGTGTCACTGCAATGCTTGAAGTGCGCAGGCTCGTTGCGCCTTACTTGGATTTGCAGTTAGTTGCCTTTCCGCAAGATGGATATTTACGTGATCACAGGGGCGGCAAATTAATGGAAACTGCTCTTGATCGGGAGTTGATGTTGTTGGTGGTATTCCACATTTTGAACGAACAATGCATGATGGTACAGAATCTGTGGAAGTTTTGTGCCGATTGCAGCCGAGCGCGGTTTGCGGTTGATATGCATTGCGACGAAAGTGATGATCCTCATTCCGTCATATCGAAACATTGACTGCAGAAACTGTGCGGCATGGTTTGCAGGGACGGGTTACTGGATCACACCTGACTTCCATGCATTCCATGGATAATTATTATGTCAGCAAATTACTCCCATTGATGGCAGAAGCGGAAATGAATGTAGTATGCCAATCCATTGATTAACATAACACTCCAGGGAAGACACGATACCTATCCAAAACGGCGTGGAATGACTCGTGTTCCGGAACTGATGGATGCTGGCGTAAAAGTGGCGTTTGGACACGACTGCGTGATGGATCCGTGGTATTCGCTTGGTTCTGCAGATATGCTGGAAGTTGCAAGCATGGGGCTGCATGTGGCACAAATGACAGGAGTGGAGCAAATGAAATCATGTTTTCGAGCAGTCACGGAAATTCCGGCCGCTATTCTGGGTTTGGAAGGTTACGGTCTGGAAAAAGGCTGCAATGCGGATCTGGTAATTTTACAGGCTGCTGATCCAGTCGAAGCTCTGCGTTTAAAAGCAAACCGGCTTTTTGTTATTCGTCGCGGAAGAATTATCTCAAGCTCCGCCACAGTTGAAGCGGAATTAAATCTGCCGGGCCGTCCTAAGACCCAAAATTATTTGTTTCAATAAACTTCAAATTCTAATTCCTTAAAGGTCGTATTCCAATATCAGAATGTCATTTTTACTTTTTGATATGGAGTTTATTGAAAAAGTTTTTAAGTTTCATCTGGTTCCTTTCTGTTCTTTTTCATTGCTAGATGTTGACTGTTTGACTTTGCTTATCCTACGAAAAATCCTGTTAATGCAGATTTTACAGAAGCAAAACGAAACAGACAGGATGCGAAAAATAAGTGTTGTATTCTGCTTTTAACAGGAATATACTCTCTGGAAAACTGCCCGGAAGCATTTTTGAGTTGTTTCAAATTATGTGAACGGGGAGTAATTTCGGTGTTGGTTAACACCATACCCGATACATAAATGTAGGAATAATCCTGCATTTTTCTATAATGAAAGAGGTTATTATGAAAAAGTTACTATTTTGGATGGTCTTAATCGTAGGTACAGTGGCACTTCTTGGATCATGTGCCAAAAAGGATGAGATCACCGCTGCTGCTGCAGGAAATGTTGCAGGTACTGGAACAACCGCTTCAGGAACTATTACAGGTACAACCGTTACTGGAACCTTCCATACGAGTTGGTTGGGGAGACACCTGCTGGTGGGTGTGTCTCCAATAGCTCTGCAATTTCACAGTTTGGTTATCCTTCAGATACAAAAAGTTTTAAGAAAATGGATTGTCACGGGCACTTCAACGTATACAGTGAGTCGGATCACTTACTCAGATGCAACTTGTAGTGACTTATGGTACGTCATATTTTAAAGTAACGGCTCATACCGCAGTGGCGCAAGACAATTTAACGGCTGCGCTTATTGCAAATATATCTGACATAGATCTCACCACTTTGGGAACTGAATTTAGCAGCACTGGTAGTAGTTCTGCCTATAAGAATGTGTGGTCTGTCACTAGCACTACCTATCAGCAAGGAGAAGAACAAGATAATGGCACCCAACCTACTACAATGGATAGCATGGTAATGACCAAAGAGTGAATGATGGTGTATTTTTCAAGTAGTCGAATACAAAAAATATAATTACTGCATAAAAAAGAGGCATTCCAGTTTGGAGTGCCTCCGCGTATTCAAGGCGAGCTTAGGCAAATTAATTTAGCGTAGATAAAGTTTTTTTAGCCAGACAAGATCTTTTCTTCAGCCTGAGTTTATTTAGGGTAATTAATGTTGGGCAGATTGATAAAAGCACCGGATAAGTAATAAAGATGTTCCGGCTAAGCAGATGAACGGCAATTCTGCCGTTTACGTATTAATACATTAAAGATAAGGGAGATTATGATCAGGAAACTTAGCATACTGTGTCTGTCGATTTTGTTTTGCGGAAGCGTGGCTTGGGCAGCAGATTCTGCGGGCAACAGAAAAGATCAGATGGTAAGATTAGGTATGAAAAACGGGGGTCCATGTATTTTACTTTGTAACATCACCTTATGTCCTAGAATTTCCAGGTGAGGATTGGACTTTTGGATTAGTGTACGGCTCAGGTGATTTTACAACTACCCAAACTTCAACAACATATACTGGTGCATCTAGTTCATCAGTAACAGTAACAGATACTTGGAATTTCAGTACATCTGAGTTAACTGGAAGGTATTATATCGGAAATTCATTTAATATTCCTTTCGGTGTAGCCATGTACAATATTCATAAAGACGATTTCAAGTATCAGGACTTGGATACAACCTCATCAACATATCGCGAAATTACGTATTGGGACCTCGATTATAAAATAACTCAGCTCAATCTTGGGATTGGAAACGAGTGGACATATGACTGGGGTGGGTATCTTGGAATAGACTGGTTTCAAGGTGGTGCTAAACTGAGTGATAAAGTATCAGTTAAACACAAGTCTGGGACCATAAGCGATGCGTCAAAGAAGGGTGCAGAGAAAGAATCGACTGATATAAGCGGTTTTGCAGGGGCTTTAATATTTACTTTTGGATTTGGCTTCTAACTTAAAGAAGAAGACGTACCGGCAGTTGTAAATGTAAAAGATTTGCTCGATTAGCTGCAGACAATATTGACCAGGCGCTCAGGTACAACAACTACTTTGCGGATTTGCTTGCCCTCGATGTAGTTCTGAACTTTGGGAGCTGCCAGGGCAAGTCTTTCTGTTTCTTCTTTGTTGGTTCCAGCCGGCATTTCCAGGCGGTCACGGACTTTCCCATTGACTTGTACAACCAGTGTCACCATTTCCTCTGCGACCAATGATTCATTGTATTCCGGCCACTTCTGCTGATGGATGCTTCCGCTGCCGGGTTTGAGTTTTTGCCACAATTCTTCAGTAATGTGCGGTGCAATCGGTGCGAGCATCAGCAGCATTCCTTCAAGGCATTCATGCCAGACCTCAGTTCCGGCAGCTTCAGGTGCCGCTTTTAAAACATTCCGAAAAGCCATCAGTGCCGCAATTGCAGTGTTGAAACGAAAATGCTGTAAATCTTCACCGGATTTTTTTATCGTTTGATGCAGTGTCTTGCGGAGTTTCTTTTTTGTATCTTCTGAGACTGCAGCTGTTTCCGGTGCTTCCAGGTGACAAAGCGTCCAGACTCCTTTGAAAAAACGGGCCAGACCTTCAATGCCATGAGGATTCCAGGGTGCCCCCGCATCCCATGGCCCCAGAAACATCAGGTAAGCCCGCACAGTATCTGTTCCATATTTTTGCACGAGGTCATCCGGATTGACCACATTCCCACGGCTTTTTGACATTTTTTCATGGTCCTCACCCAAAATCATTCCCTGATTGAATAAACGTTTTGCGGGCTCACGAAAATTCAGCAGACCCATATCCGCAAGGGCTTTGGTATAGAAACGAAAATACAAAAGGTGCATGGTGGCATGTTCTATTCCACCAGTGTATTGATCAACAGGACACATATTTCTAATTTTTTCTACATCCCATGGCTGATCACTTTTGGTCAGGGTCTCACCTTTTTTCCAGTAAGGAGCAACATAAGCATAGTAGTACCACGACGAACAGATAAAAGTATCCATCGTGTCAGTTTCTCTTTCAGCATCACCCCCACATTTAGGACACTTTGTTTTCAGGAAACCCTCATGATATTTCAAGGGACTTTCGCCAGTCGGTTTGAATTCAGCATCATCCGGAAGCACAACGGGCAACTCTTCATAAGGTACGGGTTGCATACCGCAGCTTTCGCAATAGACAATCGGAATCGGTGTCCCCCACATCCTCTGCCTGCTGATCAACCAGTCGTGCAAACGATAATTTATCTGACGTTCGCCAAAACCTTCTTTTTGCATCATGTCAGCCACGCGGTTATAACTTTCAGGCCAAACTGCTCCATCAAAGCTCAGGCTGTTGACCATCACCGAATTTTCTTTCTGTAAAATAGGCTCGCTTAAATCGTCACCATCGGGGATAGAATCAAGCTGTTCCGGAGCAACAATTACCACCGGCGTTGGTAAACCGTATTTTCTCGCAAAATGGAAATCTCGTTCATCATGTCCCGGAACCGCCATGATTGCACCTGTTCCATAGGACGCGAGTACGTAGTCCGCAATCCAAATTGGCACCGACTCACCGTTCATTGGATTGACCGCAAATGCTCCGGTGAAGACTCCGTCTTTTTCCTGACCTTCTGCAGTACGCTCTATCTCGTTTTTCCGTTCAGCTGCATCCTTGTATGCTTTGATAGCTTCTTTCTTTTCGGGAGTTGTAATCTGATCAACCAGAATGTGCTCGGGCGCCAAAACGCAAAACGTCATGCCGAAAACGGTGTCCGGACGTGTAGTGAAAACTCTGAAACTCAGGTCAGTAGAATCGGAAATTTTGAGGGCAAACTCCACGCCTTCACTGCGTCCGATCCAGTTTTGCTGCATCGAACGAACTCTCTCCGGCCAGTCCAGTCCTTCAAAATCAAGCAGCTCATCCGCATATTTCGTAATCCGCAATTTCCACTGATTCAATTTCTTTTTTACGACCGGATTTTGGCAGCGCTCGCAGACACGGTCTTCGCCCCAAACCTGTTCCCGTGCAAGAGTAGTCTGGCAATGGTTGCAAAAATCCACTGGCGAATATTCGCGGTATGCTAGATCGTGTTCCAGCATCTTCAGAAAAAACCACTGGCTCCACTTGTAATATTCTGGATCACAGGAAGCCACCTCATTTTTCCAGGCAAACATATTACCCATTGTACGCAGCTGTTTCTGCATTCGTTCAATGTTGGCATACGTCCAAGTTTTTGGATGAATATTATTTTGAATTGCAGCATTTTCCGCAGGCAATCCAAAGGCATCAAAACCGATAGGGAAAAAGACCTCATTACCCTGCATTTTCATAAAACGGGCATAGCAATCCGAAGGAGCCATTGCATACCAGTGTCCAATGTGTAAATCCCCAGAAGGATAAGGCAGCATGGTCAGCATGTAAAATTTGGGTTTTTCCGAAGCAAAATCAAAGTCCAGCAAACCTTGTTCTTCCCAGTAGTTTTGCCATTTGGTTTCGATTTCTTGCGGAAGGTATTCCTGCATGGTTTTTTCTTGAAGGTTATGAATTTTAGAAATGTATTGAATGACTTAAACGTTTTATTCTGCGTTGGATCGTTGAAAACTACAATCGAAAAGGAGGGTAAAATCAATTAGCGGATAAAACAGAAGAAGTACCGGCAGCATCTCTAAGTTTTGGTCCTAAACGTTTTACAGTTTCAAGACTGTTGAGCGCGTAAAGATGAATGCCTTCCACACCTTCACGGAGCAAACCTTCAATCTGTTTTTCAACATGCACAAAACCAATTTCTTTGGAGGCTTCTGGATCGGTTTCATGTTTAAGCAGGGCTTCAGCCAAATCTTCCGGTATGGTTACACCGCACATTTCCGACATGTGGCTCGTTGCTTTCCAGTTTGACGGAGGAAGAATACCGGCTACCAAAGGAACACTCACGCCTTCTTCCTCGCACAGTTTGTCTCTCCAGCGTAAAAAATGAGTGTTATCCAAAAAAAACTGAGTCACAATAAATTCTGCTCCAGCAGCAATTTTACCGTGCAAGTGTTTACGGTCATCATCTTTGTTCGGATTTTCGACATGTCCCTCCGGATAACCAGCTGCGCCTATGCCAAAATCACTGTGATTTCGTACCGCAGAGATTAATTCACCAGCGTTATGATAACCACCTTCCGGTTGAATAAAACGCTCAGTTCCAGCAGTAGGGTCACCACGTAAAGCCATGACGTTTGTTATCTCACTGTTTTTGAGTTTTGTTAAAACATCATCTATTTCTTTGGCTGTGTGTGAAACACAGGTCAGATGGGCCATTGTTGGAACGCCCAATTCATGCTTGATATGTGCGGCCATTTCGTGAGTGTTTGCACGGGAAGTCCCACCTGCTCCGTAAGTTACAGAGAAATAATCCGGAGTGTAGCCGTTGAATTTCTCCAGCGTAATTTTGAGTTTTTCCATGTTTTTTTCAGTTTTAGGTGGAAAAATTTCGATGGAAAAAACAAAATTCTGCTGTTGGTATAATTCAATCAAGTGCATAGTTTGCCATTTTTAGTTAAAAAGAATTAGCTGCTAATGTTGCTAAGAACCGCAAAATCATTTTATGAACGAGGATCATAACCCAAAACTGGAGACAGCCAGCGTTCAACATCTGATACCGACATTTTTTTGCGTCCGGCATAGTCTTCAACTTGATCTCTGCCAATTTTGCCCACTGCAAAATAGCGTGACTCAGGATTGGCGTAATACATTCCAGAAACCGAACTGGCCGGAGACATGGAATAGCTTTCAGTGAGTTTAATACCAACTCGTTTTTTTGCGTCCAGCAATTCAAACAGGATCGGCTTTTCTGTGTGATCTGGTTGAGAGGGATATCCTGGAGCAGGGCGGATTCCCCTGTATTTTTCACTGACTAAATCCTCCATCTCTAGATTTTCTGTACGACCGTAACCCCATTCATCCCGCACCTGTTTGTGCATGAATTCGGCAAGCGCTTCAGCTAAACGATCCCCAACGGCTTTTACGAGAATAGAATTGTAATCGTCGAGTTGTTTTTCAAAATTTCCAGCCATTTTTTCTACTTCTGCACCGGTTGTCAGGGCAAATCCTCCCAAATAATCTGCACGTCCAGAATCTTTGGGTGCGATAAAATCAGACAAAGCCTGATTTGGTTTGTCATCTGCTTTTACCACTTGTTGACGTAAAGTATGGAATGTAGTTTGAACTTTTTTACGTGATTCATCGGAGTAAATCAGGATATCATCACCGTCACTGTTTGCAGGAAAAAAACCGATCACGGCTTTTGGCTGAAAGCTCCTCTTTTCAACAATGTCCCTCAAAAGACTTAGTGCGTCCTCAAAAAGTTTGCTGGCTTCAGTGCCTAATTTTGGATCGGTAAGAATTTTGGGGTAACGTCCTTTCATCTCCCATGTGTAAAAGAAAGGTGTCCAATCGATGTACTCGACTAATGTTTCAACTTCTACCTCATATTCCCGCAAACCGAGAAAAGCCGGCTTGCTAATCTGGCAATTTTTCCAGTCAATTGGTGTATGGTTCTCTCGTGCGTCTTGAATGGAAAGCAATTTGCGTTCGCTGTTTCGATCCTGATAAGCTTTTCTACGCCGTTCATGTTCTTGAAGGAGGTCCTCTGCGGCTTGTACTTTTTGGTCAGGATTCAATAATTTTCGGATAACTCCGGCTGCTCTTGACGCATCCGGAACATAGGCTACTGGCTGGTCGTACTGAGGTGCGATTTTGACCGCAGTGTGCACTGGACTCGTGGTTGCGCCGCCGATTAAAAGCGGCTTAGTAAAACCTTGACGTTTCATTTCCCCAGCTACATGCACCATTTCATCCAGTGACGGAGTGATCAATCCGGAAAGTCCAATCACGTCAGCCTGATGCTCACGTGCTGCTTCCAATATTTTTTCGCAGGGTACCATCACGCCTAAATCAATGACCTCGAAATTGTTACAGCCCAAAACAACACCCACAATATTCTTACCAATATCGTGAACATCACCTTTAACTGTTGCCATTAATATCTTTTTTTCTTAATTGAACTCTAATTCTTTCTTTTCTTCCTCCATAAACGGTTCAAGGTGGGCTACTGCCTGCTTCATCACACGTGCACTTTTCACAACCTGTGGTAAAAACATTTTGCCGTCACCAAAAAGATCCCCCACAACTTTCATACCCGCCATCAAAGGTCCTTCAATAACTTCCAAAGCCAGGTCAAATTTTGTGCGGATTTCTTCGGTGTCAGCTACGATATGTTCAGTTATGCCTCTCACCAAAGCATGAATGATACGTTCTTCAACTGTTCCTTCACGCCATTTTGTGTCCTTTACAATTTTACGTGTACCTTCGGCTTTGTAGCTTTCGGCAAAATCAATCAGTCTTTCAGTGGCGTCTTTTCTACGGTTGAGTAGGACATCTTCAACAATTTCCAGCAAATCTTTTGGAATTTCCTCGTAGACATCCAGCATGCCGGCGTTAACAATAGCCATGTCAAGACCGGCGTGAATCGCGTGATACAAAAAAGCGGAGTGCATTGCTTCACGGACAGGATTATTACCCCGGAACGAAAAGGAAATATTGCTCACTCCACCACTGACCAACGCTCCAGGACAGCGTTTTTTAATTTGTTTTACTGCTTCAATGAAAGCCACCGCATAGTGGTTGTGTTCCTCCATTCCAGTGGCAACAGTCAAAATATTCGGATCAAAAATAATATCTTCAGGTGGAAAGTCCAATTTTTGGGTGAGGATATCGTAAGCTCGCTTACATATTTCAGTTTTACGTTCATAGGTGTCAGCTTGACCCTTTTCGTCGAAAGCCATGACGATGGTCGACGCACCATAGCGCATGATCTTTTTGGCCTGTGCGCGGAACTCGTCTTCACCGCCCTTGAGGCTGATCGAGTTGACGATGCACTTACCCTGCACGCACTTGAGGCCTGCCTCGATGACCGACCACTTCGAGCTATCGATCATGATAGGTACTTTGCAAATGTCGGGTTCGGAAGCGATGAGGTTGAGAAAGCGCGTCATGCAGGCTTCACCATCGAGCATGCCCTCGTCGAAATTGATATCGATAATCTGCGCGCCTTTCTCGACTTGCGAGAGCACGATGGCGAGTCCAGATTCAAAATCGTCATCCAAAATAAGTTTTCGGAACTTGGGTGAACCCATGATATTTGTACGTTCACCGATCATCAAAAATCCGATGTCTGGATTGATGTTCAACGACTCCAATCCGGAATAAAACGGAATGCCTTCACCAACTATTACAGGCCCGGAATTGCTGTTTGCGGTTTCCCCGAAACGTTGTTTCTGCAGCGGGTTTAATTTTCTTGGAACAAAATGAGAAATTTTATCGGCCAGTGCTTTGATATGTTCCGGAGTTGTCCCGCAGCATCCACCCATCAGGTTGGCCCAGCCTTCCTGCGCAAATTCTGCCATGATGCCGGCAAACTCTTCTGGAGTTTGTTCGTATTCTCCCATGGCGTTTGGTAATCCTGCATTTGGATAAACAGCAACAGGAAACTCAGAAATATGCGCCATTTCTTCAATAAACGGGCTTCATCAAGTCGGCGCCGAGGGCGCAGTTGAGCCCAACGCAGAGGGGTTTAGCATGCCGGATCGAGTTCCAGCAAGCTTCGACAGTTTGACCAGAAAGAGTACGCCCAGACTGGTCGGTGATGGTTACGGAGACGATGACTGGTAGGTGCTCTTCGAGCGTATCTTGAAAATCGGCAATAGCGTGGAGGCAGGCTTTTAGATTCAGTGTGTCAAAGACTGTCTCGGGAAGAAGAAGGTCGACGCCACCTTCAACGAGCGCTTCGGTCTGCTCGTAGTAGGCTTTGTAAAGCTCGTCATAACTGGCGGCACGGTATTCCGGACGGTTCACGTCAGGTGACATGGAGGCGGTGCGATTTGTGGGGCCAATCGCACCAGCTACGAAAGTAGGACGATTTTCTTTCTCGGAGATTTCGTCGGCGACCTTGCGCGCGAGCTTTGCGGCTGCGAGGTTGATGTCCCGCACGCGGTGCCCGAGTGCGTAGTCGGCCTGGGCGATGGTGGTGCTGGAAAAGGTGTTGGTCTCGATCATATCCGCGCCGGCCTCCAAGAAAGAACGGTGGATGTCCTCGATGATATCGGGGCGTGTGATCGAGAGAATGTCGTTATTGCCCTTTAAGTCGCCTTTAACATCTGCGAAAGACGCATCACGGAAGTCTTCTTCGCCCAGCTTGTATTGCTGAATCATCGTGCCCATTGCGCCATCAAGAAAAAGAATGCGCTCAGCAAAGAGATCAAGAATATGTGGCTTAGCATTATTAAAATTCATAATATTATTATTTATTGTTCCAGGTGAGTTGGATTAACCCAGCCTTTGTTTTACTTACAAAAGTACTAATTGTCGCAACAAAATTATCTTCTACTGAGAGTAATAGTGATTTAAGGTGAAGAATGCGACTAATCAATTTATGGGATTTAGATTAAGTTTTACTTCCTGCAGCAAGAATAATTTGAAACAATTCTTCTCGGCGAAAAGGTAAAATTTGTGAGTAAAGATTACTAAATCCTGCTGTATGCATAAAATCATGCAAAGTCTCTTTTTCAAATCCAAGCCATTTGTGACTAAGTTTTTCCAGTACCCATTCTTCACTGTGTGTAGCTAGTTCCATTACTAGTACCTTTCCTCCTGGACGTAAAATACGTGCGGCTTCCTGAAAACCTCTTTGCGGGTTATCAAGATGATGAAGTGACTGTGAAAAGAAAACCACATCTAAGGATTCAGCAGGCAAAGACAAATTACCTGCGTCTTCAGCCAGCAATTTTACGTTTTGGAGTCCAAGGCGATCTATACGCTGTCGAGCTGAGGCAAGCATGTCAGGATTAAAATCAACACCTATTACACTAGTAGCAAATTTAGCCATTTCTACTGTAAGCGTTCCGTCTCCGCAGCCAAGGTCTATAATTTCAAGTTCTGAGGTACCAGAGGAAAATCCGGACTTGTTTTCTCCATTCTGACCCAGAAGTATTCCGAGGAGACACGACCAGGCAAACCAAGATTGACCAGGTTCAAGAAGACGTTCATTTAAACCACCACCGCTTATTTCTCGTTGACGCAATACCTCATGTAATCGCACCCTATCGTTGTTGTGGTCTTTTATGTTTGAAAGTTGCTCCTGTAAATAATTCCAAAGCAGGTGGAGTTCGCTGTCGAGGGATTCTTTTTGTGCAAATTGATAATATGACCAAATGCCCTCTTTTCGTTCCTGCAACAACTTCATTTTTCGTAAATGACTCAAATGCCTGGAAATACCAGATTGTGCCATTCCTAATATTGTTGTAAGTTCGCTGACATTCAACGGCGTCTGTGAGACCAATATCAAAATTCTGAGACGTGTTTCGTCTCCCAGTAATCTTAAAACTTGTGCAATGTTTGTCATGTATTTCTTGCTTTAAAAGGTCATAATGTCTTGTTGTTTCTATTAAATCATCATATATCAATACAATGATTTATATCTTAAAGCAAGCAATAAATTGCCCTTTTCTGCTTTAAACGTTTATTGATTGGGAGGAATAGAAATTGAAGTTGATTCAAATTGATTTAAATTCCGGTGATGACAGTGGAATTTAGTAGAATGAAGGGGAAAGTTGTTAGACCTAATAAAGAGAGGTAATATTTCGCCAACGAATTAAGACTCAGCAGTCTCATGTTGAAAAAAACAGCAGTCAATTTTTCAGCCTCTGCTGAAAACCCATTTATCTACCTGACTTAGTTCAAGGTTGAAATGGTAACCATCATAATCAAAATTTTGTAATACTTCTGCTTTCTGTATATTGTGATCTATGGCAAAGCGTACCATTAAACCACGAGCTTTTTTTGCAAAAAAACCGATCATTTTTAATTCACCACTACGCTCTTCTTTAAAGCTAGGCGTAATAATTTTACTATTCATTTTTTTACCTGTGTACTGATTTAAAGTATTCATTTGAAGAAAGGTTGATTAAAACTGGCTCATCTTGTTTTGCCAATAAAACATTTAATTTATCAGTAATTTTCTCACCCCAAAATTGATACAAATTTTCACTTTTTTTTGTTTTCAGCTTCAGCCCCATTTCCAGACGATAGGGCTGCATCAAGTCAAGCGGCCGCAGCAAACCGTAAAGGCCAGACAAAATGCGCAGATGCGACTGGGTATAAGTCAAACGGTTTTCAGAAAGTGCAGATGCGTCAAGACCCGTATAGACATCTCCTTTGAAAGCTAGAACGGCTTGTTTTGCATTTTTGGTGGAAAAGGGTAATTTCCATTGATTAAAACGTTCAACATTAAGCTCAGAAATTTTTTGACTGACCTCCATCAGTTCCATCAAATCCAGAAAAGACTTCTGCTTCATAACTTTAACCAGTTCAGAAGATTTTTCCAGAAATTCCGGAATACTGAAGCTGTCAGTAGTCGCAGGCGTTTCATAATCCAGTGTTTTAGACGGTGAAAGGAGCATTAGCATTGAATTGCCTTTTTATGATTATTTACTTTGATGATATAATTATATACGGGCATTGAAATTTAAACAATTGCAGTTTACTCAGTATAGCAAACGTGTTCAAATTCAAAACGATTATTTTTGGAGTGAGCTTCAGATCAACTGCTGTTATTATGAGCAAATCAAATCAAAACAAATCACAAAACCCCCAAATATCGCAACCCTTTACGGTATGCCTTGCGCTTGAAAGAAACAACTTTCTTTAATCCCAGGCGAGGTGAGATCCATTGGAAGGCATCGAATTCAATGGGTTCATGGGAAAAATTAATTTTCTCAGTGTCACAATTCAACTGTAGAAGAAACCAGCGTTGTTGTTGGCCGCGGTATGGTTTCCATTCAGGTTGTTTATGAAGAATATGCAGCATTTTGAGAGGATAGTAGTAACGGACTCTTTTTTCAGCAACCCTGATGATTGTAACATCATTGGTCCCAATTTCTTCTTCAAGTTCACGAAAAAGTGTCTCTTCTTCGGTTTCCCCTGGGTCAATCCCACCTTGGGGGAATTGCCAATTCCATCTTAACTGTCCTCCATCTGACAATAGTTCTGAATTTTCATTTCTTTTGGCAATTCGCCGGAACATCAAAACTTTTTTATTTGTTGGATGCATAATCACTGCCGCAACATTTGGTCTGAAACTTTTTGCTGTCATTACTTTATTTCAAGAAAATATTGATGTTCGCGGATATTATTAACCACATCATGAACAGGAATATCCGGAAAGTTTTTCCATTCCATCAGTTTAAATAAATATTTTTTCAGGCGTCCACGGGACAATCCGCGATTTTCCCATTGTGAATATATTTCTTCGTATCCAACCGGTAATGGTCTACCGTCCAAATTTTTACGCATCAGGAACTTAAGAGTACTGTCAGGATAATGAGCCACAAAATTGCTCATTGATTTTTGATCAATGCGGCCATCTCCAAAGACGACATCGTTTTCCTCACTATTGTCTCCTTGTAATCCTTCTTCTTCAAGTTCATGTTCTTCATCATCAATACCTTCAAATAATGAAGCAGTAGAAACTGCCAATTCGCCGTGGGTAGATTTTTCAGAACTTTTCTCAGTTTCTATTAACAGACTATTTTCTTTCGAAATATCCTCAGAACCACTGACCGAAACCTTATCTTCCACTTCAGTTGATTCGGTGTTTACTTTAGGTATCATAGCATTTTCATCTGTAACAGGACTTTTCGATGATTCCTGCTCTGTAGTTTTATTTTCCGGGGCCATCTTAGTGTGGTCCCTTACAAGTGGAAACGATGGTGCAGGAACTTCAGGTACATAAGCAGGTACAACAAAACGGCCGGCACGACTCTGCTGCACATTATCTACAACAGGATCGTAAAAAGAAATGTCTTCGACCAGTCCCCTAATATCTTTGGGAGTAACCCAGTTCAGATGACTGCGTTTCAGTGGGCGCAAGTATTGACGTGCGTCCTGGATCGCATCAGCAGAAAGACTTAGAGTTTCGCTGGCAGATTTGCCTGCTGGAGAGCCGGTCTGTTGAAAATCGGCTAACAGGGACTCAATTTGGTAAGCAGAAAAAAGCATTGTTCACTATGAATAATGTTGTGTTTAAGTTGTCATGTTTTTAATTTGAGGCCTTTGCCTTGTAGTATCTTTTCGATACTGCATTTGATTGCTTATTTGAGCAATTTGTAATGAGACAGCATTTTTATCACGGCCTACTATTTTTGCAAAATCCTGTTCTGAGAGTAGTAGTTTTTCAAGTAAATCCTGAATATTATCATCTAGTTTTTGTTCTTCCTGCCCTAAGGAACGGTTGTATTTCTTGTGCCACTTTTCCCGCAAAGGATCCAACTTTTGCAGTTCATCAAAGTGGCTATCTTTTTGTTTCAAGAGCTCGTCCAGTGCTACAGCATCCGATTCTGCAAATTGGCGCTGTGATAATTCCAGAAGATTCTTTAAAAGTAACTCTTGTTTTCCAAGCAGTAGTTTCAATTCGCTGTCTGTCATTTGTTTATTTTCCAATACAAAAATCCGAAAATATTTGCCCAAGCAAATCATCGGGCGTAGTTTCGCCAACTATCTCACCCAGGGCGTTTAAACAAGAGCGTAAATCAACTGCAATAAACTCTTCTCCACTTGACTGATTCAAACTTTTTCGCGCTGAGAACAAAGCAGACAGAGCATTTTTTGCAGCCTGTTGCTGCCTGCGGTTTGTGATCCAGATTTCATCTTCCTGAGGCAAACCCCCGAGTGTAGCTTTTTTATATAAGCTGGATTCCAACTCATCACAACCTTCACCTGTTTTTGCTGAAATAAAAACAGATTCCAAACGGGATATTTTTTCATACCAACGTGGGGTAGTGTCATCCATTAGATCTTTTTTATTGAGAATTACAATTGTCCGCTCCTTTTCAACTTCACTGATTAAACTCAAATCATCATCCATAAGTTTTTCACTGGCATCAAGAATCAACAAGACGAGGTCGGCTTTTTCGCGGACATTTTGTGTACGCCGAATACCTGCTGATTCGATCAGGTCTTCTGTTTTTCTGATGCCGGCTGTGTCCGTTAAGCGAAAAGCTAGACCCTGGATTTGTACAGATTCCTCTATTGAATCTCTGGTGGTACCGGGAATGGTGGTTACAATCGCTCTTTGCTCGCGAAGCAAGGTATTTAGAAGCGAAGACTTTCCTACATTCGGCCGGCCAATCAATACTACACTAAACCCATCACGTATTTGTCTTCCACGGTCAGCATGAGAAAGTAAGCTTTCCAAATCGGCACTAGCTTGATCCAGACGCTGCCGACAATCTTCCTGATGAGTGAATTCATGGTCCTCTTCCGGAAACTCGATGCTGGCCTCAACTAGTGAAGCAATGGAGATCACTTGTTTTTTTACATCATCAATGGCGTGAAAAAGTTTTCCACGAAGTTGTTGTGCAGCCAGTCTTGCCCCAATTTCAGAACTGGCTTGAATCAAGTCTGAAATTGCTTCCACTTGTGTCAGGTCCAGTCGCCCATGCAAAAAAGCTCTTTGAGTGAACTCCCCTGCACCTGCCAAACGCACTCCCTGCCGTAAAACCAAATCAAGGATGATTCGCAACACAAAAGGGCTTCCGTGACACTGAATTTCAACTACATCCTCAGTGGTGTATGAATGAGGAGCACGCATGACGACTACTAAAACTTTGTCAATAAGTTTTCCGTCGTCTTTTATCCAGCCGTGTACCAGCTTGTGTGTTTCCGTCTTTTTCAGCGGTTCCCCATTTGTCTTGAACAGAGCCTCTACTGCAGAAACTGCCTGCTCTCCGCTTACTCTGATCACTCCAAGTCCGGATGGCTGCAAAGGTGTTGCTATTGCAGCAATTGTATCGTCAAGGCGCATTATTTAATCAACGATCAGTGGTCTCTAAAAAATGACCAGTTTCCATGTGGATTATTGTTGAACAACAGCCGCAAAACTCTGGTAGCAGTCTGATTTGACTGTGCGACTGCAGCTGCTGCGGCTTCTGTAATGATTTGGTTTTTCGTAAAATTAACCAATTCCAAAGCCATGTCTGTATCTCGAATGTTGGATTCTGCCGCAGTCAAATTTTCTACTGTGTTGCGGAGAACTGAAATATTTGTTTCCAGTGTATATTTTTGTACAGAACCAAGCTGGCTGCGCATTGATAATAGTTGATCAAGAGCCTCATCTACAAGGCGAATTGCATCAATGGCCTCTTGAGTAGACTTGAGACTGATTTGGGACAAATTTTCAAATCCGCTTGTATTATCCACACCTCTTCCCAGGACAGTAGAATGGGTACTGTTCAGAGCAATTACAATTTTTTCATCTGCACTTACTCCAGCTTGGAACTTAAGAGAATTTTGTGCGACAGTCACAGATCCGGCATTGCCGGTACCATCACCTAAAAAAGCTACACTCAAACCGCTGGTTTTCTCATTATTGTATTCGCCGGTAAGGATCAGTCCATCACCATCAGCAGGTTCATCATTAATTGTTCCTTCTATATCACGTCCTAAAAGCAATTCCGGCTCAAAAGCGTTGTCAACAATCACATCATCTTTTGTTCCGGTTACAGTGAATCCTTTGGTGAGTCCATATTCCCGATGTTCAATTGTCAGTTCTTCATCATCAGCATCAAAGTGTATGTTCAAATTCATGTTCGAATCCAAGACTGCTTTTTGCAGACGTTTTACAAATCCGACTGCAGTGGCTCCATCCGGATTACTGACCCTAATTATAGCGCCATCTTCTTCTTCTAAAGTAATTTGCAGACCGGAAGCATCATCGTCATCAAGGTCTGCTGTTAAAGTTGCCCGTAGCGGAAATTCGGTAATATCCACATCATATCCGCTAACGGGTGAAGCTAGAGTTTTGGAAGATGCTTTAATAAAAACAACTTCTTCATTACCACTTCCTTTTGTACCATGACTTCCGTCTAGTAGCATTTTATTCCCAAAACTAGTAAAACGGGAAACACGGTCAATTCCCTCAATTGCTTTATGTATCTGAAACTGCAATGTTAACAGTGCATTGTAATCGGTAGCCCCCTCATTTGCTGCAGTTGTAGCCAACTGACGCATTTCAATCAACAAGTTGTTTACTTCAACCAAAGCACCTTCAGCAGTCTGGACAAGAGACAGAGAAAACTCCGAATTTTGCAACGCCTGTTGCGCACTGGCAACCTGAGCACGTAAACTTTCTGAAAGAATCAGACCCGAAGGATCATCTGCTCCACTGTTGACTCTTTGTCCTGAAGATAATCGTTTCAGCGAATCGGACAGTTCATTTTGCGCTTTGGCCAGATGATTTATTGCGTTGATAGATGCAATGTTGTTTTTCATCCCCAACGGCATAGTTCCTCGTTATATTTAAGGTTCAAGTTTTTCGATCCAGTTAACTGGAATATAAACTCCAGTCATCGACAAATCTTTGAATAATAATATAGATAAATATTCATTTAAATAATATAAACAGCCATTCCGGACTCCAATAAAATGGAGCCGGAATAGTGTTATGTCTGGGGGATAAACTGCCCCTGAACCCTGCTAGCCGTTTAACAATCGCAAGACGTGTTGCGGCATTGCATTTGCCTGAGCCAACTGTGCTGTTGCTGATTGAGTCATGATCTGGTTACGTGTAAATGTAGCCAGTTCCTGAGCCATGTCAGTATCACGAATAGTAGACTCTGCTGCAGTCATATTTTCTACTGCGACCTGCATGCTGGTGAGATTAGATTCCAGGGTATGTTTCTGGAAAGCACCTAATTCTCCACGAACTGTAGCAACCTCTGTAAGAGCCTGATCAATTATAGCAAGTGCATCCTGAGCACCTTGCTCATTACGCACATCAATGTCAGCGAGTGACATGAAGTTGCTTTTGTTTGGCAATTCACCTTCTACAACTGTAGCTCGACCAAGCTGACTTGTGCTCATGTCTCTAATTGAGGTTGAAGCCATATGTTCAGCATTTGGTCCAACATGGAAACGCAGCCCTTCTTTAGTGGTAATGCTACCGTCTTCATTTGTGGTTGTCTTCGCAGCATTTGTTCCGTCCAGAAGTCTGTAATGTCCGAACTGAGTGGTTGAAACAACACGGTCAATTGAAGCAAGCGCATTTTCAATCTCAGCCTGATTTGCGTCAATCATATCCCTGTCGCTTGCACCAACGTTTGCCGCAGAAATTGCTCGCTGGCGAAGACTTACCAGAATGGACGAGATTTCATTCATGGAGCCTTCAGCAGTTTGTACGAGTGAAATAGCAACTTCGTTATTCCTGATTGCCTGTTCCATCCCGCTGACCTGTGCCCTCATGTGTTCAGAAATAACCAAAGCTGCCGGATCATCGGCTGCCCGATTAACTTTCTGTCCTGAAGCCAGTCTTTCAAGAGACTTCGAAAGCGCACGGTCATTCTTTAACAGATTACGATGAGCATTCATCGACTCAATATTATTATTGATTCTTAATGACATATTATCTCCTCTATCTTTTATAAGTGAGAAAGTTAACTCCTAGCCATGGAATAAATGTATTCCCTTCCAATAGAATACTTTAGGGAAACAAGTCCGGATTCAATCCGCACTCATTCAAACAGGGTCAGCTTTCACCATGAAAGCAAAGCCCTACCCCCTCAACCTCCAACATGCACGGCATGTGAAGGTTTTAAAACACCACTACACAAAAGTCCGGTGGTATTTTGAAACTCTGTGCCTGCTAAATTCATAGTCTTGAACCTCGTATTTTGGGCCTCAAGCTTTGTTACCAGACAGTCCTCTCCATACTACAATTGAAGAGAAAAATGCAGCCGAAAAATCCAATTAGTTTTTCTGGTAGTCTATTTCAATAAAATATTATTTTTATTAATAAAAAAATCAAATATTATTCTTCGCTCTTAAACCAAGAAATTAATAAAAATTAACGACGAATGTTTTCAGCAATCCTTTGTATCAAGTAATTTACGCAATTTTTGTTCGGCACGTTTAAATTTTTCAAATTCTTTCTTTTGCTTCTCTTTCGTCAGAGGGCCCTCACTTGAAATGGCCTCCGGAATTCGTTTTTTAATCTCAGTCTTCAAGTAGATCAAATTTTTTTCAAGACGTAGATTTTTTAACAGAGTTGGAGTCTTGAAAGACATTTTACGGAGTATCCCTAATCCGGAATCCCTTGCAGCTACATCAATCAAAACCAAGGCTCTATTTATATTAGCTTCATCAACCACTAAGGGGGATGATACTGCTGAAGAAAATGTTTGCGCATGTTTACGCATCTGACTTAAGAGATTTAATTTATCCACCATTTTAAATTTTTACCTTTCGCTAATTTGGATTTATACAATGAACATTCATCTAATTTTATAAACATCTGTCGATATTCTTTAAAATCAGCTTGATGTTATACGTTAATTTTTTTTATTTCATTTTTCCTGCTATCAAATTCATATTCTCTTTTGACCTGTGCAATGCGGACATGATAATCACTGTACCAGCCAGACCTGCCTTTATGCTGTGTTACCAGGTGTTTTTCATGATTCTTCCAATTCCTGATAGACTCCTCGGTGTCCCAATAAGACACAGTTATCCCGATACCATTACTTCGAGCTGAGTCTACCCCGAGGAATCCAGGCTATTTTTTTTCTAATGAGATCATCAGTTCAGTCATTTCCTCATAATCTTTGTTCACTTCAATTTGTATTTAAGTAAAAATCACGGCATAATTCGACTTGTCGTTCAGCAAAGCCTTTCTCTCCATTTTAACTTTTCTCCTGTCTATAATAAAAACATGGCACTTCCCGGCGAGACAGTAATACTCATCCGTGCTGTCTCATCGGAAAGTGACCAAGGAGGATCGGTTAACGCACCACCAAATCCAAAGGGTGACACGAAAGGCGTTCACATCCGGAATCCGTCACCAGGACAGTATGTCCAAAACACATGGCAATCCCGGAGTCACTGTCCATCAAAATCATGTGAAGAAAAAACACCATATTCTTTTCAGCAATCACTTGATTGCCATGATAAAACATAGGCCAGTCCATCCAGTTCGGCGAAAATGTTGTCCCCATACTGTATCCGGTTGCATTCAGCCGATGCGCTCTCATTCCCAAGTTATCGCAAGTTCTGGCGTAAGCATCAAAAACCTCACCGATGGCCTTTCCCGGCTTTAAAACAGATTCACAAGCTGCCATTGATTCAAGACAAACTTCGTGCATTTTTCGCTGCTGATCTGTCACTCTTCCGACAGGAATTGTACGCATCATAGCAGCGTGATAATGGCGAAACACTCCGGCCCATTCCAAAGTAATCTGGTCTTCCGGATCCAGTTTCCGTCTTCCAGAAAAATATCGGCAAAGCAAAGCGTTTTCACCGGAACCGATAATAAATTCGTTTCCCGGGTAATCTCCACCACCTTTGAAAACTGCGCCCTGCATGGCAGCCAGTAGTTCTCCCTCATCACATCCATCCTTCACTAAGCGGTGTGCTTCATCCAGAGCATCATCTGCCAATTCTGCAGCCTTCCGGACATAGACCAATTCTTCCGGGCTTTTCACGACTCGCAGGCGATTAACCATTTCAGAGGCATCTATCAATTCACAAAATTCGTCCAGAGCGGAATCCAGCATTTTTCCATTTTTAGCAGTCAAGCCATAAGAGTCGTATTCCACTCCAAGTCTTTTTCCAGCACAACCATATTCCCGCAAAATTTCCTTGAGCTGCAAAGCCGGATTTACTTCCGGTCCATCCACCCAGATGCGGATATCTTTTACAATGGACGTGTTCTGTGCCTGCCGCAAATCCGGTACGCGGGTAAGCAAAATCAGTTTTCCGTCTCCTCCCAGAAATAGACATTGGAAAAAAACATATCCGAATGTGTCATATCCAGTTAGATAAAACATACTTTCCTGCCTGAAAATAAGCATCCCATCTAATTCACTACCGGTCATCAACTCCAGTAAGCGATTGCGTCGGTCTCCGAATTCTTTGTAGTCAAAATGTAGTGGCATATTTCCTCACTGTAATTGGATAAAATTATCAATATTCAGGTACTCAGAAATATTAAGATCTTCATTCTGATTTTATCAACTCACTTAAAAAACGAGGGACCTCTCCTAACAATAGGGATTACTACAGGTCCAATTCACCATAAAAAAACTAGGTACTACACCAGTCCATACGGATTACTACAGATCCAATTCGTCGCAAATAATCTACGTACTACTCCAGTCCATACGGATTACTGCAGATCCAATTCGCCATAAAAAATCTAGGTACTACACCAGTCCATACGGATTACTACAGATCCAATTCGCCAAATAATCTACGTACTACTCCAGTCCATACGGATTACTGCAGATCCAATTCGCCATAAAAAATCTAGGTACTACTCCAGTCCATACGGATTACTGACAGATCCAATTCGCCATAAAAAATCTAGGTACTAATCCAGTCCATACGGATTACTACAGATCCAATTCGCCATAAAAAATCTACGTACTACTTCTAACATTACGGATTACTGAAGATCCAATTCGCCGCAAATAATCTAAGGACTACTCCAAACATTACGGATTTGCGTATGTTCAATTTGTACTTAAAATAATATTTTTATTACAATAATGGGAACACACCACCTCAATTATATTATTCAAACACAGTCTTCTAAGCTAACAACAACCGACAGTCAGAAAAACAGGACTACGCCACAGTCGAACGCACATTACGAAACAATACTCCCTAAAATGAAACATTCAGCCATAATATTTATGGAACTACTTCTGGTTTGATGAATTTTTCACCAAACAACATCACACTTCATGGATTTCTTAAAGAATTCCAGTCTCATTTCACGAATACTATTCAAAGGAATTTAACCAGTCAGATCATTCCAAAATTATCTGGAAAGTATACCGACTAACCACCCGCATGATTGCTGAAACAGTTTTCCGTCGAATATTTTCTGTGCGGAGGTAAGTATAGAGACGAATTATCTGTGATTTCAAGAATTGAAACACAGCTATTCTCCATATCCTCCACAGTAGAAAAACACGAAGGCTATTGACTCAGCAAACGGGGAAAACTCCCCCAAAGTGTAGTTTCGCCAGATTCAATTTTCAAAGAACATCCATTCCGTTTCAATTCCGGCGTACGGTCAACACCCGCACAGTGGCCTTAAAACGTCGGTTTATTATGAGGTTCTGGTTTCCCGATAAATTTGAAAACCACGAGCCTGATAATTTTTTAATGCATAAGGATGGTCGAGACTGCAGGTATGTACCCAAACCCGCTTTGTCTCCATTTCCCATGCTTTTCCTACTGCGGCAGATAACAATCCGCCGCCCAATCCTTTATCCAAAAACGGAGGCAGCAAACCAAAAAAAGACAGTTCTACTGCTTTATCCTGGGCCTCCAATTCAAAATAACCGGCAGGCGTGCCTTGAAAAAGCAGCATCCAGGTCTGGAGCGCTTCACGTTCCACCCAGTTTCGCCATTGTTCTTCACTCCAAGAAAGCCGATCTGTCCAATGCCACAGCATGCCCACTTCATTATAAAAAAAGCGGTTCATGGTCGGCAAAGGAATTTCTTGCCGGATCAGTTGTGTTTTCGGAGGCAGTGCCTTCGCACACAATTCTTCAGGATGCAGCATTTCCAGATACCAAATCGTTTCCGATTCATCAGTCTGAACATTCATACTTCCTCCGGTTTGAATGTTTTCTACTCTGGAGCAAGTGTAGAAAATAATAACTCATAAAGGGCTTAATTTATTTATGATAAATTTTCCACGCTCCGCGTTCCATCTCCAGTCATTGCCGGGATGAAGATGGATTACTCCAATCCAAAAAGTCCTCGGATTATGAGCATGCCAATCCACGACATTATCTAATACTTCAATCCCCAAACCTGTTAATCCAACTTCAAATTTCCGGAATACTTGATCCGGAAACGGAGTTTTTGGCTGTTCTTAAAAAGGGACATCGCCCTCTACTTCAAGTAAAGGCTGTGGTGCTTCCACGAGTCCCCGCACACGTTTCCAAAAAGACCAGTCCCCCATAAAGTGGGCCGGCTCCTCTTCCTGTACTGCAGAAAACAAACGGACTAACTGGGAGACTCCACCTCTAACTTTATTTAAGATTCAGTGCTCAGTCCTGGTCAGTCCGCACCCCTCTGCAGGAAACTCCTCAAAAAGACGCAATCCGTTCTGCAAAAACGGTAAAACAGAGGTATCCTGCTACGCCAGTTCAAACATCAATTCAGGGTTCTGGACGGTAAAAGCTTTCCGGCCAAGTTGTCCAAGAACGAGTTGTTTTTTTGAAACCGATTCTCTCTTTTCAAGCCACTGCGTCTGAGATTCAATGGATACCCTCCCCAGAAAGTCATCAATAAAAATGACACTCAAGTGCTGGAAATTATCCCTCGTTTACGCAAAACAGTCTAGCAACTGCATGATATGCAACTGATCAAACAGTTCAAAGCTGTTACAAAGAATCACTTCGTCGTATTCGTGACATTTGCGGAAAACAATATCCCTTTTCTGAAAAGCATTCTTCGCTTTTTCAAGTACTGCCCAATCACAATTCGCAATGAAGTCTGCACGAACTTCAGATAGTTCCTCCAGACTAAGTCCTTCTGGCACAGGCCCATCATGAAGCACATCCAACCAGGAAAGAAAATCCCCTTCAATTCCAGAATTTTTCAAAGCTTCAATTGCACAATCTCCATTCACAATATGCAGCACGGCTTTCTCCTGAAAACTGATATAAAAAGTGCATGAATACATTTATCCAAGATAATATCTTACAGACAGACAAAATATAATCCACCACGCTTTTTATTCAATTTACAGTGAAGGTAGTTCTTGACAGAACTCTCCGCGAGCATTGATGTCATGAATCAAATTTTCTAAGAGCAACAGAATCTTTTTTTTTAAAAAGATCTAATTTAAACAATATTTTAATTTGGGAAATACGTTCTTTAGTATTTGCCAGCCTTTAGCTTTAGCATTATATTGAGATCAAACACTCATTTGGTATGTCACCCATTTTGTTTTTTCAGCAGTCCGATCATATACACCTCGACCACGATAGTTATCTTCCGCGGTTATCCAGCGTACAAAGGGCCACCCATTTTTGGCGGATTCCTTTGATAATTTTTTAAACATTTCATCCACTACCCCTGTACCCCGTGATTCTGGAAGTACAAAAAGGTCATCTAAAAAACCAACCTTTTTCCCTCGTAAAGGTGAAGGCATTTCACGGAAGTGCATGAGGCCGATTGGACGATTATTCCCATTTTTTGCTACCAGAGCATAGAATCCATAGTCTTCTTCAAAAATCCAATTCCAGACAGTATCCAGGATTTCGCTAGTCATAGGTATTTGATAAAACTCAGCATATTCACGATATAAAGATTCCCACTCTTGACGGTCATCTGGAGTCAATGCTCCAACTGTTATTTTCATAGTTTTCTAATTTGTAAAATTGAGATTAATTCCCTTTTCAATCCTAATTGGGCAAGATCTTTCAAAATCTATTTAGCTTAAATATCTAAAATACTGCATTCTTCTACTTGCACAGCAAATCACAGTATTTCAACTTATGTTAGTCAGTCAGAGTTGTATGACTCCATAACAATTTTATCAAAAAACCTCGGCTGACAAACTGCACATGACTCAGAAAAATCTGCAACTCAAAACAGTTACGGCCTACATGTGCAGTCCGCAGCCGGGTAATTTCGGCCTAATCCATTTAATTAAACAACAAAGCCAAAGAATAGCAAATTGCTACGCTTTGGCTTTAGTTTCATTTGTAATTTACGGTCCTTTTTACCCAGAAATCGGTTTTCTATTCCAGTTCCAATCTCATTGCCAGACAACACGGCTAAGGTATTATTCCTGGTAATATGTTCCAGAATAAGTCTTCCGTTTTCTACTTCGGTCAGTCAACACCTATCAACATAATAATTTACAACAGCATGTAACACAACATCCCTTCTTCAGTAGACTTCCAGGAAATTGTGAAGACGGATCAACCCATTTAATTACCTTCAGTAAAATAAAGACCACCCCACTTTGTGTCCCAAGTAGTTAGTAATTATCTCACGAGAAGTATTGCTATGTGAGGTTTAGTTGATTATTCAATTATCCAAGATCAACAGAGGTTCTCTTTATTAAAGTGGACCTCTAATTTTAATAAGATGGAATACTCATTAAGGAGCATCTCCGTCTTTCAGCATTTTGTGATATCGGTAGAGATACCAGCACGCTACAGTCCGCCACGGTCTCCATTTTTCAGCTATTGAAATAGCATGCTTCTCCCAATCTTTTTCCGGAAGACCGTAGAGACTTTTCATTGCTACTCCAAGAGCCGCATCGCCCAATGGCAACACATCTGGACGATTCAAGCTAAACATTAAATACATTTCAGCAGTCCAGCGGCCAATTCCTTTTATTTGCACCAGTTGCAGAATAGCAATTTCATCATTCATCCCTTCTAATGCATAAAAATCAAGGTCACCACTTCTCACCCATTGCGCCAAGCCACGCAGGTATTTGATTTTCTGGAAGGACAGTCCTGTCTTTCTTAAAACGGAGTCTTCCAGTTTCAGTAAGTACCCGTGGTCAGGTAGTTCATTTTCAAAGAGCTTCCGGAACCTTGTCCGGATAATGTTTGCAACTTGATTAGAAAGCTGCTGTCCGATTATGGCACTTGACAGACCGGCAAATCCACCTTCATGCGGTATCAATTCACAAGGTCCGGCACGTTCTATTATTCCTGCAATTCTGGAATCAGCCAGGCGCAACAACATTTCAGCCTCATGCCAATTATTCATACTCACACAATTCTATTTTCACTAAAGCTGAATTTATAACAGCCTTATTTTCTACTATTTTAGTCCGATATAATTTTCACTTCTAATTCTTTATAACACAGTATTAATTTTATTTTATGGTAAAACCCGACTTACAAACTGAACATGCCTCAGAAACACCTACAACTCAAAACAAGTTACCGCTTATATGTACAGTTCTCAGCCGGTTAATTCCTACATATGATACAACAAAGCCAAAAAATAGCGCTGCACTATTCTTTGGCTTTAACCAGACTTTATTCTATTTTTCGATTTTTCTTAAAGAGTCTCTAATAAGTCTAATGATACTCTTTGATATTACTCCTGCAAAGCTTGTCCCTGACAGGCGGAGAGCAGGTTTCTATCTTTTCAGTTAATCATCAAAGATCCCGATTGCCTCTAATCAGTATCCAGATCATCTTTTTACAGTTATCCTGTCACACTGATACGTTTTTCAGCATTCTCCTGATTATTTTGCTTCATGTCTTTTCCCGGAGTATTGTGACTGTTTGCATCATTTTTCTTTTTTGAATTAATTTGTGTCCAGGCTGCACGCAATTCTTTGAGTAAATCAATTACGATAACTACAGGTTCAGTTTTTTTATTCATGTTTGCCTCAATAAGTTGACTAAACATGTAGCTATAGAGTGACTGAAGATTCTTTGCGATGTCACCTCCTTTATCCATGTTAAGGGTTGCCATCAGTTCGGTCACAATGTTCTTAGTTTTTATTAAACAATCGTGTACCTTCTCTATCTTCCCTGATTTCATGTGCTCAACAGCAAAGCTGGCATTCTTTATGGCTCCATCATAGAGCATAATGATCAGCTTAGTTTGGTCAAGAGTATTAACAGAAGCCTTTTTATAGGCATTCTGATAGTTACCATAGGTGCTCATCGTTTCTCCTTAATCATTTATTTTATGATCTTTTAGCTCCACTCATTGCAGAGAGTTGTTGGGTCATATAGCTTTTTTGGGAATTTAATCTTCCCATCGTGCTGTCCAGTTTTGCAAATTTTCTCTGCAGCCTTGTACGTTTAGTATCAGCCCGTTTGTCTAAACGGCTTATTTGTTCTTCAAAACTGGTCATTTGACCAGTTATATCATCTGTGGCCCGCTTGACATTGCCATCCAGAGGGTCATTCAATTTATCTAGTTTATCGCCTAATTTTACAGCTACACCTTTAGAAATATTCACAGTAGCTTCTTGTTCATCAACCAAATCATCTTCACTAAGTGTCACGAACAATCTCAAACCGTCAGAATTGGAATCTTTCGCTCCTACGAGTAGTTGTCCTCTGCCGCTTGCCTCCACATTGCCAATTGATCCTGCAACATCCTCTCCAGGAGTGCTGATTCCGTCTGTTAGTCCCAAACTTCTGAGATCCTTTTCGGGTCCGGGTTCAACTTCAATAGTGCTGCTGTTGCCAAAAGTGCCAGAAATTATCTTCAGCCTGCCTTCTTCTTCACGGACCTGTATTTTACGGCGTCCCAAAGCTTTGTCTTCCATCAAACGGTTCTGAATAGTTTTGGACAGACTGCCTAGGGTATAGTTGTCTTTACGCAATTCAATCGGATCAGAAACCCTGCCGTTATTTTTAATTATTAAAACGTTGTTCGTTTCATCAACTTTTATAATTCCTGGAAGTGGAGTCCCTAAATAAAATCCTCGCTTTGCAGCATTAGAGACCTCCACCCTGTAACCGCTTGGATTAACCCTCGTTTTTTCAGTCATTCCCAAAAAACTTATGTCGGGATTGTCAGTTTTTCCATGACTGCGAAATAAGTTGGCAACATTAGAAAATGCATCAACTATCTTTTCATTTAACTTTTTCTCTTCAATAGACATCATGCCTCTGTCATCGATCTTCAGACCAATAGAAAAAAGCATATTTGTCGATTGCGGCAAACCACTTACAGTTGCAATTGATGTGGTTGCTATTTCGTTGACCATCTGCGACAGATTCCTGTCACTTAATAGAGGCGCTGCAGTGTTGGTCGACTTATCAAACTTCGAAACCTCCTTGGCTGTCGCCTGAAATGTATTGTATGCATCTACAAAATCGTGAATGCGTTCCTTGGCAACCTCTGTGTCACCCAATACTGACACAGTTACAGGCTTTTCACTGGATGAAAAAAACTCAAGATCAAGTCCTGGTATCACATCATTTGCTATATTTTCCGAACGTCTTACCTCAAGGCCTTCTCCACTTCTGGTGGCTCCAAGGCGCAAGACTAAATCTTGAGCAAGTCTTACGGTTGAGGTCTCAGTTGAGATAGTAAAATAATCATCTGCATATAAGTCACCTTTACCAAGGGCCATTCGTAATCCCTCATCAAAAGATATTGGCGTACCGGGAGTATAGCCTTCCCCAATTTCTATTGAACCGGCACCGCCAAATGTGTCTTCCCATCTCATTTGCAGCCCACGTGTTATACCAACAGTACCCCTCTTATCGACACTAAAAGTATATGTTTTTGCAATATCCGACTCATAGTTTCCGGATACTTCTATGGGGGCATTGCTGAGTCCACCTGAGAGTCCCCTTATTCCATCAGAAACGTCGAGATAACCACTCTTTTTGTCATCATCAAGTCCTTCATATTCTGCATAGGTCTTCCACTTTGCTTCGGCCTCTACTTTATTTGACGCGCCACGATGTTCTTCATCGCTCCACCACATATCTTCTGAAGTTGGTGCAATTACATCCACATCTGTAGTATCACCGTCCCGTAAAACACTTGGATTCACTTCTACGAATAGTCCATGTCCGATAGGCAGACTTTTTGGGTCACGGCGGCCCTTTTTACTGAATTCTAAATCAAAAAGTTCTTCACCATCTTCTGAGTCAAAAGCCTTGGCGCTATCAAATGGACCCTCACCTTTCACGTCTCCTAAATAAGGATGCCCAATATTGACGGAGCCTTTTTCTCCAGTTTCGGAAAATTCGTAATGTAATTTTAGTGGGCTGGGTCCGCCGACCTGTCCATTTCCCTCCACCCGAAAAACGATGGTATCATCTTCATTGCCGTCGTAAATTCCGTTAACTTTTAGACCTCCTTCTGAAGCTTTACTGCTCCAGTCAGATGGTTGTGAAATTTGTGGTGCGCGGTCCGTTTCACTAAGCCACCACAACATGTCAGATTTTTTTGCAAATACATCAACAGAAAAGCTGTCACCACTTATAACTTCACCGTCACTTATCAACAATTTAAGGCCGTCCGTGATGTCGATGGGACTGCCGGGAACATAATTAAACTTATTTATCTCAATTTCCCCTTCTCTGCCATTTTTATCCTTCCAGCCGATTAGTACTCCGGCTTCAGAAGGAATCACTCCGGAACGATCTACACGAAATGTAAAGACGTTGTCTTCTTCTCCAGAATATGATCCACCAATTTCAACTATATTTGTTGAGCCTCCAAATCCTGCACCTGAAGCTATTTTTTGTACTTTAGCCTGCAGCCCCGTCCAGGTAGCAGTAGTATCAAATGTATTTTGATAACTTGGTCCGCTAACTTCACCGCCTTTAAGATTTACGTCTATGTTAATTCGCCCTTGCTCTCCCTTTACGTCGCTGGTTAAGAGCAGTCGAAAAGGGGTTTCACCGTGTGTTTTGGCGATATAGGCCTCCACACCAGAGTCAGAATTATTGATGGCCCTCTTTAAATCTGAGAGAGTATCTTTGCCTTTAGCCAGATTGATTGTGACAGGCGTCTCGTCTTCATCGTCTCCAGTTGTAATCTGGATCTTTCCAGTACCAATCCGGACCTCTTCACTCTCAAAACCTTGTGATGTTATTTGATGCGACAAGGCTATAGACTCTACAATTATTGTATGCCTGCCAGGCGTAGAATCTTTCCTTGCTTGCGGTTCCACCACATCCGAATTGCTGGTCTCTACTTTCCTTGCCTCCCAAATTTCATAATTGTTCAGTGCTTCAGTGACACCTTGGAGCTTTTTCAGTTCCATTTTGACGGCATTCCAAGCCTCCAACTCGCTTACTTTCTGTTCTTTTCTATCCTCCACAGGTTTGATCCGGCGCTGCTCGATTGCCATAAAGCGATCGATTATCTCCCTGGTATTCAGCTTTGATCCTAAGCCGGTGATCGCATTCGGATTCAGTTCTGCCAAGACGGTTCCGTTTTTTGAGGCAAACAGTTCCATTGACTCCGGAAGAATATCCGTGTAAAAAGGCATTTAATTGCCTAGTTACATTTTGTCAACTAACTGATTTAAAATAGATTTCTGTTTTACGTGTTCAAAGCGAACAAGTAGATAGAAATCATTTCAAAAAACATTCCAATCAGCCGTTTGAATTTAGCAGTTGTAAAACGGACTGAGGAACCTGATTGGCTTGCGCCAGCATTGCTGTTCCGGAAGAAAGCAAGATTTGATTTTTTACCAGTGAACTCATCTCTTGCGCCATATCTGTATCAGCAAGCATAGATTCTGAAGCGGTCAGGTTTTCCTTTGAAACCCGCAAACTATGTAAATTTGCCTCCAAAGCATTTCTCTGAAAAGAGCCAAGATTACCGCGCATCGTAGAAACATCATCAATCGCTTGATCAACCAGCAGCAAAGTATCTTGTGCAGCCCCTGCATCCAGCACATCAATTTCGGCTAAGCTTCTAAAATTGCTGTTATTTTCTAAACCTTTTGAAAGTTCTTCCGGATTGATGCTATCAACCGAAATTCGTCTTAATTGTCCTTGATTTGGACCAATTTGAAAAACAAGTGAATTTTGTGATACATGGACAAAACCGTCCACATCATCACCGACTAAGGTTTCATTATTATTCTCACGCCTGAAAAGTCCTGCAACTTTGTTTTCCGAACGATTAAAAATTTCATAAATTACATCATCAGTCGTTTCACCGTATTTTATGGTTACTCCTTCTCCCTCTGCACCCGGAGCGCCTGTGAGAAACTGTCCTCTGCCCATGGCCGCACCTCCTCCGTTAATTCCAGGAGATCCTCCAATATTTCCCTCTACATCACGACCGGGAACAGAAAAAACTGCCTCATTGGATTTTATATTTTCACCAAAATAATTTTCCAAAGTAGAAGAAACGGTGAAACCTGGATCACTTCCGAACTGGCGATGCCGCATGACAATCACCTCATCCAAACCAGTAATAAAATTGTTGATTTCTCCCGGTGTTCTTGACATTTCGGTCAATGCATCATTCAGGGTGTCAAAGTTTTGAAGAAAGGGACCTAAATTTTCCGCTGGTCGATAAACAAAAATATCCAGGTCCATGTTTGCATCATCTGCCATTTTCTGCATTTCAAATGCAATCAACTGTTGAATTCCCCGTTCCGTTCTGATTTTTGCTTCAGGTGTTCCATTTCTTTTTGCAGAAGCCGTCAATAATTCAATTTTTTCTCGTAAATCATTGTTGTTTTTCAAATCCACCGAAATGGTCCGACCACCTTCATTTATCACAAAAGAAATAGCATTATTTGGATCTGAAGGTGAGACATCTTCAAGATTCAATCTGTGTGCAGCAACCATCATCGAACGTGTCGCTACCTGTGTTATATCAACTTTATATCCGCTGGAATGAGTTGATTTAGCTTCATCTGAGGCTAAAACAAACTCCAGCCCGTTTCCTATCACAACCCCTGTTGCTGAGTTGCTGCCGTCAAGCAAAGTACGAGTGCCAAACTGAGTATTTCTGGAAATATTTTTTAAGGTAGAGAGTAAGTTATCCACCTCGTTTTGATCGGCCTGCAGCATTTTTTCGTCATTTGTACCTTCGTTGGCAGCATGCACGGCAAGTTGACGCAAATTAATTAATATATTGCTCACCTCATTTAATGCGCCTTCAGTGGTTTGAATCATTGAAATTGACGATTCAGAGTTGCGAATTGCTTGTCCAAGACCTGAAATCTGTGTTTTCATTTGTTCAGAAATCACCAACGATGCAGGA
This sequence comes from uncultured SAR324 cluster bacterium, assembly GCA_905182865.1. Classification (GTDB taxonomy): domain Bacteria; phylum SAR324; class SAR324; order SAR324; family NAC60-12; genus Arctic96AD-7. Next base: position 849,141 of record CAJJCY010000003.1, read on the forward strand.
CCGTCAGCAGCGTGATTGAGCTTGCGGCCTGAAGATAAACGCTCCAGGTTTTTACCCAATTCCTGCTCTGTCTGCTGCAGGTGTCTCAGCGCATTCAATGCTGCAATATTTGAATTGACTCGCAATGCCATGATTATTAACTCAAGTGTTTAACAAAAAGGTTCTCATGTCCTATTATCGGTACATAGTTATAATTCTTTAGCTAAATTATGATCTGTACAACAAATTTAAATAGAAATTTGTGCAGTCCTTCCCTACATCGGAATCTCAGGATATTTCTTTAGCATTTGTTTTGAAGATTTTTAGAAAAATAATTATAGTTTAGAGTCCAAAATGTAATGCTTTGTTTGAAAGAAACAGGAAGATAGGCAAGAAGATGCTTGTGATTATTTGTTCCTAACTTAGCGGTAAGGTTTCTTTGGTGACTTGAATCCCTGAATTCTGTGGGGTTTAATATTTAGTAGATAAAATTTTCTCAAAATATACTACTCTTTAAACATAACAACATTAAATGTTCTTTTCGACTGGACCAGATTTACAATCAAATGCAGTCCTGTTGTAAGACTGCCAAGATGGCGCTAATTTAGAATTCAATTTAACTCTGATAATCTGTCACAAAAAATTGCCAAACTGAGCTTTAGTTAGGTGGTTCTTGTGAGCCAAATTAATACAATAAATCATTAAAGCTTGTATTATTAACGTAAACAAGGTCTACTGAACGATTAGTTTTTTTAGAAAGTTTTTTAATTTGAAGACATCTAACAATGAAACGCACTTTCCAGCCAAACAATCGGCGACGTAAAAAAAAGCACGGTTTCAGGGCTCGCATGGCGACTCCTGGAGGTCGAAGAGTAATCAAGCGTAGACGCGCTAAAGGCAGAAAACGTCTCAGTGCATGAGCATAAAGGAAACTTACCCGAAGACGATCAGGCTACATCATAGTCAAACTATTCGGGAGGTGTTTGAGCAGGGGATCTATCAGTCTTTGGGGCCGATTGGTGTTAAATATAAAATAGTAGAAGCTGAATGCAGTGGTTTTGCAATCTCCGTTAAAAAGAAGGTCGGGAGTGCACCTTGCCGAAATCGTATAAAACGTTTGTTGAGAGAGGCGATTCGTAAGGAACGGTTACGGTTGAATTGCGCATACTACATTTGTTTTTTTATAACTAGCCCGCCCAAGAGTCCCTTGGACTCATCTTATGTCTTGTGTCTGGTCAGACAGTTTTTCAAAAACTTAAACAAGGAATCAAGTGAGTGAGCCTGCTAACGCAATACAAAGTCGGTTAGCACCAAGTTTTGAGAATTGTTGCAAGAAATCACTGAATAACGGAAACAGTAATATTTTTCTTCGTTTCATCCTGAGCTTAATCAAGGTTTATAGATCTTGTGTATCTCCTTTTTTGCCTGCTTCCTGCCGGTTTTATCCCACTTGTTCGGCATATGCTCTGGAATCTTATCAAACTATGGGTTTGATGAGAGGTACATATCTGAGTTTATGGCGGATCTTGAAATGTAATCCGCTGCATCCCGGAGGTGTTGATCCGGTTCCAGGAAAATCTGGACCAGAACCAGTTGATAATGCGGTAATTTCTGAAAGAAACTTACACTAGCTTAAAATTTATGGATAAAAACACTTTACTGGCAGTAGTACTCTCAGGTGCAATTATGGTTGGATGGTATGCCATGTTCCCTCCGCCGGATCCGCCTCCTCGAGAGATTGTAAATACCGTAGATCAGGAATATACAGACAGGACCAAAAATTCGGTGAGACAAGAATCTACTGGACTTAATGTTCAAGATTCCACCCTTTCTTCAACTGTACCTTCGTCATCAATTAAGGATGTTGACAGTAGTTTACCATCAAAGGAAGTAACCATAGAAACAGAGAATTACAGGTTGGTTATAGACACTAAAGGAGGAATTGGAAAAAGTCTGCAGTTAAAACATTATAAACATACAAAGCCCAGGCTGACTTTGAGTACTTGGTTCCCATTTCTTACCAGCTTCATTGGTCCAGATTATCTTGATGAAGTGACAGAGGACAACCGTGTAGAAATGTTCGGGAATCATTTGGAAGGAGTACCCGCTTTTGCTCAAGAGTTTAAGGGAGATGCAAAAACCACTGAAATGTTTCGTAATACTGTATTTTCTGCAAGTGAAGATCAAGTAGTGGTGGAAGAAGGACGCCTGAATACTACACTCACTTTAACCTCACCCATAGTGAACGGGCTCCAGATGGTTAAAATCTTTGAAGCAAATCCTGATAGTTATATTTTAAATTATCGTATTCAGTTGATCAATCGTTCCAATGATGTTCGTCCTTTGGAAGTGCTTTATTTTTTTGGAGAACAGCGGCTTTCAGACAATGGTGGCGGAATGCAACAAGTTTCTCATGAAGGTCCGGTCTTTTTTTTCGATGAGAGTCTGCAGACTGAAAGCACTGAAAACATAGAAAATGAACTGCCCGTAACGCAAATGAAATGGTTAGGTGTTGAGGATCAATATTTTATTGGTGCGGCAGTTCCAATGACTCCGGTAAAGAATGGGTTTTTCAGAGCAGGATCATACATTTCTGAACCACAAGCTAATCAGTTGGGAGAGAGAAAATTGTCTCCATATTTTGGTGTGGCTCTGCCGAAGACAAATATACAGCCAAATCTTTTCGTTGAGTCAGATTTTAGAATGTTTTATGGCCCAAAAGAAGATCTAGAATTGCTGAAATTTGGGCACAACCTGGAAATGTCCCACGACATGACTCTGGAAATTCTGGCAGCACCACTGTTGGATTTACTACGCTTGATTTACGGTTATGTTGGAAACTACGGTGTTGCTATTATTATTCTGACGATTATAGTTCGTGTAGTTTTGTTTCCTCTGACTTTCAAGGGCATGAAAAGTATGAAGCGAATGCAGCAGTTAACTCCAAAGATGAAGAAACTACAGGAAAAGTATAAAAAAAATAAAGAAAAGCTGAACAAGGAAATGATGGAGCTGTATCGTAAAAATAAAGTCAATCCGCTTGGTGGTTGTTTACCAATGCTACTCCAGATCCCCGTGTTTTTTGCTCTTTATAGCTCACTATCAAGTGCTGTTGAATTGCGACATGCACCTTTCATCTTTTGGATTAGTGACTTGTCGCAACCGGACGGATTGGGGATTACGCCCTTGCTGATGGGGGCATCTATGTTCATTCAACAAAAAATGACCCCACAAACCGCAATGATGGACCCCACACAGGCGAAAATCATGCAAATGCTGCCCTTCATTTTTACTATTTTTACCTTCACTTTCCCATCTGGATTGACTTTGTATTGGGTAACGAGCAATATCCTTTCGATTGCCCAGCAGCAAATTATCAACCGGATCAAAACACCCGAGTTACAAAACTGATCAGCAGTTCTGTTTTTCAGTCTTTTCCTTAAAACTTAATTTTACTGGTTAGAAGAGAACTTGATTTTGGTCAGGATTTCTGTTCTTCTCTATAAGATATAGTGTCAATACTAGGATCATTAATGAGCGAAAAGCTTTGCCTCGTCATGATATATTTTGACTTGTTTTAATAGTTGGCTGAATAAATCAAAAGAATATAACCATAACTTCAAAAAGTTTGGTGTAGAGCTTTTTATAAAGTATAATTTTAGTTTCCTATATGTTTCAATATCCTGAAAAACAAGGGCTTTACGATCCTCAATTTGAGCACGACAATTGTGGTGTGGGATTTGTAGTTCAGATAAAAAACCGGCAATCTCACCAAATTATCGAGCAGGGACTGAGTTTACTCTGCAATCTGAATCACCGGGGAGCACTTGGCGCAGATCCAGATACAGGAGATGGTTCTGGAATTTTGATTCAAATTCCTCACCAGTTTTTTGTTGAAGAATGCCAAAGTTCCGGGTTCCATTTGCCTGAATCCGGAGAGTATGGGATTGCCTCCATTTTTCTTCCTCAAGATCCTTATGCCAGAAGACATTGTGGCGAAGTGATTGAAAGTCACATTGTTGAAAAAGGGATGGATTTGCTGGGGTGGCGTGATGTCCCGATTGACAGAGGACACATTGGTAAACAGGCTCTTGCCACAATGCCAGCTATGCGCCAATTGTTCATGGGGCATCGCAGGTTTGAAAATTATAATCAGGACCGCTTTGAAAATAAATTGTATGTAACGCGTAAAGCCATACGTTCATCACTGCAGGATGTTGAAGGTTTTATGATTATCAGCATGTCCTCACGGACCATAATTTATAAAGGGATGCTGATTCCACATCAGATGGAGAAATTTTTCATTGATTTATCTGATAAACGCTTGAGGAGTGCTTTGGCGTTGGTACACACCCGTTTCCCGACTAACACCTTTCCTCGCTGGGATTTGGCTCAGCCGTTTAGAAATTTGGCTCACAATGGAGAAATAAACACACTACGCGGTAATATAAACTGGATGCTGAGCAGGCGTCCGACTTTAAAGTCACCATTGTATGAGGATATCAGCGAACTGCAGCCCATCATTATTCCAAGAGGCAGTGATTCTGCCTGCATGGACAATGTTTTCGAATTCTTGATTCAATCCGGCTATTCTCTCCCACATGCAATGATGATGATGGTACCGGAAGCATGGGAGCAAAACCCGGAAATGACTCCTGAAAAACAGGCATTTTATGAATACCATGAACATTTAATGGAGTCCTGGGATGGTCCGGCATCTCTCACTTTTACAAATGGTGTCCAAATTGGAGCGACACTGGATCGTAACGGATTGCGTCCTTCACGATATGTAGTGACAAAAGATGATCTGGTCATTATGGGCTCTGAAGTCGGAGCCGTCGAGATTCCTCCGGAAAATATCAAATTTAAAGGACGTTTACAGCCGGGCAAGATGTTTCTTGTTGATACCAAAGAGGGAAGGATTATTGATGATACTGAATTGAAAGCTAATATTTGTGCCGCTCAACCTTATTCGAAGTGGCTGAAAGAGAATATGCTTGAATTGTCTGATTTGCCAAAACCGGATCAGGTACCGGAAACGGATTTTGAATCACTTTTATTAAGGCAGAAAATTTTTGCTTATACCACCGAAGATATAAATTTATTATTAACTCCTATGGTTACAAACGGTGTTGAAGCTTCAGGTTCAATGGGTGACGATACGCCGTTAGCCGTTCTCTCAGACAAGCCGCGGCTGCTTTACGATTACTTCAAGCAAATTTTTGCACAAGTTAGTAACCCTCCCATTGATTCAATCCGGGAAGAATTGGTGATGTCACTGACAAGCAGGGTGGGGTTTGAAAGAAATATTCTTGATCCCGGAGCAAATCACGCAAAGATGTTGAAACTCTTTCATCCAATACTGAGCAATGAAGAGCTTGCAAAAATTAAAGCACTTGATAAACAGGACTTCAGATCGAAAACTTTAAGTATGCTTTTTGATGCAGCTTCAGGTGTTGAAGGGTTTTCCAGAGCGCTTAAAGAACTTTGTGAAGAAGCAGAAAGTGCAGTGAATTCCGGTACAACTTTTGTGGTTTTGAGTGATCGTGGTGCAGCTAAGGATCAAGTCCCAATTCCCGCCTTATTAGCAGTAGGGGCAGTTCACCATTACCTGACTCTCAAAAGGGTACGCTACAAAACGGGTATAATTGTGGAAACCGGAGAAGCGAGGGAAATTACACACTTTTGCTTACTTGTAAGTTATGGTGCAGGTGCGATTAATCCGTATCTGGCTATTGAAACTATAGAACAAATTATTCAGCAAAAGGAGTTGCCTGAAGAATTAACGCTGGAAAAAGCTAATCAGAATTATTGTAAGGCCATTCGTAAAGGAATGTATAAAGTTTTCTCGAAGATGGGAATTTCTACCATACAAAGCTATCGTGGTGCTCAAATTTTTGAGGCGATTGGACTGGATGAAGAATTGATACAGGATTATTTTACAGGAACTCCATCCAGAATAAGCGGTGTTGGTATAAGAGAAATTGCCCAGGCAAGCTTATTGAGGCATGAAACGGCTTTGGAAAAAACTCCGGAAACTAGAGAAATATTGTCTGGAGGAGGATTATATCATTGGCGCAGAAACGGAGAATTTCATCAAATTAACCCGGTCATGACAAACACTCTACAGAGAGCTGTCCGCAAAAACAGCCAGGACGCTTATAATGAATTCTCACGTCTGGTCAATGAACAGAAACAGCGTTTTTCTACACCAAGAAGCTTGTTTGAGTTTGCAGAAGGAACTCCAATTCCGCTTGATGAAGTTGAACCTGCTGCGGAGATTGTAAAGCGATTTGTGACTGGAGCGATGTCACTTGGATCGATTAGCCCTGAATCACACGAAACTATGGCGATTGCCATGAATCGCATCGGTGGAAAAAGCAACAGTGGAGAAGGTGGTGAAGATTCTGCACGTTTTGATAAACGAACAAATGGAGATAATCCTTCAGCTAAAATCAAACAAGTTGCTTCAGGACGTTTTGGGGTTACTGCTGAATATTTAAATCAATGTGAAGAATTAGAAATAAAAGTTGCGCAAGGTGCTAAACCTGGCGAAGGCGGTCAGCTGCCTGGTATAAAGGTCACTGAATTAATTGCTCGCTTAAGGCATTCAACAAAAGGAGTGACATTAATTTCACCTCCACCCCACCATGATATTTACTCAATTGAAGATTTAGCTCAACTTATTTATGACCTAAAACAAATTAACCCTAAAGCAAAAGTAACTGTAAAGTTAGTAGCATCTTCTGGAGTTGGTACAATTGCAGCAGGTGTTGCAAAGGCTATGGCAGATGTAATCTTAATATCTGGTCACAATGGCGGTACAGGTGCTTCACCATTAACATCACTAAAACATTGTGGATTACCATGGGAGTTGGGAATTGCTGAGGCGCAGCAGACACTCGTGATGAATAACTTAAGAAATCGAATTGTTTTGGAATGTGATGGGCAGCTAAAGACCGGTCGTGATGTAGCGATTGCGTGTCTATTAGGTGCAGAAGAATTTGGATTTGCAACGGCGCCTTTAGTTGCTTCGGGGTGTATTATGATGCGGGTATGTCATTTAAATACGTGTCCAGTTGGTATTGCAACTCAAAACCCAGAATTACGTAAAAAGTTCAAAGGCAAGCCGGAACATGTAGTTAACTATATGTATTTCGTAGCCCAAGAATTACGTGAAATCATGGCACAGTTAGGATTTAAAACCGTCAATGAAATGGTGGGACAGGTTCAAAAATTAAACCGAAATAAGGCAATTGAACACTATAAAGCTTCAGGAATTGATTTGACACCAATTTTACATAAAGTTGAAGTGCCTGAAGATGTAAAGCTATTTAATACAGAATCACAAGACCACAAATATACGATATTTTGGATAGAAAGTTAATTCAAGAGGCTAAGCCTGCCATAGAAGATTCTAAGCCCGTCAAAATTGATACAAAAATAAATAATACTGACAGATCTGTTGGCGCCATGTTGTCAGGTGAAGTAGCAAAAAAATACGGACACAAAGGACTCCCAGATGAAACTATCAATGTTAAGTTATTAGGCACTGCAGGGCAAAGTTTTGGAGCCTTTCTTGCAAAAGGAGTTTCACTTGAACTTCAAGGTGAAGGAAATGACTACGTAGGAAAAGGTTTGAGTGGCGGCCGGCTGGTTGTTTATCCTCCAAAAAAATCTACATTCATTTCCGCTGAAAATATTTTAATTGGCAATACTGTACTGTATGGAGCAACCGACGGAGAAGTTTTTTTCTGCGGTATTGCAGGCGAACGCTTTGCTGTCCGTAACAGTGGTGTAACGGCAGTGGTTGAGGGTGTTGGCGACCATGGTTGTGAGTACATGACAGGTGGAAATGTTATTATATTGGAGATATAGGAAGAAATTTTGCCGCAGGAATGAGTGGTGGGATTGCTTATGTTTGGGTAGAGAACCAATCATTCCATTCACGCTGCAACACTGAAATGGTTGAATTGGAAATTGTGAGTGAACTGCAGGAACAAATATGGCTCCGGAAATGGATTGAGCGACATCAAGACTATACAAAAAGTTACCGTGCGGAAAGTTTATTGGAAAACTGGGAAAAAACATTAAGTCAGTTTGTAAAAGTAATGCCGATAGAATACCGGGCGGTATTGGAAAAAATGAAAAATAAATCCTCAATTAAATAGCAGCAGTATTAACAAATGGGTAAAGATACAGGTTTCTTAGAATTTGATAAAGAGAGCCCGCCGCTGCGTCCAGTGGATGAAAGAGTGCGTGATTTTCAGGAATATGGCACTTTTTTGTCTGAAGAAAATTTGCAGCGTCAGGCCTCCCGCTGCATGGATTGCGGTGTACCCTTTTGTCACATGGGCTGTCCCCTGGGCAACATGATTCCCGACTGGAATGATCTTGTTTATCGTGGACGATGGAAAGAAGCTCTGGCTGCATTACACAGCACCAATAATTTTCCGGAGTTTACCGGCCGTATTTGCCCTGCACCATGCGAGGACACTTGTGTTTTGAATGAACATTACACTTTGGATGCAGCAGAAAAACAGCAAAAAGTGAATGTTGTCACAATTGAAGAAATTGAAAAGCATATCGCTGAGAGAGGTTGGGCAGAGGGCTGGATACAACCTCAACTGCCTGAAAAACTTACCGGTAAGCGCATTGCGGTAGTGGGTTCCGGTCCTGCCGGACTGGCAGCGGCACAGCAGTTGCGGCGTGCAGGGCATGATGTGACTGTTTTTGAAAAAGACAATAGAATAGGTGGATTACTAGTTTACGGTATTCCAGATTTCAAGTTGGACAAAAAAGTGGTTACCCGACGCGTTGAACAACTCCGTGCAGAGGGGATCAAGTTCCAGACAGGAGTCCATGTAGGCGTGGATTATTCAGTCAAAGAACTGCGGAATAGTTTTGATGCTATCCTGTTGGCAACCGGTGCGCAAAATGCGCGAAAGTTGATGGTCGAAGGCAGTGACTTAGAAGGAGTCCATTATGCAATGCACTATCTCCCGCAGCGGAACTGTGAAGTCGCCGGGGATTCCATTTCTGAAGAGCAAAAAATCGAATCCGGAAACAAAAAAGCAGTAATTCTCGGAGGCGGATTTACAGCAGCTGATTGTTTGGGTAACCTAAATCGGCAAGGTGCAAATCCTAACATTCATCAGTTTGAACTGGTTGATATGGTGCCGCGTCCTACTCCAGTGCATAAAGAAGTGAATCCGGATTGTAGAGCAAATATTTTGACGGAAAAGATAATCAGCGACGACTCAGGCCGGGTTAAAGCTTTGCAGGCGGTTTGTGTAGAATGGACATGGGAAGCGAAGGGAACCTCTGCTCCTGGTCGAATGACTATGCAGCGTGTTCCGGGGTCAGAGTTTAGCGTGTCCACTGATTTGGTTTTTTTGGCATTAGGATTTTTGGGGCCAGAATTGGATGGATTACTGGAAGGACTGGGAGTTGAAGTTGAATGTTCGTGTAGGAGAAAAACCTTTTACATCTGAGCAAGTTAAAAAGTTGCTGAAAAACTCGCAGCCGATGTATGATATTTTTTCAGATGAAAATTTTATGACCAGTAAAGACGGTGTGTTCGTAGCAGGTGATGCAAATCGTGGTGCCTCGCTTGTAGTTTGGGCCATTTGGGAAGGGCGTGAGGCTGCACGTTGTATCGATAAATATTTAATGGGAACCACAAGTCTCCCAACTACGCCTCAGGCAGAAGTGCTGGTTTAACAAGCGTATAATAAAATTAAAATGAGCAAAAACAAACTTATTTTTTTAGCAGCTTTTATCGTATTTGTGGGACTGACTGTTTATGCTCTCTGGAACGAAGTAAGCCGGGAGACGACTCAGCTAAAGTACAGCATCAGCGGAGTGATCCTCTCTGCGCCGGGAGTAGGTGGTGGAATCATAAAAACCGACAATGCCCACGTCTTACTCTTTGATCCGGAAACGCTGGAACTTGTTGCTTCGAAAATTCTCAACCCTTTTTTACCACCCTTAACCTTCAGTGTAGGACAGGATGACGCGGGTCAACCTCTGAGTGGTTCCTATCGACTGCTTGTACTTACTGATAAAAACGGGAATCCAAACCGTCCTTCAGCAGGAGAGGTGATTGGACCACTATCTCAGCCGATTTTACTTGGAACTGAGGGAGTGGAATATTCTGTGGACCGTCCATTCAAGAGTTTCCCAACGGAACTCTTAGTGGCCAAAACAGATTCTCCGGCAACAAGTATCAGTGGAACAATCGTTGTTTCTGCAGAACTGCAGGATCAGCTTGATTCAGCAGACCGACTGGTTATTATGCTCTTTGATCCGGAACAGGGCCGGCCTGTCGCAATAAAAATGTCTACCAATTTTAAGCCGCCACAAAAATTCAGTATTGGTCAGGCAAACGCAATGGGTGGTCAATCGCTGAGTGGAAAATATTCACTCCGTATTTTGACTGACAAAAACAACCAGCCTTTTCAATCCGTTCCCGGAGAAATAATTGGACGTTCACAAGGTCTTATTTCTATGGGAACAGGTGATTTGGAGTTTGAACTGGATCAGCCCTATATTCGCTAATGCACCGGCAATATTTAAGGTTTACTGCAAAAGTATTTATTTTGTCATTCCGGACTTAATTTGGAATTCAGATTCAAATCAGATTGAGCACAGGATTTTAAAATGTATGCATGGACTCGGGGTCTTTTCTGCGCCTTGTCTGGAGTGATAATGGAGATGAATTGAAAGCGGTAAAACTGATCAAAAAATTACTTCCGGTCTGGCTATATTGAGAGCTTGATCAATATTTTCACGAAAGCAGGCACGGTTAGAGAAACCACCGGGCTGAAGATATTTTTCCGGAGGTATGCTCTGCTCAAGCTCACGATTCTTTTTTGTGACGGTCATTTGTTCTCCAATACGTCCGAGTCCACTCATTTTGAATCGATAATGAGCCTCCAGTTGTTCTTCATGAATCCGTAGGAAACAGAGCACGTAGTCCATGTTGGGATATTCCCGTGAATCTGGAGGAATGAGCTTGACCTCAGTCCATTCTGATTTTCGTTTCTGATATTTTTCCAAAAAACGAAATTGAGTCGTGAAAGTTTGCAAATAATTTTGCAGGATTGGATGCAGGTTAATCTGTAAATTAAGCCGTCCACCTTCAGTTAGTGCTTCATCACCACCAAAAAGCAGATATAATCCACCCTGTTTGTCAGTTATCTGGCAGCCGGCAGATAAATTGAAATTCCAGCCAAAAGTTAGTTCAGAGCCGGACTGAAGTACAATATCCTGAGCTACTACTTGTTTTTCGAGAACTTCCCAGTGAACCTCCGTACCTTCTTTGAAAGCTTTTTTTAAACCATGTGCAAGAATAATTTGGCAAGTATTTACAGCAACAATTTTGCTGCTCTTGTTCCTGATTCGAAGTTGACCTTTTACAACTTCTCCCTGATTCCATGACTCTCCCTCAACTTCAATTTGATGTTCCAGAGGTTGCTGAAAATATACGCTTCTCATTTGATCTCTTTAATTTGCTGGTTTAAAGGCCTGGAAAATATAAGAATTTAGGTCAGGCCGAATGTGATTATTAGTTTAGATTGCCGTAAACCTGAGCTGGAGCTCTACTATCAGCCCTTTATCCTCCTAGCGACCCCAGTTTTTATTGCGGCATCCCGAACAGCTTTAGCAATTTTTGGTGCAACCGATGAGTCAAATACACTCGGAATAATATAGTCTGCACAGAGGTGTGATTCTTTTACAGTACCAGCGATGGCGTGTGCAGTGGCCAATTTCATTTCTTCATTTATCGTACTAGCCTGACAATCAAGCGCTCCACGGAATATTCCCGGAAAACATAGGACATTATTGATTTGATTTGGATAATCACTGCGTCCGGTTGCCATCACGGCCACTACAGGTAAGGCTTCATCAGGACTGATTTCAGGGTCTGGATTTGACATTGCAAAAACAATTGGATCTTTACCCATACATTTTACATCTTCCTGATTGATCACATTGGGAGCGGAAACCCCCACAAAGACATCTGCTCCTGCAATTACATCTTTGAGAGTTCCAGAGTTATGATTTGGATTTGTACTGTCAGCAAACCAGCGTTTACTGGAATTGAGATCGTTTCGTTTAGGATGGATTGCACCTTTGCTGTCACAGCCAATCAAGTTTTTTACACCAAGTTGTAGAATCATCTTTGAACATGCGGTTCCAGCTGCACCTGCACCTGAAACAACCACCTTTATGTCTTCAGCTTTTTTATTAACGAACTTTAGAGCATTGATTAAAGCGGCAGTAGTGACAACGGCAGTTCCATGTTGATCATCATGAAAAACTGGAATATCCAACACCAGTAATCTCTTTTCAATTTCAAAGCAGCGTGGCGCTGAAATATCTTCTAAATTTATGGCACCAAAACCAGGAGCAATGGCCTTAACAGTCCGGATAATTTCTTCTGTATCTGTGGTATCGAGACAAATCGGCCATGCGTCAATATTGGCAAATTCTTTAAAAAGCATGGCTTTGCCTTCCATTACCGGCATGGCGGCTTTGGGGCCAATATCACCCAATCCCAATACTGCTGTACCATCAGAAATCACTGCAACAGTATTGCCTTTGATGGTTAGTTTGTAGGCATCCTCCGGGTCTTCGTAGATATCCATACAAATTCGAGCCACTCCAGGAGTATAGGCCATGGAAAGGTCATCGCGTGTTTTAACGGGGATACGATTTTGGATGCATATTTTTCCACCCAAATGGATTAAAAAAGTACGGTCAGAAAAGTTGATAAATTCAACTCCCGGAAGATTCTTGATTGCCGTTACTATTTGATCACTGTGATTAGGATCATGAGTAAAAATACTGATGTCACGGACTAAAACCCCGGCTTCGGGCTGCACGAGGTCTATCGCTCCTACTACTCCATGCATCTCGGAAATGGTCTGAGTCACACTGGCTAACATCCCAATCTTATTATCAATATTGAGACGAACGATAATACTGTTGCTGGCATTAAAAGCAGGTTGGCTGACTGTCATAAATTACTCCAAAAAGAGGTGATTTCTGTGAATAACCGGTTTACTCTGGGGCTCTTTCCCACCGATCTTTGCGGGGTTTTGTTCTTTTATTTGATGATGCAATTCTTTGGCAGAACAATCGGCTCTTCCAACTCCGAGCCGTACACCTTCCTGATTGCATATTTCAACAAGGTCCTTGTTTTCAAATTGTCCTTCAACACGTATTACACCTTTGGCTAATAAACTCTTTTTATTTTTCACAAGAGCTTGTTCTGCTCCTGCATCGATGATCAGTGTACCCTTATTGAGTGCACCTGCCGCGAGCCATTTTTGATAGCTGCGTATTTTTCGTCCGTGAGCCACAAAATGTGTTCCCCGTCGTTGGCCTTCCATCACATCACTCACTCCTGCTGGAGATTTTCCATCCATGATGTATGTATCAATTCCAAACGACATTGCCATTCCAGCCGAACGGACTTTGCTTTCCATTCCTCCTTTTCCTCCGGCCGAAGTGACAGGAATACAGTGTTGTAGAATTTCGTCAGTGAGTTCTTCCACTTTTTCTACAACAGTAGAGAGCTTACCTTCAGGCGTTTCTTCTTCTTTGAGCAAACCAGGAGCAACCGTCAGGAAAAAAAGTTGATCCGCGCCAATCAGTGTAGCTAGATAAACTGCTAGCAAATCATTATCTCCAAAGTTGAGTTCCAATTCCTCTGTGGCTACAACATCAT
>CAJJCY010000004.1 GCA_905182865.1 uncultured SAR324 cluster bacterium
AAACAATTAAAAGTTCTTTAATTTTTCAAGCATTTTGTCATTAATTGCCATGCTAGAAGCTCTTATTTTGATGTTTTTATTTTGTGAGAGGTCAATTTCATTAATTAAGCCACCTGCCTCTTTTACCAATATTATACCAGCAGCTATATCCCATAAATTTAGATCATTTTGAAAATAACCATCATATCTCCCAGCTGCAACATATGCCATATCAAGTGCTGCACTTCCAGATTTTCTTAAAGGTAAGTCGACTTCATTTTTAGATACACCTCCTGTAGCAAACAAACAGCTATTAAGCTCTCTTTTTTTTGATACTCTAATTCTTTGATTGTTAAAAAAAGCACCATTTTCTTTTTCAGCATAAAACATTTCATCTTTTATTGGATCATAAATTAACCCTGAAACTATTTCATCTCCAGATTTTAGAGCAATTGATATTGCAAAGTGAGGAACACCATGTAAAAAATTTGTAGTGCCATCTATAGGATCTATTATCCATGTAGTGTTCTTTATCTTTATTTAGTTTCAGAACCATCTTCTTCACTAATAATAGAATAGTAGGGTCTTGCTTTTTTTAATTCTTCAATAATTATTTTTTCTGCTTTTAAGTCAGCATTTGAAACAAAATCAGTAGGTCCTTTGATTGAAACTTGTAGTTTTTCTATTTCTCCAAAATCTCTAATTAAAGCTCTAGATGCTTTTTCAGCAGCCTTGATCATTATATTAAGATTGGCTGATATCGATTGCATGAGATTTATATTTTTTTTATATATTCCATAGTTCTAGTATCAACTATGATTTTATCTCCACTTTCAATAAAGGGAGGGACTTGAATATTTATTCCATTATCTAAAGTTGCAGGTTTGTAAGAAGAGGAAACTGTTTGACCTTTAAGAGCAACATCAGTTGTTTCAATTGTACATGTAACTTGATTGGGTAGCTCTACCGTTAAAGGTTCTTTCATTATAAAAACTTATACTTACTTCTAAGTTTTCTGTTAACATTTTACCTTTGTCTCCAACAGTTTCTTTTTTAATATTAATTTGTTCATAAGATTTAGGGTCCATAAAATGATAATCAGTTTCATCATCATAAAGATAATTAAACTTTGTTTCATCTAATGAAGCTTTTTCAACAGATTCACTTGATCTAAATCTTTCATTTAATTTTGTATTTTTATTTACACTTTTCATCTCAACTTGTGCAAAAGCACCACCTTTACCAGGTTTTACATGTTGTGTTTTTAAGACTTGCCAAAGATCATTTTTGTATTCAATTAACATTCCAACTCTAATTTCACTTGCGTATAATTTCATTTTAATTTTTTAATAGCTTCTAATGGTTTGTATTTTTTATTATTCCAAATGTAGCCTGAAATAGCTAAAAAGTTAGCTTTATTCAATAAAAGTTTTTTATAATTACTAAGCTTTATACCCCCAATAGCTACAATTGGTATGGACGTTATTTAGTACTCTGCGTTGATACCACTGCTTAAGCAGTGGTATCAACGCAGAGTACAGTTTTCGACTAAAGCAGATTGGATGGAGGCCATTCTTGTTGGGAGTTTTAGATCCAGGTTTGACGTCCCTCCTTTTTGTAACTTCGCTTACACTAGTGAGTGTCTCAAACACTGTCTTAGTTATGGCACTGATGCCATTCTCTCAGCCGATCCTCGCCCGTTTGGTTTTAAAGGAAGAGGTCCAGTCTTCCGTCTGGTTTGGGGCTGTTTTTGTTTTATTTGGACTTTCTCTATTTTTCTTAGGAGAACAGATTATAAATAAAGACAGTCTTTTGGGGAACGTACTTTTGCTGACTGTTTTTGGCTTGATGACTTTTAGCCAATTGTTGACGCGAAAGATAATGTTAACAGAAATTTCAACGTTTGTAGTCACTTCAAGTCAGATGGTTTCAGCTACGGTTATTATGTTTTTAAATCTAATTTTTTTCGGAAATTTGGAACTTCCTTTTCAGGCTTCATCTGGAACAATAATGACTTTTGTATATTTAGTTTTTTCACTGGCTATTCCTTTCTTCTTATACAACCAGGCAATGCGTCATATTCCAGTTGGAATGGCCAGTTTGTTTCTGTATTGGTTATTCCCTTAGGATTTTTGTGGGCAGCAATTTTCATGGGAGAAGAGATAACCTTGCTCAAGATAACAGGTGCGGTCTTGGTTATGATAGGAGTTGTATTACCACATCTTCTGCAGTTTAGGGATTAAACGTTATAGCATATAGCAGAATTATGAAATTATCTAAAGATGAGTAAGCTCATAAAAAAAGTGGCTCTGATTGGAGGAGGTGTAATCGGCGGTGGATGGGCCGCGCGTTTCTTGTTGAACGGTATTGACGTGAACGTCTATGATCCGTCTGATAGTGCGGAACGGAGTCTCAACGAAATGCTGTCCAACGCCAGGGGTGCTTATTCAAAACTGACAATGGCTCCTCTCCTAAAACCGGGCAAACTGGTTTTTTTTGATTCGCTTGAAAAGGCAGTTCAAGATGTAGAGTTTGTTCAGGAGAGTGCGCCGGAACGTCTCGAACTGAAGCGTTCCATTATAAATCAAATCGACCGGTATGCGCCTGAAATCCCACTGATCTGTTCCTCTACTTCCGGTTTAAAACCTTCCGATCTGCAAGCCGAAATGCAGCATCCGGAACGCTTCATGGTCGGCCATCCTTTTAATCCTGTTTATCTTTTACCACTCGTTGAAATTTGCGGAGGCGAAAAAACTTCTTGCAAGCAAAGCAACAGCCGCTGAATTTTATCGTGAAGTCGGCATGAAACCTTTGATTTTGCGTAAAGAGATTGACGCGTTCATTGCCGACCGTTTGCTGGAAGCTGTTTGGCGTGAGGGACTCTGGTTGATACGTGATGATGTGGCCAGCACAGAAGAATTGGATGACGCTATTCGTTATGGATTTGGTCTACGCTGGGCGCAAATGGGGTTGTTTGAAACTTATCGAGTTGCCGGTGGTGAAGCAGGTATGCGACACTTTATTTCACAATTTGGCCCGACTTTAAGTTTGCCCTGGACGAAACTTATGGATGTACCGGAATTAAATGAAGAATTGATTGAGAAAATTGTGGCGCAATCAGACGCGCAATCCGGAATGCATTCCATCCGGGAATTGGAACGCATCCGTGATGATAATCTTGTAGCCATCATGCAGGGACTCAAACTCCATGATTGGGGTGCTGGAGCGTTGCTTAAAGAATACGAAGAACGTCTCTACGAAAAAGCACATTCAGGAATCGTTGCCAGCGATCCAGATCTTTCCGAAACCTTAAGATTTGCATGATTCCAAAGTTCGCCCGGACTGGCTGGACTACAATGGTCACATGACCGAAAGCCGATATCTGCAAGTTTTTGGTGATACTTCTGATGCGTTTTTGAATTTTATCGGCATGGATGAAAATTATCGTAAACAGGGTTTTTCCGTTTACACAGTAGAAACGCACATTCGGCATTTACGAGAAGTTTCTGGCGGAGAGTCTCTTTCGGTTGAAACGCAATTACTCGATTATGACGAAAAACGCATCCGTATAGTTCATGAGATGCTCCACTCTTCTTCCGGTGATGTTCTGGCCACCGGGGAGCACATGCTTCTGCATGTCAATACTAACAAAGGAAAGGCTTGTCCATTTGGAAAAATTCTTTACGAAAAACTTGCACAAATTTGGAATGGACATCAAAATTTGAGTATACCGGATTATGCAGGTAAAGGTTTTCAGGAACTTAACAAAAAGTAGTGAGAGTTATGAAACGCGACAATCTTACGGACCACAAATCGGTCACTACTCAATCCAGTTTTAACTATGAAAACGAACGCATTGATTTGGCGTGTGCTTTCCGCTGGACTGCGCGGCTGGGCATGCACGAAGGCGTTGCCAACCATTTTTCACTTGCTGTTAACGAAGAAGGCACTCGGTTTTTAATGAATCCTAATCTGCGCTATTTCAGCCTTATCAGAGCCAGCGAAATTCTCGTGTTGGACGCAAATGATTCGAGCACTATGGAACATCCTGACGCACCTGATCCTACTGCCTGGGGACTACACGCTTCAATTCACCGTCAATGCCCGCACGCGCGCTGTGTGATGCACTTGCATCCTGTTTATTCCACAGTTCTTGCCAGCCTCGCAGACAGCAACTTACCACCAATCGACCAAAATACTGCCATATTTTACAAGCGTTATGTGATTGACGAGGAATACGGTGGAATGGCTTTTGAGAAGGAAGGTGAGCGGTGTGCAGAATTGTTCAACGAACCTAAGATCAAAGTCATGATTATGGGCAATCACGGTGTACTTGTTATCGGCTCAAATGTAGCCGACACTTTCAATCGGCTTTATTATTTTGAACGGGCTGTGGAAACTTACATCAAAGCACTCTGGACAGGTCAGCCGCTTCGCTTCCTTTCTGATGAGATTGCAGAAAAAACCGCTGTACAATGGGAAAAATATCCTGATTACACTGAAAAACATTTAGCAGAACTAAAAGCAATTCTTGATGAAGAAGAACCAACTTATCGCTTGTAAATATTTTAACATGGATGGAATCACTACAAAATGATATTTTGGACTAAGAATGATAATCAAAAAAGATGAATCGGTTGAAATTACTTGGGAAAACGGAGAGACTACTCTTCTTCCGAATTTGTGGTTGAGAGATAATTGTGCTTGCGATCTGTGTCGAAACACTCAAACAACAGAGAAGTTGTTTCAATTGGCCCAAGTTGATGTTAACTTGATGCCAGAAACTGTTGATCTGATTGAAGATGAACTGCATCTTCTTTGGCCTGACGGACACCGGTCAGTTTATGAAGGGTCAGCTATTCGCGCTTTAACGATTCCTCAAACAACTCATCTGCGGCTTTGGAGCAGAGAGTTTCGTCCTCAGCAATTTGACTACGGAAAGTTTATACATAACGATAGCATTGCTGTCGATGTGATTGAAAATTTTCTGAGCTCAGGTACTATTTTACTGACCAACGCTCCAACGAAAGAATGTTTGGAAAATCTATCGCCGATGTTGGGGCCGTTGCGAGAAACAGTTTTCGGAAGGATTCATAATGTTGTGGTGGATTCCACAGGTTACAATGTTGCCAGTACGAACTTAGAACTGCCCCCACATACCGATTTGCCTAGTTATTCCTGGCCTCCGAGTGTTCAAGCTCTGCACATGCTTGTCAATGAAACGGAACATGGAGAGTCGATTATTGTGGATGGATTTGCTGTTGCAACCCAATTCCGTAACGATCATCCAAACTGGTTTGATCGTCTATGCTGTACTCCGGTTCCATTCAGGATTTTTGATGACAACAACGAAACTTTTGCCACTCAACCTATCATTCAATTGGATACAGGCGGACAGATTACCGGAGTGCGTTATTCCAATCAAACTATGCAACCAATGAATCCGGTACGAACCGGACTCAATGAGTTTTATAGAGCTTACCATGAGTTTTCTACCCGTATTACCAGTGATAAGGCAAAAGCAATTTTTCGTTTGGAAGGAGGGCAAATTTTACTCGTTGCAGGGCATCGAGTGTTACATGCTCGCAAAAGATTTGTAGCAAATGCCAAACGACATTTGCAGGATGCTTACTTTGAGCACGATAATATTCGCAACCACTTAACTGTAATTCAGCGAAGATTGAGAAAAACCGGTAATACATTACTGCAATAATAGTTTTGGAGGAAATTATGGATACAGTCAGCTTCACAAAAATGGAAGACGGTACAAAGGAGGAATATGCTTTCCTAAAGCCGCTTTATGTTCAATGCCGCGAAGGAATTCCGGAGATGCTCTTGGGATTGCTCAAGCGAATGCAAGGAGATCGTTTGGGCTATCAAATTGACCGCTATCAGCATTCTCTCCAAACGGCCACTCGAGCAGAAAGGGATGGTTCGGATGAAGAAACCATTGTCTGTGCTTTGCTGCATGATATTGGTGATGTTTTAGCTCCGGACAATCACAGCCAAGTCGCTGCCGCCATTCTTCAACCTTACATTATAAGTTGAAAGTTCATATAATTAAACATCATGGCCTGTTTCAAGGTTATTATTATTTTCACCATGTTAATAAAGATCGTAACCTTAGAGACCGTTTCAAGGATCACCAGCATTTTCAAGCGTGCGTCGATTTCTGTTATCGTTGGGATCAATCTTCCTTCGATCCTAATTACGATACATTTCCTTTAGAGCATTTTGACCCAATGGTACGTAGTGTTCTCAGCGAGCCGTGTAACCTATTAGATTGATGAAGGAAAACTGACTCAGCTGAAAAAAACGATATGAGCCATCAACTCAGCCAAGCAGATCAAGAACAATATCGACGGGACGGTTTTTTCTTTCCTCTGAGAATTTTATCAGCAGAAGAAGCCGCCGACCACAGAGAGCAATTAGAAAATATGGAGGCGAAACACGGTCTGATGCACTACCGCACAAAGCCTTATTTACTGATGAAATCTGCGGCGGAGATTGGAAAGAACCCTCTATTGTTGGATGCAGTGGAAAGCTTGCTGGGGCCGGATATTTTGCTTTGGGATGGAGCTTACGTTATTAAAGAACCTAGTAACAAAAAGTATATTTCATGGCATCAGGATTTGACCTATTGGGGTTTGGATGGAGACGAACTTGTGACCGCCTGGGTTGCACTTTCGGAAGTGACGACTGAAAACGGCTGTATGAAAATATTACCCGGATCACATCACCAAGGAAAACACGATCACCATAGTACTTTTGACGAAGAAAATATACTGCACCGTGGTCAAGAACTAAATTTGGAAATTGACGAAGAACAGGTGGTGAGTGTTGAACTTCAATCGGGAGAAGTTTCTCTGCACCACGGATGGACGCCGCACGCCTCATATCCGAATACATCCGGTAATCGGAGGATCGGTCTTTCACTTCAATATCTCACACCCCGAATGAGACAGACACACACAGACTGTGAATCAGCTACTTTGGTACAGGGAAAAGATCGTTTCAATCATTTCCGTCCGGAACCTCCTTGTACGGAAGATTTTGCTCTGGAAATGATTACTTTCCAAGCTGAAGTGGAACGACTTAAACATAAGGTTTATGATACCAACTGAACAAAATTCACACTCCATTTCATAATTAATCCCCACATGAACTCAACTGTTAAAGAGTTAAAAACCAACAACCCCATTGGAGGGTTCACTCAATGGTTGCTCAAATGAAATCCCTGCGTGAACAACTTGCCAACTGCCAACTGCCGGCAGAGCAAGCCTTTTCGATTCCACCGGAATGTTACACTTCGGAAGAACTTTTGCAGGAGGAACTCGAAAAAGTTTTTCAACACAACTGGATTGGGTTAGGGCGTGCAGATCGTTTTGCAGTTTCCGGAGATTATGAAACGATGAATCTTGGTGGAAAACCCGTAATTGTACTACGGGATCATGATGGAGTTTTGAGGGCTTTTGCCAACACTTGCCGCCACCGAGGCGCCCGTCTTTTGAACGATGAAGGCAACTGTAAACATATACGTTGTCCGTTTCACGCTTGGACTTACAAACTTGATGGCTCTCTCTCCGGAGCGCCGCACATGAATAAGGTTTCAGGTTTTGAGAGGTCAGATTATGGACTGATCAGTTATCATGCCGAGGAGCGGCTTGGTTTTGTCTTCATTTGTCTAGATCCTTCTGCGCCCGATCTTGATGATTACCTTGGTGATTTTGCAGAAATTCATGCTCCATGGCCCATTGGATCACTGGTGACAACACGGCGAAGATCGTTGACTGTTGACTGCAACTGGAAAGCCTTTCTGGATGTATTCAATGAATACTACCATTTGCCCTTTGTGCATCCGGATTCACTTGATGAAATTTATAATTTTCCAACTCCACCAGACAAAGTGACTGGAGCCTTTGCCAGTCAGTTTGGAAATACAGAAGGCACCGGAGGACTCTTACAGGATTCTGAAGAACAACCCCTGCCAAACATGACGAATCTCCAAGGTCGTGCCGCTTCCGGTGTCCAATACACCTGGGTATTTCCAAATATGGCCTTTGCGGCCGGTATGGATGTCCTCTGGATTTATGAAGCCTATCCACTCAGTGCAGATTGTTGTCAAGTTTACCAGAGCATTTGTGTTCCGCCGGAAACCGAAGTACTTCCGGACTTTGAGAAAAAAATAGCTGGTTATTATCAACGTTTTGATGCCGGAATCGAAGAAGACATTCCGGCCTTGGTGAACCAACAGCGTGGACTCGCTTCTTTAGATGCTCGTCAGGGGCGATTTCAGCCGCAACTGGAAGCGAATGTCTCTTCCTTTGCTAGGTGGTATGCGGATCAGTGGCTAAGACAATAACATTAACTCTTTTTAAATTCTTAAAACAGGTCAATATGTCAAACAAAATAAACCGTCAAATTATCTTAGTAAAGCGTCCTAGCGGAAAACCGCAGCCGGATGATTTTAGTTTAGTTGATGCTTCTGTTCCAGTTCCGGAAGAGGGACAGGTTTTGTGCAAAACTATTTATTTGTCGCTTGATCCATATATGCGGGGACGAATGAATGACAGCAAATCTTATGCAGATCCAGTCAAAATCAATGAGGTAATGACTGGAGGAACAGTAGGACAAGTACTTAAATCTCGAAGCACAAATTTTCAACAAGGTGACATTGTTTACGGTTATGGGGGATGGCAGGATTATTGGGCATCGGAGGGTAAAGCGTTGAGAAAATTGATCCGGAGCTGGCTCCAATTTCAACTGCAACCGGTGTTCTGGGAATGCCCGGAGTTACGGCTTACACAGGTTTTCTGAACATTGGTCAACCCAAAAAAGGTGAAACGGTGGTCGTGGCTGCGGCATCCGGAGCGGTAGGTTCGGTGGTGGGGCAAATCGCACACATTAAAGGTGCGAGAGCAGTCGGCATTGCGGGTTCTGAGGAAAAATGTAAATTTGTCACAGAGGAATTTGGCTTTGATGCTTGCGTCAATCACAATAGTCCGGATTTCGCTGAAGCACTAAAAAATGCTTGTCCGGATGGAATTGATGTCTATTTTGAAAATGTAAGCGGAAAAGTATTTGAAACAGTCATGCCTCTGCTCAATGACTTTGCGCGCATTCCAGTTTGTGGATTGATAGCACTTTACAATGCCACTGAACTGCCGCCGGGTCCAAATTTAACACCGTTGCTGATGCGTGACATCCTGGTTAAACGACTGACTTTTCGCGGCTTCATCGTCTGGGATTTTGCTGCTCAGGAAAAAGAAGCCCTGACGGAGCTTGCCAAATGGATTAAGGAAGGAAAGCTTCATTATCGTGAAGATATTGTTGATGGACTTGAAAATGCTCCAGAAGCTTTCATGGGACTTCTGGAGGGTAAAAATTTTGGTAAATTGGTGGTTCAGGTTAGTGATCATCCTGCCGCTTAAATCAAAAATTTATACAGAAACAATTATTAATCACTAAAATGCTTCAACCACCTTTG
The DNA here is from genome assembly GCA_905182865.1 of uncultured SAR324 cluster bacterium. Taxonomy (GTDB): domain Bacteria; phylum SAR324; class SAR324; order SAR324; family NAC60-12; genus Arctic96AD-7. The sequence continues at coordinate 9,467 of CAJJCY010000004.1, forward strand.
GAAAATTATGAATCTGGAAACCATTGTCAATCTCGAGTTGCATCCAATTCAAGACAGTAGCTACATCCAAAAGTGCAAAGATCAGTTGGACAGCAAAGGTGCTTTGGTGATGGAAAATTTCCTTAACTCTGATACAGTGGAATATCTGCAAAACGAAGCCCGCGAGGTGAGGCCGTTGGCGTATTTTTGTCACCAGAATCACAACGCCTACCTGCTGGATCCGGATCCTGACTTTCCCGCTGAACACATACGTAATTTAGAACAGGTCAGTGACAAGGGTTGTATCACGCATGATCAGGTTCCGGAGAACTCTCTGTTAAGGACGATTTATGAATGGCCCGATTTCAGAATGTTTTTGAAACAGGTTTTGGGGGAGCTGGTCTTTCCTTATGCAGATACACTTTCTTCCATAAATATTAATTATTATGAGCAAGGTCAGCAACTGGGATGGCACTTCGACAACGCATCCTTTGCAGTAACTTTGATGCTTCAGTCTCCTGGGCACGGTGGAGAGTTTGAGTATCGGGAAAAAGTGCGTAACAGCGAAAAAGGCGATTCGGCGTTTGCTGATACAGAAGCAGTGATCAAGGGCAAACTTAAGCCTAAAACTCTGGCAATGGGTGATGGTGCGCTTGTCCTCTTTCGTGGCAGAAACTCTCTGCATCGAGTAGCTCCAGTTGTCAGTGATCAAGCCCGAATACTCGTGACCCTCAATTTCAATACTGAACCTGGAATAATGCTTTCGGAACTGGCACGAATGGCCTTCTTTGGACGGCTGGCATAAAAAAATGATGGCTCTTTTTTCAAAAAAAGATTTAAAGCTATTTGAAGAGTAGATAGTTAACCTTAAATTACATACATCCTGGATCAGCATTAATTGGATTCATTGGACTTGGAAACGTTGGAGGAAAACTGGCTGGAAGTCTTTTACGCAACGGTTTTGATTTAACGGTACGTGATCTGAACGGAGAACTTGCCCAACCTTTTTTGGATGGCGGTGCCAAATGGGGTGAATCACCAAAACAGATGGCCGAAGCTACAGATTTACTAATCACCTGTTTACCTAATCCGACAGCAAGTGCAGTCGTTATGGAAGCAGAGGACGGGATTCTTTCCGGACTTTCTTCCGGAAAGATTTGGGCGGAAATGAGTACAACAGACGAGGCTGAAATTAGACGAATTGGTGCTTTAGTTAATAAGGCTGGCGTAGCTATTGATTGTCCAGTTTCTGGTGGTTGTCATAGAGCAGATACAGGAAATATTTCAATTTTTGCTGGTGGTGAACGTTCCAGTTTTGAAAAAATCCTGCCTGTACTGAAGGTATTGGGACGCAATATTTTGCACACCGGAGCACTAGGTTCTGCTTCTGTACTGAAGGTGCTGACAAATTATCTGGCAACGGCAAACCTCGTCACACTTTGCGAAGCACTGACAACAGCAAAAATGGCAGGAATGGATCTCAGCACAACATATGAAGCAATCCGAATCTCCTCTGGAAATTCTTTTGTCCATGAGACCGAAAGTCAGGTGATTCTCAACGGCAGCCGAGACATAAACTTCACAATGGATTTAGTTCTCAAAGATATCAGCCTCTTTCAATCCATTGCAGAGCGTGCCGGAGTTCCATTGGAAGTATCTCCACTCCTGATTGATATTTTCAAGGATGGAGAACAGCGTTACGGATCCCGTGAATGGTCGTCAAACATTATCCGCCGCTTAGAAGATGCTTGTGAAACACAAATCCTGGCTTCCGGATTTCCGGAACAAATGACAGATGATGAACCGGAAGTTTCCGGAGAAGAAGTGGTGGTCCAGTAAAAAACCTGCCGAAACAAGAAACTCATTTTAATGAAGGAGACCTTATGGCCGAAGTACCGTTTACTCTAAATCAACGCGGACCGATTTTGGAAATAACACTTTCCAAAGGCAAAGCCAATGTAATCAGCGCTGCAGACAGTCGTGAACTCAACGGTATGTGGGAAGCCTTCCGGGACAATCCGGAACAGCGTTTAGCCGTTCTCACAGGTAAAGGAGAAAAGTTTTTTTGTGCCGGTTGGGACTTGAAGAATGTAGCAGAATCCGGTGAAGCTTCAGATTCTGATTATGGTTCAGGAGGTTTTGGCGGCTTGAATTATCCGCGTAATTTCAACAAACCTGTAATTTGCGCGGTCAACGGTATTGCCTGCGGAGGAGGTTTTGAAGTCATGCTGGGTTGTGATATTATCGTTGCTGAAGAACACGCAACTTTCGCCCTGCCGGAAATCAAGGTAGGGGTGCTTCCAGATTGTGGAGTGGTAAAATTACGACGGCGTATTCCGTATCATGTCGCCGTCGAACTGATGATGACCGGACGCTGGATGGATGCCGAAGAAGCTAAACACTGGGGACTGGTCAATCACATTGTACCCAAAGGTCAGGGACTGGACAAAGCCCGTGAAATCGCAGAAGCCCTTGCAGATGGTCCGCCGTTGCTTTATCCGGCGATTAAACAAGTATTACGAATGACCGAAATGGTTCCGGAAAATGAGGCCTTTACAGTCCACGATGCTTGTTCTGCCGTTGAAGCAGTCAACCGTTCCGAAGATCTTAAAGAAGGGGCATTAGCCTTTACTGAAAAACGTGAACCTGTTTGGAAAGGGAATTGACTCATGAAAGCAGCAATTTGTCATGAATTTGGAAAACCTCTTGTAATCGAGGAAGTTGAACTATTACCTCCACGAACTGGTGAAGTGCAGGTTAAACTCTCCGCTTGCGCCATTTGCCATAGTGACATCCTTTACGCAGAAGGAGCGTGGGGCGGAGACCTTCCGGCGGTTTATGGACACGAAGCTTCCGGAATTGTGGAAACCGTTGGGCAGGGAGTGACTACTGTTCAGCCAGGAGATCATGTGCTCGTCACGCTGATTCGTTCATGTGGAACATGTCACTACTGTTCACAGGGTGATCAAGTCCGCTGCGAAACCACTTTCCCGTTAGATGAGCAATCTCCGCTGCGAACTTTAGACGGTAAGCCGATCTCGCAGGGTCTGCGCACTGGAGCTTTTGCTGAATCGGTTGTGGTGGATGCTTCGCAACTTGCTCCAATTCCCAAAGATATTCCGTTGGACAGCGCCTCTATTTTAAGTTGCGGAGTGATTACCGGTTTTGGCGCGGTGGTCAATACGGCTCAGATTACTTCCGGAAGCAGCGTGGTGGTTATCGGAACCGGTGGTGTCGGACTCAACAGCGTTCAGGGAGCGGCTGTTGCCGGTGCGGAAAGTATCATCGCACTTGATCTTTCTGATACAAAACTGGAAGCGGCAAGGCAATTCGGCGCAACTCACACGGTCAATGTAGGACAGGAAAATGCGAGAAAATCAATCAAAAGCTTGACCGCTGGTAGAGGTGCTGATTATGTGTTTGTCACTGTGGGGGCCAAAAGCGCGATTGAACAGGGCTTCAAACTACTCTGTAAAGGCGGAACATTGGTCATAGTTGGAATGACGGCAGACGGAGTAAAAATTGAATTCGATTCCTGCAAATTTGCTTCAGTCGAGCAACGTCTGCTCGGCAGCAAAATGGGTTCAACCCGACTGACAACCGATATTCCATGGTACATCTCTCTTTATCAACAGGATAGACTCAAACTGGATGAATTGATTTCCGGTCGTTATCCCCTGGAAAAAATAAACGAAGCCATTGCTGACGTGAGTAAGGGGGATGCACTGCGTAATGTGATTATTTTTTAAAAGATCCTCCTTAAACAATTAATATGACCTTAAAAGACTTTAGACATTTACAGTATCGAGACTTTCAGTAACAACGATGTGGGACTGGTACGGGTTCGTACAAAAGACGGTTCTGAGGGCTGGGGGCAGGTTTCGCCCTACAATGCTGATATCACCTCACTTGTTGTGCATCGCCAAATCGCGCCTTATGCACTTGGAGCTGATGCGCTGGATATCGAAAGTCTCGTCACGGAAATTCCGGAGCGTGAACACAAATTCCCCGGATCATATTTGCGGAGGGCGCTGGCAGGACTTGACACAGCGCTTTGGGATTTGCGTGGCAAACTGGAAGAAAAAAGTGTTTGTGAACTGCTGGGTGGAACACCAAGACCGTTAAGGGTTTATGCTTCCAGTATGAAACGTGACATAACTCCGCAAGCCGAAGCAGAACGGTTTTTACGTTTGAGAGACGAATTTGGCTACGATGCCTTCAAGTTTCGTGTTGGCAGTGAATGCGGACATGATGAGGATGAGTGGCCAGGACGTACAGAAGAAATTGTTCCGGCAATCCGTAAAGCGCTTGGTGATGAGGTTGCATTGCTTGTAGACGGCAATAGTTGTTACACTCCGGAAAAAGCGATTTCAGTTGGTCGACTTTTAGAAGACAATGGAATCTGTCACTTTGAGGAACCATGTCCATACTGGGAACTGGAGTGGACAAAACAGGTCACAGATGCACTCAAGCTGGATGTGACTGGAGGCGAGCAGGATTGTGATTTATCCACCTGGAAACGAATAATCGAGATGCGTGCTGTTAATGTGGTGCAACCGGATGTGTGCTACCTTGGTGGACTGACACGCACACTCAAGGTCGCAGAAATGGCTCGTCAAGCCGGAATCCCCTGCACACCTCACTCAGCCAACCTCTCACTGGTCACTGTTTTCACTCTCCACTTAATGGGAGCTTTGGAAAACGCCGGGCCGTATGTCGAATTTTCCATTGAAGGGCCGGAATATTATCCTTGGCAATATGACATCTACGAACCCGCATTGGCGGCAAAAGACGGTAAAGTGCAAATTCCGGAAGCTCCGGGATGGGGAATCGAAATCAATCCGGATTTTCTGGAAAAAACCAAGTATCAGATTAGTACATTGAATTAGGAATATTTTGTGAAAATCAAAGACTTAAAAACATTTGTAGTAGGAAATCCAGCGCCGCATTTTGGTGGACGATATTTCATTTTTCTCAAACTCATTACCGACGACGGAATTGAAGGTGTCGGCGAAGTTTATTGCGCAACTTTTAGTCCGCACATCATCGTAAAAATGATTGAAGATGTTTTTGAGCATCATGTAGAAGGAAGCAATCCTTTCCGGATTGAAGCACTTTGGCGCAATGTATATGGACGCGGCTACACCTTACGTCCGGATGTTTCACTGATGGGAGTCTTGAGCGGCTTGGAAATTGCTCTTTGGGACATTTGCGGAAAATCTGTAAACAAGCCAATTTTTGAATTACTGGGTGGTAAAGTTCACGAAAAATTACGTTCTTACACTTATCTTTATCCAAAAGACGGAGCAGTTTATACCGAGAACGAACCGCATGTTTACAACAATCCTGAGCTTGCCGCAGAAGCCGCGGCGGATTATGTGGCGCAAGGCTTCACCGCAATCAAGTTCGATCCGGCAGGAGCATATTCGGTTTTTGATCCGCGTCAACCTTCATTGGAGACTATGGATCGTTCCGAATTATTTTGTAAACGAATTCGCGAGGCCGTTGGTTCCAAAGTAGATTTGTTGTTCGGCACACACGGACAATTCACTGCTTCCGGTGCTGTTCGGCTGGCACGTCGTCTGGAAGCCTACGATCCACTTTGGTTTGAGGAACCTACTCCTCCGGAGCGTCCGGAAGAAATGGCAAAAGTTGCCCGCCAAACTTGCATTCCGATCGCCACTGGGGAACGGTTGACTACCAAATACGAATTTGCCCGAGTGCTGGAAACCGGAGCTGCCTCGATTTTACAACCGGCTCTCGGGCGAGTCGGAGGGATTTTAGAGGCCAAAAAAATTGCGGGAATGGCCGAAAGTCATTACGCCCAAATTGCACCCCATCTTTATTGCGGCCCCATTGAAGGCGCGGCCAATATCCAACTCAGTACTTGTTCTCCCAATTTTTTGATTTTAGAAGGCATTCAACGCTGGGAGGGGTTTCATGCAGAAATTCTCAAAAAACCTATTCGTTGGGATTCAGGATATGTGATTCCATCAGACGAACCTGGACTTGGCGTGGAACTGAATGAAGAAGTTGCCCTGGCAAATCCTTACAATGATTCCGCTTTACATTTGGAAATGGCAGATGCCCCTATTCTTTGAAAGTAGCTCTGCATTTCCGACAGTTTTACCAAATGAGGATTATGCAACAAATTTGCAACATTATAGACCCTACCATCCTCTATGGGGTACCCCACTACTTTGTTATTTAGAGAGAGACACAATTCCCCCCAAAAAAATCAGGCAAACAATAAGACATTTTCTCAACGTATCGAGGTATTGCATTTGCATCTCATATGAGGTGCTATTACCATGTCATTTACTTGATAATATTAATGAAACTATTGGATTCACACCACCATCTCTGGAACCTTCAGGTTCTAGATTACATCTGGCTCAAACAAATTGGGAAACCCAAACCGTTCGGTGATCCGACTCCGATTCAAAAGGATTACGTCAAGAAAGATTTCCTAAGTGATGTTGCCAATACTAATGAAATAAAATTGGCCGGGTCTGTTCACATTCAAGTCGACGGTGCACTTGCTGATCCAGTATCGGAAACCAGTTGGCTAAGTAAATTTGTACCAGCAGGAATACCCTCAGCTATAGTCGGCTACGTAGACCTAACAAAAGAAGATGCTGAAGATGTCCTCAAACGTCATCTAACCTATCCTAAATTTCGAGGTGTACGCCAAATCATCGGTAAGTTGGAAAAGCGTCCAGATCTTTCTTTCACCAATGAAAACCTACTTCTAAATAAATCTTGGCAAAAAAACTTTGCGCTATTGGAAAAACATAATCTAAGTTTTGACCTCCAGCTTTATCCTGAACAAATGAATGAATCTGCTGAATTTCTGAGTGACTTTCCTGGAATTCCAGTCGTTATAGACCACGCAGGTTGTCCTTACGATCAAAGCGATTCCGGACTTCGCATATGGAAAAGGAACCTAACCAGCCTGGCAGCACTCCCAAACCTTCACATCAAACTCTCTGGTTTTGGAATGTATGACAAAAACTGGTCCTCAGAATCGACTCAAATAATTTTCGATACAATCCTAGAAAACTTTAGCCCAAATCGTATTATGTGGGGTAGCAATTTCCCTGTTGAACGATTGATGAAGCCTTACAGCTTTTGTGTCAAACAACTTTTAAAGTGGCTTAATCCGCTTTCGACTAAAGATAAAAATAGTATAGCCTCAGAAACAGCATTAAATTACTACCATATCGGTGAAAATTCTGAGCTTTAAATTATTGAATTTGTGCGGAATCCTGAATTGCTTTTTTGAGTATCTCAAAATCAAAGTCTTTTCTTTTACTAGCATCTAGTATGATCTTTTCTTTACGAATCATGAGATCGATCGCTGTCGGAAGTTCTTCCGCTAGTTCTGCTGGTATGACTACGGAGCCATGTTGGTCTGCATGGATCAGATCATTGTGCTGAACATTCATTCCAAAAATATTTACAGGTATGCCTGTTTCTTCTATGCGCACATAAGCGTGGGCTAGTCCAATTTTACCTGCTATCACTTGAAATCCTGCTGAAAGGACATCAAGGTCCCGAACTGAGCCATTGGTAACCACACCAATAACCCCAAGTGCATTATGAATGTTTGAATTAACCTCTCCCCAGAAAGAACCAAATCCGGGTCTTTCATCAACATCCTGGATAACGCTGATGAATGGTGCTGTTCCGGAAGATACGTATTCGTAATAAGCTAAACTTCGGGCACGTTTTGTGTTTTGATCTACTTCAGAAGATGCACTGATTGTTGCTGTTCTGGCATAACCTACAATTGGAGGTAGAGAGGTATCCACACAAATCATCTGTTCAGTTGTAAAACAACTGGTACGGAATTTAGAATCGAGAAGTTCAAGCGAATTCACGATTGTAGGTGTGTCATATTTCCTGAAAGTATTAAGCAGGCTTTCCGGGATTTGTTTCATCGGCAATCATTTTTTAGAGTTTAAGTAATTTGACTTGTTGGGATTATACTGCGGTCCAGCCTCCATCAACCTTGATGGTAGAACCGGTCACCATTTTACTCATGTCAGAGGCAAGAAACAAGACCGCGTCTGCCACATCCTCTGTCTGTCCAACGTGTCCAAGTGGGATTCGACTTAAAATATAATCTTTGAACTCATTTTCTTCCATGAAGGGCCTTGTCAAATCCGTCTCAATGAAAGTTGGGCATACCGTGTTCACCCTGATTCCATTTTCTGCCAAATCCAAAGCCATGCTTTTGGAAAAACCTTCCATTGCATGTTTCGATGCACAGTAGACAGTTCTGTTTCGTCCTCCAACAATGCCCATCTGACTTGAGATGTGGATTATGGATCCTCTGATTCCCGATTCAACCATACCTCTTGCCACAACCTGGGCAACAAAAAAGGCAGATTTGACATTAAGGCCCATGACTTTGTCGAACCTCTCTTCAGTGACTTCACAGAAGTGTTCCGGAATGTTGTTGCCTGCGTTGTTGACAAGAATGTTAAAAGGACCTAACTTTTTCAAATTATTAACAGCTTCCATTGAGTAAATATCGGCCGCATGAACTGAGGCTTTTCCTCCGGATTTAATAATTTCATCCCTGACCTGTTCGAGCTGTTTTTCTGTTCTGGCAGTCAGCACAACTTCCGCACCCACAGCGGCCAGGGTTTTGGCACAAGCTTCACCGATACCTCTGCCTGCGCCTGTCACCAGAGCCCGTTGTCCCCGTAAATCGTAAACTTTTGCGTCTGTCACGCAGCTTCTCCACTATATCGTCTAATTCTGAGATCTGCCTGTTCCTGGTGTCCGGCAAATCCTTCAAGCTTGCATAATCTTGAACAGTATTCTCCCACCTTTACACTGGCCTCATTACTGAGAATTTTCTGGTAGGTACATGTTTTGAGAAATTTTCCAACCCAGAGACCTCCGGTGTATCGTGCGGCTTTTAATGTAGGCAAAGTATGGTTAGTACCTATGACCTTGTCTCCATATGAAACATTGGTACGAGGTCCAAGGAAAAGTGCACCATAATTTCTCATGTTTTCCAGAAACCAGTCATCTTTTTTGGTCATTACCTGAACATGTTCGAAGGCGAGTTCATTTGCTATTTCAAGCATTTCATCATAAGAATCCGCTACAATAATCTGTCCGTAGTTTTGCCATGCAGGCTCTGCAGTGTCACGCGTTGAAAGAGTTTTCAATTGTTTCTTTACTTCTTCCAATGTCTGCCTGGCCAGATTCATGGAATTAGTTAAAAGGACAGCAGGAGAAGTAGGACCGTGTTCGGCCTGACCCAGCAGGTCTGTAGCGCACATTTCTCCGTCAACTGTTTCATCTGCTATGACAAGAGTTTCGGTTGGTCCGGCAAAAAGATCAATTCCGACACGTCCATAAAGCTGCCTCTTAGCTTCTGCTACATAGGCATTGCCAGGACCAACAAGCATGTCCACAGCAGTTATGGATTCAGTTCCTAATGCCATGGCCGCGACTGCCTGGACACCCCCGATCACGAAAATATCGTCTGCTCCTCCTAGATGCTGAGCTGCAACGATGGCATCAGATGGGCGTCCCTCATAAGGGGGAGCGCAGGTAATTATTTCCTTCACACCTGCAACTTTTGCAGTTGCAACAGACATGTGAGCAGATGCTACCATTGGGAACTTACCTCCTGGAACATAACTCCCCACGCGGTTCATTGGGATATTCCTGTGACCAAGAATCACTCCCGGAAGCGTTTCCTCTTCAACGTCATTCATGGAATCCCGCTGAATCTGGGCGAAGTTTCTGATCTGCTCCTGTGCAAAGCAGATGTCACTAATTGTTTGTTCATCAAGTCTATCAATACAGGATTGTATTTCTTTTTCAGAAAGTCGGAATTCATCCGGTGACCAGTTGTCAAAACGTTTTGAAAGTTCCCTTACGGCTATGTCTCCTCGTTTGTCAATATCATCAAGTAATTTTTCTACAGTATCACTTATTTGTTTCTGGGCTTCGTCCCGTTGTTCTTCTGAAATTGCTTCCTTTATCCAGGTTGCCATAATTATCCTTATTTCATTGAATGATTTTTGTACTTAATTTTTAACCGGTTTATCGATGTCTTAACTCATAGAATAGCTGCTAATTTGCATCCAAAGTGAGACCTCATCAATCGCATGATATTCCCTGACTACGAGACCTTCTTGCATTTCAGTATGAGTAATAGCCATTATTACTACAGGAGCGCCTGTTGGTTCACCAAAGCTTCCGAATCCTGTATGTTTAGCGGAATAGCTCCAGCGCATAGCAATTCTGTTGTTTTTACCAACTTCCTCATTGACAATCCAATGATGAACCCTGAAACTGCCTTTTGGAAAAGCTGTGATATAACCATTGAAATATTTAGTGAGCTGTTCACGGCCAAAAAGTATTTTTCCTTCAGGAGCTTGGATCTGGCAGGCTCTATTGTGTGATTTTTCCAGAGCACTTAATTCTGATTGCTCCCATAACAACTGGTAAGTCTGAGCCAGACTCTTTGCTGCTCCTGAAAGTGGTCCTGAGTCAGGAGGGCCTTCCCAGCGTTTAACGTAGTCTTCAGAGCTTGGAACAGCACTCCCGGTCTCCTTTAGATTTAAAGCCAACTGACGGCCGAATTCATGGGGTTCAAGTCCAACCTGTTTCACAATGGCGGACTGATCACGCACCATCCATTCATCAATCACCTTGTTTCCCCTGCATATACAGTCAGCGATGACTCTATAATTAACTTTTGAACCAGTAGGAGATCCGCAAAAGCCGTCTCCAAGATGTGTTGCTGAACTGAGGATCCTGTGTGATGAGTAGAATGTACCTGGCTCGTCCTCAGAACCAATCACATCTTCTCCCAGCAGCTGTCGGTCAGGAAACATCTGCAAAGTTTTGTAGGTAGAACTAATCACATCTTCAACATTTTCTGAGACACTTGTAGGGGTCTTCACTGGAGCCTTTTCACCATAATAATCTCTTATACGCTCCACTCCACGTTCCTCCCAGATTCGATAAGTGATCTTGAGGATGTAATCTTTTAAATTCTTAAATTCTGAGTCAAATCCTTCCATTTTAATAACGTTTTCTTTTAAATTTTATCCCTTTACTGCACCTGCAGTCAAACCGCTGACTATCTGACGCTGGAAGAACATTACCAGCACAAAAAGTGGTGCAGTTGCTGAAACAACTGCAGCAACTGCAAACATGATGTTTCCCTCAGTCTGGGTTGTTCCCAAGAAACTGGCGATTTTTGGCACCATCGTATGATTTTCCTGACTTAGAAGCATGTCGCGTCAAAGTAATTTTAGCTAAAGAATGAGATGATCTAGCAGTATATAACGCCTGGCCACATTACTGGAATAATTACATGTCGAAATGCTTGGAACTGAGTACACCCATCAACCTTTGCACTCTCATCAAGCTCTTTGGGTATTGTTTGAAAAAATGAGTGCAGCATCCAGAGTGTAAAGGGCTGGTTTATTGCTACCAAAACAATAATCGTTGTAGGAAGATGTCCCCAGATGTTCCATTGAAAGAAGGGCAGCAGATATCCTGAAACCAATGTGATATGGGGCATTGCACGAAAGACCAGAGCCAGCATAAGTAGCCAGAGCGCATAGCGATAGCCAGAACGGGCAAGAGCATATCCTCCAAGTGTCCCAATGGTCAGTGAAATTATTACTACAAAAAAAACCACAATTGATGTATTTATTGCTGACAGCCAGAATTCGTGCTCAATCCAGGCGTTACTGTAACCATTTAAAGTAAAGGTACTGCCAGTCTCTGCCAGAGTTCGGATCCCATAAACAGCATTTGCCCAGTCAGCCTTTGAAAAGAAATCTCCTTGTACCTTGAAAGAACCCCAAAGTGTCCACAGGAAAGGGAAAATAGCCACTATCAACCAAGTAATGACAAAAACTGAAGAGCAAATAATAAGAACAATTGAACGTTGGTTATATGCGGTAGTGATGTTTACCTCTTTATACTGTTTTGCTATTGAATTCTTTCCAAATCATTATCAGTACTGGTATCAGAAGTATACCAACTCCAATTATAGTTAGCATGGATGTTGCTGCAGCAGAACCAAACAATTGTAAAGCATCTTCACCTCGTAGATCGTTAAAAATAATCCATGACAAAGATGTTGCATTGGCAGAAGCATTGAATCCAACAATTGGTTCAAAAACCCGAAAATTATCCATCAGCTGTATTAAAGTGACAAAGATAATCAATGGCATAAGGTATGGTATTACAACATAACGTTTTTGTTGCCAGAGTGAGGCTCCATCCAACATTGAAGCTTCCAGAGTTTCTTGAGGTACTGTCTGCAAACCTGCATAGAACACTATGAAAGCAAATGGTGTTGAATGCCAGATCCCGTACACGATCAACATAATCCAAGTCAAGGCAGGAGAAGCCTTAAGTGAAAGATCATTATCTTTGAAAATTCTTTGCAGTGTTGATCCAATTATACCATCAGCATCAATCATCCAGAACAAAATCAATGATCCTATCAATGGTGTGACTATCATCGGCAACAGGGAAAAAAAGATTGTGGGTCCTTTTAACCAACTAGCAAGAGAATTAGTGCCCAAGGCAATTAAAAAGCCCAAAATAATTACAAATGGTGTGACCACAAAGGTATAGGTAATCGTAAACGCCAATGCCTTGTAGAAAGGTAGATTCATAATTCGTGAAAATAAATCTTTCCAGCCGGTAGCAACATTCCAAGAAGTCTTAATTTCAGCAGCAGCAAGGTGATTACGATTAGTGTATGTTTCAAATCCATTGAAGATCCCCAGAGGCTCTTTCTCTCTAAGATTTGCAGTAGCTTCAGCATCCACAGATGTCTCTTTTTTACAGCCAAATGGATCGCAAGTTTCACTAACTCTTATAACTTGTTTATGTGCGATAAATAGCGACTGAGTCATAGCTGAAAAAATTGGAACTGCTATCAAGAGAATCATTGATAACAACGAAGGCAGGATAAAAAAAATGAATGTACGATGAGGCATTCTTGCTGACCAGACTTTAATTATAGAAGTCTATCAAAAATAGAAGTGCAAATAGGGGGGCAGTAAAAGCCCCCCCTTCAATTAAATTCTAGGAAAAATTTTAAAGGAAACCTTTCTCTTTAGCCGAAGCAGTATATGCTGCCTCGACATCAGCCAAAGCTTGCTGAGCACTTTCATTCCCTTGTAAAAATTCTGATAATTCAGAGCCAAGAGCGCTATGCAATAGTCCTGCATACGGCAACATGGGATATGGAGTTGCGCCAGCCGAAGCTGAGGCAAATACGCCAGCCGAAGCTTTACCGGGAACGAAACCTTCAATAAGCCAAACGGCTTCATTGTTGTTGGCCTTAACCATTTCAGTTGAAATACCATTCATCATTGCTATGAATGTTGCCTCAGCATCTTTGTCTGAAATGTTTTTTGCAATAGTAAATCCGTCCCACCATAGAGTGGTCGCCGGAGTCGATCCACCTGCAACAGTTGGTGCACTCGCTAGTACTGTGTTACTGGTAATATTTGAAGTTGAACCTTTGTCATCAAGAATAGTACCTCCTCTTGTACCCCACATGGTGGCTAAACCAAGTTTTCCTGCTTCCCACAATGCTGCAGTAGCATTTGAATCAAATGTTAGGAAATCAGGATTTGAGTATTCTGTAAGTGATTTGATCATTTTAAGTGCTGCCACCCCTTTGGCATTGTTGACACTTGCAATTGCGGTTCCGGGCTTAAATAATTGGCCTTTGTAACCCATATACATATTGATAAACTCTTCACCAAGATTCCAACCCGTCTTAGTATTTAAAGCAAAAGGGTATTCCATAATGCCCTTTGCCCTAATTGCCTTTGCTGCTGACAATATTTCTTCATATGATTTTGGAATTCCTACACTTGCTTTATCCAGTATATCTTTGCGATAAAATAAATGCTGTGCATTAGCCATAAATGCCACGGCCATGATCTTTCCGTTAATCGTTATGAGTTGATTTTTTTTCAGACCTCTACCGTGTTTCGCTACTAGATCGTTAAGCGGTCGAATTAATCCTTCATTCAGAAGTGGAACAATCGAGCTATTTGCAACAACAGCACTCGTAAACTCTGCTGGATTAGCAGTTAGGCCAGCAACAACTAAAGTTCTATGCTCTTTGGTTGTGTTTTTTGTAAAAGTAACACCTCCACCAGCGCATTTCTCAGCAGCAGAAAGAACAGCGTGTATGGCAGGGAAGTCATTTGCCAAAATTCTTATTGAGCCACTATTGATACCACAAGCAGCATAAGTTGCATGCACTAATAGAAACATGAATGTTGATGTTAGGGTTATTTTAGATAGCATTTTCATCATCTCTCTCCTTTTATGATTGGGGACTTAATTTAATATCCATTCCCCCATTGATTAATTAGTTTGGAATGTTTAATACAAACAATCCTTATTTCCATCAAATTTCCCATTCATATGAATGGGATTTTGGGGCTGGCCACAATGATATACAAACGTATTCAATCAAAGCATAATAACTATTGAAAAAAATGACTGAAATTTGTATACATATTTGAGTCGTTCAGAATTACATACGTATTCATTCAATGCAAGAAAAATATTGCAGATACAAAATAAAAGATGTAATTATTGTAAACGATACGTAGTTCCGTGAAAGATATGTTTTATAAATTCATGTAAATCTAGGGAAAAATAACTTACCGTGAAAATATGGAAAAGGATCACCATTGAAGTATAAATAGATCTAAATTTATCAAATTTAATACAATTTCTGAAGAATGATATGAAAATACTTCGTATACCTCAGGCAGAAATGAAGATACAAAAGAAACACTGCATGTTGTTGAATCAATGGAAAAGGTTGAGAGATTTTGACATATGAGAAATATACATATAAATAATGAAATATATTACAGTTATTTTAAATGTTAATAAAAAATTTATCCTATTAATAAAGGAGTAAATTTGGATAGGCACACAAAGAATAAAGAACTGATTTCTGCTTTGAGGATGGCAATGTACGATTTCAGCGAAAGTAGTGTTCGCAAAGAACTTGATAAGCTTTTTATTTCAGAGCCCGTATTACGCCTTTGCTATCCACTTGGAGATAAAGTTGGAGTAGATAATTATTACATGGATGTTTTTGCTCCACTTCTTAGGGCTCTGCCTGATTTAGAACGTCGGGACACTATTGTGATGGCCGGACCAACTAAAGAAGGTGCTGATTGGGTAGGTTGCTGTGGTTATTACACAGGCACATTCAGTAAAGCATGGTTGGACATTCCGCCGACAGGGCATCAAGTTGCCATGAGATTCCACGAGTTCTATCGCTTTGAAGAAGAGAGAGTGACCGAAGTACAGACTCTATGGGACATCCCTGAAGTCATGATGCAGGCGGGGGCTTGGCCGATGGCTCCTAGTCTTGGTCGTGAATGGCAGGTTCCTGGACCTGCAACTCAAGATGGAATTATACAAGGTCCCTATGATGAATCAAGTAGTTCAGCAACATGCCAGTTAATAATTGACATGCTTACCGCAATGCAGAGGCATCCGTCTGAGGGAGGCCCAGAAGTAATGGAAATGAAAAAATTTTGGCACCCAAAAATGAACTGGTATGGCCCCTCTGGTATAGGAACAGGCCGAGGTTTAGAAGGATTTCGAAATTGGCATCAGATTCCTTTTCTTGCTGCCATGCCGGACCGAGGTCAGTTTGTTGATCAGATTACGAACCATTTCTTTGGTGATGGAGATTATGTAGGAGTTACAGGTTGGCCCAACATGATCCAGACTATGTCTGATGGAGGCTGGATGGGTATTGCTCCGTCAGGAAAGAGAATTACTTTGCGAAGCCTGGATTTCTGGAGGCTGGAAAATGGATTGATTCGAGAAAACTGGGTTCTGGTAGATTTGCTTGATGTCTACGACCAGATCGGTGTTGATGTTTTTGCCAGAACTCGTGAGTTCAATAAGGTTCGTAAAGGTTTTGATCCTGAGACTGGTGTTGCACTTAAATAGTAAACTAAAATGAAAAGCTATCAAGATCAAAAATCATTGATTTTATCATTTTATGATGAGCTAGAAGCAGCAAATGCAGACAGTGTTAGAAAGGTCATCAGTCAGTTTACAAACACAGACTTTCAATGGTACGGTGTCTATCCGTTTAACGAACAGAACGGCGGAGATGCGGTAGCAGAAGTTTTCTGGATCCCTTTTCTCTCTGCCTGGTCTAATGTTCAGCGCCGGCAGGACGTTTTTCTGGCAGGTACCAGTGAGATTGACAATACTGACTGGGTTATCAGCATGGGACACTTTATGGGCCTTCTGGATGGAAATTGGTTAGGTTTTCCTGCCAGCCGAAAAATAGCTTTCCTGCGTTATGCTGATTTCAATTGCATTAAAGATGGTAAAATAATAAGAAGCAGTTTTTTCTGCGATCTCATTGGCTTCATGCATCAATTGGGGATCAACCCCTTACCTCCCCAAACGGGCGCTTCTTTCATTTATCCTGGTCCAAGAACACATGATGGACTATTATTTGAACCTCAGGATCAGAGAGAGTCTCAGAAAACTCTTGAATTGGTAAACCGAATGATAGGCGATCTTTCAGATCTTAATAAAAATGGAAATGACTGCCCATCTCCAGATTTACTAAAAAAAACTTGGCATGATGATATGATCTGGTACGGTCCAGCTGGTATTGGAGCATCTTACACTATTCCACGATACCAGGAACAGCATCAGTTACCATTCAGGAAAGGGTTGAAAGATAAGGTTTTTAATGGCCACATCTGCCGATTTGCAGAGGGCAACTATGCGGGTTTCTTTGGTTGGCCCAACCTGACCAACACGGCTACAGGTGGTTTTTTAGGGCTGCCTGCAAGTGGTACTCCTGCAGATATGAGGGTTGTGGATATCTACCGCCGGCAAGGAGAAAAACTCTCTGAAAACTGGGTGTTGATTGACCTGCCTTGGTGGTTAAAACAGCAAGGAGTAGATGTTCTAGAAAGAACAAAGAAAATTATTGAAACTTAACTAAAATTCCTTGATGACCCTCGAACAATCATTTCACCCATGATTACTTTATGATTGGGAGGTTTTTCCGGTGTTTTTATTCGTGAGATAAGATCTTCTACAGAAGCATCAACCATACTTCTGACAGGTTGGCGAACTGTGGTCAGGTTGAAACTCGGCCATGAGGCCATAGGGATATCGTCAAAACCGATGATCGACACATCTTCTGGAACTTTCAAGCCCAAACCGCTTCTAATGGCATCAAGCGCACCAAATGCCATAATGTCGTTAGAGCAGAATATAGCGTCTGCTGGATCAGGTCTTTCCATTAAGCGAACAGTAGCTGCATAGGCATCATTGTAGTTGTAATTACCGACTTCTCTTAATGTCTCTACACCATTCTTATTCATAATTTCCATAAACCCTTTTTCTCTGTCGATACTAGTTGTAGTGTCCTCACTGCCCGCAAGATATGCTGGACGATTATGCCTTGAGTCTAGAAAAAGTTGAGCCACCATGCTGCCCCCGGCCTTGTTGTCACAACAGAACCAACTGGCATTTGATTTTGGAATATATCGATTAAAAAGGGTGACGGGTGTTCCTTTCCGCTCACACTGATAGGACATTTCTGAGCTCAATGTTGCTGCAGTAATTATAATTCCGTCTACTTGGTATTCGAGTAACTGCGGAAGGATGTCGTCCAAGCTCTGATCTCGGTGTACTACAAACAACA
The DNA here is from genome assembly GCA_905182865.1 of uncultured SAR324 cluster bacterium. Lineage (GTDB taxonomy): Bacteria > SAR324 > SAR324 > SAR324 > NAC60-12 > Arctic96AD-7. The sequence goes on from CAJJCY010000004.1 coordinate 27,189, forward strand.
TCACTTTCTGACCATTTTCTTGAAATTTCCTGCTCAAAAGATCTAATACTTCAGGGTAAAATGGGTTTGTCGTTACGTTTGAAATGACTATTCCAACCATGTTAGACCGTCGAGTGATTAGGCTTCGGGCCATAGCATTTGGTTGATAACCAAGTTTTTTTGCAACTTCAAAAACTTTTTGTCTGGTTTTTTCCGTAACAGGGCTTTCTTGTGAATAGGAGCGAGAAACTGTTGATTGGGAAACACCCGCAAGATTTGCTACCTGGGTGGAAGTGACATTAGCTTTTTTTATCATATGTAGACTTTTAATTTTAGTTAATTTTTACAATTTAAAAATACTATGGTAATAAATTCTTAAGAATCCATGCTTGTATGCATTACTACATCATCCAAGTACTTTGAGTCAAGTTTTAATCAATTTCAAAAATTTGACTTTTTTAATAAAACGGTACTTAAATTAAGTATGGTATGAAGAAAATTTATATTTCCACTGGTAAATTTATTAATAAAATATCAACATAACATACGTATGCAATGGAATTCAATTTAAAAATTTTGAGAAAAAGTTTGATCCGCCGATATAAAATAGTATTCTTCAGACGAGCGATTAGATAAGCACACAAGAAAGGAAACAATAAATATGAAATTAAGTAAAGATAGAATATTGACCACACATGTTGGCAGCCTTCCTCGTTCTGAAAAAGTTTTTAAACTTGTCTTCGCAAAGGAGGATGGAAAAAAGCTAGACAAAAAAGAATATGACGAAGTTATTGCTGAGGCTGTTAAAACAGTGGTAAAAAAACAAGAAGATGTAGGAATAGACGTTGTAAGTGATGGAGAGCAAAGTAAGATCAGTTTGGGATATTATGATTCAGGAAGTCGAAGTTTTTATACGCGTGATCGCCCAATAAAAACTCCAAAAGATCTTGAAGAATTCCCAACATTTTCATCGAGAGCATCAAAATCCGGCGGTGTTCCGACGTACACCCGTCCACGTTGTACTGGGCCAGTTACAGTAAAGGACATGAAACCACTTGAAATCGATCTCGTAAATTTACGAAAGGCAATTGATGGGATTAGTATCTCTGAAGCTTTCATGAACGCTGCTTCACCAGGTGTGATCGCTCTATTCCAGCCAAATGAATATTATCCTGATCACAAAAGCTACCTCTATGCTTTAGCAGATTCAATGAAAACCGAATATGAAGGTATTGTGAAAGCGGGCTTTCTAATTCAGATTGATAGCCCTGATCTGGCTCTTGGACGTCATGTGCTTTTCAAGGACAAAAGTGACGAAAAGTTCCTTTCTATGATTCAACTCCACATCGAAGCCCTAAATCATGCACTTGAAAAAATACCCTCAGAAAAAATTCGCCTGCATGTCTGTTGGGGTAACTATCAGGGGCCTCACCACTGTGATATCGAGATGAAGAAAATTCTTCCTACAGTCCTTAAAGCCAAACCTCAGGCTCTTTCATTTGAAGGATCTAACCCACGTCACAGTCACGAATGGACTGTTTTCAGAGATATCAAAATTCCTGAGGATAAGATTTTGATTCCAGGTGTAATAGATTCGACAACCAACTTTGTAGAGCACCCTGAACTGGTTTCAGAACGAATTTGTCGATTTGCAGATATTGTTGGAAGAAACAGGGTAATTGCTGGCTCCGACTGTGGATTTTCTACGTTCGCAGGTTTTGGAACAGTCGATGCTGACATAACCTATGCAAAACTTTCATCGCTGGCAAAAGGTGCAGAAATAGCTTCAAAAAAACTTTGGTAAAATCTTTTTCAGCAAAGTTTGATTTAATAACACACAACACAGGCCGCTTGACAAATTTTTGAAACTTTTTTCTTCACCAAAAAATAATAAAATTTTATGTCATCTATGAAAACACTTGAAACTATGGGAAAAAGACTGGTTCGTAGGAGTGAAATGGTTCCCTGTAAAAGTGCCTTTATTGATGCTCATACTCCTGGGAGTCATCTCAAGGATAACTTTAGTATTATTGGGCCAGGTGTAACAGAAAATAAAGAACAGTTCATCAATATACGCGAACCACATGGATTCAACATCGGAGCAGCGGGTCAGCCACCTCACATCAAAAACTCACTACATAGCCACTTCACAGCTGAGGTGTTCATCATTCATGAAGGAACTTTCGAAATTTACTGGGGGTTGAAGGCTAAAAACCGGGCTACTCTATCTGAGGGAGACGTAGTTTCTATACCAACAAATTGTTTTCGCGGATTTGAAAACATAGGTGATAAATATGGATTCATGTTCGCAATTCTTGGAGGAGATGATACAGGCGGTGTTGAATGGGCTCCTCAAATATTCGAAGAAGCTGAAGATCATGGGCTAGTATTGCTTGAAGATTTTGGAGTATGGGATACCAATAAGCATCCCATTCCAAAAGGTGCAAAATCAGTTAGACCTATGAGTCATGAAAAAGCTGCAACTTATGAGAACTACTCTACTGATGAGATGGAACTACGAATATGTCGCTCAGACTCTCTTAAACCATTAAAAAATCATCCTTTAAAACTTGGAGAATACGGCTCAATTCAACTACATCGTTTAATAGGAACAAAAGAAGCTGTTATTCCTGGTGGAGATGGGTTCGAATTATTACTCTCCGTCGCCAAACCAGGAGGAGGATTTAAAACGTTTAGTAGACCTGAAAAAGAAGTCCTAATCTGTTATGAAGGAATCTGGAAAGTCGATTGGACTGGTGAGGGAGAAAGAGGAAGTTTTTTGCTCAATGCCGGTGATTTGTTTTCAGTACCTGATCACTTTGAAAGGTCGATGGAGTGTGTTGGGAAAAATGAGGGAGCCCTATACTCTGTCATAAATGAAAACTCACCGAAAGATCCAAGTTGGACTAACTAATTTTATCACCCTTTGTTTATTTTCTTGTGGTCTGCACTTAAGTTGCTAAATTTATTGGCAAAAAAGTGGTTGGTCGGTGGGATCTCGAACCCCGGACCACCTGATTAAAAGTCAGACGGCCTCTCCACGCAACTCCAGCAATCCCAAGGGCTGAGGAGTACGACTCCACATTTGTACGCAAATTTGTACGCAAATTATCCATACAACCTCTTAGTTGATGCCCCAGTCTCAAGAGTTACCTCCTCGCTGAGGTGCGAATAACGATCTGTAGACGCTGCGGATTTATGGCCAAGGTGATTGGCTATATGTTCCAAACTCTTTCCATTCTTTCTCACATTTTAGAACGATCTAAATTATATGTCATATTAGACTTATAAAATCTCTCTTTTCTCATTTTATAAATTAACATTAGAAGAAATATTTTGAGAATTTATTTTATTCTAAGCAAATCATTTTTTGATTCTCTTAAATTTTGTGTCCAAATCAAAATATAAGCACCACTTTATCTATATCATTTTAGTCTTTCACTCCTCATAGAAAAACTCTTTCGTCAGAATCAGTTAAGCGTATAATTGTATACACTGCTACCCCAGTAGCCACTAATAAAATAGTAGAGAGAGATGCTGCTGTGCCAAATTCTCCATCGAGAACAGACAGATAAATGCGTACAGGCATTGTAACAGTTCCTCCAACATATAGAATAATTGAAGAGGATAGTTCATTAATAGCTGTTATAAAAGCCATCATTGCCCCAGCAAAAACACCTGGCAACATTAAGGGAAGTGTTATTTTAACGAAAGTCTTAGCTGGACCTGATCCAAGACTAGCTGCAGCGTCTTCTATACCAATATTAATTTGCTTCAAAATAGATACGCCTGAGCGAACGGAATATGGTAAGCGTCGAATAAAGATAACAAGTATAATAATTATAGCTGTTCCGGTAAGGACTACAGGTTTACTATTAAATGATACAATAAAGCCAAGCCCTAGTACGACTCCTGGCACTATATACGGTATCATTAACATGGAATCAAGTGATCCAGTGAGAATTGATGGTTTACGCGCAACAACATAACTAATTAATGTACCACAAAGTACAATTAAAATAACGGCCGAAGCGGAAAAAAGGAAACTATTAAATATTGCTTCAGGAACGTTGTTAATAACTTTTCTATAGCTATCTAATCCAAAACCCGACTGGAAAACTGGACCACTAGTATTTCGGAATGAGTTATAAATAACTACAATAGAAGGTAGTGAACTTAAAAATACAATAAAATAGCAGAGGAAGTGGACAGGTATTGTCGTTAATCTGGTTAATTTCTTTATTTCTGGGGGATTTAACATATTACTTCCAAAATCTTTATTTCTAATTATGATACGTTGCATGTAAACAAAGATAAGTGAAACAAGTATAAGTAATATGCTAACAGTTGATGCAAGCCCTAGATTGCCACCCATTTCACTAGTAAACAGGTTATATGCTACTGTTGAAAGTACGCGAAAATTCCTTCCAATAATAGAGGGTGTGCCAAAATCAGCCAAAGAAAGAACAAATGCGAGCAGAGCACCCGTACTAATCGCTGGTAAGATTAATGGTAGAGTAACATGTATGAACTTTGAAAAAGGAGTGTAACCTAGACTTTCTGCAGCATCCTCAAGGGAAGAATTGATATTACTAAGTGCACCTGATGTTAGCAAATATACAAATGGATATAATTTAAGACTAAAAACAATTACCATACCCAGAGGTCCATAAATGGTAGGCATTGGTATTCCTATTGACTCAAAACCATGACGTAACCAACCATTGGATCCAAGCATCGTTATCCAAGCATAAGCACCAATAAATGGGGGAGACACTAAGGCCAAAATTGCTAGGGTTGAGATAACTGATTTACCTCTTATTTTAAAGCGAGTAGTAAAAAAAGCTAAAGGGACACCGATTAAAAGAGCCCCGAACATGCTAGAAAAACCAACGAAAATAGAGTTATAGATAGCCTTACGATAATAACCTCTTCCAAGAATATCAATGTAATTTTGAAGGGTAAACGAGCCAGTTTTGTTATCGATAGACCATCCAAACCTCCATTTGCATAGCATAATAAATGGCATGATTAGCGCCATAATATTACAAAGCTCCAAATGTTATTGAGAGATTTTAGTAAACTCTTCACAATTTTAAAACCTTAACCCGTTATCTTTTTCAAAAAACATTACCGCCTTATACGGTAACTCTAAATAAACAGTTTTGCCTACTTCTTCAAGAAAACTCTCATCAGGATGGGTTATATTAGCCATAATCATATTGCCGTCAATCAATTTAACATGCAATTGAGCTTCTCGCCCAGAAAAAGAAATTTTTTCAACTATTCCAGACAACCTTATAACGTTATTATCTAACACAGAATTCTGATTTGAAATAACAACTTCTTCAGGTCGAATACCTATTTGATATTTATCATTATCACTTACATCGATCTTTAGATCAGAAAAAGATTCGATTTCCCTTAGTTTGTCTAAATTTTGATCTTTCATTCCTGCTAAAGGCCACGGCAAAAAAATCATACTGCCAACGAATGAAGCCACAAAATGATCTACTGGTTTATTGGTTGTACCAAGATTGCTTTTGAATTTGTCGAATATCTTCACGTAATTCAATTCTTAGTTTGGCATCTAGGTTAGAAAGCGGTTCGTCCATCAATAATATTTTTGGTTGGATTTTTACCAAAGCTTGCGAGCTAGACCTACCCCGTTGTTGTTGTCCCCCACTCAACTCATTAGGCATTCTTTTTTCCAATCCGGAGAGTTGTACAGTTTCTAATGCCTTTGAAACACGAGTTTTTAATTCCTGCCCAGATACTTCTCTATTTCGAGACCAAAAGCAATATTATCTTCACAGACATGTGAGGAAATATTGCGTAATCTTGAAATACCATCCCGATATCACGACGGTATGCTGGAAGGTTGTCAATTTCTAGCCCTTCAATCGTTAAAGTAAAAATCTGGTCTATCTAATGCGGTTACTAGAGCTTTGGAAGCCATAGTTTTACCACATCCACTTGGTCCGAGGAGAGTGAATAGCTCGCCTGATTGTATTTCCAGAGTGAATTGCTTGAGTGCTTCAACTTCCGAATATCTTTTTTTAAGATTAATAAGTTGGACTTTTGACATTTAGACAATTAACTGAGAAAAATAAGTTAAGCAAAAAAAATACTTGGCGAATGGCTTAATCTGCCATAAACACCAAGTATTTCCTGTGGACATTTATAAAGGAAGTATATTATTAATGAAGCTATTCACCAATCAAAATTTCGTTCCACTTATTGCGGAAGAGGTCCTTATTACCTGCTGACCATGAAAAGTCATAAGGTACGACTTTAAATGCAGAAAGAGGGGGAAGATCACCACTTGCAGATACATCATTTCGGATTGGTCGGCGTCCCATTTCTTGAACTAGGAATTCTTGGGTTTCCTTTGAAAGTGCCCAATCGATGAAAAGTTTCCCATTTTTTGAGTTTGGACCATTTTTCACAAGTGCTATACCGTCTGGAGCAGCCACTGTACCATCCTCAGGATAGACTATCTCAACAGGCCCACCACCTTGGACGTATTTATAGGCATTGTCCTCTAGCGTAACTCCCACAGCTGCTTCCCCATCATTCACAAACCTTGGTACGGCACTTGAACTTCCTGAGAGCACAAAATTCTGTAGAATCGGTTTATAAACATCCCAACCATTGTCTCCATAAATTGTAAGTACCGTGGCTAATTGCATGTAAGATGAACCGGATTTGTCAGCTCGAGCTGAAGATATTCTGCCCTTAAAATCTGGCCGTGCCAAATCCCACCAAGTGCGTGGATACTGAGAAGGTTTTAGAAGATTCTTATTGACAATGAATACATTGACAATCGCTGTATAAGGCAACCAGTTTGTTCCAACTTTGAAAGCCGATTCTATTTTGTCATATCCAGCGGGGATATAGTTTGCCAAAATATCTGAACTGGCCTCTAATTGTTCACCGCCAATAGACCAAATTACATCAGCCATTGGGTTTGCACGCTCTGCGTTGGCACGATTGATGATATCTCCAGAGCCGGCTTTAATAACTTCGGCCTTTATCCCTGTTTTGGCCTCGAAACGAGGCACCATTGCATCAATAATGGCCTGCTTATGTGCGCTATAAAGTACGACCTTTCCACCAGCAAAAACCAAATTAGCAGGTGCTATTGCCATTATCCCCATAATAGCGAATAATGCGGGTTTTTTTATATTTGCAAACATAGTAATTCTCCTTCGTATTTTAGATTTAATAAAAACCTATCCACATAAGTAGGTCTTTTAATTGATCAACATTAAATTTAATGTTGCTAGCCCGACATGGACTAATTCGGCATTCTAAAAGGATATTTATCTTTTAATTCAAAAGAATAAAGAGTGGTCATCCTAAAAAAAATTCTAAAGCATATTGCCCCTAATCTCTTGCTAACAGAAGCTTTTAATATTAGCCTATACTTAAAGTTATTGTATCTATCAATATTTAAAATCCTCTGGCCTCAGGTTCTGAACTGAATTAGAATTCAGTGCAAATCTTATCACAAAATTTACTTCTGTCAAGTTTTGTAATTTTAGAAATGCATTCTAAGTCATAATTTAGCTCAAAATAAATGTTCTAGAGTTTAGATGCATCCTTACTAATACTTCCTTGCAGCAAAATTTTTTTTCTTGAAAAGGATATAGACTTTATTAGATACTGATTATTATGATTGTTTATTTGGAAAATATATTTTGCTTGTAAAATGATATATTCAATTTATACAAATCATACCATTTTGTAGATTATAGATTAATACAGATATTATAATAGTTTTTTAATTTCAAAACATAATAAAATATCATACTTAATGCAAAATATTTCACTCTTAATTCTTGCTGCTGGAATAGGTTCACGCTTTGGGGGTCTAAAACAAATGGCATCTATAGGAATAAATGGAGAATCAATTATTGATTATTCTGTTTATGATGCCATCGAATCTGGTTTCAACAAAGTAGTCTTTGTAATTCGTCGTGAATTCCAAAAAGAATTCAAGGAAAAATTTTTTAAAAAATATGCTGAAAAAATTCAGCTTGAATTTGTATTCCAAGAATTAAATGATCTCCCAAAAGGATTAACGTGTCCAAAAGAACGTACAAAGCCATGGGGCACATCGCACGCAGTTTTAGTAGCTAAAGATGTTATAAAAGAACCTTTTGCAGTTATTAATGCTGATGATTATTATGGTGCAGTAGTCTTTTAAAAAAATAATAGATTTTTTTTCTAAAGATTCTAAGAATTTGAGTATGGTTTATTTTAAATTAGGAAGGACACTATCACCTTATGGAGGGGTTAATCGTGCAATTTGTAAATTAAATCATGGTTTACTTGTGAACTTAATTGAAATAGATAATATTCAAAATAATAATGGCATAATTATGTCTAATAAAAAATATAAACTAGATGCAAGATCGCCAGTATCATTAAATATGTGGGGATTCAGACCATCCATATTTGATCATTTAAAAGAAATGTTTGTAAAATTTATTAAAACAAACGGAGATGATATAAATAGTGAATTTTTAATACCTACAGTAATAAATTATCTCCTACAAACGCAAAGAGAAAAAGTTTTTGCTCTAAATAGTAATTCTAATTGGTTTGGCATTACTCATAAAGAGGATAGTCCATTCGTTGGATTTCAGATGCAGAAAATAGTTGATAATGGAGAATATCCAAAAGTATTATTTTAAATAGCTAATTAAGACTATTAAGCATACAAATTCACAAGTGATTATGAACGCATAATTCCTAATGTGAAAAGGATCACAACCTTCAAAATTTTCCTTGTCTCTCCTTTCTATTTGTAAGTAATCTGTATGCTTGTACGCAATTGTACGCACGATTTTGGAGGTTGAGTGGATTTGGGTCACACCACTTAAGTTGCTAAATTTATTGGCAAAAAAGTGGTTGGTCGGTGGGATCTCGAACCCCGGACCACCTGATTAAAAGTCAGATGTAGTGGGTAAATAGGTGGAAACAGCAACAAATAAGGATAACACTATCAGTAAGTTCATTGAACCTCACCTTAGTCACATATCCCAGGATATGGTTTGAACCCTGATTTGAAGTAAAATTGAATGTAGAGACGGCTCTGCAAATCCGTAAAACTAAACCTCCAAAATAACTTACATTTGTTCGGAGTGACACGACAAAACACGTTACTGTCCAGTCAACTTTTTACTTCTTATCTATAAATATGCAGTAAAGAGGAAACGGTTCACACAAAAGAAAAAACTATCTGACTTTCCCCGATTCTGCAGGTCTTCCAGCCAGTTTGCTCTTTGTGCTTTGTTTATTACACCCTTATTTTCTGCATTTTTAGAAATCCACTTCAGCATTCCGTGTGAAAAATTACTTGGAGAATATTCTGTATTTAGAATAGGAATGGGGTCAACTTTAATTTTAGAAAACCCATGTTTTTGCAGAAGTGGTTTTAAATGCACCGGAAGATTTGGACTTGGAACAGAATTATCCCAGGCTGAAAATATTTTATTTGTCAAAGAATCATCTGCATTGTTTAAAACCACTCCCCGCCAATCGGTTTCCACAATAACAAGCCGTCCTCCCGGTTTTAGAATGCGCCGCATTTCAGCAAGCACATTTGGAACATCCTTTACATAGAGCAAAACCTGTGTACAGGAAACTGCATCTAAAGTTTGATCATCAACGGGCAACTTGCCTGCATCTCCTTTGTAAAATTCTGTCTGTTGCAAGCCTTCGCAACGCTTTCGGGCGTGGCTGATCATTTCAGGATTTTTATCTAAACCAATTACTTTACCTGATTTCCAACCTGCAGTGCCATTTCATGTGTGAGGAATCCAACACCACAACCTATGTCTAAAACCAGCTCACCAGGTTTAAGTTTCAGTGCAGCCAAAGTTTTCTGCCGTTGCTTCACTATGTCGGCAAGTCGGTAGCTTTCCTCTAAATCCTGGGCTTCTGAAACTCTGTGTTTAGTTAATTTTGGCATAATCAATTAAGGAAAGTATGTAAATGAAGATCATCTGTTTTTCTTTTTGAAGAAACTAAATCTTTGCTGAGTAGCACTTGCCAGTATAAGTGCTACCAAAATAACGGCAACACCCAAGGTCTGAGACAGTTCTAAACTTTCTCCAAGTAAAATGACAGCAGCTAAAATGGAAACCAGCGGTTCAATATTCAGCATTAGACTAGTTTGCTCTGAACCGATGGTTTTTGTGGCAGCAAATAAACTCAACTGTCCAAAGACAAACAAAATACAAATTGTTGCTATTCCTGACCATACCCATGTAGTCTGAGTCAATGAAAAAGAGTCAGTGAAAAATAGAATCAATCCAACCAAGATGACTCCTATTGTGTTAGACAAGAATACCAGATCAGACATGGATATTATTTGAGTTGCTTTAGTGGCGCCAACAATCATTCCCGCTGAAAAAATTGAACCTACCAGAACAAGTGCTATTCCACGCCAGTCAAGTACTTCCCAAGTTGGTCCAAGGCTCAGAGCAGACCCTGAAAAAGCCAGAACAAAGCAATGAGTTTTATCCAACTTACACTATACTGTGAATGATGAAATTTAAAAGCAAAACCCAAAATGGAAAGGTGAAGAACAGCAAAACACTGAGGCTTACGGGAATGTATTTTACTGAGCCTAAATATCCCAAACTCATTCCTGCAATACAAAAACCTATCGCAATAATCAAAAAAACAATAGGTAAATTAGTTTCCTGCAAAGATTTACGAATCACATATTTTAGATTATTTCTGTGAGAGTATGCAGACCAGATTCCCATCAGCAGACTTCCTGCAAGGAGGCGAAAAAAAACAACTGTTTGTGGCGAAGCACCTTCGTCGTACGTTAGTTTGGCAAGGGTAGTTATCAGCCCAAAAGAAGAGGCACAGCCGATAACATATAGATAACCTCGAGGAATCATTGACGTACCCGTTCCATTTTAGGATCGTAGAGCGGGCCAAGTTGTAGTTTACATGAATGACGGACGGTGGCGACTTCGAGTTCGTAAGTTCCAGAAATAAAGTATTCATTGTCAACGCCTTCCGGATTTCTGACATATCCGTAGCCAATATTTTTGTTTACGGTGTAGCCCCAGCCTCCACTGGTCAACCAACCGACGACCTCGCCGTTGCGGTAAATTGTTTCACGCCCCAGCAAAACAACATCTGGATCATTAATCGTGAAACAGGCCAGGCGCTTTTTCAATGGTTGTTTTTGTTTAGATAACAAAGCTTCGCGACCGATGAAATCAGTTCCGGATTTTAATTTAACTGCCCAACCCAATCCGGCTTCAAAAGGTGTAGTGTCAGCGGTTATGTCCGCTCCCCAGGCACGATAGCTTTTTTCCAGACGCAAAGATTCTATCGCCCGATATCCCGCATTGGAGATTCCAGAATCCTTTCCGGCTTCCATCAAAACTTCGTAAACCGAATCTGCGGAATCACGAGGCATATGCAGTTCCCAGCCCAATTCTCCTACATAAGTTACTCGCAAAGCCAAAATATTCGGAACTTCCGGTGAAAGTTCTTCTTTAATTACAATGTTTTGGCACGTTCCAAAGGGAAAATTATCATTTTCCAAATCGTTTTCCGTAACTTGCGCCAAAACCTCACGCGCCAACGGCCCCATCAATGAAAAGGTCGCCCATTCTTCGGTGATGTCATGCAGTTCAACTTTTTCATCTACAAGGAATTGACTGCGAATCCAAGCTGAATCGTGTGTCCGGAATCCGGTTCCGCTCACCAAATAAAATTCATCTTTTGCCAAACGTGCCACGGTCAAATCGCACTCGATGCCGCCTTTGGAATTGAGCATTTGAGTGTACGTCAAAGCACCGGAAGGTTTGGCGACATTGTTGGCACAAATTCGGTTCAGGGCTTTTTCTGCATCAGTGCCGATGATACGGAATTTTGCAAACGAACTTTGGTCAAAAAGTGCCACACGTTCCCGCACCGCACGATGTTCTTTGCCGACGTGAGGAAACCAATTTTGTCTGCCGTAAGAATAAATATCCTGCGCTGTCTCGTCTTCCGGAGCAAACCAATTGGGGCGTTCCCAACCGAGTTTGGAACCAAAACACGCTCCTTGTTCTTTCAAAATTTCATAAATCGGTGAGGTCAAAACAGGACGACCGCTTTCGTGTTCTTCGTGCGGCCAACTGAGGGTGTAATGTTTGCCGTAAAGTTCCAAAGTTCGGTTGCGCACCCAGTCTTCGTTTTTGTGGAGATTGCTGAAACGGCGGATGTCCACAACCCACAAATCCATCGGCGGTTCTCCGGCCAAAATCCATTCCGCTAAAGCTTTTCCGGCACCTCCGGCGGCGGCGATTCCGAAAGCATTGAATCCGGCTCCAACAAAATAATTTTTAACTTCCGGAGCTTCGCCTAAAATAAAATTGCCGTCTGGAGTAAAGGATTCCGGGCCGTTCATCAGTTTCCTAATTCCGGCATTTTCCAAAGCAGGAACACGCTCAACTGCCGGAAGCATCAATTGCTCAAAATGCTCAAAATTTTCAGGAAGCAATTGAAATATAAAATCTTTTGGAATGGGTTTTGAGTCCCATACAATCGGATTCGGTTCGTAACCGCCCAACACCAAACCGCCCACTTCTTCCTTCCAATAAGTCAACTTATCCGGATCACGCAAAGTCGGCAAATCCCCGGTCACGCCCTGAATCTCTTCGGTGATTAAATACTGATGTTCCACCGAAACCAAAGGGACGTTCACCCCGGCCATTTTGCCCAGTTCATTGGCCCATTGTCCGGCACAATTGACCACGGTTTCACAAAGAATTTCTCCATTTTCGGTTTGCACAGCGGCGACTTGTTGATTTACAAGCCGGATACCCGTTACCGAAGTTTCTTCAAAAATGGTGACACCGCACATCCGTGCGCCTTTGGCCAATGCCTGCGTGATGTCCGAAGGATTGGCCTGTCCGTCCGTTGGCAAAAATGCCGCTCCGATTACGTCTTCAACTTCCATCAACGGCCACAATTCTTGTGCTTCATTGGGACTGAGCAACTCCATTTCCAAACCAAAACTGTGCGCAGTGGTGGCTTGTCGTTTGAGTTCCGTCCAGCGTTCTTTGGTGCAGGCCAAACGCAAACCACCGTTCATTTTCCATCCGGTGGATTGTCCGGTTTCTCCCTCGATTGTGCGGTACAGTTCCACGCTATTTTTCAAAACACGGGTGATGTTGGCAGAACTGCGCAACTGCCCGACCAAGCCTGCCGCATGAAAAGTGCTGCCGCAAGTCAGTTGTCCGCGCTCCAGCAAAAGCACATCTTTCGCACCTTCTTTTGCCAAATGATAAGCGACACTGCAACCAATGATGCCTCCACCGATGATAATTATTTGTGCCTGTTTTGGTAAAGTGTTTGTCATAATTTTTCAAATTGGGCAAAAGTTATTTCAAAGCGTTCCAAATTATCGGTGGTATATTTTACGTAATCAAAATCAAGTGTGGAATGAATTTCAGAAACCATGCTCCACATTGCTTCACGCAACAGGGAAGCACATTTCATTGCAAAATAGCGTTTCCACAAAACTGCAGAAATCGTTTGTTCAAAATACATTTCCAACAATTCTTGTTCCAATTTTTCCGGAAATTCGTTGTTCGAGGCAAGGTTTGCAAGGTCAAATAAAGGGCTGTTGAATCCAGCATAATCCCAATCAATTAGCCACAATCTACTGCCATCGTCAATAAAATTTCCGGAAAGCAAATCATTGTGTCCGAAACACAGATCAACCGTTCCGACAGTATTTTCCAAATCTGCATTGATGTTTAAAAAGTTTTGCAGTTGTGGAATCATTCTACTATTTCCTTCCCGCAAAGTTTTTGCGTAACCCCGTATCACTTGGAAAACCCAAAATATCAAAGTGCTTCCAGGAAGGTGTTGGGGCATTTCCCGATGGCATTTATTTAGCAAAGAAAGGACTTTTCCCAAGTTAGATAGAATCCCTCAAATCTTCCTCGACCAAAGTTTTACCTTCGATAAAACGCAAAACCATTGCTCCGGATTCTGCATGAACAACTTCCGGAGAAATTCCGCAGGAAAAAGCAGCTCGACTTGCGGCCAATTCATTAAAACGATAAACACCATGCTCCGGAATATCTTCTCCCAAACGTACAAAAAACATTTCATTCCCATGCTCCACCCTAAAATTAAGATTGGTGATTCCTCCTTTCACCGGCTCGCACAGAATCGGCTGTTGCCAAAAAGTGAGTGCTTCAACTTTTTTGTTTATATTTTCTGTCATTTTGACTTTTCTCCGGAAAACCAGCCCCAACATTGTTCTCCATGTTCGGTACGCTTGATTTTTCCTTGCCATATTTTGTACAAGTAGTTTTTCTCTTGTTTTAATAAGGATGACTTTTCCAAATTATTCAATTCATGTTTGAGAGTCTGGATAAATATGTCTGTTCGGTCTTCTCCGCTAACATTTTTAAATCCTTCTTCTTCCATTAATTTTGTGTAATCTTCAACCGTATGCAATGAATAATCTCGCTCCCTCATATATGTTTTAAATTCCGGACTAGATTTTGCCTGGCCAAGGCAATAGTCCGAGAAGTATAAGCGTCCACCTGGTACCAAAGTCTTAGCGATTACTTCAAACAAACGTGCTTTGTCTTTGATGTGTAAAAAAACATCACGACTGTGAACAACATTAAAGGTCATTTCCGTTTGTATTTCTAGGCAATTTCCCTGTTCCAATGTCACCAGATGTTGTAATCCTTCTTCCTTCAGGCGGGTCTTGGCAATACGGATCATGTTTGCAGAGAGATCGATGCCGTGAACATGGACTCCGTATTTGCTGGCCAAACGGTAGGCCGGACCTCCCAAACCGCAACCGATGTCCAGCACCCGCATTTCCGGAACAAGTTTCAGTGTGTCGATGAATTGATCAGTTGCTTTTTCTCCTCCGGGACTGATGTAGTTGTGTCCGTAAATGGCCTCATAACTCAGAATGGAAAGTTCTGTGTATTGCTGATTATCGAGAAAATCTTGGGTCATTTTGAACTTAAATGCTGTTTTGGCGAGACAACGTTATTAGTAATTATATCGATATGTGAAATTTGTTTGAGATAATGAACTATGTTGAATTGAAAGAGGAGATTACACAACAAGCCTCAAATTTCCATGCCTGTGCGGCGACCTTCGTAGATAACGAAAGGAGCCTGGCGAGGTCCTGCGCTGTCACCGATATTGAGAACATTTAGTCCGGAACCTTGAAGATCCTGCATGAGGGAGTCTTCTGCAACGTTTGAAGTGGCAAAGACCAGGGTATCCGACTCAATGAATTGAGTTTTTCCGTCTAAAAAACAGAGGACTTCCGCACCCTCCTTGTTCCAGCTTGTAACTGCCGATTCAAGAATGAAATTAACTCCAAGTTTCGCCAGTCGCTGTCGAAGAGGATAGTCTGCATTGGTGCGCTGAAGTTCCTTACCTACAAGTGGGTCCGGTGTAACCAGAGTCACTTCGTGTCCGTCTTCAGCAAGTTTCCAGGCGGTTCCGCAACCTTTCCAGTTTCCACCCTCGTCGAGTACTAAGACACGCTTTCCAGGACGTGCCCGACGTGCCATCACATCTTCTGCTGAAAAAACGCCACCGAGTTCAATTCCCGGCAGTTTATGAACATGCGGTATTGCTTTCTGAAATCCGGTATCTGACGGATATGAACCTGTAGCTATTACAGTTTTCTCTGCGGCGAATTCCTTGATTTCATCCACATCCAGAAAAGCATTGAGTCGTACCTTAACGCCAAGTTTTGACAACTGTCGGGCATACCAGTCCAGCAGATCAATAATTTGACCACGCCGAGGCTGCATTCCCGCCAGTCGGAATTGGCCGCCGAGGCGGTCACCGGCCTCTGCGAGAGTGACATTATGACCACGTTCCGCGGATACTCTTGCTGCTTCCAAGCCTGCAGGTCCTCCTCCGACTACAAGAACACGTTTAGGTGTTTTTGATTTTTGAAAGCGATCTCCACCCCATTCAAATTCACGGCCGGCAGACGGATTGACGAGACAGGAAATCCAGTAATCACGACTGCGTCTTCCCCAACACATTTGATTGCAGGATAGGCAGGTACGAATGTCTTCGGCTCGTCCTTCCCGGGCTTTGTTGGCCAAATGAGGATCCGCGATTTGTCCGCGGACGATGGAAACCAGATCTGCCTGGTTGGCAGATAACACGGCCTCGGCATTCTCCGGTGTCCGGATATGGCTTTCCGCAATTACCAAGGCATGGTTTACAGCACCTTTGAGCACTTCCGCAAGTTCCGCTCCCAATCGTTCCGGATAGAGAAATGTAGGCATCAGCTTGTAGAAATCGAAGTAGCTTCCGGTACCGCAGGTGACGTAATCAAGCAGATTGATCGCGATCGTGAAGGGAGATAATTTCTGCAATTGATTCACGCTGGAGGGCGACTTCGAAATCAGGTTCGTCGTTGACTGCAATGCCGACAATAAAATCATCACCACATATTTTACGGATTCGTGTGATGATTTCCCGTGAAAAGCGTGTACGATTTTCCAGTGATCCACCCCAACGGTCTGTGCGCTGATTTGACCATGGTGTCCAAAATTGATCAACCATGCCATGATAAGCAGCCCAGACTTCTACACCGTCAAAACCAGCATCATTGCATCTTCTGGCTGCCTGCACGAAGCCCTCAATAGTCTCCTCTATTTCTGTTTCATTCATAGAGTGACTTCCGTCGGAATCATGATAACTCGGCATTCCGGAAGGAGACCAATTGGCGTGATATGAATTGTCGGAATCCCCATGCTGTCCTACATGGTAAAGCTGCTGCAGAATCAAGGCTCCTTCTTCATGAACTGCATCCGTAATTTTTCTAAAGTGAGGAATGACTTCATCAGTGCTGTTCCGAAAATTACCCCGTGTCAAAACTGCTGCAGGATGCACCGGTATCGGTTCGATGACCAGCATCGCTGCACCTCCCAGCGCACGTTCACGGTAATATGCAAGATGCCTTTCTCCCGGAAGGCCCTGTTCAGACATATTGGCGGTGTGCGCACCAAAAACTATGCGGTTACGCAGGGAATGCCCGCACAGATCAATTGGAGAAAAAAGACGTGGAAAGTTTTCGTTGTTCAACTCAGATTGATCGTTATTTAACTGCATTTTTGAAATGTCCGGAGCAAATACGCTGAAAAAGGTCCTGAATTAGAAGAGGTGCAAGAGTATTTTTGAACTTTACACGCAAGTCCAGTTTAGAAAGTTCTGTGTAGATGTTTTGTAATTCTTCACTGGTAAAATTTCGAGCTTGTGCCAAAACTTGTTTGCTGAGAAATGGTGGAAGAGATATTTTCCCAATAATTTCTGATTCCTTATAAAATTGTTCAAACATGCTGTGAATGATGAGAAGGCGGCGAAACTGCATAATGATGAGTGCGAAAAGGCGCACGTGTTCACGGGGAGCAGATTGTAGCTGTTGATCAAGAATTTCCAGGGCAGGTATTAATTCTTTCTGGGACAAAGCTTCAGTCATCCGGAAAACAGAAAAATGTTTGTGACCGCGAATGTGTTCTTTGATCATTTCTTCTGAGACGGTTTTGCCTGATAAATAGAGGCTTAATTTTTCCAGTTCGTGGTCAAGATCAGTCAAGTCGTTGCCCACAATGTTTATCAGTAAACGTGCAACATCAGCTGTAAGGGGCAATCCTTTTTGCTCTCCCCGCTGAATAACCCAGTTGTATGGAGTACTATTATCGTAAGCTACAAATTTTTGTATCCGACCACCGCCCTGTTTAATGCTGCGATAGAGTGGTTTACTGAAATCCTGTTCACGCATTGCCGGACTGGTAAAGACAAACCACAAGCTTTCTGGAGGATTTTTTATGATGTTTTCAAGTGCTTCAAAAAGCCTGACCGCATGAGAATTGTCACTTTTATTTGCTGCTTTCTTGATTAGTTCAAAATTATCGATTCTGATTACTTTGCGGTCAGTTAGCATCGGTAATGTTTCACAACTTATCAAAAGATCATCGATACTGTTTTTTCCAGATTCTCCAGTCGTTTTCAACATTTCCTGCGCATTGAAGCGCTCCAAACTCCAATCTTTTTCCCGGCCTTCAAGTCTCTGATCGATTGATGTATTCGCGGTTTCCTCTACCAATAAGAGTTGGTTACCATGAATTAAACAGATTTTATGAAGATCGTTTTGAGTCATCATTGTTTATGTATTACTTTGGAATGAGTATCTGGAAAACATTCACGAATCAAGTTTCGCACTTCCTCTGGAGAGGTTGCATTCAAGGCTTTTTGAGCCAGAATTTTTGCATCAGGGAGTGATATTCCTGAAAGACGTTTTTTTACAACTGGAATTAAAGGGGCATTCATGCTCAGTGAATTGATTCCAAGACCAACTAGAATCACACATCCGTCAGGATCTGAAGCCATTTCACCACACAATTCAACAGATTTATGATGTTCTTCTGCCGTTTGCACAAGTCGATGAATTAATTGCAGGACAGCAGGATGCAGAGGGTCGTAAAGGTCAGCAATTTGGGGATTATTACGATCAACAGCCAGTACGTATTGAGTGAGGTCGTTGCTTCCAATCGAACAAAAGTCAATTTCTGACATAAATTTATCACAAATCAAAAAGGCACTTGGAACCTCAAACATCATACCTACTTCTATTTTTGCTAAAACTTCACCGGATGCTTCAACTTCAATACGGCACTCTTCGAATAATTCCTTTGCCTGCTTGATTTCTTTAACATTTGTAATCATTGGGAACAGTAAGCGAACGTTAGGACGAGTTCCTGTTGCCAAAATTAAAGCCTTCAATTGATCCTTTAGTACAGATTTTTGTTTCAACTGGCGGCGTACTGCACGATAACCAAGAAAGGGATTATCCTCATCTTGAAAACCCATGTATGGTGCTGCTTTGTCTGCACCAACATCCAAAGTCCTGAAAATCACGGGCTTATCTTCTGCAACATTATCAAGCAATTCACGATATACCTTCGTTTGCTCAGAAATGTCAGGGTAGCGATCAAGTGAAAGAAAATAAATTTCGGTTCTGAACAGCCCAACCCCTTCAGCACCATAGCGTTGTAATTGAATTTGATCACTTACCAGAGCTATATTGGCCATTAAATTTATTCGTGTACCATCACTCGTTTTGCATAGGATATCCTTAAACTCTTCAAGGTGCTTAAAATAATGCTGTTGTTCAACCAGTAAATGTTTAAATTCAGCAAGTACTTCTTTTTCCGGATAAGCTACTGCTAACCCTGAATCTCCGTCAATAACCAGCGGGTCTCCATCTTTAATCAACTCCAATTCATGGTCTTCAAGACAAACTGCAGGAATCCCCAAAGAACGAGCCAGAATGGCTGCGTGTGAAACTATACCTCCAGTTGATAAAATAATTCCTTTAATCCGTGTTGTGTCCATCCTGGCGATATCTCCCGGAAGGAGTTGGCGCATAATAAGAATCCCAGTCTTTTTGGTAACAGAAAGGACCTCATGCCCTAAATAGTGTAATAGACGGTAGCCAACATCTTTTAAATCCGAGCCTTTTTCACTGAGGTAAGGATCTTTAATTTCTTCAAATGCACTCAGATATTCGTGAACTGTCTGGTAAATTGACCATGATGCAGTATTTCCAGATTCTATTTTTGTCTTAATTTTGCTCTGAAAATGATTATCCTCCAAAAACATCAGATGTGCGTGAAAAATAGAAGCTTCTTCAGTACCAACACGATCCGAGACTTTTTCAATCAAGTCCATAGTATCAGAAATTGTGTGATCCATTGCAGATTGAAAGTCAGACATTTCAATTTCTGCAGATATGGTACTTTTCTGCTGTGGTTCTTCAAGTTCAGATTGCTGCAGGTGTATTGCTTTTCCGACTGCAACACCATAAGCAACTGCTTGTCCAGACAGGCGAAGAGTAGTTCCTTTTCTTTTCTCAGCAACAGTTGGTTCCTGTGTTGCTGTATCAAGTTGCTTTAGAAGGAGGGCTTTAGAAACAAGGCTGGAGATTTGAGTTGCGATTGAATTTAGGATTAGTACTTCCTCGGGAGAAAATATGCGTGGTTCTGTAGTGTGAACTACAAGTACTCCAAAAGATTTTCGATGTTCTATCAGAGGAACTCCCAGAAAAGATGAAAATGAATCTTCTTTTGTTTGAGGAAATGCTTTAAATCTTGGATGTTCCTGCATTTGAGATTCCTGCACTGGAGCAGAACGCTCCAGTACCAATCCAACCAGTCCCTCAGAAGGAGGCATGTGAACAGACTCAATGGTGGAAGGATCAAGACCGTGAGTTGCTTCCAGTATCAGTACTCCACGGTCTGTATCATAAATATAAATTGAACATGCATCGACTTCTATTCGCTTTGCTATCATGCTGACAGTCCTGGCCAGTGTCTCTTCAGAATTGTGTGAAGAGGCAATGATGTTGTTGACTTCAGTAAAAGTTTGAAGAGCAAAATACTGCTGTTCTTGTGTTTCAGATGCTGCCATTTACACTTTTCGGATCAAGCGAATTTTTGCTCGGTAGTTTTATCAAGCAGTTAATAAATGTGCTTCCCATTATCATTATTTGGAATGAATAGATGAATTTAGAATTTTAACTTTGAAGGATTATTTTAGATAATTAGGCAGTAACTTTAAGCAGTTTGCCACTAAAAGATGTTTCACAGTTTCCAAGTTTTTAGACTTAAACTCAAGATGTAATTTATGTTCTTTACATTGTGAGTTCAATTGTCCGGTTAAATTGATTCCGGAAAATTAGTAACTTTACTGGAGAGGAATTTATTGTAGAGAGAAAAGAAAAATTAAACTGTCAGATTTTAGAAATGCTTTACCCAAGCGATATTGAAGCCTTTTTTAACAGGAGTCCAATGCCAACCCGGTAATTCATTGGTGAGGGAACTGTTAAGAAAACCACGGGAACGTCCTTCTGTAGAAAGCTCATTAAGCATTTCACGATAATGAAAATATTTAATTCCGCTATAAACACTTCCGGCACCGGCAACCCAAGGTAAGATGCTAAGAAAACCACTAATATTGAAGGTGCCGCTGAGAAATAGTATTGTTGCAGCTCCAGCTCCTACAGTGGTGTAGAGCCAGCGGTCGTGCTCCGATTTTGTCAGATTAAAGCGCTTAGACCAGTTTGAAAAATCAGTACTTACCTTTGTAACAGTTGGCCCTAAGCGGATAACTCGGTTTTTTGGTTTAAGTTTTTTTTGAATATCTAGTTCTTTACGTGTTTGCGTG
Source organism: uncultured SAR324 cluster bacterium (assembly GCA_905182865.1). GTDB lineage: Bacteria > SAR324 > SAR324 > SAR324 > NAC60-12 > Arctic96AD-7. The sequence continues at coordinate 48,432 of CAJJCY010000004.1, forward strand.
ATCAAGTAAATTAGTTTCTCATTATTGACATAAGTCTGAATTTGGTCTCCTTTAGCAACAGATAATATTTTTTGAACAATAACTGCTTCGGAAGATAAATCACTAACTTGAACTATTTCAGCTAATGCGATTTTTTGAAAAGTTTTTCCGACTGTATTTTCTGCTGAATCTGACTTAAATGATTTTCGGCGGGATATGACTAACCGGTGTCCGATTTTGATACCTTGTGCTCGTCCTAAATTTATGATAATTCCGGAGTGTTTTACAGCCAGCACATTTCCAAGTAACAACGAATTATCTGAAATCCTTTCAGCCATTCGAAACAATTCATCGTGCATTTTCAAGTCGCTGAATTGTACTTCATCAGTAAAATCGGTGATGTTTGTTCTTGTATCTACCAGTCTAATTGATAGGATAATACTCCGCTCTTCTTTTCCATTATCATTCAGCATTATTTCTGAATGAATTGTACCAACCAGTACTTTGTCTGCATTAAACATTTTACCAATCATAACTCCGCAAGCAATGTCATGACAATCAGCCAGTGTAGGGTCCCGATCTTTGATCTGTGCATTCCACTCTGAAGGTCCTACAACTGAAAAATGATTAGTGTTGTAAACGTTCAACTGAAGAGCCTTTGCAATTTCTACTGCTGCAGTCTCCGTTATACCTGATGGGAGGAGGTTTAGTAATAATACTTTTACACGCTCATCATCACTAAAACCGCTTAGTTGAGTCTGTTGTATACCAAAGATGTTTCCACTTGAATTGTTAGACTGTCCCCAACCAGGAGTAGTAAAAAAAAGAGAAGTGAAAAATATCAGAAGTGTTTTCACCAAAAATGTGAAGGAATTCATGTTATGTCAGCGATTTTTAATTGTCTGATTAAAAAAGACACTGCCGAAAACTCCGGATTCAACTTTAAATGAAGATTATGCTGCTCCGTTTACCAAGCAAGAAAAAGACCTTTTAGATAATTGGATAAAAGGAGAATGGATAGACCTGAATTTGGCAGCAAAGATTTAGGTTATGCTTCTGATAAACCAGTTATGTCAGGTTTAAATAAGTCGAGTCATTACCGACATTAGCTCATCAGAGTCATGTGGAAGAATTGTACGGAAATCCAGCCAAATTTGCTCTTCATGAACACGGACAATGACTGGTACAGGTTGTGATCTAAACCATTCCTGTAAATCATTTGCTGACCATTCCGGATGTGACAATACAAGTGCAGCTGATTCTATAGGAAGTTCCGGTAAAGCCCCACCTCCAGTCCGAGATTCTGTCTTGTGGAGCTCACATTTCAACGCAGATTTGTTTGGAAGTTTGAGTTTCTCCAAAAATATTTTTACTTGTTTTTGAATTTCTTCAACTGTTAATTCTAGCATCCCAACTGTTGGAACCAGTTCCGGAAGTCTTTTTAAATCCAGATATACTTCAAGTGTTTCTTCTAACAAAGCAAGTGTTACCTTGTCTAAACGTAATGCCCGGTAAAGAGCATGTTTTCTCAATATTTGTATGTTTTTAGCTTTACCTAGCAGCACTCCAGCCTGGATTCCACCAAGAAGTTTGTCACCACTAAAAGCCAGCAAATCCGGGTCTGCTGCAAGCTCCTGCTTCACAGTTGCATATTCACTTAACCCACGTTGCTTGAACCGATAAAAGCTTCCGCTACCCCAATCATGAAAACAAAAAAGGCCTTTGGAGTGGGCCAGTTCTGCCATTTTTTCAACTGAAACGGACTCTGTAAATCCTTTAATTTCGTAATTGGATGGATGTACTTTTAACAGAGCTGCTGTGTTTTCGGTCAAAGCTTGCTCATAATCTGAAAGGCGGCAGCGATTAGTAGTACCAACTTCGACCAACTTCACGCCTGCTTCCCGCATGATATCAGGAATTCGGAAAGAACCACCGATCTCTACCAACTCACCCCTTGAGACAATCACTTCTGCTGTTTTGTCTTCCGGTAAACCTGTTGTCAAAGCCTTGAGCATTAAAAAAACGGCTGCGGCATTGTTATTGACCACCATTGCATCTTCAGCACCGGAAAGTGAACGTAAAAGCTTGCGGACTTTTGAGTCTCGTGTACCGCGCTTTCCGGTGCTAAGATCATATTCCAGGGTGGAATATGAACTCATTCTAGGTAAAACTTTTGCTAACAAATTTGCTGACAAAGGAGCTCGTCCCAAATTAGTATGAACAACAACTCCGGTTGCATTGATAACCCGTTGCGCCCCGGCGGACTGTATCCGGACTTTTGCTCCAACACGTTCTAAAATTTGGGTGTTATTGTATGAAACAGATACAGTCTTATTTTGGTAAATTTCATGCCGTACTTGATTCAGGACACTATTTACGATTTCTCTGACTGATTTTCCGTAAGCGAGGTTTTGTCTCCTGAGGTAGGAATCACACTCTGTGATAGAAGGAAGGTTTTTATAAGCCATTGCTTTATCCATGACTCACATTTATCAACAGTTTTATGAAGTTGAAATTATTGATTAGAGGCTTTCTTCAGAAGTTTATTCTGTCTTCTGTTTTTTTGGAAGAGTTTCAGTGTTTTTCTTTGGTTTTGTGTCTTGTTTTGATTTAGACGTAGACCTGTTTTTACTGTTAAAGGATCGGGATGCTTATGAATTATCAGTTTTTTTTGTAACTGAAACTTTTTTTAGTGATGATTTTGACTTAGTTACTGACACTGCATTAGATTTTACCTTAGTTTTTTTAATTTCAGCTTTAGTTGTCACTTTTGTGGAATCCTGTTTCTTTTTAGCAATTTTAATTGCCGTTGGTTTGTCTTGAGCAGTTTTTCCAGACTTTTTTGTAGAATCAGATTTAGTTTTTCCAGATGTCAACCTGGATTTAGAGTGTTGCTTTGAAGAAACAACCTTCGGTACCGATTTTATAGTATCAGTTATATGAACGCTGCTGAACATTTGATTTTCAATAACATTTATTGTTGGGTTTTCATGAGATTTTATTTTAGTCTTTTTAGCAGAGTTCAAATTTTCGTCAAGATGTACACTTCTAAATGTTGATACTTCTGGAACATTATTTTCCTCAACAATCTGCTTCTGATTGGCTTCTTTGCCATTAGGAGTATCTTTAACTTCCAAAGATTCATGTACACTCTTAAAAAGACCAGCATCTGTTTTTTCTTTTGTCTCTTGTTTTTTGACAACTGCCTTTTGTTTTTTCTCAACTTCAGGAGTCCTCTGTTTCTCAGTTACAGTTAACTTATAATTATCCTTTTCAACTACAGAACCAGAATCCAGATGTTTCTGCGTTAAACTGTTATCTGTTCCGACACTTTTGCCTTTAGATTTGGATGATGGTTTTGAAGTGTCGTTGCTAATTTGCTTACTTTGTTTTTCTTCATTTTTCATTTCCAGACTACCCGAGGCTACTGTCGCACTGTCTTTTTTAGCTACTTCCTTTTTTTGACTTACTTTTTTTCTACCAGGTTTCTCGTCACGCATATCTGAAGCAGAAATTGGTACTGAGGTTCGAGTTTCTCCGCCGTCTTGTTCTCTCAAAGTAACTTCCATTTCTGGGATTTCTTCAGAACCAAGTGACGTGTCAGGTGTAATGGAAATCCGTATTCCATAATCCATTTCCATTTGTGTTAAACGCTGACGCTTCACGTTGAGCAAATGTGAAGCTATTTCTAAAGGTAGACGTATATGAATTTGCAGAACCTTCTGCTCAACTGCAGAGTCGTGAATTTTTCGCAATATTCTGTTTACCAAAGTTAAGACAACAGAGTTTCGCGACAAACTTCCGGAAATTCGCTGTCGACTTAATTCCAGTAAGCCGAATTTTGAGATTTCACCAAATGAAGTCTTTGCTTTATCAGCAGACATTGCTTCTTCAATCTTTTTTTCTACAGAGAGGCGGTTTTTTGAATTATCCATGTCAATAAAATCCACGACGATCAACCCACCTAAGTTTCTTAAACGCAACTGCTTGGCAACTTCTTCAGCAGCCTCTAAATTAGTTCTTATTGCGGTAGCCTCAATGTTTCTCTCTTGTGTTGATCTGCCTGAATTAACGTCAATCGCAACTAGAGCTTCTGTAGGCATTATGACCAGTGATCCTCCGGAAGGCAGCGGAACTTGCTGATGGTGTAAAACCTCAATATGACCTTCAATATCATATGAAGAAAAAAGAGACTTTTCACCCAGGTAAAGTTGAAGCTTTTTTTGATCTTTAGGCATATGTGCTTGAAAAAATTCTAAGGCACGCTGAAAAGCTACGGGTTCATCAATTACTACTTCTGAGATATTATCATGGTAGTAATCTCTGATCATACGGACCATCGCAATTTCTTCCTGATAAAGGAGTCCTAGGGCAGACTGTTCTTCATACTGGTCTTTTATCTCATTCCAGGTACGCCTCAAAATCATAAAGTCACGTTTTAATTCTGTAAGAGAACGGTCAACTCCTACCGTACGGATTATCGCTGAAGAGTCCTCTCCACCAAGTCCTTTCAGTAAATGTCGTAAGCGGGAACGTTGTTCCTCATCTTCTATTTTTCGGGAGACTCCGCCGCGCTCACTATCAGGCATAAAAACAAGGAAGCGTCCGGCTAAAGATATATTTGTAGTAAGAGATGCCCCTTTATGGGCTATTTCGTCTTTGACGACTTGGACAAGAACTTTTTGTCCAGGCTTCAGGATTTGAGTAATGGAAGGTCGTCCACGACCTTTCTGATTTGGCTTATAGACGTGGAAATTAATATCGGATAAAGAAAGGAACCCATGGCGCTCCTCTCCGTAATCAATGAAGGCTGCTTGAAATGAGGGCTGTACTTTTATTACTTTTCCACAATAGATATTTCCGACTTTTTGGGTGTGGTGGGTCTGTTCAATGTAGAGATTATTGAGTGTTGAACCATGCACCAGTGCAATTCGTGTTTCATCATCCTCTACATTTATAAGAATCTTTTGATCTACTTCTGTCATTATATACCTGATTTTATTAAGTTTAAAATCAGGATGTTCTGGAATAATATTTGATTTTCAGATTATAAATCGAATCTAGGAACTGCAGTGACGCAAACAAATTTTAATATACAAATCAGCATTCGTTTTTACCGGCGTCGTTTTTCAGTTTTTCTAGAAATCAGCAATCAGAAATCAGCACCACCAATTCATTCTTTCAATCAAGTGGAACAGAACATCTCTGAAATATTAGTTTTGACTTTCAAGCATTTGTTGAAAGCCGTGTTCATTTATCGAGTACAAACTCCTTTTGTTCATACTCACCATTTTCATTCTTTAAAATTGTCTCAATTCGCTGCTCTGCGTTTTCGAGAAATTTTTTGCATTCTCGACTCCAGCGTACACCTGATTCAAAAGTAGTCAAAGCTTCATCTAGAGGAATAGAACCCTCTTCCAGCTTATCTACAGTCTCTTCAAGTTTTTTCAAAGCAGATTCAAAAGTTGCGGTCGTGGTCTGCATTACAAAGCTTTTTAGCTATTTCTGTAGCAATCTGGTGTGGAGATCGTTGAGTTGTATCAATTATACACTCTGCTTGTTCATAGAGCAAGCCACGTTCTTTTAACATTCCCTGAACTGCAATTTCAGGATTATTATTCATCAAAAGCGGACGGTTCCGGTCATTTTTTAGACGCCGCGTCAGTTCTTCTTCAGGCACCCTCAAATAAACACGTTTACCAATTTTCTTCAGCATCTTTCGATTTTCTTCACGCAGTACTATACCACCACCAGTTGCTATTACGGAATTATCAATATTCATCAACTTTTCCAAAAGTCGTGTTTCCATTTCACGAAAACACTCTTCACCTCCGTACTTAAAAATTTCACTAACACTGCAACCTTGATCATCTTCTATTTCAGAATCTGTATCTACAAATGAATATTCAATTAATTTGGCTAATTTTCGTCCAATTGTGGTTTTACCTGATCCCATAAAACCGGTTATAATTATGTTCATAATCCAATGTATAATCTATAAAACTCAAGGTAAATCGTTAATCCAACCACCACCTAAGAGTATTTCATCATGATAAAACACCGCAGCCTGTCCGGGAGTAACGGCACGTTCCGCGACATCAAGTTCCAACCTGACTTTGTTATCTGACTCTGGAAAAACAGATGCGGCTACTCCCTGATGGGAATAGCGCAACTTCGCAGTTACATGTAACTGCTCTTTTGGAGGTGATATAGACAACCAGTTCACTCCGTAAACAAATATAGTCTTAGAATATAAATCCTCTTCTTTTCCAAGAACTATCCTGTTATTTCCTTTATCAATTTTAACAACATAATACGGCGTAGAATCACTTAAACCAAGTCCACGGCGCTGTCCAATTGTATAGAATGGCAAGCCGAGGTGTTCTCCCAGAACTTCTCCTGATAAACTAATAAACTCTCCAGGTTCGGGTACCTCCTTCAGTTCCTGCTTTAAAAAATTTCGGTAATCCTTTGGGACAAAACATATCTCCTGACTATCCGGCTTATTTGCTGCAGATAAATTCATTATTCCTGCAATTTTCCGTACTTCAGGTTTAATGATATCTGCCAGAGGGAACATCAGACGGTGAAGTTCATTTGCTGGAATGCTATGTAGAAAATATGTTTGATCTTTATCGATAAGCGTAAGGACGTATTAATTGCTGGCGCCGAATGAGAGGATTGAAGCGGATTTTGGCATAATGGCCGGTGGCCAAATAGTCGCAATCAAGTTCATCTACTTTTTTTAGTAATAAATTACTTTTTATTTCTTTATTGCACATTACGCACGGATTTGGTGTGTGACCACGAGAATATTCTTCAACAAAATAATCTATTACAGATTCTCGAAATTCCTTTTGACAATCAAGAACATAAAATGGGATATTCAGACGATGGCAGGTTGCACGTGCATCTATTGCTTCATCTAACGAACAGCAACTTTTAGGGCGAGTCTCATTCTCCGGTCCATGATATAGTTTCATGTGCAGACCGATAACTTCATGTCCCTGTTCCTTAAGCAGAACTGCTGCAACAGACGAGTCAACGCCGCCACTCATTGCCATTGCTACTCGTGCCATAATTATTGTATTGAATTAATTGATGGTTTGGAAGGAAACAAGATGGCTTTCTCAAATTAGATTAACGACTGGCAGCTACTTGAATATTTTGGTTGTAACTTGTGTAATCGAAGTGTCTACCGCTGTAGTTTGCAGAGTGAGATCGTTTTTGTTGTAGGCGTTTAAAATATTCATTGAATTTCTTATTATTCCTTTCATTATAGACCTGCATCTCTTTTTTATTCTTTTTCCTATCTTTCTGTTTTTGTTCCTTCAAATAAAATTTTGAAGAAGACATTATTTTTGTCAGTGGATTGCTGGATATAGATTTTTCCAGCATCATTGTCATTGCATTTCTTGTTTTTTCCGAATCTTCCAGGCTTATTGTACCAGTATAACTTGGTTTAAATCGGGGATTGTTAAAGGGCAATGGCACCAAGTTATTTGCATGATATACTATATTATATTTGGCTTCAGTATTCTGCCTTTTTTCCTTCAAATAAAATTTTGAAGTAGGCAAATTGTTAGTCAGCGGATTGCTGGATTTAGACTTTTCCAGCATCATTGTCATTGCTTCTCTTGATTTATTCGAATCTTCCGGACTTATTGTGCCAGTATAAACTGGTTTAAATCGGGGATTGTTAAAGGGCAATGGTACCAAATTTATTGTATGATATACTATATGATATTTGGATTCTGGTTGTGGTTTTTGTGCATTTATTTTACGGACATTATTATTTTTACTATTTCCCTCAACAGTTGTGTTTTCAGTTTGAGCGAACGCAAAATTTATGTAATTTACTATACTATTTAAAAAAAAAAGACTGCAAAACTACACCGAACTATACATCTTAGTCTAAGGTCGTTTTTAGCAGCAATGATTTTATTTTGGTATTCGGTTTCAGTATACATTTCTGTCTCTGTTCAAAATTAACTCCGGAAATATTAGCATGTTCTGAATCTGCACAAGCTTGTTACGCCTGTCTTAAAAAATGGAAGAAAGGTAAATTCGAACTTGCTAAAGAAATGGAGGCTATTCGACGTTCTGCTTGTGATACAAAAGTATATTTTCTTTTAATATTACTCCACTCCAAAAGACACTACAAAAAATTATATTCTGTAAATAATGCAGTAAATTAAGTATTTACCTTACCGAAATATTTCTTAAAAATGAGAAAAACACTCCCTTACTTACGGTTATATGGTTGAACTGAAACCATAAGCATCTTAGATTATGAGCGGTTAAATAAAGATGCTCTATTAATACATCTTAAAAAATTATGCCAATTATAACCTGATAGTTAAATATTTTCAATGAATATTGCTGAATGGCAACAATATGAAGTAAATGTCTCAGGTAGGTAAGGAACTTAAATATGGAGGAAATGCCTATTAATATTTCAATTTATGATGAAATATTCAAAGGGAAAAGTTGCTTGTTCAGAACGAGTTGAGTACCTGTTTCATCCAATTGATTTAGCAACCAGAATCTGGGAGTGTCTGCAAGTTGTACTTCGCCATGGTTTAGTGAGAGGGCAAAGCATCTCTCTTTTGTATCAATACGGAAACTATGTAGATCAATTAAATCTGTTTTATGATTATTGAGTTCCAACTTTAATCCATCTGGAATACTCTCTACTGATAATCCCAACATTGGAGTTATTACACATTCAAGGTAGCATTTATCCCATCGACTATCACTCCAGTATTCAACGTAATAGTGGTTGGTTTCCTTTTCATAAAACAGGTTTGACTCAAAAAGCGATAATACCTTTCCAGTGATATACTTATCTCGCAAACTCCATTTTTGACAGTCATCAACGCGAATGAAATCATAAAAGAATTGCCCTGCAAGTTTAGTTGAAAAATCCTCTCCATCCGAAAGGGAACGTGAAATTGGAACTGGAAAATACATTCCTCTCGGCAACTCGGCATCATACTCAGGAAAATGTTCTTCCATTACCTCCAATAAATACTTATTTTTAAGCAGTCCGGAAGATTTAAGTATTTGTAATTGTACAGGAACTAGCGGGTTCAAAAAACGATCTTTCCAGAGAAACAGCATGATCAGGTTTCGTGCAGAAAACCAGTCTATACGTTCCTCGAAAGTCATGAATATTTTGTTAATAATAATGTTAATGCTCTCCTGTTTCAGCAATTAATATGCTTTTTAAAAAATTTAAAGAGAGGCATGAAGAAGATGTGATGTAAGGGCAAGTTTAGCAAAACGATTTAATAATGAACGACCACATTTATTGTAGCTTTCATAACGATTGGAAAAAAATGCATAAGTCATTTCAGAGATCCGACGCATATGCATGGCCATACGTTCTGACCACTTAGTAGCATCTCCTATGATAGTTTGAAATTTGTCGCGCTCCATGAACATTACAATAGAATATGCTTTTCTGCCATGAGGCGTATCGATTTCAACAATTCCTCCATTTCCGTTTACACCCTTTACAAATCCAGTCTTGTCCCAAATATTTACAGTTTTATTTGACGAAAAACAGGTTCCAGCTTTAATTCTGTCTATCAACCATGAGTGTCCGGGCAATTTAAGTAAATGCAGCATTATTTTTGATGCAGTCATGTTATTTTCCAGGTTGAATTCAGGACCAATTACACGATTGGACCAAATATTAACAAAAATTTGATTTAAATCTGCTGCAGATATTTTATTTTGATAGGTCCGTCCATCTTCAGGAATAGCTTCAGCCAACTTCACTTCTTTGTATAATTTTGTTTCATTCAGTAAATCCTGGATTCTTTTGGGGCCTCCTAACAATTTGATAATTGTATTTGTACTTGGGTTGCTGCTGAATCGAATCATTTCCTCAATTTGCCTTTCATACTTCGAAGGTTCTTTTATGTTTCCGCGAAAGCGCTGAATCATAAAAGCATGAAGTATTGGGACCTTAATCGTACTTGCTGATTTTACACTTTGTCTTGAACGAATAGATACCACATAAGATTCGGTTGTCAGGTCTTTAACAACGATAAATAATTTATCTACTGGTTTCAATCTTTTTTGTAAATACATTTCTTCCATGTACCGGCTAATACTTGCTTCCAGAAGAGATGTGAAGGGCATAGAGGCTGGTTTTACTTTGAAAACAGACAAAGGTTTTGGCATATAAATCTTTACATGCTTTTTGGCTACCCATCCTTTTATTCCTTTTGGGATACGGATTTTGAGCCATTCATGTTTTGGTGAAGACAGGGGCAAAATATGTGTGTCCTTAAGGATCACCTTTAGCACAGGATTCTTAGTACTTGGGCCGGATCGAACATTTAATGCAGTAGCAGAAACTACTGCAAAGCTGTGTTTAATGAAAGATAATGACGGTTTATCTTCCGATTGTTTTGCTGAGTAAATTCCCTGCAAGGAGTGAGGTGAAAATTGGTTGGAAAATGGGGAATCCCCTTTTGCGTAAAGCGGGTTTAGAAAAAACAATAATAAAAAAAACGGGAGGCAGACTTCAGGCAGCAAACAAAACAACATAGTGCTGCGATTTGCTCTTATTAAACTGAGTCTATTTTTCAAAGTAAAACTCAAAGAAAATTAGCTGCTAGAAATGTGGCAACTCCTGCAGTATGATTTTCCGATGAGATTCGAGAAAGGGTTGGGTGCCATCAAATCATTAAGTGGGAAGGCCGAAAGAAAAGAGTTTCCGAATCCTGGAAAAGACGAATTAGGTATTTACGATTTTTAATGACAGAAATTAACCGTACTTACTCTTTGCGAATTCGACTGATGTTAGTCAAAAAAACAATTCCTGGAATAATTATGAATCCAATTACCAAAACACTGAATACAATCGTCCAACTCAGTCCCATTTATGCTCCTTTAAATTAAAGTATTTGAAATATCATGATAACTGACTTTATTCTAATAAGATTAAAAAGCAAACTAAAATCAACAGTACATTGAATAGATTTATTGCCAAACTGTACCGAAATTATGAGGAAAGTCTTACTTAGTCAAAATCTAAATATCAGTCATTATTATTTATTTTTTACTGAAAATACAAATGATGCAACCCCTTCAAGGAAGTTTTGTGGCTCTAGTCACCCCTATGTGTTCTGATTTTTGATTTTAACCCACCAATTTGAACTTTTTGAAATAGTATTTTTTGTGTAGTACGTTGTATTTTAAAAAAAATCTTATTTTTAAAAGATTGATTTAAGTGTGTTCTTACTCTGTTAGCCGTTTCCAGTTCTGGAAATAAACCTAGGGAAACCTGAAACCCTTCTTTTATCGATTTACGATAAGCGTATCCTGCCAGGGATTTGTCGGAGTTAATTTTCTTTACAAATTTTGCTGATTCTTCTTCTCCAAAAACATTTATTGAAATAACTTCGTTCCCATCAGGATACCCTTGTATGGGTAATACTAAGGTGTATTGTGAACCATCATTTACACATTCATTGGATATACAGGAAATAACCTGTATGTAATAACTGTATTTATTTGTTTTGGTCCTAAGTTTAGACTTTTTAGGTTTAGGTTTAGATTTGCTGATTTTTGCAACAGGAGCAGGTTTTGGAGGAGGTTCTAACACTGTTTCTGGCGATTGAGTTTCAGAAGGAGTGGCCAAGTAATATAGAACTGCAATCGTTATGGATCCCAAAATCAAACCGGATACGCAGGATAAAATTACCGCTTTTAGCGGAAAACCTTTGGAGGCTGCTTTCCTTCTTGATTTTTGCTGCTGCTTTTCTTCGTCGTCATCTATTTCCTCATCTCCCAGAACATCGTCATCATCATCTTCGTCCGGATCATCAATATCACCAGAAGATCTTCTTCCTGAACATCGTCATCATCATGGTTATGGTCATCTTCCTGAACATCGTCATCATCATTGTTTTGCTCATCTTCGCTTTTATCTTTTTTGGTTTCTTCACTTTCACTATTATCATCACTTTCCAGATCATCGATTGTAGAAAGATCTTCGAAAAATGAATCCAATTCACTATCACCCTCATCTTCTCCATCATTTTCCATGAAAGAGTCGAGTTGCTCACCAAAATCGTCACCAAAATCATCCAGTCCTTCAAGTCCGTCAATTTTTTCTTCAGACATATCTCATTTCTGTTGGAATGTTGTTTGGTGAATTGATTAAGTTATGTAGTCGTAAAAATTAAGTTTTGTCACACAATCATCACAGATCTACTAAAGATGCAGAAAACTTTTCTATAAAATATTCCTCTGTGATCTCTTTATATCAGTGGTTGATCGTATATCTGGTTGGTTTGTTAGTTTCAGAGAAGCTATCAAAAATAATTGTGAATTATTGATTTTTTCCATTTTCAACGGGTTTGTTCATCAAATGAAAAAGGTATAAACCACGTAAAGTCAAATCATCATGAAAAATAACTTCAGGCAGAATCGGCAATAATTTATTCGCCAAACCACCTGTAATAACAACAGTAGGATAAGGCTGATCCATTTGTACAATTTCTTTCGCCAATTTGTTAATCAACGAAACTATCATACCACCATAACCATAAATGAGGCCGGACTTAACACTATCTGTCGTATTTTTACCTATTAAATTATCTGGAATTTCAAGATTTACCTGAAAAAGTTGGGCTGCCCTGGAAAATAATACTTCGGCAGATATTAACAATCCTGGGCAAATCACTCCTCCTTCAAAGCTCCCTTCTGCAGTGACTACATCCATAGTTGTGGCTGTTCCACAATCAATAATTATCAGCGAAGTCTTATATTGCTGGTATGCAGCAAGTGCATTAATAAGTCTGTCTTGGCCGACATTTGCAGGTATTTCAGTGTTGATTTCAATGCCAAAATTCAGATCGCTGTTTACTATTATAGGCTGTTGACCAACCAAATTTTCGATTAGATTAAGAAAAACATTTGTCAGTTCAGGAACAACAGAACTAATGACTGCTCCATCTACGTCTTCCAAGCTGAAATCGCATGCGAAAAGCATACCCCGAACCAGCATTTCATATTCATCTACACTCTGATGATGAACAGTATGCAAGCGCCAATTCTGCAGTAATTCAGAATCTTTGAAAATACCAAGAACTATGTCACTGTTACCTATGTCAGCAGCTAGAATCATTAATTTGCCTTTTCACATCAAAAATATCTCCTGAAACATGTGTCAGTATTTGACCAGAATCTGTCCGTATTTGCAGATAGCCTTCCTTTGTCAAACCCTCAATGATACCAACTGTTCCGGAGTCTTTTAGTCGTTCTTCTACGTTGTTCAAACTACAAACCTTCCTGCCTAATGCTTTAGCCCGCTGCAACCATTCCTGTAACAATGAGGAACGACCTGAGGTTGTTTTATCATAATTTTGTGTGTTAGCAGAGACTAGACTGAATTTTTCCAGACAGTTATCTAATTCTAGCAGAAGCTGCTGAAAAATTGATTCATTATTCAGAACTGGTGCTGTTTCAGTTTTAGATGATATGTCTGAAATTGCTAATATTTCAGACTCTATTGTCGTTACAATATTCTGTAAATCTTCAGGATAATCTTTAGGACAGCCTTTTGTGTTTAAACCGATTCCCATAATTAAGACAGGAAAACTATGATCGGGGATATTGATTGTTTCGAGCAGTATTCCACAGATTTTCTTTTCGTTTACCAGTACATCATTGGGCCATTTAAGCCGGATATTTTTGACGTAATTTTCAAGAACACGAGCTACAGCCACTCCAGCTAATAAAGCAAATATTTGAATCTCTTCAAGTGGCAAATTTGGGTGCAAAACTACGGAAAAAGTTATGTTATTTCCAATTATAGAAGTAAACTTTCTACCGGCTCTTCCACGTCCCGAAACCTGCATTTCAGCAATCACCACTAAGCCGTTCCTTTGTAGGAGCTCACTTTTGTCTTTCAGGTATGAATTTGTTGAATCGATTTCCTTTAGACGAATAATGTGACAGCCAATTTTTTCAGACATTGTTATTTAGCGCAACAAAAATTCGTGGATTATTAACTTTTCAACAGAATGATCAGGTTTTCTGTTCACCGACACAAACGCATTCACTTCTGCTTGTACATTTTCGATTTCGGTTTTCAGGTTGATTTCATACCAATTACTGTAAGGAACGAAGAATTGCTTAGCGACAACCGGCAAATCAGAAGTAGTAGGACTTGAATCCAAAGATTTTTGTATTTCAGAACTTGAATTGTATGTTTTACCTTTTTCTCCACTGGTTATTAATTTTAGTGTAGACCCTATTTCTATAGCTTTTGCTATAAATGTTTGGGAGGTACTACTATCAGCTTGATTTTCAAACTGCATCAAAAAATCAACAATCTCATTTTCTGTTGCAAGGTTGACATTTATACGTGGTTGCTCAAAACCTTCTGCCCTATTTTCGACTGGAAAAACCGTAAAATATTTTTTCCAGTTTCCTGGTCCCGATTGAGAATTATCAAAAGGGATTCCGCTTTCAGCAATACCGTCAATCAGCAGAATTTCGCTAAGTTTATCTAACTTTTGATTCTTGATTTCATATTCAGTTTGCAAATCCTGGTAGTGTTCTATTCCTATCATTTCATATGGTTCCTGGTCCCCATCAGTCCAATCGAACAAGGCTGCATAAATTCTGTCGATGGAAGAAACTTCCAAAGAGACTTGACCAGACACAGATTTCATATTTTTTAGTATATTCACAAACTGGTTATGCAAATCTAAATCTTCCGGTGTCCCAGGATTGTTCTTCCGGATTCGATTCAAATTGAACAAATGATCAATTGGACGAATATATGGTGTATAAAAAATTACATCAGGAAAATCAGCAATTACTCCTGCAATTAATTTTACAGGTTTGCAGGGATTTAAAAGAGTGCAGTCATTTCCAGAAAATTCACTAAAATTATACTGTAATCCCTGTAAGTAGACTCGAAAAAATTTAACCTCATTTTGACCTTTCAACCCTTCCAGTACAGCCTTAAACATAGATTTGACAGCATTCCTGGCTTTGAATGAAGCTTGGTAATTTTGGATACCCCTTGTCTCGAGTTTTGTTTCAAAAGAAAACTCTGTCATGAAAACGGCAAGCAGGGCCAAAATAACCAGCGTGATCAACAAAGCAATTCCACGTTGCGGACTTTTATATAAGTTTGAAGGTGGGGTCACTAAAAGGTGAGACATGAATTTTTAGATTTGCAGGCTGAGATTAACACCTCAACCCGCAGTCCAAAGTTTTCATTAGCGTAAAAAATTAAGGCCGTTGCTTGACAAAAAATAGAAGAGCTGTTTTTGCTCACGGCTACAAAACTGCTGATATTTTACGAACAACCACTGGTTGCTCCACAGGAAGCACATTTGAGGCATGAACCGTTACGTACCATAGTGAACTGCTGACATGTGTGACAGGCTTCACCCTCATAACCCTTCATTCGTGCTTCTTGAACAAGGGTTTTTGGGGAACGTTCCTGTGTCTCCCAACTTTCTGTCGATGTATCAACACCAAAATCTGAATTGCCAGTAAATTCAGCATGTACCTGTTCGGGTTTTGGATCAGAATTTTTTAACAGAGCAAAATCTACTCCTTCAAAATCGCTTTCCTTCTGTTCCAGAAAGGCCAGACTTTCTTCAGTGCTGAGAGTCCTCTCCGAAACTACTTGTTCGTTGTCAAACTCGGGTTGATCCTCATTTTGTGTATGTACTGCACTGGCTTGTAACTCGTCAGGATTGACCTGAGCTAGATCGTTGCGACCAAGGTAAGAAATTGCAAGTTCACGGAAAATGTAATCAATGATGGATGTACTCATTTTGATTGAGTCATTTCCAGAAACCATACCGTTTGGTTCAAAACGTGTAAAAATAAAGGCTTCCACAAATTCTTCCAGTGGAACACCATGCTGCAAGCCCAGTGAAATTGCAATTGCAAAGCTGTTCATCAAGCTTCTGAAAGCGGCTCCCTCTTTGTGCATATCAAGAAAAATTTCGCCTATTGTACCATCATCATATTCACCGGTACGCAAATAGAGTTTGTGCCCTCCGATGACTGCTTTTTGAGTGTAGCCGCTGCGACGGTGTGGTAATTTTCTGCGTTTGGCTATGTAGCGGTGAATTATTTTTTCTGCAATCCGGACTTGTTCCGGTTTTTCAGCAGCAATACCTCCTTCAACTTCATCTTCGTCCCACAAGTACTCCTCCACATTCACATTAAGTGGCTGACTAAGTTTGGAACCGTCGCGATATAGAGCGTTGCACTTCAATCCGTAATGCCAGGAAGAGGATAAAGCCTCTTTAATATCAGTGATATTAACTTCATTAGGCATATTGATAGTTTTGGAGATGGATCCGGAAATAAAAGGCTGGGCCACTGCCATCATGCGGATGTGCGCTTCTGGAGCAATAAAACGTTTACCTTTTCGACCGCATCTGTTTGCGCAGTCAAAAACGCTGTAATGTTCCGGTTTGATGTGTGGAGCATCCTCAATTGTCATTGTTCCGCAAATATAATCGTTTGCAGCCTCAATTTCTTTACTGCTGAACCCGAGATGCTTGAGAATACTGAAATCAAAATCTCCCAGTTGCTCGTCACTCAATCCCAGCGTTTCCTTACAAAATGACTCACCAAGAGTATACATGTTAAAAACAAAGCTGATATCAAATGCAGTAGGCAATTGCTCTTCAATCCGTTTTAGGACCTCGCTCGTAAATCCTTTGGTACGCAAAATGTTTGCATTGATGCAGGGGCTTCCGTCCAGTCGTGCGTGCCCTTTGATATAGTGTCCAATGTCAGAAACTTCCGAGTCATCATATCCAAGTTTATATAAAGCCGGTGGAATCGAATTGTTAATGATTTTGAAATAACCGCCGCCTGCAAGTTTCTTGAACTTAACCAAAGCAAAGTCCGGCTCGATTCCGGTAGTATCACAATCCATCAGTAAACCGATAGTTCCAGTTGGTGCAATCACAGTGACCTGTGCGTTACGGAAACCGTATTTTTCCCCCAGTTTTAGGGCCGTATTGGCATCTTGTTGTGCTGCCTTCAGCAGTTCTGGAGGACAGTGCTGACTGTCTATTCCAACCGGTTTGATGGTCAATCCTTCATATTCACTATCCGGTGCACGAAATGCAGCCCGCCGATGATTCCTGATCACCCGAAGCATATTATCCTTGTTCTTTTCGTAGCCGGAAAATGTGCCAAACTCTTTAGCCATTTCAGCAGAGGTTGAGTAAGAAGTCATGTGCATAATGGAAGTCACGGCACCACAAATAGCAAGGGCTTTTGCTGAATCATAAGGAATACCGTTAACCATTAAATATGTCCCCATATTGGCGTAACCCAAGCCAAGAGTGCGGAACTTGTAAGAGAGATCTGCAATGTTTCTGCTTGGGAATTGTGCCATCAAAACACTAATTTCCAGAACTACTGTCCAAATTCTTGAACCATGATGCAATTTTGCAATATCAAGTTCTCCCGTTTTAGGATCTCGAAACTGAAGCAAATTCAACGAAGCTAAATTACAGGCTGTATCATCCAAAAACATGTACTCACTGCATGGGTTAGATGCCCGAATTGGACCATCAGCCGGACATGTGTGCCACTCGTTGATTGTTGTGTCAAACTGAATTCCTGGATCCGCAGAAGCCCAGGCTGCGTATGCAATTTCATCCCAAAGTTCGGTAGCCTTTAGTTTTTTGCAAGGAACCGGCTCTCTGCCTTCTTTTTTTGCTTTGACCTTTTCAACTCGCCAGTAGAGATTCCAGTCTTTGTCCTGTTCAACTGCTTGCATGAAAGAATTATTCAAGCGAACAGAATTATTAGAGTTTTGCCCGCCAACTGTTTGGTATGCTTCAGAATTCCAATCAGTATCGTACTCATCAAACAATACTCCAGTATATCCCTGTTTGGATAAATGGATTATGCGGTACACGTAGCTGAAAGGCATAGATGCCAAACGGGAAGCTTTGGCAACAGAGCGCAGATCTTTGTTTAGTTCTATATCAAACTTTTCAGACTCATTCTCCCAGCCGTGTATTGCTTCAAACAAATCTTTGATCAGTCTTTTTATTGTTTTGGAACCTGAAACCAGAGCAGCAACTTTTTGTTCCTCGTGAACTTTCCAGTTAATAAATTGTTCAATATCAGGATGATCTGCATCCAGACAGATCATTTTAGCTGCACGACGCGTTTGCCAAAAAATCTTCGCCTTTCTGCCACACTGAATCTCCAATTTTAAGAAATGACATTAGTCCAGAAGAAACACCACCACCGGAAAGAGGTTCTGCATCCCCGCGCAAATCAGAAAAATTAGAACCTGTTCCTGAGCCATATTTAAACAGGCGTGCTTCACGCACCCAAAGATCCATAATGCCACCTTCATTTACAAGGTCATCTTTTACAGATTGAATGAAACATGCATGTGGTTGTGGGTGCTCAATGGTCTTTAGAAGGCATTACTTCTGAGCAATTAGATGAAGGCATACTGGGCGTGCTTGGTCCATCGATCCCATACGCCCAGTGCAAACCGGTATTGAACCATTGAGGAGAGTTTGGTGCAGCCATTTGATTGGCCAGCATATGACATAATTCGTCATAAAATGCCCTCGCATCTTCTTCAGTGTCGAAATAGTTGTGTTTGTAACCCCAATACGTCCAGCAACCGGCAAGACGATGAAAAACTTCTCTCGCATCAGTTTCCGAAACGGTAGTATCAACTGCTGAAGAATCTGCCTCTGAAACTTCCTGATCAGCCTTAGTCTGGTCATAAAGAGAGGGCTGCAACCAGTCAGGAATCCCTTTTTCTTTTGCGGATTTTAAGTGCTTTGGTATGCCGGATTTGCGAAAATATTTCTGTGCCAGGATGTCAGTGGCGACCTGTGACCAATGTTTTGGCACAGACACATTATCCCATTTGGAGACTATTGAACCGTCTGGGTTCCGTATAACGGAAGCACGTTTTTCAAATTCTATTGATGCGTACGGACTTTCACCTTCCATGGTGAACAGGCGCTTAATTTTCATAGATGCCTTTTCTTGATATGTATTCTAAAATAAGTTTTAAGTTTAACCAATCCATGGTGTATTTTAAAAAAAGTATACTAAAATTGGTAAAAATTGCAGGTTAAATTTGTTCTTTTTTTTCTGCTTTGTTTATGCAAAAAACATGAAAATTTTTTTGCCGTAAAACCAAATTAGAAAAATAAGCAATCAGTTACATCATAAAGGTCTTTATTTTGCTGGTTTAGTGTTTCTTAAGTTATAGATAAAATACAATTCATGGTATTATAAGTGAAACATAATGACAATTATATCAACAATATAAACGAATAAAAGCTTGAATATACTTGTAAATTGCAACCATGTATGAGTACATTTGAAACAAAGGTTGCATGACAAAAAATATAATAAAAATGTATATACAATATTTATTATCTGGTTCAGAAAATCAATAAAAAATATCTTCTGTTAAATCAAACATAAACAATGTTCATATCTGATATATATAGTAAAATGATTCCAAGATCTGAAAAAATGCAAAAAAATTTATAGCCAAATGGCTGGTATATATCTTCATATTCCTTTTTGTCGCACGATTTGTCCGTTTTGCTCCTTTACGGTACGTCGTGATCAAGCAAAAATGCATGAAAAATATATTCAGGGAATGCTAGTTGAAATTGACCGACGTGCAGAAATGCTGAAAGATAAGGAACGGCAAGAAAATGAAGAAAAACTTTCTGGGCAGATTTTGCTCAAATCAATTTATATCGGGGGAGGTACCCCTTCCTGTCTAACTATACCGGAAGTGTCAGTGTTACTTACAAAAGTCCGTGAAAATTTACCCTGGTCTGATCAAATAGAGATTTCTTTTGAAATGAATCCGGATGATGTAAATCCGGAATATCTCAGTGGACTTGCAGATATTGGTGTCAATCGGCTCAGTTTGGGAGGACAGAGTTTTCAGTCTTCAACTCTTCATAAGTTGGGGCGTTGTCATACTGTTGCAGATCTACGGAATGCAATTTCAGTCATAGCAAACTCATCATTTGATAACTGGAACCTTGATCTGATGTTTGGTATTCCCGAACAGGGTATTGCTATGTTCAAAAATGATGTAGAGGAAGCACTAAGATACGAGCCTTCCCATATTTCATTGTATGGCCTTGAAATTCATGAACGGACACCTTTTGGTAATAATCCTCAAATCCGGAAATGGGAACTTGAACATCTGGATCAATTTGAGGAGATGTATTTGTGGGCGACAGACTATCTGGAAAAGGCAGGACTGTTTCAGTATGAAATTTCAAACTTTTCAAAAAAAACTAACGAAGGCCGACAAAATTTGCTGGTCTGGTCTGGTCAAGAATATTTTGGATTTGGAGTTGGAGCACACTCATACCATAGGGGAACTCGCTGGGGCAATGTTCGTTCTATCAGGACTTACCTTCAGCATCTTGGACAAAATACATGGCCAACTGAATTTATAGAACAACTTTCAGAAAAACAACTGGCAGTTGAATTTTTGATGCTCGGTTTACGTCAGTGTGAAGGAATTAATATTAAAGAATGGCAGGCGCGCTTTGGATTGCATTTACAATATCAACAGTTAAAATTTGTTCAAGAACTTTGCGGTGATGGACGTGCATTTTGGGAAGGTCAGCACTTGTGTTTGACGCCCAAAGGAATGTTGTTGGCAGACAGAATCACAGTTCAGCTAATGCCATAAGCCGGTGAAAATTAACTGTACTAACAAAAATGTCATAAATATTTTAAAGTTTATTTTAAGAATGCTGACTATGGTGGAAATTCAGAGGTTTGGACTGATCCAGACATTGTGTTAGTATCAACGCAGAAGCCTACTTTAGATTAATTATGGGAGAACAAAATGAGAATTCGAAGTAATGCAACATCTCTGAATACATTACGGCACTCAGACAACAATTTAAAAAACGTTAGAAGCTCAATTGAAAAATTGAGTTCCGGAACAAAGATAAACAGTGCCGCTGATGGTCCGGCTTCGCTGATAGCTTCAGAACGATTGAGAGGACAAATTGCGGGATTGAGGCAGGCTTACAGCAACAATGAAAATGCTATTGCCATGTTTCAAACTGCCGAGGGGGCCTTGAGTGAGGTCAGCAACATATTGATTCGTTTGAAGCAACTATCAGTTCACGCTGCAAACGAAGCAGTTAACGATGATTCAATGTTGGCTGCAGATCAGAATGAAGTGCAAAACTTGCTTAGCACTTTAGATCGAATTGTGAAAACTGCAGAGTTCAACGGTAGAATATTACTGGATGGTAGCATGGGTGCAAATGGTGCTTCTGTAGGCGATAACATTCGTTTCGTTAATGCTGAAACTTGGACTGAAGCTTCCCCGATGGAGGGATATGAAGTTGATATTACACAGGTAGCAACGCAACCACATATAAGAGGCTCTGTACCGTTGACAATACAAAATATAGGTGAAGGAGTTAAAATATTGCTCAGTGAAGGTGGCCGCAACGTTGAAGTCGACACAAGGTTTGGGAAAGTTAAAGAAAATATTGAAGAAGTTTTGTCAAACTATAAACAAGATCCTTCACGCTTTCCCGCAGAGGAGGCTTCGAAAAATATTCGAGCGATTATTATCAATTCAATTAACGAAGCAATTGAAGGAAGTGGTTTAGCTTTGGAGGCCTTTGAAACACCAGAAAACACATTTTATATCCGACACAAAGATTTTGGTGCTTCCCCTACTTTTTCGCTCACCACTAATATTTCAGGTTTGCTGACAAAAGAGTCCAATGTTGCTGAATCATCAATACCGGGCTTGGATGTAGCCGGCAAAATTGGTGACAGTTTTACGAATGGGAAAGGACAATTCCTGACTGCAATCAAACGTTCTTCTCCTGCACAGGGAATAGCCATACAATATGATCGTTCTATTGGACTCAAAGAAGTGCCTGTCAAAAATGAGCAAGGTGAAGTCGTAGGAACAGAATTTGTTGAAGAGACCCAGGAAGAAATCGTGGGTTCTCCAAGTAATCCAATAATAGAAGGCTATGTTCACATATCGCAACAGACAAAGAATGTTGGTCTCGGAACAAAACCTGGTACGGATCAAGGCTTTTCATTAAAAAACATTCGTACTAGTAACTTGGCACTGGGTGTGGAAAATGAAAGCGGTTTTCGAAGTTTATTTGATATCGACTTGACCAGTAAACAAGGTGCTGATAACTCAGGCAGACTTATTGAGAAGGCAATTGACGAAATATCTGTTTTGCGAGGTGAAATTGGTTCTTTCCAGAAAAACACAGTTGAAAGCAATCTAAATTCGCTCAGAGTTGCAGAAGAAAACATTAGCCGTGGAGAGTCAACCATAAGAGACACGGATATGGCGGCAGAGATGTCAAAATTAACTGGTAACCAGATTCTTCTGTCGGCCAGTCAATCCATGCAGGCACAAGCAAATCAATTACCACAAAACGTTCTGCAGCTCCTGCAACAGCAGTAATTCGTAGGCAATGGCGCTTGGGGCGTCAACGAACGGGTTCAAAAAAAGCTGTTTTAAATCCCCAAATATCGATGCTGGATTTCCTTATCTGCAATTAGCGCTGGAGAATCACCAGACCAGACAATTTTGCCCTTTTCCATGATATAATGCCGATTAGCCAGGTGAGTGAGAGCTTCTATGTTTTTATCCACGACAAGAATCGACTGACCTGAAGTTTTTAAGCCATTCAGGCATTCCCAAATTTCCATTTTAACTAACGGAGCTAAACCTTCTGTGGCTTCATCCAAAATCAAGAGGCGGGGATTTGTCATTAAAGCTCTGCCGATGGCCAGCATTTGCTGTTCTCCACCTGAAAGCTGGTTTCCCATGTTTTTAGCACGTTCCAGCAGACTCGGAAACAGATTGAAGACACGATCCAATGTCCAAGGATTCTTGTTTTTGAAACGATTTGCTGAAGTTGCAACTAAGTTTTCAATTACGTTCAAATTGGGAAAAATTTGACGCCCTTCTGGTACCAATCCCATTCCGGATTGAGCAACACGGTGTGCAGGCCATTCACGTATTTGATTGCCTTCAAAATTAATTTCTCCGGAACGTGCTCTCACCATCCCCATAATTGAATTAATTGTAGTCGTTTTGCCCATTCCATTACGTCCAAGTAAAGTTACTACTTCTCGTTCATTTACCTGTAAATCCACACCAAACAGCACCTGGCTTTGCCCATATGAGGTTTTCAGGTTTTTAAGTTCAAGCATGATAACTTTCCTCACCAAGATAAGCTGCTATGACTTTCTGATTTTTCTTGATTGCATCAGGAATATCGGTCGCAATTCCTCTGCCATTAACCAAAACTGTTATTCTGTCTGCTAGTGTGAAAACAACGTCCATATCATGTTCAATCAGTAGAATCGTAAGTTTACGTTTCAAATTTTGAAGAATCTTAACTATTGCCTGAGATTCCTTGGGTCCCATTCCTGCCATAGGTTCATCTAATAGTAACATTTTGGGATTAGTTGCCAGAGCCATAGCTATTTCCAACTGACGGTGTTCTCCATGAGAAAGCTGTCCTGCAACAAATTTTGCCCGATTCTCCAAACCAACCATTGCTAAAAATTCAATTGCAGGTCTTCGAAGTTCCTGTTCTTGGCTGGCGTTTTTCCAAAAATGAAAGGAATGTCCTGCATGAGCCTGAACCGCAAGTGCAACATTATCCCAAGTTGTCATGTCATGAAAAATATTACTTATCTGAAAGGAGCGAGCCAAACCGTGTGCTGAACGCAAATGTACCGGGACTCCTGAAATATTGTTTCCATCAAACAAAATGCTTCCGGAATCAGATTCAATTTCTCCCGTCAATTGACCAATCAGAGTAGTTTTTCCAGCGCCATTAGGACCTATTAATGTAATAAACTCACCAGGATGAAGTTTAAAGCTGACAAGAGAATTTAAAGAAGAGCTAGGAGTTGATCTTTCTTCAGTGAGTCCACTTTTAACATTTTAATCAATCTCTTCATTCTTGACAGTAGAGTTTCTGCTCCACCATTTATCAAGTCCCACAAGCATTCCATCTATTCCACCACGTGCAAAAATGACAACTAGAACTAGCATGGGACCAAAATATAATTGCCAATACTCTGTGATACCAGAGAGAAATTCTTCCAAAAATAGAAAAGCAACTGCACCAATGACCGGGCCGAAAAGCGTTCCCAATCCTCCCAAAACTGTCATGATGATCAAATCACCTGATCTTGTCCAATGCATAACAGACGGATTAACAAATTCAGTCTGGTTAGCAGATAAAACACCAGCTATTCCACAAATTGTTCCTGCAATCACGAAAGCAACAAGCTGATATCGGAAAACTGGGAAGCCAATGGCACGCATACGTTGTTCATTTGATTTTGCTCCACGAATCACCATTCCAAAACGAGAGTTAATTAACCTGTGTGAAAGATACAAACTGAGCAGCAGAATGACAAAGTTAAGATAATAGAGTGAATTATCATATGTAATATCAATCAAACCATTAAAGTCACTGCGCATGTATAGGCTTAAACCGTCATCCCCCCCGTATCTTTCGTTGCCTACTGCAACGAAATACAACATCTGCGAAAAGGCTAGTGTAATCATAATGAAATATACTCCACGAGTCCGCAGTGAAATTGCCCCAATCACCAACCCTGTTAAGGCTGAAAACACAATTGCAAGTGTAATTTGAAGGAAACCATTTGCCATCCATTCAATTCCATCCTCTACGGCATGCATGGTTCCAATACCAACCATATATGAACCTATTCCTAAATAAACTGCATGTCCAAAGCTTACCATTCCTCCGAAACCCAAAATTAAATTCAAGCTGACAGCACCAATCGAAAGAATAAGCATCCTGGAAAACATTACTGTGTAAAATGGTTCATCAAAATAATCTGCAAGCAGTGGAACAACACCTAAACCAAGCATTAAAATAACTATAAAGATTATACGTGGAGTCCCTTTCATCTAAGCACCTCTTGGTGGAAAAAGTCCCTGAGGCTTGATGGCCAGAATAAGTGCCATCAAGAGGTAGATTAACATGGAAGAAATTGCAGGTGCAGCAGTATCGGCTACATCATTGGAAAAAAAGAGTCCTAAAATATCTGGAAGAAAGGAACGTCCGAGAGTGTCAATCAAGCCCACCAACAAGGCAGCAACAAAGGCACCCTTGATGGATCCGACACCTCCAATCACAATCACAACTAAAGTAATGATTAAGATCCCTTCGCCCATTCCAATTTCAACAGTCATGATTGGTCCTGCCATTAAACCTGCTAAACCGGCCAGCGCAGCTCCAAGACCAAAAACAATAGTATAGAGAAAATTGATGTTCACTCCCAGTGCACTGATCATCTGCCGATTACTAGCTCCAGCACGAATCAACATGCCCAGTTTTGTGCGTGATACAAGCAGATAGAGTAAAAAAGCAACCAGGATTCCAACTGCAATGATGACCAGCCGAAAAGCAGGATAACGAATTCCCAGGAAGAGCTCTACACTACCGTTTAGAACTTCTGGAAGTGGAATGTCTAAACCGATTGGTCCCCAAATGAGTCTTACAAATTCATTAAAAAAAAGGATAAGTCCGAATGTTGCCAAAACTTGATCGAGATGATTACGGGTGTAAAGTGTGCGTATTGCAATCATTTCTACGATCATGCCAAAAGCCATACAGGCAGGAATGGCCAAAATAGCGCCCAGGAGAAATGAACCTGTCCATTTTGTTAAAGTTGCTGCGAAATAGGCCCCCATCATGTAGAGTGACCCGTGTGCCAGGTTGATCAGATCCATGATGCCAAAGATCAGGGTTAGTCCTGCTGCCAGTAAAAATAGTAAAATTCCGAATTGAAACCCATTCAGGGTTTGCTCCAAAAGTAGGGTCCAGTTCACTAGAACCTTTTACTAAAGTTGTGATTGTGTGGAAGGAAAAATGAAGAGACTGAGGGACCTAAGTCCCTCCGCCAGTTGGAAAGTGACAAACTACCAGGACATCTTACAGTCTTTAGCGTAAGGATCCTGGTGGTTGGTGTAAACAGTTTTTATGATAGTTGTGGTGTAATTACCGTCAGTATCTTTAACTGCTTTACGCAGGTAGAAATTCTGAATTGGGAAATGGTTATTTCCGTATTTAAACGGTCCACGCACTGATGGGAAATTCGCTTTTCGCATGGCAGTCCTCATTCCTTTTTTGTTGGATAAATCTCCACCAACTGCAGTTACAGCACTGTTTATCAGCATGATAGTGTCATAAGACTGTGCTGCATAGAAAGTCGGATAGCGTCCGGTCTTCTTTCGATAATCGGTTACAAAACGTTTGTTAACCGCATTATCCAAGTCTGGAGCCCAGAACTGTGTCATCAAACTTCCCTCAGCCAAATCCTTCAAACGAGGAAGGTTTAAGGAATCAACTGTGAATGCAGAGTATAAAGGAATTGAACCATTCAAGCCCGCTTGGGCATACTGTTTGAAAAACTGCATTCCATGCTTTCCTGGATAAAAAACGAACACTGCATCTGGTTTAGCAGCACGAATCTTGGCCAGTTCAGCAGAAAAATCAAGCTGTGCCGGAAACTTGGTCATGTCTTTTCCAATGATGTTTCCTTTGAAGGTTCGAGTTACCCCAGCAACCATGCCTTTGCCTGCTACAATTTTCCCAGGATTAAATAAATTTCTAGGATCCCAAGTTGATTTAATACCTCCCCCATAGCCATCGTGGTTTGGTCATTCTGCCAGGACGTTGAGAAAAAATCTTCGTGGCAGAGCTTGCCTGCTACAGGGCCAGGTCCTGCATTGGAGGTAATCATAAAAGGGCCTTTCCCCACTACCGAATTACGGGAAGCCATTAATACGTGGCTCCAAATGTAGCCTGTGACAAAATGAACTTTGTCTTTTTTGACTAACTTTTCAGTCTTTAGTTTACCTACATCAGGTTTAAATGTGTCGTCCTCATAAAACATTTTAACATTTGAACTGCCCATTTTGCGGCCCAAGTGATCAAGCGCAAGCTCAACCGCATCCCGCATATCATTTCCAATTGCACCTGCGCCACCAGTGAGTGTAGTAACAAATCCAATTTT
This sequence comes from uncultured SAR324 cluster bacterium, assembly GCA_905182865.1. Lineage (GTDB taxonomy): Bacteria > SAR324 > SAR324 > SAR324 > NAC60-12 > Arctic96AD-7. The sequence goes on from CAJJCY010000004.1 coordinate 75,525, forward strand.
AACTGTTTCAGCAAATGTAACCTGACCTACCAGCAGTGCACCAATTGAAAGTGTACCCAAAATACCTAATTTCATCATACCTCCTAAATTTAAGTTCGTAAATTTTTCAAGAAAGTCTTGAAAAAACAATTGATTTAAAGCGGGATTCTAAATCAATTTGTTTTATGTGTCAACAAAAAATGCAATAAATTGAATTTAATTAAAGATACAGTAAAAACTGTTGCTGATTCTGAGATTGATTTTCAAGAAAAACTCTGGAAAAGGGAAAATAAAATTATACTATTCGCCATATAGTTCTGATTTTACTGTTAAACACTGTTGACTACAAATAATGTATGACAATGGCTATAATAACTGTATAAGCTAAAACTTGTTTCTCTCATATACAGCAAGAGTGATTAGTGCAAGTAAGCGGTTTATTTTGTTTGTCTTACCAGTATGTCAGTACGCATTTTGTGTCGTGTTCAACCAAGCTATAAAATTTTAAGTTATGACCCAGTCCAGGACTGCTCCGGTGTCGCAACTCGTGGATCAGGGTGTTTAATAATTGTGTTTTTTTGGGCCAGCCAAAAAACCAAAAATTTGAACGATGAATCTTGATTTGCTCTTCCCCCCAGTATATACCAGCTTCTCCATACTGAATCCAATTTTTATGCACCGGTCGCTCTCTTGTGTAACGTATTGGGACAGTCCTAATTTTGACTTTCATTATTGACGGAAAACATGGAACTTGCAGCAGGCTTTCTGCGTATTCAGTTATTAATTTCTGTCTTGCCTCAGGGTTTTCGAGAATAGGATCCAGCAGATGCCAACGGTCCAGAACAAAAAATAAGGTAATACAACCAAGCAGAAGGGCTAAAAACCATTGTGCATATTTGGATAGTGGGTTTTTTTTTGAATAACTTTTGTCAAGGTGTCTTTTTTTCCAGTAAAACCATTCCTCCCATTCAAGTTGCAAATTATTAATTTGCTCAGTTTTCCATTGTTCGGAAACATCTTCAGTAGATTTTATATTATTGGGCAGTTCCGGATTCTGAAAAAATAAATGCTCCTGACATTTGTGACAGTGAATTCGGACAAAGCGCTCCCCATTTTTACCAGACATTGGTACAAATATAAATTTTTCTTCACCACAAGAAGGACAATGGAGAGTAACAGCTTCTTCAGGGGAAGTAACAGCAGATATCATTTAAATATCAGGTTATTTACAGTAAAACATGCATTAGTTATCTTTGAGTGTCTGCGAGGCAATAATTAGTTTTTGAACCTCAGTATCATCTTCATAGATCCTGAGCGCACTGATTTACTGATAGAGTTGCTCAACAGCGAATCCGGAAACGACACCGGATCCACCAAAAATTTGTACTGCTTTGTCTATAACTTGTTGTTCCGATTCTGATGCAAATAATTTGGCCATGGCAGCTTCACGTGGAATTCTGTATGTACTATTGTCTTTGTCCAGGCAAACACGATAAATGAGATGTGCACTTGCATCAATATCAAGAAACATGTCTCTAAGTTTGGCTTGGATGAGTTGTAAATTAATCATTGGAGAACCAAGCATTTTCCGATTTTGACACATTCACTGTGAGCAATTCCTGATTGTTTTGAATAAATCACCTGTAATTCTAGTAAAAGCCAGCAACTCTTTCATACTCATCACAGTTAATGGACCTATGATTTCGTGCACATCTCCTCAGGAACAAAATTTTATCCAGAAACAGTTATTACAACGACATTAACATCTTCCGAATAGCGAGGTTTCTAAAACGGACCCATATTTCTACATAAGATTCAAAAGGTTAAGGGATTTTTTCGTTCCGGTAGATTTAAAGTTATGGTTGCAACTCACTGATCAACAGACCAAAGAAAATGTTCTGGAGATTGTTCATGACAAGATATTGATATTTCTGGCATTGGTGATTCGCCACTGTATTAAATTATTTTTGGGAAACAATAAGTAGAATTATTATTATTAGATTTTATTAAAATTTATGATACAAATAGTATTATAATGATACACTTTTTAATTAACCATATTAATACACCCTGTATTAATATAATACATAATTGCTAAAATATGGTTATATTTGATGCGGTATATAAAATAACCTAAAACCGTTTCATTTCGAGCAATGAGATAAATATTGTCTAGGCTATCTTTCTAATATCATTAAGTGTTATCCATACTGTCGAAATGACTGTGAGTGTATCAGATTTTTTATTAGACGGGTATTTATGATGTTATCGTAAAAGCTTTATTTGGCATTTCTTATTAAATGTAACTTGTTGATATTATTAAGAACGTATTTTTTAAATTTGACTTTTTACGAATGCATCATTCATTACTTACAGGCACAGTTCAAAATGAATAAAGTGTAGCACACGTCTAAGGTTATAACTAAAAAAATTTAATTAAGGCAAACATTGCTAAGGAAGCTAAGGGCAACGGGTGTAATTATCGCTTAGTCTAAACAAATACAAACTACGGAATACTTTAATAGTTTTTATAATTTCATCAGTCTTTGATTCGATTTGAATAAATCATTAGATTATTTTATATTATTGATCGATTATTACTATTAATTCGATAGTAATAATTATTTTTACTATCGAATTCACATTAAGCTATTGATTTATATAATTTATTTATGTTAGGAAAATACTCTCTACGTCGGGGCTTAGGGCTCTATTCAATATAATCTTGTGTTTCACACAGTATATAAGGAGAATGTGTTTTTATTTTCAAAATCAAATAAAGATTCTACACGTTGAAATTTATAATTTCATAGAGAAAAGGAGTTGCCTATGCCGGTTAGTACATCAGAAACACCAAAATCAATTGGAATGAAAGATGCCGCTTTGTTCCGTCAGCAAGTCTACATAAACGGTAAATGGTTGGATGCTGACAGCGGGGAAACTACCGTAATCACTAATCCTTCCACCGGTGAAGTTTTAGGTACTGTCCCTAACTGCGGAGCAGCGGAAGCAAAACGTGCGATTGAGGCGGCAAATGCGGCCTGGCCAAAATGGCGTTCCAAAACAGCAAAAGAGCGAGCTGTGATAATGCGCCGATGGTATGAGTTGATGATGGAAAATCAGGAGGATCTCGCCCGTTTGATGACAGCAGAACAAGGGAAACCGTTGACTGAATCACGTGGTGAAATTTCTTATGCGGCTAGTTTTATTGAATGGTTTGGCGAAGAGGGTAAGCGCTTATATGGTGATACAATTCCCGCACATGCTACAGATAAACGGATTGTCGTTATCAAACAGCCGATTGGAGTTACTGTGGCCATTACACCATGGAATTTTCCGGCTGCTATGATTACACGAAAGGCTGCACCAGCATTAGCTGCTGGATGTCCAATGGTCATTAAACCTGCTCCAGACACTCCCTTTTCTGCATTCGCTCTTTGTGAACTTGCCGAAAGAGCAGGAGTTCCTGCAGGTATTTTGAGCACAATTACAGGAGATGCGATTGGAATTGGAAGTGAATTTACGGGAAATCCTATTGTGCGTAAATTGACTTTTACTGGTTCAACAGGAGTTGGTAAGCTTTTGATGAAACAGTGTTCAGGAACAGTGAAAAAGCTTGCGCTCGAACTTGGTGGAAATGCTCCATTTATCGTTTTTGACGATGCGGATCTTGAAGCGGCAGTGGCAGGGGCAATGGCTAGTAAATTCCGCAATGCAGGTCAAACCTGTGTCTGTGCAAACCGAATTATGGTGCAAAGTAAAGTCTATGATAAATTCACGAAAATATTCGCTGATGCAGCCAAACGTCTAAAAGTTGCAGATGGTTTTGAAGAGAGTTCGGATCTAGGACCGCTGATCAACGAAGCGGCTGTTAAAAAAATTGAAAGCCATGTTAAGGACGCTGTGTCCAAAGGCGCCAAATTACTGACAGGAGGTCAACGTCACAAACTTGGTGGCACTTTTTACGAGCCGACCGTACTCTCTGGAGTTACTACAGATATGCTGGTAGCCAAAGAGGAAACATTTGGGCCAATGGCACCTGTTTTTAAGTTTGAAACGGAAAAAGAGGCCTTGGAGATGGCTAATGATACCGAATTCGGTTTAGCCGCCTATTTTTATAGCCGGGATATCGGCACAATATGGAGAGTCGCAGAGGGTCTCGAATATGGAATCGTCGGTATAAATGAAGGCATTATTTCTACTGAAGCAGCTCCTTTCGGAGGAGTGAAAGAATCCGGAACAGGACGCGAAGGTTCTAAATATGGTATTGAAGACTACCTGGAATTAAAGTACCTTTGCATGGGCGGAATTAATGATTAAAGCCTAACATGTGGGCAGCAAAATCAATCTGTTTTAGTGAAATTATATTGTGAAAATTAATATTGAGTTAATGGGTTCATTGGAGGATTACCTTCCAGACTCAGAACGGGGTCAGTCAGTTTTGAATCTCAAAGATGAGTCTACAATTGCTGATTTGTTGAGCCATCTTAAAATAAAGCGAAGGGTCATTGTTGCAGTAAATGGAGATGAGGAAAAGGGATCGGAATATGTTCTATCTGAAGGCGACGAGGTACTTGTCTTTACTGTAATCAGTGGTGGGTAGAGCTTAATTTAGAATTACTAAAATCTATAGGAGAAAATTTATGTCTTACGGCTACACTGGAAAAATACTGCATGTCAACTTAACGACTAGTGAAATTACAGTTGAAGAACCAAATGAACAGTTTTATCGGACTTACATGGGAGGGAGTGCTATGGGAATGCACTACGTCCTCAAAGAAACTCCTGCCGGAGTCGATCCCTTAAGCCCTGACAATGTTCTGGCTTTGTGCACGGGTGTTGTAACAGGAACGCCGATTTCCGGACAGAGCCGTTTAACTTCAGTGGCAAAATCTCCGCTCACAGGCTGTATAGGAGATGCACAGGGTGGAGGATATTTTCCAGCTGAAATGAAGTTTTCTGGATTTGATGCAGTAATCATCAAGGGAAAATCTCCAAAACCGGTTTATTTGTGGATGCATCACGGTGAAGCAGAATTGAAAGATGCCGGCCATTTGTGGGGACTTACCACTGGTGATGCTGAAGATAAACTTAAAGAGGAGCTGGAGGATAAGCGTATCGAAGTTCTTCAAATTGGGCCTGCAGGTGAAAATTTAGTGCGTTTTGCTGCACTTATCAGCATGAGCAATCGAGCTAATGGTCGTACAGGAATGGGCGCCGTTATGGGTTCAAAAAATCTGAAAGCTGTAGTTGTTCGAGGTAAACAGAAACCTACTATTGCTGATCCGGAAAGATTTAAGGCATTACAAAAATTGGGTAAAACCCTTCTTGAGCCAACGGGTATGGACGATTTTGGAAAGTATGGAACCCCTGACGTGACTAGCCCTCAAAATAAATCTGGAGGCTTGCCAACTTATAATTTCAACAGTGGAACTTTTGATAAACATGAAGAGATAAATGGAAGGACACTTTATAATGAACACCTTCGAGGTCATGAAAAAGATGAGCAGAATCGGTTTGGAAGAGATACATGTTTCAGTTGTCAAATTAAATGTAAACGAGTTTCTCAAATTGATGAAGGCCCATATAAAACAGATGCAAAATACGGTGGTCCTGAATACGAAACGCTTGCCACCTTTGGTAGTTATTGCGGTATTAGTAATATGGATGCAATAATTCATGCAAATGCACTGTGCAACATGTACGGAATGGATACTATCTCCTGTGGAGCTACAATTTCCTGGGCTATGGAATGCTGGGCAGAAGGAAAATTAACTTCAGAAGATACAGGAGGAATTGAACTGAATTATGGAAGTGCAGAAGCCATGGTTAAAATGACAGAAATGATCGCTAAGCGCGAAGGCTTTGGTAAAATACTGGCTGAGGGTTCACAGAAAGCCTCAGAAATTATTGGACGTGGAACTGAAGAATATTTAATTACGAGCAAAGGGCAGGAAGCTCCTGCGCATATGCCTCAAGTAAAACGAAGCCTGAGCGTCATTTATGCTACTAATCCATTTGGTGCGGACCATGAGTCAAGTGAGCATGATCCTGCCTACAAGGCTTATCCGGAACGTATGGAACAGATCGGTCTGACAAATCCTCAGGAGAAATTAGCACTGAATGAAGAAATGATGCGCTTTGCAATGGTTACTCAGCACTTAAGCAGTGCCATTGACAGTCTCTCTGTTTGCGCTTTTATATTTGGTGCTTCTTTTCAACTTTATGATTCCAATCAATTAGTTGAGGTAGTTAACGCAGTTACAGGTTGGGATACAGATATCACAGAAATATTAGCAGTCGGTGAACGTCGTCTCAATATGCTGCGGGCTTTTAATTCACGAGAAGGAATAGGTCGTGAATCAGACACACTGCCTAAAAAGATGTTCAAACGTCCACTTGAAGGCGGCAGGTCAGATGGTTATGCCTTAGACGAAAAAGAGTGGGAAGCGGCTCTGGAAGATTATTATCGGTTGTGCGATTGGGATACAAAGACAGGCCATCCTTCACTAAAAAAGATGGAATCACTGGGTCTGGGCTGGGTTGTTGCTGAGAATGAAGCTCTTTCTCAAGTTGTTACCTGAGACTATAAAACAGCTGGAAAAATAAAAAAAAGACGGTGGAGTTTGTGTCGAATCAAAGAAGGAGGCCACTAACAGAAAAGGAATCAGTACAGGATAATTTTTGGAATCAGGATGTACTGAGAGAAATTCACACCAGAAGCCCTCGAATGCTTCAGACCTTTGAAAAGGTCAAGTCTGTGGCACCCACTAAAACTACGGTGCTGCTTTTGGGGGATACCGGAGTCGGTAAAGGCATGGTGGCAAAACTGATTCACCAGCACAGCAGTCGCAAAGATGAAGAATTTGTCCATGTACATTGCGGTGCATTGCCTGACACGCTGGTTGAAAGTGAGTTGTTCGGTTATGAAAAAGGCGCCTTTACCGGTGCAGCAAAACGTAAACTGGGGCGTTTTGATAAAGCTCAGAAAGGGACCATTTTCCTGGATGATGTTAATACAATTTCCGAAACCATGCAGATAAAACTGCTGCAGGTTTTGCAGGAACGTATTTTTCAGCGTGTAGGAGGAGAATCACCAATTGAAGCAGATGTTCGTGTGATAGCTGCTTCAAATTCAGACTTGCAGCAACTTTGTCATGAGGGCCTTTTCCGCAAGGATCTTTATTATCGCCTCAGTGTATTCCCTCTTGAAATTCCTTCACTTCAGCAACGTTCCGAAGACATTCCGGATTGGATTGATTATCTGATTGACTGGTTCAATAAACTTTATTTTAAAGAAATACAGAGTGCAGATCCTGTTGTGGTAAAGGCTCTTCAGGAATATTCATGGCCGGGAAATATTCGAGAATTGGAAAATATAATTGAACGTGCTTATATTCTTGAAACGTCTTCAGTGCTCAGACCGGAAAATTTTCCGCAGGAGTTTTTCACAGACACAAACAACACTGAAGAAGTTGAATTGGATATTGCCCTTACTCTTGCTGAAGTTCGTCGTAAAAGTCTGGATTACCTTGAACGGCAGTATCTCATTAAAGTGATGACTAAACATCAGGGACGCATCAATCGGGCTTCAGAAACTGCGGGCATTACAACCCGGCAGCTTCACAAACTTCTCAGTAAATATGGAATCCGCAAAGAAGAGTACAAGTCTGCTAATTCTGCTATTATAAAAGCTTGAGATATTTCCGAAATTAAAACTATGCGTTCTGAACTCGAAAAATCCTAATATATTCACAGGATCACTTTCAAGAAATACGAATCTTTCATTATATAAGATTCAAATTTCAGAGGGGTGTGTGGTTTAGTCGGTGAAACGTTCAGTAAGTTTGAGGCGTTGAATTTTACCAGAAGGTCCTTTGGGGAGTTCGTCGAGAAAAAAGTACTTAGAAGGCGCACGGTATGCTCCCATCGCATCCAAACACAATTGTCTTAGATCTGATTCAGTTACTTCCTCACCTGGTCGAGTAGCAATTGCAGCGGCAACTGTTTGTCCGTAATCCGCATCCGGAAGCGCAAAAGCTGCTGCCTGATGGTGGGATCGGAAAGTGTATTTTCTATTTCTATTGATGATATATTTTCACCACCTTTAATAATAAGTTCCTTGAGGCGACCGGTGATAAAAATATAGCCATCAGCATCCATCTTGCCAAGATCTCCAGTACGATACCAATCGTCTGGGGTGAATGCTTCTCTGGTGGCTTGAGAATTTTTGAAATATCCCTGCATTACATTCCGGCCTTTTACTTGAATCTCGTTTTCTTCACCTGTACAAACGACTTTTCCTTCAGCGTCCGCAATTCTCACTTCATTCCCGTAGGCAATTCCAGAAGAGCCATGTTTGTGCTTTGTTGGATCAAGTGGGTTTGAAAGCAGTGGAGCAGCTGTTTCCGTGATTCCCATTGTTTCAACAATGCTTAGTCCAAACCGACTTTCAAAGGCTTTGTGCAGTGCAGGAGGCAGTGCAGCCGAGGCCGAACGTCCGAAACGAAAATGACCAAGTTTTGATATTAATTTTTCGTCTTTTTCCGCATTCATTAAATAAGAAAGAATCGTTGGAACGACGCTGAACCAAGTGCATTTTTCATCAACAATCCATGACCAAAATTTTGAGGCTTGAAAGCGATCAGGTATGACCAGTCCGGAACCGCTGACCAGCGATCCCATCACAGAAACAACTTGGGCGTTTATGTGACAGAGTGGTAACACACATAAAGTCCTGTCTTCCAATGTTAATTGATGGGCAATTTCTGTATTCCAACCTCCATAAAGCAGACTTTCGTGTGTGTGAATTACTCCCTTAGGCCGTCCTGTAGTTCCGGAAGTATAAATTAACAGGGCTGCATCTTGCGGACATGGTTTTGGAGTTGATAATTTTTCGTCACAAACTTTCCAATCTGGCCCATTTTCAGGATGAACTGGAATCAGCTGAGGTTTGTCAGAAAGTTGAGAAAGCGCTTTCTGAGCTAATTCATGATGTTGTTGATCAACAAAAAGTTTTTTAGATTCAGAATGCTCCAGAACAAATGCCAGAATATTGGCTCCGGACAACGGATTCGCCAGCAGAACCTTATATCCTCCGTACATTCCACCCAAAAATAATTCCAGGGCAGCCTGACCGTTTCCGAGCAAACCTGCAACTGGCTACATTCGGAGGAAAATCCATGTTCTTTAGATACCGTGCAATCGATTGCACTCTTGCTTGAAATTCGCTCCATGTGTGACTGATTCCGGATTCAGGATATTTCACAAATAGACGATCTGGAGAAGTTTCAGCGTGCTGATCAATCAAACTGCGAATCGTGTGGCCTGCGGGATTCATTCTTTCAATAGATTTGGATTTTTTTATTAAGCATTATCATTTTTAATTTAACGTCCGTGTTTGTTCCAATACTCTCCGAAAATTTCTTTTTCACTTGGTTCAACAGGTGGAATTGGGTGAACAATACGGACAATGTTCAGGTAATGTCGATAGTTGAGATTTTCACTTATGGAATTACCGCCCCATGTACCGCAGCCCATTGAGAGCGAAAACGGCAATCCGTTATCGAAACTGCCTCCGGTGGCAAAACAATGTGCCTGGTTCACAATCACACGGCAAGCAGGAAGATTCAATCCTATTTGCAAAGGCCTTGATTCGTCTGTTGAGTGTAGTCCCACTGAATGCCCCTTGCCCTGAAAATCATAAATTTCCCGGACTTGTTCACATGCAGTTTCAAAATTTGAGGCACGATACACGGTTAACACCGGGCACAGTTTTTCGCCGGAAAAAGGGAATTCGAACCCCGTTCCGGTCTCTTCGACCATTAGCATTTTGACATTATTCATTTCTGAACGTTGAAGTCCAATTGCTTCCGCAATTTCTGGAGCCGACTTTGCGATTAAATCCTGATTGAGTCTGCCCTGAATCCACAAAGTGTTTTGCAGATTTTGTGTTTCTTCCAGACTCAGAAGAGTACCGCCCTCGGTTTCCAGAGCTGCTATTGCTTTGTCATAGACATCCTCTACAATCACCACGCTGTTTTCAGAAGAACAACTGGTAGCGTTGTCAAATGTTTTGGAAGCAGTTATTTTTCTTGCGGCAGAAACTAGATTTGCTGTTTCATCTATGATTGATGAAACATTGCCTGCACCAACTCCAATCGCGGGTGTACCGCTGCGGTAGGATGCGCGGACATTGTTTTGTGAACCTGTAACCACCACAAGATCAACCAATTGCATTAATTCATGAGTCGCTTCTTTGCTGACCGGTGCAGGGAGTTTCTGGATGAGGTTTTCCGGATGCCCCAAACTGCGTAAAACATCTTGCAGCAAATCCACAACTCGTTGACAAACATCGTCACCCTTTGGGCGACGGCGAGACGTACAATTGCATTGCGGCACTTTGATAGCGCATTTATAGAGTGTTGTTTAGCGGGGTGGCCCTGGGGTTGGTTGAGGGCAGCAACTGCGCCCATCGACCCCGATCGGGACGTGCTATTTCGGTACCATAGCCTCGTTCGGGTTTCGTCACGAATGACACCAGGAAGGTCGGCGCATGTTTCAATATCGCGCATTAGTCCCAGCGTCTTGCGGTGATTCTTGATTATTTTGTCATCTACATTTCCAAGTCCAGTATCTCGAACAGCCTGTTCCGCAAGTGAGCGGTTCGTTTTCGGCTCAAGAATTGCCCAAGCCAATCCTGTGATTAATTCGTCAACAGTAATTTGGCTGGCCGTTTCAATTTCAGCTTGTGCCGTTTGTGCTTTACCAACAACAGTTTCAACAGAGGTTAGAGTCATTTTATGCTTTCGAGGTAGCCTAGGATAACTTAGCTTGCAGAGAAGCGACAGTAGAAATTTAAAATTATATGTTCGAGATTGTTGAGAAATTCCTCAAGTTAAACTTTGGTGCTACGTCCAGAATTTTTTCAACAAAACTTTAGGAAACAAATTCAACTGTGAGTCTCAGGAGCACTTATAACTTTTGCACTTTGTTAATCGAATATATCTTAAATTCAACTAGTTGATCTCATTTATCAAGTTAATTATAAATTAAGTTAATCTCTTGTCCTAATGTTTTTTCCTTGACATTAATTTAAATTGTGATATTTATGTGGTTGAAATTATCACATAGTGTGATAATGGTTATAATTATTTATGATATTCTATGGAGTTTCAGATGAATAAACTTAAATTGAAAAAACTGGTTAAATTTGGTTTTGCAGCATTAACAGGTATATTTGTAGCGGGTGCGGGTGTTGCGGTTGCATTTGAATGCAAGGTCAAGAACAGCAGTATGGCTAAACCATCAGGTTTCCCCAGTCGTGCATTAACCATGATTGTCCCTTATGGACCTGCTGGGGGTTCAGGACAGGTGGCATCAGCAATGGCTGAGGGAGTTACTGGTCATTCTGGTGTTAACATTAACCGAGACCATAAACCAGGTGGATCAGGTACTGTTGGAATGACAGCTTATATGTCTGCTCCAGCGGACGGATATACGGTCCTTGAACATATTGATGATGCTTCATCTGCTCATGCATTGGATTCGAGTAGGCCAAACCCCTCTGTAGATTTGGTACCACTTGTTATCTCCCAAGTGACATTTCTCACAGATTTATATCCGTACCAATGAAACTCGTTTTAGTGACTGGTCCTCATTTGTAAAATTTGTCAAAGGTAAAAATGGTAAGTCAACCATCGCCAATGTTTCCAAGGAAGGTTCTATGGAGCGGGTAACGATGAAATTCATCACCGAAAGTGCGGGTATGAAAATTCAACAGATTTCCTTTGATAAGGGTGCGCCCCGTTACGGTGCACTTCTAGGAGGACAGGTTGATGCTCTGTTCGAGCAACCCGGTGATGTCAGGAAGTTCCTTGACGCAGATAAATTCAAGCCAATCCTGACCATTTTTAACGAACGACCATCCGTTTTTGGTGATGTTCCTACTCATAAAGAAATGGGCATGAATTTTGAGCCACTATTACGCTTTCGAGGGTTTTACGTGCATGCAAATACACCATATAATCGAGTCCAATGGCTCCAATGGGCATTCCAACGTGGATATTGTCAGGATAGTTACCAAAAATTCAATGATTCAAAATTCATGAATGTTATAGATAGTTATCGAGACACTGCAGGTGGCAGGGATTTGATTAATGCCTCGATTATTCAATATAGAAATGTTTATAAAGAGATGGGACTTAATGTTAAATAATTTATCCCAATTTATTTAAATCTCTAAAACATCATCCCAAATCGTGTCCGGTGTTTTCAACCGGACACTAATCGGAACAATAATCCAAATTAATTTTCTAAAGACAAACCATAAGGTTGAAACCTTGATTTGGTTAAAAATCATCAAAAACATTTTGTTTTTTCATTTGAGTTTAATCAGGAAATTGAAATATATAAATTTGGAGCCACAGGTTGGCCCAGAGTAATTTTAGGCCTTCTTTTACTGGTAACGTTGGGTAATTTTCTCCATCTTTACAAAAAAGGTTCAGAAGCCCAGCAAGGAAGGGTTGGCATTTCTGATATTGAAGAGGAAATTACATATGATGGTATTGGTTCAATCAAGAAGTTGTTAGCAATACTGTCTCTGCCGCTCATATTTTCATGGTCGCTAAAACCAGTAGGATTCTATTCGGCGACACCTGTTTTCATCGCTCTCACAATTATGCTATTAGGTGAAAAACGGATAAAATGGATTTTAGGAATTACATTATTCATATATTTAGTTCTGATATTATTGTTTATGGTAATCCTCAATGCTCCACTCCCTCAGGGTAATGTATCCCCATTCTATGATTTTAGTGCGTTCATGTTGACTCTAAATACCAAACTACACCAATCACTTAATTTTTAATTTACAGATGGTTGATAATTTTCTTGCTGGTAGTGCAGCTCTTTTTGGAGATCCTTTCACTATTGGAATATTTATCTTTGGTGTTATAGGTGGAATGCTGTTTGGTGCCATTCCCGGGGTTAGTATGTTAACTCTTGCAGCTATATTGTTGCCATTCACAGCTAGTCTTGAGCCAGCTCAAGGCGTGATGCTATTTGCAGTAATATATTGTACAGGCACTTACGGTGGAGCTATTACGGCAATACTGTTTAATATACCAGGTGCTCCTGAAAATGCTCCAACTGCATTCGACGGGTATCCTATGACCCGCAAAGGTCAATCTGGAAAAGCAGTTGGAGCAGCAGTTTTGTGTTCTGCAATCGGTGGTGTCTCATCTGCGTTGATAATGATGGCGGCAACAGAACCTTTGGCGAACTGGGCAATCTCCAATATAGGGCCTCCAGAAATATTTGCATTGGTATTTTTTAATCCGCTACTAATTGTATTGAGTATGTTTGCAGGTATAATTGGGGGCTTACTGGCTGGTACACTGTTTTTAAATAACTATAGATTTGTTGCTACAAGTGGACAGTCTATAGGTGTAAATTATCTTGCTGCTGGCATAGCATTTGTTCCTGCTATTATGGGTTTTTTTGCAGTTTCTGAAATTTTCGTTCAAGCAGAAAAAAAAGCAGTTGGCATGTATAAAGCCCCAAAACTTAGTCTTGATTTCCCTACTATTTTAGAACTATGGTCTCATAAAATTGCTGTGTTAAGATCCATGCTGGTTGGTTTTTTCTGCGGAATTCTTCCTGGAATCGGTGCAACCCTTGCGGCATTTATGGGCTATGGTGAGGCAGTACGCTGGTCTAAAAATAAAGATTCATTTGGAAAGGGCAATATAGAAGGGGTGATATCTTCCGAAACTGCTAATAATGCTGCTACTGGAGCCGCAATGATCCCGTTGCTGGCACTCGGACTTCCAGGCGGTGCTATGACAGCATTAATGGTAGGGGTCTTTCAGATGCACGACCTGGAACCAGGTCCAATGGTTTTTTATAATTCACCTGATTTGATATGGATTGTTTTTGCTGCAATGTTTTATGCAAATTTATCAATTCTATTCATAGGTTTAATAGAAACTAAGACGATTTTACATCTACTAAAAATACCTTTTCAATTTTTGGCACCGATGATTTTGCTGCTGGCAAGTATTGGCTCATATATTGGACGCGGTCTGGTGCTTGATGTAATGATAATGTTTTGTACTGGAATAATGGGTTTTTTGCTAAGACGCTCAGGTTATTCTATCCCTGGAATTGTGTTAGGTATTATTCTTGGTAAAATCGGTGAACAAAATTTTGCACAAGGAATGCAGATGGTCCATTATGATGTGCTGGAATATTTATCGCGTCCAATCTGCCTGTTATTGATAATTGCCGGATTTTTGACATTATTTACAGGTATATACAAAGCGTTGTCATATTCATTCAAGTCCTAAAATGTTGTCCAAAACATGACAACCAAGCCATTACTTCAAGAGAAACCCTCGATACGGATCATTTTCTGGATTTGCATTGCAGAAATCCTTACAATGCAGGGAGTCTTTACGTTTTCATCCATGCTTCCTTTTTTTTTAGCAGAATGGAAGTTGGACAGTATTGACGCTGGCTGGATCAGCGGGATATACTATGGATCATACATGATATCTGTCATGATTTTGGTCAGCCTTACCGATTGGATTGATGCGAAAAAAATATACATCACCGGTGCTTTGATTACTCTTATCAGTTGCATAGGATTCGCATTGTTTGTTGAGGGTTACTGGAGCGCAATGTTATTCAGAGCCCTGGGAGGAATAGGTCTGGCAGGAACTTACATGCCCGGGCTGAAAGCTCTGACAGACCGTCTCTCGGGTACATCTAGGGTTCGTGCCACATCTTTTTATACCTCCTCATTTGGTATCGGGAGTGCACTTTCATTTCTGATTGGAGGCTCCATTCTCAAATGGTTCTCCTGGCAAATTGCTTTCTGGATTGCCGGCTTATGTGCTTTGCTGGCACTGCTGATTGTATCTAAAGTATTGGAAAATCGTCCAAACCGAGTTGGGTTTCGTTCCGGTCTTCGTTCACTGGACTTCAGGCCTGTATTAAGAAACTCAAATGTAATGGGTTGGATCGCCTGCTATACAACTCATAATTATGAACTGTTTGCATTCCGATCATGGATTGTTGTTTACCTGACATTTGCTTTGACTGGTGTAACTGGTGGTTTTTTTCAACCTTCAAACATAATTTTCTTTGGGGTGCTTCTTGGAATGCCGTCCAGCGTCATCGGCAATGAACTAGCAATGCGTTATGGCAGAATACGAGTTGTAGTAAGTATCATGTGTCTCTCAGCAGTTTTAGCCATTATGGTTGGAAACAGTATTGGTCTTTCAGCACCTTTGTTGATAGCACTTGTCCTTGTTTATGGATGTTTTGTTACAGGAGATTCTGCTTCAATCACCACTGGTGCAATTGAAAGTGCTTCTGAGGAAAATCGTGGAGTTACAATGGCCGTCCATTCAAGCATAGGCTTCATTGGTTCTTTCCTGGGGCCTATTGGTTTTGGATTAGTCCTCAATACTTTTGGAGGTCATAACAGCTCCGAGGCATGGTTTTGGGCATTTGCGTCAACAGGATTTGTTCTACTGTTAGGCCCCATCCTGTTATTAATTCTCAGGACCGTTAAAAAGACTTAATTATTTCTGGTGGATATGATGCCCATCCAAAGTGAAGTTGAAGAAATAATCTAAATTATAGAGAAAAATCAATGTCTCATTCAATTCTTGTTTATGAACATGGTGCCCCAGAGGTCATGAGGTGGGAAGAAATTTCACCTCAGCATCCTGGAAACGGATGCGGCAAATGCTCACCGTGCTTTGCAAAGTCGCAAAACAACTGGATCTACAATTTTGGAAATTTAGATATAAATAAAATAAAACATAGGGTAATATAATTTAAAATAGTAGTAAGAATATCCGCAGTTCCTATCTGATTTCTTGCTTCATAGAATGGGCTCGTCTATAATGGTATACAAAACGTATTTTTCTCCAAATTGATTCAAAATATCATGTCAGTTCTTATCGATAATAATACTAAGTTACTTGTTCAGGGAATCACTGGTTCACAAGGTATGCTTCATACTCGAGGCTGCAGAGATTACGGAACTAACGTAGTATCTGGAGTAACTCCAGGTAAAGGTGGACAAAATCATTTAGATCGCCCTGTATTCAATACAGTTGCTGATGCTGTTAAAGTAGAAGCTAATACGTCAATAATATTTGTGCCAGCTGGTTTTGCTGCGGATGCAATCATGGAAGCTGCTGATGCAGGTTCAAATCCATTATAGTTGCCATTACTGAGGGTAGTTCCAGTTTCGGACATGGTGAGTGCAGTTTCTTTTGTAAACCAAAAAGGATCCCGTTTGATTGGTCCGAATTGTCCGGGTATTATAACTCCGGGACAAATTAAAATAGGAATTATGCCTGGATCGATTCATAAAACTGGGCCTGTGGGTGTAGTTTCTCGTTCCGGAACGCTTACCTATGAAGCAGTTGGACAACTCTCTCGTGTTGGTTTGGGCCAATCGACTTGTATTGGTATTGGTGGAGATCCTGTGAATGGAACAAATTTCATTGACTGTCTCAAACTTTTTCAAGAAGATCCGCAAACTGAAGCAATCATTATGATTGGAGAAATTGGCGGAAATGCTGAGCAACAATATCAAATATGCAAAAGATAATGTTTCAGATGAAGAAATAGTGGTAGCAGGAGAAACTGCACCAAAAGGCAGAACAATGGGACATGCCGGTGCCATTATTTCAGGTGGACATGGTACGGCTGCTGAAAAAATGAATGCTTTGGAGGCGGCAGGCATCCACGTAGTGAAAACTCCTGCAGAAATTGGGGAAAAGATGCTGGAAGTTTTGGGACTAGACTGAGGTTTGCCTCGCACAGAGGCTTACTCATCAAATGTATGCTGCTCACCTGAATGGACTTAGGAGTTTTTAAGACTTAAATTAGAAAATTTCTCCAGGAAAACTAAGAAACTTAAATCAGTTACTTGCAACAGCAGGTCTATATTTTTGAGAAGAGTTTGCGGTTGCAGGAAGAACAGTAAAAATTGCTTTTTGGATACGTGTATCTGTTTGAAGGGTGGAGATTATTTTTTCGATGTTTTTATATTCGAAGTATTTGCAGAAAATGGAGAGGTAAAGTTGATTGATGTGCTTTTCTGTGTTTGAACCATTGCGTGATTCAACTTCAACTATACGCTTCGCAATCTCGTTTACCAGCCAGGGCATTTCTTCAAATTTATTCCGAAACAAACCAAAGATCTCTGCAAAAACTTCAATCAACGAAATAGAGAACTCTTCATTCAGTGCCCCGGTTTCTATATGGTAGTAGCTGCAGACTCGCTGTTTTATGTGTTCCAGCATCCTACCTTGGAGCATGTTCACCAACAGTTGCTTTTCCTGCTTCAAGTTACATTTTGATTCTTCCGAGTTGGCTTCGGAGAGTGAATCTAAACAATCAGCAATAACCCGAGTATACGGGCTTATAGTTATCATTTTTAACAGAAGACCAAAGAAAACCGGTGAGATGGTTATCTTAGAGTGCTATGTCCGTTACAGTGTTAATAATAAGAAAGCAAGCAGATAACTGATTACAATGTCTAAAAGTCAATCAACATACAATATGTAGCTTGCTAATAAATTACAAGTCCATTGGGAAAAATTTTCTATATTTATTTATCCTGTCCAGTATTGTGCAAACCGCACACCATTACTATTTTGCCATTTTCAACAATTAATTTTACTCCGTTCAATATTTGATTTTTTAGTATTTTCAATTGCACTCTGTAATAATTCAGTATTTTTTCCTCAGTGAGTAAATGTTAAAACACGATAATCTCTGAAGAAGATAGGCTCTGATTTGCTGTGACGTAAAAAGACATGTGGTGCACAAGATACGTAATATTTTATGGCTGATCGGTGGATTCTAGAGTGATGTAGTACCGAACATCCGATAATTATTATAGTCAAAAGATGAAATCCCAGCGTGACATTTCAAACCTTTAATGTTAAGCGGATCGGTTGGTGATCTGAGGCATTTGTATCGGTGTTGACAGAAACGGTTTGAATTTGCTGAATAAAATTTTCACTGAGGAAAAAATAATCACGGCAGTGTGGACCGTTTTTCCATTGTTTGTGATCAAACACTCCACAGGTTGGGCTCCTGTTCTCACTAGGATTGACTACATTCCAGGCATCAAACAAATCCGGAATTTTGTCGGGTAACGGAGAGGTCATTCTCTCATAAGAAACACTGTCCAGTGTGAAATTAAAATCACCACAAATCACCATTTTTTCTGGACGATCAACTCTCTCAAACGGAGTATTCGGTAAATCCAGTCCAGGTTCATTATATTGAATGCAGGCTTCTTCGTGCAACTCACGGATACGCTGGACTTGTGACAAATTTTGTTTTTCTGAAAAAAATTCTAGATGTGTATTCATCATCCGAAATGCTCCGGAACTGGTGGGAATCACAAGTTCAGTTGTTTGTCTCGACATAAATTTTACTTTTGGATCAGCAGGTGAGGGCAGCAGGTGATGCAGGACTTGAATAGGTGAATGCCGGGTCAGCA
This sequence comes from uncultured SAR324 cluster bacterium, assembly GCA_905182865.1. GTDB lineage: Bacteria > SAR324 > SAR324 > SAR324 > NAC60-12 > Arctic96AD-7. The sequence continues at coordinate 94,045 of CAJJCY010000004.1, forward strand.
CCAAGTTCCCAAACTGTCGCCGTCCTCCGTTAAATCCTCCTGAACGGTCATGTGATGCTCCAAAAAAAGATTCGTATTCCGGAAATAATTTCTGCAATTCTGCAACCTGATCACTCCCGTTGTCGGTGGCAGGATAGTTTCGGGAAACTTCCTGTAAACAAATTAAATCCGGAAATCCGTCAATGAGGATTTCCCGGGCAATTCGGCTCAAGTCGATGCGTCCATCAACTCCTTTTCCATACTGAATATTCCAACTTACAATAGTTAACATATGTTTTTAACCTGATTCAAACTTTCCCAGTATCGTTTGTCCTTTAAGCTCTTTCAATTGGACAGGAAGAAGCTGATTTCGTAAATCAGAATTATATAATTCATTCAGTACTACACGGATATAATTGTCTGTGTATCCACTGATAGTACCATCTGGCTTCATGGATTCCCAAAGTACTTCTCGTGATTGTCCTAAAAATTTTTGATGAAATACTCGACGTTTTTTTGTGCTTAACAAACGCAACTTTTCACCTCGTTGCTGTTTGACAATTGGTGGAACTTGCTCTTTCATCTTGAATGCCGGTGTTCCATTACGGGCTGAAAATGGGAAAACATGAAAATATGCTAGAGGCAGTTTTTTAAGTAAATTTAGAGTGCTTTTAAATTCAGTTTCACTTTCTTCAGGAAACCCCACCATCACATCTGTACCGAGGCACAAGTCCGGGACACTTTCGAATGCTCGCCATATTTCATCTGTATATTCTGCTGCAGAATAACGGCGCTTCATCTTTTGCAGAATAATGTCAGATCCAGATTGTAAAGGCAGATGAAAAAACGGTACCAGTTTATGCTGCGCGTCTGACATATATTGAAAAAGTATTTCCGGAACAGTGGTTGGTTCAATGGAACTGATCCGGATCCGGGACAGTCCCGGTAGAGTGTTGAGAAAATCAACTACGTCCACTAAAGTCCGTTTTCCAGTTTTATATGTTCCAACGTTGACTCCAGTAATTACAATTTCCTGTATGCCCTCTTGAACTAGCATCCGGGCTTCTTCCTGCAAATTCGAGAATTCTCGGTAACGGGATCGACCTCTTGCAAAAGGTATGATGCAGAATGTACACATGAAATCGCAGCCGTCTTGGATTTTTAGCGAAGTACGAGTGCTTTGATGAGAGGTTGTGGTACCAGAGAATTGAAGCGTTGAGTTAGCAGCGACCACGTCACGTTCAATTGTTTTAGTTTGTTTTTGTAGTTTTTGGTTAGATAAAGCTGAGCTGCGAGGAATTACAGGAGCAGTGAAAGTCGTTTTGTTTATTTTGGGCCGGACGATTAAAACTGTGTTTTGGGAATTGATTTGAGCCAAATAATCTGTTATCCGCATTTTTTCTTCACTGCCGATTACCAAGACTAACACCTTCAATTTTTGCAATGGCTTCCGGATCTATTTGAGCATAACAGCCGACAACGGCTATAATCGCCTCCGGATTTTGACGGTGAAGTTTACGGATTATTTGACGGTTTTTGGCATCACTGTGTTCTGTAACCGTGCAGGTATTTAGTACGTAAACATCTGCCCGAGCGTAGTCAGGAACCACAGTATAACCCTGCTGCTCAAAGCTGCGGGCTATTACTCCTGTTTCGGACTTATTTAAGCGGCATCCAAGCGTATGTAAAGATACCCGTTTTTTTGCTGGTTCCAGACCTTCGTTTAATTCGTCTGCAGTGAAAGTTTCAGAATCAAGTGGTAGAGCCGTTTCAGATAATAGAGACATTTGGCGGGTTAAAAGTGGACTGGGGAATATCTTCCTGTTAGTATAATCATAATATTTGTCGAACTCAAAATCAAAGTATTTTTGTGTTTAGATACCCTTCATCTACCATAACGAGGCAAAATTTTAAAGAATGATAGAATTTAACACGCACCCGGACAAGTATCAACACTGGACTATAGATTATGACTGTCCTATTGCAACATTAAAGTTGAAAGTTAACGAAGATGGAGGGCTGCATTCCGGATACAAATTAAAACTAAACTCTTATGACTTGGGTGTGGATATCGAACTGCATGATGCAGTGCAGCGTTTACGCTTCGAACATCCGGAAATAAAAGCTATTGTTCTTACTTCAGCAATGGATAAAGTCTTTTGTGCAGGAGCAAATATAAAAATGCTCGCTCTTTCTACTCATGCACATAAAGTTAATTTTTGTAAATTTACAAACGAAACCAGAAACTCAATTGAGGACGCAAGCCGGTTTTCAGGACAAACATATATCGCTGCCATCAACGGAACTGCTGCCGGAGGAGGATACGAATTAGCATTGGCGAGTGAATATATCATGCTGGTTGATGACGGATCCAGTAATGTCTCTTTACCGGAAGTTCCACTTTTAGCTGTACTTCCAGGAACTGGCGGTTTGACCAGGATTGTAGATAAACGCAAAGTACGCCGCGATCATGCCGACTATTTTTGCACTGTCACAGAGGGAATACGCGGCAAACGAGCAGAAAACTGGAAGTTGATAGATGAACTTGTACCCCGCTCCAAATTTGAGCAAAAAGTAGAGGCACAAGATCGATTAAAGCAAGCAATATCAACTCGAGCTCTTACACAAGAAGCTATGTTGAAATCTGAAGCAAAATTGCTAGAAATTGAAGAAAATAGAATTACTTATGATCATGTGAGTGTCGAATATGAACGGCAATCTGGAATCGTAAATCTCACGATTCACGCTCCCGATGGAGATTTGCCAACTGATTTGGAAAGCATTCATGCAGCCGGGCAAACTACTGGCCTTTAGCAATGGCACGTGAACTCGACGATGCAATTATGCATTTATCTTTTAATGAATTGGAACTAGGCACCTGGGTTTTGCGTACACAAGGCGTAGCAGACCAAATCACTATTATCGATCAAACTTTGATCCAACATCAAGAGCATTGGCTGGTACGGGAAATAATTTTGAATATCAAACGGGTTTTCAAACGTCTTGATCTGGTATCACGTAGTCTTGTCACCCTGATTGAACCTGGAAGTTGTTTTACGGGCACTTTGCTCGAATTGGTATTTGCCGCAGACCGGAGTTACATGCTGGACGGTACTTTTGAAGGAGGCAATGAAGTGCCGGCTATGCTTCGTTCAACTGAAATGAATTTTGGTCCATTGCCAATGTGCAACGAATTGACACGTTTGCAGACCCGTTTTCTTAATGATCCAGAACATGTGGAAAATGTCCGGGCAGAAATCGGTAAGGATCTGGATGCAGTTTTTGCAGATGAGTTGGGTCTGGTGACTTTTATTCCTGATGACATTGACTGGGAAGATGAAGTCCGGATTGCAATTGAAGAACGCGCCAGTTTTTCACCGGATGCACTCACCGGAATGGAAGCATCTTTGCGTTTTGCTGGTCCGGAAACTTTGGAAACAAAAATTTTCGGTCGGTTGACTGCGTGGCAGAACTGGATTTTTCAGCGTCCAAACGCAGTTGGCGAGCAGGGCGCGCTTAAACTCTATGGTACCGGTAAACAGGCTGGTTTCGATAAAAAACGGGTTTAATAATAGGACATTCTATATTTCATATCGACTGAAGGGTTAGACCTGAGGGATAAAACGATAAAACTCGTGACTGTTAAGTTCTCTTACAGGATAACAAAAAATACATAGGTGTCTATGAAAATAAATTACAGCGAAAAAATTCCAAACAATGTCAACTTAAGCAGTGACCGACGTCTTCAACGGGCACTGGAACGCTGGCAGCCCGGATATTTGAAATGGTGGGATGAACTTGGTCCAGAAAATAGTACTGGCCTCGACGTCTATCTCAGGACTGCAGTCAGTGTAGAAAAGGAAGGCTGGGCGCATTTCGATTATGTAAAAATGGCAGAATATCGCTGGGGCATTTTCCTCACCCCTTCTGATTCTGATCGGACCATAAATTTCGGAATTCACAAAGGACAGCCGGCCTGGCAGGAAGTCCCGGGAGAATACCGTTCCGAATTGCGTCGGCTGATTGTTACCCAGGGTGATACGGAGCCTGCCTCTGTAGAACAGCAAAGACTCTTGGGAAAAACATGTCCTTCACTTTATGATTTGCGTAATTTGTTCCAAGTCAATGTAGAGGAAGGCAGACATTTGTGGGCCATGGTGTATCTGTTACAGGGCTATTTTGGGCGTGATGGACGTGAAGAAGCAGAAGCCATGCTGGAACGGCATTCAGGAGATCCGGACAAGCCCCGGATTCTGGAAGCCTTCAACGAAGAGACTCCGGACTGGCTTTCATATTTCATGTTCACATATTTTACCGATCGCGATGGTAAGTTCCAACTGGGTTCGCTGGCCGAATCCGGATTTGATCCATTGTCCCGTACTTGTCGTTTTATGCTGACAGAGGAGGCACATCACATGTTTGTCGGAGAAACCGGCGTAGGGCGTATTGTTCAAAGAGCCTGTGATTTGATGAAAGAACACAAAACCGAAAATACCAGTGCAACTGATGGAGTGAGACAGTACGGTGGTATTGATTTGGAAACCATACAGAAATACCTTAATTTTCATTTTAGTATTTCTACCGATTTATTTGGACAGGAACTCTCCACAAACGCGGCTACCTATTACAATACCGGTATCAAAGGACGTTTCGGAGAAACAAAAATTAATGATGACCATTTGCTTCACGATTCAAGTTATTCCATTTTGGAACTGAATGGCGAAAAAATTGTCAATGCAGAGGTGCCTGCTCTAAATGCGGTCAACGAGCGCTTGCGTGATGACTACATCAATGACTGTGATTTGGGTGTACGACGCTGGAACAAGACTATTGAGGATGCAGGTATTGATTTTCACTTGAAACTGCCGCACCGCGCATTTCATCGTGGTATTGGACAATTTTCAGAAATTCAAACTGATCCGGAAGGTGAAATCATCACACAATCCGAGTGGGATCGTCGTCATAGCGAATGGCTGCCCTCACAACAAGACCAGGCTTATGTCCAATCCTTAATGCAGCCGGTTACAGAACCGGGAAAAATCGCCGGCTGGATTGCTCCTCCCAGAGGAAAAATCAATCGCCATCCTTTTGATTATGAGTTTGTGCGTTTCAATTGATTTTATCGGCTCGCAAATATTAGCACGGATCAACGCGGATAAAACTGAGTTGTTATTTTATTTGAGCCTCTAAGAGTTTGAAGGAAGATAATGTCCTTAGTGTTTGTTAGCGTTTTTAGCGGCTAAAATAAACTAGTTCAAATCTGTGTAAATCTGGGCTTGAAACAAAAGAGATAAAATGCAAAAAAATACTGTTTCCATCGACACATCAGTTATTCCGGCAAAAATCGAATTTGCTCCAGAATTCAATGTGGCGGTTTCGTTTATCGACCGTCATTTGCAGGAAGGTCGAAAAGATAAAGTCATCATCCGTGAAACCGGAGGCGAAGAAATCACATACGGACAATTAGCAGAAAGAGTAAATCAGTCCGGAAATGTACTTAAAAATCTTGGACTGAATTCTGGAGACCGGCTGTTGATGATGGTCAAGGACTCCGCAGAGTTTTTCTATTTGTTTTGGGGTGCAATCAAAGCAGGTATAATTCCGGTTCCGCTCAATACGCTTTTGCGGGCCAAAGATTATGCTTTCATGATTGAGGATTCCGGATGCACTGCAGTTATCTATTCTCCGGAATTCCGGATTGAAGTCGAAGCGGCCTTGGAACTGCTTTCTACAATTCCGGAAATTATTTTGCTCACCGAAGGCGAATCCGAATGTTTTCTGGATCAAACACAGTCCGCTGACTCAAAACTCGAAGCCGCTCCGGCAAACGCAACCGATGACTGTTTCTGGCTCTACTCTTCCGGAACCACCGGAAGGCCAAAAGGTGCGGTTCACAGTCACCGTGCCATGGTTGTCACCAGTCAACATTACGGCAAAGACACACTCGGAGTACGTGAAGACGATATTTGTTTTTCTGCCGCAAAACTCTTTTTTGCTTATGGTTTGGGAAACGGTATGACCTTCCCTTTGTGGTCCGGAGCAAGCTGTGTTTTGTTCCCAGCACGCCCCACTCCGGAAAGCACTTTTGATGTGATTGAACGTTTCAAACCGACACTTTATTTTGGTGTTCCTACTCTTTACGCTGCACAATTGCAGTTACTAGAATCTTCCGGCAATGAAACTTCTGTAAGTCCGAATCTTTCCTCACTGCGTATGTCAGTTTCAGCCGGTGAAGCCTTGCCGGCAAACATTTTCCATCGCTGGAAAGAGCAAACCGGAACAGTTATTTTGGACGGCATCGGTTCCACGGAAGCACTGCACATTTTTATTTCCAACCGTGCAGACGACATAAAAGCCGGAAGCAGTGGACGCATGGTTCCGGGATATGCTGCTAAAATTGTTGATGAGACTGGTAATGAAGTTCAACAGGGAGAGGAGGGACGTTTATTGATTCATGGAGATTCAACCTGCAAATATTACTGGAATAATCTGGAAAAGACGGCGACAACAATTGTGGATGGCTGGCTCAATACTGGAGATACCTATCATCAGGACAATGACGGTTATTTCATCTACGGTGGACGCAGTGACGATATGATGAAAGTCGGTGGAATATGGTGTTCACCATTTGAAATTGAAGCTAAACTGGTGGAACATCCAAAAGTACTGGAAGCTGCTGTTGTTGGCCGGAAAGATGAGTCCGGATTGATCAAACCTGAGGCACATGTGGTACTCAAAGATCTAACTGAAGCTTCTGAAGAAACGTCCGGAGAACTGCTGCAGCACTGTAAAACAGGACTCGCACCTTATAAATATCCACGCTGGTTTCAATTTCCTCAGGACTTACCCAAAACAGCCACCGGTAAAATCCAACGTTTCAAACTTCGCTCGAACTAACACCGACTTTTGGCATTTGGTTGTTGTTTCATATCACGACTCTGCTACATTGTCATTCCGGGCAATTCGCAACGTTAATGAGAAACCACCAGGATAACGAAGTTAATAAAATATTTAATGGAATTTAGTTTTGAAGCCCTAATATTTATTGCAGTTGTATTTCTCTTAGCAGCCTTTATTCATGGGAGTATCGGATTTGGATTTCCTATGGTGGCAACACCTTTGTTGGCACTTTTCACCGATATTCAAACTGCAATTGTACTGACATTAATTCCAACGTTACTGGTAAATCTAATAAGTATTATAAGTGAAGGGAACATATTAGTTGCTGCACGTCGTCACTTTTTGCTGGCTTTATTTGCAATGTTGGGAAGTGCTGTAGGAACGCAAATACTTCTAGCCGTGAACTCAGAAATTTTCAAGGGATTGCTTGGAGTCGTAATTATAATTTATTTGTTCTCTGAAAAGATAAAGTTAAAATTTTCATGGATTAGAGAACAGCCGAAATTCTCAAAGTGTACATTTGGACTATCAGCAGGAATTTTAGGAGGCCTTACAAATGTTATGGCTCCTGTACTTATTATTTATTCTCTGGAGTCAAAGTTTTCTAAGAGTGAGACAGTTCAAGCATCAAATTTATGTTTTTTATTAGGAAAAATTATCCAGATATTTTTATTTTTCATCAATGATAAATTTTCTCTAAATGAGTTTTCAACTTTTTCTACGATACTGTTAGTTACCTCATTTGCCCTGTATGGAGGCATTGCAGTAAGGAATAAAATCAAGGGTAAAGCTTATAAAAAAATTCTTAGATTGTTATTGTTTATATTAGCAATAATATTATTAGGAATCCAAGTTGTCATTATAATGGTATGTAAAATAATTCTTTTAGTAATGCTGCTATTGCAATGGTTACTTCCAATTTCATCTAGAGTAATATGTCTCTGCCTAGTTCCTGTGTTCAGAGACATCATCACAAAATTCCTCCTATTTTTATTGATTTATTTTAATTTGTGTCAGTTATATTCCCCTCCACCAGCCCGGAAGGGTGGATCCCTTTTAAAAACGGGTATTTTCGATCTGAAGAACTATGAGCTGGAAATTCAACTAAATCTTACTCAAGACGACTAGCAAACAATGACTAATTTAAAGAAAATGATGCCAGTACCTTCTGAGGGTGAAAGCAACAGTTCAAGTAAGCGTACGGAATGGGAGGCAAAAACCATAATACTGAAACGAGAGCAATCCTTGAGGAGGATGCCAGTTACTTCCTCAGGCAATCTGTTTCCAGCCCCTGCTTATCTGTGGTACACAAGGCCGAGGGAGCTTATATCGAAGACACAAATGGTCGTCGTTATCTTGATTTTCACGGCAATAATGTGCATCACATCGGCTACGGCCATCCCAAACTGAAAAAAGCGATTGCAGAACAAATGGATGCCCTGCCTTTTGCACCACGTAGATTTGCCAGTGAATCCGCACTTGCGCTTGCAAAGAAACTGGTTGAAATTGCTCCAGGTGATCTTTCCAAGGTCTTATTCACGACAGGAGGATCGGATGCGATTGAAGTGGCACTGAAAATTGCACGAGCGGCGACCGGTCGGCACAAAACAATTTCATTTTGGGATGCCTTTCATGGAGCAGGATTTGGAGCTGCTTCTGTTGGCGGAGAACAGCTTTTCCGCTCACACGTTATTGGTCCTTTACTTTCCGGCACAGAGCATGTCGCGCCTTTTCCTGTTACCGTTGCCCCTATGGTTACCCCGACCTTAATGGAGAAGCCCAACTTGAAATCTGTCAGACGACCTGTGCCAGTTTCGTGCGACTATGTACTGGAAAAGGAAGGAGATGTGGCTGCAGTGATTGCCGAACCGGCGAGGGCTGTTCCATATATACCGCCACCAGGATACTGGCAAATGGTGCGGCAGGCCTGCAATGACCATGGGGCCTTATTGATCTTTGATGAGATTCCGACTGGTCTTGGCAAGACCGGGAAAATGTTTGCCTGCGAACATGATGATGTTGTTCCGGATATACTGGTTTTGGGAAAAGCGCTTGGCGGTGGAATTTTACCAATTGCTGCAGTTCTTGCCAAATCCGAACTTGATGTTGCTGGTGAATTTGCTTTTGGTCATTACACGCATGAGAAAAATCCTGTAACTGCAAAAGCAGCCTTGACAACCATTGAAATTATTGAGCAGGAGGGTCTGGTTGAAAATGCAGCAGAACTTGGAAAATACATGCTGGAGCAACTCAATCTGTTGAAAGCAAAACACTCAACTATAGGAGACGTCCGCGGACGAGGATTACTGGTTGGAGTTGAACTTGTACTCAATCAGGAAGAAAAAACTCCTGCTAACGATTTAGCTGAAGATGTGCTTTATCGCTGCCTGAGCAAAGGCTTGTCATTTAAGCTTACAATGGGTAATGTGATGACGCTCACACCACCGCTGATCATTAAAAAGGCACAGATTGATCTTTCATTGGAAATCATTGATCAATGCCTTAGTGAAGCCGAACAGGCTCTTTGAAGTACTGTGAATATAAAATGGAATGTAAAAAATGAACGTTGTTTCAACCCGTTTTTCATGGATAGGTACCTGGAGATTGTAAAATGAATGAACAAATTAATTAAATTCTGACGACTGATTGAAATACTGTCTCCATGCTTTTTTAGCAGTTTATTTGAAGAGTTCACAATCGGGCGATCAGTAAAATTATTGATAAAGCAAATATGAGGTATAGGTTATGAAAAAATTTATTGGTCTATTGATTTTAGTAGTCTTGTTTCTGGTTCCGTTTGAGGTGTTTGCTGAAGAAAAGTTACCCACTGTTCAGCTGCGTGTACTTGCCTCCCACATTGCAAATAAAATTGTGACTGAAGCAGTAAATAATTGTGCAACAAGGGGTTATCTGGTTTCGGCAGCAGTCGTTGACCGTAACGGTAATCTTGCCGCTTTTTTGCGGAATCCGCTTTCTGGGCCGCACACGATTAAAGTGAGTCAGCGCAAGGCATACTCTTCTGCAACGCTTCGAGCTGCCACCTCACAAATGGGAGCCAGAAGTGACCTCAGTTTTGCACCGGGTATTCTATTAATTGTCGGTGGAGTTCCAATCAGTTTTTCAGGCATCTTTTATGGAGGTGTTGCAGTTTCAGGTGCAAGGCCTGATATAGATGAGGAATGTGCAAAAGCAGGATTAGAGGCAGTTGCGGACATTATGGATTTTGTCGACTGAGTAAAGAAATAGTCTTGATAAAAAATTAACCAAATATTTATTCCAGTTTTTTAGAAAGAGCAAGTATCTGAGTTCTGACTTCCTGCATAAGAGTATCCCGCTCTTCAATATCAAAATTGGCAGTATCTATTGGAGTACCCACGTGCGCCTCAAGTTTTTGCCCCAAACTAAAGTCCCAGGTGTCAGGAGGCATAGCTTTTTCTGTTCCACGCAAGCCGATTGGAATGATAATCGATTCAGTTTGTATTGCAAGCAGAAATCCTCCTTTTTTGAATTCGCCCAGTTTACCGTCCCTGCTTCTGGTGCCTTCCGGAGCTACGTAAATCATAATGCCACTCTTCATTTTTTCTTTGGCAGCTTCCATTGATTCCATAGATTTTTCATGATCTGAACGGTCGATTGAAATGAATTCTGCAGTTTTCAACCCTCTTCCCCAGAGCGGTATCCTGTATAATTCTTTTTTTGCAATCATGCGCAAATTAGCTTTGTCAGGAATGGTCATGTACAACAATGGAATATCATAATAACTTTGATGGTTGCTCATCAAAATATAGCTGCGACCACTTTCCAGCTCAATAGGCACGTTGTACTCCACTTTGTAATTTGCTCTCTATCAATTCAAGTAATTGCTTCGCCCAAGAGTTTAACTGCATATTAGTTATTTCTCTTGTTAAATTCCCCCGGAAAGAAACTGAAACTCCGAAAAAACTTGTCTTCAGTGTATAGAATGTTGCAGAGAACAGAATGTATAGTCTTTTGAGTAAGTGTGCTTTCATTACTGAATCATCACTCAACAGACAGTTATTCTCAAGCTGGATTTAGCTGAAAATTAGCTTTGAATGAAACTTATCGAATATTTCATAAAGTCACATATAATGTGATCAAATGTGATAAAATACGTCAGTAAACAATCACTCACAATTTATTTACGATTAAAAACCTATAACTTGAACTGGAAGCATAAAATGAGCGAATTGGCACAAGAAAATTGTATTCCCTGCAGGGGTGGTGTTCCACCTTTGAAAGGAGAAGAACTGGATGCTTTACAGGAAAGATTGGGAAATGGCTGGCAAATCATAAATGAACATCATTTGGAAAAAGAATATATATTTGCTGATTTTAGACAGGCACTGGATTTTACTGTCAAAGTTGGAGAAGTGGCTGAAAATCAAGGTCATCATCCTGATATTTATTTAGCCTGGGGTAAAGTTAAATTGACAATCTGGACCCACAAAATAGATGGATTGACAGAAAGTGATTTTATTTTTGGAGCAAAAGCAGATCAGGAACTTTAAGCAAAAATTAATAATTAACTGCAATGAAATTTAATAATTCAGCTGTTATTTATATTGCTAAAGATATTGCTCATTATGATGAAAATGCTGAGTCTTTTCGCATTGGTACTAAAGATCATGATGTAAGTCAAAATATAGCTGCTTTGATAGATGCCTTCCCAAAGAAAAAACTCTCGATATTCTTGATTTTGGTTGTGGACCTGGCCGTGACATGTGTGTGTTTAAATCTATGGGACACAGGCCTGTTGGTTTGGATGGCAGCAAGGAGTTTTGCAAAATGGCGGTAAAGCAAAGTGGCTGTCCAACTCTAAATCAACAATTTCTCAAGCTTGAATTAGAAGAAAACCGTTACGATGGAATTTTTGCCAATGCGTCGTTGTTTACTGTTCCAAGTCAAGAACTTCCCAGGGTTTTAAAAGAATTACATTCTGCTTTAAGAAAAGATGGGATTTTATTTTCTTCCAATCCAAGAGGTAATGCAGAGGGCTGGCAGGGTCAGCGTTACGGGCATTACATGGAATTTGAGGCAAGTGAGACTTTTCTGCAGCAATCAGGATTCAAAATAATTAAACATTTCTACCGACCTGAAGGGATGCCAAGGGAGCACCAGCCATGGCTGGCTATTGTCAGTCAGCGACAGGAGCAAAAGTAATAATTAAAAAGTGAAAGATGACAAATAGTAATCAGCTTTGTCCTGTTTTGTTTATTCCGCATGGTGGTGGACCCTTGCCTCTGCTCGGAGACGAGTCTCATCTTGCATTGGTCAGCTTTCTAAAAGAAATAACTCTATCACTCCCTTTACCATCATCCATCCTGATAATCAGTGCCCACTGGGAAGAAGACAAAGTAACAATTACAAATGGTAAAAGACCGTCATTAATATATGATTATTATGGTTTTCCGAAAGAAATGTATCAGATTGAATATCCAGCTCCGGGAGATCCTGTTTTAGCAAATAAAATATATAAATTATTTCAGGATAGCGGCATTGAAGCGAAATTAGATGAGCAGCGAGGTTTTGATCATGGAATGTTTGTACCATTAAAAATAATGTTTCCGGAAGCAGAAATTCCGTGTGTCCAGTTATCACTTATAAATAATTTAGATCCTGAATCTCATTTTAAACTTGGAAAGGCGCTTTCAAAATTAAGAAAAGAAAATGTGTTAATTCTTGGCTCAGGATTTACATTTCATAACATGCAGGCTTTAATGTCTCAAAACTCTGGTGTTGATTTCAAGAATGAGGAATTTGAACAGTGGTTGATAGATACTTGCACAAATCCAAATTATTCTCCAAGTTTGCAGGAACAAAAATTGATTGAGTGGAGCGAAGCTCCTTATGCCAGATATTGTCAGCCAAGAGAGGAACACTTACTGCCCTTGCATGTTTGTGCAGGTGTATCTGGTTCAACTGCAAAACTTGTGTTTGAAGGGAAGGTAGCAGGTAAAAAAACGAGTGCGTTTTTGTGGAATGATTCTACTTAATGTATGAATGAAAGCTTCATGAGGTGACTGCAGTCATACCACCGGCACCAATCAGCAATCCGCCGCCTATTCGGTGTGTCCAGCGCTGGATTAAAGGTAGATGTAACTGTTGTCCTGCATAGATTGCGAGTGCCGCATAGCCGAGTACAGATATGATTGCCAGTACAAAAAATGTTGCTCCCAGGATAACCACCTGGGTTGTAAAAGGTAATTCTGGTTCAATGAACTGTGGAATGAAAGCCAGAAAGAAGACGATACTTTTAGGATTGAGTGCAGTAGTAATAAAAGCACTGCTGAAAATTTCCCGCCAAGCATGGCTCCTGTTTTTTTTATCGAGATCAGTTAACTCTGAAACACTGCACCACATTTTAATTCCCAACCAAATCAAATATGCTGCTCCCAGCCATTTGATAAAGTAAAATGCAGTTGCGACTGTCTGCAGCAACACCCCCACCCCTAAAAATGAAAGACTCATTGCCGTAAGGTCTCCCAAACCAACACCCAAAACCAAGGCTATAACGGCTTGTCTTCCCCGTAAAAGTGAGTAGCTAATAACTAAAATAATAGTTGGTCCGGGAATCAACAGAAATGTTGTTGTGACCAAAGTGTAGGCCAGCCAAGTTTCCAGGGGCATGTTTTTATATATTTGGGGAAAGAATCGAGGAAGCTACGAAGATAGTTGTGCTACTGAAAACCTAGGCTCGCAACTTTTCATTCTCTGGATCACAGGGAGATTCAGGAATAACCAGTGCCGGAAGTCGATCACCAAGAATTTCGATTTCCAACCCTGTACCGATGTCACTGTTTCCAGCATTTACATAACCCAAGGCCAGGCTTTTTCCTACACTGTGTCCGTAACATCCTGAAGTTGTGCGACCCACCATCGTTCCATCACGGAATATAGGTTCGCTTCCCATTGCATCTGCATCTGCAGCTTCAATTTCCAATGTGACGAATTCTTGTGGAACTCCAATTTCTTTTTGTTTTTCCAGTGCTTCTTTACCAACAAACTCATCTTTTTTGAGTCTCACAAAACGGCTCAATCCTGCTTCCAAAATGGAGTATTCGCGTGTCAAATCAGAACCCCACATGCGGTACGATTTTTCGAGACGCATCGATTCCATTGCATACATACCAAAATGCTTTAAGCCGAATTCTTCACCGGCTTCTACTATTGCATCAAACAGTTCAACCTGCTGATCAATTGGATGGTGTAATTCCCAGCCAAGCTCACCAACAAAATTTACACGCAAGGCCATAAGCGGTACTCCGGCCACCGTAATGCGTTGTGAGGTAAGCCACGGAAAACCTTCATTGGATAGATCTGCTTCTGAAATTTTGTTTAGCAAATCCCGTGAGCGTGGGCCGCAAACTACCAAAGTTCCGTTTTCGAGTGTGATGTTTTTCAGTGCTACACTACCGTCTCGTGGAAGTGTACGTAATAAAACATCATGATCGTGCCTCTCTGCGGCACCTGCACTGACTGCATAAAATTTATCTCCATCACGTGTAATAGTGAATTCCGACTCCACGCCTCCGGATTCGGTGAGTGCATGTCCCAAAACTGTGCCACCTTGTTTTGTGGGTAAGCGGTTGGCAATCATTTTGTTCAAATAATCTTCTGCTCCTGGACCGGAAATTTCGTGTTTGGTGAACGGAGTTAAATCCAGCAAGCCGACTTTTTCACGTACAGCCCGCACTTCTTCTCCCACAGTTTCAAACCAGTTCGTGCGGCGGGTATGAAAGCTGTATTCGTTAAACGGTTCTGAGCCTAGTGGGCCAAAGTAATTAGGGCGTTCCCAACCATTCACCCAACCAAATTGCGCGCCACGGGCCTTTTGCCGATCATAGGCAGGTGCGGTGCGCAGCGGGCGAGCCGCCGGGCGTTCTTCATCCGGGTAGTGCAAAACATAAACGTGATCGTAGCATTCTTCGTTTTTGGCTTTTATAAAATCTCGGGTTGATTGCGTTGCACTGAAACGACGCGGATCAACTCCATTCATGTCGATGCTTGGAGAACCTTCAACAATCCATTCTGCTAGATGTCTTCCGGAACCTCCTGCTGCAGTAATGCCGAAACTGTGTCCTTCCGAAAGCCAGAAATTACGTAATCCCCAAGCCGGTCCAACCATCGGATTCCCGTCTGGAGTGTAGGCGATCGGGCCGTTGATATGATCCTTGATACCGGCAGTTTCAAAAATCGGAACTCGCTCTCCGGCAGCGATAATGTACGGTTCCAGTCTTTCCAAATCTGGAGGCAAAAGCTCCTGCCCGAAGGCTTCCGGAACTCCATCCAGTGCCCAGCATGGGGCACCTTTTTCATACGGACCCAAAATCAAACCGTCAGCTTCCTGACGCATATAATAAGAAGCGTCGCTTTCACGCAAAACCGCCATTTCCGGATTTCCGGCTCGGTTGTATTCCACCAATTCAGGAATCGGTCCGGTTACGATAAACTGATGTTCGACGGGAACTACTGGCAATTCAAGCCCCACCATACGTCCTGTTTCACGTGCATAATTGCCGGTGCAGGAAATCACCACATCACAGGTAATGTCACCTTTGTTGGTGCTGACGACCCACTCATCATTTGGCTTTTGTGCCATAGCGGTCACTTCAACTTCCGAATAAGTTTCCGCTCCATTCGCCCTTGCGCCTTTGAGTAAAGCCATGGTGACATCCACTGGAGCGACATGACCGTCATCCGGATGAAAAAGTGCTCCAACGAGATCATCGACTTTTGCAAATGGCCAGAGTTTTTTGATTTCAGCAGGACCGATCATTTCAAATGGAACTCCAATCGTGGAAGCAGTTCCGCAATAGCGTTTGTACTCATCCATACGTTCCTGATTACGTGCCAAACGCAAATTTCCAGTTTTGTGAAAACTCACATGTTGTCCAGTTTCCTCCTCTAAACTTTGGTACAAATCCACGCTGTATTTATGGATTTTCCCAACACTGTAACTCATATTGAACAGCGGCAACAGTCCTGCTGCGTGCCATGTTGAACCAGATGTATACTCTATTTTTTCGACAAGGACCACATCGTTCCAGCCCATTTTTGCCAAATGATACAGTGTACTTGCTCCCACAACTCCTCCGCCGATAACAACGGCTCTGTAATGAGATTTCATAATTACCTTTTTATCTTTTTCTACTTCAATATTTTCTAAGCCTTGAGTTTTAATGCTAAATCCTAACATATACAGGAATTACTTCAAATGCATCTCCTACGATTCCGTAATCAGCAGCCTTAAAGAAAGGAGCTTCTGAATCCGTGTTTACTGCAATTATGACTTTTGAACCGGACATTCCTGCCAAATGCTGAATTGCACCGGAAATGCCCAATGCAAAATAAAAATCTGGAGTGACCATTGTTCCGGTTTGGCCCACCTGGTGTTTGTGAGGTAGCCAACCTGCGTCGCAAACAGCGCGTGATGCACCGAAAGCCGCGCCAAGATCGGTAGCCAAGGGCTTAACTAAATCGCAGCCTTCTGTACCACCTACACCTCGTCCTGCAGAAACTACAATACTTGCCTCATTGAGTTCAACTTCATCACTAACTTCTACTTGAACTTCTTTGACTTTCAGTTTTGAATGACCTTCCGGTATTGAGAGAGAAACTGTTTTTGCGGTAGCAGGCGATGTCTCATCTGCTGTAAAAATTCCGCTACGGATGCTGATGACACGTAGACCATCCTTGCTGAATTTGCATTTTTGAATGACTTTGGTGGACATGCATGGACGGTAGGCCGTGATTTCGTCACCGCTGATTTCCAGATGTGTCACATCGCTAAGTGCACCCACGCTTTGTCTTGCAGCTACTCGTGGGGTTAGGTCCCGTCCCATTTCAGAAGAGGACAACCAAACCTGGGTTGCACCGGATTGCAGAATTGCATCGGAAACTAATGCGGTGTATTGCTCAGTGTTGTAAATTTCCAATGAAGGATCGTCACCCAGATAGACGGTCGATGCACCTTGTCCAGCTAAAATATCAGCTTGTCCAGATACTCCGGATCCAATCAGTACAGCCTCATTTTCAAATCCTTGCGACTTGGCGAAGGATAACAATTCCAAAGTGTTTTTCTTAATCTCGCCGTTTTTAACTTCAGCGACTATGAGAATTTTTGACATTTTATTATTAGATTTTAGTTTTCAATACAGTTTTTCAAAAACCACAAAAAAAGAATTAATTTATTCTTGTATGTTTTTGACTAAAAAATTTAGGCTAATAATTTAGCTTCGCTGACCAGAAGTTCCATAACCTGTTTGACAGTATCAGCCTCATCGCCTTTAAATATTTTACCTTCATTACGTGACTCAGGTTTGTCGTGCTGTAGGACCTCGGTCATAGAAGCCTGCGCACCCATCATTTCGGCTGAGAAACCAAGTTCATCTAAGTCTACTTCTTCAAGCGGCTTTTTCTTGGCCATCATGATTCCACGCATCGAAGCTAATCGTGGTTCGTTGAGGCTGTCGTTGACTGTTACCACGCCCGGAAGATTCATTTCCAAAACTTCTGTAGCATGATCACCCTGCCGGTAAAGAGTGATTTTCTGGTCTGAAACATCACTAAAACGAATAATATTGGTAACTTGTGGTAAACCTAGGAACTCAGCCAGCATTGGAGGAGTCAAGCCGGCATCAGTGTCTTGTGCCTGCCTTCCAGTAAGAATCAGGTCATAGTTACGACCTTCAAGAACTTTTTGCAAAATTTTCGCATATGCATAAGAGTCGGTTTCTTTAGCGAAATCGTATTTGACATGAATCGCTTTGTGCGCACCCATTGCCAAACCTTTTAAGTAAAGATTCTGAAGCCTTTTCCGGCCCGACTGTCAGCAAAGTCACTTCACCACCAACGTCTTCTGTGATTTGCAGAGCTGCCTCCAAGGCTGTTTCATCCCAACTGCTGATGACATAACTCAAGCCTTCTTCAACAACAGCTCCGTCTTTGACTTTAATATTAAGGGCCACATCTGGGACCTGTTTAATTGTTACTATTATTTCCACTTATTTTCATTTAAAAGAGATTAAAAAAATAACCACAATTTTTTAGCATAACGTGATATCGTTAATATCCATAATAAAAAAACTGAGATTGGTGAGCCTTCTAACTCCCAACTGATGCAGCCGCTTTCTCTCCAACCAGCCGGTTTTCGGCAAAACGGTTATAGCGGAACGGCTCAATCATTTCTGGAGCTTTCCCATTGGCAACCATTTCGGCAGTATTGTAACCACTTGCGGGAGACGCCTTAAAACCGTAAGTTCCCCAACCGCCGTTGACATAAAAACCTTCAATTTCGTCAATTGGAGAAATGATAGGACTATAGTCCGGAGTCATGTCGCACAAACCGGCCCATTGCCGTTGCACTGCGACATTGTGTAATACCGGGAAGAGTTCCAAAACATGTGCTGCATAACCTTCCAAAAAGCCAAGAGTAGAGCGCATACCATAATGCGGATAGGTGTCAATTCCATTTCCGCATACAATTTCGCCGCGATCAGTCTGGCTGAGGTAAATGTGCAGTGTTCCACTGACCACCACGTGATGCAGCCATGGCTTGTAAGACTGTGTTACTAGAGCCTGCAGAGGATGTGTTACAAAGGGCAATTTTACATTAACTTTTTTACAAACTTCTGAACTCCAACCTGCTACAACGGAAATTACTGTGTTGCAGTTAATCGTACCTCGATTCGTTACCACTCCTGTCGCTTTACCATTTTCAACAAGAATATCCTGTACTTCTGTCATCTGGTGAATTTGAACACCTTTCCGGTCTGCACCTCGAGCATAGGCCCAAACTACGGCATCATGACGAATTATTCCACCTGGAGGGTGATAAAGTGCTCCATGTATTGGAAAACGAGGATGATCCGTAATATCTATTTCTGGCAGCATTTTTTTAATTTCCTTGGGGTCAAGCATGAAGCTGTCGATACCAAGTGCTTTGTTGTTTTCCGCACGGGTGACTAATCCGGAAATAGCTGCAGTTGAATGTCCAAGAGTGAAATGCCCCTGTTGACTGAACATCAGGTTAAAATCCAGTTCACCTGATAAATTTTCATATAAGTTAAGTGTTACTAGGAAGGTGTTATGAATAAACTAATAAGTATTTTGATATTATGGCGGTGTTCCGTCCGGAACCTCCGTAACCGACGAATTTCTGTTCCAATACCGCAACATTGGTAATGCCATGATTTTTCTGCCAAATAATAAGCTGTTGCCAGACCGTGAGCACCACCGCCAATTATTACTACATCGTAATTTTTTTTCAGATCGTGGTTTTGCCACATTCGTTGAGTCATTATTTTCCCTCCTCAAAAGAAACTGGAACAGTTGCAATTCCACCTGGAACCAATCCTAGCCCAATACCAACATCCATCAGTGCGTCGTATAGAGATTCAGATAAGTTTCGAGGATGGAGCATGATGTCAAGATTTTTGGTACGATACAAAGTCATACTTACTGTATGAATCGAAGATTGAAGTACTGAACCGGCTACTACTTTATCACGTCTCAAGTCAACTGCAGTTGAACGCAGCAATACTTCATCACGTCTTGGACCACCCAAAACGATACAACCCTGCGAACCAGTCTGGTCCGTGACGGTAGTTATTTTTGGATCAATGATTTCCAGTAACTTTGTTTCCATTCCAGGTTGACACAAAATCAAATAATCGTTGCGAGTTAAACACAACACAGCCATGTCCTGTTTTGCCAAAGTTTTTAAAGGTTCAAGCTTTGATGTTCCCTTAAAAACCTGTTCTGCTGCTTTTGGAGCATCACCTCCTGAAAGGGATATTTTGCCAATGTGTGACCAATCGATAAGAACGCTGTCATTTTTCAAATGCTCAGATTCACGTTCCTGATTTCCAAAATTTTCAGCAATCTGCCATCCGGAAACTTCAGTCAATTTGACTGAGTGATTCCTATATATTCCCGAAAGTGGGCTGGTTTTTAACACTCTGTTCTCCTTCTATATTAAAAATATTTATGATTTTGTAATGTATTTTAGTATTTCAATAACCTGCTCAGTTGTTTTTGTCCAAGCCATGGCTGAGGCATCTACTTCTTTCAGAGGGTGCACCAAATCTTCGCTGTGAAGAGTGATGTACGGCTTGCCAAGGGCGGCGCAGTAGCCGGCGTCAAAGGCGGCATTCCACTGCTTGTATTGCTCGCCAAAGCGCACCACCGCAATGTCGCAGTTGTCTGATCAATGTTTTGGTGCGAATATTGTTCACTTTTGCGGATTTGTGATCACGCCAAAATGAGCTATCTTCCGGACCTAAAACATCCCCGGCTGAATCACTGGCATCATGGTCAGTCACGGCCGAATAAAGTCGATATCGAGATCCGTATTTCTGCGCACCATCTTTGATCTCGTTCGCCAATCGGTGTGAATTTCTCCGGAAAGATATACAGTAACTTTCATGTTTTTTACTGATTATGTCTAATTTCTGTGAGTCTTAATATTTGTTGACCATCCGTATCAAAATTTTCCGGATTAAGCCATGACTGAAATGCGTTTTTTAAGTTGGGCCAATCTTTATCAATAATGGAAAACCATGCTGTATCACGATTACGTCCCTTATAAATTCTATCCTGTCTAAAAATTCCTTCAAATCTAAATCCCAATCGCTCCGCTGATTTTCTGGATGGAGCATTGAGTGAGTCACATTTCCATTCATAACGACGAAACCTCAATTCATCAAAGACCCGACTCATCATTAAAAACATCGCTTCCGTTGCGTGTGGTGTTTTCTGAAGCACAGGTGAAAAATGAATGTGTCCAACTTCAACTACGCCTAAAATGGGTTCTATCCGAAGATAACTGGCCACTCCAAGAGCCTTTTGTGTAATAGCGTCTTTAATCACATGAAAAAGCGGATCTTTACTAGTGCAGGCATTATTCATCCACTTTAGATAATTTTCAAAACTATCAAATGGCCCATAAGGTAAATAGGTCCAATCCCGATCATTCCTTTTTTTCACATAAGCCGCAAAAAGTTCTTCAGCGTGTTTTTCCGGATCCAATATCTCTACCAGGCACAATTCCCCTGACATTACAGTACGAGGCGGCAAAGCGCAATTTTCCCAATCGTTGACTGGGAAACCTATTGGTTGTTCAAATGAGTTTTGATGGAACTCCAAAGTTTATCTAATAAATAGCGTCCAGTGCTTTTTCTAATTTTTCAACTGTCCGTCCAATGTTGTGTAATTTGTCCAGGCCAAAAAGACCTAACCGAAAACTTTGATAATCCTCAGGTTCATCGCATTGCAACGGTACACCTGCCGCAATTTGAAAACCCAGTTCGGCGAATTTTTTGCCGGTTTGAATACCCTTATCGTCGGTGTAACTGACTACAACTCCCGGAGCTTGAAAACCCTCAGACGCAACACTTTTGATCCCTTTTGCAACCAGCATCTCCCTTACTTTGTCACCAAGTTCCTGTTGCTCAGCACGTACTTTTTCAAAACCGTATTCTTCAGTTTCTTTCATGATGTCGCGGAATCTTCTCAGCGAATCGGTTGGCATAGTGGCATGATAAGCATGTCCGCCGTTTTCGTAGGCTTCCATGATGTCCCACCACTTGCGTAAATCACAGGAGAAACTGCTGCTTTCTGTTTTTTTAAGACGTTCCAGACCCGCTGCACTGAGCATCACAAGTGCACAACATGGAGATGCACTCCAGCCTTTTTGCGGTGCGCTGATTAAAACATCAATTCCGGATTTATCCATATCTACCCAAATAGTTCCGGAAGCAATACAGTCTAAAACAAACAAACCACCCACCGCATGAACCGCATCAGCCAACTTTCGGAGATAATCATCCGGAAGCAGCATTCCCGATGATGTTTCCACGTGCGGTGCAAAAACCACATCCGGTTTTTTAGATTTTATTGCCGCCACAACATCTTCTATCGGAGCTGGTGCAAAAGGAGCCTGCGGACCGTCGTGGGTGCGTTGTGCTTTGAAAACAATGGATTGCGCAGGAATATTCCCTTTTTCAAAAATTTGTGTCCAGCGGAAACTGAACCAACCGTTTCGGACAACCAAACATTTTTTTCCGGAAGCAAACTGCCGTGCCACTGCCTCCATACCGAAAGTCCCACTACCGGGAACCACCACAACTGCCTGCGCGTTATAAACTTTTTTCAGTGTCGATGATATATCTCTCATCACCCCCTGAAATGCTTGTGACATATGATTCAACGAACGATCAGTGTATACCACTGAATATTCTAAAAGACCGTCTGGGTCAATTTCGGGAAGTAATCCTGGCATATTAATATTTAATTTTCAGGTTTTTGTTTCAGTGTGTTGATTGGCTTTTGTATTAATTATTTAGTTTTAACTTTTCAAGCGTAAACCTTCCGGATCATAAGCCGAATGATCTAGCACAGTGGCAACTACATCACTGCCATTTGCCAAACGAATTGTAAAATTGTTTCCAGTTTCTGCCATCTCGTTGCGTATCCAGGCCAGTCCTATTCCACGTTTCAAGGTTGGACTGAGACGTGAACTGGTGACTCGTCCTGCGATTTTGCCTTTCTCCAAAACGGCAACTCCGTCATCCGGAATAGGATCGTCAGGTTCAAGTTGATACGGTACCAGCTTGTTTTCTATGCCGCGCTTCTTAAAATCCTGCAAAAAAGCCTTGCCGACAAAATCTGCTTTGTCATCCTTAATCGCGAAGCCGACTCCGGTTTCATACGGACTGCTTAAGGCATCACTGTCAGTTCCCGGAATCAAGTGACCTTTTTCCAAACGTAAAATACGTTGTGTTTCCACACCAAAAGGATTAAGCGCGAATCCTTCACCTTCTGTCATTAAATGATTCCACATTGATTCTCCATATTCAGCTGGGAAATGAATTTCATAACCCAGTTCTCCGGTGAATCCAATGCGGTAAAATGATACTGGGACTCCTGAGATACTTGTCTGCCTGCAGTGCATGTATGGAAAGGCTTCATTAGACAGGTCGATCTTGACCAGTTTTTGCAAAAACTCTCTTGATTCAGCTCCAGTGACATTGACTGCTGCATTTGCTAAACTGAGATTTTTTACCTGC
This sequence comes from uncultured SAR324 cluster bacterium, assembly GCA_905182865.1. Taxonomy (GTDB): domain Bacteria; phylum SAR324; class SAR324; order SAR324; family NAC60-12; genus Arctic96AD-7. The sequence continues at coordinate 117,012 of CAJJCY010000004.1, forward strand.
ACATCAAAATCCTCAACTAATAGCCACCACTGAAAAAGGGAATTTATTGCATCCTGATTTCCGGTAGTAGTAGTAAGATAATATTTCCCTTGTTCAAGATGGGAAATTGTACCGTCCTCAAAAAGGATTCCGTCTTCACCAACCATTATTGAGTAACGTGTACGTCCAACTTCAAATTTCCCATATTTACCAGGAAGCATAAATTGTAGAAAATCAATTGCATCAGGTCCGCTGATTTCTATTTTTCCGAGTGTACTGACATCAATCATACCTAAACCGTTGCGGACATACCCAACCTCTATCTGAGGATCTATGTATGAATCCGGCCGTTTCCACTGTCCTGCATCCAAAAATTTCACGCCTAAGTCAATGTGACACTGATGCAACGGTGTGCGGCGAATTGGAGACAAATGAGGTGCGCGACCTGCCAGTACACCAAATGATACACCGGAAAAAGGAGGACGCATCGTAGTGGGTACAGCATCAAGTGAGGAAAGTCCTGTATCCTTTGCAGCAAGACGTGCTACAGCTTCGTGACATGCTTTGCCCTGACAGGGGCCCATTCCCATGCTGGAGTATCGTTTGAGAGATTCTACCTGATCATAGCCCTCCTCAATTGAAGCCTGGGCCTCAAAACGTGTAACATCCATACACTTACATATGAAATGATTTTTGCCGCCCGATTCAATGTCGGCAGGCAAGGCCATGATAAGCTCATCTTCAGAACGTTTAGAACTCTCTACTGATTTTTTCTTTGCAGCAGCTTTTCCAGTTTTGATACCTTCACTGAATAAACGTGCAAATCCTGCAGATCCATGAACTTCTCCTGTGGAATACATTCCTGAAGGCAAATCAGTCACACGCAAAATTTGGCGTTCTGAGTCCCATTCCGGACGCTTGCGTCCCATTGAGAGTAAATTCACCTGCGGTTTAAAACCCACAGCCATGACCAGCAAATCACAATCAAAAGATTTATGTGAATCTCCTCCGGAAATTGGACCTATATCGATGCGCTTGATACGTTTTTTCCCGTGAGCAGCATGAACGGTTAAGCCTTTGTAAACCGGAACAGCCAAATTCCTGACTTGCTCCTCAAATTCTCCAGCACTTCCGGATTCACGTCCATCTACTACGGCTACAACATTTGCTCCTGCGCCTTTGAGCAGTAACGCAGTGTGAAAACCACCGTCGTGAGTTGTCACCACAACCGTATCCTCTCCGGGAAGCACAGCGTGGCACATGATGAGTTTTTCAACTCCGCGGGCAGTCAAGATTCCTGGTCGATCATTGTTTTCAAAAACCAAATGACGGTCGGTTGCTCCCGGTGCCAATACAACAGATTCAGCGCGAATTTTAAACAAATCTGGTCCACTCTGCGCAGCTACCAGGTTGTCTTCATAAAGCCCGAATACGCTGGTGTTGACCATCACTTCCAGATTAGGATTCTGAGCAAGTTCTTTAATTAATTTTTGTACTGCCTGATTTTCCGGAATTCCGTTCAGTGATTTGTTTTCGCAATTATTAACTGGAAAAATACTGTGCAAAGAATGTCCGCCGAGTTGCGGATTATCGTCAATCAACAAAACTTGTTTCCCTTCATCTAGTGCCCCTTTTGCAGCGGCCAGTCCAGAAGGTCCACCGCCAACCACGCACACATCCGGAAAACGGTAATGCTTTTCGTAGCGCCGATGTACATGTGTTCCTGCAACATCGATTTTTCCCAGTCCGGCAACTTTACGGATTTGATGTTCTGCGATAGGCCAGAGCCATTTTGGTTTGTGAAACATTTTGTAATAAAAACCATTTGGCAGCATCGGCACAATCAGATCGTTGACCTCTCCAAGATCAAACTCCACTGAAGGCCAGACATTTTGTGATTTTACAACCATTCCGTTCTGTACCTGAATTCTATCTGCCAGCATATTCGGTTCATGATTGACCATGACCAAAGATTCATGTCCCTGACCGAAAACGTCATATGCTCCGCGGGGGCGGTGATACTTAAAACTTCGTGAAAGCAAAGTGCTACCTGAAGCAATCAGTGCAGAGGTAATGCTGTCACCGGCAAAGGCTTTGATTCGTTTGCCGTTAAATGTGAAAGAGATCTCTTCTCCCAAATTTGGGAGTTCGAAATTTTGATGTTTTGTAATACGTTTTGCCATCAGGCTTCTCCGTCGCTTTTTTTAGAGTGTTGTCCCAAATCTCCGTACCAGAAACTTTTGTGATCAGAGTTATTCAAGGTATCGCGTTCCGCTAAAAACCAGCTTTGGCAGCCACTGCGGTGGTACCACCATTCTATTTGACGTCCCATGTTGTTTTCTCGGAAATAAACATAATCCGTCCATTCAGAAAATTCTGCTTCTGGAGAAGGACGGTTTTTGAATTCGCTTTTGAAAGTAAATTCACTCACGGCACGTTTGCCGCAGTTAGGGCAATTTAGTTGAAAGCTCATAGTTCGTTATTAAAATTAGCTGTTTGGTTTGTTTGACTCATTTTGAGGAAAGTCATCTGTTATGTTATCCCCGATTGTCTTTGATCCAACGAAAATATGTGCGGTAGGATGTTCCATTATGTCTGATTCAAATGAACCAAAGCGGACTCTATTTAAGTCCGGTGTAGTAAACTTTATGTTCATAATCGGCGAACCGCTTTGTTTGCAAAAATAATTTCTTGAATTCCACGGATAATTTCAAAAATTATCTTACCAGAAAGACAACCACTTTTATACCAAATTCACTTTTTATCTTCCATTTTGAAAAAAAACTACTGTTCGGATTGATTCCAAAAAATAAACAATATTTTTACTGTATTTACATCGGAAGATTTAACCATCTGCATTGATGCAACGATATTAGTTACATCAATGTGCAAATAGTCGTAAAAACCGGTGAATTAATAAACACGGTCGTCATCTGTAATCAACGCCACATCTTCATCGGCTTCTGCTAAGAGGATATCCAAGTGTTCCATTCGTTTCACAAAAATTATACTTCGCTCTTTGACAATTGTTGTTCAACCAATTGTACCCAAAATGATGAACCAACGGTTAATGCTTCGTCATTAAAATCATAATCAGAAGAATGTAAAGGTCGTGCATTCACTCCCTGAGTTCCGTTTCCCATAAACACAAAACATCCCGGCTTGGCCGCCGCCAGGTGTGCAAAATCTTCAGAGAATAGTTTTGGTTCGCAATCGGCATCAACTGCCGCCGAACCAACTATTTCCGATGCGGCTTGCTGAGCGGCAAGAACAGGAGCAGGTGAATTGATTACAGATGGAAATACCGTTTCGTACTGAACTTCCGCACTAACACCGTGGGCCAGACTTACCCCTTCCACGATTTGCCTCATGCTTGCTTCAATCGTTTCGTTGACCTGATGGCTGAGTGCGCGGGCATCACCACGCAAAATCGCTGAACCGGGTAGAATGTTACGGCTTCCGTCGGCGATAAATTCTGTCACGGAAACCACACCGTTCAAACTGGGATTCAGTTTACGGGAGACAATAGTTTGTAATGATTGCACGATTTCTGTTGCAACGATAATCGCGTCAATGCCCATGTGCGGCAAAGCGGCGTGTCCTCCCTGCGCCTTAATATTGATTTCAAACAAACTTTCACTTGCCGTAATTGCTCCAGAACGCATTGCAAAAGACCCGATCGGCATTCCCGGAATATTGTGAATTCCGTAAACATCATCTACCTCAAACTGCTCAAAAAGTCCGTCTTTAATCATGGCCGGAGCGCCCAACCCGTGTTCTTCATTGGGTTGGAAAATGAAAATGACAGTGCCGTCAAAACTGTCACCTCGTGCCAAGATATTTCTGCAGCACCTAATAAAACAGCAGTATGAACGTCATGTCCACAGGCGTGCATCACTCCATCATGCTGAGAACGATACTCGCAAGTCCCAGACTCAGTAATCGGCAGAGCATCCATGTCTGCCCGGAGCCCGATACTCCGCTTTCCGTCGCCAGATTGTAAAATGCCTACAATGCCTGTTCCGCCGATTCCACGATGAATCTGAATCCCAAATTCTTCCAGTAAATCAGCAACATTTTCCGCAGTCCGGTGTTCCTTGAAACCCAGTTCCGGGTGGAGATGAAAATCATGTCTCCATCCGCACATTGCTTCCTGTAAGTGTTTGGTTTTCAATGCTCAACCTCTTGCATCAACCATTCACCGAAAAACTACTGTTCGGATTGATTTCACGGTTGCGGGAATAAAATCCCATATTGAGTTCCAAACCCGTATAAACCGTTTTGACTTTCAGAGGGTTTGCATCATGATCGTGTCCTTCTTTAGAACATGATGGACATACTGCCATCATCTCACTGACAATTGGAGCATTTTTAAACTGGTTGCCGCTGGAGCCGATGGCCATGTAAAAACCTCCCAGGGCGGATTTGTCATAAATAGGAATCCAATCGTCAGAAACATCATACAAATCAACCACTCCACTTGTCCGTGAAGGAATTTTCAAGTCCGGAATTCTGCGTGCACAACGGTAAACCTGGGCCCTCCATTGGGATTCCGTAACTTCATTGTTGTAATTATCCGGATCTTCAATCCATTCTTTAGGATCGCATAGTGGGTCTTCACTGCCGATGAGAATAGTGTTTCCGGTTTCCGGGCGGAAATAAATGCCATTGTCTCCATCAGAAGTATGAAAGCCGTCTTTCTCAAAATCAAAGCCTTCAGGTGAAGGTACATGATGTACTTCGTGACGTAACGCTTTGGTTTTAATGTTCATTTCTTCCTCAACACCTGCCATGCGGTTTATCACAAAAGAATGCGGCCCGGCTACATTGACTACAATAGGTGCATCAATTTGTTCTCCGGTTTTGAGTATAACTCCAAGCACTTTTCCATTCTCCTGGCGTATTTCCTTAATTTCGTTATTGAACAAAAATTCCCCACCGTTGGCTTCTGCAGCCACCTGCAAATTGTGCGAACTCAGTTGCGGATCACTGACATATCCGGATCCTGGAGTGAAAATCGCACCTTCGATTTCTTTTCCAGTTTTGTCAAAAAAGTGTTCGTCTTCATCTGGACGAGTGGTGCCGTCAAATTGGTCATGCGAATAAATAGGCATCCGTTCCTTCAATTTATCCAGGTCCCATATTTCGTGTTCAACGCCAATTTCTTCAAAATATTTCAAAGATTTTTTGCTGTGATCCTCTCCCTGAAGTTTGAATATTATGGAACCAGTTTTCATATATTTTATCATTCCACGCTCGTCTTCGACTCCCAAATAATTCGCCCAATCGTCCCAATAAAAAAAACCTTCGTAGGCCATCGCAACTCCGTCCCAAGTTGAATAATGTGCTCGCACAATGGCACATGAATTACTCGTTGAACCGTATCCGGATGTCGGCAATTTGTCGATGTTTAGTGTTTTGTAACCGCGTTTCGCCAATTCAAACGCAACCGAGGAACCGATTACTCCGGCTCCAATGATAATGGCATCTGCTTTTTTGTTCATTTATTCCCTTCTTAATGAATGTTTGTTTTATTAAATTAATTTCTGCACAACAAGTTTTACTAACTATTCAGTAAGCAAAATATTATATTCCAGTGTTTAGCCCCCAACCGGTACTTCAATCAAGCGCACTCCATGTCCGGTTTTTTCGAGGAATAATTTCATGTCTTTGTGAGGGACCACCAAGGTGCTGGTATTAACCAAAGGATGACACAAAATTGCTTCATCTTCCCAAATTTCCTTGTCAATGAAAACCTCCACATTATTTTCGCTATCCTTCACCAAAGCCAACAAACTAACTGACCCTGGATCAATGCCCAAATGTTTTTTCAAGCGTTCCGGAGACGCAAAACTCAAACGAGATGAATCCAATACGTAAGACAAGGCTTTGAGATCAACTTTTTTATCTTCCAGAACAGTTACCAAAAAATGCCGGAGGCCTTTTTTGTCCCGTAAAAATAAATTTTTTGTGGATGCTCCGTTTAATTCTGGAGAAAGTATTTTGGATTCCTCCACTGTAAAAACTGCCGGATGGTCATGACGTTCGTAAGAAACATTGTTAGCATCAAGAAATTCGTAAATATTTGTCATTACAATTGTTTATTTAACACCTATTCTGATTCTGCCTGCCAGACCACTTCTACTTCAACGCAATCTAATATACCCTGAATAGGTACAGATGGTTTTCGGATACGTACAACAATGAAGTCCACCAAATAGCTCTCTCTCAATTCTTCAATAATTCGGTTGCCAAGGGTCTCTATCAAATTAAAACTTTTCTCTGAGCAGACTCGACTTATAATATTGTGTGCGTTCACATAAGAGATAGTAGAGCGTTCTTCATCTTTCCAGGGATCTGCCGGATTTTTCAGCCTGTATTCCAAATCTATTTCAAAACGCTGTCCCAGGGTTTTTTCCTCAGGATGAACTCCATGAAATCCGTAAACTACAACATTGTTTAATCGGATGGTATAACCTAGTTTTTCCCCCATATAATGCGGCTGATATAAGTAGTATTTAAGACTATATTTATATTTTTTTTGAATCAGGACAGTCCGGTGATTAGTCCTTCCGAATCTATGTCAATACGTTGCACAGCTGATTCTCTCGGCATTCCCGGCATCAGCATCATCTTTCCTGTTAGAGCCACAATGAAACCTGCTCCATTTGAGACCTTCACTTCACGAACCTGTAAACGCCATCCACGTGGTGCATTGCGTTTTTTAGGATCATCTGAGAGCGAGGCTTGTGTTTTTGCCATACAAATCGGCCAGTCTGCTAAACCATTTTCTTCCAGGCGGAGAATTGAAGCCTCAGCTTCTTCTGTGAAATCAACACCGTCAGCCCGGTAAATTTCACGGGCAATAGTTTCAATTTTATGCTTAATTGGATCCGTGTTTTTATAATAAAAATTTGGTGTGCCTGGTGTTTCGTCAACTATTCGCTTAATTTTATTTGCCAAATCAAGTCCACCTTCGCCACCTCTCGCGACAACTTCGCTGAGTGAACTTTCAACACCAATTTCTTCACAATACTTGCTTACGATTTCTAATTCTGCAGGAGTATCTGTTGGAAAACGGTTGATGGCCACTACCACAGGCAGTCCATATTTTTGAACATTTTCTGCATGTGTTTTTAAATTTTCACAACCTGTTTTTATAAGCTTTTTCTCAATTTTTAAATCATCTTTTTCAACACCACCGTGATATTTCAAGGCTCTGATAGTGGCGACCAAAACTGCAGCATTGGGTTTTAATCCTGCCTGACGGCACTTGATGTTAACAAACTTTTCTGCACCTAAATCAGCTGCAAAACCTGCTTCTGTCACTACATATGGTGCAAGTTTAAGAGCTAAGCGTGTAGCCCTGACACTGTTTGAACCATGGGCAATGTTACCAAAAGGTCCACAGTGTACAAAAACCGGAGTGTGCTCACAGGTCTGGACAAGATTTGGTTTTAAGGCATCTTTCAGGATTACACACAAAGAACCTATACAGTTTAATTCACGAGCATAAACTGGTTTTGTCGAAGTGTTGTAGGCCACAACAATTCGTCCAAGCCGCTCGCGCAAATCTTCTGTGTCTTGTGCCAGGGCCATGATTGTCATTACTTCCGATGCTGCGACAATATCAAAACCGGTTTGATGGGGAAACCCATCGAATTTTGAACCAAGTCCTACTTCAGCATTACGGAGTTGTCTGTCACATAAATCAATTGTACGTCTCCAAGTCACTTTTTCAGGATCTATGTCTAGCGGGTTGTCGAAGTGCATTGAGTTGTCCAGAACGGCAGACAATAAATTATGTGCAGCTGCAATTGCATGAAGATCACCGGTAAAGTGCATGTTAATATCTTCCATAGGCAGAACCTGGGAATAACCACCACCTGCAGCACCTCCTTTGATGCCAAATGTCGGACCCATACTAGGTTCACGTAAAGCGAGGGCGTGTTTTACACCAAGTTGTCCGAAGGCTTGTGCCAGACCAATAGAAGTACAAGTTTTTCCTTCACCTGCAGGTGTAGGTGTGATTGCAGTAACAAGAATAAGCTTCCCGTCCGCATTGTCTTTGACTTTTTCCCAGAGCGAGTCTTCGATTTTTGCTTTATATTTACCGTATTGCTCAAGATCATTAGATTTTATCCCGAGTAGCTGAGAAATTTCGGCTATTGGTTTCATGACCGCGTTTTGTGATATTTCAATATCAGAAGGAATGCTGGGCATTTCAGGATAGAGGTCTTCCAATATATTTAGGTCTGTTTTCATACTAATTTTAAAAATAAAAGGAAGAGGTTTCAAAAAAAAATTCCAAATCATTAATTATTTCTCAACGTTCATAAACAGGCATTTTTTTACCAATTGCGACTGTCCCGATAACCAAAAACGCAAAGACGATAGTTTGTAAATCAACCGCCTCGTTGATCAAGAAGGCAGAAGCAACTAATGTTACAAAAGGTTGTAATAATTGTGTTTGACTGACACGTGATATTCCTCCTAAAGCAAGACCTTTGTTCCAGAGAAAAAAACCAAACAACTGGCTGATCAAGGCTAAATATAAAAAACTTAAGAGCACACTCAAAGGCAGACTGTCAATATTTGTTTCTGGAGCTTCAAGCCACGCTGGAACCACAATGAAAGGAAACGAAATCACTAGGGCCCAACAAATCACCTGCCATCCACCAAGTTCTTTTGAGAGCTTTCCTCCTAAAGCATAACCCATTGCAGCACTCACGATTGCTCCAACTAGTAAAAAATCACCAAACTGGAAACTCCCGAAGCCCTGCAGAAGTGTATATAAAATGACTATTGTACTTCCGGCAAGTCCGCAAATCCAAAAACCTACAGATGGTTTTTCATTGGAAACCACTGCAGCAGCGACTGCTGTCGCCAAAGGTAGCACACCCAGGACTACTCCTCCGTGAGATGCTGGAACTGTTTGCATTGCCCATGCGGTTAAAATGGGAAACCCGATAACCACACCCGATGCTACAGCGATAAGCTGGTAAAACTGATGGCGATTTGGTATTTTCTGCCTTGTTATTATCAGTAGAACTGCGGCTACTAATGAAGCAATTACAACTTCATTAACTATTCGTTATGATAATGCTATTCAATATGGCGCTGACGAAAGCGAAGTAGGCATTGTCAAACCAAATGCAGTCACACCCAAAACTCCTAAGATCATACCTTTCGATTCATCACTCATTCTTTGAAATTTACCTTCCAGTTCAACATTCAGGTATATTGACTGCAAGTCCACCTAATGAAGTTTCCTTGTAAATATGCATCATATCTTTGCCGGTTTTGTGCATTGTGTTGATCACTTTATCAAGTGAAATAATATGGTTCCCGTCACCACGTTTTGCCAACCTTGCAGCATTTATAGCTTTTATAGCTCCCATCGCATTGCGTTCAATACACGGAATTTGAACAAGGCCGCCAACGGGATCACAGGTCAGGCCTAAATTATGTTCCATTCCGATTTCCGCTGCGTTTGCGATTTGGCTGGTAGTACATCCCATTACCGCGGCGAGTCCTCCTGCCGCCATGGAACAGGCAACTCCAATTTCTCCCTGGCATCCGACTTCTGCTGCAGATATAGAAGCGCCTTCTTTGAAAAGGATGCCTATTGCTGCGGCCGTGAGCAAAAATGTAATGATTTCGTCTTCGTTAAATTCCGATCGGAAACGATGGCAATAGTGCATAACCGCAGGAATAACTCCACCTCCGCCATTCGTCGGGGCTGTTACTATTCTTCCTCCGGCAGCATTCTCTTCATTGACAGCCATGGCAAATAAACTCACCCAATCCATCATTTCTGCAGGTGAAGTTTCAGGGTTGTCCACTAATTCCTTATATAATTCCGGAGCGCGTCTGCGTACGTTCAGTCCACCCGGAAGGTGTGTCTCAGTTGAGGACATTCCCCGCTGTGTGCATTCCTGCATTACTCCCCAAATTTCAAGCAGTCCCTCCCAAATATCAGATTCTGAACGCCATGTTTGTTCATTGATCCACATCAATTCCCTGCATGTCATACCAGTTTTTGTGCAGTGCTCAAAAAGCTCTTCGCATGTCCGAAAAGGAAATGGAATTTGAGCACCAAAATCTTCATTATCGTTTTGAATTTCTTTTGTATTCAAGATAAATCCACCACCTACTGAATAAAAATTTTCTTCTCGTAATTTTGTGCTGTCATCATCAAAAACAGTGAATCTCATTCCATTTGAGTGGTGCGGCAATAAATCTTCATATTTAAAGATAAAAGACTTCTCTTCTTCAAAATAAATTTTATGTTCATTCATCAGGCACAAAGTTCTGTTTTTCCTGATACGTTTTAAGCGGTTTGGTATTTGTTCTGGTTCAACAGAAGCTGGTTCTTCACCCTCTAGACCCAGTAGAATTGCTGTGTCAGAGCCATGTCCCTTGCCAGTCAGTGCAAGAGAACCAAACAACTCAATTTTGACCGAGTAAATTTTAGTTAGTGGAAACTGCTCCATACAATTAAACAAAAATTGTTTTGCTGCGTACATTGGACCTACAGTATGCGAACTTGAAGGCCCAATTCCAATTTTGAACAGATCAAATACACTAATATTCATTTTGCCTTTTGTTATTTATACACATTTATCCTCACCTGACTCTTGCACGTCTTCTCTCCCGTTTCCCTCCGCTTTCTCCTTCTGCAACGGGTTCCCTGTATTTCTTAATCCATTTCTGGCAATGCGGATCATTTCCCATCATCACATCTGCACCCATTACGGCTTGCATCACTGAATCGTGGAGTGGATTAGTTATAGCTGAAGTCAGTCCGGCAGCAATTGCCATTGTCAAAAATGCCGCATTCACTCCGTGGCGATTAGGCAAGCCAAAACTGACGTTTGAGGCACCGCAAGTAGTGTTGACTTTGAGCTCATCCTGTAATCGCCTTACCAAACTCATCACTTGTCTTACCGCTGAATTGACGGCTCCAATAGGCATCACCAACGGATCAACTACTATATCAGAACTTGGGATTCCGTAATCTGCAGCATGTTCCACAATTTTTTTTGCAACTTCAAAACGCACATCCGGATCCTCGGAGATTCCGGTTTCATCGTTGGAAATGGCCACCACCGCACAACCGTATTTTTTAACCAACGGCAAAACCACCTCAAGCCGTTCCTCTTCCCCAGTTACCGAATTTAATAATGCTTTACCTTGATAAACTTCAAGTCCGGCTTCCAGTGCCGCAACAATTGAAGAGTCGATTGAAAGGGGAAGATCGGTCAGTGACTGCACCAGTTTGATTGTGTCAGCCAATATTTTTGGTTCGTCGACTAATGGAATTCCTGCATTCACATCCAGCATGTGTGCTCCAGCGGCAACCTGTGCCAGCGTGTCTTGTTCCACACGGCTGAAATCACCTTCCGCCATTTCTTTTGACAGCATTTTACGGCCGGTCGGATTGATACGTTCACCAATCATTACGAACGGTCGGTTGAAGCCAATTACAACTTCTTTGCTGGCAGAACTAATTACTGTATCTGTCATTTCTTTTTATTTTAATTTTCAGGTTTCAGAATTTTTTAAACCTTTGTTTTTAACGAGTATTTTAAGAACTTCGTCAGAAAAACTGGTTTCCAGTTCTTCAGCAGTCGTGTCTGCGATAGTTTGCGGGTCGCCTTGACAAGTTTCAATTTGCCGCCGCCAATCTTCAAGGTACTCGTCACTTCCCTGGCGTCCGGCACGCATCGCGGCCTTGTCTATGGCAACCATAAAGCGTTTGGATAACTGAGTTTTTCCTTTAGTACGTCCCTCTTTAACTACAACCTGCGACGGAATATCACGCCAAAATATTATTGTTTTTTTTGCCATATTATCATGTTGCCGCCAGCGCGGCCAAAGAGTGTTCCAGCTCACCGTAACCAGTGACACGTTTTTCGTATACCAGACCTAAACGCCCTGCAATTTCGTGGGCCTGTGTTTGTAGTTCCAGATTCTCTGATTGTGCCAGGTACACCAGTTTCTTGTAATGCTTAAAGTAGATTGGCAGGAGTTCCGGATGTCGGTCGATCTTCATGCCCTGCCAGACCAGCTTTTCAAATGCTTTCACCAAAAAATCGGTGAGGAAGTAACTGCCGATTTCTTCCTCCATAATTTCAGCAAATGTCTGCTTACCAGCAAAAAACTCATAACAATGTGCTCCCGGTAAACGCTGGACATCAAATTCATCCAACAGCGAATCTATTTTACCTCCTGTTCCACAATCGGCATAACCGATAAAAATTTTGGAAAATTTTGTTTGAGAGCTCTGCAAACCATCCGTAATTGTTCAGTAATTTTTTCGGGTGTATTATGTAAAATTGCAGGTAAATATCTGGTTTTCAAATGAGACCAACCATTCAGACTGAATCAAAGCGGATATTTCTTTAGCCAGTGCCCCACAAGCCAAAATTAATATTTTGTCTGAAGGCTCAAGTCTTTCAGCCCATTTTTCAAGAGAAACCGTGTGTTTATCCTGATTGCTTTTCGACTGTTTCGACCACGCCTGCGCTGATTTTCCAAACCAATCATGTTTTTTCAATGGAAAGAAAATTTATGCCGCCGCCTTTTCCAGGGTCTTCGAAGCGGAGCGCCGTTGCTCAATCATTATTTTTGCTGTCTCAACTGCCACTGCAGCGTCACGGCAATATGCATCAGCGCCGATGGCTACGCTAAACTCTTCATTCAGTGGAGCACCGCCAACGAGCACAATTATATCGTCACGGATACCTTTGTTACATAACTCGTCAATCACGACTTTCATATATGGCATAGTCGTGGTGAGCAAAGCGGACATGCCCAAAATATCGGGTTTGTGTTCTTCGATTGCTTCTAGATATTTTTCTACAGGATTGTTGATGCCGAGGTCGATCACCTCGAAACCAGCGCCTTCCCACATCATACCGACCAAATTTTTGCCAATGTCGTGAATGTCACCTTTGACAGTACCAATTACGGCTTTTCCTACTGGTAGCGCACCGGTTTCAGCGAGTAAAGGCCTTCAGAATTTTCATTCCGCCTTTCATAGCATTTGCTGCAAGCAAGACTTCAGGAACAAACAAAATACCATCCCGAAAATCAATGCCCACGATACGCATTCCTTCCACAAGCGCGTCGCTGAGTACTTTGTCAGGTCCCCATCCACGTTCAAGTAAAATATTTGTCCCTTCTTCGATTTCCTCCTTGAGTCCATCGTAGAGATCATCGTGCATTTGCAGAACGAGTTCGTCGTCCGGCAAAGTGGATAGATCTAATTCTTCGTCTTCAATTAAGTCTTGTTCTTCGCTCATAATATTCTCCTTGAGGTTGATTAAATTGCGAAATTATATTTTTCACCAAAAACTCACAAAAACTCACAAAAATCTATCCTTTGTGTTTGTCCGTTTTTGTGAGTTTTTGGCAAACATTTTACAAATCCTTGCACAAGCGCAAAGAATCATAAATGGCTGAATGTACATTCCGGCTGGCAACCGCATCACCGACCCGAAATAACTGAAAATTTCCTTCTGGATTATTCACCAAATTTTGCGCCTTTCCGGAAATCAAGGCTTCCAAATCAATTTCTCCACCATTGCTCGATTGCTCTCGCAGTTCAAAATAAAGTTCATCCAGAGGTAAAGTTCCGTGCTCGACAACGATTTGCTCGACTGTCCGTTCAATGTTGGAATGAGTGTATTCGTTGTACAGTGTGGCGACTAATCCGGAAGTGTTACGACGTACTTCCGTTAAACGATGATTGAGAGTAATCTTTACCTCATTTTCATAAAGCGCAGTCAAATACGCCGGATAATTTGTGCCGCCAACATCCGGCGCAATGGTGCGTTCCGGAGTCACATATTCAAGATTTGTTCCCAGATGTGAGTCTCGCTTTGCCAAAAATTCAGCACAAGAAATTCCGGGATGCTGGCCGTTGTCGTCAAAGAGCAAAATATTTTTTTTCGGTTTCACACTTCCCGCTAAAATGTCCCAACTTGGAACCACTAAATCTGAGCCCTCCCGCAAAAATTCTGTGTTCGGCAAACCTCCGGTTGCTACAATCACCACGTCCGGCATTTTTGCCAAAATTTCGGAAGCTTCGGTGTAACAATTGAAACGCATTTCCACGCCGAGCCGTTGCACTTCCGTAAAAAGCCAATCGACAATTCCGATGATTTCCCGTCGCCGTTTTATTTTTGCAGCCAAAAGTAATTGTCCGCCAGGTCGATCATTTGCTTCAAATAAAACGACTGAATGTCCCCGTTCGGCACAAACACGAGCGGCTTCCAGTCCGGAAGGCCCTGCTCCGATTACGACAACTTTCCGCAAACTTCCGGAAGTTTGCGGGACAAAATGCGGCATAGTTTTTTCGCGTCCGGTTGCAGGATTGTGGGCGCAAAGTGCATCATTATTTTCGTACAAACGATCCAAGCAATAACCCATGCCGACACAAGGCCTGATGAGGTCTTCTTTTCCGGATTCAATTTTTTTAACAATGTACGGATCTGCCATGTGCGCCCGTGTCATGCCGACCAAATCGAGCAAATTTTCCCGCAAGGCATAACGCGCGCTGGCCACTTCGTTGATTCGGGTCGCATGAAAAACCGGCAAATTAAATTCACGTTTTATGGCTCCGGCAAATTCCAAATACGGAGCTGCCGGTATGCCCATGCTCGGCAAAACCAGTGACTCGCCTTCTTCTGTGTCAATGTGTCCTTTGATAATATTGATAAAATCCAACGCACCGGTTTCAACCAACATTTCACCAATTTTTAGACCTTCTTCCAAACGCAAACCGCCTGCTATGTTTTCATCCAAACCCTCGTCAAAGACCATCCGGATTCCGACAATATAATCGTTGCCGACTTGTTTACGGATTTCCTCCAAAACTTCCAAAGAAAAACGAACTCTATTTTCCAAACTGCCGCCATAACGGTCTGTCCTGAAATTTGTTCTTTTCATCCAAAAAGCATCGAGCAAATGTCCATAAGCCTCGATTTCCACACCGTCCAATCCGCCAAGTTGACAGCGTTTTGCCGCCGCTCCGTAGGCTTTAACAATCCGACGAATATCGGATTCCTCCATAATTTTAGGAAAACCGCGATGCACCTCTTCCCGCACACAAGACGGAGCGACAATCGGCAGCCAGTCCCCGGCATTGGAAACACTTCTACGCCCCAAGTGTGTAATTTGACACATCAATGCCGCACCGTGTTTGTGTACGCCGTCCGCCATTTCTTGAAAGTACGGAATTATTTTGTCATTTCCTGCATACAAATTCCCAAACACGGGAGGCGAATCTGGAGCAACCAAAGTTGAACCGCCGAACATCGTCATCGCAATTCCTCCTTTGGCTTTTTCCTCGTGATAGAGCCGATAGCGTTCTTTGGGCAATCCGTCTTCGGAATAAGCAGGTTCGTGGCTGGTGCTTATAATCCGATTTTTCAAGCGTAAATGCTTGAGTTGAAACGGCTGCAAAAGTGGATCATCTGTACTCATTATTCTCAATAATTTGCATCCGGAAATGATTCTTTTCTTTGACGGATAAAGGCCAAAAGTGCTTCATCGACTGCGGGATCGATGGGTGGCATTTCATAATCATTGAGCATTTTTTTCCAAATTTTATTGGCTCGTTGTGCCGTATCCAAACTGCCGTCGGCTTCCCATTGTTCAAAGCTGTTGTTGTCGGCAACGCTGGACACGGTAAAACGCTGTTTCAAAATTGGCGCGTGTGTGAGTCGCATCCCAAAAAGTGTTTTCCTGGGCCGACTTCGCGAATGGCATCCAATGCCTGACCGTTTTCGCTCAGATCGATACCCTTGCAGAAGGTATGAAATCATGCTCGCCTGATCGCAGTCCATAATGAATTTTTCGTAACCCATCGACAATCCTCCTTCAAGCCAACCTGCCGTGTGGAGCATGAAATTCACTCCGGCGAGCATGGCGTGTTGCAAAGTGTTGGCTGCTTCATAAGCTGCTTGCGCGTCAGCGATTTTTCCACTATTTAAACCGCCGCCGCTTCGGAAAGGAACCCCCAAACGCCTCGCCAAAGCAGCTACTATATAGAGCACCAATTGTGGTTCCGGAGTACCGAAAGTCGGTGCACCGGATTGCATCGACATCGAACTGGAAAATGTGCCGAAAATCACTGGCGCACCTGGACGAACCAACTGTGCGAAAGCCATTCCCGAAAGTGCTTCTCCATAAAGTTGCGCCGCTGTTGCCGCCACTGTAACTGGCGACATGGCTCCGGCAATGCAAAATGGAGAAACAATGCAAGCTTGATTATTTAGGGCATAAACTTTCAATGCGCCGATCATGGTTGCGTCCCAAACCAACGGTGAATTAGCATTGATCAAACTAGTGATGACCGTGTTATTTTGTACAAATTCTTCTCCAAATAAAACCTTTGCCATATCGACTGTATCTTGCGCCCGTTCCGGTGCAGTGACCGAACCCATGAACGGTTTGTCGCTGTAACGCATGTGCGTGTAAACCATGTCAAAATGTCGTTTATTGACAGGCAAATCAACCGGTTCGCAAATCGTTCCTCCGGAATGGTGCAAATAAGGAGTCGAATAAGCAAGTTTTACGAAATTCTGAAAATCTTCAAGTGTGGCATAACGCCTTCCTTTCTCTAAATCCCGTACAAACGGTGAACCGTAAGCCGGAACCAAAACCATGTTTTTTCCACCGATCCGGACGTTCCTTTCCGGATTTCTGGCGTGTTGCGTGAATTCTGCTGGTGCATTGTCCTGAATTAATTTTTTGCATAATCCTTTGGGAATTCGGACACGCTCACCGTCAATATCTGCTCCGGCTGTTTTCCACATTTGCAAAGCTTCAGGGTCGCCTCGGAATTCAACACCAATTTCCTGCAAAATAGTTTCCGCATTGTTTTCAATCAAGGACAATCCTTCCTCATCCAATATTTCATAAACTGGAACTTTGCGGGTAATGTACGGAACTCCTTTCGTCACCGGTGCACTTCGCTTGGCCTGTTTTGCTGCTCTTCCACCGCTGGAACGTCCTGTACGACCTCTATGTTTTCGATCTGCCATGATTTATCCAATTATTGCATTGTTTTGACTGTCACAGTTTGAAGTTTTTTTTTAAATATTTCAATTCCTGAAAAAGTCTGAAAGAGAATCGCTGAGAGCAAAATTGCCCCTCCAATCATGGTCAACGATGTCGGTAATTCACTAAAAAACATCCAAGCCCAAATCGGTCCCAAAATAATTTCTAACAAACTGAGTAAAACCAATTCTGCCGCTTGCATTTTGTGTGATCCTGCAACATACAAAACCATTCCTAAGCCCAGCCCAAATGCTCCAAATCCTGTGGCTATAAATAAATCGTTACGCGAGATAGAAAGTCCTTCGTTTAAAATCACTGCTGCAAACGCACTGAAAAATACCGTAAACAGTCCTGCATAACAAACAGTGGGCAACATATTTTCATTTTTTCCCCAGCGTAGCGAAACGGTAAAACCCGCAAAACCTACTGCAGCTGCAAAAGCAGTTAAATTACCAAAAAGTTTATCTCCCGACAATCCATCCTGGATCATGAGCAGGATGCCAATAGCGGCTGCTGTCATGGCAGTCCATTGAGTTTTATCAATCCTCTCTCTTAATAAAATCCATCCAAATAATCCGGCAATGAAAGGGGCGGAACTCAACATAAAAAGAGTGTTTGCAATCGTTGTATGAGTGACTGAAAAAACAAACGTAACAAAAGCTAAAGAGAGAAACAGTCCTCCAATTACACTCGCAATCCCGGCTTTTTTAAACTGAGTTATGGTATTTGGACTTTTAATTCTTATCAGTAAAAACAGAGCAGTTACTAATGCCATTGAGCGGTAAAACAAAAATTGCCACTCAGAAGCACCCTCCAACAATCGTATCAGTGGGCCTCCGGTACTCCATAGCACTCCTGCGATAATGGCAAATAATCGGCCCTGTGTAATAGAAGTTGTTGTAAACAAAATTGCCTATTTCAATATTGAAGGAAATGTTTCGTTTATTTTATAGTTCTTAATAAGGTATTCTGAATCCACCGGAACTATTCTGCATACCCGATGCCAAACTATAAAACATTGAAAATACAGTATAAAATTATATTATATTAAAAAACAGGAACTTACAGTTCTGCTAACTTAAGTGAAGAATTGGCTAAAAATAGGCATCTTAAATGTATTATCTTGCAAATACAATAATCTTATTAAATTAACTAATAATATTAAATACATAAATACTAATTGATTTAACTATATCTTCATCTTTACTGATCTACAAAAACGGAACCATTAGTTCCTAAATGCAAATTATAAGAATTAAGAGTTCCGATATAATGCTGATGAGCAGACATTATTAATAAAAGATACCTGATTATTGCGTTATTTCTGTTAAAATATAACGAAGTCCTTTAAAGACCTAAAACCTTGTCATTTAGTACGAAGCGAGAAATCCGGAACAAGCTTCTAAACTAATATCATGAAGATTCCTACCTATGGTCGAAATCCCAGTGTTGATTTCAGACTTATTGCGAGACCGTCATATGTATTCGAGTATTAACTTGAATGCTTGCGCCTTGTGCTTGAGAAAAATGATTGTTAGTATCCCTGTTACATAATCAACTAAGTTTTTAGATTTAATATTTGTCTTTGAATTATTCTAAAAAGACTACGATTAATTTGTTTACACTTAAGTGGATCTACCAAGATGAGTCAAAATAGTATTTTAGAGTTAGAGTTTAAGACTGATACAGGCCTTGGAAACAGGGCAAATATCGGTATTATTGTGCTTAGAACAGATCAAACTCTGGAACATGAATTTGCTAATTTATTAGATCTGGCAGGTGTCGCGCTTTATCATTCGCGTATTCCCAACGAAATGGAAGTAACGAAGGAAAATCTGGCTAACATGGAAAAAGAATTGCCGGTTGCAGCAGCTTTGCTTCCTGCCTTATTCAATTTTGATGTAATCGGCTATGGCTGTACTTCTGGTTCAACTATTATTGGTGAAAAGAATGTTGAAAAGGCGATCCAAGTTGTACATCCCGATGTACCTACCTCAAATCCCTTGACTGCCTGTAAAGCTGCTTTAAAAGCACTTGGAGTCAAGCGTGTTGCTTTTCTTACTCCATACGATCCAGGAATTACTACTACAATGCGAGATAATCTTCTAGTTTCCGGCTTTGAAATTCCAGTAACAGGATCTTTTTTTGAATCTGACGATTTTGTTGTCGGACGTATTGATCCAGAATCAATTCTTGAGGCAATTGAAAAGATTGGTGCTCGAGATGATTGTGATGGTGTGTTTGTTTCTTGCACAAATTTGCGGGTAGCATCAATTATCGAAACGGCAGAAGCACGTCTGGGTAAACCTGTCACCTCAAGCAATCATGCTCTGGCCTGGCATTTACTCCGTTTAGCTGGTATTCAGGATTGTCCTGAAAACTTTGGCAGTCTTTTCCAGGTGCAGTTAAATTAACATGATGAATAATCAACCAAGCTAAATAAAGTTACAGTATGCCAAAAAGTATTTACGATACAGTCATCATTGGCGGTGGTTCCGCCGGTTGTGCATTGGCAAACCGTTTGAGCGAGGATCCTTCACACAAAGTCTTAGTACTGGAAGCAGGCAGGCCGGATTATATCTGGGACATTTTTATCCACATGCCTGCAGGCTTAACATTTCCTATTGGCAACAAATACTACGATTGGTGTTATGAATCAGAACCGGAACCTTTCATGAACAACAGGCGCATTTCCCATGGGCGTGGTAAAGTGCTTGGAGGATCGAGCAGTATTAACGGTATGATTTTTCAGCGTGGAAATCCGATGGACTACCAGCGCTGGGCCGGTGATTCCGGCATGGAAAATTGGGATTACACGCACTGTCTGCCATATTTCAAACGTATGGAAAATTGTTTGGCAGGCGGTGATGATTTCCGGGGCACTGACGGACCATTGATTATGGAAAGAGGTCCTTGCGAAAATCCTTTGTTCAGTGCGTTTTTTGAAGCCGTACAGGAAGCGGGTTATCCTTTAACTGACGATGTTAACGGTTACAAACAGGAAGGTTTTGCGCGTTTTGACCGGAACGTACATCGCGGACGGCGAATGAGTGCGGCACGGGCATATCTGCATCCGATTAAAAAGCGTCCGAATCTCACGATTCAGTGCCGGACACTGACTACCAAAATTCTATTTGAAGGTAAAAACCCCGCGGCTCAAACTCGTGCTGTCGGTGTAGAGTTCTCCAGAAGTCAGGGACGATCAGAAAAAGTATATGCTGGAGAGATCATTTGTTGTGGAGGGGCAATAAACTCACCACAGCTTTTGCAGCTTTCCGGAATAGGAAATGCTGAGGACTTGGAAAAACTTGGAATTGATGTTGTGCAGGATTTGCCGGGAGTGGGGGAAAATATGCAGGATCATTTAGAGGTTTATATTCAATATGCCTGTAAAAAACCTGTATCCATGTCTCCGGCTTTAAAATGGTGGAACAAACCCTGGATCGGTTATCAATGGCTTTTTCACCGCAAAGGCCCGGCTGCCACCAATCATTTTGAGGCAGGGGGTTTCATCCGGAGTAACGAACACGAAAAATACCCAAACATCATGTTTCACTTTTTACCGCTTGCTATCCGTTATGATGGATCATCTCCCGGAACAGGACATGGTTACCAGGTCCATGTTGGACCAATGTATTCCGATGCGCAAGGCTCAGTTAAAATTCAGTCCACTGACCCTAGAGTATATCCCAAACTACGCTTTAATTATTTGTCTACCGAGCAGGACCGCCGGGAGTGGGGTGAAGCGGTGCGTTGTGCACGAAATATTTTGAATCAACCGGCTTTTGATGAATTCAATGCCGGAGAGTTGTCACCCGGACCGCAAGTTGAGAGTGACGAAGAAGTATTGAATTGGGTTGCCAAAGATGGAGAAACCGCGCTTCATCCATCTTGTACCTGTAAAATGGGGACAGACGACATGTCAGTTGTGAATCCAGAAAGTATGAAGGTTCACGGAGTAGAAAGCCTGCTAGTGGTTGACGCTTCCGTGATGCCCTACATAACTAACGGAAACATCTATGCGCCGGTGATGATGCTGGCAGAAAAAGCCGCAGACTTGATTTTGGGGAATTCTCCGCTTCCGCTGAAGATGTTGAGTATTATCGTACAGCATTGGAATAGCTTCTCTTAAAATAGTCCGGAAATGCAACTTATACTACAAGAACAGATTAGCAAATGATTAAAGACTGGTCTTCAACATTCGAAATAACCAAAAAATATCTCAGATATCTTTTCAAGCGTTTTAAAGAAGACAGGATCATAGTCTACTCCGGATATCTTTCATTTGTCACACTTCTTTCGATCGTACCGCTGCTGGCGGTCATATTTTCGGTCTTTTCTCTTTTTCCTGTTTTTCAGGATTGGCGGGGTGAAGTGGAATCATTTGTCTTCAAGAATTTTGTGCCTACTCTGGGAGAATCGATTCAGGGCTATCTCATTCGATTTGTGGAAAATGCAACCAATATGACATCGTTAGGTCTTGTGGCCCTCTTTCTGGTGGCCTTGCTGCTGATTTCTTCGATAGACCACACATTAAATCACATTTGGCGAGTACGCAAAAACCGTCGCCAACTAGTCTCCTTTTCGATATACGGAGTAGTACTGACGCTTGGTCCTGTTCTGATAGGTATCAGTCTTCTGACAACCTCCTATCTGTTCTCTTTAACCGGTTTTGAGGATAACACCCTGCTTGCCGTCCGTAAGTTGTTTATAGCGTTTCTTCCTTATCTAGGATCCTTCTCGTCATTCCTGCTGATTTATTTGCTGGTACCACACACCCGCGTTCATTTCTGGAGTGCTCTAAGTGGAGCAATGATCGCCTCAGTTTTGTTTGAGCTTTCCAAATCCGCCTTTGCCATTTATTTCACTCATTTCCCGGTTTATAAGGAAATTTATGGTGCTCTGGCCATAATACCACTGCTTTTCGTTTGGATCTTTATTTCCTGGGTAGTTATTCTGGTAGGTGCTCAAGTAGCGGCGAGTCTGGATGGTTTTCTGGATGAAGAGAGAACATTAGCAAATGAAGATGCCGAATAGACACGTTATAATGCAATGAAATAATTCGATCAAAGTGGAAAAACCAAGAAATTATTAAAAGGAAACAACTTGGAAAGATCTATTAAATTCTCTACGGTCAACAGTATTGAGGATCACAAATCAAACGTCACGCAAGCGTAAATTTTGCGGATCATAAGCTGCCTCTTTGAGAACAGTTGCGGAGCAGTTATGGCCAAGAACACGGATTTCAAATTTAGTTCCAGGTTCGGCAAATTTAGGTTGAACATAGGCAAATGCAAGACTTTGACTGACGGTGTGTCCGTAGGCTCCGCTGGTGGTGACACCGATTATATTTTCGCCAGAAGGAGCTTTCGGATTCAAAACCGTTTCGTTGCCGAGACAATCTGAATCGGCAGTTTCCACAGAAACATAAACCAGTTTTGTGTTCACACCCAGCAATTTTCTAGAAAGCGTGGCTTCGCGTCCGAGGAAGCATTTGCTGAAATCGACGAAACGATCCAATCCGGCTTCCATAGGTGTAATTTCGGTGGTCAATTCGCTGCCCCAACCTTTGTATGCTTTTTCCATGCGCAACGAATTCATCGCATAGGTGCCGAAGTTTGCGATGCCGAATTCCTCCCCGGCTTCCATGATAGCGTCATAAAGCGTTTCCATCTTGTCCATAGGATGGTGCAGTTCCCAGCCAAGTTCGCCCACATAAGAAACCCGCAGGGCGTGCAGTGGAATTCCGGAAACTTCGATTGACTTCCCACGCATCCACCGAAATTCTTTGTTGCTCAAATCTGCATCAGTCAGTTTGGAAAGGACATCTCGTGAACGCGGTCCGGTAAGCACCAACACACCGTAATCATCGGTGACGTTGCTGATGTTTACATTTTCTTCAGGCAATATGTGTTGTGAAAACCAGTCATAATCGTGAATTTCGGCAACAGCAGCGGATAGGACATAAAATAAATTATCTTCTAAACGCGTAATGGTGGCTTCGCCTTCGATACCGCCCAATTCTGTGAGCATGTGAACTAAGGACACACCGCCGATTTTCGGAATACGATTGGCGCAAATACGATTCAGAAAATTTTCTGCGTCATTGCCGGAAATTTCATATTTGGCAAAACTGGTCATATCAATCAAACCGACTCTTTCCCGCACTGCCCGACATTCTTCGGCAACGGCGGAAAATGAATTATTGCGCCGGAAACTGTATTGCTCACCTTCGCCTTTTTGGTCAAACCATTTCGCCCGTTCCCAACCGAAAGTTTCCGCAAAAACAGCACCTATTGATTTCAGTTTTTCATAAATCGGAGTGGTTCGCACCGGACGACCGGCAGAACGAAATTCACCGGGATAGTGCGTTGCATACATGTGTTCGTATTCGTCAATGGATTTATCGAGGGTGTATTTTCCGCAAGCCCAATCTCCGTAACGGCGCGGATCCATTTCGCGCACATTGATTTCGGTTTGTCCGTGAACCATCCATTGCGCCAGATATTTTCCGCAACCCGGACCTTGCGTGATGCCGATGCTGGCGGCGCAACACATCCAATGATTTCGTAATCCCGGAGCCGGGCCGAGTAAGAAATTTCCGTCCGGAGTATGCGTTATCGGACCACTGACTACTTTCTTGATTCCGGCAGTTTCAAAAACAGGAAGACTCTTTGCGGCCTCAGCCAAATGCGGTTCAAGGCGTTCCAAATCCGGAGGCAAAAGCGCATTGTCAAATCCCCAGTCGATGCCGTTCAAACCCCACGCTTCGGCTTGCATTTCATACGGCCCGATAATCAAACCGCTTTGCTCCTGCCGATAATAGCAAGAAGATCGTGGGTCGCGCACCACCGGAAGTTCGGTTGCAAGCTTGGCAACTTCCGGAATACTTTCGGTCATTAAATATTGATGAACCATGTTGACCATCGGCAATTTGAGTCCCACCATTTCCGCAACTTGCGAACAAAACGAACCTGCCGCATTGACTAAATGTTCACAAACAATTGTTCCGTTTTCCGTAACCACTTCCCATTCTCCGGAAGGTAAAGCATTGATGTCCGTAACACGATTATTGCGGTAAATTTGCGCTCCGCGATTTTTGGCGCCGATGGCCATAGCATTTGTGACACCGCTGGGATCGGTGTGTCCGTCTCCTGTGGTGTGTGCCCCCAGCAAAACGCCGTCGGTGTTCAGCAGAGGATGCACTTTCTTAATTTCATCCGGCCCCAGCAAATGACATTCCACGCCGATTTGATCGAGAATGCCTTTGACATAATGAAACCAATCGACTTGGTCTTGATTGATGGCCAACCGCACCGAACCACAACCGTGCCAACCCGTGGCTTGTCCGGTTTCGGCTTCCAGTTTTTTGTATAGTTCTGAGCTGTAATAATGGATTTTTGCCATACTCAAGGAGCCGATAAAATGCGGAATTAATCCAGCGGCATGCCAAGTTGAACCGGAAGTCAATTCTCCTTTTTCCACCAAAACGACATCGTTCCAGCCCTCTTTTGTCAAGTGATACAACAGACCCACGCCCATTGCTCCGCCACCGATGATGACGACTCTTGCGTGTGTTTCTATATTTCCTCCAAAATATTTAGGTTTCCATTAAGAAAGTCTTTTGTTTCATCTTCTTTCTAGGTAAACGCACAGGAAATTGTTCCCGAATTTTTTCATCAATCTTCTCATCCCAATTTTTTGGAAAGTGTGAATCCAAAGTATCCTGAACTATTTTTCGTGCGCGTTGCACCACATCAGTTGACCCTTGTTCGATCCAGTTATTGATGTTTTCTCGATCACCAACGATAGGATAAAGATAATCGGATTGCATTCTGTTCAATGTTTGCTCATGTCCTAAATAATGCCCAGGGCCTTCCAAACAAACTTCGCGAATCGGATCAAGGGCCAGTGTTTCGTCATTGACTTCAATTCCACGCACAGTACGATTGATTGCGCCGAGCATATCGTTGTCGATTACATAACTTTCAGGACAACAGCCTAACAAACTTGCCTGCATTCCAGCAGATTCGTACACCATATTTGCTCCAGAATGTGCTGCTAGTGAAACAGTGTATCCTTTTTCGTATCCTGATTGTGCATCAGGAATTTTAGAGTCCGTCATACCTGCAGCAATTCCCGGGCAAATCGTAATAGCGGTGCATCTGGGCGCAGCCCGCCGTCAGCAAAGCCTGTTCGCCACTGCCGCCTGACATCGCACCGGTGCGCAGGTCGCTGACAAAAGGCCATGTGCCAAAAATTGCAGGTGCGCCTTCTTGAATTGCATTGACATAAACAAACCCGGCCAAAACTTCGGCAACCTCCTGCACAATGCTACTTGCCAAAGTTGCTGGTGCAGTCGCTCCCGCTTGTCCGGCAGAAAGCAATAAAATCGGCATTCCACCACGAACTCCAGCTTCCAAACAAGCGCTAGCATCTTCGGCAAATTTCAAAGGAGGTACCACAAAACAACACGACATACTTACAAAAGGCCGTTCCCGCCAAGCTGTTTCACTTCCGGAAATCAAATGTAACATTTGTATTGCTTCATTGACTGTTTCCGGGAAAGAAAAACTCGTTCCCACATGCTTTTGTGTTCCGGAAATAGAAGCGTAACAAGTGTTAAAATCCATTTCTCGAATATCTTCCAAATCCCGGCACACCATAGACCTTTGGAAAAAATGGATGTGCTCCAAAGTATCACAAAGCCGTGCAATATCATAAAGATCTGCAACTGTAGATTCACGATATTCACGGCTGATAGGATCAACAATATGCACTGCGGCACCTGCTGTGCCGAAATAAACTCTTTGCCCACTCAATTGAATATCGTGTTTCGGAATCGCCCCATAAAGTGTGATGTTGCGTCCGGCTTTTTTCAAACTATCTTCCACAACCTGACGAGGAAACAATAAGCGTCCATTCTCGGCAACTGTGCAGCCAACAGCTATGCAAGCTTCAATGCATGAAGGAATGGGTTGCCCTAAACCGATTGTTTCCAAAACTTGTAAAACTGCTTCATGAATACGAGGTAAATCCGACTCATTCAAAGGCTTATAGAGTCCACCTTCCAGTCCCGGACGGACAGGTTTCATATTATCAGGAAGTTCAGCTGCCCTTTTTGCTTTGCGGGAATTTCTGCCTCCCATCCGGGTGCCTCCATTTTTTGCCATTTTGTTTCTCCTCAGGGGTTTATAACCAGGACTTGCCGAAAGATAATATTATTAAATTGATGTTGTCAACTGCAGGTTGTTTTCTGAAAAAGTATGAAAGCTCTGCGCCTTTATTGATTGAGTCTCTTTTACAGCAAGGTAACTTCACGAAAATAATAGTTGTGCTTCTTTCTATTCTTCTACTTTGTCATTTCGGGCGAAACGAAGCATAGGCCAGTAATCCAGGTGGAATTATTCAAAACTTGTATTCAAACCGAAAGGTGCTGGATCCTGGATCAAGTCTGGGATGACAAAAGAAATATTATTTCAGTAAACCATACACTAATTAATATTTTTGCAAAACACTATTATTAAGCTTCAACTGTACACTGTAAACTAAAGATAATTAATTTTTTCTACGCCGGCGTTTTTTACGAATATTTTCAGTATCAGTCTGGTTTTGCATGTTCTTTTCGTCTGGAAGTTCAACGGCCTTTGCCAGGTTCGGGAAGGAATCAGTTTTGTGCGGAAAAGCCATGGCATTTACAAAGTGCTCCTGAAATTTGGATTCAACGGCAGTTTCCACTTTTTCAACCTTCCGCACTACTTCTTCTATTTCCTTGCGGGATTCGTAATTGAGCAAGGCAATTCTAGCACCGGTTCCGGCCGCATTACCAGCGGAACTGACCTGTAGCAAATCACAATCCGGTATCAGTCCCAGGACCATTGCGTATTTCACGTCAATGTGACTGCCGAATGCCCCGGCTAAACGGATACGGTCTATAATTTTTACTTTCAGGTGTTCCATCAACAAACGGATTCCTGCATAGAGTGCTGCTTTGGCCAGTTGGACAGCTCGGACATCATTTTGGGTGACATGAATTTCCTGATCCCCCTTATGTAAAACATAAGAAAATGTACGTCCATCTGCAACGACTCTTGGGGTTTTTTCTGCGGTATATCCATGAATGACTCCGTCTGTACTGAGGATTCCTGATAAATACATTTCAGCAATGACTTCAATAATTCCTGAACCGCAGATACCGGTGACACCAATCTTTTTACTGGCTTTAGCAAAACCGGTTTCATTTGACCATAAATCACAGCCGATGATTTGAAAGTGTGGTTCCAAAGTTTCACGGTCTATGCGAACCCGCTCAATCGCACCCGGAGCGGCCCGTTGTCCGCAAGAAATTTGAGCCCCCTCAAAAGCAGGGCCTGTAGGACTTGATGCAGCCAACAAACGCTCATTGTTACCCAAAACAATTTCTGCATTTGTACCAATATCTACTAGCAGTGTTATTGCTTCTCGCTGATATGGTGCTTCAGAAAGAATCATTCCTGCAGTGTCTGCTCCAACATGACCTGCGATGCACGGTAAAACATAACATCGCGTGTTAGTATGTAGCGTTAAGTTTAAATCCCTGGCTCGAACTCTTACACTTTCATCGGTGGCCAGAGCAAATGGTGCCCCACCTAGTTCTACTGGATCAATACCGAGCAGAAGGTGATGCATAATCGGATTGGCCACTAGGGTTATCTCTAGAATATCCTCAACCGCACCTTTAACCTGTTTAGCGACATTGGCAAACAGGTCATTTAACGCACCACGAATACTGGCGGTCATCTCTGCAGCGCCTTCAGGGTGCATCATCACGTAGGAAACGCGACTCATTAGATCTTCACCAAAGCGTATTTGTGGATTCATCACTCCGGCAGAAGCCAGTACCTCACCGGTTCTGAGATTGCAGAGGTGAGCCGCCACTGTGGTTGATCCGACATCTACGGCCAGGCCGCATAATGATTCTCTAAAGCCGGGATATACCGCGATTACCTGTCCCAGATAATCCACAGCTACAGTAACTTTCCAGTTACCTTCTCTCAACTCCCTTTGCAATGACAACAGCATTCCGGGACCAAAGCGTAAATTCTTGAGTTGCCACTCTCGTTCAAGAGCTTCACGCAAACGACGTAAATCTCCAGAAGGATCATACATATTCGGCTCCCAGACTTCGACGTAATGTAACTGTACTGGAGGAATGATTTCAATATCAAAGGCTTCTGCATCCTTGCGGATAATTTGCTGATGTACCTGACTGTCAGGTGGTACATCAATCACACAATCAGCTAATATTTTGGTTGCACAACTAAGTCTTCTGCCTTCTGCAAGTGTTTTTTTGGGACGCTCTGCATATGCTTTCTCAGTTTCACAAAGTGGCGAGATATTTTCTGCTTTGGAATTAATTCTGTGTTTGGGGAATTCTCCTTTAGCTTGCACAATCTGGCAACGCCCGCAAATTCCGCGACCTCCACAAACCGAATCAATGTCGACCCCTAAATTTTGTGCGGCCTGTAATACAGAAGTCCCTATTGGAAAATATCCACGTTTTCCTGAGGGAGTAAAAACAACTCGTGCTTCACTAACTTTTGAGGAAAGAGGCATGTAAAGGTTTCAGTTTTGAGACTTAGAGGCCGGTCCTGACATGCCTCTAGTTATTAATACTTTGACATTCAATGAGCCAGGCAGCAGATTTGGCGATTCCACCAAAAGGATAAAGGTGGAGTTGATCGTAGCCACTCAGTTCCGAAATTATTTTGTCCGGTTTATTGACAAACATTAATTTGCTGATGTTCAATCCTTGCTTACGTAAAACCTGAGTCGAAGCCTTGACACCGCAGACCTTGGCAAAACGTATTAATGATTTGACTGTCGATGGACCAGGAACTCCAATATGAATTGGATTACTGACTCCCTTTTCTCGCAGATCTGAAATCCAGTTGTTTGTTTTTTTCGCATCAAGGGACCATTGTGTAACAATGCGGGATGAAAATTCACGCTCTTTGGTCCACTGAAGTTTTTCCAGCATGTGATACTCAGATTTTGGATCATCCGGATTGCCTTCTGGGTGTCCGGCAAAGTCAAAAGAATTGATTCCATATTCTGCAAATAAGCCGGTTTTTAACAAATCCATCACAGAAGCATATTTACCAGCTGGTTCAGTTACTCCGCCTCCAATCAATAAAACTCGTTTTATACCTGCATCCTGGAGTCCAGAGAGGCATATTTCCAACACTTCAGGACCGGAAAAACTACGGGCTGCAATATGTGGAATTGCCTGTTTCCCTGCCGCTTGAATTACATTTGCTGCTTCAATAGTATCCCGACAATTTGCACCTGGAATCATGGTAATATAGACTTCGTTTACAAACTCTGGAATCAACGAAACTTCACTAATATTTTGAGGTAAAATTTCCATTGACCAGGTAGTCTTTTGCCTTACGCTGTTTTGAGAATCGCCGGTTGATTTAATAAACATTTTGTTTTCTAAGGAGTCAGATTCTCCAAAAAGTACTTTCATATCTTCTACTTTGCTAATTATAGTTTAGAGATAACAGGATTTTCTAAATTAGAATGTACGCAAATAATTGCATACGCAATGCCAAGTTATAAATAACTGATAATATTAAATAATAATAAAATAAATTATAAAATAAGAACTAATAGTTCTGTTTATTATAAGTTCCAATGAGCTCTTTAGATAATCTGGAGTCAATAAAAAAATAAATAATGTTAAATAAATAATAACATTAAATTACAGTAAGATAAAAATGATTAGTTTTAAAAATAATTGAAAACAATAGATGGAATAAAAACAGAACTATTAGTACCATTAAAACTAAAAATAAGAATATTAAATTCCGATTCATTAAAAAGCTATTAGTTACGACTTTACGTTATTTTGAAGAAGTTATTGCTTGGTATAGTTAATGGTAATTAGTTTTAGTGTAAGTGGATATTTACTATTATTCAATTTGCTACTAAGCAGGTATTACACAGTCTTAAGTAGCTTTATTAACAGAAACAAATATAGGAGGAGTCATGGAATGGAGATATTTGTCTGCAATTTGACTGGAAATTTTATGTCGGGTATAAATTTGCTTCAAAGACGAGATATCACTGTCAAAGAACTACTCGATTTTACCGTTATATTGGTTACAGAAAAAGTGCCAATATAAAGTAGTCCATGAGCACTGGCAATGGTATTTCATTTCTAAAAAAATTACAAAAAACCTTGACACCTCAATTTACAATGCTGTAAGGTGTTTCGTTTAAGTATCCGTGTAGTTGTGCTGGATTCTACTGGTTTTGATCAGGCTAAGGCTATTATAGGCCGGAAACATGATAGCGAACCGGAAAAATTCTGCAGTATTATCAAGTGATCAATGAAGATTGCTTGGATTTTCGATCGAGTTGTTGCACACGGTTCAGCAGTTCGATTAACCTTAAGTAAGGAGTTGTTTTATGTCTTTTGAGATTGAAACACTACAAAACAAACAAAGTTTGTTGAAACGTATGATTCGACATACCTTGTTATTAACATTAGTATTGATGGCCTCCATGGTTATCACTGGAACATCTTTTGCTGCCTGTGGATCTCTGACTATGGCAGAAATGAATTGGGCCTCAGCCCAATTGATGGCTCAAGTTGATAAAGTTATTCTTGAAAAAGGATATGGATGTGAAGTTGAACTTGTTTCTGGAGCAACAATGCCAACCTTTGCGTCAATGGACGAAAAGGGGAAACCTGATGTAGCTGCGGAGCAGTGGGCTAACGCAATGGCTGACCTAGTTGATAGTGCCGTTGGTGCAGGTCGTTTACATATTGGTAATATAGCTCCAATGTCAGGTCTTGGTGAAGGTTGGTGGGTTTTACCTGCTACACTTGATGCACATCCAGAGTTAACTTCAGCTGAAGCAATTCTAGCGCGTCCAGATTTATTCCCAGACAAAGAAGATCCTTCTATGGGTGCTTTCCATGGTTGCCCTGCAGGTTGGGGTTGTCAACTATCAAACCAAGCTCTTTACGACGCTTTTGATATGGAAGCCAAAGGTTGGAAACTAATTGATCCAGGTTCAGCTGCTGGACTTGACGGTTCAATTGCAAAAGCATCAGAAAGTGGTGATAACTGGTTCGGTTACTACTGGAACCCAACATCATTAGTTGGTAAATATGACATGCAAGCTATCGATATGGGCTCTTATGCTGGTGATGATAACTGGGTGGGTTGTGTTGCTGTAGCTAGCACTGGTTGTGAGCCTTCATCTTGGATTAATTCACGTGTTAATACACTGCTAAGTGACAACATGTATTACAACGGACCATCTGAAGCGATGAAGTATTTCACAGCTCGCACATGGCCTGGTTCTGTAATGAATCAAATGTTAGTCTGGATGGAAGACACTGGAGGCACAGGTGCGGACGCTTCTGTTGAATTCCTATCTTCACATGGAGACGTATGGAAGGCTTGGGTCAGTGCTGATGTCGCTGCCTCAGTAGAAGCTTCTCTATAAAGTTTCTAAGAAATTAGTAAAACTATTAAGTTTTGCTAGTTTCAAATAAATACAGATTGCCCGTAGATTTTTAATTGCGGGCAATTTTTATGATTAAAGAGTAAACATTAGTCTTCAATCATAAAAATTATTTTTCTAGTGTCTCATTTTGTTTGACAGGTTTTTCTTTGATCCACTAATGTATTTTATGGTGTGGTTCGAAAAACTACTCATGGCCGCACCCTGGCCAATTATGATTTTAATCTTTGCGATCTTGGCTTGGCTTGGCGCTCGCAGTATTGGTATCGTTATTGGCACCATTGTATCGTTTTTGGCGATTGGGTATTTTGGCATGTGGGAAGATACTATGGCCACCGTGGCCATTATTTCTGTGGCGACTTTCTTGTGCATTGGTTTGGGAATCCCTCTGGGGATTTTAATGTCCCGTTCCAATCGTGTGCAGGCAGGGGTCACTCCAGTGCTAGATATCATGCAAACTATTCCCAGTTTTGTATATTTAATCCCAGTGGTAATGTTGCTGGGTATTGGCAAGGTACCTGGCCTGATTGCTGTTTGTATTTATGCCTTACCCCCCATTGTGCGACTCACCAACTTGGGCATCCGTTTGGTCGATAAAGAGGTGCTTGAAGCTGCCGAAGCCTTTGGTTCTAACTATCGCCAGAAATTATTTGATGTTCAAATTCCTTTGGCGTTACCTAATATCTTTGCAGGGGTAAACCAAACTATTATGATGGCTTTGGCCATGGTGGTTATTGCCTCAATGATCGGTGTTAAAGGTTTAGGAGTTCCCGTACTACGAGCGGTTTCTAATCAGTACTTGGCATTAGGTCTGATGAATGGACTAGCCATTGTAGCTTTGGCCGTTATATTTGACCGAGTTTCACAAGAGTACGGCAAACGGTTGCAAAAGCACCGTCAAGGAGGTCACGGTGTCTGATGTTAAGGTTTCGATTAAGAACCTATATAAGATTTTTGGTTCAAATCCCAAATCTGCGCTTGAGAAAGTCAAAGCGGGTATGGAGAAAGAAGAATTACTTGCCCAGACTGATCATGTTTTAGGGCTCCAGGATATTTCAATCGATATTCGCGAAAGCGCCATAACAGTGGTAATGGGACTGTCTGGATCTGGAAAATCGACACTTATTCGCCACATAAATAGGTTAATTGAGCCAACTGATGGACAAGTTTTGATAGATAATGAAGATGCCCTGTTGTTGGGACCGGAGGCATTGCGTGAAAAGCGTCGGACCGATCTGGCTATGGTTTTCCAAAAATTTGCACTACTTCCTCATCATACGATCGTGGAGAATGTAAGTTACGGGTTGACTATTCAAAACGTCCCAAAGCAGGAAGCTGCAGAAAGAAGTCAGCAATGGATCGACAAGGTTGGTCTGGCAGGGTACGAAAAACATTATCCAAATCAACTTTCCGGAGGTATGCAACAGCGTGTTGGTCTCGCGCGAGCTCTTGCTACTGATGCTGAAATACTTCTTCATGGATGAAGCTTTCTCTGCTTTAGATCCCCTTACAAACCATTGCATGCAGGACGTGCTGCTGAGAGTGCAGGAAGAACTTCATAAAACAATTGTTTTTATCACTCACGATCTTGATGAGGCACTGCGAATAGGAGAAAATATTGCAATTCTCCGTGATGGACTTGTCGTTCAAAAAGGAACTCCCCAGGAGATAGTTCTGAATCCTGCTGATAAATATGTGACTGATTTCATCAAAGACATAAATCGTGGTCGCGTAGTCCAAGTTTCATCCATTATGGATAGCAAGAAATTGAAAAACGGACCTGAAATCGAAAGTAACATGATCCTCGAAGATGCGCTCCAGATTATTTCAAATGCTGAGGTAAGCGAAGCAATCGTTACAGAAAATGGCAAAAACATTGGTTCAGTTAAACTTGGCAGGATGATTTCCGCTATAGCAAGGCCAAGCGAAAAAACTGGGCAGATCACCAATTACCGCTAAATTTTCAACCTTTCTTTGAAAAAAGATTAAAAAAACCTCTTTTTTTAATTGACTTTTTGCAGTATATTACCTTTCCGTTTCCAAACAGACTTTCTGGAATAAGTTGGCAACCTTTCCACAGAGTATCCGTTTGCAGGCGGTGATTCCGGAAGATCGTAAAGTGGAAGTGTCGTGTGTGCCGGAACGTTCGGTGCAGGTATCTCCATTTTCAGTGCATCGAAATTCCAGGATTTTCCTTCCGTTTTGCAACAAAGGCTTCCAGTTCCTCAACCTTCGATTCTTCCAAAATCGGTTGTTGATAATCGGCAAGGGCTTGTTTCCAAATGCGGTTGGCACGTTGAGTGGTGTCTAAACCACCGTCCTCTGTCCATTGTCCAAAGTTGTTCCATTCGGAAAGAATCGGCGGATAAAACGCTGTTTCGTAACGATCCAAAGTGTGTTGTGTGCCGAAAAAATGACCTCCGGGGCCAACATCGGCAATGGCTTCAAAAGCCATTTCGTCTTTGGAAAAAGAAAGTTCATCCAGAAAAGCAGACATCATCTGCAATAATTCAACATCGACAATAACTTTTTCAAATGAAGCGCAAAGTCCGCCTTCCAACCAACCTGCCGCATGTTTTACAAAATTGCAATGGCTCATGATCGTTGGCCATAGTGCCATCATCGACTCATAACCGGCTTGAGTATCGACCGTATTACAGGCATTGACATTGGAGGCACGATAGGGCAGTCCGTATCGTCGCGCCAGTTGTCCACCGATCAAAGTCGTTTTGGCCATTTCCGGAGTTCCAAAAGCTGGTGCACCGGTTTTCATATCAACGTTTGAAGTGAATCCGCCGTAAATTACCGGCGAACCCGGAGCCTCCATTTGCGTAAAAGCCAGAGTGGCCAGAGCTTCCGCATTTTGCAATGATAAAGCCCCCGCCAAAGTTATCGGGGCCATAGCGCCGGAAAGCGTAAACGGTGTCACACAAACGGATTGCCCGTTACGAATCATTTCCAACATCCCCTGAATCATTACTCCATCGAGTCGCAACGGTGAAGAAGTGTTGATAATGGAAATGAGACTGGGACGTGTTTTGAGTTCTTCCCGTGTGGTTCCCAGTCCAATGCAAAGCATATCGATGGTGTCTGAAATGCGTTGTTTCCCCAGAGAATAAGCGTGAAAAACTTTATCCGTCAGTGTTAGATGTGTCAGGGCGCAATCCAAATGTCTTGTATTTGCCGGTAAATCGATGGGTTCCACCGGATAACCTCCGGTCATGTGAATGGTGTTGAAATATTGCGCCAGTCGAATCAAATTTTGGTAATCCTTAAAATTTCCAGGGCGTCTTCCGTTGTCCGTATCGGAACAATTCGGCGTACTTCCCACCATTGAAAACAAAGTCCAATTCTTGCCGACTTCCAGATTGTGTGCTGGATTTCGTGCGTGAAGCGTGAATTGTGACGGTACTTTGGCGATATATTCCTCAATCAATTCAGGGGAAAACTTAACCATTTGTGAAGAACGGTCCACTTCTGCACCGTGTTCTTTAAGAATATCCAGAGCCTCATCATCCAAAAAAGCAATCCCCAGTTCCCGCAAAATGCGTAAACTGGCTTGATGGATTTCTTCAATCCATGAGTGCTGGTCAGCGCTATTACATCATCGCTTACTGGCGGAGGTGACATCGATATCGAATGGTGCGCGCTGCAATCGGACACTGCGCCCGCCCCTTGCGTTTTCTTTCTCTTGACATATCTTTAATAGTATTAAATGGTTTTAGTATTTGCCTTATGGTAAATAAAATTAAAAACTTATGACTAGATCTGATCTCGAAGGCAAAGATGCCACAGTAAAGAATCTGTATTCAGACTTCAAAGCATTTCTATTGCAAACGATAACGTCTTACTGTGTCTAAATCAACAGGTGCTGTGGAGAATTCCATGGCCCCATGTTGAATGGCACGTTCAGCTTTTATTTCTTGAACTGAAGCTAAAGACATAATTCCATTTGTTTTTTAGTATTGGCTTGGATAGTTTTTTAAAATTTTGAAATTAAAAAATATTTTATTTAATCTCTTAATCTGGTTTCTGACTAGACAAATCATTCTTAATTCTCCACATCAAGTATTAGTGTTAAAGAGTTTTATACCCCTGCATTGTTATCTCCGGATGGAACTCTATGAATACCGCACATTCGATCCGCCACCCAGTTTTGATAACGGTGCAGTGGTTCTTCGAATTTAGGACACATTCGTCCACCTGTAAATGCGGTGTTGCTCAAACCCTGTTGGACCCGTTCGACAATGCCCAAATCCTGAGTGTTGACCATATCCCAAAATTTAACCAATTCTAAAAACATAGAAGTGTGCGACTCATTATCCAGAGTCCCCGGAGGTGAGAGTAAGAAGGTCCGTTCCCTGGTTTGGTTTGCACAAATCGGGTCGGTGATCATACAAAAAGCATGATTCGGCAGTATGGTGATTGTGACATTGGGAAAAATGCAAATGTGATACGCTGCCTCCAGATGTTCTTTGTTCAAGCCATGTGCCGGAGGAAGATTCAGCCATACCGAATCCACATCCCGCGAAACAGGTGTCGTCAGCATGCCTGTATACATTCCTGCTCCCTGACTACGGTGATGGTCTTCCATGCGGGAAACATTTGTAAGTTCTGGATGCACAAAAGGCAAGTGATAATACTCCATGAAATTTTCCTCAATCAATTTATAATTTGAAGCTACATCATAATTCTTCTCACCAAAAATTTCCCAGTTTTCCAAAACATGTGATTGAAATTTTTGCGGTATATCACCAAGCCATTCCTCAAGTGGTGTAGTTTTCGTACTCAAATTGACAAACACCAAAAATCCCCAAGTCTGTACTGAAAGTGGCAAGAGCCCATAGTTCTTCTTATCAAACAAAGCTGTATCAGATAAATCTGTTTCTCCTTCGTTTGAAGGGACAGTATCTACTATTTTTTCATTTCGGAACATCGAGGTTCCCAAACACTGGCCATCAAGTCCATAAACCCAGGCGTGATACGGACAGTGGAGGTTTTTAATATTACAACTTTTTTCTAATAATTTAGAACCTCGATGACGGCACACATTGTAAAATGCACCTAATTTACCAGTTTTGTCTCGCATCACTAAAATAGATCGGCCGGCAACTTCCGTAACCAGAATGTCTCCAGGATTTTTAACTTGTTGTAAACAACCAACTGCAACCCAAGCCGTAGCGAATATCTTTTCCTGCTCTAAAGCAAAGAAATCAGCTGCTGTGTAAGCATCCGGGATTAAAGTTGAGGCTTGATCTACAGGTAGGCGACTTAAGCCGTAAGTTTCAGGTTGAGTGTATACGTGGGTAGGCAATCTTTGTTGACTGTAATATTCCATAATAGCTGTTTAATATTTTAAAATGGTGCATCACTAGAACTCTGAAATTGTGATTCATAATGTGACTTCAATTCGACAGCAAGCTGTTAATGTATTTGCCAATAGACAAGCAATTGTCATAGGACCAACACCACCTGGAACCGGAGTAATCCATCCGGCTTTTTCTGAACAGGAATCATAATCAGTGTCGCCGACTATTCTGCTTTTTCCATGCTCATCTGTGACTCTATTAATCCCTATATCTATCAGTGTTGACCCGGATTTAAGCATATCACCCGTGATGAGATTAGGTTTCCCAACCGCCACAAAAACAGCATCCGCCCGGCGTGAATGATCCGCAACATCTTTTGTCATGTGATGACAGACGGTCACTGTGGCTCCTTCTGCCATCAAGAGGAAGGCAATGGGTTTACCTACAATTTCTGAGTGTCCAACAACTACAACCTCCAATCCTTTTAAATCCTGACCGGTACGTCTCAACAGTTCTACTGAAGCCATGGCCGTGCAGGGACCAAGTTCCAGCTCATTATAAACAATATTTCCAATCGATGCGGGGTGCATTCCCTCTACATCTTTGAGTGGATGAATAGCTTTCTGCAAAGTTTTAATGGAAAGGGTTTCGGGAACAGGACGCTGTAAAAAGATGCCGGTGACCTTAGGATCAACGTTGAAATTAGCTATCGCCGCCTGCACTTCATTCGTGGATATATCATGTGGATACTCTTTTTCTACAAATGTAATTCCGACTTGCTCAGATTTTAAACGTTGATTCCGGATGTAAAGATCAGCAGCAGGATTTTCTCCGATTTTGATTGAAATCAATTTTGGATCCCAACCACTTGTTTTTAATTCTGTAACTTTGCTAAACACTTCATCAAGAATGTCCTTGGCAATTGTTTTTCCGTCCAATATGTTTGCACTCATGATTTTACTAATGTTATATTGTTGGCAAAATATAAGTTCTGTCTAATTTTAATTATTTTCCAGACTTTCTGTACAGATTTGAAATGATCTCAAATGTGACTATTTTGGTATTCTTTCTCGTTTTATCATCAACTAGCCCCGCATGATCTCACCTTTTGGATCAAAAAGCGGTTCTGTCTGCAAAGTAGCAGGATAGCGTTCTCCAAGAATTTCCACAAACCACCCTTGTTTTTCGTCAGCAATTTCCTTCGACACATAACCCATTGCTACTGAAACTCCAGAATTGTGAGCAAAGCCTCCTGAAGTTACCGAGCCTTTGACTTCGTTTCCGAACCAAATCGGTTCATCCCCAATCACATCAGCATCTTTCACTTCAACAACAAAGGTGCATAAACGCAAAATTCCGCCGTTCGAATTTTCCTGAATGGCGGCATCTTTGCCGAT
The DNA here is from genome assembly GCA_905182865.1 of uncultured SAR324 cluster bacterium. Classification (GTDB taxonomy): domain Bacteria; phylum SAR324; class SAR324; order SAR324; family NAC60-12; genus Arctic96AD-7. Next base: position 155,293 of record CAJJCY010000004.1, read on the forward strand.
AAAGCCCGCATCTTTATTCAGAGCTACAAAGGGGCTCAAACCGGCTTCAAGCGGCCCATAAAGCGGACGATATTCTGTGTACCATGAACCATAGTTTTTTTCTAAACGCAAAGCATTCAACGCCCGAAGACCGAATAAACGGATGTCGAATTCTTCTCCTTCCCGAAGTAACAGTTCCAGCACATATCGTTGAACATCTGCTTCCATCCACAATTCAAAACCCAAATCACCAGTATAACTCACACGCCCCACCAAACAGGAAACCATCTCGATATTTAATTCACGGATGTCCATAAAACGAAAGGCATCTCGGGAAACATCTTCATCCGTAATTTTGGCCAGCAATTCACGGGATTTTGCCCCGGCAATCGATAGTCCCAGTATGTCAGCTCTATGCGGAATAACCTCAAAATTTGTGGATTCAGGAAGATGTTGTTCAAACCATCGTAAATGATATTCCTCCGCAAGTCCGGAACCAGCAATAAAAAATTTGTCATCGTCAAGATTCGCCAAAGTAAAATCACCAATCAATTTTCCGTTTTCGTTGAGCATTGGTGCCAGAGTCATCCGGCCTGGTTTTGGAATTCTGCAAGCCAGAATTTGATCCAGCCAATCAGAGGCTCCGGAACCAACTACGGTATATTTAGCAAATCCGGAAATCTCCAGTACACCGACACCTTCACGCACGGCTTGAACTTCCTGAGCTACGTGTTCAAAATCGGTTGAACGACGCCATGAAAATTTGTCTGTAACGCCTTTAGGGGCAAACCAGAGAGGAACTTCCAAACCAAACGAACTTCCCATTTGAGCTCCTTCGGATATCAGTTTGTCATAAACCGGAGTTGTCCGGAGTGGTCGTCCTGCAGGCAGTTCTTCGTTAGGAAAACGAATAGAAAAGCGGCGGGAATAGTTTTCCTGCACTTTGGTATTGGTGTAGGAAAGCGTGGCCCAATCTCCAAAACGACTGACATCCATGCCCCAAACATCAAAACCGGGATCGCCCTCAATCATCCAATTTGCGAGTACCAAACCGACTCCGCCGCCTTGACTGAATCCTGCCATTACCGCACAGGCACACCAAAATCCTGGAAGCCCCCGAACCGGTCCGATCAGTGGATTACCATCCGGTGCAAAAGTAAATGGCCCATTGACGATAGTCTTTATGCCTGCAGTTTCTAAACAAGGAAAACGTTTAAAAGCAAACTCAAGAGAGTCGCTAATGCGGTCTAATTTGTTGTCCAACAACTCATGACCGAAGTTCCATGGAGTAACTTTGGGCGACCATGGTTTGCATGCTTTTTCATAAGTTCCCATCAGCATTCCTTGTTGCTCCTGACGCAAATAGATTTCTCCGTCAAAATCGATTACCGCCGGAAGTTCAAGTTCATTTTCCTGATTAAAGGCCATCACTTCAGGTATATCCTCAGTCAAAAAATACATGTGTTCCATAGCTAAAACCGGCAACTCCAAACCAACCATACGCCCGACTTCCCGTGCCCAAAGTCCTCCGGCATTAACAACATGTTCGGCATGGATTTCCTCAACCCGCCCCTGACTTTCAGATTCTCCGGAATTTCCATTTTCATAAATAACCCGCCAACCGCCTTGTGGATGGATTTGAAGATCGGTAACTCGTACATTTTGATAAATTTCACCACCCTGTTTTTTTGCGGCTTTGGCATAAGCCCAAGTTGTTCCGTAAGGGTCTAAGTGGCCTTCAATTGAATCGTGTAAGGCTCCCACAAAATGCTCCGGGTTAATGAGTGGCATGATTTTCTGTGCTTCTTTGGGACTGATGATTTCTGTCTCCAAGCCGAGGTAACGCCCTCTCGCGTGAATGCTTTTGAGCCATTCAAAGCGTTCCTTTGTCGCCGCCAACATAATTCCGCCAGTCACATGTTTTCCAATATCTTGTCCGGATATTTCTTGAATTTCCTGATACAGATCAATCGTATATTTTTGCAGTTTGGCAACATTAGGATCACCGTTGATGGTGTGCATTCCGCCTGCGGCGTGCCATGTGGAGCCGGATGTCAATTCCGAACGTTCCAACAAAACTACGTCTTTCCAGCCTAATTTGGTCAAGTGATATAAAACGCTGCATCCCACCACCCCGCCTCCGATGACAACTACTTGTGTGTGTGATTTCATTAATACTTTAACATAGTGAGTTTAAGGGATTGTGCTTCCAGAAATATACTTTTGTTTTATAAAAAATAAAAGTAAATTATATAAAGATTAATGGTAAGATTTTATATGAAGGCTGTCAATGGTATGGATTAACTCATTGTATTTGACGCATTTATTCAGGGAAATTAGAACAATTTGTCATTCATCTCCTTATAAAAACAGGTCGTCAGGTTGGTCCTGTGGCACAACAAATGTGGAATTATTTTTTGCAAATAGCCCCTGAATAGCCGGTTGGTTCCGATTTCAGGCTATTCTCCTCTGATTGAACAAACAATGAGAACAGTTCGTGGACTGTAGATTCCAAGTGAAAGTACTGTGTATGTACTTTGCATGTATGTGTTGTAAATGAGTATTTCATAAACTCTACCCTGGGGACAGAGGTCATAAATTTCGTATTTTTTTTCACCTACTAAACCCCAAAACCAAAAATTTTCTTCATGGGTTACAGTAGTTTTTGAAGGAAATTCTGTAGGATAGCGTACCTGAACTTGGCATCCTCCAATGAATAGAGCAAAAATTAAAATCAGACAGTAGTAACGGATCATATTACTAATTTTGGAAAAATATTGTCTTGCCTTGCGTTTCAAAAATTTCGAATTTACAATCTAAGTTTGGACTTTGAAAAAGTGTAATCCAGTAAAGTTTTACCAGAATAAAGAAATTTAGCTGAAAAGCATCCAGGTTCCATAATTTTGGGTGTAAACAGCCGGTCGCCTTCCCATGAGGCAAGTTCAGTCAGTTTGTCTTTGGGAATCCATTCAAGTTGACCCTCCGGACAATCTTTTGTTAGAGTACCAGTATAGCAGTTTGAGTAAAAAACAAAGACATGCCACTCATCACCAAAAGGTGAGTCGCCCTGATCAGGAAAAGAAAGTACTGCTTTTAGTTCCGGATCTTCAATTTTAAGTCCTGTTTCTTCCAGCATTTCACGGACTGCAGTTTCAAACGGAGCTTCATTAGGTTCAACTTTCCCTCCGGGAGCTAACCAGAGGCCCTTATGTTCGTCTTCTTTTTCACGATGAATCATCAGAACATGTTCATCATTATTTTCAAGATAAACCAGAACACCTAATTTCACAACTTTACTCCAAAAATTTATGCCTGAGTCGAAAAAAGAATTAAATGCGATTCTGAAACGCATTTCAGTTGAACAAGACAAACGACTGAATCCGGCAGAAGACGAAAAAACAGTGGTGTTGCCGTATGAATTGGGTTTTCAGGCCCCAATTATTCGCGGTCGTATGCCTGGACTGGAAGCAGTTTATGATCGTTTTGCTAGAATTTATGCTCAAACTTTTTCACATCATGTGAGACGTCCGGTTACTATGACCAGACGTGCTACGGAGTTAGTCAGTTTTCGCGATTATCTTGCTGCCATTTCTACTCCGGCTTCACTGACAGTTTTTGGCATGAATCCGCTTCATGGACACGCCCTGTTTGTTTTTGAACATCATCTGGTGTACATACTGATTGATATGCTTTTCGGAGGAAACGGCTGGTTTGAAAATCCACCTCCAAAACGTGAGATTACCGGTATCGAAATTAAAATGCTGTCCAAAGTCGTCCACAGTGCTCTTGAAGATCTAGGTAAAGCCTGGAAGAGATTGACTCCGCTGGAACCTTATTTTGATCGCATGGAAGTCAATTCAAAATTTACAGCTATTGTTCCTCCTGATGAGGTTGTGGCAAGTACTACTTTCGATGTAGAAATCAATCGTGTCCCTTACACAATGAGCCTTTGTCTGCCTTATTCAATGCTTGACCCAGTACGTACGCAACTTGAGGCAGGAAAAACAAGCTATGATGAAGAGGTCAATGCAGTTAATGTAAGTCGTCTTGAAGAAAATTTGCTTAATTCAAAAGTCGGTGTAAAGGTTGACCTGGGGCAATCCCGCATGTCTCTTCGGAGTTTTCTAACTTTGAAAGAGGGTGATAGAATTCTCTTGAATCAGGATCAAAATAAACCGCTTAAAGTTATGGTACAAGACAAGCTGAAATATTTGGCTACTCAGGGTGCTTACAAAGGGAAAAATGCAGTTAAAATAACCAAGCTAATAGAGCCTCCTCCGCGCTTTAGTGACTTACTGGATCAACCAGCAAAAGTTATTGCGGAAGATTCATGATATATCTAAACTGTTACTGATTGACTCGACTGCGCAAATCTTTGCCTGTCCTGAACACAGGAAGTTGTTTTGGTTTTACCTCCACAGTTTCTCCTGTCTTAGGATTCCTTCCAATATATCCTTTATATTTTTTCAGTGTAAAAGAACCAAATCCACGGATTTCTACTTTATCACCGGCACTTAGTGCAGCTTTGATACGATCAAAAAAGATACGAACCATTTTGTCCGCTTAATTTTGGATTGTATCCTGTTTTAGTCGCTAAATTCTTCTATTAATTCTGATTTGTTCATAATTATATAATTTTAATTGTTATTTACACAAATTTAAAAGGATTACTTCTTTGAAAAAAACTTGATGATGTAAAGTTAGGGTAAAATGAAAAAATATCAAGTGATTTAGTAAATTATTTTTATATTGATTGAATTTGCAGTTCACGACGATAATGGTCGAAGAGTGTTGATTTAGAAAGCATACCTAAAAATTGATCACCTTCTACTACAGGTAATGACCAGGCTTTAGAGGTTTCAAACTTGTCTAATGCGGCACTGATTGGCTCATTTAGGCTGATTAAGGGCAGATTACGCATTACTGATCCCATTGTCACTAAATCATAAAGACTTATGTCAAAAAGATGAGGACGGATGTCATCAAGAAAAACAACTCCCACACATTTATTTTCATTATTCAGAACAGGGAAATAGTTTCGACGTGCCTTCTTGAATTCCTCAATAAAATTTCTCAAAAGCAGATCTTCACGAATAGTTATGAAATCCTTGTCCAAAATATCTCCAATATTCAGATGATGCAGCAAGTAACGATCAGTTCCACGCTTGATCAAACTACCCTGTTTAATCAAATCCTGGGTATAGACTGAACCGATCTCGAAAAATGAACTTACAACCATTGCACTGCTTGCAGTTAACATCAACGGCAAAATCATTGAATAACCTCGAGTTACTTCCATAACTAGGAAAATTCCCGTCAGTGGTCCGTGCATGACACCTGCAACCATTCCTGCCATACCTGCTAGTGCAAAAGCAGCATCTTCAGCAACCCCGTCCAGTGGGAGTGAATGCATGATCATTCCAAAAGCCAATCCCACACCACTGCCAATCACAAGGCTGGGCGCAAAAACTCCTCCGATGCCGCCACTACCGAGAGTCATCCCGCAGGCAAGAAATTTGAGCAGTACAAAAAGCAGAACAAAAGCAAGTTCCGGACGAATTGAATCAGTCAGAAAGACTTGAGTGGCTGAGTATCCTTCTGACAACACTTCAGGCATAAAATAACCTAATGTTCCTACAAACAGCCCACCAATTGCGGCACGTATCCAATGATGAAGAGAGACTTTTGTAAAAAATTTTTCCCATAACAACAAACTTCGGGTAAACAATATGGAGATGACTCCTGTCACAGCCCCAAGTACAAAGCAAGCAAGTAACGAGGTGAGGGAAAAACCAGCTATTTCCTGAAAGAAAGCAATCTTATTTCCAGTTATCCAGCGACTGAGTTCTGTTGCAGAAACAGCTGCAATGATCGTGGGTAAAATAGTTAAATACGTCCATTCTCCTATAATTATTTCTAATGAAAAAATAAGACCTGTAAGTGGGGCATTGAAAATTCCTGCAACTGCACCTGCTGCTCCGTAACCAACAAGCAGTTTTTTGTGACGTTCATTCATGTTAAGCCAGCGTCCCAGTGTTGAACCCAGTGCGGCACCAATACTCACTATTGGACCTTCCAAACCGGTTGAACCTCCACTACCTACTGTCAGAAAGCTTCCGAAGAATCGCGAGAAAATCATGCGTCTCCTGAGACCTTCTGATCCCATTGCTATGGCCTTTATTACATCTGACACTCCATGTCCTGCAGAGTCATGCATGAGAGATCGCACCAAAAATACAGCAATTCCTGCTCCCAGAGCAGGAAAAAATATGGCTTGCCAACCTAAGTCTAAGTCGCTTATGAAGAGTCTTAGAGAATGTACACTCCAGTTAAGTCCGACTGCAAGAACTCCGCAACCAAGACCGATTACCAATGCTACAGTCATCATCACCACAGCTTCCCTGGCAGAAACAGCCTGGTAACGTGAAAGTAGATCGGTGTCAGATCCAGCCAAACTGCGCGAAAGGAATTTGTTAAGCTTTCTCTGCCAGTGTTTTTTGAAATTGTTCAACTAGATTATCTAATGAAGGTGAATTGTTGAGAAAGTCAATAATCTGCGATTGACTTAGAATACGTGCAAGTTGGGAAATAAGTTGAAGATGGTGAAAAGAATCAACACTCAAAAGTACAAATACAACAAAAACGGGTAAACCGTCCGGTGCCATAAAATCCAATGAGTTTTCTAAAAAAAATGTACCTACCATGGATTTATTTATTTGTTTACCTAGTGGTGTTTTACAATGCGGAATCGCAATTCCGTTACCAATTCCGGTTGAAGAAAGATGTTCCCTTTGCAAAAGCAATTCGGCTAATGAGTCTCCAATAGGTTGAGGCAAATCCATTTGTACTGAAACTTGCTGAAAAAGTGATTCTATTGAACTTGATGGAACAGCATGAAAAACATTTCCTGTTCTGAGAGCTTCAATCAAGCGTGACTGAGAAACATGTTCTTTGCTCTTTCGGGATCTTCTTTTGTGTTCTTCTAGGTGTATGTGTTTTGAATCAGCCCAGGAAATTAGAGTAGATTGATTAAAGTAATATTTCCCACGACGAATTCTGCAAGGAATATCACCCTGACGTATCCAACGATAAATAGTTGCTTCAGGAACATGCAGTAACTGAACAACATCTGAAACAACCAACCATTTAGACATGTATAATTAAAAGACAAAAATATTTAATGAAAAGGGGTTATAATATTTGGAGTAATTAGTTTAACAGTATTAACTGTCTTTGTGAAGAAGTGGGATCTATATAAATTAAATTATTAAAAGTTTAAAATTGGTGCATTATTTATGAAAATCAATTACAATTTTCTGACAAAAGTTACTTAGAAAGAAATTCTAAGGTAATTTTAAGGTAAAATTAATAAATAAGACACTATTTCAAATCCAATGTCTTGATTTTAGCCTAAAAACTTTAGATAAATACTCCTTATGGCTGGGGGTGCGCAATCGAAAATTTTGAACCGTGCCAGATCCTAGCGGAAGCAGCACTAAGATTTCGTAGATGTGCCGCATTCCTCAGCCTCTCTTCGTAAATATTGGAATTCCTCTCATGTCTTATGTCGTTCTGGCACGCAAGTTACGCCCTTCACGTTTTGACGATCTGATTGGGCAAGAAACTACAGCCCAGACTTTACGCAATGCAGTTCTTTCAGATAGAGTTGCTCATGCCTTTTTATTTACTGGTACGCGTGGCGTTGGCAAAACAACATCAGCTCGCATCTTAGCTCGTACGCTCAATTGTAAAGACAAAGCAGATGTCCTAGTGCCATGTGGTCAATGTCAAAGCTGTAAAGAAATCGAATCAAAACGCATCTGCAGATGTTATCGAGATAGATGCTGCCTCCAACCGTGGAATTGAAAATATTCGTGAGTTGCGTGAAAACGTAAATTATGTACCGGCAAAATGCCGCTTCAAAATATATATCATTGATGAGGTGCACATGCTTAGTAAACAAGCATTTAATGCACTTCTTAAAACACTGGAAGAACCACCTCCGTATGTTAAATTTATTTTAGCAACCACTGAAAAAAATAAAATTATACCCACTCAAATATGATTTTAGATTTATGATTTTTTAAGAATTTCAATAAAAAAAATGGCAGATTTTCTTGAAACAGTTGTCAAGAATGAAAATCTCGAGTTGTCACGCAAGGCTATTGAAATGATCTGTAGGAATTCAGTAGGCGGAATGAGGGATGCACTGACTGCACTTGATCAAATTCTAAGTTTTACGGGAACATCTGCGACTGATCAAAAAGTAGCCCAGATTTTGGGGATACTGGACAATGAATCCAGGTTTGCATTTATTAAGGCTCTTCTGGAAAAAAAAGATGGTGAGGCAATAAGTTATTTCCAGAAACTTCAAGAACATGGACATGATGTAAATGATGTATTATCTGATTTGTTACAAACCATTAAAACTATTTCACTTGTAAGGACACTTGGTATGAATCAAGCTCTTTTTCAAGATATTCCTGCTGATGATCTGGAAACATTTTCTACTTTAAGCAAAATTGTCAGTGCCGATGAGTTACAGCAGATTTTTCATATTCTGTTGGAGTTGGAAGAACAGATGAAGCGTAGTGCACATGCTAAGATTTGTTTTGAAATGGCGATTCTACAAATTTCATCCATTGAGCCTCTAGTCGGCCTTCCGGAGATTATCAGTGAAATACAAAATATACGTAAAAGTAAGTCTGCCGGAAACTCAAATACAGATTCAGTAATTGAAGGTCCAGCGGAACTCTCAGGGCTGGAAAAAGATAATTCCAGAGCAAATCAGCAGCACTCAATTTTAAAAATGTCCGAAGCTGACAAACCATTAACGGACGCAACTGTAATTAAAAACATTCTGAAGTCAGACAAGACGGAGTCAGCTACTGCTGAACTTGCCAAGTTGAATGAAAGTTCTTCTGAACCAAAAATGACTGAAAAGCAGCATTCTGTTACAAATCAAGATAATTATTCTCATGTTGATGAAGAAAATCCATATGTTGCAGAAACAGAAGTGTCCCAGGTAAAAGCTGAACAAACTGAAAATGCAGATAAGGAAATGTCACCGGAAGTTCAGAATAATATTAATCAAAATCAAGAAATTGTAAAACTTGCTGCCAATAAAAACATTGAAGAAACTTCAATGGAACCTTCGGAAGAATGGTGTAACTTTTCAGAAGAAGTTCAAAAAATGTCATCAAAGCTGGCCAGTTTTGTTCGCAATGCGGTCCCTCATAATTTGACAGGATCACAATTAATACTTTCTTTCAAAAACGGAAATTATTCATCTATGATGACTGAAGATAACAGAGAGTTACTGGAAAAAATTGCTTCCGACTGGACTGGCCATTCTGTTCACGTTAGTTGTGAAATTACTCCAATATCTGCATCTCAGCTAACTATAGTAGAACATGAACAAATACTTTTAGAGAGAAAAAATGAACTTAAGCGAAAGAATGCAAGAGCATTTCCGCAGGTCAAAGATATTCTTTCTGTGTTTACAAACAGCAGAGTTACAAATATAGAATTGTCTGATGCATAAAGATAATTTGAACCACAATAATTTATAATAGATTAAACTTTAAACTAAGGGATAAAATTATGATTGATATGAATGAAATGATGAAAAAGGCTCAGGAACTTTCTGAGACTATGAAACAGCAACAGGAGGAACTTGCAAAACAGATTATTTCTGTTTCTGTTGGTGGAGAGATGGTGAAGATGACTTTCAATGGAAAGCAGGAAGCAATAAGCATTGAAATTGATCCCGAAGTTGTAGATGCAGATGACATTGAGACTCTACAGGATTTAATCCTTTCTGCAGTCAATGAAGGACTCAGACAAAGCCAGCAAAATATGCAGAACTCTCTTGGGCAGGAAATAGGAAAAATGACAGGAGGAGTAGATTTTTCAAGTATTTTAAATCCAAAATCATAATCAAATATTGTCTGAACGAAAATTAAAACAGTCCGACTTTATTCCAGTTTTAAGTAGGTTTGTAATAGCCAAAGATTTAGTTTTCAGTTTTCAGATGTCAGCTCAGATTGAAATATAATAGCAAAAGAGCTAACTGTTGAAAGATTTTTTGTTAAGACTATATTGTTTAAATCACAAATAAAAAAGGTTGTTATTATTGCTTTTAATTTTGTTATTACACTATTTGTTAATTAAAAATGCGAATCTGGCGTCTGATCGAGGACATTCCTCGTACCGGCAGTTTCAATATGGCAGCAGATCAGGTGCTGTTAGAAAATTATTCTCAGGATGCTAATCCGGTATTTAGAATTTATGACTGGGAATGTACTACTCTTTCACTGGGGCGTAATGAAATATTGGACGATCTAATTGATTTGGATGTATGCGGGAGACTTGAAATCCCAATTGTCCGCCGTTCAACGGGAGGAAAAGCCGTTTTACATGGTTTTGACCTGACTTACTCCATTGTTGGCGGAGTCCTGGATCAGCATTTTTCTGGAGGTGTATTGGACAACTACCGCTATCTGTCAAAAGGATTTTATGCCTTTTTTAAAAAGTTGGGACTTAATCCTGTATTGAAAGCCATAGACCGTCAAAAGAAAAAATCTTACTCGCATATCTGCTTTGCAGATCCTGCTATATATGAAATATTGGTTGAAGGTAGAAAAATTATTGGCAATGCACAACGTGTAAGAAATTTACGCAGTTTTAATTCATCTTCATGCAGAGTGTTTCTTCAGCATGGTTCTATTCCTCTCAAAGATTCTATACCCCAGATAATCCAAATATTCCCACATGCAGCAGAGGATGATCTGCGTAGAGAAATGCACTCACTTGAAACTGCGGGGGTTTTTCCAGGACTTTCCCAAAAAAAATTAAAACAGATGTTTCTGGACTGCCTGCAGGAAACTTTTCAATTAAAATGGGAACGTCAGTTCTGGAGTGTTAAAGAATTGGAAATGATTTCGGAACATGAAAATTCATTTCAAAACCTTAATATTAATTAGTGTTGTAATTCTATAGGGGTCACTGACAGCTAAATTCAGCAGAAGTCGTTATAAATTTAGGTTATAGACTTCAATTTAAAGACTGTGAACAATTTCAACTGTTATCTGTAACATTATTTTCTTTCATAGTTAAAACTATTTTAATCAAAAGTAAAATCCATGGTGTAGCATGCATTATTAAATCGAACCAATCGATAGGCTTAACAAGGGTTACAGAATTTTTTTAATTTTACACACACGTGGGGGATAGGGAACAATTGAGCAAGTCCCAAAATAAGAAAAAACAGGATTACCATCGACCATGGAAGTTTAACCACTAATTCACTTATAGACTTCAAAATAGGTGTTTATAGTTACAAAAAATTGATATCAGGCTTAATGTAAGTATGTTAACCAAATGGTATCACAACCTTAAAGGACAGATACATTTTATTATTAGAGCCATTTGTACATGAGTAATGCATCCACATAACCAAGTTTTGGATGCAGGAATGCTTTGGTAATTCTTCCGACAGTTTCAAATTCCAATCTGGTCCATAACCGGATTGCCTGCTCATTACTGACTACTACGAGGTTGAATTGCATTGCTTTGTAGTCCAGCTCTTTGGCTACTTTTTGTGAGTGTTCACACATCAGTGTTGCCAATCCTTTCCTTCTGGCGTCGGGCGAAACCATATAACCGCAGTTGCAAACATGACTGCCTTGGCCAATATTATTTGGTTTTAGATAGTAAGTTCCAAAAATGTGCTGCTGTTCAACGCAGACAAAGGTTTTGTGTGGCTGCTCCATCCAAATTTGAAAAGCTTCTTCTTTACTTGTCTCTACTGGATAAGCATAGGTTTCACCTGCAGAAACAATATGCTGAAAAATAATCCAAATCTGTTCAAAGTCCTCTTTTACAGCTTCACGAATTTTCATGAATGTTGTCCGTTTTAACTCAAAAGTGTAAATGCTCGCCAGAGCATCCCTCCAGCCAATAAAATCAGCAGTAGCCCCATTATCAGGTCAATACGTTTAGCATTGCGCTGTAGCGCTTTTACAAGTCCTCCGGAGGAAGCAAGAAATGCAACAAGACAGTACCAGCTTGTATCAACACCTCCCACAGTTAAGACCATTACCAACTGTTCAGTAAAGTCAGCATCAGGCTGTACGAATTGACTGAAAAGTGCCAATAACCAGACTGCAATTTTAGGATTCAGAAAAGCAATCAAAAAACCTTCACTGAAACCACGGTACCCGGATATTGTTGATTGTTTTAGTTCCCCATTATCCTGCTCTCCACCAATACCGGAAATAATCATTTTGCCGCCAAGCAATATTAAAAACAATGATCCAATTATTTGGGCTATCAGGAATAAATTAGGAACAGTCTTTAACAGAGCAACCAGGCCAGTTATCGCAACCAAAGAATAGAATGTAATACCCAGACCGTGACCGACTCCACTCATTAAACCCTGAGTCCTACCTCCGGAGATAGTATTTCGTAAAATTACCGCAAGACTTGGGCCGGGTGACATTGCACCCATGACACAGATTAAAGCTAACTGGCTCCATTGTGTAAAATCCATTTGTTTACTCTATATTTTACCGCAGAAATTTGTCATTGAAACATTAAATTCGTAATTACTGGTTAAGTAATCCGAGTTGCAGACAATTGTCAAACAGCAAACTGCATTTAACTCCATGCTTAAAATCTGTTCTTAACTTAGTCATGTTTTACATCAAATGATGAGGATCTACATCAATTTGAATCAACTCATCACGTCTCGTTGAAGGCGGTGTTTCTAAAACCTGTTTTAATAAACGCAAAATGGCTCGTACATTATCTGCTTTCAGTAAAAGCTGCCAGCGAAAACGGTTACGTAATTTTTTCATCGGTGCTTCTATCGGTCCAATCACTTGTACTGAATCAATCGGTTTGATCTCACTGGTAAACTGGTCAGTGTTTGAATAGTTTTTTTTGTTAGAATAAAAAAATTGAATCTTTTCAGCTATTTCCCAAATCAAATTTTCAGCTCGTTTTTCATGAGGACTGCTGCAGACAACCAAAGTCAGTGAATGAAAAGGCGGCATCCGGAGATTCTGACGTCGTTCAAGCTCCAGTTCCCGGAATTGCCTGGTATCGTGTCCTTTTGCACAAAGTAAACTATGGTGCCTGGGATTATGAGTTTGAATCAGCACCTTACCTGGTTTATAACCTCGTCCGGCACGTCCAGCTACTTGCGTTAATAGTTGAAATGTCCGTTCACTTGCACGGAAATCCGGAATGTTTAGCGAAAGATCAGATAATATTACTCCTACAAGAGTCACTTCCGGGAAGTCATGGCCTTTGGTTACTAATTGTGTTCCAATTACGATATCTACTTCGTGTCTGCGGATACGATCGTGCATTTTAGAAAGAGCATGTTTGCCGTGTAATGTGTCCCGATCCATACGTAAAATACGAGCCGCAGGAAAAAACATTTTAAGATTTTTTTCGACTTGCTCGGTTCCTGTACCTATTATTATTGGTGCGTGATCACTTCCGCATTCAGGGCATCTCTGAACCAAAGGTTTAACAAAGTCACATTGATGACATTGCACCTGATTTACTACTTGATGGTAAACTAAACTCAGACTGCAATTGGGGCAAGTGAATGTCGATTCGCACTTTGAACAACGGACTAAAGGCGCAAATCCGCGACGATTCAAAAAAACAATACTTTGCTCCTTCTTCAGTAAACATAGGCGCAGGGCTTCAACCAACTCGCTGGAAAAGTACGGACTTCCTTTCTGTCCGGGTACCGTTTTCATATCCAATAACCTGACTTCAGGTAAGAGTGCCTGATTAATGCGTGAAGTTAAGCTTAAAAGCTCATATTTACCGTTGCTTACATTGTTTGAAGATTCCAGTGAAGGAGTGGCTGAACCAAGTAAAACTGTTGCACCAGCCTCATATCCGCGAAAAATAGCAACATCTCGTCCGTGATAACGCGGAGTTTCGCCCTGTTTGTAGGAAGGATCATGTTCTTCATCTATCACAATCAGTCCCAGGTTCTTCATTGGAGAAAAGACTGCACTGCGTGCTCCAATTACAATTGATGCAAATCCATGACGTACCCTTGACCACTCGTCAAAACGTTCACCATCATCCATACCACTATGTAAGCCTATGTCCCCAGTAAACCTATCTTCAAACCTTGAAAATAATTGAGGGGTTAGATTAATCTCTGGGACAAGAATAAGTACAGACTTATCCTCTTTAAGGCATTGCTCGGCAAGCCTAAGATAAACCTCTGTTTTTCCGCTTCCTGTTATACCTTCAAGTAAATAAGTACGGTAAGTTCCGTTTTTCAGTGAATCTGAAAGCTTTTCAAAAACTGATTTCTGTTCTGGAGTTAACTCCTTAAATGGTTCTATTTCAGGAAGTCCTCCTTCCATAAATCTGCGGTAAATTCTTTTTTCAAAAAACTCAATGTGACCGTCTTCTTTTAGTTTTTTTAACGCCTGTGATGGAGCATTGACTCTGTTTTGAACTTGGCTCCAACATATTTCACGATTTTCATTTAATATTTCAAATATTTGCTGTCTTTTTGTTTTACGCAGAGAAACGGAATTATTCGGATTATCAGGTTTGAGCAGACGTATCCAGCGTTCCATTTTTGGCTTTGTCTTTTGCCCAATTAACACCTGAGTTGATTGAACTTGATCTTTGGAAAGCCAGTTACGCAGTTGTTGGTGGTCACGTTCATCAGGGTTGCACTGAAGCCATTCCTGTTGTGTCCAAGTTGGTTGCGTATCTAACAGAATTTTGGGTTTTTGGCTCAGTGTGTCCAGGCCGGGAAGTGAGGTTGTTTGGGTAGTATAAGTTGTACGTAAACGCAAGGTAAGTCCACCTGGAATTGCAGCATTAAGAGTTTCACCCCATGCGCAAAAATAGTACTCAGAAGTCCATTTTGTGAGTTTCAGTAATTCTTCAGAAAATAGTGGTTCCTCGTCTACAAGTGTTTCAACATATTTTAGCCTAGTAATTCCGGAATGTTTTTTAACACGAACGATGACTCCACCCTTTTTTTGTGCTCCAAAAGGCACAAGAACTTGTAATCCTTTTTCTGGAACTAGAGTAAGATTTTCCGGCCAGTGATAATCAAACGATTTTCGAATTGGTAAATTTAGGGCAACTTCAACGATCATGTATTATTTTGGTATTGCCTTTAAGCAAATTAGTGGAATTTTTTCAGTGTTTTCCAACCGATAACTACCTACTCCAACAGGTAAAAACAAGGCCTCTTCACGATTTAATTTAACTGGAGAACCACTTTTAGGTATAATACTGGCCTGTCCGGAGATGGTAATTAGCAAATGGTATTTTCCATCCAGTTGATCCTCCCAAATAGTTTCCGGTTCCAAACATATTCGATCAGCCGTAAATTGAGGAAAATCAACAAAACGTTCTATCAGCAAACCGGAGGATTTGTGCAAGCATTCAAGTTCAGGAGGTTCATAAACTACTGGGAGCATTTTGTTTAAAGCGTCATCAGTATCCCAATGATTTTGGGTGAGAACTTTTTGAGCAAACATCAGTATTAGACGCTCGTAATGCGGTGTTTGAAATTCAATGACTTTAATTCCATGTCGAAGAGAATGCATTTGAAACACCGGAAAGCTGATGATGTCACCAACTTTTACCTGACAG
This sequence comes from uncultured SAR324 cluster bacterium, assembly GCA_905182865.1. Taxonomy (GTDB): domain Bacteria; phylum SAR324; class SAR324; order SAR324; family NAC60-12; genus Arctic96AD-7. The sequence goes on from CAJJCY010000004.1 coordinate 170,932, forward strand.
TCACCAACAAAATTTGAAGCTTTCTGTCTTAATTTAATTTCCTGTTCATGTAGTTCATTCGGAATGTCTTCGGTAGAATCATCAATTTGGCGTCGTATTTTTTCATATTCATTAATTGTTTCCCTGAAATTTTTCAGGAGAATTTCTACCCATTTTGACCCATGTATTTTCTGATAATCCTTGATTTTTTCCGGATGTAGTCCAGCCTTGATGATTCCTGTTCCAGATGGCCAGGCTGTTTGGTCAATTTCTGTAACCACGTAAACTTCCCATTTCTGTTCATGCAATTCATAATACAAATCTCCAGTCACATCCTCAGAAACAGGATTTAGTGTTTTGAGCAAAATCAGCGATTCAGGATGATCGGCAAGCACTTGTTTTTTAAAAATATTCAGTGCATAAGGTAACTCTGTTTTTCCATATTCGTCTGTAACTTTCACCACACCGCGTTTTTCTACTCCTGTGTACCATCCTTCATGTCCCCATGGTTTTGGGATATTCAGGACTTCGAGGCGTAAAGACTGTTCTGGATTGACTATTACGGCATGTCTGTTTTTTGCAACAGATTCGAGTGGAGCATCAGGATTTTGTGCGATTATTTCCTTGAGAGTTTCCGGATTGAGCTTGTTTTTCCAGACACTACCTTGCTTTTTTAATGTTACGTTTTTATTGTTGTGATTCGATTTTTGAAGTTTGATTTCAATAAATTCCTGAAAGGAAACCTGTTCAGAGTTTCCTGTCCATGTTTCTAAACGTTTTCGATCAATTAAAAGTAAGAAAAATTGAACTGCCTGAAGATCAATTTCAGAAAGTAAGTAATCTGCGATTTTGCCTCCGTCTGGTATTTCAATCTCAGTAAAGTCATGCAAATTGAGGTGTGCAAACCAAATTGATGATCCTGAATCAGACTCAAGTAACTGAGAAATTTCTAAACAGGAAAGCAAGTTTTTTATAGAAAAATCTTGTGAAGTCATGGATTAAGGATTAAGCAGTTCTGGACAAATCCTGGTATTATTAAGTGCATCAGCCGTTGTAGGTGAGATAGGACTCAGTAATTGCATCAGTGTGATTATTTCCTGATCAGGTATAGCATAAGGTGTTACAAACTCAACAGAAAATGCCTTTGATTCAGTTGAACTGGGATTTAGATTATTAGAAACGGTTTTGACTAAATTTTCAGCAGCAGCAAGATTGGGGTTAAGCAGAGTTATATTGTAGAATCCTTCTTCATTAAAAGCCTTTTGGAAAAGGTCTTGACGATAACCATAATGAGTACAAGCAAGAAAAACCAACAAAGTATCTATGTGTTTTTTAGGTAATTTCAGTATGGATTTTTGAACCCAGTGCCGGATACGTCCTTCTACAAATAAGCTATCCGGATCATTAGAAATTTGAGTTGCCAAATCCGGACAACCCTGAGAAATGATTCGTATTTTCTCAACACCCTTCTCAAACAGTTCGTTTTGAAAAGATTCGCTATTAATCATTGTGGGAGTTCCAAAGATGATAGCCGATGATTTAGGATCATCGAGCAGACTGGATAAAAGCATCTTGACACCAATCTGAAGAATCCCTTCAATTTTAACAGTCTTTTCAGATGGAATTTCCAAGTCATCCAATAGTACAGACAGCGTTCCACAAGCGACAAAAATGTGATGTGGAGCAAAAATCTTTTCAGTGTTCCTGAGGATTATTTCAAACGTTTTAAGCTGTTCTGCTCTTCCGGACATGGAATTGTATCCACGATTATTTGAAGGAACAGCGTTAATGTAAGTGATTTGTAAATCGTCAGCGGGATTATTTGGATAGTTTCCCCCCGGAGGATCTGATAATAGTTGTAGAAGCTTAGCACAAACAGACAGACCTCCAAGTCCTGAGTCTGTGATAACAAGTTTCATGAAGATATTTTATTGGCAGGTGATGTTGATCAGAAATAATGCATCTAACCTTATCCTGAGACTTGGCCAAATTCAAACTAATAGTGTTTACAGTATGAATATTGGAGTAGAATTACTTGGGTCTTACTTAAAAGGTTTTACCTTTGTCATTCCAGATTTTATCCGGGATCCAGATACACTGTTCAGCTTGATTACAAGATCTGAATCATTTCTCCTGGATTCCGTGTCTATGCTAATTACCGCCCGGAATGAAAAAGAGAAAAATTGAAAGAAGCATATCTATTGATCTTGTTAGTCTACTTTTTTGGAAAAGGAACTTAAATAACTGAAGAGAAGAGTGTATAGTGCTATTTTCTGGAAATACCCTGCAGTTGTCTTTGTTAATCGACTAATTACTTTTTGACATTATTGAATAATATTATTTTTTAGCAAGGTTTTATTATGCGGGACTTTAAATAACTCAGGAGTCATGTTTTGTCGTAAAGTACTTATATTATTGTACTCGGCTTGTAATCTCGAACAAAGAATTAAGATCTAATAAATACTGCTATATAATCAGTCCCCTCACAGACGTTCTGGCTGACACAATTAAACTAGTAACAGTAGATAAACTAATGGGATAGAATTAAGTTTCAGGTGGGATGTCTGCTCATCCTGTTTTTGAAACAGGATGAGCAGACAATTTTATATACATGGTTTGTGGTCAATTTTCTGAATTAGACGTCTTTGATACTGAGCTGAATTTTACCTCGTCTGTCAACACCGGTTGCTTTAACGGTGACAATATCACCCTCTTTGCAAACATCTGTAACTTTTTCGACTCTTCCTTCTGCCAAATTTGAAATGTGTACAAGCCCTTCTGTTCCAGGGAAAACTTCGACAAATGCACCAAAGTCCATCACCTTCTTGACAGGTCCGGTATAAGTTTCTCCAATCTCAATTGATCGAGTCAGGTTTTGAACAATTTCCAGAGCATCATCCACCGCTTGATGGTCACGTGACATGATGGAAACAATACCATCATCATCGATGTTAATCTTTACACCGGTTTTCTCAACAATACTCTTAATCATTTTACCACCAGGTCCAATGACCGTACCGATTTTATCCTGTGCAATTTTATGAGTGATAAAGCGGGGCGCATAAGTAGATAGACCACTACGGGATTCTTTCAGTGCTTTTGCCATTTCCCCCAAAATGTGCAGTCGGCCTTCGCGTGCCTGCATCAGAGCTTGTTCAACTACTTTCTGTCCAAGTCCCTTGATTTTAATATCCATTTGCAGGGCGGTTATTCCGGTTTCTGTACCAATAACTTTAAAATCCATGTCACCCAGATGATCTTCGTCACCAAGAATATCTGAAAGTATAACGTTGTTTTTACCTTCACTGATGAGCCCCATGGCAATCCCAGCGGTTGGTTCCTTGAGAGGAACACCGGCATCCATCATGGCCAGAGAACCAGCACAGACAGTAGCCATTGAAGACGAACCATTTGATTCAAGAATTTCAGAAACAAGACGAATTGTATAAGGAAATTCAGCTTTTGTTGGCATAACCGGAGTTAATCCGCGTTTAGCTAGGTTTCCATGGCCAATTTCTCGTCTCTTTGGTCCAAGAGGCATACCAATTTCACCAACACTGTATGCAGGAAAGTTATAATGCAGCATAAACTGATTGTGCTGCTCACCATTTAAACTTTCTATTCTTTGTGCATCTTCGCCCAGAGTTAAGCAGTGAGCGAGGCCTTGCAGCAAAATACCTGTTATGGTTAATGGAAAAGGATCAATCTATTGGTCTGATTTCAGTAGGTTAACAATTTCGATAAAGATGTTCTTGTTTTGTGCTTTACATTTATTAGATGTCAGCAAATATTTGACTTAGTTCTTTTGCAGAATCTCCATCAGGTGAATCTCCAAGAATTTCATTTTTTATTTCATCTTTTAATGTGTCCAGACGTTCATACCGCTCTATTTTATCTTTAATCCTTAAAGCTTCATTAAGTCGTTTTGGTGTAATTGCCTCAACTTTTGATTTTAATTCTAAATCTACAACCGGCACATCTACAGTACGTTTTTTCTTACCAACACTCTTCATCAGCTCTTCCTGCATTTCAATGATTGGCAGGACTGCTTCCTGACCATACCAAAGTGCATCCAGCATAATTTCTTCACTCACACCAACAGCTTCACCCTCCACCATTAAAATTGCATCTTTGGATGCAGCCATAAAGATGTTAAGTTCACTTACTTCAAGTTGTTCTGGACTAGGATTGGTTACAAATTTGCCATCAATTCTCCCAACTCTGACACCTCCAAGAGGATTGTGAAAAGGAATATCCGAAATAGCCAACGCTGCAGAAGCGCCGTTCATAGCAGCAACATCAGATGGATGTATCAGGTCGTGACTTAAAACAGTTGCCGCAATCATTGTTTCTGCCAGGTAATTGTCTTCAAATGCTGGACGCAGCGGACGATCTATAATGCGTGAAATCAGAGTTTCGCTATCTGAAAGTCGAGATTCACGTTTTAAGAAACCTCCAGGAATCCGTCCGGATGCATATCCTTTTTCAACATAAAAAACTGAAAGTGGGAAAAAATCTGCTCCTGTCCCTGATCCTTTTGCTGCAGTTACAGCTACAAGTACTACTGTGTCACCGTATGTTACTAATACGGATCCGTTGGCCTGTTTGGCCATTCTTCCGGTTTCCAGCTTCATAGTTGCTGGTCCAAATTCTCTTTCTACTATCTTCATTCTACTCCTAATTATCAACGTTCTACCGGTTCTAACTTAACGGCACTGCCTGTTATTAATGTCTGAATTCCGGTATTCTTTAAATTTCAGCATACAAATTCTTTCTTCTTTCCTGAATTGGAAAAAATAATCTTACAGTTATGGACAGTGCTAAAAGCAATGTTCATAAAACAATTTTCAATAAGCTGAAAAAAAGTACTGTAAAGAAGGAAAGCAGACTTGATGCTACATGATACGGGGGAATTGCAAAGGTAGAATTCAGCTTTTGCTAAATTATACCTGACAGAAGACCAGCCCCCGTGGACAAGTCTTCTGTGAAGTTTTGTATGACTCACTTGACGCGAATCTCTAGTTGTTTAGTAATAGCGGAATAGCTCTCGCTATTTCTGTTCTTAAGATAATTCATGAAATTTCGTCGTTGACCAACTAGTTTCAACAAACCACGTCGTGAACTAAAATCCTTTGGTTGGCTTCGTAAATGGTCTGTCAATGAATTAATTCGCTTGGAAAGTAATGCTACCTGTACTTCTGTAGATCCGGTATCAGCATTATTTTTTCCGAACTTGTTTACAATTTCTACTTTTTGATTTTTTGTCAGCATATAAGACTATTTTATTTTCTATACAAATACCTTTATTGGATGAAAAAAACTTGCCTCATTCTCCCACATAATGTGGCCGATAGCAACTAAATTTTGGCAAGAATCAACAACTTTGGTTTTAACTGAATTTGTCTCTGACTCTATTACACAATTTTCAGTCAATTTTACGCCACTATCAGTCCAGTTTTGTTGAAAAAATTCAACACTACGTCCCTGTTTGATGGAAACAACCATTTCAGCAGAACCTACGATTGTGTTAAGGTGATCCAGCAACTCTAATGGAGAAATCCACGGCACATTATTTTCGGTTACTGTTTCTTCTAGTTTTTCTATTGATATAGAATTACCACTTTTAAACCACTTTCCACAAGCTAAACGATCCAGAGAAGTTAGATGTGCTCCAACTTTCAACTTCTGTCCAAGATCATTTGCCAATGCCCGGATGTATGTACCTTTAGAACAGTGTATCCGGATTTTAACGAAGGGAAGATCTACAGCTTCTACGTCTAATTCATGGAATATTACCGACCTTGTTTTAGCAGGAACTTTCAATCCTTGTCTTGCAAGTTTATAGGAAGGAATACCCTTGATTTTTGACGCAGAATATGCAGGAACTTGCTGCTTCTGTGTCCCTAGAAATGTGTATACAGCTTTTGTAACCTGTTCCGAATTTAAATCACCTATATTATGACTCTCAGTTACCCTACCTTCTGCGTCAAATGTGTCAGTGGATTCACCTAATTTACATAATGCACGGTAAGTTTTGTCAGTATCATTGAACAAAGGAATCAGGCGCGTTGCCTGTCCCAAAAATACAGGTAAAACTCCTGTTGCCATGGGATCTAAAGTCCCGAGATGCCCCACTTTTTTTTCATCAAACTTCCGTTTAATGAAACGAACGACATCAAAAGAAGTCCATCCCTGAGCCTTATTGATGTTGATTATCCGCAAGTAATTCTTTATTTATATTCGAATATCAAAAAGGATATTAACCGGACTCTATTCATTTTTGTCAAATTCAGATTCTTTCTGCTGTCCAGTATCTTCCGGAAGTACGTTTCGCAACAATATTTCAATTTCATCACTGTGGTCAAATCCTCCGTCGTACTCAAAAGTCAAATGTGGTGTGTTTCTAGTTTTGAGGACTTTCCCCAATTTTCGACTAAAAAATCCTGATGCATGATTTAAAGATGCAATTAATTCTTCTTTGCCTTTGGTTGGAAAAATTGAAACATAGACTTTTGCTGAGGTCAAACTTGGAGTTGTTTCAACTCTGCTGATTGTAACATTGCTGAAACGTGGGTCACTGCTTTGAAAAAGAAGCACTTCAGATAAACGACGATGCACCAAAGTGCTGGAATTGCTTCTACTTGTTTTATGCATAATAAATTACAGTCGTGCACTTTCTTCAATTTGCTCGTAAGCTTCTACAATATCCCCATTCTCAATTTCTAGAAAATTTAGTACTATTCCGCACTCATAATTTTGTGCAACTTCCTGAACATCGTCTTTGAAGCGCTTCAGAGAAATGATTGAACCCTCAAAGACACTTTCTTTCTTACGTAATACTCGTATAAGGCTATTGCGGTGAAGCTTACCATCTGTAACCAAACCTCCTACTACAATGCCATTTTTCCCAGAAGAAAAAACCTGACGAACTTCTAAATGACCTAATACTTCTTCTCTAATTTCTGGCTCCAGGAGACCTTCCATAGCTGCTTTTACATCATCCAATGCGTTGTAGATAACATCATAAAGCCTCACATCTACACCTTCACTTGATTGCGTTTCTCTGGCTTTTGCGTCCATTTGCACATTAAAGCCAACAATAATTGCATCGGAAGCAGAAGCTAGTGTTATGTCGGTCTCTGTAACGTTACCTACAGAGCAAAGGAGGAACCTTAGAGAAATACGTTCATCACCGATTTGTTGAAGAGAAGTTTTGAGAGCTTCAACGGAACCTTGTACATCTCCTTTTAAAATCAATCGGAGTTCAGTAACCTTACCTTCATCAATTTTACTGAAAAGATTATCCAAACTGGTTTTTTGGTATTCCCTGATGGTTTCAGATCGAAGTTTTAGTTCAAGATCCTCAGCAATTTGCCGTGCTAATTTTTCATCTTCAAGAACAACAAATTTTGCTCCTACTTCAGGTACATTGCTTAAACCGGAAATTTCAACTGGAATTGCAGGACCAGCTTCTATCATTGTATCTCCAACTTCATTGAACATAGCCCGTATTCGTCCATGAATGCTGCCCATGACGAAATAATCTCCAATTTTAAGTGTTCCGCGTTGAACAAGAACAGTACCTACTGGCCCCTGACCTTTTCTGACTCGTGACTCAATGATTGTTCCACGAGCAAAACCTTTTGAGGTCGATTTTAGTTCAAGTATTTCTGCCTGTAAATGAATCATTTCCAGTAGTTCATCAATGCCGTCACCTGTTTTTGCTGACACTTTTACAAAAATAGTGCTCCCACCCAAATCTTCTGGAATTAATTCATGTGAGAGTAATTCCTGTTGAATTCTTAATGGATCAGATTCGGGACGATCAATTTTATTTACTGCAACAATAATCGGAACATTCGCTGCTCTGGCATGCTGAATAGCTTCAACTGTTTGAGGCTGCACCTTATCATCTGACGCAACAACAAGTACCACTATATCAGTGATATTTGCCCCACGGGCTCTCATTGATGTGAAAGCTTCGTGTCCGGGTGTATCCAAAAAAGTGACCTGATTGCCTTTTACTTCAAGATGATATGCTCCAATATGTTGTGTTATTCCACCAAATTCTCCAGAGACAACATTCGAGATTCGCGAATTTTATCAAGAAGGGATGTTTTTCCGTGATCAACATGTCCCATAATTGTAACAATCGGTGCTCGTTCCTCTAACTCTGAAACATCAAGTTCTTCTTCCTTGAGGAGGTCAGACAACTCAAACGATTCGACTTCGATTGTAATTTCAAAATCTGCTGCAATAAGTTCTGCAGTTTCTCCTGTGATTGTCTGGTTAATAGTTCCCATGATGCCTAAGGACATCAGTTTTTTTAAAATTTCTGGAACTTTTATACCAATTAGGCCTGCCAGTTCGGCAACACCAACCTGATTTCCTATTCGGATGCTTTTTTTACGTGGATTGAATACGTGTTTTGGTGTATTAGGATCAGAAACTTTTCTGGAAATCTTGCTATCGAATCGTTTTTTTGGAAAGTCTTTTCTGCGGCGGCGAGGTCTTTTTTCACGAAGATAATTATAATCTATCTGTCCACCACCTCCCTTTCGTTTGTTCTCAAATTCCGGGCGTCCTAAACCTCTGTTTTTTGATGAGGATTCCTTATCATCAGTTTGAGAGTGTTTGAAAATTATTTTAGTTTTATTTGATTTATTTTCTGATATTCCAGACTTTTCACCATCAGGTAAAACTGTCTCATCAGTATTTTTATCCAGTGCAGTAAGCTTAGAGTGTTTTGAGTCATCAACTGTTTCAGCATCAGGTTCAACTTTGTTTTCTGAAGCAGGATCTCCAGATACAGATAAAGTTTCTTGGGATTCAAATGTGCTAATTTTTGAGAGGTCACTTTCTAATACTGATTTTTCTGGTCTGACTTTTGTTGCATCAGCAGAGATTATTTCTATTTCAGAATCAGTTTTTAACTTATCAGCAACTTGAACTGTTGAGTCTTCTGATGAATGTACTGGCTCCGTCTTTTTTTTGCGTACACGTCTTTTTGGGATTGCTACAACATCTTCATCATCTAATTTAGATATAGTGGAGATTGTTACTATTTTAGATTTCTCAGTTGTTTTAGATGTTTTGACCTTATCAGTTGCTTCCGGTTTCTTTTCAGTGGACCTCAAACGAACTTTCCCTGATTCTTTAGCAGACTTTGGCAAGATAATACCCTTGGCACTCTTGCCCATCTTTCTTACTATTTCAGCTTGTTTGGAAGACAGTTCAGAGAAATTGCCTGTAACTGGAATTCCGGCTTTGCGCATCTTGATAAGCAAATCCTTTGCCGGCATATTTAACTCTTGCGCCAGTTCAAATACTCTAACTTCGGACATGAATTCTTTTGGGGTTGTAATTCAGTTTAAAATAAATATATGACTTATAGGCTTAGCAGAATCATCCTGTTGTTTCTGCTGATTATATTGAAAATGTTTTAATTTTAAGATTCAGCTTTAGTTTTAGACTTTGTTTTGGCTTTAGTTTTAGACTTTGTTTCGGCTTTAGTTTTAGACTTTGTTTCGGCTTTAGTTTTAGACTTTGTTTCGGCTTTAGTTTTAGACTTTGTTTCGGCTTTAGTTTTAGACTTTGTTTCGGCTTTAGTTTTAGACTTTGTTTCGGCTTTAGTCTTAGTTTTTGTTTCGGCTTTAGTTTTAGACTTTGTTTCGGCTTTAGTCTTACTCTCAGCAGGAGCATCTTTAGAATTATTTTTAGTATCTTCTGTATTATCAGTTTCTTCAGCTTCAACTTTATCTTTGTCTTCTGTAGTTTCAGATTCTTCAGCAATTAATGGGGAAGAATTTTGGTTATCATCTTGATTTTCCAGTGCAGTTGCAGTTTCTTTAGCTTCGTCAGTGTCACTTTCAGGCAGATCCTCGGATTTGTCTATACTTTTGAGATTATTTTCTTTAGATTTTGCAAATTCTTTTTCCAGTTGCTCATCTATGGAAAGCTCATCTTCCTCAGTGGCAACAATATTGATTTTGTAACCGATTAATTTTGAAGCTAGACGCACATTTTGACCTTTGTGTCCAATTGCAAGTGATAATTGACTTGGTGCAACAACAACATCAATTTGTTTTGTTTCTTCGTCAATTTCAAGACTGTCAATTTCAGCCGGTGCCAAGGCATTGCAGGTATATTGGTCAATGTCTTCGCTCCATCGGACTATATCTATTTTTTCTCCATTTAAGTCATTTACAATAGCCTGCACTCGACTTCCACGCATGCCAACACATGAACCTACTGGATCGACATCATCATCTGTAGAATAAACTGAAATTTTTGCTCTGCGGCCAGGTTCTCTTGAAGCATTGACAATTTTGACTATTCCATCAAAAATTTCCGGAACCTCCATCTCAAACAGCTTGATCATTAGACCAGGATGTGTTCTGGAAATTGTAAGTTGAGAATCTTTATGCGGATTATCATTTACGTCCAATAGCAACACTCTGACATGGTCGCCAAAGGAAAAATTTTCACCATATATTTGCTCTCTCCGGAACAAATAGGCTTCGACATTATTTTGAAAACTGAAAGCAATTCGTCCGTTTGGTTCGACCCGCAAGACAGTTCCGGTTAATACCTCTCCTACTTTATCTGTAAAGATGGTAACAACCATTTGTCGTTCTGCATCCTTTAAACTGCCAAAAATAATGGGTCGTGTTGAATGAGCAATTCTCTGAAACTCACGATCACTAATTTCATACTCAACCTCATCTCCAAGTCCTGCATCAGGATCTATTTCAAAGACTTCATCTACAGAAATTTCATTGTGAGGATCTTCAACAAGTTCAACAACCTCCTTAAAATGGAATAAGTTAATTTTTCCGGTATTTTGGTCGATATGTCCCTCAATTTCTCTATAAGGCAGTTTGCGCTGAGCAGCCTGAATAAGTGACTCTTCTACTAGTTTTATCACAACTTCATGGTCCAAACCCTTCTCTCTAGAAAAGTCTTTAATTATTTCAAATAAGTTTTCTTCCAAAATTCACCTTTTTTTGTGTTATGTTTTATTTGAAGTTATATCAAACATTCAAAATTTCAGTTCAGGTTCTAGATTAGCTTTTGCTATTAGGGTATATGGGATCACCAATTCAGACCCATCTGATTCCAGTTTTAAGCGTATTTCCTTTTCAGTACTTTCTTCTAATTTTCCAACCGCATTTTTTACTCCCTGGATTTTTTGCTGCAGTCGCACTCTGATTCGCTCTCCTGTGAAAGTCTTATAATGTTCAGCAGTCTTTAGTTTACGGAATAATCCCGGAGACGAAACTTCTATGGTGTAAGAATCAGAAATTGGATTTTTATTGTCCAAAACTTCCTGTGCAATTCTATTTACCGCTACACAATCGTCAATCCCAATTCCATTAATACTGTCAATAATTAATTGAACATTCTGGTTAGATCCGTGTTTATTATATTCAACATCTAGAAGTTCATAACCTTCACTTTTGATCGGTACAGTAAGCAAATTCATCAACTTTTCTGCAATCTGGGTCATCAGGTCTGCTTAGATTTCAGGATGTTGCTAAATAATTGATTAAAAACTAACCTTTGATACTAACTGTTTACCGATGCTTTGTCGATTCTTTTTTTTGTGTTGATTAAGCTTTTCGTTCTATAGTCAAATATTCCACCAGTTCTCCAAGCAAAGATCTGGCAGGGTTAACAGGTAAATTTTCCAAAGCTGCAGAAGCCAGAGTTGCCTGTTTTTGACAAAAACTTGCTACAGACTCCAGTGCTCCAGTACTTTCTGCTTGAGAAATAAACCAGTCTATGTCGGCATGTGTAACGTGTTCTCGAGTTTGTAATAAAATTGTGCGCACTCGTTCTGCATCCTTTGCAGAAAGCTGTTCCAGAAGTTCAATTGAAATCAAGGTGCGTTTCCCTTCAGCAATGTCACCTCCATGCTCTTTACCATAACCGCCTGCACCTGGGTTGGGAGCTTCAGTTTCACTTTTTTCAGTTAAGTTAAGCAAATCATCACGAATCTGAAATCCGATTCCAATTGCTTCTCCAAATCTGCCGACTGCTTCCAGCTCTGTTTTGGAAGCACCCGAAATCAAGGCGCCACATATGCAGGGTCCTCGACCGGAATACCAGCCTGTTTTTCGGCTAATCATTTCATGGTATTCAGCACGATCAGGAAAAGTCTGGTTTGCAACCCAGCCTATATCAAGTGCCTGCCCCTCAAAAGTGGCCTGCATCACTTTGTTCAAATGTTGATGTACCTCTACAGCTAAATTACCATCTAATTTGGAATGATTTTCTAGTAAAGTTTCATGTACCAGTCCCAGCAAAGCATCTCCCGCATTAAGTGCCAGGGCGATTCCGTGTTGTAGATGTAATGTCTGTTCTCCTCGACGTAATAAAGACTCGTCCTCTATGTCATCGTGAACCAGTGCAAAATTGTGAAACAATTCCAGTGCAACTGCAGAAGTCATGGCTTTTTCTGGATCACCTCCAAATAATTCACAACTTAGTAAAACTAGTGCAGGACGAAAACGTTTTCCTCCACGCTGCGGATAATCACGCATCAAATCATAAAGATATTCCTTTGGTTGTCCATCAGGAATGCGGCGCAGAGTCTCTTCTCCAATCCATTCACTGGTGGCTTTTAAATAGGATTTTAGTTGCACATGATCTTTTGCGAAAATTTTCATGTTGTTTGTTATTAAATGGAAATTACGTTTACTTAATAAACGGTTATGAAGTTTAGATTTTAGAACGATTGAAGTTTTGGAATACGGAAATTATTTTTAATTCGCTGGTTGGCATCAGCAAGCTCAGCAACTGACAAAATTACGCTCAAACGTTCTGAACCTGGAAGGAAATCAATTCTATGAAAATTATTTATTGGATTTAAAAAAGCTGTGCTAACATCTTCCAGGCGGCGTATTTGCTTGCCGTTTACCTTCAAAACCACCGCATTAGAAAGTTTTTGGTAACCGATGTTCACTGGGTCAGGAATAACTTGTGAAACTAAAACAATCCGGGGAGGATGTTCGGAGGATATTTTTGATCCGTTCGAAGATTTATCAGTTTTATTATTTTCGTAAATCGATACAGCTTTGTTTTGCTCCAAAAATAGCCTCAGCCGCATAGGAGCACGTGTTTGCCAATTTGCACCCCAAATTCTGAGGTAATTCAAGGTCAATTCCTGGAATAAAAAACCACCCTCTATAACATATCGCGGAGCTGTTCCAACAATTTTTAAGGGAACTGATCGACTATTCTCTTTGTATGCAGAAACTTTTGTTTGCAAAACAACAGGCTTACCCTCACGGATTACTTCCAATTTTACTGAATCTCCCACTTTCAAATGAGCTAAAAAAAGCAAATCAAACAAGGAAATACCCCAATCCGGATGCTCAACTTTACCATCGTGTGAAAGCGTCCATTTACCCAATTTTGTCAAATAATCACCTTGCATCAAAACATCAGAACCTGTGCCGTAAGGCAAAACCCTGCTGATCCAGATTCCGGGTTTTTCCAGAGGAATTTGTAAATGATTGTAAGTACTACTTTGCGGTAATTTGCTCCATATAAATCCACGATGTGCTAAGCTCTGGTAAGGATTACTGCCTGCGTGCTTCAAAAACTCAAGCAGCATTGCAGCAGGCATAGCCTTAGTTTCTCCAGTACCTACATCGAGGATCATTCCTGCAGTTTCATTATCCTGCAGAAGCGGGTATCCCTGACCACTTTTGGAAATTCCGTTCAGCCTTAAAAGAGGAAACCAGGCATTGCTTACTCCCCGGTGTCCCACTGTCATTCTGTCTATTGTTCCGGACTCCATGGTCCACTCATCTTGAGATTTTATTTTCAGAGAATAAATATCTTTTGCCTCATGATCAGTAGATGATTTTACAGGAGTCCATTTCACAGGTCTTAGGTTTCGCCAAAATTTAGAATTATTGATTTGAAGTAAAGCCAAATTTGCAGCATAGTCCATCAGCACAAGCTTGGCTTGAAAGGGGCTGCGAATGTCCTTACGTGTCACCTCAATCAGTGTTGCATCGGAAACAATCTCTGCTGTTGTCAGCAGGTACAGGTTATTATTGTTCCCGTTTTCAGATTCTGAAATTCTCACAGAAACGGGTAGGCGTACAACCAGGGCCATTCCAGATTGTGTCCGTATTTCGCGTTTTTCCCAGGGAGTGCGCCAGTCAAAAGATTGCTGATAAGATTTCAGAAGAACGGCCTGTTGAAACCATGGTTTTATTTCGGGAGGGTCAGCCTGTAATACTGAAGTAAAAAGAAAAACTGTAGCAGTTATGGGCCATTTCAAAAGGGTATAAAGAAAATTATTATGTTTCACTGAGAATCCTTGTTTTTGTCTGCATAAATACGTGAACCGTCAATAATTCCGTAACGTTTGAGAACTGAATTATGCTGGTCAAGACTTTCTTTAAAATTCAAAACTAAAGGAATTTTATGCCATTCGCTTTCAAAGACAACATTGGTTGTTTCTAAAGGCATATTCTTTAGTATCTTCTCCAAATGTGCCAGCGATCGGACTGGTTTACCGTTCAGACTACTTACTACAAAATTGTGTAAATTGGTGTAGCCACTATTGACTGGAGAAGGCAGAACACGTGTAACAATGACTACTTGTTCCTGACGGGTTCGCGGTCGTTCTATTTCACGATACCAGTGTTCATAAGCCAGCGGTGGAGTTATGTTTCCCGGAGAATGGATGTAATTTCGATTCAGGGCAATAAATACCAGCCCGCCAAAAATAACGTATTCTGGAAGCTCATCATAGCTGTTTCTCATTTCTGAGCCAAACGGCGGTGTCTTGAGTGTGAGTGTCAGGTTTATAAATTTGCCTTTTCGCCAAACCTGCAGTTGAAGGGGATCGCCGATTTGTCGGTTTTCTGCTTCAATAAAAAATGTAACTTGTTGCTCACTGTAACGCACCATTCCTGCTGCGTCTATTTGCAAATCCTCAATTTTCGTCAGTACATCTCCGATTAAAAGAACACCGTCTGCAGATGAATGTGGAACTACCCGTTCTACAAGTATTCCTCCGGTATCTTCCGGAAGACCCAAATATTTACGATAGTGCTGATTGATAAGGGAACTGGTTTCTATTCCAATTTCAGGTACTCCATCATATCGTCCATCTTTAATATCTGTCAAAAAACGATTTATAAGTGGAACAGGAATAAAATAACCAACATCGTTTAGTCTCAAATTGGATTGAAAAGCAACTCCGATTGCTTGTCCGGATTGTGTTACTGGTCCGCCGCTGTTTCCGGGATTGATAGCGGAATCTGTTTGAATTAGCAGGTGTGAATCAATGCCAGGATGGACATAAGTTCCAAATTCAATACGTGAGACAACACCTTCGGTGCGTGATAGTTCCTTTCCGCCTACAGGATATCCATAGGCCCGGACTCTGCTGCGTAACTCGGGAATACCACCTAACTCCAGCGGAGTCAAACCCTGATAAAACTTGGGATCACGTACTTTAAGTAAAGCCAAATCTGAGTCGTGAGCAATTGCAAGTACGTCTGCAAGAAACGGTTTCGGACTTGAAATTTTATTCACCAGCAGCATTCGAGAATCACTTACCACGTGTGCATTTGTCAAAATCCAATTGTCATGAATTAAAAATCCACTTCCTAGTCCTTGGCTCGTGGGTTTCATTTTCCAAGGAGATTTCCAGTCCGGACTTTGCTGATAATTTGTGATACGGAATACGGATTGTTCTATTGAATTCTGTGAAGCAGGAACAGACGATACCAAAGCTAACCAAACACATACTATAAGAAGAAGAATCCAAAAATATTTTCGGAATTGTAGATTATCTTTTAACAAAAACTCACAACGAAAGCCATTCATGGATAGAATAAAGTGTAGGGTTGTTGAGAGCGGATTACGTCCTGCTCTTCAAATAAATAAGGTCCGTCAACTGGTTTTACAAAAACTGCATGAGTGATAACATTTTTATCACGAGTCCAAACTGGTAATATTACCCGTGACCAGAACCAGGTGCGGTTTTGGCAGATGCTGAATACTGTGGGCGATACAGAGTACTAAATTGTCTGTCATCGGTGCAATCCCACACTTTTTTGTGTTTACCATGAATTTTATGTAAAACTCATTTGGGTAGTGATCAAGGAAGAGACATTTATACCAAAAAAATTAAAATTCCAGTTCCCAGCACAATCCTGTAAATTACAAAAACTAAAGTACCGTGATTACGGAGAAAGCGTAGCAATAACTCTATCGAAAGGTAGCCCACAACAAATGCAGCTAGAATTCCCAGGATTAAATTTATGTATTGGTCACTGCTGATTCCAATTTCCATTAGTTCCTTCAATTCATATAGACCGCTGCCAAAAATCGCAGGTAATCCCAGCAAAAAAGAAAATCTTGCAGCATCTTCTCGATTTAAACCCACCATCAACCCACCCATTATGGTGGATCCGGAACGGGAACAGCCGGGAATCAGAGCCAAAGCCTGTGTCAGGCCGATTAATTGAATTTGTAAAAAACTTAATTGTTTAATGTCACGGTTGCGAGACGAAAGTCTTTCGGCAAGATAAAGAAAAATTGCCATCACTATTAATGCAGTTCCGATCACCCAGAGTTCTCGTGCCTCGTTTTTGATGAAATCCTTAAATCCCAAACCTAAGACGACTACTGGAATAGTTCCAGCTGCAATACTCCAGGCCATTTTTGATTCTGGAGTTTCAAACAGGTTCCTATGCCAGAGGCTTTCCAGTGCCGCCAAGGACAGTTGGACTACATCCTTACGAAAAAAGAGCAACACCGCAACCAGTGTACCCAGTTGAATAATTGCAGAAAATTCTGTCCCCGGATCACTCCAGCCGAGTAATTCCGGAACAATTCTTAAGTGAGCTGTGCTGCTGATCGGTAAAAATTCGCTCAATCCCTGAACAATGCCCAGCACTATGGCCTGTATCCAATCCATTGGTTTTTTTATGTATGAAAATAATGATTCTGTACAAAGAAATCTAAATGAAAATTTGCTTATCCTAGCTAAATGTAAAATTGAGAGAATTCAGAACTTATCCTTTTTGTACATTTAATGATAAATAAATATCCGACAATACAGAAAAATGTAATCATCACAGAATAATTATCATCAGAACTGAATGAATAATCAATCTGGAAGCTGATTTAAGCTTAAGTTCGGCTTTTTTGTCAAACTCAGCAGAAAATTTCTGAATTTACCGGAATAGCTGATCCAGTGCGGTATTTTTCTCTAATGTTCGATCCATGCAGCTGAAAAATTTGAGGGCTGAGCATAAAAATAATCGCAATTCTCAACACGCAAAGTTTATCCAAAAATTTCTGCAGTTTCTTTTTTGGATTAAAAGGAATTATTTGTCCATGTTGTGGAAGCAATATTTTTTCAAATCCGGATTTAACGATTAAATCAACCTGTGATTCTGGAAAGGTTTCAAGACCAACAAGGACAAATCCACTTGACAAAACCATTTCACCCAGCCAGTTGGGTGTTATGATCTGAATTTTTACTGGAGTAAATTCAGGTATTTTGTATATTTATTCTAGAATGGATGATTCCCGTTGCTGCCGGGTACAGAAATAATAGCCATCAGGAAGAAGAGAATTATAGTGTTTTAATTCAATCTCTTTACCGTTCTTCTGATTCAGCCAAACTCGAAGATCTCTGACAATGAAGTTGGACGTATCTATGTTTGAACAAACCATGTTAACTTGTTTGCGCAAACTGTCCGGATGACTAATGTAAATCTTTTTTTGCAAACTTGTACATCCGGAAGAAGCAAAAATTATTAGAACCTGCAATCTGAAAAGAATCAGGATTGATCTAAGACTCATTAAACAATCAGACTGAATGTTTGTTCCCAGTGTAAATCATGTCTGCAGATAAATTTAGCTGAAATTGTATGGAAAGGCAATTAAGTAGACTGAGGAGAAAATGCTTTTGCTGAATTAATTGACCCGGGAATCAATTACTGTAGCTACGTTTTTGTTCAATGGTCCGCATTGAAACAGGTTTTTCTTCAAACTCCTGCAGGAAAGTTTGCATTTGTTTTTGAAAGAAATCATCTTTTAACATTCTCTCGCCAACTTTTTTCAAGGTAGCATGGACCGTTGAATGGTCACGACCTATGATTTTACCGATTTCACTCAGGGACAGTGAGGTAAGTTTTTTTAGCAAAAATACGGCTGCCTGTCTTGCTTTGATGTGTTTTCTGTCACGACGATATGAATGAAGTCCTTCTTCAGAAATTTGAAACATTATGCAGATATTCTGCAGGATTTTGTTTTCTATAGTAACTGTGGATTTACCATGTGAGTACTGCTCAAAGTCGGTTTTTTTTGCAGAATCATCAAGCCAGTCTTTCAGAGAATAACGAGCCAATTCTATAGTAAGTTCTTCATTCAGCAATGAAGCATGTA
Source organism: uncultured SAR324 cluster bacterium (assembly GCA_905182865.1). Lineage (GTDB taxonomy): Bacteria > SAR324 > SAR324 > SAR324 > NAC60-12 > Arctic96AD-7. Next base: position 189,343 of record CAJJCY010000004.1, read on the forward strand.
CGCCGAGACGCATCAGAACTCCTTCCATGCGTCCAATTCCTCCCTTAATATGCTTCACGATAAAATTTGCCAGTTCATTGTTCAGTGGAATTCCACGTTCTTTAGCTTTGCTCTCAAGAATTGCAATCCGGGTTTGATCATCTGGAATTCCGATATCAACCGTCAGCCCGGAATCCAGTTTTTCCCTTAGTCCGGAACTTAGTCCAGAAATCTGTGTTGGCGCTTCCTGACAGGCTATAACAATTTGCGCTTTTTTCTTACGTAACGAATTAATTGTGTAGAGCAGTTCCGTTTGACACTTTGCAGATGGAACCAAAGCCTGTAAATCATCCAGTAGAAAAGCATCAGCCTTTCGGTAACGGTCACGAAATTCTTTCATTTTACTTAATCTGAGATGATTAACAAAATCATTCAAAAAATCTTCTGCAGAAATCTGAACTCTTTGTTTTTTGGGGTTGCTTTGCTGGAGTTCATTGCTGATTGCTTCAAGCAAGTGCGTTTTTCCTGATCCGGACTCACCATAAATAACAAAAGGATTAAAGGCTATACCTGGCATTTCAACGACTGCTTTACAAGCCCTACTTGCCAATAGGTTTCGTTTACCCGGGATAAAGGAACCCAGAGAATATGAGCTGGTACTTCCTGCAGCATGTTGTGTTGCAAAGTCTGACTTGGAATTTTTTAATTCGAGATCTATATTTGTGTTTGCAATTTGATCTTGATTAAGATCAAATTCAGTTTGTACGGATTTCTTAGGACTTGCACTACTGGATATTTTGTATTCAAATTTTTTTTCTGAAAATGGGGCTTTTTCAGGGAAAAGTTTATTGAGGACTTCTTTCAGGAGAGATTCGTGATTAGTCTTGATTTCGTAACGGTATATTTTATGTAAAATTCCGCCTAATACAACCTTTGAAGGAGTTATTTTTAGCAACTGAAGAGAATCCAACCATGACTGGCTTACATGAGAAGGCAAAGAACGTCTAAGGCACTCTTTGAATTCTAATGATTGATTATGACTAAGCTCCATTATTTTTTAAATTTCAAATCCATTTGCTGTTTTACTCAAGTCTAAATCAGTTAATATTTTGCTTGAAATAGGCTAAATTTATTCCCTGTCCATGGAATGGTTCCAGAACTAGACTGGCCTCACTAATTTAGTGCAAATCGAAGGGTAAAATCAACAAAAAAGATATATAAAAAGATGAATATGTTACCCATATATAACTGATAAATAAGAAAATAATATTTAACAAAAAAATAAAAATATTATGGTATATACTAAATCAAAGAGTAATAAAGGCGTTCAATATTAGGCATCTAAGGCATACAAAAAAAATGAATATGATAAATATATTATTCGTGTTAATGTTGATTTCAAAAAGTACTTTTTCAGGAATGAAAAATGAATCAGTCAGCAGTTATTCTTACAAAGACAAAAACTGAATATTTGAATTTTTTCAAAAAATATCACAGTCTGCAGTTGTCCACAATCGGCAAAAATGGACGTCCGGAAAGCAGTTACGCTCCCTTTGTTGCAGATCAAAATAATCAGTTTTATATTTATATAAGCGCACTGGCCCGTCATACAAAAAATTTACTTCATGACTCAAGGGCTGGAATCATGTTTATAGAACCTGAAGAACAAGCAGAAAATATATTTGCCCGAAAGCGACTTACTTTTGATTGTGATGCGGAAATCGTGGTACGTGAATCTCAAGACTGGATGAGGATAATGTCTCTTTTTGACGATATTGCCGGTGAATTGATGCAAACTCTACGTATGCTTGCCGATTTTCAGATGATTAGATTGAAGCCGAATTCGGGTCTTTTCGTCAAAGGATTTGGTAAAGCCTATGAAATTTCTGGTGAAAAGATGGATCAGTTGTCGCATGTAAATCCGCAGAAATAGTGACGTTTCCCTTTTAAAAAGCAGCTTTCAGTAGAGCTTTAGTATAAGGATTCTGAGGATTATTCATGATTTTCGTGGTAGGCCCTGCTTCCAAAACAATTCCGTCTTTCATGACTATGATATCGTGACAAAGTGTCTGGATTATTTTTAAATCATGGCTTATGAACAGATAAGTCAGGTTATGCTTTTTTTGCAAATTACGAAGCAGTTCTAAAACCTGAGACTGTATTGAGCGGTCAAGTGAGGAGGTCGGTTCATCCAGTACTAAAAAACTGGGTTTGAGTACCAGGGCACGGGCTATAGCAATGCGCTGGCGCTGTCCTCCAGAAAACTCGTGAGGATAGCGATGTCTTAATTCAGGATCGAGATTGACTTCTTTGAGAACCTGTACAATCTGCTCTTCACGATTATCTCCTTTTTCAAGTTTGTGAATTTCCAGGCCTTCCGACACTATTTGTTCCACAGTCATCCTTGGACTAAGGCTTCCAAACGGATCCTGAAATACAATTTGCATTGCCTTCCGAATTGGTGTGATCTGTTTTTGATTTAAAGCGTCCAGGTAAACATCACCAAATTGGATTTCTCCTTCACTTTTTATCAGACGGAGCAAAGCAAGTCCGAGGGTGGATTTCCCGGATCCGCTTTCTCCAACAACTCCAAGACTGTGTCCTTTGCAAATTTCCAAACTGACGCCGTCAACTGCTTTAACATGATCAACGGTCCTTTTCAAAACACCTTTTTGGATTGGAAACCAGACTTTTAAATTCCTGGTTGAGACAAAACTAGTGGCAGAATCTCGTGACTTTTACAGGCTGTCCACCAGGTTCTGACTCCAGCAGTATTTTTGTATAGGAGTGCTGAGGATGCAAAAAAAGTTCTTCTGTATTTCCGGTCTCAATTATCTTGCCCTGAGTCATCACTGCAACTCTGTCAGCATGTTTTCTTACAATGCCAAGATCATGTGTAATCAGCAGAATGGCCATTCTAAATTTCTCCTGAAGTTGACGAAGAAGTTGAAGAACTTGTGCTTGTACTGTCACATCGAGTGCAGTAGTAGGTTCGTCTGCAATTAGTAAATCAGGCATGTTGGCCAGTGCCATGGCAATCATTACCCGCTGCCGCTGACCTCCGCTCAATTCATGCGGGAATGCGCCTAAACGTTTTTTTGCGTTTTGAATTTCCACCATTTCCAGTAGTTCCAACGTTCGTACGCGCGCCTGTTTTCGACTTAAACCCTGATGGACAAACAAGACTTCGTTTATTTGTTTTTCAATCGAGTGCAGCGGGTTCAACGAGCTCATTGGTTCCTGAAAAATCATCGCAATCCGGTTGCCACGCAGTCTGCGCATTTCGCGATCAGACAAGTCGGCCATATCTCTGCCATCATACATGATCTGCGTGTTGTCATGCACGCGGGCCCGCTTGGACAACAGTTTCATAAGAACGCGGGCCGTCACAGATTTACCTGATCCGCTTTCTCCAACCAAAGCGGTCGTTTTACCGCGATACAGCTGAAAAGATACGTTTACTGCATGTGTTACACGTTCGCCCTGAGTGAAATCAACTGACAAATTTTTTACAGTAAGAAGTGGGGAGGACATGACTAGTATTTGTTATATTAATATTTTACTTATTTTTTCTTGAGTTTCCTTTGCAGACATATTATTTCGTTCATTTTTATATGGTACTTCAATCCCTCGCTTAAAAGCCGGGCGTTCTGCCAAAACATCGAGCCAGCGTTGTAAATGAGGAAGATTATCAATATCCAAACCTGCCCAGCGATAACGGATGACCCATGGCCAGGTGGCGATGTCTGCAATGCTAAGATCACCGGTAAGATACTCATGTTCTTTGAGTTGTGTATCCAGCACAGTGTAAAGTCGCAGGGTTTCTTTTTGGTAGCGTTCAATTACTGATTGTATTTTCTCTGGAAAGTAACGATAAAATACATTTGCTTGCCCCATCATGGGGCCTATTCCGCCCATTTGAAACATCAGCCACTGTATTACTAAAGTGCGGCCTTTAATATCGGTAGGCATTAATTTTCCAGTTTTTTCTGCCAAGTATATTAATTGAGCTCCAGACTCAAAAACGGTAAAATCATTGTTTTCATGATCAACAATGATAGGAATCCTGCCGTTTGGATTGAGCTTGAGAAACTCAGTCTTTTTTTGTTCTTTTTTTTCGAGTTCAATAGAGACTACATTGTAGGGCAGTTTGAGTTCTTCGAGTAAAATTGAAACCTTGTAACCGTTTGGAGTAGGGGCTGTGTATAAATCAATCATGCTTTCTTTGAAAAAATAATTGTGCTTTTTTAAATTCATCCGGAGTGTTTACATCCTGACAAATCCATGGAGTTTCTTCAGGAGAGGAAAGACGAACCATGCGCCATCCTTCCCAAAGAAATATTGGGCGTCGTTTTCCTTCGGCAAGTAATTCTGCGGCTGGTTCGAGAACAGGTCGACGATAAAGAGCTAAAAGCGGATTAGTAATATTTCCCTCTTCTGTGCAGACAAGGTCATACTCGTCTGTCATAATATCCCGCAAAGTTTGAAGCCACTCTTCAGTTAAATAGGGTAAATCGCATGTAAGCAGGAACACTTTGTCGATCTTTGAACTCAAAAGAGGTAGGGCATCAACAATACCCTGGAGAGGTCCACGTTCTGCCACTGAGTCCATGCCAAGCTTGATCCAATCTTGTAAATCACTCGAAATGCGAGGGAGAACCTGTCCAGGTGCACGCATTACAACTGTTTCAGCTACGAGTGGACGCAAGATCAACAATAGTCTTTCAAGCATTGTCCGGCCTCCTATTTCGAGACTAGCCTTATCCTGCCCCATGCGTGATGACAGTCCGCCGGCCAGCAGAATCGCTCCGTATTGTTTTTTCATCTTGGCAAATAATACTAAATTATTATCGTCGGACAATTCAGGAATGGGACACTTAGTCTCATTCTTGAATTATATATTAAATTGTTCGGGTTCTCAAATGCAAAGATGGAATCGGTATTAAACATAGTTGCTGAAATTGTTAGAATGTTGTCCTTTTAGATTACTCATTAAATGTATTGTCAAATGAATATCCATAAAAAGTCTGTTTCTGGGGTATGGGGAAGTAATTTGTTCCAGGAAAAATAATTACAGAAGATGTTTTATAAGGAGATTGTGTTAGGGTTGAAAATGATATAAGGATTCACGGGTTTATTTGAGTAAAATTGATAATTCACTGTGAAAAGGGAGCTGTTTAAAAACACTTGAAATATTTTATAATTCTCTTTACGCTTGTTCGTACGAAAAATTAATCTGTTTTTTTGGAACAATCCATTAAAAAGTTTGTGTTATTTTTTCGATTTTAGTAGGCTGAGGTCTTTCTGAGTTCCAGATCAGCTAGACCCCTTTAATGTCTGTACCTGACCATGGTGGTCGGTTTGCAGTGAAATCTGGTTTAACCAAGTAAAAGGAGAAAGAATTATGCTTTACTTGAAAATAAAAAGAACCATGATGGGTGTAGGCTTTATCGCCGTATCCATCTTGCTGCTGACTGCGGCAAATACGGTCTGGGCTGGATGTCCGGCATCGACCGTCGCGGATATGAAAGGTGTCAAAGCCGGTCAATTTCCACAACAGTTCGAACTTGCTGAGTTCGAGAAACTGGCGGGCTGCAAAATGACCTTCCAGGGCAATCCTGATATTGCCAGACTCAACGGGAAAATCCGTGGGAACCCCAGTTCAGTTCCTTCCGTTGCAAATCGACTGCCGTCAGAGCCGCTAGTTTATGCTCCATACGAGTCGATTGGGAAATACGGTGGCACACTTGACGTACTGTCGAATGCTACTGAGGCCGGAACATCAGACTTCCTGTCCGTACGTCACGTCAATCTTGTACGTTTCTCTGACGATCTGCAGACTATCGTTCCAAATATTGCCAAGGGTTGGAAGTGGAACAGCGATTTCACGCAATTGACCTTCTACCTGCGCAAAGGCCACAGATGGTCTGATGGAGCACCGTTTACCGCCGACGATGTAAAGTTCTGGTACGACCATCTAGCGTTGTCTCCACTTATTATGGAGAAGCCAAAGGATTATGTACTTGTCGGGGGCAAACGCATGACAGTTGATGTGGTTAATCCGCAGACAGTCGTCTTCAATCTGCCTGCTCCAAAACCCGGACTGTTGGCTCACTTTGCGTTTTCATTCGCGCAGGGTTTTCAGCCCAAGCATTTTCTTGCTCCGTATCATCCGGAACTGAGTCCGAATGCTGACAAACTGGCGCAAAAAGCCGGATTTGAGAATGGTCTTGCAGTAATTAAGGCTTACTTTGGTAATTCAGACTGGACTGACACTCCGTCTCCTCTACTGAATTCTCCGGACAAGGTAGCAAAGCTTCCAGCTGACGTGATTCCAACTCTGGAAAGTCACATGACAATCACTGATACCACAGAAGGTCGGCATCTCGTTGCTAATCCATACTTCCACATCGTTGACACGCAGGGTAATCAGTTGCCTTATATCAGTGAGCAAGATGAAATCTATGCCAACGATAACGAGGTACGTATCCTTAAACTGGTCAATGCTGAAGCGGATTACAAATCGCAATCACTTCAACTTCCATCTGCACCAATCCTGCTTGAAAATCAGCAAAAAGGAGATTACACAATCCATCTGCGGCCTGAAATTACAATGGCGAATATTTCGTTCAATGTGACGTCAGACAATATGGAGAAACGTAAAGTGTTTGGTGATTTGCGTTTCCGTCAAGCGATGTCAGTTGCAATGAACCGTGCGGAGATCAATGAAGTGGTCTACTTCGGTCTTGGTACACCTCAGCAGTACACCGCATTCGCACCTTCACCTAGCTTTTATCGACGACAAATGGATGAACTATATGACCGAGTATGATCCGGCCGCTGCAAATGCGCGTCTGGATGAGATTGGTATGAAGGACACCGATGGTGATGGTTTCCGCGAGCTTCCAAGCGGTGATAAACTGGTGTTGAATATGAACTTCTCGACGCAAGGGATTGCAGGCCAAGCTAGTTGAGGTGACGGGACAAAACTGGCGTGACGTTGGTATCAACAACACTGTTAAGGAAGTGACAACGGACGAGTATCGTTCTGCACAATCTTCAAACCAGCTTGATGTTGGCATGTGGCGTTCCGGGCAACCGTTGGCCATCGTGTTGGGTAACAATGAGCTTTTCGTACCTCCGTATGAGGGCTATTTTGGTCACCGTACCGGAATGCTTTGGGCGGAATATGTTGACTCAAATGGGAGCAAGGGTGTGAAGCCTCCGGCTTATGCCATCCAACTGATTGAAGATATTAACGAGTTTCAATCTACAAAAATAGGCTCCCCAAGGTTTGAAAAACTTGGAGAAAGAATGGTGAAGAACACGGTGACTAATCTGTTGAAAATCGGTGTCGTCCAAGGACCGGCTCCGGTTTATCACCGAAATGCACTCAAGAACTTTGTTGAGTTCAAGACGCATTCCTATGAGTATTACCGGACTTATCCGTATCGCGGAACCCAGTGGTATTTCGACGAGTAATAATCTTTTTACTTGATTATTAAATTAACGAAAGGGCTGGGGGTGAATTAAGCCTCCAGCCTTTTTTATTAGACTTTAAATGAACAAAGTTACTTCCGGTCACCAAGTTAATAAAAATATGATCTTGTCAAATTAAAGTCGAATATTTTTAGTTTTTACCAGGTTTTAATCCACCAAAATGCTAAAGTTCTTACAGTTCACTATGGTGCGGGCATTTATGTCAATGTTCACATTGCTTTCAGTTTCGCTGATTGTTTTTTCGCTGATGGAACTTGTACCTGGCAACTGCGCAGAACGCTACATTGCCTTCAAGAACACTCAAGGTCAGTTAATCACGATTGAGGACATTCAGGCCGAAGAACGCCGCCTCGGGCTGGACAAACCTTTTGTCATACGCTGGGGTACTTGGGTTGGCAAAGTATTTTTCAAGGGTGAATTTGGTGACAGTTGCATTCTCCGCCTCAATATCAATCAGTTGCTGAGTGATAAATTCTGGATCAGTCTTGGAATTGCGCTTTCTGCTTTGATTGTTTCCTACATCATTGCCATTCCGGTTGGTATTTATTCAGCTTCAACCAAAAATAAATTTGCTAACAACGCACTCCGTTTTATCAGCTACCTTGGCCTTGCCTTGCCTAATTTCCTCCTGGCGTTGATTATTATGCTTACTTCTACAGTACTATTTGGAGATTCTTTGACGGGACTTTTCTCCAAAGAGTTCCGTGATGCCTCGTGGTCTTTCGCAAAATTTATGGATTTTATGTCACGGGCCTGGTTACCAATTTTCATTCTCGGCTGGTCTGCGACTGCTTTTGCGATGCAGACAGTGAGGGCACTGATGCTCGATGAAATAGGGAAACTATATGTCACCGCCGCCTCTGCCCGTGGAATATCCGGACGGTCCCTGCTTTGGCGGTATCCTGCGAGACACTCCTTGGGTCCCGTGATCAACTCACTCGGTTTTGACCTCAACCGTATCTTCAATGATTTGCCGGTGGTCGCATTGATTCTGACGCTTACCGAGGCAGGCGCATTGCTGATTGAAGCTCTTGCGCGCTCCAATGATCAGCAGTTGGCAGGAGCGATTATATTTCTTTTGACAGCCAGCATTGTACTTGTGAACTTTGTTACTGACATTCTGCTGGCCTTGATGGATCCGCGAGTTAGACAAGGATTGGTCGGTTAAGCTATGGGACTTTTTACAAAAGCCAAACCAACTGAAACGACTCAAAAACTGAAGGAAAGCTATTTCACGGCTTCGCAGGGGCAGTTGATCCGGGCACGTTTCAAGAGTAACCGGACGGCAATGGTTGCGGGCTGGGCCCTTACAATAATGATTTTAACCGGACTCTTCGCTCCTTTCCTTTCTCCGTATGCCCCAAGCATGGCGGGGCGCGATAAACAATACGTGAACGGCCCTCCGCAAATTCCAAAGTTTTGGGATGAAAACGGTTTTTCTCTCAGGCCTTTCGTTTATGCTACAAAACGGCATCGCTCAATGAAAACCAATTTTCGTTGGATGATTGAGGAGGTACGTGAAAAGCGATATTATGTGCAATTCTTTGTAGAAGGCTGGCAATACAGTTTCATTGATCTCAATTGGGATTTGCCAGGAGAACTTTTTGATGTTGATATCGAAACATTGACTTTCAAAACTCATTTGTTTGGAACTGACAGGGGTGGCCTTCATTTGTTTGGAACAGATAACAGTGGCAAGGATATTTACTCACGCACACTCCACGCGATCTACACATCCCTTGCTGTTGGCTCACTGGGGGTCTTCATCGCCTTTGTACTGGCATTGGTTATTGGCGGGGTAGCTGGTTATTTCGGTGGTTGGATTGATTCTGTACTGCAAATGATTACTGATGCAGTAAGGACTATTCCTCCAATTCCACTCTTCATGGCGCTGGCAGCATTCATGCCGGACGAATGGAGTGCTGAAACACGATTCTTCTTCATTGCTTCGATTCTCGGACTGATAGGCTGGCCCACACTTGCAAGGCGCATCCGGACACATTTATTGAGTGAACGCAGTCAGGAATATGTACTGGCAGCTCAACTTTGTGGAGCTTCATCGGGACACATCATCCGGAAACATTTGTTGCCCAGTTTCACCAGTTATATCATTGTTGATTTGATGATTACTTTTCCATACATGGTGCGTTCGGAAACTGCCCTTAGTTTTATCGGTCTTGGCCTGGTTGATCCTGTCAATTCACTAGGGGCACTTATGCAGAACGTTTCCAAAGCAGACGTCCTGCTGAATTACCAGTGGTACTTTATTCCAGTTATTTTCTTTATAGCCTTTGTTTTGGCTTTTGTCTTTGTTGGTGACGGCTTGCGTGACGCATCTGATCCTTATTCCAATGTCAAGAAATGAGCCTACTAACTGTCGAAAATCTAACTCTGCAATTTGATACGGACGAAGGCCGGATTACCGCAGTGGAAAATGTTTCATTTGCCATCAATTCCGGTGAGGTTTTAGGTTTGGTCGGTGAATCCGGTTCCGGAAAATCTGTCACTGCAAAATCTTTGATGCAACTCAATCCGGAAAATTCCGTTTACAGCCCGGAAAGCAACATTCAGTTGGAGTTGGAAAGCGGAACTGTCGATGTGCTTTCTTTGAAAAAATCTCAGGAAATGGTGGTCGTGCGTGGCGGAGCCATTTCAATGATTTTTCAGGAGCCGATGGCCAGTTTTGCCCCTGCTATCACCATCGGTGGCCAGATGGTTGAGCAATTGTTGATACACACTTCTATGTCGAAGAAGGAAGCAGCGGCATTGTCGGTGGAAATGCTTGAGCGGGTTGGAATCAATGAAGCAGCAAAACGCTTTAATCAGTACGCTTTCGAACTTTCAGGTGGAATGAGGCAGCGGGCGATGATCGCCATGGCTCTCTCGACTAAGCCCAAATTACTGATTGCAGATGAACCGACCACTGCACTTGATGTGACAATTCAGTTACAGGTGCTGGACCTGATGAAAGATCTGGTGGCAGAATTTGGGATGGCAATCCTTTTCATCACTCACGACCTTGGCGTTATCGCCCAAGTTGCTGATCGAGTTGCAGTAATGTACCTTGGCGGAATAGTCGAAAGCGGTCCGGTAGCTGAGGTGCTACGCTCTCCGTCTCATCCTTATACAAAAGGACTAATTAACGCCCTGCCAAAGATTGATGCTCTTGATGAACCATTGACTCCCATTCCGGGCGACATTCCCAGCCCACTGGAACGACCACCAGGATGCGTGTTCCATACCCGATGCCCTGAAGTAATAGCCGATCGCTGTAATGCAACAGTTCCAACACGAACTGAAGTAGCTAAAGGCCATGACGCATCGTGTTTTGCTCTTGAAGTAAAAGAAAAGGCTGCATGACGGATAAGCCGCTTGTTCAGGTTGAAAACCTTAACGTAGAATTCGCCCTCGGCCGGACCTGGTTTGGCAAACCGCCTATTCTGCGTGCAGTCAACGACGTTTCACTCGACATCATGCCTGGTCAGTTCTTCGGACTTGTTGGAGAATCCGGTTCAGGTAAAACCACACTTGGACGTGCCATTTTGCGGGCAGTGCCGATCAGTTCAGGAAAGATAACTTTTGACGATGCCGAAGTTTGTTACGATGTAGGCAGTTTGCTTAAAAAGGACCTCAAAAACTACCGCAAGCTTGCTCAGTTGATCTTTCAGGATCCATATGCCGCATTAAGCCCACGTATGACCGTCCGGGATATAATAGCCGAACCGCTAGAAGTTATGGGTCTTACTCAAACCCGTGAAGAAACGGACGAACGTGTCCGTGACATTGCGGCAAAATGCAGACTAAACCTTGAACATCTGCGGCGCTTCCCTCATGCATTCTCCGGAGGTCAGCGTCAGCGAATTTCTATCGCCAGAACTCTAGTCTGCAATCCGGACTTTGTGGTAGCTGACGAAAGCGTAGCCGCACTAGACGTTTCTATACAGGCGGACATTCTGAATTTACTGCAGTCTTTGCAGGACGAGATGGGATTAACATTCCTGTTTATTAGCCACGACCTTAGCGTGGTGGCTCATATCTGTGATCATGTTGCAGTTATGTACCTTGGATCTCTGGTAGAATCAGCTCCCACACGTAAACTGTTTGCCAATCCCAGTCACCCATACACTAAAGCTTTACTCTCGGCAATTCCGTCTCTCGATCCTGATGATAGTGGTAAAGCTCAGAAACTGGAAGGAGAAATTCCCAGCCCGGTAAACCCTCCACCTGGTTGTAAATTTCACACACGTTGTCCTGTAGCCGAAGATCGCTGTCGCACCGAGGTCCCCGAGTGGAGAGAACTCAGCGATGGGCACTCCGTGGCTTGCCATTTTGCATAAAAAATTATTTTTTTGCAGTAGGAGGAAGGAAGCAATATCTAGTAAATAGATAAACCAGATATTAAATTTTATGAGAGTCCTGATTTAGAGCTATAATTGTACCATTACACTTGTACCATTGGCATATTGTACCATTAATAATATATCCATATTATTAGTAACTTATAAGGCACATAAGAGGGTGGTGGAGTGGATTATAAAGTAGCCTCAATTGTTGTATTACAACCCTTCTCAGTCCTCCTTTAATGAGTGTTAGTCAAGTTGCCGATGAGGTCCTGTACACAGGCTTGATTGAGATGCAGGAGCTCTGAGGGGGGGGGCACTCTGAGGCCCCCCGATATGTAGCAATAGTGAAAAGCTTTTATAATATTGATATTGTTATCCTTATTTTTTGCAGTTTCACCCTGTTAATTAATTGATTCATCAAGCAAGTAAAAAATTTTAAAGACCCTTTACCAACTTGGTTAAGGGCCTTGTTAGAGATTAACTGTAACGATAAGGTACACCAGCTTTTTCCATTACTTTAGTGTAATCCTTAAAGATTTGTACAACCTTTGCGGCTCGTGGACTGATACTGGCCATTTCATCCCAGAACTCAGCTGAGTCGGCAACGACCTGATCCCATTCATTAGCTGGAATGGTGGTTAGTTCCATTTTCTTGCCTTCTACACGCAACTTTGCTTCTCCACCCCAATACCATATTTGGCGGTAATAGTGCGAACTATCCATTGAGAGCTTAAACAACTCTTGTAGATGCGGTGGAACTTTTTTCCAGCTGTCACTATTGGCAAAATAAGAGCCACACCACGCCCCAGTTACATTGTTCAATAAGGCATAGTCACAGGCATCTGCCCAACCAACTTCATAGGCTTCGGTGAATCCACACCAGGCAACGCCGTCCAGTTCACCGGTTTGAAGTGCAACCTCAATATCATCCCAAGGCAGTGTAACAGGGATTAAACCATAACGAGCTAAGAATTTTCCAGCAGTTGGTACTCCAAATACTCGTTTGCCTTTCATATCAGCTATGCTGCGTATAGGTTTTTTTGAGAAAATATGACATGGGTCCCAGGCACCAGCTCCGAGCCATTCAACTCCCTTAACCTCATCGTAAGCCTCTTGCCATATTTCATTCATGCCATAGTATTTGAACAAAACTGGAAGATCTAAACTGTAGCGAGTTGAGAATGGGAAATAACCGCCGAACACACTGATATCTACCGGTGATGCCATGGTGGCATCATCACTTTGCACCGCATCAAGTGTACCAGCTTGCATAGCTCTGAATAACTCATCAGTAGGAACTAATTGATCTGCATAATACAGTTCAATTTCCATCTCTTTATGTGCCGCTTTATTGAATGCTTCAATTTGCGGGGCGATAACGTGCGCGCCTAATGGTGCGCCCGAATAAGTTTGTAATCGCCATTTGATGGGATTACTTTTTGCGTAGGCCATCGGAGCCGTTCCGGCGGCTAATATTCCTGCTGTACCAATACCAGCTTTTTTAATAAACTCTCTACGGCCTTCTGGATTTCCTGTAGAAAGTTTTATCATTTCTTTTTCTTCCATAACATTACTCCAAATTGTGGTTTTTAAGATTAAACCTTACAGCTGCAACCACGTTTCAACAGATAAGGCGATAACCGATAACCTCGGTTTAAGTCTTTTATCTCGCATAGACATACTCAGGTAACCAAAGGGCAATTTGGGGAAATACCATTACCAATATCAATGCTAATGTCATAATGAGTACAAAAGGGATGATTGATCGGTATATATCCATAAGAGAAATTTCCTTCGGCGCCATCGCTCGCATCAAGAATAAATTGTAACCAAAAGGCGGTGTCATATAAGCAATCTGGCAAGTGATGGTATATAAAACTCCGTACCAAACTGGGTCAAAACCCAACACCTTTACCAAAGGTACGTACAAAGGGGCTACAATGACCAGCATTGCAGTATCGTCAAGAAAAGTTCCCATCAACAGATAGGATAACTGCATCATAATCAGTACTTCCCAACGAGTTAACTCCCAGTTGGTAATAAACAACGCTTCGATTGATTTAACTGCACCAATGCCATCAAACACAGCACCAAAACTAAGTGCAGCCAGAATAATCCACATAAACATGCATGAAATACCAAGTGTTTTACGCATAGTTGCTTCTATGACTTTCCAGTTCAACCTTCTCTTTGTAAAAGCAGCTATCGTTGACGCTGTAGCACCAACGGCAGAGCTTTCAACCAAACTAGTAATTCCCATGACGAATAAGCCGGTCATAAAAAAGAAGATCAAAAAAGGAATAATGCCCGCTTTTAATACTTTGAGTTTTTTACTAAAAGGCATTTTTCGGTCTTCTTCACTAAGAGCTGGGGCAAGATTTGGCTGAAGTTTACAACGAACTGCGATATAAATAATGAAAAGACCTGCCATCATAAATCCTGGAACGGCTCCAGCAAGCCATAATTTTCCTACCGGTTGTCGTGCAATCATTCCATATAATACCAACACCACGCTTGGCGGTATCAAAATACCCAAGGAACTGCCAGCCTGTACGACACCTGTAATCATGATTTTGTCATAACCCCGCCGTAACATTTCCGGTAACGCAATCGTGGCACCTATTGCCATGCCGGCAACGCTTAATCCATTCATGGCCGAGATTACTATCATGAGAGCAATCGTTCCAATAGCCAACCCCCCTCGTAATCCGCCGAACCAGACGTGAAACATGTGGTATAAGTCATCAGCGATTCCTGATTCAGAAAGGATGTATCCCATGTAAATAAATAAAGGCAACGTGAGCAATGGATACCAGTTGAACAGTTTGAATGCTGCACTAAAAGGCATTTCGACCCCGCCGTTTCCCCATAGTAGTAGTGCAGCCATGGTTGAGACAAAGCCAATAGCGGCAAAAACTCTTTGACCAGTCAGCATCATCAAGAGCATACCCCCAAACATGGTCATGCCGATCATTTCATAACTTAAGTCGTAACTCATGTAATGCTTACTCCTCTTGATGTTGCAATATCTTTAAAAAATGTTGAAACAGTTTGTAAAATCATTAACAAAATTCCAAAAGTCATAATTATTTTAATCGGAATCATCGAGGGGTTCCATAGGGAAAACTTTCTCTGGTCGTATTCTATGGCATACTGAGTACTGGATATCGCACCTATTAATAGGACGATAAGATACACTAAAAGAAAAATGTTCGTAAACACATCTATCTTTGCTTTAGTTTTATCTGAATAAAGGCCATATATCAAATCCATGCGCACATGGTCATCCATCTGCATCGAATAAGGCCCCCCTAAAATATAATATGCAGTTATTGTAAATTGGGCCATTTCTACGGTCCAGGACAAAGGAATACCCAATATATTACGAGTAACGGCCCCCAATAATAAGGTGCCAATCATTATAAAGATCAGATACATTGATAATCTGCCGAACTTGGTCGATGCATAATCGACGTACTTTACATATGAAACTATGATTTTTGGCATTTTCCTAATCAATTCTATATATAACAATGTTTCTATATTTATTAACGACCACTCTCACAAATTTATCATGAACAGTGACATTAAACACCCCTAATCCAAATGAAGAGTGATTGAATATAGTGGAAGTAGTAGATTTTTCTGTACTAAAAAAATAGCTGCTACTTGTTGCTAAAAAGGGGATTTATTCTATTCTAAAGGTAGGTTATGTAATTGTTTATTGCATACAGAATAAGTTCCTTGTCTCTTATTGCAGAGATGAGTGGCAATTCCCCATGAAATCAATTTTGAAAATGTATTTTATTTTCTCACAACAAGTTTGTCAATAAAAAACGGGGTATAAATTGATTATTCTAAAGTTGTTCTATAACAAATTAAAACTAACCCATGTTTTGTGGTGCTTCTATTGATCCATGATGATTCCGGAATGCGTGTAATTTACATCGAAGAGTTTTTCGAGCGGGGCTGGAAAGATGTGATCAATGAGGCAAAGTCAATTGTGGGAAATGAACCGGCTTATCTAAGTTTTGATGTCGATGGCCTGGATCCGGTATATGCACCGGGAACCGGAACTCCGGAAATCGGTGGATTCAGCAATCTGGAAGCACAATTGATGATTCGTGAACTTGGAGATCTGAATCTTTACGGTGGAGATTTGGTTGAAGTAGCGCCGCCTTATGATCCAACAGGAAACACTGCTTTGACGGGGGCTACGCTGATGTTTGAGATCCTCTGCGTGGTCGCACAATCTCTTTCACGCAGATAATTGTTTGCGTGCAATGGTGAAAGTTATTTGGCCAATGGAGGCTCGAGGTTTGTCATGCTGTTGCATGAAGGCTTCAAGTTTTCCGGAATCATCCAAGGTTTTTATATATTGAAGCACTCCTGGCAGATCCTCATCTGAAACCAAACTCCAGATCGAATCACCGCTCCGCCAATCCGGATCGAGAGGCCCATCAGCATTAAAAAGCGCCTCACCCTGCATTACTACTTCCAGCGGCACTTTGTGGTGAGTGTTGGTAAAACCGCTCCGTTGCAGTAACTCGGACAACATATCAAGATCTACATGTTTTTCTTTTACGGCTCGTAAAGCTTTCGGAATGAAACGATAAAACCAAAATCCTTGTTCCAGTTGTTGATGACTGCAACTGTTGATAATCAAACTCCCACCTGTTTTTAAGACTCTTGAAAACTCTTGAAAAACCTTGTAATGTTCTGGCCAACCGGAAGCTTCATCGTCTGGAAGATGGTGCAGGACCTGATTAGTCATCACAGCATCCACGCTTTCATCCGGAAGCGGCAGTGCGTCTATGGTAGATTGATGAAAATTGATACGTCCAGATTTTTCTTCAGAAAGCATTTTCTCTTGACCCTTGCCAGCATCCAGAATTCAGGTCGACTGCTTCTACACGCTGGACATGATTAACCATTGCCGCTGCAAATAAACCGGTCCCGCATCCTGCATCAACAAGTATTTGTTTTTCCAGAGGAAGTTTACTTTCTGCCAATGCGCTGCGAATGATTTTAACCCCGTCTGCTGAACGGGTTTTATCGTAAACTTGGCTGGTCTGGTCATAATTTTCGTAATTACTCATGCTTCAAGTAAGGCTAAAGAAAGTCCGCTAGACAGTATTCAGTGTCAAAAATACTCCGGGCATCAGTCCAAAAAAATTGTTGCCTGTTAGAATTCAAGCGGGTTCCCCTCAAATTGATCAATGCACCATTGAAACAAAGTCCAGATGAGTCCAAACCCAAAAAGGAACATCCCTGAGTAATTATTAAAAATTACATCACTGACACCGCTCAGCAACAAACTGAACAAAGCCAACCCAACACCATTACTCATTGTTTCAGTCCTTAGCAATTCACAGGTAAATCACATATGCAACGGAGGGTCTTCCTTAGTTTTATTTTGTTCATCCTGAGGTTGAAGGTTTTTTCACATACATGGAATTGTCCAGATAGTCATGGAAATGTACGGTCGTCTGTTGCGGTTCCAGAAAGATCACGCAGTAAGCCGGAGGCTCATGGCTGATGGGCAAATAATCCTCGGCCTTTAGATCCAACTGTACTTGATGATTGGTTCCGCGAAGTGTTGTGAAAGGAATTCCGTGCCAGCTGCCGCTTACCGGTCGGTGAACGTGTCCAAAAAAGAGATGTTTGATGTTGGAAGAATTGTTCACGATTTTTTGAATGCGCTGTGGCGTCTTCCCTGAAGACTGATCCTGTCCAGAGATGGAATACCAATGTTAAATGGAGGATGGTGCATGAAAAGATAAACGGCTTTACTTCCGGCTTTTTCCAACTGAGACCGTAGCCATGCACCTCGTTTTTCACAATAAGATCCCCAATCCTTTCCATGCTCAACTGTGTCCAGCAGCAGAAATCGTCCAAGTGGAGTTTCCAGCATTTGCTGCACAAATCCGTATTCGTCCAGTGGCACTTCCGGAAAAACCTCAGAAAATATTTTCCGATGATCATGGTTGCCGATTAAAGGATGAAAAGGCATTGGGAGTTGCTGAAGAATTTCACGGAAATCTTCATAGGATTCTCGAAAACCTTGATCGGTCAGATCACCGGTTATGATACACAATTCTGCGTCCGCATGGAACTCTTTGATGCTTTCGATACATGCTTCAAGGCGTTCGCAGGGATTGAGACCATGAAGTTCAGTACCGCGGGGCATTAAATGTGTGTCAGTTATCTGGATTATTTTCATCAGTTATTTGATTCAATGACGATTAAGATGGGATTATATGGTTATTTGTTGGATTTTAGTAGTAATGTTTGTATATGTAAAATTTATAGACTCCAATACGACTACATATGACAACATGACGGTTGCTCCTGAGGGCCTGAAAAAAAATCAGCATAAAAAATATTGAGTTTCGAAAGCTAATTATTTTTCGTCAGAAATTAGTTCTCTTTGAAATCTTTCAAACCTGATCCGCTGAGCTGTTTGGAAACAAGTTGTCTATAAAGACCGGTTTTCTGCAGCAACTCTTTATGTGTGCCGGTTTCCACCATGCGGCCCTCATGAAGGACTATTATCCTGTCCGCGTCACGGATGGTAGAGAGGCGATGTGCAATGATGATGGTAGTTCTATTTGTCTTAAGCAGATTAAGAGCTTTGTGGACAGTGTGTTCGCTGAGAGCGTCGAGATGAGAAGTGGCCTCGTCTAAAATTAAAAACGGAGCATCCTTTAGGAATGCTCTTGCAATTGCAACACGCTGTCTTTGACCTCCAGAAAGGCTGGCGCCACGTTCACCAACTATAGTTTCCAGGCCATCCGGCATACTTTCTACAACTTCAGACAGTGCAGACAGTTTCACTGCCTCACTTAATTCCAGCTCAGTAGCATCCGGTTTAGCAACGAGGATGTTTTCCCGCAGTGAATTATTGAAGAGATATGTGTCCTGAGCAACCAATGCGATCCGGGAACGTAAATCATCCAATTTATAATCTCTGAGTTCAATTCCATTCAATGAGATGGAACCCTTATCTGGATCCCAGAAACGCATTAGCAGTTGAGCAAGGCTTGTTTTTCCAGCCCCTGATGGGCCAACTAACGCAAGTGTTTTTCCTGCATGTATTTCGAAATTGAGATTCTGCAGGACACTAAGTGATCTTCCTGGATATGAAAAACTGACATTTTGAAAGGAAACCCCTGATGACAAATCGCTGGATGCTTCACCAGCTCCATCGGCAATCACCACCGGTTCGTTTTCTAATGCGTAAACTCTCCTAGTGGCACCCAGTGTGTCGGCCAATTGTCGTCCTATCTGCGCGATTTCGGATACCGGTAAAAATGCCGACATAGCGAGAATAGTAAGAAGAGGAAGCAACCCCGCATCTAATGAACCATTGGTTGTGAGCAGGGCTCCCGTGCAGACGACAGCAAGACCTCCCCAGCCGGTTAGAACTTCAAGTAGGCTTGTTTGGAATGTCAACTCTCGGAAGAACGGCAACCTTAACGAGATATGGTGGTTCGTAAGTTCTTCAAAAACTTTTCCTCGATTAAAACCCTGCTGAAATGCAACTATTTCTGCAATACCCTGGATGGTATCAATTGCATGGGCAGAAAGCTCTCCGGCAGCTTCTCTGGCTTTTGATCCCAGTAGATCTACTTTTGTACGCATTAGTAAAGGACTGAAGCCTACTGCAAGCAGAAAGGGCAATAGCGCCAATGCCATCCAGAAGCTTACTGTTGTCATGAACGTTATCACTGCAAGTGGAATAAGAATTGAAACAAAAACCGGAGCTACTGTATGTGCAAAGAAGTATTCCACCAGTTCAACATCCTGGGTGGCGATTCCCATCAAATCTCCAGTTCTGCGCCGAACTAGATATGCGGGAGCAAGCTTATCCAGTTTCCTGAAAACATTTATCCTCATCTCAGCCAGTAACCTGAAAGCCATGTCATGGGCCACCCATGACTCAATCCAGTGAAGTATTCCGGAAAGTGATGCAACTAACATTAGTCCTGTGAGTTGAATAGTAAAATCAGTGCCGTTTTTCAGAGCAAGAACAATTAGCGCGCTGAAGATCCCCACCCCAATAAAAGCAAGTACCCGCAGTACGCCGAAAGAAAAGGTAAGTAAAAGCCTGCCCTTCCAGGGCATGATGTGGCGCATTAATTCAACAATTAACTGCTTCCAGTTGAGTCCCTCTGCTTTAATAATGCCCTCTGTCGGCATGTCACGTAAAGATTCATCTATCTGTTCTACAGTCCCGTTATTTACAAACATTGATTCTTCTTCACCATTTACCAATTCTTTTAATTCTGCTTCGCGAACCTGCTCATTCATCAAAGCCGAATAAATACCATCTTTCTTCATCAGGGCTTCATGATGTCCGGACTCAACAACCCTTCCCTGGTCCATTACCAGTATCCGGTCACATTTGATTATACTTGAAAGCCGATGGGCCAAAACGAGTGTGGTGCGGTTTTTCATCAAACGATCAAGGGCCTGCTGGATGACGTATTCGTTTTCTGCGTCAACAGCAGACAATGCCTCATCTAAAATTAAAATTGGCGTATCTCTTAAGAACAGCCCTTGCAATAGCAATACGTTGCCGCTGCCCACCTGAAAGCTTGATGCCCTTTTCACCAATAATCGTTTTGTATCTGTCCGGAAGAGTTGTTACAAACTCATGGATGTTAGCATTTCTTGCTGCATCGGTAATCTCAGTTTCGCTTGCTTCCGGATTCCCCATTCGTATATTCTCCTCAATTGTTCCATGAAAAAGGAATGTGTCCTGATGAACAACAGAGATTTCTCTTCGTAACTGGTCGAGGGTGATGTTTCTCAAGTCCTTTCCACCAATGCTGATAGATCCCTGCCCAGGATCATGGAAACGAAGTAGAAGCTTAACGATCGAAGACTTGCCGCAACCGCTTGATCCGACAATACCTACTCTTTCTCCCTTGCTGATGTTGAAATTCAGACATTTATGGACAATGTGGCTGTGTTCCGGGTAACTGAAGCTTACTGAATCGAAATCAATTGAAGGTTCAAGACGGGTAGTGCTGTTTCCGGAATGCTCCTCCAATACAACCGGTTGAGCATCGAGAATTTTGTATACTCCTTGTGCTGCAGAAAGACCTACCATACCCTGATGTAGAACTGTACGCAGATCACGCAGAGGCCTGAAAATTTCAACTCCCATCATTAAAATTATAAGCAATGTGGTGAGTTCCATTTCACCTGCCATCGTACGGTAGGCTCCATAGCCCAGTCCCGCTGCAGCTCCAACTGCGATAGATGTATCTGTGATTCCTCTTGATAAAGAATTGGTGGCAAGAACCCACATGGTACTGCGAAAAAGCTCAAAAGATCGTTTTTTCAGCAATTCTGTACGTGATCCGCTTTGACCAAAGGATTTGAGTGTCGCAAGGCCTTGGATTCCGTCTAAAAAATCTGATGCAAATGCTGCATACGCCTGCTGCCTTTCAAGTGATCTTTTCGTGTCAAACTTGTGCCATGCTGATGGTGCTGCCAGTGCCACAAAAGCTGCTACCAGTAGGATAAGTGCAACCGGAAAGTCGAGAAAGGCAACAAAAGCAAATATCATTAGTGGTGTCAGTGCAGAGATAAACAATTGTGGTAGGTATTCTCCAAAATAAGTCTCCAGCTGTTCTATTCCGTCTACTAATGTCAATACGAGTTCGCCGGATCTTTGTCTGCCAGTATATCCAGGTCCAAGGCTCACTATTTTGTCAAAAAGACGACGACGCAGTTGCTTCTGAACAATTGCCGATGTCTCATGCGCTGTCATTGTTCGCCAATGTTCAAAAATTCCTCGTATCAGCATAACTAAAGCAGCAAAAATGATTGGCATAACCAATTCGTCTACAGACTGGCCTAGAAAAATAAGACCGATCAGCCAACCGAGCAAAGCAAGACGAATCACTCCGAGTGCTGCTGCAATCATTCCGATTAGTACTGAGATGGCAATGCGACCTCTAACACCCTGGGTGAATGACCAAAGTCGTGTTTCAAACTGCATTAATTAATCTGGAAAAATATTATTGAGTTGATTTTCTACAAAAAATTACGGCAGGCAACTCCAAACAAATTTAACTGGTCTAAGAGTTGACGATCATGCAAAAAGTACTACAGTACACTATTTGGCATTTCGACCGTAGGAAAATCTTAATGATATAGTAATAGCTTATGCGGGATTTCTTGATTTACTCAAAATGTCACGTTTTTAGGGCTTTTTACCACGTCATCAAGAGTTGGTCTGATAATATTAGCTTATCAACAAAACGAGATGATAAGGTTGGATCAGACTATGATGCCGTGAATGATGATTGCTATGGATATGTAGATTGAAGCTTCTATTGCACCAACTCCGACATTGCGTTCTATTTCTATTTCCTTATTTAAGTCGAAAGGAGTGACCCAGTCCAGTGAACGGCGTCCTAAACTCAGGCAAATTAAGCCAAGCAGCAAATAGATGGCTGTGGTTATCAATTCAGCGCCAAGCAACGAATAACGAGACGGATCCTCTGAATCGATGAAGGTAAACATATCGTAGTCAACAACTCCTGAAACAGAAGCGTGGACGATAATTGCCATAGCAATGTAGAATCCTGCTTCCGTAATACCTGAAGCGATATTTTTCTCAATCGAAGTCTGGTTGTTCAAATCATAAGGTGTAATCCAATCCAGTACTTTCCTGCCGATAAACAAACACAAGATACTTACCAGAAAATAGATCAGGATTTCAATTGAAACATTTATGAAATGACTAATTACCATAATCAACTCCTAAAAAAGGTTTAGATAATAATATTTTACAAAGTTATTTAACCGTGATAAACCGCTATGTTTAGTTTTCAAAACTAATCAACAAAGCTGCACGGTTAATCTTACTAATTTAATTATTATTCACAAGTCAAAATACTGTTAGCAAAATAACACATTTTTTATAATGCCTTTTTTGAACATTGTCAAATATTGTTTTACCAGAGATAGAATAAGTTGATTTAATTTATGTTATGAAGTATAAATTTACTATGTCTGTTTAGCGATACTTCATTTCTCACTGAATGAAATATTCTCCTAGATTTAATAAAAGTACTGTTTATAATGCTGTCTGGGTAGAGTCCTACAGCAGAATTTAGTGTAATTGACTTAAGGACGGAATATATTGGTGAATTCTGATTTTATGATAAATATACTAGACTTATTTTTTAAAAGCATTCCTCTTGCTTCGCGATCAACTGTATTTAGTTTTAATAAGGAATAATTTTGTATGAAAATGACAACAGAAGAAGCTTTTGTAAAAGTCTTGCAAATGCACGGTATTGAACACGCATTCGGAATTATCGGTTCAGCTTTTATGCCTATTTCCGACTACTTCCCTCAAGCAGGAATCACGTTTTGGGACGTGGCCCATGAGTGCAACGGTGGTTACATGGCGGACGGTTTTACACGTACAACTGGCAAAATGTCGATGATTATTGGCCAGAATGGTCCTGGCATTACAAATTTTGTGACTCCTATTAAAACAGCATACTGGAACCATACACCAATGCTGTTGATTACACCGCAGGCTGCCAACAAGTCGATTGGCCAAGGTGGGTTTCAGGAAGTTGAGCAAATGGCCGCTTTCAAAGACATGGTCGCTTATCAGGAGGAAGTTCGTGATCCAACGCGTATTGCTGAAGTGCTGAATCGCGTAATCACCAAAGCAAAACGTATGTCTGCACCGGCTCAAATCAACATTCCTCGTGATATCTGGACACAGGTAGTTGACATTGATTTACCTGAAATTATTGAATTTGAACTTCCTGCTGGCGGTACTGATGCAATATCCAGTGCTGCTAAGCTCTTATCTGATGCAAAATTTCCAGTAATTCTAAATGGCGCAGGTGTGATTTTAGGCAATGCCATTCCTGCTTCACAAACACTTGCAGAACGTTTAGATTCACCTGTGTGCTGCAATTATCAGCACAATGATGCATTTCCCGGTTCACATCCTTTGTTTGTCGGACCACTGGGCTATAATGGTTCAAAGGCAGCAATGGAGTTAATCAAACAGGCGGATGTTGTTTTGGCTCTTGGTACTCGATTGAATCCGTTTTCTACGCTTCCAGGTTACAACTTGGATTACTGGCCGAATGAAGCAAAATTGATCCAGGTTGACATCAATCCGGACAGGATTGGACTGACAAAGCCTGTTACAGTCGGAATCGTTGGTGATTCAAAACAGGTGGCAGAGCAAATTCTAAGTCGGCTCACTGACTCTGCCGGAGATGCAGGTCGTGATGTGAGGCGCAAACTGATTGCAGACAAAAAAGCCGTTTGGGCGAAAACACTCGCCTCCATGGATTTCGAAGAGGACGATCCGGGTACAACTTGGAATGAACGTGTACGTAAACGTCAGCCGGATCATATGTCGCCGCGAATGGTCTGGCGCGCTATTATGGCAGCCTTACCTAAAGATGCGATTATTTCTTCTGATATCGGTAACAACTGTGCGATCGGCAACGCATATCCGACTTTTGAAAGTGGAAGGAAATATTTAGCTCCGGGACTGTTTGGACCTTGTGGTTACGGTTTTCCTTCAATCATTGGTGCAAAAATCGGCAATCCTGAAACTCCGGTGGTAGGTTTTGCGGGTGACGGAGCATTCGGGATTTCAATGAATGAAATGACGGCAATCGGCCGTAGCGAATGGCCGGGAATTACGATGATAATTTTCAGGAATTACCAGTGGGGTGCAGAGAAACGCAACTCAACACTCTGGTATGATGACAATTTTGTCGGTACCGAACTCGATCTTCAGGTTTCATATGCTGATATTGCTAAAGCCTGTGGTGTCAATGGTGTTCAGGTTAGGACGATGGAGGAACTTACAAGTGAGTTGGGAAATGCGGTAAAGATGCAGATGGAGCAAGGAAAGACGACCTTTATAGAGGTAATCCTGAATCAGGAGTTAGGCGATCCTTTTCGTAGAGATGCGATGACAACACCTGTGCCTGTGGCGGGTGTCAGTATGGATGACATGTGTGTACAAAAGTGAAGCTTACTTTGTTAGTTTATATACAGCCGTACATTAGAAAAATCTGAAAAAAGTGTGGATAGATTTATAATATAATTACAGGCTAATTAATTAATGATTAGAAAAGGAGAAGAAATGGAAGAACAAAAAATGAACGCCCCCGATGCACTGTGGCGTCCAATGACCCAGCATAAAACGTTGTTAACAAATCGTCCGAAACACATTGTCAGAGCTGAAGGTTGTTTCATGATCAATGAAGCCGGTGATCGAATACTAGACGCTACAGCAGGGTTATGGTGTGTAAATGTCGGTCATGGTAGGAAAGAGCTGGCTGAAGTCGCAAAGACTCAAATGGAAAAACTTGCTTACGTGATTCCGGTCATGACCTGTGATCCTGCTGTGGAACTTTCCGCTAAAATGCTGGAAATGATTGGTATGGATAAAGGCCACGTTTATTTCACCAGCAGCGGTTCCGAGGCTAATGAAACGGCATTCAAGATTGTTCGTCAATATCATTTACAGTCAGGGAATCCGCGTAAGTCTAAAATCATTTCACGCCATCGTGCTTATCACGGAAACACACTGGCCACAATGACTGCTACCGGGCAGGCCGAACGTAAGATTGGATATGAACCTCTGGCTCCCGGATTTTTGCACGTTCCGCCGCCTTATCCTTACCGACGTCATGAGAAATTGACTGTCGAAGAACATGGATTGGAATGTGCAAAATTTTTTGAAGACACCATCATTCACGAAGGTGAAGAAACGGTTGCAGCTTTTATCATGGAACCGATGATTTCCGGTGGAGGTATACTTGTTCCTCCTGATAACTATTTACCAGAAATCCGGAAGATCTGTGATAAATACAATGTGCTGCTGATTATGGACGAAGTAGTTTCCGGATTCGGTAGAACAGGAAAAATGTTTGGACACGAACACTGGGGAGTCAAGGCTGACATTTTTACGTTTGCCAAAGGCATGGCCAGTGGTTATATGCCTATTGCTGCTACTGTCGTCAAAGAAAAGATCTTTGAGGCATTTTACGGAGAAGCAAACGAGCTCAAGCATTTCCGGCAAGTAAACACATACGGTGGACATCCGGTTGCAACCTCAGTAAGTTTGAAAAATATTGAAATTGTCGAGCGTGAGAATCTGGTAGCCAATGCTGCAAAAATGGAGACTTACATCAAGGGTCGTCTGAATGAGTTTTCGGATCATCCTTATGTTGGAGAAATCCGTGGTAAGGGCTTGCTGCTGGGCATAGAGCTTGTTTCAGACAAAGAGAAGAAAACACCATTAGAGATGGCCCAAGCCAATGCGATTCTTCAAAATTGCCTCAAACAGGGAGTTTCACTCATGCGCAACGGATTCACGGTTCCTGGTCTAGGGAACATTCTTATTATGGCTCCGCCTTTGATACTTCAGGAAAGTGAGGCTGATATGATTGTGGATGCAATCGGAAATGCCTTAAAGCAGGCATTAAACTAAATAAATGCTCGTACTGTTTAAATAAATATCCTTTTTACAGGAGGTTATTATTCAGTATTTCAACTCATAGAAAAAACAATTTTAAAACAAGTACTTGAAAGTTGATTTAAAATGAAAATAGGTGTTCCGAAAGAAATTAAGGAAATGGAAAATCGGGTAGGTGCTACGCCGGCCGGAGTAGCTGAACTGGTGCGGAACGGTCATCAAGTTTGTGTAGAAAAAGACTCAGGTTTGGGCAGTGGTTTCAGCAATTCAGAATATCAGGAAGCCGGTGCGAACATGGTTGATACAGCCGCTGAGGTATGGTCCAGCGAAATGGTTTACAAAGTCAAAGAACCGCTTCCTGGGGAATATGGATTTTTCCGGGAAGATTTGCTTTTGTTTACCTATCTGCATTTGGCCGCCGAAGAAGCATTGACCAATGCGCTTATGAGCAGTAAGTCTACCTCAATTGCATACGAAACAGTACAGCTTCCGGATCGCAGTTTGCCTCTGCTCACTCCAATGAGTGAAGTCGCCGGACGCATGGCCGTTCAAGTCGGTGCACGCTTTCTGGAAAAACCACAAGGCGGACAGGGAGTGTTGCTGGGCGGTGTTCCGGGTGTAGAACCTGCTCAAGTAGTGATTATCGGCGGCGGTGTGGTTGGCATTAACTCCGCCAAAATGGCCGTCGGCATGGGTGCCAAAGTTACGATCCTGGATGTGAGTGCAGATAGAATGCGCTATCTTGATGATGTGTTCAACGGACGTGTTCAACTGGTGATGTCCAACAGCTATAACATTGCCAGGGCCGTGGAAAGTGCAGATTTGCTGGTTGGAGGTGTGTTGATTCCGGGGACAAAAGCGCCTCATCTGGTAACTGAAGCCATGGTCAAAACCATGAAACAGGGATCCGTTATTGTGGATGTGGCTATCGACCAGGGAGGTTGTATTGAAACCATTGATCGTGTCACCTATCACAGTGATCCGGTTTATGTGCAGCACGGTGTTATTCATTACTCTGTTGGAAACATGCCCGGTGCTGTAGCAAGAACCTCTACACTGGCCTTGACCAACGTCACTACACCATATGCTGTTCAATTGGCCAATAAGGGGTGGAAAACGGCGTGTAAGGAAGATCATGCACTTGCCTTAGGTCTTAATACTCATGCGGGCAATGTGACCTGTAAAGGCGTTTCTGAGGCTTTTGGTTATGAGTTCGTTCCACCGGAACAAATATTATAAGTATACATGATATAAATTTCTCTTGTAATTTAAGTGAACTAGCATGTCCACTGAAATAAACACAATTCAGTTTTCAGGTATTATTTTTGCGGTAATGCGCCAATAAATTAATGAGTTCAAAAACTGTGGTTGCCGCAGCAAGTGAAGTCAACTCGGCGTGGTCATAGGCCGGAGCAACTTCTACAACATCCGCAGAGATAATATTCAGTCCGGCTAAGCCCCTTAAAACCCCGAGTAATTCACGCGAAGTCATTCCAGCAATTTCCGGTGTTCCTGTTCCAGGAGCATGAGCTGGGTCTAGAACATCAATATCAATTGACAAATACATTGGGTTGTTCCCCACCCGATCCTTGATGCGCTGGATGACGTGTTCAACACCTTTATTTTGGAACTCATCACAATGCACAACCTTGAATCCTAATTCTTCATCATTAGTTAGATCATCCCTGCTATATAAAGGTCCCCGGATTCCGACATGAATTGAAGCATGATCTAGGAACAGTTTTTCTTCAGCAGCCCGTCGAAACGGTGTACCGTGTGTATAAGGTGCGCCAAAATAGGTATCCCAGGTGTCCAGGTGCGCGTCAAAATGAACGAGAGCGACAGAACCGTGAAAATGATTTACCGCCCGCAGTAAAGGCAAAGCAATCGTATGGTCACCACCCAGACTGATAATGCTGCCTACTTTTCCCAAAAGATCTGTCGCAGCAGTTTGGACTTGTCCGACTGCTTCCTCAATATTAAACGGATTACAAGCTATGTCGCCTGCATCTGCCACCTGCAGTTCTGCAAAAGGTTCGGTATCATAGGCAGGATGATACTGAGTCCGGAGGTGCCTTGAGGCCTGCCGGATGGCCTGTGGCCCAAATCTGGCTCCGGGGCGATAGCTTGTTCCTGAATCAAAGGGAATTCCAAGTATTGCAATATCACACTTCTTTACATCTCGTAATTCCGGAAGCCTGGCAAAAGTAGCAGGACCCGCGTAACGTGGAACGATTTTTCCGCTGACGGGTTGAATGGGAGTATTTTCTTCATTCTTCATTTTTTTCCTTTCAGTTAAAATTCAGTGGGCACTTACTTGAGTTTAAACAAATTTTTATTAATTGCTGATTAAATTAAGAGTTATTTCCAAGGGAGTTTCTTTGATATATTAAGCATTATGCCGGGGATCAAAGGCATCACGGACACCTTCGCCGATAAAAACCAGCAAACTTAGCTGCAGTGCAATCACTGAAAAGCCTGCAATTCCCAGCCATGGAGCATGAAGATTCGCTTTCCCCTGGGCCAGTAGTTCACCCAGAGAAGGAGATCCCGGAGGTAAACCGAAGCCCAGGAAATCAAGTGCAGTGAGTGTGGTGATTGAACCGGAAAGGATGAAAGGCATAAAAGTCATAGTGGCAACCATGGCATTCGGAAGAATATGGCGTTTCATGATTCTGCTGTGACTCATACCCAGAGCCCGTGCTGCCCGGACGTATTCCAGATTACGCCCCCTTAAAAACTCTGCACGCACGACTCCAACCAGTCCCATCCAGCTGAAGAGCAGCATGATACCTAGTAGCCACCAGAAATTTGGCTCTACGAAACTTGATAGGATAATCAGCAAAAACAGGACTGGCAGTCCGGACCAGATTTCGATGAAACGCTGTCCAAGAATATCTACACGACCACCAAAGTAGCCCTGAACTGCACCTGCGGCAACTCCAACAATCGAACTCAGTATTGTCAGCACCAGTCCAAACAAAACAGAAATACGAAAGCCATAAATCAGCCGAGCTACCACATCACGTCCCTG
This sequence comes from uncultured SAR324 cluster bacterium, assembly GCA_905182865.1. Taxonomy (GTDB): domain Bacteria; phylum SAR324; class SAR324; order SAR324; family NAC60-12; genus Arctic96AD-7. The sequence goes on from CAJJCY010000004.1 coordinate 218,693, forward strand.
ATCGTCAGTTCCAAACCAGTTTTCGCCAGTAGGATGAGATGGGGCTGCAGCAGGCAAATCATAGTTGATCGTATCATAACTGTAGCGAATAATGGGCCAGTATATTTCACCTTTCTTTTGAATTAATTCTCGTACAAACTCATCGCGATATTCCGCTTCGGTGGCAAATTCACCACCAAATTCTGTTTCCGGAATTGTCTCAATTACTGGAAAAATCAAGTTACCCTCAAAAATCACCAGCAGTGGTTTGTCATTTGCGACAACTTCGGCAAAAATGCAAACAAAAAAGATGGACAGAAAAATCCACAAAGACCAATATCCTCTGCGGTTTGCTCTAAAATGCTGTAGACGGCGAAGCGTTATGGAACTCAGCATTATGCTTCTCTGGTTTCAAAGTCAATTCTGGGATCTATCACAGTGTACATCAAATCACTGATAATCCCGACAATCAGTCCCAGCAAAGTAAAAACAAAAAGTGTCCCGAACATAACTGGATAATCACGTTGAATGGTTGATTCAAAGCCCAGTAAACCCAGACCATCAAGTGAAAAAATGATTTCAATCAATAATGAACCTGTAAAAAACATACTGATGAAGACAGCAGGAAATCCGGCTATGATTATCAGCATGGCATTCCTGAAAACATGTTTGTAAAGTACCCGCCTTTCCGTAAGCCCTTTTGCGCGGGCCGTAATCACGTATTGTTTGTTTATTTCATCCAGAAAGGAGTTTTTGGTGAGCATTGTCAGGGAGGCAAAACTACCAATTAAAATTGCAGTAATCGGCAGCACCAGATGCCAGAAATAGTCAAGAAGCTGCTGCCACCAGGAGCAAAGTGGAGAAGTTGTCAGATACGAGTCCGCGCAGAGGAAACCAACTGAAATAGCTCCCGCCGGAAAAAAGGACAATCAGTAGGATCGCAAACAAAAATGTGGGAATGGCATTGCCGAGAATAACAATGGTGCTGCTCCAGACATCAAAGCGTGAGCCGTGTTTGAGAGCTTTTCGAATTCCGAGTGGAATGCTGACCAGATAGACTGCTAAAGTGCTCCAAATCCCAAGAGAAATCGAAACTGGCATTTTTTCTAGAACAAGATCAACCACTTTCTGATCTCGGAAGAAACTTTCTCCAAAATTGAATGAAGCATAATCCCGCATCATCTTAAAATATCGAACATGCAGTGGCTTGTCAAAACCATACATACGCTCGATTTCTTTTACCAGTTCTGGAGCAAGTCCCTGTGTGCCACGATATTTAGAGGGTTTATCTGAAACGGCGCTCTTTTGACCTTTAACGTCTTCACCTCCGCCTGAGAGACGCTCGGTTGCACTGACTGCTTCGCCCTGTAACTTGGCTATCATTTGCTCCACAGGACCTCCAGGAGCAATCTGGATGATGATGAAGTTGACAGTCATTATTCCAATCAGCGTTGGAATAACAAGCAACAAACGACGGATAATATAGGCAGTCATGTAGAATTACGCAGAGTTATAAAATTCTCCTCAGTGTTTTGTTTATTTTAGATTTGGCTTTTTTGCCAACAAAGTTTTTTCTTTTGATTCATCTACCCACCAGGTAAAAAATCCCAAACTATATTTGGGAGTTATTTCCGGACGGGAAAACTTGTTCCAGTATGCAAGGCGGTAATAGTTGATGTGCCAGTGCGGTATGACGTAGTGCCCCCACAACAACGCACGGTCCAGGGCTCTGGTACGGTTGATTAATTTTTCACGATCAGGCGCCTCAATAACTAGCCGAATTAGTTTGTCGATTGCAGGATTGCAGATACCGATGAAGTTGCGTGTTCCACTGGTTTCAGCTGCTTTACAACTCCAGTAGTTATCCTGCTCATTACCCGGTGAGAGGGACTGACCTATCACCATCACAAACATATCAAAATCAAAGGAACGGATACGGTTTACGTATTGAGAAGTGTCCACAACTCTTACACTGGCCTCAATTCCCATGCGTTCCAGGTTTTTCTTAAAGGGCAGTACAATCCGTTCGAATGCAGGGGAGATCAGTAATATTTCAAACTTAAGTTGCTCGCCTGTACTGGAATTGACAAGCTTTCCTTCTTTAATCTCCCAACCGGCTTCTTTGAATAGTTTTGAAGCGGCACGCAACTGACTACGAATATTTCCAGTTCCATCCGTTAGTGAAGGGCGAAACTTTTTGCTAAAAACTTCTTCCGGTAGATCTTTACGGAATGGTTCCAAAATCGCCAGTTCTTCAGGAGACGGTAAGCCGCTTGATGCGAGCTCAGAATTTTCGAAAAAACTGTCTGTACGTCTATACTGTCCATAAAAAAGGTTTTTGTTGCTCCACTCAAAATCAAAAGCATAGCTAATTGCTTCTCTGACCCTGCGGTCCTTGAAAATCGACCGGCGCAAATTAAATGCAAAGCCCTGCATTCCACGTGGCAGTTCATGAGGAATTTCCGCTCGGATTGTGAGTTTTTCTTCAAATGTTTTTCCAGAGTACATTGAGGCCCACATTTTTGAATTATTTTCCTCCCGGAAGTGATATTCCCCAGCTTTGAAGGCTTCCAGAGATACGGTGGCATCACGGTAATAATCGTAACGTACTGTATCAAAATTATTGCTGCCTTTGTTGACGGGATGATTCGAGGCCCAGTAATCCTTAACACGTTCGTAAGTTATGTATTTTCCTGCCTTGAAATCTTTGATACGGTACGCTCCACTGCCCAGTGGTGGCTCGAGAGTGGATTTTGAAAAATCCCTGCTTTCCCAGTAATGCTTAGGAAGAACAGGAAGTTGTCCTGTAATCAGTACCAGTTCTCTGTTAGTAACTCCTTCACGGAACTGGAATTTAACACGGCGATCTCCAAGATCTTTGACTTCGACAATGTCTCCATAATACGATTTATAAAAAGGCGCACCTTTATCCATCAATGTATTAAAAGTGAAGATAACATCATCCACGTTAATTGCTTCTCCATCGTGAAACCTGGCTTTTGGATTAAGATGATAAATCACCCAGGTTCTGTCTTCAGGATACTCAATTTCATCCGCAATCAAGCCATATTCAGTAAAAGCCTCATCGGAAGAACCAGTTGTCAATGTTTCGTAAATCATGCCCAGTCCATCAGCGGAAACGCCTTTGGAGATAAATCCGTTGAAACTGTCATAAGTGCCGATGGAATTCAAACGTACAGAACCACCTTTTGGTGCATCCGGGTTCACATAATCAAAATGTGGAAAATTGGCGGGATATTTCAGCTCACCAAAGCTTGAGATCCCATGCGACGTAATGATTTTATCTGCCGCAAAGGTACTTTTCGCCAGCCAGAGGACCGCGATCAGACTAAATTACGAGTTGGGATATTTTCATTGTTCCTCTTTTGACTTATGATTGACGTGGATTAAGGCGTGGTGCCGTTTATTAATAACTAAAAAGTTATATTTTCTATTGGAGGTGGTTTTATCTCAAGACCAAAATGATTATATTGTGAATTTTGATTTTTTAAACTGTTTAGGACTAAGAAGAGAATCAGTAAATTCAAACAAATCTTCTAGAGAGAGTGTAATCTCTATGCTAAAAATGTTTAAAGATTAACTATTCAGCAATTGTATTGAGATGACCTTTATAGCGCTCAGGTAAGCGAAGCTTTAATATTTGCTGGAATCCCCTCTGGTAACCATCAACAGTTTCCTCAAACAATAATTTGGCTGTAGATTCATTTGTTTTAGAACTGAAATTGAGATAATGTGTTGTATGTGGAGGAGCAAATCCTCGTATTTCCAGGAGAAATATTCCATTTTGTCGAACTTCAAAAATTGGAGATTCAATTTTCCATTTGTCAGGGAGATGGATATTCAATTGTTTTACGTTGGTCAGAATTTCAAAACTGCCAATGTGGTCTTTGTAAAAAGGACGGCGAGTCCAAATAAAAATACTGAGAACAGCAAGTAAAATTGTTGTAGATGCAACGACTTTCCACTTTTGTCTTTTTGTATAATTAGCAATCGGATTATTTTCCCTCCTGGGTGGTTGAAAAACGAAATAATACAATGAAATTACAGTAAACCAGACCACTCCCAACGACCAGAAGGCATCACTCAAAAAATGTCCGCCCTGTACAATACGGGCATAGCTCATCAACAAGCCATATGTCATTCCAAGTGCCAAGGAAGCCAATGCAAATTTTCGTGACCTCTGCCAAAATACAATGCCGCTGGTCAAAGTGAAGGCTATAGAGCAATGTCCACATGGAAATGAATGACCGCGTCCGGGAATGCCTGCTTCCAGTACGGGTTTGTATTCCCAGTTTCCGCTGAACTGCGGTATTTCACGGGGCCGGGGACGTCCAGTGTGATCCTTGAGAACGATATTGACTAAGAGGAGCGAAGCTATAAAAGGAGTTAAAGCGCAAATAAATAAATAAGGCCGTAGACTTGACCAACTGGACTTAACCCGAGTATTTATCAAGATCAAAATAGAAATGACGGAGACTAATACTCCAGGAATGACCCCATAATCATAGAGCCAATTCCAGGGAGAAATATCTGCCAGAAACCAGCTGTTTTTGTCAGAAAAAAACTGAGCAGAAAAACTGCGGTCCCAATCATGTGCTTCTCCCCATAGTGTAAGCCCTACTAAAACAAGGAGCATCACAACAATCAGTAAAATTCCACGGACTATGAAAAAGCTCGATTCAGCCTTTGTCTCTGCTTTAGTTGAAGATAAATTCACGTAGAAAATACAGAAATTTGTAAATTGATTAAAAAGTGGATAAACTCACAATCTTTCATTATGCAAGCCTAACAAACAGTGGCAAAATGAGCCAGACAACTTTTTGTGACTTCAAAGGCATATTTCCTGGCAAAAGCACAGTTTGCCTTCCGGACACAATGATTGTAGCTTCTGCTGCAGCTTTTAATAAGGTTAAACCTCCAACTTCTGCAATATCAGCAGGTCATCTTCAGCGACATGAATTAGCCTAAAAACTGCCAGCCAATCAAAAGGCTGATGTCTTCAGATGAATAATAGTCAATATCTTCAGTGAATCCCAAAGAGAAACTGTGAGAACCAATTAAGTGACGCAGCCCGATTACAAGTATCGTTTGCCGGTGGTTTAATCCACGTACTGAAGCAGGCACTTCATATCGTGAAGACGCACCTAGAATTTGCACAGTCCGCATTCCAAGTGTTTGAAAGATCTACATTCATTCCAGTTCCGCCGCTAAAAAAGGTTGGTTTTTGTGGATAAACTTTGTGCTTTGTATTTCCTGGACGTACAGCACCGATGTTCAGCCAAAATGCTAAGGGAAAACCACTAATATTCCCTGAAGTTGAAGCAAGTAATCCGAGGCCAACATCCGAGTTTCCGGAACTGATCGTGGGCAAATCGGAGCGTGAAGGCTGCTTGAACTCAATGCGATAACCCCACCGAATTGGATTTTCCCATATTTCTGTTTTTCCCAACTCATGACGAAAACTAAACACCATATCTCCAATTCCGCGTTGAGGTTCTGTGGTCTCAATTTTTTCCTGAGTATCCGGATTATACTGCCAATAATGGTACTCAAAGTTCTGCTTCAATTTACGGGCAGTATAGGGGAAACCGATTATTTGGTGATATTCTCGCAACAATTTGTCCCAGTTTCCTGGACCTTCTTCCACGTAGCGTAAAGTAAGTCCAAAATCAGTTTTAAGCCCTGTTCCAATTCTGAAAACAAGTGTTTGTTCCCAGCGTTCATGATCCAGAATCATGCGTGAAGCAGAGAGTTCGCCTGGTGAGTCGATAACTATGGTGTTGCTGGCCTGTAACATTGTCTCGATTTGGTAAAAACCAGATTCGAGAGTACATGGTGTGAGTGGAGACAATTCAAGAAAAATGGCTGACATCGGCAGTTGGTTACGATGCGGAAATGGATTTTGACATTCAGAAGCTTGTACCAATGTGCCCAGGAGGAACAGAGGGATTAAACATCCAAACAGAAATATTTTTATCATTAATCATTAAATTAAGTTTTTAAAGTACACCTATTTTTCTATCAGAAGCGTCCTCAGGAGAAAAGCTATTTTAGCTCAGGGTCGATTATAATGCTTTTGGTTTGCAGTAAAATTATGTTGTGATAGAATGTCCTGAATTAGCACAAAGGAACGCTCTCAATGTTTGGTTGTAAGCACTATTCGTGGAAAATAATATTTTAGATTTTACAGGAAATCTTCATCATTTGAAATAATTTCTGATATGGAAAAACGATCTGTGTCACTGGTAGATAAGTACACACTGAAAAAAGGTTATGCTTTCATGACTGGAATCCAGGCTCTGGTGCGCTTACCTTTGGTACAACGTGAACTGGATCTGAAAGCTGGACTTAACACTGCAGGTTATATCAGCGGTTATCGCGGTTCACCACTGGGTGGATATGATCAGCAATTGGAACTGAACACTAAACTGCTCAATGAATATCAAGTAAAATTTCAGCCAGGAGTGAATGAGGATCTGGCCGCGACAGCGCTTTGGGGAACGCAGCAGACGGAGTTGGGTGGAGAAGGAAAATATGACGGGGTTTTTGGGATTTGGTACGGCAAAGGCCCCGGAGTTGACCGTTCAGGTGATGCGCTAAGACATGCTAATTATGCGGGAACTTCAAAGTTTGGAGGGGTTTTGGCTCTAATGGGGGATGACCATACATGTGAATCTTCCACTACTTGTCATCAAAGTGAGTTAGCAATGGTAGACGCCATGATTCCAATTCTTAATCCTTCTGGTGTTCAAGAAATAATAGACTTTGGGATAATAGGTTGGAAGCTTTCCCGATATAGTGGATGTTGGGTTGGTCTAAAGTGTGTTCATGATACAGTTGAAGCAACTGCTTCAATAAATGTTGATGTTGATCGAATCAAAATTGAAACCCCAAATAATTTTAATTTACCCGCAGATGATTTAAATATTCGTTTTCCTGACACACCACAAGCTCAGGAGAAAAGAATGCACGAATACAAGATTGATGCAGTACGTGCATTTTGTAGGGCAAACAAACTGGATCGTGCGGTTTGGCATGGCGGCAGCGCGAAAATAGGTATTGTTACTGTTGGGAAATCATATCTTGATACTCGACTTGCTTTTGAAGAACTGGGAATTGACGAAACGGAAGCAGAGCGTCTAGGTGTGCGTCTTTACAAGGTTGCTATGCCCTGGCCGCTTGAACCTGAAGGAATTCTTGAGTTTGCTGAAGGACTTGATTTGATCATTGTTGTGGAAGAAAAGCGTGCTCTAATTGAACCACAAATAAAAGAATTCCTTTACGATGTTTCTCGCCGTCCAAAAGTGATTGGAAAAATAGATGAATCCGGAGAATCCTTGTTTCGTCCAGCTGGAGCGCTTGATGCAAACCACATTGCCGCAACAATTGCTCGCCGAATTTTGACTTTTCGGACAGATGAAAAGCTAAAAAAACGTTTGCAGGAAATGGAAATCCGCATGGACTCTTCACTGTTACCTCAGGAATCAATGGTGAGGTTGCCGTACTTTTGTTCCGGTTGTCCTCATAATACGTCCACAGTAGTTCCGGAAGGAAGCATTGCAATGGCGGGAATAGGGTGCCATTACATGGTGCAGTGGATGGACCGCAACACTGAAACCTTTAGCCAAATGGGTGGTGAGGGTGCAATCTGGGTGGGGCAGGCACCGTTTAGCACACGAAAACATATTTTTCAAAATATTGGAGACGGTACTTATTTCCATTCCGGAACAATGGCAATCCGTGCAGCAGTATCTTCCGGAATAAACATTACCTACAAAATTTTGTTCAATGACGCAGTCGCCATGACCGGCGGACAAGGTTTTGATGGACCGATGACTGTTCAGAGCATTATTCAGCAGATGTATGCAGAAGGTGCAAAAAGGGTGGATGTAGTCAGTGATGAACCCGAAAAATTTACTCAAAGCTCCGGCATCCCGACAAACGTTAAGGTTTACGACCGCAAGGATTTGGATATTTTGCAGCGAGAATTACGTGAAATTGAAGGCGTGACGGTGCTGATTTACGAACAGGTTTGTGCTGCAGAAAAACGTCGGCGACGGAAACGCGGATTAATTCCGGATCCACCTCGCAGGATTTATATCAATGATGATGTTTGTGAAGGGTGCGGAGATTGTGGTCTTAAATCAAATTGTGTTGCAGTTTTACCTCTTGAGACTCAATTTGGCAGAAAACGTATGATTGATCAGTCTGCCTGTAACAAGGATTACAGCTGTGTCAATGGTTTGTGTCCCAGTTTTGTGAGTGTCATTGGCGGAAAAATGAGGAAAAATGCTCCTTCTGCCAATATGGATGTTGAATGGACCTCTTTGCCTGAACCAAAGCTACCTGTAATTAAAGGCACGTATAACATTGTTTTGACCGGAGTTGGAGGTACTGGAATTGTGACAATAGGTGCTTTACTGGGAATGGCTGCACACCTTGAAAAAAAGGGAATTGGTGTTCTTGACATGATTGGATTGGCACAAAAAGGCGGTGCAGTTTTATCACATTTACGCATAGGAAAAAGTCCGGAAGATATTCATTCACCAAGGATTGCTTCTCAAGGGGCCGATTTGGTGATAGGAGGAGATTTGGTGGTGACAGGTGGACATAAATCTCTTTCAGTCATAAAATCTGGACATACAAAACTTGTGATAAACAGTTATGAAATGATTACTGGTGATTTTACCAAAAATGCGGATATGCTTTTTCCAAGCCTAAAAATCAAACAGGCAATTCAGCAAACAGCTGGAACAGACAATACCGAATTCCTGGATGCATCACGCCTGGCAACTGCCTTGATTGGTGATACTATTGCCACCAACATGTTTATGCTCGGCTTTGCTTTTCAACGAGGTTTAATTCCTTTGGAACGAAGTTCTATTGAACAGGCTATCGAAATCAACGGCATGTCAGTAGAGAGTAACAAACAGTCTTTTTTATGGGGCAGGAGGACAGCACATGATGGAAAACGCGTGTGGGAGATGACGGCCTCAATCGCAGAAGGTTTTCTTCTTGAGGAACCTCCTGAAGGATTGGATGAACTCATACAGCATCGTGCCGACGTCTTGACTGCATACCAGAATAAAGCTTATGCCAAGCATTATTTACAACTGGTGGAGCGTGTTCGGACCATTGAAACCGACCGTCTTCCAGGTAGTTTGTCCTTGACTGAGGCGGTAGCACGATATTATTTTAAATTACTTGCTTACAAAGATGAATATGAAGTAGCTCGTCTCTATACTAATGGAGATTTTCTGAAAAAAATACGAGGCCGTTTTGAAGGAAACTTTCGGTTGAAGCTGCATTTAGCACCACCTTTGTTTTCTCATCGGGATTCACATACGGGGGAGCCGATCAAATCTACTTTTAGTTCATGGATTTTTCCTGTATTGAAAATGCTGTCGCGATTTAAGTTCCTGCGTGGAACTGCTTTTGATCTATTTGGAAAAACAAAGGAACGCCGAATGGAGCGGCAGTTAATTAAGGAGTACGAACAAACAATTAAGGAACTTCTGCTTGGACTGACAAAGAAAAACCACAATATAGCGCTGGAAATTGCAAAAATACCGGAACAGATTCGTGGTTACGATATGGTGAAACAACGACATTTTGAAACCGCAAAGTCTAACGAAAAGAAATTACTGGCGAAATTCAGGGATTCTGCAAAAATCACAGTAGGTTTGAAAAGTAGTGAGCTGGTCAGTTAACTGCCAACAATAATGCCTGGTAATCATACTCCACTCCCGGGCAGATTTTTTGTTCACGAGTTATACTGTCAGCGAACTTTTTTGCCTTGTAATTCAACTGTAACGGCCTCAAGTCCCCAAATATCTTTTGCGTATTCGGCAATAGTACGATCACTGGAAAACTTACCTGATCCAGCTGTGTTCAAAATTGACATTCTTGTCCAGGTATTCTGATCTTTCCAGGTATTCATCACCTTCTGCCGGCATTCATCATAGCTCGCAAAATCTTCGAGCAGCATGTATTTATCCTCAAAAACCAGTGAGTTGTAGAGATCATTGTATAGATGTGGCTTGTCTCGGTTAAAATATCCTGTGTTGATCATCGAAAGCGCTTCTATCAATCCGGAATTATTTTTATATGAAACTCTGGGATTGTAACCGGATTTTGCCAAAATACTAACTTCATCCGAACTTAAACCGAAAGTGAAAATATTTTCCCTACCGACTTCTTCTGCAATCTCGATATTTGCACCATCCATGGTCCCCTGTATTAGGGCTCCATTTAAAATAAATTTCATGTTTCCGGTACCTGAGGCTTCAGTACCAGCAGTTGAAATGTGCTGAGAAATATCTGTTGCTGGGATTATTTTTTCTGCAACAGAGACATTATAATTTGGTACAAAAACAAGATTTAAACGCCCCTGCACTGCAGGATCACTATTGATAACACGCGCCACATCGTTGGCTAAGTTTATGATGAGTTTTGCCATGTAATAACCTGGTGCTGCTTTACCGGCTAACAAAATTGTCCGTGGAACGAAAGGAAGGTCAGGATTCTTCAGGATTTTGTTGTAAAGATAAGTCACATGCAAAATATTCAGTAATTGCCGCTTGTATTCATGGATCCTCTTTATCTGGACATCAAATAGTGATTCAGGATCGATTATTACTCCACTGGTCTGCTTAAGCCAATTTGCCAGTTGCTCCTTTTTTATACGCTTGACTGAGCGCCATGCTTCCTGGAATTCAGGATCATCTGCAAATGGTTCCAGTTTCCTTAATTTCTGTAAATCTGTAATCCAGTCACCGCCAATTTTTTTTGAGATTAATTCAGATAATTCCGGATTTATGTTTCGCAGCCAAAGTCTGGGTGTAATACCGTTAGTTTTGTTTTGGAAACGTTCAGGAAACAGTTTGTAAAAATCTTTAAAAATTGTAGTTTTCAGCAATTCTGTATGAAGCTCCGCTACACCGTTAATTGTGTGACTTCCAACGATTGAAAGATAAGGCATACGGATTTGTTTGTGATCATTTTCCTCAATAAAGGAAATTCTTTGTAATAAATCTGCGTCATCCGGATATTTTTTTTTCACACTTTCCAAAAATAAATCATTTATTTCATAAATAATTTCAAGGTGACGCGGCAGCAAACGTCCCATCAAATCAACGGACCAGCGCTCCAATGCTTCCGGAAGGACAGTGTGGTTTGTATAGGCGAAAACACGAGTGGTGATAGCCCAGGCCTCATTCCATTCCAAACATTCCTCATCCACAAAAATACGCATCAATTCCGGAATTGCAATTGAGGGATGAGTGTCATTGAGCTGAATTGAAACATGTTCCGGAAATTTATCAAAAGTCTCCGAATGCACCTTGAAACGTAGAATGATGTCCTGCAGTGAAGCTGCTACGAAAAAATACTGCTGCTTAAGCCTCAATTCTTTTCCGGAAAATCCTTGATCGTTCGGATACAATACTTTTGAAATGGTACCGCTACGCTGTGTTTCCTCAACTGCCTGAATATAGTCGCCGCTGTTAAATAATTGGAAATCAAAACTTTTTGAAGGTTTGGCCGACCAAAGACGTAAATTATTAACTGTATGATTTCCAAATCCGGCAATGGGAACATCGTAAGCCATTGCCAACACTTCTTCTGTTTCTACCCATTTGCGGGACAATTTACCTTTCTCATTCGTATATTTTTTTACACGACCAAAAAAATGGACAGGATAAACCACTTCCCATCGAGGAATTTCCCAGGGGTATCCCTCTTCCAACCAGTTGTCTGGAGCCTCCACCTGTGCCCCATTTTCAAATTGCTGTTTGAATATCCCGAATTCATAGCGGATTCCATATCCATGTGCAGGCAGTTGCAAAGTCGCCATTGATTCCAGAAAACAGGCAGCGAGTCTCCCCAGACCACCGTTGCCTAAACCTGCATCATGTTCAAGCTCCTGCAGTTCTTCAAGATCATAACCGATTTTCCGGATTGCATCTTCACCAGCCTGGCTGATGCCCAGGTTGAGCAAATTGTTATTTAAACTTCTGCCGATCAGATATTCCAGGGAAAAATAATTGACTTGTTTACATTTCTTTTTGTGGTAGGTTTGCTGTGTATCGTTCCAGAACTCAACCAGCCGGTCCCGGATTGACAGGGCGAAACTCCGGTAGACATCAAAATCTTTTGCAGTAAACCGATTTTTACATTGCGAGAATTCAAGATGATTTGCAATAGATTCGATCAACCCCTCCCGGTCCATTGAACGGTACGTGGCAACCAATTCCCAAATATTCTCCATTTCTTTTCGTGTCTGCGGCATTCTTTTTGGTTTTATATATTTTGAGGGTTAGTTATGGTTTTTTGGTAGGCCTGGATTACATGCCTGCCATTTTCTCAAAAACCAAACATCCAAGCGGAGGCAAATTAACTGTGGCCCGGTACGGCTGACCTTGCCACATCTGGGGGCTAGTGATGATTTTCTTCTGTTGGTTGTATCCGGATCCACCAAATTTTGGATCATCTGTGTCCAATAATTTTATGTAATGACCAGATTCCGGAAATCCAGTCAAATAATCATCACGTGGTACTGGTGTGAAATTGAAAATAAAAACTAAATCTGGATCGGATACTTCATCTGAACTTCTGCGGATGAACGATAAAACGCTGTTGTCTTGATCATGATGATCAATCCATTGAAAGCCTGTCTTCTCAAAATCGTTGGTGAACAATGTAGGTTTACTGAGATAGAAATGATTAAGGGTCAGGACATATTCCTGTAATTTTTGATGCTCTGGAAATTGCGTTAAATGCCAATCTAAGCTGCGGTTTTCACTCCACTCGTCCCTTTGTCCAAACTCTGTTCCCATGAATGTCAGTTGCTTTCCAGGATGTGCCATTTGAAAAGCGAGATACATTCGCAATCCAGCAAAATTTTGCCAGTTGTCACCTGGCATTTTACTAAGCATTGAACGCTTTCCGTGAACCACTTCATCGTGAGAGAGAGCAAGTACGAAATTTTCGGTAAAGGCATACATCAATGAAAATGTGATCAAATGATGATCGTATTTGCGGTGCACCGGATCTTTTTCAATGTATCTCAGAGTGTCATTCATCCAGCCCATGTTCCACTTTAGATTGAACCCTAAACCTCCTGTATATGTGGGATGACTCACACCGCTCCAGGCGGTAGATTCTTCTGCAATTGAGAGAATTCCAGGATGGTAATGAAACAGCGTTTCATGAAGCTGCTTCAAAAATTCTACTGCATCAATATTTTCACGACCACCATGTCTATTTTTAACCCATTGCCCTTCCTTTCTATTGTAATCCAAATACAGCATTGCGGCGACTGCGTCTACTCTTATGCCGTCAATATGATATTCGTCGAACCAAAATAAAGCATTACTAATCAGAAAGTTACGAACTTCGTTACGCTCATAATTAAAAATTAGCGTGCCCCATTCTTTGTGCTCACCCTGACGTGGATCTTCATGTTCATAAAGTGCAGTTCCGTCAAAACCTGCAAGACCATGAGAGTCTTTAGGAAAGTGCCCTGGAACCCAATCCAGAATCACGCCTAATCCGGATGTATGGCAGCGGTCCACAAATTCCATGAACTCATGTGGTGTACCAAAACGAGAAGTAGGCGCAAAATAACCGGTAACCTGATAACCCCATGAACCGTCTAAAGGATGCTCTGCTACAGGCATCAATTCAAGGTGCGTGTAGCCCATTTCAACCGCGTATGGTATCAAGCGGTCAGCCAGCTCCGGATAGGACAACGAACGGTTGTCCTCCTCCGGAACCCTCTGCCAGGAACCTAAATGCACTTCGTAAACATTGATCGGCTGCCGGAGAGGGTCTCGATTTTCTCGTTCTTCCAGCCATTTTTGGTCTTGCCACCGAAAACCGTTCAATTCTGTTACTACTGAAGCCGTTGAAGGACGCTGTTCTGCAGTAAAAGCAACGGGATCACTCTTTAATAAAATTTCGTTTTGTCCGGTTTTAATTTCATACTTGTAGAGCATTCCTGCAGCTACCTCAGGAATAAAGAGTTCCCAAATACCGGAGTCTCCGAAAATTTGCATGGGATGCTTTCGTCCGTCCCAATAATTGAAATCTCCAACAATACTCACACGCTTTGCGTTTGGTGCCCAGACAGCGAACAGTGTTCCTGGAACACCATCAATTTCTAAGGGATGTGCACCAAGTTTGTGGTAAATTCTATGGTGATTCCCCTCAGCAAAGAGAAGTTGATCGTATTCTGTAAGTTGTGTAGAGAAATAATATGGATCGAACCGAATATGTTCATTTCCGTTTTTGTAGGAAATTTTCAAACGATAAGGCTTCAGTTCCGGACGCGGAGGTATTTTCAGTTCAAATATACCTTCTGGGTGAATTCGTTTTAATGAGGTAGCATTAGCTTCCGTCTCGTTTTCCCAGAAAAGCGAAACCTTTTTAGCATCCGGTTCAAGAACACGTACAATCCAAACTTGCTGTTTATTTGTCTGACGTACTTCGTGAAAGCCGAGAACGGAGCGTGGTTCATGGGAATCACCTTGCAAAAGCTGCTTGATGGTTTTCTTGGATAAAGTAAGTTCAGCCATTTTGAGTATGTTGTGAAAAGATCAATTTTCTAACAGCTTATTCTCATATAAAAGATGCTTCTGAGCAAGCTATCTTTTGTGGACAAATCTAGTTGATTCTGATTTGAATATAGTCCAATGCTAATTGATTGATCATAAACTACGAAGTTCGCAAAAAGCTTGTATCCTAGAGAAAAATAGTTATTATATGGATTTGCATGAAAGAGAAATAAAAATAAAAAACTGAAAAAATAAATGATTTACCAATGAAAATTAATTCTCGTATTTATGTTGCAGGACATCGTGGTCTGGTTGGTTCTGCAATCTACAGGTTACTCAAAAAGAGAGGATTTGAAAACCTTATTATCCGCACTCATTCCGAACTGGAACTGATGGATGCAGTGGCAGTTCAGAATTTTTTTGAGGAAACAAAACCCGAATTTGTTTTTCTTGCTGCAGCAAAAGTAGGAGGTATTCACGCAAACAGTACTTATCCTGCTGATTTTATGCGTGAAAATTTATTAGTTCAAACGAATGTTATTCACGAATCATGGAGGAATGATGTAGAAAAATTAATGTTTTTAGGCAGTTCATGCATCTATCCCAAACTATGTCCTCAACCAATTAGTGAGAAGTCTTTACTGACTGGTGAATTAGAACCAACGAATGAGGCATATGCTCTCGCAAAAATTGCTGGTATCAAAACCTGTCAAAGTTACAATCAGCAGTACGGTACAAATTTTATTTCTGCAATGCCAACCAATCTTTATGGAATCAACGACAACTTTCATCCGGAAAACTCCCACGTGCTGCCGGCCTTGATACGGAGATTTCATGAAGCAAAACTCGCCGATTCAGAGTCGGTCAGCATCTGGGGGACAGGAAATCCAAGGCGTGAATTTTTGCATTCAGATGATCTTGCAGATGCGGTTTTGTTTCTGATGGAAAATTATAATGATTCTGAAATAGTCAACGTCGGCTGCGGTGAAGATCAAACGATCAGGGTTTTGGCAGAAACGATCAGTGAGGTCGTTGGCTATTCCGGGTCCTTGGTATTTGACTCGTCACGTCCGGATGGTACTCCGCAAAAGATGCTGGATATTTCCAAAATACGTGTTCTGGGCTGGAGACCAGAAATTACTTTAAAAAATGGACTTAAACAGGTTTATCAGTGGTATACAGAGCAGTAATTTTCTGCTACATGATTATTATTATACTGTTTTGGAAAAATGTTGATTTGCACTTTCTTCAAGATACCTGTCAAAAGGCATGGCCAGGTTCCTGGTAAATAGTATTCCCACAGGTGTCAGCTCAATTTTTTCTAAACTTAATTTCACTAGTCCTTCCTGTTTGAATTGTTCCAGTTTTTTCCAGGCCTGAGAAAAATGATCCTGAAATATTATTTTATAACGTGTTTCAAAATCCGTAATTGAAATTTCTCCATGACACATCAGAGTTTCAATTAGATCACGACGTAACAGATCTTCTTCATCCAGAATCATTCCTTTGCGAGGTATAAGCTTTTTTTCTGTGGCTTCGTTCATGTATTGATCAATTTCTTTCGTGTTCTGCCAGTAACTGTCTCCAAAATCTGAAATTGCAGATACGCCCACACCTATCTGAGCCATGTTGTGCAGAGTTGTGTAGCCCATGAAATTTCGATGCAGAGTTCTGTTTTTTGCTGCAAGAGCAAGTTCATCTGTGGGAAGCGCATAGTGATCCATACCGATCATTACATATCCTGCCTCATCCAAAAAGCGGATAGTTTCCAGATATATTGCTATTTTCTCTTCAGGAGAAGGTAAATCTTTCTCCCTGATTGCACGCTTATGTGTTTTGAACATTCCGGGTAAATAGGCAAAGCTGTAAATCGCCAGCCGATCCGGGCGCATTTTATAGACTTCTTCAAGGGTTTTTCTAAAACTCTGTCTTGTTTGCAGCGGCAGTCCGTATATCAGATCCATATTTATACTTTTATAACCTAGATTACGGGCAGTTTCCAATGTCCTCCATGACTGTTCCACTGTCTGATTTCGATTAATTGCTTGTTGAATTGCCGGATCCAAATCCTGTACTCCAAAACTGATCCTCCGGAAACCAAGTTCATAAAGCAGTTCCAGTTGTTTGTTAGTAGTTACCCTAGGATCGGCCTCCAAGGCCCATTCTCCATCTTCTTGTACATCAAAGCAGGAGTGGATCATCTCAACTACTCTTCGGAGTTGTGAATGGTTAAGATAAGTCGGAGTTCCTCCTCCAAAATGAACTTGTGCTATTTTTTTTCGAACGCCCAGGAGTTTAGCTACACCGGCTATTTCCTGGTCAAGAGCATCGAGATATCTCTCGACTATATCCTGATTGTTGGTGATATTTTTATTGCAGCCGCAAAAAGTACAGAGTTGGCGGCAAAAAGGTATATGCAGGTAGAGAGAAATCGGTTTCTCATTTAGCCCTTCTTTTTGCAAACAGGCTGCATAATCCTCGGAAAAATATCCTTCGCTCCAGACAGGAACAGTTGGATAACTGGTATAACGTGGTCCCGGTCTATTGTAACGCTGAATGATCTCCGGTGTAACTGCAAGCAGGTCTGTTGTCATTTTTGTATAGCGGATTTTTATTTATTTTCTTTACTAAAGAATGATGCCGTTTTAAAACCAGTGCCAAGAATCTTTAAACAATTTCTATTGAAATTTACGCAGAGGAAAAAGATTGGCTGCGAAAAAAAACAGTACTGCAGCAATAACAATTGAGGGACCGGAAGGTGTGTCAATTTGCAGTGATGCCCACAAGCCAAGTCCTACTGAGGCCATACCTATAAGCGCACCTCCAAGTGCCATTTGTTCAGGAGTTCTACTGAAACGCCTCGCTGCAGAAACAGGAATTATTAAAAGTGAGGTGACCAGCAGAATTCCGATTATTTTCATGGATAAGGCAATCACAGCTGCAATCAAAAGCATGAAGATCAGTTGTACTCTGATAACTGGAACTCCTTCTGCCTGGGCAAGTTCACTGTCAAATGTAATAGCAAGTAAAGGTCGCCATAGCCAAAGAAATATCAGCATGATCAAAAGACCGCCGCCATAGATCCAGTAAAGATCTGTCATGTCTACTGCCAAAATGTCACCAAATAAATATCCCATTAAATCAACGCGCACCCAACTCATAAGGCTGATTGCCAACACTCCCATGGCCAGTGATGCATGAGAAAGTGTACCTAAAACAGCATCGTTTGCAAGCTGTTTTTGTCGTTGAAAAATAAAAAGAATCATTGCTACAGCGATGGCAACAACAAAAACACCGAAAATCAAATCAACTTCCAGAAAAATACCAAGTGCGACTCCCAGTAAAGCTGAATGAGCCATGGTGTCACCTAAGTATGACATTCTTCGCCAGATCACGAAACAACCCAGTGGACCTGCAAGAATGGCAACTCCCATCCCAGCAATAACAGCCCGCCAAAAGAAATCATCTAAAATCATCACTGGCTGTCCTCACGCAATGTTCCGGATAATTGATGTGTGTGGTCGTGATGGTGACTATATACAGCCAAAGCACTACCGGAGTCTAAACCGAACAACCGTAAGTATTCCGGATGTTGGCTTACATCTTCAGGTTCTCCCTCGCAGCACACATGGCGGTTCAAGCACAACACACGGTCTGTTGAAGCCATTACTACATGCAGATCATGTGAAACCATCAGCACACCGCAACCATGCTTATTTCTCAAGTTTCCAATTAGTTTGTACAATTCTGACTCTCCCATGTAGTCTACTCCCTGTACCGGTTCATCAAGAACAAGAAGTTCTGGATTTATCAAAAGTGTACGCGCCAGCATCACACGCTGAAATTCTCCTCCTGAAAGCTGATACACGGGCTTGTTTTTCAATGATAAAACACCGGTTTCATCCAGGACATTTTCAATTTGTCGATTGGAAAAATTTCCAGTCAAATTCATCATTCGGTTGACTGAAAGAGGTAGAATCGGATCTACAGTAATTTTTTGCGGCAGGTAGCCAATTCTGAGATTTGGTTTTTTATATATACTCCCGGTATTTGGAGGGATAACTCCCAACAAAACACGGAACAGTGTGGTTTTACCAGCTCCGTTTGGCCCGATGATAGTCACAATTTCTCCAGCAGAGACAGTAAGCGAACATCGGACAGCAACTCCTGTTCTCCAGCGAATAGAGACATATTTTCGGTTTGAAGCAGGATTTGTTTTTTTTCTTTTGCAGTTGACAAATTTGCTGCAGTTTCCATCTTGGTTAGCATTGACAAATTAGTTAGTCAGAGTTATCCTGAAGTAATCAATATTTATAACATATTTTACTCTTCAAAGCAAAGCCGCAAAGCAAAACTGGATTGTGATTAAAACTGGAATTTGCTTAATTATTGTTATTCCACTTCTCTGTTTTAATCTGGCAATGGCAGCTTCAGATTTGAAAGTTGTGGTTTCAATAAAACCGTTTCACTCACTTGTTTCTTCTGTAATGCAGGGGGTTTCAAAACCTGCTTTGCTTTTAAATGGAAACAACTCACCACATACCTATTCCCTGCGGCCAAGCGCTGCCGTCAAGCTTCAAAACGCAGATCTTGTTTTTTGGGGAGGAGAAAATCTGGAAGGATTTTTGGCCAAACCAATTCATTCTTTGGCTGCAGGAGCCTGGGTGTTTTCATTTGAAGATACACCTGGACTCATACTGCGGCCCTTTCGCTCAGGTAAAGAGTGGCAGAAACTTGATCATGAATCTGAAAATGATCAAGACCATTTAAAGAAACAGGAAATCCACAGGTTACCAGGAAACGACCCACACATTTGGCTGGATCCACTTAATGCTCAAAAAATCATCCAGAATTTAGTCCAAATATTGAGTGATTTAGATCCTGAAAATGCGAATACCTATCACAGTAACGGCAAAAAAACAATACTCCGACTTTCTGATTTAAACATACAATTGGAAACAAAAATGAGTTCTGTTTCATCAAAGTCTTATATTGTCTTTCATGATGCATATCAATATTTTGAGAAAAGCTTTAATATTAGTCCAATTGGCTGCAGTACAATTCAGGTCATTCCACAAGTGTTGGCAGGTTGATAGATATCCGTAAAAAAATAAAAATCAAAAACGTTCTTTGTATTTTTACGGAACCGCAATTTTCTCCCAAATTGGTGCAAACTGTCATTTCGGGAACTACTGTAAAAACAGGAATACTTGATCCTATTGGTACCAGCATTCCTCCAGGTCCAGAGATGTATTTTACTTTACTAAATAATATCAGCCATTCAATTAGTACTTGTTTTAAAAAATGATGTACGTGGAATATACTTTTTTCCATTAGAGAGATGATCCAATGTCCAAAATTAAGAAGATAAGAGAAGAAAATACTTTGGTGAAGGATGATTCCGATATTTCGGTTTTTGATCAGTTTATCACACATTTTTTGCGTGGTATGTCAGAACGAATGCATGAGACCTACAGCAATTCAGAGTTGGAAGTCTTTCTCAAAGATAGATTTGCTTTTTTCAGGAAAGCAGTCAGCAGGAGTGGAATGGTACAAGTAGTTCCTCATAAACTTCCATCTAACACACATGAAGAGTCATCTTTTCCCGGGAATGTAATAATAGAAATAGTTTCTCCAGATGCACCGTTTATCGTCGTTACTGTTGAGGCACTGTTGCGTCAGTTGGATTTAATGATTCATCGAAAACTTCATCCAATAATGGGAGTACGTCTGACTGCAGAGAAAGAAATTTTGGGAGTTATTTCTCCAGTAGATACATCAGAAAAATTTGTTCATCTCTATCTGGAAATTGATGCTGATGCAGACATCATTTCCTTGAAACATATTGAAAACCTGATTGCCGGTCACATGTTGGCAGTTCAGCTTGTCCAGAATCAGCGTCAAAATATGTTGATACGGCTGGAATCAATGGAAAAAGAAATTGATACAGTTACTGTCATTTCCTCTGATACAAAGGAAGATTGGTCTAAACTTTGTGGATGGTTGAAACTGGACAATTTTACTTTGATGGGTTTTATCACACTTGTAGCACAGGATTCAGATTCTAGAAATTTCATTAAAACTATAGACAATTCCGGACTGGGAATTTTGGCAAAGACCTTTCTATCTAAATCCTCCAAGACTCTTTTGAATGTTGTAACTGCACGTCTTAGTAATCGCCGTCACTCAAAATTCCCTTTTGCATTGGACCTGATTCGTTTCATTAGTCCGGTTTTACGTTTTGAAAACTTGATGATCCTGAGTATCCGTGTTCCGGATAAGAAATTAGGTATGGTTGAGCATGTTTTTCTCGGTCTGCTCAGGGGAAGCTCACTTCAAGTAAAAAATATTGAAACGCCTCTTATTCACCAGAAGATGGACTATATTTTTAAAAACCGGAATATGCTGGTGAACAGTTATGACTACAATGAAGTCATCCGGATATTCAGTGCAACACCAAAATTTGAATTATTCCGTTCATCAAGGAAAGAATTGATTCAGGTTTGCGATGGACTTCTTTCTGTCAACAATCCTAATAATATTTATTGTTTTCAGATAAATTCCAGAGTTACAGGAGTATTAAAGTTGATGATAGTGATGCCCACCTCACTTTTCTCTGAGGAAGCGATTAAACACACTATTGTCTTACTCAAGGCAAAAATTACACATCAGCATTGTGACTGGTTTGAAGCACGCGGAAGTGAAAAATCACGTTTACATCTGCAATTTGAGCTGCAGGAAGACAAACTGGGAAAAAGTGAATTGCCTAATGTTGATTTGCTGCAGCTTGAAAATGAAATCAGCGGACGGATAAAACCGTGGAAAATTCAACTTCGCGAACTCCTACAGAGTAAAAATACAGGTGATGTAGGTAGACGATTATATGAACGATATGTCCCACTGATGCCTTCTCATTACAGTGCCCGTGTTGAAATATTGGAAGCCCTGGAAAATATTCAGTTCATGGAATTACTGACCCGGGATGATAATCTTCAATTCGACTTAAAACACTTCTCAATTCCATCAGTACTTGGCAAGTCTGTTTCCCTGCTCTATGTTTACAGCAAAGAGAAAATACATTTGATTGAGATCATGCCTGTCCTGCAAAATCTTGGACTGCATGTAATCGACCAGTTGACGACAAGAATTGGTAATGATGAAAAAACTTTAGCTTTCATCCAGTCTTTTAGAGTAGTACGCAGTGACAGGATAAAAATAGAAGAAGAGCATTTCAAACCATTGTTGGCACCAATAGTTAAACAGGTCTTCAATAAAAAAACAGAAAATGACCCTTTGAATGGTTTGGCATTACTGGCAAATTTAGCATGGCGGGAAATTAATGTGCTTCAGCTTTATCGCAATCTATCTCTCCAATTAAGTGCACCTTTAACCCGTGAGACGATAAATGGTGTTCTGCTCAGGCATCCCCTCTGCTCGCGCTTGTTGTTTGAAACATTTGACTGTCGATTTTCTCCTGAATCTTCTTTTGGTAATTTGATTTATCGTCAAGAAGTGCTTTTGCCGCAGAAAAAACATGAGTTCATTGAGAGTTTAGTAACAGTAAAACAGGTTACTGATGATGAGGTATTACGTCGTTTGTTTGAATTGATTGAAAATACTTTGCGAACGAATTATTACCTGCAGCAAGATACTGAAGAAACAGGTATTTCCATCAAACTTGATTCTCGAAAAATAGAACAGATGCCGGACCCGGTGCCTTTCAAAGAAATATATGTGCATGATGTGGGGATGGAAGGTCTGCATTTACGTTTTGGACCAGTTGCACGGGGTGGACTTCGCTGGTCAGATCGGCCGGATGACTTCAGAACGGAAATATTGGGGCTTGTCAAAACACAACAAACAAAAAATGTGGTGATTGTTCCAGTTGGATCAAAAGGTGGTTTTGTGCTGAAAAACACTCCGGCATCACGTGAAGAAGCAATCACAGAATCTAAAAGTCAATACAGACGTTTCATTAGTGCAATGCTGCAGATAACCGACAATTTTGACGCACAGGGTAAGATACAAACTCCAAGTCACGTACTTTCCTACGATGATCCGGATCCATATCTGGTTGTTGCTGCAGACAAAGGGACGGCAACTTTTTCAGATATAGCCAACGAAGTGTCTGAAAAATACGATTACTGGCTGGGCGACGCTTTTGCTTCAGGCGGTTCAGTCGGTTATGATCACAAAAGAGAAGGAATCACAGCTCGAGGAGGATGGGAATGCGTTAAACTGCACTTTAAGGAAATGGGTCGGAACATTCAGGCTGAACACACTACAGTAATTGGCATAGGAGACATGAGTGGAGATGTTTTTGGTAACGGGATGCTGCAGAGTAAAATGATCCTTCTCAAAGCTGCATTCAATCATAGGCATATCATTCTTGATCCTGATCCAGATGCAGAAAGTTCATGGCAGGAACGAAAACGTCTTTTTGATTTGCCTGGATCCAACTGGATGGATTATTCTACGGAAAGAATTAGTTCCGGAGGCGGAATCTATGAGCGTAATGCAAAATCCATTAAGCTGTCGCCTGAGATAAAAGTAATGCTTGGTACAGATGCAGACAGTTTAAAAGGTGAAGATGCAGTACGGCTTATTTTACAAATGGACGTAGATTTGTTGTGGTTTGGCGGCATAGGTACATACATTAAAACTGCTGATCAAACTCATTATCAAGTTGGAGACCAGGAAAACAACTTTTTACGAATTGATACTACTGAATGTCAAATGAAGGTTATTGGTGAAGGAGCTAATTTAGGCTTGACTCAATTGGCGCGCATTGATCTTGCTAACAATGGAGTTAGACTGAACACCGATGCTGTTGACAATTCCGGTGGTGTAAATATGTCGGATTATGAGGTTAATCTAAAAATATTACTCCAGCAGCTTCTTAGAAGAGGCATTGTAGGGTCAAAGGAAGAGCGAAATGATCTACTTGCATCAGCAACCGATGAGGTTTCTGAGCTTGTATTAGCCAATAACCGCGGACAGCACCGTTTGATCTCAATGGACAGCATTCGTTCCAACCTCAATTTCCGTTTGTTCCGTAAGTTGATTGCACATCTGCAGGAGCAGGGAATGAATAAACGCAGCGAATACATTCCAACACGTACAGAACTTGATCAGTTGGAACATTCAAACATGCCTTTGCCGCGTCCAGTCCTTTCAGTATTGATGGCTTATGCAAAAATGGAGATCTACGAAGCGCTTACCTCTTCAGAAATGCCACTTGAAAAAGAACTGACTGCAACGTATTTAGATTATGTTCCTAAAACTTTAAAAAGTCACTTTGGTGAAAATGCCAACGATCATCCTCTGAAAAAGGAGATTGTTTCTACGGTTCTGACGAACAATATCACTAATCAGGCAGGTTCAACCTTTGTTTCCAGAATGGCACAAGTCACTGAACGGAGCATACCTGATATAATAAGGACCTATCTGATACTGGAATCAAGCCTTGGTGCAACAGAAATACGGGGCCGTCTGTATTCTATGACAGATATCACTGAGAAAGAGCGTTACGAAGTACTGATAGATTTGGAAGATGTTTTGAAGATGCTCGTTCGAAATGTACTGCAGAGTCAAGAAGTTCCACCGGGTTTTGAACAAATCGACAAATATCATGCATTATTGAGTGAACTGGTGGAGCATCCAGATAATTCTGTAGATACATTAAATTCAGAAAACGATCAATCTCCTTCAGATTCCAAGCAGGAAAAAGTTGAATCAGAAGATTTAAGCGAACAACGTGCAATTGAGACTGTCAGGACCTCACTGCGGCGTTTAAGATTAGCTCCGGATGTGATTCATTTGTGTATTAACAAAAAACTGGGTGTCTCTACTGCATATCGTATTGCAGAGAGTGTTGAACAGAAATTCGGACTAGACTGGCTTCGAGAACGTCTGATTTTGCAGGAGCCAGGCAATGATTGGGAACTGGAATTCCAGGACATTCTTTTACGTACATTGGATGCAAACAAATTGAGGCTGTTGGAAGTATTGCTTGCATCTCACAAGATTGAGACAATGAAAGAACAGGATTTTCCAACTTTACTGGAACCGCTGGAAGAAATGAATGCTGCCCATTTACGGGCATATATTCATTCACTTGAGCAACTGAGAAGTGGTTCATTGATCAGTCTGACTTCAATTGCAGTAAATCTTAGTCATTTGGATTTTCTAAAAAACATCTCTTAAAATCTGAATAACCTGACAATTAACTGGTATAAAAAATATATGATTGCAATGATCCTTGCCGGAGGAACAGGAACACGTCTCTGGCCTTATAGTCGCAGTATGACTCCCAAACAATTTCTCAATCTTGGTTCAACTCACGAATCTCTGTTCCAGGAAACATGCAGGCGTTTGGAAACACTTATTGATCCAGAGAAAATCTATGTTGTCGGTTCTGCATCACATGAAGGAGAGCTTCAGCAGCAGATGGCACAAATATATCCAGACTATCGTCCTGAACAGTTACTTATTGAACCGCTTAGCCGTAACACTGCACCGGCCATACTATGGGGGATTCTTCAGATTCCGGAAAATCAACGCAGTGAGCCGGTTGTCATTTTGGCTTCGGACCACCTGATAAAGGCACCTGAACATTTTATCGGTGCCTTAAAAAATGCGGAAACTCTAGCAAGTACAGGTTATCTTGTGACTTTTGGTATACGTCCGGACCGGCCGGAAACAGGATATGGTTACATCAAGGCAGGAGAAGCACTTGAAGTCGGTTTTAAGGTTGCAAATTTTGTTGAAAAACCTGACCAGTCAACGGCAGAAAGCTATCTGGAATCCTCAGATTATACCTGGAATGCGAGTATTTTTATGGCAACTGCAGAAACCTGGCTGGATGAATTTCGTAATCATGCACCAGGATTGCTGGCTGTGTTCGAAAACGCAACGGTTGATGGAAAGGAGCTTGCTGATCCGGAAGTAATTCGGAATATATACCAATCCATCGAGTCTGAGTCAATTGATTACGCACTCTTTGAAAAATCAAAGCGGGTTGCGGTTTTGCCTGTTGATATGGAATGGAGTGACCTTGGCAGTTGGGAAAGTATTTATCAGGTTTCAGAGAAAGACAAACAGGGTAATGTCATACGGGGCAACGTTATTTCCCATGAAACGCAAAACTGCCTGATCTTCAGCAGCAAAAAGCTGGTAACGAGTATTGGTGTTGAAAATTTGATCATTGTTGAAACTGATGATGCCCTGCTGGTATGCGACATGACGCGTTCCCAGGACGTGAAAAAACTCGTTGAAACACTTAAAAAAGAGGAACGGCATGAATATAAATTTCATACACGTGTAATGCGTCCATGGGGCTCTGCCACGACAATTCTGGAAAATACGAGCTATCGTATCCGCATGCTGGAAATCCAGACAGACAAAAGTATGTCTCTCCAGAGCCATCAACAGCGTAGCGAACACTGGGTTGTGCTTGAGGGGACAGCTGATGTTCAGCGTGGTGATGAAAAGGTTATTTTGCAAGAAAATGAATCTGCATATATACCCAAAGGAATGCGGCACCGTCTTGGGAATTCTGGAAAAACAACTCTACAGATAATTGAGGTTCAACAGGGTGAGTACCTTGGAGATGACGATATTGAACGTTTTTAGTTTAAGGATCACTTTAATTCTATAACCAGAACGTTACACAGGATACTCAGAAAGGCTGTAAGTGAAATAAATGCATTTTAACAGGAAAATATATATTTTGGCTTAACTTGTGAAATATATTGGATATAGATAAATAATTTTTATAGTTCAAATTAAATGTAGGTAATTTAATGAATGACTGGAACATTTACATAATTTTGCTGAATTGCGGTTATATAATTTACTTAGCAGCTTTTTTGGCAAAAAAAATCGTATGGCTGAGGTTACTCACTATTACAGGGAACTTCTTAATTGTACCCTATTTCTTATATTTCCATGAAACACCTTTGTGGAATTCCTTTGTCTGGACGTGTATTTATACGATTATCAACTTGGTAATGCTCTTTATCATTTACCTAGAAAGCAGGCCCGTTTCACTAAGTGATTTAGAACAGAGAATCTATGATCTGACATTCAAATCTCTTGAACCAAGGGTATTCAAAAAATTGATCGATCATGGATCTTTGGAAGAAATACAGCCTGAGGTGAATCTTGTCACTCGTGATTCAGAACTGGACAGCCTGATGCTTGTGGTGGAAGGTGAGGCTGAAGTGGTGCTCAAACATGGAGAACATACTAATTATTCCTACAGGCGGATTCATTGGTGAGCAGTCCTTCATAACTGGAGGAAAAACTTCGGCAGATGTCACGACAGGCAAGGAGGCAACTACGATTTTACGCTGGAATAGTCAAGTACTAAGGAAGTACCTTGCAGATAAAGAGACTCTGAAAGACCACCTCGATCTAATATTTCACTTCCGATTTGATCCATAAACTGAGGGAGCATGGAAGAGGATTTTGATGAAATAAGACATTCCCAAGATTTGAATATCAGTCAAAATAATTAAATGAGAGGATACTTTAATATAACGAAGAAAATTATCTGGTCACATGAGTCCTCTCTGAAAATATAAAGACTTAACTGATAGAATCAATAATTGAGAATCCAATGCTGTCTTTTACACGATAGATTTCAAGTCTTACAACCTCCCACAACCCACTCCTCCTTCACTACCTGGCAGTTTCAATCCCCTGTCTTTAGCAAAAAATTTATTTATAATTGGTATGAATAATGAATTTGCCTTTATGGTTTTAAAATAGCAATGCTAGTAGGGCTGATACTAGCCAGCACCTGTTTTTAAATATTTTTCATTATTTTTTATTAAAAACTTGGTTTGAAAAAGATTTTATACGTATTACTGATTTTCTGTTTTGGCTTTACTTTCATTATCTCCTGTGGTTACAAAGATGAATATGATTTTTCTGATTGGGAAAAATCTGGGAATAAATTAACTGACAATACAACAACCACTGAAGATATCTCAATTTCAAGTTCCGCATCTGACAATGCTACTGTTACTTTTGGCCAGAGTTATCAGTATCAGGTGACCACCAGTGGAACTTATTCAGGTACGATCACATATTCGCTGAGCAATCAGCCTGATGGTATGACTATCTCCTCTACAGGGCTTATTGAATGGACTCCCTCTAAAGCCTCAGAAATTACAACGCACTCAAATATTACAATTACAATTACAACAGCAAGCGGGTATGTCTTAACTGAGACTTATGATCTTACTGTTACTGGAACATGTGTTTCAGGTAATGTACTGTCAATTTGGTCTGGAGACCAACGCACTTCAACAGATAGCTCAATTTACTTGGAAATGATCACTGCCTATACTGATAATTCGTCCGATAACTGCGTGCAACAATAATCTAGATGATCCTTCACAAAACTATGAATTTAAGTACTGAGACAATTCTTCTGAAAACTTGCACATCGGACCTACACCTACTGCAACCACAGGTAACTGTTTCTTCTACAATCAATACGACAACACCACTCATCTTTACTTATTTTATATGTTTGGGTAAGGTAACAGTGTTGCTGATACTATAAAGATAGATATCTTCAGCAGATAATAATTCATCTACAGATGCTGTGTTGTTGCTGATGATAGTCTGGAGAAATAGGAAACAAGAGTGGTTGTGGTTCTAGCGCTGCTTGCTATAAAGGACGACATGATTACAATTCCGCAAATTCAGATGGAGGTGTTATAGGTCCATTTTCAGGAACGAATTATAGAATATTTGTAGATCTAGGTGGAACTTCAACTATATATGACGGTTCGTGCAGCACTGTACATTAGGTAATCTAGATTCATTTAAATACTATTCCAAAGACGGAACTTCCTTTGCTCTTGGAGCTGTGGATAATTTCACCGTTGGTTACAATACAACTCTTGACTGCAGTAATTGATACTGCAGACTAAATATCCGAATCTCTCACAGGATGCATAGAAAGACGGTGGGCGAAAAGAATGTTAAGTGTCAGTGATATGTGTTAAGGGAATCTGATTCAGGAAGGTATACAAGCTAATATGAGCAAAATGCTTGATGTGACCTTATGGATCCTCTCAGTCAGAGGCTGATTTGCCGACAAGAGATACTCATGCTGGTGGCTTTTGTGTAAGAGCATTCAGCAATAATTAAACTGAAAACCCCGATATGTGAAATGAGAAGCAATGCCTAATTACAGTATTTATCATATGCTCCGGAAGACAATTAATATTGTATTATGATACCCACCGTTTATTTTCCGTTTTAAATCACCCAATAATTTAACTTCAGGCAATCGCAAAAGCCCTGCACTTCTGTAGTTTTAGTTCCTTTCCCATGGAGATCACATCATCGGAATATTGGTTGTGATACTCTAGAATATTCTCCATTATCATTCCAGAAGAAGAGAAGCGGTAGACCCGGAATCAAGGGTATCTGCTTAAATTATTGTATTCAATTTGATCTGGAATCTGGATCCCCGATCAGGTCCGGGATGACAAATGAAATACTTTTCAGCAATGCCAGAATTATTCTGACCTGCAGCTAAAAATTTTATTAAAAATTATTGACTGGAATGTTAATCAAAAAAATATTTGATAGGGGCCCATAAGGTCATCTGATGACTTTCTAAGTGCTGCATAAGTTTCTGGAGTCCAACTTTCGATGACTTTGATGTCTGTCGCCAGTTTGTTTTTGTCGACAAACCATCTCGCTGTTCAGACTGTCAGATTAAGAAGGAACTGAGAGTTACAGAAAATGTGAAAATTGAGAGGAGTCAGGAAATAGATGCTGATGTCAGCAGCATGGAATCTTCTGCTGTGACTGATGGGGAGCATTCAGAGAGCAGGAAACATAAAGACACAGATTGAAAATTATCTGTCCCTCCAAGGTGTGATCATCTACAAAAGCAGTCATTTTCAAGGCGGCGCAAAACCTTCAGATCAACAACCATAATTTTGACCGGATAGTTCACTAGACTGCTTTATTTCAAGCTTCTGGTTCTTTAGTATGATCCTTTAAGATACCCTGCTCCTTAGTGTACAATCGCAGGCCAAGAGATAAAATTGGCAGTACAACTGTTACCACGATCCAAAAAATGAAATAGAGGGCAATTAATAAAGAACCGTTGAGGATCTGCTTTTGGCTTTGCAAACTGTGCATTCATTTTTACCTGTCTTTACGCTAAATGCGAATCTATTACACGGAAAAATAAAAGCAAGTAACCGGCCAAAATTTTGTTTGAAGCTCAGCTTAGTTTCACACGGTTACAATAATACGGATGTAGATGAGGTGTAAAACAACTAACTCACCAAAAGAGTCAACACAGTTGAAGCAGGAAAGCAGGAACTTGTATGGAGGGCAAATATTAGACTGAATCCAACCACGTTATCGGTTTGCTTTTTTGTTGTGCAGGGGGGTTGGTTCGCACGAGCGAATTCCGGACACTACTTATAATACTCCTGAGTATATAGAGTCTTTGGATATCCAGTACTGGCTGCGTTCGTTATGTTACCAAGCCTGATGAAAGTCTTTTCTGAATTGATCTGGATAATGTCGCTGTGGGTGTCACTTACAGCATTATATGTTATAGAACCGCAAGTCAGTCCGGCTACTGACGTTTCTCCGGAACCCCAACCTGTCAGTTCGCAGAAGGAAGATTTATTTAAAGACATAATAACAGAGCTTGTTTTTGGTTCTAATGTGATGTCTGTAACTTTTGCAGTGAATTTATTGATTATTTGATTTTGCGAAGTCTTAGTTTTGCTGCCAAGTTCCAAAGTGTTCAACTTTTTAGTGAAAACAGAACTTTGAGTAACACAACTTAAGTCTGAATAATTTGTGGTGGTTGCAGCGAGATTGTCTCCGGAAGCGGAAAACACCAGTACAGTCTTGGAAGAAGTCGAAGCAGTGGTGTTGTCACTGCACTTCGCAGTCCATGTACCTGTCAGGAGTGACTTTGTAATGTTTGCGGAATCATCAGTGGTGCTTGTCGAAAGCTCGTCTCCGCATCCCGAAAGCAGGAAAATGCTAAAAAACAGGAGAAAAATGTATTTAATCATAATATGCTCTCAAAAACTGTAGCCGATGTAGATGACTAAATTTGTTGGATAATCGGTCTTCTTTTCAAGATCTTTTTTCATAGAGTCACTGAACCTATGCATATTTTCAGTGTACTCAATTGTTCTCGAACCGCCAATGCTGGCATTCATTGCTACAGAAAAACTTAAGCCAGAGCCCCATACTTTATGCCATCCAACTCCTGTAACAATTACAACAGGACTCCATTTCATCTTTAACGAAGCAATTTTTGCTTTTGTACTCTTTTCAGTTATTTTACCAGTCCCGTTCCAGTTACGAAAAGCGAGTCCTGCTTCTGCAAATAAACCATCTGTTATGTCGAGCTCTCTCAGATAAAATCGTGTAAATGCATTAAAAGTCATAAAAGTTGACTGAGATTTAATTAATGTTCCAGGTCCTTCACTTTCAGTAGTGGTGTCTCCTGACGAAAGACTAGCACCAATATGTATTTCGTTTGAATAGTTGTAGCCTCCCATTACTCCGCTGCCCCAGGTGGAGTAAAAGAGCCCTGCCTCACTGCTGCTGTTATCGCTTTCTGCAAGCAGTGACATCGGTGATAAAAAAAAAGATTCACTAATAAGATAATTAATTCTAATCATAGACATCTTAAGAAAAGTATTTTATCCAGCTTCAGTTCCATTTAATCGTCAAGCTACCGCTCGTGCAGGCCAGTTACCCAGGTGGAATAGAACAAACCAGCATCAGAACTTCCCATTTTTGCGAATAACACCAATGGTAAAGTAGTGATAATGATTATTATTAATAATATTGATCTCATAACGAATATTATTGATAAATGAGTGTGCTCATGATTATCCTAATTTTCTTTAACTTTGTAGCTCCCGTTGACTGCCACAGAGCTGTGTGTGATCGTGGCATCATTTCCTGCTAAATCCTTGATAGTGCCACTGTTCAAGGTAAGGGCGTTCTCAATAATGCTGATGCCGTTGCTATCAGGATCACCAATCAATATCGCGTACCTGAAAACTGGCAGCTGAGTGCTGCCGCTGCCAGACGCATAAGTTGCCGTTCGGCTAGTGCCCTCTGCATCATAAAGTGAGAGCCGTGGGCTTCCTGTCACTGTAACGATTTCACTGAAGGTGGCTGTCACATATATGTAACATTTCTGAGGCATCCACTCTACCCATCACATAAGCTGCCCGAGAGGCTCCGCTGTACGGCATTATATACTCACTAGTATCAGTATTACTAGTCGAACTTGTAATTAACACTGCGCTTACAGTCGGAACTGCGGTGTCTACCTTGTAGCTCGAGTTGGCTGCTACAGAGCTGTGCGTGATCGTGGCATAATTCCCCGAAGCATCCCTGATAGTGCCGCTGTTCAGGGCAAGGGAGTCAGCCCCGATGCTGATACCATTGGTATCATTTTCTCCAGACTGTATCGTGTATTGGAAAACCAGCGCAGTACTGGCGCTGCCAGACACATAAGTTGCCGTTCGATTAGTACTGCCTACAACAATGGTGAGCGTCGGAGTGCCGCTTGCGTTGTCAACTCCGATCCCGTCATCGTCAGTTACGATGACCGACTCACTGAATGTAGCTGTCACAGAGACATTATCCCCTGCATTCAGCTGGCTGTATACCTGTTCTGACGAACTGGTTATCGCAACGCTGCTCACTGTTGGATCCGTTTGTTCAGTCACAAGTAGACCCCAAATTGTTGTGTTTATAAACGAAAAAGGAAAATCCCCATAACATGCAGTTGAATTTACAATTGTAGAATTATCAATGTATGCATTACATACTGACGAATTATTTATTGTTGAGTATGAAATTGTTGAATTATCAACTAGTAGAAGAGTTATCTACAATTGAACGAGTAACCGTCGAGCAATTATTAACAGTTGAATCTTTTATGCTGGAATTATCTGAAATTGACGATTTATCAACCGTAGAATTATCGATTACTGAATTGTCGATCAATTCGCAGTTGTCCGACTGTGACACAGGCAGGATAATCTTTTTCTCATCATCAGTGGAGTTAGGCTGGTCAAGCACTTGACCAAGTTGTGAGGTTGCGCCGGATGAATCTTCGCTAGAGCATGATATGACGCTGAAGCTGAAGGTTACCAGTAATAAAACGGAAAAGATTTTATTCATCTTTTTCTCCATAACTTTTGAGAAGTTTACTCCTGCCATGGAAAAGTATGTATTCCGTCCGGTAGAATACCTTTTAATAATTCCAGAATTCAAATAGCTGCTGTCAAACATCTATGACAATGTTTGGAAGCCCATATTTACAATTCTGCAATCATGGAACCAAAATTTAAATCAGTTAAATTATCTTGATAATATTTAACGTCTGCTTTATAACGCCATTCTTGAAATTTGTCAAGTTTTGAGTTTTCGAAGCACCAGGATGGGTAGGATAAAATTATTTTTTAATGGATAAATTTATCGGCAACTAACATTTTTTTAATCATGTATTTTGATGAAAGTTACTGGTATTTATTGCTTGAGTAGAATTGTGTCCGAATAATATGAAAAGCGATGACTACAATTACAATGCAGGCACCAAGAATCATAATCATACTCGGTCTTTCACCAATACCAAACCAGACCCAAAATGGTCCAATTACCATTTCTAACAGCATAATTAAACTTACAATAGCAGATGTTGTATAACGAGGAGCTATAATAAGAAACGCAAATGACACAGGAAGTATCACAATTCCCATAGTGAATACTGTCCAGATTGGCGCAATAAAAATATTGCCTTCTGTACTAAAGGCAAAACCAATGATACCACTAATTAGGGCTCCAACAGCAGCTGCAGGGACCACCTCAAGATCACGGTATTTCCGCGCCATAGTAAAGGCGATTGCCAGTCCAAGTGCAGTAATAGCCCCATAAGCAGCACCCAACACTGGAGATCCTTCGGGTTGACCGATGGCATTGTTGCCGTCACTGACTACAATGGAGACACCAACCATTGCAGCAATTATAGTTAACCAACCGAGCCATCCTTGTGTTTCGTGCAGCATAAAACTTGATAGAATTGCTGCAAATATCGGCATTGTTGCTAAGGCAGTTAATACTAACATTACAGAGGTTTCCTGAATTCCAAGTGTAAAGGTAACGGAATTTATGGAAAAAGAAATTATGGAACAAGTAGATTCGTCACTGTGATAGTGGATCAACTCATTCTTTTGTATTAGAAAAAAGAAAAAGGCGCCAGATAATCAATAGAGTAACTCCCATTAATACTCCACGCCAGCCCATCAGCGGCCATCGGTCAAGATTTGAAAATCTCATTACCATGGTGTCAGGTGTAAGAACCAGCACACCAATCAGGGCAAGAAAAGTCCCAAATCGTTTCGGATGGTTTTTAACTAATTTTTCAAATAAATACATTGTTGAGCTTTTAGCTATTCTTTGATCTGCCATAAATCACAGGCAGTATCACCCTCAATTATTAATTAGTTCAACTACCCTTCGTGCAAGGAAGTCTGAACCCCTGTCAAAGTTGATGCGGTCAATGGTGGGAGAATTTAGATATTTTTTTGTACTCGCTTAAATATTGATATTACAAAGTAAATATTGTGATGATGAATGTTCGTTAATATTTGTACTTCGGGTTTTAGTCCCAAGCATTCTATAATAAGTATGTAATTTTATTGGACGACTCATCTATAATATTTTAAGCCACTGGAGTTGCTCATGAGTCATAAGTTGCCATAAAAAATTATATTATTGACTGTGGATTGTTATTCAGACCGAAGGAGAAATAACATAAAATACTGTTATTGTAAAAGATCCCTTACATATGTTTGAGAGTACACGACAAAATTACTGACTTTCTAGTTGGATAGAGTAGTGAGTGATGTAAATAAAAGTGTTTTAGTCAGAAAGTGTGGTTTTCCAGGGACTGTCATCTCTGAAATCACCTTTCATTTTACTTCCATCTTTAAACAATATAGTACCCTCTCCATGCTTTTTTCCATCCTTCCACCCCCCTTCATACTTATTCCCATTAGGCCAGGTGTATGTTCCCTGACCTTCCATTTTGTCATTCTTCCATTCACCTTCATATTTACCTCCGTCAGGTGAAGTTAGAGTTCCTTTACCTTCTTTCAGCCCATCCTTCCATTCTCCGTCATAAATTTCCTCATTTTCATAGGTAATGTTTCCTTTACCATGTGGTTTCCCGTTTTGCAGTTCTCCGACATATTCGGCTTCATTTGTACATCCAACCAAAAATACTAATAATAACAACTGAAATGCAATTAGTAATTTGTTCATAGCACCACTCTGATTTAAGTGTATTATTGAACCTGCAGTTAAAGCATATTTTGCAATTTTTTTATGAATAATTATTCTACTCAGGATGTAATGTACAAGTGATTCTTATTAAATTGCACTAAAACAAACTTCTGTGACGCCGATCATTGAGTCACGTTTTACGAGTGCGGCAAGTTCATCCTCGGTGAGGTGTCCGGTACCTTCTGGACGCTGCGGCAACACGAGGTAGCGCAAATCAGCTGTGCTGTCATGTACCCGGACTTCTACTTCATCAGAAATATCTGTACCGAATTCCAGCAACACGGATCTCGGTTCACGTACCGCACGTGAACGGTATTCACGACTTTTGTA
The DNA here is from genome assembly GCA_905182865.1 of uncultured SAR324 cluster bacterium. GTDB lineage: Bacteria > SAR324 > SAR324 > SAR324 > NAC60-12 > Arctic96AD-7. Next base: position 253,957 of record CAJJCY010000004.1, read on the forward strand.
CCAGTCCGGAGGTAAACCGAGCAGTGAGCGCGGATAGCATGAGCAGAGAGTACAGACGATTAAATTGTGGACTTCTGGCGTGTTCTCCACTACCAGCAGCTGTACAGGACCGATTTCGAGTCCAAGTGCTTTTACGGCGGATGGTGCATCCTGCAAAAGCGATTGCTTGAACTGAGGGTCTACCCAGGCACGAGCAACAACTTGTGCACCAAGTTCCGGACCTCGGGAATCCATTTCCTTGACTGCATTCCGGATATCCTCATCACTCAGCACTCCCTTTTCGATTAACAACTCACGGACTGATATTTCCAGGAATTGGTAATAAGTTGTGGGTGGGATATTCTTGGTATCTCTTTCATTGGTAGAGGAGGTTTTCATGTTTTCTCCGGATTTGCAGGTTCTAACCAGAATTCGAAAATCTCGACATCTAGAGAGTCTTGTGGACTACCCTGGTAATCTGGCCATACTTCCTGTTGTTGGAAACGTACACGATAAAGAGGGACAACTGGCGTATCGAATCGTCCAAAGGCCAGTTCTTCCGGATTACGATACTCTCCGGCAACTCGTTCAATTACTCCTTTACAGCCTCTCACATAAAACGGAGTGCGGATATGTCCTGGAGGCGAACCTTTGCGGACCCGCACAGCATTTCCAGTTTGAAAGAGAGGGATCATACCTCCTCCGTTTCGTAGCGGGATTGTACTTCTTCCAACTTGCGACTGAGCTCTTTAGTTGTCAGAACCCCATTGTATTGCAGGGCTTGAGTGATTGAAAAAATCCAACGCTCATAGTAACTCATCTTTTCGTATGCATCAGGAGGTAGACTTTCGATGCCCTTGCGCAGTTGATCAACGCTCATTAGTTTCGGTGACATGGAAGTAAGCAGTACCAACAGGGCATCTACGTTTTTTTCCCAAAGCTCATAGTCGTGTTCTACAGGTTTGATGTGGCCTGCCTCAAGTCCACCCATGTCGTGGTGGCTGCGACTAGTCAAATCTCGTTCCATGGTCAACTATTTTTAGTAGGGTTGAGTTGCAATTGGAAAGAGTTTACTCTTGATTTAAACTTTAGTAAAACTATATTTTGTACTGTTTTCGTATTCAAAGATAAATCATTATGATTAGCGTCTAATTAAGTCTGTTGAATTCTAATTCTCAGATAATTTTAAATTTATGTAATACTATTTGTAATACTATTTGTACTACCCAACTATAATATGTAATTATTTTATTAATAATTCTAAGCTTAATTGTATTAAATTAAATTGGTTCGGTCTCTTGAGGCAGTGTGCAGTAAATCAATTTTATTTGTCTTTAGCGTTAACATTAATATTTATCAGATATATTCAAAAATCAATGAAAGAACTTGAGACTAATTCAAGAGCTGTTTTGGTGGGTATCAAAAATGCCTTTGGTCTGCCTGCACTGTTGCTCATTTCTGCAATGACAGGGTTTGGATCTTTTGCCCATGAACATGGTTTATCGCTTTATATGTCCATGCTGTCCACGATATTGATCTGGGGTCTACCGGGACAGGTAGTTCACGTAGAACTTTATGGTATGGGGGCTCCCTTAATTGCTGTCGTTCTTGGTGTAGCCGGGGCAAACGCGAGATTTATGCCGATGACACTTTCGATGATGCCTATTTTTGATGACTCAACTCACAATCGTCGATGGAATTATTTGCTTGCTCATATGATATCAATCAATACTTGGGCTGAAATGCTCCAAACAGGTCCTGAGATCAGGGCAGACAGAAGGATGGCCTATTTCCTGGGATTTTCCTTTACCTGTATGACATCAGGCGTCATTGGTGTTCTTCAGGGATACATTCTTTTTGAAAGCATGCCTCAAACGGTATCGCTCTGTCTTATTTTTCTGGTGCCTGTTTATTTTGGACTGATAATGTCAAATACAGTACATCCTCCTTTTCTACTTGCCTTTATATTAGGCTGTGTTCTCGGTCCGCCAATTCATCTGTTGACCCCTGAATGGGGGCTGGTGTTGGCCGGGCTGATTTCGGGTACACTAGCCTATTTGCTCCGTCACAAGCTTCAATTGCTTTGGAAAAATAAGGAGGGCAATGGATGATACATCGGCCTGGATCTTTTTCTTATCCGCAGTTTTAGCGACCTATGTATGGCGTTTTGCAGCGGTCATGATCAGCCACCGAATAGAAGCTAACCACCCGATCTTTGAGTGGTTCACCTGTCTGGCATATGGCATCATTGCCGCACTGGTAGCACGGACTCTGATCTTTCCGTCTGGAATGCTGGCACTGGTTCCACTTTGGCATAGATTGATACCAATGGCTCTGGCCTTTGTGGGTTTCTATCTGTTGGGAAAACGTCTCTGGGTCGGAATTGTATTTGGAGAAACAGGCTTAATTGCACTTATGTGGTTCAATAATGGGGCAGAGGGATTTTGATGAAAAAAGACAGTTTAAACATTATACCAATGTAACCGTAACTATGACGATAATTGGATATTTTAAAGGAAGTATTTCATGAGAATTAAAGGTTTAGATCATGTCAACATCTACACTTCAAACCTGAAAGATACAATGAGTTTCTACCACTAGGCTGTCCTATCCTTTATTCTTGATAAACAATACGATATCAATCCATAAAGGGACACTGAAGCCATGAACATTATTTCTTGACACTTTTCGATTATACTATTAATTTTAATGATCCGAACTGGTCCATTGACTGGGAACTATCCAATAAAAGATCGTTTAAGAGGTATGTTTATTGTTTGGGAAAGTTCCATGTTCTGTGTTCACTTTGCGTATGCCAAGTAACATCCTCGGTATTCTAGAAGTAAAAACATTCGATAGTATAAACTTTTGTAACTAGAGATTGACCTTTACTGTTTGTTCCGCAGTATCGGTTTTGTTTCCAATTTCGTTCTTTACAGCCGCGGTGAATTTGTGGTAGTTCGATGCTTTTTCAAAGTCCTGAGGTGGTTCTTTTAGTGTTTTTTACGATGTAATTCACTGATCTTGTCTTTAGTTGATGGATTTAGTGTCAACAATTACGTTAAGCATAACCCTATCTAATTTATATAAAATGAAACTAAGACTTATATATCCTGATCTCCCTTTCTGGCGAGTAGAAACAAGCCGTATAGCATTATTCTATGGAGGAATAGAGTTTGAAGACATTCGTCCTTCTCGAGAAGAAATTTCGAAAATGAAAATTGACGGGACATTCCCTTTTGGTCAATTCCCTATTCTCCAAGTTGATGGAAAAACTCTGGCTCAAACTGGAGCAATAGCACGTTTTTGTGGAAAATTGAGTGGTCTCTATCCCATAAATGATGATTTTGCAGCTGCAAAAGTCGATGAGGTAATAGATCTTGCAACTGACATCAATAAGCAGATGAGCCCAGCCTTGAGAGAAAAAGATCCTAAGTTGAGAATGGAATTACGTCAGGAGCTGTCTGAAGCTATTCTCCCTCGTTGGTTAGGTTTTTTGGAAAAATTGCTAGAAGATAATGGAGATACTGGCTACTTCGTAGGTGAATCATTCAGTGTTGCTGATTTGGCTATCTGGCGTTTATGTGGTTGGATTTCTAGCGGAATCATTGATGGTCTCTCTGTAAACTTGTTGGACTCTCTACCTCTACTTAATAACCATCAAACAATAATCTCCAATTTGCCTAAAGTTGCAGAATGGGTTGAAAAACATCAGAAAGTATAATTATTTTAACAGTCATTTATTCTTTCATCATGAATGTTATTCCACTTGAGTAATTATCTTCATCAAGACAGCTCAGGGCCGGAGATGTTTTTACTGTTTCTCTATATTCAAGACTGTTTAAGCAGGAAGCTTTTCCCTGTTATCTTAAATGAACAAGCTACTTCCATCCCCTGTAGGATGATTGGATGAACATATAGCCTTTGAAGCTTGATTTGTGCCCCAACTCTTTACATTGATTCTTTAGCAAAGAGCCAATGGTTTTTTAGGTTTTATTTGAACTCTATTTACAAAATTTGTCTGTTCGGTTTTACAATTTAATTTTGTTGTGCAGTAAGCAAATGTTTGAGTACAAATACTAGCACAAAGAGGATAATACAGACTAGGCTCAACATGGTAAGTCCAGACTGAAAACTTCTCTCGTTATCAGATAGTATTCCCAGGCTTAGTGGTCCCAGTACACCACCAATTTCAGCAGCAGCAAAGAACATTCCACCCGCAGAGCCGAGGTGTCGAGAGCCAACTTTTGGTATTTCCATTAAAATTAGCAGTAAAATTGTCATCATTGAGCCTTGTGTAATTCCCTTCAGAGCAAGACCTATTAATATGATTGGTTCACTGTATGATTTTAACAATATTACTGACGTTCCCGCACTTACAAATAAACCAGCAAGAATCCAAAATCTTAATTTAGGTAAGGCCATCCTCGGGATAGATAGTGATCCTAAAATACCTATCAAAGTTGGTATTGATGCCCAATATCCTGCCCGTTCTACTCCAAGTCCACGTGTTTGGAGAATTTCATACATCCAGTTAGATAAGCCATGATTATAAAGAAATATGCAGATGCCCATTAGCATTATAATACGTACGGGTAAGAGATTGAAAAGCTCCAGAAAGACTTGAACTTGAGGAGGACGTTCCAATTTACTTAAATGCACTTCCATTTCTATGCTCTCTGGGTGTCTGCTAATGAACAACCAGATCAATCCCGAAAGAAAAACCACAAAACTGTAAATAAAAAGGACTTTACGCCAGTCCCCATCCATCCAAGGCATCATCACTGAATTGGTGATTGATAGCGTAGTGATGCCTCCAAATGCCATACCGGTGATATAAATTCCCATGGCTAACCTTCTTTCATGCTCCTTAAACCAAATACCGATCAATTTAGGTGCACCTATTGATATTAGTGGACCACCTATTCCAAAAAAAGCCACAGCTAAAAAAAGTGTGAGTTGCCCTTGAGCGAAAGCTCTCAACATACATGAGATGCCTATCAAGACTGAGGCAATCAAGAGCGAACGACGTAAACCTAGACGGTCAATCAAAACTCCACAAGGCAAAGCAGTAGCAATATAGACTAGTTGCCAAGAACCAAGTATTCTTCCCATTTCGGTATAATTCATTTTTAGTTCATCGGTGATGGGGCGGACTAGTGGGGCTAGACTAGCTACTGTCATACCGAAACAGAAATAAAGAAGCCAAACACCTGACAGCATTAGCCAGCGATGTGAGTAAAGTTCAGCAGTATCAGGTTTTTGATAAGTCAAAGTGGATTAAGTTTGTGAGTTGTATGTATTTTAGATCATTAGTAAGTAATCTTAAGTTCTAATCTTATTAATTAAGGTGAGCAAACAGTTTTATGGGTTAAGCTAATTAATTATTAAGCTATTCTAGAGAATGTGAATAGAGGGAAGGTTGAAATTTTAGAAAATCTAATTTATAAATTGAATAGACAATTTCTTCATGCTGGAGGGCCAGGTCTCATTAAATCTATAAATTTTTTTCATAAATTCTGATTGACGTTTCCTTCTGCAATTAAATTTTCATCTTTAGGAACTGGTCTAAGCATTTTTATATTTAAATCAATTGTACCATTAGCAACACTCAACCACAGAATGGTTTGAGCAGCACACACTGTTACAGAATCTAGAACCGTTGAAACAAATCCTCCATGAACACCACATTGAGTGTTAAGGTGCTTATTATTTACGATAGCATTGAAAACCACCTTTCATTTTTCTGCCTTCATTACTTTTACTGGGATTGATTCTGTCATTGTGGGATGAGGCAATTCTTCTCTTACAATTACCTGCATTATTTCGAAACCAGTCATTTTTTCAATATTCATATATTTTCACATTATTTAACTAATAAAAAATAATATATCTTCCAACAAAGTATCCTAAGATTACAATAAAAGTAATTGTTTCTTATGTTGCATGATGTATAAACGAAACATATAGAAATTATTAGCTTCAGAAACTTACTGATAAACCATCTTTCCTGGGATCAGAACCTCCAAAAAGTACCCCTTGTTCATTATCTCTAACAATTATTTGACCACCTCCGAATAATCCTCTGTCAAATCCAGAATTTATAGATATAGAGTGACCTTTTAACTTCAAAGCAGCAATAACATCTGGATTAAATGAATCCTCCGCAAATACAGTATCATTTTCTATGCTTACACTAAATCTTTCAGAGTCTAAAGCTTCTTGAGGGTTCATACCGAAATCAATCAAGTTGGATATCACTTGTAAATGTCCTTGCGGTTGCTGAAATCCTCCCATTACACCTAAGCTGCTTACAAGATTGCTATTCTTAGTAATCATGCATGGAATTATAGTGTTGTAGGGTCTTTTATTTGGTTCCAGGAAGTTTGGATGTTCTGGATTAGTGGAAAATAGAGCCCCTCTATTATGTAGCGCTATGCCAGTTTCAGGGACAACTAATCCAGTTCCGAAGCTTTGATAGAGACTGTTTATTAATGAACAAGCATTTCCATTTCCATCTATAACTGATACATAAACTGTGTCACCGTGTTGTTTAAAATTGCCTCTTTTGTATTCGCTGCTTGATGAATCTTCCTTAATTTCATTAAATCTCTTCTTTGCATAGCTTTTAGATAGAAGTTCTTGAATAGGGATATTCGCTTTTTCTGGATCAGCTACGTACCAAAGTGCATCTTGGAAGGCAATCTTCATTGCTTCGATTTTATAATGAAGTTGAAGCACATGGTCAATGTCTGAATTAGCTAAATCAATATTTTCAACAATGTTTAATGCGATTAATGCAGCGATTCCTTGGCTATTAGGAGGACATTCCCATACATCATAACCTCTGTAATTTGAAGAAATAGGTCTAACCCAGCTACTAGAATGGAGAGAGAAATCTTCTTCACAAAGCCATCCGTTGAACTTCCGAACATATTCTGAAATTTTTTCAGGAATCATTCCTTCATATATATATGACTTTCCATTTTCAGAGATCCCTTTAAGTGTTTTATTTAGATCTGTCAAAACGACTTTTTCTCCAAAGTGTGGAGCACGACCGTTTGGTAATAATTCACATCTCCCATTTATTGATAATTTTTTTTCAGAATTCTTCCAGTAATTTGCAGTTATTTCAGAAACACCAAATCCATTTTGTGAATAATCAATGGCTGGGACCAATACTGTGTCCAATGAAAAAACACCAAATTTTTTCTGAAGTTGATCCCAGGCATCAACGCACCCTGGAACACTTACTGCTACCCCTGAGTATGGTCCTTCTAGTGGAATTGAATCCACTCCCAGATTTTTTAAGTCATCAATATTAGTTCTTATTGAGGATTTTCCGCTGCCATTCAGAGCCTCTATTTTTTGTGTTTTTGAATCATATACTAGGGCAAAAACATCTCCTCCTACTCCTGTAGACATTGGTTCTACAACATTTAAAACAGATACAGCGCAAACTGCTGCATCAACTGCATTCCCTCCCTTCTTCAACATGTCTAGCCCTGCATTTGCTGCCAATGGATTACTTGTGGCCACAGTTCCATTAAGACCTAGAGTAACAGATCTTCTGGAGGTATATTTAAAATTTGGATTATTAATCATCTATAAGACCTATGGTTTAAATCTGAATACACATGCTCTTCAACGAACACTTGTATTTGGTTTGTTAAGTTGGTATTTGCCAAAATTCACATTTCATAAAGTTAATCAAAATTTATAAAATCGAATTTCTTCCCTGTTGTATAGAGAAATGGAATGAATATATAGCTGGATCCACGACCGCAGATCGACACGGAATAGTCAAAGAGAAGACTGTTGTAAAACTTAATGCTCAACTTGTGAGTCTTGTTGGTGAGAATGGGGCTGTGATGCTAATAAGTGCTTTCAAAAGCAAGAAAAGCATATCAGCCCCTTGGACTTGGCTGGGAAAATTATGAGAACGTTTAGTAGTTTATTCGCTGCTCTGCCAGACAGCGTAATCTTTACCTGTATTGTTGAACTCATATCCTATCACCTCTTCATCTCCGACGACCCAAGCATCATGTCCTGGAGCAAAAGAATAGGCATCTCCAGCAGAAACTGTGATTTCTGACCCATCATCATGAACAACTGTTAGGGTTCCTTGTAAAATCATACCAACATGCCCTGCTTGGCAGCTGTCAGTTTCTACCACGGGCTTGATGCACTCAGACCATTTCCACCCAGGTTGAAGAATTACTCGTGAAGCAGCAACTGTCCCAAAATTTACAACTGCTGCATTCGTCTTTTCTGGAGCTTTCACTTCATCAGGATTATCGAAAGACTTTTTTTCAAGATTTGCCATAACACATTACCTTTCTTAATTTGTTTTTATACATTTAATTAGAAAAAAGTTTTGAAGTTTAATTAAATTAATTAATTAGAGAGGATAATTCAGAAATTGTTTCAGTGGGATTTTTAGATTTAAACACAAAACTTCCTGCTACTAGTATGTCTGTTTGATTATAGATTTTTAGAGACGTTAAAAGACAAACAAAGTAAATTATTATTATAAAAAGTTAAATAAAATATGAAAAAATTTTGCCGTCTTTCATATAAATTTCTTGATCGTGATATTTTGCTTAATTTTTTTATTGCCTTCCTTCTTCGAAGTTGTTTAGGGATTCATCTATTTTTACATATGGTAATGCCCTTGAAGTATAGACATTGAATTGAGGCTTTACAAAACTGGCATCATCCAGAGTTCCTACATAAAGGGTCGTAATACCTTCTCGTCCTGAATTGGTTCCAAAAACAAAAGAACCACATCTCTGACAGAACAATTTAATCTTACTGTTACCACTATCAGCCTTGTACTGAAAACTACTAGTCTCACCACTTAACTGGACAACCTGCTCTTCCTTGAAAAAAAGTATCGTCGCAAATCCAGCACCTGTGTTCTTTCTGCAGTCAATACAGTGGCAATTACCTTGAGAGACTGGCTCTCCTGACACTTCGTATGTAACTTCACCGCAAAGACATTTACCCGTGTGTTTTTCCATGTTTTACTCAATTATAATTTTGGCATTTATTCATATTTTCCATAAGTTAGACAATTTCACATTACATTATTGACATAGTTTTTAGAGGCAGTCAATCTCAATTGAAGACAGATAATATTAGAATATTTACTAAGAGTAACGAAAAGAAAGGTATGGATTGCTGGACAGGACGGAATGAAAGTAGTTACTGGCTTACAGGTAATAGTGAATTTGATTGCCTCCTAGATTCTTGATTTTTGAAACCTGTTGAATTCTCTGACTCCGTTTCAACTTTCAATAGATCAACTTAAAAAGTGCTTACCATAATATTTTATTCTTTCACGTCTAAAGGAGGGGATTAATTAAGTCTTGAGATTGTCCGATGGCTTTACAAAAGTTGGTGAAGAGTTTCCTGCAGTTATTGTTGAAATTCGGCATCATCTCAGTTGCTTTTTTATTTAGTTCCTCCAAAGCACCTTTTCCAAGAGACTGTTCCAGAGCTGAGCGATAGGCAGGTACTCCACTCCAGTTGTCTACAGTGTCCGGTTCAACTTCCACATGATATTGCATCGACCAGGCACAGTTCCCGACCCGCATAGCCTGAACCTGGCAAATGGCTGATGACGCAAGAACCAATGCATCTTCAGGAAGTGCTTCAACCTGGACTGAATGCCACTGCAGACAGAACTGACTCGGTCCCATCCCATCAAAGATTGGATCATCGAGACCATTTTTTGTGAGTTCCACTTGAAAGATGCCAATTTCCGGAGGCTTCTGGGGAACACACTCTCCCGCCAAGTGCATCGGCCAATAGCTGGTGCCCCAGACAAAGACCTAGATATGGACGTTTCATTTCTTTAACCCATAATCGAATCGCCTCTTTCTCCTGTATCAGCCAGGGATGTTCCTCCACATCCCAGACGTCCATAGGCCCTCCCATAACCCAAAGTGCATCATAAGGATTCAAGTTAGGAATTGGTTGACCTTGATCGAGTTCAACCACATCCCACTCTACACCAAGTTCAGCAAAGTAGTTGCGAAACATGCCTGGATGTTCACATTCTATGTGCTGAAAAACCAGTATGCGCATTATTGTTCTCTATGGATTGACACTTTTAAACAGCGACAGAAGAGGGAATGCCCAATGTATTCTGTCTTTAGAATCATACTTCCAGTTTTAAACATAGTTCATCAAAGTTCTCAGTCGTTAAGTCTGGCCTGTATTCTGATTCATCATAGGGAAGACCGTACCTATTTACATAAGCCCCACGGAAACCACTGTGACGGGCTCCAAGTATGTCGAAGGAGTGTGAGGCAACCATCATGATTTGGTCTGGTTCCTGTTCTAGTCTCTTTGCAGCGAACCTGTAAACAGATGGATGAGGTTTGAACTGCCCCACCATCTCAGCGGAGATGATGTCATGGAAGTCAATACCTATACGGTTCTTGGCCAGGTGCTTGAGATACCACTCTTCACCGTTGGAGAGTATCACAAGGTCGTACTTAGTTCCCAAACGGTTAAGACCATCAATAGCATCCTGGAACGGTGTCAGATCCTGGTAAACCTTCATAAATTTATCAATCTGTTCATATGTGAATTCAATTTTAAATGTCCGGAGACTGTAGAGAAGAGCCTTCTTCTTTACGGCCAAGTAACCGCTGTGACCTAACATGAGCAGGTTGTCCTGATACTGTTCTATCCGTTGTCTTTGACGCCACTGTGACCAAACATCTGCACCTGTGATAGATTCTGGGGCATTGCATGATCTCAGTAGTTTTTCTAGAGGAGGAACAAGACTCCCTGCTAAATTTAAGACTGTACCAAAGATATCGAAAGTTATAGTTCTTACTCTTTCCAATGGGTTAGTAGGAGAGTTTTCATTCATAGATTAATAAATCCTATATGAATATTAATTGAAGAATAAAATACTAATTTCTATATTACTAGTATTCTTAGGTTCCGCAAAATGTCTGTAGAACATGTTCTTCTGGTTTCGAAGGCAGCATATATTCCTAAGTCCCTCCAGTTCATCATAGGGAGAGGAGATAACTTCCAATGTAGTGAGGAGTTAGGAGTATCAAGCTTTAGGATTGAAATGTCAAGGATTGAGGATTTTATTCAGATATAGCTAATTCATTACAATTACCGTTTGCATACAAATTTTTCAGATACAAATTTACTGCTAAGATCAGGTGGGGTATTTTCTGTTATTATTAATCATAATCTGATCATATGATTAATACTTTCATTGTAGTAATGCTATCTTATAATGCCTCGGGGTTATTTTTATTTATAATTTCATCTCATGATTGATATTATTATTCTTTTTATTTAATTTCCTATCAAAACCTGGTCCAATTCTCCACAAAATGTAATTTAAGAGTTAAGACGATTTTTATCAGCGTTATTTGTTCATAAATTTATTTTGATGAAGACTTGAAGGTAAAGGAGTGAACGTGGGAATCTTAGTTGGATGTCCAAAGTGCAAAGTTATGGGAGTGTTAAGCGTAAAGTCTGTAACTGTGGAAACCATGTGTAAAAATCAAACTCAAAGAATTATTGGATTGATTACTACATCAACGGTAAACGTACTAGAGAACGTATAGGTAGGAGCAAGCAGGCCTGTTTTACAAATGGCTAATTATGAACCTATGAGAAAAGATGAGATTATACGGTTGAAAGCTTTTACCTGCTGAGACAATCAGAGCCAACCGAGAAAGCGAACTACAATTTGCAGACAATGACATTATACCTTCATTCAAGCGAAATGCTGATTTTGTGCAATACTTTCAAAAATTAGGTGAAGGAAAGCGGGCGTTCTTCCATGATTTGGAAAGCTGTACTAAACCACCTGAGAGCTTTCACAGGTGGTAAGGTGGCTTTCAAAAACATTAACGAACTTTGGCTTGAGCGTTCAATGACAGCGACTTTCATCATGTTGTTATCCTTAAACGAGTTTGTCGTATTTCCCCCTCTTCTCCTTAAGTGATCCCCCAAAAGAGTGAGGTGATCCAGGCGAGTAACAACCAAACTTGGCTAAGGGTTGTCCATAAAACAAATTTTCGACATTCGTCGGTATTTTCAATATCTCCGCGCTCGAACCACCCTTTACTTTTAACGATCAATAAGATTAAAAGGGAGGGAGCCTGCGCCAGAGCAAACAGAGAAACAGGATTTGTCAAGTTAGGTGTAACCCACGAAATCAAAATATACGCGCAAAAAAGTAAAGCTAAAATATGCTTGCGGGAGCGTCTTTGGCCTAAACGGACGGGGTAGGTTCTTTTATTTCCTGCAAGATCTGCTGGATAATCATGGAGTGCGGTAATGATGTTTCCCGCGTAAAAAATCAAAAAAAGAGGGACCCCAGCCATCCAGGGGAAACTCTCTAGAGAACCCACTTGAGTGTAAAATCCGGTCAAGGTGAGCAGCACCCCACAGCCCACCCCTTGAAGTATTTCTCCATGTCCCCGGCAAGATAATCGCAAAGGAGGCAAACTATAAGCCCACCCTAGCCCCACCGCGCCGATCATTAAGAGCGAGCATTCCAGGCCGTTGTAGACCCACCCCCCAATAAAGGGCTTGCGCCAGGAGGAGACCTAAAATGACCCAAGACCCGATCCAAAGGGCTTGACCGGAAAGCTTCCCTTGGGGAATCACGCGAGACCCGCCGGACAACCAATAGGTGTGGTTGTCGCGATCTAACTCCTCATCGGCATAGTCGTTAATATAGAGAACATAGATTTGATAGAGAATCCCATAGAGTACCAGATGAAAAAACCAGCTCCAGTCGAAGACTCCGTGTATTCGAAAGGCAAGGGCCTGTCCCGCTAACAGAGGGATGAAAATCATTCCGTGCGCGGCGGGGCGCGCCGCCTGGATCCAGGCTTTTAACACAGCTAGCTAGGCAGCAAGATTGGAGGATGTTTCTTCTGATACTACGGGTATTTTAAACTGTCTATACTAATGGACGGATCAAAACCCAGATGGCGAACCACTTTGATTGCTGAACAAACAGCAGATTCCAGGAGGGGAACACCCGGGGCAGCATAGGAACCACAGAAAAATACATTCCGAGAAGGAAATTTATGTAAAAGATCCAATTCCTTGAGTAGATTATGGTTGCCCTGATTTACAACGGCTCGCTCCATGGGTACCGCGACAATAACTTTTTCCGATTTTGGTTCAAATAGGGGGTTCCAGGTTTGTAAAACAGGTTCATGATGAGCAATGGTCGGCTCTACCGGATTGACCCAAACACTGAACATGAATTGGCTGAAATCCTTATCCATCTGAAAATGAAGGGGAGACCAATCCTGTTTTCTTTCGGGCATAAAACGAACATCCCGATGCACCCAGAGAGTTCCAGAATCATAGGGGAAGGAATTCAGGAGTTTACTTTCACTGGAATACTGTTCCGGAAGGAAATTCAGTTGATTGGCTTGAACGGCACAGATCACATAATCAAAAGGGCCGAATGTCGCATTTTTGGAATGCAGAAAAATCTCTGAGGATTTTTCCACTAACTTTTCCACACGAATTCCTTTTTGCAAGTTGAGTCCTTCTCCGAGTTTCTCTGCAAGGGCCTTTGTTCCCCCTTGAATTCTCCGGAGTCTAGCTCCGAACACAATCTTTTTAAGCAAATCGAGAATTTGCATAGCAGGCCAGTGATCGATGGTTTTTTCGTCACAGGTGCAGATGGTTGTCAAAAGCGGGTAGAGCAACCCTTTCAAAAAAAGAGGATCTATCCGGTGCTGATCTGAAAACTCCTTGAGGGTTAGATCAGAATCCAAGAGATCCTGATCTGACTTGAAAAGTCGAATGAAACCCAAAATCATGCGGTAGGTTTCCTGGCGAAGAAGATAATTCAACGGAACCCAGGGAAACATTCTCGAGCCAAATTGGATTTTGGAACTACGGAACCATGTCCTGGAATTCAGCCAACTGCAGGCAATCTGTGTATCAACCTCGTAGGTTTTCACACCTAACTTTTCGCAAAGTTCCAGCACAGTAGGCCAGGCATGAGGGCTCATTACCCTCAAGGGCACATCAACATGCCCCGACTCTCCTCCCTCGACATTTAAGAACTGGGTATGCGTACCCATGCCCTGATTCGTGTGAGATTCCAGGATGGTGACTTCCGCACCTGCCTCTCGACACAACCAACCTGACGTGAGGCCAGCTATGCCGCTGCCAATTACCGCAATTCTTTTCTTCATCACTGCTTCTTCTTTTATGTTAAAATATTAATTCATCTGCATGAAAGTAACATTCAAATTCAAAGGAGGGTTATTATATTGATTCGTTGACAATTGATTTTTCTTTAAAGATCATAAGCTGTTTATAAAGTAATTAAGTCACTGGAGCAGAAAAATTATTGATGAATTTAATTTAATCTATGAGATAGAAGTAAATATAAAAAGTTAGATATTGAATGGTAAAACTGAATAAAACAATAACCACACTGAAACCAACCCCATCTCTCCTGTGAGTAATTACCACCAATTCTTCACAGTCAGACAATCCTCAACAACATACCCCAGTTCTTGTATAATCTATCAAATTTTGTACATCATAAGTTCAACTAAAGTCCTCCCTGTCATTCCTGTGGTTCCCACAACTAAAATGTTCAAAAGTGATGTTTTTCTTTGACTCAGTGTTTCGCTAGTGGCCTTAAGCATACTTCTAACAATGTTGTCGGGTTAATTAGGAAATCAAAACAAGTCAAAAAAGTAATACCTATTATACAGGAAATCTGTCAGAGCATCAAGGAGTAGTCCTGATCCAGTTGCTGGGACTGGCAGTGGCCCCTTATGCGCCAAAGCCTCAATCTGGTCAGGTTCTAGATAAATGATTTAGATACCAGTAGAAAGCTCAATGAATCCAGTTTTACAAAAAATATGCTCACCCTCTCATCATTGGTTCAGTCAAGTAATTTCATTCGCCACCACCACTGCTTTCGACCCATACTATTGGGCTTACTGCATCAAACAGCTATTTATCATAGTATTAAAGTAAATAACAAATATTTAATTTATAGAACGTTTTAAGCATTTTTTGAATGATGGATTAGTATGATCAGAATGTACTTACCCGCTCACTTGAGTAATTGCAAACTAAGTTGAATGACTTTCAGAGCTCTTTATGTTCAGGATACCGTCGGTGGTTATCGCCAAGAATATTATTGTCCCTCCAACGATCGTCGCCAGACTAGGCACCTCCCCAACTCCCATCCAGGCCCATACTGGTGCTAAAACTGGTTCAACCAGCGCCAGTAACCCGACTTGTGCTGCGGGTACGTAGCGTGAACCGAGCACTACCAGTGTGAAGCCCACGCCAACTTGGAAGACACCTAGATAAAGAGATATAATCAGATCCCGAGATGTCAGAGCGAAATCAGTAACAAATATAGCAGATAGGCCTCCAGCAACTAGACCTGCAAGACAAAGCGCCACAAGCATATTATCTCGTTTAGATCTCCTTACAGCAATTATCGATGCGGCATAGGCAATTGGAATCCACAAGGCAAGCAATGTACCGAGATAATGGCTAACAGCCAGTTCGCTGACAACCATAACTGCAAGACCTGCCATAGAAATACCAATGGCAAACCATGTCCGCGTTGCCACGCGTTCACCCAAAAGTATCCAACCTAAAAAACCGGCCAGAAAAGGAGCACAACTAAATATGAATAGTGCATTGGCTACAGTGTTATAGAGCAACGCAAACACATAAGCGACGAATCCGGTTCCGAGAAACACTGCCAGCAAACAATCATTCCACCCCAGTCCACGGAATTCATCAAAAAACCTTGAGCGTTTCTGAAAAACCAGGATTAGAAGAATCGTGACACTCAAGGCAAAGGATCGGTAAAAAAGAATCTGCCAGCCATCAGCCTGCTCGACTAAGCGAAGTGCAATACCAGCCGTGCTCAGAAAAAACCCAGACGCCACTAGCTGCAATATGCCGCGTCGATAAAGAAAACGATCATTGTTCATGGTCTAAACTTAAAGATGTGTACGTTTGTATACGGTGGTTATTGCGAACAATCCAGGCTTTCGGCTAATTTCCTCATATAACAAAATTATTCTTAGAACGCCCTCTAAGGCAATATTGAATTATTAGCCTGCCATGTTCACTCTGATTGGCAGTTAGGTTCAATACACAACGATTTAATTCCGCTTACTCTACGTTTTACGGAAGGTTCGGCAAAACAATTGATGATTAACCCCCATATGTACTGGGATTAGTATAATTGGACTGCTTGGAGAAAGGAATGTATTTTCCCGAAAACGTGGTACGTTATGGTGCATTATGCCCCAAATGGTACATTAAATGGTACAATAAATTCAGGCATAACTCCACACCCACGGCCTGTGACTAACTGTCATTTTAGAGTAATTATTCCCAAAATGACCGAGTAAAATTTCCCTTAACCAGTTTCTTTCATATATAAATTAAATTGTATGCAGTATCATAGTAAATAGTTGCTAAATAAGTACTTAGTTTTGATTACCTATACAAAGCTTAAAGCATATTCACATGAAAGCCATTCATAACACTATTCTGATTATTCTATTTATTTCAGTGGCATCCATTGCTTCAGCCTGCCATGAAGGAGATTTTGACAGTAGCGGCAAGGGCCATCACAAATTTGGAAAGAATATAGGAATATTGCAATTTACGGAAAATTCAACTATTTCAGTTTCAACTACAACCTCCTGTGATTTCTATACAGCATTCCTAGATAGTGAATATGATTTTATTCAGCAACAGGTGGCTTATGGACATGGGCCACATCTTGATGCCCTTGCAATGATAAATGGTTGTGAAGAACGGGTCAGAACTGAGTTCTCTAAAACATTGCGAGTCAATTATGTGGAATTATTCGGCGATCAAAGAAATCCACATACATTAAGTAATGGTATTGAAAAGTTAATAGATTCAAATTCTACACTCAAACTGTCTTGTCGAAGAGTATAAGGGAAGAAAAAATGAAAAAATTAGGTTTATTTTCAATATTTGCTATCCTCATATTCACTTTTGGCAGTGAATATTTGATGGCCTGTCACGAGGAAGCGAGTTCTAATAATTGGCCTACTCTTAGAGGTCACAACCCAGCGTCTCGTCAAAGTGGTTTTCTAACTAGTTTTGAAGGAACTGCAGCTTTTTTATCTACATCCACCAAATGTGATGCATACACTAGCTTTTTAGAGTTTAGTTATGAACAAATCGCTGAAAACACTGCTCAGGGTCATGGACCATATCTTGATGCGTTAGCCTCTTTGCGAGGATGCTCTATTGGCAGCAAACTGCTCTTCCGCCAGGTACTACATGAAAACTTCAACGAACTATTTGAAAACCATGAATTAAACGGCGAAGCTCTTAGCCGCAGGCTGGAAATCGTTTTGAATCGTGAGCCGGTACTCCTCTGATAAGTGCCTTCTTCCTGCTCAATCAGCCTATTCATAAGTAGTTGATCTTGCCTAAAATATTATAAAGAGCAGAATTATGTATTTATCAGGGGTTTAAAAGTTGTTCACTATTTCCAACCACGGATTGATCACGGGCAGAACCCTTCTC
This sequence comes from uncultured SAR324 cluster bacterium, assembly GCA_905182865.1. Lineage (GTDB taxonomy): Bacteria > SAR324 > SAR324 > SAR324 > NAC60-12 > Arctic96AD-7. Next base: position 271,519 of record CAJJCY010000004.1, read on the forward strand.
GGGTACTTTCTGCTTGCCACCAACATAGCAGTGGAAAAATGGCTCCTTGAGTCATACAACCTGTATGAAATCAACTTCACCACCGCTGCGCTTTTCATGATTTTAACGGCCATGCAGGAACTGCTAAAACGGGGGTCGCTTCAAAGGATCAAACCTGTTTCCTGGAAGATCCTGCTTCTGATCAGTCTGTTCACACTGGGAGCCTGGCATTGCTTCCTTAGCGCGCTGTCAGGTTTGAGTGTTTTTGAATTCGGCGCGATGAGCCTACTTTCACCTGTGGTGATGGCGGCCCTCGCAATGCTTATTTTGAGGGAGCGGCCATCATCTTGGATTTGGCCAGCGATTGGATTAGGAATAGCCGGTGGCTGGTTGATGGTGAATGTTGAGTGGCAGGGTTGGAGCAGTGGATATTACCATGCATTCATGCTAGGAGCATTGTTATTCTCTTCGCTGCGTTGGATCACCGTCAAGTATGCTGGAGAAAGCGTTCCTGCTTCGGCCATGATTTTCTGGGAACCAATTATGGTGTTGCTGGCTATGGGATATATTGTAGATCTCGCTGGCTTGTGGGACAAAATGACCCCCATGCTCTTCAGTGCTGCGGTATTGCTGTTTCTTTCGCGTCAGTGCCTCGTCCGTTCCTACCAGACCCCAGCCACATCTGCTACTTCAATCTCCGCTCTGATATACACTAAAGTTGGATGGACCTTCCTCTTTGGCTACTGGTTTTGGGGTATTCTTCCCGAACCCCTAGAATGGCTTGGGGTACTACTCATCATCCTCAGCAGTTGTATAATAGTTTTTCGTGTAACACCATCTGCAAGATTGAAAAGTGTGGACTAAACTAATAGGTATTGAAAAAAATGATAATAGATAACGGGATGGTTAAATGGTACAACACTGGAACAACATTGTACCATTTTCAGAGAGTCTCAAATCCAGTAAAGAATAAATACCTTTACTGATGAATATCAATCTTTATGGAATTATTTATTATCACTAATATTCATTAGTGGAAGAGGAGAAGGACTGTCTCCATTCATGAAATAGATTTTGGAAGCAGGATCTTTAGAGATTGCCTTCAGGGCTTCTAAAGCCATTAATTTGACATAATTGGGGTTGCTCCCGATTGCTTTATTTATTTTCTCTATCTCATATGCCTGGGCATCTGCTAGGACCCTCATTTTGTTTGCTTGTTCATTTGCAGCTTCACTCTCTGCTGTTGCTTGAGCAACCTTTTGCTGCTGTTCCGTTGCGAAGCGTTCCAATTCGGCCTTTTGCTTTTCGACTTCCTGTTCACGCTCTTTTTTTGACTCAATGGCTTTGATGATAAAAGGAGGCAGAGAGATGTCACGTATGAGCACAGCGCCGACATTGACCCCTTTTTCTATAAGGTAACCACGAAGACCTGTCAATAAGGATGTCTGCAAGTTCTGCTGTGTCTCTTCTAAGAAAAAGTCTTCTGCCCTTATGATGGCCTTACCCTGTTCGCGCAAGAGTGATCTCAGTTTAGGCACAATATGTACCTTTAAAACATCTGCTGCAGAACCAGTTCCCTTTAAAATACTGGGGGCCATGTCTTTTTCTATCCGATACTGGACACTCACTTGAATCTTGGTTTGAAGTTGGTCTTGGCTGGGAACATTGGCTTCCTCAAGGTGTGACTTTTGACGAACGTCATAAAAATACCACTCAAAAAATGGGTTGACTGGAATGTGTAAACCTTCTTCATATGGATTTTTCTGTACTTCACCAAAGAGAGTCGCGACTGCAACATAACCCGCAGGGACTTTTTGATAAAGCGATGAACCAAACCACATAAATGCTAAAACTATAACCGAGATGATTATCAATGGTTTTGGTATTTTTATATTTTCCATTACTACTCCTTTTCAATTTTAAAATTAATTACAATATATTTATGATCCATAAATACTTACGTAGAAATGGAAATAAGGCAAGGGATAAGCAAATATAAAATAAGAAAAATGGTAAGTATAATTAAATTTTATGAAACTTTCAGCCCCAATTTACTTTATTTGTAACTAATTCTATCTAAAATATCTGGTTGGAATTAACAGGTAATTTCAGATGGGGGATAATTGTAGATGAATTATTAATTACTGTTTCTTTTGTTATATACAAGAAATTTAGAAGAGGCTGTCTTAAAAAGTCTCGGGGTTATGAGTCTTCATTCAGAAAGTTCAGGGCTAGTATTTTAAAAGTTTCATAGTTTCATGCACTATACAAAGTATCAGTGCAACTTTCTTAAATTAGCAAAGGAAACTGAACTAAAACTCAACACCAATTGAATATATAGCTTCTAGAAAGATTGTTCCTCTTCACAACCTTACAAAGTCACCGCCACATGTCGTGTAAAAGAGACTTTTCAACTAAACATTAGATCGAAAAATTGTAACAAAAATAATCAGTGCCATTAAATATTAAAATCCTGACCAGGCTAGTGTTTATCAAATGATCGGGGATAATCTGGATATTAATTTATAATCCGAACACGCACCTGCTGATTATGCAAACCGGCTAAGTTGTTATGGGCTTGTATTTTTCGAAGATGTAGATTCCGGAAAGCACAAGAAGCAAAGAAAGCCCTTGGAACAACTCAAAGTCCTCCTGCAGAAGGACGACAGCAAAAAAGGAGGCAAAAACTGGAACAAGGTTAATGAACATTCCAGCACGCACAGGTCCGATCAACTTCACGCTGGCAATGAAGCAAATCTGTGAAATGAAGGAAGGAAAAAGCACGATCATCCCGACAAGGACCCCATCCTGCAACTCAGGCCAGACCGTTCGCCCCGAAGCAAACTCATAAATCGTTAACGGTAAGGTTGAAATAAAAGCCCAAGCAACCACTGATACAAAAAGCGTAATCGATGAGAGGTCACTCTTACGCCGAAGCCCTAAGGTGTAGGATCCGTAAAGCAACACGGCAATCAGCATAAGCAGGTCTCCCGTATTGAAGCTCAAGGTCATCAACCGCTCAAACTCTCCGTGGATGCTCACAAAGACGACCCCAAGGATGGTAACGGAAACACCGCCGATTTGAATGAGGCTGACGTGGGTTCTGAAAAAGAAATAGCTTCCTATTAAAACTATGGCGGGCATGGCCCCCTGAATGATTCCGATGTTGACGGCCGTGGTTGTATAGGCACTGTAATAAATCAGTGTACCGAAACCACCCAATCCACCGGTACCCAACAGAAATGTGTAGCCCAAGTTTCTGCGAATAGCCGGTATGTCTGCTTTGATGGCTCTGCCCGCAAACAGAGTCAGGAGGATGAGGGTGCCCAACCAGCGTACCGAAACTAGTAGCATTGGTGAAATTTGCCCAACAGCCATTCGTGCGAACACAGCATTCAGACCCCAGCACAATGTCGTTATGATCAGCAGGTAGTAGGCCTGCTTAGTTGCTGTAACTCCGTATTTTTCAAGTCTAATCAAGAAGATTTTCCTACATCAATACTAACCCCACATTCTTGTAAACCAAACCAATAGATGTTATTTATAGGCCCTCTCTCTCACATCAAATGAAATTATGACTTTATAATACATTTATTTACCAAAATTTATTCTTACTAATCACTGATAATGTTTCAGTACTTTCTACTTCTACTCCAGCTTCAAACCTAGCTTTTGCAACATCTTCTCTTTGAGCAAATACCTTTGCATCCTCAGGATTGCTGACTTCTACTAAATCGTAGACCATAGTTTCTTCAGGGTTAGTTCCAGCCCAATGCATTTTAATGCCTAACTCATCCATAAATAGGTTGAATGTCATCTACCATTTTTAACCAAGCTTCAAAGCCCTTTGAGATTTTAAACGTTACTAATACTTTCATTATTAATCCTATTATTATTAAAGACAATCAATTATAGATAAAAACAAAACAATTTACCTTTGTCTTAACCCTATCAGACTCTTACAGTTCCTCTAAAACATCAGATAATTAAAGTAACAATTCTTTATGTTTATCTTAAATGGTGAATTACGCATTATTTATGGAATTAAAAAATATATAATTATATCAATAATTTATTATTATATTAAGCTGTCAATTTAAAAATTTGAAAAAAACATAATTAAATACTTGATTAATTATAGTTTAAGTAATATACTATACAAACATTAATCGAATTATGTTATAAAAATATGAGCATAGTACAAACAAACATCATGCGTAATTTCGGAATTGTACCCTACTAAGGTCTATCCGCAAGTCTTTTTAGCCGGAACATAATTAAGAAGTATTACATTTATACGATAGTGAGGTATCCCTAAAGGAGAACGTATCATTTTAACGGAGCAATTAAAGATTGTGTAGTTGATGAGACCATTGTGTACCAAGACATCCACAAAGATTATGCACATTGACTATGCTGCATATAACTATAATAATATATTGAAAATGTAAAATGGATTATAGACTGATAATATTATTTCTAAAAATATCAAAACTGTGCTGAATAAATTTGAAGGTATGGTTAAAGAAATTAAAATACCTCGTTCCATCCTTGTTCCATTCTCGTTCCACCATATAGTTAAATTATTAGGAAAATCGTGGGAAGTGAGGAAGATAAGAAGGCTATATTATATTGAATTAATATCTTTGATTATCTTTTCTATTCTGCGCTTTAAGACTTAAATCCGTTAAGGTGGCAGCGTCTTCAGGAGTTCGAATCTCTTTCCATCAGTCAGAATATCTTCTATTTACAACGATATTTCAATTAATTTTTTTTCAAAAACACTTCTAGTTCCATTCAATTATGAATTCCATGAAAGATACCTGGCAATTAAATTTGCTGATTGTACTGATGTCCTTATTGTTTTCAGGATGCGAAAATTCCACTTCAGGTTCATCTGCATCAAGTAAAAACGGCTCTAGAGATCAGGCAAAAAATTTTCAGAAAAAAGAACCAATTAATGGTGAGACAGCATCCCGTCGTAAATCAAGTAAAAATCGTGATAATAAAAAGAAAACCAATGTACGTGTTCATGAGGTTGATTTGGAATCACTCAGTATTCAGTCCACTTATGTTGGAAATTTACTTCCCAATCAACGTGTAATTATGAGATCAGAGATTGATGGTGTCATTGAGAACATATATTTCGATGAAGGTGAGGAGATTGTTAAAAATAAAAAACTGGTTGATATTTCTACTAAAGAACTAAGTTTAAAACTTAAAATTGCATTAGCTGACTCAAAACTTGCTGAGAGTAATCTTAACAGGGATGAAAAATTAGCCAAAAAGAATCTTATATCAAATGCACAACTTGATCAGACAAGGACTTTTGCTGAAAGAGCTTCACTTAATAAAGAACTTTCAAAAATAAGTCTAAACAAGTCTTTAATCAAGTCACCTATGAAAGGAACGGTTAAAACACGTTTCGTAAAAGTAGGTGAATTTGTGCGTAAGGGTGACCGATTGGCAGAAATTCTTGGAAGTAGACCGTATATTAGTCAAAGTCAACATACCAGAGCAGGAAATTCTTCAAATTAATATTGGGCAAAAAGTTGATATTGTACTATACATCTTCGAAAACAAAAAAATTGAAGGACAAGTCAAGAAAATAGGTCTGGAAGCAGATGCAAGCAACAGGACATTTCCTGTTGAAATAGAAGTTGATAACCGTGAAAGAGAACTTCGACCGGGCATGCTGGCTAGGGTCACTTTTACCCAAAGAGTTGATCAAGATCAGGTTGTCGTCCCAAGGCACGCGATCATGGAACGGGACAGGGGGCGTATTGTATACGTTGTGGATAATGGTATGGCATTTCAGCGAGAAGTGTCTATCGGGATCAGTCAGCAGAGAGAATGTCCAGGTCCTTATGGGGCTCAGTAAAGGAGAACAACTTGTTGTTGAAGGACATACAAAACTAACTGATGGTGAAGAAATAAATATAGTTCAATAAAATAATATAAATATCCTCTTAATTATTTTGTCAGTTATGCATCCAAGTCACATAGCAATTCGGAATCCAGTTTTTGTTTTCATAATGGTACTTGTAATAAGTATTGCTGGGTTTCAAGCATACAAGTCCATCCCTCGTGAGGCTGCTCCAGATATCCAGATTCCATTGCTGATTGTCAGTATTCCATTCCCCGGTGCATCTCCAGAAGACGTTGAGTCACTGATTAGCAATAAAGTAGAACAGGAACTCAAGACAATAAAGAATCTGAAGGAAATTAGTTCAACATCCTCTGAAGGTGTTTCTGTGCTAACCCTTGAATTCACTTCTGATTTTGACATCAGTGAAGCAAGAACCAAAGTACGTGAGAAAATGGACCAGATCAAACCTGATTTGCCTGCAGATGCAGAAGATTATCAGGTTACAGAAATCAATCTTTCTGAACAACCTTTGATGATTCTCAACCTTGCAGGAGATATGGGGCTGCTGCGGCTTACAGAGCTTGCCGATGAAGTAAAGGAAGAAATTGAAGGAGTACCTGGAATTCTGGAAGTAAGACGTGCAGGTGGTCTTGAAAAAGAGATCCGGGTCTATGTCAATCCGGATAAGATGAATTATTACAAATTAGCACTCAACCAGGTCAGCAGTTCCATAAGCAATGAAAACACAAATTTACCTGGTGGCACCATAACTATGGGGCCTACCAAATATATGATTAGGGTTCCAGGAGAATTCATCAGTCCTGAAGGAATTAACGAAGCCCTTATCTCAGCACCAAATCAGGTTCCTGTTCGTGTGAGAGATATAGCCAAGGTTGTTTTTGGTTACAAGGAAGTCACCAGCAAATCAAGACTTGATGGGCTTGAATCTGTATCTCTTAGTATCGTAAAGCGCAGTGGAGAAAATCTGCTGGCTATAAGAGATGAAGTCAAATCCATCATTCAACGTCTTGAAAAGGATTATAAGGAAGATGTTAAATTCAGCATACTCTCAGACCAAGGTGAACGTGTTCAACAAATAGTGAAAGACCTAGAAAACAATATAATTACCGGGTTTGTCCTTGTTTTTCTGGTTCTTCTTTTGGTAATGGGTATCAGTAACGCTCTTCTAGTTGCAATAGCAATTCCTCTTTCATTTCTGGTTAGCATGATTATCCTTAATGTAATGGGGTTCACCCTCAACATTGTTGTTCTCTTTAGCTTAATTCTCTCATTGGGTCTGCTTGGTTGATAATGCCATAGTAATTGTGGAAAACATTTACAGACACAGACAGGCTGGGAAAAGCCGTATCGAAGCTGCCATTGTTAGGAACTAAGGAAATTGCGATACCAGTTACAACATCAACAATCACTACTGTTGCAGCTTTTTTCCCTTTGATTTTTATGCCTGGTATTGCAGGTGAATTTATTAGTTTTCTACCTAAGACTTTAATTGTTACCCTTTCTTCCTCCCTCTTTGTAGCACTTATCATTAATTCTGTCTTCTGTTCTACGATGATGAGGGTTAAGGTCAACAAGGAAGTTACGTCTGATTTTGATGAGCTGAAACTGGTAGATCACTCTAAAATTCTTAGAGGTTACCAGATGGCCCTTCGAGGTGTTTTACGATTCAGATTTGTAACTGTTATGGTCTTTCATTTTTTTATTTATAGGAACGTTTTATTGGTATGCTACAAACACTTTTCCACGTAAAAGAGTAGAATTTTTTCCTAAAACTGAACCTAGTGAAGCCGTTGTAAACATTACAGCCCCATGGGAACGACACTTGAGATATCTGATGGTTACGTAACTTCAGTAGAAGGATACATTGAAAACGATATGGATAAACTCGATGCTGTGGTCGCCAATGTTGGACAACGCAGGGGGTCAGGAGCCTCATCTTCTGGGAGCACAACAACCTACCTAAGCCATGTTGTCCTTGATTTTCCCAGTTGGCAGAACTGGGTAGAAAAACCTTCTGAAATTATCAAAAATCTGAGGCAGAAATTAGTGAAAATGGTTGGAGTACAAGTTAAGCTAGCTGAAGCCCAAAGTGGTCCTCCGACTGGAAAGGCCTTTAATCTTGAAGTCCAGGGAGAGGATTTTAGTAAAATGATTGATTCAGTTGAAATAATCAAACAAAGAATCAAAGATATTCCTGGCTTGTAGACCTCACAGATGACTTTGACCGCAGTCGGCCAGAATTAAAGGTAATCATTGATCGGGACAAAGCTTCCAGGCTTGGTTTTCGGGCACGTGATATTGCATCCACTGTTCGTACAGCATTTAATGGAAAAAAAGTATCCGTGTTTCGAGATGGAACGGAAGAATATGATATCTGGGTACAACTGGATCAGAGTTTTAGAAAAAATCAATCAGACTTAGCTTCTCTTTTTATTTATACGTCCTCTGGAGAACCGGTAAGACTCAGTGAAATAGCAAAAGTAGATACAGGCCCATCCTATGGGTCAATCAGACATGTAGATACTGATCGGACAATCACCATCAGTGGAGATGCTTTCAGGGTTCCTGGTCCGGTTCTAGTTATGAAAGCACAGCAGGCACTAAAAGATTTAGAATTACCAGATGGAGTACAATATAAATTTACCGGAGAAAACAAAGGTCGGCAGGAAACCCAGATATTTCTTGGACAAGCCTTAATCATTGCGATTTGCCTTATTATTATAGTTATGGTTGCTCAATTTAACTCAATTGCGCTGCCCTTGATCGTGATGACTTCTGTCTTCATGTCTGTTATGGGAGTCTTGTTGGGATTAATTGTTCATGATCGTCCATTTGGTATTATCATGACAGGAGTCGGTACAGTTGCTCTAGCAGGTATTGTAGTCAACAATGCTCATTGTTATGCTGGATTTTGTTGTCAAATTACGTAAACGTGGATTCGCAAGAAATGAAGCCATGGTTCTTGCTTCTGCTGTAAGGTTTCGACCTGTCTTACTTACTGCAATAACTACAGTAATAGGCCTTGCTCCCATTGGCAACGGGGATGGACATTGATTTTAGCCGAGACTCTCCAGTTGTTTTTGGATCAGAAAGTGGCAGTTTTTGGAAGGCGATGGCACTTGCTATCATGTATGGCTTGGGCGTTGCGACTTTTTTGACTCTTTTCATGGTCCCCACCCTTTACTCGCTTATTGAAGATGGAAGAGAACGTTTAATAAGACTGTTAAGTAAATATACTTCTTTTGAGATTTCAAATAATATTAAAGCAGAATCAAAGCTAATTTAAAAAATTTAGACAGGTCTTTAAGAGTATAAAAAAGATGTAATATACAGGCAAAAGAGTAAAGTCCGCGACATTATTTTGACCTATTAAATACTATTTCTAAATAGGAGACACTAATATTATTAATTTTTTTTAAAATGTTTTGAAACCTTTAACAGTATATATCTGCAATGGTTTGAGCTGAAAAACAAAGTTATTGCACAGAATATTAATATTTAATATATAGTCATACAGATATAATCTTAATTTTATTCAGGTGTAAACTACACGTGATAATTTTTGACCCTTATGAATTAACGCTCCATACTCCAAATCATTTCAGTTTTGGTGGGCTTGATAGAGATGTTATTTCGCGTGAAAAAGCCAGTTGTCTAGATTACGTTTTAGAAAATCCTGAAACACGTATCGTTCCTATTTGGCGATCTCTGAACCTGTTTTCTAATACTGTAGAATCTGGAACTCCACCAGTACCTGCATATCTGTCAATTCAAGATGCTACAGATTTAATTGAAATTGCTAAGAATCAAGTTTATCTTGGCAAACAAGCTGTGGCGAGTACTTTCATTTCATATCTGGCAATAGACATCTCCAGTCTGGAAGAAGATGAAGCCACAAACAAATTAGCACCATGGGGTAAATTTGCTGATTTACGCGATATTGGCCCACTCATTGGTGGGATAGAGGGTTCAATCCTTGCCTATGCAAGGGGGATAATGTTTTGGCATAACAGAAACGGATATTGTGGTGTGTGTGGTACTCCAACTATTGCAACAAAAGGAGGACATCAACGCAATTGTACAAAAAAAGGATGTGCTTGCATACATTTTCCTCGCACTGATCCTGCGGTGATTATGCTTGTTAAAGATGATGACAGAGTACTCTTGGGCCGCCAGAAAATTTGGCCAGATGGTTTGTATTCAACGCTGGCAGGTTTTGTTGAACCTGGCGAAACAATTGAGCATGCAGTCGCACGGGAGGTGTATGAAGAGGCAGGAATCATTGTGAAAAATATCATTTACCAGCATTCCCAGCCATGGCCATTCCCCTCCTCTCTGATGCTTGGATTTACTGCTGAAGCATGTACAAAAAAAATAAATTTAAATGATGCTGAACTTGAAAATGCCCAATGGTTTACAAGAAGTGAGATGCTTAATTTTGAGACGCAGGAAAAGTATCTGCCTAGGAAGGTGTCAGTTTCCAGGAGGCTGATTGATGATTGGCTATACGAGCGATAACGATATGATTGCTTACTTAGGTTGCGGAATGGCCGATCTTTTTAGTCTCTGTTTTTCTAACAAATTCAGTGAGTAATAAGTTAATATTAATACTACGACATCTTTTCTGCTGATGCTCAGTCAGGAATTTTTTAAAGGGATCTCTTATTTATCTAGCCCATTAGTAATCTAACTTAGTAAATCATCTTTAGATACACTCCATTCAGGGTCGCTATGCTTGTCCCAATAAGTCTTATGTATCTTCCTTGTTATTTCACCAGGAGAGCCCTGACCAATTAATATGCCATTTATTTTTGTTATTGGCATTACACCTCCAGCAGTTGAAGTTGCAAACAATTCATTAGATTTTTAAGCATTTCTAATGATATTGGCCTTAGTTGAAATGGCAAATTTAACTCTTTAGCTAAATCTAAAACTGTTTGTCTGGTAATTCCTTCTAGCACTCCTTTATTAGGGGAATTAAGACCTCTCTCGTCAACGCAAAAAATATTAAAACCAGGGCCTTCTGAAATATTATTTTCTTCATTAGTTAGAATCACTGTGTCATGACCATCATCGAAAGCTTCAAACATTCCACTTACTAAGTCTAGCCAATGATAATTTTTAATTCTAGAGTCAATAGAGTTTGATGATATTCGCCTTCTATTACTTACTAAAACATCTAAACCTTTCTCAAATTCCTCAGGTTTTAGGATCCATCCGAATGGAACTGCAAATGCAATAAAGCGAGGTTCAGATTTCCTGGGATCTCTCTCAAAATTAGGAGACATTCCCCTAGTCTGAATCATCTCAACGTAAGCATTATCTAAACCAGAACGTTCGACGCAGCCAGCAAGTATTTTTTTGAGGTTATTCCTACTAATTTTACAAGGCATTCTTAATGCTTCTGTTGAATGAAAAAATCGGTCAATGTGTTTATCTAAACGAAAAAAACGACCTTGCCAAACATGTACAACATCATAAGTTGCATCAGACCTTAAAAAACCCCAATCTAAAATTGGAATACGAGCTTCAGATAATTGAATGAACTCACCATTCATCCAGGCAGCTCCTTTTGGGAATATGTCTTCTTTCATAGTAGTTTATTAGTTGTTCCTCTAAGTCATTCAAAGAGTTGTTTTTTAAAATTTCATAAGTTATACAACTTATAATTACTTTTAATCCAAAATAATGCTTAAATCGCCCTCTCAGGTAATGATTGGTTAATTAGCCGTATGGTCTCTCTGATTCTCAGTTAGGTGCAATACAGAATGATTTAACTATGCTTACTCACTGGTTGAGTTGTATATAGATCTTGTAAAAGAGAAGGAGGAGAAGTGAACGCAAGAAGAAGTGAACTGAAGAAGAAATAATTACTCAATGGTATTAAGATATTACGGGGCTTCTTTTCTATTTGTAATTCCATAATCTCGGATAACTTTGGCAACTATGATGCGATAATCCTTAAAAATTTCTCCACGACCTTTTTCCTGGGCTTTTCGATGCTGGTGTTGTTCACGCCACTGCTTCAAGGCTTTCTCGTCTCTCCAGAAGGAAATAGAGAGAAATTTATCTTCGTCGGAGAGGCTTGAGAACCGTTCTACAGATATGAATCCGTCTATCTCTTCTAATTCTGTTCGCAACTCAGCTGCCAAGTCAAAATACTCCTGGGCAGCAAGTTTTGTTTTGGGATGCACCTCAAAAATTACTGCGTACATAGATTTCCTTTTAATTCTTGCAAATTAGACATTTTTATTTTATTACATGTAATTCTTCATAAATAATCCACATTACTCTGAAAAATAAATTGTTATTTAGTTATAAAGATTTATAACCAATTATGTGACCTATAGTCTACTTTATTTACACCTAATAATTTTTTATTTGTAGGATTTAGTTGTTCAAAGTTTAAAACCGAAATCCTCCCCCCGTATAGGTGGACAGGAAGTTATATATAAAACTTGATGCTAGTATTGTGACCCCACCCATTTTTTTAAATATATAATTTTATAAAATCACTTCTCTAAGACAAGGATATCTTAAAAATCCGATTCTAAAAAATGCTGAGTAATAATTTGGAACCCATAGCCAGAAGACCTAGATGGCTAATATCGTAAAAATCTGATCACTAATATGAGTGTTTAACCATTTACCAATAAAAACGCCTAATGGAATTACAATAAGCAACCAGAGAGATACCGTAAGCGTTGCTTCTGAGAAAATACCGATCTCAGCATAGAAGGGTACTTTCACTATATTTATCACAAAGAAATAGACACAGAGTGTTCCAACAAAGGACTGGCGTGCAAGTGCATGCGGCAACAAAAATACTTGTGCTGGGATACCGCCAGAGAGTGAAACAAAGCTTGAGATGCCAGACAACCCGCACCAGATTGCACCACGTTGGAATATACGCTGGGATACTGAGGTGGCGATTTCTACTGAGGTTTGATTCCCAGGCCTTATTCGTCGAAAAGCATAATTAAAAGCTGTAATTATTGCGATCAACCCTATCATACCAGTTAGTATCTGGTCATTTAAATAGTCGAATAGAAGCCATCCTACAATTTCGCCAATAACACCAAATGCACACATTATCAATAAAATGCGCTTGTCAAGCATACTCTTCCACATATAGACAACCCAAACATCAGTAACCAAAAACAGAGGTAATAATACTCCAAGTGCCAGTTTCGGTGGAAGAACAAAGATAAGAATTGGGACACTGAACGAACCCATAGCTCCTCCAAAACCTGCTTTAGAAATGGAAACGGCAAGCACAGCGAGCACTGCTATAAACCAGAAATATTCAGGTGAAGTTTCTAAAATCTCGAAACCATTTATTGACGACATTTATATTTCTATTGATGTTATTAAAGCTTAGGACCCCCATATAAAGTCCTTTCCGTTACCCTTTGTAACAATCTTCAGTCTCAATCAATTTTATTTACAACTAATAATATCTAAAATATCTGGTTGTAAATGACTGGTAAGAATTGGTGGGGGATTATAAAATTAAATTCCGCATCTTATGTTGTTTGCTAGCATTGATGGGTATATGTATTCTATATGCTCGGGGTTGTAAGTATTCATCCATCCAGCTCAGGGCCTGATATACTTCTCATTATTTTGGAAAAATTTATTAACATATCTCCTTCATTTACTCCTAATAAACTATGGAACTGCCTCGGATGTAAAACTGTAAACTCCACCCGATTCTTCAATTTTGTACCATTTCGATTCTGCAGTTACAATGTTACTATTAGAATCGGTGTAATCACTTTCAGTGGCGCAACTGTGGAAAAGACTACCGTCTAAAATATTGCTTTCTGTGAGGGTCCCTCTTTTAACCATTAAACGCAAACCAGCAGCACCCCGAGAAGCAACAGCTTCGCCAGCTATATCTGCACTTGAATCAGCTTGATAAGCTTCTAAACCTGATTTTAATATCTTCTGAACCCCTGAAGTACTGCCATGTATTTCGATCTGGGAAAAATAATCAGCACTTCCTTCAATGATCCATCCCTTTCCATTAGAACCCTCTACATCTCTTTTTTTAGAACAATCTTCATCGCCTAGATCCTGCTGAAAAGCATGATAAAATTCATGTATTACTAAATGTTTGCTATCGGCCAAACTGTTACCTTCTATTATTCCCATCAGAACAATTCGATATTGTTTACACATTACCAAATGAAGTGAAGCATCAGCACCATTGGTTATATAATTTCTAAAATTTGTTGATTCCTCACTTTTAGTTTCAGCATTAATACATGTTGTGTCTAACCATGTATTAATTTCTGTCATCAAAGTTTCAATTTGTTCTGAAGTTATCACAACAGTGTGGGTATTAAATGGTCTATTAAAACCTCCTACTGAAACCGCAGCTCCGACATTCCATGATACAGATAGAATGTTTGCAGTTTGGCTTTTCATTTTTGCTGCAGCAGCTGTTGTCCATGTTTCTAAATCTGTGGTACTAATATCGCTTATGTTCACAATCTTAATACCCGGAGTAGCCGCTGCTGTTGTGGAAGACTCCGATGAAGAGTCTTCTTTACAGGCAAAAACAAAAATACTTAAAACTAGGTGGAGGTGTTTCTGCTTGTTTGTCATGCATTCTTTTACATAAGAAAAGTAAATTATTTTAGTTGAAAAGCTATCTGAAATTATGGTAACTGAGCTTTCAAAAAATAACAAATGATATGACTGGATCAGAGCCACGACTAGAGTTTTATTGCCTAATCTTATATAATACCATATTTAGACATGCTTGTTACAATTTACCATATTTAAAACTTTTGATAGTATCAGCAGTTTTAAATCCTGCATTTTTTATATTTTCCGTAAAACTACAATTAAATTGAAAGCACAAACCGATATATTTGGAAAAGCACTTAAAACATATTTTCTAGGTCCTGACTCCTCCACATCGATTCTTTCGGATCAGGGTTTATGCTAAGTCAGTATCAGTGGTTGCCAAGCAAGGTGAGGGAACGCTTTAAGCATATTTTGGTATTTGATACAATGAGACGCTAACTATTGGATAATAGGGGTAGTTGAATGTTTATTACACTTTAATTGATGAATATAATTAAAGTGTATTTATTGGATTGGAATGCGGTTTTTCATATTCTTCTGGTGCTAGAAACCCTCCAGACTGTCGCTTCCAAAGGTCGGAATAGATCAGGGAATTATTGACTAATTTCTCATGTGTTCCAGATTCAACTACATTCCCTTTTTCGATAACTACAAGACGATCCAACTGTGCAATAGTGGAAAGTCGGTGGGCAATTGCAATCACTGTTTTTCCTTCCATCAGTTTGAATAAATTTTCCTGAATCACGGCTTCTATTTCTGAATCCAGAGCTGAGGTGGCTGCAGCGCGACTTTTAGGTTCAGGAGCATCCTTAAGGAACATTCTTGCAATAGCAATGCGCTGACGTTGGCCTCCTGAAAGGTTAACGCCACGTTCACCTACATGTGCCTCCATGCCACTGCGTCCTTGAGAGTCTTCCAATTCCTGAATGAATTCCCAAGCATTGGCATTTTTAGCTGCCTCAAACACCTGTTCTTTACTCGTCTCAGGAGAAGAATATGCGATATTGTCGTAAATTGATCGGTGGAGCAATGAGGTATCCTGGGTTACAACACCAATGTTAGATCGTAAACTTTCCTGAAGGACTCTTGAGATGTCCTGTCCGTCAATGAGGATTCGACCAGATTCTAGGTCATAAAAACGTAGTATCAAATTCAGGAGTGTACTCTTGCCAGAGCCAGATCGTCCGACAATCCCTACTTTTTCACCACCAACAATACTCAAGGCTAAGTTGTCTATAATTCCACCAGTACGACCGTAATGAAAACTGATGTTTTCGAACTCTACTCGACCTTCTTCTACTTTAATTTCTCTAGCATCAGAGACGTTAACCACCTCTTGTGGTTTGGCCATCATTTTCATTCCATCTTGGACAACGCCTATATTTTCAAACAAACTTGAAACTTCCCACATAATCCATTGAGACATGCCATTTATACGTAAACACATGGCAATTGCTATGGCAATCGAACCAACTGAAACAGAAGAAGAAATCCATAACCAGATTGCAAGTCCAGATATGCCAAATACTAGTAAAACATTATTGAAGTAAACAAAAAAATGAAATAATGTTACCAGGCGCATCTGTCGATGAACTGTTCCTAGAAAAGAATCCATTCCTTCTTTGGCATAAATTTCTTCTCTAAGTGCATGGGAAAACAGCTTTACAGTTGAAATATTGGTGTAACTATCTACCACTCGTCCTGTCATTAAAGATCGTGAATCAGCCTGTTCCATTGATATAACTTTCAGTTTTGGAACAAAGAAAATTATCAAAGAAACGTAGACTAACATCCACAAGAGAAGAGGAAGTATCATGCGCAATTCGGAATTTGCAATAAGAACCATCATGGACAGGAAATAGACTGTGACGTATACGAAGACATCAAGCATTTTCATCACACTTTCTCGTATGGCCAATGATGTTTGCATTACCTTGGTAGCCACTCGTCCTGCAAACTCATTTGTAAAGAAACTCATGCTCTGAAAAAGAAGATATCGATGCATCTGCCAGCGGGCAATCATTGGGAAGTTTCCTAGAAGAGTCTGATGGATTATAAGTGATTGAAACAGTACAATGCATGGCAGTACCACAATAATGAAGATTCCCATCCAGAAAAGTCTATCTCCTTCACGTTCAATGAAACCCACACGATCACTTACCACTAACCAGTCAATAATATTGCCCAGAAAACCGAAGAGGTAGACTTCACTTATGGAAATGGAAGCAGTGAGTAAAGACATCAGTGCCAACCACGGCCATGCGGAACCGCTATAGTGCCAGCAGAAAGCTAAAATCCCATTTGGAGGCGTACCAGGTTTTTCCAGAGGATAAGGATTCAGCCTTGATTCGAACCATTCAAACATTATAAAAACGTCATTTTATTTTAGTGTAATCATTTTAGCTTATGCTAATTTAGAAAAAGGCGCTTAAAACGCTCTTTAAGCCAATATTGGTTTACCAGCCTTAAATGTTACTCTGATTGGTATTTAGGTGCAATACAGATCGATTTAACTCTGCTTAAGCTACATATCACGGAAGATTCGGCAAAACAATTGGTGAATGGCCTTCAATTAACTGTTATTTGTATGATTAGACTGCTTAGAGAGGTGAATGGATTTTTGACAAAACAAGAGGTGTAATCAACACTAAGAGGTGGAATTTGAGTGAGCTCAATTATTTGATCCAATGAGTTTATTGCGTACCTTGGGGTAGCTGCAATTTTCGTCTAGCCAGATACGTAAAAAGCTTTTGCCAAAGGTTTGGTCAGTAATTTTGCCTATTGTTTTGCCATTAAAGAAAAATTCGCTTTGTTGGTTCTCACTCACGGTCAATAAAAGTGTGTCGCCTTTTTTTATATCTGGAAATATATTGGTCAGAAGTGGGATCCATTGGCTAAATGTTACTTGTTTAATGCCTAATTTTACCCATTCGTCTTGTGTTCTTTCTATTAAGTCTTCTGCGTCAATATCTCTTAAGTAATTTATTTTTAAAGCTTGTGGAAATTGCTCTGCTTGGTACTCGCCTGTTTTGCTATATAAGCTTGAGTTGTAGACATCCCAAAACAACACTTTGAGTTTGGCTTCGCCTACTTTTTTTAAGTCGTCAAGTGGATTGGCCATGGAGACTCCTGAAAATACTAAGGTGCATAAGACGGCTAAAATCCAATAAATACTGCATTTAGGTGTTTGCTGTTTCAAGGTCTATCCGTAAGTCATAATGATGATATCAAAAATATCACTTGTTATCAGATTTATCAATTTAGCTTAACCTTCCATTGCTTGCATTGTGAAGACAACCATCGAGACACCATCTTCTTCATCAATTCGTTTTAGCTCTGGAGTATTCATGAATGCTCCCAATGCCTCAAAGTCGGTGACATTACCTAACCAAATTAGGCCCTTTTCACCTTCTCTTACTAGTGTATAATCGCTTACAAATTTGCCAGCTTCGCCTTTCATGTCTTGAAGGATACGATCTTTAATTTTTTCCCATGAGCATTCATACGTTGCCCTGATGCAGGTGTTCATAGCTATCTCCTATTGCTTGCTATTGATTCTCACACTTTTAATCAAAAATACCGCCATTGGAATTTTCAAATTATCAACAAATAATGAATGTGCCCTAAATGAAATTTCATCTTACCCGACTAAGGTCTATCCGCAAGTTTTTTTAAGCCTGAAAATTTTGTAATATAGCATGAACTAAACTATCTTTTTTAAAAAACCTAATAGATGAGTAAAGTTATTAAAACCAAATATGGAGTTGAAATTACCAAACCTTGGAATCAATCAATGTATGATTGGAATGATGAGGTTGCAAAGTTAATTAAAATTGACTTGTATAAGAAATTAGAAGAATTCTATATGGTCAGCAGGGTACGGCACTCTTGACTAAGGTGAACCAAATGCAATGTCTTACCAGCATTTTCATATCGCTCTGCTAAGGTATCAATCGCATCCAGCCCAGAGTGATCAGCCACCCTCGAGCGAGCAAAGTCTATAATCACATCGTCGTTGTCTTGTTTAGGGTCGAAGCGCTCAAGAAAAGAGGTCACCGATCCGAAAAACAGCGGACCGGTAACGGCGTAGACCGTTGAACCCTTATGGTCTTCTCGTGCTTCCACCAGAATATGCTTGGCGTGTTCCCAGGCAAATACGAGTGCAGAAACGATGACCCCAACTACAACAGCAATGGCCAGATCGGTTGCTACCGTAACCGCCGACACCAGCACCAAAACCAGTGCATCACTCTTTGGCACTTTGCGAATTACCCGGAAGCTACTCCATTCAAAGGTTCCGATAACCACAATAAACATCACACCTATTAGCGCAGCAAGAGGAATTTGTTCGATAAGAGGCGATGCAACTAAAATAAAGGCCAATAAAAAGAGGGCGGCACTAATCCCAGACAGGCGCCCACGACCACCTGAGTTAACGTTGATCATGCTCTGGCCAATCATGGCACAACCACCCATACCACCGAACAAACCCGTTACCGTATTAGCCACACCTTGGCCCACACATTCTTTATTGCCACGACCCCGAGTGCCAGTAATCTCATCCACTAGAGTCAGGGTTAGCAATGATTCAATTAAACCAATCGCTGCTAAAATAATGGCATAGGGTAAAATAATAATAAGGGTTTCTAGGGTATAAGGTACCTGAGGTAAATGAAAGCTTGGTAAGCCGCCGGCAATAGAAGCAATATCACCTACCGAACGGGTATCCAAATTCAAGCTCACGGCTAAAATGGTCACCACTAAAATAGCAGCTAGGGACGACGGCACGGCTCTGGTAAGACGCGGTAAGAAATGAATAATAAACATGGTTAACAGCACTAGACCGAACAACATATAAAGCTGCTCTCCCTGCAACCAGGCCACATCAACAATGCTGTCCTGCATAAAGGTGCCGTGCAACCAACCTGCCTGTCCGGCTTCACCAAACTGCCCCAGTTGCGCAAGGAAGATCACAATCGCCAAGCCATTAACAAAGCCCAGCATCACAGGGTAAGGCACCATGCGTATAAATTTACCGAGCTTTAATACCCCAGCCGTTATCTGCAACAGTCCCATGAGCACCACTGTGATAAACAGATACTCGACACCATGGTCCGCAACCAGGGACACCATAACCACGGCCAAAGCGCCTGTGGCCCCGGAGATCATGCCAGGACGACCCCCGATCAAAGCGGTGATGAGACCCACGATAAAAGCTGCGTATAGCCCTACCAAAGGATGAACCCCAGCCACAAAGGCAAAGGCTACAGCTTCTGGGACTAGCGCTAGGGCGACCGTGAGACCGGAGAGTAAATCGTTTTTAAAACTGGCGACTTTACTTAAATGAAACTCAAACATTAATACGGTTTCTCTTAGTTATCATAGATATTATAACTCGGTACTGTGGCAGTTATGTTAAAGATATTCGTCAAACGTCTGGCCGCTATCTAGTGCAGCCAGAACTACGATTTGAATTACCGCCCGATGGAAGATTGCGACCTGCTGGAGCGCCGCCACTGTTATTACGATTGCCTTCGCCTACCATAGGGGGAACTGCCTGAAGACTTTTTGGAGGATGTTGTTCTTGCTCCGGCTGTTTGTGCTCCGGCTGTTTTCGGTGCAACATTGCCATTAGCCTCTGAGCGTTGCTCATAGGAACCTTCAGAACCTTGACTTGGTCTGCTGGTTTGGTTGCGACCGCCAGACTGGTGCTTGCCGCCAGGCTTTGGCCCATGGCCATACACCGTACGTTTTTTGGTGTTTCTCGAATTATTGTAGTGACGAGTATTGTTCTGCTGTTTGGTCACACTGTTCAGTGCCTTGCGTGTCTTTTTACTTCGCATGGGCTGATGTAATGTGGTCTCAGGTAAACTCTGATCGGGTTCAAAGCCCTCAACTTCACGGCGCTCTAATATCTTCTGCGTGAGACGCTCGATGTCTGACAGCAGATCCACTTCTTCGGCACTGACCAACGAGATGGCTTGACCAGAAGCGCCAGCGCGACCGGTACGGCCAATACGGTGAACATAGTCCTCTGAAACATGGGGCAAATCAAAATTAACCACATAGGGCATTTGCTCGATATCCAAACCACGAGCAGCGATATCTGTGGCCACCAGTATCCGAATTTTACCGTCTTTGAATCCGGCGAGTGCTTTGGTTCGTGCTCCTTGACTTTTATTTCCATGAATAGCAGCAGCTTTTATGTTAGACTTTATCATTTTCTTACATAAATTATTAGCACCATGTTTAGTTTTGCTAAAAACCAGTGCCCGAGACCAGTCGCCATTCTTAATCAGTTTGCTTAAAAGCGCAGGCTTTCTTTTCTTGTCCACCGGACAGACCCACTGCTCTACTGACGGCGCCGCAGCATTGCGCGGGCTAACGGAAATACGGGATGATTTAAAAAATCACTTGCTAATTTTTTAATTTCTTTAGAAAAAGTAGCTGAAAACAATAAATTTTGTCTTTTCCTAGGCATTAAATCAATAATTTTTCTAATATCTCTAAGAAAACCCATATCAAGCATACGGTCAGCTTCATCCAATACTAAAATTTCAATATTTGAAAGAGATAACAACCGTTGATTCTGTAAGTCCATCAGACGGCCCGGTGTTGCCACTAGAATATCAACACCTCGACGCAGCTTTTGCATCTGAGGGTTAATTTTGACGCCACCAAATACCACCGTAGACTTCAGATCGAGGTGCGCGCCATACAGAGCAACGCTGGCGCCCACCTGTGCCGCAAGTTCACGAGTCGGTGTTAAGATCAAGGTGCGTGCCTGATTGGCTGGTGCGCGACGGCCCTTAGCTAAGAGCTCCAAAATGGGCAGAGTAAAGCCAGCTGTTTTACCTGTGCCGGTCTGTGCTGCAGCCATAACATCAAGGCCAGCAAGTACAGCTGGAATTGCTTTAGCCTGAATTGGTGAAGGTTCGCTATAGCCCTGTTTGGCAATAGCTTTAAGTATAGGGGCAGATAGGCCCAGTTCATTAAAGGTCATAAAATCGTCAAGTCCTTTCATTATTTTTATGATTAACTGTGTCCAGCAGTAGAAAGCAAAGTTGCGCCTAGAAGTACACTCTCACTCTCAGCATTTTCAGCAAGATCAGATAGTATATTCAATTCCCTAGGTGCTATTTCAACAAAGTTTATGTGCAACTCATCTTTTATTTCATCTGCACACTCTCTACGGAACTTAGAGGTCTGATTACGCAATGTATACGTGTCTTTGTATCCAGCCTTCTTTAAAGCTTCCATATGATCTCCAGAGCGTACATACTCTTCAACGAATACCATTCTTTGATTAATCAAGTTAGCATTTTCAATAGTTGCCTTTACCTTGATTTGTAATTTAAGACAATTCTTTAAGGTAAGTGATAATTCCGTCTAGTAGCATCTGCATTGAAATAGTTACCAGAACCATTCCCATCAATCACACCACTGCCATTAGAACTCTATTACCAAGTATTTTATGGAATGTTGCTGAAGAAAGCATAATTTTAATTGATGATAAGCATTATTCTAATATATAAAAACAAATTCTTTAGGTAGTTTTAAACTTTATTAAAAAAACACTACCTGCAAAAAACACTACTATACACAAGGCATACATATTTAAAGTTAGAGAAAATGTTTCAGCTACAAAACCTACTATTGCAGGTGCAATGAGTAATGAAGAAAATCCCATGGTTGTCAAATTAGTAACAGTAGTTGGTATACTTTCAGATGATTGTTTAACTGCTTGACGAATTATTATTGGGACAAAATTTGCTGTTGCAAAACCATAAAAGGAAAAAGCAACTAAAATAAAATAAATATTAAATGAATAACAGAAATTCATCCAATCCCCAACAGAATTTTACACATGGGCCAATTGTTGGTTTTAAATCATCAATTGATTTGAAAATAAATTAGCAAATATTCCTCCAGAACTAAAAAACATTAATCCCATGCTCGATAAATATAGGGGCGTCTTGAGCTCTTTTGAAAACCATAAGGCAGACCAATCAATAATAATTCCACCTGAACCAAAGATTGCAAAAAGAAGAAAACCAAAAATTAATATATTTTTTTCTGGCAATTTTAATTTTTCACCCTCACCTTTAAAATCTAGATGTTTAGGTAATCCAGTCTTGTATATAAAAATAGAAACAAAAATTGAAAATACAGATAAAGCTATAAAAATAGTAGATGGATTAATGTTATTTCTCAAGATTAATCCAGCTAATCCTCCTCCAACAAAAATCCCTATATTAAACCCCATTGCATAATAGGGGGCAATAATGCGACCAGAATGCCTTTCAATTAATTGCGCATGAATACTCCCTATAGGGCCAGATGAACCCCATCCTAACCCAGCTGGGATAGAAGCTAACAAAAGCATATAATATTCAGGTAGCGTAACTAATAAAAAAGTTGAAAAAGATATGATCGTCATTGCTAAAGTCATCACTATTTTTGTGCCAAATTTTGGAACAAGTATTCTTCCTGCTATTTGATTAGAAATTAGAAAAAATATTCCAAAAGTTAAAATAGCAAAACCAAGATCAGATTCATCAATATTTAATCTTTCAATATTCCACGGAATGAGGCCAAAATAACAACCTACAACCAACATAGGATAGGAAGAGCAAATAACAACTGCAATCGTAGCTTTTCTAAATGTTTTTTTATCCATATTTAAGGCATGCTCTATCTAGAGGATCACGGGTTGCGCCTAATCGAACACTTTCACTTTCAGCATTTTCTGCAAGATCAGATAGTATATTCAATGCTTTACTTGTTATAAGTCTATTTGTTTGATATACAATATGCAATTGTATGAGATCTAAACGGCAATCTATTGTTATTTGTAAATTATGAATTATCCATTCAGTGTTTATGATTTAAGATGTTTCGGTATTACAATATGTTTACAATCAACTTTCATATAATGAAAAAACTATAGCAGTGGAAGGCGGAGAGAATCAACGGATGAATGAAAACGCGTTGTGTCCTGGACTCGGTGATTACCTCCTAGTTCAAGCCAGAAACAACCACTGGAGCAATCATCGCCTGCATTCGGCATGTTTGCGTCTGCCTGCCACTGAGTACTACGTGAACCGCCAGAGCTATTTTGGATCCATACACAGCCACCTTGATCACATCGTCTTCATAGATTGGCTCTACTTAGAGCGCTTAACTGGAGAGCAATACCTTCCCTCCAACGTTGGGGTCGAATTGCACAGTGAAATCGCGCCATTAGTTCAGGATCAGGTGACAGCCGATAAAGCGCTGATTGAGTACTGCGAAGCCGCGACTGCCGAAACCCTTGTCTCAAAGGTGTCGTTCAATCTTTTGGATGGTACACATTACACGGAGGTTGTCTGGAGCCTGCTTGCTCATCTGTTTACTCACCAGATTCATCATCGTGGTCAGATCCACGATATGCTCTCGGCAACGTCAGTAGCACCACCGCAGCTTGACGAGTTTTTCCTCAGCTCCGATTTGCTGCTTCGCGAGACCGACTTAAAGGCACTTAACCTGCCCGTTGAGTAACGTGACATCTTTGTCTGGCAAGATGGTCAAGGTTGATGAGGAATGAAGGACCATTTGCAAACAATCTTCAGCCTATATTTATTAATTCAAGGCACTATTCTGACGATTATTCTAGAGTAAGATATAGAAATTATATTAGGTGGGGGATATTAAGTTTGGAAACTGCACAAAATGGATCATAAACTCCTACATACAGCGGAAGATGGAATCACCCGTTGCTGGTGGGGTAACGATCATCTGGATTACCGAAATTACCATGACGAAGAGTGGGGACGTCCCGTCGCCAATGATTTTCAGCTCTTTGAAAAAATTTGTCTGGAAGGTTTCCAGTCCGGTCTTTCATGGCTGACAATTCTTCGTAAACGGGAAAATTTCCGGCAAGCATTTGCCGGTTTCAACTTTAGTAAGATTGCATGTTTTGATGATAACAATGTTGCGAGGCTCTTGCAGAATTCCGGCATCATCCGTCATCGTGGTAAAATCGAAGCGACCATCAATAATGCGAGTCGCGCAATTGAGCTCGTTGATGAGTTTGGCAGTCTTGCTGCCTACATTTGGCAGTGGCAGCCTGCTTCGGCTGAAACACACATTGGGAAAGGTGAATACAACCACCCGATTCCAAGCATCACCAAGACCTCACAATTATTAAGTAAAGACCTGAAGAATCGCGGATGGAAATTTTTTGGGCCAACAACAGCCTATGCGTTCATGCAGGCGATGGGTTTGGTGAATGATCATCTGGAGGGCTGTGCCAGCCGAAAGATAGTTGAAACCTTGCGGAGTGAGTTTGAACCTCCGAATTAGCCACTGTTGTTTTACAATGTTCTATTATCATTAATCTCAAAACCAACTAATTTAATTTATTAAAGCAGGACAATAAGATGAGTGACGACTTAAGTGTTTACCCCCTTTCAGTTAGTGAATGGGACGACTCACTATCTCAGGTAGTTGCTGATATGAACGGCAATCCTCTAAATGTACACAAATTGATGGCCAATCATCCAGAATTGTTAAAAGCCTGGTGGAATTTTCGTAACTACTCTGTAGCAGGTGGCGATTTGGGTGCACGCAAAGGTGAACTGGTTATTTTACGAATTAGTTTACATATGAAGGCTTGGTATGAGTGGGGTTCTCACATAGAACGCAGTTTGGCCTGCGGCCTGACAATGGAAGAAATTGAATGCATAAAACATGGTGGTAATGACGCCAAATGGAGTGTCGAAGAAGGTCTTATTTTAATTGCGGTTGATGAATTGATCAGCAATCACAGATTAAGTAAAAATACTCATGGAAAACTACGTTTGCATTTTTCTGTACAGCAAATTATGGATATCATAGCCATTCACGGTATGTATGTCATTCTTGGCTGCATGATTAACACCTGGGGGCTGGAGTTGGACAAACATATCAATGCTAAGCTCCCAAAAGGTGTGACAAAAGAATTGTTTGAAAAAGAATTTCCAATAAATTAAAAAGAATAGTCAAAAATCTTCCGAGGATAATTTTTTAAACATCTAGTAAAGATGATATTTTATATTGTTAAATCGTATATTTGCGAAAAAGTTAGATTGGAAGCTGTACCATTTGATGTTTACTGACATCTATAGAAATATAGTATTATTTTACTTAGGGGTTATTGGCATTCATTTAGTCAACTCAGGGCCTGATATGCTTCTCCTACTTCTTAAAGCACCAACCAATAACTCAGCGCCATTCTCTCCAACAAGACTCACAAGTTGAGCATTGAGTTCTTCAACAGATTTCTCTTTGACTATTTCATGTCTATCAACTGGCCTGAACCCTGCTCTATCTAGAAGATCACGAGTTGCGCCTAACGTACACTCTCACTCTCAGCATTTTCTGCAAGGTCAGACAGTATATTCAATGCTCTAGGTGCTATTTCAGCAAAGTTACGGTGTAACTCTTCAGTTATATGATCTGCAAAGAAAATAAAACAATTGACAAGGGGCTACTTTACTTCTATAGTTTCTGCCAACATCTTTAAGTAAAATAAAGGGAATACATGGCAAAGAGTTACTACAAGACGATTCAGGGGGTCCGCTATGACAGAGCCCTATTGGAAGTAGCGGAAGAGCGGAAGAGCAGTCAGAGAGACGGTCACATTTTCGAGAAGGATGCAAAAGAAATTGTCGAGTTGTCCAAGGACGGCGGGCGGATCACGGAAACAGAACTCAGAACTCTCAAGTATATCAGTGAGAACTACTATTTCACACCAAAGGCTGCTGCGTGGTTTGTCGGCAAACTTGCTGATATTGAACATGCCGTGGACCCCGATCAATTCGACCATACTCAGCCGCTCACTCAACAGCATCCGGAACTTGATCAAGCTTCATCTCCTCTTCCAGAAAAGTATCTATCGACTGTGACGACTACGCAATTGAAGAAATTTACCCCAGTAGAGGAACCCATCGTACGCATTTCGCATTTGATCTGGGGGATTCTGCTCTCTGTCTCTATTTTAGTTGGTGTGGTCTTATATCAGGGGGCGATAAAAGAAATCGAAACTCTTGAGTTAAAACTCTCAGCAGTTCCTAGCATACAAGAATTGGAGCAACAGGACTATGACGTTCAAAGAGAGCGAAGTGCCTTGCAAACCTCAGTCAGTGAACTCAAAAAGAAGGTTGCGGAAACTAACAGTGAACAAGCGCAATATAAAAAGCGCCTCCGCGCTGAAAAAGACAGGCTGTCGTCCGTGAGTTCAAAAATTACCAAACTACGTTCTGAGGTGCAAGACTTGCGCGGCGAGCGAAGTGCTTTGCAAACCATAGTCATTGAACTCAAACAGAAGGTTGCGGAGCAGGGTCCAGTGTGTTCCCCCTCGTCAATTTGCGTTTGGTAAATATTTTGGCTTGATTGAGATACAGGAGCTCTGAGGGCTGGGGGGATCGCTCTGAGGCCGCTCATCATACACAAAGCACTAAGTGCTATTTCAGCAAAGTTTCTGTGTAACTCATCTGTTAACCCTACATAACTGAACGGATGCGCTCTTAACGCTTTGAGCTCATACCAACTTCTTCAGGTACGATGATTTCTTGATTCAAAATATCATCTCCTTTTCCTACATTGAAATTTTTGGTTAAACCAACTTGTGCATATCTTCAATACGAGTGCTACCGATCTGATTCACGATATTACGCCGAAGTTTGCGCATTCCACCAAGCCAGCGATCATAATTGTCAGTCTTGAACTGAATAAACTTCTCAACGTCGGGATGGGGCAAAATCAGAAACTGCTCTGTTCCAATACCATCAACGACTGTCTTGGCTACGTGCTCTGGACTGATCACTCCCGGATATTGATTGATATCTTCATCTTTATCAAAGCCGAGCATTGGGGTGGCAACATATTGCGGGCAGATCACGGAGACTTTTATTCCATCATCACCATGGGTGATAGACAGTGATTCTGCAAAGCCTACGGCTGCGTGTTTTGAAGCGGAATAAGCGGCGTCTCCAATCTGGCTTAGTAATCCGGCAGCCGACGCCATTTGTACAAAATATCCTTCACCTCGTCTGATCATTGATGGCAGAACAGTTCGCGCTGCATACACATGCGCCATCACATGAATATCCCAGCAAACCTGCCACGTATCGTTACTGGCGGAAGCAGAATGATCTGGTTCACCAGAGCAGATACCAGCATTGGAGCAGAACAGGTCGATGGAGCCGTAGACTCGTTCAGTCTCGTTCACAAGTTGCTGGATATCGCTCTCCCGGGTCACGTCACAAGCTACTGCAAGACCGTCAATTTCAGCTGCAGCTTCGGTTGCCTCATGTTCAAGAATATCGGCCACAACAACTTGGGCTCCTTCACGCGCAAAGGCATTACAAAGTGCTTTCCCAATCCCACGGGCACCTCCAGTGACAACAACTGTTTTATCTTTCAGTTTCATACGCTTTTTTCAGTGGGAGGGGAATGTAAGCACATGACATTCGTAAAAGGATGCTTCAAACGATCTCTAAGGCAATATTGATTAACGAACCCTAAATGTTACTCTGATTGGCAGTTAGGTGCAATACAGAACGATTTAACTCTGCTTACGCTACGTATCACGGAAGATTAGGAAAAACAATTGGTGGTTCGCGTACTTTGACTGAAATTAATAAGATTTAGACTTCTTGGAGAGGTGAATGCATTTTATGTTTCGCCTGCACATTCCGAGATATTAATACTAACGAAGGAATAGTTACTTGGGCGAAAGTTGCTATAATTAAATATATAGGAAGGGATGTATAAAAAAAATCTTTGTACTTCCAATTAATTTCATGTGTATCTCTATTTATATTTTTAAAATCTGAAATTTGCCTAAATATTGCCAAATGTTAAGACACAAACAATCTGATTCCACAATATTTATTTAAATAATAGCATAAAAATTTTCTAATTATTAAAAGGATTAAAGAATAATGGATCATCAAAAGGATCATTAACTATATTATGTGATATTTTTTTAGTTTCGATATTTATTCTATCAGAATGATCAC
The DNA here is from genome assembly GCA_905182865.1 of uncultured SAR324 cluster bacterium. Classification (GTDB taxonomy): domain Bacteria; phylum SAR324; class SAR324; order SAR324; family NAC60-12; genus Arctic96AD-7. The sequence continues at coordinate 300,031 of CAJJCY010000004.1, forward strand.
CTTTGGACACAAATCTTGAAATTAAATCTGATTTAATAGAACCGCTAAGGTTATCTATTTGAAGGGTTGCCAGTCCACCAGTGGCTTCCCAAAAATTATAATTTGAGTCAGGGATTTTTATATATTCTTTCCCGTCACCCAATGTTTCAGCTACTGCACCTGCTGGCACAGGTTGCCATTTCTTTGCAATATAAGTAGAAGAGTTATCCCCTGAATTTAATGCAAATTTTGCAATTGAACTCTGAAAAGCATCTAGAGTTTTGGTGCTACTTTCGTACCTCTCCATAAGCGTATTGTTTGTAATCAAAACAACAAGAGCCCTAAATTTTTTTCTTGAAGTGTTGTAATCAGGATTTCTAGGACCTATGTTTGAAGCACTGCTGATACGATATTCTTTGGGAATTGTATTATTGTCGTAATTGGATGGATTAGACAAAATATCTGTTAGTGAAATCTCTGTTATATTATCAGCTGTAATAAGACCATCTGCCCCTAATGTAGAATAAGTATCTCCTGATGTGATTGGGATCTTAAAATTAGGTACATCAGAAGCAGGGATAAGACCCATAAGCCATTTTTCAAAGTTTGAGTAGGGAATAGAATTTCCCCCATTGGCAAAAGTCCCAAAGGAAGAACTGAATTTGCTACTTGCTGCTCTAAACTTTCCTGTCGTTAGTGCATAAGCTCCACTAGTCAGATTATCACTAGTCATAAGAGTTGATGGTTCAAATCCTCCCAACTGACCTCCTCCGACTCCTGATAACCCCCAGTGTCCAGAATCATATTTAAAAAAGGAATTGCCCCACTGGTGCATCATCTCATGAAGCATTGGACCATTAGAAACAAGATAATGAGCTGGCATGTGAATAAATGAACCTAACCTCCCACTAGAACCATATGAGGAAGTGAAGTTATATGATGTTGAAAGACCAATTCCTGAAACAATGTTTCTAACTGCTGCATTTTTACCGCTATATCCAGCTCTTGCAGTAGGATTTAAATCAGATTCATAATCATATTGGTTAACGGCAATAAGAAAGTCGAAGTTGTCCTCAATAATAGTATATAGATTTTTTGCTAGTCTTTGTCTGTCTGTATAGAAGCCTGTATCTCCCGAAGAAATGTCTGCAGTCCAAAGTGCATATGTTTCATTTGAGACAACAAGAACAAAATCATTAGTCGGAGGAATTAAATAATATTCTGGGAAACCTTTAGGATCCAATTTTTCAAAACAAGTGTAATTTTCAGATTCATATGTATCACATGTCTTTGTATTACTTGGATACGTATTGCCTGTCTTTTTACTCGAACTATTGTCTGTCTTTGAACATCCCATTAGAATTAAACAGAGATATAAGAAGAAATTTATTATTAAAAAGGGTGATTTACCCATTTTAATATTTATCCCTAAGTTATCAGCAAAACTAATTTTATACATAATGTTCTTTCCATACATAAACTAAATGAATACTGAAACATAAATCATTATTTTAATTTTGTTCACCATTTAATTTATTATTTTAATTATAAGTTGTCATGGAGCATTTGATATTTACTGGCTTTGAAGGGGGTTCTCTTTTCTTCATAGCTCAATGGACTGGGGAAGGAAGGCTTGACGCTGTGAAACCGAGCAGAAGGTATTTCGTTTGCGGTCAAGCCATATTGGAAAAGGTGAGACGATAAGATTGCAGTTTACTAGCCAGCTAGACCCAACTGTCCCATCATACCCATCATATCAAGGTAATTTGTCATTGATTTAATTTTACCATTCTCAAATTCATAAATGAAACAATTTTTGATATTAACAGTTTTTCCAGTTGGAGGAATTTTACTTCCGTCTGGAGCAGTAATTTCGCCTGTATTTGTTCCTGTCCAAGAGCATTCTTCAACCATCGTATTGCCTGATTCAATCCTGTTATTACACTGGCCTACCATGTCTGGAAATGTCGTTTTCCAACTTTGAACATATGCTTTAGACTCTTCCTTCCCAGATGCCTTATATCCTGCAGCCATATCCTCAAATGTAATATCGTCTGCGGCTAAGGTATTGATCCATTCATCAATTTTATTTTCGTTGAATAATTCCATTGCTTTATTGGAAACTTCTACATTTGTCATTTAATTCCTTTCATTCCTTAATCATTAATAAGTTTGTGCCGTCGAAGTAATCTGACTGCATAAAAAAAATCTATATTATTAGGAAAATCAAAAAGGGTCAAGAGAAAGTTTCAGGGCTTAAATCTTTACAAGTTATGTGTTTTCATTAACGTATCCAACATTATCAATACTATAATACCTCTAAGACTCCAGCAGATAGTTCTTATCCAATTAGTATTTACAAGCATCATAAGTACATTTTTATCAAATTTAGAACTTAACTTGTTGTGATAGGGGATTTGCAAAAATAAAGTAGAGATCCAAATAACACCTATTAGGATGATTCCAACTATAACTGTCCAGTTTGGGATTCCCACAGGGATTTGGAAAATCAAAATCCCTGTAGTTACTAATTCCACAATCATCACGAATCCTACGACTGGTGTAATAAGAATTTTATGATGTTCGTGGAATGTTTCGAATTCTTTTGAACCTACATAACCAAAGAGAGGGTAATGAACTATTTGAACAAACCATATAAGGCCGACCATAAACCAAGTACTTGCAATATTTATCCAGAAAATTGTCATATTTTTAAGTATCTAGCCTGAAGCCTGCTCTATCCAAAAGATCACGAGTTGCACCTAAACGTACACTCTCACTTTCAGCATTCTCTGCAAGGTCAGACAGTATATTCAATGCCCTAGGTGCTATTTCAGCAAAGTTACGATGTAACTCCTCAGTTATTTCATCTGCACACTCTCTGCGGAGCTTACAAGCCTGATTACGAAGTGTATGCGTGTCTTTGTATCCAGCCTTCTTTGCTGCTTCCAAGTGATCTCCGGAGCGTACATACTCTTCAACGAATACCTGTCTTTGATTAGTTAAGTTAGTATTTGCCATAATTCCCATTGGATTTAGTTGTTCAAAGGTTAAAAACCGAAAATCTCCCCCGTGTAGGTTGATGTGATGATATATATAAAACTCATGCGGCTACGATTTTCTTTTTGGGATCGAAGAACGGCGTTTCAACAATGGAGGCTTGAACTGTTCCATGCCGCATTGAGACGTCAACCACATTTCCTATATCCGCGACTTCTGTGGAGACAATCGCAAGGGCAATGTTACGCTTAAGGCGCGGGGAATAGACCGCAGATGTAACTTTGCCAACGATATTTCCGTTTTTGTTGATGTCCCAGAATGTGGTGTTCGGCTCTTTTAGTGGTGCCCCTTCAATTCGTAGACCGACCTGTTTGCGACTTACCCCATTTTTACGAATTCTAAGCAAAGCAGCCTTTCCTATAAATTCAACCTCCATATCAGGATTAACCAGCCGGTCTAAGCCAAGTTCGTAGGGATTTGTGTTGATATCCACATCAGCGTGATAAGAGAGCATGCCACCTTCAATGCGGCGGATCGAAGAGGTATGACCGGGCTTCAGACCAAATGGTGTCCCTGCAGCCATGATTTTTTCCCATAACTCATCACCGAGTGATCCGTCTTGCAGGTAAAGCTCATAACCAAGCTCGCTGGACCATCCTGTACGCGATACGATTAGAGGAATACCGTCAAGTTCAACTTCACGAAGCCAGTAATAGTGAAGGTCTATGATGCTCTCACCAAACAGTGCTTTCATCACTTCACCTGATTTTGGACCTTGCAATTGTAGAGGAGACACATCTGGTTCGCGAATTGTGACGTTAAAACCCGAATGTACTGACACGCCTTGTGCCCACAGTAAAATATCACTGTCAGCAAGCGATATCCAAAAGTGATTTTCGCCCAGACGTAGCAAGATCGGATCATTCAGGATACAACCATCTGCATTCGTTATCAGAATGTATTTGCATTGTCCAACGGACATCTTTGAAAGGTCTCGCGGTGTAAGCATCTGCATGAATTTGAATGCATCTGGCCCCGTGATTTCAACTTGACGTTCAACTGCAACATCGCAAAGGATCGCGTCGTTCACCAGATTCCAAAAATTTTGTACAGGATCACCAAAATCTCTGGGTATATACATATGGTTGTAAACTGAAAACGCCTTGGCGCCCCAACGTACTGTTGCGTCAAAATAAGGGGATTTTCGGATCTGTGTGCCGAACACAAATTTCTCTAATTGTATCATATTTTTCTCTATTTGCTCCAATAGCACGCCAATCCCTAGAATCAATTGATGATTTTAAATTAATTGATGTACCTTTTGAGGTTTACTGACGTTGATGGGGTTTGAATTTTATATTTTATATTCTCAGTGTAATAAATGTGTATCCTGCGAACTCAGTACCGATGCATTGAGGTTAGTGAAGGTAGCTAAGAGGTTTTCAATGACAGGTATCGGGCGAAAAAAAACTTCTTTGCTGCTTCTAAGTGATCTCTGGAGCGGACATACTCTTCAACGAATACCTGTCTTTGATTAGTTAAGTCTGTCTTAGCCATAGTTCTTTCCTCATTTTTCACATTTTAAGGATTCACCGTAACAGGAATCATCGTTCCCTGCATGATGGCGATTAGCTTTGATTGGCCATCTTTTAGGGCATGGATCTCCGAAGTAACTACTACCAACCGTTTCCCAAGTTTCACGACTTTGCCTTCTGCTCGCAACAGTTCGCCGTCGGCAGGAGCCAGCAGGTTAATTTTTATTTCGGATGTCATGACTTCCTGATCCTCAGGCAACAGCGTCAAGGCGGAATATCCTGCGGCACTGTCTCCAATGGAAAAAGTCAGTCCTGCATGGCCATAGCCCTGCTGTTGAAGTGTTGAAGGAAGTATAGGTGCTTCGATGATGACATTCCCCTTCTCGACCTTATGAATCGTGGCCCCCAGGGTTTTCATCATACTCTGGGATTCAAAACTCCTGGTGATGCGTTCAACCATTTTGTTTGTCATTGGATCATCCTTCAAAGTGATAAAATAAGGACACATTTAATAACCAGATTACAGTCAATTTCAATTAGTATTATCTTACAAATGTAAAACCTCCTAACTCTCAAATCAGCGGTGCGGCCTTGGCCGCGTAAGACTGCATTTGATTGTTAGGCGTCATTTGATTGAAGCCAAAGTTTTACAAGACTTTGGCAATTGCACGTATATGATCTGGGTTTGAACCACAGCAACCTCCAATGATTTTTATATCGTGATCTCTGAGCAACTCTTTGTATGCGAGTGCGAAAGTATCTGGTTCCTCTGTTATAAGTTCTTCTGAGCCATCAATTTCAGCAGCACTTAGATCCGATGTGTTTCCGTGAAAGCTAATTATTCTTCCCTCAATACCGGGATTCTTATCAAGTGCTTGATGTAAGATTCTCGGATGCACACAATTTATGGCAAATCGCGCTGAATTGGTGCCAACTTTGTCATCGATTCGAGTAATGGCTTCACTTAGTTTAGTGCCATCGAGTAGACATCCTGCCTTATCCACAACAAAACTAACAACATAGGGTAATCCTGTCTCAGCCATAACTAGAGCAACTCCCATTCCCTCAGAAAGGGCAGGAAAAGTCGACGCCTGTAAATAGTCGACACCACTGGATACCAATGCTTTGACTTGCGGGGAATGAAAAGATCGGGCTAAATCCACATTCAATGCCTCCTCTGGTTTGTAGGCGTCACCCTTTGGGCCGATACTACCCTCAATCAATATAGATATATCAGAACTCGAATAGCTGGCTCGAATATCTTTTAGAAACTGAACGTTGTCTTCATTAACAGCGAAATTTAAAAATGATGACGCACGAATCCTTTCTTCGTTGGCTCGCCATGTTGCAGTTCCAATTGCAACGGAAAACCCAGTATTCACAGCGGTTTCAATGTAGGACCTATAAACTCTCTCAAGGATTTTCGAATAATCCTCGTCGTAAATTAAGCCCGCATGAAAAATATGCTCGTCAAGCACAACTTCTGGGCTGCGTCGAAGTAACTCAAATACAGAGCCCATGGACAAAATATGCTTCTCGGTGTTGAATAGAGATTCAAAGCTCATGATATGCCTCCTAGTTTAGTGACGACTAACGCTTTGCTCACCAACAGAGTCAGCGTGGAAACATTTGTTATACACTCTCTTTGCATTGTAAATTTATGAATTGTATTTTTTTTTAATTTAAGTTAAAAACCTAATTTAATGCTTCTTTTATTATTTAGCTAGATTTAGAGGGATAGTGGATATTATGCTCTCGGGGTTATGAGCATTCATTTAGTCAGTTCAGGGCCAGAAATACTTCTCCTACTTTTGAAAGCACTTATTAGCAGCTTCCAAATGATCTCCAGAGCGTACATACTCTTCAACGAATACCTGCCTTTGATTAGTTAAGTCTGTCTTAGCCATAGTTCTTTACCTCATTTTTCACATTTTAAGGATTCACCGTAACAGGAATCATCGTTCCCTGCATGATGGCGATTAGATTTGATTGGCCATCTTTTAGGGCAAGGATCTCCGAAGTAACGACTACCAACCGTTTTCCAAGTTTCACGGATTAAAGACTATCTATTATTTACTAAGTAATTCGCTGTATTAAATCCAGAAAGGAAAGCTCCTTCCAATTTTGCTCCTCCAAAAATTTCACCAGTGATTATTAAATTCTGATTATGTTTAGCTTGTTTAAAGAAATAATTTAAAACTTGTTTGTTCCATTCATCTTTACATTTATGAATTTTTGTTTCAATTTTTTCAAAATTTACTAATTTTGCTAATTCATCAGGCATTATACGTGCTAGTTTTTCATCATTAAATTCCCAAATAAAATCGCTGAAAGATGCTGATGCATGGGCAGTAATACAATGTTTTTTTGAGATCCCCTTTATTTTATTGTCAGTGACAAAATCCCAAAAACTATTTGGTTTTTGCATTGCTCCTGGAAATTTAATATTTGTTTCTTTTTTAATACTCATCATTAAAGAAATGCATTTGTCATAATTAATATTTTTAATTTCCTCTAAAAAATTTTTATCAAAAAGAAAATAGCATAATAAAACAGGATGGATTGAGGCAGAGGTGGTGTCATTATTAAATACTTTGAAGAAAAATTAATATTGTCCGAACCCTCTAAGAACCAATCATGTTTAAATAATTTTAGTGTTTTGATTGTTGTATTTTGAAAAACATTTAAGTTTTCTGAGATTTTTAAGGGTAATGAATGCATTCCATCAATTCCTATATATCTAGGATAGCCATCATTTTTACTAAATCCATTGCACCATTTATTTATCCATTTATTTTCTACCCAAAAATCAATCTCTTTTTTTGCTGCATCTGAAATCATCTATCAACCTCACCAAAAACAATATCTTGAGTACCAATAATGGTTACAACGTCAGAAAGCATGTGACCTTTAGACATTTCATCCATCGATGCAAGATGTGGAAAACCTGGCGCTCTAATTTTAATTCTATAAGGCTTATTAGCACCATCTGAAACTATATAAACTCCAAACTCCCCTTTGGGAGCCTCAACAGCTGTATAACTCTCACCCTCTGGCAAGCAGAATATTTCTCCATTTTTTACGCCAGGTAAATGGACGGAGACATCTTACACAAACTTTAGTTGGTAAATTAGACTTTTTCATTATTTTCAATACGTTTTAGGAAAGTATTACTATCTGATCTAATAGATTCAAATTTCTCAGATTTCATTTTGTCTAAATTTCTATAAATAAGCCCCATTCTTGGGTTATTTCTTAATTTATTTTCATTTCTTATTAAAAAATCCCAATATAGATAATTAAATGGACACGCATCTTCTCCATTTTTTGAGCTTACTTTATAATGACAACTTTTACAGTAATTTGACATTTTATTGATATAGCTCCCACCTGCTGCGTATGGCTTACTGGCTAGGTAACCACCATCGGCAAACAAAACCATCCCTAGTGTGTTTGGGAGTTCTACCCACTCATAGGCATCAATATAAATACCAAGATACCATTTGTGAACTTCTTTAGGATCTAGCCCTGCCAGCAAACTAAAATTACCTATAATCATCAATCGTTGAATATGATGGGCATACGCATTTTCTTTTGTTTCACTCACGCATTGTCGCAAACAGTTCATTTTGGTGTTGGCCGTCCAGTAAAAATCCGGAAGCTTGTCGTTTGCATCTAAAAAAGTTTCGATCACGTAATCTGGCATCTTTAGCCAATAAATACCCCTCACATATTCGCGCCAGCCCAGTATCTGACGGATGAAGCCCTCGACGGCATTAATGGGGCAGTCCGTCGCGATAAGCTTGCTCCACTTTTTGGATACATTCGAGCGGGCTGAGTAGCCCGCAATTGATGTAGAAGCTGAGATGTGAGTGATACATCCAAGGCTCACCTTCAATCATCGCATCTTGATAATCCCCAAATTGACTAAGTCGCTTCTCGATGAATAATGTCTAATGCCTGAAGTGCTTGATCCCGGGTGACAGCAAAGTAAAAAGGCTCTAAATCGCCGAAATGGTCGGGAAGAGCTTTGCAACAAGCTCAATTACATCACGCGTAATGTCATCTGTATCGTTTGTGTAAGGCTTGGGTATACTCAGTCCCCTTTGGGAGGTTTTCTGTTTTCCACATCATAATTCCATTGTCCACCAACAGGCTTATTACCGTCCATTAAAACGGAATATTTCTTTCGCATTTCTCGATAAAAATATTCCATCCGTAACTGTTTGCGATCTCTTGCCCATCAGTAAACTCATCAATTGTACATAAGAAACGTTATCATCTCTTATTTCAACATGAATATTTAATTTATTCTCCCATTCTAATATTTCAGAATAAAGTCTAAACTCGTTTGGCTTTGTAACGATGATTTTTTTGTAATTATTAATATCTATAGCTTTTTTTACTTCACCAAAAAGACTGCCACTATTATTAACATCATCATATTTTACATATTTCAACTTGAAATTTGATTCTTCTAAAAATTTAGAAAAATGCCGCATAGCTGAAAATAAAAAAGCTATTTTTTTCTTATGATGCTTTACATAGGTAGCCTCAGATTTAACTTCACATATTAAAATATTATCAGTTAATTTGTTTACATCTCGTAAACTTGATATATTTTCATTAAGCTGATCACCTAATATTAACCTTAAAATCATCTCATAAACCTTAATTATCGATTAAATCAAAAAAAGGCGATTTTAAATCAACTATAGGGTTTGGATATGTATTGCCTAGTTCTATGCCAGATTCCTTCAGAATATGGTCTGGAGTTTCCCATGGGCTGAATAGATATTTGTCTGGTAGCGATGCTATCTCAGGTATAAATCGACGAACATAACTGCCATTAGGATCAAATTTTTTCCCCTGCGTAACAGGATTAAAAATTCTGAAATAAGGAGCTGCATCTGCACCACAACCTGCAATCCATTGCCAACTTGCACTATTATTAGCAAGGTCAGCATCAACAAGGTATCCCAAAACCATCGTTCTCCATGATGCCAATGCAGTCGCAGATTTTTTACCAAAAAAGAGCCAACAATCATCCGTATACGATTATGCATGTAGCCAGTTTGCCAAAGTTCTGACGCATTCCTGCATCAACCATGGGAATACCTGTTTGCCCCTTTTCCCAAGCTCTCAAAACTTCTGAATCTTTAGCCCATGGGAAAGAGTTAAATTTTGGCTGCAGATTTTTTTTAGGCAAGTCTGGGTTATGATAGAGCTGGCTGTAAGAAAATTCACGCCATCCTAATTCACTACAGAAATGATCAATATGTTTATCATCACCAATGCTTTTAACCTGTATGCCAAAGTTGGTTAGGCGATATTTCACCAAAATGAAGATAAGGTGATAACCTCGAAACATAAGGCTTGGCAGGGAGATTTCGTCCATCCTTATATTGAGAGAGTCCTTCCTTGATGAACTGTTGAAATCGTGTATGCGCTCCTTTCTCTCCGATACTCCAATTTGGTTCGAGCTTTTTATTCCAGCATATAAATAGGCAAAAGTTTTAACTGGTTTAGGTTAACAGAACCATCGTTATCACGAAGGTATTTTACATTGCTAGGTGAGGGAATGGACTTACGAGGTTGCTCAGCCTGCAAGCATCCTTTCTGGTAAAATGGCGTAAACACTTTGTAATGTAGTCCCATCATCTTTTTTGATCGTCCATGGCTCCCAAAGTAACGACCCATTGCAGCTTTCTACATTTAGACTTTTTTTTAGATGATCTTTGATCTTTTTGCATCACGATCAATACGCCACGGTTCATAGCATCTATTCCAATAAATCGCATTTATATCAAAGCGAGTTAAAATTTCATCAAGAATATCAATAGGATTACCGTGATAAACGGATAAATTTCCGCCTAAAGAGTTGTTGAGTGATTTAAGAGAATGATGCAACCACCAACGGCTTGCACTGCCCATAGTATAATCACCTGCATTCCCATCATCAAGGATGAAGAGTGGCAGGACTTTTCCATGCCTTGCTGCTTTATAAAGTGCAGGATTATCTGACAAGCGCAAGTCCTGTCTAAACCAGTGAATAGCAATATTTTCTGTCATGGCTTAACTTCTGTGCCATCCCACGCGAAACATTTACCGCTTTGCTCAGATGTTAAGTTTGTTAAAACTTGCAATAGTTTTTGGACTGAATACTCGGGTGTAAATAGCTTACCATCGGGCACGTTACCCTGAAAGGGCATAGATAAATTACTATCTACCGTTCCAGGATGAAGTCCAACGATAATTGTTTTTTTATTACTTCTGCCAATTTCAATTGCTGCATTTTCCTGAGAATCAGAACCATGAACTGCATTTTCACTAATAGAGTCAGCAAATTCATTTCTAATAGTTCCAGCAGCTGAAAGTGCTGCAAAAATAGATTGGCTATCTCTATTCAGTTTGGGAAGGAAATGTTTAGCGATTAAAGAAGGAAGAATGGTGTTGGCCTCAAATAAGAGATGAAATTTTTCTGCAGATAATTCTTTCAGTGATTTTTCAGGCAACAGTGCACCATCATGCAAAATACCCGTGGCAACAATAACCATATCAAGTTTCGCATCTTTCGAAGCAATCAATGCAGATTCTTCAATTGATGTTTCATCCCGATAATTAATCTGGTGGTATGTCACATTCGGCAGCATTATTTCTGGCTGTTGTTGGGAAAAAGCATGGATAGTTGCATTAGGGTATGAAACAGATAACTGTAGTGTAAATGAGCTGCCAATTGCTCCTGAGGCACCGACAATCACAATGTTGTTAATCATACTAAAACTCTCTCAAAATTTTATTTTTCTAAATCAAAATCATAGTAATAGTCTCTTCCACTATGCCTTAAATGAGTCATCTACCACATAAACTAATGATAGTCTCCAGAGAGTACAGACTCTTAAATGAACACCTGTCTTTGAATAGTTAAGTTAGTATTTGCCATAATTGCCTTGCACTTATGATAAATAGGTTAAAACCTAATTTCTACCCCGTGTATGTTTTTGGGATGATATATAATAGAGATTGATGCCCGTTTTGAGCCCCACCCCCCCTCATTGCTTAAGGCAGAACATCAATCTGGTCAGGTTTGAAATGAATAATATTCTTATGTTGGAAGTAAAAACCAATACGTGTGATTTTGGTCTACAGGCTGAAATTTGATAGGAACTTTAATATAACCAAAACCAACCAATATGTGGGAAAAACTTAATGTATCTAGAATAATTCTTTTAGCCCTTTAAAATCGATATCTGAGAATTCATTTAACTTTAGCTGAGCCATAGAAAAATCTTGATTCAAACTAAGATTGCCAGGAATCGCAATCCCTTTTATACCTGCAGAGAGAACTGAATTTAGACTTGAAGTAGTATCTTCAAAAGCAACTGATTCTAATTCTTGGACATTAAGCTCCTCAAGACAAATTTTATAAACTTGAGGATCTGGCTTTTGCTTATTAACAGTACCACTATGAGCGATAAAATTGAAATTTGATATTTTTATTGATTTTAGTCCTAAAAGTATATTTTCAATAGTCTGTAAAGAAGTAGTTGAAGCTATACCTAGTAATATGTTATTTGCTAGAAGTTCTTCGCACAATTGTTCAAATCCTGGTCTAATTAAAGATCTAGATTTGAGAATTTTTTGTTGAAATATTTTAGTTTTGTCATAATGGATTTTTTGTAAAATATTTTCAAAATCATAAATCATAATATTGCTGTAATGTAATACTTCCTGAAATTTTAAGGTATCCTATGTATTCTTTTTCATTCCAAATCTCATCAATTTGATTTATTTTCATGGATTCATTAAAAGAATCTAATTGTAGTCTGGATGTTTCGGAAAAGCTTCCTATTGATCCAAAAAATACTGCTTTCAGTGTCATTTTTAAATTTTATTAGATTTGTTAGTGATTTTAGATACTATCTTTGCGTGTGGGATACGTATTTTGTTTTAATTGTAATGGATTGTAGTACCAACTCTTTAATACTGATATTGCAGTATTAATATGGTGGTGGGGGAAGGATTTGAAACTTCTACCTTCGGGTTATAAGTTCTATGTTCCCCCCTATCACTGGTTAATATTTTCTTATATTAACCGTTACTATCTATATAATAACAGCGCTTTATGGAATAATCAATTGTTATTCAGTTATACTAATTTATAGCCAATTATACGGCTTATAGACACCTATATCGACACCTAATTATTGTACTCAGTTGGAGCCATTAAGTTCTTCAATCTTTGCCTCAAGATTATTGATAAATTGATCAATTAACTTTGAATTATCTCCACGAACCACAATATTTACACCAAATTTTCCACTTTTAACAAAGGGATATGATCCAACAGATAATTTAGGGTATTCTGAAGATAATTTTTCTAATAGAGCAGCGATTTCGCCTTCAGCAAGAAAAAGTTTGAGAGTTTTACTAAGAGTTGGTGTGCCACTTTTTAAAGATTTTAGAATACTTGAGACCATTGCTTGAAAAACTTTTGGAACACCTGCCATGACATGGACGTTTTCAATCGAAAATCCTGGTGCAACCGATACTGAATTTTTGATTAACTTAGCCCCCTTTGGTATACGAGCCATTCGTAACCTAGCAGAATTTAATTTTTTGCCTAGTCCTCTGTAATAATCCTCTAGTTTATTTCTTGCATCTTCATTTATATCTATCGGAAGATTGAAAGCTTCAGCCATACATTCTGATGTAATATCATCATGAGTTGGACCAATACCGTTAACTAGTAAATACAAAATCAAAAGAAGCTGATAGGGTTCTAACTGCTGAAATGATTGCTGGTTTATAATCTCTTACAATTCGAACCTCTTTTAGATCAATACCAACCTTTGAAAGTTCGATGGCAAGAAAGTGCATATTCGATTCACGAGTTCTCCCAGATAAGATTTCATCACCGATAACAAGACATGGATGCAGTTGGGTTTTTCATTTTTTAATAAACTAAGAATTTGACCATGTATCTATTTGATTTACAAATAACTCTATCTAAATTATCAGGTGGGAAAGTGGTAAGTATAGAATAATCTTTAAAATAGCTCTACAGAACTATGTTTTTAATGAATAATAGGTCTGAGTGTGAATCATTGCTATTTCGTATGCCCCCCTTTATCTGGAGTAATAGATGGAGTGACTTACGAAAACAATATCTTCATGACGGTGGGTGCTAATGGAACCACTCTTTCGTCACCTGATGGAATCACATGGACTTCCAGGATTTCTGGATCATCGAACATTCTCCGGGATGTTACCTACGGAAATAGTACCTTCGTGGTAGTGGGACATTCAGGAACCATCCTCACTTCTTCAGATGGAACCACATGGACTTCAAGGACTTCTGGAACATCAAACACTCTCTATGGAGTCACCTCCCGATGAAGCTCATTCACCCTGTCCTCTCGGTAAAGCTCTTACCCTGTTGCCTTGCAATACTGAAAGGATTTTCCGAAGTGGTAAACCTTAGAGTGTAGGTGCTCCATAGAACGTCCTTTCCGTTAACCTTTGCAAACAATCTTCAGTCTCAATCTATTTGATTTACGACTAATTCTATCTAAAATATCTGGTGGGTAATGACTGGTAATAGTAGGTGGGGGATATTAATACGCTAAGCTGTACCATTTGATGTTTACTGACATCTATAGAAATATAGTATTATTTTACTTAGGGGTTATTGTCTTCATTTAGTCAACTCAGGGCCTGATATGCTTCTCCTACTTCTGAAAGCACCTACCAATAACTGAGCGCCATCCTCTCCTACAAGACTCACAAGTTGAGCATTGAGTTCTTCAATAGATTTATCTTTAACTATTTCATGTCTATCAACTGGCCTGAACCCAGCTCTATCCAAAAGATCACGAGTTGCGCCTAATCGTACACTCTCACTCTCAGCATTCTCTGCAAGGTCAGACAGTATATTCAATGCTCTAGGTGCTATTTCAGCAAAGTTACGGTGTAACTCCTCACTTATTTCATCTGCACACTCTCTGCGGAGCTTACAAGCCTGATTACGCAATGTATGAGTGTCTTTGTATCCAGCCTTCTTTGCTGCTTCTAAGTGATCTCCAGAGCGTACATACTCTTCAACGAATACTTGTCTTTGATTAGTTAAGATTAGTCATTTAGGTGTTTTAAATTAAATATTAAACTATGCTTGTCAGAATTATATTTACTTTATTATAACACTTTTTAGTAATGCTTAAAAGACTATAAGTATCTGTTATCCTATGTTAACAACGTATTTCATCCCCGTGTAGGTTGGTGGCTTGTATTATTTTCTGTGGATTCTGGGTCTGCATTCAGACAACTTTGATCTGGAACAATTATAGATTTGCCTGCATAATAATCACAATTTAAATTCAGAATTCAATCAATATTGGGTAACTAACAATCAATTTAAATTCAGAAAGACTCTTTCTACACCTTACTTTGACCTATGAAAACCAAATTCTATTAGATAAGTTTTCATTTAAAATTAAATTCCTCTCAAAATTTATTAAATAAAAAAATATGAAGTTCTATGTATTTATTCTAATCGTTGTCATGTTTTCCTGGTCTTGTTCGTCGAATGATGAAGAAGCTAGCAACTCAAATGCGGCTTCTGTATGTTCAGAGACTTCATCAGATGCAGAAGTCTATGAAATTTTTCAACTCGGCACCACAAACTGTAATTTATTCTGCGAGGATAAATCCTTATCAGAGTGCCAGACTGCTTGGGAAAACGGTGAAAAAAATCTGAACTACCAGTACGTAGCAAAGTCCTGGACTCCATTGAACACGGTTCACAATAAAAGTGAGGTGTATTTATACAATTTCACTCCGGTTGATTATGAAAATGTTTCTATCTCTGACAATAATGGGGTATTTAAATCCAGTATTCAGATTAAGGCTTGGAACAGAATCAAGTATCAGCATGTTGTGTCAGGAGATAATGTGACGGTCACCATACCGAGCAGTAATAACCCGATCATGTTGAAATTTGCCAACGTAAAAACAAAATGGAAGTGGGCGCCCCATAACTTTGATCCTGATAGGACTCATGCTAACTGGTGGACGAATTGGACAGGATCGGCTTTAAGGGCGAATTATATCATGAATTACAATATGGCCAACTTCATCAGTACTGATACATTCAAAAATGTTATTGTCAACGACAATATTACCTACAGTGGTGCAACGACAACCTGGTATGACAGTTCATGGGGTACCTATGACAATAACAGTGTAATTGTCTCAAGAATGAGGGATATTGGTGCGCTGTTTAGGATCGGTGTGGTTAATGGAGGGCAACCCAGTGGACTTGGGGGAGGTGATGTGCATGGTGTGGCCCCTCATGTACTTTATGACCATATGCGTTCAAAATTCTGGAGTAACAATGGCTGGAATGGAGCAGATATATGGTTTCATGAGTTTTCTCATTGCTTAGGATTTAGTCACAGTTCAAACATGACTTATGCTCAGGCAACACCACCCTATGATTCTGACATTCCTGGAAAAGTACAAACTGCTATGGTAAATGCATACAAAGAGGACAACACGGACCCATTGTTCCCTCCTGGTGATGGACAGGAGGGAATTGATTGTGGTGCTGAACTTGCGGGGGAGAATTGTCCTTCATCCAGGAGTTTGTATACACCCAAGAGGAAGTTGAATTTCGCAGACGATCAAATATTTGATTTCAGTGAATCTACAAAATATCCCAAAGATTAGATCGGTTAACGTTTTAGACCAATTTTTCACTCTAGAAATTAAATAAGAATTAGATGTCAATATAGGTTTCCATAAGCCGTATCATTGCCTATAAATTGGTATAACTGAATAACAAGATCCCTATAAGTATCTGTTATCCTATGTTAACAAGGTATTTCATCCCCGTGTAGGTTGATGGGATGATATATACAGTAA
Source organism: uncultured SAR324 cluster bacterium (assembly GCA_905182865.1). GTDB lineage: Bacteria > SAR324 > SAR324 > SAR324 > NAC60-12 > Arctic96AD-7. The sequence goes on from CAJJCY010000004.1 coordinate 316,467, forward strand.
GCTTGGTGCCTGTTTTGTTACCCCACCCCCCTTAATCGATTATATTAGACAGAGTCTCAAGTCTGGTCAGGTTTGAGATGAATAGTAATGCTGTCTTTGCACATTCATCATGACATCAGCCAAATGATGCTTAAAACCCCTCTAAGGTGATATAGTCACTTTAGTCTGAAATGGCACTCTTATTAGTCATTCATGTGCAATAGAGGTTGATTTAACTACGCTTACGCTACGTATCACGGAAGATTCGGCAAAACAATTGGTGAATAGCTAACTTAGTACTGAGATTAATAAGATTAGTGCTGCTTGGAGATGGGAATGTATTTGATGTTTCGCCTGCACATTCCGAGATGTTAATACTAACGATGGAATACTTACTTGGGAGAAAGTTGACTAAATATAAAAAAGTAGGAAGGGATGTGTCTGTTTGGATGCATAGATATAAACCTATCGTATACCAGGCCAGTAGCATATCTTTTTTGAACCTTGGCTTTAAATGACTGTAGTGCCGCTCTCAGACAAATACTGACATGCCTTTCAAACTACGAAACTGGTTGCGAAGTTCTTCTGAAATGTTATTTTCCTCAATACAGATCAGCCGCAATCCACTCGCATTCTTTGCCCATTCAAGTATTTCCTTACCTCCTTGATCGCCAATCGAACACCCAACCAAGCCAAGCTCTGTCAAAGTAACAATGAAGTAGACTGCTAAAGTCATAGCACCTTGATCACCAATGGTATTGTAGCTTAGGCTAAATGAGCCAAGTCTCGCTAACTCAGAAGATGGCGTCTTATCCAGAGCATTTGCAATGATCTTCACATCACTAGCTGTAATTCTGGCATTCCTCAAATGTAAATTTAAGATAGAAGAACTAACCACACTACTAGCGAAATTATCAGCTGCTGCCATGGTCACATCAGAACCGATGGCTCGAAGAGCGTTCTGCAGGCTTTCCTCAAGAGTTAGTAAGTTAGATTGTGATAATTTACTGGCCATTGTTTTTCCCGTTGCTGTCATCAACGTAAGAGAAAACGCCCCTACCAATACACCAAATTCACGACGAGTGAACTTTGGATAGTATCGCTTTATTTCTCGATCTTGACTCATAGTCATACCAGCTTCAATATTAAATGTAACATTGATAAAAATTAGAAAGGGATGTATAAAAAAGTGTGTTTATAGTGTTGGAAGTACTGTTGGAAGTAAAATATATAAAATAATTGAATTACTTACAAAGGCTGAATCTTCTGATATTACACCATAAATATGGTGGCGGGGGAAGGATTTGAACCTTCGACCTTCGGGTTATGAGCCCGACGAGCTACCTGCTGCTCTATCCCGCGATATAGAAGAATAAAAAAATTAATCTAAAAATTGAGCGAGAGACCGGGTTCGAACCGGCGACCCTCAGCTTGGAAGGCTGATGCTCTACCAACTGAGCTACTCTCGCCTCATCTTATTAATCATTCTAGATGCTAAACCCGCATTCTGTCAATACATTTATTTTCGCAACCGTTTATTTTGTTATAAACATAATGGGGTTGTCAGGTTGAGGAAAAATCATAAAAATGGAATTGTGCGCCAGAAGCCCTCTAAGCTTTGTTTTTAGTCTTACGACTGATTGGTCCACCATGAACATGTTCAAGGGGCGGCAAAGGGTCTCCTGAAGGGCTTACCGGACGTTCCCCATAATTTCCCAGAGTACGAATGCGGTCATATAGAATAATTGCACCAGTTGTGGCTACATTAAGACTGAAACTGGTGGGGATTTTTATGACATGCCGGCAGCGTTGTAATATTTCGGGACTTAAATTTCCCATTTCGGGGCCCAAAATGTATGCGGCATTTGGTGGATGCCGAAAAACTGGCAATTCTACTGCATCTTCAAAGAACTCAATACCTACCAAAACACAGCCTCCTGGAAGTTTTAAATCTTCAGCAGAACTGAAATCATACCAGGGAATGTTCCGTGGTGCTGCCGAAGTATCCGATTTTGCCTTAGTGACTGAATATTCTGCATTGACAGTAAACAGAAAGCTCGCTCCAAAGGCATGTGCAGTGCGAAACAGGTTCCCTGCATTCATTGGTTTGCTCGACTGTTCAATTCCTACACCGAAATATCCTCGCATAACTTTCACTCTCCATACGGAATCCAGACATTCTTAACTTGAGATGCACGCCGCATCCATTCCCGTCCTTCTGACTGCTGATTATCAAACCAGTCAAGTTGTGCTCCGTTATTGGTCCAGATGATCTTCATATTGCCAGTACTTAGTTTACAAGCCTCCGTACACTCAGTTTTAGTTCCTGCCACCCATAATCCTGCTACATCATCATGTTTAGCCAGAACGGTACCGAGCTTTGCAGAATCTCCGGTTACAATATTGACTACTCCGGAAGGGACATCTGAGGTTTCCAGAACCTGATAAAAATCTGTGACAACCAAAGCAAATGGACGTGACGGCACAAGCACAACAGAATTCCCCATTGCGATTGCTGGTAAAAGCATTGACAGCATACTCAAAAGCGGAGCTTCATCCGGACAGACAAGTCCCAGCACACCGATCGGTTCATTCAGGGCTAAAGCGAGTCCTCGCATCGGCGGTTGATGAATCATTCCCTCGTGCTTATCAGCTAAAGCCGCATAAGTAAAAATCCTGCTCACGGCAGTTTTTACTTCAAGCGCTGCCTGTTTTTCGGTGACCCCCGTTAGCTGAGTAATTCTCTTTTTAAATTCTACAGCCCGTGTTTCAAGGTTTTCTGCGAGAAAATATAGAATTTGTGCCCGCAAGTGACGGGTGCTGCTTTGCCATCCGGACGCATTTGTGGGCAGCTTCTACGGCATTCCGGATGTCTTTGCGGTTGCCGTCGCCGCATTTCTCCTGCTAGTGAACCGTCAGCATTGACAACGTTTAGCGAATAACCGGAATCTGGACGAGCCTGTTTCCCTCCGATGTAAAGTTTGTGCAGTACGGTCCAGTGATAAAGCAGTAGTTGCAGATGCTTTAACTTTTGCTACCGACTTTCGTATTTGATTTTTCGAAATTCCGGATTCTTTTGGCTTGAGGTACTCAAACATACCCTCATGTCCACCTTCACGGCCGTATCCGCTTTCACGGTAACCGCCGAATCCAACAGATGCGTCGAACTGATTTGTACAGTTAATCCAGACCACGCCGGCATTTTAGTTTCGGAGCGACGTGCAGAGCTTGATTGATATTTTCGCTCCATACACTGGCGGCTAATCCGTAAGCACTGTTATTGGCCAGCATCACTGCTTCATCCGTGGTGCGGAAAGTCATTGAAACCAGTACCGGACCAAAAATTTCAGTTTGGGCAATAATCGATGCTGGTGAAACATTTGTGAAAAGCGTAGGTGGAAAATAGCAACCGTCACCTTTTTTTTCTGCATTTTGAGGTAATTTACCTTCCCATTGCCAAATTGCAGCACCTTCCTTTTTGCCTTGGTCCACCAGGTTCTGGATGCGCTCCTTTTGAATTGGGGCGATGATTGCTCCCATGTCCATGCTTTTGTCCAGCGGATCTCCGACCCTCAGTTTTGCCATACGCTTCTTCAAGCGATCAATCACTTTTTCAGCAACGCTTTCCTGCACCAGCAAACGCGATCCCGCACAGCAGACCTGTCCCTGATTAAACCAAATTGCGTCCACCAGACCTTCAATTGCGCTGTCCAGATCAGCATCTTCAAAAATAATGAACGGAGATTTACCACCTAGTTCAAGTGTCAGTTTTTTATCAGTATCAGCAGTAGCTTCACGAATTAACCTTCCAACATCAGTCGATCCGGTGAATGCGATTTTTTTCAAATCAGAATGATTTACCATTAAGGATCCGGTTTGGCCGGGACCAGTCACTAGATTAAAAACTCCAGGCGGCAAGCCTACTTGCGAGCAAATCTCTGCAAATAGGAGAGCAGTCAACGGAGTGTATTCTGCAGGCTTTAAAACTACCGTGTTTCCGGCCGCTAAAGCAGGCGCTACTTTCCATGAAAGCATCAGCAAAGGGAAATTCCAGGGAATTATTTGACCTACTGGTCCTATAGCAATGTGTTCCGGAAACTCGCTTTCCAGAAGTTGTGCCCAGCCTGAGTGATGATAAAAGTGGCGGATTACGAGTGGAATGTCGATGTCACGGGTTTCGCGAATCGTTTTTCCGTTATCCATAGTTTCAAGGACAGCAAATAGCCGTGAGTGTTTTTGCAACTGTCTGGCAAGTGCATATAAATAGCGGGCACGCTCATGTCCGGAAAGGGATTTCCACTTTGGAAATGCTAGTTTTGCTGCTCTTACGGCTGCATCTACGTCACTTTTTCCTGCTTCAGAAATCGAGGCCAGTTTTTTGCCATTTGCCGGATTGTCTGTGCTGAAAACTTTGCCGGACTTTGCTTTACACCATTTACCATTGATAAAAAGCCCAAATTTAGATTTATGCTCTTTGAGCCACTCAAGTGCTAAATCAGGACTTTCAGGTGCAGGACTGTATTCCATAGTTTCGAATATTTCAGTTATTTCCATTTGTTTTTTGTGTTATATAAAATATATGTTTCACAATTATGCGACAGAATGCATTCAAATATTCGTTCAGAGTCCCTGCAATGGAACGAGAAAATCAGAGCCGATTTGATCCTTACGATATCTTCACTACTCATGAATTGAGTGATTCCAGAAAAAAGGTACTCCAGACACCCTTGCCTTTGAGCTTGATTTCTCCCCGAGAAGTCAGTTGACCAACCCCTTCCAGATAATCCTTGGTTTTCTCGGAAATGTGAATTTTACCCGGTTCGCTGCTGCTTTCCATGCGGGAGGCAATGTTGACCGCATCACCCCAAATGTCGAAGGCGTTGCCAGAGGTACCCGCAATCAACGGTCCGGAATGGATACCGATACGCAGTTCCCAGCGTTCATTGCCAAGGACTTCTTGCTGTAGATTCACGCCCTCCACAAACCGCAGCATGTCCAACCCTGCCACGCAGACGTTTTTAGCATGGGAGTTTCGCTGTTCCGAAATCCCCCCTACACACATGTAGGCGTCCCCTATGGTTTTGACCTTGCGAATATTGTGCTTTTCAACAATCTTGTCAAAGCCCCGAAAAAACGTATCCAAGGTCGCCAGCAACTCTCCCGGCTCCAGGCGCTCCACTTTTGAGGTGAATCCCACAATATCTGCAAACAGGATCGTGGCTGAAGAGTAGTAACGTCCGGAGGTTTCAGCATGTTCTCCATCAGTTTTCGTTTCGGACTCCTTAGTAGGCTGCTTCGCATCATGTTCGCTTTCAATCAACGACACGATCTGATCAGCGAGGAGGCGTAAGCCTTCAATTTGATTGTGTTTCAAGGATTTTGAAACTCCATCCACCACGCACAGCGTTCCCATTGAAAACCCCTGTGAACTGATCAGTGGTGCCCCGGCGTAAAAGCGTATCGGCGGGTAATCCGGGAGTCTAACTATCTGCTTAGTACGCTCGTCTTCCAAGAGATCTTCAATGATCAGGGGTTGATGGGGGGTGTTCAAGCTGAACTGGCAAATTGAAAAATCTCTGGGCATGTCCCACGGTACACTTTCTCTTTCTTCCTTGCTGAACCCGTAGGCGACTTTACAGCGTTGAACCGTCGAACCCAAAATGTTAATGAAACAGTGTGTACATCCGGTCAGATAGGTTACCACTTCGGTTAACGAGGAGTAGCGTCGGTCTTTCTCCAAATCCTTTTCCAGCATCCCCAGACGCTTCAATTCCTTCATTCGCAAATCCTCATTTGCGGGATTGTTAACGGGAACAATTCCCGCTTCCTTGCACAGTTTTTGGACTTGCTCCAAATCTTCTTGTTTTAATTCACCAGTCATGACATACCTTTATTGGGTTGCTTGGTTTTTTATAAAACACTGAATTTTATAATATTTTTAATTCATCGTTCCGGGACTCCACCTTGTAACTAGTAAATTATCTAAACAAACCTGTCCAGTCTGTAATCCTGTCATAAATTCTTTGCACTGACATTGTCAGTTCAAGCTGTGGGCTGTCTATGCGCCGCAGAGTAACGACCTGTAACATAATGTTCAAGTTGCCGCTCAATATCTGTCAGTAAACCGCTGGCACCAAAACGAAATAGATCCGGTTCCAGCCATTTATTCCCAAGTTCTTCCTTCATTAAAATTAGCCACTCCAATGATTGTTTGGCATTACGGATACCCCCCGCAGGCTTGAATCCAACGTATGATCCGGTGATTTCCAGATATTCGCGAATCATCCGAATCATCACCAAACTCACAGGAAGTGTAGCATTGATACTTTCTTTCCCAGTGGAGGTCTTGATGAAGTCAGCTCCAGCCATCATGCAAACTAAACTTGCTTTGGCTACATTACGGAAGTTTCCGAGTTCACCGGTTCCCAAAATAGTTTTCAAATGTGATTCACCGCATGCCTTGCGGAATGTAGAAATTTCATTGTAAAGAGCTTGCCAATCTCCTGCAAACACATGTGATCGGGTAATTACAATGTCAATTTCTTTAGCGCCAGCAGCTACAGAATCTTTGATTTCTTCAATGCGTCGGGGCATGGAATTAAGTCCATGTGGAAATCCTGTTGAAACTGCGGCAACCGGAATACCGGAATTTTTCAGGGCATTTACTGCAGTTTCCACATAAGCATGATAAACACAGACTGCTCCTACACGTGGTTTAAGTCCATTTAAACATAAATTTTCAATAAGTTCCGGACGCAGCGGTTGACGCGCTTTGGCGCAAAGACGGTTTACACGATCAGGTGTGTCATCACTGGAAAGAGTGGTGAGGTCCATGCAGCGTAAACTTTTCAGCAGCCACGCGGCCTGCCATTCTTTTTTGATGCTGCGACGTTTCGTCAGGGTTGCACAACGGCGTTCGATTGCACTTCGGTTCATCTGAATACTGTCCAGCCAGTCTGAATTAAACGCTATACCGGGATTTCTAGTGTGTTTGTAGTCAGTCAAAATAATCCTTAAAATTTGTGAAACCGTCTTTTATAATTAAAAAATGTAATTTTGTAATCCCGGACGATGTCCGGGATCCAGCGTTATTATAAAATTTTTGGGTTAAATGTTTAGCAACTCCCGTGAAATTCATGGTCTGCACTTCTTTTCGCTAGGAACGACAATGGCTAAAATAAATTATTTATTTAGTAAGTCCAGGATTTCATTGTTATAAGGCATAGACGGAGCAGTTCCAAGGCGTGTCACAGAAATGGCAGCAGTTGCAGAACCAAAGCGTACTGCTTCTAACAGTGGCATTCCTTCTGCCAGGGCATGGGCAAAGCCGCCGTTAAAGGCATCTCCTGCTCCAGTCGTTTCAATTACATTTTCTCCCATATCAAAAGCAGGTACGTGCTGACTGATTTCAGAATTACGTACATAAACTCCAAGTTCACCCAGTGTGATTACTGCGGTTTTAACTCCTCGTTCCATAAATATTTTTGCAGCTTTTTGAGCATCATCTACTGATTCAACAGGTATTCCGGCCAGCATGGCTGCCTCAGTTTCGTTTGGAGTAAAATAATCAGTGAGTCCATAGACGTCATCCGGTAGTATTGCTGCTGGTGCAGGATTTAAGATTGTGGGCACTCCGTTTCTTTTTGCTACTTCCAAACCGCGTTGCATCACAGGAATCGGTACTTCAAGCGAGGCCAGGAAAAAAGCACACTTTGCAATTCCAGCCTCAGCAGCATCTAAATCATCCGGAACCATGGCATCAGCGGCTCCTGGAACTACTATAATCACATTTTCACTGGTTTCTTCATTGACCACAATTGAAGCGGCTCCTGTTGCCACATCTGGAATTTCCCAGACATATTCTGCATTGATACCTTCATCGGCATATAGTTTCATTGCCATTTCACCAAATGTATCTTTTCCAATCTTGGTGATGAAGATTGTCTCAGCACCTGCTCTACGAGTTGCTACAGCCTGATTTGAACCCTTTCCACCTGGGCCTAGTTTGAATGAATTTCCGATAAAGGTTTCCCCTTTGAGAGGCATACGGTCAGTACGAAACGTCAGGTCTGCCACAAAAATTCCCAGAATTGAAATTGGTTTACTCATTTGTTTTTCTCACCAGATGATTAAATATTATTGTTTGTGAAATTCAAAAGTTAGTAAGACACATTAAACACAACTGGCTTAAATATAAAGACAGAAAAATAAATCAGATCTTTTCAGTTGATATATGGAATAAAACAAAAATAATTCAGGAATTTAATAATTTATAATAACACATTGATAATACTCAATATAAATCAATAATAATTTTTAGACTTCGGGGTTATATAATTGCGTATATGTTTGACACGAATTATGCATAGTTATGTAAAAATAATCTTTAATTTTAGTAATTTGATTAAGAAACACAATTTAAATGAGTTCTTTTAATTTTAATAAATTTCTGTTTTCAATTGTTAACGTTGGGGGATATAATTTTGCTAACTACAATTATTAATCGTTAGTTACGAGTTATCGTAAGATATTGATATTGTGTACTGCTTGTTTGTCATTTCTAACGAAGTGAAAGATTTGCTAAAGTGCTAATATCGTACAATATCACTCTCATATGTTTTGGATGACATGACAAAACTCGTGACTGTGATGATATTTATAATCGGAGACTATTATGCCAAGACAAATAAGGGTCAGTACAGAATATAGTGGAGTGTATTTTGTTAAGCTTGCAAATCAGGATCAATCATTTTTTATCCGTTACAAACGTAATGGAAAAAGTGTTGAAGAAAAGGCCGGACGCAGCAATCAAGGATGGAATGCGGAAAAAGCCTACCAATTGAGGACTGAAAGGTTGTCTGAAACTAGTGCTGCAGGAAACGAAATGCATTCAAAATCAGATTTGCATTCGCAGCAGGACTGGACGTTTTCTAAAATATTTTCTGAGTATTTACGTTTACGAAACAAACTCAAAGGCCGTGCAAATGACATTTACCGCTTCAAGAACTACCTTGAAAAGGAATTTGCGAACATCACCCCTTCATGTGTCACTCAGGACGATATAAGGCGATTTAAGCATAATCTCCAAAACAGAGAACTAAAACCGGCTACTATCCGTCACGTCCTTGAACTGCTCAGGCGTCTTGCAAACTTTGCGGCCAAAAATAATTTGTGCTCCGGACTGAGTTTTAAGATTCAAATGCCCAAGGTTGAAAATTATAAAACTGAGGAATTGACTAATGCTCAATTGCAGAAATTGATGCAAGTATTGGAAGAAGAATCAGATATTCAAGTCAGTAATCTGGTGCGTCTTGCGCTCTATACCGGAATGAGGCGTGGTGAACTGTTTAATCTGAACTGGGGTGATATTGACTTTTACAACAAAAACATTACTGTCAAATCCGACAAAAAAGGAGACCAACCGACAATTCCTTTGAATGAGATGGCTGAAAAGGTACTGGTTGAACACGCACACACTGAAAACGGCAGCAAGTTTGTATTTCCCGGACGTGGTGGTAAAAAACGCACTGAGTGCAAACGACCATTGCTGAGGATTAGAAAAAAAGCTGGATTGCCGGATGATTTTCGTATTTTACAGGGTCTCAGACATGTATATGCCTCCATGCTGGTATCCAGTGGAAAGGTGGATCTTGAAACCCTGCAGTCTCTGTTAACTCAGAAATCGCCACTAATGACACAACGTTATGCTCATCTGCTTGATGAATCACGGACAAATTCGAAAAATATAATTGCTGATGGAGAGCCTAACTTATTAGATGCAACTGAAGAAGAAAATTATGTTAGTGAAACAGTAAATGCAGAACTTCTCGCAGAAGAAGTTCTGGAAGTTGATTGTCCAGTAGAAGACGTGGATACAGAACATTCAGAAGAGGAACCGTTAAAAGATTTTATCCGTGAGACAACCTATGCAGAACCTCTTGAAAAAGAAAATCCTGAAACTGATATTCCTGAAGAACAAGTGCTAACTGAGTTTGTGCAAGTAGCAGAGCAAGAGGTTGGTTTTCACGAGAATGTGTTTTCAAATTCATGTGAAGCCGAGCAAGAAGATGATTATTCTCCAGAATACATTGAAAAAGTGACTGAGTTTGATACAGAAGAAGAGTTTATTATTGGAGAAGAAGAGTCTATTATTGTAAAAGAGGAGTTTATTATTGCAGAAGAAGAGTTTATTATTGCAGAAGAAGAGTCTTATTATTTGAGATAGAATGAGTCAAAAGTGACTGTTTGAGGAAGAAGTGAAAATATATTTTCAAGGATCGAATGAGTCAACTGAAAATATTGTAAAAGTTCATGAAAAAGAAAGTCAGGAGTACAGTAAGGTTTCAGCTGCTGTCAAGGAAAAATCATCTCAGTCACATAACGCTTTTACTGAGTTTTTCAAACAGAATGAAACATTAAAAACTCAACCGAAAGATGTTCCGGAAAATCCTTCAACACCTGCAGAGGTATCAGGTTTTACGGGAGATGTGGACTCAGAGCCAAAGGTTAAAGAGTTAAATGAGGATTTAATTGATGTTTCGGCAGCCAACCAGGATGGAGAAGCAAAAGAAGTAAATGATGAATCTGAAATAATGTCAAATGAGCAAAATCAATATGAAATAAATGTGATATCTACTCTTGAAGATGTTCCAACATTAAATGTTGATGAAGAAATGTTAGAAGAGGGATCTGTTGATAATAAGGCCGAAGAGCCCTCAGAAGAGGTGCCAGAAAGCACAAATCTGCCTGTATTTTTGTCAACTGAACCCGCTGAAGAGCAGGAAGAAATTTTCAGTAACCAATCGATGCCAGTACCAGTACCTGAAAAGGCTAAAAATCAAGTTGTTGTTATTCAGAGTTTTAAACAGTACCTTTCCGGAGTTTCTTCAACAGATGATGAGGTATATTCTTCAGAAATAACAACTAATAATAAAGATGTTGAAAACAAAACTAAACCGAAAGTGCGACCATCAATTAAAGAATTGAAAAACGATTTGATATTACTGTCCAAGATGATTAAGGAAGCTCCCAAGCGAGAAAAGAAGAATTCTGACCAAAAACAAAGTGAGTTTTAAAAATAAAACTTGTGTGAATTAATTACAGATTTTGCAGAGTCTTAAGGTCTTTCAGGATACTTTGTTCAACAACATTCAAGTAACTGTGAATTCAAATGTGACTGTATGTTTACCGACCATATAAATAGAATTTAGTATGATCCAACGAATTGATATGGTGTTCAGTCTGAGAAAATAAAAATATGGTTAAGGCAATGGGCGATAGTAGCTGACAGCACGGACAGTTCCAAGCAGCAACAGCAGATTTAAGGTTACTGAAATCCAGGCGGCTGAAGAATAGTCCCCATTTAAGCTTTCCGACAAACCAAATACAGGCGGCCCAATCGCACTTGCGAAAACTTGAGCCCCCATAAATGCTCCACTGATTGCCCCAAGGTGTTTGCGTCCATAGAATCGTGGCCAGGCAATGATGGTTAGACAGCCCCAAATTCCTCCCTGCACTCCAAAACCAATAATTAACATGAGTCTGAACCAGAACGATTCCAAATTTAGTATTCCAAGACTGCCTACAGCAAGCCCGGCAAGCAAAATCATTAGAAGATACTTAAGAGGCATTCTGTCACTGGCCCAGCCTGCAATAAAGTGACTTATCACACTGATTACAGACATAGGAAGAAACAATCCATAGGCTTCCATTCTAGACAGTCCGGCAAGTGCTCCTATTGAACTGATATGAAAGGTGAAACCGGTGACTATCAGAGCCGCAGAGCATAAACCAAGACAGAATATCCAGAAATTATAGGTTCTTAACGCCACTTTAAGTGTTATTTCTGGTTCGGAAAACAAGTTTGTTGTGTCCAGAGATGTTATTTTATCCCCATCCATGAGCAGTCCACAATCTTCAGGTTTATCACGAAAAAACAACCAGCCTATAAAGGCCATGCCGAATCCGAAAATAATGGCCATGAGTATCATACTGCCAGAATAACCGTAATCTTCAATAATAATATTCATGAAAAGCGGTGCACCAGAAAAGCTGAAGGCTACAAAGATGCCACTGATACCACTGACCATCCCTCGTCTGCGTTCAAACCATTTAGCCAAGGTATTACGGCTAACCATGGCCATGATTCCCTGTCCAAATTGTCTCAGTAAAAGAAAAACCACTGTGATCACTAGAAGTTCGCTTGTTAATATTGAAATGTTAGGAAGCAATGAATGTACGAGTTGAATGATGGTTAATAACTCAGCAAACAAAAGCAGCGAAATTCCCATTCCAATTCCTGCAAAAACAATCATTATCCGTGCACCCACAAGGTCATAATAGCGTCCTGCAAGGGGAAGAAGTAGACTGCTTAATATAGTTCCAGTCATATAGGCCATGCTGATTTGCATACGGGTTAGGTGACTGTTTTGTATGAGGAAATCTGTGTAAACTCCAACCCCCACTGTCTGTCCTGGTATGCTCGCAATCATACCCATTGTTGTGAAGATAACAATGCACCATCCATAAAAAAAAGGGAAACGTGAAGGACTAAAAGGGAAGTTTGTCTGGAAGATAGATGAAAATTTTATTTTCAATTAGAAAGGTCTCTCTAAGTATATATCAGTAAATTGTTTGTAAACAATTAAAAATATAAAAATATTAATAAAGTCAATGGCGATTATATTGTTTGCAGGAATGTAATATCACCAAGTGTTGCTGGATAAGGAAGAACACTCACATATTGAATCTTTTCATTAACACTAGATAGATAATCTTTTTGATTTCCAATTAATCTCCCAGCTGAGCTAATCCCCCAGATAACAACTTTGTAGTTCCAGGCAGATTTGAACTGCCGACCTCTGGGTTATGAATCCAGCGCTCTCACCAACTGAGCTACCCTGCCATCAAGTGGAGCTAGATTATGTCATGTAGCGCAAAAATAAGACAAGTTTATTGTGGATTATATTAGCCGTAGATTGATTTGAAATTATACAAAACTAAACTTTTATTCAATTTGACATTATAGTATTTTATTTGCAGAATTGGGTGGTCTGTGAAAGTAAAGCTTAGTTTAGATTTGTCATGATTTCAGTACAAAATGTTGTTAAGCACTTTGGCGGTGTAGCTGCTGTTGACGGTGTTGATATGAAGATTGAGAGGGGATCCATTACCGGTTTGATCGGCCCAAATGGTGCTGGAAAAACCACCCTTTTTAATTTGATTGCCGGAAATATTGCTCCTAGCAAAGGCAGTATTATTTTAGATGGTGAGGATGTGACCGGTCTTAAGCCTCATGAATTGTTTTCCAAGGGACTTCTTCGTACCTTTCAGATTGCACATGAATTCCACACTCTCAGCGTTTTAGATAATCTGATGCTTGTTCCACCAAAGCAGACAGGTGAATCTTTGCTTGGGGCATGGTTTCGCAGGAAAGAGGTAGTACGTCAGGAAACTGAAAACAGGAAAAAAGCTGAGGATGTAATTTCTTTCCTGAATATGAAGCATATGGCTGCTGAACTGGCTGGAAACCTTTCCGGTGGTCAGAAAAAAGCTCTTGGAACTTGGGCGGACTATGATGGTTGATGCCAAAATCGTATTTCTGGACGAAGTCGGTGCCGGCGTTAACCGCACCCTTCTTGGCACGATCAGCGACGCCATTCTGCGCCTAAACCAAGAGCGCAATTACACCTTTGTGGTGATTGAGCACGACATGGATTTTATCGGCAAGCTCTGCGACCCGGTGATCTGCATGGCCGAAGGAAAAGTATTGGCCGAGGGCACATTGGCTGAGATTAAGGCCAATGAGCGGGTGATAGAGGCCTATCTTGGCACCGGTTTGAAAAATAAGGCGGTGGCACAATGACCGACGAGCCGTTTCTAATCGGGGACGCTATGACTGGTGGCTATGGCAGCGGCCCCGATATTCTGCACGGATGCACAATTTCAGTGGAAAAAGGCCAGATCGCGGTGATCGTTGGGCCCAATGGTGCCGGAAAATCAACCGCGATGAAGGCGGTTTTTGGCATGCTGAACCTCAACGGTGGTGCGGTGCGACTGAACGGTGTGGATATAACAGCCCTTTCACCGCAAGACCGGGTCAAACACGGCATGGGTTTCGTACCCCAGACAAGCAACATTTTCACGTCGATGACAGTAGAGGAAAACCTCGAGATGGGGGCGTTCATCCGCACTGATGATTTTCGCGAGACCATGGAGCAGGTTTATAGCCTGTTTCCGGTCTTGCATGAAAAACGCAATCAAGCTGCGGGCGAATTATCGGGCGGCCAACGCCAGCAGGTTGCGGTGGGGCGGGCGTTGATGACGCGGCCCAAAGTGCTGATGCTGGATGAGCCAACTGCCGGGGTGTCACCAATTGTGATGGATGAACTCTTTGACCGTATTATTGAAATCAAGCGTACCGGAATCGCGATTCTGATGGTAGAGCAGAATGCCCGTCAAGCCCTGAATATTGCCGATCGTGGGTTTGTTCTGGTTACAGGTGAAAATCGATTTACTGACACCGGAGAGGCTTTGCTGGCCAATGAAGAGGTCCGGAAATCTTTTTTAGGAGGATAATAGTTGGAATATTCGAATGACTTGTTAAATGCACTTGTGTTGATTTCAAATTATGTTTTGATACCTGCAATATCCTATGGTTCTCAATTGGCCCTCGGAGCAGTTGGAGTCACACTTGTTTTTGGTATTTTGCGTTTTGCAAATTTCGCTCACGGTGAGATGATGTCCTTTGGCTGCATGGCCACCATTTTCATTACCTGGTGGTTCCAATCAATGGGTATTTCAAACGGAGTTTTCCCAACAGCACTGCTTGCGCTGCCTTTTGCCATTCTCATCACGGCACTGCTTGCAGTTGCAATTGACCGTTCAATTTTCAGTTTTTACCGTATTCATAAAAGCCGACCGGTGACTTTTGTGGTGGCATCCGTCGGTGTGATGTTTATGCTGAACGGCTTGGTCCGGATCCTGATTGGTACAGACGAAATTATCTTCCGGGACGGTCAAAAATTTTTAATCAAAGCCGGTGTCTTCAAAAAAATGACTGGATTGAGTGAAGGTCTGGCTCTAAAGCAAACTCAAGTTTTGACCTTTGTATTGGCGGTAATCGCAGTACTGGCACTATTCTGGTTTTTGCAGCGGACACGTACGGGTAAAGCCATGCGGGCTTTTTCTGATAACGAAGACCTCGCATTGCTTTCCGGAATCAATCCGGAACGGGTTGTACTGGTGACCTGGATTATTGCCGCAAGTCTGGCAACGTTAGCCGGGGTTCTTTATGGGCTCGATAAAAGTTTTAAACCAATGGTCTATTTTCATTTGCTATTGCCCATTTTTGCGGCAGCTATAGTCGGTGGAATAGGGCATCCACTGGGAGCAATTCTTGGCGGATACATAGTGGCTTTTTCTGAAATAACTGCAACCTATGCCTTTAAAAAGTTTATTAAATACCTCGCGCCAGGGGATTTTGTGCCTGATGGACTGGCACAATTATTAACAACTGAATACAAATTTGCGGTATCTTTTTTCATTCTGGTGCTTGTGCTTCTTGTACGACCGACTGGAATATTACGCGGGAGGGTGCTGTGAGTAATAACAGACGTGCCGTAATTAGTTTTTCAATTATGGCAATGATGATTGCAATTGTGGGTTTTGGACAATCATGGAACGTTGCGCTGGCAATAGTTAATCTATGCCTGATTTCAGCAGTAATGTCTATGGGGCTCAACATGCAGTGGGGTTTTGCAGGCTTGTTTAATGCCGGAGTTATGGCTTCTACTGCAATCGGAGGTCTGACCGCATTGCTAATTTCTTATGCACCGGTCTCAAAAGCCTGGTCTGTCGGTGGTACTTCACTTTTTGCGGCACTGATTTCATTGCTGCTGACAATAGTTGCAGGTGTACTGGTATGGAAAAAAACAGCTAAAGGCAAGAAAAGGTCATGGAGAATGACTGCAGTAGTGCTGACAGGTTATCTCTTCATGCGGTTTTTCTATGAACAGGGTACTGCAGCAATTGAAGCTGTTAATCCTGCAAAAACTGGTTTTTTGGGAGGAATGGGGCTGCCGATTATTCTTTCATGGTTTGCAGGTGGACTGGCTGCAGCTGGTTTAGCCTGGCTCATTGGAAGAATTTCACTTGGATTGCGCTCTGATTATTTTGCAATTGCGACACTCGGCATTTCAGAAATCATGATTTCAATTCTCAAAAACGAGGATTGGCTGTCGCGTGGTGTGAAGAACGTGACTGGACTGAAACGTCCTGTGCCTTATGAGGTGGATCTTCAGCAGGCAGAATGGTTTATTAAGCTCGTTCATTGGATTTATGGAACTGCTGAAGACGGCGAATCTCTCAGTGCAAGTGTAATGCACGAAGCAATGCAGTTAAGTGCAGGCGTGTTTGTGAAACTTTGCTATTCAGCATTGTTTCTAGCTGTAGTACTTATTATTTTGGGTCTGGCGACGCGTGCCCTGAATTCACCTTGGGGTAGAATGATGCGTGCCATTCGTTTCGCGACGCAACTTGCAATGGGAAAAAACACCCCGGATCGTCAGGTTTTTATCATCGGTTCTGCAGTAATAGGAATATCCGGTGCAATGCTGACCACACTTGATGGACAGTTCACTCCGGGTAGCTACATACCACTGCGTTACACCTTTCTGATTTGGGTTATGGTGATTATAGGCGGCAGTGGGAACAATTTAGGCGCAATCATTGGTGCATTTATTACCTGGTTTGTCTGGATAGAAGCAGAGCCTTCAGCGCTTTGGTTGGTGAGTCATATAAATGTTTTTCTTGATGAATCCAATCCTTTGAGACAGCATCTGCAGGAAGTTGCACCACAAATGAGAATGGTGCTGATGGGCCTTATTTTGGTGCTGGTGCTGAGATTCAGGCCAAAAGGGATATTACCCGAAGAAGCTCCGGATCATTATTGATACAGTCTTAATAAGTACTTAAGTCATATTTTTTATAATAATTATCATTCCAGTCAAAGAAATGCGTAGACCTGGAATCAAGAATTCATGAAACTCACTAAAATATTAAATTTATCAAGAAAAAAATAATCTTCTTTTTCATTAATATGAAAAAGATTTTTCTCCTACACTGGCAATAACAGATGAGGGTAAAGCGAGGGTTTACCTCGATAATCCGGGAGGAACACAAGTTCCACGACAAGTTCTGCAGCGAATGGAAAGATATATGATTCACACCAATGCTAACTGTGGAGGCCCTTTCAGGACTTCGATTGAGTCAGATTTGGTGCTGGAAGAAGCACATCAGGCAATGGCGGATTTGCTGAATGCAAAATTTGCGGATGAAATTGTGTTTGGTGCGAATATGACAAGCTTGACCTTTGCATTTTCAAGGTCTATTGGGCGTCTTTTTAAACGCGGAGACACTATATTGCTAACAAGAATGGATCATGACGGTAATGTTGGTCCATGGCTGCATCTCGCTGAGGATTTGGGTTTAAAAGTCAGGTGGCTGAATTTTGATTTGAAAACATATGAATACGATCTTGACGAAGCCGCAGCTTTACTCAAGGACGGTGCAGTAAAACTGGCGGCAATCAACTATGCCAGCAATTGTCTGGGCACAATTAATGACGTGAAAACAATCACAAAACTAGCTCATCAGTCCGACACTTTGGTTTTTGTAGATGCAGTACAGTACGTACCTCACGGGCCTACTGACGTTCAGAATATCGGTTGTGATTTTCTAGTCTGTTCACCCTATAAATTTTTCGGTCCGCACCAGGGGGTTTTGTGGGGGAAAGCAGAATTGCTCTCTTCACTGGAGGCATATAAAGTAAGGCCTGCAGACAATAATGCACCAGGAAAATTTGAAACTGGTACCCAGTTGCATGAAGGCCAGGCAGGCACATTGGGCGTACTGGAATATCTGGAGTGGATCGGCAAAACTATGGCAACAGAATTTCAGGCAAATTTCCCTGACTTCAGTGGTCGCCGAAAATATTTACACGCTGCAATGCTGGCTATCCAGGACTATGAAGAGACACTAAGCAAAAGACTGATTTCCGGTTTGCAAAACTTGTCTGGAGTAGATTTAAAGGGAATCAGCAATCAAAATGCATTCTCCCGCCGTGTTCCAACTGTTTCATTTACGGTCAAAAATCAAAATCCGCAAGAGATTGCACAGAAATTGTCTGCAGAAAATATTTTCGTCTGGCACGGACACAACTATGCTCTGGAAGCAATTCGTCAAATGGATCTGGAAAAATCAGGAGGTGTTGTTAGAATAGGCCCAGTGCATTACAATACCATTGCTGAAATTGACCACACACTTGAGGTCTTGAAAACCTGCTGGTAAAGAATTATAGCAGTAGTAGTTCATTTCAACTGTATTAACCTTGTCTACAATTTGTCTTAATTTATTAATTGCAAAGTTCTTACTCAAATGCTTTCATCCCTATGGAAACACGTATGATCCGATGAAGCATAGGAAGTCCCATAGTGCCGCAGCCAGCAATGCCCACATTCATTTGTAGTATATTTTTCATCCAGAAGAGTCCACTCCTTAAAACTAATGATTTCTGCAGATTACAGCATGACATTTCTTGAAGATCCTCATCGTAGGAAGAACATCCTCAGCGGCGAATGGGTGCTGAATTCTCCGCAGCGCACCAAGAGGCCCTGGAATGGGAGCATACATTCTCCGGAAGGGAAAAAACGTACCAGTTATGATTCGCAGTGTTACCTCTGTCCGGGAAACTCACGGGCAGAGGGAGAACAAAATCCTGACTACAAAGGTATTTTTGTTTTTGCTAATGATTTTCCGGCTTTGCTGCCTGATATAGAATTCAGTGAATCAGAATCACCACTTTTACAAGTACAATCAGTTTCTGGCATTTGCCGCGTGCTTTGTTTTTCGGAAAGGCATGACCTGACGCTTCCGGAATTGGAGTTGGATGCAGTGGAAAGAGTGGTGGGGGTATGGGTGGAACAGGTTAAAGAATTGGGAGAAATCTTCAAATGGGTACAGATTTTTGAAAACAAGGGAGAAATGATGGGGTCTTCCAATCCCCATCCACACGGTCAAATATGGGCTGGTAATTTTCTGCCCAACGAGATCTGTAGAGAAGATAGACAACAACGTGATTACTTCAAAACTCATGGAACTCAACTTTTAGCTGATTACCTTGAACATGAAATAAGAAGCAAGGAGAGATTGGTTGAAATAAATGAACACTGGCTGGCAGTAGTTCCCTGGTGGGCAGTTTGGCCTTTCGAAACACTTATTTTACCAAAACGACAGGTAGCTTGTTTTTCAGGTATTACCGGAGATGAGCAGTCTGCGCTGGCAGAATTGCTGAAAAATCTACTGACGCGATACGACAATCTTTTTCAAACGAGTTTCCCTTATTCGATGGGATGGCACGGTACTCCTTTTTCATCGCTCTCAAAGGAGTCATGGACGCTACACGCGCATATCTTTCCTCCGTTATTGCGTTCAGCCAGTATCCGAAAATTCATGGTAGGTTACGAAATGCTTGCTGAAGCACAACGTGATTTGACTCCAGAACATGCGGCCGGACTACTCCGTGAATGTTCTACTCAGCATTATCTTAAGCGTACTCTATGAGTAAAATGGCCATTCAAGTCCAACTAGCTTTTGAAGAACGTTTTGGTTCTGCTCCAGAGCATGTGATTCGGGCACCAGGAAGAGTCAATTTGATTGGTGAACATACTGATTACAGTGGAGGGTTTGTTTTGCCTGTTGCACTTGAACATGCTGTTTGGATCGCCCTTCGTCCTCGCCCGGACCAACGTGTTGTACTGCATTCTCTGGATTTTGCTGAAACCGCGGAACTGGATCTTTCGGAACCGCAAAAACAAGAAAAAGGCTGGCAGGAGTACCTTAAGGGGATCACCAAGGTCCTGCAGGAGGCAGGATGGAAACTAACTGGTTGGGAAGGAGTGATGATGGGAGATATTCCACAGGGAGCTGGACTTTCGTCTTCCGCAGCACTTGAGATGGCCTGTCTCAGAGCTTTTGCAGAAGTTTCTGGAAAATCGTGGCAGCCCAAAATTGCGGCAAAAATGGCACAACAGGCAGAAACTGAGTGGGTTGGAATTAGCTGCGGTATTATGGATCAACTGATTTCCGCATGTGGTGTTGCTGGACATGCACTTTTTATTGATTGCCGTAATTTGGAAATGAAACCAGTAAAGCTACCGGAAGGAATACGAATCATGATTCTCGATACTATGACACGACGTGGCCTGGTTGACTCACTTTATAACGAACGACACAGTCAATGCCTTCAAGCTGCCGAAATCTTGGGAAAATCTATCCTGAGAGAAGTGTCTCTTACAGAACTTCAAGCTCAATCGTCAAAGCTAAGTCCTTTACTCTATCGCCGGGCTGGACATGTCATCAGCGAAAATCAGCGTGTCAAGCATGCAGTAGGAGCAATGCGCAGCAATGATCTCAAATTACTTGGTCAACTGATGCAGCAATCACATGCTAGTTTGCGTGATAACTTTGAAGTTTCAAATTTAGCTTTGAATACAATTGTGGAATGCGCTCTCTCTGCTCCAGGATGTCTGGGGGCAAGAATGACAGGTGCGGGCTTTGGAGGCTGTGCTGTTGCAATTGTTAAAACAGAACTTGAAATGAAATTTCATAATTCGGTTAAGGATTGCTACAGAAAAAAATCAAGTTTGAATCCGAAAATTATTTCCTGTAATCCTGCAAATGGTGTGACTAGATTAGCACCTCTCGCCTAATAATTATCAATGTTCAAAATTCTGCCAATACTAAGATAAATTATTGCTGATGTTTTGGGGGAAGATAACACTTTAATCTTATAATTAAAGTGTATTTGCTTGATTTACTGGAATAGTTCAGCTATAAGTCACGTATGTATTTTTAGGTATTTCATCAGATTTGTTTTTGGCTCTCTCCGCAAAGTGTCACATAGAGTGCTTATTTCACGCTCTAAATATAATTAAAAATTTATGATTTTGCTTAAATGACAGCATCATTGCCTGTTTCGGTTAAAACTGCCGCTCCTATGTGGAATCTTTTCCGTTATCTACGTCCACATTGGCGGTTTTTTTCGTGGTCCTGTTTTTCCAGTATATTGAATAAGGTTCTTGACCTGATGCCGCCAGTACTGGTGGGCTGGGTGATTGACTCCGTCAGACGTGAGCCTCCGGAGTGGATTGCGAATTTACTCGGAACTATAGACCCCTGGAGGTTAGCAGTATTCCTGGCTGTGTTGGGGGTAGTAATTTTTTTCTTCGAAAGTCTTTTCGAGTGGGCCTTTCAGTACGGATTCATGAATCTTGCCCAGCGTGTACAGCATGAGTTGCGCACAGACGCCTATAATCACTTGCAGACGCGTGAGATTGAGTTTTTCGAGAACCACCGAATGGGGGAGACGATGGCGATGCTGAACGATGATGTGAACCAGATTGAGCGTTTCCTTAACATCGGCTTTAACGAAATCCTGCAATTGCTTGTACTTTTCATTTTTGCCGGAAGTTTAATGTTAGGAGTTTCCTGGGAATTAGCCTTGGTGGGGTTATTCCCTCTGCCTTTTGTACTTTGTGGAAGCCTGATGTACCAGCGCTTAATATCTCCACGCTACCGGAAGGTTCGAGAAGCAGTCGGTGCGCTCAGTAGCCGTCTTGAGAATAATATTGCAGGTATTCTTGTAATCAAGAGTTTCACTGCAGAAAAATTTGAATCCGAACGTGTGGCTGATGCTTCACATCAATATAAACAGGCAAACTACGAGGCGATCAAGCTCAGTGCGCTTTATGTACCGCTTATTCGTATGGCGATTGCAATTGGTTTTGGCGGCGTACTTTTACTGGGGAGTTACTGGGTGTTGGAAGACAAAGGATTACTGACAGTTGGCGAACTGGTTTTCTTTTCGATGATGATTCAACGCCTGCTCTGGCCGTTAACCAGGATGGGAGTGACTCTTGATGAGTATGAACGTGCCAAGGCCAGCGCACAGCGTACATTCGGTCTGCTCCATACACCCAGTAAAATAGTAAGTCCTGTAAGCCCTAAAATACTTCCGCATCCTGTTAAGGGTAAAATTGAGCTCAGAAATTTGGGGTTTTGCTATAAGCGGGGCGGTGACGTTTTAAAGGGCTTTAATTTAACTGTAAATCCAGGTGAAATGATTGGCATTGCCGGAGTCACCGGTGCCGGAAAATCTACCTTAATTAAGCTGCTTTTGAGGCTTTATGATCCCACAGATGGACAGGTACTGCTTGATGGAATTGACCTACGGGAATTGGAACTGTCTGAACTCCGTAAACAAATTGCACTTGTAAGTCAGGAAGTCTATCTTTTTCATGGAACTATTGCTGAAAATATTGCTTACGGTCCTAAAAAAATGAACCTTCAAGAAGTTGAAGCTGCTTCACGGTCAGCTCAACTCCACGATTTTGTACAGACACTTCCGGAAGGCTATCAGACTATTGTCGGAGAACGGGGGATCCTCCTTTCAGGAGGACAACGTCAACGTCTCAGTATTGCCCGTGCAGTGCTTAAAAACTCACCTGTGATGATATTTGACGAGGCGACGAGTTCTGTTGATACGGAAACCGAGCGGGCAATTCAAGCTAATCTTGCAGGAATCACCAAGGGAAAAACAGCGCTGGTTATTGCACATAGGCTTTCTACAATCAGACATGCAGACCGAATACTTGTGATGCGTGACGGTCAGGTTGCAGAAGAAGGACATCACGATGAACTGATTTTAATAAACGGAACTTACGCAGACCTTTGGCACATACAGTCCGGAGATTTCGGGAAACATTCATATTCTGAGCTAATTTCTTCCTGAACGATTCAGGTCACTGATTCTCGTTTACCTAATAGTCGGACATCTTTCGTGCGACACGTTAATGTCCTTCACTTTTTATTTGTTGACCTTTTTTAAATTTACTATTAGTATTGCTTCTCTATAATTCCAGTAGCATGATGTTAGCAAGTCCGAGTTAATCAGCATCATGCGAGTATTTTTGTAATGAAGGTTTACGGGCAAACCTTATTCAAGAAGAGCTGATTATGAGTTACAGAATAACAGACATCAATTTTGATCCAAGCCGACGCGACGAGTTTTTGGCCTTTACTGATAGTCAAAGGGAAAAAATTCAGGCTGTTAAAGGCCTTCAAACGGTAAATGTAGCTGAAGTGGGAGAAGGTCAATCTGTCATCATTGCACGTTACGACAGTGAGGAAAGTGCTGTTGCTGCAACAGAAACGATACAGGGTATTTTGGGCGGAATGGCTGAGTTTATGACTTCTCCACCAAATCGAAGAGGCGGTCCGATAATGTGGGAGATGTAAGCTGAAAAGCGTGGTTTATTATTTCACTGCGCCCACTAGGATCGTCTTAATTCAAAAAAGAAAGGCCACAGACAAACCGGCCTTAGGATAGGCTTTGGATGAAGTATCCAGGCTGCCGGATTCAGAATATTTTCGAGTACTCGATTCCAGTGAAAAATATCCTCTTAGCTTGAGTTCTGAGTCCAGGGAATAGTCCAAGAAGATTGCATTGGTCAGTGAATTACTGGAATAACTGAACCCTCCTAGACTCTCTCCCGGCGCATTCTCCCGTTTAAATTGAAGTGATTTATGAATGAGAGAATAAGTTGGTGAAAAAAACTTAAAATTATATAACTCAAGATTTAATCTATAAAAATTTAATTTAGTATTAAAACTCTGAATTGAAAGAAGACTTTCGTTATAAGCTTCAATCGCAGCTTCTTCAAACTTGTTTTTTGCCCCGTCCAATGGAACTGGTTCTGGTTTTTTATCAATGCCAAATCCCTGAAAAAATTCTATCCGGAAAAATCGGTTATGGTAAAAAATTCCATTCTTGCTCATTTCAATATCATCCTTATGGAATAGGGAATCATGTTTGATGGCATAATAGACAGTATTCATAATTGAGACATCCACAGACCATTCTCCGTAATCAAAACCTCCTGAAATTGAGTGGATCTCGTTTTCCCGATCATCATAAGATTCCATCTCATCAGGAGACCATTTGTATTTTTCCTGCCCGATATTAAAACGTGAAATATCCACCATGATGGAAAAATGAACATAGCTTGATTTCATTTGGTAGGAAGCCTGAAACTGTGGTTCTTCGTGGATTCCGAAATTCATCGGGGCAACTCCGGTAACGAGTACACGTTGAAATCCGAAGGGTCCCTCTGTCAGCTCACTCCTGATGAAGGGAATAAAACTATTGTTTCTATTTCTGGATGAACCATAACGGCTGCCCAGGTTGACCCACATTCCAAGAGATGTGTCATTACCGAAAAGCTTTGGGACAGGATAAAATCTTTTATTTTCATCATATTTTTGTAGCCGGTCATAGCCTTTCTTCAATCGGTCCAGCTCATTTTTGATCAGAAGAGGTTCCGACAGCAGGTATTGAGGATATATTCTGGGCTTCAACTTATTTGCAACCCCAATGCCCTCTGTTCCTGTTTTGCACTCCATGAAAGGGTAGGGATGAACAAATTCATATGGTGATGAAAGTGATGGTTCTGAATTAATACTTTGGCTCAGAGGAGTAATCTCAATATCCCAGATATCTTCCGTATCTACTACAGTTGGAGTCCCGGTTGTTGAAAGGAAAGAGAATTGATCTTCAGAGTGATCAATCATCCAGCCTTTTACCAGGTCAAACACTTCTCCTTCATACAAAGTTTTGATAGTAAAAACCATTGAATCTTTTGCTGCCACATTTTTAGGAATACGGATATTTCCTATTGGATAGTATGCGATGTAGATGATGTCGAAACGGGGTATGTTCCGTATGTCTCCTTCCAGGGTCAACAATTGAATCTTATTTTCATCAACACTGATGATAACTCCATTCTCCCTCATGCAGGCAGAAAAATAGACTGAGGAGATATTGATGCAGTAAACCTGCTGTGCGGTCATTAATAAAACTGACAGTAAGAAAAACTTTTTGCAGATGCTAGAGAAAAAATTCAATCGCGACTGCAAATGAAACTTTTTTATTAGAAGATTCATTATTATCGTTAGCTGCTTGGGAATGGTAGTTTCTGATGAAATAGTTAAGGTTGTATTTGAGAGAAACGTAATCTTCAAAGACTTGTTTGAGTTTCAGGGATGTAATCAGTTGATCGAATTTCAACTGATAGTTTTCTCCAGATAATCTTTCGTCGTACTGGCCCGCTAAATATACTTCACTGACTCCAAAATGAATGTCTTCAAATAATTCATGAACATAATTTAGTCTCAGGTAGTGGGAATTCAAATCAAATGATTCCAACTGGTTTATCAAATCTGTGGATTGCTGCGTGATACTGACTTTGTTGACCATTTCTTCAGCTCTAATCAGTTTAATATTGGTTTTTGATGGATGGCTCGATTTGAATCTCATCGAAGAAAGTATGATCTGGGCTTCTGTTCTTTCAGTTGTGTATTTTATACTGGCAACTGGTTTTGACTCCTCAGAAAGAAGTTCACGGAATATATTGTTACCCTGAATGGCAATGATTGGATAATATAATCCTCCAGAAACTGAATAACTTCCCACGTCAAAGCCTGTTATTGCAATTTGATTGAACTGGGATAGAGCCAGTGCTTCCTGGGGATCATATGTTGAAAAATAATCATTAAATACAGCTCTTCGCTTGATGATGTAATCGCTGCCATAGGAAAAGGCCCATAGATTTGCAGCAAAAGAAAGAGACAGGAAATGATATTTACCAGAGAATTGTGCAGCCAACACTGGTTCAACATTCGGAAGCAGAGCAACATCACTGGCCCCTATAGTCACTGTCCCCTGCGGTCCAAAATTTCTACCGGTTGACCATTGAAAGTGCAGAGGGATTCCTATCGGGATTTCAGCCTTGTAATCATCTCTTTCCATAATGAAACCAATTTTAGTTTGGCGGTCATAAAGATATGGTCGAGCATAAAAATAGGTTCTGCTTTGAAAACGGTTCAACTGATGGAAGCCTTTCTGAAAAACCGAAAGAAATTTTGAAATACTGATTTTATCGCTCAGCATTCTGGTTGGTTGAACGGTGTCAGTAGTCTTTTCCCTGGTATTTTGACACTCCGGCATATTGCTGCCAAAACCGAATTCGTAGGGTGTATGCTGTAGCAATATTTCTGAAGCGGAAAGTATAGATTCAACTGATTCAAAACCTTTCAACTGGCCAATATTGACCAGATGTGTTTTACCGTTTATGTCGTAAAAAACGATCAACTCTTCAAAAAACCGAATAGGCCAGCCAATGAAACTGAAATCCGGTTTTCCCTGAACTGTTACTTTTCTTGGAGGAACTTTTAGATTGTTTAGAAAGTCAATTCGTGGGATTGGATTTTCTACGGTGTTGAAAATAAGAACACTTTCTATTTCTTTTTTTGGCAGGACTCGAAAAGAACCATTCTTATCAAGTAATTGAATTTCATTCTCATCAACATCAAAGATCAGGCCAGTATAGGAGAGACATTTTTTATAGATAATAGAGTAAATCTCTGAAGCATGAGGGGTTGACTCAAAGAAAATTATTAAAACAAAAGTGCACAGAAAATAACGAAAATTTTTCATTACAAAATTGTTTTGTTTAAAATCACAATTATATTTATCATGGATTATCAATTTTACTTTAAAAAAACTAATGCCTCTGGGAACCAAATCCCGACAATAATCGTATCGACCATTCTTGAATGAGCCTCAAAAAACATCGTCCTATTATGGAAGACTGTTACGGTTGCCTCTTCAGACATTAAAAGAAAGGCAACGGTTTTCCGACAATAGCTGAAAGTCAAGTAAGCACCTCCACTCAGTGCCGTTAGTAAACCACATATTCTGCTTATTTTCAAAAGAATGGTGGTTCACTACTGTATTTTACCCAGAGCGACAACTGAGCTGGGTGCAATTGGATGCGCTGTTGAATAAATGATCATACATTTATAAGCTTATAAAAATCTCTTGTGAAGCCATAGATCATTTGATATAAAGTTACTTATTTGTACTTCTAGTGCTACTTTTAACTATCTCAATACAACTGTCACGTCCATTAATCATTAAAATAATTGAATCATAATATAAAAAAAGAAAATACATTTGAGTGGTCTGCTTCCAGCAAGTTTTTGATGCTGAGTGCCTGCATGCTATTGCTGCTGTCCTTTGGCTTTCGTTCCGGATTTGGTTTATTTGTGAAACCAGTCACAGAAGCAAATGGCTGGGGACGTGAGGTCATATCTTTTGCCCTGGCCATTCAGAATTTAAGCTGGGGAGTTTTTGCTGCAGTTTCTGGCGGTCTTGCAGACCGTTTTGGTAATGTAAAGGTTGTGATTGGAGGCACGATTTTTTATGCAGCAGGAATATGGCTGATGGCAGGTGTAGATAGTGTCTGGTTACTGAATACGTCTGTCGGGCTTTTCGTTGGTGCAGGAGTTGCGGGAACATCTTTTGGAATAATATTGCCTGCAATGGTAAGGGCTGTACCCGAGAATCAGAGACAATGGGCTCTAGGGGTTGGTACTGCAGCAGGTTCTATGGGACAATTTGCAGTTGTTCCAATCGTACAACAGTTGATGGATACTTATGGCTGGATTTCTGCTTTGAATATTTTGGCGGTTTCCGCCCTTGGTATGGCTTTTCTGGCCATTCCACTTGCTCGTTACTCAGGCAAAGCAGCCAATGAAGAAGATCTTTTTGAGCAAAATATGTTAGCTGCTCTTAAGGAAGCACTAAAACATCGTTCATACTTGCTGTTGGTGAGTGGTTTTTTTGTGTGTGGATTTCATGTGGCTTTTATAACTGCGCACATGCCCGCTTTTCTTTCAGACGTCGGATTTGATCCTCAAGTTGGAGCATGGAGTGTTTCAATTATAGGTTTATGTAATATTTTTGGAGCTTATATTTCCGGATCTATTTCAAACAGGCTGTCCAAAAGATATTTGTTATGTTTTATCTATTTGGGACGTTCTGTCGCGATCAGTTTGTTTATGCTTATTCCCTTTTCCTTGACTACTGTAGTTATTTTCAGTGGAGTTATGGGTTTCTTATGGTTGGCTACAATTCCTCCCACTTCCGGCCTAGTTGCAATTATGTTTGGTACAAGGTACATGGCCTTACTGTATGGAATTGTTTTCCTTGGACACCAGTTAGGAAGTTTCAGTGGGGTATGGTTGGGTGGATGGCTTTATGACCACAGAGGTAACTATGATATGGTATGGTGGTTGGGAGTCGCTTTGGGAATATTTGCAGCACTTGTACACTGGCCTATTAAGGAACAGCCTGTTGCACGTCTTGCGGAACCTTTGAATAAGGCTTAGGAGTAACATTTCGTGCTGTACATGCCTTGTGATCAATGATTGTGTCATCCAACACTGATTCAAAAATAATGGAAAGGACTTAGCGATGGATTTACGTTCCATAATGATGGGAGTTAGTTTCTCTATAATTTGGTCGAGTGCATTCACTTCGGCCAGGATCCTTGTGACTGCAGCCTCACCGCTAATGGTGCTTTCATTACGTTTTTTGATTTCCGGATTACTGGGAATCTCCCTGGCCTATATGCTGGGACAGAAGATTCAGTTGAACAGAGGAGAGTGGTCAGTGGTGGTGATCATCGGTATCTCACAGAATGCCCTCTATCTCGCACTTAATTTCATTGCGATGCAGTGGATTGAAGCCGGTTTGGCAGCCATCATTGCCAGTATGCTTCCCTTAATAGTTGCTGTCGTCTGCTGGTTTTTTCTCGGAGAAAAAACTGGATTCACTGGAATACTGGGACTAGCAGTCGGTTTTGGTGGTGTGTTGCTCATCATGCTGGACAAACTGAGCGGTAGCAGTGCTTTTCTTGGTATGACACTTTGTCTGATAGGACTTGCTGGACTGGCAGCGGCTACTTTGTACGTCGGCCGGATGATGAGTCGCAATAAAAATGTGCTCATGATTGTTGGGCTTCAGATGATTGTAGGCTGTATTACACTGTTTCCTTTGTCACTGATTTTTGAGACCTGGAACATTGAATGGAGTACAAGTTTTATACTTGCTTTTTTATATACCACACTTGTCCCAGGACTGTTGGGAACACTTATCTGGTTTTATCTGGTGAGAAGAGTAGGGCCCGTTAGGGCTTCTACCTTCCATTTCCTAAATCCATTTTTTGGGGTACTTGTTGCAACAGTTATTCTCGCGGAACCTCTGTCCGTGAGGGACGGAATTGGAGTAGTCATCATCATGGCAGGGATCCTGTTGGTGCAGATGAGTCGAAGACAGATAGCAAATTCGGATTAACTGTGCAATGGTGTTGATCTGACAATGTTCCGGCAATATGTGTGTGAGGATTTTCTGGTATTATCAGCTTGGCTGTTGGCAGTGACTTTCTAGATTATTTGTAAAGTAGATTATGAATGACTTTGACCTGGTGGGGGAATTAGAATGTATTTGGGAAATACAAGCGATTTGCGGTGAAGGTCCGTTGTGGATTGAGGCCGAACAGTCTCTTTACTTCGTGGATATTGATGGCCAGAAACTTCACTGTTACGAGGAAACATCAAACGCTCGGCGCAGTATTGAACTTGAGGAAAAAACTGGTTGGGTATTACCTCGGTGCAACCATAATGATTTTGTTGCTGGTTGTGAGTCCGGGGTTTATTTCATGGATAAGAGTTCCGGAAAGATGACATTTGTGATGAATCCTGAACCAGATCAAGTAGAAAATCGTTTCAACGACGGTAAATGCGACCGGGAGGGCAGGATTTGGGCGGGGCGTTCACATGACCCTGAAACTAAGGCGACGGGTTGTCTTTTTCGGATAGACCCGGACCTCAGTCACTCCAGTTGGGACGGACCATATATTTGCCCCAATGGTCCTGCAATCAGTCCGGATGACAGCACCCTTTACCATGTTGATACTTTCGGAGGAACAGTTTGGGCTTTCGACAAGCATCCGGACGGTACAATATCCAACCGCAGGGAATTTGCAAGACTGGATTCAAAAAAAGAAGGATTTCCGGATGGCCTCACAGTTGACAATGAAAACCGGGTCTGGCTTGCACACTGGGGAGGCTCGCGTATCACCTGTTTCAGTCAACAAGGAGAGCGTCTTGGTTTAGTTGAACTGCCCGTTCCGCAAGTTACCAGCTGTACTTTTGGAGGTCCGGATTTAAGCGTCCTCTATATTACAACTGCAGCCCGCAACCTGGACATTGTAAAGTATCCGCTGGCCGGTGCTGTTTTCAAGGTGCCGACAAAGACTACCGGGTGTGCCTCCCACGCTTTCGCCGGATAGTCGAAGATAGACACGCTTCGCATTTTTGTGGAAGCTAGTTTTGAATACGACTTCAGTGGGAGTGACGAGGTATAGTGTTCTTGATTTTTTTGTATTTGGTTGCCAGTTCAATGATGCCGCCGCTGGAAAGCTGTCCAACAGTGTTACGGTAGATTTCCTGCCAGGGAGTCTGGTTTTCAATTACCTCAGTTTTCAGTTGACCGCGACGTTTCTGGAGCTCAGATTCGTCAAGCAGTACATCCAATGAGCCTTGATTCAGGTCAATTCGTAGCATGTCACCGGTTTTCAGTAGGGCCAATCCTCCTCCTACTGCTGACTCAGGCGAAGCATTGAGGATAGAAGGACTGGCGGATGTTCCGCTTTGTCGCCCATCACCAAGAGTAGGCAGCTCAAGAATTCCTTCCCGGATCAACTTGTCGGGAGGTTGCATATTGACGACCTCTGCTGATCCAGGATAACCTACTGGACCACATCCGCGGATCACAAGTATACAGTCAACGTCAATGTTCAGTTGTGGATCGTTTATCCGGGAGTGATAGTCTTCCGGACCTTCAAAAACAATGGCACGTGCCTCAAAGATGTTCAAGCTACCAGGTTTGTCAAGGTATTGAGAGCGAAAAACATCACTGATTACAGAAGTTTTCATCACTGCAGAGTCGAAAATATTTCCCTTGAGAACAATGAATCCCGCGTTTTCAAGCATCGGTTTAAGAAAGGTACGAATCACTTCAGTATCCTTTGTAGTGGTATCTGCATAATTATCTGCAACAGTTTTTCCATTGACTGTGATGGCAGAATCGTGGAGTTTGCCTGCCTTAAGCAGGGCGTTCATTACTGCGGGAACTCCACCTGCACGGTGGAAATCCTCTCCAAGGTATTTGCCTGCGGGTTGCAGATTTACCAGCATCGGTATTTCAAACCCAACCTTCTCCCAGTCCTCTATCTCCAGTTCTACACCGACGTGCCGAGCAATAGCATTGATATGGATCGGAGCATTAGTGGAACCGCCGATAGCTGAATTCAAAACAATTGAATTTTCAAAAGCTTCTCGTGTCAGTATTTTAGACGGTGTCAGGTCTTCTTTTACCATATCTACTATGCGTAGTCCTGTCCGGTATGACATTTCCCCCCTTTCACTGAGAGGAGCTGGAATAGCTGCGCAGCCCGGCAGAGACATACCGAGTCCTTCTGCCAGGGAATTCATCGTGGTTGCTGTACCCATGGTATTACAGTGTCCCGGAGAAGTAGTGGCATCAACAACAATCTGAATGAATTCTTCCTCGTCAATGTCACCTGCTGCTAGCAGTTTTCTTGCTTTCCATTTAATGGTACCTGATCCAGCTCTTTCACCCTTCCAGTATCCGTTCATCATCGGACCAGATGAAAGGCATATCGCGGGGATATCAACTGTTGCTGCTGCCATCAACAGTGCCGGTGTTGTTTTATCACACCCTATTGTAAGCACTACACCGTCGATAGGGTATCCGAAAAGGACCTCAACCAACCCTAAGTATTGGAGGTTGCGATCTAATGCTGCTGTTGGACGTTTGCCGGTTTCCTGGATAGGATGTACAGGGAACTCCATGGGTATGCCGCCTTTTTCTCTTATACCGTCACGAACACGGTGAACGAGGTTCATGTGGATCCTGTTGCAGGGAACAAGGTCACTGCCTGTTTGAGCAATACCAATAATTGGTTTGCCTGAACGGAGTTCTGCCGCACTGATTCCATAATTTGTATAGCGTTCAACATATCCAGCTGTTTCGCTCGGATCACCTGGAATGTCAAACCACTCACGGCTTCTGAGTCTGTACTTTTTTTTCTCGGTCATGATTTATATTCTCTTGATTGAATTTGCTTGATTGAAATAATATTCTGTTGCTGTTTCATGGAATACAATTACGCACCGATTCCAGCATCCATGAAATAATTCCGGCGGGTACACATTCGGCCTGCATCGGAAGCAAGAAACAATGCCAGTTGGGCGATGTCTTCCGGAAGAATCCGGTCAGGCAGACACTGCTTTTCAGTCATGAATTTTTCGTATTCCGGAGTCATGATTTCCTTCATTTGTCTGGAAGTCCAAACCTGGCCCGGAATGATACAGTTTACACGAATACGATCCTTACCGTAGGCTCGGGCGAGACTCTGGGTCAGCCCTTCGATGGCAGCTTTAGAGGATGTGTATCCTGGCATGAACTCCATCGCCATATGCCAACTGCATGAACCCATGTTGATAATAGCTCCTCCTCCAGCCTTTGCCATTGAAGGTTTTACAGCCTGTGCAGCAAAAAAATGGTGACTTAAATTCAAGCGTAATCGCTGTTCCCAATATTCCGGAGTCACATCCTCTGGTTCATGTCGTTCATCGCTGGCTGCGTTGTTGATCAGTACACGCACGGTTCCAAGCTTATTTTCTACCTCTGTTACTGCTTTTTTCAAGACATTGATGTCTGTCACGTCGCATTTCACAAAAAGTGGCTCTTGATTTACGGTCGCCAGTTTCCGGACAAGTTCTAAAGAGTTTTCTTCCTGAATATCAAAAAAAGCCACTTTACTCTCCTGTCGTACAAAGGCCTCAACGAAAGCTGCACCAATTCCTGATCCTCCTCCAGTGATCAGAACCGTTCGATCTTTCAAATCTGGATAATGTGGATAGTTGAATGTACCCATGTATTTTTTTAATATTTAATTTTGATTAAAGTCTGAACTACTAAAATTGCGACTTCTGCTGATCTGAAACTTAAGTAGATTCTAAGTTCTATTTTTCTTCAATGCAAGCCCTAACTTGCCTTGTTAAAGCCCATTTGCCGCCTACCTAATTCGGTCAAGTCTTCCAGTGAGGCACGGTTTTTATAGGCAATCTCATAATCTTCCGGAGCAAAATCAGGAGCGCTTCGTCCTTCCAGAAACGGTTGTGTTTGGCGTTCCAGGTAACGCACGTTCCTGTCACACTTTGGGGCAGAGCCGATGTATAGTACACTGCTTACATTGGAACCCTGATGTTCGTGTTCCACGGCATGGACCACATCCGGGTGCCACCATACCGTATCACCCGGATTTACTTTGGGGATCGAAACTAGTCCACGCAGGAGAAGAGAATGCCACTCATCGGTAATGGCTTGCGCACGACCTTCGACTGCTCCACAAAGCATATCCTCCGGTACATCCTCCTGAAACGGGCGCAGCATAACATAGTCAATGCTGAGAGTGGTGGGAATAAGTTGCAGGGTTCCGTCTCCCGGCCCCTGTTTAGTGAGTGCAGTCCAGCCCTGCCAGGTCCGAAATGCCCGACATACTGCAGGAGAGTCAATTCCTTCCACCTCCGGTCGGAATGCTCCATTAAAAGGATTGTAACTCTTCCAATTGCTGCTGAACAATGAGCGGTACACCTGCTGATAGTTGTCTCCCAGCCAGCGTTCGATGGATCCGCCGTCAATGTGAGGTGAAAGTCCCAGTGATGTATCACCGGGTTGCCTCATTCGTACACGGTCCACATAGGTGCATTCACGATCCGGATCAAAATACTGGGTGCCGTTTTCCTGATAATTCCATAGCCGATTCAGAAAAGACCTTGTTTGAGCCAAATTCGGACTTTGCCTTGCTTCCACCTGAGGTTTTGACCAGTACACTGCACATATTTGAGTCCGGTCTGTCTTCAGATCACTGAAATAGTGATCCAGTTCTGGGTCATCTTGCTCGAAATACCCATTGGTTTCAAGATATCTTTCAAGTTCTTCATACCACAATGATACCTGTTCTTTAGTAAAAACATTGCGAACCACCACGGCTCCTCGGCGTTTGACAGACTTAATCGTAGTGTCATCAACTTGGTTTGCAATAATGTCTGAAAAAGCTATTTCAGGTATAACAGATTCACCACGTTTGCTGGCGGATTCAATGGAATCAATTTCTTCTGCAAGTATGGTCTCTAACTCCCTGAAGTGTTCCGTTATGTTCGGGCATTGTTCATGAATACGACGTTTCAGTGCGATAATCTGCTCAGGAATGTTAGTTGTGTCGATACTCATGTTAAACCAAGCTTAAAGAATGCGTATTCCGATCTGAGGATCAAAAGTATACGGAGTGGTAAATGTTGAGGCTCAGCGTAATTTAGCTACAGTTTTCAGTGATGTCAAATGCGCATGGTGCTTGCGCGGTCAAAAATGGATATTTCTGACAGGTCAAGGCTGAGTGAGATGGGCTTGCCTAGTTCAGTATCAATATGGCGTGGAAGCCTTCCGGTGATTTCGTTTCCATAAAATTCAAAGCTAACTTCCTTTTCATATCCCGTAAGTTCTATCATTGAAGGCTTGAGTTCAACCGGCAATTGAGACTTTAGAGAAGCATCCGGAAGATTGATATGTTCCGGTCGAAAACCAAAAATGATTTCCTGTCCATCTTTTGGTTCTGAATCAAAAGAATAACCGCTGAGAGAAATTTTAAAATTGTCTTTTTGCTGTTCAGGAATGAAATTGGGTGCAGTTCCATCTTTCGAAAATGTACCCTGAATCAGGTTTATTGCAGGAGAACCAATAAAGTCCGCAACAAAAACGCTGTTAGGTTTCTCATAAATTTCCTGAGGCGTTCCAATCTGCTGGATGATACCTTCGTTCATCACTGCTATTCGAGTAGCAAGGCTCATGGCTTCGACTTGATCGTGAGTCACATAAATCATTGTCGTTTTCAGTTTCTTGTGCAGTTTTGAAATTCAACCCGCATATCAACGCGCAATTCGGCATCAAGATTTGACAGTGGCTCATCGAATAAGAACACTTCGGGGCCACGGACAATCGCCCGCCCGATAGCCACCCGCTGCCGCTGGCCACCGGACAGGGCCTTGGGTTTGCGGTGCAAATAGTCGTCAAGCTGTAATATCCGACTGGCCTCAGTGACTTTTTCTATCTGCTCTTTAGACACTTTACGCTGTTTAAGTCCAAAAATGACATTATTACGAACTGTCATGGCTGGATATAAGGCATATGACTGGAAGACCATCGCAATGTTACGATCTTTCGGTTCAACGCGGTTAACAACATATTCATCAATTAGAATCTCACCTTCGTCTACATTTTCTAGATACACCAATGCCCTTCCTAGAGTCGATTTCCCACAGCCTGAAGGTCCAAGCAGGACGATAAATTCACCATCACTTACCTCAAGATTGATTTGCTTGAGTACCTGTGTGTTACCGAAATTCTTGGTCAGATTACTGACTTTTAAAGTTGCCATTTTTTCCTTAAATATTGGTCAGCTTGCTGACTTTAAATATTGTCATTCTTAGCCTTTTACTGAACCTGCAGTGAGTCCACGGATGAAGTATTTACCAGCCAGAACATAAACGAGCAGGGTTGGAATTCCGGCAATGAATGCTGCAGCCATGTCTACGTTGTATTCTTTGACGCTGGTACTGGTGAGAACCATATTGTTGAGTGCCACCTGAATTGGTGCTGCTTCTCCAAAGGAGAAAGAAGAGCCGAACAGAAAATCGTTCCATATACCTGTAAACTGCCAGATTACTGTAACGACTATGATTGGTGCAGAAATAGGCAGTAGAACCTTGAAGAAAATTTTGAAAAAACCTGCACCGTCAATCCTGGCAGCCTTGATCATTTCGTCAGGAATAGAAATATAGTAATTACGAAAAAATAAAGTCGTGAAGCTTAAGCCGTAAACTGTGTGAACCAGTACCAGTCCGCTGATAGAATTTGAGATACCTAAAAGTCCGAGTGTTCTGGCCATCGGCAGCAGGATTGCCTGGTAGGGAATAAAACAACCGAAGAGGAACAATAGGAACACGAGGTTGTCGCCTCTAAAACGCCACTTGGTAAGAGCATAACCATTCAATGCACCAAAGAAAGTTGAAATCGCGACTGCAGGTACTACCATTTTTATTGAATTCCAGAAGAAGGGGCGAAGAAAAACGTTGCCGGCATCAATTCCATCGCGGCCACTCCATGCGGTCTTCCATGAATCGAATATTATCTCTCCGGGTAAAGTCATGAGGTTACCTTGCCTTATTTCTTCCATGCTCTTTAGCGAAGTGATAATCATTACATAAAGTGGTGCAAGATAGTATAAGGCAAAGATTCCGAGTGTTATAAAAAGGAGCCAGCGATAAAAGGTTCTTTTACGGGAAGCGGAACGTTCAATGTTTTCCATCTTTTGAAAATCAAGTGTTTGCATCCTGCCTCCTAAGTTCTGAATACAGGTAAGGTACAACAATAGCCAGTACGGTGAGGAACATCATTACTGCACTTGCTGAAGCCAGTCCAATTTCACTCCGGTGAAAAGCCATTTGAGTCATGAACACCGCAGGCATGTCTGAAGATATTCCAGGACCTCCCGCAGTCAATGCGATTACCAGGTCATAACTCTTTATCGAGATATGAAGCAGAATGACAATGGAGCTCATGAAAACGGGGCGCATCATTGGAAGCATGATGGTTATATAAATACTGTATAGACTGGCTCCATCGATTTTAGCCGCCTTGACTATTTCATCGTCTATTGAACGAAGTCCGGCCAGAAAGAGGGCCATAACGAACCCTGAGGACTGCCAGACAGCTGCAATCACGATAGTGTAAATCGACATGTCACGGTTTACAAGCCAGTCAAAAGTAAAGTCTGTGAATCCCCAGTCCGTGAAGAGCTTTTCAATGCCCATACTTGGGTTAAGCATCCACTTCCATGCAGTTCCTGTTACAATGAAGGAGAGTGCCATTGGGTAGAGGTAGACTGTCCTTAAAAAACCTTCTGCCCGAATCTTCTGATCCAGTAAAATTGAAAGTATTATCCCAATCAGTAAACAAATGCCAACGAAGAGGACGGTAAAAATTAGCAGGTTCTCAACTGCATTGAACCAACGCGGACTAGACCAGAGACGGAAGTGCTGCTCAAATCCCCAGAATTCGTACCGAGGTAACATCTTTGACTTTGTGAGCGAAATATAAAAAGTCCAGAGGACGAAACCGTAGACAAACCACAGAATCACTACAAATGAGGGGCCGAGAACAATCTTTGGAAGGTTTTTCTGTAGCCAGTAAAACATTTAAAAATTTTGATTAATTTTCTGTCTTTCAAATAAATAAAAAACGCACCCTCCAGAGAGATCAAACCTGAAGGTTTGGGAGGGTGCGATTAAAAGATTCCCATTAAAGGAAGTTATTAGGAATCCAAATTTACAAAGATGCCTTCACAGCTTCTGCCAGGTTCCTGGCCGCTTCATGAGAAGACATATTGGAGTTGAAATGCTCTGTGATAACGTCCTGGATTGCTCCCTTTTGGGCGTTACGGAGCGCCATTCCATGAGCAAAGCTCGGTAGCAAGCCACCTGTCATAGCGGAATACTTCAAATCTGAAGCAGATCCCTTGGCACACATGTCGAATTCGTCCATGGGGACGTCAAGCCGAGCAGGTATAGAACCCTTATAAATATTAAAAATTTTCTGGAAGTTCTTTCCCATTATAGAACTAGCAAGCATTTTCTGACCATCGACTTTGCTCTTACCTTCCATCCCGTAAAAAATGAAGCTGTCAACATTATATAGATAGCCATGGTTTGAGGGAGTAGGCAGACAGTAGAAGTCTATTCCGGGTTTCAAACCAGCATTGGAAAATTCCCCTTTAGCCCAGTCACCCATAATCTGGAATGCAGCTTTACCGCTCATGACCATCCCTGTTGCTACGTTCCAGTCGCGTCCAGGCATGCCTTTGTCGGTAAAACCTTGAAGTTTACGCATTTGGTCGAAAACCTTTACCATTGTTGAACCACCTAAAGCATCCATATCTAATTCGACTATGGCTTTTTGGTAAAATTCATTCCCTCCTATTCCAAGAAGTACTGCCTCAAAAACTGTAGCATCCTGCCAAGGCTGGCCTCCATGTGCAAAAGGAATTATACCTGCTGCCTGCAATTTGCTTGCAGCTGCATTAAACTCATCCCAAGAAGTTGGCATTTTTAGCCCATGGGCATCGAGAACTTTTTTGTTTGCCCAGAACCAGTCAATGCGGTGGATGTTTACCGGAGCAGCGCAATACTTGGTGAACCCATCACACTTCATGTGATTAGCTACCTGAGGGCTTAATAAGGAGTCCCAATTTTCAGCAGTAGCCACCTCATGTATGTGGTAAGGCGCTACTACTCCTTCATCATCATATTCCTGAATAGTAGGCCCTTTTATTTGTGAGGCTGTAGGAGGATCTCCTGCAACTATTCTTGCCTTAAGAGTAACATTTGCGGCATCTCCACCACCCCCTGCAACAGGCATGTCTTTCCAAGTGCCACCTTTTTTAGCAAAATCGTCCTTAAGGACCTGTAATGCTTTTGCTTCACCTCCAGAAGTCCACCAATGCAGAACTTCTGCTTCTCCACCGGCCATCGCAGGGCTTAATGTAATACCCATGGCAAAAAGAAAGCCGGAGATTAGCATTAATACTTGTTTATACATTTTTTTCTCCATAACAAAATTAACAATAATGAAAACCATCTCAAATAATGGTTTCAATGTGATAAACAGATTCCGACCATCGGCATCTGCATCTTCCGGCCAGTATAGCCGAAAACTTATAAAATCAGCTTATTTTTCATTAAAAAGCGATTAAAGTCTAAAATCATAACTCGTATTTTCTGGATTCAAAAATCGTGAGTAGTGATTAAACTACAAAATTTGGTTGAATTTTTGTCATCCATGTTTTTTGTGTTTCCCATTTTGGGACGATGAAACTACCCCAGTCCGGGACACAATGTCCTGACCGGGGTTTTCCAGAAAGTTTATATTAGCGGAAGCGGACTGTGGTAAAAGCCTTACCTTTAATTTCAAATTCCTTATAGGAACCTGATGCTTCACCTGGGCCCACCAACTCTACATTTGTTGCACCGACATAATCGACTGCACCACCACCTGCCAAAATTCGTAGTGCTTTGCCCAATTCACCAGGCATAATTTTTTCACCTGGAGTATTAGCGACTGCCAAAACATTTGAGGCGAGAGCTGCACGGTCAGTTGAACCGCCGGACTGCATGGCAAGTACGAGAAGCGCAGCTGCGTCATAAGACTCACCCGTGAAAGGTCCTCCGGCTTTAATTCCAGCTCCTTTTGCCATTTCAGCAAAGCTGGCTGAACCCTTAGAATCAGTTCCGGGAACTGTTCCAAAAGTGCCACTAAGGTCACCGTCAACATTTTTCAGCAATGATTCACCAAACATTCCATCAGCCAGGATGAATTTGTCAAAAGCACCTGAATCGATGGAAGTCTGGATCATATGACGTCCGCCCTGATCGACATAGCCGAATACTGCGAGTATGCTAGCTCCGGATGCATCCAGTGCACCGACTTCTGCAGAATAATCTGCTTTTCCATCTTCATGAGCTGAAACAATAGTTACTTTAATGCCATGAGCGCTGCTGCTTTATAAACATCAGCTAAACCTTTACCATAATCATTGTTTGTGTAGGTAACAGCAACTTTTGAAATTCCACGGCCCATAACGATGTCAGCCAAGACTACGCCCTGACGTGCGTCAGAAGGTGCCGTGCGGAAAAACACGCCGTTGTCTTCGATGGCACTTAGACCAGGAGAAGTGGCTGATGGCGATATCATTAAAATACCATTAGGAATTGCAACATTTTTAAGTACAGCAGTGGTTACTCCGGAACAGTCTGCTCCCATTATCGCGCTTACTTTGTCTGAAGTAATTAAGCGTTCAGCTGCAGCCTGTGCTGCTGCGGCATCGATGCATGTTGAATCTGCACGGACAACACTGATCTTTTGTCCACCTAGTAGTTGACCTGAATCAGAAGCTTCTTTGAAAGCTAATTCTGCAGAACTGCCCATGTCCGGAGTCAGGGATTCAATTGGACCGGTAAAGCCCAAAATAATTCCCATCTTTATATCAGC
Source organism: uncultured SAR324 cluster bacterium (assembly GCA_905182865.1). Lineage (GTDB taxonomy): Bacteria > SAR324 > SAR324 > SAR324 > NAC60-12 > Arctic96AD-7. The sequence continues at coordinate 356,656 of CAJJCY010000004.1, forward strand.
TGCAGCAAAAGCCGGAAGAATCATTGCTCCAGCGGCTATCAGTGCAAGCTTTTTGAGGATACTAATTTTACTCATACTTCTCCTTTTAATAGAAAAATACTTAGTTTTTGATTGAATGCAACCAGAGACCATTCTCCAGTTTTACACTGAGAAAGAGTAAATTTGAATGAATTTTCAAACCTAACTCTTTTCTGATCAATACAAATGCTAGTAAAAATATCATGTTTGCTGATAATTTCAAGGAAATTATATTAAAAACTTGCTAAAAGTGATATTTCGCAAAAAAACTTTCCCGATTATAATTGAAATACACATTTGGCTGAAGTAGAATTCAGTTGTAATATTACAAAAATTTTGTTTCAATCTAATACAAAAAACTGATTTCAATGTAATAAACACACGGAATTAATGCCTGTTACTTATTCAAGGCACTAAGGCAAAAGGTTAGTTGCAAAGTTTTAGGTTTTCAGATGGTAGCCACGAACTCCGTTTCGGGGGTAATTTCAAAGAAACACTTAGATAATTTAATGAAAGAATCATCCAAAAATACGACTGAAATTCTTTTTATCTGCATGGGAAATATCTGTCGCTCGCCAAGTGCAGAGGCCGTTATGCAGGCTTTGGTAAAAAAAAGAGGACTGGAAAAGGAAATCCTTTGTGACTCTGCCGGAACGACTGATTATCACATGGGCAATCCTGCTGATGCGAGGATGCAGGAACATGCTGTTTTGCGTGGTTACGAACTGAACAGTATTTCACGTCCATTTGAGGAAGATGATTTTGAGAAGTTTGACTTTATAATAACGATGGATGAAGACAATTATCAACAAATCCAGTGGAACGACCAAAGTAATAAATATGCAGAAAAGATTCGGCGCATGACGGATTTTTGCAGTTCAAAAACAGTTTCTGAAGTTCCTGATCCATATTACAGTGGTGAGCAGGGTTTTGAAAATGTGCTGGATATTCTTGAAGATGCCTGCCATGGTTTGCTGGATTACATTACGACAAAATAATAATGAATCCTGATTTAAAGTCCAGGATAGAAGAAATTCTCTCAGAGCCTGTAAAATCAACGACTGCTGTGTCTGGAGGTTGTATTGCAGATTCACGTAAATTAGTAATGAACTCAGGAAGAGTGTTTTTTCTCAAACAGGTTCGTGACGGCAGTTCAGGAACTTTTGAATCTGAAGTTCGTGGGCTGGAAGAGTTACGAAAAGCCGGCGCTGTATTGGTTCCGGAAGTTGTAGCGCATGGTCTGGATTATTTGCTCTTGGAATGGATTGAGGAGGGAAAGGAAAGTGCAGATTCATGCATGGAGGAGTTGGGTTTTCAATTTGCAAAACTGCACTACTTCTCTGGTGAAATATTTGGTTTTCCGGAAGACAACTATTTAGGCGATTCACCGCAATCAAACTCACCCTCAAAAAACGGTAGCATAAATTGGCCCACTTTTTATGTGGAAAATCGTCTGCAATTTCAAGCCTCTTTGGCGGTTAAAAACGGATATACGAATCCTGAACTGCAAAATCTGCTTGAGCTATTGTACAACAAAATACCAGAGTTACTTTCTGGTACAGAGGACAAACCATCTCTACTGCATGGGGATTTATGGTCCGGAAATTATTTAATCGATAAAAACGGTAGGTCTTGGCTGATTGATCCTGCGGTTTATTACGGACATCGGGAAGCTGATTTGGCAATGACTTCGCTTTTTGGTGGTTTCAGTAAAACTTTCTATTCTGCATACGAATCAGCTTTTCCACTGGCACCTGGTTATGCTGAAAGGGAACCGCTTTACCAACTATATCACCTGCTGAATCATTTGAACCTGTTTGGAACCGGATATTACAGACAAGTAATTTCAATCCTGAAACGCTATGCCGGTTGAGATCTAAACGAAGTATAAATTCCTCATAGAACTCGTTCAAACAATGTCTTCATTGCTTCCCAGGATTTCCTGTCAGCATTTTCATTGTAGGCAAGTGGTAGGTTAAACTTTTTTCCGCGTTCATCAGCAGCAGGGTTTGAAAAACCATGCAAGGCTCCTTCATAAGAAATGAATTCAAAGATGGCCCCCGCTGTATCCATCTCAGACTTGAACTGATCAATTGCTTCCTGTGAAATAAACTGATCTGAAGCGCCGTTACAAACCAACACCTCAGCTTTTATTTCTCCAACTGCAGGTGTATGAAATGAATCCAGGGCTCCGTGAAAACTCACCACAGCCCTGAGATCCATTCCTAAGCGAGCCATGTTCAAAACCAGTGCTCCTCCGAAACAATAACCAATCGCCCCAAGGCGCCTGGAGTCGGACAGTGGGTGCCCCTTAAGTACATTGTAGGCTGCCTGAACACGGTCTTTAACTATTTTTTTATCGCTGATTACTGTATTCATCAGTGATCCTGCTTCGTCAGGATTGTCTACTGTTTTACCTTCACCATACATGTCGACACCCATTGCGACGAAGCCAAGTTCAGCAATTTGTTTAGTTCTTTTTTGGATGTATTCATTCATTCCCCACCATTCTGGAAAAACCAGGACTCCAGGCCGTTTCTCATTGGTAGTTTCATTCCAGGCCAGATATCCCTTAAATATTGTGCTTTCTACAGAGTAGGATGTGTATTCAGTGTGTATGCTCATTTTTTTTCCTTAATTTGGTGTACTCGACAGTCACGAGTTTTGTCGTGTCATCCCGAAAGTGTGTGATGGATCTTGTACGATATCAGGACTTTATTGGATCTTTAAATTTGCTTGAGATGACAAGTCAATGTAAATAATATCAGTATATTACAAAAACTCATGAATCACGATTTAGTGTATATAATCAAACTTCAAGCTCACATGTTTACCGGTGCTTAGGTTTTATTGGATGAGAGCCCAAACTAATTTCGTGAATTAGGCACTCTAACTGAACCAAAGTATTATTACAAATTTTTTAGGACTACTCTCCCTCATGTGTAATTGTGAGTAAGGTTCTATAAATTAACCTTGATTCTTTCAGCATTTCCTTTTAGTTTTTGCTCTCAATCATTTTTTAGTGAACGACTCCAAATTGAAACAGACTTAACTTACCAGACATTGCAAGGGTAATTTTCATTTTTTTCAGTGAGTTTTTGGTCAATTACTCTATTTTTTAGTGTTTTGTAAGTTGTTTATTCTCTTTTGGTAGATTTATAAAGAATATGTTTGACACTTTCTGTTTCAAGATGTAGAATGCTCTTCTGTTTAAGATTGTTTTTATTTAAGTATTTTATATAAGGAAAGATGAGTTCTAGCGAAGCTTATGTTAGTTTCCAGGGTGTTCAAAAAAGCTATGATGGCGAAACACTCGTCGTCAAAGATTTGAATTTAGACACGCAAAGAGGTGAATTTCTAACTATGCTTGGTCCTTCAGGTTCAGGAAAATCTACTTGTTTGATGATGTTAGCTGGATTTGAAACGGTGACTCACGGTGAAATAATTCTCGATGGGACCTCCATCAATAACGTTCCCCCACACAAAAGAAATATCGGCATGGTATTCCAGAACTATGCTTTGTTCCCTCACATGACTGTCAATGAAAATTTAGCTTTTCCCCTGCAAGTAAGAAAGATGTCAAAAAGTGATATTGAAGACCGTGTTAAAAATGTTCTGGATATGGTGCAGTTGGGTTCTTTCGGTTCACGCCGTCCGATGCAACTTTCCGGAGGTCAACAGCAGAGAGTTGCAGTGGCACGTTCTTTAGTATGTGACCCAAAGGCCTTTATGATGGATGAACCGTTGGGCGCGCTTGACAAACAACTGCGTGAGCAAATGCAGTATGAAAAAAAGATTTCAATCAGATGCTGGTGCAACAACAGTTTATGTGACTCACGATCAAAGTGAAGCCTTGACCATGTCCAACCGCATTGCGGTTTTTAATGACGGCGTAATTCAGCAACTGGCCGCACCGGATACGCTTTACGAAGCACCGGAAAATGCTTTTGTAGCCCAGTTCATTGGGGAGAACAACACCCTTTATGGTAAAGTCATCGGTCTTGATGGCGATATATGTACGGTAGAGGCAGAGAATGGGGATAAACTAAAGGCACTTGGCGTCAACATACAGGGCGTAGGTTTTGACACCATGATTTCACTTCGTCCTGAACGAGTTGAAGTTAATCCTGAAAGTGGGCAATGCTCAAGTACTGTTACAGGAAAAGTAGAAGAATTGATTTATCTGGGAGATCATATTCGCTCCCGTATGAACGTTTGTGGTCAGGACGACTTTATCGTCAAGATTCCAAACTCTGCAAACCATGCACAATTGAGTCCCGGAGATACGGTTAAAGTTGGCTGGAAAGCAGAAGATGCACGTGCATTGGATGTACTTGTGTCATAAGATGCTGTGGAATAAAGGAGTTGGCCATTGGATTTATTCAAACTGCCAGCATCACGCTTCCAGCATCTTTTAATAGGAGGTCCCAATTCAGGGATTTCTAAAAAATAGCCCGTTGTGGGTTTAATTGTAAAATAGGAGATAGTATGAATAAATTCATGCGAACCATGACGGCTGCAGCTGTCATGGCAATGGTCGGCTTTGCCGGCCAGACAATGGCAACTGAGTTGGTTGTTGTTTCATGGGGTGGTGCTTATACTGCAAGTCAGCAGAATGCTTACCATGCCCCTTATATGAAGAATAATCCTGGTATTAAAATCATCAATGATGATTCTGCCGGCAGTGCAGTTGCAAAATTGCGGGCTATGAAACAGGCGGGAAATACCACATGGGATTTAGTTGATGCAGTTGCATCTGATGCAATGAGGCTTTGTGATGAAGGTTTAGTTGATGTAATCGATCATGATAATGCTTTGGCTTCGGCACCAGACGGAACACCAGCCTCAAAGGATTTTGGGGATTTTATTGTTTCCGAATGTTTTATTCCACAAATTGTTTATTCGACAACTTTTGGGTATCGCAAAGATAAAGTCAGCAGACCGATGTCAAGTATCTGTGATGTCTTTGACTTAAAATCTTTTCCAGGCAAGCGTGCCTTGGAAAAAAAGCCGATAAACAATTTAGAATGGGCCCTTATTTGTGATGGAGTTGCTCCCTCTAAGGTCTATGATGTCCTTGGAACAAATGCTGGAGTAAAACAAGCACTAGCAAAGCTGGACACGATAAAGAGTAAGGTTGTCTGGTGGACTTCTGGATCACAAACTCCTCAGCTTTTAGCTGATGGTGAGGTTGTTGTAGGCTCAACTTACAATGGTCGTTTATTTAAGTTGATTGAGGTGGACAAGCAACCTGTATCTATGCTTTGGGATTGGCAGGTTTTCGACCTTGATGGTTGGGTAGTACCTAGTGGTACTAAAAATAAAGCAGCAGTCATGAAGTATCTTAAGTTTGCAACCGACACGCAGCGTCTTGCAGATCAGGCCAAATGGATTTCCTATGGTCCAACACGTGCTTCCTCAGCACCTCTTGTAGGCAATCATAATAGTCTTGGAATTCCAATGGCTCCTCACATGCCTACTGATCCGCTCAACGCAAAAACTACCCTACTCTTCAATTATGAGTTCTGGGCAGATAATCGTGATGACCTTGATGCCAAGTTTAACGCTTGGTTGTTGAAATAGTCATTTTGCTTAAATCAGTCGGGAATTCAGCAATGTTTCCCGACTATTTAAATCCTACCTAACTTTAATTTAATGGAAAAAATCCAAGAAAATATTGTTACTGCTGACGGAATTCCTCTTAAGATAAGTTTGGCAAGAGCTCAGCGGCGCAGTAAAATTGTTGCTTTCATGATGGTTTTTCCTCTATTGGTTTTTATTGTAGTTGCTTTTATTGGCCCAATTGCTGATATGCTACTGCTGTCAATAGACAATTCAATTGTAAAAAAAATCCTACCTAAATCTTCCGAAGCTCTCCAAAACTGGGATGAATATTCAGGTGAGTTGCCTGGTGAGGCTGTATTTGCTGCTATGGTGGATGAAATAAAAAAAGCTAAGGCCGCAAAGGAACATACTAGAGTCGGGCAACGCCTGAACTATGAAAGCTCTGGATTTTCCAGCTTGTTCCGGAAAGCTGGACGAAAAGTGACCAAAATAAAAACACCTCCTTTTAAAGAAGCACTAATTAAAACAGATAAACGTTGGGGAGAGATTTATACTTGGCAAGTAATTAAACAAAATTCATCAAGTTATACTGAAGGATACTACCTTGCAGCATTAGATTTCAAGAGGAAATTTTCAAGTGGAAATATTGAGTCACTGGAATCGAAGGACAGTATATATCTGAAATTATTTTTTAGAACCATCGTGCTAAGTTCACTAATAACATTTCTCACTTTTGTTATTGGTTTTCCTTTGTCATACATGCTTTCTACGGTGTCTACTCGTATTAGTAATATCCTTATTATTTTTGTTCTTTTACCATTTTGGACATCACTTCTTGTGCGAACCACTTCCTGGATTGCTCTTTTACAACAAGAAGGAGTGATTAATGATTTTTTGGTTTTAGTAGGATTTATTAATGAGGAAGGTCGTTTGGCAATGATTCACAATGCTACAGGGACAGTGGTTGCAATGACACATATTCTTCTGCCGTTTATGATTTTACCTTTGTTCAGCGTGATGAAAACTATTCCAAAATCATACGTACGTGCAGCTATTTCTTTAGGTGCACATCCTTGGAAGGCTTTCTGGAAGGTGTATTTCCCTAATACAGGGGCAGGTATTGGAGCAGGCTCAATTTTAGTGTTTATTTTGGCAATTGGTTACTACATTACACCTGCATTAGTTGGAGGTAGTTCAGGAACGTTTATCAGTAACAGGATTGCATATCATATTTCAAGTTCACTTAACTGGGGTTTAGGTTCTGCCATTGGGGTTATTTTGCTGGGTATTGTGCTTTTATTTTTTGTATTCTATGACCGTATCGTAGGGATCAACAACATGAAATTAGGATAAAATGAGTACTTTGCCTCCATACTTTAGTGTTCCAGAAAGAATATGGCACTATACATTTTGGATAATTTGCGTTTCAGTTCTGTTTTTTTTGATATTCCCACTGATTGTAATTATACCACTTTCCTTTAATGAAGTTCCTTTTTTTACTTTCACAAAGAAAATGCTGGCCTTTGATCCCGATGGTTATTCATTACAATGGTACAACGATTTTTTTACTAACTTGAATTGGCAGGGAGCTGTTAGAAATTCAGTCTTCATAGCTTTTTTTGCTACAATAATTGCTACATTTTTGGGCACTTTGGCTTCATTAGGGCTTTCCCGTCCAAATATGCCATATCGGACTTTGTTAATGAGTCTCTTGATTTCTCCAATGATTGTTCCTCTAATTATTTCTGCGGCCGGAATGTTCTTTTTTTACAGTCGTATAGGTTTACAGGGGACTCATTTGGGTGTGATCTTAGCACACGCTGTGCTGGGTACACCTTTCGTTGTCATTACTGTTACCGCCACCTTAAGTGGATTTGACAATAACTTGATTCGTGCCTCTCAAAGTTTAGGAGCCACGCCCACGACAACTTTTTTCAAAGTCATTGTACCTTTGATTACTCCAGGAGTTATTTCCGGAGCTCTTTTTGCTTTTGTTACTTCTTTTGATGAAGTAGTGGTTGTACTTTTCGTTGGTTCATATAGACAACGCACGATACCATGGCAAATGTTTTCCGGAATTCGCGAACAAATAAGCCCCACAATTCTTGCGGCAGCAACTTTATTGATTGTCGTCACTATTGCGCTTTTAACTACACTCGAATTGTTGCGCCGTCGTACAGAACGCCTACGGGGTGTTACCCCTTCCTAATCAATCATGGCATAAAGTCTCGAAGCTATTTCAGTTTTCGAGCTTAAGATTCTAACTAAAGAATCTTTAATTTGGATCTTTTCTATCCGGCGACTTTTTTTCCGTAATAATTAACATCCTTCACAACAACAACTTCTTAGAGTTGCTTTTTAATGCGAATACTAAAAATGATTAAAAAATGACAACTGTATTTGAAAACGCAACAATCGCTCATGTTGCAGGTAGGCCTCATTCTCATCAGGCTGCACTGGAAATCCTTCCTCCCGAAGGTTTTGCAACTGCGATAGAAGAAATTACCCAATGGGATGGATATGCGCCTACACCGCTTTATAGCTTGAAAGCACTTGCAGAAAGACTGTATCTCAACGAAGTTCTTTACAAAGATGAAGGCCCTCGATTTGGCCTGGGAAGTTTTAAGGCACTTGGAGGAGCTTATGCAGCTTTACGTGTATTACAAAAACAAATCTCTCTCTCTTTGAGTAATGATGTCAGTTTAAAAGATATTCGTACAGGAGAATATACCAAAGAAGCTGCCGATATTACATTAGTATCAGCAACCGATGGTAACCATGGACGCTCACTCGCCTGGGGTTGTCAACGTTTCGGTGCACAGTGCCGCATCTATATCCATGCAGAAGTCAGCGAGGGACGGGCCGTAGCCATGCGTGATTTAGGTGCGGAAGTAATTCGAATAAAAGGGGACTATGACGATTCAGTAGATCTGGCACGCATCGAGGCTGAGAGAAACAACTGGTTTGTTGTCTCCGATACGACATGGCCGGGCTATAGTGAACCACCACGTGATGTTATGCTGGGATATGGCGTAATGACTCGTGAAATTAACGATGAGTTGACTCAGCCACCGACACATATCTTTCTGCAAAGTGGTTGTGGTGGTTTTGCTGCTTCAGTTGCTTCTGCTTTAAGGCAGTACTGGGGAAATCAAACCCCACGTGTGGTAATTGTAGAGCCAGAACTGGCCGCTTGTCTGTATGAGAGTTCTAAAGCAAATGAAGTGAAGAGAGTAAACATCAAAGAAGAAAGCATTATGGCCGGATTGTCCTGTGGAGAAGCATCCGAAATGGCCTGGGAAATTTTAACAGAAGAGGCGGTTGATTTTATCACTATTCCTGACAATATCGTACCTCAAACCGTTCGTGCTCTGGCTAGGCCGGTCGGCGATGACCCAGTTATAGAGGCCGGGGAAAGTGCAGTGGCAGGTCTTGCTGTACTAATCTGTGCAGTCAAACAACTTGACTTGCGTGCTAAACTTGGTTTGGATAAGACTTCCCGTGTTTTGTTGATTGGTTCAGAAGGCGTTACTGATAGAGAAATATTTGCCAAAATTATGGAAGGAGATAAACATGCTGGATAGTCCTGTTCGAGGTTTTCTTGTTGGAGAGTTCGAGACGCGTTTAGAGAGATTACATAAACTGATGTCTACAAAAGGACTTGCCGGAATTTTACTGATGAGTGAACCGGAAGTGCGATATTTTACTGGTTTTCTTACACAATTTTGGCAAAGTCCGACACGTCCATGGTTTCTTTTCATTCCTGTTGACAAAAAACCGATTGCTGTAATTCCGGAAATTGGTGCTGCGTTGATGCGCACAACCTGGATTGATGATATTCGAACATGGGGTGCTCCATGGCCCAAAGATGACGGCATTAGCCTGTTGCAGGACTTACTTGAGCCATTGTTGAAAAGTGGAGCACGGTTGGGAGTCATGAAAGGGCATGAAAGCAGTTTGCGCATGCCGCTGGGAGATTATGAGCGTTTGATGTCCGGATTAGGAGGAATTGAGGTAGTTGATGCTACTGATATTTTGCATAATTTACGGATGGTTAAATCAGCAGCAGAGATTGAGAAAATTGCTCATATATGCGGAATTGCTTCACGGACTTTTGCAAGGGCTGGCGATATTTTTCACAAAGGTCAGTCACTTGCGGAAGCCTTCCGTGCTTTTCGGATAGAATGCTTGACACAAGGTGCTGATGATGTTCCTTATTTGGCTGGCGGTGCTGATCAAGGCGGTTATTGTGATATTATCTCACCTCCTTCAAATCGGTCTTTAGAATCCGGAGATATATTGATGTTTGACACCGGCGCTACTTTTGATGGTTATTTTTGTGATTTTGACCGTAATTTTGCCATAGAGCAAGCGGATGATCTCTCACGCCGTGCCTATGATACTTTATGGCGTGCAACCGAAGCAGGACTTTCCACGGCACGGCCTGGAAGAACCTGCCGTGATTTATTCCATGCAATGGCAGGGGTGGTTGCTGGTGACAGTGACGCGGTGGCGAATGCAGGGCGTTTGGGTCACGGGTTAGGGATGCAGTTGACGGAATGGCCGTCGATTATACCTACGGACCGAACAGTGTTGGAAGCAGGTATGGTGCTGACGCTTGAGCCATCGGTGGAAACCGTTGATGGGCGTATCATGGTGCATGAAGAAAACATCGCGATCACTGAAACGGGCGCGGTGTTCTTGAACGCGCGTTCACCAGAACTGCCAATTATCGGTGGGAGATGAAAATTATTTAACTTCAAACAAAGCTACTGAATTTGTAAGGTTTTCTTGAATAATTTCATGATCTAAATGATCTAATAATATTTTATATGAGAATGCTAATATGAATCATACAGAACCGAAAGTAAGCGCAACAATAGATTTATTGGCAGACGGCAAGCACCACGGACATTTAATTATCCCACATTCCCGCAACGACTCTGGCTGGGGAGCGGTGCATCTACCGATCGTTTCGATTCGGAACGGTGCAGGTCAGACGATGCTTCTAACCGGCGGGAATCATGGAGACGAATACGAGGGGCCGATCGCCCTTATGAAACTGGCTAGAACTCTCGAAGCCGGGGGAATAAAAGGTCAGGTAATCATCATTCCAGCACTGAACTATCCCGCTGTTTTGAACGGTAGTAGGCTGTCACCGATTGACGGAGTTAACATGAACAGGGCTTTTCCGGGTAGACGTGACGGCTCAGTTTCATTGATGATCGCTCATTTCGTTCACGAAAAAATCCTGCCATTGGCCGATGTCGTTCTCGATATCCATTCAGGAGGAAAGACTATGATGTTTTCTCCTTTCGCCTGTTATCACCGGATTCCTGATGCTGAAGTCATGGAACGGGCGAAACAGGCGATGCTGGCATTCGGAGCTCCTATCAGTCTGGAGCTTGTTGAACTGGACGCCGAAGGCATGCTCGATACAGAGGTTGAGGAGATGGGCAAGATCTTCGTCGGTTGTGAAATTGGTGGCGGAGGAACGTCTACACCGGAAACAGTATTGATCACTGAAATCGGAGTTAGAAACTTGCTGGCACATTTTGAGATCATCGACGAAAAGCCTATAAGCTGCGAGGATAGGGGACTTCCGCCGACCCGATTGATGCACATGCCGGATTCAGACTGCTATTTAATCAGTAACGATGCTGGTATTTATGAGACGTTGATCGATCTGGATGAGTCCGTCAAGAAGGGCGATGCCGTAGGCCAAGTTCATTTTCTGGAAAAACTGGAACGTCAACCTGTCGTTTACTGTGCTGGTCGTGACGGAACCTTGATCGGACGTACCCACAAGACACTGGTCGGAATCGGTGATTTCCTGGGGATGATTGCCACTGAGATGTGAGCTAGCAATGTGGTATTTTGCGTTCTATCGAAATTATTGAACAACTTGAATAAAATTATGCAGACCTGTTTTCGTCAGCAATCAGGAATAAATTTGGAATTGTCTAAGCCGAGCATGGATCAAAGATGACTTGAGGTGCCCCGGACAAATATTTTTGAAAGCTGGCGTAACTTTGTGGCCGCAAAGCTAAATAAATTGAAAGTAGTAAAATAATGGCAAAAATCTTAACAGAAGAACAAATTCAGCAATTCCACCAAAATGGTTTTGTCTCGCCGATTCGCGTCATGTCAGAAGAAGAAGCGTACTCAATAAAGGTAAAAATTGAAGAAGCTGAAAAAAAGTTTCCTGAAGATTTTAATCCAGAAAAGCGTAATAATTTACACCTCACTTTTATGGAACTGGATGAATTAGCTCACAACAATGTTATTGTGGACGCAGTAGAAGATCTGATTGGTCCTGACATTTCTTTATGGTCCTCTGTTATGTTTATCAAAGATGCTTCGACTAATCACTTTGTGAGCTGGCATCAGGATGCGACCTATATGGGAATGAATAGTAGTGATTTCCTCACGCCATGGTTTGCATTAACTCCGAGCACTATAGAAATGGGGTGTATGACGATGATCCCAGGCAGTCACAAGCAAGGTATTCGCAAACATGAAGACACATTTGCTGCAAACAACATTTTAACACGGGGGCAAGTTGTCAAAGATGTTGATAAATCAAAGTCTGTTGATTTGATCCTGAAACCTGGAGAAATGTCAATTCACCATGGTGCAGCCATTCATGGTTCAAAGCCAAACAAAAGCAAGCAAAGAAGAATAGGCTTTTCTCTACAATCATATATGAAACCCAGTGTAGAACAAATTGTTGGCAAAAATATTTGGATGCACATACGCGGCAAGAAAAGACAAGATCATGATGGTATGAGATTGTGTCGACCTCAATATGATATGGATAGCCGCTCAATTTACCAGCGAAACTTTGCTGATGAAAATTACTCGAACATTCTATATAATGGATCTAAGATTAAGCGTAAATATTAGTATTTAGTTTTGTTCTCAAACAAGTAATAAATACATGAAAACTCCTAAACTCCCCTTAATCATTGACGGACTCCAGTACAACAACTGGTCAGAGGATATTTTCCGGGAGATGAACGAAGGCGGAGTAGCGGCTGTGCATGTGACAATATGTTACCATGAGGATTTTCAGGAGATGGTAGAGAATGTGATCGCCTGGAACCGGCTTTTTGAGCTGCATTCCGAGTTGATATTTCATGGGCGCAGCGCTGAGGATGTTCTGAAAGCGCAGAATGAGGGGCGAACAGCAATTATCTTTGGTTTTCAAAATTGCTCACCAATTGAAGATGATATTGGTTTAGTTGAAATTTGTCATCAACTTGGTGTACGTTTTATGCAGCTTTCTTACAACAATCAAAGTCTGCTGGCAACAGGCTGTTATGAAGATGACGATTCCGGAATAACCAGGATGGGGCGTCAAGTGATCAAGGAAATGAACAGGGTTGGACTGGTTGTTGACATGAGCCATTCTGCGCGTCGTTCTACTCTTGAGGCTATCGAAATTTCAGCACGACCAATTGCCATTACTCATGCTAACCCTTTTTTCTGGTGTGAGGCGCTGCGAAACAAGACTGATGACGTCTTAAAAGCTATAGGGGAAAGTGGTGGAATGCTCGGTTTTTCAATGTATCCACATCATTTGAAAGATAAATCAGCATGTTTGCTGGAAGATTTCTGCGGCATGATTGCGAGGACTGCGGAAATGATAGGAGTTGAAAGGATAGGCATTGGTAGTGATCTATGTCAAAACCAGCCTGACAACGTTGTTGAGTGGATGCGTAACGGTACCTGGAGCAACGAAAGGGATTTCGGTGAAGGGTCTGCGAAACTGGCCGGTTTTCCAGAACAGCCGGAATGGTTTCGCGACAATCGTGATTTTGAAAATATTTTCAGTTGTATTCCACCTAAAGAATTCATTCGAGCTGTTGTGGAGCCAGAAATCAACTTAAACAATTTTTTGAAAAATCTTTTGGTCCATAAAAGAAACGATGGAAGATGAGAAGTCTGAGACAACCCATATTGTTACAAAAGGAATGCGTTCTCCTGAAAAGGTAATGCGTTTGGCCAGAATGGGTTCATCTTTTCAGACGCGCCTAAGTTTTATGCGTAGTCTGACCCGTAGAATCTCAAAAGAAAAATGGAGATTTGAGAAATTACGTTTTGAAGTCGATGAGAAAGGTTACGGAACTTCGGTTTATGTTGTCCACACTCCGGAGCGTACATATTCACTGATAACGTTTACAAATGAAGTTGCCCCGGAGCAACGTACTGACCGTGTGGTAGCGGAGGTATGGGACGCAACCTTCAATCTTTTCGATGGCATTCCAACTGAGGCGGATATAAAAAGACTCTCTGCAAACACTCCAAAACAAGAGGCTGGTCGATTCGGTCCCAGTGAACTGGTGCTGGCGCGTGCCAATAAAAGTTTGCGCCTATTTGAACATGTGGCTTCGAGGTTGTCTGAGGGAAAGCAGCCAGATATCGAACTATTGGCTTCTGTCGGTTATCTGATGCGTACTACAGCGGTTTATGGTAGTGGAAAATTCGGTTGTGCTGACAGGGAAAAAATATCCAATCGCTCAGAAATGCGGGGATCTTTTCAGGTAGAATTGATCACGGTTTATCTTTTTCGCTGGTTCACTATAGAACTAGTTGAATATGTTGCAAAACAACGTGGTGGACGAAAGGCTGTCAGTTTAAATCCGGAAATTAGTAAATTCCTCGGAATAGGAAATGCCACCGGTTTGGGTATGGCTCCGTTTCTGATAAAACATCCAGTGTTGATCCATAAATGGGTTTTAGCACGCGAAACTGCTCTTTCCAGAGTTGTTGCTCTTGAATCACATACTCCGGAATCCTTGTCATTATTTAGTAAATTTATGTTTCAGGCAACTCAACACATTGCTGAGTGGAATGTTGAGGATGAACAACAAACTTCTCGAATAATAAAAACACGTGAAGACCTTAAGCAGTTGTCTAACTGGTTTGCGAATGAAGAAAATATTAATCAGCCACTTATCTGGGAGAGGATATTACGCTTTGCAGAAGCCAACTTTTCACTTGAAGGTCAGGAGTTGACAGTCTCACTATTACTTGAATCCCACGGTAAACTTGTAGATGAGTTAGCGGATGATATGCAAACTTCCACTGGAATAGAACTTGAGCCGTCAATGAGCCTCAATCAGTTAAGAGAATTACTGCAGAAATCGTTTAACTGGGCGTTGGAAATTGACTTTGATGATCCGGAAAAACAACGTCGTTTTTGGTACTATTCCGAAGAAAAGTTGGAACCACGTTTTGGAGACAGATATGCTGATCCGGGGGCAGAACAGGAAATGCCGCTTGCTGTAGCACGTGATGTCTTCCTGCTTAACAAAAAAATTAAGAGCGTTAGTGATGATATATCTGTAGGTAAGTTTGTTCAAAATCATCCAGAATTCCGTAATATTGTCCGTAGAGTGCAGACAGTTGTTCGTTTTCCGTATGCAGAAATAAGGGATAACATTGTGGACGCCGAGATGCGTCCCATCGATCTATTGCGTTTCAAACTGGCTTTTTTTGGAGCCTCCAAATTTGATCCAAAATCAGAGTTATGGACACGCATTACCTTATTTCAGGGTGCTCCTCTTCCAGATCAATTTGTTGGTAACGATTCAGACGAATGGGCTTTTCCGTTCTGTCCGGATATTGTGGCAGCATGAAATCTCCTGAAATCGTCCTATCTCTTAATGAAATAATGTTTTACTTTACCAGAGCAGCGGTAGGAGCAGGACTGTCTTTTGGTTTAGCAGAGGATTTTGGGCGTTCCTCCATTTGGATTGCAGCCAGTGGTCTTGATCCAGCCAGAATTACTTCAAAAACTCTAAAGTCTCTTGATGAAGCTCAAAGCAGTCTCTGTGCAAGTCAAACTGAGATTGGCGCTAAAACTGTACTGACGCCTTCCGGAGGAAAACAACTTTCAGCACTTTTTGCTGGACCTTCAGTTTGTGACTGGATTTTAGAAACAAAAGAGGTTTCAGACAAAACTCAGCATTTTGTCGTAGAAAAAGTTGATCACCCTTTTCTAATAGCAGCAGCTGTTGGAGCATTAAAATCCGGAAATTGGGAGATTTGCTGGCAGGATTCCGGAGGCACTCTCTGTAATGTTTTGACAGGTCAGAATGGAAACTGGAAAACTTCATTGGAAGGAAATGAGATTTTTCAACAGCACAGTCCAGCGGATGTGTCAATCAAATCTGCGGAAAGTAGTTTGTTCAGTTCTAAAAAGTGGATTGAGAAAAACACATTTTCTGAGAAAAACAGTCAAGATGTTTTGGAATCAGGAGTACCATTATACGAATCCTGGCCGATAATCCATAAATTATTTTTCTCGCTGCCTGGTTGCTTCCACCGAGGAGTCGCACAAGTCTGGCGCCGGAGCCGGTTTGGTGGATACGGATTAAAAACTAATTGCACTAAAACATAACTTCCAGCTCTATGGTCTTTACTGTAGTAATTGCTTTAGTTATGATTGATATGCAGACAGTTTGTTATGACTTATTAAATTTTCATTAATTTTTCATTATTAGGTACTTACTAGATCAGATGTCACACACAAAAACTATGAATCCTCTGATAGATATTCAGAAAATTGCAAGGCAGGTTTCTTTGTCCGACTTTAACCCGGATGTTATTGTTGGAGTTTCAAGAGGTGGGCTTGTTCCTGGTGTTGCCCTCAGTCACTGGTTTCAATTGCCGATGGTTCCAATTCAAACAGCACTGAGAGATTTTCCAACCTGGGTAAAATATAAACCTGAGCAAGCACACAAAAAAGTACTGATTGTGGATGATGTTTGTGATGGAGGCGAAACATTCCACAAAATTCATGAGGAAATCAAAGAATTTTGCGAGGAACCAAAGTTTGCCTCTCTCTGGTGGAACAATGAATGTGATTTTACACCGCATTATTACGCCAGAGAAGTAGCCAAAGACAGTGAAAAACTCTGGATTCATTTTCCCTGGGAATTTGAAAATACTCAACAATACATAACTGATTAAATATGTATATTGAAAATGAAGTCAAATATGATTTTTCAGACGTGCTGATTAAACCGAAGCGCAGCTACTATACTTCCCGAAAAGAGGTTGATCTGGAAAGGGATTTCAAATTTAAGTGGTCCAATCTGTCCTGGAAAGGAGTCCCGATTGTTGCGGCAAATATGGATACTGTAGGAACAATCGGTTCTGCTGAAGTCCTTAGCAAACACAAAGTACTGACCTGTTTGCATAAATTTCATACTGCGGATGAATTACTTAAAATATCCAGTGGTATAAAGAAAAATGTTGCAATCACTATAGGAGTCGCAGAAGGTTTGCAGGCACTGTATGATCTCGGTGAGCAAATAAAAGATTTTAATTTTATCTGTATTGATGTAGCAAACGGTTACACCGAACAGTTTTGTGATTTTATTAAACTGGCACGCTCTGAGTTTGAAAACAAAATAATTATTGCTGGCAATGTTTGTACGCCGGAAATGACGGAACAGCTTATTTTGTCAGGTGCAGATATCGTTAAAGTTGGGATTGGAGGGGGCTCTGCATGTCTTACCAGAAATGTGGCCGGAGTCGGAATTCCTCAGTTAAGTGCAGTTATCGAGTGTTCTGATGCAGCGCACGGAATTGGTGGGATGGTCATGTCAGACGGCGGTTGTACTTGTTCCGGTGACATTAGTAAAGCATTTGGAGCAAATGCCGATTTTGTGATGCTGGGCGGCTTGTTTGCCGGTCATGATGAGAATAGTGAGACTATTACGGAAAATAAAATTTCAGGAGAAAAAACAGTCGAGTTTTACGGAATGGCCAGCAGTACTGCGTTGGAAAAATATTACAGTGATAACAAAGGGAAGGATTATAAGGCTAGTGAAGGAAAACTTGTATCAATACCTTACAAGGGGGCATTGGAAAACACTTTACTTAATCTTTTAGGAGGTGTCCGGAGTACATGTACATATATTGGTGCAAAACGCATTAAAGATATGCCTAAATGTACTACATTTGTACGTTGTACACAGCAAGTTAATCAAGTGTTTAATGCATTTGGATAATTTTTTGCACTCAATTTATTTCAATTCAAAACGGGAGGAAACAAACCCCAATATTTTCTGCAGCTGAAATGGAAAACCGTTTGGCTAAATTGCGGACTCAGATGGCTGTAGAAAATATAGATGCAGTTATTTTTACTTCAATTCATAATATCAATTATTACAATCATTTCGTTTACTGCTCTTTCGGACGACCATACGGATTGGTGGTGACACAGGATAAACTTAAGTCAATAACTGCAAATATTGACGGAGGACAGCCTTGGCGTCGGGGTTTTGGGGAGAATGTTATTTTTACCGACTGGGAAAAGGATAATTATTTCAAGGCTATGCAACAGGAAGTAACGAATTCAGGGAGAGTTGGGATAGAGTATGATCACATCAATCTGGAAAACCTGAAGAAACTTCAGGACGCTTTGTCTGAAGCAGAACTTGTGGACATTTCAAAAATGACCATGCGGCAGCGGATGGTAAAATCTGCAGAAGAAATAGAATTGATCCGCAACGGTGCACAGGTAGCGGATATCGGAGGAGCGGCCTGTGTGGAGGCGATTGGGGAGGGCGTTCCGGAATACGAAGTAGCTTTGCACTCCACTCAAGCGATGGTTCGCGAAATTTCCAGACGCTATCCTGAAAGTGACATTATGGATACCTGGACATGGTTTCAGTCCGGAATCAACACGGATGGTGCTCACAATCCCGTCAGTACTCGTAAAATACAAAAAGGGGATATTCTTAGCCTTAACTGCTTCCCGATGATTGGAGGCTATTACACGGCTTTAGAGAGGACTTTATTTTTTAATCATGCATCAGACCGTCATTTGGAAATATGGGAAGTCAATGTCGATGTACATCGGCGAGGTTTGGAACTGATTCGACCAGGAGCGCGCTGTTGTGATATTGCAGAGGAACTGAATGAAATCTTTATAAAGCATGATTTGCTGCAATACCGAACATTTGGATATGGACACTCCTTCGGAAGTCTTTCTCACTATTACGGACGGGAAGCCGGGCTTGAACTGCGTGAAGATATTGAAACAGTGCTAGAACCGAACATGATCGTCTCAATAGAACCAATGGTGATGCTTCCGGAAACTTTGCCTGGGGCTGGAGGATACCGAGAACATGATATTCTTGTAGTGACTGAAGATGGTGCGGAAAATATCACTGCTTTCCCTTTTGGTCCGGAACACAATATTATCCGCTAAGTCAAACAGTTTCTATAGAAATTCTGCTAGGGACTTTCCGTTGACGGTTATAGTTGAGTGTTCATCTTCAATCACTAATTTTGAATTGCTGGAAACATGAGTTTCTTGAGGTTGTGTTTTTATCAATTCTTCAGGACGTCTTTTCCAAATAGTCAGGATCAGGAAATAGCCTGTCATTCCACCCATCATTAGAATTCCGGCCACAACAATTTTGGAGTCCACTCCCAACTCGGCTACCATCCACAGTGCCGGCAGGAATCCGCCTACAGGGTATTGCTCAGCATTATTTGCATTGATCAGCAGCATACTGATTACTGAAAAGACTGTACCTGTTCCTGCACCAATCAAAAAAATGTTAAAGGTTTCCATAAAATTTCAAAATAAACGTGTTTAAAAAGTAATATATATAAAATAACAATATCTACTCAATTAAAGATAAAACAATTTTTTAAAAAAAATTCAAGTTGTTTAATTTTAACAGTTGTAGCTCTAACGATACAATATGATACTAAATACAGCAGGACTTAATTTGATTTCAGTCAAAGTGTTTTGTATACTGAAACAGTATTTTATCATCAAAAAACAGCATATATTTACACAACAAAATTATGATTCTTGAAATTAAGGGATTAGATAAATTCTTCCCACAGACCGATCACGATAAAATTGAAGTCCTGAAAAACTTAAATCTGCAAGTTGAGGAAGGAGAAACGGTTGCGGTTGTTGGGCAATCCGGAAGCGGTAAGTCAACTCTACTGTCACTGTTGGCTGGATTGGATCGTCAAAGCTCAGGTTCACTTCGTTTGCGTGGTCAGGAAATTTCCGCAATGAGCGAAGTTAAACTTACGCAATTCCGTGCAGAAAACATAGGCATCATTTTTCAGCAGTTTTATTTGATGCCGCACCTGACGGCGTTGGAAAATGTTTCCCTGCCGTTGGAAATGTTTGGGCACAAAGACAGTCTGCAACGTGCTAGAGAGGCTCTGCTGCAGGTGGGACTTGAGGAACGTGAAAAACATTTTCCACATCAACTCAGCGGCGGTGAATCACAAAGGGTTGCTATTGCCAGAGCTATAGTTATTCGTCCAGCAATTTTACTAGCTGACGAACCAACAGGAAATCTGGACAATGCAACAGGAGTACAAGTAAGCAACCTGCTTTTTGATCTTGTGCAGACGACAGGGATGACCTTGCTGTTGGTAACACACAATACTGAATTGGCTCTGCGCTGCTCAAGACAGTTGACGCTTCAATCCGGAACTTTTCAA
The DNA here is from genome assembly GCA_905182865.1 of uncultured SAR324 cluster bacterium. Lineage (GTDB taxonomy): Bacteria > SAR324 > SAR324 > SAR324 > NAC60-12 > Arctic96AD-7. The sequence goes on from CAJJCY010000004.1 coordinate 376,738, forward strand.
TGAAAAATCCACCAGCATTTTTCTGGCTTAAACTGGCCTTTAGGGAGTTGCTTAACAATCGACGTTTCAGTCTCTTTTTTCTTTTCAACCTTGCCTTGGGACTTGCCGGTTTTATCGCCTTAGATTCCTTCAAAGAATCGCTTGATAATCATCTTGGCCAAAACTCAAAAGCCATTCTCGGAGCAGATATAGCGCTGACCAGTTATCTGCCGTTTGAGGAAAAAACTTTGGACGCTCTTGAAGCAAGGTTCCCGCAAAACACTTTGTCCACCCGTAAAACATCTCTGTTTACAATGGTGGCGACAGAAGATCAGACACGATTGGTGCAGATTACAGGTATTGAGAAAGAATTTCCGTTTTATGGAAAAATGGTTTTGAAAAATAATGGAGTTGTGGAAAGTAAAAATGTTGAGCAAAGTCTGGCTTTGTCTGGAGAAGCCTGGGTTTATCCGGAATTGTTGTTCATGCTGGGGTTAAAATTAGGTGGAAGTCTTAAAATTGGTGAGAAAAAATTCAGGATTGCAGACACAGTTCTTGATGATCCCAGCAGTTCATTTTCATCTTTCGGACTTGCTCCGCGTGTTTATCTCGCTTACTCACAAATGCAGGAAACCGCTCTGCTAAGTAAAAAAAGCAGGATCAGCTACCAGCGTTTGTACCGACTACCAGATGGCACTGACCTTTCAGGACTTGTGGTTAAACTGCAAAATAAAATTAATAGTTTTGAAGGATCAGACTCAAAAATCAGAATCTTGACCCATAAAAGAGCCGGTAATAACCTTGGACGTCTGTTGGGCTACCTCAACGATTATTTGGGTCTAGTGGCAATGATCGCTGTTTTTCTGGCAGGAATAGGTGCGGCTTATCTTTTTCGTAATTATCTGGTTCATCGTTTTCGTGAAATTTCGATTTTAATGAGTCTGGGTGCAACCCGTCAGCAAACCTACCGGATGGTTTTGTGGCAGTTGGGATTGCTCGGGACAGGAGCGGCGTTGATTGCGATTATTATTTCTTTAGCTATTTTACCGCTTTTACCTTTGTTGCTTAAACAATTTCTGCCAAATGGTTTTGAAACTCAGCTAAGTTTGGGTAGCCTGCTGTTTGCTCTTGTTTTAGGTGGTGTTGGTAGTTTGGTCTTTTGCCTGCCAGTCCTGTCAAGAATTCGTACAGTGCAACCGTTACAGCTTTTTCATAAAAATATTGGACAACAAGACGCCACTCCAGTCCTCTGGCGACAGGCCTTGAGTTATCTTCCGCTGCTGATTTTATCATGGTCTTTGTCTGTCTGGCAGTCCCACTCTTTGATTGTGGGCAGTGCTTTTGTGGGGATGCTGTTGGCTTCAATTCTGTTTTTAGGCAGCATAGCCTGGCTTGTTCTATTCCTGGCCGGAAAGTTAAGTCAAACTTCAGGTAGCACAATGAAGCGTCTTGCTTTCCGGAATCTTCAGCGTAATCGAACAGGAGCTATTTCCTGTTTTCTGGCACTGGCACTTGGAACTTTATTGATAAACTTGATTCCGCAAATTTATCAGGGTTTGCAGGAAGAAGTCTCCAGACCTGATGATTTTCGCATTCCCAGCCTGTTTTTATTTGACATTCAGCCGGAACAAATGGAACCACTCCAGAAAACACTGTCAGCAGAAAAAGTTAACTTAAATTATCTCTCACCAATAGTGCGAGCACGTCTGGAAAAAGTGAACGGTAATAAATTTGATGCTAATAGTAAAGAAGTATCCCTGACTCGTGAACAGGAAAGACAACAGAACTTCCGGAGACATAACCTCAATCTGTCATACCGAACACAGCTTTCTGATTCTGAGCAGATTGTGGAGGGGCGTCCGATGACTACTAATTTTGATTTGGATTCTGGAAAACCAGCGGAAATTTCACTGGAGGTACGTTATGCCGAAAGAATGGGTTTTAAACTGGGTGATTTATTAACCTTTAATGTACAGGAAGTTTTGGTTGAAGCCATCGTCATCAACCTGCGTCGTGTGCAGTGGAACAGTTTTCAACCTAATTTTTTCATACTTTTTCAACCCGGAGTTTTAGAAGATGCACCTGGAACTTTTGTAGGTTCAATTGGTGGGCTTGTCGCATCAAGAAGGATGAATGTACAAAACCTGATTGTCAGCGATTATCCAAACGTTTCAGTGATTGATGTGACTCGCATGGTGGGGCGAGTCTTGAAAATATCTGATCAAATGGTTTTGGCGCTCAGAATGATGGCTTATCTCTCAATTCTGGCGGGCCTGGTGGTTGTATTTTCAATTGCGCGTCACGAAGTTGAGGGACGCCTCTGGGAACTGAATCTGCTTAAAGTACTTGGCGCAAGATTTTCTGACATCCAGAAGATGATACAAATTGAATTTGCGGTATTGGGAATCTTCGCTGGCTTATTCGGCGTTGCTGTCAGCTTAATAATGTCTTATGGAATTTCCTGGTGGTTTTTTGAGAATTTGTGGAAATGGACATGGCAGACAAGTTTGGGCAGCATTATCGGAGTTACATCTTTAAGTGTTGGAGTAGCTTGGCTGGCTACTCAGCGTACTTTGAGAAGTTCTCCGCTTAATTTGTTAAGAAGTTAATGAAAATATTTATAGAAGCTGGATTTTAGAATTTTTTTGTTTTAGCATAATTAGTGAGGATTGTAGATCTAGTGTTTTAAACTTTTAAAACATTGAAATAAGAAGTAGCTGCTAGTTATTTTTTTTCCCTACATTCTATTGAATCCCTGAATAATACCTAGTCTCTTGTCTCATTATATAGTAATTTTTGTTGCCGGAATAGCGGGTAGTTTCCACTGTATTGGAATGTGCGGTGGTTTTGCATGTGCCTTAGGAGTTGATCCAGCTGGAAAAATAGCAACTCTATACCGTCACCTTTTATACAACACTGGTAGAGTAACAACTTATATGTTCATGGGTGGACTTGCCGGAATGGCTGGGCAGTCCCTTATTTTATCAGATAGCATGTCTTCAAAATTACCCACGGACATATGGCACCACCACTCAACATTAGCTAATTTTGTAACCATTTTGCCTGAGACTCTAAGTACAGGTCAAAGAATACTAGCTGTTTTTGCCGGTCTGCTAATGTTGATCATGGCTCTCCAATTATTTGGATATTTACAACGACTTCATATTCTAACGACTGGTCTGGGCAGTAATACATTGGTTAGTTCTTTACGCGCTCTTCTAAATTCTCGCAGCAGATCAGCCACTTTGGCTTTTGGAGTATTCAACGGGTTCCTTCCATGTCCATTGGTTTACGCATTTATAGCCTATGCCGCAGCGAGTGCAAATATTTTTTCAGGTATGATAACAATGGCTTCATTTGGTGTCGGAACCTTCCCGGCAATGATTTTAATAGGTGGTTTAGGGCAATTTATAAATCATCATTGGCGGAAAAGAGCAGTATGGGTTGCAGGTTTGTTTATCATGTTATTGGGTTTGATTACCATCCTTAGAGGACTTTTCCCTTTAACAGGACATTAAAATTTTATGTGATGAAAAATAGTTTAGAAAAGTTTTGTAGTCACTGCCTATTACCTCTTGGATCTTATCCGACTAAACGTATAGTCAATGGAGAGGATCATTCTTTTTGCTGTTACGGATGCTGCCTCGCATATCAAGTTAAACATGGCAGCCGAGAAGAACCTGAAGCTGCTTGGTTGCTAGTACGTCTAGGTATAGGAGGTTTTCTATCAATGAATATTATGCTGTTCAGCCTTCTGCTCTACTCTGGAACATTCGATGTTGCTGATTCTGAGATGCTTCCCAAATTTTATTGGTTGCTAGGAATTTTTGCGACCCCGGTTCTATTCATATTGGGGGGGCCATTTATCAAAGAAAGCTGGGAAGGAGCTCTTCAAGGGCGTTTAAATTCTGCTACACTTATTTCTATAGGAGCCATATCTGCATATGGATATTCGATGCTGATGCTCTTTACTGGTGGGAAAAATATTTACTTTGATACTGCTACTATGATTTTGGTCCTTTTTACACTAGGTCGTTATCTAGAGGCTTCCGGACGTGCCAAGGCCGTTCGTAATGTGGCACCTCTTCTTGAAGCAGAAAGACAATGGGCTACAGTAATTGAGAATGGAAAAGAGAAACGTAGTTCCATTAGTAAAATGAAAGTAGGTATGAACGTAAGGATTCGTCCTGGAGAACGATTTCCCGTTGACGGAATAGTATTGGAAGGCTTTTCATCCGCAGATGAGAGTATTCTAACTGGAGAAAATAGACCTGTAATAAAATCTGAAGGAGACTTAGTTTTGGCAGGGAGCATCAACCAAAAAGGATCATTGTTAATCGAATGTGGTGCTTTGGGGGCAGCTACTCAGTGGGGTCTTCTATGTAAGTCTGTCCGTGAGGCTTTATCACATCCAAGTTCAATCCAACGCTTGGCAGATAATGTGGCGAGTATATTTGTACCAATAGTCTTAGCCATCACAATTCTAACCATCATATATTGGCAGTCACAGGTTCCTTTAGACCAAGCCCTTCTAAATGGCTTGGCCGTCTTGGTAGTTGCCTGTCCTTGTGCCTTGGGTTTGGCTGCTCCTCTCGCTACTGCTTTAGGATTGGGACAATACATTCAACGTGGTTGTATAATTCGCGGAGGAGAGGTTCAAGAAACCCTTGCAAAAATAAGAAGAATTGCATTTGATAAAACTGGTACATTGACAAAAGGCGCAACTAGGCTCATCAAAATTGAAAACAACGATGCTTCTCAGGAAGAAGTTTTGCAGAGAGCTGCGGGACTAGAACAGCACTCTGAACATTCTTTGGCCCAGGGAATTATTTCAGTAGCCAAGGATCGCAAACTGATTATTAAAAATCCGGAACGAGTTCAGGCGGTTGCAGGAAGTGGTGTTATGGGATATATTGAAGGAGAATTAACGGCTGTAGGACGTAGTGAGTGGTTGATAGAACAAGGTCTGGAAATGCCCTCTTTATTTGTAAAAAAACTACAGAACTACGAAAGTTCGGGACAGACAGTTGTATGTGTAGGATGGTCTGGTAAGATTCATGGTATTTTGCTTCTAGATGACATGCTACTACCCGAAGTCCCCATAATGGTGGAGACATTAAAAAAACTAGACATGCAAACAATTCTGCTTACTGGTGATCTTCCTGCTGTAGCAAGTCGTATAGCTAAATCTGCTGGTGTCGAAGAATGGAAAGCCTCAATGTCTCCGGATGAAAAGTGTAACTTCTTAGAACAATGGGGTGGGATAGAAGATCCAGCAATAATGGTAGGCGACGGACTTAATGACGGACCAGTACTAGCTAGAGCGGAGGTAGGAATAGCTGTAGGATCTGCCACTGATTTGGCTAGAGAAACTGCTGATTTAGTATTACCAGAAAAAGGACTAGCTTTGCTACCGTGGGTAATTTTATTATCTAGAGCTGTTCATAGAACAATCATAACTAATTTACTGTGGGCCTTTGGCTATAATATAGTAGCCATTACACTAGCTGTCTTCGGTTTACTTCAGCCTATTTTAGCAGCTGGATTGATGGCTGGTTCAAGCTTACTAGTTGTTTTCAACTCTCTTAGACTGGAACAGTTTCCCGATAATCCAGCTGACCTTGCACAAGTCAAATCTTTCATTTCAGGTTAGATAATTACTAAATTTCAGAATACACCTAAATTTGATTAAAAAAAGTAATTTTAAGTAATAATCAATAATTAATACTTATATTGAAAAAACATTAAACTTTAAATTTATATATATATTAAGAATATAGATTATTTAATTTTTCCATAAAATAACAAAAGGATAAATAATGAATGGAGTAAAAATAAATAAGAAAGAACCTAGCATAAGTATGTCGCGACGTACTCTACTTTCCTCTATGGGTGCATTAGCCTTATTTGGAATGGACTCTTTCTTTTCATATACATGGGCATCTATAGAACTTGATCAGACACTAGAGGAACTTTTAGTAAATAAAATATCTGAAGATTCACCTAGTATCATACTTAACTTGCCCAATTTAGTTTACGATGGCAGTCGCGTTCCATTTTCCATAGAAGTAAAATCTCCTATGACAGAAACTAATTATGTTCGGCAAGTACATGTTTTGGCAGAACACAATCCATTTCCTCGGATTGCCACGTTCCATTTTACACCTCTCAGTGGAAAAGCATTTGCTAGAACTCGTATCCGACTGTCTAAGAGCCAACATGTAATTGCTGTTGCAGAATTGAATGATGGCAGTATATTGACTGCTCGGAAATGGATAGAGATAACACTAAACGGATGTAAGGAAGACTAAATTAATTAATAGAGATCATGGTAAAACCTAAATTACGAGTTAAGGCACCCAAAGAGGCGCACCGAGGAGAAATAGTAGAAATTATGACGTTAATTTCGCACCCTATGGACACTGGACTAAGAAAGGATCAGGATGGAATTTTGATACCACGCAAAATTATCAACAAATTTATTTGTATATACAATGGAGATATTGTTTTTAAAACAAATATGCATGAAGCAATTTCGTCTAATCCACTGATTCAATTCAATTTTATTGTAAAAGAAAGTGGCACATTAGATTTAATTTGGCACGAAGATGGCGGAAAGATCTATTCAACAAGTCGGAATATAAGTGTTCATTAAAGGGGAGTATGGAATGATTTCAGAAAATTATAAGTATTGGCTTAAGAAAGTACTTCTGTTTAGTCTGATGGGAATGATTTTCATCATCCTAACAGCCAAAGTGCCTCTGGCTCACTCCAATCTTAAAAAGTCAGAGGAACTTGAGGTTTTTAAAGGCATTGGTGGAAATTTTACCCTGTATAGCTCTCACAACCAAAATGCCAGCTTGAAGGACTTTCAAGGTAATGTAGTGATGATGTCTTTCGGATACACTTTCTGTCCAGACACATGTCCCATTACTCTTACTCTTCTAAAACAAGTAATAGAGAAATTTAGTAAGGGTTCTGATCAGGTTCAAACTCTTTTTATTACAGTAGACCCTAAAAGGGACACTCCAGAACATATGAAAAATTATCTAAGTTCTTTTCACCCCAATTTCATTGGGCTTACTGGGACCAAAAAAGAAATTCTAGAAGTTGCTGAAAAATACGGAAGTGCCTACATGAAAAATCCAACCATCGACTCAGAATCCAACTATCTAATGATCCATACAGGCTATGTTTACTTGATTGATCAGTCAGGAAAAGTTAGAGCCATTTATCCTAAAGAAACCGAAGTTAACCAAATAGTTAACGATATTAAAGGTTTACTGGTTTCAGGTTGATTCATATCAAGACTTTATTTTAAAAAAAACAATAAGTTAAAAAAATAATTTCATGATGACTACCAATTTATATGTAAAATCTTAGCAATACCTTGAACAGTCAATGCAGGAATATAAAAGTGCCAAACATCCGTCTACAATGATGCACCGAATTACTAAAGGATACACCTTAAAATAAATACGTCTAATCTCCAAATACTTTTCCTGTCTCTATACAGAAAAGAGTATACAATGAAAAATATTACACGTCGGAAATTCTATAAAATCATGGGTACTTTTGGTGCGGTTACCGCCTTGGAGAATCTTGGCAGAGGGCCCACTCTGCTATTGGCAGCAGTAAGACATGTCGTCGTCATAGGTGGTGGTTTTGGTGGTGCAACAGCAGCAAAGTATTTGCGGCTAATGGACCCCAATCTCAAAGTGACACTGGTTGAGCCTAGACGTAGCTACTTTACTTCTCCTTTCAGCAATCAGGTTCTGGGTGGAATGAAGACGATGGAAGAATTGACATATAGCTATAAAATACTCCAACGCAAGTATGGAATCAATGTGGTTCATGTTGCTGCCACTAGAATAAATGCAGTGTCTAAAACAGTTCTTCTGCAAGATGGAAAAAGCTTAACTTTCGACCGGGTCATTGTGGCACCTGGAATAGATATGCGTTTTGATCAGATTGAGAACTACAAACCTGAAGACACAGATCTCATACCACATGCCTGGAAGGGCCGTCCTGCCACTCTCCGTCTGCTCCAACAACTTGAATCCATGCCAAATGGTGGAATGGTGTTAATCTGTCCCCCTGCGCTTCCCTATCGCTGTCCTCCTGCACCTTATGAACGTGCAAGTTTAGTTGCCCATTACTTGAGTCAGCATAAACCACGTTCCAAAATCCTAATTCTTGATGCCAAAGAACAGTTCCCCAAACAGGCACTTTTTTCTGCAGGATGGAAAAGTCTTTATGGGCGGATGATAGAGTGGTTCAACGGCTCTGCCGGTGGGCTTATCTTGAGGGCTGACGCAAAAAATATGACCGTAGAGACAGAGTTCGGAATAGAAAAAGGTGATGTGATTAATTTAATCCCTGCACAGTGGGCAGGTCGTATTGCTCGAGATTCCGGATTGTCTGACGAGTCTGGATGGTGTCCGGTGGATCAACTCACTTTTGAGTCAACTCTACTACCAGGTATTCATGTAATAGGGGATGCCGCCATCGCTGGTGCTATGCCCAAAACCGGGTTTTCAGCAAACAACCAGGCAAAAGTAACAGCAGCAGCAGTAATTGCACTGCTTAAGGAAAAAGAACCTACATCTTACTCTATTTCCAATACCTGCTACAGTTTTCTAGCTCCAGACTATGGAATTCAAGTAACATCTGAATATCAACTGTCTGGAAGAAAGTTAGTCAAAATTAAGGGTTCCGGAGGTGTAAGTCCACTTAATGTTGATCTGTCAGTTCGTTACTCCGAAGCTGTTTCTGCACAGAGATGGTACGATAGTATAACACAGGATATGTTTGGATAATTATTTCTGATGACCTTATATCCTTAACTAAACTAATAATCAAACAGTGAGCAATGACTAATTACTTTTAACAGCGAAATTCATACCTTAAGTAAATAGGGCTTTTTTACAAAACATAGGGCAAAATGCAATATTTTATTGGCCACTCAAGATATCAATATATTTATAATTTGCTGTTTTTTATAAAATAAGTTGTTCAACTTGACAAATACAATCTGAAGTTTAAATTACACACAATATCAGCCTGTAAATTTAGCATGTTAATCAAAGGGATTTTTAGTTTCTGTATTTTATTTTTATGTTTTACGGGAGCATCAGGAAAACCTTTGGAATTAACACTTGCAGAATATGCAGAAAAACCATTTGGTAACGTAATATTTCTTCGTCATGCTTTTGCTCCGGGATTTGATGCTAATGGGGAACCTGATAAATTTGAAATTGATGATTGCTCAACTCAACGTAACCTGAGTATAAAAGGAAGGAAACAAGCAGCAAACATAGGTGAAAAATTTTTAGAAAAAGGAATTATAATCAAAACAATTTATTCAAGCCAATGGTGCCGTTGTCTAGAAACAGCAGAACTTCTCAAACTTGGTGAGGTTATACCAGAACCATCATTAAACTCAGGTTTCAAAGGAATATTTGATAAAGAATTATCACTTTTAAAAGCACAAAGATATTTTAAAAACATTAGGAATTACGGATGCAAATAGATTTAAAGTTATGGATAGTGAAAGCCATGACTGAGATTTTTGTAGATAGTGGTGGTGCTGTTGCTTATAATTTAAAAAATAATGAATATAAGAAAATTTTGAATCAATAATTTGATTAATTATTTTATTGATTTTTTTTTAATTATCTATGAACAGGGTTAAATATACTTTTGAATGTAGTAGATACTGAGTAAAATTGATCAATAAAAAAAATCATTACTTTTCTCTGAAATATTTAAATTAATAATATTTGAGTCAAAACAAGGTCAAAAAAAGACTTAATATCTGTCAGTTATAGTGTGTATTTTCTCCACTATCTTACTGTTTCTTGTAAATTTACAAAATTATGATATATTTTCGTACATAATTAATTAATTCATTTTTCATATTAAAACCACTCTTATTATGGACACAACAATTGAATTAATATAAATAAAATGGGGAACTATGAATAGTAAAGAAAACATTGAATCAAATACTCTTCAACAAAAAAATATCATTGGAAAGTGGTTGGAGGAAGAGATGTTTGAGATTGCAAAATCTTTACGTAAAGAGTTTTATGAATTTGGTGAAGTTTCTACTGAGACAAAAAAAAGATTAAAAGAGGTTTTGGAGGACAAAAAAAAAAGGGAGAAGTTTGCAGAAGTTCTCTCTAAAGAAGTAGAAGATGAGTCGTTTGATGAATTTATGATTAACTTAATTTCAGAAAAAGATATTGTCAATTAGAAGGTTGGAAACATCAGAATGGAGGGACGATTTTCATCTTGAATTTAAATAACTGTTTCTAAATTAGAATAATCTTTTTAATCTCAAAAACACCATTCAAAACCTATTAAATTGAGAACAGCATAGTTTTTTGCTGTTTTAAATACTTTTAACCTAGATTTTTCACCTCTCTATATTAATCCTGTCTTAAACTAAATTCATAACACCTAGAAATATACTAATAAAAACGACAGTTATTTAACAAATATTTCAAGTTTTAAATTTAGATACTAAATCAATTAAACTTTCCTTGGCGTCTCCAAACAGCATTCTTGTATTTTCTCCATAAAACAAGATATTATCAAGCCCCGAAAATCCGCTGGCCATAGATCTCTTAAATACTACTACTTGCTTCGCCTTCCAAACCTCTATTACAGGCATACCTGCGATAGGACTATTTGGATCATCTTGCGCCGCGGGATTAACAATATCATTTGAGCCAATAACGATAGCTACGTCAGTTTTAGGAAAATCATCGTTTATTTCATCCATTTCCATAACAATATCATATGGCACTCGGGCTTCAGCCAAAAGGACGTTCATATGTCCAGGCAGTCTGCCAGCAACCGGATGGATTGCAAAACGTACTTGTTTGCCTTTAGCTCGCAGTTTTCTAACCAACTCAGAAACCGACTGTTGAGCCTGCGCAACTGCCATTCCGTAACCAGGGACAATAACAACTCTAGATGCGGCTTCTAGCATCAAATAGGCATCTTCGGTATTTACAGGATTAACCTCACCTTTGATATTTTGGGATGACTGTTTGTTTGAACCAAATCCACTGAATAATACATTCCTCAATGAACGATTCATAGCCTTGCACATTATGTTTGTAAGAATGATACCGCTAGCTCCGACTAGTGATCCCGCTACGATTAATAGATTGTTATTCAATACAAATCCTGCAGCACAGGCAGCTAGACCTGAATAGGAATTCAGAAATGATATAACTACGGGCATATCTGCACCGCCGATTGGAATGACCATCATTATTCCAAGGAGGAGAGAAAATAAAAGGACTACAGCAAAGTCTACTGAATTTAAAGAAGGTTCTAAACTAAAACGGAAGGAAAAAAAGATTATAGCTAATACTAAAACTCCATTGATAAAACGTTGTCCCGAAAATAAAAGAGCCTTTCCCGGAATCGCCTCACTAAGTTTTCCGTAAGCAACAAGACTTCCTGTAAAGGTGATTCCTCCAATGAAAATAGTAAGTACTATAGTAGCCATCAGTAGACTACTTTGAATAGTAATGGGCTGATTTACAGTATTAATGCTTAGAGTTTTTAATTCTGGATAAAGTGCTGCCCATGCCACTAGCATACTGGAAAGTCCGCCTAATCCATTAAAGACTGCTACCACCTCTGGCATTTTTGTCATTTCAACCAATCGTGCTACGACTGTACCTATAACTGTACCTATAACTATCCCAATCAAAATCCATTTATAGTCAACTATTCCTCTGTCAAGCAAGGTTACTACGATCGCAATAAACATTCCTATTCCAGAAATTATATTTCCCTGTCTAGCCCTATTTAATGAAGTAAGCATTTTTAAGCCAGTGATAAAGAATAGCGCTGATATAATGTAAGCAAAATTAATCAGTAAATTGATATCCATTATTTTTGTCCTGATTTTTTCCTCTTAAACATAGCAAGCATGCGATCCGTTACTATATAACCTCCTACAACGTTTATAGTAGCAAATGCAAGTCTTCTAACTTCAGTAGTAGCGTTAAGAGTAACCGGAAGAAACCATTGCACCTACAACGGTAACTCCAGAAATTGCGTTAGAACCTGACATTAATGGAGTGTGTAAAGAAGGTGTTACACTCCAAACAACTCAAATCCCAAAAATACTGATAAAATAAGTATAAAAAAAAGATAAATGACTTCCATGATTTTATTAATTACTGTCTGTTTTTAATAATAATTTCGTTGACTAACTCACCACCACGAGTGATCATGCAACTTTTAACTATTTCGTCATCAGAGCGTAGGTTCAACTTTTTCTTTTCACTGTCCCAGAATTCCGAAACAAAATTCAGTAGATTGGAGGAATACATTTGGCTAGCGTGTTTGCCTACACGGCCTGGCAAATTGCCTTGACCAAGAATAGTAACTCCATTTTCCGTAAGTACTTCCTCTCCAAAAACTGATCCTTCAACATTACCTCCAGTCTCAACACCCATATCAACTATAATGCTTCCAGATTTCATGGCTTTTACCATCGCACCAGTTACAATCAAAGGCGCCGGTCGACCAAAAACCTGGGCTGTTGTAATTACAATATCTGCTTGGCTAATGATATTCTTCATACCCTCTCTCTGCATCTCTAATTGATCATCAGTTAGTGCCTCTGCATATCCGGCTGATGTCTCTCCGGAATCACCAAAATCAATATCAACAAATTTTGCACCAAGAGATTTTACCTGCTCGGCAACAACTGGTCGTGTGTCAAAAGCTTCTACTCTTGCACCAAGACGTTTAGCAGTTGCAATAGCTTGAAGACCAGCAACACCAGCTCCTACAACTAAAAACTTTTGCAGCTGGAATTGTTCCAGCAGCAGTCATCATCATGGGTAGAATACGATCAATTTTTTCTGCAGCAAAAATAACTGCTCTATAACCAGCTATATTAGCCATAGAAGATAAAGCATCCATTTTTTGTGCACGAGCAATTCGTGGCATCATTTCCATACTTATTGATAGGACTCCTGCCCCAATAAATGAATCTAAGAGCTTGTGATCATTAAATGGATCAAAGAAAGAAATGTGAGTGGAACCTTTTTTGAGCTTGGCAATTTCTTCTGTGGGGGGTTTATGTAGACGCATGATAATATCTGCATTAGACAATACTTCACCTCGATCGATTATGATTTTAGCTCCTGCAGTTTGGTAGTCTTCATCTGTAAAGCCGATAGACTCTCCACACCTACTTTCAATATGTAAGTCTGCTCCTAGTTTACACAATGACTTTACAGTTTCTGGAATTAGAGGGACACGAGGGTCTGATTCAATTAATTCTTTTGGAACTCCTATAATCATAATTGTCCATTATAAAATTAGGTAAAAGTCTGCAGTTAAAATTTAATAGTAACTAATAATCAATAAATATTTTGTCTATTTAAATAATTTTATTTTATTTATTTTAAATAACTCTTTACAAAATCATTTTTAAAAAATATTTGAGAAGATATTCTATAAAATATTGACGTAGTGACAATGATTTTGAAAATATTATATATTTTGTTGTTTAATTCGGCTTAAAAACTATTTCCAGAAATAATAGAAAATCAACCATAATGAGACATGGTTAACTAAAAAGGCAAGATATAAGATTGGATAGATTATTTACCTAACGATGAAATAAATATACTTTTTTATATTTCTTAACTCTAAATAAGCTAAAGCATAGAGGGATATGCAAGTTTTTTCATAAAAACTGACCCCCTGCAAGGCCAATTTATAAATTGAGGAATTGCAGGTTTAGAATATTTCAGTTCATTACCTCCTATTTTTTAATTGCTAGATAGGCTACCCAGATAAAGAAGGTAACAGTCATTATGATGAAGATTGCAAAAGCTATTTCTTCTGAAGTCGTCATGATATCTCCTTTAAAGTAGTGCTACCCCAAAAATATTCAATGCAATTTCTGAAAACAGAATAATGAGATTCAATGCTACTATACCCACCATTAGTTTTGCTGCGTTCATTTTTTCCTTTCTAGTAGGAATTTTAAAGTTAAAAAAATTTATTCTTTTTTGTTATCATAAAATATTTCCATAGAACCTTTAATAAATTCATAACTATTTATATATATTTTCATAATAACCTGTTGGAGTTAATTTAGTATCGTAATCTAAACCCGGCCCCAATCCGTCCCAATAAACAAATCCATAATATATGGACCAGACGAACAGTATAGCGTAAACCACTAACAGCCAACTGTTTATTCTTCCATGGCGTGCCTGAATATGGCCTTGCCCATATTCCTCAACTTGTTGATGGTAAGGTAGGTTTTCTTGACTCGGAGATGTTTCTTCCATAATAGTTTTTTTATTATTATTTTGTTCTTCACTCATCTTCGGTTACCTCTGCATGATATGCTTTGTACTTGATCTCTTCAACATCAGTGAAAAGGCCCGACAATACTGCCCAGACAAAAATACATACAGCCCCTAAACTCATAAACAGTGCTACAAAAAATTGTATCATTGTTGCTTCAATCATTGTTTATTCCTCATTTATGGAGGGTTCTAGCATCTCAATACCTTTTCTGCCTGCCCAAGCTTCGCCGGCATACTCACCAACTAATCCTCGTGAAGATTTTCGTTTATATGCTTTTTCTGAAGTATTAGCTTTAAGTTCGATATTATTTAGTGCTGACCTATCTTCTTGAGAAATAGTCATTGCCACTCCTGTCAGAGAGTCAGTGAATGCAGAGAGTGACAATACAAAATATGCCAAAGCCCAGCGGTCTTCTTCAGGTAAGGAGTCTCCATAGGAAGGCATAGGAGTGCCACTCAGTCCGGTGGTTACTGTTCGATAAATGTCTTTAACTGAAGGTCCAGATTTGTAAAGCCCGGCAGTCAAGTCTGCAGGTAGAATAGGGTAACCGAAATCATCCTCGAGTTCACTTGATTTATCTCCGTCTCCTTTACCAGAATTCCCATGACATTCCCAGCATTTTGCTTGTTGCCAAACTTCTTTCCCATGTTTGACAATATCCTCAGATGGTTCTGGTGCCATTCCAATATACATTGGTGCCTCAGCAGGTTCTTCTACAAAGTAATGATACGGTTCCTCAGGATCACTTCTGTCCACTGCCAGTTCATACTTAATATACTGAATTACAGCAATCCGGACTTTATCTGGAAGCATATGCCACGAAGGCATCGAAGAGCCTCTTATACCCCTAGTAACAGTTCTATAAAGATCTCCATCCTGGGGTAATGAACCTGATGGGGTTAGTCTGAACTTAAACACACCTGCATTAAAGTTTCTTGGCCTAAATTTATACATAAATGTTGCCGCCGGACCATTCCCATTTCCTGTAAGACCATGACACCCTTCGCACCTACGAGCATATACGTTTTTGCCATATTCGATCCATTCTTCAGATTTAGGAATGGATACCATTGAAGCCTCGACTAGTTGTGGTTCGAAACGATCTCTCCATTTTCCACGGTTAGTTCCAAGTTTTTGAACATAATCAATTAATCCTTTAAGCTCTTCACTTTGTGAAATAACACTTACTGATGAACCAGTGAATTCTTCATTTGGAGTATGGATTACAGGATATTTACCCTCCTCTACCACAAAAACAAGTCCAGCTTCATTAGGAGTGATAAGAATTTTTTCTTCACTTGAAAAATTAAATAAGTCGCCAGTGTCAGCATCCTTATCCACGGTTTGATTTCCATCCGAGTCCTCTACAACTTTCACCTCATAAGGACCTTTGAAAAGTTTAGCGAATCTGGGCATGATTGAATCAGGTGTTATCATACGAGGATCCCAAAAGTGAGCAAGGTGCCATTCGTCGCTGTATTTAAGTCCCACTCTGGATAAATCTGGTCCTATACGTCGTGTGGAAAAAAGGTGAGGTCGATCAAAAGCATACTCTCCTGCTTGGGTGACTGGTCCCCAGCGACGTGTTTCCCCTGTAACCGGACGCACATATTGCGAGTGACAGTACGAACAACCTTCTCGGATGTAGACCTCCCGACCCAGTAACTCTGATTTTGAATAATCTGTAGCTTCGTGTTCCATCCATTTTAGTTCACCCAAATCTGTCCGCACCACTTTGGTGACCTTAATTTGATTTGATTCAGGTTCCAACATTGGAAGAACTCCTTGAACAAATAGTGCAAGAGTTGCAAAGAAAAAACCGGCCAGTAAAGAAACAGTTTTTAGATTCATGAGGTCTCCTTTATTTCTGCCAAATTACCATTTTGCTGACCCTTTTTATATGAAGCTAAAGTTGTTCGCATCAAGTTATAAACAAGTAGGGAAATACCAACATCCATACTTATTCCTGCGAAAGTTCTTATTACCCAATATGGACGCATCGCAACTAGAGAGTCCAGCCATTCAGTGCCGGTCATCCACATTGTTCCTTGCATCAATCCAGCCATTGTAAGTACTATCCCCATTATCGAAATTCCAAATGTTATTAACCAGAATGACCAGTTACCTAACTTGAATGACCAGAGTTCCTGATCATGAATTTTTGGCCAAACATAGAGCGTTCCACCAATGGCCCAAACTACGAAAGTTCCAAATACAGTCAAATGAGAGTGAGATATGACAAAGTCAGTAAAGTGGGTAGGCTCTTGTAGAGACCGCAAGGCTTCTAACGATCCCTGAAAGCAGCCTATAAGGTACATAAGCGATCCCATGATCAAAAACTTTGCTGGTAGGTTTCGACCAAAAGTATCCCATCGCCCAATCATTGTACCAAAGAAATTTTGTAAAACCGTCCAAACAGGTATAATAAGTAACATTGAAGTTATTATGGCAAGTGTCTCTGCCCAGTCTGCGATAGGACTGTACAAGTAATGATGTATTCCGACAAATGGGTAAAATAGTGCTAATGACCAGAATCCAATCAGCGATAGTTTATGACTGTAGATCGGATTTTTAACACTAGCAGGAAGAAAATAGTAAATTATTACATAACCGGCTGGAGTTATCCAAAGACCAACTATGTAGTGAATATATAAGCCATGAAAAGCCGCACTATTTACCCCCCACAGACTATAAGGAAGAATAAAACTCCCAAAAACAAGGTTTAATGTTGTCCAGACAAATGCAGCGATTAGATACCACATACTGACATATAGTTGAGGCTCAGTCCTTTTGGAAATTGTAACAAGAAACTGTATTGTTGCTAGTGTCATACAAACGAAGAAGATGATGTCTGCTATTAGTGGCATTTCGCCTGCTTCCAGACCTTGACTGTAACCCAAGGCAAGAAGTATCATCCCCAAAACAAGTCCTAAATTCCAGGTCCAAGCCAACCAATAACCTAGCTTTTCCTGCCAGACTCTAATTCCACACAACCTGGGAACTATATAATAACAAAGTCCCATAAACAAAGTAGAAAATGCACCGAATATGACTCCGTTTACATGCATTGGCCGAAGTCGTCCAAATTGAATCTCTAAACTATTTCCCAAGTAACCAGGATAATTAAAGTAGCTTGAGATAATTGCTCCTACAGTAGGTGCAAACATTAACCAAAACATTCCCCAATATAGCCAAAGTCGTACTAGGGGTCGATCAACAAGTGAGTCAAGACGTTCTTGTACAGTCTCAGTCATTATACCTTTATACCTTTATATTTTTTGTGCTTTAGAATTAGATTGAATCATAATAAAATTCAAAAATTATCATTCAGTATATTAATGGGATAAATGAGCATAGCATCTTATTTTGTGATACATATATTCAATATTTTATCACAACAAAACCATGCATATAGGAAAGGGATCATCCTATCATTAAAAACCCCTGCGCTCACACACAACTGTTAATGGTTGAAATGAGTCGCAAGGGGATAAATCAGGCCAATAAAACTCTAGTGAGTTCCAGGATCAATAACTGTTCCTTTGTGAGACCACATTATATAGGCCTCTAAGGCGATCATTGCTTCACTATCAATCCCAATTTTAACTCCTTCATTGGGCTTCTCTATGCACCAGTTGATCATCTCACGTAGACCAGCAACCTCACTCATTTGCTCCTGAAATTTAGGAAACTGGTGAGGATGTACATCTGAAGCAAAGGGATGACACATAGCACATGCCATACCTGTTTTGGTCAGAGTGACTCCCAATTCCTTTTGTGGTCCTCCACCATGGAACAATGCATCTCCCATTTTCACAACATCCATGTAAGCATCGTAGTATGCCTGTTATCAGAAGAAGAGTGATTTTTTTTGTGTGCTGAAACTGGCCCTGTTAAAATTAACAGAACTGCCCCAACAAACAAGGAAGCTGCAGCCATTGTCCATACTTTGGTTGAATTTTTATTCAACATTTTCCTCCTATTGAATGATTAATCAAATGTAAGCAAGACTGTAAGGATTTACAACCCTTTCCACATTCAAATAAAATAGAGTTCATTAGTATTGCCAAATCTTATCAACGACTCTACTTCTTAGAGTTAGACCAGTATTGTCACCAGTACCAGCATCGACAGTGGCTTTGGCAAACACGTCTCTATCCCACATCTTATATTCTGTGTCAATTCCCTTTTGACTAGTATATTCAATTTCAGACCAGCCAACACCATCAAATGGATCACCAGGATCGACTCTGACATGAGGAACTGTCATCTTTGGTACACCTTCAGGTGCGTAAGGCCAAGGCCATGAAGTTGCCAACATTCCAATTGAACGCATCCCTCCAATTTCATTGTAAAGGACCTGATGAGTATGACCATGAACATTGGTCACATTAGAGTATGGTTTGACAATTTCATGAACTTCACGCCAGTCACGAACCCAGAAGTTCCAAGGAGGATAATATTCATAAAGCGGATTGTGAGTAAAAAGAACGATCGGCGTATTCTTTTTTACACTACGTAGATCTGAATCCAGCCATTCTAGCTGTTCTTGACCTAATCCGGCCCATGGACCTGCTACTGAACCATCTAAAGCTTCCATATGGCCCATTCGCTCTGTTGGAGTCATTTTTTTTGCACTCCAATAATCAGGTGCTTGTCCTACTGTATTTAATCCAACAAAATGAACACCCTTAATATCTTTGCTCCAAGGTGAACCGCCAAACTTTTTCTCCCAGAGTTTACCCATGTCCAGGTACCAGTCATGTTCACCTGGTATAAAATGTTTTGGGACTGTAACTGCCCTCAGCATCTGTTCGCCAAGAATCAATTCTTCTGGATCACCTTTTTGAGCCAGATCTCCACCAAAAATCATAAAATCTGGTTTCATGGCTTCGATCTCTTTAAAGGCCCTTTCTGCTTTATCTACAAAGCGAGTATTGAGTGTCTTTGGATAAAGGTGTGTATCTGAAACCCAAGCAAATCTGATATTACTTGCAGCATGAGCTATATCAACGGTATTTATCAAAGGCCACCATCCGTATGTGGCGGCCCCTACTACACCACCAGAAATGATGGACTTGTGTAGAAAGGTGCGTCTAGAAATGCTGACTGTATTGTCAGGTTTCTGCTTCTTTCCACCTAGGACCTTATGCATCTCCAGTCTGTCGGGATGAACTTTTCCCATAAATGCCTCCTCAGTTAGAATTATAATCTCCCATATCAGAGAGATATTAACTACTTTAATGAGCCACACCATTGTGGATTCATCAGCCTTTTAAATTTGGGTACACTTGTACCATTATTACTCTGCAAGGCAAACAGAATATAATTTTAAATTTTACAATTAATTATTTTTCCTAAAATCAGATAAAACTTAATAAATAGTCTAAATCCTCGATAATTCTAATTTAAATGAAACATAAAAAATTTAAATTAAGACAATTTGATAAATTAGATCATCCAGCAAAACCAAGAAAATTTTGATACTCTTTTTAAAGAATTATCTAATTGTTCTTTTGCTTTAACTACAATAGGAACTTCAACGCTCCCTGTATATCCTTGGAAGGCAACAAGTGTGTACTTACCAGGAGGAACCTGAGAAATAGAAAAATTGCCATCCGCATCAGTAAGAGCATAATAGGGGTTATCTACTACTTGCATCCATCCTAGCATCCAACCATGAGCATCGCAGTCAATCTTGATGGTGCCAGGACGTTTCAAATTCTTCTCAATTCTTTGTCCTTGATTGGGCAGAGCTAAGTTAAAAACTGTTCGTTTACATTGCTTCCCCATTTTCTTGCAACTATAACCATGTGTGTTATGAAGAACTGGGTCTGAATTAACAATTGCTATCTTACCTTTACGTATTACCTGAACGGTAGGAGAAAAACGACACTTTTCTTGATTAAGAACTGGGACTTCGGCTAATTCCTTTGGCCATGGCTTGCCCTTCTTAACCTTTTTCAAGTAAACAATTCCCTCTTCCACACCTTTATCTGGTCCTACCAAAATTTTAGGCTCTTTGCGCATTCCTCCACAAACAGATTTGTCCCTAGTGGGTATAATAGTTCTTTTAGGAACACGTCCATTAAACACAACTTTGCCAGATATAGTTCCGCCATTAGAAACTGATGTTTCCTTGTAAGCGCTTACCGGCATAGCCCATCCCAAAACACATAAAAACAACAAACTGGATAAAAGTGAAAAAAATCTCAAGGGATACTCCTTTAGTTAAGTTAAATTGTTATGACAACAATATGTCTTATACTATAACAAAAGATAATATCAAAGAACATAATAAATTATTGAAAAGAACCATATATGATATATGATGTTTTGCAGTGTGCCTTATATAAATAACTATAATTAATTTATGTGTCAAGTATTTTTTAAAAAAAAAACAAACTAATATAATTATAACATAAATATATAATTATATTAGTTACATAAATATTAAAATTTTTTATAAATTTTTTATTGAAAAACAAAAATATAGGAATGTTTTAATCAAGACATGGGCAAAGTCAGTATAGATTGGCTAATCATGCGTTTTGTTAGCACTCGATACTTAATAAATAAATAGCTATGATTAAAAAAATTAAACGGCCAATATCCATGGCTGAAGCTGCAATGAATGGTATTCGCATTTCAATAATAAAAGGTGAGTTAGGATTAGGACAGCAACTAACAGAATCTTATCTTGCAGAATTATTTGGTTTCAGCAAGACCCCCATTAGAGAGGCATTAGCTCTATTAAAGTCCGAAGGATTAGTTGTCTCAGAGACACACAAAGGATTCAGAGTTTTTAAAATGGATAAAAATGAGCTATCTGAATTTAGTGAATTACGGTTTGCACTGGAATCTCAAGCTTTAATCTCTTCATTTACTAAAAATAAATTGAAATTAATTAGAAAATTAAAAAACCTTATAAAGGAGATGGAAGATTGTACTAAAAATAAAACATATTCTTTACACCAAAAAAGTATAAATGATGATATAAAAAATTATAATATACTTGATACTAAATTTCATAAATTGTTTTTTGTCTTATCTGCAAACCGTTATTTACTGAAACATTATGAAAGTATTATTGGTGTTAGTGAAACTATCAGGACTCATACACAAAATCACAATCATAGTATAATGAGTTCATTAAATGACCATAAAGAAATTTTTTACTATATTGAAGAAAATAACATCAGTAAAGCAAATAATGCACTGGATAGACATATAAACTACTGGATTAATGATAGATTAGAAAAAATCACCAATAACCAAATAGCCTAATAATATTCTTTTTATCTAATGCTTCTTAATTTTAAGATGCAGCTCTATTAAGTATTAGAATTGTTTGGGATTTATTGTAGTTCAGTATAAATACAAATATTTTTCTGATAATAAATCTTTTAACATATTTGAGAATAACGACGATTACAATTATATGATTGCCTATTTTATCCTCGGTCAATATTTATCTCAACCAGTTACTTGTGCAGCAATATAACGTTCCTTCAATATGTTTTCGCTGTCCAAGAGGCTTTTTGGTCTATACGTCAGGCTTATTCCAACGCCTAATGTAAAGATAGGTAAAGCCATCCAAGCCCAACCAATCAGTGGATTGATGTAAACACGAAGTGTGACAGAACCTTGTTCATCACCGTTTTCACTTGAGAAAATGAGATAGAGGTCTTCCATGAAAAAGCGAAGAATGGCAACTTCTGTAAGTGGTTGAGGTTGAGTCGGATAGAAACTTTTTGCTGGTTTCATTACTTCCAGAAAATTTCCTTCATTGTCAAAAACGTCGATAATAGCCGCACGATGTTTAACGTTACCAATCTGAAATTCACTTACATTCTTGAACTCTAAACGGTAATCACCTATTTGCTTTGAACTTCCCGGTTCAAGTGTGATATCGCGCTCCAGGCTAAAAAAGGTTCCGGCAAAGCCCAAAAACATCAGAACTGCACCAAAATGAATCAGGAACCCTCCGTAACGACGCCGATTGCTGGAAAAGGCATAAAATACACCCATCAAGAAATTGGTTTCAGTTTGTTGACTTTTAATATATGACGTTTTGACAAGTTCAAGCAAAAAAATTGAAGTTACAAATATTGCAGACCAAAAAGTGATATAAACCTCCCACTGTAAATTTTTTTCATATAACAGCCATGATAAAAATATTGTGCCGGCGGTAGCTAAAATTGCTGGATTTTGAAAGTTACCCTGCAACCCTTCCCAACTAGATTTACGCCAGGAAATCAGCATACCTACTCCCATCAGCAATAATAATGCATAGCCCATTGGTGCCGTTATCGTATTAAAGAATGGCGCCTGAATTGAAAGTTTTGTACCACGTACAGCTTCTGAAAGTAAAGGGAATGTTGTTCCCAGTAAAACAGTAAAGGCTATGCCTACCAGCAAAACATTTTGTGCCAAAAACACATTCTCTCTACAAAGTACTGATTCAATCTTGTATTCAGATTCCAACATTTTAATGCGTTTGAACAACAGAGCAAAAGCTATAATCATAATCAGGGCTAAATAAATCAAGAATAGAGGGCCTATTTCAGATTGAGTAAATGAATGAACTGAATTAATTACACCGGATCTAGTAATAAATGTGCCCAAAATGGTTAGGCCATATGTCATTATTATGAGCACTACATTCCATATTTTGAGCAAATTGCGTTTTTCTTGAATCATGACTGAATGCAAAAAGGCTGTTCCTGTCAGCCAGGGCATCAGTGCTGCGTTTTCTACCGGATCCCAGGCCCAAAAACCACCCCATCCCAGTTCTTCGTATGCCCATTGTCCGCCTAAAATCAGTCCTGCTGACAAGAAATACCAGGCCATCAATGTCCATCTACGAGTTGTCAGCACCCATTCATTATCTATTTTACCACGTATAAGTGCTCCCATTGCAAAGGCAAAAGGTACACTAAATCCAATGAATCCTAAGTACAAAGATGGAGGGTGAATCGCCATTGCTGGATTTTGCAGGAGTGGATTTAAACCTCGTCCTTCTTCTGGAATTACACTTTGCAATTCCAAAGGATTCGACCAGCCAATGAGCAACAGCAGCAAAAAAGCCATTATTAAGTTGAATGTGGCAATCACATAAGGAATGATCTCACGATTTGAGTACTGATAACGGTACGCAACTATCATGGCAAAGAAACTTTGAACTAAAACCCAGAACAATAATGAGCCATTTAAACCACCCCAAAATGATGAAAATTTGTAGACCAAAGGCATGTCTGTACTGGAATGCTCCCAAACATAAATTATACTGAAATCACTGGTAATCAGGGCATTGATGAGTATTGCAGACGCAATCGCCACTAAAAAAAAGGTGAGAATTGTGGCATTTTGGGCTGAGCGGACCAAATTCCAATTATTGGCCCGTACACCCAAATGCGGAACCACAGTTCCATAAACACAAAGCGCAAATGCCACCATCAATGCTATTGTCCCAAAGTCAGCTAATCCCATAAATTCTCCTAAATAATTAATAACAATTTGTCATAAAATATTTTCTTCTACCATAGTATAATACAGAAGTAAGAAGTCCTGCAATCTTATCATTTTGTGTGAAGCAATAAATCTTATATAAGTTGGGGATGACATAATTAAACTCGTGACTGTTGAGATGATTAATAAGATTTAAAGTTTGGTTTTGATAGAACCTCAACCCTGCGGTCTTTTCCTGCTTTCTGCTCTTTCTTCCCTTTGGCAACTGGCTCCTTTCCACCTTTGCTGATGACAACAAAACGCCCCTTATTGAAGTCTAACTTTACCATGGTATCCATGGTCTTTTCTGCACGCTTCAAACCTAGTGTTACATTGCTGAATTTTGAACCCTCTCCGAAATCCGGTTTTAGAGGGTCGGAATGACCAGTAATTTGGATTATTTGTTGGGGAAATTTACGTAAGCATTTTACCAGATCGTTCAAATTCGATTCTGAAGAATTTCGCATAACATTACCTCCACGTTTGAAAAGAAGTGTGTACCTGCAAATACCGTTTTTTGGAGAAGGAAAACCAGGTTTTGAAATTAACTCCGAACGTTTTGCCAAATGGACCACAAAATGACTTCTTGAACCAACATTTCCACGTGTAAGTTTTAAAATACTGAACTCTTCGTTTTTAACCTCCCATGCTAATTCCCCCTGAATGAGCTGTGTCTGCTCTTCGTTTGATCGGTATATTCTTTCCCGGTAGTTCTGTAAATCAAGTTTGCTTTTTTGGTTTGCCGTTATAAGTATATCAGCAAAAATGTCTTTCAAAGGTCTACCACTGATTGGAATGTTATCAGCAATATTAGAATCAATTATTTGTTTTTGTTTTGTACTTCCATTTTTTTTAGCCGCATCACCTTCAATGAGAAAGAGGCTGAACATTACATTGTTTTCAAGTGTGTACTTGTCATAAGTCAGGACTTTTCGATTTCTATAAAATTGATGATAAAGGTCTTTTGTACGTTTGTATTCAGACTCAATTCTTTCTTCTTCTCCACTGCCGATAAGAGAACCCCTTTTTGCTTCAAGATTTTGTGCATTGGAAGTGAGCTCAGAAATACTCTGCTTCAGGCCATTACTGAAAATTTTGAAGTCACTCAGATTACCTCGGATTTTGTTTATTAGATGTCCATTATTGAAGTTTTGATAGTTAGATTCTTTTTTTAACCAGTCCAGCAAACGTTTATCACCGACGTTTTCTGTTTTGATGTAGTTCTCAATCTGCTCAATGTTTGCAAGAACATTAACACTTGCACTTCTGGAATCACCACTGTCAGCCTTTGAACGACCAGGTGAAAAAGGATATGCCTCGACACGTAAAAATAGATAAACATATTCGTTGGCCTGTGAATCAAAGTGGGTTATATTCTCTGGATACAGGTATGTTACCCTGATATGTCCTGCCTGAAAAGGAATGTTCATGCTATTGCCATAGGCTGCAGATATATGGGCCAACACTGGTTTTTCCATGCTTTTGAAAATGGAACTGTTGAGAACATCAAGCTTTTTCTTGCTACTCATTAAGTCGGAAGTGTAAAGTGTCTTAATGGCAACCAAACTAGTAACAGGTGTTTCACGAAGTCCGTTGATATAAACTTGCTGATCTACGTTTATTTGTACAATCTGCCGTTGAATTTCTGCTATCTCATTTTCAATCTTGGCGATTGCTGTTGCGTAATTTTCAATTCGTATGGCTCGATCGTTTTGACCTGATTTCAGTTGGGCTCTTTCCTGAAATGCTTTTCGATAATCTTGTTCCAGCTTTTGCATCTGTTTATGCCATTTTGTTTCTGAAGCCAAGATTGTTGCCAACCATTGTGTTTCAACTGCGGGAATTGAATAAAAATCCTGAATGCCTTTATTATTAACTATGTGTCCGATTACAGCATCTTGAAAAACTTTTAGATTGTCACCTGAAGGTACCTTATTAAAATTGTAATTGATATTAAAGTCATCTGTTGATGGACTAGAATTTGTGTTTCCAGAAGTTGGCTCCTGAGCGCCTCCTGATAGTGCAAACAAGAACAATGTAAAGAAAATAGCTGTTAATATACGAAAGTAGTTCATTTGTTTTACCATATAAATAATTTTTAATGAAAAGTGGTTCTGACTATACATATTTGCATCTATATCGACGTATGACATTATGGTTGCACAGTGTAATAATTCAAGTCAATATTTTGTATTGTCTCATCTTAATTATGGTTTTTATCTAATTTTCTGATTTTATTAATAGAATACTAATGTAAAAATCACGAGTCAAGACTGGTTTTAAGATCTTCAAGTCAGATTTTGGTGAGGTAGAAAAATATAAATATTTTACGATAAAAATAAAAATGTGGATCAAAAATTCAGACAGATCATTTTTGAAAGCCAAACACATTGATTTACAGGTAATTTTTTGCTATAATTCAATACAGAAATATTAAAAAAGGATAAAAATGCCACTATATGATTATCAGTGTCAACAATGTACGAATGGTTTTACAGAACTTCGTCGTAGCTCTGAAATGGATACTCAAATTGATTGTCCTGAATGCGGCAGCAGGGAAACAATACGTTCTATCAGTTCTTTTGCAGTTGGCGGATCGGTGTCGGGAATTCCTTCCGTCTCAGCACCATCAAGAAGACCGTTTAGTTGAGCAAGCAAATGAACGGACTGGTCGGTCCGTATAAAAGTACTTGATTGAGATTAACTGTTATTAATTATCTCTCTCTTTGTTAGCTCTAGGATGGAAAGTATACGCTATAAGCAAAAAGCAGAACGTCTCTAAATACATCTTTTCTGCATAATTAAAACTTCTCAGTATTTATTTCAAACCTTTTTTCCAACCTAAATAATTATGGATGCCAGTATTCGTCCGAAAGGTATCCTCGATTTCCTTTCTCAGCAAGAAATCCGACAACTCAGTGATTCGCAAAACGGAGGACTTAACGAATTATTCCGGCGTTGTGCACTAGCTGTTCTTAACAGTGACAGTCAGACAGACAGCGGAAAAGAAATGCTCGCGAGTTTTCCAGATTTTAGTATCGAGGTTGTCCAGCAAACAAGAAGTATCAAGCTGGAATTGAGAAATGCACCACCTAAGGCCTTTGTAAATGGCGAACTAATTCAGGGAATAAATGAACATTTATTTTCAGTTTTACGAGACATTGTTTTTGTGGGCACAGAACTCTCAAACAAAAGAGGATTTGATTTAAAAAAATCTACTTCTATCACAGATTTTGTTTATCATATATTGAGGAATACAGGCTTACTCAGAGAACTGACTGAACCAAATATAGTGGTATGTTGGGGAGGGCATTCAATTGAGGAAACAGAGTATCAGTATACAAAAAAAGTTGGTTACCAACTTGGATTGCGTGAGTTGAATATCTGCACAGGTTGTGGTGCAGGCGCCATGAAAGGTCCAATGAAAGGAGCCACCATTGCCCATGCAAAACAGCGCTACAATAACGGGCTCTATATCGGCATAACTGAACCTGGTATAATTGCTTCAGAATCACCAAATCCTATTGTAAACTCGTTGGTGGTAATGCCTGATATAGAGAAACGACTTGAGGCTTTTGTTCGTACTGGACACGGTTTCATCGTTTTTCCCGGAGCCGTTGGAACGACTGAGGAAATTTTATATTTACTCGGTATTCTGATGCATCCCCAAAATGCTAAGCAGCCTTTCCCCCTGATTTTAACAGGTCCCAGAGAAAGTAAAGATTATTTTGATCAAATTGACGGTTTTATCGGTGCGACTTTGGGGACAGAGGCCCAGAGATTTTATGAAATTATTATCGATGATCCTGAAAAAGTTGCACAAAGAATTCAATCAGGCATCAGAAAAGTTCGTGAATTTCGTAGAAAGTTGGGAGATGCCTTTTATTTCAACTGGATGTTACATATTGATCAAGATTATCAGTGGCCGTTTAGTCCAAGTCATGCAGCAATGTCTGCATTAAATTTGCATTATGCACAACCAAAACATGAACTTGCCTGTAATTTGCGTAAAATGTTTTCTGGAATAGTATCGGGTAATATCAAGGAAGACGGTGTACTTTCCATCGAAAACAATGGTCCGTTTCAAATTAGCGGAGATCCGGAACTAATGCAGGAACTGGATAAACTGCTTTCGACTTTCTGCAGTCAGCGGAGGATGACACTGTCCAGAGACACAGAATATAAACCATGTTACGAGATAGTTGCTTGATAAAAGAACTGTCATCTGTTGCTGATGCAAATCAATCTTTCGAGTGGGGTTCAGGTAAAGAGGCCGATTCAATTCGAACTTTAACTTCCCAGGAAATGGTTGTTGCAGTTCAGAATATTTTGAAAGGGCACAATTTGGAAGAAGGAGTTTGGGTTTTTGGATATGGCTCATTGATGTGGAATCCGGACTTTAAAGTTGTAGAAAAAATTTCAGGTAAAATATCAGGCTATCATAGAAGTTTATGTTTAAAATCAATTGTTTACAGGGGTACTCCGGATTATCACGGTTTGGTGTTCGGTCTGGATAAAGGTGGATCCTGTCAGGGGATGGCCTTCAGGATTGCTCCTGAAAACGTAGATTCTGAACTGCAGAGAGTCTGGAGACGTGAAATGTTTGCAGAAACTTATATTCCTACCTGGGTTTGTGTTAAAACAGAAAATGGTGATGTTTATGCCATTACTTTTGTTATCAACACCAAACACGAACATTATGTGCAGGATCTTGATTTGGAAAAAGTTGCAGAACGAGTTGTTCGTGCAGAAGGAAAATGCGGTTCTTGCCATGATTATGTGCTAAATACTGTAAAATGTCTGCATCAACTTGAACTACGTGATCCTGTTTTAGAGCAGTTGCTGACCTTAATCGAAGATCCTCATATTTCTGTTTGAAGTAACTAATACTTCTTGTTATGAACAAATCTATTTCAAAAAGGAGAATTTCAGTATGGTTGAAACTGATTATCGCTTTTTTACTTTTAGGAGTAGGTTTTGCAGGAGGTTTCAAGTTGTATGAAAAAGGCAACGATGTAGGGTGTTTCCCTATGGAAGATGATATTGTGCCAGTAGAAATAACACCTTTACGTGCAGATCATCTTCGGGTAATTGTACTTGGGGACACAGGGACAGGGAACGAAGATCAACTGAAAGTAGCTGATGGAATGGCTAAAGTCTGTGATCAGGCCGGATGTGATTTTGTATTACTCCTGGGGGATAATTTTTATCCAAACGGTGTGAAATCAATACTTGACCAACAGTTTTACACAAAATTTGAGCAGGTTTACAATAAAATAAAGAAGCCATTCTTTGCAGTTTTGGGAAATCACGATGTAAAGCAGAACGCTTTCTCGCAAATAATGTATAGTTTGAGAAGCAATTATTGGAGAATGCCAAACTACGAGTATTCATTTGAGACTGCCCAATCACGGTTTTACGGCTTAAACACGAACTGTCCCTTTTCTTTTGAAAGACTCAGAAATAAACTGAACCGGGATGATGCGGAGTTAAAGGCAAATGCCGAGAAACGTCCCTGGACAATAGCCTTTGGACATCATTCAGTCTATTCAAATGGGACACATGGGGACGTTGATATACTAACACGCGGTTACTGGAACTGGATTCTTGAAGGACGTGTGGATTTGTATTTATCAGCTCATAATCATCATTTGTCACATTTACAATCTGACACTTCATCTACTGATTATGTAATTAGCGGTGCGGGTGGTGCAAACTATCGTTCAGCAAGTGAAAGAAAAAAACTAAATAAATCAGTAGCATTGCACAAGTATACATACAACGATATAGGTTTTGTCTGGCTGGACATTACCAGCAAAAGCTTCAAATACGTTTTCACGACAATAGCGGCAAAGTCATATATGAATACAGCAAAACTAGGTAGATAATTTATTACCTGTCTATGCTTATTCCGTCCCTGATAATTTATGTCCATTATACAATTTAGTCACGCAAACGGTTTTCCGGCCAAAACATACTCTGTCCTCTTTGAACAACTAAAAGGACATACAATTTCAGCTATCAATATTCTGGGTGAAAACACTAATTCTAATGAGATAAATTATCATGATTTGACAGATGAAATTCTGGAAAGTGCAAGTCAATATGGAGAATCAGTAATTGGGATTGGACATTCATTAGGAGGTGTCTTGACTTTACTTGCAGCTGCTAAAAAACCTGAAATATTTCAATATATTATATTACTAGACCCTCCTCTGTTTTCTCCCTATAAACGCTTTTTAATAAAGGTCTTACGTGCAATGAAAATTGAGGATTATTTTAGCCCGTCCGGGAAGTCAAAAAAGCGGCGCGATCATTTTGAATCAAAGTCTCATGCAAAGTCAATATTCCTTGCAAATAAACTGTTTAAAAATTTCCATCCTCAAGCATTGAATGACTATGTAATTCACGGTCTGACTGCTGGTAAAAATGATGTGGAACTAACGATTCCAGTAGCAAAAGAGGTGGCAATTTTTCACAAAATGTTGACTTCTTTTCCCAAGAATGTCTACAAAGTAAAAGGTACTTTAGTCTATGCTGCCAGTAATCCTATACTCTGGACGTCTGATTTGCACTGGATAAATAGAAAATTCACAGGTTTGAAGGTTATTCCTTTTCCCAGTTCACATTTATTCCCTCTTGAATATCCTGAATCAACTGCTCAAATTATTAACAGATGCTTAAAATGTTTTAAATGACATCTATAAAAAAATATAATAATATTATGTATAGATAAATAATATTATAAAATATACAATAAAATAAACTTAATATATATTATTAAGCTAATCTGAGGCAAGTAATCTTTGGATGTTGATAATTTTCCATCACCAAAAAAGCTATTGGCTTTGCCATTACTTTTTAGATAATAGGTTGTTAATTTAGTGTTTTTTGGAGGCCAAGTTTCTGTTATTTTGGGGATGTGGTGGAACTGGTAGACACGCTGTCTTGAGGGGGCAGTGGCGCAAAGCTCGTGCGGGTTCGAGTCCCGCTCTCGGCACCATAATACACTGATATTATTAAGTGCAGTACTCGAATACGTGGTACACATTTGTACATAAATGTCTAAATGGTACAACACGCTTAGGCATAACTCCAAACCAACGTCCTGGGACCACGGGTCATTTTAGTGTGAATTTTACCAGGATGTCCAAGTTTACAAAATTATTTTAAGCTAGACTATTCTGCTTCATTCTGATGTTTATCCTTGACTTGGGGACTACTTCAAATCTGATTCTTGTTAAAGAAAACAAAATATAATGATTGATCATAATAAAGAGATGCCACTATTTGCCTCTCGGTTGAACTCAATGAGTTCGCGCAGGGATCTTTGGACTGGAGATAACTCAGTCTTAGACTGGATCACTCGTCAGGGAACCATTGAAGGGCTCAACCTTGTTGATTTCAACTGCCCACAGCATTTGAAAGGATATACAACTGAAAAGGTGAAAAAGGCTTTGGATTTGGCTTCTCTCCAGACTGGAGCAGTTTGCACGAGGTTTACACATGAGTTTGAAAACGGGGCATTTACTCACCCTGAATCCAGCAAACGCAAAGCTGCCATAGATCTTGTCCTGAATGCAGGCGAATGGGCGAGATCGCTTGATGCCAAGGAATTAGTCGTCTGGTCAGCCTATGATGGATACGATTATTCTTTTCAGACAGACTATAACTTGATGTGGAAACACTGTGTCGAAGCCTTCCAAGTAGTATGTGACACATTTCCAGAACTTAAAATTTCGCTGGAACCAAAACCTACCGAACCGAGGAGATTTTTTATCCACAACACGACAGGTGCAGCATTACTTTTAGTACGAGACATTGAGCGTCAAAACATGGGACTGACTTTGGATTTCGGTCACTGTTTGATGGCAACAGAAAATCCTGTTCAGTCTGCAGTCTTGACGGGACAGGAGGGAAAGCTTTTTGGGGTGCAGTTGAATGATGGTTTTGTGAAACCAGGTTGTGAAGATGGCCTTGCGCTCGGCACCGTTCATCCTCGAATGACCCTGGAATTTATTTATTGGCTCCAACGGTATGATTACAAGGGTCACATCTATTTCGACACATTTCCGATAAACGAAGATCCCGTGCGTGAAGCGGAATACAATATCCGTCTTTATAAAAAATGGTGGAAGTTTGCCTCTGTTCTCGATGAAAAAGGGATAGGTGAGTTGTTGATTAAACAGGATACGATGGCAATCCTCGAACTCCTTGAAGGCCAGTGAAATCCTCAGTTTTGGTAGCTGGAGCAGCGAATCTGGACAGGATGATGTATGTCGAAAGGATTCCGGATATAGGGGAAACACTTTTGGCCAAAGGCTATGAAGAACATCCTGGTGGAAAAGGGGCAAACCAGGCTGTCTCCGCAGCTTTATGGGGGCAACCGGTCTGTTTTTTAGGTCGGATTGGTTCTGATGAACCCGGTAAAATTCTCAGATCTGCCATGGAAAAAGCCGGTGTGAACACCGATTACCTCTTGGAAGGGTCAACACCTTCAGGAATGGCTATGGACTTCATCGACCTCGAAGGCAATTACCAAGCAGGCGTTCTGGCTGGTTCCAACGCTGATTTGGATGGAGGGGATATCCCCATGGAAAATGCTTTGTGGGAATCGATTGGTTTGACAGTTCTTCAACTGGAATGTCCTTTATCCTTCAACGAAGCTGTTGGATTGGAATCTAAAAAATCTGGAATTCCAGTGCTTTTAAATGCTGCTCCCGCTCAAACTATTCCGGATACATGGTGGAATTGGGTGGAGTTTTTGGTGGTAAATGAAGTGGAAGCCGAATCGCTCTCTGGGGTCAAAATAATGGGTTTACAAGAAGCCTATTATTGCCTTGAAAAACTTATGGATCGACTCGATCAAGTCTTAATTACACTTGGAGCGGAGGGTCTTGTATATGGAAAGGGAAGTGAAAGAACACATATTCCCGGCCATGCAGTTCCAGTTGTCAGCACATTGGGTGCCGGAGATGCTTTTGTAGGGGTTTTAGCTGCAGAACTGTGTCGAGGGCAAGATCTTCATGACAGTGCCTTGATAGCCAATTTTGCGGCTGCCGCTAGCGTTGCCAAAACAGGGGCACAAAACTCATACATCACTCCGGACGAACTTAAGTGTCATCCTCTACTGGGAAATTTGTATAATAAAGAGTATCTAGATGGTTAATTAAATATTTTCTAAAAGAAAGTCAAAGAAAATACGACCACTTGCCAACACTGGGATTGAACTTAACTGTGTGGACCCTAGAGAGAGGCCTCTTTCCCTGAGCACTCGTTCTGATGAATCAGCGTATATGATGAAAATATGGTAAAAGAAATGAATATGCACGAACATGACTATCACTCTATCACACGAAGGTAGGTCGACTGTTCATGGGCAGTAATACAGGTTATCTCATAAATTATGTAAAGTGCACTATGTACGTTTATTCATTAGTGTAATCATGTATTTGAATTAAAATAACAAATACTATGAAGTGTATGTATAAAAATAGAAAGCCAGGGATTATACGTCAAAAGTTTTTGATATCACATTAAGTATTTAGATCAAGATACTATAAAAATAAAAACATTTAATAAGTTGATTTAAAATAAATAATAGTATATAAACATATTATGATAATTAAATTAATAAAAAATAAATTTAATTAGTTAATATAATATTAACAAAAATAATTTCATATTAGCCCTTAATTACTAAAATAGCTGTAACTATTTTTCCTGAAATAGCACTACTGATAACAATGATTCTACCCCTGTATAACTAGAATTTCTGTATTTTGTCCATCAGCCACTGATAATTAGCATAATATAAAGCTAGAAAGTAAATATTTTGTTTTTAACTATTACATCATCAGCAAACCATTCAGCTAAACCACTAGAAGTACTAAGTCGTTTGTATAAGATACTTACTGATGAATTTATTGGAAATTCTTTCATTAAAAGGTAGTATTTAGGTCTGGCCCCAATATTTTAGTGATAAACTATATGTTTGATAATGACACAAATCGAACATATAAAATACAAACTGAATAATTACTATATTTATTTAAAATCGCATTTTGACAAATGCTCCACTTATAATTCTAAAATACTCAAAATATAATGACCTACAGTATTACATCAGACATTCCGGATAATTTGCTTGAGTTGTATTTATCTAAACAGGAAATTGCAATAGACTCAGAATTCCATGGTCTTCGACTTTACCGAGACGAAGTGTGCTTAATCCAGATATGCGATGACAAAAAGAATGTTTGTCTTGTAAAACCTGACACTAATAAGGTTCCTCCCAATTTAAAGCAACTATTAACCGATTCTGGCGTGACCAAAATTTTTCATTTCGCCATTAGTGATGTCTCTTTCATTAAAACCTCACTGGATATTGAAGTGACACCATTTTGCTGTACTAAAGTAATGAGCAAATTAATAAGGACTTACACACAGGGACATGGATTAAAAGATCTTAGTTTAGAATTGTTGGGACACGAAATCAATAAAGAGCAGCAGCAGACTAACTGGTCAAAAACTAATCTCACTCAAAAACAGCTCGAATATGCAGCAAAGGATGTTTTAGACTTAATTCAGATCTATAAAAAACTAAGTCAAATGATGGATAACCGTCCACCTCTATCTACAGGCACAACCATACGAGAATTGAACATCAAGGCCCAATCCATGCTTCCGGGACTGGTCGAATTATTAATACATGGATACGGAGATAAAGATGGCGGTTGGGGAAGCAGTTTGTTTTCTCATTGATTATTGAAATATATGCTTAATATATAGGATACATATTTAGTCCAGATCAGTGCTTTTTGTTTTTACTGTTTACATGACTTCTACTGTGTCTTTCGCTGAATTTTCTTTGTAACCGATCAAAATCTGATTCTTTCAAAGCCTGTAATCTTCTTAATTGCTTAACTTGTCTCAAAGTTTGTAAAGAGCGCATATCTGCACCCTCTCTGGAAAAGTGCTGTACAGATAAATCACGTAATTCATTTGCATTTATAGATGGTAATTCATGGTCTTCAAAATATTTATTCAAGAGATTTTGCAATTGCCCTACAGTCATCGTTTTACCTTTATTATTTATCCAAAAACTTTCATGACCTTTAATATTATCAATTAACTTTAAGTAGGATTTCAAAACTTTAATTGCAGCAGGATTGAATGGATAATCACGAAATTTTGAGTTTCTAAAATACAAACGCACCCGTCCTTCATCAAGTTCTGG
The DNA here is from genome assembly GCA_905182865.1 of uncultured SAR324 cluster bacterium. Classification (GTDB taxonomy): domain Bacteria; phylum SAR324; class SAR324; order SAR324; family NAC60-12; genus Arctic96AD-7. Next base: position 411,833 of record CAJJCY010000004.1, read on the forward strand.
AATGACCGAATTGATCTTAACAATTTTAACGAGTGATAATCCCAATCCGTAAATAAATTCTAACAACAGTCGTTGCTGGTAACCTTGCAATGTGTTTTGCAGATCATGCTGAAATAATAAGTTAATTTTTTCTATTTCATATCTTTGCTGACCGATTTCTGAAATGTCGCGAGGCAATTTAAAATGCTGAATTGGGTTGTTTGACATATGTTGAGATTCAGCCAAATATTGATAGAACACCTTTATACCACTGATACAAGTCACCAGGGTACTTCTTTTCCAATGCAATACATCTATCTGATACTTGAGAAATGCCTCCAATTCTCTTACACCAACATTTTCAATTATCCATTTTTCTGGCAAAACCAGTTCCTCATGAAATTTATCACAAAATGCGATTAACATTTGCACTGAATGCAAATAAAGACGTATCGTTCCTGGTACAGATAACTTTTTTACTTGCAAATGTGACTCAAATAGCCCCATAATTTTAGTGTATTCTGCCACATCCATAATTCAATATCGAAAATAATACATGAAAAAAATTGAAGCGATTATCAAACCATTTAAACTGGAAGAAGTTAAAGAAAACCTTGGTGCTGCAGGTATCCATGGAATGACAGTTATTGAAGTTAAAGGCTTTGGACGACAAAAAGGGCACACGGAATTATATCGTGGTGCAGAATATATCGTTGATTTTCTTCCAAAAGTTAAAATAGAAATTGTTGTACAAGATGAAGATTTAGATAAAGCTGTAGAAATTCTTAGAGTAAAAGGAAGAATCGGTGACGGTAAAATATTTGTTTCAGATTTGGAAAAAGTTATCCGTATTCGTACAGGTGAAACTGATAAAAAAGCTGTTTGAACTTTTTATTTATTTTCTATATGACTTTGATTCAAAACTGTGACACATGATACCAGATATCTGTACTATGTAGGTAGCAGGTTCTATTTTTGATTTGAATCCGAGTTTACTGCAGCCGTATGGTTTATCCACATCCCACGTGACTTTATAGTGTTTACATCTGGCACACCTAATTCTTGGAGTTTTCTCCATAATCAAGACTACAATGATTCTCCCAGTTCCGTTTCAATTACCTTATCAAGTACTTTTGACAGCATAAATACATCAAAAGGCTTTACAAGATAATCAGTCATTCCCAGTTCCTCACCTTCTTTAATTATATGATCCAGAGGTTCAATCATTGTAAGTATAACCGGGATATCCTTTAATATATCATCTGCACGAATATCTTCCAAAAGCTCTAAACCGCTCTTATCAGGCATGTGTACATCAGCTATTAATAAATTTATAGTTGTTTGCTCAATAATTTCCAGTGCTTGCTCCCCATTTTCAGCTTCCAAACAGATAAACCCTAATTCTTGTAGAGAATTTTTAATAATACGACGGGCAGTACTAAAATCATCTGCAATTAAACATGTCATATTTTTATATTTATCCATATTATATAGACATAATATTATTATATTTATTATTTATATATATATTAAATAATAACAAACTATTTGAAACAAGATTTACAACAAAGTTAATTTCTGACTCTTATGGATTCAAATCCTACAATATAATCAGATTAATTAATTTTTAATTACACAGGTCATGATGCTGACTATATTCCAATTCTTAGTTGCTCGTTTAGTTTCTGCTTCATATTGACTTTTTAAAAACCAATTTGCTTCTGATTGCTTGATAAGCAGTTATTGAAGCGATAATTATAATTTATAATGAATTTAAATTAGACTGTCCTGATATTAGTATAAAATCTAAACTGTCATTTCGACCGTAATGATAAATTTTAATGATATTAGTTTTCTTAAATAAACAAAATTTCTCATTTCACTATAAGTGAAACAGTTTTCGTATTTATAACGACTGAATCATATTTGATAATAAGATAAATATTTAAATTGACATAATATATTTATATTTTATATAGATAATTATCATTATTTTAATATAATTGTTATCTTATATATTCAATATAACTACAATGCTATTTTTTGAAAATCTGAGCCTGATGGTTCTTGAAAGACACGTAAATCAAATTCGGGTACAACAGCCAATATATGATCAAATATATCAGCCTGTATTGCTTCGTAGGCTGTCCAGTTAGTGTTTTTACAAAAAACATATATTTCAATCGGCAATCCATTCTCACTTGGTGAAAGCTGACGAATGAGGAAGGTCATATCATTATGTATCATTGGATGCTGTCTTAAATATGCTTCAACATATGAACGAAATACTCCGATATTTGTTAATCTTCTGCCATTAACCAGTGTGCTTTCGTCAACCTGGTGTTTCTTATTATAAACCAATATTTCTTCTTGCCGGTTTTGAATATACTGACTAATCAATTGAATACTTTTAAATCGTACCAGCATTTCACTGTTGCAAAACTTTATGCTACCAAGATCAATATTTACATATCTTTTAATTCTTCTACCTCCGGATAAATTCATGTTGCGCCAATTTTTAAATGACTCATTGATAAGTGCATAAGTTGGAATAGTTGTGATAGTATTATCAAAATTTTGAACTTTGACAGTAGTGAGTGTAATTTCAAGCACATCTCCATCTGCCCCATATTTAGGCATTTCAATCCAATCTTTCGGGGCCACCATTTTATTAGCAATTAACTGAATTCCTGCAACAAATCCCATCAGTACATCTTTGAATACAAACATCAATACTGCAGTTAAAGCTCCTAAACCACTTAAAAAGTAGAGCGGAGTTTTTTGAAGTAGCAAAGACAACAGCAAAATTCCTGTTACAAAATACAACCCCAACTTAAGTACCTGCACAAAAGGAGTAATTGAAATTTCTTTTGCAATTGCAGATTTACCGTAAATTGCCAACAATGCGCTCAGCATTGCATCCAAAAACATCATTACGGCAATCAAAAACAAAACACTTATCAATGCCTGACTGAACGGAAGCAGTGATGTTCCTGTCAATATTGGTGAGGACAGGACATAAAGCAGTATTAGTGGAATAAAGTAAAGTATACGTTTAACAATATGCTTTTCAACCAGAATATCGTCCCATTGTTGGATGGTATAGTGTGCAAATTTCTCAATTGACCTCTTAATTGGTCCCTGGGAAACTCTATGAGCAACCCAACTCAATAAAAGTGCCAGTAAAATTAATCCTCCACGCACCAGCGATTCCACCATGCCTGTTGTCAACCCTAATTCTAATAAATTTTCTTTCAAATAAGCGTTTAAAAAGGCGCTCAAATATTCAATCATATCTACTCCGGATATAAAGGTTCCAACTGTGGCTGCCCTTTGTTATTATTAAATTTTTTATCTAATAAAGAAACCTTGTTAAAATCATTAAATAATTTCTCCATTGAACTTTCTTTTGTTTGATTATTTCCGTAGAGTACTAAATTTAGATCATTTATTCCATTCTTTAGTTCCGGCAATCTTTCCCCAATTTGTTCTAAACCTTGCGGAGGATCATCAGTCCAAACTGCAGTACCCCATTTTAAAAGTGCAGTTTGCACAATTCCTGGATCCCCGGAACGAAAAGCTTTTTCTGCATTTCTAGTTGCTTCTCTAAGAGCGGTCTTCCGATTTTGTATAAATTTGTTTTCATTTTTAGTGACAGCAGCAGCTTTATTATTTTTATTTATAAACCACATCAACATTGTTGCACACCAAATAAATGCGAAACCGAAGGCCAATATCTTCCAAAAGAATGTTAGTCAACTCTAAATTTATATTAATTATTTTAGTTGGCATTATTTTATCTGGTTGTATAGGTGTTTCCTCTTCAGGTATTTCCTGTAAATTTTCTAGAACAGGAAGTATATCAAATATTTTTGGAGATATGGCTGCAGTCTGAAGCGTATCACTTTTAATATCCCACCAACTGACAGAAACTCCCGGAAGTTCAATTTTTCCTGGTTGACTTGGAATAAGAGCCCATTTTTCCAATCGCATCCCTTTAAGTCCCTTTTCCGATTTTTCTGTCTCAATTAAAGGTTGATCTGCATATCCCTTCAAAGTAACAGGATAATCAAATTTTAATTCCGGTATTTGATTTCCAGAGACACCATTTGCAAAGATCGCAAAAGTTCTAGTCACAGGTTCGCCTACTCTAAATACCGGAGGGTCCGGCTGCCACTTTTCTTCTATCACAAGTTTATCTGTCGGCAACCACCAGTTCTTGAAACCTGTCGGCAGCGGCTTAACTTCAACTGATTGCGTTGTACTTGTACTAAATATTCTTTGTCCCCGTTTTTGAAAAATATTACCAAAATTATTTTGTGATGAACCTCTTTGAATTATTTCACCCTGATAACGAACCTGTGGAATAACAAGTGTCCCGCTTTTTTCCGGAATCACTGCATATAAAATTTCAGTAATCTTATGTTTTTTCCCGTTTTTAACAGTCTGGTGGGATTTTTGACTTAGCTCCTCTACTAGTGCTCCCTTCAGTTCAAATGGTGTAATCGTTTCATTTTCCAGTTGTACTCCAGTTCGAGAAATCCTTAATCTGACTAAAATCTGCTGCTGTGGATAAACTTTTTTGGGAACAACCTCCACGTCAAGACTAACATATTTCTGCCGCTGATTCTGTGAGTATGCAGTCACTTTTAATGCAATGGGAGTGCTTTGCTCATTTCCTACCTTGAGTGCTGGTATCAGGTAATCTCCAGAAGATGGAGCAATCATAATATAGGTCCAGCTCAAAGTCCTTGTTATAGAAGTCCCAACGATGGAGGTTTGATTTTGCACACTTCGATTCAAAATTTGCAAACCAGTAATTCCGCTTAAATCTGGTTCCTCGGCATCATCAACATTTTTTGCTTCTACACGTAACTGGAACATGTCTCCTACTACTACCGGATTTTTGGTGTAGCCTGAATTACTAAAGGTCCAAGCTCTGAAACAATATCAAAACTCCCAATTTTAATACATGTAGCTCCAAGAACAAATAATTGTTCATTTTTAAAATTTTGTTTTCCGCGGCGTTGGAATTCCCTTTCCATTTTGTTGCGTAACAAGCGCCCGGGATCATCAGGTATTTTTCTCAACCATTGTTCAAGGAATTGCTGTTTGGCAAGATCAACCGGAGTTAAGTCTTGTTTCTTGTATTTTGCGATTCCTTTTTCAACAGATCCATCAAGTTTTTTTTGCACTCCTTCTTTATTTGGAGATTCAGTTTTTTCTTCATCAGATTTTTTATTATTTTTCTTTACAGTTGATTCCTTTTCAGTATTATTTTTTTCACCCTCTGCTGTCTGCTGATCCATGGTAGCAGCATTGTCACCAGAAGTATCCTGTGCAGACTGAGCATTTTGTTTTTCCTGAGTTTGACTTGAGTCATCCTGTTGATCCTGTTTATTTTTTTGATTTGCACCCTGTTGTCCCTCCTGCTGTTGTTTTTTCTTTTGTTGTTCTTTCAGTAGTTTTTCAATCAAATCCTGATTGTACTGAGCATCTGCGTCTTGCGGATTATCTGCCAACACCCGCCCAAAAGCTTCCAATGATTCTTGTAACCGTCCTGCAAAGGCCAATGCATTTCCACTGTTGAAATTGGCCCGTGAATGATTCTGTTGAGAAAAATGCTCAATTGCTTTTTCATAGTCGCCAGATCTGTATGACGCTGCCCCTTTCCATTCCAAGCTTTCAAAAAGTTCAGCTGCTTGTTTCGTTTCACCTTGCTGAAACAATTTAGCAGCCTGCTGGTCCGGTCGTAACCATAAATCATCCCATCCGAATGCGAGCGCTGAAGAAGGGTTTGCTGTGACTCCAAGTAATACTGCTAATCCAATTGAAAACAATAGCCCCCTACGAAACAGCAATGCTGCCATGGGCAAGACAAGTAATAAGAGCCATGGTCCTTCTTCATTCCACTTATCAGAAGTTCTCTGCTGTTTGTCTTCAACAAAATCATCTGCAGCAGTTTCTGCTGCAATGATTTGCTCCACATCCCGATCATCCGGACTCAATCTTGTGAAGGCACCATGAGTTTGAGCGGCTAATTTTTGTAAAGGTTTTAAATAGAGTTTTGGTATTACAATTCCCCCTTTTTTGTCTTTAAGAAATCCTCCTCCGGACAAGGGAATCGGTGAGCCGGATTCAGTTCCAACTGCAAGAATTGACAGTCGATTCAAACCAACCGCATTTTCTGCTGCTGGAATATCCTGTACTTCAATTCCGTCTGTAACCAAAATGATATGTCCAGTACCGCCATTCCTTCGGCTCAAAAGATCTGCAGCAAGTTCAATTGCAAGATTTGAACGACTTCCGGGAAGAGGCATAATATTAGGATGAAGCCCCGTAAGAAGAGACGCAATGGTGGCAGGATCATGGGTCAATGGGCTAATAACGAATGCATCTCCTGCATATACGATAAGTGCAGTTTCACCTTCAACAAAGTGTCCTAGCAGGTCATTCAATTTAAAACGTGCTCGCTCAAACCGTGTTGGTTTTATATCTGTTGCCAGCATGGAATAAGATAAATCCAAAACCAGTACTCTTGCCTGTGATTTTTGCAACAACGGCTGTAAATTCTTCTTCCAGACCGGTCCGGACAAAGCCAGCAAAAGAATAGTACCTACTAAACAGATGATCCACGGGAGCAGACTCCGTTTTTGCTTTGCCGGAGTTGTTGCAAGAAACGACAGCAGATGCGGTTCAACCACATCTTCCCAGTTTCCTTTACTCCACCAACTTCCAAGAAAACGAAAAACCATCCACCAGATAACTGGTATTGCTATGAGCCACAGAGGGCGTAATAATTGAAATTCAGATAACATAATAATTAACGAATATTAGACTGGAGCTTTAATGAATATTCACCTGAGCCAAGTCTGTTCATGATTTATACTTGCTTTGAATGTATAAATAGACAATCACGAATTTTATCGTGTAACACCAAACGTATTTGAGGTATCTTATAAGATATCAGTATTTTATAATATTTACCCCTTCAGTTGAGATAACATACCGCAGTCAATACTATCAGTATCTTACAATAATTTATGAATTCAGAGATGAACAATAACAGATGCACTTATTATTCAGCTATTTGTTTTCATTCAGAATTTTATTTATAATTTATCTAATCAATGACGGCTAAATATTTCTTTCTTTTTAGATCAATTACTAAACTTAACATAATAAATATGATTAGTTTCTAATCAATAAAACTGCTGACCATATTCCAACTATCAGTACTGCAAAACCCAGCGGCCACATAAACAAGGCTTGACGGGGACGGAAAACCTCTTTTTCTATTTCCAACGGTTCAATTTTATCAATCATTGCATAAATTTTTTCCAGTTCTTCTGTACTTCTCGCCCGAAAATATGTACCACCCGTCTGGCTTGCTAAAGATTTCAGCATTGCTTCATCAAGTTCTGCAGATGGATTAATTTTTTGCTTGCCGAAGAATGCCCTTATCCATGCTTCATCTGCACCAATACCAATGGTGTGTATCCGTAGCCCAGTTTCTTTAGCTAAACGCCCTGCATCTTCAGGAGTAACCTCACCAGCGGTATTTTGACCATCTGTGAGCAACACCAATACTTTTTCTTTATCTGGAAGATCTTTCATTCGTTTTACGGCCAGTCCGATTGCATTACCAATTGCAGTTCTCTGTCCGGCAAGACCTAATTCAGATTCTTCAAGCATTTGCCGCAATGTTTTCCGGTCGAAAGTCAGTGGAGTTTGCAGATAAGCTTGATCTCCAAACAGAATCAGCCCCAGCCGGTCGCCTTTTCTCCGATCAATAAAAGGCCTCAAAACTGATTTTACAACAGCCAGCCGCGTCACGGATTCACCATGCAGTTCCAGATCCGTTTCTTTCATACTTCCGGAAAGATCAACTGCAAGCATCACACTTCGGCCGGAAACAGGTAATTCTACTGGATCCCCAACCCATTGCGGTCTCAGTGCTGCCAGAACAATCAAACTCCAGACCAATCCGGCTAACAGCAAGACTTTTAAGTTTTTTCCAGCTGATATTCCAGATTTAGGCAAAACTGAAATTCTATGAAAAAAAGGAACACGAAGAGCCTGAATTGACCTATCAACTGGTGGAAGAACACGAAACAATAAGGGCAGTGGCCAGAACCATGCCACCCAAAGCCATATAAATTCAAACACACCATTCTCAAATAAAATCATTTTCCGTACTTTGTTCAATGCTGCTGACTACAATCCATAATCCATTTTTTTACCATTGGAAACAAAACATCTATTTCAATTTCTGGATTTTTCTGATAAAGTTCCTTTCCAAATACTTGCCCTGCTCCTTTAGTAAATTCAGTGGTGTTTCCTGTTCTATCAAGAAACTCCAACCATTCGGACCCATGCAGTGAAGACACATTTTCATCTGCACAAAAAGTCAATGCAACCCGACGCAGTATTTGAGATAAATCCCTGAGTATTTCCAATGATTCTTTGGTATTATTTTGTTGATTTTGCAGATTTTTTAACAATCGCAGAGCTTCAGTTTTGGGTTTTCGCCTTTCTAAAATGCGACTGATCCACATTCCGCAAAACACAAAAATCAAAAGCAATACTACTGCCACAATCCACCAGCCTGGAGCCGGAGGCCAAATTGCAACAGATGGTGGTAAGTGAATGTCTTTTAAATTTATTAGTGGATTTTCTTCCGGCATTTGAAAATGTTTGTAATCAAAATGATTGATTCATTAAATCTCTGAAACATTGTCCACTGTACTCAGCATTTTCAAGCTTAGCCTGCAGAGTTGTAATTCGTGCTTTAAATTTTTTAACTGATCTTCATAAGTGGAAGCGTAGAGTTGACGTGTTTTTGAATTTTCGGAGTTAACCCAGGCAACAGCCTCACCGTCACTCATTGCATAACGTCCGGAAGATGGTGTTTCTTTTTCCAGAGGATCTGAAATTAAAAAGGCAGCTAGCTGATTTTGCTTGGAAAGTTGAAACAAGTGCTTCTGGCATTCTGCATTAAATCCAGAAAAATCACTGAATATGTAAATCAAACTTCCCGGATGTACTACTTGTCGCACACGCCTCAATGCAGGGGCAAAAAGAGAATTGCTACCAAAACTCCATTCATTATTATTCATCCTGTCTGCAATTAGATTATGCTCAGTCATAATATTTGAAAGCAAACGTAAAAAATGCCGACGGTCACTTCTTGGTTTGAATTCCCGATGCATTCCTTCTGAATATATAACACCTCCAACTCGATCTCCCCGTAGAAGTGCCCTCCAGCCCGTCAAAGCTGCAATACGAGCTGCTTGAACTGATTTTAATCTTTGGCGAGTTCCAAAAAACATCCGGCGGGACAGATCCAAAACCAGCATCACTGGACGCTCACGTTCTTCTCTGAACAACTTAGTGTGTGTCGTGCCAGTTCGAGCCGTCACCCTCCAGTCAATATGACGTACATCATCTCCGTACTGATAAGGGCGGGCTTCAGAAAACTCCATACCTCTTCCCTTGAGTTTAGTCAAATATGGACCTCCAAGTGATCCAACATTTTCTGCAGTCAACAAGAATCTTTTCTTATGGGCATTCCTAACCAGTTCCTGCAACTCCATTTTGCCAAGAAATATACCATTTTTTTTAGCAGCATCTTTCATTTTTTTATTTTTCCGGCCATACTCGATTTTCCTGCAAAACCCAGCTAATAGTTTTAATCCAGGATGATCCAATTTCCTTCAAGTGCAGTCCTTTTTGATTGTCCTGATCTCCAAAAAAATGATCCCGCTTGTCATTTTCACGATAATAACGTGATTTTTCTTCAATGACTGCCCAATATGCTCCAGGACGATTTGTATATGCACGTTGAGGCACATCAGTCAGCAAATCAACTGAATTCAACAATGAGCGCCCAACCCAGGGCACTATGTATTTTTTACGTAAAATATCCAAAATTGTAGGGGCCAAATCCACTTGACTGGCATGTTGAGTGATAATAATTCCCTCAGATTTTTTTCCTAGAGCGATTGATTTACCTGATAAAATTAGTAACGGAACTTGAGAATGCAGATTAACAAATTCTTCATAATTATTGGTATTCTGTTCCGCATTTTGATAACTGGATGTATCTGCAGTCACAAAAATAATGGTATTTTTGAACCAAGGTTTTTTGGAAATCCTTTTAAGAAAGACCCCCAACATGGCATCAGTATAGTGTAAAGATTCTCGGTAGCGGTCTGTCACTGAATCTCCTGCTTGAAGCCGATAATTATCCGGGACTTCAAAAGGATAATGATTGGTTGAAGTTAAAGCTGAAGAGAAAAATGGTTCCTTCTCACTGTCTAAAACAGTTTCCCATTTCCGGAAGAGGTCTTCATCAGAAAGCCCCCAGCCAAGTGTCACAGCCCCGTTTGGGAAATCAAATTCATCTACAATTTTATCAAAGCCGATTTTTGGCAAAAATGTTGACTGTCCGTCAAAGTTTGCATCAGAACCGTAAACCCATGAGGTGTAATAACCCAAATTTTTTAGGTATTCCGGAAGACACATGAAACTGTTCCTGGTGTAGCGCTTCATAACAGCAGCACCGTAATTTGGAAACAAAGAACAGTAAGTGGCCACCTGTCCATGTCTGGTTTGAAAACCGTTTGCGAAAAAGTTTTTATATAATATTCCGTGCTTGGACCAGCGATCAAACTCCGGAGTAAGCCCCAACTTGCTGCCGTAAACACCTACTTCTGCAGCCCTAAATGACTCCAGGAACAATATTAAAATATTAGGTTTGTCTGCAGTTGCACACAGAATTTTAGTAAGCTCAGAATAATTCTGTCCAGTACATCCTGTTGCCTCACGTACTCGCACAAGCGGATAATTATCCCATATTTTTCCTGAAGGTTTTTGACCATAGACAGAGCATTGTTGTTAAATTTATTCTTCTTGTAATTGGTTAAAAGGAATACCTCTTTGGAATAATAAAAATATTGCAATGCTGCAGATGTAAGTGGATTTTCCATGTTTTTTGAAACATAGGAATTACTGTAACTTGCAGCAGCCCCCCCAATTAAAATTATAAACAGAAGCGTTAATGCCCTACACTTAAAATCTTCTTTCCAACTGTTCAGTTTTTTCCCAAAACGCCAAAGCATAAACACCAGCATCACAGAAGGAAAAACGAATAACATCCAAAATGTTTTGTCATTTACTGCATGTATTGCGGATGACAAAAAAGCGCCGCTATCATTCAAATATTCAATGGTAGAAAAAGGAAGGTGGGTACCAAAAATCAAAACGTAATGGTAATCTGTGAATAGGAAAGCAAATAACCCAAGACCAAGAATGCTGAAGAAAATTTTCCTAAATAAGATCGGAAAAGGGGAAATCACAGCTAACGTGCTGAAAATAGCTCCGTTCATAACGTCATAACCCACACCAAGTGCATAGGCTTGGAACATCCGTTCACTCCAATCAGAATTCAACTGAAGCAAAAAGGAATGTTGAACTATGCCTGCCAGAGAAACAACAAAAAACAGAACCACTGCCGTTGGGTCAAAATATTTCATCTTTCACTGTGCTGTCTGCTTATTTGTGAATAAATCATATTCTGACTGAAAGTCAAATAATTGTTTTTGAATATTTTTATTTTTAATATAATAATTATGCAATCTGTTTTGATATTTTTGGATTATTAAATCCTGGTAATGAATAACTATAACATTGTTTTGAGCCATTAAAACCTGCCTGTTATTGAAAATAATCTGCTGAATTTACCATATTCATGCAAGATTAAGGATAGAATAAATTATTAAGGAACCGCCACCTGAGCAAGAATTTTTGCAATCACGTCATCGGTGGTAATACCATCAGATTCAGCCTCATAACTTTCAATAATTCTGTGACGCAGCACGTCACCGCTTAAATCCTGCAAATCTTCCGGAGTAACAAAATCACGTTCATGAAGCCAGGCACGAGCACGGGCGCACCGGTCAAGTGACAGTGACCCTCTAGGACTTGCACCCCAGGTGATTAAACGTGCCAACTCGTCGCTATATTTTTCCGGAATCCTTGTTGCTGCAATAATCTCAACCAAATAACGTTCTATTTCAGGCGCCATGTATATATTCAGTACTTCATTTCTTGCTTCAAAAACATGTACTGAAGAAATTTTTCGTCCTACAGATTTTGTTCCTGAATCAACCGCAGATTTCAGACTTTTATCCGATGACATTTGAATTTCACTCAAAGCTTCTTTCCGGACAAGACGCAATATTTTTAATTCATTTTCTATTGAGGGATAGTCTATAAATACGTGAAGTAAAAAACGGTCAAGCTGTGCTTCAGGAAGAGGATACGTCCCTTCCTGTTCAATAGGATTTTGTGTAGCCAAAACAAAGAATGGTTTATCCAATTCGTATCGAGTACCTGCATTAGTTACTGATCGTTCCTGCATAGCTTCCAATAAAGCTGATTGTACCTTAGCTGGAGCTCTATTAATTTCATCTGCTAAAACAAAATGATCCGTGTAGCATAGTAATTTATTCTCATGGTCAATAAATCCACTATGTAATGGCAGGAGCATGGTGTTAAAGGTAAATTCTCCCTCAATTTTCTCAAAAATACTATGAAAGCGCTCTTCTTGTTTTTGAGAAGAACACATAATTATATTCTGGTAACAGTACTATCAATAAGCGTTCTATCAGGCGTTCCTGTCCTAAAATGATTTGATTTAAATCGGCTTGTAACTGATGAAATATACGTAATGAATTTGACATGAATAAAATAATAATTTTGTTAATTAATCTCTGAACGTGAATCTGTTTCGTCCCGTTTTTATTATGGTTTCAGAAGGTTTTGAATCAGCAGAGAATCAGCTATAAGCTATCCGATTTATAATTCGACCCAAAATACTGATAGCAGACGACTGAAAACTGACATATTTTTATTAAATTTTTTTTATAAACTACAAGTAAATAACTATTATTACAATTGATTATATTTTTTGATCAAGCTCTAATTAATCATTCTGCGACGGCACAAGTTTCAAAACATCCGTAAATGTCACGGCTAGTGCCGGAATTAAAATCATGGTTGCCAACGCACTGATATTTAATGTGAGCAAAATCATCCAGCTCAGTGTGACTAATGGTAAAAATTCTGAGACACTCAAAGCCAAAAAACCAAAACCTACAGTTACTGCATTAGACGTGATGGCTTTTCCACTGCGTCTGACCGTGTTTGATATTGCATCATGTAATTCTGTACCATCACCTAATTCGTGAAACATGCGGGATAGGTAGTGAATACTGTAATCAACACCAATTCCAATCACAATACTGCTGACAAGGGCAGTACCTATGTCCAGATGAACATCAAAAAAACCCATTACTCCAAAATTAAACAGCACCGTAAAGACAAGGGGAATCATTCCCATTAATCCCCTGGTAACTGAGCGAAAAATCAAAGCCAACATTAAAAATACAGCTAATATAGAACCGCTCAAACTTCGGATTTGACTAGTCACTACTTCATTGCTTGTTGCAACATTTATCGGCACCATTCCTGATGAAGTCATGCTAAAACCCTGCGGAAACTGCCGGACCGCATAATCTTCAATACTCTGCAGAAGTTTTTCCTCTTCCGTAGTTGAATTAGAACTGATAGTAACTGCCAAATTTAAATTTAGATACTCGCTGTCAACCACGTCAGAAAGTACATCCCCTCCGGAATTTTCATAGAGCACAAGATACTGAGCTATCAAATCCCGCCCACTGATTTCTCTCTTTACAGTTCGCTTTTCGGTTTGGCCGTTTTCTTCAAATATCACCTCACTTTCCAGAAATTCAAATCCATTCGGTAGTCGATTAAATTCTTTGCGATTCTCATTAAAAGCATAACTGATACGCTTAATCAAATCAACAAGCGAGAGTGTCCGCTTGACCCTTGGTTCATTTGCTAAAAATTCCTGAAATTCTTCAACAACTTTCAAGTTGTCCGGATTTTTCCAAGGTTCTTTTTCACCTGTTTTTGTGATCACAATGTTGATAGTACGGCTTCCAGACATTTTTTCCATAGCACGGTTTGCAATCACAAGAGGTGCATCTGCCTGAAAATAACTTTCCAAACTGCTTTCCACTTTCACTTGTGATAGTCCATAAATTGAAATTGAGCAAATCGCTAGTGCTGCCAACAAAACTGGTCGTGCATTTAGTAGAACCCATGATGTCATAACCTCAAGAGACTTTTGAATAAGACGATCCATGAAATTCACCTGATGTACTCCGCTGGACAGGTTTTTATCTTTTCCAAAACCTTCCTGAGACACTGATACTTTTTCCGGAAGTACCATCAGCAATGCGGGAATAAATATCAGAGAAAGGAGCATTGCCAGTAATGTTCCAACGGCAACAAAAATTCCAAACGTAAAAATCGGTACTATGTCGCTGACTGTGAGCGATAAAAAACCAACTGCCGTTGTGATTGAAGTCATTGTCACCGGTAGAGCAAGTTTATCCAGCATCAAACAGACAGCTTTTTCACGGGGAAGTCCCTCTATACGATTTTCACGGTATTCAGAAAACATGTGAATTCCGTCTGCGACTCCAATCGAAATCAGGAAAACCGGCAAAGCCGAGGTGATGGTATTGAGCGGGACCTCAAAAACAACCATAATTGCCAGTGTAAACAATATCGAAAATCCAACCACCAGCATTGGGACAGCAATACCGCTTGGTCTCCTGAATGTCAGCCAAAGGAAAAAGACTGCCAGCAAAGCAACAAAAGGGAAAAAGCGCTGAGTGTCCTGATCAATCACTGTACGCAGAGTGGCGGCAACAATGGGAAACCCTGCAATATAATGTTTGTCAATTCCAGGGTTTTCCTCAAAAATACGTTTTAATGCAATATAAGTTGAATACAGATTCTCAGAATCATCTTCATCCATTGCCAATTCAACAAAAATTCCTGTACGCCGCCCGTCTTCGCTAAAGAAGGAATTCCTGAACAAATCATTTTCTAACACTCTGCGGCGCAAACTTTTCATCTCTCCCGGAGTTCCTGGAATTACTTCAAATATCTTCTCAATCGTCAACCCCTCCTCTGAACCATAAATATCATCAGTGTTCGAAATCGACGTCACCTCCACTACCGGAGCAGAACGAACTTCAATATTCCGGAGTAGGGAATTCCATTCCGGAAACCAGCGACCTTCATTTTCAAGAGTTTCTCTCATTTCATCAAACTCCATCCAGAACATGTCATTTAGATCTTTAACTTCTTTCGGAAGCAGCTTTTGCAGACGTAGACCTTCTTTTCCGGACATTTGTTCTGCTATTACATTCAAAGCCTCCAAGTCTTCAGTTGAAAGCAACTGCATGTTTTGTATTGCTTCGGTCAGTCGTTGGATCCGTTCCAGCGTATTGGTTTTAAAGATCGTGTCCTTAGCTTCCAGCATGATAAAAACACCAGAATTTGTACCAGTAAAATCTTCACGAAGCTGCTGCAACGCCTGACGTGCAGGATGGCTGACTGGCAGAAGATGGGGACTGGGATCATTTTTAAGAAACAACAAGCTGGGAACAACTGACGCTCCCAGGAATAGAGTTAAAAACAGAATTCGTTTGGGATAGCGAACAACCCAACCTTCAATTATTTTAAGAGGAGTCACGTTTGGTCCAAATTAAATTTAATGTAGGTACTTTGAATTTGAATAATTTATTGGCCCAGGTCAGTTTGAATATTTAATTTTGTGCTGAAAATAACCACCTGATAAATTCGGGGGAGATGGCTTACTCATTCATTTAAGCAAATATTTTGACACTTTATAGACCTGCACAGCAAAAACATAAAGCAAAGAACTGGTTCAATAAAATGGCTGTGTCTCAAATACCAAAATGGATTCTGGTATCACTCATAATACAACTGCTAAATGCATAAACGCAGAATTATATTATCAAATATTCAGTTAAACAGGCAAGTTGTGAATTAATTCAGTTTTTAATTGTTGAACAGATTTCTTTCTTTCTATGATTGAAATAATAATAGACATGGGTTAGCATAAATTGTTAATTATTCCCGGGGTAAAAAAGCTAAATACTTTTGGATATAATTCTAAAGTAAAAAGATAAATCACTGAACAATAACAACTATGCTGCTGGAAGAACAACTACCGCGAATCCAAAAGTTGATCAAAGAAAAGCTGGGAACTTTACCGACTGATGCCTTGAAAAACGAAGTTGTGATGCGAACTGCTTTTAGGCGCTTGTATCAGGCTTTGCCGCGCATGATCAGACTGGCAGTTGGCGAACATGGTTTTGTTGAATTTTGTATGGCAAATCGTGAACGTCTGCTGAATGTAGGAAGTGCTGTTTCAAAAAAATTATCTGAAACAGAAACTACAGAAGCAGAATTAAAGAATAGCAGCACTAAAAAAGAGTCGGAATTGAAACTAAATAACAACACAAAAGCCACTGATCTTCTGGCAACTGCACAAAAGGTATTTTTACCATCTGTATGCACCAAATCCGTTGATTTTAAACCAAGCAAAGGGCACTAAATTTGGGACAGTGTTGATGGAAATGAATATATTGATTTAGGTTCAGGTATTTCTGTCAACAGCTTAGGTCACCTTGACTCAGACCTACTGCAGGCACTTAATATACAAGCTGGTAAAATATGGCATACTACCAATCTTTATCTTACAGAACCAGCAATTAAGCTGGCTGTAGAATTAGTGACAGCTACATTTGCAGATCGGGTTTTTTTCTGCAATTCAGGAGCAGAAGCTAATGAGGCGGCAATTAAAATTGCACGAAAATATTCAAGTTTAAGTCAACCAACAGGAAAACGGGAAATATTGACTTTTGAAGGTTCTTTCCACGGACGAACTTTAGCAACAGTTACTGCAACTGCACAGCCAAAATATCAACAGGGATTTGAACCGCTTCCCGGAGGATTCCGCTACTGTCCATTTAATGATTTTGATACAGCAACCGAAATGATTGGGCCACAAACCTGCGCAGTAATGATTGAGCCAATCCAAGGTGAAGGTGGTGTCATATACCTGCAGGATTTCTGTCCATTTAAAGCTAGAGATCTTTGTGATCAGCATGATTTTGCTGATTTTTGATGAAGTGCAGTGTGGGTTGGGTCGTACAGGAAAATTATTCGGCTACCAGTGGGAAATATTCTGAAGATTCTGAACAGACGGACAATTCAGTGACAAATCTAAAACCGGATATTGTTACCATGGCCAAGGCTTTGGGTGGGGGACTACCCCTTGGCGCAATGCTTTGCACTGAAAAGGTTGCGCAAACCTTCAAACCCGGAGACCATGGAACAACATTTGGAGGGAACCCCATTGTCACTGCTGTTGCCGGTGCTGCATTCCGAAAAATTAATACTCCGGAAATGATGGAGCAGGTAAATAAAAAAGGATTAGTTATCAAAAATCACCTGGAAGCACTGAATGATGAACTTAGTTTGTTTGAAACAATTCGTGGTCGTGGAATGATGCTTGGTGCCGTGTTATCAAAGGCCTGGAAAGGGAAAGCTTCCACAATGGTCACAGCCTGCCAGGAAGAGGGTGTTCTTGTTTTGGTTGCTGGACCAGATGTATTGCGTTTTTTGCCGCCGTTGAATATTTCAATTGCAGATCTTCAAACTGCCTTGGATCGGGTAGGCAAATGTCGTAATTACCTGTTTTCTAGGGTGGTCTAACCTGTGAAAAATTTCTATAATTAAAGAGTTACTACAAAATATACACAATGACTGCTAAAGTGGCTATAGTTACAGGAGCCACGGGTCAAGATGGTTCATATCTATGCCGAACTCTTATTGAGTAAAGGATATATTGTAAAATGTTTGGTACGTCGCTCAACTCAACAGATTGAGAAGAGTACCATTTGGGTTCACTGGTGAGTTCTATACGAAATCTATGAAGGTGACATACTGGATCAACCTATTATTCATAAGATGATTCGCGACTGTGAAACGTATGACAGAGTTGAGATTTACAACCTCGCGGCGCAGAGTCATGTACATACATCTTTTAAGTGTCCAAGCTATACATTTGAGGCTAATACATTTGGTACTATTAAACATATTGGAAGGTGTGAGACATAGTTCCGAATCATCTAAATATCGTATATACCAAGCTTCTTCGTCTGAGATGTTTGGGAAAGTGGTGGAATCTCCACAAAATGAACAAACACCCTTCTACCCGCGCTCAGTATATGGTGTGTCTAAGGTGGCATCTCATTGGCTTGTAAAAAACTACCGAGAGTCCTATGGTATTTATGCATGTTCTGGCATTCTCTTCAATCATGAGTCACCGAGACGAGGTGAAACTTTTGTAACCAGAAAAATTACCCGTGCGGCTGTCCGAATTTCAATTGGTACTCAAGAGCAAGTATATCTGGGGAACTTGGATGCAAAGCGGGACTGGGGTCATGCAGGCGATTTTGTAGATGGTATGTGGCGAATGTTGCAACAGGAAAAACCGGAGGACTTTGTGCTGGCTACCGGAGTAACAACCACAATCCGTGAATTTGCAGAGAGAGCTTTTGCAGAAGTTGGTATCACCCTGGGATGGTCCGGAAGAGGAGTTGATGAAGTAGGTCGTGATACTAAAACAGGAAATACTGTTGTTTCTGTCGATCCCACTTATTTCAGACCGACTGAAGTTGATTTACTGATTGGTGATGCTACTAAAGCTAGAAAAAAACTAGGTTGGAAGCCGACACTTGATTTACAGCAAATGATTGAAGAAATGATTGCATCAGATCTCGAAGAGGCTCTCAAAGATCAGTATCTGCAAAGTGGCGGGTTTAAGACTAATGTAGTAAATGAAGATTGATACTTTTTAAAATAACTCTGTGAACTCATGAAAAGTAAAAATATTGTCTGTCTAAATCTATATCCGGAAACTAGCATAAGGATCTTTCATGATTAATCTCAGTTCTATGTTTGCAAAGTCACCCTTCAAACCACTGAGGGATCACATGGACAAAGTAGTTGAGAGTGTTGCCCCGCTTAAAGATTTTTTTGATGCACTGCATCAGGGTAACTATTCAAAAGTCGAAGAAATTCGGCAGCAAATATCACTTGCTGAAGAAGAAGCAGATATAATCAAAAACGAGATCCGCAACCATCTGCCCCGTAATATTTTCATGCCCATTAATCGTCGTGATTTATTGGAAATGCTTGACATGCAGGACACCATTGCAGATGTAACACAGGACATCGTCAATTTACTTACCCTCAGAAGAATGTGCCTTCCAACTGATTTGTGTCAGCAACTTATTCGGTTTGTAGAAAAAAGTCAGCAAGTCTGTTACTTGGCACAGGGTCTCTCTCAAGAATTTGGAGATGTGCTTGAATCAGGATTTGGGAGACATGAGATCGACAAATTATTAAAAATGATTGATGAGGTTTCAAATGCGGAAACAGATGCAGACGATTTAGAAGATGCACTGGTACGTAGAATGTTTGATATAGAAGACAGTATGAAGGCGGTAGACGTGGTCTTTTGGTATAAAATTTTTGAATTGATCGGTGAAGGCCAATCTAAAAAAATAAAAGAGATATTAAGAGATCTAATATCATTTTTCCATGATCGCCTGCTAATATGGAGAAATTATTTGGTGGACTAATGATTATAACTGCCTGTGCAATGGCATTTGCGCATGGATCAAATGATGTTGCAAACGCAATGGGGACATCTGTTGGCTCTGGTGCTATCACCTGTTATCTCCATCTATTTCTGCAGCAATTTTTGAATTTTCTGGTGCATTCCTTGCCGGAGGTCATGTTACAAAAACAATCCGGAAAAGCATTATAGATCCTACTCCAATCATGGATCAGCCTGAGATTCTGGTCTGGGGAATGTTAGCGTCCCTGCTTGCAGCTGCACTATGGTTAACATTCGCCAGTTGGATGGGTTGGCCAGTTTCTACCACGCATAGTATAATTGGTGCAATAGTAGGATTTGCAGTGGTTGGCATTGGAGTTGATGCAGTTAACTGGTCAAAATTAGGAGTAATAGTCCTCAGTTGGATTGTTTCACCGCTTGTCGGCGGAACACTAGCATACCTCCTGATGCGAAGTATTCAGAAATTTATTCTTGATTCAGATACTCCTTTCCTGAATGCAAAACGATATGCACCAGTTTATGTCTTTCTTGTTGGATTTTTGCTTTCGCTGGTAACTCTTTTCAAAGGATTAAAGCATTTAGATATTACTTTTAGTGTCGGACAAAGTTTTTTTGCTGCAGTAATTTTTGGAGTTATAGTAGCAGTAATTGTCCGTTTTTTGATCAATCGACTTAAAATGAAAGAAGCAGAGAGCATCCATGATCAGTTTACTCAAATTGAAAGGATTTTTGGCATAATGATGATCTTCACCGCATGCGCAATGGCTTTTGCACATGGATCAAATGACGTTGCCAATGGTATTGGTCCAATGGCTGCAGTTGTCAGTATTGTGGAAAGCGGTGGCGAAATGGCCCAGAAATCAAATCTGCCACTTTGGATTTTATTGACAGGCGCTGTAGGAATAGTTCTTGGATTATCGACTTTGGGTTATCGGGTGATGCAAACAATCGGCAGTAAAATCACTGAGCTCGTGCCTACACGTGGCTTTTCTGCAGAACTTGCAGCTGCGGCTACAGTGGTAATTGCCTCCCGGACTGGAATTCCAGTTTCAACTACTCAAATTGCAGTTGGTGCTGTAATGGGAGTCGGACTAGCACGCGGAATTGGTGCCCTGGATTTGAGGGTTGTAGGTGGAATTTTCATGTCATGGGTTATTACACTACCAGTCGGTGCCCTCTTGTCAATTTTCTTCTTCTTCTTTTTTAGAGGAGTGTTTCTATAACCAAAATATCCAGAGGCAGAATAAAATAAAAATATTGTTGTTTAACAAATTTTCAAACGAACTACGTTCAGTGGCTGGACTTGGGAAATTCCAGAAACATCAGCTGATTGTTCTGTTGCTTCTGAACACGGAAAACGAAAAAGTCTGCTGGGATTTGCTCTTTTTACCGGCTTGTTGTTCAAGTCCTTCATTTCCTGGGTTGAAATCTTGATCACTCCTCCGTCAAATGTCAAAATTTCCAAGGTCTTATTTCGGTCAAAAGAATTATGAGTCAGCATGGTGAAAGACTTTCCTTCTTCAACTTCCATCACAGTTCCTGCAATCTCATAACCGGAGTTCCTCCCGTTCCGCTCACCTTGATAAACACTTTCAGCATCTGCTTCATTATTTAGGGAACCATCTGTGTAGCCTCTATGTGGAATTTTTTCCAACATTCCGGACAATTCTTGAAGTTTCTCGGACCATTCCTCTTGTAGGGTTGAATTACACCATTTTAATGCGAGAGCATATGCACTTGTGGTTGTTGCTGCATACAGAGGACTTTTCATGCGACCCTCTACTTTAATGCTGTCTACACCTATTTTGAGGAACTTTGGCAGCAAGTCAATGCCCCGCAAATCTTTTGAACTCATTAATGAGCTCGGAGTATTATCCGTAGAATTAACTGCTACTGTATTGTTGACCGGAATTGCTGAATATGAAAAACGACAGCTTTGGATACATCCGCCACGATTACTGTCACGCCCGGCTGTGTAATTTGAGATTGTGCAGTTACCAGAATAAGCCATACACATTGCACCGTGAATGAATAGCTCAATCTCAATATCGACTTCCTTCCGGATGCATCCGGCTTCTTCCAGAGATACTTCACGTCCTAATACAAGCCTTTTAACTCCCAGATTTTTCCAGACTTTTGCAGAATGTATATTTAAGCATGATGCCTGCGTGGAAAGATGCACTGGCAATTTTGAGTGCTGCTGAACAACCGTCAGCACACCAAGATCGGATACTATCACTGCATCCACACTTGTTTTCTCTAAAAAGCGGACATATTCAGGAAGCTCTCTGAGTTCCTTATCATGTAAAAACGCATTTAATGTTACGTATGTTTTACAATTATTTAGATGCGCAAATTTTATCCCTTCACACAACTCTGTATCCGAAAAATTATCTGAAGCTCCACGTAAACTAAATTTTGGACCTGCTAAATAAACTGCATCTGCACCATACAGAACAGCAGTTTTTAATTTGTCTAAATTACCGGCTGGCGCAAGAAGTTCCATAGAAAGTAAACATGTTTCTGAAGACAAGGATTTATAATAAATTCAAAGCGTTATACCAATTTTTTCACGTATCAGCGTGTGGGCATGTCCCTGGTAGCGTGGGCCGGTTTGTTCAATCACTGCTCCCGCCAAAACAGCTCCAATACGACCACTTTCAAGAGGAGAAAACTCGTGAGTCATTCCGTAAAGGAAACCAGCCGCAAAGGCATCTCCGGCACCGGTTGTGTCTTCCACACAAATTTGAGAGGGGTCGATGTAAAAAGTTTGACCAAGATGTTTAATCAAGGCACCGTTTGAGCCTAATGTCAATACAACTGTTTCAGTCCATTGTGATAAAATTTCCACAGCTTCTTGTGTTACAGTTGTATCCAAAAGTGAAAATGCTTCTTCCTGATTGCAAAATACCATACTTACGTAACCTTGCAGAAGTTTTTTAAAATCATCCTTATGGCGGTTCACACAAAAAGGATCTGAAAGGCTCAGAGCAACATTTATCTCACGTTTTTTTGCTTCATCCAAAGCATTTATTACTGTTTTTTTCTGCACCTCTGTGTCCCATAAATATCCTGTAAGATACAGATATTTTGAAGCTTGAATAACTTCCGGGTCAATATCTGGAACCTGCAGTTCCTGACTCATTCCCAAATATGTATTCATCGCGCGTGATCCATCTTCACTTACCAGAATCAAGCTGCTTCCTGTGGTACCGTCTCCTTCTCCAAGTACAGCATTGACTCCGAGATCTTCCAGTTTTTTCCGGTAAATCTTTCCATGCTCATCCTTGCCAATTTTACCACTAAAAGCTGTTCGTCCTCCCAGTTGAGCTATGCCGATCATTGTATTTGCACCAGAACCTCCAGCAGCAAATTCTACCGATATTTTTCCTGCCGCCAAAGCCAGTAAGAAAGTTTGCTGCTCTTCAAGGGTAATAAGATTCATACTGTTTTTATTCAAACCACGTTCTGTTAAAAACGAGTCTGGAACATGGCTCAATAAATCAATTAATGGATTGCAAACACCATATACATCTAAATTTTCCATATTATTTATTTAATAATGTGGTGGGAAACAAAAAGATTTTATATAAAATCAGCTTGCTTTCGCTCGAGGAATACTGCTTGCTGGATTTCTGGTCAGCTTAGGCTCGGCCTTTTGCAGGATGGTATCCTTATTGATCTCAACTTCTTTAATGTCAGGATCTGAGGGTATTTCATACATTAAATCCAGCATTGAATTTTCAATTATAGAGCGCAATCCTCGCGCTCCAGTTTTCCGCTTGATCGCTTCTTTTGCCAGAGTGTGTATTGCCTCTTTATTAAATGTCAGTTTTACATTATCAAGCTCAAACATTTTCTCATACTGACGAATTAAAGCATTTTTTGGTTCTGTTAAGATCTGCACCAGATGGTCAACTTCCAAATCATGCAAAGTCGCGACTACCGGCAGTCGTCCAACAAATTCCGGTATTAAACCATATTTGAGTAAATCTTCTGGTTCCAGTTGTGACAGGACCTCTACATTCCGAGTTTTCTTATTTACATCTGCCCCAAAACCGAGGGTCTTGCTGCCGAGGCGGCGTTTGACGATATCTTCGAGGCCGACAAATGCGCCACCGCAGACGAAGAGGATTTTCTCGGTATTGACCTGGATATATTCCTGCTGCGGGTGCTTGCGCCCTCCCTGTGGCGGGACGTTGCAGACAGAGCCTTCGAGGATTTTCAAAAGTGCCTGCTGGACACCTTCGCCGGAGACGTCGCGGGTGATGGAGACGTTTTCGGTTTTGCGCCCGATCTTGTCAATTTCATCGACGTAGATGATGCCGCGTTCGGCTCGCTCGACATCGAAATCGGCGGACTGGAGGAGGCGGAGGACGATGTTTTCCACGTCTTCGCCAACGTAGCCAGCTTCGGTGAGCGTGGTGGCATCGACGATACAGAACGGAACGTCGAGGACGCGGGCTAGAGTTTGCGCCAACAGAGTTTTACCTGTTCCTGTAGGGCCAATCAACAGAATATTGCTTTTCTGCAGTTCCACTTCTGATTTATCGAAATTAGCTTTGATCCGCTTGTAATGATTGTGAACTGCAACTGCAAGCACCTTTTTGGGCCGATCCTGTCCCACCACATAATTATCAAGAACATCTTTAATTTCTGCAGGTTTTAGATTTACTTCATTGCTACTTTCAATTGTGTCAATTTTCTCTTCTTCAATGATTTCAGTGCAAAGTTCTATACATTCGTCACAAATGTAGACACCTGGCATTTTCAATTATTTTTTTTACTTCTTCCTGTGTTTTTCCACAGAAGGAGCAACGCAAGAGAGCCTCTTTAACAGAATTCATAGTTATTTTTCTTTTATAAAGCTTTCAGTTTTCTGTTTTGCATAACTTCGTCTATAATACCATATTCTTTGGCTTCCTGACTGGAAAAATAATAATCACGTTGGGTATCTTGTGCAATTTTTTTAATCTTATGTCCAGTATGACGAGCCAAAACATCGTTCAAAACATCTGTCATTCTGATAATTTCCTTTGCCTGAATATCAATATCTTCTGCCTGTCCGGAAAATCCTCCCATCAATTGATGAATCATTATTCTGGAGTTCGGCAAAGCATGTCTCTTCCCGGATGCACCTGAGGCTAATAAAACAGCCCCCATACTCGCTGCCTGACCAATGCATATAGTCTGCACATCTGGTTTTAAATACTGAATTGTATCATAAATTGCCATTCCTGAAGTTACTAAACCACCAGGGCAGTTCAGATAAAGTGAAATATCACTTTCCGGATCTTCTGCTTCTAAAAATAAAAGTTGAGCTATCATTACATTTGCAACATTATCATCAACTGGCGAGCCGAGAAAAATAATACGGTCTTTAAGCAGTCTTGAGTAGATGTCGTAGGCTCGTTCGCCGCGACTATCCTGCTCAACAACCATCGGTATTAGCGACATAGCATCCTTGAAAAAAGGTTAATCATTAAGAAGTTGTTTTTTTATAAACGAGTTGTGCTGCTTTAAACATTCTCTATCCCACTACTAAAGCGAGTATCAAGGAACTTGAAAAATATAAACTAATAGATTCCTTTTTTGTGTGGTTAACAAACAAGAAAGATTGTTTGTACTTGAATTCAAGTTTGTCAGGAATGATCATGCCCACAATTTTCATCGTGTACATGCTCATGATCTTCAGCAGCAAGCTCTTCAATCGGGTCACCAAACACTCGAGCCACCACTCTGTCAAGAGTTGCATCACCATTTTTGCGGACAACAATTCGCTCGTACATGTCATGTCCGAAAGGTGATTTAATAAGTTCGTCCGGAGATTGTCCTGTCATTTGTGCCAATCCGACAAATTCACGAGCTGCCTCATTTTTGTCAAATTTCATTTCTTCATGCTCACCAATCGAGTCCAGTATGAATTTCATGCGTAAATCCGTTTTCGCATTTTCTATTCCTTCCTGGTGTCTTTTTCTCTTTTTCTTCTTCTGGAATTTCTTTTTCAGATGATGCCTGTTCCAATTCTCTTTTAACTTGTTCCTGCCCATATTTTACGAGTTCTTCCGGCAAATCAAAATTGTCATATAAATCAGAAAGTTGTGCCCGAACAGCAATTCGGTATTCACTTTTAAGCTCTGCTGTTTTTCGAGATTTAATATTTTCACTTACTTTTTCATTCAATTCGTCTTCATTCGCAACCCCAAATTTCTTAAAAAAGTCTTCATCCATTTCTGGTCTTTTAACTGCAGAAATTTCTGTTAAATGTATTTTGAAAATAGCTTTTTTACCTGCGTTTTCTCCAAACCGTTCAGGCAGCGCAAGCTCAACATCTTTTTCATCTCCAGAAGACATGTTCATCAGGTCCGAGTGAAACTCTTCCAAATCTGAAGAACCGATTTTGAACTGCATTTCGGTTGCTGTTGAGTCAGTAAATTTTTCACCATCAATAGTTCCTTCATAATTAATTAAAACCCAATCGTCTTTTTCTACTTTTACATCCTCTCCAACTTTGGTAACAAGTACCTCTTCTCGCTGAATTAAACCTTCTAATTCTTCACTGATATTTTTTGCAGATACTGCTTCTATATCCTTGCGTTCAAGCACGATTTTTTCATAATTCAGTTTGGGTAACTCCGGTGCTATTTCAAAATGGACAATAGCAGAAAGTGCAGATTTAAGGTCAAAGTCGATTTTTTGGATTATCGGCATGGTTGCCGGCCGCAAGGAATGTTCTTGTAGTGCATCATCCATATATCCAGGAATAACCCTATCAACTGCTTCCTGTTGCATAGCAGCTTTAAACCTTTTGTCCAACCAGCCTTTTGGGTGTTTCCCAGGGCGAAAACCATTGAGTTTGGTTTTTTTCAGTTCCCGATAAATTGCATTGTAGGTTGGTTTTATTTCATCAAGGGATACTTCAAGGGAAAGGGAATACTTCAGTTTGCCAAGTTCTTCTACAGTTGAATTCATAAATTTTAATTTTGTAAGTAAATGAAGACAGTCTTGCCAACAAAAATGAATGAAACAAAACTCAACGTTTATTTAATTACATTTGAAGTGACAATTTCAAGCCTTTTGTGTTTTACCTGTATTTTGATTACAGATATCTATTCTGACCGTTATTTCCTTTACCACAATATCCTCACGAAAATAGACATCGGTCTGACATTTTTGTTAATTTTCTTCAAGAGCCTGTTACCACAACATAGAATTATGAAGGAAAGTTTGTTTGTTACCTGAACCTAACATCGTTTAGCCTTCCTGATGAGTGCACTAATCTTTTGTTCTTTATTACAGTAGACTTACTCCTAGTTATCGCACTAGTCTTAGGTAACTTGTGACCTTTTTAAAATGACTTTGCTTTCTTTTAAGCTCTTTAACCTGAGATAGAGCATAGAGGCTGAAATAATAAAGATATTGCAAAGGTGAGGTGAAAAATGAAAAGTTATGCTCTAATTTGTCTTTTGGACATTACTCAACCAGGAGTCAAGCAGCGGACGAAGTTTTGTGATTGTTGGGGCTTCTCTGAAAAAGAATCCATAGTGCGAAAAATACGTGGATGCCTCTACTTGCTCGGCCAGTTGCATGTTTTTGAGTAAACTACGATTGATGCCTATCAGCAAAGGTCCTCCTTTTTGTGAATCAAGTTGTTCCAGTCTACTCTGGAGGGGAGCCACATGCCATTTATGAAAAAGCTCCATTGACACTTTTTTTCCAGAATGGTGCTTCAACAGAAAATCTGGAAAACAAAGCGATTCACCGGTCAACGGAATAAAATCTGCCGAAGATGTCAGTTCCCAGTCAGGTATTTGTTTAGCAAGTTGATGACTGAACATCTGTATTTCATCAGGAATATAGGCTAAAAACTGACGGTAGTGGGAGCGAATTCCACAAGATTGATCAAGGTGCAGGCTGTGAACATGGTTTTTACGAATTCTAACCTCTGCATCCAGTTCCCATTCAGGCTGCTGCAAAATTGCAGGGAAAAAATTGGCGAGGTTCAAACCATATTTTTGTGTGTTTACAAACAAACTCAGCGGACCATCAATTTCCAGCATCAATGTTTTTTTCTTTCTTTGATCGTGGCTGATCTTTGCCAGTAATTTATTGAAACGCAAATATTTAAGCAGTTGCCGCAACTCGGCTGCTTTGCTTTCAGGCAGGCTAACAGTTAGGCCTTCGCAGCGCAGAAGCAAGCCTTGGAGCTGGGCGCAATTGTAACGATGTAATAAGCTTGCAGCAGTCATTTTGCGAAAACTCAGCACCTGCTGAAAAGCCGGCAAATCTCCATACAGTTGCCGGCTCAACTGCTCAACAGATATTCCCACTGATTTGGCAATTTCACTTTGATAATGGCCTAAATCAGCTTTATCTCCCATCTCAACACCCTGAAAATGAAACGCTTTTTTAGCACTGAAAATTTCAGCAGAGTTGAAAAATACTTTTCCCCTGAGATCAGATAATTCCGTTTTTGCTTCCGTGTCAAATTCGGTACGGTCAAGTAGGAGTTTTTCCAAACCTCGGCCCACAATTGCATTTCCCGGAAAACCGTCCAAAACCTGCTTTGTCTCTTCCTCAAGTTTTTCACGGACTTGACCTACGCTTCCGGAAAAAACCACGAGTAATTCTTCTGCAATTTCTAAAAGTTTTGTTGCTTCTGGATTAATTAATTTGGGCAGAATTTTGCCCCGATTCGTCCGGAAGCACAACAGGTCCTTCGTAAGCACGGTGTTTTCTACGTCGCTGGTTGGTAAAATATTCTCCGGTATCCTTGGAAACAAGTTCATAAAGTATGGCCTGTTTTCCGGGACGTGCTCGCAAAATTCGTCCCAAACGCTGAACATGCTCCCGAATACTGCCACTTCCGGAAACAATCATGCCGACATTCGCATCCGGAACATCAACTCCTTCATTCAGAACTTTTGAAGTGACTAGAATCGGATATTCGCCTGATCGAAATGATTTTAGAAAAGCCTCCCGTTCCGGTAGTTTTGTATGATGTGTAAGCACCGGTAACAGGAAATTATTCCCAATGCGGTAAGCCATTTCGTTGTCTTGCGTAAAAACCAGCATACGGTCACCTTTATGCTGCTGAATCAGTTTCCACAAACGATCTACTTTTGCTCCGGATGCCTGACTGAGCTTCTTTTGCAGCAAATAAGCCTTGAATGCTTTCCGGCCTTCAGGACTTTCACTGGTTTTGCGTAAAAAAATAGCCCATCCACTTGGATGCTGAAAGCTGATACGTGCTTTACGTAAAAAATCAGTATAGCATTCACGTGAAATCTCGTATTGCTCACGCTCCTCCAGGACGCATATCTACCTCGATTGTTTCCACCACGTATGGTGCAAGGGTACTACCGCTTAACTCGTCAATATGAACTTCGTAACAAAGAGGCCCGCAAAGTTCGTAAAGGACTTGCTCTTTTCCATCAGCACGTTCTGGAGTTGCAGTCAAACCAAGGCGAAATGGCGCAATTGAACCAAGTGCAGTAAATTGATATTGCTCACCAGGCAAATGGTGACATTCATCAAAAACCAGGAGTCCAAACAAATTACCCTGATGTGTGACATGGATCAAAGCAGAGTCGTAAGTTGCTACAGTAATTGTCTGAGTATCATTTATTCCACCACCAAGTAAACCAATTGGAGTTTCAAAATATTCGCTTAATACCTCTTTCCATTGCCGCATCAGATCAATCGTTGGGACATGAATCAAAGTAGGTCGTCCAGTTTCCGCAATCAGCATTACTGCCAGAATAGTTTTACCTGCACCGGTTGGTAAAGTTACTACTCCGTGCTTTTCTGACAGCCATGCTTCAGCAGCTTCACTTTGAAAAGAACGAGGTTTAATGTTCTTTTTCAGGACAAAAGTTTCTGCAGAAAATTTTCGGGCATGATCCTGGAAGCTAATGTTCTTTTCACACAGTACTGTGACAAGTTTACGGTAGTTGGCTGCAGGAGTACGGTAACTGTTTGTCCGCTCATCCCAGGAAATTCCTTCAAGATGCTGCATATATCTATCCGCCATGCCGTGAAGCTGGATGGTTCCTTTATCGAAGTGCAGGCTGAGAGTCATTTCAATAATTTTGTGTCCAGTTTAAATTTCAACAGGTACTGAAAAAATAGGATTAACTGGTTCAGATTAACCAGTTAAAACTGATTTTTATACAGCTAAATTTCATCTAGAGCGAGTTCTTCCAAACGTATACGGTGGCAGAGAATAATAAGATTGGCCAGAGAAAAAACAACAGCCGTTCCATATGCTGTATGAAGCAAAGGTACACTGGCTATTTCCAATATCACTCCCAAATAATTCGGGTGCCGTACAAATCGATATATTCCGTACTTAATCAACGGTGCATCCGGAACAACGTAAATACGGGTAGACCAACGCTCTGCGAGTGTCCGGATGGCCAAATAGCGCAGGGTTTGTCCAGCAGCTAATCCTGAAAACGCCGCTATCACCAACCATAAAGGCGGTGCTGTCCTAAAGTACCAGACCTCTGCCAGCATTGCTGCAAACCACGAAACATGTAAGGCGACCAAAACTCTATAATGTTCAGGAAAACGTTCGAATCCGCCTTTTTCCCTCATCCTGATTTCGTTGCGCCGGCTTCGTCTCAATTCCCACAAACGCTGTGCAGCCAGCAATGCTACCAACAACATGAATGCCCAAAGGCTCACCATTGCAGCAAAACCAATTCACCGGAAAATGCGGGTCCCAATGAAAGCATCATTCCAAAATTTCCGGTATCGGATTTACCATAGATTTTCGGAACCGGACCATTTAAACATTCGTCAAGTATAACCAGAACTGAAGTTGAAGAAATATTTCCTACTTCACGGAGGTGTTTCCGTGTTTTATCAAGTGATTTTGGAGGCAACTCCAAGCATGATTCAATAGTATCAATCACTTTTGGTCCTCCTGGATGAGTGAGCCAAAGAGCAATATCAGGAATGGATAGTCCGTGTTCTGCAAGGAAACTGTCCACATGCGGCCGTAACTGCTTCGCAAAGCCGGGAACCCCTTGCCCCAGCATAATTTTCAATCCACGATCTGTTACATCCCAACCCATGACTTCTTCTGAGTCAGGAAAGAAAATTGATTTACTGCTCAAAACCCTAGGCTTATGAAACTCATGATCTCTTTCACTTTCATCTTTGGAAACTTTGGAACCATGAAACTCATTAGCTTTGCTATTTCGTTTTTCATTACTATTCACCAACGGATGTTTGTCTCCAACCAGCAAAACTGCTGCAGCTCCGTCTCCAAAAAGTCCACTCGAAATGATGTTTGCAATCGAGAGGTCTTCGGCCTGTAAAGTTAATGAACAAAGCTCAATAGTAAGCAATATAGCCGCTTCATCCGGATGTCCTTTCAAATAATCGCCAACACGTGCAACTCCTGCAGTACCGGCAAGACAGCCCAAACCAAACAATGGAACCCTCTTTAAATCCTGAGCAAAGGTAATTCTGTTCATCAAGCGTGCTTCCAATGAAGGCACAGTCACTCCTGTACTGGTTACACTCATAAGCATCTGAATCTCTTGTGGATACAAGTTAGTTTTTTCCAGTAAATCATTAATAACCCGCTCGCCCAACGCTAAAGCCACTTCCAGCCATGCACGGTTGCAGTCTGCAAACCCGTCCAGCTTGTAATATTCAGACATGGGCAAAGCCAAATAGCGGCCTTCAACAGTTACTGCTTTCTGCAGACGGTCAAAGATCGCTACATCCAAACCTTTTTTAATCCACACTGCTCTCAACGCAAAACTTATTTCTTGCTGCGAATGATAATGCGTCGGGAAAGCTGTGGCTGTGTTGATAATATGAGGCATCGGGAAGGACAGTCTATGATACTATAATTTATTGATCAAAATGAGAGATCAAACTTTTTTATATTTTTCAAGTAGCCGAGTTCTTTATGAATTTATACGTATTTCTAAATGATCAATAATATCAGAAACTTTCTGCATTTCTAAGACAGTTTCTATATCAGCCTCTATTTTGAACTCATCTTCGAGTGCCATGATAATATTCATTGCATCAAGGGAGACGATATCCAAATCATCACGCAAATTCATTTCTGTATTGAGATCATTTGATTTCAAGCCCATTTCCCCGGCAATTGTTTGAAGACAGGATTGCTCAATTTTTTTGCGTGTTATGGTTTCCATTTTCGAAAAACAAGTACTGCATTACTACCTCCAAAGGCGAAGGAATTGGAAAGTGCCGCTTCAATCTGGACTTTCCGGGAATTATATGGAACTGGATCAATCACACATTCGGGGTCCAGGTCGTCGCAATTAAGAGTTGGCGGAGCACAGTCGTTCTGCACTGCCAGCAAAGTCGCCAGGGCCTCCAGCGCCGAAGATGCTCCCATTGCATGACCAAACAATGATTTGCTGGAACTGACCGGCAACTTTACTGACCTATCGCCAAAAACTCGGTGAATTGCACGGCATTCGAGCGGGTCATTAAGACGGGTTCCTGTACCGTGGGCATTGATGTAGCCGATGGAATCTGGTGATATTTCAGCATCGTCCAAAGCTAATTTCATTGATTCTACAACTCCATTTTCATCCGGATTTGTCAAACTAGAAGCATCACAGTTTGAACCAAAACCGGCAATTTCTCCAAAGACTGGAGCATTTCTTTTATTTGCAGATTCTAATGATTCGAGTACTAAAACAGCAGCGCCTTCGGCTAATACGAAACCACTACGATTTTTGTCAAACGGTCGACAGGCATTTTCAGGAGTTTCGTTATACTTACGTGAAAGCACACCTAGTGCGTCCCATGCACGTAGAAGACCGTAAGTGACAGGTGCTTCTGCACCTCCGCAAATAACAGCGCGTAACCGGCCTTCTCGAATCCACTGCATTGCCAGACCTACAGCATTCCCCCCTGAAGAACAGGCTGTATTCAGTGTAAAGTTCGGCCCCTTTATTCCCAAACGTATTGCTATTGCCGATGAAACCGCACTGTTCATTATGCGTGGAATCGTGTAAGCGTCAATTGGCCGTTCTTCCGGTCCAGCGTAAAGTGCATCGTAGGCTTGTGCATAAGAGGTTATTCCCCCTACACCGGTCCCCATCATCACACCAATATCTCCGGAATCACCGTCCTGATTCAAGAGATTGGCTTCTTCAGCAGCCCTTAGTGCCGCAACCAGACCAAACTGAGTGAACCGCTCATATCTTTTTTTTTCACGATGACTAAAATGTGCGTCAGAATCAAAATCTGTAACCATACCTGCAATTTGGCAGGAGGCCCCTGAAGAATCAAATTCAGTAATTTTACGGACTCCGGAGACACCATTACAAAGCCTTTCCCAATAGTCTGAAACAGAACTCCCGATTGGCGAAATAACACCTCGGCCTGTTACTACAACTCGTTTTTTTGTTTCCAAATCAACATTCAGTATGGCGGCCCATTTGATGTGGCCAGTATGTCACAAACTTAACTGCACATTAGCATCACGCAGTGCTGTACGCAAACCTTCTTCAATCACAGGATGGTAGAATGGCATTTCCAGCATTTGAGGAATTGTCATTTTCTGCTGGTGTGCCCATGACAACAAATGCGCCAAATGTTCCGCCTGTGGACCAATAAATTCGCTTCCCAGAAAAAGTCCAGAAAATCGATCTGCATAAATATGCATCAAACCCTTATTTTTAAGCATTACCCGACTACGGCCCTGTCCCTCAAAGGACAGTTTCCCCACAACTACATTTTCCTGTCCTTTTAGTTCACCCCA
This sequence comes from uncultured SAR324 cluster bacterium, assembly GCA_905182865.1. Lineage (GTDB taxonomy): Bacteria > SAR324 > SAR324 > SAR324 > NAC60-12 > Arctic96AD-7. The sequence goes on from CAJJCY010000004.1 coordinate 445,198, forward strand.
TGACTGTCCTACCATTGCAATTTGAGGATCACAGAAAACAACCGAAAGAGGAGATCTCCGCATACCTGATTTAATGTTCGGAAAACGTCCGGCATTGTCACCGGCAATTCTTCCCTCATCTGCAGCTTCGTGGAGCAACAACATAGTGTTATTTACATCTCCGGCAATAAAAATAGACGAATCTCCGCATTGCATAGTATTTGGGTCAAACACCGGGACCTCCCGGGAATCAAGCTCAAGACTGGTGTTTTCCAATCCTAAGTTTATTACATTTGGGGAACGTCCGGTAGCCGCCAGTACATACTCAAAATTTTCTTCCTTTTCCTTGCCGTCTTCCTTGTCAACAAAACGAATCTTTACTTGATCACCTTCACGCTCCAAACCATGCAGATTGGCTTTCGTATCGAGAGGAAATTCGGCTTGAAACACCTTTTCTGCATAATCCCTGATTGCCATATCGCTGAGAGGTGTAAGTGAACCTGAATGGCCAAAAACCCTTATACGGACTCCAAGTCGGTGCAATGCCTGCCCAAGTTCAATCCCAATCACTCCCGGGCCAAAAACAGCAACTGACTCTGGTAATGTTTCCCATTCAAATACATCGTCATTTACAATCAGTCTATCACCAAGCCCTTTAAACATCGGCATAAGTTTTGGAGAAGAACCGGTTGCAATTACGACTGATTTGGCTTCAATTATCTCCTCACCAACCTCAAGTCTATGATCATCAATAAATTTTGCATGGTTTCGAAGGTGGTGTTTTTGATCAATATTTTCAATATCGTCCAATACAAACCCCACAAATCGGTCACGTTCACCTCGAATGCGCTCCATCACTTCTCTACCATTGACAATAGGTTTTGTTGTCTGAATTCCAAAGCCGGAAGCAGTCTCTACTGAATGAGCCGCTTCTGCAGCCGCAATTAAGAGTTTGCTGGGCATACAACCCACTCTAGCGCAAGTTGTACCGTAAATTCCTCCTTCAATGAGCACAAGATTTTCAGAGTGTTTTCGTGCAGCACGAAAAGCTGGAAGCCCCGCAGAACCGGCACCTATGATGGCAACATCAACCTGACGATTCGATTTTTGTAAATTATTCAACAAGGCCTTTATTGATTGAGATTTTTAAAATGTGTATGACTAGATTCACTCAGATTTAGTCCCTAAAAAACAAAACAATTCTGAAAAGATTACTTTACTTAAAGTAAACATTCATTATATTGGGTCAAGAAAAATTAGCTTTTTAACCAATTCTATCACTACGATTTTACCTGAACATCATTACTGTTTCAAGGTGCATCAATGTTTTATAAGTCTTTGTCTTAATGATTTGACAAACCTTTGCAAAACAAATTATTAAGTTAGGCAGCTTAAACAAAACAGATTCCACATATTTGCAAAAATTATTTACAATGCTTGCATACTTCATTAAGTACTCCTAGATTATTGCTATTTTTTTACAATTTTTCACTAACTTTTCATCCACCATGATCTAAAAATATGAAGGCACTTCGTCACGATATCATCTTCAGGAAAGACGGTATTGCTTTGGAATCCAGTTTAGAAGAAAAAATTCTGAAACAAAATTAACATACATCCCTGCTATGGATTAATATTGAACAAGTTAATCGAACTTTGAATTTGTATAAATTTAATAAATTTATTATTTATGATGAACCTATAAAAAATCCTAAATTTTTTCATTTCGAGCGAAGCTAGAAAACTTTCATATGCTACTATACTAATATCATTAAGATATTTACCAAAAGTCGGAATGACATATTTTTGATTTCAGACTTATCAGGAAACCATCATTTAGTATCAATTATTTATGAACTGATTTATTATTTTAAATTCTTTTTTGTTGACTTTTCAGTTAGATTTGCTTTAAACTAAAAAATCACTCTGTTACGGAAGTTATTCCATGGACAGGAAAAAAACTTCGCCAATTTTAGTCTGAACACATTGGTGAGTGTTGTGCGTAAAATAAACAGCAAATGGATTTGCTATAAAGAAGAATGGAGTTTAGTATAAATTTTGATATTTCTGACTTCATTTAGGAAACATGTATTATCATTACCTGTTTTATTTATAATTATTCTCTCCCTTTTCCTGATCGTTCCTGAAACTAGCCAATCTCCGAATAAAGCCTACTATCCTCAGCATTCACAGTATCATCCGAGGTCTTTTACAACTACTAAAGTCAAACTTAAAGACCCCAATTATCCTGCAAATTCAGTAAAACATTTAAAAATTCTTCAATCCAATCCGGATTTAAGCACAAACCAACTGCTACTGTCCGTTGGGAATCTGCATCGTCCTTATTTTGAAAAAAAGAAAAATAAATTTATCAACGAAAGTATGCGAAGAATTATCATGATGTTTATGCAATTCGAATCAATGAGTAGGCAAATATTCAATCGGGGTACAGTAAGTTTGCCGACCCAAACAGATTTAGAAGGTTTGGCTGACCACGTAGTTGAAAGTCGCTGGTATCGTGAGGCATTAAATCGATTTTATTCAAATAATGCTTACGGTTTTTCTGAGGAACGTATGCTCCGAGTTTTAATATCCATTCACACAGCTGCAAATTTTTTTGAAGTACCATACCCTACTCTATTCTGTTTGTTTTTTCAGGAATCAAAATTTGATTTTCTGGCTGACAGCCCAACTGGTGCAAAAGGAATTGGACAACTAACCAGTATTGGATTACGGGAAGTACAACGGTTAAGGAGTGATTCAAAAATGGAGTTAAAACTGCAGAAAACTGCATTTCATCTAAATCGAGTTTATACGGACCCCCAAATACAAAAATGGCTAGAAAACCTCGGTTTCAAAATAAATTTTGCTAAAATTTCTCCTATACCAGAAAAAATAGAATTTACACGACTATCCTCTTCTTTTATGCGGGAAGTTGGAAAAGAACTTGTAAAGGAAGGCCAGTCCTATGGAGAAAATACCAGCTTACTATGGTTCCTCAGCAAAAGACTGAGAAGGGGGGATATTCTTTCCAACCGTTTTGCACACATGCACAAAGTCTTTTCTCAAATGCTTGAAGAACAATATGCAAGATCACAAGCAAGTGCCTATAACATTGAAACAAATATTCTTTTGTCCACAATTCTCTTTAGCCACTATTACCGCTATCGATGGCGCAATAACAAGCAGGTTTTCAATCTAGCCCCAGAAGCAAGGGTTATATTGGCAACATCTGCATATAATCATGGACAAACGGGAATGCGTCGTTTTTTGATCAATCTTAAACAAGAGTTCCCAATGCTGGATTTTCAAGCACTTTCTTCTAAAAAATTAAGAATTCTGTTTACTAATCAGCGATTATCAAATGCTATTAAGCAGTCTCCTCGCAAGATAAAGGAAGTTTCAAGGCACGTCCTAAATATTATGGATTGTGCAGAAAAACGCCCATTAACCTCCTGATGGTATAATAATATGTATAGCGTAATATTGTTAACGATATCCAGAGGCTTGCAATTGAAATAACTCAGAGTACTGTCCTCCGGCAGCTAATAATTCTTCATGCGTTCCATGCTCCAACAACTTCCCTTCATGCAAAACTACTATTCGATCGGCCATTCGAACAGTTGAGAATCGATGAGAAATCAGTACAGCACACTTATCAAATGTCAATTCTACAAAACGATTAAAAACTTCATGTTCTGCTCGTGCGTCCAAAGCAGCGGTAGGTTCATCCAAAATCAGGAGCTGTGCGTCACGCATATAGGCACGTGCTATTGCAATTTTTTGCCATTCTCCTCCGGATAGATTGGTACCCTGTTTAAACCAGCGTCCTATCATCTGTTGATAACCTTCGGGCAGATTGTCAATCACTTTATCAGCCAAACTGCGCTGGGCCGCTTCCTTAATACGATTCGCGTTGTTTCTATCATCAATTCGCCCAACTGCAATGTTTTCTGATGCAGTCAAGTGATACTTAACATAATCCTGAAAAATAACTCCAACGGCATCCCTCAATCCATCCAGGTTATAATCACGCAAATCGTGACCATCCAGCAAAATCCTTCCCTCGGCTGGATCATAGAGGCGCGTCAGCAGTTTTACTAACGTGGTTTTACCTGCTCCATTTTCGCCAACCAGAGCCAATTTTTCACCAGGATGCAAAGTGAAAGAAACATCACGTAAAACCCATTTTTCCATCTGTGGATACCGAAAACCAACATTCTCAAAAGTAAAACCATCATGAATAGTCTCCGGGAAGGGCAGTGATTCGTCCTTGGACCTTATCCGCGGTTCCATTTCAAGGAAATCAAACAGGTCACGCAGATAAAGAGCACTGTCGGCGATACTGGAAAAGCGAATTAGAATTGCTTCCATCAAAGAACGTAATCGTAAAAAAGAACCGGAAAGAAATGTAAGATCTCCCAGGGACAGTTCTCCGTATACTGTTCTGTAAATAATCACTGCATAGGCTGTGTAGTAGCCTAAACTACCAAGCATCGAAAGCAATCCTCCCCAGGCTGCACGCCTTACAGAAAGATTCCTGTTTACCTGGTAATATTCTCCGGCTAATTTCTGGAACCGTTTGCCAAAAAAATCAGACAAACCAAATATTTTTACCTCTTTAGCCGTTTCGTCACTGGCTCCTGCAAAACGCAAATAATCAAGTTCACGGCGTTCCTGTGTCCAGCCGTACATCAATGAATAACTTTGACTGTTGAAATGTGTTTCTCCTAAAAATGCGGGAATTAGCGTGATAGCCAGCAGAAGAAGAAGCCAGGGTTTGAATGTGATTAAAGCTACTGCTAAAAAAAATACGGTGATGCTGTCCTGAAGCTGTGTCAAGGCCTGCGACATCAATAAAATTCTGCTTGAAGCCTGGCGTCTGGCACGTTCAAGTTTGTCATAAAATTCTGAATCTTCAAAACATTCAAGGTCGAGCCTTGCTGATTGATGCATCAGCCGTAACGATATTTCATGTGAAACCAAATCACCAAGTAAACTGTCCACCAAAGCAATGCCGCGGCCCAGTAAATCAGAAAATACCGCCAAACCAAGCTCTATTAGAACTAATGTAGTTAAAATTGACATATCCGGGTTTTCAACTGCAGATCCTCCAGCAGTAACTGAAATCAGTACAATCTCATCAATGATGAGTTTGCCAACATAAAGCATAGTTATCGGCAAAGAAGCTCGGACGACACGCAGTAAAATATTAAAGACTGCCAGCAAACGGTCGCAACTCCAAATAAGTCTGAAAAATTCAGGCAGATTTCTGAGTGCACCAAGACGATCCCGAAAATCTAAATCAGAAGGAACTCCATGAGTAGCAGATGTGTTTTTGCTTCCTTGATTCATTGATGTTATTTAGAGTTTAAGAAAAAACTGTCTGTCCAGGGAGTTTTATTGATTAAGTAAAGATATTTACTCGAATTTCTTACAAAGATGCTAGCATAAGCAATCAAATATTTCAGATTGAAATTGCAATTTTACTCATTTATTCATTATATAATGACTATTTAGTTTTAAATTATTTTCAGGTAATCCGATGACAAAATCAAATACCAGAACGACCTTTGATTGGGCTGATCCTATGTTGTTTAATGAACAACTTACTGAAGAAGAGCGCCTGATCCAGGACACAGCCCGCGATTTTAGCCAGGACAAATTAATGCCCAGAGTTTTGGAAGCAAACCGCAATGAGGTTTTTGACCGTGAGATCATGAATGAGTTTGGAAAATTCGGATTTTTGGGTTCGACCATTCCGGAAAAATATGGAGGAGTTGGAGCAAGTTATGTTTCATATGGTTTAATTGCCCGTGAGGTGGAGCGGGTAGATTCGGGTTACCGCTCGGCTATGAGCGTGCAATCCAGTTTGGTGATGCACCCGATTTATGCTTACGGCAGTGAAGAACAGCGAACAAAATACCTTCCTAAACTCGCCAGTGCCGAATGGATAGGCTGTTTTGGTTTGACCGAACCTGACGCTGGTTCTGATCCAGGCGGTATGAAAACCCGTGCCAAAAGTGTGACGGTGGATTAATCTTACTGGCAGCTAAAATGTGGATTACAAATTCACCAATCGCCGATGTCTTTGTGGTTTGGGCTAAAACTGATGATGGCATTATCCGTGGCTTTATTCTCGATAAAGGGATGAAAGGCCTGTCCGCGCCAAAAATCGAAGGCAAGCTCGCGCTGCGTGCATCCATCACCGGTGAAATTGTTATGGATGAGGTGTTTGTTAGCGAAGAGCAGTTAATGCCCAATGTCCAAGGTCTCAAGGGGCCTTTTGGCTGTCTTAACTCGGCCCGTTACGGCATTAGTTGGGGTGCTTTAGGAGCCGCTGAAAGCTGCTGGATGCAGGCACGGCAATATACACTGGACCGGATTCAGTTTGGACGTCCGTTGGCGGCAAACCAGTTAATACAAAAAAAACTGGCTGACATGCAAACTGAAATTACATTAGGTCTAAGTGCTGCGCTTCAAGTTGGCAGACTTTTTGACGATGGAAGGTTAGCTCCTGAATCAATATCTCTTATTAAGAGAAATAATTGTGGAAAGGCTTTGGAAATTGCAAGGCTCGCCCGTGATATGCACGGCGGTAATGGCATTTCCGATGAATTTCACGTCATCCGCCACGTCATGAATTTGGAAACCGTCAATACTTATGAAGGAACACATGACGTACATGCGCTTATTCTTGGAAGGGCACAAACCGGAATCCAAGCGTTTTGTTAAAATAATTGATAGAAAACAGACAGTTCTAAATTATTCTAACATTATGGTTTTAGATAACCTTTTCAAATTTATTATTCATTCCAGCAAAAACAGGAATTCCTGCCATGAGCAGATCTAAGTATTATTTCAGCTATACAAAATTAACGGATTCTCTTTTACGCTGGAATGACAACTTTTTACAAGTACGTCACAAAAAACTTATGATATCACCTGACATTCAGTTACCAAATGCTAATTAAGGCTGAACCACTTAATAATTTAGTCTCAACCCTCCTCAAAAAAGGGGGTAGTTGCATCGAAGAGGCTCAAGTGGTGGCCGACCATCTGGTTCGATCCAATTTGGCTGGACACGACAGTCACGGTGTCGGAATGCTGCCTCTTTATGTACGGATGCTCAAAGAGAATTTTCTACGTCCGAACCAAAAACCTGAATTGGTTAACGCCGACGGCTCGATTTTGATGTTTGACGGTCAGCGTGGTTATGGACAGGCAGTCGGTAAAATGGCCATGGTACAGGCGATTGAAAAATGCCATGAATCCGGACTGGTTTTAATGACACTCAGGAATACTCATCATCTCGGACGAATCGGGACCTACGGTGAGCAAAGCATTGCATCAGGATTGGTTTCGCTGCACTTTGTCAATGTGACTGACCATCCACCCTTGGTTGCACCATTTCGGGGCTCTGACGCCCGTTTTGCGACAAATCCAATTTGCCTCGCCATGCCCGGAACTAAAAAACAACCTCCGATTTTGCTGGATATGGCAACCAGCCGCATCGCACTAGGGAAAGCACGAGTAGCATTAAACAAAAACGAAGCACTGAAAGATGGACTTGTCATTGACCACAAAGGAAAACCCAGCAACGATCCAGAAGTAATGGCCGGATACTTATTTCCGGAGCGTCCTGACAATCCTCCGCTCGGTGCACTGACTCCTCTTGGTGAGTACAAAGGTTTCGGTCTTGCCCTGTTTTGTGAATTACTCGGCGGACTACTCAGCGGCGGCGGAACTATCCAACCCGAACATCAGCGCCAAAACAGCATTATCAACAACATGTTCACCTTGGTAATTGACCCAGCAAGATTAGTGGATGTTCCCTGGATGCAACACGAAGTAGAAGCAATAGTAGCACACGCCAAAGCCTCCCCGCCTACCAATCCAGAAGAACCGGTTATGATTCCTGGAGATCCAGAACGAAATTCCATAAAGGAACGTCAATTTCAAGGCATTCTGATTGATGATGCAACCTGGGAGCAAATTCTTGATGCCGGTGAATCTTTAGGTCTTAGTCGGGAAGAAATGCTGAATTTAGAGAAGATATAATACAACGTGGACTTTTGCCGTCCTGCTGATTGCAGTACCTCATAGTGCTCTGGGACAACTATGGAATGTAATTGGTTGTCATTTGATTTCTGCCGCAATCGGCGTAGTCTGCTACCAGTGACTCCCTTCCGGCGGAATTGCTACAGGTGCCAGTGTTGGTTTGGCAATTGGAGAAATGTATTATACATGATGTATGCACCCTCCGGGCGGCGCAACTCCTCTGTCTGCAGTAATCGGCGCACCAAACATTCATGCTCTGGGCTACCAATATATTCTTACTTCAATTGCAATCAATACAGTAATCATTCTTCTGTCGGCACTTTTTTTTAACACCTTGTTTCATTGGAGGCGCTATTCTCCATTTGTACTATCAAAAGAATTCAGAAAGGACTACTATCAAGTTGTGAATGAACCAGTGGATCATGCTTATTTTGTTTATGCACTAAGTCAAATGGACACTTTCATTGATGTTACCTAAGATGATTTGCTGAAAATTTATCATTTGGCCACTGAAAGAAAAGTCAACTTAAATAAATAAAAATGAACTCTCCCCAGCCTGTCATAAAAACAATCGCACTTAAAAACAGTGTTCGTATTGTTACCGCCACAAGCTTATTTGACGGACATGATGCTGCGATCAACGTCATGCGCCGTACTGATGCAGTCCTCTGGGCGCCGAAGTCATTCACCTCGGCCATGACCAATCGGCACAAGCTGTGGAATTGTCATTGTGCCGTGCAGGAAGACGCTCCATGCCATTGCTGTCACCTCTTACCAAGGCGGTCACGTGGAATATTTCCACTACATGCTGGACTTGTTAAGGGAGAAAGGTTCAGGACATATTCAGGTTTTTGCAGGCGGCGGAGGTGTGATCATTCAAAGTGAAATTCAGGAATTGACGGATTACGGTATCAGTCGAGTTTATTCTCCTGAAGACGGCCGTAAACTTGGCCTGACGGGCATGATTGCTGATATGCTTAAACGTTCTGATTTTCAGGTTTTGCCGGATAAATTTGAACCTCATGCAGACAAACTGGTTACGGAAAACGTTCAACATATTGCTCATAGTCTGACTTGGATCGAACAATACGTGAAAGGTTCACAGATGGCACCTGAAAATAAAGTAGTGGAACCTCTGGAAGCAGTACAAAAAGTTTTGAATAAACTCCACTCACAAGACTCTCTGGTGGAGAATTCACAGGCTCCGGTGATTGGTTTGACCGGAACAGGAGGTGCAGGAAAGTCATGTCTGGCAGATGAATTGTTACGAAGTTTTCTTGAGGAATTTCCTGAAAAGCGCATAGCTATTTTGTCAGTAGATCCCTCCAAACGCAAAACCGGTGGAGCACTTCTTGGTGACCGGATGCGTATGAATTCCATCAACGACCCCCGTGTTTACATGCGTTCACTGGCCACACGCCGTTCACACCTGGCCACTTCTACTGCACTGGAAGGTGCTGTTAGCTTACTGCAGGCAACCGGGAAATCCGGAGGCGGAGGATTTGATTTGATTTTGGTGGAAACTGCCGGCATCGGTCAGAGCGACTCAGAGATTTCGGATTTTGTTGATTTGAGTGTTTATGTGATGACACCGGAATTTGGTGCGGCTACTCAACTGGAAAAGATTGATATGATTGACTTTGCCGATTGTATTGTAATCAACAAATTTGACAAACCTGGAGCACAGGATGCTTTGCTGGCTGTGGGCAAACAGTATAAACGCAGTCGAAATGACTTTGATGCAACTACTGAAACAATGCCTATTTTTGGAGTGGTTGCCAATCGTTTCAACGACAGCGGTACAAACTGGTTTTATCACAATTTGATCGAAATCCTGATCAAGAAAAAATCACTTAACTGGAAACGCAGTCATGAAGCTGAATTTGCTATTTCAGAAATTACAGAGTTGATACCGTCGGACCGTAAAGAATATTTACGGCAAATCGCTGACTGCGTACGTACCTACAAAAAAGAAATCCGGAAAAACGCAAAGACTGCAGCGGAATGTGGACAATTGTACGGAACCCTTAAACAAATGCTGGGAGAAACCGAAAATAAAAATAGCTGGAACATACTACAGCCCTGCCCGATTGAAAATATTCCGGAAACTGCTCATACAGTGGCGGAACTATATAATGAAAAAATCTCAAAACTTCCGAAATCACTACGGGTGCAACTGAGTGAATTTCATGAAAATAACCAGGCGTATCTGGGCGAAAATTTCAGCTTTTATATTCGCAACAAAGAACTAAATATTTCGAATCACAGTATCAGTCTTTCTGGACTCAAAATTCCTAAAATCGCCACGCCCAAATTTAACGACTGGGGCGAGATTGCAAGCTGGTTGGGATTGGAAAATTTTCCCGGAAGTTTTCCGTTTACCGGTGGTGTTTTTCCTTTCAAACGTGAAGGCGAAGACCCGACCCGCATGTTTGCCGGAGAAGGAATTGCAGAGCGTACAAACCGGCGTTTTCATTTGCTGGCCTGTGATCAGCCTGCAACACGCTTGAGTACAGCGTTTGACTCGGTGACGCTTTATGGTTCAAATCCGAATTTGCGACCCGATATTTTTGGAAAAATCGGAAATGCAGGGGTTTCAATTTGTTGTTTAGATGATGCGAAAAAACTATATTCAGGTTTTGACCTTTCTACTAGCTAGCACATCAGTGTCCATGACTATAAATGGTCCAGCGCCTATGTTGCTTGGGTTCTTCATGAATGCAGCCATTGATCAGCAAATAGAAAAACATTTACGTGAAAACGGGCATTTAGAAAAAGCGAAAAAAACGCTCCAAGAACGCTACAAAAAACAGGATGTGGAGCCTCCGGAGTATCGTATGGAGCGTCCAGAAAATCACGATGGACTAGGTTTGGAATTATTGGGATTGTCCGGTAAACATTTTGTAGATAATGAAACTTACAGTGCTATAAAGGCTGATGTATTAAACAACATCCGCGGAACGGTTCAGGCAGATATTTTGAAGGAAGACCAGGCGCAAAACACTTGTATTTTCAGCACAAATTTTGCTTTGCAGATGATGGGTGACATTCAGGAATATTTTACTGCAAACGATGTCCGAAACTTTTATTCGGTAAGTATTTCCGGATATCATATTGCTGAAGCCGGAGCAAATCCGATCAGCCAGGTTGCCTTCACACTTGCTAATGGATTTACTCTGATTGAGTATTATCTGGCACGCGGCTTGGCAATTGACGATTTTGCGCGTAACCTGAGCTTCTTTTTCAGTAACGGAATGGATCCTGAATATGCGGTAATTGGAAGGGTAGCACGCAGAATTTTTGCTGTCACACTGCGTAATTTGTATGGAGCAAATGAACGCTCACAAAAATTAAAATATCACATACAAACTTCCGGACGTTCCCTGCATGCAATGGAGATGGATTTCAATGACATCCGGACAACACTTCAGGCACTTTATGCCGTTTACGATAACTGTAATTCACTTCACACCAACGCTTACGACGAAGCGGTTACAACTCCAACGGCTGCCAATGATTCTGTAGCATGTATAGGCATATGACCCACAATAGCAGCATCGGTAAGGGAAAGAATAGGCATTTATTATTGAAGAGTTGACAGATCTTGTAGAAGAAGCAGTATTGACAGAATTTGATCGTATCACTGAACGTGGTGGGGTTCTTGGTGCAATGGAAACGATGTACCAGCGTAACAAAATTCAGGAGGAATCACTTTATTACGAAACTCTTAAACATTCCGGAGAACTGCCTATAATGGGTGTGAACACTTTTCTTAACCCAAATCCTGCTGAAACTGATACAGAAATTGAATTAGCGCGTTCAACGGAAGAAGAAAAGACAATGCAAATCCATGATCTGGAGAATTTTCATAAGTTCCACTCCAAAGAGCGAGACTCAATGATGGAACGTCTCAGAGAGGCGGCACTAAAAAATGGCAATATTTTTGAGATCCTGATGGAGTCTGTGCAAGTTTGTTCATTGGGACAAATCACTCAACAGCTTTACCAAATCGGCGGACAGTACCGTAGAAATATGTAAGGCATGAATTGACACTAAAACGATTCATTCTGATTTAGTGACAAATGAAATAATGTTGTCAGTCCTCAAATTAAGACCATGTTTTGTTCCAGCATAAAAGTATTTGCACCTGCATTAAAAACAAACAATTTTTCAAATCTGAATTCAGTGGGGGAATTATTTATAATTCTTCTTAGAGCCTGACCATTTGATGCAGACTTGTTTTTTTAGCCGGCTTAAAATTTATTTCTCGGGGTTTTGTCTAGTATTTTTTGAAAACAAACTACAAAAATCTTGTTCCTGAAACAGCACAGAAAAATCAAATTTAAGTTTCACAGAGACCGGAGTTATATTGAACCACGCTGAAAAGAAAAACTTCAAAATTTTTGTTTTGGCAATTTAAGATCGTCGAGGCCCTATTTTCTTCCAGTTCTCCTCCATCAATAATCATATCAACCTTGTTGTTCAACTGATTATGGACTTCTGTTGCAGAAGAGCATTCCGGCATGCCTGTGAGGTTGGCGCTTGTACCAATTATTGGACAACTTCCCAATTCTATCAGGCACTGCGCAGCTGGAGCACTCGTGTAACGTACGGCTAAAGTTCCGTCACTGTTTTGAAGGTGTTGCGGAAGTTCCGGATTCGCGGCTAAAATCAAGGTCAGTGGACCCGGCCAAAAAGCATTCATTAAATCATCAATACGAGAGTCGTTCCACAGACAAAGACCTGGCAGCCATTCAGGTGTAGTCAGCACAAGCAACGGTTTATTTCTGGGCCGTTCCTTAATGTTATAAACACGATCTGCAACTTTTTTTAAAAACGCATTTCCACCCAAACCATAAAAGGTTTCAGTAGGAAAAGCCAGAACTTTATTATGCAAAAGTGCTGTTTTAACCAATATTTCTTCTGTTTTTGAAAAAGGAAATTTGACTAATCGTGCCATATTTTCCATCCTTGCCCTTGATTAGCAGTATTGTAATCAAGCTCTAAAAAGGCCTGTAATACCGTCTTAAGATTTTTTGAAGTCTTGTCATGCTTTTACACGCCCTGTTAAGTCTGAGAGCTCTTACGGCATATAATCCCAACCTTGACTGTGATCCTTGTCATTTGTTTTATTTACCATCAATCCACCCGGACAAGTGGCTTACCCTTCCGTATGTAATTCGTGAAACACGAAATGTGGTAAGAGCCAGGTGGTTACGTGAATCGAGGTATACTGGAGGTAACAACTTTCCCTGCCATTTTGTTATACTTTCAGCAGCAGAAACTGCTTTTTGTCTACTCAAAGAACGCCCCGATCGATTTAAGACTTCAACCATTAATTCTGCTACTGCATGGCCATAAAGAGTCCAGCGGTTGAGAGCCAGGTTTGGCGCATATTCACTGAGTATTAGCTTATGTAATATTTGACCAGGATGTTCTGTTTCAATTTTAAGGGGATATGCTGTTAAAACACGTACTCGTTCAGAAACTTTTTGACCCAACCACTCAGTTAGTCGACTATCCGCAAGCGCGTGTCCTGTTAACATGGGAATATTTATCTGAGGAGAAAACTTCAAGAAGTTCATAACATCAGTATAATTTCCCAATACAACCAGAAAATCTGGATTATTCCTACGAATCAGCTGCCATTCTGCGTTAAGCCGTCCTGCTTTTCCCGGCAGCAGTTTGGCAGAAACGTTATACAATTCTTTGGTCAAGGCTTTTACTGACCTCTGATATACAGGATTTTCAGGATACCAGATGATAAACTCTTTTCCAGTGTGCTTTTCTGTAATATATTTTCCAATAACACGCGCTTCGGTTTCAGCAGTAGGCATAAAACCAAAGACATTTGCACGAAGGGGTTGTGTCCATTCCGGCAAATCTGAGCCGACAAAAAAACTTGGCAGTCTTTGCTCTTTTAACAAAGGGTAAACTGCTTGATGAGTTTTACTGCCAATACCACTGAAAACAGCAAATATGTCATTTTTTAAAGTCAGTTCCTCCAGTTCCTCTTTAGCTTTGTATGGTTTCAACTGATCATCAATTATTTTCAATTCAATTGAACGACCGTGTACTCCGCCCTGATCATTTACATATTTAAAATAGGCCTGCGCGCTTTTTCCTATATCAGAATATTCCTTTGCAGGTCCACTCAATGGCTGATGAGTTACAAAAACAATATTTTTTGGAAAGACTCCGGTTTCGGCAAAACAGAAATGAGTAATTGAAAACAAAAATACAAGTATGACGGTCAGTCGAAACAGTTTCATATTTTTCATGTATATTTAATTAACTCGACAGTCACGAGTTTTATCATGTCAACCCAAACATCTGTGAAGGATCTTATAAGGTAACAACACTTTATAAAATCTTTCCTTTCGGTCGAGATGTCATTCAGCAGTCAATAATATGAGTTTCTTATTAAATTTAATGGCTCACGCCTTAATTAATTGTGATAAACTCAAAAAAAATAAGCAACACATGTTTGACATTCATTAACAGTCTATAAGCTATTATATCAAAAACTTACATGTTCAGTAATTTTCATTCCACAATCAGTTCGATAACTAGTGTTGTCGGGGTTACAACCGGTTACTAAAGCATCAATAACAGCTTATTATTTTAGCTCAAAACAAAGGAGCTGCACCCAATTCTGACAGTTGATGCAGTAAACCGGTAAAACGGCGTGTTGAACCTTCATTTTCAACGGCCTTCTTAATAGCTGCATCTGTTCCAATCAAAACAACTAACTGTTTCCCACGGGTGATTGCAGTGTAGAGTAAATTCCGCTGAAGCATCATATAATGGTGTGTAGTGAGAGGAACTATCACTGCCGAATATTCACTTCCCTGGGATTTGTGAACCGTGATTGCGTAGGCCAGAGATAGTTGATCTATCTCTTTCCCCTGGTAATGAACAATTTGCTGATCAAATTTAACATGCAGTTCTTTGGTTTTTGGATCGCAATTAACAATTCTTCCAAGATCACCGTTGAAAACCAGTTTCTCATAATCATTTTGCTGCTGCATCACTTTGTCTCCAATCCGGAACCACTGTTCAAGATGTTCCAGACCTTTTGCATCTGGATTTATTACATCCTGCAGTTTCCGGTTTAGATTTATTGCACCTGTGACTCCACGGTGCATCGGCGTCAGGACCTGAATATCCATCATCGGATCAAGCTCGAAACGCTGGGGAATCCTTTCGGTACTCATCAGCAGTATTTTTTCAACAATTTTTTCCGGATTCGACTCTTTAATAAAATAAAAATCCAGCAGCTGATTATCATCTTCCGTTTGTCGATTTGAGCTACTGAAGTCCGGCATTTCTCCCCGACGAACTTTGTGAGCATTGACTGTAATAAAACTATCAGCTGCCTGCCGAAAAATATGATCGAGGCGCACAACGGGAATTAATCCGGATTCAATTAAATCCGACAACACTGCTCCTGCACCCACTGACGGCAATTGATCTACATCCCCGACTAGAATCAAACGTGACGCAGATGGAACGGCTTCCAGCAAACTATCCATCAGCAGAGTATCGATCATTGAAGTTTCATCAAGGATCAGCAATTCCTGCTCCAGAGGATTTTCCCTGTCACGCTTAAAACCTATGTTGCTTGCTTCAAGAAGACGGTGAATTGTGGAAGCTGCAGCACCGGTAGTTTCAGTGATTCGTTTTGCAGCACGTCCAGTAGGTGCAGCAAGTGCAATTGCAGGAATTCTGGTACGCATCAGTCCAAGTATAAACCGCACAATGGTTGTTTTACCTGTACCGGGGCCACCCGTTATAATCAGCACTTTATGCTGAAGAGCTGCTTCAACTGCCTCTCTCTGGGCAGGATCAAGCTTCAGGCCAACTTTTAGTTCCTGCTCTTCTATCAGATAAGATTCACCCTCATAAACCGTATAGGCTTCACTGTTAAGGATTCGAAAAATATTCTCCGCAACACGCCGTTCTGCTTTGTAAAATCTCGGACGGGAAACCAATTCCTGCTCATTACCTGAAGCATCTTCAATTTTATCACTATTCAACAAACGATCTTCCAGCAATTGCCGAATTGATGACTCCAGCATTGATGAATCAATATTAAGCTCTTGCACCGTTTTTTCTAGCAAATCCCGACGAGGGAAACAGGTGTGACCATTGAGTGCCTGTTGTTCCAGCATATAAAGTAAGCCTGCGTCAGCACGATGCGGAGAGTTATTATCGAATCCCAGATTGCGTGCAATACCATCTGCAGTAAGAAAACCTATTCCCGGTATATCAGTTAACTGATACGGATTTGCTTTGATCAAAGGAATACTGTTCAAGCCATTCTTCACAAAAATACGTTGTGCATAAGCGTGTGATATTCCTACTCCACGCAAAAAAGTCATTACATCCCGGAGACCTCTTTGAGCATCCCACGCATCAAGCAGAGATTTTTGTTGTTTTCTGCCGACGCCTTTAACTTTCGATAATAATTTTGGAGAACTGTCTATAATTTTAAAAGTATCTTTTCCGAACTTTTTGACAATTCGCTCTGCCGTTATTTTACCAATTCCCTTAAATACTTCAGAAGAAAGGTAGCGTATAATCCCTTCTTCAGAGGTTGGTTCAACAGGCATGAATTCACGAATCGAAAATTGACGTCCATAAGTTTTGTGATTCTCCCAACTGCCTTTTAAACGTAATGTTTCATGCTCATGGGTGTTGAAAACAATGCCTTTTACAGTGATCGGCCTGATGGAATTTTCTGTTATAAATGTACCAATTAAAAATCCGTTTTCCGGATTTGTGTACAAAATTTTTTCCAGAGTACCGACTAAGCTAACAAAGTCTTCGGACATTGGTTTTTCAGGAAGTATAATAATTAATTTTATATCAAATTAGTATCAGAATGGGATTCAAACCAGCCAGTTTTTCCCATGAGGTAACTTTGTTGAAAAAGGGACTCAAAAAACGGAAGCACATGGCTTTCGGGCTTTTACAAAAAAACCTTGCAGTAGTAATCAGCAATCGAACAATTACTTTTTGGTTTTATTGAATAATATTATATTCCAGCAAGTACTAATTTGGTGGAATATAAAAAGGAGACCGGATCATCTGTAGTAAATCGAAGCGCCACTTCCCACCTTCCTTCAGCAGCAAAAATGATTGCTGCTTTGTAAATTGTAAATCTAGAATGCTTTTGTGTCGAAATACAATTGCAGCATTAACATAAAGCAATGTAAGGTATCGATATGATATTTCAGGTTCTTTTCCAGTTTTCAAACCAGCCGGAACCCAGTCCAGTTCAATCATTCGTGTTGCAAATTCTTCAATGCTAATTTGATCTGTGGAATGTTTTTTGCCGAATTTGTATAATTCAAAATAGCGTTCCTCCTGCCAGAGTTGCAGATAGTTCAGAAACACAACCCTGGTTTCTTTACGGATTGCCTCCAATTCAAAAGGTGTAGGTTGACGGGCAATTGCACCATGAACAGCTACAAATAAACTGAGTACGCAGAACAAAAAAAGTAGTGTGAATAATTTATTTTTTGAAAATATCAGCTTATTCAAATTTACCGATTTATAATTCATACAACTCTACGGTACATCTGCAAACATAGAGATTCAACTGCAAGTGACTTATTTGCATTAAGTTCAATGGTTCTTCTTGATTCTGCTATCAAGCCAAAAATTTCGAAAATTTGCTGCAGAGTAAAATGCTCTCCACTTTTTCTCAATGAAGAAATGCAGTTTTCATCAGAACCAACTGTCTGGTTTATCAGTTTTTCTTCGGGAAGACCACGAAACAGCCATGTTAAATCACGAAACCAAGTTTCCAGAAAATCCAGCAGCAAACGCCATTCTTCATTTTTTGATTTAGCCCAGGTTTCACAGGTCCGTAGCATCTCTTCCAGTGTTGCTGCAGAAAATGTGGTCAGCCAGTGGATGGCCGTTTGCTGGACAGTTTCCATAAGTTCAAGACGTTCAGCAAGATTTACATTTACGCTTCCCATACTGAAGGAACTGAGCAACTGAATCCGGGCAGTTGACAGGTTCGTTGTGTCCCGCAAAATCCGTTCCGAAATTTCCTCAGTCAATGGACGAAATCGTATTTGTTGGCAACGCGAAACAATTGTTTCCAGCAGTTGTTGTGATGAATCCGCAATCAAAATCAGCAAAGTATTCGGTGCCGGTTCCTCTAACGTTTTTAAAAAAGCATTAGCTGCTTCCCGGCCCAAATGCTGTGCTCCATCAAGAATCAATACGCGTTTTTTTGCCTGATCCGGATGAAGGTGAAGCCAGTTCAATGATTTACGGATTTGATCTATCTTAATAAACTTGCCGTCAGGAATCAGAACCTGGAAATCCAGAAAATTCTGTTCTGCAATTTGAAAACAAATATCACATTCTCCACAAGCATCTTCTCCACATTTTCTGCAATTAAGTTTTTGTGCAAGAGCAACAGCTGTTTTGTATTTACCAATATTTGCCTGGCCGGTGAACAACCATGCATGAGGCATCCTGTCCCTCTGAACGGCTTGATTCAGCAGGTCAATTGCGTGTTCTTGTCCGTAAATTTCTCTAAACGACATTGTTCTATCAGGAATTGAAAAGTGGAGAAAAGCTGACATTAAAAGCAAAACCGAGATAAATGGCGATTCCAATGATGTCGCTGGTAGTTGTAATAAAAGGCCCTGTTGCTATAGCAGGATCGATATTCATTCGTTTAAGTATAATTGGAATTGTTGAACCAACTACTGCTGCAAAACAAACAACGATCAATAATGAAATTCCTGATGTAATGGCCCTCCCAACATCATCAGTCAGGTACCATGACATGCCTGCCAGTATGAAAGAACAAATAATTCCATTCAAAAATGCGACCCTTAACTCTTTCCAGAGCCGAACAAGAATATCAGTAGTTTGTATTGCTCCTGTGGCAAGTCCACGCACAACAATTGAAGAAGACTGTATGCCGATACTTCCTCCAAGTGCTGCTACAAGAGGAATAAAATAAGTTACATCCGGTAGCGAAATAAGAGCATTTTCATACAAACTCATCACTATAGCAGTTAAAAAACCTCCAAACAAACCAACCAGCAACCAGGGCAACCTATCACCTGAAGCTCGTAAAACCGATGTCTCACTAACCTCTTCGTCCCCTGTACCGGCAATATGACCCATATCTTCATTATATTCATCAACAATCACATCCACCAAATCATCCAGAGTAATACGGCCGATTAGACGCAAATGCTTATCTATTACCGGAACAACTACCAAATCATATTCCTGCGCAATCCGTGCAACTTCCTCCTGATCCAAATCCTGATCAACAGCAACCACTTCATGATCCATCAAATTTTCAATTAATTTATGGCGCTCCGCCAACAAAAGTTCAGTAGTACCAATTGTACCAATCAAGTGATCATGATCATCGACAACGTAAGCTGTATAAAATAATTCGAAACCCTCCTTTTTAACAAATTTTTGTATTTCTTTGATTGCTGCTGCAACCGTTTGGTCTCTATGGATCGCCACAACATAGGGCGTCATGAGTCCGCCTGCACTTTCTTCATCATATTGAAGAAGATTGGTCAGTTCTTCACGATCTTTTTCCGGCAGTTTCTCAAGCAACGCTTCAGCTTTTTCATCATCCAACAGACCAACAAAGTCAGCCGCATCGTCCTGCGGCATATCCTCGATTGCATTACTCAATCGATCAGTAGATATTTGTTCTACAATATCGCCAAGAATGGAAGGTGAATCCTGCAGATTGTTTAGCACCTCTGAAGACGTTCCCCGATCCAGATTTTCCAGTAATACCAACTGTTGCTTCAATTTTAACTGCAGCAGAATGTTGGCAATTTCCAAAGGTTTAAGCGGTTCAAGTATGCTTTTCAACAACTGTGTCCGTTCCGTGTTGATCAGTTTATTGACCAGCTTATGGATTTGTGTGTCGCGACTTTTAGTCATGATTATATTTGCAAAAAATTCAATTATATCTGCACTTATTTAAGCGGTTGCCATTCCTCCACAAAATCTACAAGAAGTCTCAC
Source organism: uncultured SAR324 cluster bacterium (assembly GCA_905182865.1). Lineage (GTDB taxonomy): Bacteria > SAR324 > SAR324 > SAR324 > NAC60-12 > Arctic96AD-7. The sequence continues at coordinate 465,276 of CAJJCY010000004.1, forward strand.
CCCGACACCAGTAGCCCCACTGTTGGGCTGGTAACCGAGATGTTTTACATTCCAGGATGTTCCTGCTATATCAAGATGGACCCAAGGTGTTTTATCTACAAAATGTTCTAAAAACAGACCTGCAACTATGACTCCGGAATCACCTCCGCCAATATTTTGCAGGTCTGCATATTTACCCTTGATGGATTCGCCATATTCGGGGAAGCTTGGAAACTGCCAGACCCGGTCACCACTAATATTTCCTGCTCTACGTACTTGTTCCATCAAGGCATCATTGTTCGAGACTGCTCCAGTAGTGAGGTGCCCTAGTGCAGCAACACATGCCCCAGTGAGAGTAGCCAGGTCGATAACCGCATCAGGCTTGTACTCCTTAACAACATAACTAAGTGCATCACCAAGAATCAGTCGGCCTTCTGCATCTGTGTTGAGGATTTCAACCCGTTTGCCGTTATGTGCTGTAACTATGTCTCCCGGACGTTGGGCATCGCCGCCAGGCATATTTTCCGTTGTTGGAATAACAGCAATAATATTTAGTTTTGGGTTAACCTGTCCTATGACTTTCATTGCACCCAAAACGGCTGCAGCACCGCACATATCGAATTTCATTTCGTCCATATTTTTCCCAGGCTTGAGTGAAATTCCACCTGAATCAAATGTTACCCCTTTTCCAACAATTGCAACTGTTTGTTTGGCCTGCTGATGAGTATACTCCAAAATAATTAATTTAGCCGGTTCACGGGAACCTCTTGACACACCAAGGAGCATCTCCATACCCAGTTTTCTCATATCTTTTTCTTCCAAAACCGTGCATTCCATTTTGTATTTTACAGCAATCCTTTTTGCCTCAGCCGCAAGATCTTTTGGTTTCAAATCATTTGCGGGCGTATTACCTAATGTGCGGGCCAGATTTGTCCCTTCAGCACGTATTTTCCCATTTTTTAAATCTTTCAATGAAGTAAGTTTTTCCGGGTCACAACATTTAATCGTAATTGATTTGGAGTTCTTTTTTTCATTTTGTGATTTTTTGTAAGTGTTAAACTCATAGGCACCTAAAGTTAAACCTTCTACCAGAACCTGTCCTGCATCTACTTCAACTGCATTTTGAATAAGTGAGGTCACAACAAATCCAACCTTATTTGCTTTCAGTAAAGTCAGCATTTTTCCTGCTTTTCCTGCAGCACGTCTCAACGTCTCAGCATCTAATTCATCTTTTTTACCCAGACCAATCGCTAATATTTGCGGGATTTTTGCATAACCAGAAAACAAATGCTGACTTTTGTCTTTCTTACCTGTAAAAACTTTCAATTTAATTGAATCGTTCAGGTTTTTTTTGAGATCTCCTGGAAGGGCACTTAGTCCACTTCCAGAAAGGTCTGAGTCTTCAACTACAAATACGACCAGAGCTTCCAGTTTTTCACTTGTGAAAGAATCATTACTGTATTCAATTTTTAGTTCCATGTTAAAACTTTTTATAAAAAGATGATAATTCAGCACCCATATACTAAATACACGGTATTTAAGTGTCAGGTTAAATTTTTTAAGTAATCACCATACCCAGCCTGCAGAGAAACAGACAAGACTTTAGTGTAAAAGGCGTTAATTCATTACCAGAGAGATTGCAGTCTGCGTGCGCCACTTATTAGATAATCTGCATCAATTCCAAGATATCTTAAATGATTAAAGGCAGACCAGATGACAACAGCAAAACATAGAGTCAGTAAAAAAACTGTCATAAACATAAACTATTAAAAAGTTGGCAAACAATTTTCATCAAGCAACTTTAGTTAATATAAAAGTTGACATGTCAGTAAGAGACTATAGATTTCGTTGATGAATTTTACTTTTTACTTATACTTGATTCACTTCCAAAATCAACTTTGCAAGTTTTCAAAAAGCTTCATAGTCCTTTGTTAGATAAGTCAAAAAACATAAACCGATAATTCCTATTATTCTCACTTCCCACCATTTTTTACAAATCCTTGTGATTCATGTTCAAGGCCAAAATAATATTTAACATTCAGGTTGCTTTTTCCCTTTTTCTGATACTGGGATTTTCTTTGGGAACACCAAATTATTCCACAGCCGGAGAAGAACAGCCTATTCTGACATACAACTGGATACCACAGTTTTATGGAAAGATGAAAGGTGAAACAAAGTTACTTTACACACGCAGCTTTGCACGGAGTATATTACGTTTTGTAGATATTGACGATGATGGAGATGATGACCTGTTTGTTGGAAAAGCGGATGGGCGCATTGCTTTTTTTCACAATCAAGGCAGCACTACAACTCCGATCTTCAAATTGATAACAGAAGATTTAGTGGTAATTCATGAAGGTGTAGACAAACAAAGCAATTCCATACTAATACAAACCATTCTTGATGTTGGAAACAATGCTGCTCCAGAGTTTGTTGACATCGACAATGACGGAGACTTTGATCTTTTTATTGGTTCCAAAGATGGCCATATTTTCCACTACGAAAATCGGGGGAACAAACTCAGCCCACGATTTTTCCGTAAAACTCCAATTTACATGGGTCTGAAATTTGGAGGGAACAGTGTACCGCTTTTAGCGATTTTAACGGTGACAGAACTTATGATTTACTGGTAGGCACAGGTTCAGGTAAAATTCACATATTTTTTAATTCCGGAATGCACCCAGGAGGCTGTTTTTTGTAGAGCGTTTAAGGTCTCAGATCCACCAGATAAACGTTGCAAATATCAACCTGAACTAGTTGCAGACATTGCCCCTCAAGCCAATGCCGTTCCTGAATTGGTGGATTGGGATCAAGATAATGATTTGGATCTGGTTGTTGGAAAATCAAACGGAAAAATCAATTATTATCTCAATACCGGAGATAACTTTGCTCCATTATGGAACCTAAAATCCAGACATTTCCAGTTTATTGACGGCGGCGGCAGTGTTGCACCTACATTTCATGATTTGAACAAGGACGGTTTTTCAGAACTATTTTTAGGTACGTCTTCCTCAAAGATTGTCTATTATGAAAATCATGAAATACTGCTGGATTTGCTTCGAAAAATATCTGCTATTCAACTGGTAAAGATTGATATGACTGCCTCATTTGAAAAAGTTCTCTCTCAAGCATGTTCTCAATTAAGAGGGATTCCGGAATGCCTTGTACCACTTGCAGTTGCTTTCGGTGTACCTGAAGGAAAAAAGATTAACAGAATGGTGGAGTTGTACCCCTTTATTTTGCGTCCGGATCTAAGTATAAAATCTAATTCCGATAATACCGACGATATTACTGAGGTTTCCAGTAATTCAAATAAAAGTGAAGCAGACACTTCTAAGCAACAAAACTCAGTTGTTAATGAGAACATTCAGGATGAAAACAAAGATAATATGGAAAATGCAGTAACACAGGTAGACCAAGCAACTGCAGCTGGAGAATCAGAAACTGAAAAAGATGTGATAAAAGAAAAGATTGATAAATTAACTTCTCAGGGAATTATTACACGAAATCAACTCTGGTTATCCAGCAGAAACTTTTTGAAGATAGAGAATCTAATTGGCAGTGACCGCCACTCCTTCCTTACAAGCGGCGACTGGAACCAGGATGGCCGAATAGATATCCTTCTCGGCAGTCGTTCAGGTAAAATATTTGCTTTTGAAAACCGTGCTGAAAAAGGCACAGACTGGTATGAACTTAATTTCCCTGTACTTGAAAATAATAAGAGACAGTACAGTTCTCCTGTTTTATCAGATATTGACGCAGATGGAGATTTAGATATTATCAGCGGAAATAAAAATGGTAAATTGGAATGGATACTAAACCGCGGTTCAGAAAAAAGACCGGAATGGGTGGTACATGACGTAAATTTATCACAAATTGATGTAGGAAGTTTCAGTACACCATTGTTAAATGATATGGATGGAGATGACGACCTGGATCTCCTGATAGGAAACAGTAAGGGCTTGATTATTTATTATGAAAATCAAGGTAACAAAAACACACCGTATTTTGTACTGCGCAACACACGCATTGCCGGGTTTCAAACGAAAGCCAGTTCTGCACCAACTTTTTGGAAATGGAACGGAGACAAGCATCCTGACCTTGTTGTTGGCGGTAGAGAGGGATTTTTAAGTCTAATCAGTCATCTTCCTCCTGAAAGTTCCCCTGCACTGGATGGATGGACCCTGGAGGCCGAACACTGGCAAAATATCAAGGCCATCGGGTACAGCACACCGCATTTTGTGGATTTTGAAGGTGACAACAAAACAGATTTGCTGATTGGTGATGTACAAGGTAATTTGCTTTATTGGAAAAATGGCGGTTTGAAAAAGACAATAGAGTCTAAACAGGAGAGTACGCTTGTTCTTACAGAAAACACTTTGGAGGATGAAGAGCAGGAGGAAGAAAATGAACAAGCAGACAACACGATTATTCCAGTTGAGAATACTAAAACTGAACAAGATTCTAAAGCATTTGGACCTATTGAACCATCTTTTGAGTTTGTAAGTTCCAGGTATGGGAATCTGGAACTTGGACGTCGTGCTTTTCCTGCATTTATGGATGTGGACGGCGATAACAATCTTGATTTAATTGTTGGAAACAGTGCCGGTGAGTTAAGATACTACCGACGTGAATTAGGTTCAGGAGATGCGATGTGGACTCTTGAAAGCAAGCACTTTCTAGGCTATCAAGGCAGAAAAAATTCCGCTCCAGTTTTTGCGGATTTGGATGGTGATGGAGATTTTGATCTGCTGGTTGGCAATCAAGAAGGAAGTATTGACTACTGGGAGAATAAAGGCAATTCTGAGATAGCTGACTTCGTCTACAATCCTACTCAGTTTATTGGTGTGGCTGGAGGAAGAAACTCAGTCCCAGCTGTTCTAGACCTCAATGGTGACGGCCGTAATGATTTGCTGACAGGAAACTTCATCGGTCAACTACGTAAATTTGATCGTATAGAACAGGGCAACGGTTTTTATTTTCGACTTGAAAGACGCAAATATTTAAATTTAGATATTGGTATTGGTTCTGTACCTAAAATTACTGACCTCAATAATGATCAGCAGCCAGACCTGATTATTGGCTCTGACTCAGGAAATATCATTAGCTTTCAGCCTGATCCGGAAAAACCAGGTATTCTGTCCTGGAAACCTTCTCTGGAATATTTTAAACAACTGAATTTACCAATTGGTGGAAACCCTGAATTTGTTGATTTGGATACAGATGGTGACTTGGATCTGATAGTAGGCAGTGAGGAAGGAACCCTGTATTACTTCCGTAACACAGGGCGCTGATCATTTCAACTGGAGTACAGTGAGCACAAACACAAATGAGTACTTGATGCCCACTGGAATAATAGTCTATCCAATCAACTTCAGCACAGTCATAGAATTCTGATTCGCCTGTGCCAGCATGGAAGTACTTGCTTCCATCATGATCTGATTACGTGTGAACTGTTGCCATTTCTTCGGCCATATCCGCATCACGAATTACTGATTCCGAACTCACGGAATTTTCATGTGCAATCCGGAGGTAGTTCAGGTTGCTTTCCAGGTTATTCTTCTGGAATGCTCCCATTTCACCTCGACTGGAATTGACTTCCTGAATTGCTTTATCAATAACCCGAATAGCATCTTGGGCTTGTTCAGAATTAAGCACACTGATTTGAGCCAAAGAGTCAAAATTTGAAGAATTTGCTTCCCCTCTGCCTAAATCATTAGTTTTAATGCTCCCCAAAGAGTATTCTGAGAACTGGTTAGCTTCAGCACCAATCTGGAAAGTCAATGAGTTTTGAGAAAATGTTACAGTTCCTGCATTTCCTCCTACAGGTGTAGTTTCACCTGTATAGCGGATCTTAATTCCCTCAACTGTATCAGCTCCAGGATCACCAGTCAAAATTTGACCTCTTCCGGTTGCCTGCTCTCCATTGATTTCGCCAGCTACATCTGTACCATTTGCAACCAGTTCGTCTATATTTGACACACTAGAAACAAGACCGGCTGTATTGCTTGCAGCTTGAAAGGTATGCTCGCTTCCGAACTCCCTGTGTCTTAATGTAATGGCCTGTGGAACTCCACTGCTTGTACCAGGCGGATAAGGCCGCATCAAATCAATATTTAAACCGGCATCACCGATTGCGGTTTCAAGATCATTCAGGGTCTGTTCAACTGATTTACCTTTTTCTGTTAAAAAGTTAACAGTTCTTCCACCTTCTGAAATGGTAATCTGTTCTCCAGCATCAATAGTCCCTTGAGTCAAAGCAGTTGTTCCACTATGCGTAGCACGGGTTGCAGCATTATTGATGTTAATATCGTAACCACCAACGCCGGAACTGTGTGCTTCAGTACTGCCATCAACAAACTCAAGATTATCACCAGTAGTTACACCGTTACCTGAGCGACTTCCGTCAAGCAAATAGTTATGCCCATACTGTGTACTAGTAGCAATACGGTTTACTTGCTCAAGAATGTTGTTCAATTCACTTTGATCTGCCTCGAGCATATTTGGATCATTGGCACCCTCGTTGCCTGCATGAACAGCCAATTGACGTGCCTGAATCAGTGCACGACTGACCTCTTCAAGTGCTCCTTCTGCAGTTTGCATCAGAGAAATAGCCATCTCGGAATTGTCGATGGACTGGCGCAGACCAGAAGCCTGTGCACGAAGATTCTCGGATATCTGCAGCTGCGCCGGACTATCCGCCGCACGGTTTATTTTTAAACCTGAAGAAAGCTTCTCCATGGTTTTTGATTGAGCGTTGCTATTATTAACAACGTTCCTGTGAGCATTTGCTGCGCTCATATTATGATTTATTCGCAAAGACATAATGTCCTCCTTATTTGCGTGTTAAATGATTCTCACTGCATGTGAGAACCTGATAGTGCCTTCGAAACCACATCCATGTACCGCCCCGCCGGCGCCCTCATCTGTATGGACGAGGGTGTAATGAGCTGTCGGATAACCATTCTCCAATCAGCTGATAAAAGCTTATAAAAAGCTCTTAATTTCTAAATTCATTTGTTGTCAAAATTAACAATGAATATTACATAAGCTTTTCTCCTCTATAGCGTTTTAACTAAATTGAGAGACTAATTTATCCTGTTTTAAAAACAATTAGTCAGCTACCTTTTTAAAATTAAATAATCCGTCTGCTATCGCTTTTTTGTTCTTACGTTTTCAATTTATAGTGACTAAACTTACGGTTAAATCTTTGCTCATTAAAATCAGCAAAATCCCTTAAATGAACTGGTCCAGGTATTTATAAACAGTTCCTATTCAGTTCGACAAACTCTATACTATGTTCTATTTACGGCACAGTTCAGAACTGCAAGGATGCTTCATCAATACAAATTCCTCTGCACTGTCCCGCAAAATATACTTCTAGTGTTCTATTTTACGAGTACGACTGTACTGGGCCGTATTGCTGATATTTACGAAACTCAAGTCTGCGCTGTTACGCAAAATCCAGCTCTCGTTTTATATCTCGGGAAACTGCCTGTTGACGCAACTATCCACGCACTAATCTTTAGACAAGTGAATCGCATACTCGACTTAATACAAGCTCAAGTTCCCCTTAGCACTCACACTAAATCCAGCTCTCGTTTTATATCTCGGGAAACTGCCTGTTGACGCAACTATCCACGCACTAATCTTTAGACAAGTGAATCGCATACTCGACTTAATACAAGCTCAAGTTCCTCTTAGCACCCACACTAAATCCAGCTCTCGTTTTATATCTCGGTAAACTGCCTGTTGACGCAACTATCCACGCACTAATCTTTAGACGAGTGAATCGCATACTCTATTTAAAAAACTATTTTTTATAATTAACTGCAGCAGAAATACTGTAAGCTTCTGGTACAGATTGATTATGGTATACCTTCTCTTATTCGCTCTTAGGTGCTATTACTGACTCTTATACGTTCTTGTTCTTTCTTGTTCTCTTGTTCGCTCTTGTTCACTCTTATTCGCTGACTTCAGCTAATAATCCTGGACTGGTATTATTTAAGCAGCTGTCTGATACTGACATTGCAGTTGCAGATCTTTAACAAACACTGGCTAAACCTATAATAAGGGTCTCGTAAATTGTCTAAAAACCAGATTATTCATTTTAACGTTTAAGTAACCTTGATGCAGTCGCACAAAGTCCTTTAATCAGGACCTCAACTGCAGAACTGCATAGTTCTATTTTTTTAACACTTACACTTAATAGCTCTTTTATTGCTGCTTGCAATGATATGAACTTTTTTTATTCAGCATCAAATTTACACTGTATTTTTCTGTACTCTAACACAATTCAACGGCTCAATACTTTAGCCTCAAGACGACCTCATTCAATTTTCTGAAAGCATCAATTTCAAAGCTGAAATACTTATATCTTTTTGCTCGTTTAAATCCATAAAACATCGTATATCTTTGTTTTCATGTAATATATGATGTAGTAAAATAAGTCCCAACCCTGCGTCGTTTCGAAAAAAGTGAGAAATTTTGTACAAAGCAACTATACTAATGTCATTAATATTTCAGACTGTTTATGAGTCATTCTTATATTATTTATTTACTAAATTCATAAATACTCCTTAAGCAATTCAGCTCCTAATTTAGCCACTGGCTCTGCTTGTTCTCCTACTTGATAAGCATTATCTGCTGCATTATTTCCATCAATTAACGCTGATCATTTCAACTGGAGTACAGTGAGCACAAACACAAATGAGTACTTGATGCCCACTGGAATAATAGTCTATCCAATCAACTTCAGCACAGTCATAGAATTCTGATTCGCCTGTGCCAGCATGGAAGTACTTGCTTCCATCATGATCTGATTACGTGTGAACGTTGCCATTTCTTCGGCCATATCCGCATCACGAATTACTGATTCCGAACTCACGGAATTTTCATGTGCAATACGGAGGTAGTTCAGGTTGCTTTCCAGGTTATTCTTCTGGAATGCTCCCATTTCACCTCGTCTGGAATTGACTTCCTGAATTGCTTTATCAATAACCCGAATAGAATCTTGGGCTTGTTCAGAATTAAGCACACTGATTTGAGCCAAAGAGTCAAAATTTGAAGAATTTTCTTCCCCTCTGCCTAAATCATTAGTTTTAATGCTCCCCAAAGAGTATTCTGAGAACTGGTTAGCTTCAGCACCAACCTGGAAAGTCAATGAGTTTTGCGAAAAAGTTACAGTTCCGGCATTTCCTCCTGGAGGTGGAGTTTCACCTGTATAGCGGATCTTAATTCCCTCAACTGTATCAGCTCCAATATCACCGGTCAAAATCTGACCTCTCCCGATTGCCTGCTCTCCATTGATTTCGCCAGATACATCTGTACCATTTGCAACCAGTTCGTTTATGTTTGACACACTAGAAACAAGACCGGCTGTATTGCTTGCAGCTTGAAAGGTATGCTCGCTTCCGAACTCCTTGTGTCTTAATGTAATGGCTTGTGGAGCACCACCGGTTGTTGCAGGCGGGAAAGGACGCATCAAATCAATATTTAAACCGGCTTCATCGATTGCGCTTTCCAGATTATTCAGGGTCTGTTCAACTGATTTACCTTTTTCTGTTAAAAAGTTAACAGTTCTTCCACCTTCTGAAATGGTAATCTGTTCTCCAGCATCAATAGTCCCTTGAGTCAAAGCTAGTTGTTCCACTATGCGTAGCACGGGTTGCAGCATTATTGATGTTAATATTGTAACCACCAACGCCGGAACTGTGTGCTTCAGTACTGCCATCAACAAACTCAAGATTATCACCAGTAGTTACACCATTACCTGAGCGACTTCCGTCAAGCAAATAGTTATGCCCATACTGTGTACTAGTCGCAATACGGTTTACTTGCTCAAGGATGTTGTCTATTTCACTTTGATCTGCCTGGAGCATATTTGGATCATTGGCACCCTCGTTGCCTGCATGAACAGCCAATTGACGTGCCTGAACCAGCGCACGACTGACCTCTTCAAGTGCTCCTTCTGCAGTTTGCATCAGTGAAACACCCATCTCTGAATTGTCAATGGCCTGCTTCAGACCAGAAGCCTGTGCACGAAGATTCTCAGATATCTGCAGCTGCGCCGGACTATCCGCCGCACGGTTTATTTTTAAACCTGAAGAAAGCTTCTCCATGGTTTTTGATTGAGCGCTGCTATTATTAACAACGTTCCTGTGAGCATTTACTGCACTCATATTATGATTTATTCGCAAAGACATAATGTCCTCCTTATTTGCGTGTTAAATGATTCTCACTGCATGTGAGAATCTGATAGTGCCTTCGAAACCACATCCATGTACCACCCCGCCGGCGCCCTCATCTGTATGGACAAGGGTGTAATGAGCCTGTCGGAGTTCCATTCTCCAATCAGCTGATAAAAGCTTATAAAAAGCTCTTAATTTCTAAATTCATTTGTTGTCAAAATTAACAATGAATATTACATAAGCTTTTCTCCTCTATAGCGTTTTAACTAAATTGAGAGACTAATTTATCCTGTTTTAAAAACAATTAGTCAGCTACCTTTTTAAAATTAAATAATCCGTCTGCTATTGCTTTTTTGTTCTAATGTTTTCAATTTATAGTGACTAAACTTACGGTTAAATCTTTGCTCATTAAAATCAGCAAAATCCCTTAAATGAACTGGTCCAGGTATTTATAAACAGTTCCTATTCAGTTCGACAAACTCTATACTATGTTCTATTTACGGCACAGTTCAGAACTGCAAGGATGCTTCATCAATACAAATTCCTCTGCACTGTCCCGCAAAATATACTTCTAGTGTTCTATTTTACGAGTACGACTGTACTGGGCCGTATTGCTGCTATTTACCAAACTCAAGCCTGCGCTGTTACGCTAGATCCAGCTCCCGTTTTATATCTCGGAAAACTGCCTGTTGACGCAGCTATCCACGCACTAATCTTTAGACAAGTGAATCGCATACTCGACTTAATACAAGCTCAAGTTCCCCTTAGCACTCACACTAAATCCAGCTCTCGTTTTATATCTCGGGAAACTGCCTGTTGACGCAACTATCCACGCACTAATCTTTAGACAAGTGAATCGTATACTTTATTTTAAAACATATTTTTTTATAATTAACTGCAGCAGAAATACTGTAAGCTTCTGGTACAGATTAATTATGGTATACCTTCTCTTATTCGCTCTTAAGTCCTATTACTGACTCTTATACGTTATTGTTCGTTCTTATTCGTTCTTATTCGTTCTTATTCGTTCTTATTCGTTCTTATTCGCTGACTTCAAGCTAATAATCCTGGGCTGGTATTATTTAAGCAGCTGTCTGATACTGACATTGCAGTTGCAGATCTTTAACAAACACTGGCTAAACCTATAATAAGGGTCTCGTAAATTGTCTAAAAACCAGATTATTCATTTTAACGTTTAAGTAACCTTGATGCAGTCGCACAAAGTCCTTTAATCAGGACCTCAACTGCAGAACTGCATAGTTCTATTTTTTTAACACTTACACTTAATAGCTCTTTTATTGCTGCTTGCAATGATATGAACTTTTTTTATTCAGCATCAAATTTACACTGTATTTTTCTGCACTCTCACACAATTCAACGGCTCAATGCATTAGCCTCAAGACGACCTCATTCAATTTTCTGAAAGCATCAATTTCAAAGCTGAAATACTTATATCTTTTTGCTCGTTTAAATCCATAAAACATCGTATATCTTTGTTTTCATGTAATATATGATGTAGTAAAATAAGTCCCAACCCTGTGTCGTTTCGAAAAAAGCGAGAAATCTTGTAAAAGCAACTATACTAATGTCATTAAGATTTCAGACTGTTTGTGAGTCATTCTTATATTATTTATTTACTAAATTCATAAATACTCCTTAAGCAATTCAGCTCCTAATTTAGCTGCTCTAGTGTTACCCAAGTCTGTGTGGAATTGAAAATAATTATTAATCAAATTAACGATGGCACAAGAACAAATTAGAGTTAATGATCAAATTTAATGTATGAACTTTTTATTTTTATTTCAATAATTACGCTTTTTATTCTGTGAAAAGGTTCCCCAGTAAATCTTTTTGGAAAACCTTTTCCTACAGAAATAAATCAGAAATAATCAACCTAACAGCTTCATCACTGACATAGAACTTTGATTTGCCTTGCGATTAGGAACTTGTAAGCCTCTATGGTGTGCTTCGTTAACAATGCCTTGTTCTGTAACAGCAACCGCACCAGCAGTTGTTTGTAACAGCACAGTATTTTCATGTGCAATACGGAGATAGTTCAGGTTGCTTTCCAGGTTATTTTTCTGGAATGCTCCCATTTCACCTCGATTGGAATTAACTTCCTCAATTGCTTTATCAATAACAGCAATAGCATCCTGAGCCTGTGATGCGCTTAACATTTTGACTTCATCTAAATTCTTGAAGTCGGATACATTCGACTCTCCTCTGCCTAAATCAGCAGCCTTCATACTTCTTAAAGAGAATTGTGAAAACTGGTTAGCATTTCCACCAACCTGAAAGGTCAGTGAGTTTTGTACAAAGGTGATTGTACCTGCTTTTCCTCCAACAGGTGCAGATTCACCTGTATAACGAACCTTGATACCCTCTGTTGTTCCAGCACCGACTGCTCCTGTCAATACCTGACCTTTTCCAATTGTTTCTTCTCCGTTGATTTCGCCAGATACATCTGTACCATTTGCAACCAGATCGTTTATATCTGAGCTACTAGAAACAAGACCGACTGTATTGCTTGCAACTTGAAAAGTGTGCTCACTGCCAAAATTCTTATGTCTCAATGAGATTAGCTGAGGAGCATTACTATCAGTCTTAGATGAATCAGGTCGTATCAAATCCAATTGTACACCTGCTTCATCAATCGCAGCAGTAAGGTCGTTCATTGTCTGCTCAACTGATTGACCTTCTACTGTTTTAAAGTTAACAACCCTGCCACCTTCAGAAATAGTGATCTGCTCACCGGAATCAATCATCGCTTGAGTCAAAGCTACTGTACCACTTTGAAAAGATCTAGTTGATGCTTGCTTAATGGTAATGTCATATCCGCCTGTACCTGATGAGCTTGCATTGACCCCAGCTTCTACGAATTCCAAATCTTCTCCAATAGTCAATCCGTTTCCTGAGCGACTTCCATCAAGCAAATAATTTTGTCCATACTGAGTACTTGAGGCAACACGGTTTATTTGATCTAAAATATTATCAAATTCTCTTTGATCAGCCAGCATCATATTTGGATCGTTAACACCTTCATTCCCTGCATGAACTGCCAACTGTCGTGCCTGAACCAGTGCACGACTAACTTCTGACAGGCCAGCTTCTGCTGTTTGGACTAGTGAAACAGCCATCTCTGAATTGTCAATGGCCTGCTTCAGACCAGCAGCCTGTGCACGAAGATTCTCAGATATCTGCAGCTGCGCCGGAGCATCAGCCGCACGATTAATTTTTAAACCTGAAGAAAGTTTCTCCATGGTTTTTGATTGAGCGTTTGTATTGTTTAAAACACTTCTGTGAGTATTGACTGCGCTCATATTATGATTTATTTTTAAAGACATAATGTCCTCCTTGATATGTGTTAAGCGAATCTCACAACATGTGAGAATCTATTTAAATGCGTAACCATACATCCATGTATAACCCGCGAAAACCCTCATCAGTTTCGATGAAAGTGGCTAAAGATGAAGATATATTATCACCCGCCAAAAAAGCCTTCAATAGCTTCAAATTAATGAATTACTCCACTTTAAAAATTAACTTTCTACTTTCTACTTTCTACTTTCTACTTTCTACTTTCTACTTTCTACTTTCTACTTTCTACTTTCTACTTTCTACTTTCTACTTTCTACTTTCTACTTTCTACTTTCTACTTTCTTACTTTCACTAGCTGCTACTTCTAATTTCTGCTACTTCAAGTTTCTACTGTTTAAACCTGCAAATGTATCCAAATACTTATTCAGCTTAGAATTCAAACTGAATTCAATTATTTGTAATCATTCTTTTTTCCTACAGAATTATCCCATTCTTTATTTAATCTCTGCCCGCATTCCACAGAAGCAAGTAATCACCTCATTATCTTTACCACTTTTTGAGACGGCATTGCAGATGATCTATACGACTGCGGTTATGCTAACGCTGGAATCTCCTATAGTTTTTTTATATATAAGCTCTGTATGAACCCACCGGCTCATAATTTCTGAAAAGTCTGATTAAGTCAGCTTATTAAATTAAGATTATGTTTTACTGCCGGTATGTTGTTTAAAAGTAAAACTCGTAGTTTAATACTCTTATATATCACGTTAACAACCGTAACCGCATGTATTATTCTTCTGTTTTATGCCTTTATAATTATCAATTACAGCCTGGTAAAAATACCATTTGTGTCATTTCCACAAAAGCTGTATTTCATGAACTTTTAATTGTCTTAAATAATATAATTCTTCTACCGTAATAACGAAAATCATGTAAGATTAATTATCTTTTTACGATTTCATATCATCTATACTCAAGAAACAGAACACAGCTTTTTCCATGTTCTCTGTCTTAAATATTTACAAAACATTAATTATCAGCTTTAAGTTTTCACTCCTAAACTAAAGCTTAATCTGTATTTAAAACGGGACAAAATGAGTTTGCACAATGTCCCGTCTTAAAAAATAAATGATAATCAGAAATAATTATTGCAACAGCTTTAAAATGCTTGTTGGCGTTTGATTTGCCTGAGCCAACATTGCAGTACTCGAATCCATACCAAACGCCGTGGGTTGCCATATCGCCAACAACACTGAAACAAAGAGAGTGCCAATGGTTCATGCGCATTTCTCAAAAAGTTAAGGTTGCTCTCCAGGGTATTCTTTTGGAATGCCCCCATGTAGCCACGATTGGCTGCTACATCATTAATTGCTTTATCAATTATATCGAGGGAATCCCTGGCACCTGTTCCAGTCATTAAATTTATATCTGCAAATGAACTGAATCCTGAATCATTATCTACTCCAGATCCCAAATTTTGTGCTCTTGAGCTTTTAAAAGAGACACTAGTAGTTTGGTTTGAATTTGATCCAATATGGAACTTAAGTGAGTTCTGAGTGAACGTTAGAGATCCAGCCCTCTGTCCTGCAGGTGGTGGATTCATCCCTTTATAGCGAATTGCAATTCCTTCCGCCTTACTTCCAACTCCACCACTTCCTGTCAGAACCTGCCCTCTCCCACGTGCTGCTTCTTTGGCTATCTCACCGGCTACATCAAGTCCATTTTTAACTCTTTCAGAAACATTAGCTACACTTGAAAGCAATCCACCAGTGTTGCTTGAAACCTGGAAAAAAGGTTCACTTCCGTATTTTGTATGTCTTAATGTCAATGTTTGTGGAGCATTTCTAATGGCTGAATCCCCCTTCGGAGTAACAAGTTCAACGTTGACTCCCGACTCTTTCATAGCATTAGAAAGCTGATTCATGGTCTGCTCAATATTAGTTCCAGCAGTAGTTCGAAAATTTACTTTACGACCGCTCTCAGTAATTGTAATTTGTTCCTCTGCATCAATTATTTGCTGAGTCAAAGCAACAGTTCCAGTATGGGTTGATCTAGTTGAAGCCTGCTTTATATCGATGTCGTAGCCGTAAACACCAGAACTTCTACCAGTTACACCTGCATTAACAAACGATAAGTTTTTACCTGTTGTGACACCGTTTCCAGAACCGCTTCCATCAAGCAAAAACTTGTTCCCGTATTGAGTGTTTTTCGAAATTCGGTCAATTGATGACACTATTTGATCAAACTCCTGCTGATCAGCCTGGAGCATCATTTCATCGTTAGCTGCTTCGTTAGCCGCGTGAATTGCCAATTGACGTGCCCTTACTAATGAAAGACTTACCTCATCAAGAGCGGCTTCCCCAGTCTGCATCAGAGATATTGCCATTTCAGAGTTGTCTATTGCCTGCTTAACCCCTGCAGTTTGAGCACGCAGTAGTTCAGATATCTGCAACTGTGCCGGAGCATCGGCACCACGGTTAATTTTTAATCCGGATGATAATTTTTCTAATGTCTTCCCTTGCATTTTTTGGTTATTTATTAAATTGCGATGTGCATTTATAGCATTCGCATTTGTATTGATTCTCATAACATTCTCCTAAGTATGAATTATGTAACTGACAGCATTCCAAAGTATTAAAGGGAGTAATCCCTTCACGCATCCCTGCACATGGATTTACATGTCATTGACCCAATTCGGACATAATTATCGAACCCTGACTAATAGAACAATTCATCCCGGAATAGTTCTTATCAGCCAGAAAGAGCCATTTTACAATTTGAATATAACACCACACCAGAGCTTCATTGCTTCCGGTTGAAGTAATTTATTAGACTTCTGCCCAGAGAATAACCCACTTAGAGTGAATACTCTGAATCAAGTCTTCAATTGTTAGATTCCGTTCTTGCGCCTGGAGTTTTACAAGCCTGAGCCTGCCTCTCAAAGACGGTTTCATCCATGAAACTTTTTCGGGCACTCCGCCCTGCTGTAATTTATCTATGGTCTGGTAGTTCAGTTCCCGAATGGAATTGATCAACCTCCCATAGATAAAAACAGCACTCCTGGTTTCCGTTCCAGGATTTCCGCTCAGCAACATAAATCTTGCTGAGCAAATTTTTCAAATAACGTTAAAAATCGTCATCCTGAGCGCAGTCGGCTGTACCGGCTGCGCTCACAATAACGGTTCTTTCAATCGCTTACCGTCAAATAGTGAAGTGCTTTTCGCTGAATTCTTCCATGAGTCCAACGAAATGCTACGTCATCATCAAATCCGCTTGGGGATCAAGCGAATACGAAACAGATCCAACTAACCATTTATTAATTTCATAACGGCCGTTGGAGTCTGATTTGCTTGCGCCAGCATCGCTGTGCTGGACTGGACCAATATCTGATTACGGGCAAAGGCCGACATTTCCTCAGCCATATCCGCATCACGAATTATTGATTCCGCATTTGTTACATTTTCATGTGCATTCCTTAAATAATTGAGATTGCTTTCTAAATCATTTTTCTGAAAAGCACCCATTTTTCCTCTAAATTTTGTAATTTCATCAATTGCCTGATCAATTATTAAAATTGAATCCTGAGACCTCTCTGCATCAGTAAATTCAACATCATTCAATGATCTAAAACCTGATTCATTGGTCACTCCGCTACCTAATTTTTTGCTACTTACACTTCTTAATGAAAAGCTTGTTGACTGCTCTACATTTGGTCCAACATGAAAAACCAGTGAGTTTTGAGAAAGTGTTACAGAACCAGCAATTTTACCTGGTGGTGGAGCATTTTCTCCGGTATATTTAATCTTAAGTCCGGAAACCTTCGATGGAATGCTACCTGTCAGATACTGTCCTCTCCCTATTCCAAGCTCTCCTCCGATAAAACCGGCCACATCATCACCGTTTTTTATTTTGACCGAAACATCTGCTTGAGCAGACAAGACTCCGGACGTACTGCTGGCAACTTGAAAATAATGTTCGCTGCCAAACTCATTATGCTTAAAACTCAAAAACTGCGGTGCATCTGGAGTCGCAGCGCTTCCTGGCATCCTGACCATCACTATATCCATTCCAGAAGTAATGACTGCTTTTTCCAGACGATTCATCGTAGTTTCTACGCTTTCCCCTGCAATCGTTTCAAAGTTCAATGTTTTCCCACCTTCTGAAAATGTCAATTGTTCCCCTGCATCTATAAGTGCCTGGTTTAAGGATACAGATCCTTTTACAGTAGATTGCGTGGCTGACGTTTTAATTTCTACAGCATAGCCACCCACCGGTGATGAATTCGTATTTTCAGTTGCACTGACAAATTCCAGATTATCTCCAGCTGCAACTCCGTTTGCCCCCATACTGCCGTCCAAAATAGCTTTTTTGCCGTAATTCGAAATCTTCGCTATTCGGTCAATTGTGCGCAAAGAGTCTTCTAATTCTTGTTGATTGGCAGCCAGCATGGACTCATCATTCACGGCTTCGTTCGCAGAACTAATCGCAAGTTGCCTGATATTAATTAGAGAACGGTTAACTTCTTCCAAAGCACCTTCAGCAGTTTGCAGCATTGTAATTCCAGTTTCAGAGTTGTCTATGGCCTGTCGAAGTCCCGCTATCTGTGCCCTCATCCTTTCTGAGATGATTAAGCCTGCAGGAGAATCGGCACCGCGATTGATTTTCAATCCGGACGAAAGCCGTTCTAAATTTTTATTTTGAACCTCAGTATTATTCATTAGATTCCTGTGCGAATTCATCGCAGCAATATTATGATTGATCCGTAAAGGCATAAATCCCCTTTTTTGATTTGATTGAAAAACGTATATAATAAAACGACTCTGATCTTTACCATCCTGGCTTAGATTCAGTCGAGTTGCCGTTACATTACGGCTCTTTCCAAAAGTTCCCACACTCTCGGAAATATAATCACTTCCTTATCTTTTTTTATACTCAAGAAAAGAAGTAATTCTAAATTATTTAAACTTTTTATATTTAATTAAAATATTATTTTTATTACATAATTAAATAATATCAAAGAGACTCTCATTAATTTCTTAATAAGAATTTTAAACTCACATTCCGCTTCTGCGGATTTTAATATTAAACAATGATGTATCTAATCTTTACTTTAACAATGAGAGCACAGTTTCGTGATTCTGGTGTGCCTGTGCTTCTGTAGAGCGTACTAAATTTTTTGCAATTATGTTCCCCGTTTGTTCTGCGAAAACATGTGCTTCCACACTATTTTCAATATTTTTTTCTGTAATAACTAACTTGTCGTATTCGTTACGTAAATCTTTCATTGAGTCATTAAATGTAGTATCACAGAATACCTTTACTCTGTCTCTGACTTCTGAAATTTCTTTCATGCTTTTCTCTAAAACAAATATTGAGTCTTTAATTCTTTGCTCAGTCTGAATATCTATTTCCTCCAACGAATTAAAACCTGATACATTCTCAGTATCCACTCCCAAATTTGAAGTATGAATACTTGCCAGACTCAGTAATTCAATGTGTGGCTCCGGGATTCCTACTCTAAATTGGAATCCATTCTGGATCACAGAAACTGTACCAGCCACTTTATCTGCAGGTGCTTCACTTCCATAATACCTGACAGTCAATCCGCTAATATCCTCTGTTTCTGCAGGAACACTTAAGTATTGTCCGTGTCCTAAACACGGCATTCCATTGATTCTCCCTTTTAGATCTAATCCTGGAGAAGCAAGAGCAACTTTTTGACTATCTAATGAAAGCAGGCCTGGCGTGAAACTCGAAGCTTCAAAGACGTATGCACTTCCATACTGAATGTGTCTGAAATGCAGTATATCATCTGCATTTCTAACAATTTCCAACGGTATATTAAGTTGAATAATCCAGTCTGCAAGACGACTAAATGTAGCTGAAACACTTTCCCCTTTATGAGTAATAAAACAATTTGAAGTCCCGTTCTCTTCAAAGATAAGCTGTTCTTTTTGGTCAACTATATCTTGTGTAAATGGCAGAAAACCCTTTAGTTCCGATCTTGTTGCTGCTTCAGTTACTAAAACTTCATAACCGCTTAGTGGAGATGTTTTTGAATTGGAATTCATCATTACAAATTCCAAATAATCACCAGTCGCAACTCCTCGAACTCCGTAACTGCCGTCCAGCAAAGATTGATGTCCATAACTTGTTTCATCTGCTATTGTGTTTATCCGCTTAATCAACTTCACAAGTTCTTGTTGGTCAGCCTCTCTCATTACTGAATTGAATTTTATTTCATTTCTAATTCTCATTATCATTTCAATAGTTATTAATTCTAACGCCAGTTTTTGAATCTCAGTTTGAACAATAGACATTTCAACACTTATGCCAGACATTTCTAAGCTCAGCTTAAGTCTCTCTAAGTGCATCTGAAATGAGCGGAAACGTGATCTTTCACAGCAGCCGGACGTACCGGAGTATTTTGTTTTTCTTTTTTCTCTTGTTCCTGCTCCTGGTACATTGAATTTCTAAAAGTACCATGTTCGCTCAATCCCGTTGTAGCAGGCCCAATATTTGTTCGAATATTAATAGACATATTTCCTCTTATGTTAATAATTCTCCGGCAGAGAAACTCCGTGTCCAAAGACACGTCATTCCTCTTTCCGGGGACAAAACTTAACTTAAAATTTAACTTATAAAATAATTTATAAACCTGCTGATTTTAAAACAGCATATTTGTAAATCATCTTTTCTTCTGACATCCGGCAAGGTTCAAGAAACAAGGTAAGGGCTAGGCACAGGACCTTGAACCTTAAACCATGAAACTTGAACCTTAAACCGTTTTACTGAGCTGCACTTCCAATCAGTTGCAAAACTGATTTAGGAATCTGGTTGGCTTGTGCAGCCATTGCAGTACCTGATGCAATCAAAATTTGATTTTTAGTAAAGTCACTCATTTCAGCAGCCATATCTGAGTCACGGATGATAGACTCTGCTTTTGTCAGGTTTTCACTGGATATACGTAAATTTCGTAAATTAGATTCTAGAGAATTTTTCTGGAATGAACCAAGATTTCCACGTAACACACCAATATCCTGGATTGCTTTGTCAATCAATTTAATTGAGTCTTGGGCACCGGCACTGCTAGTCAAGTCTAAATCAGCCAGGCTCTTGAATTCACTCGTATTTTCCACATCTCTTGCAATTTGACCTGTGCGGAGATTATCTAATGAAAAAGATACCGTTTGGTTGCGATTCGCACCAACCTGATAAACTACAGATCTTTGTGTAATATGAACGTATCCTTCTACATCTTTTCCAACCAATTCTTCATTAGTTTGTTTGACAAGTTTTTGACCAATTACTCTGCCTTGTTCATCTTTAATGTATACAACACGATGTCCCAGTTCTTTGTCATACTGAACAACTATTCCTTCAGTGGGTGAACCCTGTGTGCCGTGCAGAAACTGGCCTTCTCCTATAGCAAGGTCACCTTGGATATAACCCGATACATCCTGTCCTCCGCTGGAAAGCTTAATAGTTCCTGGTTTTTCTCCAAACAGTCCTGAAAGATTAGTTGAGACCGCAAAATTCGGTCTGCTGCCGTAATGTTTATGTTTTACCGTCAGCATACCATTTTCATTGATTCCTATTTTTACTGAAAGACCGCTTTCATCTGCCTTTTTCTGTAGTGACCTCCCAATTAAATCGGCCAACCTGGCTTCAGTGTTTTCTCTGGAAAATGTCTCGGGAGATCTACGGAAATTCCCCAGCAATTGCTGTATATTTTTCTTTAGATTTCTCTCCTCATTTGTATCCATTTCCATGACCCTGTTATTTTCCTTAAGCACAAACGAAGCGCCTTTTTCAATTTCTTCCAACGATATTCTTCTGCCAGCATTTACTTCTGCACGTGCTGCGACTTGTTCAATGTCAACTGAGTAGCCTTGTTTTGTAGGAGCCTGCTGAGTAACCGGTGAAGCACTATAAAAAGTTAACCCATCACCAACAGCCACACCATCTACTGCATTGCTGCCGTCAAATAGTATTTTTGTGCCGAACTGAGTTGAAACAGCAATCCTATCCATAGTCGACAGAAGCTCTTCTACCTCCAACTGGTCTGCCTGCAGCATTTTTTCATCGGCGGCCCCATCATTTGCGGCATGAAGTGCTAATTGACGCATACTGATCAACATTGAACTAAACTCACTTAACACTCCCTCTGCCGTCTGCACCATTGAGATTGAGGTCTCTGAGTTTTTAACTGCCTGATTGAGTCCTGAAATTTGTGTACGCATTTGCTCAGAAATCATCAGCTCAGCCGGACTGTCTGCTGCAGAATTGATTTTTAAACCAGAAGAAAGACGCTCCAAATTCCTTTGTGTGTCTTTTGTAGTACTGCTTAAATGTCTCAAAGAGTTAATTGCAGCTGTATTATGGTTGACGCGCATGGCATCCTCCTTTAATTGGAGTTAAACAATTGGTCAGGTACTCATGACCTTAGTTGATCAAAATTTTGTAATAATATATTTATTTTTATTACATTTTTTAAAATAATATGACCTTGATTAATTTTAAATTCAGCAACATAACTACCCTTTAACTCACCACACATTAATGTGATCTGTTTCAGGCATTTTTATGAATGCTCAAAAAGTCATTACAACCACTCATTATTCCTTCTTAACAGGAATAAAGTCGGGCAACAAACGTCGTAGAATTTTCAAAACGACGTCCTTACAATTTTCGCAACTAGACACGTTCTGAATCAGCTAAAACCTGATATTTCAACTAGAAACAACTGGCCCTGATGTCAGAAAAGTGTCTACAGCAATTATTTATTTGTAAATTTGACGCAATTCGATGCTACGTCTTATCAAAAGAGTACTCAACTCCCTTCATAAAACGTAATTTTGAATAACTACATTAGCAACTGATGTAAAACAATTTTTTCAACAATATAAACTTTACAATTATTCTCCAGTAGAGTTTGAAAATTTTCTACAAACTCAGACCTTCCTCCTTCACTTTGAAATCAAACTCCAAAGGTTCAGGTCAAACTGTTTTGGTCAGTGCTGTATTCTATATGAACCAAAGTCCCTGTGCTGACATCTCCATGCTTAAACATCACAAAGCAAAATTTTAGTGTTCAGATTTGGATGCAGATCTTAATTAGACATACATTGGCATCTGAGCTCATAAGTTTTAATTCATGAGCACACTAAAAGCCGTATTGTTCTGCACTGTCGTGCGTCACAGCTCATAATGAGAGTTAAACATAGAGCGAGCAATCATAACTACAGACTGCGGCTGCCGACGACATTAACTTTAAAAAATTAAACCCGTCACAACCTGCTCAAAAGCAAATACAATAATATTTTCAAAGATCATTAACTCTCCCTAGTCCAACAATATAATTCCTGTTTCACAAGAACATACTCAGTGATGAGGGAGTTAGTATTTTTTAGAATCACCCACTTATGTATAGAGTAGAGAGATTCGTGAATTCTCCTAACTTGGATACTTTCGTTCCAGGAAAGGATTTCCATTGTATTTCTTATCGACACCTTAAACTGGAACTTTAATGCTTTTTTGGGGGTTATTTTTATATGAAAGTAAAGGGGGCCATTTCCTGAAAAATACGGAAACTAAACTTGGATAATTTAGATTTAGTTTTCAGCTTAGAAAAAGTAATTAAAACCAAATAGGGGGTAGGTACGTCTGTCCTGAAGGGTGTAATTCAGGGCGTTCTCACCACTCTTCCGTTCAACAAATTTTGCATCCTTCAGTCTCCGGTGTTCAAGAATGGTATCCCACCATGAGTGAATTGCAATCGGCTGTGTAAGATCAAAATTCCCATCTGCAGGATGATAAACCATCCCCAGATATATACCAGCAGCAAAAGCAATCCCAGGTGATGCAGTAAAGCCTGCTCCTGAATGAGCGGCTCCGAAAATAGCACTGGCTGTAATTATACTTCCCCAGCGTGAGGGACTTTTGCTGAAACCCATTGAAAACAAATTGAACAAAGATTTCTGAATCACACCGCGAAACAGCATTTCCTCACCAACACCAACCAGTTGATACTGTAAAAACGATGTGTTTATGATTTCATTTTTACTCAAATCATTGTCTACATGATAAATAACTAAATCTGAATCAAGAGAAACTGTAGAAGCCCAGATTGTCGGCACCCAGAAAGTCAATTCATCAGCATATTCCCATACTTGAAAAGGAGACAGCATCAACCCAAAAGTACTGGAGTTTTTTTCACAGCCAGTCTCATACAGATCATAAAACGTTGCAAAAGTAAGGTTGCCGTACATGCTTAAATATACATTCGCATAATACGTTTCTCGGGAATAGAAAAAATCATGTTGCTTTTTGTCATCAGCTAATTCTGTCTCTTTATAAATCTTAGTGAAGTATTGTTCATAATCGCTACTGTTTGAATTTTTCCAGTATTGATTAAGTACAATCCAACGCGAACCACCCAAAACCAGCATTTTGTCGTAGTGACCAAGAATCCCATATCCTAATCCAGGTATGAGATATTCCGCTACTGTAGCTCCTATGCATCCGAAACTGGAAACTCCCCAGGCTGAAACTGGAATGAATATACCAGCCAGCATAGTAAATATTAGTAACTTCAACTTTTTTAAAAAACAAACCAAACTTTTCCTCTATTTTTAAAATAATATTTTTATAGACAGACTTAACTGTTTCGAAAATTATCTAAAATCCACAATTCTTTATTTCGGCCGTAGGTAAGAATTTTAATAATTTTAGTGTGATCTCTTATGCAAAATTTTAACTTCGTTCAACATAACATGGTATTAGGTCTTTTTAAGACTGCTATAAGCTTTAAACATACAGAAAACAATTTTATACTTCAACACAAACTAACAAAACACATTACTAATTAAAACTCCAAATAAAATAAATAAAGCTGATACAAATCTGTTTTACCGACAAATGTTTCTTTAATGTTCGTGCACAACATTTTGCGTACAGCAACGGTCCATTGATCTTGTTGTCTTTTTAATTATTAAACAAAAAGGTCCTCATGAAACGAAGAAAATTTATTAAGGGTGCAGCTGTTGCTGGTGGTGCAACTGCTGTTGCAGCCTCTACTTTCCCATCACCAGCGTTTTCTCAAAAGCGCATTGAAATCACCATGGTAGCAACTTGGGGACGAGATTTCCCAGGACTTGGTACGGGAGCACAACGTTTTGCTAAAAGTCTATCAGATATGACTGATGGCCGAATGAATGTTAAATATTATGCTGCAAATGAAAGAGTCAAAGCTTTTGATTCTTTTGATGAAGTAGCCTCCGGGAACGCACAGATGTATCATGCTGCAGATTATTACTGGAAAGGTAAACATCCTGGCTGGGCCTACTTTACAGCGGTTCCATTTGGGTTTGTCTTCAGTGAAATCAATTCCTGGATAAACTATGGCGGAGGACAGGAACTATGGGACGAATTGGCGGGCAGTTTTGGCCTGAAATGCTTATCCTGCGGAAACACAGGTGTACAGATGGGAGGCTGGTTCCGTAAGGAAATCAACTCTGCAGACGACCTGAAGGGGCTCAAGATGAGAATTCCTGGTTTGGGTGGAGACGTTATGGCAAAGCTAGGTGCCTCTCCTGTCTCACTTCCAGGTGGGCAAATTTACGAGGCCCTGATTTCAGGAGCAATCGATGCCACAGAGTGGGTCGGTCCCTGGAATGACAGCTTTTATAAATTCTATGAAGCAGCTAAGTACTACTACTATCCAGGTATGCACGAACCAGGCACGCCATGCTGGCACTCGGCATGAATAAATCTTGGTGGGAAGGTCTGTCCAATTCTGATCAACTCATAATTAAAGCTGCTGCTCACCAGGAAAATGATGTCATGATGTCTGAGTACAATGCGAAGAATGGTTTTTATTTAGAAAAACTGATTCGTGAGCAGGGTGTTCAGTTGAGACGCTTTAATAATGATGTATACGACGCCTTTGGAGAAGCTGCTGAAGAAGTATTTGTTGAAGCTCGTGCACACAGTAATCTTGCTGAGCGAATTCATGCTAGCTTTGTCAAAACACGTCAAGAGGTTGGAAGCTGGATGAATATTTCTGACCAGGAATACCTCAGTCAGCGTAACCGTGTACTTGGTGTTTCGTGATTAAAGGTCACTACTTAAGTCTGAAGACGGTATCTTAAATGTATACCGTCTTCTTTACTCTCCACTAACATTTCAATTCTCCATCTGATTCTTAAATATTCTGTTCTAATGATATTTTTAAAATTTTTCCAGCCAAATCTTATCATTTAAAATCGATCTTACAACGGACATAAAACATTGACTGATACTATTCCAAATTCTCTTTTGGTTCCTAAACTACTAAGAATTTTTGCCTGGTCTACAGTCAGCCTGACCATGCTTTTTTTGGTGAACAACTACCTAATTTTCTGGAAAGGATGGCCTGGTTTATGGAATTTTTTTGCTCATCATGAATTGTTTGGAATCTCTGCTCTCAGGATTCCTCTAAGCCCGGACTCTCAGATATTAGGTGGGATTCAAACCATTGTACTTATTTTACTTATACTCGTGATCATTCTTTTTGTTCTCAAAACTCCCATAAGGACATTAAGTGAAGATTCCAAAATTTTTACCAGATTCGCAGCCTATCTGACACGGGCATGTTTCTGGGCTGTTTTTATGGTCGGTATTGTCGACATAGTAATTTCCTTTCTGCGTGTAGAAGATCTATTGAGTCCCATGTTCGGCCAAGTGATGGCGCTTGAGCTGGGACGTTCAGTTTTTCGAGGGACCTATGTGCATTATCCTCTGATAATTTTAAGTTTCGTAATTGCTTTTTTTGTAAGAGGTCTTGGTTTCACTTGGCTGGCACTATTGGTGGTGATTGCTGAATTTCAGATTGTCATCTCACGCTTTGTTTATTCCTATGAGCAGGCTTTTATGGGAGACCTGGTAAGAATGTGGTATGCAGCACTCTTCCTTTTTGCAAGTTCTTATGCATTGATAAACGAGGGACATGTGCGAGTGGATGTTTTGTATTCAAAGTTTAAAGCAAAAACCAAGGCCCTATCAAATGCCATAGGTTGTGTCTTTCTAGGTGCTCCTCTGTGCTTGGTTATCCTTTCAACAGGTATGTGGGGTAAAGGTAATAGCTTGAACAGTCCTCTGCTAAGTTTTGAGGTATACCAACAGGGTTTTGGGATGTATACGAAATACCTGATGGTCGGTTTTCTAGTCGTTTTTGCAGTCTGCATGCTAGTCCAGTTCATGGGGTATTTCCTAAACAGTGCAGCAGAGTTGATTGAGGGACAGATGAATTCGAATCAAAAACTTAAAAATAATCCCTGATTTTACAACCTTAAAGAACCTACATGGAAGTCTTTTTTCTACTTATTCTTGTACTCCTGATGGTGAGTGCACTTACTTCAGGATTTCCAGTCGCCTTCTCTCTCCCAGGTTCAGCTATACTCAGTATCGGATTAGCTGCCCTTTGTGGTTATGTATTTGAGGGTAACGCATCAGCTTATTTCGTCCAGGATGGACCTCTGGAGTGGCTAAGCGCAGGAGTAACCAACTTTAGGAGCCTTTACTGGGATGTGGAACGAGACACCCTTATTGCAATTCCACTTTTCATTTTCATGGGCATTATGCTTCAGCGTTCAAAAATTGCTGAAGACTTACTCGTAACAATGGCTCAGCTGTTTGGTCCTATTCCAGGTGGTCTTGGTATTTCTGTAGTTTTCGTAGGAGCCTTGCTTGCAGCCACTACAGGAATAGTTGGTGCTACAGTGATTGCAATGGGACTCATTTCACTACCGGCAATGCTGGAACATAACTATTCCAAACCCCTTGCAACCGGAACCATCTGTGCTTCAGGGACACTGGGACAGATTATCCCTCCTTCCATCGTCTTAATCATCCTGGCTGATCAGCTTTCAAATGCAGCAGACATTGCCAACACTGAAAGAATTGCCAATTACAAATTGGTAACAGGTGAGTTCTCGATGCCCTCAGAATTCGATGTCACTTCAGCCAGTGCTGGAGAAATGTTTGTTGGAGCCTTCCTTCCAGGAATTGTGTTGGTTGGACTTTACATGCTCTATATTCTCATCTCTGCATTGCTCAAACCGGAGACAGCCCCTCCTATCCCTTATGAAGGAAAAATAGACGGGAAGTTTATCATAAAAGTACTTATGGCCCTTGTCCCTCCACTGGCATTAATTTTTACAGTATTGGGTTCAATCATTATGGGAATTGCCACTGTCAATCAGGCGGGCGCTATTGGGGCTATTGGGGCTATGATTATGGGGGGCTATAAGCTCACAGAGGGACAAAAATTTTCGTTCTATCCTGCCATCCTGGCGGTGATTTCCACTGCGATAATACTTTTTATCCTCAGTATTTACCCGTTGAACATAAAAAACATTCGTAATTCTGAAGAAGGCATTGCAATGATCATTGCCACCATCGCAGTGATTGGACTTTTAATTGCTGTATTTTGGAGTGCATGGAGGACTTTCCGTATAGAAGACGCCCTAAGGAGTGTCATGCTTGAAACCTCGAAAACCACTTCAATGGTGTTTATAATACTTCTAGGTGCAACTATGTTGACATCCGCCTTCAGAGGATTTGGAGGAGAGGAGCTGGTGAAGGAATTCCTGTCCAGTATACCTGGAGGATTCTGGGCGAAGTTTATGGTGGTGATGGCTGTCATCTTTATATTGGGATTCTTCCTGGATTTCATTGAAATCGCTGTAGTCGTTGTTCCTTTAGTAGCCCCCATTCTCTTGGCCGACCCTTCCGCAAACATAACCGCTGTTTGGCTAGGAGTCATGATTGGTATTAATCTGCAAACTTCTTTTCTCACTCCTCCTTTCGGCTTTGCTTTGTTTTACTTAAGAGGCGTCGCCCCACCTGAAGTGAAGACGATGCACATTTATCGTGGTGTGGTTGCCTTTATCATTTTACAACTGGTTGGTCTCGCTATTGCTGGCTACTTCCCCCCTTTGGTTAATTATCTGCCAAACAGAATGTACCTTACTTCAGAAAATTCTCCTCCACCAATGAATCCTAAGCTTCAGAAGTGTATTGAAGAAATTACATTCCCATTTTATGCAGAACACGAAAACCACATCCGCACCGGAGTCGATACTATCAGCCAAGTGAATGTTGAATACCTTCCTGATAAATACAAGAAAGCTCTAAAGACTTCACAGTTGCAGGTACTGGGGACTTTTGATCTTGTTGAAGCTGTCAACCAGAGTGACCAGGATCTTAATGAATTCATCCCCGGCTATGAAGACCTGCATCACAATGTAAGAAGAATCGAGTTTGAGGTTAGAAAAATTGAGTTTGACATTCATGAACTTAAACAACGTAAGATGCGACTTGAACGTAATGTGAATTCTGTTGATGCTTTGATCATGAAGCAAATTGGAGA
This sequence comes from uncultured SAR324 cluster bacterium, assembly GCA_905182865.1. Lineage (GTDB taxonomy): Bacteria > SAR324 > SAR324 > SAR324 > NAC60-12 > Arctic96AD-7. The sequence goes on from CAJJCY010000004.1 coordinate 494,175, forward strand.
AAGCATTGAAACATTTCAAGGGATGATAGATGAACTGGAAAATAAAATCCCTTCACAATGGCAATCTGAAAGAGAAAAATTCGAAAAACTCAATAAAGAAGCACGTGTATCCCGTCAGAAATATCGTAGAAATTCGGATAGTGCCTACGAACCTCTGGGCCAACTCAGCGCTATTCTGGTTCAAACTCCAATGCTTATTAATATGGAGAATCAGCTCAAATCCATCAAGTCAGTGATTGAAGATGAACAACCTGATTCTGCCATGCAACAAATCAAAGGAATTGAGTCAAGTCTTGGAAATATTGCAGGGGCAAGTCCCATTAAATCAAAATTTTCCAAGGCACGTCGTGCATTGAAAGGTAAAAAACCTAATCCTGAAAAAGCTCTGCAACAGTGGCAGCTTGGAATGTCTGTCTATTATCAGGAAATTGAATGGCGTCAACTCGCTGTTAATGAACTTTCTCAGCCATTGGCTAATTATGAATTGCTGCTCAAGGATTCAATTGGATTAAGAATGCAGAAAAAACTCAATAAGAATCAGGCCTTATCTGTTTCTGCCTGCAAATCTTCACATGAAGATATCTCTTTGTTTTTTTAAACCACATTTTTAAAAACCCTCTTTAAGTTTTCCTCATGGTTGGTCGTACAGAATCACTCCAGAACATAACCATGTCTGGAGGTGGAGCATATTCACTTGCCACCAAAGGAGCAGAGGATGTAATAAACGCTGCTACACAGATCGTGCTGGAAGCTCTTGACTCAATAAATATTTCTAAGAATCAAGATCTTTTTACTTTCTCAGACATGGGAACTGCAGATGGAGGAACCTCGCTCAAAATGGTTGAAAAATTAATCCACTCCCTCCAGAAAATAGCACCTGAAATCAATATAAATATCGTCTATGCTGATCAACCAAAAAACGATTTTAATGGACTGGTGCAGACTGTACTGGGTTTAGGGCATTTTAGCAGTTATCTGGATTCCACTGAAAACGTTTTTCCTCTTTTCTCTGCGAATTCCTTTTACAAACAAATCCTTCCGGACAATACTTTGGATTTTGGTTTCTCTGCAACAGCCATGCACTGGCTAAGTGCTAAACCTTGTGACATTAGTCATCATGTACACATGGTTGGCGCTCAGGGAGAGGAATATCAACGTTTTTCCGATCACGGGAAAAAGGACTGGGAATCCATTTTACTGCACCGCGCCCGAGAATTAAGGTCCGGAGGACAACTGGTCCTGGTCAATTTCTGCCGTGACGAAAATGGCAAATACCTGGGTAACACGACTGGTGTGAACATGTTCAACAACTTTGCCGATATCTGGCAGGATTTTTTGGATCAAGGACAGATTAGAGAGGATGAATATCAAAATATGACACTACCTCAATATTATAACACTGTTGAAGAATTTAGCGCTCCTTTGAAAAATGTTGAAAATCCTGTCTATCAAGCAGGCTTGAGACTTAAGCAGATAGAGACACACATCACTGCATGCCCTTTTGCAGAGGACTTTAAAGAACACCGGGATACCAAGCGTTTTGCGAAAGAATACATCCCTACCATCAGGAGTTGGAATGAAAGTATATTTTTCGGTGCTCTGGATCCTCAACGCCCTTTGGAAGAAAGACAACAAATCATTCATGATTACTATCAAACATACCAGAATCAGGTTATGGCCTCACCTGAAATACACCGATGGATTACGTTCACGCATTCACTGTCATTGAAAAAATCTAATACCGATCTATAAAAAATATATTCCACTTCAAGATCCTTAATAATTCCAATGATAATTCTGTTATTTTAATATTTTTTGGACTATTTTCATCGAGGACTTTCTTTGCATATTCTTTTAATTAATCACTTCACAAAAATTTTGGTATCCTAATTAATTCATGAATGAACTCTACAAAAATACTGCTACTGAGGTTGTCAACTTACTCAAAAGAAAAACAATCAGCCCACTTGAAGTCGTTGAGCATGCCATCTCCCGTATCGAAGCTATTGACCAGCATGTTAATGCCCTTCCAATCCGATGCTTTGAACGAGCCATAGAACAAGCAAAAAGTTTTAATAATATTCCAACCAATCCAGATAAGTATCTGTATGGACTTCCCATAGCAGTCAAAGACTACAACGATGTGAGTGGTGTGAGAACAACTTATGGTTCGCCCATCTTTTCAGATAATGTCCCCAAAAAGTCAGATGCGACAATTGCCCTTCTTGAACAGAACGGTGCAATCCCTATTGCTAAATCTAATGTCCCTGAATGGGCGGGTGGACATACTTTTAATCCAGTTTTTGGTACAACACGAAACCCCTGGAATCTGACTAAAGTCCCCGGTGGTTCTTCAGGAGGTTCAGCAGTTGCAGTTGCTACAGGAATGGCATGGCTAGCCACCGGGAATGATCTTGGTGGAAGTCTTAGAACACCCGCTGCTTTCAACGGAGTCGTTGGACTGCGGCCAGGTCCAGGTTTAATACCGAGAGGGAAAAGACTTCAACCGTTTGACACACTTTGGGTCGAAGGGCCAATGGCCAGAAACATATCAGACCTGGCTTTAATGTTGGATGCAGGTGTAGGACACGTAAAAGAAGATCCTCTCTCCTTTTCAAACGCAGGGTTGCTTTATACCAGTGGACTAAGAAATAAGGGAGAGGCAAAAAGGGTCGCGTTCAGCAAAGATCTTAATGTAGTTAGCGTCTCCAGAGAAATAGCAGAAATCACTGAAAATTCCACTAAAAAACTCAACCAAATGGGTATAGAAATAACGGATGAGGTTCCAGATTTTTCTGGTACTCTTGATGCTTTCCAGACATTGCGTGCTGTTCTTTTAGGCACCATGATGGGACCTTTGCTTTACGAGCATCGAGACAGAATTGCTCCAGAAATCGTTAGGAACGTTGAAATGGGTTTTGAAGTTACACCTCAATCTCTCTTTGAGGCTGAGCGCACAAGATGGCAACTGTATCAAAGGATGATTGATTTCTTTGAAACTCACGACTACTTGATTTGTCCTGCGGCTTCAATCTCTCCTTTTCCAGTTGAGCAAAGATACGTTACTGAAATTGATGGCCAACCATGCAAGACATACATAGATTGGTTTTCAATTACATTTGCTCTCACAATGACTTCATGTCCTGTACTTAGTCTACCCTGTGGATTTACTAAAAAAGGACTCCCGGTGGGATTACAAATAGTTGGAAGACCGCGTGGAGAGGCTGAACTATTACGTGATGCGTCAAGAATGGAAGAAATATTCGGCATCGCACAATTGCTTCCAATCAATCCCAAACCTTGATGAAAATAATTTGTAATACTTTTTTTTCATGATATCCACTTTTTATGTAAAAAATAAGGATCAGATTAAAATATGATCCAATTTATATAGTAATTAAAACTACTGATAATACAGTAATTCCTTTTTTCGTTCCCCATTTAGGTAAATATTTTTAAAATATATTGGAAATAACAGGAAATTACAAACAGAGGAAGTGCTAATAAATAAATTCAAAAACAGCTGAAGTATACATAAACAGGGAATAATTGATGATCAATTCTGCATTTGGAGTAAAAACTTCTTTCAATTCAGGAGAGCGGCAACCTTGTTAAGGCTTTCTTTAGCATCACCAAATAACATCCAGGTATTGTCTCTGAAATAAAGAGGATTACCAACTCCAGAATATCCTGTAGCCATACTTCGTTTAAGAACTATCACGGATTTAGCATCCCAGACTTCAAGGACAGGCATCCCGTAAATCGGACTGCTTTCATCATCCAGTGCTCCAGGATTGACGATGTCATTTGCTCCAATAACCAATACCACATCCGTTGCATTAAACACTGAATTAATCTCATCCATTTCAAAAATGATATCATAAGGCAAGTTGGCTTCGGCCAGCAGAACGTTCATGTGTCCTGGCAAACGTCCAGCAACCGGATGTATGGCAAATTTTATAATGATATTCCTTTTCTGCAGGTTTTCGGTGATTTCGTGTACAATGTGCTGTGCCTGTGCCACTGCCATTCCATAGCCCGGAACAACGATAACCTGTTTGGCTCCACGCAGTATATCTGCGGTTTCTTCATAAGAAATTGATTGAGCTTCTTTTCCTTCATCCTCTTTAGATACCGCAGCAACCGTACCTTCTGCCACACCAAAGCCCCCTGCAATTACACTGATGAAAGAGCGGTGCATACCTCTGCACATAATGTAACTTAGAATAGCTCCGCTGCTTCCAACAAGTGCTCCTGTAATTATCAGTAAATCATTGGAAAGCATGAAACCGGCAGAGGCAGCAGCCCATCCGGAATAGCTATTGAGCATGGAGACAACTACCGGCATATCTGCTCCACCAATCGCCATGATCATATGAATTCCCAGCAATCCGGAAATAGCGATAATTATTAAGAGATACATGATTTGCTCTTCCGGTGCTCCGTTCACAAACCATGTTCCTAACAAAACACTGACCAGCACCAATAATATATTGAGTTGATGACGCAATGGTAATGTCAAAGGTTTTCCGCCTAAACTTCCTCTCAATTTCAAAAAGGCAATCACTGAACCCGTAAATGTGTAGGCACCAATAAAAACACCAAGAACAATTTCAATTTTGTGAATTAACAGCTCTGTACCAGTTAGGCTGCCTGACTCTAAATGACTGACAATGCCGACCAGCACGGCTGCAGCTCCGACAAAACTGTGCAAAATAGCCACAAGTTCTGGCATTGCCGTCATGGCTACACGTCGAGCAACAACTAATCCAATTCCACCGCCAAAAAGCATAACTAATATTAAAGTGCCCATACTGTCAACCTGCCCTCCAAGAACAGTGGCAACAACAGCAATGATCATCCCTGCAACACCAAACATGTTGCCACGCCGGGCAGTTTCTTGATTAGAAAGTCCTCTCAAACTGAGGATAAAAAGTGCAGCTGACACAATGTAAGCAACGGTTATAAGTCCTTCAGGCATTATTCAGTTTAATAGTTTATGGTTAAACAACGGCTGCTATTTATTTGCAACCAACAATATATTTGATTATTTTCGAAACATTTCCAGCATACGGTGAGTTACCAGAAAACCGCCAACAATGTTTATAGTGGCAAGCAGGACCGCAATGGCCGGCAAGATGATCTGTTCTCCGGAAAGATGTATCATACCTCCAATCACAATTATTCCACTAATCGCATTGGTGACGCTCATCAGTGGTGTATGCAATGAAGGCGAGACATTCCAAATCACCATGTATCCGACAAAACAAGCCAGAACAAATACTGTTACATGGGAAATGAATTCTGAAGAACCTCCAAATCCAATCAGAGCTACCAAAACAAAAGCAGAGAGAAAGCCAATCATTTTTAACAATGACCACTTTTTCTTTTCTACTTCTGGTAATTCAGATATCTTTTCAGAAACTGTTTCCAATTTTACTGGTGCAACAGTTTTTTTCTTAACTTTATTTTGTGTCTCAGGATCCCAAAGAACTTTTCCATCATGAACCACTGTAATTGCACCAGTAATCTCGTCTTCCAGATCAAGGTTTAGTTCTCCATCTACATTCAGATGCTGAATTAATTTAGCAGTATTGTTGCTGAAAAGTTGACTTGCTTGTGTTGGCAAACGACTGGGCAGGTCCGTCAAACCAATAATGGTTACTTTGTTATGAACATATATTTCTCCAGGCCGAGTCAACTCGCAGTTACCTCCGTCTTCTGCAGCTAAATCGACAATAACGGAACCGGGAATCATGCTTTCTACCATTTCTCTGGTAATCAACACCGGAGATTTTTTGCCAGGAATGGCAGCAGTTGTGATGATGATATTTACTTCCTTAGCCTGTTTTGCAAACAGATTCATTTCTGACTCTATGAATTCTTTACTCATTGTTTTTGCATAGCCGCCGCTGCCGGCACCATCTTCATCCAAATTCATTTCCAAATATTCTGCGCCCATGCTCTGAATTTCTTCACGAACGGAAGTTCTTGTATCGAAAGCACGTACTATTGCACCTAAACTCTGAGCTGCTCCTATAGCAGACAGTCCGGCAACGCCGGCGCCAATCACCAAAACTTTGGCCGGAGGGATTCTCCCTGCTGCAGTGATTTGGCCGGTAAATAGCCTTCCAAAATTGTGGGCTGCTTCTGTGACTGCCCGATAACCGGAAATGTTTGCCATGGAACTCAGTACGTCCATCGACTGAGCCCGGGATATGCGAGGAATCGCATCAACCGCAATTGCAGTTCCACCTCTTTTTGCCAGCCTTTTCAATAAATCGGAATTGTGACCTGGATTTAACAGGCAAATCAAACACGCCCCCTTACGCAGTAAATCTGCCTCATGCTTTCCTGTTTCAAAATATTCTTCTTCTTCCCCTTCTTCAATTTCTTCGGCCCCTTCCTCAGGAGGACGAATCTTGAGGATCACATCAGCCTGTTCCCATATTTTATGTGCAGACTCGACTATTTCTACACCAGAATCTTCATATTGATCGTCTGTAAAGTTCGCTATGATTCCTGCTCCGTGTTCAAAGAGGACAGAATGCCCATTTTTAATGCATTGTTTCGCAACAGAAGGGGCCATTGCAACCCTGCGTTCGCCTGGATGAATTTCTTTGAGAACTCCAATGATCATTAGTTACTCCTAAATTTGTTTGAGGTGAATGTAAACCCTTTTAATATAACATAGAGTTAAATTCATCTGTATAGGATATTTTACGAAATCAATAGTTGATGTAATCTTAGAAAGTATTTTTTAACAAAACATGCTTTTAGGACTTGGAGATATTCTCTCATAAATAGTACACTACAGACCGAACCTAGATTATTACTATAAGCTTCTTCTCACATTCAAACAAATGCTGGATTCATTGACAAACCACTATTGTATTTATTTCATGGATCATAAAATGGGATATGGATGGATAGAGGGCACACAAAAAAACAAACTGATCATAATTCCACCACAGGGGAAACCAAAATTACTGCTTCCAAACCGTGTAGCCTACAGTTGGCGTGAGAAAAAATTGCCTTTTAACGCTGCTCAGGCACACGAAACCCTTGAGCTGCACATGAAACAGGCCGAGCTGTACAAACAGACCTTTGAGCTGGAAACAATGCATTCACTTTTGGAAAATATGAGAGAGTATACGCTTGAGGAGTTAGCTGTTGATTTCCTCGATAAACCTGAAAATTCAGTCTGCAAACTGGGTTTATTTCTGGCTCTTCATGAGGATTCATTCTGGTTCAAGAATAACAGAAATTTAACTTATACACCAAGAACTTCAGCAGAATTAGCAGTGCTGGAAGTTCAGTTTACCCGCCTGCAGGAACAGCAGAAACGTGCAGTCATTATCCAGAAATGGATTAAACAACTTGAGTCCGGAGAGTGGAATGCAAATACAAAAATAACTGCAGAACAGCAAAATTGGCTGGATCAACAGCTTAATTTGTTAATTGAAGGTACCGAATCTCCGTATTGGAAAGAAATGTCCACCCTGTTGGACTGGGGTACATCGTTTGGAATTGGTGAAGAAAATTCACTCATACGCTGGCTTACAGGAGCAGGAACTTCTGTCTCCACATCCCGCTTAACTCTTCTGCGTGCAAATGTTCGAGAGGAATTCCCTGAAGAAGTGTTGGCGGATGTTGAACGTGTTCGTAATTTACCAACAGCAAAATTGACAAGATCACCTGCGGAAATTCAAACCTTTACAATTGATGGAGAAAGTACCCTGGATTATGACGATGCGTTTTCTGTGCTTGAGTGGAATAAAGCTCAGTTAATAGTTGCAGTACACATCACTGATTTAAGTCATTCAGTTCATCCGGGAGATCCTCTATTTAAAGAAGCTGAAGACCGAATTTCCTCCGTTTATACAATTGAAAGAACCATTCCCATGTTACCTGAAGAACTTTCAAACGACTATTTTTCCTTGATGTCCGGTGAAGATAGAGCTGTTTTTAGTTTTAAATTTAAACTGAATGAAAATGGAGATTGGAGATTACTTGAAGTTATTCCAAGTATAATCAAAGTACATGAAAATTTGAGTTATGAACAGGCTGATCTATTAATTGAGAATAATCATGATTTTTGGGGATTAATGAACAAATTTTGTAAGTGTGCCCAAGAACGTCGCCTTGAAAAAGGGGCATTAAATTTGGCAAGAAAAGAATTTAATTTTGACATCAGTGATCCTGAACATATCCGCATTATACCTCTCAAACGAAACAGTCCTGCCAGTAGGATTATTGAAGAGCTTGCAATTGCAGTTAATAGAGAAACTGCACGTCTTTTTCAAGAAGCAGACTTTCCTGGGATTTATCGAACCCAGTCTTCGTATGAGTTGATCAAGGAGGTGGAGGATAAAGAACTGCTTTCGCTGGAAAATATCCGGATTGAACCAGCAAAATTAACAACTGTTCCAGGTATACATTCAGGGTTAGGCTGTGAAGTTTATATGCAGGCAACTTCACCAATCAGAAGGTTTACAGACTTAATCACGCAAAGTCAATTGAAGAAACTGATAAAAAAAGAGGAGCCTGTTTTCAGTACCGAAGACATGATGCAGTGGGCCGAAGAGGTCAGCTTCCGTCAGAGAAAGTATAACAAAGCAGAGAGAAACATTACTCAATACTGGAAACTAAGATATTTACAACAACATCTGGGAGAAATATATGTTGCAAAAATAAGAAAAAAGCTTCCCAACAATAATACTGAAATTGAATTATTAGAACTTGCTTGTGTGGTACCCGCCACCGGTTTGGGGAAAAATGAAGAAGGTGAACTTATGCTGAGAATTGATGAGGTTGGATTAGATCCTCCCCGGATTGGTGTTCATATACAGACATTGAGTACGTAAGTCCTTTCAGCAGTCTCAAAGCAACAGCCTTTCATACAAGAATTTCATCGGACACAGGAGGTTCATAAATTAACTCGTCAATATTTATTGCCTTGTGACCCTTATAGGCACCTTGAAATCCGGTAAATTTCTTGACCCCGTTTACTTCAACCGAAATCGGATCCTTTGTTTCATGCTCCAAATACAAAACATCATTCATTTGTAAATTCAAAAAATCACGCACAGAGATATTAATTTCACCCAGTTTTGCAATTAATTCAATATCAACTTTCTGCAAATTTTGTTTGAAACGATTGCTCCAGGTGTTATCTTTTTCGTCCTGCTCACTTTGGAATCCGGCATTCAGTCTGGTTCGAATTGGCTCGATCATCGAATACGGTACACAAATTGTGATTGACATGGGTGCCCGCCCGATTTCAATATCAAAAGTCACCACAACTACAATTTCACTGTGAGGTACAATTGAGACAAATTGCGGATTGACCTCTGTTCGGGCATAGTTTATCTGAACTGGAAAAACAGGTCTCCATGATGTTTGTAAATCTTCAAGCCCACTAATTATTACGCGCTTGATCATCCGTGCTTCAATTTCAGTAAAATCACGTCCTTCTGATTTAGTTTCAACTTCGCCACTGCCGCCAAAAAACATTTCGACTAAGGTAAAAACTAATCTGGTTTCAAAGACCATCAAGGCATTACCCCGCAACGGTGTCATTCGGAAGAGATTCATGGAGGTAGGAACAGGCAAAGTTTTGATGTACTCACCAAATTTAATCAGTTCTGTGGATCGCACACTGATATCCACAACTCTGCGGAGTGCATTGGATACAGTTAAACGGAAGAGTCGTACGAAACGATCGTGAATAATTTCTAGAGTAGGCATTCTCCCACGAATAATGCGGTCCTGAGCAGTCAGGTCAAAAGATACCACCTCTTCAGGGTTATACTCATCCTCATCTTCTTCACTTACCTCTTCATCACTGGTTACACCTTGCAACAGCGCATCAACTTCTTCCTGTGACAAAACAGAACCCATGTTCGCCCTTTTTATTTAAATTTGAGTTTAATTAAGAAATTGCACCAAGGTCTGTCGTCTCAGCACATAACCAGGCTAACTATGCAAGTAGTGTTCAACTAAATTAAATGTTGTTTTATACTTGTCATCTGTTGCTTAATGACGCTCGGTTATCGTAGTGTAGCTGCGCCTAGTATGACCTGTAAACAACTGACGCGGACGGGCAATTTTTTGCTTGGGATCTTCATGCATTTCCTTCCACTGGGCAATCCATCCCGGAACACGACCCAGAGCAAACATGACAGTGAACATATTAAGTGGTATTCCAATTGCCCGATACATAATTCCAGTATAGAAATCTAATGTGGGATAAAGCTTACGTTCAATAAAATAATCGTCTGTAAGTGCGGTTTCCTCAAGTTCAAGAGCAATTTCAAGCAGCGGATCGTTAGTTCCTAATTTATTCAGTAACTTGTCACATGCAACTTTGAGGATCTTGGCGCGTGGATCAAAATTTTTGTAAACCCGATGACCAAAACCCATGAGACGAAAACTAGAATCCTGATTTTTGGCTTTTTCAATATATTTTGAAATACCTGCTTTGTCTTCATGTATTTGTTGTAGCATTTCAACGACTTGTTGATTAGCACCACCATGCAGAGGTCCCCATAAAGCTAAAATTCCTGAAGAAACAGACGCATAAACATTCGCCATACTGCTGCCGACAACTCGTACTGTTGAAGTACTACAGTTTTGTTCATGATCTGCGTGTAAAATCAAGAGCAACTCCAAAGATTGTTCTATTACTGGATCTAATTCATATGATTCTGCAGGAACAGAAAACATCATGTTTAAAAAATTTGCACTGTAAGACAGTTCATCTCTTGGATAAACAAAAGGCTGGCCTACACTTTTTTTGTGGGAAAATGCTGCAATAGTACTTATTTTTGCAATTAAACGGGCAGAATTTATCTCCAAATTTTCAATTGATGCTTTTCCAGATGCTTCTGCATAGTATGCAGAGAGTGAGGAAATCATTGCAGAAAGAATTACCATTGGATGTGAGTTTTGGGAAAAGCCTTCAAAGAAGTGTCTCATATCCTCATGAATCATTGAGTTCAAGTTGATTCGATTGGTAAAATTTTCCAGTTGGTCTTTTTTGGGCAACTCTCCGTTTATCAGCAGGTATGCAACTTCGATAAAAGAAGATTTTTCTGCCAGTTCCTCAATGGGATAACCTCGATATCGCAAAACTCCTTTCTCTCCATCCAGAAAAGTAATTGAACTCTCACAGGAACCAGTATTGACAAAGCCTGGATCCAAAGTAATATATCCAGTTAGTTTCCGTAAACTTGAAATATCGATTCCTTTTTCGTGTTCTGATCCTGTCAACACCGGAAAGTCAAAAGACTGACCGTCAGGAAGAATAATTTTAGCTTTTTCTGTCATAAAAATAATTTATACTGGTGGTGAAAATATGCTCAAACCTGATTCCATTTTTCTAATTGAACTAGTATAGCTTTTTGTGCATGGAGCCTGTTCTCTGCCTGATCAAAAACTACTGACTGTCGTCCTTCAATCACTTCATCAGTAATTTCCTTATCCCTTTCAGCAGGCAGGCAATGTAACACGAAGGCATTTTTTTCAGCATGCTGTAACAGGATTGAGTTAATTTGAAATTCTTTTAATAAACGCTCTCTTTCAGTAATTTTATCTTTTTCTCCCATACTGGCCCAAACATCCGTGTACAAAACTTCTGCACCATCCACAGCCTCTGTTGCAGAGTGTGTAACTTTGATGGAGGAAATTCCGATTTCTTGTATTTTACGCACTAGCTCCATATCCGGCAGAGTTTTCGGAGATGTTCCAATACGTAAATCCAGTGGGATTCTAGCAGCAATATTCAGCCAGGAATTGGTCATATTATTACTGTCTCCAAGATAAGCGATGCGGACATTATCAATGCGTCCCAGTTTTTCCTTGATAGTCAGCATATCTGACATGACCTGGCATGGATGATTGAAATCCGTGAGCATATTTACCACGGGTACTGTTGCATGTTTTGATAAATCCAGCACCATCTGATGTGAAAAAGTACGGATCAATATACAGTCCACATAACGTGACATAACCCGTGCAACATCACTTACAGTTTCCCGTTCTCCAATTTTAAAATCCTGCTCTGTAAGTACAATTGCAGTTCCCCCAAGTTGTGTGATCCCAACTTCAAATGAGAGTCGTGTCCGTAAAGATGGTTTCTGGAAAAACAGACCAAAAGTCTTACCCTGCAGTAAATGAGGACACTTCCCTTCCTTTGTCTGATCCTTCAATTCAACTGCTAAGTCAAGATTGCTTCTTATTTCCTCACTTGTCCAATCCAAAATTGAAATAAAATCTCTTTTCATATTTATAAAAAATAACAGGTTCTAATAAAATTTATTGCATCTACAGAAAATAATAGTTAGCATGAATTCTAACATTATAGAAACCACATGTTAAGAGGAATCATGCATGAAATGAATATTCTAGTCACATTTGCTGTGATTGCAGGACTTTACATCTCCCTCTTTCTCGTTGCAGAGAAAGTATTTATGAAAGACGAAGATTGAGTCTCGAGTTCCCATTGAGGCTCATTTATCCAGTCATAATTGGCATTCTTTGGTTAACAGGATGCACATCCCTTTCCGGCCCTGTAAAGCCCGGAGTTTCACTCTCACAATTTGAAAACCTGAGTAAAAGCAATGGGAATTACTATGTTTCTGGAAGAATATTATTTAAGCATCCTGAAGGCAAGCACAGTGGGGAAATGGAAATACATATTTCCGCTGATTCAGAATTAAGGCTGAGCATATATACTCCGCTCGTTGGTTCATTAATATATGAGTTACGAGTGGGACCTGAAAAGTTTTTGCTGTTGAATTTTCAGGAGAAAAACTATGTTTTGGATGAAAATAACCGGTTTGTACGACAGACATGGCTGGGGATGGATCTCTCTCTGACTGAACTAAAATGGCTGATCCTGGGACAAATTCCGGAAAAAACTCCAGCCTGGCAACAAACAAAATTACCTTCCGGAGAGTTGCAGTTGGTTCAAGGTACTTCTGTTATACGTCTGCGCTTAAATTCTGCAGGACGAATAGAGTCCATGAACAAATCAGTGGAAGGTTTGCTGGAATACAAAGCACAAATTTCACTCTATCAAAAACACTTCGAAATTCTGTTTCCCAGAAAAATCCAGATTGAAGATTTCACGGGCAACAACCGCTGGTTAATGGTCATCAGTGAAATACAGGTACCAACCGGAATCAAAACACTTGATTTCATTCCTCCTGAAAATATGAAACACCTTGATCAGTAATCAATGAGCATTCTCAAATGAACTGTTTTTAAAGTGCAGAACTTCCTTAGTCCCTTCTGCGCTCACTCTGATGAGTTTACGTTGTGAAAGCCAGTCAGGAACAATTCTCAAAACGCCTGAACATCCCTCAACCTTTATTTCTCTATCAACGTGGAAATGCCCCACGAAATAATTATCAACTCCCGGAAGTACAGTTTCAGCAAACTCTTGTATTTCTTTTTCAGGAAAATGGACTTTGTATTCTTTATTGGTTTCCACCAACATTGCTTCAATCCGTTCGGCAATCCAACGCGCTGCAGGACCAGGCATCAGCTGAAAAATTGTTTCAACGGCTAGACTATGTGAAATAGATTTCCAGCGCAGATATTGTCGGTCATGATAGTTAATTGTATCACCGTGAATAAAACCAAAATGTTGATTACCCCAGTTCAAGAACCAGTCGTTGTGAATCAAATGTGTAAAGGGCAGCTTCTTTTTCCAGTTGTCTGTAAATTTACTCGGTAAAAGCATTTCCCTGTTTCCTGCAATAAACACCACATTGCATCCTTTATCTTTCAATGACTGAAAACCTAACAGTACTTGACGGTGCAGGTCCGACCAGAATTTCGGAGGTGCGAGCCAAATTTTAAATAGATCCCCTAAAAAAACGATGGTATGTGGATTTTCCAGTTGTACCAGCATCTCCACAAACTCTTCGGCAGGCGCATTTTTCTCATCTAAATGCGAATCTGCAACAATATAAAGAAAACCATCCGGATCAGGTACGTCTAAAATGGACATCTATTATAATCCTATTTAAAATAATATAATTGTATATCAGGTATTTAACAAATAATCGCAATCTAAATATTCTCTTATAATATTAGATAATCTACTGGTTTTTTGATAAAATTAAAAGTATAATATTCAGTGTTTGATTATCTGAAGAAAATTATTTAAAATCTATAGAATAATAGAAGTCCATGCGTTTGATAATTATTGGTGGTGGAAACATGGGAGGAGCAATTCTTCTGGCTTTGGTTAAAGCGGAAGTAATTCCTCCAAAGAATATTTTGCTGATTGAACCGGATGATGCAAAAAGACAAAATTTGAGTAAAGCCACATGTTGCGAGTCCCAGGCAGAATTTAATGAAAACGTACGAAACTACGATCTGCTTATATTAGCAGTAAAACCACAAGGTGCAACACCAGCAATGGAACTGCTTGCCCAGTGGCTTCTACCGCACCAACTAGTAATTTCGGTAATGGCAGGAATTTCACTGCAGACTATGCACGAGGCCCTGGGACAATCAAAACTGGTGCGTGTAATGCCAAATATCCCTACTTTGATTGCAGAGGGTATGAGTGTCTTTTTTGCTTCAAAGAATGTTGATTCAGATGGAATCAAGCTGGTAAAAACTCTTTTTTCTTCCTGCGGCACGTGTTTGGAAGCAAAAAATGAAGATGCAATCGATGCGGCCACCGCTATTTCCGGAAGTGGTCCGGGCTATTTGTTTTATTTTGCAGAGCAAATGACTGAATCTGCAAAATCTCTTGGTTTTACAAAAGAAGAGGCTCAACTTCTTGTACAAAAAACTATTCTTGGTGCAACGCAGTTGTGGGAGTCACAACAGGTGTCTCCGGAAACTTTGCGTAAACAGGTTTCATCTCCTGGTGGAACCACTTTAGCAGCTCTTAATCATTTTCAGTCAAAAAATGTTGGTGAGTCGATCAAAGAAGGTATCCAACAGGCTTATCTGAGGGCAAAAGAACTTACTTCATAAATTCATAATAAATTCAAATTCTAATAACTAATATGGCTTGTTTAATTATTGTAGGCACTCAGTGGGGCGACGAAGGAAAAGGTAAAATTGTAGATTTACTCACAGAACGTGCGGATGCAGTAGTGCGTTATCAGGGTGGGAACAATGCAGGACATACAGTGATGTTTGGGGAACAAACATTCATTTTGCATTTGCTTCCTTCTGGGATATTACGTAAAACAACTTCAATTCTTGGTAATGGTGTTGTCATCGATTTGGCAGAGATGATCAAAGAAATTGATGAATTAGCGCAAATGGATATTTCAGTAGAAGACCATTTGCACATCAGCGACAGGGCGCAATTGGTTATGCCCTGGCACAAAACCTTTGACCGTCTTGGTGAAGAACAGAAAGGCAAAAACAAAATTGGTACTACAGGTCGAGGAATAGGTCCTGCCTATGAAGATAAAGTTCGACGATCTGGAATGCGGGTTGGAGATCTGCTGGAACCGGAATGTTAATGAGGTTGGAGGGCATCTTAAAAATAAATTGCTTGAACTTCAAGACAAGCATGAAATGATTGGTGAAGTTCGAGGCAAAGGGTTGTTTTGCGGTGTTGAGCTTGTAAAAGATACATACGTGACACTCCGCTGCTGGTTAATCAGATGATTGAGCAAGGAAAAAACATTTTGTTTGAAGGCGCACAGGGCACATTTTTGGATGTAGATCATGGAACTTATCCTTTTGTAACTTCTTCTAACACTTTGGCCGGAGGAGCCTGTGCAGGCACCGGAATTGGTCCAACACGTATCAATGAGGTACTGGGGATTGTCAAAGCCTACACCACTCGGGTAGGAAGCGGCCCTTTTCCGACTGAACTGCTTGATAGTGATGGTGAGCTTTTACAGTCTGAAGGAAATGAGTTTGGTGCTACAACAGGACGTGATCGTAGATGTGGCTGGTTTGATGCATTACTTGTACGTCAAGCAGTTCGTCTTAATGGAATTTCCAGTATGGCTGTAATGAAACTGGACGTGCTGGATAAGTTTGACACTCTCAAAATTGCAGTGTCTTATCGATTATCAAATGGAGAGCATACTGAAAATCTGCCAAGATCGCTGGAAAACGTTACCCCAGTTTTAGAAGAAATGCCGGGCTGGAAATGTAATTCTGCAGGTATAACGGAATATGATCAACTTCCCCGGGAAATGCTGGCTTATCTTGAGAGAATTTCTGAGTTGGTAGGAGCAAAGGTATCTATTATTTCTACGGGACCGAAACGTGAAGAAACCATTGTACTGAACCCTGATCAATTCTGGCTCTGAAAATCTTATAATGCTGAGTATAAAAAGATGATTAAACGAATAATTTTAGTATGTCTCATTGTTGTAATTGCATACTATGCAGGAGCTCAAGGGCTGACTCTAGGAAACGTTCTAGATTGGTTCACAGAAAATGATATACTTCAGACCTTAAAAGAGGCACTGAAGAAAATTTTTGAACTAGCTGAAGAACAACAGGTTGTTGAAAAGACTACTGAAGTTATTGACAATTTGAAAGAAAAAGTAAACAACTGAATAACCATTGAATTACATTAAAGCATTGCTTCAACAAAGCGTTCCATCTTCGCGGATCGTGAGCCTTTAACAAGTACTACATCTGACGCCCGTAATTCTTCCCTGAAAGTATTTGTTAAATCATCAATATCACTAAAGTGTTGTGCCGCTTCGGTTTTTCCTCCTCCATTTTTCCAGCCTTCAAGATAAAATTTAATTTCTGAACCACCAAGTCCAAACATTTTCTCTATTCCATTCTTTACCATTGTTTCACCGACCTGACGATGTAACTCCGGGCTTAAATCGCCTAATTCAGCCATGGCACCACAAACTACAATTTTTCGAAGATCTGGATAAGTTTTATTTAGATTTTCCAGCACACTGTAAAAAGAAGAAGGATTGGCATTATATGTATCATCAATTAAGATCCAATCGTCTATTTCAATTTGCTGAAACCTGCCTTTCACTGATAACTCCAAGGCTGCTGCGGCCTGCTTAAGAAGAGCTACCGGCACCCCTTCCTTTTTCAAAAGCGTCAGGGCTAAAACCAGGTTTTGCTGCAAAAGAGGACTGTCAATTGAAGACTCAAACCATTCGTTAAAAAGGCGTATTTTGCTGTTCTTTTCCGATGACTGTTCTGTAACCGCTGTAGTTTTAACAATATCTACGCCTGCTTTTACGGCTTCTTCTTCCACCAAATCCAAATGCAGCAATGTGTCAGGAACAATGACTTTATTTCCTGGTGACATACCTGCAAATAAACCTGATTTTTCTCTTGCAACTCCTTCTGTGTTTTGCAGAAACTCAAGGTGACTTTGACCGATATTTGTGATGATTCCAGCAGTAGGTCGAACAACTTTTGAAAGTTCTGCAACTTCACCAAAATGATTTGTACCAATTTCAATTACCCACCATTTTGCATCCTGAGGTGCTTTCAGCAAGGTTAGAGGTACACCAATAAAGTTGTTAAAATTTCCTTCCCATCCACTCTCCGGAATATTCTGAGAGTACCGTGTTTATTAATTCTTTGGTAGTTGTTTTTCCATTACTTCCAGTTACAGCCAGCACTTTTCCGGTAAACCGTTTACGTATATCTGCTGCCCATTCCCGCAAAGCCAGATTGGGATCTGGAACCAAAATTCGAGGAAAACTACTTTGACGGATGGCCTCCGGAATGCTGGCTGGATCTGCCACAACAGCACAAGCCCCTTTTTCCAGTGCCTGAGGAATATAATGGTGTCCATCAGTATTTTCTCCTTTGATGCAGAAAAACAACTCACCTGCATTCATAGTACGAGAACTATTCAATAATATTTGAGCCAGATTTAATATTTGAATTTGCGAACAAACCTTTACCATGTAACTTTGAATTCTTTATAGTATATAATTTTGTCATAGCTTTTTATTTACAATAAATAAGGATAAATAATACATGGACATAGAAAAACAGTTTGAAGAAGTATTTTCTAAAATCACCTTAGATAACGGCCAACCTTTGGTTAGTGTTCAACCTGAAATCGTACATGGCTGCGTAGTCAATAATGATTTTGCAAAAATCACGCTTATTTTGCCCGAAGATTCTCCTTTACGTGGATCACTACCGGCACAAGTTGAAGCAGAAATAAAAAAAATTGAACAAATCGAGAGAGTTGCCATTGAAGTTTTAGCTTCACCGCCTGAAGAAAAAACTGCTGCGCAAACTACACAATCTCAAACTGAACCGCAACAACCTAAACGTACAGCATACCTGCAGAATTATGAAGCTGTAATTGCTGTAGCCAGTGGAAAAGGGGGAGTTGGTAAATCTACTGTGTCTGTAAATTTGGCCATCGCACTTTCACAAAAAGGTTTAAAAGTTAGTCTATTTGACGCAGATATTTATGGACCAAGTTTACCTATCATGACAGGTAAACGTGGCGAGAAACCATCTGTGGTAGGTAACCGCCTGGTTCCAATAGAATCTTTTGGCATGCATACCATGTCAATCGGGAACTTAGTTGATGAAAATGATGCCGTTATCTGGAGAGGACCTATGGTTCACCAGGCCCTTGAGCAACTGCTGCGTGACACTGACTGGCCCGGAGGAGATATTATGATAATAGACATGCCTCCGGGAACAGGTGACACTCAGCTTTCCATTTCTCAGCTTTGTGAACTAACTGGAACCGTTATCGTTTCTACACCTCAGGATGTGGCTTTAATTGACGCAGTCAAAGCAGCAAAGATGTTTACAAAAGTAGAAATAGATGTTTTAGGAATTGTCGAAAATATGAGTTTTTTCGCCTGTCCCAAATGTGGTGAGGAAACACCAATTTTTAGTCGGTATGGTGCAGAAGAAACCAGCAAAAAAATTCAGGCACCATTTCTTGGTGCTATTCCAATTGAGCTTGAAGTACGTAAAGGCGGAGATGAAGGTAAACCGTTGATGGCAAGCAATTTGGACTCACCGGCTTCAATGGCCTTTAAGAACATTGCAGATAATCTAGTGAAGGTTTTGGAAGAAGGTTAATTCTTCATTCAATCTAAATAGTGCAAATTATTTATTGACTTTTTTACTCTCTCTGCTAGTCTTAAATGTCCCTTGCGGGTCGGTAGCTCAGCTGGTAGAGCATCTGACTTTTAATCAGGTGGTCCGGGGTTCGAGCCCCCGCCGACCCACCACTTTTTACTAATATTTTTAGTAACTTAAGTGGACCCGTAAAAATCCCCAACAAAACTTGTTGTATTTTAGAAAAAATAGCTCGGATGCCCATTATGTATGGTTGCTATTTCATATGCTCCTATGTGAATGCAAAAAAGTGGAAGATGCTAAGTTCTGTCAGCAGGTGGTGGTAAAAAAAGGGACTTTTAAGAATGTAGAAATGTATGCTGCAGCTGTTGCTTATCATTGTGAGAAGATGTCGAGGCTTTAATGAATGAGTTTACCTCTAGCGACCTAAAATACTCCCTTACATTTGCTGATATTTAATTTGAAAGAGACAGTTATGACAAAAAGAAAAGTATTTAGAATTAAAATATTTTTCATAGGTATTATCTTTTTTGTAATACAACTTTCCGTTCTCAATGGCTGTTTCCAAATTCAAGCAAGTAAAATGTCAATAAAATAGAATTTAAAAAATTGACCCAAAAATAAGGCCTAAAATTAATGGTTCGTTGTTACTGATAATGGCCAAACCGTTTTCAGATTTAATTATTGGAAACCACAAATACAGCCCTCCTATTATTAAATGCTATAAATGTCATTTGCTTGAACTTGTACTAACATTTCGCTAGCGTCTTTTACATGGATAGGTCATGCAATTTTGCATTTTCCAGGTGTAAATATTTTAACTGACCTCTATTGTTAGAATCATTATCTCCAAAATAAATACCCAGGTCCAAAGAGATACACTGCTCCTGGTTTGCTAATAGAAGATTTACCAATAATAGATTTCGTACTTACTCATAATCATTACGATCACTTAGACAAATTAACAATTAAATCATTATATGAACGTCAGCCTGATCACCATCCAAAAATATTTGTACCTCTAAAACTAAAACAATGGTTTTTGGACTTAGGAATAAAAAACGTTACCGAACTAGACTGGAATGAAAGTGTAAAATTTGGGGAATGGGAAATTCAAGCAGTACCAGTTCAACATTGGAGTTCGCGAACTCCATTTGATAGAAACAAAACACTTTGGGCAGGATGGATTTTGGAAACAGAAGGATTTCGTTTTTTCTTTGCAGGAGACACAGGTTACTCAAAGGACTTTAAAAATCTTGGTGATCAATTTGGTCAGTTCGATTTAGCAGCAATACCCATTGGAGGCTATGAACCTAGATGGTTTATGAAAGCTGCACATGTTAATCCAGAAGAGGCAGTAATGATTCACAAAGATATAAATGCTCGTTACTCTGTCGGTATTCATTGGGGAACATTTATATTAACTGATGAAGCCATTGAAGAACAACCACGCCATTCTTGCTGCTTTAAAAAAAGAAGGGATCTCTAAGGAAAAATTCTTTGTAATGAAGCATGGTGAAACAAAAATGTTAGATTTTTTAATAAAGGAAAAGGAACAGTAAATAAAAATACATTTAAATCTTTTGAATATTTTTGGACAATTACAAGTAGCAGTAGATGCATATTTTACTGCTTTTTGTCAAAAGTGGTGTTTGAGTAATTTTAATCAAACAGCAATCCGTATTTAATTAGGCACTTATATTCCATCTGAAAACTGTTTTCCTTCGATATTCTTTGCCAGGTAATCAAACCCTCCTAATCTTCTTCATCTCTTCTCTAAACATTGTTACTGCTAAAACAGTATCTGCAACAAATGCATTGGTTTGTCTTTCTTATTGGCATGAACCCCATCATCTCCTGTTAGTAACCCCCACTAATTCTTCACAGTCAGGCACCCTCCAAGTAAAATCCCCCACACATTGTAAAACAAACCGATTGATGTTATATATTGGGTTCTACTATCTTGTCTAAACCTCGTAGGTGATTATCTTTACACATCCCTTCTCTCTCATAAGCTGAATCCTGAACTGAGGACAAAGATGCTTAACACATATTTCACAATTATATCTAATATTTTTTATTAGATTTTTTATTCATGCGTTTGTAATGTCGGGAATATTATTACTAATCAGGTTATATTCCAATGGAAAGTGGAGAGAACAAAACTAAGGCAAAATATTTTTTTAATAATTACTTGACAAGAAATATAATAATTGTGATCATAATCATGGATAATTAAGCAGAACATTAATCCTTCTTTTCCTGGAACATTCTTTTTTACTCCAGGGAACCGGATCATGGATGGTTAAGGGGACCGAACACTTTATTTTAATTCAGTCCAGAAGATAAAGTTGGATACCTTGCCTTTTACTTCCTTAACAAAACTAATTAAAATAATCAGCCCTTAAGTAACTTGTTGTGTCACGCCGGTCTTTGCTCTCGTTTACGGTGAATGGATACTGAATGCTTGATACTATGCCAGTTTTACGCAGGTATGTTTTAAATGGTTACTATTAAATGAACTATAAAGTCTTAAGTGTTTAAATTACAATTTGGAGATTGAATGAATTACCTGATATTTATCATACTAATTATTTTTACTTGTCTTCCAACAACATTTGCTTTTGGTGAAGACTATTTTTGTACTGATGAATTACGTACAGGTATGTTCAAAGATAAAGAGAAATGGACTACAAAAGAGATTAAAGAATTAATCGAAATAGGGAGAAAGCAGGGTTATTTGACTGTATCTGCCTTAAATGATTTAGGATTTTAAGTATGATAAAGTTACTGATATTTATCAATGTTCCAATTTTGCAAATGGATGGGGAGAACCTCAGAATATTTATTATGAAATATTTAGTTTCAGTCCTAGTAAATTGAGATTTTTCTGGTCATATTTTCCTGGATATATACTAGATAAAACAGGAAACTCACCAATGGTGGGAGGTGGTACTTGTTTGTCTATAAAATCAATTGAAATTGAAAACGATACAGAGCTGACAATGATAGCAGCACGTAAAGAATAAGAACATAACACTCTTACTAATTCGTCAACCTCAATAATTATAAAATCTGGGGCCAGCCTGCAAATCCAGTAATTACAATACCAGACTGACATGCAGGCCCTAAAACAAAAAAGACTGATAGTTTAGTCGCAGGAAGAAACAATATAAGAAGTGTTTATTATATTGTCCCTATTTATCCTAATCGCAATCTTTATCAAGCCAAGGTTTGTCAGCAACAATACAATGCCAGACAGAAGTCGCTGAAAAAATTAAACTATCGCCTTTTGTCTCTTTTTTGTTTTCATAATAACCCAATTCGGGACCTACTTTATTTCCGTTCGTTGTCCCACAACTAGCAACCATCCATGTCGCCATCATTATAATTAGTAATGATAGCTTTTTCATTTTGTCTCCTAATTCTCCATAATTATATTAAATCAATTAACATTTACTAATACGGATTTTGAATATAATTCCGGTTGTAAATGTCAGTGAAGTTCTTCCGAACTTACTCATAGACTCCATCTCCTGATCCTCCAGTGAATCTCACCATGCAGACAGAACTGAAGCCAAACTTAGGATCGGACAATATGCAGACCAACCCCTGCTTAATTATACATCAGCAATATATATACCATGCCCTATAATATATTGATTTTATTATTATTTTTTATATTTACCTCGTTAGTAATACTTGTTGGCAGTCAAAATTTGGGTTAGAATTCATGTTATTTTACTGTATAAATATAAATCTTCCTTCAGAAACCTAATAGTGCCACATTTACATAAATCACTGACATTAGTAGTTTGCCTTTGAACAGCAATATCCAGGTAAAATAGATTGTTCTTAATTAGCAGATAATTAATTTTACTTCCGAGATGACACATTGGTATAATTTCCACCTCAATGTTCCAAACAAGCTACTGAAGTACCAAATACTGCATTAACTTTATACTATAGATTTTTTGACCTGTTTAATGTATGATTCATAACCATTATATAACTGTTATTGATCAGTTGGACGAACCAGTAGAAAAATTTGAGTCACCAAAGATTCACTATTCAAAATAATATCCGAGGTATGAAATGAAATTCCTTTCAATTACAATCAGCAAAAAATTATTTTTTGTTTTCTTAATTAATTCAGTAATTATGGTCAGCATTTCCGGAATGGTCATTTTTTCTTTTTCTGGATTATCGAGTCAATTTGACTTTAATTCTGATTTATCTGCCTATAAAACCAATCTTGATGCCATCCGAATTGAACAGTCCAAACTGAAAGGTCATGCACAGTCATTCTATTTAAATGTTTCGGACCAGACAGTGAAAGTAGGACTTCAAAATATGAGTAGTTCAATTTCCTTCATCAGCGAATCTCTGGGAAAGTTGAAGAATGATGAGAACCAGGAAATTAACGACAGCACACTGGAAAGCATTCACCGATTCAGTTTGAAAAATGAACAAAAGGTAAAAATTGAATCACTTAAAGCAAATTATGGTTCTGCAATGCCTCCAGAACAACATGATGCAAAATTAAAAAGTTTAAAACAGAAAGTGAGAGATCAACAATTTATATATGACTTCAGTTTAGAAGAATTAATCTCCTTGACTGGAGACGAAGAACTGAAACAACTCATGAACAGTTCAAAATATTCAAGTACGATTTCAGCGGATTTGGATCAAATTGAGAAAGAAATTGCTGTTTTAAATCTCATAGTGAATGGAATTGCTGAAAATTCACAAGGTAAGATGACATCCGCTCCGGCTGCGAAAAAAAATATATCTAATCTCATCAATGCTTTCAATGATTTTAAAACTAAACGGAAAAGAATCATCTTCAAACTTAGGGCAAGAAGAAGCCTGATTGCTGGAAAACCAGAATACGAAACATTCATGCAAAAGATGATGGGTGGTGAGGCGGATGGTGTGGACGGATTCCAGAAAAAAGAATACCTCAGCAAAAATCTGTTCTATCAAATGAATCAACTAATTGTTGAACTGGATGAAATTGTGAGTGCAACAAAGGATAAAGATGATAAAAGTGGTTCTGCAAGCATCTCAGATTTAGAGATGATGATAGACGACTATAAATTACTTAAAGATGATATGTCAAAGATCGTCAATGAAACTGAGAGTAAAAACAACATTGATTCATTCTTAAATCTTGATAATAATTTCATGAAATCTTTCGAAAGCGTGAAAAAAACCGGATTTCTTATCACAGAAAGCGAATTGCTTGCAATTAACTTTTCCGAGTTAAATTTGAGATTATCCGGAATACTAAATGACATCAATTCTTTGCTCAAAAAAGATATTGATGAAATAAATGCCAGTGTTGTCAGTGAAACTGGAACCTTCATCTGGGTTGTGATGATCATCACAGTAATTGGGTTGCTTGTCAGTCTATTGTTCGGTTTTTTGGTAAGAAGATCCATAACTGCTCCTGTAAACGATTTAGTTGATATGTCAAAGGATATTGCCCAGGGAGAAGGAGACCTTACTAAAAGGATAATGGTTACTGGAAAAGATGAACTCGGTGAACTATCAACCTGGTTCAACATGTTTCTTAAGCGCCTAAACAATATGGTATCTGAGATAAAAAAACATGCTGCAAATATCAATGTATCCTCTCAGGAGATGGCCCTGGGTAATCAGGATCTGTCCAACCGCACCAATCAGCAAAGTTCCTCACTGGAAGAAACTGCAACTGCAATGGAAGAAATAAACAGCATTGTGCAGAACAATGCGGAAGATGCAAAAAACGCAAATGAAATCACTCAGAAAGCCCAGAAATCCGTGGTTGACAGCAGGACTGAGCTACTTGATGCTGTTAACAATTCTATTGAAATGAACCAGGATATGCTTCAGAATCTTCAATCTACAAATAAAGATGTAGTTAGTGCGATGGAAGAGATCATGGAAAGTTCAAAAAAGATTGAAGGTATAATTACCTTGATGAACGATATTGCTTTTCAGACTAATCTCCTTGCTCTTAATGCCTCTGTTGAGGCAGCACGCGCGGGAGAACACGGCAAGGGATTTGCCGTTGTGGCATCCGAAGTACGAAAACTGGCACACCGTTCCTCCAAAGCCTCAACTGAGATTGGAGTGCTTATCCAAACCAGTTTGGAACACATTAATTCAGGGCGAAACCTGGTAAAAGACGGAGAGGAGGGGATGGATGAAATGAGAACAAAAATCGATACGATGCTCAACAACCTTAAATCGGAAAGTGATTCGAATCTCAATGGAATCCTCACCTCAGTCAAGGAAGTGTCAGAAGTGATGGAAAATATAAAGGTGGCTTCCGAAGAACAAGCTGAGGGAGTGGATCAGATAAATAAATCGATTGCGGACATGGACCGTATTACACAGGAAAACTCCGCACTGGTCGAGCAAAATACCACTGCAAGCCAGCACATGGCTCAGGAAGCAGAAAAACTGCAGAAACTGCTCAACACATTTAAGGTGGAAGATACAAAATCTCTCCCTATCAAACAAGCCAATCAACAAATCATCATGAACGATAGTACTAACAAGATAAGCAGAGATGAACACCTTTAGAAAGTAAAGGAACAAAGGTACACACAATCAACGGCAAAGTCAAAGCTGTGAAGAATCAGGTTTCATAATAATGAAAATATAAAGCCACTTATTTAATCCGCTGAGCTTCGATACAGTAGATCAACTAATTAATTCTAAATTTCAGGAATATATTAAATCATTTTCTCTAACATTCAGCAGAAAATCTATTGTAATTTTAATAAAGAAAGGTAAATCATGTTTAAAAAAAATAAAATAGGCACAAAACTGCTTCTCGCTATTTTAGTTCCGGCACTGCTTTCAATTGGAGTCATCAGCTTGATTGGTTTTGTCTCTGCTAAACAGACTCTGGAAGAGCAATCGTTTAAACAATTGATGGCTGTTCGAGAATCCAAAAAAATACAGATTGAAAACTATTTTCAACAAATCCGTAAACAGGTTCGCACCTTTTCAGAAGACAGTATGATCGTTGATGCCATGTTGGAATTTGAAACAGCCTTCAGAGATCGACCTGTTGAATTGAATATGAAAGACGAAAATCAGTTGAGAGATTATTATCAAACAGAATTTTTGCCGCGACTAAATAAAAATTTAGAACAAGCGGCAAATATAAGATCGTTCTGGCCTAAAGAGGAAATAGTTTTGGCCATGCAATTTGAATATTTGGCTGCTAACACCTTTCCAACTGGAGAAAAAGATAGCAAGATTGATTCTATAACAAAGAATCCATACTCAGAGGCACATGTTAAATATCACCCGATAATTCGCAATTATCTGAAAACTTTCGGCTATTATGATATTTTTCTTATAGATCACGAAAGTGGAAATATAGTTTATTCTGTTTTTAAAGAGGTGGATTTCGGTACAAGTCTCTTGGACGGACCCTACAAGGACACCAACTTTGCTAAAGCCTTCAGGGCTGCACGAATGGCAACTAAAAAAGATTTTGTACGAATGACTGATTTTGAACCCTATTCCCCTTCGTATAACGCCCCTGCGGCTTTTATAGCCTCGCCTATTTTTCAAGGCGAGAAAAAAATTGGGGTTTTAATTTTCCAAATGCCAATTGTAGAAATCAATCGTGTGATGACAGGCGACAATAATTGGGAACGCGAAGGACTTGGACAATCCGGAGAGACATACTTGATTGGGCTTGACCATAAAATGCGGAACAACTCACGTTTTCTAATCGAAGATAAACAAAATTATTTAATAAGATTACTAATTTTGGAGCTACTTCAGAATTCTTAATAAATGGACGCAATAAAAAATATTACTACAAGAAATTCATACGGAAGTAACCGATGCAGCATTAGCCGGAAAAACAGGGACTAAGATTATTGAGGATTATCGCAAAATTCCTGTACTCAGTGCTTATGCTCCAGTCAATATACCTGATGTGCAATGGGCTATTTTGTCAGAGATTGACGAAGCTGAAGCCTTTGATATGATCAATACTATTAGGAATTATCTCGGAGGATTTTTATTTTTAGTACTGTTTCTTTTGAGTGGACTTGCTTTTTTTATTGCAAGAACCATTACACGTCCTGTGAACGATCTGGTTGCCATGTCGATGGATATTGCACAGGGAGAAGGAGACTTGACTAAAAGGATGGAGGTTGCCACCAAAGACGAACTCGGTGAACTATCAACCTGGTTCAACATGTTTCTTGAACGTCTTAACAATATGGTATCTAAGATAAAAAAACATGCTGCAAATATCAATGTATCCTCTCAGGAGATGGCCCTGGGTAATCAGGATCTGTCCAACCGCACCAATCAGCAAAGTTCTTCCCTGGAAGAAACTGCAACTGCAATGGAAGAGATAAACAGCATTGTGCAGAACAATGCGGAAGATGCAAAAAACGCAAATGAGATCACTCAGAAAGCCCAGAAATCCGTGGTTGACAGCAGGACTGAGCTACTTGATGCTGTTAACAATTCTATTGAAATGAACCAGGATATGCTTCAGAATCTTCAATCTACAAATAAAGATGTAGTTAGTGCAATGGAAGAGATCATGGAAAGTTCAAAAAAGATTGAGGGTATAATTACCTTGATGAACGATATTGCTTTTCAGACTAATCTCCTTGCTCTTAATGCCTCTGTTGAGGCAGCACGGGCGGGCGAGCACGGCAAGGGATTTGCCGTTGTGGCATCCGAAGTACGAAAACTGGCACACCGTTCCTCCAAAGCCTCAACTGAGATTGGAGTGCTTATCCAAACTAGTTTGGGACACATTAATTCAGGGCGGAACCTGGTAAAAGACGGAGAGGAGGGGATGGATGAAATGAGAACAAAAATCGAAACAATGCTCAACAACCTTAAATCGGAGAGTGATTCGAATCTCAATGGAATCCTCAACTCAGTCAAGGAAGTGTCAGAGGTGATGGGAAACATAAAGGTGGCTTCCGAAGAACAAGCTGAGGGAGTGGATCAGATAAATAAAGCAATTGCGGACATGGACCGTATTACGCAGGAGAACTCCGCACTGGTCGAGCAAAATACCACTACAAGCCAAAACATGGCTCAGGAAGCAGAAAACCTTGAGGAACTGCTCAACACATTTAAGGTGGAGGATCAAGGATCCCTAGACATGGTCAGTCGTACAAAACAGATAGAACAGAACAACCTGACACATAAAAAAGAGGCGGTTGAGGAAAATCTGTCAAATACAGAACCTGATGATTCGCAGGAAACACATATGGGAGTAAAAAACAAATCCTTACCTCCTTTCAGATAATCAACTGAAATCTCTAAAATCTACCTGGATTATATGCCTGATATGCTAATTACCAAAAGCCCAAATAACACTGCAACTGCTAAGTTAATGTCGGTTACTGAACCAACAGAAGATGAATTCAACCTTTTTCGTAAATTGGTTCAGAAGGAACTGGGTTTTGAATGGGGAGATGACAAGAAATACTTGCTCTACTCAAGAGTTCAGAGAAGGCTTCAAAAAAACAAGTTGCAAACTTTCCAGAACTATTATGATTTTATTGAAAGAGAAGAAAACAAAAGTGAGCGACAGTATCTCTATAATTCTGTCACAACTAACAAAAGTGGATTCTGCAGCGAGAAACAGCATTTTTACAAATCCAGTCGCTCCTGCTAAAACATATGATTCCACCGACCAAGATAATTAAGTACATTGAGGCCTTCCAATCTCTTAAACAGGTAAATTGCTCGTGCCATTGTACTATTTTTGAGCTATTCCATAACAGCAGAAGAAACGTATATTTTCTTAAGACTCATTCAGCAGCAACAACCAAATTAAATGTGATATGAAATTCTTATCCATTACTATCAGCAGAAAATTGTTTTTTATTTTCTTAATTAATAGTTTCATTATTATAAGTATTTCAGGGTTAGTTACACATTCATTTAGTGGGACCCAATTTAAAAAGACAAGATTTTCAGAGGGTTCTATTCTTAGATCTAGATTATTTGAGATTGGAGCAAGAAAAACTCAAAAATACAAACTCGCTCATTGATTCTAATAATGAGGTAGCAGAAACAACTAAAAAAAACTTAATCAAATCAAGTGAACATGTTGCTTTTTTAATTAAGCCATTATTAGACAATCAATTTAATGAAATTCATTCTTTATCAATGGATGATAAATCAACAGTAAAAGATCAAATTAATAAAGTTGGGGAAATAAATTCAAATCTTTCAAAGATTTTGTAAATTGTTGATAAATTATTAATAAAAACGAATGAAACAACAAATAAATTGACTGATAAAAGACCTGATTTAGATCAAAATTTCAAAGAATTACAAAAGAATGTAGATAGAATGTATGGAATGGTATTGATGAAATCTACCACAATTGCTGTGAGTGCACAGGGCTCAACGGAATCACTTTCAAAAGATTTAGAAGGAAAAAAGAAAATGAAAGTTGTTTTTTATAGAATCTTAGATGATTTCAAGAGATTGTATAAAGTAATAACGGAGTCAGAAAATACTAATTCTACTACTCAAATACAGATTTTATATGACCGCTCAATTACAGAGTTTTCTGTATTTTTGAAACTTTTAAATAATTATTATCAAATTAAATATTATAATTATGTTAATCTATCATAGATATTCCTCATCTAGAAATCAATAAAGGAAAAATAGTTGACAATAGAGATATAAATGAATTTAATAAAACTAATCAATTATTGGGTGATATTATTGAAAATATCAGAGATAAAATAAATTTAGAATACGATAAATCAACTGATGAAGTTGTAAATGAAGCGCAGAGTTTCATCTGGATAGTTATGATCGTCACAATTATCGGTTTGCTTGTCAGTCTATTGTTCGGGCTTTTAGTAAGAAAATCCATAACTGCTCCTGTAAACGATTTAGTTGATATGTCAAAGGATATTGCACAGGGAGAAGGAGACCTTACTAAAAGGATCATAGTTGCCGGTAAAGATGAACTCGGTGAACTATCAACCTGGTTCAACATGTTTCTTGAACGTCTTAACAATATGGTATCTGAGATAAAAAAACATGCTGCAAATATCAATGTATCCTCTCAGGAGATGGCCCTGGGTAATCAGGATCTGTCCAACCGCACCAATCAGCAAAGTTCTTCCCTGGAAGAAACTGCTACTGCAATGGAAGAGATAAACAGCATTGTGCAGAACAATGCGGAAGATGCAAAAAACGCAAATGAAATCACTCAGAAAGCCCAGAAATCCGTGGTTGACAGCAGGACTGAGCTACTTGATGCTGTTAACAATTCTATTGAAATGAACCAGGATATGCTTCAGAATCTTCAATCTACAAATAAAGATGTAGTTAGTGCAATGGAAGAGATCATGGAAAGTTCAAAAAAGATTGAGGGTATAATTACCTTGATGAACGATATTGCTTTTCAGACTAATCTCCTTGCTCTTAATGCCTCTGTTGAGGCAGCACGGGCGGGCGAGCACGGCAAGGGATTTGCCGTTGTGGCATCCGAAGTACGAAAACTGGCACACCGTTCCTCCAAAGCCTCAACTGAGATTGGAGTGCTTATCCAAACCAGTTTGGAACACATTAATTCAGGGCGGAACCTGGTAAAAGACGGAGAGGAGGGGATGGATGAAATGAGAACAAAAATCGAAACAATGCTCAACAACCTTAAATCGGAGAGTGATTCGAATCTCAATGGAATCCTCAACTCAGTCAAGGAAGTGTCAGAAGTGATGGGAAACATAAAGGTGGCTTCCGAAGAACAAGCTGAGGGAGTGGATCAGATAAATAAAGCAATTGCGGACATGGACCGTATTACGCAGGAGAACTCCGCACTGGTCGAGCAAAATACCACTACAAGCCAAAACATGGCTCAGGAAGCAGAAAACCTTGAGGAACTGCTCAACACATTTAAGGTGGAGGATCAAGGATCCCTAGACATGGTCAGTCGTACAAAACAGATAGAACAGAACAACCTGACACATAAAAAAGAGGCGGTTGAGGAAAATCTGTCAAATACAGAACCTGATGATTCGCAGGAAACACATATGGGAGTAAAAAACAAATCCTTACCTCCTTTCAGATAATCAACTGAAATCTCTAAAATCTACCTGGATTATATGCCTGATATGCTAATTACCAAAAGCCCAAATAACACTGCAACTGCTAAGTTAATGTCGGTTACTGAACCAACAGAAGATGAATTCAACCTTTTTCGTAAATTGGTTCAGAAGGAACTGGGTTTTGAATGGGGAGATGATAAGAAATACTTGCTCTACTCAAGAGTTCAGAGAAGGCTTCAAAAAAACAAGTTGCAAACTTTCCAGAACTATTATGATTTTATTGAAAGAGAAGAAAACAAAAGTGAGCGACAGTATCTTTACAATGCTGTTACAACAACCAAAAGTGAGTTCTACAGAGAAAAAAAACATTTCGATTTTCTTCGTCAAAATATTTTCCCAGAGTTGAAAAAACAGGCATCCAGTAGACAACACAAATTACGATTTTGGAGTGCAGGCTGTTCAACGGGTGAGGAGCCTTATACGCTGGCTTTTGAATCCCATGATTTTTTTGGAGCTAGTTTCATTTCCAATGGAGGGTTGCGAATTCTAGGTTCTGATGTCAATACAGATGTTCTTGAATCAGCAATTCAAGGTTGTTATGCAGATAAATTTCTTAGTCCAATTCCTGACTCATTCAGAAGGAGATATTTTACTTCGGAATTTGAAAAACCAAATTCTCATATTCAGATAAAAACTGAAATTCAGAGATTAATCCAGTTTCGGCAGTTTAATTTAATGTCAGCAGAGTACCCGATTGAAACAAAATTTCAGTTGATCTTCTGCAGGAATGTACTCTATTATCTGCAACCTGAAAGGCGGGAATTTTTAATCAGGAAACTGGTTGATCACCTTGAAGAAGGAGGATGGCTGGTTTTAGGAATCACAGAATCTGGCTATAGTATAGATAAAATGGAAAAACATTCCATCAGCATCTATCAAAAAACGTGATCTAACTTTTATCTAAAAACATTATGGAAATTGTATTGGAAAACTGATTTAAAAAACCGAAATGATTCGAGTAAGACAGCCTTTACAAAAAATTATGATTCCTGTTTTAAATAATCAACGAAGAAGTGTAAAGTATTGATTTATCTGAAGTAGAAGCAATAGATACTGCAGGGGTACAACTTCTCGCTGTTTGTCGAATAAACGCTCTGGAAAAAGGTAAGACATTCCGGATTGCATCTGAGTCCGAACCTGTAAAGGAAGCACTGAAGTTAACAGGATTGGGATCAATGCTTGAAGACTCAAATAAAGCTTAGACTGTTATGTCAGCAATAATCATGACTGTTGATGATTCAAGGACTATCCGGGGACAAGTCCGTAGGACTCTTGAACAACAAACTGAAGAAAATTATTCCATCGTGGAAAAGGGAGATGGTTTGGAAGCTTTGCGTTGGCTTTCAAACTGTTTACGAAAAGATCTACCGGATGTGATTGTTCTTAAATCCGTAATGTATCCAAACATTTCTGATAATGGCACTAAATTTTAAAGCAGGATGATGACTGGAAGAAAATTCCGGTTCTTTTTCTTACTGCCCAAACTGACATTAAACAACTGGTACTTGGTCTTGCGAAACTTGGAGCAGATGATTATCTGCCAAAACCTTTTGATTTTGACGAGTTGGCCGCACGAGTCAAGGTGATGGTGAGAATCAAACAGGCAGAGGATGAGTCACGAAGACTCAACAAGGATTTAGAACTTTCCTTAATTCAGCAACAGAAAGCGTTTGAAGAGTTAAAGACAACAAAAATGCGCTTGGCCGAAACTGAGGCTGCTGCAAAACTGACTGCGGTATTTGAAAAATTTGTTCCGAAGGAATTTATTAAACGTATTGCTCCTGACGGACTGGAATTTTTAAAATTTGGAAAAGCGGACACTGACTTCATCAGCATTCTTTTCTGTGATATCAGATCATTTACCAGTCTTTCTGAAAAGATGACTCCACAGGAGCTTGTAGATTTTCTAAATGATTTTTTCAAAAGAATGACAGCCCCTATTTCTCAAAATAAAGGTTTTGTAGATAAGTTCATCGGTGACTGCGTCATGGCATTATTCAGTATTCCGGAAGAACCTAATGACACTGATGCTCTAAACAGTGTTATGGCAGCAATTAGTATGCAAGAGCAGATTGACTCTTTCAACGTAGATAATAATAGATCAGGTGATAACCTGCTTAGGGTTGGAGTTGGAATTCACAGCGGTCCTGTCATTATCGGGACAGTTGGTTCTGAAGAACGCATGGAGTCTACTGTTACTGGAGACACGGTAAATCTGGCTGCGCGCCTGGAAGGTCTTACAAAATTTTATCGAAGTAAAATATTGATTTCTCAATCAACTCATGACTTTATTCAACATGAAAGTAATATTGAATTTCGAGAACTTGATCTTGTTCAAGTTAAAGGCAAAGAAGAGCCGGTCACCATTTTTGAAGTCTGCAATAGTGATCCTGAACCAATTCGTGAACAGAAACTTGGAAGTCGGAAAATTTTGCTGAGGCTCTGAAAGATTATCGTTCTCAAAAATGGACAGCGGCCATGACAAAATTCAAATCTGCTTGAAAGACTGCCCTGAAGATGGAGCGGCTGAATTATACTTGGAACGCTGTAAAGTTTTTAAGAAAACACCTCCTCCGAAAGACTGGAAGGGAGAGCAAGTATTTACTCAGAAGTAAAAGTACAGTTATAAAATATTAAATCCTAATCATTAAAAAAGATAGAGAAAAAGTGGATAATCCAGCTTTGGAAGAGTTCGTTGAGGAAGTCGAGGAGATAATCGAGGACTTGGAGGAAGGAGTCCTTCTGCTCGAAGAACAACCAAAAAAACGTTCTCTGATTGACCGTATTTTTCGAGCTATGCATACCATAAAAGGTGGTGCAGGAATGGTCATGGAGACAGAATTAGCTGAATATGCCCATCATTTTGAAAACCTGCTCGATAAAGCAAGGAACGGAGAAATTGTCTGCACTCCTGAAATGGCTTCTCTGCTGCTCAGTTCCATCGATGGATTCAGATCTTTTTTGAGCAAAATCCGAGAAGGTGGCGATGTAGACCAACAACTCATAGACAAAACACTTATACAACTTAATGTTGCTAGATTTGAACAGCCAACATCAAAACCGCCTGACAAAAAAACTGAAGAAAAAACAAAAGAACCTGCTTCCAAGGAAGAGGTACAAACCCAAGAAGACGAGGTAAAGCCTGAAGCAGTTGATCCTCAAAATGAACAAAGTGCGGAAAGTGTTGAGAACAAAGTACAGGAAGAAGTTCAGTGGGATGATGAAGATGAAGGAGAAGAAATAGCATATCTGCTTCATCTGAAATTTGATTCAGGAATGCTGCGTAAAGGTTCTGATCCGATACTTTTAATTAAAGAGTTAGCAGAGCTCGGTGATCTGGACATGATTCCACATTTAGGAAGTTTGCCTGACCTGAAAAACCATGACCCTGAAGATATCCATCTTTGGTGGAGTGCGAAGCTGGTAACTAGTCGTCCTGCAGAGGAGATTGAAAATATCCTGATTTTCTTTCAAGACGATAAAAATGAAGTTAAATTTGAACCGGCAGAATCTCCGCCAGAGGATCCAGGTCTTGCTTCTCATGGTATTTATGATGAACCCGAAGAAAAAGAGCAGGAACAAAACAAAGTTGATGTATCTGAGGTAGAATCAAACTTAGAGCCTGAACAAAAAGAGGGTGAAAAAACTAAATCAGAATCAGAATCAAAAGAAGTTGAAGAACCTGAAAAAGAAATAACAACAGAGCCAGATTCTTCTGACGCAGAGCAACAATCATTATCTATTCAGAAATCACAGGAACCGGCACCTGTTAAGGACACTAAGAAGAAAACCACTGAAAGCAAGGCCACACAATCCATTCGCGTTACGGTTGAGAGATTAGACAAGTTGCAAAACCTGGTGGGAGAAACGGTGATCAATCAAGCCCGCCTGCACCTGCTGAGTGACAAGATAATGGAGATCGATGTAAAACTTGGAGAAATGCTTGAGCAATTCGTGGAGGACAATGAAAAGTCAGTACAGGAACTACAAGATCAGATATTGCAGGTACGAATGATTCCAGTGGGAAGTATTTTAAATAACATGAAACGTACGGTTCGTGATTATGCCACTAAAAGCAAAAAGAAAATCAGGTTGGAAATCGAAGGTGGTGATACTGAATTAGACAAAACCGTCACAGAACAGCTCCAAGGGCCTTTGGTACATTTAGTTCGCAATTCAATGGATCATGGAATTGAAGATTCAGAAACGCGAATAAAAAATGGAAAGGACCCGACCGGGACTATCTCGCTCAGAGCATCACAACAGGAGGGCTATGTTATTGTCGAAATAGAAGATGACGGAAAGGGCATTGATGCAAAAGTAATTTTTGACTCCGCAGTGAAGAAAGGATTTATAAATGATACAGACGAACTTTCTGAAGATGAAATTTATAAATTTTCTCATCAAGTTTTACAACAACAACAGAGGTGACCGATGTTTCAGGACGGGGCGTTGGTATGGATACAGTAAGGCGCGACATTGAGGCACTTCTTGGAACAATAGAGATAAGCAGTGTACTTAACAAAGGTACGAATACAAAACTTAAATTACCACTAACACTTGCCATTATTGAGGGAATGATGATCGATGTAGGTCATCAAGTATTTACTATTCCTCTACTTTCGGTCAATGAGTCGCTAAGGCCGGTTCCTGAACAAATTAAAAAAATTAAAGACAAAGGTGAACTGGTTGAAATTCGCGGAGAATATATCCCCTTGTTACGCTTGTATGAGCGTTTAAAGCTGAAACCAAGGTACAAAGAGCCCACTGAAGGTTTGGTTGTTGTAGTGCAACATGCAAATCGTAAACAGTGCCTTTTTGTCGATGAAATTGTCGATCAAGGACCCGTGGTAATTAAGAGTATGGAAGATAATTTCATCCAGGTTCCGGGAATTGCCGGAGCGACCATTCTTGGTGATGGAAGAATTTCATTCATTTTGGATGTTGCAAGTCTTGTTAATTAAAACCCAAAGTAAAGGGAAAAATGGAAAATAATAAAAACAAAAAATACCTGGGAACAGTAAGTCTTTCTGATGAAGAACTGGAAGATATGAGCCTGGATATTTCCTACAGTGAAGGAACCAGGCTAATCACCTTTATATTGGGACAGGAAAAATACGGTCTGGACATTCTAAAGGTACGTGAACTTATCAGCTTTCCGGAAGGCCTCACCCGTATTCCGAGGATGCCGGATTTCATTGTAGGAATGTTCAATCTTCGTGGTCTCGTGATTCCAGTTATGGACCTTCGAAAAAAGTTTAATATGTCCGATGAGGAAAGGCATGAGTTCTCAGTGATAATAATCGTTGATGTAGAAAATAAATACATTGGACTTACTGTAGATGCAGTGTCAGATGTTATCTTTGTCAAGGAAGATGAAATGCAGGACACCTCTGTTTTACAGTGGAAAAACCTAATTCCATTAATAGACAAAGACTAAGGATGAAATGATAATCCTACTGGACATTGACTACCTGCTTTCAAAAGAAGAATTTGATACGTTGATAGAAAACAAGAGTAAAGAATGAACGAAAAACCAACTCCACCATATAAAGTACTTATTGTTGACGACTCTGCAGTAGTCAGAAAAACATTAAAAGAAATTTATTCATCTGATCCGGAACTTGAAGTTGCAGGAACTGCCCCGGATGCATTGATTGCTCTTCGCATGTTAGGCGAAAAAAAAATTGACGTCATCAGTCTTGATGTTCAAATGCCTCGAATGGACGGCCTGACTTTTCTTGAACGACTGATGAAATCTAACCCAATGCCGGTAGTGATGGTCAGCGCATTGACCACGCAGGGCAGCAAAGAAGCTCTGCGAAGTTTAGAATTGGGTGCAGTGGATATAGTCGAAAAGCCTAAGCTGGGTGTCAAAGAGGCGCTGGAGGATCTTTCCATTCAGATTTGCGATAAAATAAAAGCCGCAGCACAGGCTAAGGTGAAAACTCCACATCAGCGCTTTATAACTCCTGCGAAAAAATTTAGTGCAGATGCCATTCTTCCTGCAGCGGCCTCTTACACAGGAATTAAAGGACAGGACAAGGTAATTGCCATAGGATCATCTACGGGAGGCACAACAGCCTTGAGAGAAGTCCTTGTACCGTTACCAGCTGACATGCCCGGAATTGTAATTGTTCAGCATATGCCAAAAGCATTCACCGGATCCTTTGCAGAAAGCCTTAACAGGGAATGCCAGTTGAATGTCAGTGAAGCTTGCGATGGGGATAAAGTGGAACGCGGTAAAGTTTTGATATCACCCGGTGATCAACACATGATGCTCAAACTCGTTGGAAGAGAATATGCTGTTACCATGAACAGTGGAGAACTTGTAAACCGGCACCGGCCTTCAGTCGATGTTCTTTTCCGATCAGTTGCAAACCTTGTTGGAAAAAAGTCAGTCGGAGTAATTCTGACAGGAATGGGTGATGACGGGGCTATGGGTCTCTCCGAAATGCACGATACAGGATCCTTAACAATGGCACAAGACGAGGAATCTTGCGTAGTCTACGGAATGCCTCGAAAAGCAGTAGAATGCGGCGCTGTAGATGAAGTTCTAAACCTCGAAGGTATTGTCAAGCGCCTAATTGAACTCCGTTGATCACCGGCCATAATCAGTTCCAAGTGAATACCCGGGTTTAACTCTATGAGCCAAAACGTTTTTCACGTTGATGAGGGGCTTCGAAATCAAGTTCCGGACCCTCCGGAACAATTCTGGATGGATTTATTGTTTCGTGGCTGTAATAGTAATGCTGCTTGAAGTGCTCAATGTTGACTGTTTTCGCAACTCCAGGCTGCTGATACAAATCACAGGTGTATCCATAGAGTTCCGGATAATCTCTGATCCTGTGCAGATTAGTTTTGAAATGTGAATAGTAAACTGCGTCAAAGCGGATCAATGTGGGAAACAGACGCCAGTCTGCTTCAGTGATTCTATTTCCAAGCAGGAAACGCTGGTTTGTTAGTCTTGATTCAAGTTCATCAAGACAAGCGAATAGTTCAGTAAAAGAAGTTTCATAAGCTTTTTGGGTCGTTGCAAATCCGCAACGGTAAACGCCATTGTTCAGCGTATCGTAAATTCTCGCGTTAATGGAGTCAATCTCATTTCTCAATTCTTCAGGATAGTAATCCGTCTTTTCTGGAGTAAATTTGTCAAAAGCCGAGTTGAGCATACGAATGATTTCCGAAGACTCATTGCTGACGATAGTTTCCTGCTTCCTATCCCAAAGCAATGGTACCGTCACTCTTCCGCTGTAGCCTGAACTTGCATGTGTGTATAGTTGGTGCAGGCAGTTATAACCATACAAAGAGTCTCCGGTTTCACCCTTCCAGTCATCAAAAACCCAGCCCTTGTCCAACATATTCGGATGTACAATGGAAACCGTGATGATGTCTTCCAATGATTTCAATGATCGAAAAATAAGTGTGCGGTGTGCCCACGGACAGGCAAGTGACACATAAAGATGATAACGTCCATCTTCTGCTGGGAATCCGCCTGTTCCACTGGGGCCAGCTGATCCATCGGGGGTTATCCAGTTGCGGAATTGCGAGTCTTCACGGATGAATGCACCATTGCTGTGCTTGGTATCATACCACTTGTTGTGCCAGTGTCCTTCAATCAGTAGTCCCATTATTTCTTCTCTTTGAGCTAGTTAAGGCTTCTTTTTAACCTTCATTTCAATATAATCACTTTCGAACTTCTCTTGTATTCGTTTTAGTTCTTCAATTGCAGCATGAATATTTGAACTGTCTATAAAGCTAACTTCTACTCGCTCACCGACATGAGTGAGATTTTTTCTACTTTCACGGTGCTCCGCAGATTTAAAATCTTTTAAGCGGTAAACCGGGATAGGCCTTGCAAAACCCTTGGGTGTTATATCATCAATATACTTGCTGTTAACGTGGCTGTTAATTAAGTCTTTGGTGTATTCATCAATAAAAATGGTATTATGCTCCGCCATTGTTTGTAAACGGGCAGCCAAGTTTACCGGACTACCAAGTACAGTGTAGTCTAGCCGTAAATCAGATCCAAAATTACCAACCGTGCAAAATCCCGTAGAGATACCCATGCGAACTTTAAGACCGTCTACTACTCCCAGCTTTTTCCAGTGCTTATTCAGTTCACCAACTCTCTTCATCATTCTTATCGCCATTTCGGCACACTTCAGGGCATCCTCTTGCTCACCCTCTGTTTCCGGATCACCAAAAAATATCAGCACTGCATCACCAATAAATTTATCCATTGCATTCCTCCAGCATTCAGTTACTGCAATCGCAGACCATTATCTCAAAGATAAGTTCATTTAGCATCGCGACAGTGCGTTCCGGTTCCAATGATTCAGCCAGGTCTGTAAACTTACAATATCTGATAGAAAATCGTCAGTTTTTCCTTGCATGTTTTGCTCTCCTTCCGTTTCATTTTCAAAAATACTTTGTAAATCTGCGGTGAAAGGTACTTTGCAGTCTTGTTGCCAGGCTTTCCAATTGTCTACTCTTTTCTTCAATTATTTCACGGTCACGTATTTTCTCTTCCAGCAGGTTTTGACGTTCCTTACGCAAATTGAATTCAGCAGTACGGTCAACAAACTGTCCCTGGACTCCGTTAAGGTATGTAAAAGATTCGTTTTTTGTTCTCGTTGAGAGCAGGGAGAAAACACGATCTTCATCATTTATGCTGATTTTAATCTCCGGAATCAGTACTGTACCCTTTTCAGTGATGTCTCGGACAAATTCTTCAATCTGCCGGCCCGGTAAGCCAATTTGTTCCAGTACATCCGGAAAATATGCATTTTTAACATTTCCCAGTATTGGGAAAAAGCCTAGAAAATTGCCGTTAACTTTCAGAATTTCCAGGTTGTCTCTGGCATAGTAGCATGCTGTTATTGCATTAGAAAAATTAAAAAAACTAAGATCAATTATATTTTGCTGGTTGAAAAAATCCTCAACTTTCATTAGACTCCTTTACTGTCTCGTATGTTTTTTACCTTTAATTCATTACCATAAATAATGGTATCTTAAAAAATAAATAACTGCAAAGTTATTATTAGTTATAATTATTAATCTTATTAGTGTAGTAGCTTAAATAATATTTCTGACTTCTCTAAATAATTACACTATATCAGGTCCTTTTTACAGGTTCTTTATAAATTAAACCTCCCAGAAACTTTCAGTCGTTCATTATTCTTAGTCCGGCAAAGCTTCTAATCGTTTCATATTAGGACTATCAAATAGTCCGGGGTTGACAAGATAGTCAAGCGCCAAATTGGTTGAGTCATAGCCCCAGAACAAATGTCCATCTACTAGCAATGTAGGGACTCCATATACGCCCTGTTCTATAGCATTCTCACCGTTTAATTTAAGTTCCGACTTTATTTCAGTTTTGGAAATTAGCTCATTAGCTTCAGAGACAGAAAGCCCAACTGCACTACAGAAAGCATTCCAGTTTTCCGGATCATCACCCACCAATCCTTCTTCCCAGATACATTTAAAAATTGAATCCACGGTCTTTTTACTACTGCCTGCTGCAATGCACAGACGCAGGATGGGAATTGGGTTGAAAGGGTGGCGTTCTGGAAAGTAAAGTGGAATATCCAGGCGGTCTGCCATCCATTGAACGTGTCGATAGGTAAAGAGACGTTTGGGTGTTAATTCTGCTGGGCCTTTTGAGTCCCAATGTTTTAATAGTCCGGCAAATAGCAGGGGTTTTCT
Source organism: uncultured SAR324 cluster bacterium (assembly GCA_905182865.1). Taxonomy (GTDB): domain Bacteria; phylum SAR324; class SAR324; order SAR324; family NAC60-12; genus Arctic96AD-7. The sequence continues at coordinate 535,058 of CAJJCY010000004.1, forward strand.
ATCAATCTTTAAATGAGCGGAAAACTCATCCAGACGCAAGTTTTGTAAGTAAGCAAAAGGTGAGACAAAGTCAAAATACCACTTGGCGCTTTTCATCAAATATTACTCCTTATATTTACCGCTATGTGTTGATAAATGATGGACCAGGCAGAACTTGAACCTGCACCTACTGATTAGAAGTCTTTCAAATGGGGTAAACAGTGGAAAACCACAACAAATAAAAATAACAATATTATTAAGATGATAAATCTTAATGATTACCGCATCTCTCAAATTGTAGTCTGTTTTTGTAAGCTAATAGCAAAATTTTACCTCAGATGCGCACATGCGAACTCCATAAATAAAGTCTTCGACCTTAACAATAATCCCCATTTCAAACCAGGTATCCTTCAATTCTATTGAGGTGGAACTTTGTTTGGATAGTGTTTAACTTTAAAGAATTAGTGAATGGTTAAAATTACTTATATCATCGGATCAACTAACTAGAAATTAAACCAACCATTTTGGTCATATGAAATCCCTGATCCTGAAAATCCTTCAATTGCTAAAAAACAACCGGTAGCTATAATACCCAACGCAGAACCAATCACATTTTGGTTTGCCACATACCCCAGAACCCTGGTAGGATTGTGGATTAAATCATTAAAATTAATAGACTCGTCCACCTGCTCCAATAAAGCCTTGGCGCTTCTCAGTTGCCTTAGTTCCTTGTCACTATTATCTTCAGATTCTGAATGCCCTATTTCCTCTTCCTGAAGGAAAATTTCTTTCCTGATCAAATCTCGCTGGCTCGAACTTAAGTGCTGCAGTTTTGTCGCTTTAGAAATTGAGAAGATGCTAATTGAAGCTATAATAATCACTATCATCATTATCAAATAAATTGTTGAAACATGGTGCCTCATCTGCATCCAGGCAATTACATTTAGAATGGCAACACAAAAGAAAGAGTACATTAACAGGATGGAAGTGTAGCCTTGAATTCGAAGATAAAATCCCTCTCCGAAAGAGCGCAAGGTTTTACGGCAGTTCATCCAAGCAAAAACGTTCGAACGCTTCTTAAGGTCGATAAAAACATAAGGGGTTTCCTGGGGTCCCCCAAGTTCGTCATTCTCAATATCAGCACTAAGATTTTCATCAGGTTGCTCACCACTATTCTTAATTTCCTTTTTAGGCATATGAAAAAGGAACTCACTTAAAGGAATTCCTGGGAAATTTATTAATTCACCCAATCTTTTCATTGCATTGAATCTCCTTTTGAAATCAAAGGCACAGATAAATCCAAAACTCATAATACTTAAACCACTAACAATCCTATAGAAACATCCAGCAAATATAACATTTTCAAAAAAGGTTTCACCGAAAACATCCAATCCATAATACATTCTTAAAAAGATCGGGAACAATGCGATAGAAAATGCGCATAACATGGGTATTAAATTAAAAATGGGGGTAATTTGATGTTGTAGACTGCACGTAAAATTTGATGAAGAATGAAACCTGAGTTTACTTCATCTCTTTGATTATTTTTCTTTTCAGCTGTAAATAGCTCGTTGGTAGGATGGTTCTTCATTGAATTGCAAACACTCTCATCTAATTTAAAGGTAATCCCCTGCAGTGAAAGATCATTTTCATCCATGGCACAGGTCAGTTCGTCCTCGATGAGTCCAGGGTAACTAGCTGGGTTGCTCCAACCTGCCCCCACTAATCGTCGGCTTGTTTTTTCGTCATCCCAGTTAGGTGCTGGAAGACTAAGTAGTACTATATCCTCCGGTCTAAAATAACCATATTTTACCGAAATAATCAGACGACGCATAAACAGGAAAAGGTATGCAAGTATCATCTGGAAAAGGTCAACATTCTGCACTGCTCCTTCGTATCCAAATAACCTCAGAGTCAATGCAACAGTGATTAGCCAGGAAGATGGATAGATAATGACCCAGCAAATAATAATAAACCCCAATGAATTGTGTTTGGTTGAAACTGCGCATAGCGAGCGGTGCTGAGTGACATTCCAGGCCCTGTAAAAGACCGCTCAATGAGCAGGGCAGCAATAGGGGAAACAAAGACTGGAGGTAAGTTCTCATAAATAAAAGCTATCCAGAACTGGGACCAGGAAAATTCTACTGGTGTATGGAAGGTGTGTAGCTTTTCATCAGAAGAGGACATACGCAGCTTGGCTGCTTTGTGGCTGCTGTCAAGTTGAGAATGGAATTTTTCATCTTCATCTTTGATGGACGTCTTTTATGAAGTGAAGACTGAGTTTTAAAATGATCCACAGTAATGTTTCTTATTATGGTTGCCTTAATTAACTAATTGACGAAAGAGCCCATAGATTTATGTCTTCATCAGTAGCAACTTCATCAATCTGATTAAGTTCAGACTTGCTAAACGACATGTTATTAAGTGCACCAACACAATCTATCACCTGTTCTGGCTTAGATGCCCCAATCAGTGCAGATGTAGTTTTATCGTCACGAAGTATCCAAGCAATAGCCATTTGCGCCAGACTTTGCTTCCTAGAAGCTGCGATATCGTTCAGTATACGGATTTTTCCAAGAGCTGAATCGGATAACATTTTTTTCTCTAATGATTTACCTTGAGCGGCTCGACTATCTTTTGAAACAACACCATCTAAATATTTATTTGTTAACATACCTTGTGCCAGTGGACTAAAAGCAATTAAACCTACACCAAGTTCAATAAGTGTATCCTTCAAGCCGTCACGTTCAACCCATCTATTAATCAAGCTATATGATGGTTGATGAATTAAACATGGTGTTCCAAGATCTTGAAGTATAGCTATTGCCTCACGTGTTCTCAAACTGTTATAAGAAGAAATACCTATATACAAAGCGCGACCTGAACGCACAATGTAATCCAGAGCTCCCATAGTTTCTTCAAGGGGTGTCTCAGGATCAAATCTATGTGAATAAAACAAATCAACATAGTCCAATCCCAATCGTTTTAAAGATTGGTCACAAGAAGAAATCAAATATTTTCGACTGCCAAATTCTCCATATGGACCTGGCCACATGTCATAGCCAGCTTTTGATGAAATGAATAGTTCATCACGAAAAGTCTTAAATTCAGTATTCAATATTTTTCCAAATGATTCTTCTGCACTTCCTGCTGGCGGTCCATAATTATTTGCCAAATCAAAATGAGTAATTCCTAAATCAAAGGCTTTAATGGCAAATTTCTCTTTTTATTTGATGAGAAAAATCATGGCCAAAATTATGCCATAAGCCTAATGAAATGACTGGGAGCTTTAATCCTGAATTACCACAACGGCGGTACACCATTTTGTCATAACGATTTTGGCTTGGATTATAATGCATTTAAGTCTTCCATTAATAATTAAACAATGATCTTTTTTTCTACAAATTAGATTAATATTAGACTGAGGAGGCAGTGAACTATCAATTACGCTGAGAATTTACACAACTAATTTCTATCAGCAAGTTACAACTTCCCGATGAATGGTTACTACAAGATAATGATTTTACGTTAATAAAGTTTAACAGCAAGTTACAAAAGTTAAATAACGATCTATTTGCAGAGATGTATTTAATCCGTCTAATTATCAATATACACAAGGAACGGACGTGCATCACTGCGTAACCTCCAAACATACGGTATACAATCGATTTGTTCCAAATGATTAGTCTGCCTGTGATAAAATAATTTTTAGGCCAGCGGGCGGTGCCTTCATAACACCCGTATATTCATTTTATACTCCTTTTATAAGAAGAGGAATTGGCAATGTAATCCCTCTTCTGAAGGACTTTCCGACTAACTACTTTAAGTATCTTATGGGGAGGTACAAGCGAGCCCCCGGGGGCTACGTCTTGCTGGGAATGACCACTATAACATCAAAAAGGTGATCCGGGCACAAAACTGATATTGCTTTCCAAAGATATAACTTAGTTACTGAAGAAGAAATATTAGGTATGAATTTAGTTACCCATCAGAAAGATGATCAAAGAACGATGGACACCTATATGGACACCAAGGCATTATCGTGAAAAGTCACATTCTCTGTAACTCGTTGCTATAGGTGGCGCACCAGATAGGACTTGAACCTATAACCTACTGATTAGAAGGCAGTTGCTCTATCCAGTTGAGCTACTCGTCCATTGAGGGCAATACAAGATTCGAACTTGTGTGTTTTTAGGGGCTAAAAGTAGTGCAACACAATGCAACACACAATATTTCTTAATAATATCAGCATTTTGTAGTCCATTATTGATACACATTTTATATCCTAAATAATTTATTGATATTATTAAGTAATACTTGAAAAGTTCCTTGAAGTTCTGTCATGAAATGCAACAAATTTACCTGCTGTTTCTAGGTTTTCGCTGTATGTTCTTCCTTCTACTCATGTCACCTTTACTTCCATATAATAACTGAATAGCTATAGATGATACAGCTTTTATTACGATAATTGCCCCCCACTAATTCTTCACAAGTCAGACACCCTCCAAGTAAAATCCCCACTTCCTTGTAGTTCAAACCGATTGGTGTTATATATTTGGTTCTCCTAATCCACCAAAAGGAAACCCAGTGAAACACCTACTCAGATGGATTAGAGTCCAAAAAGATGGAACAATATAATACTTAGGGAAAAATGTATGGAAAGATTTGAACATTTGTCGATGGTTGCCTTTCTAATATTGGGTTTGGCTTTGGTGAGGTTGATGATAAACCTGACTTCATTGCTGGCAAAAAATATGATACATAACAAAAATGAAGATGGTGTCAAGTTTTACTGGGTACATTCAGTATTCTGCTTCATCACCTTTTTCACAATAGTCCTATTTTGGTGGACTTGTTATCCGCTAAACAATTTAGATTATTTCCCAGATGAAGGATGGAACTTATTCACGTATCTATTATTTTTAACAGTCCCATTTTTGATGTTTATGATTTGTGAGGTAGTCGCTCCACAAGACCATACAGGACAAGCTCCCAATTTATACGACTATTACTACCAATATCATAAAGTCATATTAGGACTAGCATGGACACTACAAGTTTGTCTTATCGCAAATCTTTTTGTATTCTTTCAAGGAGAACTTTACTCTTTGAAAGTCTTAGGTAGAGTTATTATGCTCTTTGTTATGTTACCGATGTTGCTCAGTAACAACAAAAGAATACATGAAATTGGTATGGGAATCTTTTTTATAGGATTCATTTATACTATCGTGAAATACCATATTTATACTTAAGAATTACGTATGAATACAAAAGAAGAAGGAAAGAAATACTTGAAAAATCATCCATATATGATACGATTGGATGAAGTACTATGAGAACCCCCCACTAATTCTTCACAGTTAGACAACCTCCACCACCTCTTGCCTTATTTTTGTAAAACAAACCAATTGAAGAAATATGTTTGATTCTGCTGGAACCAACCAATGAGAAAACCAAATGCAGAAATAATCATGGAGAAATAAATGAGTCCAAATTTAAAGAGATTATTTTTTTTATATATCTTATTCATATTTATGGCTGCTGAGGCGTCAGCCATTGGCTTTGAAAGACGGGAAGAGCCAGAAAAAGAATATAGCATTTATACTTTCCCGGCTCCCATTGCTATACCAGGTGTTCAAAACGTAATTGTGGTTGGTACTTTGATAAATAATATTAAAGTACCATGGATTAAAGATGGATATTTCGACATTATAGGTGGTTTGGGATGGGGTGAAGGATCAAAATGGTTTGAAGGAAAAAAATTTAAAGGTGGTGGTTTAGCAATATTAGATTTCCCATTAATTAGTTCAAATTTTACTTTTTCTCCAAGCATAGAATATGTTGAATTATTTACATATCCAATTAGTGAAAGAGGTATAAATTCAGACCCAGACAAAACTTTATATTTATTAGGTGAAAGAGCCTATTCCTTCATTGGTGAATTGTCATATTATTTTTTCAATAAGCAATTAGAATTGTTTTATACTTATTTTAAAGTTGATTTTGACCCATATGGATATGTTGATTATAAAGAAAATTTTATAAATGCTGGAAATGCTGGAATGTCAGACCATCCTCACGTTGATAGATTTGGAATACTAATAGATGATACTGATAATAGAAGAGACCCTCGAATCGGTTATTCTATACAATTTGATAGATGGGATTGGCCCAGCAGATGGAAAGAAGAGGCGTCTTTTTTTCAATATGATTTAGATATTTCAGGATACATACCAATTCAAGAACAAAAACTCATACTTGTTGCTAACCAATTTTTTAGTACTTCAAAAATTAAAACTCCCGGACAAGATGTGTTAGGATAATTGTTTTTAAAACTTTTACTATTGCATCAGGTCTCGATAATAATGTTATTAGGCAGGAGCACTTAGAAGAATCTAAAAAATCTAAAGGTACTGGACTTGGTGGAAGATTCAAACTGAGAGGGTATCGTGAAGGAAGGTTTTTTGATAGCCATACCAACTTTAGAGCCCTGGAATTACGTTGGTATTACAATGAAACTCAAATTGATTTTGATTATATATTACAAAAAGGAGTTTTTGCAGGACTTCAATTTGCCATCTTTTATGAACAGGGAACTGTATCTCCAGACTTGGGGCACAGTTTTTGGGAGAATTTCAAAGATTCATACGGTGTAGCATTTAGAGGATTATTTAATTCTGTTGTTTTTAGAGCAGATTTAGGTTTCAGTGATGAAGGTTCTGCATTAACAATATGGTATGGACACCCCTTTTGATCAGTCAATTGCAAAACAAAAAGAGGAGGCAGTGTTTTGAAAGTCAGGGAGGATAAAGGACTTCACTCTCGTCAATTGTAGTTATAGTCATCCCAAAGACATTGATCCTTGTATTGATAAATTCATTTCAAGTCACAACTTTACAAGGGATGGATATTACCATTCAGTTACATATCATTGTGAAAGGATGGTTTGGAGTGGGTTTGTTAGTCAGAAGTAATTTCCTGTGAGGAAACCTCACCCACAGTTAAAATCCCCACACATTTCTTTATGTCTATCTGTGATAGTGGTAATAATAGTGATCCAAGTCATATTCAGTATGATGGTAGACCATCCAGAAGATGATTGTCATATAAGGAACTCTTCAATCGTTGTTTCTAATTTACATACCCCTCAAGTCCTTTTGAGTATATATTTCAACCATTTTCATTATTCAAATCTCCATTGTTAAAAGGATTTAAAAAAAGATCATTATGAAAATATATTTATCAGTTGATATCACAAAAGGATGGGATACTTGGAATGAAATGGCAGAAGAACTGAACCATGAAATGGTGTCAGTAGGTGGAATGCAATTTATTTACAAGGGTTGTGAAATGGACGAAAAAAAGATTCACCTAATCATGGAAGTTGAATCAATGGAAAAATCAAAAGAGTGGTTAACCAGACCAGATATTCTTGAAAAAAGGATTGAAGCAGGAGCAGTTATTGAATCAACTGTTATTATACCTCTGAAAGATTGAATGTTCTAACTGAGTGTTTATTTGTTATTTTGTTTATAAACAGATAAACATTTGATATGTGAGTGATATGAAGAAGACGAAGTTAGGGGAACACGAACAATCATGTTGGGATGAATTAGTAATGTTAGATATTGATGAAAGTAAGATAAGGAGTTTGTGTAAAAAAGCAAGGAAGTTAGATGAAGACGGAGTTTCTTTTCCACTACCACCACCAAATCTATACTTTGAGTATTGGGGTATAAGGAAAACGGCACGAGAGAGAAAGAAGAGTAAGTCAATACGGAAGAACCAAGAAATCTACACAATGAGTAAAAGGAAAACCAAAGTATGATTGATAGAGTGTGTGGAAAAAATAGATTGGGGTATTGATTGGCAAAAACTCAAAGTGAAGTTTTGATAATAAGAATAAACAACTAATTTATCCGCAAACACCCTCCGTATTATTTTAGTATTTCCTCAAAATCTCCGTATATGCGGAAACTATATCCGTAAGAAGTATAATGTTCCGCATATTTGGTGTTCTCTGCGGAAACCTTCCCACACACATTGTAATCCAAACCGATTGGTGTTATATATTGGGCTCTCTTCTTACTAATGCTATTAGTGGTAAAATAAACCGATAGATGTTATACATAGTTTTTTGATTTTACAAAATAGTAAACCGAAATGAAAAAAATTAATAATCCAATACCAATAAAAGTAAAAGGTAATAAAGTATATTTTTGGTGTGCTTGTGGAAAAAGTTCAAAACAACCTTTTTGTGATGGATCACATAAGATTACATTGTAGTCCTCTTTTTTTTATGTTATTTTTGAAAAATGAAAAATTACTTTTTTATATAAACAAAAAAACAAATAATCCTCCAATTATTGTGATGGTTCTCATCTCAAATTTACTGAAAATATAAAATTCTAATTCAAAAAATATTTACATCACAAGAAGTTAGTAGAAAAGGGTAAATCTTATTATTGGTGTGCTTGTGGAAAAAGTGCAAATCAACCTTTTTGTGACGGTTCTCATAAAAAAACAAATAAAACACCCTTTAAATTTGATTGTCAAAATTCTGAAGAAGTGTATTTTTGCGGATGTAAGAAAAGTAAAAATCCTCCATTTTGTGATGCTTCACATAAATCATTAAAATACACAATTGAAATTCAACCTGACAATAAAAATATTAAAATTGCACAGGACGAAACTATTCTAACAGCATCAATAAGAAAAGAAATTCCGCATTTAAGTGCATGTGGTGGTGTTGGAAAATGCTCTACTTGCAGGATTAATATAATTTCAGGATTAGAAAATTGCTCTGTGAGGACTGAAGATGAAATAAAACTTGCTGAAAGTCTTAATTTGCCTGAAACAGTCAGACTTGCTTGTCAAACAAAAGTCTGTGGTAGAGTAAAATATAGGAGACTGTTACTTGATAAACGTGATCTTACTCTAAATAGTCAACTAACAACAAAAAAATCAGGTTCAGTTGGTACTATAAGGAATCTTACAATCATGTTTTGCGATATAAAAGGATTTACACCATTTTCAGAATCTTTATCTGCATATGATGTAATTTTTATCTTAAATCGGTATTTTTCAATAATGAGAGAAATAATAATTAAGAACGGTGGTGAAGTAAATAATTATATTGGTGATGCAGTAATGGCAATATTTGGTTTAAAAGAATCTCGACAACAAATTCTAAGATCTGTAAATACTGGACTCCAAATGTTGGAAGCAATGGATGAATTTAAAATATACTTGAAGGAAGCATATGATAGAATATTTGATATTAGGATTGGAATACACAATGGTGAGGTTATTGTAGGATCTATTGGATCTGGGGATGACAAAAAACTTACTGTTATTGGTGATGTAGTTAATATTGCTAGTAGAATCGAATCTACAAACAAAGATGCTGGTACTCGTTTATTAATTTCTGAAAATGCTTATAACCAAGTAAAGGATTATTTAGAGATAGACAATCATTTACGTCTTAAACTGCGTGGTACAAGTAATTTAATTACTCTCTATGAAGTAAGTAATTTAAAAAAGAATGTTTTAAAAGATTTTCGTGATGTTACCCATAAAATTATTAAAGGTAAGAAATGGACAAGAACCTTGCCAAGTGAAGAATTAAAAGATGGTGAAAAGAAAAAATATAAATCAAAGAATGAAGAGATAATTTTGATCAGAAAAGATGCTATTTATGCAATCAATAACATTTGCCCACATATGCATCTTCCCTTGGATCTGGGACAATTAACTGAAAAAGAGACTATATTATGTCCATTCCATAATAGTGAATTTTCTTATAAAACTGGTGATGTAAAGATGTGGGTAGGTTCAAAACCAGATGTTATCCAAGAAAAGTGTGAACCTTTAGAAATTATTCCTGCAATTGAAATTGAAAGTTACATATGGGTACAGAAAGACTTATAACTTATAAAATCAAATATTCCATAATGTATAAACATGGGCATTAACAAATCTAAAAGACCAACCCCATCATTCCCCTGTGAGTAACCCCCACTAATTCTTCACAAGTCAGACCCCCCCAAAGTAAAAATAGAGTTTCCAACACCACTCATATTATTAGTTGATATAATCGGATACTGACCTTTTCTTTATCTCTGGAGTCCTTTAGTAAAAAGTTTCAGGAGAAAGAATAGTTTGTACTATAGTGGACCCCATAAATGAGACAATGTGCTAAGGTGTATTTTCAAACAAACGGAGATACAGAATGGGTTATCAATTCTTCTAATGATGTAGCAGGGCTAACATGTGGTGCATCAGACACAGGATTCAGCTGGGGTTAAAACCTATTTTTTATATTACATAAATGGAACTAGTCTTCAATTCGGGACTTCTACAGCAGATAATGTAACATCAGTAAGTTCTACAGTATATACTAAACAGTAATTAACTCAAAAAAATAATCATTAATTTATTTGAAGAAAAGTCCTCCAAATTATAGCCCCCGTTTTGATACAAATTTTTGCGGGGGATTTCCAGACTTAAAAATGAAGACGTGGGAAATTTACAACATACATCCAACGTATTTTGTTTTTTCTGGTTCGTTTTATTCCCATATTTCTCTCCAAATGAGTGTTACCTTGCCCTAATTGTTCCCTAAAAGGAAGATACAAGGAAGATAAAAATTAAAGATATGGCTAAGTATTTGAATCCTAAAGGTTAATTAGGTTTAGGTATTTGATTAGAAGTCAGTTGCTCTATCCAGTTGAGCTACTGGTGCGTAAGGGGAGTTCTGTAAAGTATCACAATAAAAATGATAGGAGACAAACCATAAATTATGTCATGCTTTCGAAAAACGAATTATATATTGGAAGTCTGTTCATCAATAAAAGTTGAAACCCTCTCAAAAACTTCTGCCGACGAAAGAATGGACGTATCCAGCAACAAATCAAAGTTTGATCTGTCATCAATATCAACTTTATAAAGACTTAAAAAATTTCTTCGCATTGTATCCCTTCGTTTTTGGCTGGTATCAATACTTTCTCTGATAGTTTTAGCTTCTTCAGTAGTACGTTCAGTGTCCTCCAGTATACGCCTTGCCGCTTCCTTCAAGTCACATATTAGACAAATTCGGACCGAGTCCGGAACAAAGTAAAATCCCAAATGCGCATCCAAAACAAAATCCTCATTTTGCTCTCCATAGATCCTCTGCTCCTCATCAACCTGATGATCCACTTCAGGATGCTCTGACACATACTCCACGAGAAATTGTGTGATGTCGCTGTAGCCATGTTTACTGGACAATTCACGCATAAAATCACCGGTCCCTTTAGTTTTTAAACCATAATGCTCCGCCAGCATACGACGCAGGGTTGATTTTCCTGAACCCGGGCTTCCGGCCAAAGTTATTTTCATCAAGATTCTATTCGATATTCTGCAGTTGTTCCCTGACTTTTTCCAGCTCACTTTTTATTTCAACCGAGGATTGACTAATCCCGGCATGATTGCTTTTGGAAGCCATCGTGTTGACCTCACGATTTAATTCCTGCATCAGAAATTCTGCCTTTTTACCAACTTCACGTTGAGACATAATTTCATCCATGTGTTCCAGATGAGTCCGGAATCGTACAACTTCTTCGCTAATATCAAGACGATCCGCAAGCAGAGCAATTTCCTGTTCCAGACGCTCAGGATTTATTTCAATACCCACTGTCAGTTGAGAAAAACGTTCCTGTAAGCGATCCCTGAATCGCTCCGGTTCTGCTTGCGAGAGTTTCTCAATTGAATTTACGATGTTTCCACATGAGGAAAGTCGTTGCTGAATGTCACTTTGCATAGCCTGTCCCTCACGTTCCTTCATTTCCTGCAGTCCTTCCAATGCCCTTGAAAGACATTCCCGGATCACTGTTTCACACTTTTCCGGCGGTTCCCCGGATTTGTTTTCTTCAATTATATTTAAACTTGATAAGTCTCGTGCGTCATCTCTCATTATCAATAAAGCTTCAAATTCTGCCAATAACTCATTGTAATGTTGTGCACGTTCCAGATTAAGTTTCAGTTTCTCTTCTGAGGCACCTTTTTCCAATTTGATTGAACAGTCAATTTTTCCGCGTGAACTAACAGCTTTGATCTGTTTTTTAATTTCAGGTTCCATAGTTTGAAAACCTAAAGGCAGCCGACAGCGAATATCCAGAAAGCGCTGATTAACAGAGCGTATTTCCACCTGGCAAATCCATGCTTTCCCACTGAGCATCTGCTGCACCAAATCCTGTCATTGAAATTGTCATTTATTCCTTATAAACTGATAATTGATTTAAGCATTATACTACTTCTCTAATTGACAAATCGCTCTATTCAAGTTATATTACAGGTTAAAATTTAATTACTTGCCAAAAGACTGATGACTTTGATAAACACTCTTTATCATATCCTGCGCCACTATTACAGAGTGTTTTTTGATTCATTCCCCTCTAAACTGCCCAGTGATCTTCAATTATACCAAAATGACTGTGAAGATCCTGGTTGGACGTTACAATATTTTACTGAAAAAAATTTCAGAATACATGAAAGATCATTGTAAACAACATGAAGATATGCCATATAATTCAGACTTGATCCTCTCTACCAAGATACTGATTCTTTTTTTCTGATATCTATCAAAGAAGATTTGGGAAACCTTACAGATGATTGTGAAGAGTTACTGGAAAAAGGTGAACTACATCCATCAGAAATTCAGTTGCACAATGATGCTGTCGAACAAAATATAAACAAGCTTAATGAACTGCACCAGTATTCCGAACAGATTGAAACGGCTCTAAATGAGTATGAAGAAAACATAATGAAAATAGAGGAAGAAATCTCAAATAATACATTGTGTAACTAAAATATTTCTTACATTCCAAACGACTGCCCACCGCCATTTTACTTCCAACAGTTTATCGGATCTCCCCAAAAATCCTTTCTCACTTTACTCTGTTAGTTTCTCCAATTCATACGCACTTGCCGACTCCATAAACATCTGATAACGGGACAAAATCTGCACTGGATTTTCGAGTAAACCTTCAACCAACAATGAATTTTCGTAGAGTTGCTCCACAGTATCTTCGAGAAAAGGGTGTTTTTTATTTTTCTGTAGAATTTCAGAAAGATTTTGAATTATTGGGTGTCCCATATTGACTTCCAGGTTACGCTTTTCCCCCTGAAATTTCTGGTCCATCATTTTCATCATCTTTTCCATTTGTGCAGTCATTCCATCCTTTGGAGTCACCAGAGAACATGGGTTGTCAACCAGGCGTTTTGAGTCAGAGACCTCACTGACACGGTCCTTAAGCTGTTTTTTGAAAAATGCAAGAATATCACTTTTTTCTTCCTTGGAAAGAGAAGATTCTGCTGCAGACATGTCACTGTCATTAATCCCTTCTATATCTCCCTGGGATATATTTTTTAAAGTTTTTTCGTCATAATCCCTTAGATCAACAACCATAAAATCATCAATTTGATCTGTTAGAAACAAAACTTCCAAGCCCTCTCTCCGAAAATATTCCAGATTGGGATTGTGTAAGTATTGCGTCACGCGAACCTCCGGTAACATAGAAAATGTCTTTTTGTCCTTCACGCATCCTGCTGACATAATCTTTAAGAGACACGTCTGTAGAAGAATCTTCTGATATGGAAGAGTTAAAGCGCAACAGATCCTTCAATCTGTCTTTGTTCTTAAAGTCAGAAGAAACTCCTTCTTTGAGCAAAGTTCCGTATGTTTGCCAGAATTTTCCGTATTTTTCAGCATTTTGTTCTGCCAGTGTCTGCAACTCTTTCAACACACGCAAAGTTAAACTATTTTTAATTTTTTCAATCAGCGCATTTTTTTGTACGTTTTCTCGGGACACATTCAGTGGCAAATCCTCTGAATCCACAACCCCATTCACAAAACGTAAATATGATGGAAGGAGATCTGTGTTGCCGGTCTGAATCAAGACTTTCTGCGCATAAAGCGCAATATCTTTGCTCTCTCGTGCATAAAGCACTTCATTCCCTACTGATTCAGGAAAATACAACAGGGCATAATACTGAATTGGAGCGTCAATATTAAAATGCAAATGATGAAACGGATCCTGCTGACCATGAGAAATCTGCTTGTAAAACTCTTTATATTCCTCCTCTTTCACTTCAGATTTTGACTGCGTCCAAATCGCTTTTACCTGGTTGATCGTTTTATCCTTAACTTTTACCGGAAAAGGAAGATAATTAGAGTATTTTTTTATAATTGATTCAAGACGCCACTCACTGCAAAACTCCTTGGCATCTTCCTTTAGAAACACAGTAATACGTGTGCCACGCTGCTTAAAATCAACAGGAATAATTTCATATTGACCTCCTCCTTCGGAAGACCATTGCCAGGCTTTAGCATCTTCTTGCCAGGAACGTGTGGTTAATTCCACACGATCTGATACCATGAAAACTGAATAGAAACCAACTCCAAATTGACCATTCAGTTTTCTGCAGATTTGTTCTCAGTTATTCTCCGTAAATATTTTACGTTCCAGAATTAGCAATTGTTCCTAAATTTTCAACCAATTCTTCCTTTGTCATTCCACAACCAGAGTCTTCTATAACAATCTTTCGCTCCTCTTCATCCAAAGAAATTGTGACCTGTAGTTCTGCGTCTTTGTCCAGAACTTTTTCTTCTGTCAATGTAGTCAATTGAACCTTGCTCAGTGCGTCAGAGGCATTTGAGACAAGTTCTCGGAGAAAGATTTCTCGTTCCGTGTATAATGAATGTACCAGAATTTCGAGAAGCTTCTGCATCTCAGCCTGATATTCATGTACTTCTGGTTTTGGCTTTGCTTTTTTACTCATATAATTTTTCCTTAATGACAAATATTGTTGTAATTTTTTATTAAGCTTTAATGCTACTTAAAACATGCAAAATGAAAAGCCATTTAATAATATTCAACACACAGTTAGCTTTATTTTTTCATTAATAACAGTTCTTTAAATATTATTTTGCTGATAACTTAGTCAGCCTTCAGTACTCTTTACTAACTGTAACATAAATTTTCATTACTTGGGATGGGATACCTATTTGTTGATTGTGTTCATTTTTTTATTTGGTGGGTTTAAGAATCATATTTGGATTACGTAAAATAGACTATATTGAATTCAGACAAACAAAAATTATCTGCCATATTTAATTGATAAATTGGAACTCATGACAGTGTTATTAATCCTGAGACAAATTTTTCAGATTTTTACAAATCCCATATTGCTGCATTTATTGAAATGACAACTCATTTTGAACTATTCTTCATGGATAATTTATAAAATGTCCGTTCGAATCGACTTTGCTAATAGTCCAGCTGATTTTGACAATGCGAGAAAGCTGTTTATAGATTATGCTGAATCATTGGGGTTCAGTCTGTCTTTTCAAGGCTTTGAGGACGAACTGGAACATCTTCCCGGAAAATACGCAGCACCTAAAGGCTGTATCCTCCTTGCATGGGATGAGTTGGATTGTGTAGGTTGCCTAGGTTTGCGGCCTTTAAGTGATGATGTTTGCGAGATGAAACGTCTTTACGTTAAACCATTATACCGTGGTACTGGTTTAGGGCGATTGCTGACTGAAAAAATTGTGCAACTCGGTATTGATAAAAAATATACCAGAATGCAGTTGGACACCTTAAACAGCATGCAATCCGCAGTTGGTCTCTATAAGTCTCTTGGGTTTGTTGAGATAGATCAATATTACAACAATCCACATCCGGAAGTTGTGTTTTTTGAGCTTACTCTGGATTAATTGACAGTAGCTTAATATTGCAGAGAATTCTTTTATTTGCTTTTATGTTTTTTCTTGGTTATCCTGTCTCCATTAGACCTGACGTATTTTATTTATACTTTTAATCACTTCATTATATTTTTTATTAATAAAATTATAGCAATAGCAAATCAAAAAGGTGGAGTTGGTAAAAGCTTTATAGCAGCTAACTTGGCAATTGCATTGGCGAAACTTGGCAAACAGGTTATTGTTGCAGACCTTGATTTCGGAGGATCAAATCTTCATACCTGTCTGGGAATACACAATACTAATCCTGGCATCGGAGATTTTTTGCGCGCACGATACAGCAAACTGGAAGATTTGCTCGTAGAAACAGAAAATGAGAATCTCAAGTTTCTTGCTGGTGATGTTAGAAGTCCGTTTCTGGCAAACATGCATCACTCACAAAAAATGCGACTCATTAACAATCTGAGAAAATTGGAATGTGAATATCTTATATTGGACCTTGGAAGCGGAAGTACTTACAATACCTTGGATTTTTTTGGAATAACACAATTGGGGATGATTATCACTACTGCTGAGCATACTTCAACAGTAAACATGCTTACTTTCCTAAAACTTTTTGCTTTTAGAGTAATTGAGCGTTCTATGCCAAAAAACACTTTCCTTGACGAAAAGTTGAGGGACTCCTACAACCGCACTGTGATGGATGAAGTTCTGACCGTACGAGGTCTGTTGGATGAAATTTCTAAAATTGACAGGGCTGTAGCACAAAAAGCCGAACAGAATTGGATTCGTTACAGACCTAGGATTATATTCAACAAATGTAATTTGCCAAACGAATTAGATCAACTTGGATCAATGGAAAATACTTTCAATCAAATTTTAATGCTTAGAAGCGATTTTTTTGGTTGTCTTTTTACCGATCCGGCAGTTTCAAAAACCTCTAAGGAACGTAAGACGTTGAATGTCGCGGCCCCCAATTCTGATATTCTTGAAGACATTAACCTGCTTGCCGACCGAATAACCCGCCTGTGGGAACAACCAATTAGAAATAGTGCTAACCTGCTGCAGTATAATGCAAAAATTCTTTTTAAAAAAAGGCAAAAATAGTTAGGACGCAGTGTAAATAATGTCCGTTCAAAAGCGCATCAGTTTGCTCATTACTGGGAAAGTGCAAGGTGTCGGATACCGTTATTCCGTGAAGCTCAAAGCTGAATCTATGGCAATTAGAGGCTATGTTAGGAACCAACTTGACGGGTCGGTTTTTGTGACAGTGCAAGGAGAGAATACTGCAGTTGAAAATTTTGTGAAATGGTGCTATAAGGGACCTTCGGCAGCTCTCGTTAGTGGTGTAGAAAAAATTCCTGGATCTATCGAAGACTTCAGTGAGTTCAAAATTCTCTAATAACTAACCTCTCCAACCCCTTCGTGATTCTGCTTGGAGATTTGAGAAACAAGTAAAATAACCGACTCTTACTCAAATATTTTTTCAATTATTTTTGCAAACTTATTTACTTCAACAGGTTTGATTACATAAGCATTCAAACCGGCTTTTACTGCTGCAACAATGTTTTCCTGTAATCCATCTTCGGTGACCATTAACACAGGAATTTGTTTGAGGTTTGGAACAGCGCGTATTTGCTCCAGCAACTCCATTCCACTCATTTTTGACATATTCCATTCCAGGACCACAAAATCAAAAATAGCTGATTTAAGTTTAACCAGGGCCGAGTAACCGTCATCTGCCTCATCCGTGTTGTTGTAACCCAGTTGTGCAAGAGTATTAATTAAAATATTTCGTGTTGCTGCAAAATCATCAACAACAAGAATTTTTAGATCTCTTTCAGCCGGCATACTTCTTTACAACGACTCTAAATGTATCAAACTTAACATATCAACAGCTTTTCAGTTTTTTAGGTAATACTGCATGACAGAAAACCAAATCTCAACATCTTTAATGGGTGCAATAGAATTGGCTGCAATAGTTGTTTATTGATCCTGTAAACGTTTATTTGCAATTGCAAGCTGGTCTGAAAGGATACAGACTAAGTTTTCAATGAATTGAACGGAAATTCGAGGTTCCTCTTGGGTAAGAGATAAAAGATCGGTCTTAGTAATCTGCAGAAGAGTTGAATCTTTTCTTGCAATTGCCTGTGCAGCAGAGTCGGCATTTCCTGTACATAGTGAAAATTCTCCAATTAAATCAAAATCTTTTCGAGTCCAGCAATAGCCCACAGAAAATGTTTCGCTTTTTGCTGACACTTTTGATTCAATCTCCACTTCTCCTGAAGTAATAAACAAATAGTCACCTATTTTGGCATTAAATTTTGTTATTTTTTTGCCACTCATAATAGAGTGCGATTCACAATAAGACATTATTATTCTGCGCCATTTTTTACCAAGTTTCTCCCAGAATTCTGCTGGCTCAATCGATATCTCTGTCTGTTCTAAATTCTCATTTGCGTTTAACTTAGCCTCAAGACTTGTAAGGTCAAATTCTTTTTGTGTAAGCAACCTCTCATCTGTCTCCTTCAAGGAAGATTGAAGACGATGAGCCAGGTTCAAAAATAATTTGGCTGCAATTTTTGGATTACGTTTTTTAAGAGGTTCCAGGCAGTCACGATTAACTACCAGTAGTCTTGTTTTTTCTGAGGCTTCTGCATTTGCACTTCTTTCTGCCTTCCTGAACAATCCCATTTCACCAAAAGTATTTCCCTTTTTTAAACGAACGAGGTCAGTACGCTTTCCATTTTTATCCAAAAAGATAGATATTGAACCACTCAAAACCACATACATTTCGTCACCAATTTCACCTTGAGTGAAGAGCAAAGTTCCTTTTTCCAAGTCTTTCGTGTAGGCCATCAGACTGGCAATTTTAGCTTCCCTGACAGTCATATTCTGAAACAGGTCAATTCCCTTTATAAATTGTTCATCAAATTTAAGCCCAACATAATCCCAAACTGTTATCAGCCCTGTTTCCATCACAACTGAAGGCAAATATGTCATATCAATTGCCAGACAGACGAGTAATGTGAATGCCGTAAAAGCACCAAACAAAACTTGAGATTCCATTTCTGATTGTACAAACAAAATGAATCCTGCTGAAAGAGCAATAGTAGAAAATATCATTGGACGTGCAACAATCGGTAACGTCTCCAATGATGCCTTTCGTTTGTTACGTAGTTTTTTGGCATTTTCGTTGTAGTGACTAAGAAAATGGATTGTGTCGTCAACTCCAATTCCCAGTGCTATTGCGGCAATAACTGAAATAGTTACTCCAATTGGAATATTCAGCCAACCTAGTGAACCGAAAAATATCAAAATTGTTATTACATTTGGAAACAAGGCGATAACACCCATCTTCCAGGAAAGGAAAAGAATTGACAAAATGACAAAAACTATAACCAAGGCAAGAAAAACGCTGTTTATTTGCCCCTGAGCAATATTGTTTGCAGATTCACTGGAGAGTACACTTCCGCCTGTATAACTGAACTTTAAATGAGGTAACAGTTCAGGAACCTTTTGTAACAGCAAATCCCTCAGTTCCAGAAAAGGAGTGGAACCGCTGCTGCGCATTCTCAAAGTAACCTGCATCACATCTTCTGCATCACTTAAGAATTTTGGGCCATTTTCAGCAGTTTTATCAAAAAACTGAACCACTTCTTTGTCAGATAATTTATCCAGACCCCTCCTGTAATGTTCGAGGACATCAACAGGAGAATGCATTTTATCGATTCTAAGTCCTTCAATATTACCAATTTCAGTAACGTCTTTTACCTGAAAAAGCCAATCCTGAAGCTCCTTAAGTCCAAAAATGGTTTTTGCGGTTTTTAAAGGATTGTATGATAAATCTTGTTGATTTTCACTTTCATTTCCTGCCCTGAATAATAAACGTAGCGTATCTGTGCCGGACAATTCATCTTCTATCAACTTTAAGTCCTTAACCAGTTGACTGTCTTTCGGAAAAGTATTTGTAGAACTGTTTATACTCAGGTCCAACATGCCGAGAGCTGCAAAAGCTGCAACTGTCAGCCAAATCCAAATCAAACGTTTGGAATACAACCGAAGCCATTCTACAATTACTTGTAAAAAACGATCGAGCAGTCCACTATTATTTTCCGTTGGGGCTAAATCCGGCAGACGGAAGAAGTGCAGTAAAGCAGGTGCTAATGTCAGAGTAAATAAATTGATGAAAATTATACCTACACTTGAATACAGTCCTAGTTGCTGAACAGCAGGAATTGGACTAACTACAAGTGCAATAAAACCTGCGACTGTGGTTAGGGCTGTCACTGTAACAGGGACGGTTACTGAGGAAAGAGTTGCATACACTACTTCCGGAATTGTCGGTTGAGGCACCCCGGATTCCTTTGCTTCCCGGATCTGCAGAGATTCTATCTGGTATTGGTTGAGAAACTTGATCACGTAAGCACTGCCGACACAAACAATTATAGGCGCACAGGCCATGGTTACCAAATTAAGTTGGTCTCCAATCAAACCGATGATTCCAGCCGTCCAGAGAATTCCGAATAAGACAACTGACAGTGGCACAATTACAGCCCTGATACTCCGAAATGCAATTAAAAGCACAACAACAATCAGCATCAAACTTAAAGGAAGAATAAGTGCCATATCCTGGCGAATCAAACGGCTGGCCTTGTTAATTTGCCTTGGTTGTCCCGCATAAGCGATTCTAAGACTTTTAGCTACTTCAGAATTTTTCTGGTACTTTGACAACAACCCTTTCAGAATTGTTTGAGTGTTATCGGATTCAGGTTTTGATCCTGGACTGAAGGAAATTATCAGTGCGGCTGTGCTTAAATTTCTGGAAAGCACATCTCCTTCAAATAGGGGGTGATTTTTTAGACTGCTGACAATTTTGTTGATTTCAGTCTCTGCTTCAACCCGTAGTTTCTCAGAACTTGCACCGGAATTAATAAGCGAACAGTCCGGAACCGTGTCCTCAGGCGTTTCTGTTTCAGACTGTAACCCAGTTGTATCATCTGTATTCTCCTCCAGGCTTTCCTCCAGGCTTTCCTCCAGGCTTTCCTCCAGGCTTTCCTCCAGGCTTTCCTCCAGGCTTTCCTCCAGGCTTTCCTCTGTATCCGGTGTTGAAGATGAAGCCGTACTATTCAGGCAGGAAATGTCTTGTTCATATTTTTCAACAACAGAGAAACAAACAGAGCCAATACCCATTTGATGAAAATACGATTTTCCTGCACATTCACCTGAAGCTTGTGGAATATCCAGCATACTCAAGACTTTTGTAATACCGGGAACTGTAGTTTCAATGTCTGATTTCAAGTGACCAAGCGTCACAATGAATTCAAGCCCTATCGGCTTTTTTTCTGTATTGTGCAGAGCAATCACTACCACTTCTTCACTGCCAAATGCTTTTCTTGCATCAAGGAATTGCTGGTAGGCTCCTGAATCCCGCTCAATAAATGGTTCAACTGTGCTGTTGATGCGCAATCTCCCTGTTTCAGAATCAAACAAGCCGTCCCTTGCCTGAACAAAAAAGAAGGCACTCAGGACCAGAACTGCCAACAGGATTGTTTTGGGGAATTGATTTAAAGTAGTGAAAATACGGACAAACATAGATAAATTAGTATGCAGTAAATTTTTGGGTGTATGTCAAAAAAACTTGATTTGTTTCAATTTCATTTTTCATCATTTTTTGTTTTTCTGTTTTCAGACGGAAAAACTTTAGTTCCAGTTCCATGTTTTGTTTGTATTGCTCCCAGGTGAATAGTGAGGCAAAACCTTTTTGAACAAATGGCCATGTCTGATAATTCAGCAGTGTAATCCGCAGAGAGTTGTCAGGTGTTTTCAGGACGGCAACACCAGACACCTGATTTCGAATGACGTCCCTTGTTTTGGGAACAAGAACTGACTCGTTTTCATACAAAAAAATATGTGAGTTTTCCGGCACATCAATCGACTTACGATGTGAATATATCATCAGCCAGTAAAAATATGGGAAAGTCCTTTCAAACGAAGTAGCCAAGGCAAAATGAGGTGCCCTGACGGTTGAAAGGCGAATATTTTTCTCCTCTGTAATTTCAAAGGAATACAAGTTTCTTTTCTTAAAATAACCTGATTCCAATTTCCATACCATATCGCTCCATACTGCATCCAGCTCAAAAGTCAGGAAATCAGAACGAGTTTCTTTCTCATTGTAGTTACCCAACATTTTTTCAAAAGTACCCTGCAGTGAAGTTGACTCATTGTCTGCTTCCCCCTGATATTCAAGCTTAATATGCGGATTTGCATCGAACCAGTGAAAGAAGCCAAACCTTGTATCAAAAACATCACCTGTCCATTGATATTGCAAACCAAAATAATCACGTAGAAATGACGCTTTGCTTTCCTCTTCATCTTTTTCTTTCTTTTCTACTCCTTCACGAAATTCTGTAAACCTCATGCCAAATGTTTGCTGCCGAGTTGGAGATACGTACATCGTAGCAGTGTGTGCTCCTTGAAACCAGTTGTATCGGATAGAAGGAATGGATTCTTTGGAGTCGTCAGGATCAAAAGTGTAAAGCCCCATGATGTTGTTCATATGAAGAACATCAATAACTTTATCTAAATCAACTTTCCCCAAATCAAAAATCTGTGTCCCATAACGTATCTGATGATTGCCTGTGCGGTAATTTGAATATATTTCTCTTAAACTGGCAAAGCCGTCAAAAATACGCTTTTTATTCAACTCATAGTTTTGCGAAAAACTGACAGATAGACGGAAATAATTATACATCCGGGGAGATGTTTGTACCTTTACAGACTGCTCATAGCTAGAAACAAAACGGAGTTCTTTAATTTCGCTCAGCAACGGTTCCAATACTGACAGACCCTTAGTTTCAGTACCGCCTAACAAAGTTTTTACTTCGTGACTGAAGGAGATTTTTGGCTGATACTCTTCCTGTTCGGCCACTTGAATTTCGCTCTCCTGTATTTCAGATTCATCAATATTTGGAGTTTCTTCCTGTCCTAGCTGAGATGATTCTTCAGCAAGTGGGTCTTCGTCCATATCAAGATCCGAACCAGATTCGGCAAGTGGATCTTCTTCCAAACCAAGGTCTGTATCAGATTCGGCAAGTGGGATCTTCTTCCAAACCAAGATCTGGACAGATTCGGCAAGTGGATCTTCTTCCACACCAGTGTCTGGACTTGTTTCGGCAAGTGGATCTTCTTCCACACCAAGATCTGGACTTGTTTCGGCAAGTGGGTCTTCGTCCATATCAAGATCCGAACCAGATTCGGCAAGTGGGTCTTCGTCCATATCAAGATCCGAACCAGATTCGGCAAGTGGATCTTCTTCCAAACCAAGGTCTGTATCAGATTCGGCAAGGGGATCTTCTTCCAAACCAAGGTCTGGACCAGATTCAGTAAAGGGATCTTCTTCCAAACTTTCTTGAAAATTCTTATCTGTGTTGTCCTGTGAATATGCAGATGGGACAGAAAAGATGAGGGAGATGAATAACAGGAAAGAAAACAAAAATAGGGACAAGTCCGGTTTTTTGGTCAAGTAGACAGTAAAAACTCCATCCGTAAAACCAGTTTGAAAAATTTCAGTCTGTGCTGAACAGTGATTCAGGATGCACATTTTTGAGATCAGGATCGGCTGATAAATCGAGATACAATTTCAGCTTTCCATTCTTTTTTTGAATATGAGTCAGGGTTTCAAAAATGAATTTTTTTTCGTTTCCCTGTGTTGTACGGACACGCATCACTGTTGAAATCCATTTTTCGCCAACCTTGGTATAATATTTAGGAAAAAACCGATAAACTTTTCGAAGGACTTTTTCAGCAAAAAAATTGACCATGATAGGCACCTCCTTTTTCTTGTCATAATAACTCTGTACCTTGTCATATGCTTTGCCTTTTTCTCCGGATTCAACATTTATTAATGTTTCAATTTTGAAAAATTTTGGATTTTTCATTTTCGAACATTTTATATCCTTCGTGTCTCCTGCAGTAAAGGAAAAATCCGACGAATCAATATTTGTTCCGGGGAAAATAGTACTCCCATCTGAAGGGAAACTGCGGCAACTTTCGTTGGAAACAATCCCGCAGCTTGAGCAGACAAATTGTCGTCCACCACGCTTGATAACACAACGTGGTGCATTGGGTCCTTTCTCAGCAAATATTCTCCGCTTGTTTCCAAGTTTTTGTATACGGAGTATTTCTTTTTGTGCTGCACGCTTACTTTTTGACCTGCATACCTTACCCTCACAAACATCTAAAATTAGTCCCAAACTAACATTCTTCCTTAACAGTGGATTTGATTGATGTGATTCTTTCATGAATGATTTAATCTTTTCCGGAGTATTCAATTCCTTACAACTGACTGCACTTGTACTTGTTGGCAACCCGCAAAACAAAAAGAAAATAATTAAAATGCAATATTGTTTTATGTTCTTCATAGTCATTCTATTCCAAAAAGTAGCTTTACCTGCCTCTTCTAAGAGATTTGTTGATACTAACTGAATCCAATTTTGAGAACAAGTCAAAAAGACAAAATTTTATATTATGCTGTAAAATTTTAAGGAATTTGTTGCTTCTTTCACAGGCAAACAACTTGACTTAAAGCGTGTAATATTTGAATATAAGCGTTAATTATTTTTTTTGCATATTTAAAATTTACTGTTACCAAATATTCAGGACAGACGAAAGAGGAAGCTGAGAAAAAATGTTAAAAGACCGCATTGAGGACAGCCTCACTTTTGATGATGTACTTCTCCTCCCGGGATATTCCAAAGTATTGCCTTCAGAAGTTTCAGTAAAAAGTAGAATCACCCAAACTCTTGAATGCAATATACCGTTAATCAGTGCAGCAATGGACACGGTTACAGAACACCAGACTGCAATCTGCATGGCTCAGGAAGGTGGAATTGGAATTATTCACAAAAACATGACTGCAGAAGATCAGGCGACTCAGGTGAGGATGGTCAAGCGTTCTGAAAGCGGTATGATTTCAGATCCTATAACTGTTGAACCAGAAGAGCCGTTGCAAAATGCGCTGGACTTAATGGAACAATACCGGATTTCCGGAGTTCCTGTCACTAAGGGTCGTGAACTTGTTGGTATTTTGACAAACCGCGATTTACGTTTTGAAACAAATTTTGAGCAACCAGTCTCAGCTTTGATGACTAAAGGACGAGAACGATTAATAACAGTAGCTGCCGGCATTGAAATGGAGGAAGCAAAACACCTGCTTCATAAACATCGTATTGAAAAACTACTGGTTGTTTCAGAAGAATTTGAACTTGTTGGCCTGATTACCATCAAGGATATTGAAAAGGCCCGTAAGTTCCCTGATTCCAATAAAGATGACCTGGGTCGCCTCAGGGTAGGTGCTGCTTTAGGAACATCTGCAGATTTATTATTCCGTGCAGAAACACTGATTAAAGCTGGTGTTGATGTAGTTGTGCTTGATACTGCTCATGGCCATTCACAAGGTGTTTTAGACAGTATTTTAAAATTGCGTTCTACTTATCCTGAACTGCAAATAATTGGAGGAAATATTGCAACCGGCGAAGCAGCTGATGCTTTGGTAAAGGCTGGTGCAAATGCAGTTAAAGTTGGAATTGGACCGGGATCTATCTGTACAACAAGAATGGTGGCAGGTATCGGAGTCCCACAAATGACGGCTATCGATAAGGTTTCACATGCACTTCAAAAGTCAAATATTCCTGTTATAGCAGACGGTGGTATCAAATATTCAGGTGACATCGTTAAAGCAATTTCTGCCGGAGCACACACAGTTATGATCGGCAGCCTATTTGCCGGAACAGCAGAATCTCCTGGACAAGTAGTTCTTTATCAAGGCAGGCGCTACAAAATTTACCGTGGTATGGGTTCATTGGGTGCAATGAAAGAGGGTGGCAAAGATCGCTATTTTCAGAGTCACATAGAAGATGACGTAAAATTCGTTCCTGAGGGCATCGAGGGTCGTGTGCCGTACAAGGGGCACCTCTCAGAATCTATCTATCAGTTTGTTGGCGGGTTGCGTGCCGGAATGGGATATACCGGTACTGAGACTATTGATGAATTACGATCAAAGCCCCGGTTTGTAAAAATTACTTCAGCCGGCTTACGGGAAAGCCATGCTCACGATATCTTCATTACCGAAGAAGCCCCGAATTATCCAATGAGCGTTAAATCATGAGCTTCTGCCGGTTACCTATCCTAAACAAACTCATCTTGTTTTTTGTTACTGCCTTCATTTTT
Organism: uncultured SAR324 cluster bacterium; assembly: GCA_905182865.1. Classification (GTDB taxonomy): domain Bacteria; phylum SAR324; class SAR324; order SAR324; family NAC60-12; genus Arctic96AD-7. Next base: position 561,009 of record CAJJCY010000004.1, read on the forward strand.
GGTTGTTCCTTTCATTATGATCAGGGACTGCAGTTAGAACAGGAGGAACGCTGGGCAGAAGCTGCGATTGAGTACCGTATTGCCTTAGTCGAAAATCCGGATGACACGGAAATAAGGGAAGCCTTGAAAAGGATGAACATCCATGTTGCACAAGAAAATTTTGAAATGTATCAGCAGTATCTTAAGCAGCGTGAATATCGTAAAGCTTACCGCAGATTGGAGGCTGCACTGTCTCAAAATCCCAAACTTGTTGAAGCGCGTTCAGAAATTCGGCATTGGTGGCATTTATTGATAACAGGTAAAGTTGATTTGGAATTTAACCGCTTTTCTTCCAATCTGCGACTGGCGGAAGAAATGATCCTGCAGGTCCAGATTAATACCTCAAACAGAAAATTATTAACCGGAAACATTTCAAGTGAAACTGGAATTTTCTTTCTTGAGGATGTGGTATATCGTACACAGCCAGATCAGCTTGCCGAATACACTATCAACTCAATTGGCCTGAAACTTAAACATAAATCTTCTCTTGGCTACATCCGTAATGAATTTAAAAAGTTTATTAATTTTAGGGAACTATTCCCTTTACAAGTCAGGGGATCAATTAAAAACATAAATTTGAAAACTCCGCAGAATATTCTGGATCACCGGACTTCCTTACTTAATAAAGGGGGAAATTCAACAGCATGGCATCCTCCCCGTCTGGTCAGTTATGAACTTCAGTTTGACGGTGATGATATTCGGGTGAAATCTGATTTAAATCATAGTGAGTTTGCTCCTTCTATACTTTACCTGAATAACTCAGACCGACGGGCAAACATTGATTTTGGAGTTTATCAGCTTCAAATGAAAGGTTCTGGACGAAAATGGAGTATCAAACGAAAAACATACCGCACCTCAAAAGACGATTATTTTTACGCACTGTCCAGCAATATATCACTCAACCGTTACTTTTATTACGATAGGGTTTTTCGGTTCATTCAATAACTGATCAGAACTAAAAGTAGAAAATAACTGTCACTGAAAATACGAGCATAATACCCGTGAAGCAGCCCATTGGGACCGGAAGTAACGGAAAGGGAATGTGCCGTAGCATGGTGATATTAAACAATTTTTGATGGTAGTGGTTCGTGTACAATTTCAGCTGGTTCATCAACTGACAAACTAAGCAGAGTTTTTTCTTTTGCCACTTCATGGCGTATCATTGCAATTCCACGGAAGACACTGTCTTTAGAGAAACTACCCAAACTGGTTATTTTTCCAATTTCTTTTCCGGCATGAAAAAGCAGAGCTCCAGAAGTTGCTTTGGAATTTTCCGGAACACTTAGCCAGACTGAGATCCAGTTTGGATGCCCTCGATGATACATTCTGGCATGAGGCTCCTGTCCTATGTAACAACCTTTGTTGAAGGAAATGTGGTCCCCAAGACCTGCTTCTTGAGGAAAATTGTCTCTCCCGTAATCAACTCCTGAACGTGGTACACCCTCTAAACACCGCATTTCATCAAATGCTTCAAGACCAATCAAGTTACCATCAATATCTGTTCTATAAATTTTTGCAAAACACCTGTGTAGACAAGGTTTATTAAACGTGGCAGTTTCCCCAAATTAAATTTTGCAGTTAAAACCAACTCTCCTTCAAATGTCCATTTTATTTTATCACTAAAATATCCCAATTTTTCTGCAATTTTTTCTGCATCCGGACCACTCAAGTCAATTCTCAGCATTTCTCCAGAATTCAGCAGACGCAATTCCAGATCCTCTCGTATGTGAAAATTATCTAAAATCGTTCCTACTGCTCGCCCTTCACCAGGATCACAAATTACAATCCATTCATCTTCATCACTGTGAAAAATTTCCAGATGATGAATAATTTTACCCTTGTTGCTGCAAATCAAACTTGACTGAATTTCTCCAACTTCCAGCTGCAATACATCGCTTGTAACCATTCCCTGTAAAAATGTACCTGCATCAATGCCCTTTAAAGAAATTAGCCAGCAGGCTTTAAGGTCAAATAATCCACAACCATGCAGGAGCAGGTTGATTTCTTCTGCTAATCTGTCAGAATAACTTGTCGGCAAACCAGCGCCTCCTTCAAATTCCTGAATGCGGCATCCTAAATTAAGGTGAAGTTCGTCAATTATTTTGTAGATTTCCATAAATTGTATCAGAATATTTTGGCTTTAATCATACAGGAATTGTGGAAATTTTGTAACCCCCATTAAACTATAATGAAAAGGAAAATACGTGAGTGAGTTAATTTCTGGAAAAATAATAAGTGCGCAAATCAACGAAGAATTGTGCCTTGAAGTGAAACAGTTAAAAACAAAAGGTATAGAACCGTGTCTGGCTGTAGTTCTGGTTGGAGAAGATCCTGCTTCAGAAGTCTATGTGCGTAATAAAAAACGGACTAGCGAAGAAATCGGAATGAAGTCCATTGGACACAACCTTCCGGACACAACTACTCAGCGAGAGTTAGAGACATTAATACAAAGTCTTAATGCAGATCCTGCAGTTCATGGAATTTTGTGCCAGTTTCCTCTGCCTGAAGGTCTTGATGAAAAAAAGGTTATTCAGACAATTGCTCCGGAAAAAGATGTGGATGGTTTACATCCTCTTAATGCAGGACTGATTGCTATGGGCATACCTAAGTTTATTTCCTGTACGCCATACGGTGTCTTGCAAATGCTAAAAAGGAGTGGAATTTCAACTTCAGGTAAAAATGCTGTTGTGCTTGGCAGAAGCAATCTTGTAGGCCGTCCGATTGCCACTCTTCTTTCCAGTAAGGGTTGGGACGCAACAGTGACTGTTTGTCACTCAAGAACCAGTGATTTGGCTGAAGTTACCTCTCAGGCAGATATTTTGATTGCGGCAATCGGAATACCGGAATTTGTTAAAGCGAATATGGTCAAACCCGGAGCAGTCGTAATTGATGTCGGCATTAACCGCATTGATGACCCAAACAAAGCTAAAGGAACCCGCCTGGTCGGAGATGTTGCATTTGAAGAAGTTGCAGCAAAAGCCTCATTCATCACACCCGTTCCAGGCGGAGTCGGTCCAATGACTATCGCCATGCTGATGGTAAACACAGTTAATGCCGCACGCTGGCAAAACGGATTAACTGAAATGGATTTATAAAAATCAATCTTTGCTGTATTTTTCAGCCATTAGACCTGTTCTACTAATAAAAACAGAAAATTGAGAGAAGGAACTATTATCCTAAAAAGAAATATATTTGAATATTTTTGCTTTTAACAAAGTTTTCGATTGAATTTTCAAAAAAAACACAATATATATGATGTGTCGTACACTATAGTTTAGTGACGTTATGGGGATTGTCCCTCTTCCTCCAGGTTTGTACTGGGAGGATTTTCAATAATCTGATCCGGACAGAGTTTCGGATTTTACATAAGGAGTATGTTATGAAAAAATTGCTTTCCACCATCCTGCTGGCTGGTGTAGTACTGTGGAGCGCTTCACAGGCAATGGCTTTCAAGCCGGCTGTGGTTTTTGACATGGGTGGTAAATTTGACAAGTCTTTCAACGAAGGCATTTGGAATGGCCTGGAAAAGTTTCGTAAAGAAACTGGGATCAAGTACCGTGAATTTGAAGTTCAACAGGAAGCTCAACGTGAGCAGTTCCTCCGTAAACTTGCCCAACGTGGTTCCGACCCGATTCTCGCAGTAGGATTTGGTCAAGCTTCAGCAGTTGAGAAAGTCGCAAAAGAATTTCCAAACACCAGATTCAGCATCATTGATGTGGACTGGTGAACTTACCGAACGTTCAGGGAATTGCTTTCAAGGAACAAGAAGGTTCATTCCTGGTAGGTGTTTTGGCTGCATTGAGAAGTGAAACTGGAAAAGTTGGTTTTGTCGGCGGAATGGATATTCCCTTGATCCACAAATTTGCTTGTGGATATGTACAGGGTGTCAAGTACATAAACTCCAGGAGCTACTGTTTTTCAGAAAATGACTGGATACAACACCTGCTGCATGGAATGACCCGGCACGTGGAGCAGAGTTGGCAAAAACAATGTTTGACAGTGGTGCTGATATCGTTTACGCTGCTGCCGGAAGTACAGGACTAGGTGTTTTGCAGGCTGCTGCTGACAACAAAAAACTTTCTATAGGTGTTGACAGTAACCAGAACTACATTCAACCAGGTTCAGTTTTGACCTCCATGCTCAAGCGTGTCGATGTTGCTGCATACGAAGTATTTAAAACTGGACATGACGGTTCCTGGAAATCAGGATTTAAAATTCTTGGCCTAGCGGAAGATGGTGTGGGTTGGGCACTTGATGAGCACAATGCCAAATTGGTAACCAGTGCTATGGAATCCAAAGTGGAGCAAGTCCGTAAAGGTATCATCTCTGGTTCAATCAAAGTACATGACTACATGAGCGACAATAAGTGTCCTGCACAGTAGTCTAGTCAAAGACGGGTGACTAAATTATTTTAGTGTTTAGGGTGATGTATTTACATCACCCTACACCCCTCTACCCATTTCTACTCCTGCTATCCTCAATACTCCTTTTTTCATGCCCTCTCAAAAAATAATCATTGATACAGATCCTGGTCAGGATGATGCTATTGGTATCTTGCTGGCACTGGCTTCTCCTGCAGAGCTTGATATTCTCGGAATTGTCACAGTTGCCGGAAACGTTCCTTTAGCATTAACTTCCAGAAATGCGTTGATGCTCTGTGAGCTCGCAAACAAAACAGAGACTAAAGTATTTGCTGGATGTTCACGACCGCTGGTACGGCCTTTGGTCACAGCAGAGCATGTGCATGGGAAAACAGGGTTGGACGGTGCAGAGCTTCCACCACCAACAATGACCCTGCAAAAGCAGCACGGAGTGGACTGGACCATTGAGACCTTACTGGAAGCTGAAGACAATTCAATCACGATTTGCTGCTTTGCGCCTTTGACAAATGTAGCAATGGCCATGATTAAAGCTCCACAAATCCTGCCAAAAATTAAAAATATCGTAATGATGGGAGGAGGATATTTTGAAGGCGGAAATATCACCCCCACTTCCGAATTTAATATCTTCGTAGATCCACATGCTGCCAGTACAGTTTTAAGCTGTGGCCGTCCACTTGTTATGCTGCCACTGGATGTAACACACAAAGCACTGATGCAGCGTAAATGGCTTGAAGACTTGAAAGCTCTTGGAACTCCAGTCGGTGATGCTGCTTTCGGTATGATGAGCTTCTATGAGAGATTTGATCTCGAAAAATATGGTTCCGGTGGTGGCCCTCTACATGATCCTACAGTGATTGCATATTTGCTCCAACAGGAACTTTTTGAAGGAAAGTTTGTCAATGTTGAAATCGAAATTAGTTCCGAACTCACAATGGGTATGACGGTGGTCGACTGGTGGAAAGTTACTGACCGTCCGCCAAACGTAACTTATATCAATCAAATTAACGCAGATGGTTTTTTCCAATTGATTTTGAAACGTCTCGCCATACTTTAAAAACAAGTACCCTTGTATGTTTCAGGAAACAAGACACGGCACCAATCCTCAATTATAAACAAACTCAGCCACAAAAAAATGTCTCCTGTAGCCATTGAGCTAACTGATATTAATAAATATTTTGGCAATGTCTGCGCTAACAAAGACGTTTCGCTCAAGGTTGAGTCCGGAACCATTCACGGTATTATTGGTGAAAATGGTGCAGGAAAATCTACTTTGATGAGTATACTTTATGGTTTTTATCAAGCAGATTCAGGTGCAATTGCCGTACAGGAAAAATCGACGAGATTCGCAGTGCTCCATGATGCAATTGATGCAGGAATTGGCATGGTACATCAGCATTTCATGCTGGTAGATACTTTCACTGTACTTGAAAATGTTGTCCTTGGCACTGAAACTGGATTTTCTCTGCAGCAATCAATGCAAAAAACTGAACGAGAACTTCAGCGTCTGGAGAAAGATTATCATTTGGAAGTTGATATCAATGCTGTGATTAACACTTTACCAGTTGGACTTCAACAGCGTGTAGAAATTCTCAAAGCACTCTATCGTGGAGCTGATATTCTAGTTCTCGATGAGCCCACCGGTGTCTTGACACCACAAGAAGCGGATCATTTATTTCGCATTCTCAATGAGCTTCGTGAACAGGGGAAAACAGTAATATTAATTACCCACAAACTCCGTGAGATCATGGCCATTACGGATAATGTTTCCGTGATGCGTCAAGGTGAAATGGTTGCACACCGCAAAACTTCCGAAACAGACAGAGAAGAATTAGCAGAATTGATGGTAGGGCGAAAAGTCCTCATGCAAGTCGATAAAGCACCAGCAAAACCAGGAAGTCCTATGTTGACCGTAAAACACCTGGATTATATAGATGATTTCGGTGTTCCCCGTGTAAAAGATGTCAGCTTTGAGGTCCATTGTGGTGAAATTGTTGGAATTGCTGGCGTCTCCGGAAATGGTCAGTCAGAACTGATGGAAGTAATCACTGGAATCAAACCATTTCAAAAAGGCCAAATCCAGATCAGTGGACAAACTATCACTTCAACCGTTAGAGCAGATGCTGCAACAATGAGACGATTTGGAATGGCCCATGTTCCTGAAGACCGTCAGCGCAGTGGCTTGGTCACTTCATTTTCTGCAAATGAAAATATCATATTGGGCTACCACAAAAATCCTTCCTATAACAATTTTATTGAAATGGATAGAGAATCCATCATACAGTCCTGCAAAAAACAGATGGATCATTTCGATGTACGCCCGAACAATCCTCTTTTGAGAACTTCTCTCTTTTCCGGAGGCAATCAGCAAAAACTTGTGGTTGCAAGAGAATTGGAGCGTGATCCTGCATTTATTGGTGGTCGGTCAACCAACACGTGGGGTTGATATCGGAGCAATTGAATTTATTCATCGCCAAATAATTGCTATGCGTGATGCCGGAAAAGCTGTTTTACTGGTTTCTGTAGAACTTGATGAAATCCTTTCTTTGAGTGACAGAATTTTAGTCATGTTTGACGGACAAATCATGGGAGAAATACTGGCAAAAGATGCTGACGAGCGAGAAATTGGACTGTTGATGGCCGGAGTACGAAAGGAAGCGGCATGAACGAACGTAGGACTGAGACCCTGGTGGTTACGTTAGTTACTGTCACCAACCTTTTAATTGCGTTTTTTATTTCTGGTATTGTGATTTGGGCACTGGGAGAAGACCCCTGGTTTGCACTAAAAACCCTGCTTTATGGTGCCTTTGGATATGACGAAGGCTTGGGCTATACACTTTATTACACAACCAATTTTATTTTCACTGGTTTGGCTTTTGCGATAGGATTCCATTGCGGTTTGTTTAATATTGGTGCAGAAGGTCAGTTTATTATGGGTGCTTTATTCAGTGGTGCAATTGGGCTAGCCTTTTACCCCTCCGAACACTTGCTTCGCATCATATTGGAGGAATATGGGCGTGCAATTCCCGGCTATCTTAAGGCCAAGCGCGGCAGTCATGAGGTCAGTCACCACCATCATGTTCAACTTTATCGCTTCAGTTATCATGGTGAACATCTTGTCACATGTCTTAAGACCTCCCAAAGAGATGTCACCTGAATCCCGTGAATTTGCAGAGGAGGTTTGGATTCCGCAAATGCATGAAATATTTGACTTGTTTGGAATTAATATTACACAGACTCCACTAAATGGAACTTTCTTCTTTGCGCTAATCTGTCTGGTGCTGGTTTGGCGATTTATTTGGTATACCCGCTGGGGCTATGAAATTCGGACAGTTGGTACAAATGATACTGCTGCCGTTTACGCGGGAATCAGCGTTTCCCGTAATATTATTCTGGCTATGGTTGTTTGTGGTGGATTGGCAGGATTTGTGGGTATAAACGAAATTATGGGTTCCAGTCACAGAATCATGCTTAATTTCCAGGCCGGTATCGGATTTACCGGAATAGCAGTTTCACTGATTGGACGTAATCATCCATTAGGGATTTTGCTGGCTGCCCTGTTGTTTGGAATTCTTTATCAGGGTGGTGCAGAGTTGTCATTTGAAGTACAAGCTATTGACCGTCATTTGGTTGTATTAATCCAAGGTTTGGTTATTTTATTTGCCGGAGCGCTGGAAAACCTTTTCCGGCCTCAAATTGAGTATTTTGTAAAACAGCTGGTACGCCAGTAAATATATATTTCGGCGGCTGTCGATAGAGCCTCCGCATTCATTTTGCTAAAGAGCAGTTAACTAACCGTCAACATTTAACCATCATATGTGGACTGATCTACTATTAATTTTAGATGCCACTCTCAGGATTTCTGTGCCCTTTGTTTTAGCAGCAATGGGTGGTATTTTTGCAGAACGTTCAGGCGTCATTGATTTTGGACTTGAAGGTAAAATGCTCGGTGGTGCCTTTGTAGCTGCAACTGTAGCACATTTGACTCAATCTGCCTGGTGGGGACTTCTGGGATCTATCGGTATTGGAATTATATTTTCAATGATCCACGGTTATGCCAGTGTCAGCAAAAGAGGGAATCAAGTTGTTTCCTGCGTAGCTATAAATATTTTTGCAATGGGTTTGACTGTGGTTCTTGCTAACGCCTGGTTTCACATGGGAGGAAAAACTCCACAACTTCCCAAAGAAGCCCGTTTTATGTCCATTGAATTGCCCTTTGCAGAAGAGTTCCGGAACATTCCTATCATAGGAGAAATTTATTATGAACTTATCAGCGGCCACAATGCTCTGGTTTACATAGCCTTTATAGCAGTACCAATTACCGCATGGGTTGTATTTAAAAGTAGTTTTGGTTTACGTTTAAGAGCTACCGGAGAAAATCCCTTAGCTGTTGATACTACTGGAATTTCAGTCAACAAAATTCGTTATCAGGCTTTAATCCTGAACGGAATATTAGGGGGAATGTCTGGAGCATATCTTTCTACAGCACATTTGGCTTTTTTCGTTAAAGATATGTCTGCAGGAAAAGGTTATATTGCACTGGCTGCAATGATTGTTGGTAAATGGCGTCCTTATCCTGCAATGTTTGCTTGCCTGCTTTTTTCTTTTTTGTTTGCAATCAAAGACAAACCTGAAATTTTTGACCTGCTAAAGGGGATCATACCGGTTAAACTTCTGAATAGTTTTTTGGATATGTCTCCTTATATTCTCACAATAATTTTTCTGGCAGGATTTGTTGGAAAAGCCATTGCACCAAAAGCAATTGGACAACCTTTTAGCAAAGAGAAGTAGCAGTTATGATAGGCATCAAGGCAATTGGGACCTATTTGCCGGAAAAAAGGATATCAAATTTTGACCGTATAGAGAAGTTCGACATGACCGAATCTTTTATACGGGAAAAAATCGGCTTCACCGAAGTAGCTCTTAAAGCTCCGGAGCAGAAAACTTCGGATCTGTGTGTCAAATCCTGGGAAAATCTCCTTCAGCAACATCCTGTTTCGCCAAACGAAATTGATTGTCTTATCGTTTGTACTCAAAATCCGGATGGTCATGGTCTCCCTCATACTTCAGCAATTATTCACGACAAGCTGGACTTACCATTAAATTGTGCTGTTTTCGATATCTCTCTTGGATGTTCCGGATATGTTTACGGACTTTCCGTGATCAAATCTTTCATGGAGGCCAACAATTTTCGAAGAGGACTGCTCTTCACTGCAGATCCTTATTCAAAAGTAATGAATCAGGAAGATAAGAAAACGGCAACACTCTTTGGAGATGGTGCCACTGTTACTTTGCTGACAGATGAACCTGTCTTTGAATTCGGGCAATTTGTTTTTGGCTCTGACGGCAGCAAAAAGGAAGGTATCGTTGTTCGTGAAGACGGTTACGTTCATATGAACGGACGCGCAGTTTTCACTTTTACAGTACGCATAATTCCGGACAGTATCCGGGAGATGCTGGAGAAAAACTCTTTTGTTATTGAAAATGTAAACCGGTTCCTTCTCCATCAGGGAAGTCTTCACATAGTAAATTCCATCGCCGACAATCTGGGTGTACCACGAGAGCGCTGCCCTTTTCATTCTGGAGCCTATGGAAACACAGTATCCTCATCTGTACCGATGCTTATCGCCCAGGAATATGCCAATCAAGAAATGCAGGTTGCAGTTTTGGCCGGCTTTGGTGTAGGGCTATCTTGGGCCAGTACTTTGATTTTCAGAAAGAATTAAATCAGGATGTTCCTCAATTCAAATTGGCAAATGCATCCAGAGTAAGATCATCAAAAAGTTCTGCCTCATAACGATGAGCGGCCAGACAGGTTACCATTGCCGCATTATCTGTACAGAGATTTGGCGGCGGATAAAAAAGATTAACTCCTTTCCTGGCTGATTCAGCTTCAAAAGCCAAACGTAATTTTCTACTTGCAGCCAGACCACCTGAAACAGAAATATTGTTAAGCCCGTAAGCTTCAGCTGCATTGAAAGTTTTGTGAATTAACACATCAATTACACTTTGAAAAAAGGAAGCGAGGATGGGACCATCTTCTTGAAGACGTTCTGGAGAATCAAAACTTGAAGACGAAGTTGATTGAGACTTCTCTTTAAATCGCAGCATGGCTGTTTTTAAACCACTGAAAGAAAAATTATGAGTTTTTTTGTGCAGCATTGGACGTGGAAAATCATATACATCCCCTGTAAATTCCATAGCAGCTCGATCAACCACCGGTCCTCCAGGCATTGAATGTCCAAACATTTTTGCTACCTTATCAACGCATTCTCCAGCCGCGTCGTCAACACTTCGACCAATTATTTTATAATCAAAATGTCCTCTTGCATGAATCAACAATGTATGCCCTCCTGCAACTACCAGATGCAGAATGGGGAACTGCATTTCTCCATGCTCGAGAACATTTGCATAAGGATGAGCTTCGACGTGATTGACTCCAATTAACGGACATTGTAAGGTGTACGCTAAGCTTTTTGCGACAGTCAGGCCAACCAGCAGAGAACCTAACAAGCCTGGATAATTGGAAACCGCAATGTAATCAATTCCGGAAAAATCAAGATCTGCCTCTTTCAATGCTCCGGCGATTATGTGATGTATAACTTCCAGGTGTTTGCGCGAAGCTCTTTCAGGAACAACGCCGCCAAATTCTTCGTGTTCCTTATATTGAGAAAGAGTAAGGTTTGACAGTATTTCTCGTTTTCCCCGTAAGATGGCAACTGAGGTATCATCAAAGGTGGTATCCAGTCCAAGACCGATTGCTGACATGTGTTTTAACATTTAATGTGTGAATAATGGATATCATCTATGTTCTATGATTGTCCCTCAATCCTCAATATGAAAAGTATATGAAAGTCCTGTATCGTGTCTTTCTGATAATTGTCTGCGCATGCATAATAGTCACTAGCGTAGCTGCCTTTAAAATTTACCGACTGCAGCAGCCTTTTAAAGCAGCAGACGTTCCTGAATGGAAAGTGAAGGAGTTGTCTTCCCAAAAATGGGAACTGAAATCAATCACAGATCCAGAACGCTCAACAACCGCATGGATAGAGAGACCAGAAGGTCAGAAATGTGACACTCTTATTATTGTTGGAGGAGTGGAAGAGGGAGAAAATTTATTGGCAGGCGGCGGAAATTGGAAATACACTGGAAACACAATTTTGATGAAACAACCTGTTCATTCTTTTCTCTTGAGACATCATTGGAAAGACTGGAGTCTTCTTGACTGGTGGCAAATTCCAGAGAAAATTCGTTTAGAAACTCGTCATACTCTGGGTGCACTTAATGCCCTGCTTAATTATGTCCACGGGGGAACTCGTTCTGACCCACGTTTTACAGACAAGGTGGTACTGGCCGGAGGTAGTGTTGGTGCAGCATTTCCGGCTATACTTACCAGTTTTGCGCCGGAAAAAGTTGCAGGATTGATGGTTGTCTATGGATTCACAAATTTTCAGCATGTAATTCAACCACTATTGTTTAGTCAAGGATTAATACATTTTGATTTAACTGAAGATTCAGCAGATTTTAGCATAAAAATATCTGGAGTACGTCTGCTTTCATATATCTTGTCATTTGTCATGGGGAATATCTTGAAATATGGAGAAATGGAGTCATATTTACCTGATATTTACAAGACACCAATCCATTTTATCAATGGCACAAATGATCCTTTAGTTCCGACTGAAGCGTATCTCCCTATGTGGGAAAGTGCTCCTGAACCTAAAAGTGAAAAATGGGTTGAAGGAGGCCATTTTAATCCAAGATCCAACAAGGACATGCTCAATATCGGCAAGTTGATGTACGAATGGGCTGAAGCACAAGGAATTCGCTCTTGTTATTCTCAAATCCAATAGTGCGTCACCATCTACTTAATTACATCATTTACTGTAAAAATTTAAAACATCATTTACCAGTATAGCTGGTACACTGTGTTTGTTGTTTGCAACATTGTTTTATTTAAAACCTGCGATCACTATCGTTCATGCTCATATTCCTTGTTGTTTTGGGCTAATAATTATAGAATCTAATTAATGAAATATCGTTTGAAAAAAAGACAACCCTGCGATTCTATACCAAAGACTGAAAAGTGGCTCACAGTTGGAGAGACATATGACAAAAAACTCAGGAATCATTGTCACTCTCAAAGCAGCAGCCACACTTGATGGTAAAATAGCCACTGCAACCGGTTGCTCAAAATGGATTACAGGTGAAGCAGCACGGCAAAAAGGTCACGAATTAAGGAATGAAAACGATGCTATTTTGGTAGGCATCAACACCGTGCTTACTGATGATCCTGAATTGACAGTTCGTGGCATTCAGGAGGGTAGTTCACCGGTCCGGATTGTTTTGGATTCAAAAGCACGCATTCCTGAACAAAGCCGTGTTTTTAAACAGGACGGAGTACCTGTTGTAATTGTTACTGGAAGTCATGCACCTTTGCGCATCTGGCCGGAACTAGCTGATTTAACAATTTTAACTGCTCCCACTAGAACTCCTGATATATTGTGGGTACTTTCGGAAATAAGTAAACTTGGTTTGAAGAGTTTACTGGTTGAGGGTGGCAGCCTGATTCACGCCAGCTTTATAAAAAGCAATACAGTAGATCAGCTTGTATTATTTCTTGCACCCAAAGTAATCGGTGGGCAGAAAGCTTTGTCATGGTGCGGAAATTTGGGTGTCGATTCCGTAGATGATGCTCCTCAAATGGAAATCAGCTCAGTGACTGCTTTGGGAGAGGACTGGATGATTTCAGCAATAATAAAATAACGTGTCTTTCCGTTCCTTTAATCTGTTATTTGTTTATGCTGTGCTGAGTGGTTCAAAAATAAAACCACCTGAATTTTCATCTAATGTCACATTTAGTTAGCATCTGTACTTGGCATTAAACATATGTTATTACAAATCATATTTTATCTTAGTTTGTATAATTTAAGCTAAAATGACAACTAAAGACGATTTTTTTAATTCTATTGAGGACGCGATTAAAGCCATTGCTCGTGGTGAAATAATTGTGGTAGTAGACGATGAGGACCGTGAAAACGAAGGTGATCTGATTTGTGCTGCTGAAGCAGCTACTCCGGAAATAATTAATTTCATGGCAAAATATGGACGCGGACTTATCTGCCTCCCCCTTGATGCTGAAACTGTAGAACGACTGAATCTGCCATTAATGGTCGAAAATAATACAGACCCGATGGAAACAGGGTTTACGGTCTCTGTAGATCTTCGTGGAAAAGGTGTTACAACAGGAATTTCTGCTGCAGACCGTGCCCGGACAATTAAAACTGCAATAAACCCTGAGTCTACATTTCACGACATTCACAGTCCTGGGCATATCTTCCCTTTGAAGGCGCGAGAAGGAGGTGTTTTGAGAAGAGCAGGACATACTGAAGCTGCTGTTGATTTAGCTCGTCTTGCCAAAATGCAGCCTGGTGGAGTGATTTGTGAAATCATGAATGAAGACGGAACAATGTCCCGTGTTCCAGAACTAAAAAGATTTGCAGATCATCATGGATTACTGATCATTACAATTAAAGACCTGATTGAATTCAGAAAGCGTAATGAAACACTGGTTATTAAAAAAGCAGAAGCCTTGCTGCCATCTAAATTTGGAGATTTTAAAGTGATTGGTTTTCAAAGTGTACTTGATGACAGCGATTATGTCGCCCTTGTCAAGGGTGAATGGGAAGAGGATGAACCAGTACTGGTACGTGTTCATTCTGAATGTTTGACTGGTGATGTATTTGGTTCATTCCGATGCGACTGCGGACCTCAACTTCATGCTGCAATGGAGATGGTGGAAAGTGAGGGCAAAGGAGTTATCCTTTATTTACCGCAGGAAGGACGAGGAATTGGATTGATCAACAAACTTCAGGCATATAAACTCCAGGAAGAAGGAGCAGATACCGTTGAAGCAAATAATAAACTAGGTTTTAAAGACGATTTGCGTGATTATGGTATGGGTGCACAAATGCTGTTTATGCTGGGTGTTCGCCAGATGCGGCTGATGACCAATAATCCGCGCAAAATAGTTGGCATTCAGGGGCATGGTCTTGAAAGTAGTGGAAAGGGTACCACTTGAAATGGAGACCAATCCTGGAAATAAAAAATACATGCATACAAAAAAACATAAATTGGGTCACATTCTGAATATTTGAATTTATCTGATAATTCATTTATCGCAATTGTCGATTATTTGTTTCCCACCTAAATACTGTAACATGACTACATATTTATGCATGATTTGTGAATGTGAGTTGAGTGACTATGTTGACAATTTTATTAAATTATTTCTTTGTTATTCTTCACGGAAAATTTCTGTGAAAGTAATATTAATTAGAGAATAAACAATGACTGTAACACAACCAGAATGGGTTGAGGCCCTCAAAAAACCGGCTGCATATCTGCTGAAAAGCCCGAAAAGAATAAAACTTCTGGAAACTACAACATCATATTTGTTTCGGGCAGATGAATGGCTTTACAAGATTAAAAAAACGGGTAATGAGTACTCGACATTACCGGTCAAAGAAGCTTTTTGTCGTGAAGAATGTGCTCTTAGCCAACGTTTTAATTCAAACTGGTCAGTGGAAGT
Source organism: uncultured SAR324 cluster bacterium (assembly GCA_905182865.1). Classification (GTDB taxonomy): domain Bacteria; phylum SAR324; class SAR324; order SAR324; family NAC60-12; genus Arctic96AD-7. Next base: position 576,018 of record CAJJCY010000004.1, read on the forward strand.
CCTTCCGGTCACTGAAAATAATGGCGTCATTAAATTTGGAGGAACAGGAGGAACAACAATCGAGTATGCTTTAAAAATGGAAGCACTCCCGGATCAGTTGCAACTTGACAAACTACTGGACAAGAATAAAATTTCAACAAATGATATGGTTGGTATTGCAACCAAAATTGCAGATATTCATGCAATTTCTCATGCAAATGACAAAGAAGCAGAAACTGGAAAACCTGAGCCTTTTCGAGCCCAGTGTAACGATTTGCTTTTTCAGTTGAAACGCTATTTTGAGGCATCCATGACACAGCCGATTTTAGATATGATCAGACATCCTCTAGAAAAGTTTATAGACGACAACAAGCGTCTTTTCTCTAAGCGTATGCGCAATGGCAGGATTGTGCTGGGGCATGGAGCTTTTTTACCAGAACACATTTTCTTGAACGGAGATGTGGTTCGTTTAATAAGTCCACAGGAAATAAATAAAAAATTGGTAGTTCTAGACGTGGCAAATGACGTTTCGTCCTTAACAGTTGAACTTACCAGATTGGGGAAGACTGAGCTGTTAGATTCTTTTGTAAAGCAGTATCTTGAAATCTCAAAAGATAAAGATTTACTAAAAATGCTTCCAGTTTTTCAAACCTATTGTGCACTAAAACAGGGTGTAAAAACTTGTGAACTGAAAGTAGCCCAAAAAGATGAAAGTCTTGGTGCCTTAGCCATGGATTATTTCAATCTTGCTGTCAGGTTTTCAAGAGAAATACCAAGAAATTAACTCTTGTTTTACTTTTTTGTTTAGATTAAGACGCCCACCGAAATTTATAAGACAATCCAGCTACATTTTATCAAAAAAATGAAAGAGGTTTCCAACAAACACAGCTTTGCGCAGATGGAAGAAGAAATTCTAAATTTCTGGCGCCAAAATGATATTTTTCAAAAATCAATCGATGAGCGTCCAAAAGACAAGTCGTTCAGTTTTTACGACGGACCTCCTTTTGCAACCGGACTTCCACATTATGGGCACCTCTTAGCAGGAACCATCAAGGATGTTATTCCACGTTACAAAACCATGAAAGGATTCCAAGTTGAACGTCGTTTTGGTTGGGATACACATGGTTTACCTGTGGAATTCGAAGTGGAGCAGAGTCTCGGTTTAAATGGTCGGCATGAAATTGAAAATTTTGGGGAAGGAAACTTTAATGAGGAGTGCCGTTCTATTGTTTTACGTTACACTGCTGAATGGCGAGAAACTGTGGAACGCATGGCGCGCTGGGTTGATTTTGACAATGATTACAAAACCATGGACATTGATTTCATGGAGTCAGTCTGGTGGGTTTTTAAGCGACTTTGGGAAAAGGGTCTGATTTACGAAGGAGTTAAGGTGGTACCTTATTCCTGGAGAGTTTCCACTCCACTTTCAAATTTTGAAGCAAACCTGAATTACAAAGAAATTCAGGATCCTTCCGTCACTTTACGCTTTAAAATCAATGGGGAAGAAAATTTTTATTTTCTTGCATGGACGACAACTCCCTGGACATTACCTGCCAATATGGGCCTCTGCGTAGGGTCTAAACTAACTTATTGTAAAATAAGAGATAAAAAAAGCAAGGATTGTTATCTCCTTACTAAGAATCGAATCGAATCATATTTTGATGATGGAAGCTATGAAGTTCTGACTGAAATGAAAGGTTCTGAATTAAAGGGAATGACTTATGAACCACTCTTTCGATTTTGCAAAATCCAAAGTGGATACTACAAATGCCTGGACTGTGCAGTTGGATGATTATGTAACTGACGAAAGCGGGACAGGTATAGTACATTTAGCCTGTTTTGGAGAAGACGATGTACGGATTTTTCAGCGAGAAAATATATCTATTTTTGATCCAGTGGATGAAGAAGGCAATTTTATGGATTACATGGAATTTATCGCAGGAATGAATATCAAAGATGCCGATAAATCTATTGTTAAGCGCCTGAAAGAAGAACATAAAATGTTCCGCCATGAGACAGCACAACACAGCTATCCATTTTGCTGGCGTACAGATACACCCTTGATTTATAAACCGATTTCTACATGGTTTGTAAATGTTGAGGCAATAAAAGACAGAATGGTTACTCATAACAAAACTGTACACTGGGTGCCAGGTCACATTCGTGACGGACGTTTCGGAAAATGGCTGGAAAATGCGCGTGACTGGGCCATCAGTCGAAACCGTTTCTGGGGTACTCCGCTTCCAGTTTGGAAGAGTGAAGACGGGGATGTCTGGTGCTTCGGTAGTGTTTCTGAACTGGAAGAAGCCACCGGAGAAAAAATTACTGACCTACACAAACATTTTGTGGATCCATTGATTATTGAAAAAAATGGAAAAACATATAGACGTGTTACGGAAGTAATAGATGTTTGGTTTGATTCAGGATCAATGCCCTATGCTCAGGAACACTATCCATTTGAAAATAAAGAACGCTTTGAAGCAAACTTTCCTGCAGATTTTATTTGTGAGGGATTAGACCAGACACGTGGCTGGTTTTACACACTTGCTGTTTTAGGAACTGCATTATTTGACACACCGGCTTTCAACAATTGTGTAGTGAACGGTCTTATTCTGGCTGAAGATGGAAAGAAAATGAGCAAAAGGCTGAAAAACTATCCGGATCCTAACGAAATGCTGAACAAATATGGTGCAGATGCTGTCCGTCTTTACATGCTCAACAGCCCGGCAGTCCGTGGAGAAGATTTGCGTTTTACTGAAAAAGGATTAGTTGAAACAACAAGACAGCAACTCCTGCCACTTTGGAATGCACTCGTTTTTTTCAGTACCTATGCCAAAATCGACGGTTGGGATCCGAGTCCGGAAAATCTCTCGGTAAAAAACAGTAATCCCTTGGATCGCTGGATTCTTTCACGATTACATAAACTGATTGCAGAGGTACAGAAAGAAATGGACTGTTATGATCTGAACCGTTCCGTTGCACCATTTGTAGGTTTCATCGACTTGTTGACCAATTGGTACATCCGCCGCAGCAGGAGACGATTCTGGAAAGCAGGTCAGGGTAACGACAAGCAGGAAGCTTATGCTACACTTTACACTGTGCTCTTTGAGTTCAGTAAATTAATTGCTCCTTTCATTCCATATATTGCCGACGGTATTTTCCGTACACTGCGCCTTGACACAGATCACCAAAGTGTCCATTTGGCTTTTTTCCCTGAAGCGAATTCTGCAAAAAGGGACCTTGATCTGGAAAAACGAATGGATTTAGTTTTGTCTACAGTTACTATGGGACGGGCGCTACGTGCCAAACATCAGTTAAAAATTCGCCAGCCCCTGCCAAAAATTTTCCTTGTCACACGTGATCCGGAAGCAAAAAATGTTTTGGAGGAGCTTTCAGAACTCATTTCGGATGAACTTAACATCAAAGAAGTCGTTATAACTCAGGATGAAGAGCAACTGGTTAATTTGAGCGCCAAGGCTAATTTCAAGACTTTGGGGAGAAAACTTGGTAAGAAAATGAAAATTGCAGCACAACTCATTTCTGGATTGGATTTTGAAAACATCCGTAGACTGCAAAATGGTAAAAGTATTATTTTGAAAATGGGAGAAGAAACATTGGAATTGACTCCGGAAGATATTTTGATTCAACGTCAGGAAAAAGAAGGATTACTGGTGGAAACTGATAACCTCTTGACGGTTGCCCTGGACACAGAATTGAGTGAAAATTTAATTCAGGAAGGCTTTGCGAGAGAGTTTATCAACAAAGTACAGAACATGCGCAAGGATATGGATTTGGAAGTAATGGACAGGATCCTCATCAGTTATCAAAGTTCAGCAAAACTAAACACGGCACTGGATGCTTTTTCAGACTTTATATGCAAAGAAACTCTTGCTAACCGACTGCAACCCCAGGGAACACTTGATGGCACAGAGTGGGATTTAAATGGTGAGTCCTGTAAGATCAAAGTAGAACTTAATTTATGAATCCTCTCATTCCCTGCTTACGCAGCTCATTTACACAAACTTCTCAACAGTTAATGCAACAGACCTGATAATTCATATTATATTTAATTGAACATTTGTCCGGAGTGTAATTCAGCCATTTTTCAAATCAAGCATTCGATTCTTCTGTAATCTGTTTTGAAAGATTCTGTTTTAGCAGTTGTTTCATTGTATTATAAGTTTTAAGATCTTTCTGAGACAACTCTTCTGCAATTTCAAGTGCTCTCGGCATTAACATTTCCGGCAAATGGGCTTCATCCACCACTCCCAGCTTTTGCGCATCTGCACCTCCAACTCTACGACCTGTCAGTAAAAGTTCACGTACAGCCTGTTTATTGGGCAATAAATCCGCCATCTCGTATAGGATTGGAGACAATGGAATTTTAACGTCAATTTCAGTAAATGCAAACCAGCCTCTGTCTGAACGCATCAGCCGGAAATCCAGTACTGAAGCAAAAATAGCACCACCAGCCAAGCAGTGCCCTGTGATACAGCCAACAGTAGGTAATGCTAACAAGGCCCAGCGGCCAAAGACCTCCTCCAGTTCTCTGAATGTCCCTGCAAACTCCTCTGCAGACTGCCCTTTTAACCACTCAAAATCCAAGCCGACACACCATGATTTTGGATCACTGCTTGTAACTATGACAGCAGAATTTTCAGAAACTGCTTCCAGTTCCGCCAGTACTTCCCGATGTGCAGACAGAGCCTCTGGATTTAATGCATTTCCAGTTGCAGGATTGTTGAGGGTAACAATGAAAATATTGCCCTTTTTTTCAAATTCTAATACTGCCATTTTTCACTTTATTTTATAATGTCCCGGAGTTTAATTTTCTTTGGTTGAAGATAATAATCTAGCTTATTGTTGGAAATATGCAAGAAGAACAGAGATAGAAAAAATAGAAAAAACAGTGGAAATGAAAGCTGTTCCACTTGATACTGACTGCCCCACATTATAGCGACTGGCAAATAAAAAAGGGTTAACTCCCGTCGGCATGGCCGCTAACATCACCAGTACCTGAACCCAGGTAGTGTTTCTTATATCAAAAACCTGGGTCGCCAGTACCCCTACAATCAGAGGATGTATAATAGTCTTCATTATTACAAACAGAGGTACTTCCTGCCATGGTATATTTTTTCGAAAACTTACTAACGTTGCCCCGAGTGCAAACAAAGCGCAGGGAGTAACAGAGCTTCCCAGAAGCCTTACCATTTCATCCAAGGGTTTCCAAAAAGTTATTTCAAAAAAATTGCACACTAAACCGGAAAGTAAACCAATGATGAGAGGATTGGTGAACAATCCATACGAAGCTTTAGTAACAACTGTTTTAATAGGTGCTCTTCCACTTTTTCCAATTTCAAGCATGATTGTGAAAAGTGGCACCATAATGATGCCATGTGTACCAATAATAATGAACAAAGGTAAAACAGCCTGATCACCAAAGGCAAGCAAAATGATTGGAATTCCAAGAAGAACTGTGTTGGAAAAACTTCCGGAAAAAGCATTGATCACCTGCTGGGAAAAAGTCCGTTGCCAGAGTAAACGCGTTAACCCTAGCCCTGAAAATAATATAATGAACGTCCCCAAATAATATGCAGCCAGATAATTCCATGGTATTACCTCAGGAAGACTCGTAGTAGCAAGAGTACGCAGCAAAAGCATTGGTACAGCAAAATCAAAGACATACCGTGTTAGTCCTCTTACTGCAGTTTGATCAAACCATCCAAAGCTGGCAGTAGTATATCCAATCAATAAAATACCGAAAATTGGTAAAATTATATCAAAAACAGGTCCGTACATTTTTATAATCTTTGTAAGATGGAGCCGGATTAAGTATCCAATGAATTGAATTCATCAAAGCAACTGTCCGGTAATGGCGAGCAGTAAAATTATTGAACAGTTCTTTGAATGATTATGCTAAACTTCTTGCTTTTCTGTACCCAAAGGTTTTAAGAAGATCAGCAGTTGGGGCAAAAGCGTCAAGGCAGTCATAAGGGCAATCAGCATCGCCAGTCCTGTCAACAAACCAAAGTAGATGCTGGGAATAAACTCTGAGAACACAAGAATCGAAAAGCCGATGATAATCGTGATTGAAGTGTAATACATAGCATAACCGATACTTTCATGAGAACGATGCATGGCGGCAAGATAGTTGTGGTCTATAGCAAATTCATGCCTGAAGCGGTGGATATAGTGAATGGTGTTATCAACTGCAATACCAACGCTAATTGCCGCGATTGTAATAGTCATCATATCCAATGGAATTCCAATCCAGCCCATGAATCCCAACACCACTCCAATTGAAAGCACATTTGGGAAAATCGCTATCAGTGCAATTGTAAATGAGCGGAACAGAAAAATGAACATGATTAAGAATGAAATAATGACTGCACCCAAAGTGATAATTTGTGATTTGAAAAGGCTTTGCAGCATATTGTTATAGAGCACAAGTAAATTTGAGAGATGCCCTTTTTCTTCTGGAATATCCAGTTTGGTTTTCAAATCATGCTGAATTTGTAGTAAAAGCTCATTGCGGCGTAGATTTGGTTCAGAATCACGAATACGGACAGAAAACCGAGCCTCATTATTTTCGACGGAAACGTAAGGATCTAGAATTATTTTTCTGAAGCGTTCCGGAAGTTCATTGTAGAGCAGAGCAAGTAAGAAATTATCAAGAGATTTTCCTGAATTAAGCGTTCTTCCAATTTTGAGCATAGTACCCAGAGAAAGCACTTTACCTGTTTGTTCCAGGCCATTCAGGTAATCGTGAATTCTTTCTATCTTCTCCATTTTTTCTGCAGTGAACCAATATTGTGCTTCACTGGCAGTTTCCTCAAACTCTTCCTCAAAGGAATCAAACTCTTCCTCATCTTCCAGTTTAGCTTCTGGTTTAGTATCTTTCTTGACCGGCAATGTTTCTTCCAAACTCTCATCAAGTTCCACCACTAAATCAAGTGTTGTTGTACCGCCAAGTTGCTGGTCAATCACCTTCATTCCTTGGTATATTTCTGTGGACTCCTTGAAATAGTCAATGAAGCTGTTTTCTACATTCAGTTTGGATGCACCGACAATACTCAGCATTAATGCAGCAACACTGAGGAACATTATTGTCTTACCGTGACGTTCTGTGATATCAGCAAAGATTTTTGTCAAGGCAAAGCGGGATTCAAACGAAGTATTAGGCATTGCCTTTGGCATAAGTATCAGCAGTACCGGAAATATAAGAAATGTCAGAAAGAGCGACACACCTATTCCGGCACTCATCATCCAACCAAAATTCATGACTGGTAAAATTCCGCTCAGAACCAGTGAGCCAAAACCTACCACAGTGGTCAGTACTGCAAAGGTGCAGGGTCTGGCCATAAAAATTGTAGAGTCCAAAACCAACTGGCGTTGATCCATGTTTGGATTTAGTCCTGCCAATTCACGATAACGGACGATTAAATGAATAGTAATCGCCATTGTAATTATTAGCTGTATAGAAATAAAATTTGAAGAGATAACTGTCACTTCCCAGCCAAAAAGCCCCAAAAATCCACTGGTCGTGACTACAGAAAAACTGCAGGTAATAACCGGAAGTAAAATCCAGCGAAACTGCCTGAAAATAACCCAGAGTGTGAGAATCAAGAAAACAAATACCGCACTGCCAAAAACCTGCAGGTCACTTCTGATGAAGGTTATTAAATCATCTGCAACCATGCTTGCACCACCCAGAAATATCTTAGCATCTCCACGGTATTTCTCTGCAATCTCACGTACTTGAGATATATTATTGTGCTCAACCAACCGCATTTTGTCACGGTGATTTTTGAAATCCAACAGCACTTTATCCAATTCTATCTGCTCCGGAACACTCAGTGTTGCCTCTTTTTCTTTTTTTCGTAAACTATTCCTCTGCATCAGTAATTCACGATACAAATGATCGTCATGCAGATTTATAAGTAATGCAGTAGTTTTAAAATCCGGACTTACTAGATTATCACTGTAGATTGGACTGTTAAGAAATTCTTTTTTGGCAAGAGCTTTATCTATTCCCGGCGATTCCAGAGTAGGAACATTTTTTATCAGTTCCTTAATTGGCTTTGGAGGACTTTCCAACAGTGGAACATTCAGGATGGACATTACTGATTCAACTCTTTCCAACTCAAGCAGTTCTGCACTTAGTTTTCTCAATGAGTCAAGTGTTGAATCTGCCAGTAAATCTGCATACGGAGAGTAAGTTAAAACAAGAAAATCACTGCTACCGTAGCGCTCATTTACTTTACGTGTAAAGGCTAAATCCTTGTCATCTTCAAGCAACAGAGTTTCTGCAGACGCGTCAATTTCTAAATACTGCGCTTGATACCCCAATGACGAGACACAAATAAGCAATAATAATAAAATACTTTTAGGATAACTAAGAATAACTTTGTCGTAAAATTGTCTCAACATTAAGACCCCAACTCAGTTGAAGAACGAAGGCGTTCAATTAATTTTTCCAATGACTCTTTTTTTAAAATTCCAGAAAACTGCGAGCGGTAAGTCTGTACAATACTGACACCAAGTATAACAGCATCATAAACCATCCAACCTTTATTCTTTGACTTGTAGAATTTAAACACCATTTCAAGTTTTGTGTCTATGCCAACAATATTTGTCAGTATTTCCACTCTATTTTTTCCAGTCTTTCTAGCTTCTACTACTTCAACTTCTTCATCTGTATAAAGGTCTAATTTGTCCAGATAAGATTGTTTGAGTCTCTCTACTAATAATTGAGCAAATTCCACCCTGCCTTCTTTACTTAATCTTTTCCAGTGTTTTTTACCTAGACACAATTTAGCCATCAAATTAAAATCAATTAAAGACTCAAGACCATAAATAACGGCATCCCCTACATTTCCTCTTTCTGACTTTACATTACCGTCCTGAAATAACTTTTGAACAAATCTTACACTTGTCATTTCCTTGATCTCACTTGCTTCATCCGCAAATAGATCATTTGAACCGTAAAAGAATGATAAAATTGAGAGGAGAAAAACGTTGATTATAATTTTTTTTGCAGTTTGCATGGTTATTCCCTGATTAATTTAGCTCGATTCTGCTCATAGACATCTCTCAAAAAAGGATAGAGTTCAATAGCATCTTTTTTAAGATTTTCGTATTGTCCAATACGCAGAGATTCGCGGTTAATAGTTTTTAAAAGTGTTAATTCCGTTTGCTGAAGTGTCTGTCTGGATACGCCCAGAGATTCTCCTTCTTGTTTGGGAAAATTATAAGGCCGAGTTTCAACATAGTTCACAGGATCCATTTGCATATCCGGATACAGGCTGAACATGTCCCGTACATTCGAGGGACCCAAAAATGGTAAAACCACATGGAATCCGCCTCCAACACCGTAAAATCCAAGTGTTTGTCCAAAATCTTCTTCATGTGCTTCTAAACCAAACCACTCCTTGGCCGGATCCCAAATACCTAAAATTCCAATGGTGCTGTTAATGCTGAATCTAAGAAATTCGTCACCGGCATTTTTTACTTTAAGTTGGAGAGCATTGTTGACAAAGCGCAAAGGAAAAAGTAAATTATGAAAAAAACTTTTCACACCTCTACGTGCTGTATCCGGAAGTACCCAGCGATATCCACGAGCAACCGGATCTAAAACATAAATATAAAAACCGTCGTTAAAACCCGTCATTACACTGTTGTATCCACTCAGAGGATCAAAAACTTCTTTTTCAGCATCTCCAAACTCGTCCTCAAATTCAGCATCAAACCCATCCTCTTCTTCATCTGTGTCTGTTTCAGACGATGTATCCAGAACTGTTTCGCTTGAAACCGGATTGTTTGCCTGAGCTAAAGCCCGGAATTCCATAAAGGGCATTAACGAAATAGACAGAATCATTAAAAATGTTAAAAATACAAAATTATTTTTTGGCATTGGATGGTGTTTATAATTTTCTTTTCCACTAAATAGAATTTACTTTTTTCTAGCCAAGTGCAAGATTATTACCTACGGACTGAATATCGAATAAAATCAATTCCAGATTATGAACCATTACTGAGAATGAATTTAAAAAAAAGAACCGTATTAGATCAAAATGGTGATGAAAGAGTCAGTCCCTCTTACTTATCATTGAAGGATTCAACCTCCATTCATCTCCTGTGAGTAAGCCCACTAATTCTTCACAGTCAGACACCTTTAACAAAAAAATTTAATTTAATTATTTTTTTGTTATAATTAAAATACTAGAATTTTGTAGAATTGATCTAATTTTTGTTTTTTAATTATCTTAAAAAATTAAATGTTAATAAAATTTCCTGCTAAGACAAGATATTTATTCAACATCGTATTGCCGTTTGTCCTATTATTTCAAGGGACTTTGTCAACGATTGAGAATCAAATATATATTCAAACTAATTTTGAAGAGTGGAATTTACCATGGATATTATTAGAGGTTTTACTAATTTTAACTTTACCAAAGAGAAACATCAAACGACCCCGACAAATTTGTTAATCCAGATTTAAATAATTCTTTTTTTATTAACAAACCCCCTAAGTTTTTTAAAATTTCTGGTGAAAATAAATTTAAAATATTTACCCCTTTACCAGAATTATTATCAGCACAATTCCCACCAGCAAGAGGACCTCCCTATTTTGAAGTTTAATTTCTTTTAATAATTTTATAACTTCAAATAATTAGTGAAATATGAAAAATATATCTATTGTATTAGTGTGTCTTTTTGTGTCGTTTGATATTTTTGCTCAAGTTGTTCGTCAGAAAGATTCTCATGAGCATGGTGCGGCTATAATAAAGATGGTCATGGAAGAAGAAAAACTTCAGGTAGAATTTGAAGTGCCTTCCGAAAGTTTGATAGGTTTTGAGCATTATCCAAAATCACAAAGCAAGAGGGAGAATTTTAATAAAGCCATAAAAATCCTCTCCGACCCCTCCAAACTTTTCTCGAAAACTACTAAGGCTGAATGTATTTTAGTAGGCATGAATGTTTCCCAAAGCCTATTCTCCCACGAGGAAGAACATGGTGATGAAGCTGAAGAGGAACATGGTCATGATGAGTCAGAAAAAGAAGAAGAACATGGTCATGATGAGTCAGAAAAATCTGAAATTCATTCCGAATTCAAATCAAACTATTCCTGGAATTGTCAACATTTAGATGAGATTGATTCTATAGGAACTCAACTAATGACCTTTTTTCCCCAGATTGAGGAAATTCGGGTTAATTGGATTTCTAATAATGGTCAGGGTTCACTTGAGTTAGAGTCTAAGGATGATCGAATAAAAGGATGGAAATAATTCATGGCTGAGACAATTTTAGATTTTAAAAATGTTTGTTTCAGTTGGAAAAATTCTGGCAGAGAGTTATTGAATCTGCCAGAATTGCTCGTGAAACAACATGATCATGTTTTTTTGCAAGGACCAAGTGGAAGTGGTAAGTCAACCTTACTTGCTCTTGTTGGTGGAATTTTAGTTTCAGAATCAGGAACCCTTAAGGTGCTTGGAACAGAAATAAAGAGTCTTTCTAGTTCCGCAAGGGATTCTTTTAGAGTCGATCATATTGGCTTCATCTTCCAGCTTTTCAATCTTCTGCCGTACCTCTCGATTGAAGAAAATGTAATACTACCGCTAAGTTTCTCAAAAATTCGTTCCAAGAGGGCTGGTAGGACAAAAATTGATCAAGTCAAAGAAGCCCACAGGCTTTTAAAAGCATTAGGACTAGGGGAGCAGCTAGCAGAGAAAAGTCCAGTAACTGAGCTAAGCGTAGGTCAGCAGCAAAGAGTCGCAGCAGCAAGGGCTTTAATTGGGAATCCTGAATTGATTATTGCGGATGAACCCACTTCTGCTTTAGATGCAGACCTTCGTCATTCCTTTCTTGATCTACTCTTCAGTGAATGCAAAAAAGCAGGAAGCACCTTACTCTTTGTAAGTCATGATTCTTCACTAAGCGAGCTTTTCAAGAGGAAAATTTCAATGGATGAGATAAACAATAAAGTAAATTAGAGGTTTAATGGTTAATCTTTTTATTAGGAGTTTGTGGAATAGAAGGGGAACAGCATTACTGACAATATTTTCTATTTCTGTAAGCGTTACATTGTTACTTGGTGTAGAAAACATCCGTAAGGGAGTAAGAACAAGTTTCAGCAGTGCCGTATCTGGGACAGATATTATAGTTGGAGCTAGGGGAGGCTCATTACAACTTCTTCTATATTCAATTTTTCGTATAGGTAACGCTCCTAATAATCTTAGTTGGGAAAGTTATATTGAATTTAACAATGATAAAAGAGTGAAATGGACGATACCTATATCCTTAGGAGATTCCCATAGGGGGTTTAGGGTACTAGGTACCAACCAAAACTATTTTAAGTATTTTCGTTATGGGAGTAAAAAGAAATTAGGATTTTCCAAGGGGAAATCATTTTCAAAACTTTTTGATGCAGTGATTGGAAGTGAAGTAGCTAGAAATCTCAATTATCAGCTGAATGAAGATATAATAATTGCTCACGGAACTGGGAATAAATCCTTTCTTAAGCATGATGATAGACCTTTTAAAGTGGTAGGTATTCTACGCCCTACAGGAACTCCAGTCGATCAAACTGTTCACGTCAGTTTAGAAGGAATTACTGCTATGCACATTGACTGGGAAAGTGGAGCTCCCCCCATGGAAGGAGAAAGCCTTAGTTCAGAAGATATTTTGAAAAGAGACCTAAAATCTGAGGAAATAACCTCATTTCTTATTGGCTTGAAATCCAAGATACATGTATTTGGCTTACAGCGTGAAATAAATACTTATAAAGAAGAACCACTTAGTGCAATTATGCCTGGAGTTGCTCTTCAAGAGCTTTGGAATATACTAAGGACAGCAGAAACAGGATTAAGAGTAATCTCCTGGTTCGTTCTTTTTACCGGACTTCTAGGGATGTTAACTGCTTTGTTGTCGGGACTTAATGAGCGCAGAAGAGAAATGGCAATACTTCGATCGGTTGGAGCTGGACCAAGTACAATATCCTTTTTACTTATTTTTGAAGCTGTGTTTTTAACTTTCACAGGTATTCTTTTTGGCCTGTGTTTTTTATATATCACATTATTTGTTTCAAGGCCGCTATTAGAAACATACTTCGGTTTATTCCTTCCTATTAATCCCCCAAGTTTCAAGGATTTATTTTTACTAGGAGGAATTATACTGGCCGCAATGTTTATGGGAATAATTCCAGCATTTAAGGCTTATCGTCAATCACTTGTAGACGGTATGACAATACGTTTATAAACATAAAGGAAAAAATATGGTAAAAATTATTAAAAGTTTTGTTCTACTTCTATTTGTAGTTCTTCCATCTCTTGTTTCAAGTTCAAATTTTGAGACAAAATTGGTTACCTGGTCAGATTTGAGAAAACTAAACTACAAAACAGGAGAGATGCCTGAAAGCATAAGGAAATTAATGGGCAAACCGATAAAAATACCAGGATTTGCTGTCCCTTTGGAGGGTGATGATGGTTTTGAATATGTTAAAGAGTTCCTGCTTGTTCCGACTTTTGGGGCGTGTATCCATGTCCCACCACCACCACCAAATCAAGTAATTCACGTAATATTGGATAAGCCGGTACATTTTGAGAAGCTTATGTACGCTGTTTGGGTTAGTGGTATCGTTGAAATAGGAGAATACTTTATAGAAGGTTCGAATGATTTTGGCCAGCAGACTTATGATACTGAAACTACTTATTTAATTAGAGGTCAGAAGGTTGAGGAGTTTGACTAAGCATTATGAGCAAACCTGACAAATAAATTTATTTTGTTTAAATATCTAAAATGAAAATACTTTTTTTAAAAAAATAAAATTATGAATAAAAATTTTTTAATCATATTAATTTTTCTTTTTTTCCTAGCTTCATGTTCTCAGTTTGGAGAAAATCCTAGTGGGGATCATCTCGATAAAATAAAAATATCACCTAATTACGATATTGAAAAAGAAAGATTCAAAAATCGGAAAGAGAATATTATTATTGAAATGAATGAAAAAATATCATTTTGGGATATGACCAAAGCTTTTTTGTTTAATACAGCAGAAATTGTTCCAGAAACTAAGTTACCAGAAGTTACCGCCTAATTTCAATGCAACTTTGGACACGATAAAATTTGCGTGGTTAGGGCATTCGACAATTTTGTTATCGATGCAAGGCAAGACCATCCTGATTGATCCTGTTTTTCAGTCATCAGCAGCCCCAGTTGACTGGATGATCAAACGCTTTCAGCCACCAGTTCTAAATATTAATGCTTTGCCAAAAATAGACTATGTTTTGATTTCACATGATCATTATGATCATCTGGAGATGGAGACAATTCAGCATTTTCGCGATGATAAAATTACATTTATCGTCCCGCTTGGGGTAACTTCTCATCTTGAAAAGTTGGGGTATAAATGAATCAAAATTGTTTGAAACAGATTGGTGGGGGAAATTTGATTTTGAAGGAATAACTTTTATTTGTACTCCAGCACAACACTTTTCTGGCAGATTAGGAACCATTAAGGCTTCTAAAACTCTTTGGGCTTCGTGGGTAGTTAAAACTGAATCTAACAGTTTTTACTTCAATGGTGATTCCGGTTATGATATTCATTACAAAAAAATTGGAGACGAATATGGGCCATTTGATTTAGCTTTTATTGACAGTGGTCAATACAATGAACGATGGCGTGAAGTTCATAATATGCCTGAAGAAGCAGCACAGGCTGTTCTGGACCTAAAGGGCAAAGCTATGGTCCCAATTCATTGGGGAATGTTCAGTCTATCTTTACATGATTGGTTTGAGCCAGTTGAAGAAAGTGAAAAATATGCAAAAAAATATGGAATAAAACTAATAACTCCAAAACTTGGTCAATTAGTATCAACGGAAAGTCAAAATGTCTTTGAAAAATGGTGGAAGGTTTTAATTGATAAATAGACAAGTTAAATGGTGAAATAAATATATTAACCTCCAGAACCACCACATCATCTCCTGTGAGTAACCCCCACTAATTCTTCACAGTCAGACACCCTCCAGTAAAATCCCACAATTCTTCTAAATTTTACTTCTACACCAAAAGTATATAAGTGTTCCTGAAGATGTTGTTAATAAAAAGCTTCTCTGATCGATGGCACATCAATTTTCGAAGATCAAAGTTTCATCTCAAATACACATAATTTTTAAAAAAGGACTAATCATGCTTATTTAAAGGATCCTTTTACACATAATGTTTCTTTATACAATAGATTTAGTTTGAAATACGTATTTTTGCTACTTACTTTAATCATTTTAAGTGGAAGTTTTGGATTCTCTTTGGCCAAAGGTAAGGGATACGAAGGAGGGTTCCCAGAGAGTAGTGGGCTGAGTAAATATCGAATGGGAAACATGGGCGAAAAAAGGGAACCTGAGCCAGAAATACAGTATGAGCCGAGTGAAGAAAAACCTCCCTTCAAGATAAATCAAGGAACACAAATTGATCAGAGGAGAGAAAAACCTTCCAACAATCAAAGATCCAGTAAAGATTCAGAATCTTCAAAGATTAGATTCAGGGGTTTATCAGGTACATATACTTCAGATTTTCAAGAAGTTACCAGTTCAACTGGTACAATAATCTGGGATAAATTGGGCATTGGTCAATCTATTTTTAAACTTAAGACGAGCATCTCTGGTGACACATATGATGTAGAAAATACATTGATAGAAATTTCATATACCTTCGGAGATGAGTTCACACTTACTTTAGGTGGTAGATCAGTTACCACTGGTAAATTAACCATAACTTCAAGTGATAGTGAAATATTCAATTCATCGAATGTAGAGGGATCCGGATATTTTAGTGTTTTAGGAATCGAGTTTGGAATTTTTGAAATATTGGCGGGCTTTCAATATACCAGCTATGTATTTACAGAGGTCGAAACTGAATCAACTTCTGCTTATTGGGGCAGCTTCGAGGATTCAGGGGGTCTGTATGTAACAGGAATTGGTTTTGCTTTTTGATTAATAATGATACGTAGCTTATTAATGATGAATAACTGTTCTATATTGTTTCTTCAAGCACACTCTCAGATTTTAAGACGTGAATATGTGACTTATGAAACAAACTCTGAGACTTAAGGTAGTTTAGACTAATGAAAAATAATCTAATTTATTATCTATTGATAACTTTAAGCATCATCGTCAATTCCTGCTCCGAAGGTTTTAAAGAAGAATACTCAAAACTTTTTATAGCCCTTACAGAAGTGACCGCAATCACAACCCCGACCACTGACACCACACCAGATTATACCTTCAGTTCCACCTTGTCAGGAGCCCTCACTTACGGCGGTTCATGCTCTTCAAGTACTACCATTGCAACCACTGGCAACAATACCATCACTTTAAATACTTTAAGTGTTGGACCATATGCGGATTGTACTATTACCGTTTCTAAAACAATTGCTACTAATAAATCAGAAACAACTTTAAGTGGTTCCCTTACAATCACTTCTTTTACTGTTTCTTCCTCTGATAACACAACCACCCTCTCGGCTCCAGACAATTTATCTGCCAGTGGTGCAAACAATACTATTACACTGACATGGAACTCTGTCAGCGGTGCGACTAGTTATACTTTGTATTGGGACAACGTTTCTGGAATTGACAACAGTGACACGGCTATTACTTCCATCACCAATGATAACTACACCCACAGCAGTTTGGCTAACGGGTCAATTTATTATTACAAGGTTGCTGCAGTAGATTCATCTGGAACAGGAACTCTCTCCTCTGTTGCAAGTGCTATCCTTGCTTCAAATATACAAGCTTCGAAAACCTTTAATGATCACACTTATGCTTTAACAAGTGACTCCAATGAATTGGAATGATGCTAAAACGGCTGCTACTGCTTTAGGAGGATACCTTACAACGGTAAACACTAAAGCTGAGAACGACTGGTTGACAGCTATATTTAACAATCCATATGGTCAATCATGGATTGGAGCTAATGACATAGCCACTACTAACACATGGGTATGGGACAATGGTACGACAGATAATGACAATGGATTAACAGATAACATTTGTGGTTCTAATGGTTGTCCAAATAGTAATGCAACATGGGCCGATAATATTACGAGTAAATGGGCGAGTGATGAACCCAATCGTAACGGTGCTTCTTGTGGTTATATCTGGACAACTTCTGGCACTTGGGATGATATACTGTATGGTAGTAAGTATGCCATCATTGAATTTGATTTATGAGGTTTGAGAATTTACGAGCGTAACCAAATGGAAACATCGATCAGAACTGGACAATAACATCAGCTCTGGGAGTGTTGAAATCAGTCTGGTTTAATTACAGATCGGACAGTTACAAATAATAACCACTTCAGACACTAATACTCTTGACAGTGGCATCCCCATCATCACCTGTGAGTATCCCCCCACTAATTCTTCACAGTCAGACAAACCTCCACAATCCTCACCACATTCTTGTATAAGGTTTTCATACTGTAAATTCAATTTGCTAACCATCAGGAGCAAAGCATTACTTGTCATTAAGTGTTGATACAAGAACGAGTAGGACAAATATTGATAATAAGGTTTTCATACTGTAAATTCAATTCGGCAACTAGCAGGAGGAAGGCATATTCTTTCAGCAAGGATTGATACAGGAACGAGTAGGTTGAATATTGATAATAAGATTTTCATAATACAAATTCAATTCGTCAACCATCAGGAGCGAAGCATATTCTTTCGGTAAAGTTTGATACAGGAACGAGTAGATTAAAAATTAATAATAAGAATTTCATATCTTCCCACTTAATTCTTCACAGTCAGACACTCTCAAAGTAATATCCACATCTCTCCTGTAAAACACTCCTAAACGCCCTTTCCGTCTCAGTACTACGTATTTTCTCAGCTTGACTTCAAAATGAAAATTATATAGAATATTCACTTTTCAAATATGTTATATCTACAGAATTAAGTAGTATGTTCATTCATTTTGAGTGGATTATTATTTGCCCAGTGCATACTTATGGTTTTATGAAAAAACTAAAGTTCCTTTTCTTCCCAACTATCTTGGTATTGGCCTTTGGTTTGATGCTTTCCTGTGCCAAAAGTTCAGAAGATAATATTAATAGTGGAGTGGCAAAATTTGGAGATACTCTTGGTGGTGGAGGTTCAGGTGGAAGTGGTGGAGATGCAAGCTACTCCTGCTCATTTAAAAATACAAAGGCTTTTTAGTTGGCCTGCCGTTCAGCAAATTAGAACTTATGATTAAAACATCCAAAATCAAAAATTGTTGTTTTAGAAAAAGGAGAGGGGGCTTACTTATGGGATATAGATGGAGCATTTTATAATAATTCAATTTACATAGCAGATGATGCAGGATTTTACTGGATTGTTGGAGCAGGTGATAAAATTGAAAAGAAAAAAATAAATTATACATCTGGATTTAAACCTTCAGAAATTACTGGTATTTGATTTAACTCCGTCGGACATGTTATAAATGTCGTAAAAAATAAAAAAACATCTACTTCTTATTGGAAAAACGGTGAACTGGTAAAAACTTTTAGAGAAAATGCAGATTGGTCTTCTGAGAAACATGTAGCAGCAGATTCCAAAGGGAACGTATATATACCTGGTTGGAGAATGAAAAGCCATGAGGATACATATTCAGCTCTTTGGATAAACGGTACCAGAAAAAATCTTTCAACTGTACATGATGGTGAGGCAACTGACGCGGTTATTGGTTCTGAGACTGCCTCTGGATCAAATGTATGGATTTCTGGGGCACATGGTCCTTATACTCGTGGAGGAACGCTGGCTGCATATTGGCGAAGAAATCCCAATGGTCAGACAAATCAAACAAAGGTCACCAAAGTCAAAACTTATGGCCTGCCAAAAAATTCGGTTTACAGCAGTAGAGCTACATCAATCTTTGTTTCTGGTTCAACAGTTTACATGGCAGGAGCAGTTAATGTCATTAACGCTGGTGATGTACCTGTTTACTGGAAAAATAAAGTTCAGCATGAGCTTCCTTTAGAATTCGATCTTAAAACCTGTGATTACTGTACGGTAGCTCCAACTGATATTTCACTTCTGGACAGTAAGGCCCTCGTAGTAGGTGATTATTACAATGAAAAAGATTTTGTAGATAGGAACCGTACCAATGGAGAATATAAAGCGGTCTACTGGGTGAATAACAAACTGCATAAACTCTGTGAGTGTTGTAGTTCGTCAGATGCTGTTGCAATCGTGGCCAATGAATGTGTCGACACGTCTTGTGAGCAAGCTGAATGGAAGGACCAAACATGTTCAACTTCATCTGAAACAGAAGATAAAAAAGCTTTCACAAAACAGTTAGGATCTACTCGTGAAGACATAGCAAAAGGAGTGGCGGTTGACTCATCCGGAAACAGCTACGTGACTGGATACACCGATGGAGGACTAGACGGGAACAGACATTGGGGGAGGCAAGACTTCTTTCTGATAAAGTATAATTCAAGTGGAACAAAAGAATGGACGAAACAGGAGGGTTCCTCTGGAAATGAGTATGCGTATGGAGTAGCGGTGGACTCTTCGGACAATATCTATGTGACTGGTTATACGGATAATAAATTCCACGGCAACAATAAATCAGGAAGATTTGACATCTTTCTTGTGAAGTACAACTCAAGCGGGGCCAGACAATGGACCAAACAGTTAGGTACGTCTAATAATGAATATGCTTCTGCAATTGCAACGGACTCTTCGGATAACATCTACGTAACGGGAAATACCTGGGGAGGACTCGACGGGAGCACCAAACCATCTTATTGCATGGGTTACGGCACCGTAAAGGCCAGCAAAGAATGTACTGACATCTTTCTTGTGAAGTACAACTCAAGCGGGACAAAACAATGGGTCAAACAGTTGGAAGGTTCATCAAAATCATATGATAATGCTCAGGGGGTAGCGGTAGACTCTTCGGATAACATATATTTGGCTGGATTCACCAATGGAGGACTCGACGGGAACACCAGTTCGGGGAAACATGACATCTTACTAGTGAAATACAACTCCGATGGGTCAAAACAGTGGCTTCAACAGTTCGGATCTTCAAGTAATGACATGGGGCTTCATGTGGATGTGGACTCCAAAGGTAATATCTATGTGACGGGATACACCGAAGGTGGACTAGACGGGAACACCAACTCTGGAAATAGAGACATCTTTCTAGTCAAGTACAATTCAAGCGGCACAAAACAGTGGACACAACAGTTGGGGACCCCCACAACTGAAGAGGGTAATGGGGTGGCGGTAGACTCCTCGGATAATATTTATGTGACCGGATGGACCGGAGGAAAACTAGAGACTTACTCGGGTGGTAATGACACTATTCTTGTTAAGTACAACTCCAGTGGAACTAAACAGTGGACCCGACAGTTTGGTGCACCAAGTTTTCTTAAAAGAGACGATGAATATCAAACTAGCCAGATGACCACTTCGGCAGACATAGGTGCTGGAGTGGCGGTGGACTCCTCGGGCAACATCTTCGTGACGGGAAGCACCGAGGGTGGAATGGACGGAAACACTAACTCTGGGAAGAGTGACATCTTTCTTGTGAAGTACAACTCGATGTGATGTGAGACAATAAACTCTTCAAATAAAAATATTCCTCTCAATGCCAATCACATCACCTACTGTGACTGCCCCCACTAATTCTTCACTGTCAAACTACCTACAAAAACATTATTCAGGATTGGACATCTGTCAAGTTGCGTTCATATTTCTTTTATTTTAGTGTATTTTTGTTATTGATTGTGAAATCATTATAAAATGAAATCTATTTAAATACTAAATTAAAACATTTTTCTAATTCACAAAAATGAAAAAAATTTTAACATCCATCATTCTGCTCCTTTTCCTGGCCTCTCCATTGTTTGGTCAATCATCTGAAGAAAAGAAGTTTGCAGTCAGAACTTCTATCTTTGCACAAGCGTTGACATATAATTTAGACAAACAAAATGGAGTTGGAATTTTTTTTGGACAACTGACTACTGAAATAAAAAAAGATAATATTAAAAAAGCAGTAAATAGTTTTTATGGAGTAAATCATGCGTATGCATTTAATTGTATAAATTGTGATTCATTTTTTATCATAACTCTATTGGGACCGTATGGTGCAGTTTATACGACTGCTGATGGTTCAACTTATACTTATTCTGGATGGGCACTAAATGTTGTTGGTGGTTACGGTTGGTATTTTGAAAATGATATAAGTGTTATTTTGGGTAGTGGTCCATCATTTACGACTTGGAGCAAAGAAAGTGAGAATTTAAAAAGTGACAAGGGTTATGGGAAAGTTGTAGAGGACCGTGTAAAGATGCTCAGTTTCCAGCCAATCACTCCATTCTTAGCTATAGGTTACTCATTTTAGTCGTTTAAAGTCGTTAATTCTCTAACTTCATCGACACTCCATCATTCCCATGTAAGCAACCCTCACTAATTCTTCACAGTCAGACACTCTCAAAGTAATATCCACATCTCTCCTGTAAAACACTCCTAAACGCCCTTTCCGTCTCAGTACTACGTATTTTCTCAGCTTGACTTCAAAATGAAAATTATATAGAATATGTAAGTTTTCAAATATGTTATATCTACAGAATTATGTAGTAAATTCATTCATTTTGAGTGGATTATTATTTGCCCAGTGCATACTTATGGTTCTATGAAAAAACTAAAGTTCCTTTTCTTCCCAACTATCTTGGTATTGGCCTTTGGCTTGATGCTTTCATGTGCCAAAAGTTCAGAAGATAATATTAATGGTGGAGTGGCAAACACAAACGAAAATTTAGCAGACACTTTAGAAGATAATAATGACACAGCCGTAGATTTGGAAAATACTCTTAATGGTGGTGGAGGAGGTTCAAGCAACTCGTCCTCATGCAGTAATAAAGGATCTTTTCAAATTCTTCCGGAAAAAGACGCAGTTGTATGGGAGGTTGTAAAAAATAAAAAAGACTGTGGTTATGCTCTTGTAGGTGGAAAAAATAGAAAACCGTGGATCAAATTCGTAGACGAAAATGGGAATCAATTGATTAGCAAAACTTATGATGCTGATTTTAAAGATTATACAAGCAACTTTGGAAACGGTTTACCAACAGAAGGTCAACTTGATGGTAGTGCGATATCACAAACAATGGATGGCGGATATATTGTTGGTACATATGTCAATCCCCGTCATCCAAGCTACGGAAACACCCACATTTTCAAAACTGATTCAAAGGGAGAAATCGAGTGGAAGAGAGAACAGAAATACAAATCCGGGAATGCAAGTGTGATTCACTTTGTCCAAGATATCATCCAAACAAACGACGGTCATTATGTGGCAGTAGGTTATACCTCCGGAGATAGCGGTAATAAAATCAAAGGCCAGGGGTTTATGACGAAAATTGATAAAGATGATGGGACTGAAAAATGGATGAAAAGATTTGGTTCTAACGCTTGTGTATTCGATACCCTGGAGTCGGTTTTAGAGGATAATGAAAATAATTTAATTGCAGTTGGAAAATATGAAAAACCATGCCCAGGGTACGCATGTCATCATGGATATGCTTGTGGGGATGTCCTTTTTCTAAAAATAAGTTCTGATACAGGTGAAACTTTAATTTCAAAGAGACACGGAAATAAATGGTTGGCGGCTGGACACAGTTTACTTCAGCTTGATGATGGAAGTTTTATTGTAGGGGGAAGGGTAAAGGGTAACAAAAACGTTCCTGTTAATTCTGCCGTTTGGCGAATTAATAAGAATGGAGAACTGGCATGGTCACAACCTTGGACTGGAACCGCAAGAAAAGTAAATAATGATTGGCACAATGAAACTGTCAATGCGCTCGCTCTTAGTCCTCAAGGAGATGACTCTACTCGCAGCAGGTTGGACAGGTTTGGCTGGTTTTAAAAAAAATAGGGCATTTGACATGATGGTTTGGTCCATGGATTTAAATGGTGAACAGAAATGGATAAAAAGATATGAAGTGTCTGGGCCGCAGACTGCAGAAAGTATTACCCTCATCAAAAATAATCATTTCCTAGTATCTGGAGGGAAATCATTCTTTGAAATTGATTCAGATGGGATATTTATAAAAAATCATAAATAACTTTGAAAAACTAAAAAAACAACCCCATCATCCCCTGTGAATAACTCCCACTAATTCTTCACAGTCAGACACCCTCCAAGTAAAATTTCCACATCTCTCCTGTAAAACACTCCTAAACGCCCTTTCCGTCTCAGTACTACGTATTTTCTCAGCTTGACTTCAAAATGAAAATTATATAGAATATTCACTTTTCAAATATGTTATATCTACAGAATTAAGTAGTATGTTCATTCATTTTGAGTGGATTATTATTTGCCCAGTGCATACTTATGGTTTTATGAAAAAACTGAAGTTCCTTTTCTTCCCAACTATCTTGGTATTGGCCTTTGGTTTGATGCTTTCCTGTGCCAAAAGTTCAGAAGATAATATTAATGGTGGAGTGGCAAACACAAACAAAAATTTAGCAGACACTTTAGAAGATAATAATGACACAGCCGTAGATTTGGAAAATACTCTTAATGGTGGAGGTGGAGGTTCAAGCAACTCGTCCTCTGATGAAGCTCCCAAAAATGTTGTGTTCGGTAAAACTATTCTGGATCCAGATGCAACTCAAAGTAAGGATTATGAGGAGTCGGCAAGTGATGTAATTAAAACTTCAGGGGGTGACTATGTTGTTGTAGGAACATCAATTAGCTGGGAATGGCCAATGCCAGATAATATGGATGATATCTTAATAGTCAAACTAGATGGAGAATACTAGAAACGTTATCTGGAATAAAAAAATTCATCTGAGAAACTTTGATAGAGCTACCTCTGTTGTTGAAGACAAAGATGGTAATTATGTCCTTACTGGATTCACTTCAAGTGATGACGCAAATAAATCAGATGTTTTCTTTGGAAAAGTAGATCCGCAAGGTAACGTCCTTACTAAAAAAGCCATTAAGATTACAAAAAACTATGATGGAGGATATTCTATTTCTAAGACAGCTGATGGTGGATTCATTATTGGCGGTGAAGCCGGGTCTTCTCACAATGAAGATTTTATGATGTTGAAAGTTGATCAAAATGGGAATAAACAATGGTGGAAAAAGTTTTCTGATCATCCGGATAATTCTGCTTATGATGCAATTGAGGCTTCTGATGGAAACTTCTATTTAGTTGGAAAAAAAAGGATCGTCGACAGATATGAAGACATCAGAATCATCAAAACAAATTCTAAAGGCAAAAAAATCTGGGATAAAACTTATGGTGGTGACAAAGATGATATTGGCGAGGGCATCATTGAATCAGAAAACAACACATTTGTGGTAGTAGCGGGAACTTTTTCTTATGGTAAGGGTGGAGATGTAATGCTCATGAAAATAAACAGCGATGGTGAATTAATCTGGCAGAATAACTATGGAGGAGACAAATTTGAGGGACTTCGCGTGTATGATGGGAATTCTGTCAGTGGACGCCATTTGACTAAAACTCCAAATGGAGGTTTTCTAGTCAGCGGTTCTAAAGGTGGTGGGATGTGGGTTTTCAAAACTAATAGTTCAGGTTCGCTTTTATGGGATTATAGCGGTAATGTTTGGGGGGGAGCATTCGCTGCAAGGCAAGCAGTTGACGGATCGGTAATCATTGCAGGACCAGGCCTTTCAGGAGACACAGTAGATTTATATGTCGTCAAAATCAAATAAGAACAGAGTTGATTAAGGTTTTTATGGTAAATGTCTTCTTCAGAGATAGTTCCTCTTGATCTTTTTCGAGTTTACTATTAGGCTTGGTTCTGGTTCAGGTTCTGGTTTTGCATATCGAAAGCACGAATTAATAACATTCTACACAACATCATTATGAAACGATTTACAACCACTATATCATGTATCTTGATGGCCATGGCCCTCCTTACATCTTGTGGAGAAAATGCTGTAAAAGAAATTTCAGGATCGGAAACACTTACAGAAAGTGAATTTTCTAGCGAAGAATTGGATTCTGCAGTAGAAACGCTTGAAATCAGTTATTCCATCACTGTGATTTCAGACGATAATTCAGAAGTCGAAATCAACAGTGACGCAGATTTGACTTCGTACAGCAAAAGATACGGGAAAGCTAAAATTAAATTTCCTATTGAAATCACGGTAGACGGTGAAACGATACTCATTCAAGACCACAAAGAATTGAAAGCCTTGATTGGTAGAAAAAAGAAAGGCCAAAGACCCCCTCCTTTTAAATTGGTGTACCCTATATCCGTAAACACCGCTGAAGGGGTTTTGGAAATCGCTGATCGCGAGGCAATGAAAAACTACAAACAATCCCTAGAAAAAGGTGTGCGTCTCGAATTTGTATTCCCTATTTCAGTTAAAGTGGGCGAGGATGAAATTGAAGTCAACAGTAAAGAAGCTTTAAAAAAACTTCTTCAAAAAAGAAAAAGAAGAGGACACAAGCATCGTAAGTTGGTGTACCCTATATCCGTAAACACTGCTGAAGGGGTTTTGGAAATCGCTGATCGCAAGGCTATGAAAGTCTACAAACAATCCCTAGAAAAAGGTGTGCGTCTCGAATTTGTATTCCCTATTTCAGTTAAAGTGGGCGAGGATGAAATTGAAGTCAACAGTAAAGAAGCTTTAAAAAAACTTCTTCAAAAAAGAAAAAGAAGAGGACACAAATAGTACTTAACCACGATGCGAGGAACCCACACTAATTCTTCACAGTCAGTCACTCTCAAAGTAATATCCACATCTCTCCTGTAAAACACTCCTAAACGCCCTTTCCGTCTCAGTACTACGTACTTTTACAGCTTGACTTCAAAATGAAAATTATATAGATATGTAAGTTTTAAAATATGTTATATCTACAGAAATATGTAGTATATTCATTCAATTTGAGTATATTATTATTTTCCCGGCGCATACTTGAGGTTCTATGAAAAAGCTGAAGTTTCTCTTCTTCCCAACTATCTTGGCATTGGCCTTTGGCTTGATGCTTTCATGTTCCAAAAGTTCAGAAGATAATATTAATGAAGGAGTGGCAAACACAAACGAAAATTTAGCAGACACTTTAGAAGATAATAATGACACAGCCTTAGATTTGGAAGATGTAATTACTGGTGGTGGAGATTCAAGTGATACCGCCACTGAAGATATCTCTTTCGATCCGAGCTCAGTTCCTGATAATGCAACTACTGTAGCTTTTGGCCAGAGCTATCAGTACCAGGTGGGCACCAGCGGTACTTATTCAGGGACGATCACATATTCTCTGAGTAATGAGCCTGATAATATGACCATCTCCTCTTCAGGCCTTGTAGAATGGACTCCTACCAAAGCTTCTGATATTAAAACGCATTCAAATATTACAATTACACTCACAACAGCAAGCGGGTATGTCAGAACTCTGACTTATGATCTTACTGTCACTGGAACATGCACTTCAGGTAATGTACTGTCAATTTGGTCTGGAGACCAGCGCACTTCAACTGATAGCTCAAATTTACTTGGTAACGTTACTGCCTATACTGATAATGCATCCGATATTTGCGGAAGCAGCGATAACAAAGATTGTACTGCATCAAATAACTATTATTTTCATTCTTCTTCGGTGGACCTAACCTGGGGACCAACACCTACTGCAACCACAGGTAATGTATTCTTCTACAATCAATACGACAACACCACTCATCTTTACTTCTTTTATATGTTTGGGGTTAAGGGTAACAGTGTCGCTGACACTATAAAGATAGATATCTTCACAGATAATAATTCATCTACAGATGCTGTTGTTGTTGCTGACGATACTTCTGGAGAAATAGGTAAACAAGGCAGTGGTTGTGGTTCTAGCGCTGCTTGCTATAAAGGACGACATGCTTACAATTCTGCAAATTCAGATGGAGGTGTTATAGGTCCATTTTCAGGTACTAATTATAGAATATTTGTAGATCTAGCTGGAACTTCAACTATAAATTCTGACACCCTGACACTAGGTAATCTAAACTCATTTAAATACTATTCCAAAGACGGTAGTTCATTCGCTCTTGGAGCAGTGGATAATTTCACCGTTGGTTACAATACAACTCTTGACTGCAGTAATTGATCCTGCAGACTAAACATTAACCTCAGGGACTGATATAATTTTTTTGCTTCTGAAAGGACTTATTAGCACCTGTTATTTCATAGTATTAGTTGTTATTGTTATGACATATCATAATTAAAGAAAATTTATGGAAGATACCAAACCAAAAATCATTATAGGCAACAAGGGGCCTTTAGTGATCGAATGTGGAGTGCAGTCACTTTTAATTTAGCAACACGTTTAAGGACTCAACCATCGGTTTTGAGTCAGTAGCAGGTAAGTCAGATGATCAAAAGCTACCGCCTTTGATGCCAACTTAGTTTTAGTAAATTCATCTGACAGGGCATCCACAGGTTGGAATTCAAGAACACTTTTAAGATTGTGCACCAAAAACCCCTCCTTGGAAAAAATTCCTAAAAGTGCCCCATCCTTGACAACTGCAAAACTTTTTTCAGTATCTAAAATATTTTTCCCGATGGCACTGTACTTTCCCTCCAAATCAAGCAGTTTTATTATAGTAGGGAACAAATCAATCTGTGAGGCAAACATTTTGGATCTACCAGGGCTAATGTTTTTTGGACTGTAGATAATCAAGGGAATCCGGAACTTACCATAAGGCTCTGCCCCCTGAAAATGTGGAAGAGCATGGTCTGCTGTGATGATGAATATCGTTTCCTCAAAATCTTTACGTTTTTTGTATTCATTTATGAACTCTCCCAGAGCCCAGTCCGTGTAGTGCAGCATGTTGAGGTAACCTCCTTCAGTATCTGTTCCATGCTCGTATTTATTGAAGGGTTCTTGCATTCTTGCAAATGGAGTATGGTCTGAACTGGCATTGACGAAAGCAACATAGTTTGACTTTTCCCCTTCAAGCTGTTTTAGCAAATACATGAAGGCTTCATAATCCCAACCCAAAGGACGATCTGCGGCATCAATGTAATTCAGTAATAACGGATAATCTTCCAAACCATGGTAATCATCAAATCCAGCAGCTCCTGCAATAAGATCCATTGAGAACGACTCCCTCAGGGTGGTGGTCAAGAATATTGTACGGTAATGGTTATCACTAGCCAATTGGCCCAGACTAGAATAATTCACAGATAAAGCAGTGATGTCAGGCATGCCGGGAAGAGGTGGAATTCCAGTGAGAATAGATTGGGCCCCGTCCACACTTCTCTGTCCATTTGCAAAAAAATTTTCAAACACCAATCCATTGCTGGCAAATCTGTCAATGTTTGGAGTCACCCCATAGTTCTGTCCTGAAAGATAATCAATATATTTAAAAGAAAGACTTTCAATCATGATCATGACTACGTTTTTTTTTGGACTCATGCCGGTCTTAACATTGGTTCTTTCAAGAGGGTAATCAGGGGTTTGTTGATACCGGTAAGTTCAGAGTATCAAGATATAATTTTTCTTCTCCTGCTGTCCGTTCAATGAACTTACTGGAGATGCTGAAGTGGGATGCTGTGAAAATGCCGTTAAGAATCAGATGACCCTGGCTGGCAGAGCCATACTGGTATGCGTCTATAACAGCAATTGGTTTTCTCTGGAATCCCCCGCGGCCAACAACAATGAGTACCAGTAAAATCAGAACGAAACTCAAAATTGAGCGTTGAACTTCCGGTTTTTTTGGACA
Source organism: uncultured SAR324 cluster bacterium (assembly GCA_905182865.1). Lineage (GTDB taxonomy): Bacteria > SAR324 > SAR324 > SAR324 > NAC60-12 > Arctic96AD-7. The sequence continues at coordinate 604,737 of CAJJCY010000004.1, forward strand.
TGTCACTTTGAGAAACAGAGGATAAAATAAAATAGTTAAAACTATTAGGAAAATGATAGGCAAAAGCTTGACAGACACTTCGGTCATCAAATACTCTGAATCATTGAGCAAAAATAGTAGTTCATTCGTGATATGCCTTTTGACAAAGCTGAAATACATGTAGTCAGAAGTCAGGAAGATGATCATTGCGACCAACTCCAAGTAAATCACGCTTGCCACAAACCTGCGGAAAAACAGATGTCCCGTTATCCGGAGTGGAAAAATCAGAAGAACAATGGGTATGAAAAGCAGGATAGAAGTTGAGGACAGATCAAAACGTAATCCAAGAAAAAGGCTCTCGGTTAATTTCAAGAAATCCAGATTATTAAATAAATCACGATATGAATAATATATGGCGATCCTGAATATTTGAAAAACTAAGACAAAGATCAGGAATAATCTTAGGACTTCCTGAAAAACTAATTTAATTTTTTTTAATTGATTCAATTTAATTGCATTGTTAATGAGTTCTTACCAATACAGGTGTTCGGATGAGTCTATCCTGCTCCCCTTCTTAAAGAAAAATGTTTTTTCGGTTCTTCATCGCTTCATACCTTATGGTGTTCCGGCCAACTACTTAACTTTAGTCTCAATCTTTGTAATTTGGTCTTGTTTCTTATATTTCATAAACATCGAAACTGCGGATGAAGGGGATATCATTATCGCTTTTTTTGCAATAATCATCTATGTTATTTTTGATCATTTTGATGGACTACAGGCAAAAATAACAGAAACTGGATCTCCTCTTGGCGAAATTTTAGACCATTACAGTGATGTCTTCAACGGATCCATTATCCTTTATCTGTTTTTTCGAATTCTCCAAATCGAACTTGACTGGATTTTTTATTTAGCCATCTGGCTCAACCTTGTTGCATTTACCTTGACCTATTTGGAGCAGAGTATCCAAAAGGAATTGCATTTTGGAAAAATAGGATCACTGGAAGGTGTTGTCCTCATTCTCCTGATCATCTGCAGTTTTATGACATCTCAAGGAAAAACATTTTGGTTGGAATACACCATGCTGGACATGCCAGTCTATGTCTTCTTGGTATTAGGTTTGATTTTGGGTGTGATTTATACAGTTGTAGGAAGTATAAGGCGTTTGCAACACATACCTAAGTCTTTCATCCATTACCTCTTGACTGGTTCTATACTCTACTTTCTCTGCATCTATTATCAAATCAACTGGTATATTGCCTTTCTGGTGATCAATGTCTATTCGGCCGATCTCATCCTGAAATCCATGAAATCTCATCTTCTTGATGCAGAGAGTCCTAAACCGGACTTTATCGTTTACATACTCTTTCTGTTTCTCATCTATCTGTCATTTTTCGAATATGAGCAACAGATCGGTTTTCTGGTCTATGGATTGGTAGTCACTGCTAAAATCATATGGAACATGGTACAAATCTTTTCCAAATTCAGAAATTACTGGGTTTGGTGGAATCTACATTGAAACGTAGTTCAGAATTAGTGACAAGTGAGAGCATGATTTTGATTTAGATGGAAGTAACCAAGGATTATGAGTTTGTCACTTCTGTTTCTTAATTTGTCGGTTTCAGAAGGAGCCAATCCAAATCAAACTTTGGAGTGTTTTACATCAATCAGGAAGAGTATATTTAATTGGAAGAACATGCCAACCGTGATCTCCAGAGATGCAACGATCTTCAGGCAGCAGAGTAAGCTTCCTCACTGCGAGGGGTCTCTGGTTGTTACATAAGTATTTATACAAAAATGGTATAAATACTTTTAAATTTGTTAGTGACTATTTTTGGAGTTTTTGTGATATCATCTTCACCTGAATTGCAGAATCAGGCAGCAGACATTCAAGTCACTCATACTGACTATTATTGTAATTATGGAAGAACTAAAAGTTAAACCAATCCCTACCAGAAATTGGAAAGATAAGAATGTTGACTTGGTGACTGAGAGGGATAAGGACAGCAAAAATTACAGGAAAGTGCAGATAAGAGGATTTATTATATGTGGTTCAATTACCTCAAGTTGTGTCTTAATTTGGAGGAAATAAATTACTCTGTTGAGAAGAATGGTGCAAAGGGGAAGTTCTTGGTGAGACAGGAGTGAAGGTCAATAGAAAGATATACAAAGATTGGGATTTAAACGACCTCTACACTATGAATTTTAAAAAATGGTATAAAGACCCTAAACATAAAAACTATTTACTGAAGGAGGGTTTAAACCACAGAGTGGTGCAAGATACATTCATTAGTGAAACGGTATAATGTCTTTATTGAATACTACAATAGAATGGAAAGTGATTATTGTGATGATAGAGAAGAGGAAGGTATTCTAAGGAAATGTAGTTTGTTCAGACATTTTTCAGAAATACCAAAAGAAAAAATTTGACCAACTTAAAAAGAAATACCCACAAATAATGTAAAAGATTTGATGCAGGATAAGCGAGTGGGAAAATATCAGTATAAAAATGAAGTAAATACTTTAATTAAAAAGGATGTGAAAATTTGTGGGAGAGAGATATTATCTTGTTGTCAGGGTGAGTTTCCTAAATCGGTTTAAATGGACAATTTCAATGTAGGTAATTTTGACAACCAACCAATCAAATCCATCAAGTTAAAATAATCACTCCAAAGTTAAGGTTTGTCCTTAATTGTGGTCATTCATCTCAGACTGTATTTGTTCACGGTCACGAACAATGTGTCTTTTGTAAAACGAATGTAGATCCTTGTTGTCAGAGTTAGGTTTTAAAGAGTAGTAGGGAGTGATTATTCTTCCATGAAACAAGGTTACAATTCCTTTTATCTCAAACTCCCTTCCTAATTCTTATTTTCCTAATAATTCTGGATGTCCTTCTATAGATTAGTTTTAACCTATAAATTTCATCATAAAATTATCTAAGAATTCAGAATCAGAAGATTCAATAAATTTATCCGAAAAACTCTTATCCTTATCTCCAAGTATTCCAGTTGATACAATCAATTTGATAAACTCACGAATACCTTCGTTCTTTATCTGAAGAACATCCTCGACTGTCAAATCAAAATCCTGACCCATTTTTTCTAAGGTTGTTTTGGGTTTCCCACCCAATCCAAAATACATCCTAAGAACATTCTCTTGTATCTTAGAGAGTCCTCCGAATAATGTCAGAATAGATTCTTCTTTTTGTGAAATATCCATTTCCTTTTATTTCTAATTCCCTTCCTAATCTTTATGAAAAAAAGACCTCTGTTAAAAAATATATACCTTCAAGTATTAATATGATGATCAGAAAGAGTTTCCATTTTATATTAAATCAAACTCTACAGAAAACTCACCATCCAGAACTGAAGTGGCCCCCAAGTCAAGGACACCTCAAACTGCTCAAAACAAAAATGACACGTTATTCCTTTTTATCTCATTTTATATTTTCAATCCATTCTAATTATTTCCATGCTCCAAATTTAAAGGTAATTTGGTAGGGAGGAGAACTCGTTTCGATACAATAATTTGACTGATTTTGTATTAACCATTCTTCAACAAGTTCTCGAAGGCAACCGTCTAACAGCTCTTTATCTTCATCCGTCATCTTCAACATGTTGATTTGCGTTCTAAAGTCACCAACGAAACCGTCTTGAATTTTTTCAAAGAGTTTCTCAATTTCCTCATCAATATTCTTTTTTCCAATGGAATTATTGATACTCCAGTTCTTTCCAAATTGATTTACATAATTCCGAAAATCATCTCTTAGCATGTTCTCTCCGTTTATATTTACAATTAATTCCTTAATAATTCATTTTTGATATTTTTCCCACTCTATTTTTGCAGATTATTCATTCGTAGTATCCACTTTTATGAATATCAAATATAAAACAAACTAACATTTTATAAAGCAAACAAGATTATTACATTTCGTAATCTCGAACCTAATTGTACAAAATATGAGTCTAATTGTTACTGCCGAAATATTTTCTGTAAATCAGACCAGATATTGTCGCAAGAAGGGTTGAAGCAGGAACGGTTGTTATTTTAGGTGGTGCTGTTGATAGATTGATTATTCTATTAGATTAAGTTGAAATTATTTTTAGTAGAAGAGAGTGAATATTCTTCCAATGAAACGAGGGGACAATTCCTTTTATCTCTCAAATCCGGACAATGATAACCACTGACTAATAGACTGGCGCATGTCTTTTTCATCATCTATTATCACAATTTTTATGATACATTAACTTTTTTAAAGGAATTATCATAATTACTATTATCCATTCCCAATAATTTATTTCTCTAAAAGTTCTATGGAATAAAAGTCTATTTGTTAAATAATATATCCCCTCAAGAATAAATATAATGATTAAAACTAGTCTCCAATTCATAATCTTTATGAAAATAAGAACTCTGTTAAAAAATATATTCCTTCAAGTATTAATATAATGATTAGAAAAAGTTTCCATTTCATATTAATTATCAAACTTTACAGAAACCTCACCATCTATTACATTCGTTGAAATGAAACTTGGTTGAGAAATTGACTCTTTATTTTGGACAATCCATCTGCCTTCAAGTAGTCCAGATTTAGTCTCATATACCTTCTTCAACATTTCTTTTTCATCGTCAAATGCTTCTTCCTTTGGAGGACTCTCAGATTCTACTTTACCGTTGATTACACCTTCAAAGGTTCTGAGTATAAAGACCTCCTTAACTTGTCCGTATTCAATTCTGACGGTGCGCAAAGACCTTCTATAAGGTGATGTGAAGTAGAGTTCTCTCATCCAATAACCAATTTCAAATCTACTTTAAGTTCATTCCAGTTAATTGGGTATTTAATAACCTTAGAACAATGTTTGTGTAATAAACTTGCTTCAAATGGTTTCCCATTTTTAATTTCTCCTACATATGTCCAATTTATTTTATCATTAGCATTCTCAAACCATCCAAATCTACCATTAACTTTTTTAAAATATAAATCACCTGACTCCTGAGCTACCAGTGGGAAAGTCAGAAAAAGGAGGGAGAGAAGTATGAGTATATGTTTCACATGATTTACTTTTTGGGGTTTATGGCAATCCATAATACTTACATCAATTGGTTTGTTTTACAAGAATTGGAGATATTACGGAGGTTGTCAGACTGGTGGACAATCTGATTTAGCATATAGGCATAAATGAGTCTAACTACTTTATGTATCGATGGGTGGGACTGTCATACAAAGCTATTCATGGTGGTTTTTGAACCAGGTTCTTCTATTCCTTGATCTCTGAGGGTTCGCTCGCCGGTTCTAATTTCCAGAGATAGCGGCGATAGTAGATCAGGCCAAGGCAGGTGAGCGGCAGGGCCAGAATTAGACCGAGAAAGCCAAGCAGCTTGCCCCAGACCGAAATGGACAACAAGATGATGGCCGGAGAAAGCCCCATGGCTTCGCCCTGTAAACGTGACACCAGCACGGTTTCCTGAATGAGTTGCACCACGCCGAAAACGAGCAGGACAAGACCCAGCGCCCCGAAAAAGTTGTCTCCCTGTTCCAGCGCCTTCAGACCAGCCAGAAGTAGGCATGGGATGGTGCCCACGATCTGAAGATAGGGGACCATATTTAGCAGGCCGATGAATATACCCATGAGAATGGCAAGCGGCAGGCTGATGATGGAAAAGCCTATCGCGAAGAGCACAGCCACACAACAGGCCACCAGTGCCTGTGAACGGAAATAACGGTTGGTCGCCTGAATGAATTCCTCCACGAATCTGGACACGTCATCACGCATGCTAGGCGGAAGGTAGTCACGCCAGCGTGCTGCCATGTTATGGTAATCGATGAGCAGGAAGACCACATAGAGCATGATGACCAGAAGGCCGGTGATAAACGTGAGCACATTGGCTGCTCCCGAAAGCACCCCCCAGACGCCGGGCAAGAGCTTTTTGGCCGTGTCCTTGGCCATCTGCACTGCCCCGTCACTGGTCAGGTATCGTTTGACATCATCGTGTTTGAGAATCTCATTCACCTCTTCCCATACATTTTCGGGAAGATGCTCTTTGGCAGCTTGCGCCAGCTCGGTATTGGCTGCCATTTTGGATACGGTGCGGCCCATGTCGGCCAGTTCATTCCCGACCATTGGGACCATGAACCAGACAACGAGAGAGACAGCCAGTGTAATGGAGACCATCGTAAAGAGCGCGGCTAGAACGCGCTGCTTGATGACATGCTGAACTCGATTGGTGACCGGATCGAGGAAGTAGGCCACAAGCAGTCCGACGAAAAACGGCAGGAGCACGTCGGAGAGGTAATCCAGAAGGAGCACCAGGCCCCAGACGAGTCCGGCAAACAGAGCCAGTTGGATCACTCGGTCAAAAGTTAAGGTACGGTCGTTCGGAATCATGATTCCTCCTTGGGTCTACAAATTATGTAGTGGGTGAAGTTGGAATTCTTATATGCATTATTTATGTTATTCCATTAGGTTTTATTAAAACATAAAGCCCACGTCCGTCAAAAATCTTATACGGCTTCTCTTTTGGCTTAGTAGCCTGAATTTTTCTGAATGTTAGTTTGTAGATCGACATTATCTGTTGGACAAATTTGGGGTTATCTGTTGGTTAAACCTAAATAATAGTCCCAATTAAACCCTCACATTTAACAAGATTCAAGTGGAATAATATGGATGTGTATAGGAACTATTAGTTGCTTATAGCACTGATATACTGATAAAAAAGGATTGTAATGGAAGGCGCTGGAAAGAAGTATGGCGAAGACGTATATGAATCTCCATTGTTGACAAATACACCATCTGTAATTTCCACAACTAATCCATTGGAAAATCTGACAGTGTGGAGATTTCCAACATACCTTTGAGGCAGTATTCCAGAGGTATGTATTCTTGATCTCTGGTTATGATTACGATCCAAGAGAGTTGTACCAGATACCTGAGGTGGTCAGCTTCATAAAAGACCTGAACAGCAAACTACCTTTCTGGCTGTATTTTGTTAACACAGGAGACAAGAGATTTTTCTCATGGATGATTGCCTGCCTCTGCCGAGCAATGAGTCTGGATCAGGATGATGAAACAATCTATGCAGACTTCGATGCTGATGCCTACAATGATCTTATTGAATACCAGTTCAGCAATATTGTGAAATTGATGTCTGGCTTGGGAATGGGAGAGTCAGTACAGGAGAAGGTGCTAAAGGAGTTATCTGCTAACTTGGCCTCACTGATGGTTGTGGAGAATTGAGGTATTAATGATAGTGATGGTAACAGTCCTACATTTTCTTAACAGAGTCAGACACACTCTAAGTGAAATCCCCAATACTTGTAAATTAAACCTCTACACAAAGAGTATATAATTGTTGACAATTTATAAAATACGAGTAATATATGCATCAAAAGTGTTTGAATCGACAATCTCAACAATTATTAAGGAGTTTATATGCCATATAAAATAATGATGTCTATAGCAGCAACAGTTCCGCTAATTTTTTTGATTGCTTTTGTTGCTGTTCCAGAGTTTTTTGTTTTACAGTCATACCCTAGTGCCGAAGGGTTAGCTTTGGAAATAGGAATAACTCATCGGTACGTTATGTCTGGTATGTTATTTATCATTGTGTGTATTGCATTTCAATCCAGAAACGTTGAGAAGGTGGATAACCAAAAAGCAATTCTTTTGGGTGCTGCTATCGGTTTCTCTGCGATGTGTGCTGTCATAATTTCTATGTCAGTATTTCGTGGTCTCCCGTTGAGTATACCTCCAATGATTGCCACAGGAACAATCGCAGTACTTAGTTTCTGGTCACGTTTGAAGCTCAGCTAATATAGCTCTGTACTGTCGGAAGATTTTGCCCAAAGACCAACACCGTTTCCTGTGAGTAACCCCCACTAATTCTTCTCAGTCAGAGAACTTACATGTAAATGGGGTCAGAGTTAATTAATTACCTCTTCCCAGCCACATAAAAAATAGCTCGGATGCCCATTATGAATAGTTGCAATTTCAAATGCTCCTATTATTTCATCAGGAGTTATCGAATATGCCTGTCCGTTGGATCAATCATGAGATTGTTTAAATGGTTATCTAGGATGTTCTGTGGTTGGTAAAGTAGACCTTCTAATTTGTTCCCAAGATTGAAAGCCATTTTGTGCATTAATATTTTAATTTGCTTTGGATCGAATTCCATAATTACCTTTTTATAATTTTATAATTATGTTTTTTTTGATTATTTGAACTAACTGGTTTTTACCCGCCAAAAATAAATTCAATTTTAACTGTTATTACGTTTGTTTGTTTAAAATTCTCATTTGGTTTTTCTCGAGACCAGACTGCCATAGGAGTGATTTCTGAGAAGATCCAATTATTATACATCATCTGTCGGTAACCAACACCAAGATTATAGCCTGATGTGTGGATTTTAGGTTTATGGATTCCACTGATATTCGTGAAATATACTAATGCCTTGTTAGATGTTAATTGATGATAGAGAGAGTAACCGTGACCAAAACTGAATAGCTGGGTTTTTTTTTGCCAGGAAATCCCATTATTGATTCGGAAGAGTAATTGCTTATTAATCGTTTTATCAAAGACTAAACCTGTAGATTCTTCCCAGTCACGTATATAAGACCATCTTACAAGTTGTGTAAAACGTGATTCCCACTCATTCTCTAAATAGAAAGATCTTCTGACTCTTAATCTTGCATAAGGGTCCAGAGGCGCTGAAATAATAACACCTGTCTTTGTATCAATAGTCCAGGTTTTAGAATCGAAAATAACATACTGAAGTGCTGCGGTAAGAGTTGATTCAGTTACAGTATCTGTAACTTTATTTTGTTTTTGACTGCCTCCAGTGTCGCTTTGATCGTCATCGGTAAGATTTTCCTTTACGTCTTCTACAATCAGATTCATTTTCTTCTGGGTTCTTGGAAGAATCAGGGAAACAGAAATATTTGTTTTATAAGTTGCTTTTCCCTTGTCATCAAAAGTTGTGATGAAATTTAATCTGATTTTACTTTTATTGAAATCTCCATCCATTCTTTCCTCGCCAAAAAAAGAATCCAATTCATCAGAAACAGAACTGATTTGTTCTGATAAGAGATGATGAGTATCATCAACAAGTTCAGTAGTCTTTTTAATTAAACTCTGATTATCAGAGTCATTTTCATTACCTTCTCTAGCAATTATTAAAGAATGCATTGCTACTAATAGAAAGCAGTTTATAAATATACAACGTAAAAAAATATTCATAAACGGAATAGAGGATGATTTCATAAAATCAATTAATGATTGTTATTGAAATGCTAGTAGGAATTATTACCAAGGCATTTTCGCTTTCACCCATATGGAAAGGGGGCTAAAATAATTTCAAAAGGCTTTTGAATTAATTGAAGAGTGCATAGAAGAATTGCCAAATGACGGTTCTTATAAAGGTTTTAAGGCTTCTGTAATGGGTCATCTGAACAAAGGAGATGAAGCAAAAAAGGCTCTTAACGAGTACTTGGAATTACGACCTAATTTAAAGACAAAAGATGATTACAAAAAGATTTTTGTTCCTAATTCCAGTTTAGCCGACATTCTCATTGAGGGGCTTTGTATGGCAGACTGGAAACCAGAAGATTAAAACATTTACAGAATACACAATCATCTCCTATGAGTAACTCCCACTAATTCTTCACAGTCAGACACCCTACAGACGTTGCTCCAGTCAGATCCCCTAACTAAAATACCCGCTTCTTGTAAAATACACCTTGACACCTACCCAGAACATCGTCGAATATTTGGTAGCAGATTGGTAGCAAAACTTCCGATTCAAAAGGAATCGAGAGGAGTTGAGAGAAGTTGAAAGGAATTTCAGACTGACACCCTGCGAAGGTTAAATGTTTGATATTCTTAGAAAACGTTGCAAACACACAGTTTCCGAGAATACCCGTTTTTAATACTGATCCACCCTTTAGGAGTGGTTTAAAAAGAAAAATTACACCCCACCATCATACCCCATTTGAAAATCATTCCCAAACTTTAACAATCATACAAGTTTGACAAGTTCCAGAAACTACTTTACACCCATCAATTCTTGTGAATATTCCTTCCACAATCTTCAGACATTCTTGTAAAACAAACCGATTGATGTTATATATTAGGCTCTCCTAAACCAACCAATTAGGAAATCAAATGAAACATCTACTCATCGTTCTCTCAATCCTTATTCTTTCTTCTCCTGTGATGGCAGATGAAACTGGTGTTTTGTTTTTTCGTGAAGTGAATGATAAATGGGGATGGTTTGAGGATGGTAATAAGGATAGAGATGTAAAATATATAGGAGAATTAAAGGATGGAATTTTTGAAGATAGACAACCAAATGGTCAAGGAACAATCACTTACCCAAATGGGAAAAAATATGTTGGGGAATGGAAGAATACAAAAAAACATGGTCAAGGAACAAAAACATGGTCTAATGGAGACAAGTATGTTGGGGAATACAAGAATGGGGAATATCATGGTCAAGGAACATTCACTTGGAATGATGGTCACAAGTATGTAGGTGATTACAAGGATGGAAAGAAAAATGGACAAGGAACAGTAACTTACCCTGATGGAAGGAAGTATGTTGGGAAATACAAGGATAGACTTCCTAATGGTCAAGGAGCCCTTACTTCACCTGATGGCAGAAAATATGTAGGAGAATTCAAAGATGGTAAACCAAATGGTCAAGGAATCCTGACTTTCCCAGATGGAGAAAAGTTTGTTGGGGAATACAAGGATGGAGAAAGGAATGGTCAAGGAACATACACTTGGTCTGATGGAAGAAAGTATCTTGGGGAATGGAAGGATGGGAAATATCATGGTAAGTGGCTGCAATTAATTATGAAGTAAGTATGTTGGGGAATGTATATATGGATTCAATGACTACAACCACTGTTTAAAGCTGATGAATGGTCAATAAGTATGTCGGGGAATACAAGGATGGACTTCCAAATGGTCAAGGAACAATCACTTACCCAAATGGGAGAAAGTATGTAGGTGAATACAAGGATGGAGAAAGGAATGGTCAAGGAACATTAACTTGGTCTAATGGGAAAAAATATGTTGGGGAATGGAAGGATGGGGAAATGAGTGAACAAGGAACAAAATCTTGGACTAATGGAGACATGTATGAAGGAAATTTTAAGGATGGGAGATATGATGGTCAAGGTACATACACTTGGTCTGATGGAAGAAAATATGTTGGGGAATGGAAGAATGGGGAAACAAAACGGTCATGGTACTGTCACTTCACCCTATGGAAAGTATGTCGGGGAATGGAAGGGGAATGATTTTCACTGTCAAGGAACCATGATTTCTACTGATGGGACAAAATTGGTAGGTGAGTTAATGGAAAACAAACGGTGGAAGAGCATCAGGGAATATGACAACAACTGAACAATCCACAGGTAAATATGTGAATGGAGAACTAATAAAACAATAAACCATCCCTAAAACAAACCAATAAATTATGAAACACCTTCTCATCATCCTCATTTCAATCCTTCTTCTTTCTTCTCCTGTGATTGGAGATAATCATAAAGGTGAAACTCTTTATGGATGGATTACTTCTTCTTCTACTTTAGAGTGGAAAACTTTTGGAGAAAAAGGAACTCACCCAATTTATAAAGGGGATGTTGAGAATGGGAAACCAAATGGTCTTGGTGTTATTACATTCCCTGATGGAAGTAAGTTTGTAGGAGAACACAAGGATGGGGAAAAGAATGGTCAAGGAATATTTACTTTTTCTTGCACCTTTTTTTGCAGGCGGGTTGGAACAAAAAAACATGGTCAAGGAACAGAAACTTACCCTAGTGGAAGTAAGTATGTAGGAGAATGGAAGAATGGGAAAAAGAATGGTCAAGGAACATTCACTCAATATAGTTCTCTCCTTTACCCTGATGGAAGAAAGTATGTGGGGGAATACAAGAATGGGAAAGAGTGGAACGGAACATATTACGACAATTACGGAAAAAAAGAATACAAGTTGGTGAATGGAGAAATAGAATAAAATAATACCCCTACCTAAAACCAACCAATAAACTATGAAACACCTACTCATCCTGCTCTCAATCATTCTTCTTTTTAATTCTCCTCTGTTTCGACATTACCATTTTGACTCACCAAATATGTAAAGGAATCAAATGAATAGTATTAAAGGTGTTTTATTTTTGAAGAATGTAGATGGAGAAATGAAATGGGTTAATGGAGATTTAGGTAATAAAGGGAAATATGAAGGAGAAATTGAAAATTGGGAACCAAATGGAATGGTACAGTATATGACAATGACGGAATTAAGAAATCGAAGTATGTAAATGGAGTAAAACCGTAATGAAACACCTACTCATCCTCATCTCAATATTTCTTCTTTCTTCTCCTGTGATTAGTCAGGAAACTGGTGTTCTTTATCTGTATAAAACATCTTCTGGGAATAAATGGGAAACTTTTGGAGATGGTAAAGTTCAACCAAAATACAAGGGAGAAATAAAGAATGGGAAACCTAATGGATTTGGTTTTCAAACTTACAAAAATGGAAACAAGTATTTTGGGGAACACAAAAATGGATTACCAAACGGTCAAGGGAAATCCATTTACCCTGATGGGAGTATGTATTTAGGAAAATATAAGGATGGTAAATTCCATGGACAAGGAACTTTCATTTGGAATGATGGATATTATCATGAAGGGGAATTTATGGATGGAACACCAAATGGTCAGGGAACTGAGACTTTACCTAATGGACAGTTGGTAGGGGAATATAAGGATGGTAAACCTTTGAACGTTAAAGGGTACGACAAAGAAGGAAACATCATTGGAAAGTGGGTGAATGGAGTAAAACAGTAATGACCCCTACAAAGAATAAACCTAATCATCTCCTGTGAGTAACCACCCACTTAGTTCTTACAAGTCAGACAATCAACACAAACCTCCCCTGTTCATGTAAAACAAACCGATTGATGAAACATTTTGTACTAAAATGTGGAATTATTGGGAATAAATGACCAAAAGGCAAATTTGGTCTTTAAGGTATGAAACAATACTCAAAGGGATGATGAATGAAAGTTGATACTTTAATCATCATCCCTAAGAACTAACCAAATTAAGGAAGGATTTAATCAGTCGTGAGGATGTTCATATCAGCATCCTCAAACAACTTTCCTTACCAGAAAATGGAAATTAATGACTAATGGCAACAGAGCCGGTACAGGAGATCTGTATAACATGTTAGACAAACTCAACAAATTAATTGAAGAGTGGGACAACTAATTATTAAAACCCCCTTATAGACTTATACTATTCCTTAAAAAACTTCCAAGTAAAATCTGAACTTCTTGAAAAACAAAACGATTTATGTTATAAAATTAGTACTTTTAATCAACTAAAGTAAACCTATGAAACATATACTAATCATCCTCTCTCTCATTCTTCTTTCTTCCCCTCTGTTTGGGCAGTCTGATGCTAATGATAAAGTAATTCGATATAAGATAACTTCTGGTTTATTGTGGAAAAGCATTAGCAAAGGAGAAATACAATCAAAAAATATGGGTTATGTTGGTTCATATAAATCTGGAGTACCTCATGGTAAAGGAACAATGACTTATTATGATGGCAGGAAAATAGTAGGCGAATTCAAGCGTTATGCATGGAATTCTAAATTTTATGATAAAAACGGGAAAATACTTGGAAATTTTGTGAAAGGGAAATACATAAAAGAATAGATTATTACAAAATAAAACTTCAAAATAAGCAATAATGAGTCTTTGCTATTATTTTAAATATAACATGCCCATTACCGTCACGTGTTTTTTAAAATAGCATAAAAGGAGATGAAAACAATTTCATATTTAAAATATCAAATACGGGAACATATATAACTAGGACCAAACTATCTCCTATTTACTGGGGATCTTAAAACAAACTCCATAATCTCCTGTGAGTAACTCCCACTAACTTTTTCCTCCACATTACCACCCCTTCCTTTCAAAAGTTACACAGTCTAGTAAAACTAATCCTTTGATGTTATACTTCGGATTAACCGATGATTTAATTTAAACCAAAACTAAGGGAGTTAATTATGTTGTTTCATATTCAATCAACTCACTCATATAAGACTTGTGGTGCAAACGACCCAGAGAAAAAGAAAATCATGAGAAGTGCTTTTCTTAGTGCTGAGGAAAAAGGTATTAAAATTCATTCTCTGGTAGTGAATAGACCATCTCATACTGTTTACATGGTTGCTGAGTCAGAAACATTTGAGGAACATTGACAAAATGTTTGAACCAATACTGACAATGACTGATGCTATAATTACTCCAGTTATGCCTATGACTTTAGATTGAGAAGGTGTTTACTTCTACCGAACACTTCATTGAAGAAGAACCAAATGTCTAAAATAAAAGGTGTTCTATATCATATTGGTGGAAGATTGCGGGACGATAAAGGTTGGTCTGAAAAAGAATCTGACAATCCACCAGATAAGTTTTGGGAAGGTGAGATTGAAAATAAACTACCCAATGGTTTTGGAACATACACTCATAGGAGTGGTTCAAACTATGTCGGACAATACAAAGATGGTCTAAGAGAAGGTCAAGGGACTTGGACTCTATACGATGGGAGTAAATTTGTTGGTATTTGGAAAAATAATAGAAAATGGAAAGGAAAGTCATTTGATGAAGAAGGTAAGGAAATTGGAAAATATTTAAATGGAGAACTTGAAGATAATGATGAACCACTAACTTTAATTAATGCACAAAGTAAAGGACACTTTTCATAAACAATAATTACCCTTCCGCATTTTCTTCCGACACTATCACCACATTGCGGAAACCAATTAGACATTTTATACAAAAATCCCATCACAAATGAATAATGAATCAGATTTATTTTGTCTCATCTTACAGGAGAAGTTTAAGAACAATTCATTTCCAATATGGTAGTTTTGGTAAAAGGTTCATTCTCAAAATAACTTCTGGTGAAATAAATGGAAGAGGAACAATTGAAGGGAATACTGAAGAAGTGGTATTTGAAGGGGAGCAGGAACTTCTAAAAGGGGTCTATGAGAGAAAGAAGGAATTACTTGATACAAAGAGATGGGAAATAACTGAAAAACAATCAGCAACCCAACCATCATTTATTTGTAATGATTTGATTGATGGTAAAATAACAAATGATACTTGGTGGGAAAATTGAAAATGAGAAATAGAAGAACCATCATAATCATAGGTTCTATACTTGTAATAATGTATTTACTTTCACATCTACAAGAGTTTCTATAATGGATTAACGAATAATTAACTATATTATCCGCAAACATCCTCCGTATTATTTTAGTATTTCCTCAAAGTCTCCGTATATGCGGAAACTATATCAGTAAGAAGTATAATATTCCGCATATTTGGTGTTCTCTGCGTAAACCTTCCTATATTCTTGTAAAATCCTGCAAGTTCTGGTATATATTGGGTTCTACTAATCCACCAAAAGGAAACCAAGTGAAACATCTACTCATCGTTCTCTCAATCCTTCTTCTTTCTTCTCCTGTGATGGGAGAGAAAACTGGTGTTCTCTATCAATATAAAACTTCTTCTGGTTTAGTATGGAAAAGTGTTGGAAGTGAAAAACTACAACCAAAATATGAGGGACAAGTTGAAAATGGAACACCTAATGGACAAGGGACAGTCACTTCGTCTGATGGAAGTAAGTATGTTGGGGAATGCAGGAATGGGAATTGGAATGGTCAAGGAACATACACTTTCAATGATGAAAGAAAATATGTTGGGAATTGGATAGATGGAGGACAAAATGGTCAAGGAACACTTACTTCACCAAATGGAGATAAGTATGAAGGAGAATGGAAGGATGGATTACCAAATGGGAAAGGGGTGTTCACTTTTGGAAAAGTGAAATGGGAAGGAGACAAGTATATAAGAGAACACAAGAATGGGGAAAAACATGGTCAAGGGACTCTAACTTCACCTGATGGAGACATGTATGAAGGAAAATTTAAGGATGGTAAATATGATGGTCAAGGAACATACACTTGGTCTGATGGTAGAAAATATGTTGGGGAATGGTTAGAAGGGAAACAAAACGGTCATGGTACTGTCACTTCACCCGATGGGAAATATGTCGGGGAATGGAAGGGGAATGATTTTCACGGTCAAGGAACCTTGATTTCTACTAATGGGACAAAATGGGTAGGTGAGTTCAGTAAAAACAAACGGTGGAACATCAGGGAATATAACAACAACGGAAACTTCACTACTGAGTGGGTGAATGGAGTAGAACAGACTGGAATAAAATGGAAAACTTTTGGAAATGAGAAAGTCGTACCAAAATATGAAGTTGAAAAAAAGAATGGCAAGGAGTGGAACACCAAACATAACAAAAAAAGATGGAAAACTTTTAGGGAAGTTTGAGAATGGAGACTGGATAGTAAGTTGGGGAGTATTAGATTATTTTGATGAAAGTTATAAATTTTACCTTAAAGATTCAGATTTGATCGAGCCAAATATGACTTACACTGATGGAGTGAAGTATGTAGGGGACTACAAGGATGGGAAAAGACATGGTCAAGGAACATACACTTTTCCTGATGGGAAAAAGTATGTTGGAGGATGGAAGGATAGTAAATATCATGGTCAAGGGACATTAATTTCGTCTGATGGAAAATTTTTTGTTGGGGAATTCAAAGATAGTAAACCTTGGAACATTACTGGATACGACAAAAATGGAAACATCAAAAGAAAGTGGCTGAGTGGTAAATAGATAAAACAATAACCTCCTTAAAACACCCCAATTCATCAAATGTTATTTACCCTCAACTTAATTCTTCACAAGTCAGACACTCCTCCAAGTAAAATCTCCACATTCTTGTAAAACAAACCGATTGATGTTATATTCGTGGTTCTCCTAAAACCACCAAAAAGAATCAAAATGAAACATATTCTCATACTAATTTCTATCTTTCTTCTTTCTTCTCCTCTGTTTGGACAGTCCAAGAAATCAGGTCTTTTATACATTTGGGAAAATGGATCGAGGTATGTTGGTGAATGGAAAGATGGTAAAAAACATGGTCAAGGAACATACACTTCTGGAAAAGGGGAAGGGGAAGGAGACAAGTATGTAGGAGAATTCAAGGGTGGATTTAAAAATGGTCATGGAAAATATATTTGGTCTAATGGAGACGAGTATGTAGGGGAATTCAAAGATGATAAACCAAATGGTCAAGGAACATACACTTGGTCTGATGGAAGAAAGTATGAAGGGCAATTTGAGGATGGAATAAAACATGGTCAAGGAACATGGACTTCAACTGACGGAGAAAAGTATTCTGGGGAATGGAAGGATGGAAAGAAATATGGTCAAGGAACATTCTATTACACTGAAGGAAGTGTGTATATGGGGGAATTCAAGGACGGGATACTAAGTGGTCAAGGAACATGGACTTCAACTGACGGAGTTAAGTATTCTGGGGAATGGAAGGATGGAAAGAAATATGGTCAAGGAACATTCTATTACACTGAAGGAAGTGTGTATGTAGGTGAAATAAAAGGTGGGGAAAGAAATGGTCAAGGGACATATACTTTCCCCTATGGAGGAAAGTATCTAGGGGAATGGAAAGATGGGAGAGAAAATGGTCAAGGAACATGGACTTCAACTGATGGAGAAAAGTATTCTGGGGAATGGAAGGATGGAAAGAAATATGGTCAAGGAACATGGACTTCAACTGACGGAGAAAAGTATTCTGGGGAATTCAAGGATGGAAAGAAAAATGGTCAAGGAACATACACTTGGTCTGATGGAAGAAAGTTTGTTGGAGAATGGAGAGATGATAAGAAAAATGGTCAAGGAACATACACTTGGTCTGATGGAAGAAAGTATATCGGGGAATTCAAGGATGGAAAGAAACATGGTCAAGGAACATGGACTTCAACTGATGGAAGAAAGTGGGTTGGAACAAAAAAACATGGTCAAGGAACTGAAACTTCACCTGATGGATGGAGGTATTTAGGGGTATACAAGGATGGGAAAAAACATGGTAAAGGAAAACTCACTTATACTGATGGAGGATGGTATGATGGAAGTTGGAAAGAAGGACAAAGTTGGACCGGAATAATATACAACAAAGACGGAAACATCTCATACAAAAAGGTGAATGGAAAAATACAATACAAACAATAACTTCCCCTAAAACCAACCAAAAGGAAACCAAGTGAAATACTTACTCATCATCCTCTCAATACTTATTCTCTCTTCTCCTGTGATTGGTAATAATCACATTTGTTGACATCTTGACCTCAAATGTAAATTTATTGTCACTATTAATTACACTTTATTATCGGTGACACCAACGTATTGGTCATGTTAAATGAGATATTTATTGAGAAAAACCTCACTAATGTGTTTATTTTAATCATGATTTTCTAATTATCATCTAACAGTTTTCTTAGACTTTTTACTTCTTTCTCTTTTTTCTTTATTTCCCTAAATCTTTCCAAGTGTCCGTCTGAAATCCAATATCTTAAAAACTGTATTCCAAGTTTTGAACCTTCTTCTGAAAAACCATCTTCTTGGGTATTTACAAATTCTTCCCATTCATCATCTGATAGTTTGTTGGTCGGGTCTAAATCTTTCTTCTCTAAGAAAACGCTCACTCAACTTTCCCTTGTAGGCTCATCGGTTCCATTTTATTTATCTTTTAGGCTTTAAATAGCCATCGAAAAAACTGTCTTTTTGGAATACAAATGCATCAAGCTTTAGTGATTTAATAATTGATTATAATAAATCATCTGAATGTTTATTTCAAATGTGTATAAAGTGTCGGATTGTTACCGATTGCGAGGATAGTGTTGGAAGAAAGTACGGAAAAATTACAGGGTGACGACATAGAAATCATAATCCACCCTGCAATCCTTATATAAACATATCCTTCTCAGTAACTTACCCCCGAATAGAATACCTACTATTATTTATAACTGATGGAAATTCTATAATCGGTTTGTTTTACAAGAACGGGTGATTTTACTTGGAGACTGTCTGACTTGTTAAGAATTAGTGGAAGTTACTCACTGGAGATGATGGGGTTGGTTTTAGAGAGTTCATTGCTGTTTTTCTCCATTTATCGTCTTTGTAAGGATGTTTCCGTTTTTGTCGTATTCAGTGATATTCCAAAGTGTTCCTTCCTTGAATTCACCTATATACTCCTTTTCAAAACGTGAAGTTAGTGTCCCTTTACCATGTTGCTTCCCGTCCTTGAATTTTCCAACATACTTGTTTCCAGAAGGTGTAGTGAATATTCCTTGACCATGTTGTTTACCATTCTTCAATTCCCCAACATACTTTCTGCCATCAGAAAAAGTGTATGTTCCTTGTCCATTCTTTTCCCCATTCTTGAATTCTCCAATATACTTGTCTCCTTCCCATTTCCCTTTACCATAAGTTAGTGTCCCTTGTCCATTTGATAATCCGTACTTCCATTCTCCTACATATTTCCTTCCCTCAGGTTTAATATATGTTCCTTGACCATGTTGTTTACCATCCTTGAATTCCCCTACATACTCGTCTCCATTAGACCAAGTAAAAGTTCCTTGACCGTTTTCATTGTCATCCTTGTAATCTCCAAAAAACTTGTCTCCATTAGAATAAGTGTATTTTCCCTGACCATGTTGTTTACCGTCCTTGAATTCACCCACATACTCGTCTCCTTCCCATTTCCCTTTACCATAAGTTAGTGTCCCTTGTCCATTTGATAATCCATCTTTGAATTCTCCTACATACTTGTTCCCATTAGAATAAGTGTATGTTCCTTGACCATTTGGTTCCTCATTTTTAAATTCACCCACATACTTGTCACCTTCCCATTTTCCTTTACCATAAGTTAGTGTCCCTTGTCCATTTGATAATCCATCTTTGAATTCTCCTACATACTTGTTCCCATTAGAATAAGTGTATTTTCCCTGACCATGTTGTTTACCGTCCTTGAATTCACCCACATATTTGTCTCCTTCCGATTTACCTTTACCGTAAGTTAGTGTCCCTTGTCCATTCTTTTTCCCATTCTTGAATTCTCCTACATACTTGTTCCCATTAGAATAAATGTATATTCCGTAACTATGTTGTTTACCGTCCTTGAATTCACCCACATATTTGTCTCCATTAAAATAAGTGAATATTCCTTGACCATGATATTTGTTACTCTTGTATTCTCCAACAAACTTGTCTCCATTAGAATAAATGTATATTCCGTAACTATGTTGTTTACCGTCCTTGAATTCTCCAAAATACTTGTCTCCTTCCGATTTTCCTTTACCATAAGTTAGTGTCCCTTGTCCATTTTTTAATCCGTCCTTCCATTCTCCTACATATTTCCTTCCCTCAGGTTTAATATATGTTCCTTGACCATGTTGTTTACCGTCCTTGAATTCACCCACATATTTGTCTCCATCGGACCAAGTAAAAGTTCCTTGACCATGATATGTCCCATCCTTGAATTCACCTTCAAACTTGTTCCCACTAGATAAAGTTAGTGTTCCTTGACCAGACTTCCGCCCATCCTTCCATTCCCCAACATACTTTTCTCCATCAGACCAAGTGAATGTTCCTTGTCCACTTGGTTCTCCATTTTCAATTTCCCCTACATATTTTCCATCCTTATCATCATCACCACCTTCAAACCATCCAAATTCACTACTGATCAAACGAGGAAACAAAACTCCTTTTCGCCTCTTCTCAACTACCACAACTGTTTCAACCTTCTTCCTCCCAACCAACTTCTCAACCAACTCCCTCAACTTCACATCCAATTCAATCGTCTTACATTTCCCACAAAGTTTTGTTTCTATTCTCCTGTGATTTTCAGTCATCCATCTCAAACTCAACTGGGTGTCTCCATCTTCCTCAACGATTTGTAGTTGGAAAACATCACAACCAACTAGGCAATCACCACTTTCAATTTGAGGAGGAGGTGAAACATCAAAATATTTTGACAACTCATCATCCAGAGTTTTCAAGAGATATTGTTTTTGTGTGTCAGAGACATTTCCCATTACGGTTGGTGGAAGGACAACACCAAGGGGTTTGGAGGACTGACCTAACAAAGGAGAAGAAAGAAGAAGGAAGGAGAGGATTATGAGTAGGTGTTTCACTTGGGTTTCTATTTGGTTTAGGAGAACCCAATATATAACATCAATCGGTTTGTTTTACAAGAATTGGTGATTTTACTTGGAGGGTGTCTGACTGTGAAGAATTAAGTGGGGGGTTACTTAGGGGAGATGATGGGGATGGTTTTAGTGGGGGTTATTGTTGTACTCCATTCACCTGTTTTCCAAAGATGTTCCCTTTATTGTCGTAATATATTCCGTTCCACATTTGACCTCTCTTCCAACTCCCTACATACTTGTATCCATCAGACCAAGTGTGATGTTCCCTCATCTTGTTCCCCTTCCTTCCATTCCCCCTCAAACTTGTCTCCATTAAGAAAAGTGTATGTTCCTTGACCATTTTTTAGACTATTTTTGTATTCCCCCTTCATACTTTCTTCCATCAGACCAAGTGTATGTTCCTTGACCATTCCTTTCTCCATCCTTGTATTCCCCTTCATACTTTTCTCCATCAGGGAAAGTCAGGATTCCTTGACCATTTGGAAATCCAATTTTGATTTCTCCTTCATATTTTGAAAAATCCCTATTGTCTTCACTTTCAAATCCTTCCCATTTTACTGTATAATATCCAACCTTCCCATTCCTAAATCCAAAATACAACACCCCCCATTTTAGTATCCACTCTCCATCCTCAAACTTACCTATTATTTTTCCATCTTTGTTTTTATGTTTGGTGTTCCATTCCTTACCATTCTTCCATTCTCCAACCACACTCTTTTCACCATATGGATAAGTCAAAACACCAAATCCATTAGGTTTCCGATTTGTGATTTTTCCTTCATATTTTGGATGAACTTTACCATCTCCAAAACTCTTCAATACAAAACCAGAAGAACTTTCATAAAGATAGAGAACACCAGTTTCCTTTCCAATCACAGGAGAAGAAAGTAGAAGTAAGGAGAGGATGATGAGTAGGTGTTTCATAGTTTATTGGTTGGTTTTAGGGAGGGGTTATTGTTTTATTCTATTTTTCCATTCACCAACTTGTATTCTTTTTACCCGTTATTGTCGTAATATGTCCCGTTCCACTCTTTCCCATTCTTGTATTCCCCTACATACTCTTTCCCATCAGGGTAAGTAAATGGTTCTATTCTTCTCTTTTTTCTTTATTACTCTTTATCTCTAACAATCATTCCTTTGGTTACTCTGGTTCCTTTATTACTTTAGATGCTTTTCTTTTTCCCTTCAAAGCTAACATACTTACTTATAACGAAAGACTATAGAAAACAGTAAACTTTAATGTTCCTATCTTTGGAATTTAAACTTGTGTGACTAAATTTAAATATGGAATTGAATAATCAAAATAGAGTAGGAAAAACCAAGGTCAAATAATCAAAAAATATCTTACAATACCAAATAAGTATAATAGTGCAAAAAATCACATTAACCCATTTTAACTGAGGTTCGGTTCTCAACCATCCACAATAAACCCAAATCAAACAGAAAGGTAATGATATAAACATTGTGAATGGATACCAATCTAGAATAATTGCAACCACACTAAGCACACCTAGTAACAATGCAATATTTTTCAAATAATTTTCCCAACTTTCAGAAATCATTCCTTTACCTAACTTTATTTCTCCCACCATATATTTTCAATTTCTTTAAATAATTTTATTTGTAATCTATTAAATCCTTTAACCAAAACCAACAACCATTCCTATCCTTTAGATACTTGTGAGAGATTTCAGACATTGGTAATGAGTATTTCTTCAATATTTTATTTCTTTCCTCTTTGTATTTTCTCTTAGTCATATCAATTCTTTTTTAATTACTGGAAGGAATTCCGTCATCACTCATTTAAAACGCTCTCTCTCAAATTCACAAAACAGACCTGTTACCTAAAATAAGTTAGGCTATAGTCACCTCCTGATCCTGTCTTTTGCTATACAAACGTACGTCTGCAATTATTACTTGTTTCATAAGATCTCTTTCAGTAAGTGGCGCGACCCCCACTTAGGTTGAAGACCCCTCCGGTAGTGAAGGAGTTTTCAGAGGAACAGAGCCAAAACACCATCGACGCAGCTTCCTCAACTTTTAAAAAACGGTTTCGTGGAATTTTACTCAACATATACTTGATGTGTTCTTCACTCATCTGGTCGAAAATTTATGTTTTAGCTGCAGCTAGAGTGATGCAGTTGACTGCGATGTCAAATTCTGCGAGTTCTTTTCCTAGAGATTTGGTCAGGGCAATGACTCCGGCCTTAGCGGCACTATAGTGATCCGCATTAGGATTCCCGTCTTTTCCTGCAATGGAAGAGACATTGACGATGCGACCATAGTTCTGCTCAATCATAATTGGAGTGACAGCATGAAGGCAATTGAAGACCCCTGTCAGGTCAATATCAATTACATGTTTGGCGGAGACGTATAGGAATCGAACCTATCTACGACAGTGTTAGTGCCGCACGCGCGGGTTTGAAGTCCGGGGCGCCCACCAGTGACGCATCCATCTCCGTGCAGATGACATAGTTTTATTATGGCAAATTTTTCCCTGATTGTCCAGAATTCCACCTAGTCCATTCTTCGTAAAAAACAGCACTTGACTTGACACCAAAGTAATTTGTGATAGATACTGGCTAAAGATTTTTATTCATGCACAACCTTATTTGACATGATTAATTATGCGTTATTTGTCACTGATTTTATTTTCAGGTTTTCTAATCTTCAGTATTGATTTTGCAACACAAAATACTGAACTTGTAGCCTTTCACTATCGTTTAGAATGGTTAAATTTCAGTTACCAAAGTGAGCGTCCTGTTTTCGTGCCAGTTTTCTTTTCCTTTGCATTCGGCATAATTTTTTCTGTCATTTATTTTTTTATCTACCATGCATTTTTACTAAAAAATCTACGCCAACAAAAGAAGGAAATCAAACGACTCAAAAACTTAGTTGAGTCAGGGCAGGTAAAACAAGGTTCAATGGAGGATCGTAACAGCGAATTGCAGCAGATTGTTCAGCGTGTTCAGAACAGAGTAGATGGTCAGTCCGACTTGGAACCCCAGACACTTCTGGATGATAATAGCTGTAAAAACTTCTCTCTGAATGGGAAACTATAGTTTAATTTTAATTAAGATTTGAAAGATATTATGAGCAAACTTGATTTTCTTAAAAACCTTGGTTTGGAAAAGCAGAATTCCGGAGTGAGTACTGGTACAGAATGGCTGGCCGGAAACGGTCAATTGACCGAATCAGTTTCTCCAGTAGACGGTTCTGTGATAGCACATGTCCGGACCGCCAACCGTAAGGATTACGAAACGGTAATTTCTCAAGCACAAGAATCATTTCCGGAATGGCGCAAAATACCAGCACCGCAGCGTGGAGAAATCGTGCGTCAGATTGGAAACGCAGTACGTGAAGCAAAGGATGATCTTGGGAAATTGGTCTCATGGGAAATGGGTAAAATTTATCAGGAAGGTTTGGGTGAAGTGCAGGAAATGATCGATATTTGCGATTTCGCAGTCGGCCTTTCACGCCAGCTTTATGGTTTCACCATGCAGTCTGAGCGACCAGGTCACCGCATGTATGACCAATACCATCCTCTTGGAATTGTAGGAATCATCACTGCGTTCAACTTCCCGGTCGCGGTTTGGTCATGGAACGCAATGATCGCAGCAGTTTGTGGAGACGTTTCAATTTGGAAACCGAGTCCTAAAACACCAATGTGTTCCATTGCGTTGCAACACATAATCAGTAAGGTGATGCGTAAAAACGGAATGCCGGAAGGTGTGTTTAATTTGATCATCGGCACAAATGAAGAAATTGCGGAAACTTTGGTCAACGATACTCGAGTTCCTCTGATTTCCGCCACTGGTTCCACCAACATGGGGCGTAAAGTTTCGGCCAAAGTCGCATCACGACTGGGACGAAGTATTTTAGAACTTGGCGGAAACAACGCAATTATTGTAACCAAAAGTGCAGATTTGAAGATCGCAATTCCCGGAATCGTTTTTGGTTCGGTCGGAACCTGTGGTCAGCGCTGTACAACCACACGTCGAATCATCATCCATGATTCAATTTACGATGATGTAAAAAATCAGCTAGTTCAAGCATACTCTCAACTTGAAAATAGGGTTGGTGATCCACTGGATTCTGATACACTAATCGGCCCCATGATCGATGAAGTGGCCGTGAAAACTTTCCAGAATGCTCTTAAAGCAATCCGGGAACAAGGTGGGGAAATTATTTATGGTGGAGATATTTTAGATGGATACCCCTCGGAACTTTATGTGCGTCCTGCGCTGGCGGAAGTAGAAAACCACTGGCCGATTGTACAGGAAGAAACCTTTGCTCCATTGCTTTACCTGATTCGCTGCCAGGATTTTGAAGAAGCTCTGCGTTTACAAAATGACGTTCCTCAAGGTTTGTCATCCGCAGTCTTCACTAGAGATTTTCAGGAGTCTGAAAAATTTCTCTCTCATGAAGGCTCAGACTGTGGACTGGCCAACGTCAACATCGGAACTTCTGGAGCAGAAATAGGCGGAGCTTTCGGTGGAGAAAAAGATACCGGAGGAGGGCGTGAATCCGGATCAGATGCCTGGAAAGCCTACATGCGCCGTCAAACCAACACTATAAATTACTCTTCCGACTTGCCGTTGGCACAAGGTGTTAATTTTGATTTGGGTTAATAATAATATTCTGCAAAAAAATAATCAAAACAGCTCTGATCTAAATAAATCAATTATTTCCCACTGCAAACAGGTCTTGAAGGAAAAATGTCAGCTATGAAATACTGATTATCAGGTTTTAAAAAAATAATCCTCCAACTGGTGGAGTGTGAATTCCTGTTCACGCAGTTTCCACGCAAAAATATCTCCAGCAGAAATTACGCCGCACAAGTTCCCATCTTGAAGTACCGGAAGATGCCGTATACGATTTTGCGACATTAAATTAGCAGCTTCACGGATAGGTGTTTCCAGCGGCACAGTAGCAATTGATGAGGTCATGGCTGCTGAAACTTTAACTTTTTCTGGATCAAGTCTTTCTGCAACAACACGACTCATCAGGTCCCGTTCAGTAAAAATGCCAACCAGTTCTCCGTTTTCCATAACCATTAAAGCTCCAACTTTATTGTCGCGCATTTTTCTGGCTGCCTCGACTACAATGCAGTCACTGTCAACCTGAATCACCCCTTTTTCTTTTTGTGCCAGAATATCTTTCAGTTTTCCTGACAGAACATCCACTGCCGAATCAACACGAGATTTAGATTTCTCTGCAATTTCCATATTTCCTCCTGGGTTGAAAATAGTTAATCAACATTGACTAAAAAGTAACTGATATTTTTCCCCACCAATTATTCGGACTTTGTTACTCCAAACAGAATCTGCTACAATTGTTCAAAACAGTCAATACTTTTTTTGTTATTATCAAAAATTCGTATCTTGATCTAACTCTATTATCACATTATGCTTACATCCCAAAACTTACTGTAAATTTTCTTTAAACTGATTCAAGCAATTTTCCCACTTTGCTAAAAGATACAATTATGAATTTCCCGGTAACAGGACCGCTTCTAATAGGCTTGACAGGAGGCATTTCGTCTGGAAAAAGCACCGTTCTTCAGCATCTCCGACAGGCTGGTTATTCAGTGATAGACGCCGACAAACTTGGGCACAAAGTCTTGGAGCAGGGTAATCCAGGATACAATAAAGTGGTGAAATATTTTGGAAATGAAATATTAAATCCGGACGGTAGTGTAAACAGGACCGCACTTGGAAGAATAGTTTTTGTAGATGCTGAAAAGCTTAAACAGTTGAATGAAATTTCTCATCCTATAATTGAAGAAATGATTCAAAATGAATTTGAAGAATCTGTTTTGGACAGTAACGGAGGTATTGTGTTTCTGGAAGCAGCCTTGCTGATTGAAGCAAATTGGTATAAGGTTTGCGGACATATTTGGGTTGTATCTCTGGATCCGACTGTTGCACTCAGCAGATTAAAAGAACGTGATAACTTGAGTGAAACTGAAGCAAAACTGCGTGTTGGAGCACAACTTGATCAGGAAGAACGTTTAGCTTATGCAGATGTCGTTTTGCAGAATGAAGGAACTCATGAAGAACTTTTCACTCAGACACAGCAAGCACTGCAGGAATTGAAACAATCGATGAACAGAAATCATTCTTAAAAACCGGTAAGCACTAATCCGTATAAAATTATTATGAATCATCCAATGTACCTCATTCTTGACAGCTACTCCCATCCGGGTATTTCCTTGTTCTGGAAGCGTCACGGACTAAGAATTATGGAACAGTTGGTGCCAAATGAATTTTTCTTTACTACCGGAGAAACTCAACTTGAACAGCTTGTGGAACGTCAAATTTGGTCGGGTTGGAAAAAATTGATTTTGATTGGTTCTCCGGGTTCTATCAAACGAGGATTTAACACACTGATGCAGGCCAGTGAAGAATGCCGCAGCACTCTTGAAATAGGGTTCTGGCCCCTCGACTTACGAGAACTTGCTGCCAGTATAAGCCAGTCATCATTTCATTTAAGACCTGTTTTGCAGGTATTTAAAGCCGGACACACTCTTCTAGTTGATGTAATAAAGGTTCAGTTTCTTGCACCTGAACTGGAGACAAAATATTTTTGGAATGAATTTGTGATAAACAGCTCTCATGCTAATGCTGAGACTACTATTTATATTGACGGACAAAACTCCCAAGTGAACGGTAAGTTCCGCTGTCGAATTGCATTCCATGACGAAAGTTTGAATTCACTGACAATGCATCCGGGAAAGTTGACAAGGACTCCTGTATTGAAAGTGTACCTGAAACGGGAAGCCAGTTTAACGACGATAGGCCGCTTTAAGGAGATGAAGCAGTGGTTTGATACAAAAAAAGGAAATGCCAATGATGAGACACTTCTTAAAACAGGAAAGCAGATAGAGGTGCAGGGGAATTGGGCTAATCTTACGCTGGATGTCTCGGGAATGCAGGATACAGTACAGTCAGTGCATTTTGAGGTGGCCCGTAAATCATTATCGCTTATTGTACCGGCAAAACCCATTCAGACGCTTGCAAGCACCAAAAAGATTCTTCCGGCATTTCGTCCAACCGGCGCAATAGCCAACAACCGCGAATCTTCAAAAAGAGTTCTACTGAAACATAAAAATAACTCTTTATTTTACAAGGACTGATATTTATTTGCAGTTAAGGAATTTTATGCAGTCTGCGGAGATTCTGGTGTTTCTTTGTTTTCAGTGGTTTGAATTTCTTTGACAGAAATGTCTGTTTCTTCAGGCAGCAGTTTAGGTAAAGATTGTGGTAACAAGTTTTTCATCTTTTCTGCAGTTTCAGTTTTACACAGGCCTTCGACAATCCCTCCATCATGAATAACCAAACTTCCAGGAATATTTGTGATGTTTCCGCGAACTCGCCCTTTAGACATTATCTCAATCTGTTTTGAAGCAAGCAATTCTCCTTCTACAAAACCATTTACTTTTATAATTGAAGCCCTGATTGTAGCATCTACTTTACCTGATTCCCCAATTATAACTTCACTGTCACAATCAACACTTCCCCGGACTTCTCCTTCGATCCAAATAGGACGTGTACCCCAAATTTTCCCCTCAATCCGCATACCTTTAGCTATATAAGTTGGTACAGAGCCTGAGGCTGTTACTTTTTTGTCTTTGCCAAACAAATTTCACTCCCTATTAAATATCAAAACTAAACTGCCTCTGCATTTTAAATAGCTCTTAAATCCACCACGACCTGTATTAAACACTTTTAAATACAGATTCACAAGATAAATTTTAATATTGATGACACTACAGCAAATTGAAAATAATATCTACATAAAAAAGTGTTTAATAATAAAATATTATACATTTATTACCTGTTTTACATTGTATACTTTTTGTTAGAAAGATAGAATATATGAATTGATAAATTAGACATTGGTTCTGAGTTATCTTAAATTTTAGAAAATCATTGATACAATCCTGTTCATGCAACACTGGCAAAATTTTGCTGCTAACTTCAGAACTCTCTGCGAATTGTTTGCTATAATTATTTTATGCAGCACATTTACAGTAACTTTTGCGGCAGAAAGCGAAGAATTCGAGGCCCGCTTCAGGAAACTCTCTAACGAATTGCGCTGTCCAACCTGTCAGGGATTGTCTGTGAAAGATTCTGAAGCAGGATTTTCAAACAGCATCAAAGATAAAATCCGTGAACTGATTAAACATAAAAAAACAGATAAAGAAATAAGAGGATATTTTATTGAGCGTTACGGAGAGTGGATTTTACGGGAACCACCAAAAAAAGGTTTCAATTTAGTGCTTTGGATACTTCCTGGTGCAGGAATTGTAATTGGGCTGTTGTGGGTCGTGTTTCGTTCAAAAAGCTGGGTGACAAATTCACAGCATGAGGAACTGGCGCAACTGACTCCTGAAGAGGAGCAAAAGCTCAAAAAGGATTTAGCACGTTTTGAGGAGAGTTAAGTTTTTTCTTTTAACCGGAAGGCATTAAAGTTTTCAAAATTTATCCTGTAATCTATTTTGTTCGGCACATCATAATCTGACAAATAGTTTGCGTAATATTTGCCTTCTTTCTGCAGATAGGTTTCAACAAATGACTGGTCGAAATTTTCTCGGTCATCCAGTGCAAACAAACGGGCTGCAGCAGTTTTTGCTGAAAGTTCCAGTAAAACGCGTACATCGATTAATTTTTCAAACTCAGGCAGAAATACTGTTGTACCCCAAATCAGTAAAATCATTTCCGGAGCAAGAAAAAAAGGGAATGTACATAACTCATACTCCTGAATAAATTGAGGAGGATTTTCGAAATAAACTTGCTGCCCTCGACTGTAGGGTCGCAAAACTTCTTCGACAACCCAGTCTCGAATTTCTTCGGAACGCCAAAGTGAGGAAGATGATTTATCTGATGATACAGATCTTTTTTGAAACTCTGTTCCCAAAACTTGGGACAGATCGATGATTGAGACTAGCAGTTCCTGATCTTCAAGTGCGTCTGTCAGTTCGCCAACAAAAAATGAGTGGCCGCATTCGTCAGGACCACCAATACCGAGCATCAATGGTACCTGCTGTGAATGCTGCTTCAGTTTGAAAAGGTTAGCAGACAAATCTCCAGAAGAAATTCTGCTGGGATGAAATATTTGCAGGATGTCGTGTAAATGTTGATATTGTAGGCCGCCGTTTTGAGTAGTGCAGCCATCGCTTCCAGCAAAGTTATGGCTGGTGCGAGATATCTTTTTTTGAAGTTCCGGCTGTTCTGAAAACCAAAATACGTCTTTGGCTGACAGTGTAGGATTATTTTGAAATGCGTTTTCTGCTGTACTCTGCAAAACAGACAGTTTGGCAAAAGATTCCCATTCAGAAGCCTCGATAGACTCTGAAATCAGTAAGATCTCAAAATCACGATCATCCAGCACCAGTAAAAACTGACGGAAATTATCCCATGACTCCTGTTTAAAATTTGCAGTCAGGCTGTCTAAATCAAAAACTAAAAGTCGAATTAAATTTGGATGAAAATTTTGCATTACTATTTAAATAATTTGTTTAATATTAACCAAGATGCTCAGTCAAAAAATGACTTATCAGTTTCTTCCGAAAAAAAACAGATGCTGAAAAGACATACTCAGGTTTTTGCTTCAGTCCTACGACTGATGGATATGTTCCTCGCATTTGGAGCATGGGAACTCGCTTATCAACTGCGCTTTCACTGGATAAACTTCCCTCCTGCCTCGATGGTCCCCTCTCACGAGGAGTACCTGAAAGCAGCCCTTTTTATTGCCGTTTTAACAGGCTTCGTCTTTGCTTTCAGTGGAGTTTACCGTTTGCACAAAGTCATCCTTCCGCGCCGTGAATTATCCTATCTTCTACGTGGAACATTAAGCTTGTTATTGCTGACTTTGGTTGCCGCATTTTTCTATCGAGAATTTTCTTTTTCACGGATCCACACACTCTATTTTTTATCTAGTTTTCTGATTATACTGTTTTTTTCACGACTACTTTCAAGATCAATCTTACATTGGTTGCACGCCAGGGGTACACATGTTGAACATGTCCTGCTGATTGGAAATGGAGTTTCTGCAAACAAGTTTATTGAACGTCTCGAGAGCCTGAAATCACTGGGAATCGTCCTCAAAGGTGTTATTGAAATCGGCAGCAATTCAAAATCAGATATTCCACAGGATATTCCCAGAATTGGTAAAATTGAGCAACTGAACCAGATTATTCAGGTAAATCAAATTGATCAAGTTTTTATTGCACTTGCCTCTGAAGATCAGCACATGCTCCCGGAACTGAAAAAAATGTTGGCCGAGCAGTGGGTTGATGTCTGCATTATACCTGACCTTGGCACCTTCCGTACAATGCATACTGAAATTGAGTCCTTTGATGACATGCCGATAATAACAATCGTACAAAGCCCTATGACCGGCTGGAATCAGGTACTTAAGCGACTGCTGGATATATCCGGTTCATTTTTTGCCATAGTTATTTTTGCTCCGGGAATGCTCTTGATTTCTATACTGATCAAACTCACATCATCAGGACCTGCTCTTTATGGTCAGGAACGTATGGGACTTGACGGCCGGACCTTTCGTGCTTTAAAATTTCGTTCCATGCAAATTGACGCTGAATCTGAAACAGGTGCAGTTTGGGCAAGTGAAAATGATGAACGCCGAACAAAATTTGGTATCTTTCTTCGTAGGTACAGTTTAGATGAGTTGCCGCAGCTTTTCAATGTATTCAAGGGAGAAATGAGCCTGGTCGGCCCGAGACCGGAGCGTCCTGTATTTATTGAGAAATTTAAAAGTCAAATACCGAATTACATGCTGCGACATAAAGTCAAAGCAGGCATTACCGGCTGGGCTCAAATCAACGGCTGGCGCGGAAATACATCCCTGGAAAAACGTATCGAATGTGATTTGTATTATATAGAACGCTGGTCCATCTGGTTCGATCTTAAGATTCTGTTCCTGACTCTGTTCAGAGGATTTTTTGATCCCAATGCGTACTGACTTAAACACAGGAGGATTTACCTTATACGAAATTATGATTTCCATTACTATAGTGGGCATTATGACAGGCCTGCTTTCCGTTTCTCTTTTTCCCCTGTTGGACCGCTCTGAGTTTGTAAACACTGCAGATCAGATTAAAGACAGTCTCCGACAGGCACAGTGGCTGGCACTAAACAAGAGGGAATCACACCGGTTGAAAGGCGAATTCGGCAAACTACTGCTGCAGCGAAAAAACAACGGCAGCTATGAAACCGTTTTGGAGGAAAAAGTACCAGACAAAAATCTCAATCAGCGCCACACGCTGGCCCTCATTCAGTGCTTTCGGATTTGCTGCAGGCGGAACTATCACACTGGAAACTGAATATTACATTACAAAAGTCGTGGTCAGTCCGATTGGACGAATCAGGCAGACTGAAATCTTGAAAAAATAAAATGTTTAATCAAAAAGGAAACTTAAAGTACCCAAGTTTATTTTTGATCTGCTTTTTTATATCAACTGTTTTGTTTTTGAATTCTTGCGGACGTTTTATTCTCAAAGATGAAGGAGTGGAGAATAAAAGTATTGAAGAACTTTCCGGTGTCAGTAGTGCAAAAACAAATTTAGATGGACTTAACACCACTATCTCTGAAATAACTCAAACAGTTGGAAGTGCCGGACTTCTTTCTGGTTCATTTGTTGTACCTGCAGACGGGATATCTTTTCTTTTGTCAATTTTCCTTGGCAGCAGTTCCAGCATAAAATTTTATTCATTAACTGATCCTGATGGATTAGATATTTTAAGTGCTTCTTCAACTCCTAATTTATATAATGAGGCCAGCGGTAGACTGGGAAGTTCTGGTTATGCCAATGTTCTTGTACCTCAGTCTCCCAGCTTCAGTGCCAAAGCAGGAACATGGACTTTCAAAGCCTACACTAACGACCAGGTAAGCATAGCGCTGCGTACCGGAAGCACTCCTTCTGCAGCAACAATTTTAATTCAACCCTACATCACAGGAACTACCTGGTCGGCTGGTGATATTTCCGCTGCCTTGAATGTAATGTCAAATATCTACTCTGCAAATGGAATAACACTTACCATCAACAACACAATCACAATCAGTGACACTCAATATGCAGCAGTTTCCGGAACATTCACCGATCCAACTACTTCTGCTCTAGTTACACAGGGAAGTACTGCTGCAGTAAATCTATTTTTTATTGAAGACTATTCCGGCAGCTGGTCAGGTATATTGGGCAATGCAGCAGGAATTCCGGGTTCAATGGGAATTGCAAATTCCTGGAACGGAGTGCTGAACAGTCTCAGTGCTCATGCATCCGGAACCACGCTGGACTCACAACTGCTAGGTGAAACTGCTGCTCATGAAATGGGACACCAGCTTGGTCTGTTTCATACTACTGAGACTGGCGGGACTGTATTTGATATTTTGAATGATACCGCGGAATGCTTAAACAGCAACAAGGATTTTGACAGAAACGGGAAAATGTCTGCCGAAGAATGTGAAGGATATGGTGGAGATAATTTGATGTTCTGGACTGCCTGGAACACTTCATCACGATCTGCAGGAAAAAAACAGGAAACTTTGTCCAGTCATCAGCAACACGTTTTGACGTATTCACCAATTGCAAAATAAATTTATCAGATTTCAACAACACTTCTCTGAAAAAACAGGAGGATCATGAAATATTTGTTTATCATTTGTATTTTATTCTGGAACCTGACAGGAATCACAGTTGCTGCTCCGGACAAGGCTCAGGTTATGAAACTGCTGGAAGGACGTCACTGGAAGCTGGACGTTGAGTCGTTTCAGCTCCTGGGAAATGATACAGACAAAGTGCTGATTCAAATTGGTGGAGATACGTCGTTGATCAACTATATTCGTTTTAGAGCACTTGATGCTTTGTCACTTTTTCCTTCAGAAAACACCGCTTCATTTTTGGAGCTATATGCAGAAAAATCATTTGCACCTCTGGCCCGCCGTGGTTTTGAAGCTTTGAAAAATGGTTTTTACAAAACTCAGCCTCAAAGAGTAAAACGACTGGCTGCCCGTTTGCTGAAACACCCTAATCCACAGGTTCGGATTTCGGCGGCCCGCTTCATGCGTTCTGAAGATGCACCACGATTTAAACGTTTTTTAAAATCAGAATCAGACTCATGGGTGCGCAAAGAGGTGCAAAAATAAAACAGCTTTAGACTAGCAAACTTAATCCGCTAGACAGCAAAACCAGCAATAATGTCAGTAGGGCCGCACCCACGAAAAAAACGTGCATGACAAATAAAAGGGTGTTTTTTTCACGCAAATCTTTTAGGAGAACAAAATATTTTTTTAACAGATTTTGCATGGTTATAAATGATAAACTCAAATAGTAAACATTCGGTTGGTCTAAAGACATTGCTAGTGCCCACGGGGCTACTTAGTAAGTACCCAAGATTAAAATTTGCGAGGATTTGAATTTCACCCTAAAACAATTCCAGGCCAGCAGTGCCTCTGAAATTAAGAATAAAATCGCACCGCACGCAGTAAATAATGTTTGTGGAAGTTCAAACTACAGATGACGCTCCCAGCCAGACCGCTCATAATAAGGATTACCAGAATGTTGATCTCCATTATATTCCAGTTTGATATGCAGAACCGAAGACACAAGAATGGCAGTAGTCAGTAATTCAAGCTCGAAATTTAAATTAATAAAGACGAGTTTAGGTTAAAGTCTTTTAAATTGATTCAACCCAGTCAAAAGGATCGGCCACTTTCCCGTATTGGATTCCTGTCAGTTGCTCATAAAAGCGAGAAGTGATCGGTCCAGTTTCTCCATTGCCTACCTGACATTCCTCTCCTTTGTAGCTCAAAACACCGACTGGTGAAATTACTGCCGCAGTACCTGAGCCAAAAATTTCTGTAACCGAGCCATCTTTTAATCCTTTCAATATTTCGTCAATTGAAACCCTCCTTTCTGAAACTTTTAAACCCCAATGTTTTCCAAGTTCCAAAACAGACATTCTGGTTATTCCTGGCAAAATTGAGCCAGTCAGTTGAGGCGTTACAATTTCTTCATTAATCAGAAAAAAGATATTCATCGATCCTACTTCTTCGATATAACGTCTTTCAACCGCATCCAGCCAGAGGACTTGGGTGTAACCAAGTTCTTTTGCCTCTTTCTCAGCTAATATACTGGCTGCATAATTACCTCCTGTTTTAGCATATCCAACACCTCCAGGCACTGCACGGACATATTTTTCAGAAACCATTATTTTTACTGGGTTAAATCCCTGTGGATAATATGGTCCTACCGGACTAAGAATAATAAAAAATAAATACTTGGAAGAAACTTTCAAACCTATTGCTTCTTCAGTCGCTAAGATGGTTGGGCGAATATATAGTGAAGTTCCGGCTTCGTATGGAACCCATCCTGAGTCTAAACGCAGCAGTTTCTTTAAGGTAGTAAGCACTTCTTCAATATCCAGTTCAGGAAGACACATCCGCAGGGAAGTCCTGTTCATACGTTTAAAATTTTCTCGCGGTCGAAATAGTACATGCTCACCGGAATCAGTCTGATATGCTTTAAGTCCCTCAAAAGACATTTGTGCATAATGCAAAACCATCGATGACGGTTCCAGCATAAGAGGTCCATAAGGTTTTATTTCAGCATTATGCCAGCCTTTTCCTTCTTCCCATTCCATGCAGAACATGTGATCGCTAAATACAGTTCCAAAAATAACACCTGACATACTTGCAGGAGGAATTTTTAGTTGTTCAGCAGATCTTGCACTAAACTTGACTTCCATAGTTTCCTTTTAGAATTTTTTTGTAATCAGTTTTTCTCAAACTTATGGTTCAGATACCACATTTGACGGTAGGCCTGTTCAGAACGCAGGTCATCAAAGTTAAACCAGACATATAACAACAGCACTCCCATACAAATAACGAGTAAAGTTGCAAATTGGGCCATCAGCCGAGATTTTTTGTGCATCTTCCTAGTATTTCATAGATTGACTCTGCTTTAATGCTAAACCAAACAAGTTAAGCATGCAATCATCTTGTTTTAATCTCTTGAAAGTCCGTTTGAAGAAAACAAATAAAGTCTGAATGACGATCATTTACATTTAATTTTTACTTGATATTATGACGGAATGATAAAAATAATAACCGTAATTTAAAATTTAGAAAAATACAGACCAAAAAAAAGCTTCATTTTTACTTGACTTTAATTCAATTTACTATTACAGTGCTTGATCGAGTTGGATTCTTGCACAGTTCTTGTATTTAAGAAACTCGAAACAATTCCCGTTCGTTATCGGAAATTTTTTATCATAAAAAAGATTAAGGCAGCAAGAGTCTAAACTTTTCGATGGGTAGTTTGTAGATATCAGGGAATTAATAATTAAAATATCAGAGGTCGTTATGCCTGTAAAATTTTATGGATTATTCGGCCAAAGCCATGGATTGATGCTAAAAAACAAATAAAAAGATCAATTAGAGAAGAAATTTTCTTTGATTATAAGGAACGTTGCTACGAAATTCAGAGCTATTCACTGAAAGGGTCGCGTCACTACATCAATGTACGACAAATTCCAAATCCTGGATTGTATCCTTCAAATAAACGAGTTGAAATTCTGGCATTAGCAAGTTAATACTCTCTTTAAGAGTCAGTCAAAAATCTTTAGTTCCTTAGAGTGTTAGTCACTCAAATTTATAGTGGTGGAGCTTTGTAAATAATGTGGGATGGATTCGTTAGTTTATCGATTAACGACCACCTTGCTACACAAGTATCGTAGAACCCTAACAATTAAGGAGTAGTTTATGAAATATTTGAAAACATCAGTCCTAGCTATAGCAGCAGTATTTGCAATGGGCAACTTGGCATCGGCGGAAACAGTAGTTCCAACTACTGGGCATGGCTATGGTGCCGTAACCTCTTCAACAGCGACCCCGCTAGCGGATGGCTCCACGTTGATAAAGCAAACGACTCATGAGTTTTGGATTGAGAATCCATCCGCAGAAAAATTTCCTGCTGAGAAAGCAGCTGATTGCAACGCGACTCTGTTGTTGTCAGCACAAGGGGCCCCTTTAGCTTATAGAGGAGTTTGTACAGTAACTGACATTGACGGAGATACTTTTGTAGCAACAAATGGTGCAACGAAACCTGATTTTAGTGACTGCACTTGGGCCATGCACGGTGGAACCGGTAAATATGCTGGTGTAACAGGCAGTGGACTATGTATGCCGGGTGGACCTATCACTAAAGATGGTAACAACAGTAAGTTCTCATGGACGGGTGAATGGGTGCTTCCATAACACGCTGAGGGTAACGCAAAATAAGAGCCCCGCTTCGGCGGGGCTCTTTTAGAGCAGAGGATTTGACAGAACAACTAGGCAACGAAGCGGGAAAATATTGCCATGCCATCACCCATGGTTTACTGGCCGATGCCATGGCCCGTCCGGAGATTTCCGGTAGAGTTCATCAAATTCCGTCCAAGGAAATTTTCTCACCACAAATCCCAGGGTTGGGACCATTCAAAAACCTTGGCCCAGAGAGGTTCTTCCTTTTCAAGATTGTGCAGTGAAGCTTCAACACTGAGTATCTCACCAGATTGTCTGACAATCACTGTCAAAATTTCCTGCACTTCCAGAATTGTAGACAGCCTTTTGCGGTTCATCATATTCTGAACACCTCGTGTTACCACAGAACCATTGTCTACAGGATAGCGGTAGACATTGTCACAGATGTGACATGATTTTGGAATATTACTTTCAAACCAGGTATCTGCCACTTCTTCCTGTAACCAGGGATACAGAGCTCGCTCAACACTTTGAGTAAAAACATAGTGTACTGCTGTAGTTTGCTGATTCAAAGGCTGTTCTTCTGCTGTTATCGATAACGGAAAAACAGCTAAAATAACTACTGACATCAGCAACACTAACTTCCTGTTTTTTCCAGATAAGTAAGCCATAGTTATTTTAAAAAAACACACCAAATCCTAATATTAAACGTGTAAGATTCTTTGCTCTAGACCAGAGATCTACAACTGTTGAGCGTTGATTGGGATTAACCGGAATGCTTGATTCCTCAAAATTGTCATTATAATAAAAGTATATCGACGGCTGAAGCGCAATTTGGAAATAGTAGTTTTCCTGTCCCTGCCAACCTGCATCAAGTACTGCAAAAAGTCCAAGTGCATTTGCAGAGTGATAATAATCGGTGGCAGTTGAGTCAAAGGTTTCAGTATCACCGGATATGCTGGATACCGTACTTGTGTCTTTACCCTGATATTTCAAAGTTGCATAGCCAATACCTCCTCCCGCACCATAAAATAATCCATCTGAAATTCCCCAGACTAGAGATTCATCAACAAACCAGCGGTAAGTTGCAAAAACTAAAGTTCGGTCAATTTCAAGAGAATTGTCTGAACCACTTTTTGCAATGCTCTGCATATCCGTACTCTCTTCTGTCAGACGCAGAGCTTTGAAGGTGTTTCCAACTTGCGGACCAGTAAGTTCAAGCGAATAATGCAATTGCTGATTATCGTCCAGATTATAATCGTAATAAGTAACAATCCCATTCAGTCCAGAAAAAGAAAGTCCAATTCCCAAACCATAAGAACTAATCTCTGAATCTGAATTAGTCGACTCTTTTGATTTTTCTCCCGTAAATGCACTTTCAGAATTTTCTTTTTTTTCTTGGCTTAATACACTTTTTTTCTTAAATTGTGTAATCGAAAAGTTTTTAAGGCCCTCTTTTATTTTACTTTTCTTTTTTTCTTTATTCCTGCTTCCATCCGGATCCTGTATCGAAACAGCTGCAATTGGCCCTTTTAGCCTGCGTTCAGCATCATCCTGAAACCAGAATTTTTGTTGAGTAAAGGCCAGAATGTATGTCGTACCTTCAGGAATAAAAGTGTTTATCGGAAACTCAAATTTTAACTCGCGATCTGCGTCATTCTCTGACGATACCTGCAGTTTTTGATCCATCACAGTAAGAGTGGAAACTTGTATTTCTTTTACTGTCAGTCCATCCTTTATTTTCTTTATTTCAAACTAAGAAATTGTGTAAATTTTCCCAATCTTTTTTATCTTTTCCCCAAAAAAACAAATAATGCTCCGAGTCATCCTCATCTTTGTCCCGGACAAGAGTAACACTACCGGCAATCATTCCGGAAGGAGCAGATTTTTTATGCAGTAGCATTTTTGGGGAAATATTTTTATCTTTTGTCTCCGTTCCTTCCAGTTCAACAGAAGTACCTTCATTCATTTGCCCTTCTTCATTCCTGCTGAAAACTATCATATGAGTAGCCGCAGGAGGCAAAAGAACATCTATTTCCTCTGTCAATATGTTCTCGCCTCCAGGGAGCTTGGAGTTGGGCAACTAAACTACCAAACCAGGATTTTTTCTCAATTACGGTAACGGACGGCTGCGATCTTAAAACTGTGTCCACACCTTCACCCCAGTACACGGCATAATGACTCACGTCCCGCTCATCCCAGGCACGTGTTATGCGTATTTCACCTTGGACTCTATTACCTTCCTTTCCTGTTTGTTTAAATAATATTTTTTTGGGCTTACTGTTAGGAACTCCTTTGTCTATCAAACTAAGACTGAACTTTTCAGTTTCTTCTCCATTTTCAAGACGGACATAGAGTAAAAAGTGAGTTGCGCCTGGAGGAACTCGTGTTGCTTTAAACTGGATTCGCATCCGGCTTCCAGACTCAGCTGAGGGCAGGACCACAATCGGCCGGAACATTCCTAGACGCTGATGAGGATTATTTCCCCAATGCAATACAAATTTAGATATTTTTCCGGATATTTTGGCTGGAATGACTTTGTCTGGAACAGTGATAATCAAATCTCCACTGAGCCATCCTCCACGTGAATCGTTGTCACTGAATTCTAGCAGCGCCATTTCTTCCGCAAACAAGATCCCGTGTAAACTCAGACCTAAAATGTGGAGCAACAATATGACTTTCCAGCAAAATGAAAGCACTGACTTGTGTTCTCGCTTTCTCCAAAAGTCTGGAGGAGTGAAAAACATATAGCTCAAAATGCAGGAGGTTCTGCAAATGAGAGACTAGTTGGAACGCCACTGACACTAAGACGTACCCAATATCCCTGACCTTTCTCTACGAAACTGAAAGTATCGTAGCCCTCAGTTGACAATTCCTGAGCAACAGAAGTTTTTGGGGAGTATGCCAGCCATTTGCTATTCTCATCATCCCACTTCCAAACTGAGTGGACACGGTCATACGATCCGGAATAGTCATAAGTTGATGATGTTGAATCACCCTCTGGTGGAGCACATGCCACAACAAACATAATTATGCCAGCTACAGAAAACAACTGCCAGGCAGGAATCCGGAGAAGAATGTTTTGAGACTGTGAACTGTTTCTAAGCTGAGTTTGTCTTCGGTACAACATCAAACTAGCTGAAGCAAGTAGCAGCACTACCATCAAAAGCGCAATCCGTGAAGATTGTCCAAACTCGTTTACTGCAATTTCAAATTCTAAATTCGAAATTTGCAACCCTGAGGGCGGCCCGTTTCCTCCGGAATTTTCAATAAAACCCAAAGTATTGGATTCATCTTCTGAAGTTTGATCAAAATTTGCAGCCTGAGTTATTTCTTCAACCGTGATCTTTTTTGAGGTTCCAGCAATATTCCATTCTGAAGTCATACTGCTCAATTGTGGTAAAGATGTATATCCTCCATAATTAGCCACTTCCAAATTTACAGGATTAACAGGTGCATTCAATTCAACCCAAAATCCCTCTCCGGCTTCAATACTTGATGTTAACTCAGTATATCCTTTATCAGTGTAGACAGTTTTGTTGTCACTGCTTGTGTAAAATTGCCATGCTCCGTTCCGGCGTGCCCAGACAGCTTTGTAACTGCTGAATTGGCTTTCAAAACTTGCTGGAGCAATCGAGGTGTAAGCTGGCAGTGAAACCAGATTTCGTGAACCGCTCATTGTTATGGAAGCCGGTGTACTTTTTACAGATACAGTACTGCTCAAAGCAGTTGGCAGTGCGTCGCCAATACGCAGGTCCGCGGTTCCAGCAGACAAGCTCACGGTAGTTGTATTGTCATACGCATTTTCCAGAACGAGAGTTGCACCTGCTGATGCTGACTGGACATAAACCGGTTTGCCTGAAGTTGAGTCAACACCGACCCACTGCCCGGTCGTCGCATATTCAGAGGAAACTCCGTCACGTTGTGAAGTCCGTAACGAAGAACTTCTTTTTGAGCTATTTCGCGAACTTCCTGAAGTAGTCAAAGGTATTGTAACAACCAACTTACCTGATTCCTGACTGACCGTTCCTCCTGCCCCAACTTCAGGGAAAATCTGCTTCACATTCGAGGATACAGTGGTAATTGTTGGAATCATCAAGCCTTCACTGTTTAAGGTAACACTGCTGGTCATACTGGTACTTGGCGCAAATGCAGATGTTACTACACGATTTTTACTAAGTGAAATAGTTGAACCTGTTGCTGCCTTCAAAGTGCTATCGGAGACACTTGTACCCTGCGCTTGAATAGTCGTGTTAATGTTGTTGGTCGTGCTTATGATCGTACGGCTCACTCCATCATTTCCTGTTTCCGCAGAAGATGTGCTGATCACTTTCCCACTCTTAACCTGCAGGTTCATGCTGATAGAAGAACTGAAAGTAGTTTTGCTTGTTCCTGCATCAAAACTGGTAGACGAGATTCCATCGCTTCCAAGAGAAGCGGCAAGTGTTCCTAGTGTTCCTTCTGTAACTGC
The DNA here is from genome assembly GCA_905182865.1 of uncultured SAR324 cluster bacterium. Classification (GTDB taxonomy): domain Bacteria; phylum SAR324; class SAR324; order SAR324; family NAC60-12; genus Arctic96AD-7. Next base: position 646,616 of record CAJJCY010000004.1, read on the forward strand.
CATGCTTGCCGTCACACCGCTGCTAGTATCAATTGCCACTGACAGTCCCGAGTCTGTACTTAAAGTTGATTTGCTTCCTGAACTGCCATCAGCATTTGCTGTCCTTCCGGATCCACCACTATAGGACATTTCAATTTGAGTTGAACCGTCCGGACTTAGTGTGCTAACCACCTGGGTTGTTATTCCACTTGTAGAGTCAGTAGAAGCAGGCATAGAAATACTTGAAGTACCATCGGTTGCAATAGTAACTTCTGAGCCCTTGGGTGCTTTTAGATTTGGCCCTATACCATTAGTAGAAACACCTACTGTTACTGCTCCGTCTGAACTTATATTTGTAGTTAGAAATACATTACCGTCCAACTCCTTTGAAATACTGAGTGAGGCATCCTTGTTCATGTTTAAGTCTATTCCAAGAGGCAAATTAACCTTGGTTGTAGTTGTGATTTGCTCACCAGAACTATTGTCTTCTGTTTTCAGTGAACTAGACGCCGTCCCATCAAGATTCATAGCAACACCCAAGGTTGTTATAAATGTACTAGTGCCAGAAATCAATTGGAGATTTTTCGAACCATCACTTAAAGTTTCCTCATTATCCAAAGTAATATCTTCTGGATATTTGGGTTCAATTCCTCCGCTTACAACTGCTGTAATTTCCTTGACCGGTTCAATCGTAATTGAAGTGGAACCGTAGGATGCAGTTTTGTCATCATCAATCACTTCCAGTCCGAACAACATCACTGTTGTCTCACTAATATCCGGTCCAGTAAAATAAGCAATACTTTCGCTCTCTCTTGTTAGAGTAACATCGGTGCGTTGACCAATATATTTCCATTTGAATGCCACAATGCGTCCAGTCGGATCCGGATCATATGACGCTGAACCATCAAGAATTACCCGTGTCTTTTCATTAACTTTTTGATCAGCACCAATCTGTACTATTGGGCTCACACCTTTTTGCAGGTCATCGTTGATATTGGTGAAAGTATATTTGAACGCATGGGTCTTGATGGCTGAAGTCGAAGCATAATTAGTATCAATTGAATCTGTGTATCCAAGAATACGTACCCGGACATCATAATCCGATACATCATCATCTTCACCTGTGATTGTCACTTCCTGAACACGATTCCATGTACTTGGAGTAAAAGATAATAAATAATTGTTTAGAGTAGCCTCTGACAAATCTGAACTACTCAAAATTACTTGAACATCGTTGAGAGGACGGCTGAGTAATTTGACTGCAAGAGTGGCCGTTTTGCGCTCACCTGAAGATTCAGAGAGCATCCAGTTAGCGCTGGTTACTTTTCTGTAAAGACCATGAGTATTAAAACCGTATGCTCCTGTTTCTATAAAACCAGTACAATTTATTAAACAATCAACTCCACCAGCTGTGCTGATTGAACCGGCTGTACCTGAAGTGATGGAAAGAGTAATGTATGAGACTTGACTGCTATCAGTCATGCTCAAGTCTGGCTCACCATCAATTTCTATGAATGCGATCCCAATACCATCATCAGAGGTCAATAGTGTCTCATCCAGCATCATAAATGCATTCTCGCTAAATATAGAAGTTTGATCATGGGCTAATTTAATTGCACCTCCTGTGCTCTCTAAAAGACCATTACTCATGGTCAAAGCACTCAACAATATCAAATCTGCTTCTCCAGTTGAAATTCCCTCTGTGCTTGCGTCAATTGTGATGGCATTTTGTACAGTAAGATCACTGGTTGAACTTCCCAAAGTTAAAGTGAAATTATTTAAATTCAATGTTACAAATACAAAGCTTAATGCACATCACTTGTCAATTTTGATGCTGTCTTTCAATTCCAAATCTGTTTGTGAAATAGTCAGAGTTCCGCCAGATTTCAGGAAATCTTTACTCAAAACCCAAGTACCTCCTGTGCTGCCAAGTAAACCTTGACTCATGTTCAAAGAACTCAACAAGATCAAATCTGCTTCTCCAGTCAATATACCCTCTGTGCTTGCGTCAATGGTAATGGCATTTTGTACAGTAAGATCACTGGTTGAACTTCCCAAAGTCAAGGCATAATCATTTAAATTCAGATTAACAAAGTTTAATGCCTCATCGCTTGTCAATGTGCTGTTGTCTGCTAATTTCAAATCTGTTTGTGAAATAGTTAGTGTTCCACTCGATGTGAACCGACGACAGGCCGTTTCTCGAAATCTCCACCCAAAACCCAAGTACTTCCGCTAAGATCCAATTCCCCGGATCCGGAAAGCCTACCTCCTGCAAGCAAAGAAACCTCTCCACTTGTAGAAGTTACACTTCCTTCACCGTCGATTTTAAGAAACGTATTCAAAATTAAATCCGCTCCGCCAGTAGATATACCCTCTGTGGTTGTGCTGATAGTTAAAGGATTTATTACAGTAAGATCACTGGTTGCACTTCCCAAGGTCAAGGTTTTATCATTTAAATTCAGATTCACAAAGCTTAATGCCTCATCACTTGTCAATGTGCTGGTGCCTTATCCAATTTCAAATCTGTTTGTGAAATAGTCAGAGTTCCGCTAGATTTCACGAAATCTCCACCCAAAACCCACCCGTCCTCCTGTACTTCCGCTAACATCCAATTTCCTGTTCCGGAAAGCTGACCTCCTCCTGACAAAGAAACAATTCCACCTGTAGAGTCACGTCTCCAGCACTCAATCAAAGACTCAAAATAAATCAGCTCCTCCAGTCGAAATACCCTCTGTGCTTGCGTCAATGAGTGATGGCATTTTGTACAGTAAGATCGCTGGTTGGACTTCCCAAAGTCAAGTAAAATCATTTAAATTCAGATTCACAAAGCTTAATGCCTCATCACTTGTCAATGTGCTGTTGTCTACAATTTCAAGATCTGTTTGTGAAATAGTCAGAGTTCCGCTCGATTTCACGAAATCTCCACCCAAACCCAAAGTACTTCCGCTAACATCCAATTTTCCTGTTCCGGAAAGCTGACCTCCTCCTGAAAAATTAATAGTTCCACCAGTAGAGATCACACCTCCAATACTTATATCTTGAAATGCAAGCAAACTTAAATCGGCTGCACCAGTCATCACCCGCTCGTTTGAATTGTCCAAGATCAAAGCCGATGATACCTGCAGATCTGAACTTACTGAACCAAGTGTCAGTGTTAGGTTATTTAGATTTAGATGATTAAAACTAAGAGCTGAATCACTGGTAATAGTCAGATCCACTAATAAATCAAGCGTGGCAGATGAACTTAAAAGATTGCCGCCACTTTTCGTGTAGTCAGCCCCCAGGTAGAGAGTACTTACACCCAGATCAAACTCTGACGATCCCGACTGTGTCCCACCTTGCCTGAAAATTAGTTCCCCACTAGTTGATTCAAGTTTACCTTGCGCAAGTGTAAAATCTCCTTCGACTGTCAAATCCGCTTCTCCAGTAGAAATACCCTCTGTGCTTGCGTCAATGGTGATGGCATTTATTACAGTAAGATCACTGGTTGAACTTCCCAAAGTCAATTTAAAATCATTTAAATTCAGATTAACAAAGCTTAATGCCACATCACTTGTCAATGTGCTGTTGCCAGACAATGCCAAGTTTGTTTGTGAAATAGTCAGAGTTCCGCTCGATTTCACGAAATCTCCACCCAAACTCCAGGTACTTTCGCTGACATCCAATTTTCCTGTTCCGGAAAGCTGACCTCCTCCTGAAAAATTAATAGTTCCACCAGTAGAGATCACTCCTCCATCACTGATATCAAGAGATCCAAGTGAAACAAAATCGGCTGCTCCAGTCATCACCCACTCGTTTGAATTGTCCAAGATCAAAGCCGATGATACCTGCAGATCTGAACTTTCTGAACCCAGTGTCAGTGTTAGGTTATTTAGATTTAGCTGATTAAAACTAAGAGCTGAATCACTGGTAATAGCCAGATCCACTAATAAATCAAGCGTGGCAGATGAACTTAAAAGATTGCCGCCACTTTTCGTGTAGTCAGCACCCAGGTAGAGAATACTTACACCCAAGTCAAACTCAAACGATCCGGACTGACTTCCTCCTTTCCTGAGAATTAGTGTACCACTAGTTGATTTCAGTTTACCATTTGCAAGCGTCACATCACCTTCGACAGTTAGATCCGCATCTCCAGTGTTTAAGAATGCATCCGTGTCCTGCAATGACAAACTATCACTTAGAACTAAATCACTAGTATCTGAACCGAGTGAAAGTCTGCTATCACCCAACTCAACTGTTTTGGCAGAAATAGCACTGTTGCTGGTTATGTTCAAATTACTCAGGACTGTAATGGAGGTACCGGATGTTTGCAGTGTTCCTCCGGTTTTATTCAAATCAGCATTCAACCTGAGTGTACTGTTGTCTATGTCCAACTCTCCGCCTAGTTTGATTCAGTCCGCCGCCAAATGTAAGCGTGCCCTCAGATGAGTAGAGGCCACCGTTATCTACACTCAGTAATCCGTTCAGTGTCAAATCTGCGGACTGGGAGTGTATTTTTTCATCTACTCCATCCAATGTAATTGCATCACTCACAGTCAAATCTGTTGTTTCAGAACCGAGTGTGATTGTTTTATCATTCAAATTAAGTGTTTTCACAGAAACAGGAGTGTTGCTAGTCAAAGAAAGACTTTCAGTCAACTCGAGGATTGTTCCATCACCTGTCGACGTCAGAATTCCGGCTGTTTTAATATAATTGTCTCCTAGTTTTAGCATACTGTCAGAAACATCCAAACTACCTCCTGATTGCCCAGCTCCTTTTTCAAATGAGACTATTCCACCAGTTGAGGAAAGCAGCCCATCTTCCAATATGAAGCCGCCTTGCAAGGTTAAATCTGCAAGCCCTGTTTTGATTTGTTTACCTGAATTATCTAATGTCAGGTTATCCGTCACAGTCAAATCACTGTCTTCAGACGCTAGAGTAAGAAGATGGTTGTTCAAAGTCAGTGTTTTTGTTGCGATTGCAGTGTCACTTGAATAATTGGTGTCATCACTCAGAGTCCAAGCAACATTGTCCCAGGACATTGTACCCCCTGTTTTGATTAGAGTTCCCTGAGTTTCCCATTGATTATCTATGTATGCCAACGTTGCCGAATTGGCAATTTTAATTTCACTATTATCCCCCCACTTGCTGATAGATGATTGAAATGTTACTGACTGTTTTGCATCCAACAGATTGTTAGTTGTAAAATCAAAGACTCCACTGACTTCAGTGCCATCAGAATTTAAGACAAACTGGCTTTGATTATTAAATGTTACAGTTCCACCCAGCGCCAAAACCCCTTTTTCTCCAGAAACTGTCATTGTTTTTTGGCTTGGTACTGAAAAAGAATTTGACAAACTAAGCTCTGTTTTTTCTGACAATTTCAGATTAGAATTTCCTGCATGATCAAGGTTTTCAACCAAAATTTTTGATAATTTTCCGTCGCCGTCATTTCCAATGTTGTCACCAGAACATATAGAATCTTCGTTCTTATCAATTTCCAGAACAGCATTGGTAACAATTTGACCAAAGGCAAGGTGAGAAAGTGTTGTTGCATTATCTGCCAGTCTAAGTGTTCCGCCATCTTCATTCATGGTTAGTGAATTATTATCCCAACTCGAAAAACGTCCACCGCCTTGTATTGCCAGCGTCATGTCATTTACATTAAGCGGATTTGTTCCCTGGTAAGTCAATACTGCTTCTGGGGCAATGAAAATTAAGGAGTCTGCGCGATGCCGAATATTTCCAATAAGTGTAGTGTTATCAGTAATACACATTATACCTTGGTTTAAATTAATATTGGCAGTCACAGTTCCATTGAAATTCATAGCTCCATTTAAATTGAACGTGAGCCCTCCTATAGAATCAAAGATGGTATTGCCTGTCATAACTATCTGACCTTCAAAATCAATATCAATCTCGTCCTCCACACTAACATTTATATCATGCATAGTTAAAACGTCATTTGCTGTGGCCTGGCCAAGTATTTGAACTTTGAGCCAGCCTCCATTTCCATCGCCAGTCAATTGTGCTGGGGAATTCACGTTCAAATTTTCAACATTAAGCTCATAGGCATCATCAATAAAGGTCAACCCCATGTCTGCAAGCAGGTTCAAATTGGTAACACTGGCGCCTGCACTTTCAACACGTATTCCCTTTCCAGCCGCACTATTTCCTGTTACTTCAATGAGAGCGATAGTTATGTCACCTGCAAGAATCAGCAAACTTCCAGAATTGCTTAGCAGAATGGCGTTCGTATTCAAAAAAGTACCGCTACCCAGGAAAGTTAACTGATAATTAAGGAGATCAATGGCATTACCTCTGTATTCCAAACTCACACCTTGGGCCACATCAACAGTAGTATTTCCTAATAAAACAATGTCTGAATCAATGATTGTGTGGTAGTCTACATCAAGCAAACTCCCATCATTCAGTTCAAGTATTGCCATTTATTCAAGCTATAATCCGGAGCACTGAACTGAAGGTTTCCTGTGAGTTTCAGTGTTTCAGTTAAACTCAAGATTCCCCCGCCGGCACCGATCATTTCCAACTTTTTGTCATGCGGAACTTGAAATTCTTTTGTCAGGCTTAGTTGTTTGCCGTTTGCCAAATCCATGCTTGCATTGTCTGCAAGAAATATTTCAGTTGAAATCGTAGTGTCTTCGTCCACATCCAGCAAACCATTATTGAAAACCAATTTGCCGTTGTCCAGAGTATTGTTTTGAGCGTTCAGTTTCAATATTCCTGAAAGTGTCAAGTTGTCGCCAATATTGATAGTTCCACCTCCAGAACCATAAAATTCCATTGTCTGGTCTGCAGGAACTTCAAATGTATCTGTCAGCGTCAAACTCTTTCCATCGGCAATGTCAATCCTTGATGATTTTGTCTGCAAAAATGTTTGAATGGTTGTGTTTTCATTTACATCAATAAATCCGTTTGTCAAATTTTCTGAAACATATACTTTTTCTACTTTTCCAATCCCATCCAATTTCAATATACTTTCAGCACTTAGTGTTAAATTATCAGAATTGTAAAAAGTGCCTCCACCACTCATGGTCAGCGTGTTTGACCCCAGACTGAGAGGTGCTCCTGAATAAGTAAGTGTCTTATTAGCAAGTACATCTATCGTTGTATCTCCTGACTGGGTCAGTGCACCCGATACTGTCAGCGACTTGTCTGCATCAAGAACACCGCCGCTCATCTCAACTGTGGAGGCAAGGGTTCCCGTCTCATCAAGTTTTATTGATCCGGCTGTTAATGTTATTGCTCCTGAGAGTGTCTTGCCGGATGCAATGGAAACCGGGGTTATATTGGAAACTGAAAGGCTAGTAATCGTAGAGTCGTTATCAACATCAACTCCCAAACTGTTGTCTACTGTGGTACTTACGCTGTCTACTGTAATTGAGTTCAGCAGAAGCTTGCTGCTGGCATTGTTAAGAGTAAGTCCTCCGCTAACAAGGCTTCCTCCGCCAGTCAGAGTGAGGTATTTGCTCCAAGACTGATCGCTGCTCCTGAATAGGTGAGGGTCTTCGTGTCAGCAACATCTATCGTTATGTCTGCCGTATGACTCAGTGCTCCTGATACTGTCGAAGATTCGTCTGCATCAAGAACACCGCCGCTCATCGAATACGTGGAGGCAAGCGTTCCTGTCTCATTCAGCTTTATTGATCCTGCTGTTACTGTATTGCCCCTGAGAGAGTCTTACCGATGCAATTGAAACTGGGGTTATATTGGCAACTGAAAGAGACTGTAATCGTTGAGTCTGTATCAACATCAATACCTAAACTGTTTCTACTGTGGTACTTACGCTGTCTACAGTGATTGAGTTCAGCAGAAGCTTACTGTCTGCATTATTAAGATCAAGCCTCCACTGCACAAGATTCCTCCGCCAGCTCAGGGTAAGTGTGTTTGCTCCAAGACTGAAGGTGCTCCTGAATAGGTAAGTGTCTTACTGCAGAACATCTATCGTTGATTCCTGACTGGTCAGTGCTCCAGATACTGTCGGCGAACCTGGACTTGAGGTACCCTCTCAGCTTCACTGGTCCGAAATATGCCGTTACCTGTCAAATCAGGATACTGTCTGACTCAAGAACAAGGACTGCCAGTCGCATTGCTGAATGTTCCTGCTCCTCCTATTGAAAGTGTGTGTGCACCTACATTCAGGTTCCCTCCGGAATAGGTCAGTGTTGTTCCTGCTGCTGGAATCGATACTGCTGAATTCCCTGCAACACTTATTAGACCAGAAACTGTGAGGTTTGCTCCTGCCTCAAGTGTTCCTGATAAATTAAGAGCACTGCCAAAAGTTCCAGTACTGCTCAGTGTGAGGGTTGTACCTGCTGCAACTTCTGTTGCACCTGAAAGAGTACTTCCATCTGCAATGTTAAGTTCTGTATCTGCCGCTACTGTTAAGCTGCTGATGGTTGAAGAGCATTTACATGCCAGTCCTTTGCCTGTATTGCTGCATGCAGTAACGCTTGCCACCCAATGTTCCTGTGCCATCCAGCTGAGAAGACTGTCTGCATGATTCAATTACCAGGGCATTTGTGTTGCTTAATGTACCCCCCCGCTCATGGTCAACGTGTTTGCCCCAGACTGAAGCTGCTCCTGAATAGGTAAGTGTCTTATTGTCAAGCAACATCTATCGTTGTATCTCCTGACTGGGTCAGTGCACCTGATATTGTCAGCGACTCATCTGCATCCAGAACACCGCCGCTCATCGAAACAGTGGAGGCAAGCGTCCTGTCTCATCCAGCTTTATTGATCCTGCTGTTACTGTTATTGCTCCTGAGAGTGTCTTGCCGATGCAATGGAAACCGGGGTTATGTTGGCAACTGAGGCTGTAACGTTGAGTCGTCATCTACATCAAGACCCAAACTGTTGTCAGTGGTACTTACGCTGTCTACAGTGATTGAGTTCAGCAGAAGCTTGCTGCTGGATCGTTAAGAGTAAGTCCTCCGCTGACCAGGCTTCCTCCGCCAGTCAGGGTCAGGGTATTTGCTCCACAGCTGATCGCTGCTCCTGAATAGGTAAGCGTCTTATCGTGCAGCAACATCTATCGTTATGTCTCCTGTATGGGTAAGTGCTACCTGATACTGTCAGTGAATTATCTGCATCCAGAGCACCGCCGCTCATCGAAATACTGGAGGCCAGCGTGCCTGTCTCATGCCAGCTTTATTGATCCGGCTGTTACTGTTATTGCTCCTGAGAGACTGCTGCCCGATGCTATTGCAACTGGGGTAATGTTGGCAACTGAGAGACTGTAACTGTTGAGTCTGCATCTACATCAAGACCTAAACTGTCTGACGTGGTACTTACGTTGTCTACTGTGATTGAGTTCAGCAGAAGTTTACTGTCTGGCATCGTTAAGAGTCAAGTCCTCCGCTACAGTGCTTCCGCCTCCAGCTTAGAGTCAGAGTATTTGCTCCAAGGCTGATCGCTGCTCCTGAATAGGTGAGGGTCTTCGTCTCAGCAACATCTATCGTTATGTCTGCCTGTATGAGTAAGTGCACCTGATACTGTCAGTGAATTATCTGCATCAAGAACACCGCCGCTCATCGAAATACGTGGAGGCAAGCGTGCCTGTCTCATCAAGCTTTATTGATCCTGCTGTTACTGTAATTCCTCCTGAGAGACTACTTGCCCGATGCAATTGAAACCGGGGTTATATTGGCAACTGAAAGAGCTGTAATCGTTGAGTCTTCATCTACATCAAGACCCAAACTGTCTGACGTGGTACTTACGCTGTCTACAGTGATTGAGTTCAGCAGAAGCTTGCTGCTGGCATTGTTAAGATCCAAGCCTCCGCTCTGAAAATTGCCCCCTCCGCTGAGGGTCAGTGTATAAGCACTTATATCGAATGAACTGCCAGTGTAAGAAAGAGTTTTTCCTGTTGCTACACTAAATTCAGAACTTACCTCTTGAATTACTGCTGACGAAATACTAGCATCTTCACTAACCTCAAGGAGGCCTCCATTTAAAGTGAGTGATCCGCTAGATAAAATTGCATCTTCAACTGCTAAATTAAGAGTACCGGTAAGTGACATGTTATCACCTATACTCAGTGTCCCGGCTGCACCTGTAATCGTCATCTGTTTGCCGGCAGGCACCTCAAAGGCTTGCTCAACACTCAATGTTTTGCCACTTGCAAAATTAATTTCCGAAAACTCTTCATGTGCCAGATTTTGAATTACACCACTTGGCAGTCATTTTCAAAGTAGGAGCATTCGATGTATCACCTGAACTTATTTTTACGTGACTGACAGTGGTAGATATTGTCACCAGAAAATTCAAGTTCTCCGTCTGCATTATTAAGCGTAACTGGATTGCTCCCATCACTTTTAAGCACCAAAGATCCGCCGCCGAACAAAGACAGTGTTTTATTATCTAAGCTGAGAGCGTCGCCCTCATAGGTTAAGCTGGAACCCCCAACTATCTTGAGATATAGAAGAGGAACTTAGTGAAATTGTTGAGTCACTACTAATAGTCGTATCAGCATCTACCTGTAAAGTTCCACCGTTCAAAACGATGTCTCCTTCCAGCCATCCGTCTATGCACAACGTTCCACCAGCTTCAACTTGTATCCCACCTTCTAGTTTCACTTGCGCTTTAGGCTTGATAGGCAAGGATCTAGGACATGAGCTAGCAATCGAGACGATTTTCATAACCTCGAGCTTAGTTGTATTGCCCAAAGTTAGCATAGGAGCTTCGTTTGCTAGAATCGTAACCTTACCAACCGTCTGTTCTGCAGTTGGTGGTCAGGGTTGAATTGGCAAGTAAATGAAAATTAGTGGTATTATCTGTTAGCAAAACACCGCCCGCTAAATTGAGGTCGCCTCCCAAATTCAACTGGAGCCCTCTAGCATCAATAGTCAGACTTCCTCCGAAGCAAGGGTAACGTTTCCATTCAAGGTTAAATTATCAGTCAAGTCCAAAGTTCCGGCACCAGCCAAATCCATTCCCTGTGTCGGTACAGTCAAAGGCTCTGCTAAGGTCAAAGTCTTTCCTGAATCAACTGAAAGTCTCAGTTTTTCAGTCAAGCTCAAATTCGTAAGCGTAGAGTCTACGCTTACTTCCAGACCTTTTGAACTATTACTTGCTGCAGAACTGAGACAAAACCTACAGTCACATTATCCAGAACTAAGTGACTGTTTGCGTTATTCAAACTTAGTGCTGAACTATTTGAATTAATAAAGCTGCCCCCTCCCTGGATATTCAATTTTGAAGTGCCAATATCAACGACTGCACCTGCATAAGTCACAGTTTTTGAAGGATCAATCTGTAATGTTGAGTTTACCGAAAGAGTAATGTTGGACTCAATATTTGCATCTTCGACCACATCTAGAAGACCGCCACTAAGACCCAGCGTTCCATTTCTGAGAGTATAACCAGTTGAACTGATTTTTAATGTTCCAGAAAGCTTCAGAGCATCAGGTAAATCTATTGTTCTTCTCTCCGAGAACCTATCAATTCCATGGATTGACTACTCGGAATTTCAAAGGCATTACTCAACGTCAGAACCTTTAGCATTGTCTATATCAAGACGAGAAGATCCGGTGTGACTCAGGTTCTCTATTGTTGCGTTTTGAGCAATTTCAAGTTTCCCGGAAGTCAAAGCTGCAGAAATTGAAACATTATCCACTCTAGAAATTCCATTTAGTTTCAGTGAACTTGCTGGATCATTTAGTGTCAAATTGTTTGTATTCGCAAATACACCTGCTCCGGAAAGAGTCAGCATTTGTGCTCCAACGTTAAATTCATTCCCGGAATAATTGAGATTCTTTCCGTTTGCCACAACAATGCTGGAATTCGCTTGCTGAGCCAGATCAGAGATAAAGTTTATGTCTTCATCAACTTGCAGCGTACCACCATTGAGAGTCACGGTTCCGCCAGATATAGTCGTGTCTGCTATTGGTAAATTCAGCGTACCGGAAAGTGTCATGTTGTCACCCAGCGCCAGTGTCCCGGCTGCACCTGTAATCGTCATCTGTTTGCCGGCAGGCACCTCAAAGGCTTGCAGTAATACTCAATGTTTTGCCACTTGCAAAATTAATTTCCGAAAACTCTTCGTGAGCCAAATTTTGAATTACACCATTGGAACTCATTTTCAAAGTAGGAGCATTCGATGTATCACCTGAACTTATTTTTACGTGACTGACAGTGGTACTAGCACTTGTACCGGAAAATTCAAGTTCTCCGCCTGCATCATTCAACACTAACTGATCCACGTTGGCAAAAGTTCCCCCGCCAGAAAAAGTCAAAGTTTTTGCGCCTATGTTAAGAGCACCACCGGAGTGGGTCAAGGTTGATCCGGAAGAAATATCAACTGTAGAATCTAAACTGTGAACAATTGCAGATGAGATAGTCACATTATCTTTTACACTCAATGTTCCACCGTTAAGCGCAAGCGTTCCATTATCCAGCGTCTGCGGTACGGCAAATTCCAGGGTACCGGAAAGCGTGAGTGTATTTTGCAGATCCAGCACACCATTGCTGCCGGTCAAACTCATCTCTCTTGAGGCAGGAACTGTAAAGTCACTCTTCATCGTCAGACGCTTACCTGAGGCAATCATAAATGTAGAAGAACCAGCATGCGTGATTGCTGAGGAGATAGTTGAATTATTGTTCACAGAAACAATCCCTCCGTCAAATGCCAGTGTTCCACTGTCAAGAGTGCTCTGCTCATCCATTTGCAGAGTCCCGGAAAGAGTCATGGTATTTTCAAGTTTTAAGTTTCCTCCTGAACCATTCAGTACCATCGATTTGCTGCTGCCTACGGTGAAAGCTTCTGCAATCGTCAAAATCTTTCCGGATGAAATATTTATTATCGACTCACCTGGATGAGTCAAAGTTTGAATTTTCGCGTTTTGTGTAACATTCAATTTACCAGTCTGCAGAGACACTGGGAATGAGACCTTGCTGACCTCGGCAATACCACCAAAATTCAAAACACTGGCTGTGTCATTGAATCTCAAATCTGTGCTATTGGCAAATGTACCGCCGCCGGAAAGCGTCAATGTGAGTGCACCTATATCAAGAGCACTTCCAGAGTAAGTGATGGTTTTACCGGTAGACACACTAACCTCAGAACTTGCTTCGTGTAGCAGTGCAGATGAAATGCTTGCATCTTCACTAACCTCGAGAGTTCCCCCGCTTGAGAGACAATGTCCCGTTGGACAACGTGTCAGGTGCGCTGAATTTAAGTATTCCGGAAAGAGTCAACTGATTCCCCAAAACTAAGGTCCCATTGTCGTTCCAACCAGTTCCATGGATTGACTACTCGGAATTTCAAAGGCATTAGTTAGAGTTAGAACCTTTGAATTGTCTATATCAAGACGAGAAGATCCGGTGTGAGCCAGGTTCTCTATTGTTGCGTTTTGAGCAATTTCAAGTTTCCCGGAAGTCAAAGCTGCAGAAATTGAAACATTATCCACTCTAGAAATTCCATTTAGTTTCAGTGAACTTGCTGGATCATTCAGTGTCAAATTGTTTGTATTCGCAAATACACCTGCTCCGGAAAGAGTCAGCATTTGTGCTCCAACGTTAAATACATTCCCGGAATAATTGAGATTCTTTCCGTTTGCCACAACAATGCTGGAATTCGCTTGCTGAGCCAGATCAGAGATAAAATTTATGTCTTCATCAACTTGCAGCGTACCACCATTGAGAGTCACGGTTCCGCCAGATATAGTCGTGTCTGCTATTGGTAAATTCAGCGTACCGGAAAGTGTCATGTTGTCACCCAGCGTCAGTGTCCCGGCTGCACCTGTAATCGTCATCTGTTTGCCGGCAGGCACCTCAAAGGCTTAGTAATACTCAATGTTTTGCCACTTGCAAAATTAATTTCCGAAAACTCTTCGTGAGCCAGATTTTGAATTACACCATTGGAACTCATTTTCAAAGTAGGAGCATTCGATGTATCACCTGAACTTATTTTTACGTGACTGACAGTGGTAATATTGTCACCAGAAAATTCAAGTTCTCCGTCTGCATTATTAAGCGTAACTGGATTGCTCCCATCACTATTAAGCACCAAAGATCCGCCGCCGGTCAAAGACAGTGTTTTATTATCTAAGCTGAGAGCGTCGCCCTCGTAGGTTAAGCTGGAACCCCCAACTATCTTGAGATTAGAAGAGGAACTTAGTGAAATTGTTGAGTCACTACTAATAGTCGTATCAGCATCTACCTGTAAAGTTCCACCGTTCAAAACGATGTCTCCTTCCAGCCATCCGTCTATACACAACGTTCCACCAGCGTTCGATTTGTATCCCACCAGCTAGTTTCACTTGCGCTTTAGGCTGGATAGGCAAGGATTGAGGACATGAGTTAGCAATCGAGACAATTTTCACAACCTCGAGCTTGGTTGTATTGCCCAAAGTCAGCATAGGAGCTTCGTTTTCTGGAATCGTAACGTTAGCAACCGTCTGTTCTGCATTGGTGGTCAGGGTTGAATTGGCAAGTAAATGAAAATTGGTAGTATTATCTGTTAGCAAAACACCGCCCGCTAAATTGAGGTCGCCTCCCAAATTCAGCAGGAGCCCTCTAGCATCAATAGTCAAACTTCCTGAAGCAAGGGTAACGTTTCCATTCAAGGTTAAATTATCAGTCAAGTCCAAAGTTCCGGCACCAGCCAAATCCATTCCCTGTGTCGGTACAGTCAAAGCCTCTGCTAAGGTCAAAGTCTTTCCTGAATCAACTGAAAGTCTCAGTTTTTCTGTCATGCTCAAATTCGTAAGCGTAGAGTCTACGCTTACTTCCAGGCCTTTTGAACTATTACTTGCTGCAGAACCTGAGACAAAACCTACACTCACATTGTCTAAGACTAAGTGACTGTCTGACGTTATTCAAACTTAGTGCTGAAACAGCTGAATTAATAAAGCTTCCTCCTCCCTGGATATTCAATTTTGAAGTGCCAATATCAACGACTGCTCCTGAGTAAGTCAGAGTTTTTGAAGTATCTATCTGTAGTGTTGAGTCTGCACTCTGTGTCAGATTGTCAGTTAAGACTGTATTTTGTTCGGTTGCTATTTTACCCCCGTTCAACACAATATTCCCGGAAACCTGCTTACCTTGACCAATTAATTCACTGCCCGTTTCAAGACTTAAGCCACCGATGAAATTAAAAGATCCCCACCGTTTTGCAGTTTTTGAGTATTTCCGACCGTTACAGGACTGGATACACTCAAAGTTATATCTTCAGTACCCAAGCTGAAATCTGCGCTGCCTGTCAGAGTAAGTGCTCCGAAGTTCACATTCTTATCACTCGAAAAAGTAAGTGTTGCATCAGCTGTGATATTGTCAACCGCCCATGCGACATCTGAACTGACAGAAAAACTATCACTGAGGGATAGATTCTCCACTAAATTTCCTGTACTGGACTTACACTTGAAGAAATTGTCAGGCCCCGTTTGTATTGCTGGCACTGACCAACAGGTGAGATATTTTCGTACTGTCACTTATAGCCAGCAAACTGGCTGGATCATTGAGTATCAGATTGTTAGTGTTATTTAAGGTACCTCCTCCGGAAAGCTTAAATGTGTGGTTGCCAATATCGAATTCACTTCCGGAATACGTCATCGTTTTTCCAGAAGCAATTATTAACTCAAATCCTTCATGCAGATCTACTTGTTGCAGTGATCCGGAAAAGGTCATGCTTTTCTGCGCCTCAACTGTTCCACCGAGTCCTGATATTGTGACATTGGCTGCCAGTGTCCCAGTGTTATTAAGTTGGAGATTACTATTTGAATAAACTTCAATTAACCCATTGAAACTTTGATTTGGAGAAATTGAAACTGGGGTGACATGCCCAACCGAAAATTCATTCACTGTTGATGAGTTATCAACAGACATACCAAGACTGTCAGAGTTAGTTCTGATGTAGTTCGCAAGAAATTCCTGAAAATTTAGTTGACTTGCTGCATTGTTTAATTCAAGCGGATTAGTGTTGGTAAAAGTTCCCTCCTCCAATAATACTTAATGCTGATGCGCCAATCTCAATTGAAGCTCCTTCATAGGTCAGCGTCTTCGTTTGAGCAATTTCTAATGTGGACGCTGCAAGGTGCAGGATGGATGAAGCTAGCGTAGTGTCATTGTCAATTGCGAGCAGACCCCCATTTAGTTTGACTTTGGAGGAGCCTGTGTTTAAAACATCCGTTAATCGAAGCACTCCTCCTGAATCAATGCTTACTCCGCCATTCAGTTGCAATGCAGTTGAGCCCTGCTCTATTCGTCCATTCGGATCATTCAGTGTCAGTTCTTCAGTTAGTGTCAGATTATCTGTTTGGGCACCAAAGGAGAGGACATTATTATTCAGGGTAAGCGCTTTAAAAGATAGTGGTGTATTGCTGGAGGCAGTAACGTTGCCATTCAGTTTAAAGGTTGCGTTATTACTTGTTAGTGTCCCTCCAGTTTTGCTGAAGTCTCCGGCAGTTTCTAACGTAGCATCAGCAGCAGTCAACTCTCCTCCGGACTGTCCGAACGCTCCATTCAAAACCAGGGTAGATCCGTTACTTAGGTCAATAAGCCCTGTTGAAGAAAGCGAGCTTCCGGAAGCAAGTGTAAGTGTTCCGCCGGCTGAGTAGACTTTTGCTGCACTAAATGCTGTGACCCCGGTCCAAGTCAAATCTGCCCCTTGCATTTGGAAAGTCCCAGCGGATCCACCCTCAGTTGGTGCGCTATTCTCGATAGTCAAGTCAGTATCTGTGGATCCGAGGGTTAACGTCTTTCCCGACAAATCCACTGAGCCAACTGTGAATGGGGAATTTCTGCTAATCGTTGTGTGCTCAGTTAATTTTAGTACAGTACTATTGCTTGTTGTAACATCATCCAGCGTCAAGCTGCCTTCGACCTCCAATGTCCCATTCGAAAGATTGAGCCAACTTGCACCGCTTAAAGTAGTGCTTCCGTTGGTTTGCAGTAAACCTGTGAAGACCAGATTTGCAGTCTGTAAAGAGAGGGTTGAGTTTTTGCTGTTTACAGTTCCTGAAACAGAACCTCCTTTACTAAATAACAGAGTTCCGCCGGAAGGTTCGAGAATCCCAGAAATAGTTGCATACTCAGTCATAGTCAAATCCGCACCATTCATTTGGAGGGTTGAACCATTGTCTAAACTGAACGCTTTTCTGATCGTTAGATCTGCACCTTGAGTGGCTGAGATATTAAAATTATTGTCATTCATTTCAAGTGTTCCAACACTCATTGGTGTATTAGTTGAAACTGTTACATCGTTCTGCAGACTTAATTTAGACGTATCAGAAACTGTCAATGTTCCACTTGTAACGCTGATGTTATCACTCAAATGAAGTTCTCCCCCCTGGATGTCAATCGTTCCGGCAGACCCTAAACTCGCAGTTGAACCGAAAGAAATGATACCACTTGTTGATGAGAGTTTCCTGCGCTAAGTTCCAGATGATTGTTCAGCGATAATGCATTTGACCCGGTAAGTAACTGTTCACCGGAAGCATCGAGAGTAAGCGGATCATTAACTATCAGTGGCATCGAAATGGTCAGCGCCGAACCGTTGAGGTCCAGTGAACCGATTCCAGTAGAGGCTGAGTTTCCTAGAGTTGCATCTGCCTGCAGAATCAGGCGAGTATCATTGTCCGTTACAGTTCCCGCCAGGTTCAAATCTCCACCTAATTTGAGCAGTCCTCCTGAAAGATCAAGTTCATTGTTGTTGCGGGAAATGGTAGTTCCTGTGCCTGTGCTTAATGTTCCGGTAATCGCAAAATCACTTCGCAATGCCAATGCAGTTCCAGGTACAGTCTAGCTCTGAGCTGTTATCAACAGTGCCGCCCAGTGTCAATGTTCCGCCGGTGGAATCAATGAGGGAGTTGTTTTGCAGGGTAAGTGCTCCCTGCAGATTTAAATCAGCACCCTGGGTATGTAAGGTACCAGCATTGAGAGTAAGCGCATCAAGCAGTTTCAGGTCTGAGGTTGCACTGCCTAGCGTCAAGTGTATTGCCATTGTGCTCAAGGGCCTTAAAGGTTTTTTCTCCATTGAACGTCAGAGTCACATCATCAAGCAAATGAAGGACAGAAGTGTTATTTGAGGTCAGCGTTCCGCTTCCTGCAGAAAGATTATCACTCAATTTTAGTGTTGTTCCGCTCACATCCAAAGTTGCATTGTTTATAGTTCCACCCTGGGTAAGAGAGAATGTTCCAGCTGTGGAAGTGATGGATCCCGGCTGTGAGCTGGAGGGGATATGGCAGGATCAAATCTGCAGCATTTGTGATGAGCTGTGAACTCCGAATTGTCAACCGCAAGTGTTGAGTGTATTGTCAGGTCTGTTGCTGCTGAGCCAAGCGTGAGCGTAAAGGCGTTCAAATCCAGACCACCAATTTCAAGTGGAGCAGAACGGGTAATACTGGTATTGAGCATTCAGTGCCAAAGATGTAGCATTGTCGGTCTGTACTGCACCAAAGTCACTGTATGTTCCGCCAAGCCCAAGAGTACCTCCAGTCATTCCGATTGTGTATGAACCAGGATTAATGGTAGTGTTTCTCAAACCCAGGGTGCTGTCGTTTGTCATTCCAACGTTTCCGGCAAGCGTCAATGAAGAGTCAAACAGTTGTAACTCACTGCCGGAGATTGCTGCTCCTGAGTTCAGTGCAACCGAACCGCCGGTCAAGAGCAGACTTGCATTGTCCAGCGCAACACTTCCATTGAATGTTAGTGATCCTGCACTGGATTCGATTGTGCCGTTATCTTCAAGAGTGGCCGAGCCATTAAGTGTCAGGCTTCCCGCTTGAGTATCTACTGATTCTGATGCTCCAACAGTAAACGGATTACTCAACGTCAGGTGAGTTGAAGAGCTGTTCAAGGTCAGCCCTTGAGAGTTTAACTCCAGCGTTGGAATGGTAAATACGGCATTGCTGGTAAAGCTGGATGCAGCCTGGAGCTCAAGTAGTGGAACTGCTGCTTGAGCTTATTGTTCCATCTCCGACATTCAGTGTTCCTGTAAATTCTACTGTGCTTCCTGAAAAGTCAAATATAGCTCCACTCCCAAGTGTCAAGCCCTGCGGCAATGACAAAGTTCCGCCAGTGGAACTCAGTTTGCCATCTGCCAGATTCAGTACAGAAGCAGATTGAAGCGTTAAATCTGCATCTCCAGTCAGTATCTGGGAAGAAGAATTGTCGAAAGTTACTGCGCTAGTAACCGTCATGTCACTTGTCCCTGAACCAAGCGTCAATGCTTTATTTTGAAGATTGATGCTGCCAAGGGTGAACGCAGAACCACGGGTAAGTGTTGCATCTGCAGTTAGAAGCAGCCCTGTGTTTGCGCTCGTGGATACATTATCAAGTACCAGACCAGTTCCCAGCTGCATTTGGACACCAGTGCCGGTTAAATCCAGGGTACCGTTCAGCTGCAGGGTTGGATCTGTCCCGCTGGTCGTTAAATTATCACCAACTGTTAAATCATCACTCAAAACCAAGGTTGCACTCTTCAAGGTCAATCCTGCAACAGATCCTCCGGAAACAAAATCCAGGGTTCCACTGCTGACTTCCAGTTCTCCGCCTGAAACATTAATTGCTTTTTCAAACTTCAGCTTTCCTGCACCGCTCGAAGACAGGGTACTTCCTCCCAGGGCCAGGGTACCGGTCTGGTTAAGGACCAGGGAATAACTTTGGGGAACAATTATCTCAGAACTTGCAGTAACACTTACGGTACCAGTCAGGTCCCGGTTGCTGTCAACACGGAATTTACCTCCGGCCAGTTTCATGTCTCCTAAATATTCTCCGCTGCCTGAAATTTGCAGATCTGCATTATTGTTTGCAGTGTTATTGGACCATTGATCGTTTTATTTGCTGCAATATCAAGAAAGCTGGTTGCAGTCAGGTCAAAGCTTCCCAAGGTCGCAGACTCCACAACTTGAATCCCTTTGCCGGAAGTAGCGTTGTCAGTTGCATTAACATTTCCAATTGTTACAATACCTTCCAGGGAAAGCAGACTGTCTGCATTATTCAACACCAGGGCATTTGAGTTGTTGAAAGTTCCTCCGCCACTCAGCGTAAGTTTATTTGCTCCTAGATTAAGCGATGCTCCCGAATAAGTAAGAGTCTGTCCGGAGGCAACTTCAATAGTTGCATTATCATATTGCGTGATATCTCCGGAAATTGTGGGAGAACCGCTGGCTTTGAGAGTACAGCCCTCCAGCCTGACTGGTCCGGAAATAGTTCCGCTGCCTGTTAAATCCAGGACACTGTCTTCGACCGCTCAAGTACAATCGGGCTGTCTCCGAAGCATTGCTGAATGTTCCTGCTCCCCCTATTGCAAGAGTATGTGCACCAACTGTCAGGTTTCCACCGGAATAGCTCAGTGTTGTGCCTGCAGCTGGAATGGAAACAGTGGCATTGTCTGCAACACTTATTGTACCCGAAACCTCGAGGTTTGCTCCTGCCTCCAGTGTGCCTTCCAGGTTAAGGGCACTGCCCAAAGTTCCGGTGCCGCTCAGGGTGAGAGTTTTGTTTGCTGCAACTTCTGTTGATCCCGAAAGCGTCTTTCCGCTGGCAATATTCAATTTAGTGTCTGCCGTACTTTTAAGTCTACTGATGGTTCGAGAGGCATTAACCTTGACACTCCTTTGCCGGTATTGCTGCTGCAGTAACCTGGCTGCCTCAATGTTCCAGTGCCATTGAGTTTGAGCAGGCCAGCGGCATTATTCACAACTATTCCGGATGCATTAGCAGGAAAAGCGATGGTTCCAGCACCCTCAAGCGTCAATTGATAACTTTCAGTGCTAATCGTGCCATTATCAAAAGTAAGGGTCTTGCCGGAATGCAACATCAATAGTGGCATTACCCGCCTGCGTCACTGCTCCTGAAATTGTCAGTGAATTATCTGCATCAAGAACTCCGCCGTTCATGGAAATATTAGATGCAAGCGTCCCATTATCAGCTAACTGTACTGTTCCGCCAGTGTTCACAGTTATGCCTCCTGAGAGGCTCTTTCCTCAGTAATGGAAACTGGTGTCAGGTTACTGACCGACAGGCTGGTAATCGTAGTATCATTATCGATCTTCAGACCCAGACTGTCTGCAGACGTGATTACTTTTGCTACACTGATTTCAGAAAGTTTTAGTTTACCGCCTGCTCCCAGATTGAGGTCGTTGGTGTTTTGTAGTTGACCGCTTCCGCCTAACGTAAGTATTTTGCCCAGCGAAACCTCTGCTCCCGAATAGTTCAGGATACTTCCACTGTTGAAATAAATCTCTGAATCTGCCGTGCAGCGTAAGATTGCGATGTAAGTCCAAAGGTCTGTGATCCAGTAGTTTCTACCAATTTTTAATACTCCGCCATTGAGAGTAATGTTGCCAATGGCCAAATTACCTGGATTTTTCCAGGTCAGCTCTCCATTTGTATCAAGCTTTAATCCGCCGCTCAGGGCAAGTGACGTATTATTATCCCAGGTGATTTGCTCATTTGCATTGTCCAGCACAAGCTGCTCTGCAACTGTGAATGATGATACAGATTGGAGATTGAGCGTCTTGTCTTCAAGACGCAGTTCATCGACTGTAAAAGCAGCATCGCTCCCGAGACTGAGGTTACTCAGCAGTTCCAGGTCTGTTCCGCTCAGTGTTAGACTGCCGCCTGTATTACTGAAACTCCCGCCAAGTGCAAGGGTGCTGTTCTGCAAATTAACTGTTCCACCACTGATTGATAGTCCCTCGCCAAAGGTAAATGTTCCGCCTGTCGAAGAAATTGTGGTACCGCTACTTAAACTAGGAATACCGCCCACTACAGTCAGGTCGGCTGTTTGCGTCGCCAGGGTTCCAGGAGGTAAACCTGAATCCGTTCCATTATCACTTGAGTGACCGAGATTCAAGCGTCAAATCCGTTGTGGCAGAACCAAGCGTAAAAGTAGAGTTGTCAAGATCCAAACCACCTAAGGTGAAGCCCTGCGTTTCGGGTTACCGTTGCATCTTCTCCCAGTTTGAATGTTGTCAGGTTATCGGTCAGTACCTTATCCAGCACCACACAGTACCACCAAGTTCCAGTCGTGCCTCCGGAGAGATCAAGATTAGAGTGCCCAGGTCCCAGGTGGTGCTGCCATTTGTTTTGAGAGTACCAGGAACGGCGTAGGCAGATCCAATTTTGAAAGTGGCATTTCTGGCGTTTATGGTTCCATTGTCAGTGCCGCCCTGCTGGAACTCCAGTTTACCGCCGCCGCTTGCGTCAAGCGTGGATCCAGGTGAGATATCTGCGCTGCTCTCAAAAATAAGATCTGCACCCTGGGTGCTCAGTGTTTCGCTGCCGGAAAGGGCAAATGCATTTTCAATTGTCAGGTCGCTTGTTGCTGAAGCCAGCTCGAAGTCATGACCGTTGGTCTGCAAGCTTGCCAAACTCAGCGCCACTGTGCTGGAGAGGGATGCATTGTCTGTTGTTAATGAAATGCTTGTGATTGGTGCTGGTCCAGGTGTCTGCAACTGCTAAGCTGCCTCCCAGGTTAAGAGTGGTGTTTGAGGTACTGAATGAGGCTCCGCTTGCTAATGTTGCTCCGCTGGGCAGGCTCAGGGTTCCGCCAGTAGAGGAGAGGGTTCCTGCAGTTACACTGATTCCACCGTTGAGAGACAAATCAGCTGCCCCTGTCACTATCTGCTCTCCTGCAGCATCCAGGGTCACCGGCTGTGCTATGCTCAATCCTGCCATTGCATTATCGAGCGTCAAAGCAAAATTAGCCAAGTCAAGTGTGCCGACAGACAGGGAGGCGTTGTCATCTAATAGTTGAATTTGCTGCCAAGCGGAGGGTGGTGGAATTGTCCGGAAGCACTCCGCCTAAATCTTGTACTCCTTCTACTTCCAGGATCCCTCCTGAGAGCGTCAGTGCATTAGCGTTTGTTGTGAACGTCGTCCCATTTGTCTTCAGAGTTGCACCGGTAAGTGACAAGGCATTTTCAAGTACCAATGTTGTGCCTGGAAGAGAAACAACTGAACCAGTAGAAGTTCCTCCTGATTTCAATGTGATTGTTCCGCCGGAAGAGTTCAGTGATGCATTGTCTGTTAATGCCAATGCACCAGAGAGGGTCAGGCTTCCTGCTCCTGTTTCCAGGGCAATCCCAGACAAAGCAAGAGCATCATTTACTTTCAGGTGAGTCGAAGCAGAACCCAGGCTCAATACATTGCCGTTGAAATTAACATCTCCAAAGGAAACAGGAGCACTTGAGGAAAGTGTAGTTGCTGCCTGCAGATCCAGCATGGAACTGTTGTCGCTACTGCTGAATGTACCGCTGCTCAGGTCCAGGGCCCCGCTGACACTCAAGGTACTGCCTGTGACATCAAGTGCTCCTGAAGCACCCAAGGGTCAGGCCGCCAGAAAAAGACAGGGTCCCTCCAGTGGAAGTGATGGATCCGGATGTGAGTGACAATGCCTTCCCGAGGGTCAAGTTTACATTTTTTGTCTCAATGGCCGAACTGACGTTATCCATCGTCAGCGTGTTCGGAAGTGTCAGTCCCTTACTTCCTGTACCAAGAGTGAGCCTGTTGCCGCCAAGATCAAGCGTGCCAAAGGTCATATTGTCGCTGCTCGTGATCTCTGTGTTACCGCTTAACTTGAAAGCCGTATTTGCGCCTGTGGTAAACTGATCTAAATTCAATGTTCCCCCGCTGGACTCAAGTGTTCCTGCGCTGAGGTCTACCGTTCCTCCCAAGCCACTCCAGTAGGTTCCGCTATTAACAACCAGCGTTCCTGCAAAACTCAATGCAGATCCTAGTTGCAGACTTGAGTGGCTTACGTCCAACCTGCCTGTTGATCCTACTGTTCCTCCTCCAATCAGGTTCAGGATACCCCCGCCCTGCCGAAGCTCTCCATCAAGTGTCAAGGCTCCTCCAATTTGTACTTGACCAATGCCCGATGAAAGTATCCCTCCGTTATTCAGGGCCAATCCACTGCTTATAGTCACCGAGCCGTTGTCAGATGAAAGTGTGCCTCCGTTGTCAATCGTCAAGGTACTGCTCAATGACAGATTACTCGCGCCGCTATTGATCGATTCGCCAGTTCCGATGCTCTGTGCTCCATTGAGCGTCATATTATCCACGTTCAGAGTCAGTGCATTACCGTTCAGGTCAGGACTGGCCCAGGTAACTGATCCGCTTTGGGAAAGAGTCGTGTCTCCTTCCAGCATCACTGAAGAGCCTGAGTCAAACGTGAAATTACTGCTGCCTGTAAGTGAAACTGTTCCCGAAGGCTTGAAAGTGGAAGAAGTGAAATCAAGTGAACTGTCGTTGATAGTTGCACCACTTTGCAAAATCAACTCGCCGCTGTTCTTAACACTAAGTGTGCTGCCATTATCAAAAGTGGGTGAACTTTGAAAGTTCAGATTAGCACTGTTCAGGGTGATATTATCTCCACCGAATTGGGCTGTACCTCCAACAGTGAGGCTCATGTTATCAACACCAAAAGAGACTCCGGAAGAACTTCCTGCCTGGCTCAGGACAAGATTTCCTACTGTGCTTGTTCCTGAATCTGTACGTGATATTCCTCCGGATGAGTTAATTTGAAGAGTTGTAGCATTATCCGTTGTAATGCCGTCCAGGCCATGACTACCTGCCAGTTCAAGCTTTCCGCCTGAGAGATTTGCAGTTGCATTGTTTGCTAAATTGATAGTTGCACCATTGTTCAAATCCAGGGTTCCTGCAACTGCCAGGTTTCCTAGCAGACTAAGGTTGCCCTGCTCTCCAACTTCAATCAATCCATTTGCTCCAACACTTCCTCCGGCAAGGCTCAATGTTCCGCCAAGGACCTCTATGTTTCCGTTCTCTAAAGTCTAAATTACCAAGTGAGACATTACCAGAGTCTGAACTGATAGTTGCATTGTCTTTCAGCGTTACGCTGCCGTTTATGCTGAGACTTGCCTGATTAGTTTCAATACCTACAACATGGCTGTTATTGTCCATCACTTCATCTGAAGAGGTGAGGATTGCTCCAGAATTTCCAACTGCCACGAAAGTTCCGTTTCCACGAGTGACTCGACTGAGATGATCTCCTATTCCAGAGATCCTGGAGGTCCATGAGTTTCCATCATTAGAGGTTAAGATGGTTCCATTTCCTCCCACTGTCACAAACGTATTGTTTCCGTAACTGACTCCTCGGAGATCTATTGATGTTCCAGAAGTTCTGGAGGTCCAATGTACTTCCGTCAGAAGAGGTGAGGATGAGTTCCTGCAGAACCAACTGCCACGAATGTTCCGTTTGCTTGGGTGATTCCAATTAGAAAACTTGTTGTTCCAGAAGTCCTGGGGGTCCATGCGCTTCCATCTGAAGAGGTGAGGATTTTTCCTCCCTCACCCACTGCCACGAAGGTACCATCTCCGTAAGTAATTCCACTGAAAGCGTTTGTTGTTCCAGAAGTCCTTGAGGTCCATGTGGTTCCATCGGTTGAAGTGAGAATGGTTCCTGAATTACCCACTGCCACGAAAGTACCGTTTCCATAGGTGACGACTGTGAGAGTATTTGTTGTTCCTGAAGTCCTTGTGGTCCATGTGCTTCCATCGTGGAGGTGAGGATGGTTCCTGAATTACCAACGGCCACGAAGGTACCGTTTCCATAGGTAACGCCTTGGAAACGTTTGTTGTTCCAGAAGTCCTGGAGGTCCATGCGGATCCATCGGGTGAAGTGAGAATGGTTCCTGCAGATACCCACTGCCACGAAAGTACCATTTCCACGGGTGACTCCTGTAAAATGGCTTGATCCAGAAGACTGATCGGTCCAAGAATTTCCTGGATCGTAATGATCTACAAAACCACTTGTCAGGGACTCTGCACTTGGCTGAAGAGAAACATTACCGCCAATGGTTAGATTTGAGCTGTTGTCACCGAGCACCATTCCCCAGCCGTTGGGTTCATATGTATCAAAGGTGACAGCACTTTGAGGTTCAAATTTAACATTTGCATTCAGGCGAAGAGTGCTTGCAGAAGTAGTCAGTGTTCCATTGCCAACATTATGGAACGGTCCTGAAAGAGATAAAACACTATTGCTCACGTCAAGTACACCCTCTTCCTGAAGATATCCGCCCTGCTCCAAAGTGAGTGTCCCGCCACCCATCTCTATTGTTCCTTTTTCAAGTATATTTGTTTCCTTAGAGTCACATCTACACCCTGGGCCAGGACCTTTCCGGTGCTTAGCCAAGTAGTTCGGTCTCGTCTGATCGTGAATTTGGCATATAGATGCTGTTTTGCAGTCAGGCTAGTTATTGCAGGGTTCAGCGTTAAGGTGTATCCCCTGTTAACAATTTGTTTAAAAACAAGAGCACCGGTTTTGGTAATTGCTGAGTTACCTATCAAAAATAATTCTGACTCGTTATCGGTAACCACATTCGTGAAGTCCAGCTCGTTTTGCACTCCAATTTCAAGATACTTCAAATTAAGGGTATTGCCATTTGTTTGAAAAGAAGAAGTACCGGATAACTGAAGGTATGGAAGATCGAGAGCTGTCTGCAAAACAAGAGTTGTATCCTCAAGCATCATCCCTGAGTTGTCTGTGAAAGAAGCTCCACTTGACCCAGTTCCAAATGTAACTGTACCCCCGCTGGAGAGGATTCCACCATCGGGCACGTTGACAGAACCATTCAGTGTTAAATCTGCTTCACCTGAATTTATCGTTGGTCCCCCTCCTGCTGGGTACCTAATTGTAACGCCTTCGGTAATTGTGAGGTCACTTGTTGCTGAAGCCAGCTCGAAGTCATGACCGTTGGTCTGCAAGCTTGCCAAACTCAGCGGCACTGTGCTGGAGAGGGATGCATTGTCTGTTGTTAATGAAATGCTTGTATTGGTGCTGGTCCAGGTGTCTGCAACTGCTAAGCTGCCTCCCAGGTTAAGAGTGGTGTTTGAGGTACTGAATGAGGCTCCGCTTGCTAATGTTGCTCCGCCGGGCAGGCTCAGGGTTCCGCCAGTAGAGGAGAGGGTTCCTGCAGTTACACTGATTCCACCGTTGAGAGACAAATCAGCTGCCCCTGTCACTATCTTCTCTCCTGCAGCATCCAGGGTCACCGGCTGTGCTATGCTCAATCCTGCCATTGCATTATCGAGCGTCAAGGCAAAATTAGCCAAGTCAAGTGTGCCGACAGACAGGGAGGCGTTGTCATCTAATAGTTGAATTTGCTGCCAAGCGGAGGGTGGTGGAATTGTCCGGAAGCACTCCGCCTAAATCTTGTACTCCTTCTACTTCCAGGATACCTCCTGAGAGCGTCAGTGCATTAGCGTTTGTTGTGAACGTCGTCCCATTTGTCTTCAGAGTTGCACCAGTGAGTGACAAGGCATTTTCAAGTACCAATGTTGTGCCTGGAAGAGAAACAACTGAACCAGTAGAAGTTCCTCCTGATTTCAATGTGATTGTTCCGCCGGAAGAGTTCAGTGATGCATTGTCTGTTAATGCCAATGCACCAGAGAGGGTCAGGCTTCCTGCTCCTGTTTCCAGGGCAATCCCAGACAAAGCAAGAGCATCATTTACTTTCAGGTGAGTCGAAGCAGAACCCAGGGTCAATACATTGCCGTTGAAATTAACATCTCCAAAGGAAACAGGAGCACTTGAGGAAAGTGTAGTTGCTGCCTGCAGATCCAGCATGGAACTGTTGTCGCTACTGCTGAATGTACCGCTGCTCAGGTCCAGGGCCCCGCTGACACTCAAGGTACTGCCTGTGACATCAAGTGCTCCTGAAGCACCAAGGGTCAGGCCGCCAGAAAAAGACAGGGTCCCTCCAGTGGAAGTGATGGATCCGGATGTGAGTGACAATGCCTTCCCGAGGGTCAAGTTTACATTTTTTGTCTCAATGGCCGAACTGACGTTATCCATCGTCAGCGTGTTCGGAAGTGTCAGTCCCTTACTTCCTGTACCAAGAGTGAGCCTGTTGCCGCCAAGATCAAGCGTGCCAAAGGTCATATTGTCGCTGCTCGTGATCTCTGTGTTACCGCTTAACTTGAAAGCCGTATTTGCGCCTGTGGTAAACTGATCTAAATTCAATGTTCCGCCGCTGGACTCAAGTGTTCCTGCGCTGAGGTCTACCGTTCCTCCCAAGCCACTCCAGTAGGTTCCGCTATTAACAACCAGCGTTCCTGCAAAACTCAATGCAGATCCTAGTTGCAGACTCTGAGTGGCTTACGTCCAACCTGCCTGTTGATCCTACTGTTCCTCCTCCAATCAGGTTCAGGATACCCCCGCCCTGCCGAAGCTCTCCATCAAGTGTCAAGGCTCCTCCAATTTGTACTTGACCAATGCCCGATGAAAGTATCCCTCCGTTATTCAGGGCCAATCCACTGCTTATAGTCACCGAGCCGTTGTCAGATGAAAGTGTGCCTCCGTTGTCAATCGTCAAGGTCTGCTCAATGACAGATTGCTCGAGCCGCTATTGATCGATTCGCCAGTTCCGATGCTCTGTGCTCCATTGAGCGTCATATTATCCACGTTCAGAGTCAGTGCATTACCGTTCAGGTCAGGACTGGCCCAGGTAACTGATCCGCTTTGGGAAAGAGTCGTGTCTCCTTCCAGCATCACTGAAGAGCCTGAGTCAAACGTGAAATGACTGCTGCCTGTAAGTGAAACTGTTCCCGAAGGCTTGAAAGTGGAAGAAGTGAAATCAAGTGAACTGTCGTTGATAGTTGCACCACTTTGCAAAATCAACTCGCCGCTGTTCTTAACACTAAGTGTGCTGCCATTATCAAAAGTGGGTGAACTTTGAAAGTTCAGATTAGCACTGTTCAGGGTGATATTATCTCCACTGAATTGGGCTGTACCTCCAACAGTGAGGCTCATGTTATCAACACCAAAAGAGACTCCGGAAGAACTTCCTGCCTGGCTCAGGACAAGATTTCCTACTGTGCTTGTTCCCTGAATCTGTACGTGATATTCCTCCGGATGAGTTAATTTGAAGAGTTGTAGTATTATCCGTTGTAATGCCGTCCAGGCCATGACTACCTGCCAGTTCAAGCTTTCCGCCTGAGAGATTTGCAGTTGCATTGTTTGCTAAATTGATAGTTGCACCATTGTTCAAATCCAGGGTTCCTGCAACTGCCAGGTTTCCTAGCAGACTAAGGTTGCCCTGCTCTCCAACTTCAATCAATCCATTTGCTCCAACACTTCCTCCGGCAAGGCTCAATGTTCCGCCAAGGACCTCTATGTTCTCGCTAGCAAGTGTTATGGTTCCAAGTGATATGTTTCCAGTTGAATTGTCGCTTAAAACTAAATTAAAGCCGTTTGGTTGGTAACTATCAAAAGTAACTGCAGAATTACTGCTGAGACTGAGATTACTCAGCAGTTTCAGGTCTGTTCCGCTCAATGTGAGGTTATCGCCTGTATTACTGAAACTCTCGCCAACTGCAAGAGTGCTGTTCTGTAAATTGAGTGTTCCTCCATTGACTGAACCTCCTTCTCCAAAAGTTAATGTTCCGCCTGTCGAAGAAATGTGGTATTCCAGCTGGTAAATCGGCAAAGTCTCCTGTGACAGTCAGATCCGCAAGTACTGTAGCTAAAGTTCCATGGTATCAGCAGAACCTGAACCCGTTCCATTATCAGAAGAACCTGAACCCGTTCCATTATCACTTGAGTGACCGAGATTAAGTCGTCAAATCCGTTGTGGCAGAACCAAGCGTAAAAGTAGAGTTGTCAAATCCAAACCACCTAAGGTGAAGCCCTGGTTTCGGGTCACCGTTGCATCTTCTCCCAGTTTAGAATGTTGTCCGGTTATCGGTCAGTACCTTATCCAGCACCACAGTACCACCTAAATAGAGTCTTCCCCCGGAGAGATCAAGATTAGAGGTGCCCAGGTCCCAGGTGGTGATGCCATTTGTTTTGAGAGTACCAGGAACGGCGTAGGCAGATCCAATTTTGAAAGTGGCATTTCTGCGTTTATGGTTCCATTGTCAGTGCCGCCCTGCTGGAATTCCAGTTTACCGCCGCCGCTTGCGTCAAGCGTGGATCCAGGTGAGATATCTGCGCTGCTCTCAAAAATAAGATCTGCACCCTGGGTGCTCAGTGTTTCGCTGCCGGAAAGGGCAAATGCATTTTCAATTGTCAGGTCGCTTGTTGCTGAAGCCAGCTCGAAGTCATGACCGTTGGTCTGCAAGCTTGCCAAACTCAGCGGCACTGTGCTGGAGAGGGATGCATTGTCTGTTGTTAATGAAATGCTTGTACTGGTGCTGGTCCAGGTGTCTGCAACTGCTAAGCTGCCTCCCAGGTTAAGAGTGGTGTTTGAGGTACTGAATGAGGCTCCGCTTGCTAATGTTGCTCCGCCTGGGCAGGCTCAGGGTTCCGCCAGTAGAGGAGAGGGTTCCTGCAGTTAGCACTGATTCCACCGTTGAGAGACAAATCAGCTGCCCTGTCACTATCTTCTCTCCTGCAGCATCCAGGGTCACCGGCTGTGCTATGCTCAATCCTGCCATTGCATTATCGAGCGTCAAGGCAAAATTAGCCAAGTCAAGTGTGCCGACAGACAGGGAGGCGTTGTCATCTAATAGTTGAATTTGCTGCCAAGCGGAGGGTGGTGGAATTGTCCGGAAGCACTCCGCCTAAATCTTGTACTCCTGCTACTTCCAGGATACCTCCTGAGAGCGTCAGTGCATTAGCGTTTGTTGTGAACGTCGTCCCATTTGTCTTCAGAGTTGCACCAGTGAGTGACAAGGCATTTTCAAGTACCAATGTTGTGCCTGGAAGAGAAACAACTGAACCAGATAGAAGTTCCTCCTGATTTCAATGTGATTGTTCCGCCGGAAGAGTTCAGTGATGCATTGTCTGTTAATGCCAATGCACCAGAGAGGGTCAGGCTTCCTGCTCCTGTTTCCAGGGCAATCCCAGACAAAGCAAGAGCATCATTTACTTTCAGGTGAGTCGAAGCAGAACCCAGGCTCAATACATTGCCGTTGAAATTAACATCTCCAAAGGAAACAGGAGCACTTGAGGAAAGTGTAGTTGCTGCCTGCAGATCCAGCACGGAACTGTTATCGCTACTGCTGAATGTACCACTGCTCAGGTCCAGGACCCCGACGGACACTCAAGGTACTGCCTGTGACATCAAGTGCTCCTGAAGCACCCAGAGGTCAGGCCGCCAGAAAAAGACAGGGTTCCTCCAGTGGAAGTGATGGATCCGGATGTGAGTGACAATGCCTTCCCGAGGGTCAAGTTTACATTTTTTGTCTCAATGGCCGAACTGACGTTATCCATCGTCAGCGTGTTCGGAAGCGTCAGTCCCTTACTTCCTGTACCAAGAGTGAGCCTGTTGCCGCCAAGATCAAGCGTGCCAAAGGTCATATTGTCGCTGCTCGTGATCTCTGTGTTACCGCTTAACTTGAAAGCCGTATTTGCGCCAGTGGTAAACTTATCTAAATTCAATGTTCCGCCGCTGGACTCAAGAGTTCCTGCGCTGAGGTCTACCGTTCCTCCCAAGCCACTCCAGGACGTTCCGATTATCCACAACAAGCGTTCCTGCAAAACTCAATGCAGATCCGAGTTTCAGCTCTGAGTTGCTTACGTCCAACCTGCCTGTTGATCCTACTGTTCCTCCTCCAATCAGGTTCAGGATACCCCCGCCCTGCCGAAGCTCTCCATCAAGTGTTAAGGCTCCTCCAATTTGTACTTGACCACTGCCAGATGAAAGTGTGCCTCCGTTGTTCAGGGCCAATCCACTGCTTATAGTCACCGAACCGTTGTCAGATGAAAGTGTGCCTCCGTTGCCAATCGTCAAGTTGTCGTTCAAATGAGATTGCTTGAGCCGCTGCTGAGAGATTCGCCAGTTCCGATGCTCTGTGCTCCATTGACGTCATATTATCCACGTTCAGAGTCAGTGCATTACCGTTCAGGTCAGGACTGGACCAGGTAACTGATCCGCTTGCGGAAAGAGTCGTGTCTCCTTCCAGCATCACTGAAGAGCCTGAGTCAAACGTGAAATGACTGCTGCCAGTAAGTGAAACTGTCCGGAAGGCTTGAAAGTGGAAGAAGTGAAATCAAGTGAACTGTCATTGATAGTTGCACCACTTTGCAAAATCAACTCGCCGCTGTTCTTAACACTAAGTGTGCTGCCATTATCAAAAGTGGTGAACTTTGAAAGTTCAGATTAGCCTGTTCAGGGTGATATTATCTCCACTCGAATTGGGCTGTACCTCCAACAGTGAGGCTCATGTTATCACACCAAAAGGGAAGACTCTGGAAGATCTTCCTGCACTGGCTCAGGACAAGATTCCCTACTGTAGTTGTTCCGTGATCTGTACGGATATTGAGCCCGATGAGTTAATTTGAAGTGTTGTCGCATTATCCGTTGTAATGCCATCCAGGACAGTGAGTACCTGCCAGTTCAAGCTTTCCGCCTGAGAGATTTGCAGTTGCATTGTTTGCTAAGTTGATAGTTGCACCATTGTTCAAATCCAAGGTTCCTGCAACTGCCAGGTTTCCTAGCAGGCTAAGAGTTGCCCTGCTCTCCAACTTCTAATCAATCCATTTGCTCCAACACTTCCTCCTGCAAGACTCAATGTTCCCTCATAAAGTGAAATGTTCCCACTCTCAAAGTTCAAATTACCAAGTGAAATATCCTCTCTATAACCAAGAATAGTGGCATTATCTTTCAGCTTAAGGTTACCATTTATGGTAAGTTCTACTTTATGCGATTCAATGCCGATTCCGTAACTGTTATTGTCAAATACTGCTACTGGGCAGATTCTCATTATTTTCACTAGAATAATAATTAACAAAACCACTTGTTAAAGCATCTGTATTTGGCTGAAGTATTAGATCAACCCCATTTGTCCCAAGGGTTAAGTGCGTCGTTGCGCTGCTGTTGTCCATATCGTTATGGAGCACCATTCCCCATCCATTTGGCTCATAAGTACTAAAAGTCACATCATTGCCGGGTTCGAATTTGACATTTGACTTCAGGCTTAGTGTACTTGCGGATGTGGTAAGAGTTCCCATTCCATTGTGATTATAGAACGGTCCTGAAAGTTCTAAAGTACTGTTGCTCAGGTCAAGTTCACCTCCTTCACCTAAACCTCCGCCCTTGCTCCAGAGTGAGGGTACCGCCACCCATTTCCAGTTTACCTTTTTCTATATGCAATTGTTTTTTAAACGTCACATCTACCCCCTGAGCCAAAACTCTCCAGTGCTTGCCAAATAATTTGCACTGTTGTTGTCCCAATCATTTGTTAACCAGATGTGTTTTGCTGTCAAACTCGTGATGTTGGGATTCAAAGTTAAAGTGTATCCCTTGGTATTAATATGACTAAGAACAATGTCGCCTGTTTTGGTGATGCTGGCATCACCGACTAAACTTAATTCTGACTCGTTATCGGTAGTCACATTCGTAAAATCAAATTCTGGCCCTCCTCCAATATCAAGCCCGCTACTGATGTTTAATGTGTTTCCGTTGGTATTCAAAAGTGAAGATATTCCTGAAAGCTGCAACCCTGAAACGTTAAGATCTGTTTGTAAATTGAGCGTAGTATTGTCAAGCAGCATTCCTGACATTTCTTCTGAGAACGAAGTCCCACTTGACCCAGCTCCAAAAGTAACTGTACCCCCACTAGATAATATTCCACCCTCTAACACGTTAACCGGACCGTTCATTGTCAGATCAGCAGAACCGGTATTAAGTCCGTTTTCTCCAGGATAATTGATCGTGATGTTATCAGTAATCGTCAGATCGGTTGTGTTGGAACCAAGCAACAGAAAATGTGTTCCCATCTCAATCGTTTTGACTGTGAACGCAGCATTGCTGGAGAGTGTGGTATCTGCATTGAGTTTAATCGTGGTTTTATCGTCAAAGGTCATTCCGTCAAGAGTCAAACCTTCCACTGTTCAAGTACACCACCTGTTGCTGCTTGTCCTCCAGATAGGTCAAGGGCATTGTTGTTTAGAGTGAGCGTAGTAGTATTGTCTGTTTTAAAGTTCCGGCAACACTCAAACCAGCATTCAGGACTCAATGTTCCTCCAGATACATCCAACATTCCGTCTGTGGCGATCTGTGCTGGTATTACCGAGTGAAATGGTTCCGCCATTTGCTTCAACTTCCGCTGGTCAATGTTAAACCTCCGGTCAAGGTCAAGTCTGCACTCTCCAGCATTGATTTCCTCTGTGCTATTATCCAGCGTAACAGCGTTGCTGACAGTCAAATCACTTGTTGCAGAGCCCAGAGTCAAAGAATAACCGTTGAGATCGAGTTCCTTGAAAGTCAGTTCATCATTGCTGGTAATTTTTACATTCTTCCCAAGTGCTAGAGTGGCAGTGGTAGCCGTTACGGAGCCGCCGGTCTTGGTGAAATTGTCGCTGAGAACAACTGTTGAGCCTGCCACATCAAAGCTTCCAGCTGTCAACGATGCTCCACCTGAAAGCGTGAATTCACTGTTTTGTACTGACAAAGTTCCTGAGTTGGACAGCAACTCCACTCACGACAATTTGAGGAGTGGCCGGGAAATCATCGTCAAGGTTGTGTAGGGTGACATCCACATTGGAATTCAGGAAGAGGTGCTTGACTTCACTCTCAGTGAGGGCACGGTTATAAAGACGTACTTCATCTATTTTTCCATTAAAATGATCGCCAGCACTTATTCTCTTTCTATTACCGATTCTGACATCTGTTACTGACCAACTTGCAGGTTCAGCGAAATTTAAATCATCAGTTAGTATCCCATTTATGTAAACTTTTATATTCGTTGAAGATGTTTTTATAACAGCAATATGTGTCCATTCATTTGGAGGTATAATTCCTGTGGTTGGTTGAGCAACTAAACCAATTGCAGATTGATCTCTATAAACCAGCTCGATTCCTCCATTATCTACAGACCGAGGTATAATAGAAAACATCGGATTATTTGATGTCGAGCTGCCTTCCGCATAGATGCTGCCACTTCCGGAACCATTCCAATAAACCCAAGATTGAAACGTAAAGTTTGCCAGACCACTCACAGCATTTGTAGATGGTAAACTCAAATAGTCACTTGAACCATCAAACTGATATGCCTGATTCGCATTTGCCGTGCGATCCGTTGTCAAGGTTGCACCGTTCACTGTGCCGAGATTGCTATTTACACTCTCATCATTTGCGTTGCCATTGAAGGGATAGTAAGCCACTAAACCGTTTTCAGCAATGGAACTCAGCTTAACTTGATATTGCTGATGTCCATCTGAGTTATTATCATCAACTCCGGTGACTGTCACAGTTTGAGCTGTGTTCCAGTTAGCCTCTGTGAAAGTGAGGGTTGCCGGGCTGACTGTTCCTTCTGACGTATTACTGCTTGAAACAGCTACTGTAACATCTGTATCATCGTCAAGGTTATGCAGTGCCAGTTGGGTACTTATTTGATCAAATTCAATGATGGCATACTTACTACTACCACAGCTTACATCATCCCAAGCGCCAGAAGTTCTCCAGATATAACCACAAGAAGCACCGCTATGATTGGGGTTAGCACCTTGCCATTTATTCGTATAATCGGGCCATGTTGCATTACTCCAGCCTTGGCAACCACTAGAACCACAAAGATCATCGGTTAATCCGTTATCACCACTTGTAGTCCCATTATCCCAAACCCATGTGTTACTAGTGGCTATGTCATTAGCTCCAATCCATGATTCACCATATGGAATGCGGAATATAGCTGTCAACCAGTCATTCTCTGCTTTAGTGTTTATTGTTGTAAGGTATCCTCCTAAAGCAGTTGCAATGACTTTACCTTGTGCCCAAGTCGTGGCAGCACTTGTCAAAGCATAAGTGTGACCATTGAAGGTTTTCAAAACTTGTATATTTTGATCAAGGATAACACTTGCAACAGAGGAGAGAGTTCCTGTTGTTAACAAGTTGACTTCATAATCCTGGTGTCCATCTGAAATTATGTCATCAACTCCTGTGACTGTTACTGTTTGAGATGTTTCCAGTTGTTCGGCGTGAAAGTGAGGGTCGAAGGGTTGACGGTTGCTTCTAAGGTATTGCGACTTGCAACATCAACCGTAACATCTATATCATTGTCCAGGTTATGCATCTCAACGATTGCACTTTTTGGGCATCGCAAGTACGAGTTATAAATGGAAAATCTGAAGAAGATTGAGGATTCAATGTTTCATATGCTTTCCCCCCTGAATATGGATTACCATGACTTGTATATGGTAATCCTCCGACAATCTCAATGACATATTTAGTCCCTGAAACTAGCTCTGCCGGATCATCAAATTCAAAAAGTGTTAAATCTTGCCAATTACTTGAGTTACTAGGTCCACTGACAATTCCTCCTGATACTGAAAGCACCACACCATTGAAAGCCTGATTATAATCGTTATCAGTAACCCACTCCCTTATATTTAAATAAGCATCCTTGGCTGATGGATGAGTTGTATAGTAATTTTGAAATTCTACTGAAGTTAATATTCCATCAGATATAGCTGTAAAGCTTTGACCTTTCTGAGTTCCCGAAGTTCCTCCGGATGGAGATACATTATTAGAAGCATTAGTAGCACAATTAGTGATTGCTGACAAGCTGATTTGATAGTCCTGATGTCCATCTGAATTTGAGTCATCAACTCCTGTTACTGTGACTGTTTGAGCTGTGTTCCAGTTATCCTCTGTGAAAGTAAGGCTTGATGGACTGACAGTTCCTTCTGCGGTATTACTGCTTGAAACTGCTACTGTAACATCTGTATCATCGTCAAGGTTGTGCAGTCCAACAGATTGCACTTTCACGCAGTTAATCTTCCACCCAGACGAATCTCTGAAATCTGTACTACATTATTTGCTTGACGTGTTGTTTCAAATACCAATTTATAATACTGATATGCAGTACTATTATTGAATCTGACATTGGCATAATTAGTTTTACGAGAGGTCGGCGGGTTTAAACCAGCATTCGCAACTATCGAAGCCCAACTACTTCCGTCATTTGATCCATACAGAGAAAAACTGGTTGGATCTCGTCCGTCCACATCATTAGCAGTAGTTAAACCTAAAGTAGAAACAGTATATGTTGTACCTGAGTTAATGATTACGCCGGTACCTGCACCACCTGAATTATAACTCTTTGTTGAGGTGTTGCCGTCAAATGCCTTGTCAACACTTTCGCATAGTCATAATCGACCCGCCAAAAATGGTATAAGCACTGCTGTTAAGGTTGTCAGTAATATCCCCTTCATCGGGAGAGTTGATAATTACATTATTACCAACGGTTACAAAGGTATTGTTTGCATAGATAACATCATACAGAGGAAAATATGTTGTGGTTGTTGTGGAAGTCTGAATTTCCCATGAGGCTCCATTATTCGTTGAGGTTAAAATTTTTCCTGAAGCTGCTACTGCAACGAAAGTACTATTCCCGTAGGTAATTCCATTGATAGTAGTTGAATCTCCAGATGTTTTATTAAGCCATGTTGTTCCATTTGTTGAGGTGAGGATGGTTCCCGATTCTCCGACCGCAACGAAAGTACCATTCCCGTAGGTAATTCCACTGAGATCTTTAAGAAGCCAATTGTATGTTGTAGCAGTCCATGAGGCTCCATTATCCGTTGAGGTGTGGATGATTCCATTTCCGTTGTTAGGTTTATCACCCACTGCCACCCATATGTTGTTTCCGTAGGTAATTCCATTGATATTTGCAGTTCCAGATGTTTTTTCAATCCATGAGGTTCCATTTGTTGAGGTGAAGATGTATCCTGAATTAGCCACTGTCACAAAGGTATTGTTTCCAAAGTAGATACTATTTAAACGAGGGCTGCTGGTGGTTGATACATTTGTATTAGCCCATGAGGCTCCATTTAGAGGAGGTGAAAATTTTGCCACTTGTGCCCACTTCCACAAAGAGATTGTTTCCATAGGCGACACCTTTAAAATCTTTGCTTACTCCAGAGTTAACATAATTCCAGTTAGTACCATTGTCCGTTGAATTATATGTCTTACCATCATTTCCCACTGCAACAAAGATGTCGTTTCCGTATGTGACACCATTCATTTGTACAGTTGGTGTGGTGTTAGCAGCAGCCCAATTGTCTGGAGGATGAATCTCGGAAACTCCTGCTGACAAGCTGATATTAGTATGCCTGGTGTCCATCTGAACTGTTGTCATCTATACCAGTAACTGTGACTGTTTGGGGGCTATTCCAGTTATTCGGTGTGAAAGTAAGGCTTGATGGACTGACAGTTCCTTCCGAATTGCTACTGCTGCTGACACTGACACTGACATTCTCCAGAAGGTGCGCTTTTCAGAGCAACACTGAATGTTGAAGTTGTACCATCTTCCTTAGTGTGACCGGAAATATTAGTGATGTTAAAGAGCTCACTGCTTGCATTACCATCGACCCAGTCAGCATCTGTCATATTTTTAAGGGTTCCAGTATATGAATTACTGCTGCTATCGGCCAAAGCAGTACCACTGCCATCATTCATTTTGTAATATGCAACCAAGCCAGTTTCACTTCCGAAAGTTCTTTATTCATATTGGCTTGGATTTCTGCTTGGGTACGGGCGACATTCCAAATGCGGACTTCGTCCATTTTGCCGTTAAAATATTCATTATTACCAAAATTATCATATCCAATAGCAACACTGGCTGAACTTGCATGTATTAACATCCATGGGCAACGAATCGGAAATAATTTCTAATTCACCATCAACATAAATAATTGAATCAGCTATATTAGGAGTTCCATCGTTAAAGAATGTAACGGCTACATGGTGCCATTCTCCATCTCTTAAATCAGTAGACCCAATCTTATACCCGGAATTGACTTCTGCTTTTATCACGCCTGGGGCGCCATAACTGCCGTTGTTGATTCGTATCCCAAATTTTTGTCTGATTGTGTTCGCCCCCCACATAGTTAACGTCCCTGTATTTGAAGTTTTAACCCACAATTCCACCGTTCTAGAATTGGTTCCAGTCACACCTGTATAGCTTGAAACTTCTACAAAATCATTCGTACCCATCAAAATTCGAGTGCTTTGTTATGAACACAGTAGGAGCCGCTGGAGTTGCAGGAAATGGTGAATCATCCTTCAGTGCAACACTGAATGTCGAAGTTGTTCCGTCTTCTTAAGTGTGTACCGGACTGCAGCTGATAGCTATAGAAATTACTGTTGGTGCTGTGGGAGCTGCAGGAACTGCTGGAACTGGTGATTCATCTAAGTGCAACATTGAAAGTAGACGTTGTTCCTACTTCTGAGGTGTGACCTGAAGGGTTGCTGATGTTGATAGAATTCACTGCTGGGAGCAGTTGGATCAGAAAGAACTGCAGTAAAAGGTTGATCATTCAGGACAACATTGAATGTTGAAGTTGTTCCATCTTCTACAGTATGACCTGAAATGTTGCTGATGGTATAGAAATCACTGCTAGGTACTTTTGGAGCAGTAGCAGTTTTGGGTACACCTGAAGACAATGTCCCTGCATTGGTGAGAGTGCCTTCAAAATTTGCATTTCCGTTAATGTCTAATGTACCACCACTTTGGACTTCAACATTTCCTGATAATTGATCCTCCAAAACCACTCCAAAATACTAAAGTCCCCTGACCAATGATATAGTCCAAGGCCAAATTCGATCCACATCCAGATTGATCACTGTTATTGTATGTACCAAATGTAGATTGTTCAGTGAGATCTCCGTCGGTGGTGGAAACACATTGGTTGGATGTCGCCTGCAGCATAGTAAACAAAGCTCCACCACCAAGCGCCAGAAGCACAAGCAGATAACGTGGTTTCAGAATTTTGTTTAAAAATTTCATAAGGTTATGCTAATTACTTAAGAAAATGCCATTTATTTACCGAATACAGAAGAATTTTGTAGGTCCCCAGTCCACTGCATCAAGGTTGAAGATAAATTGTCTCCAACAGAAACATTGTCTGAACGTACAATAGAGTTATTTTCCACTTGAATAAAAAATACCGCCTGCGGATTTAAGGCCGTTGAGTTATCAAGGCCCGGCTTAAAGTCATATGGTCCGTAAGTTATGTTATCGCTCAATCCAGGACCGGACAAAACAAGCTGAAAATTCTGCACATCTGGATCAGTCACGTCCTCAACATAAAACAGATAAGTTCCATTACCGACTTTTTGACCGTGTGTAGCCCAAATTTGTGTCTCATTGTCAGAAGGACTGGTTCCATCAATAAATTGGATCGTGTCTCCAGTTACTGAATATTTTTTATTGGCCGCATTGCTGTAAACCCAATAGCGCGGTCCCCTCGAAGTATTATCAAAACTGCCATTTGTTGTTTCTTCATTATATGTCCAATTCCGGAAAATAATATGAGTGCAGGTCCAGATCAAGTCCATCAGTCCAGGAAAGTGACAAACACATAGTATCTGAGTCAATGCAGGCATCATAACCAATTTACCCATTGTCAGAATTTTGGATTCATCATTTACAGTGAGAACTATTTGAAGTTCATTTGAACCGTGAATCAAAGGCAAATATGAGGCTGTTAAAAATTCTGTAGTGTAAGTTACATTGTCTGTGCTTTCCGCCGTTTTTGTCCAAATGGAAAGGTCAACCGGCGGAGTAACATCAACAATAGTGTTTCCGGTTATCCGCTTGACCTGCATCAGGGAGATAATTTGGGTAACATTGTCTTTAAGATCATAGGGTACATTCAGTACCAGAGTCCCGCTTGCCGTCGCATATGGAGAAGTACCCACTTGCGAAATACTCATGTTATCAAAACTTAACCAGTCAATATCTACATAGTTTGGCGTTAACTTAACATCAAGTGTCTCTGTCTCGCTGCTTACTAGAAATGCTTGATCTGCAGGAATAAATCCCATTATTTCAACATCATAACTATAAGAATCGTAAACAACATTTGTAAACTCAACAGACTTGCTACCATTGTCTGCAGAGGTGATAGTGAATGATTTGTTATCCGTTAGCACACCAGACCCAGAATTGAGCTTGGCGGTTCCTTTACTGCCGGTAAAAATACCTATACTGCTAATACTGCTGATTTAAGTGTAACCGTTGAATAGGAAGTGGTCCAGAATTCAACTGAAACAGTTTTAGCGATCGTTTCTGAATCAATCGAAAAAATACCGGATTCACCAAATCCTTCAGGTGCAGAGGTTCCTGCACCTAATTCATTGAGAGATAATGTCTCACGGTAAAAATAGAGGCATAGTTTGACTTGTGTATCAAGCGGTATCAACAATTTCACGTTTTGAGTAGTAATATCTACCAACGCCCGGCTATATTCTGAACCTGAATTCGCAGAACTGGACTCACATTTAACTGCAGGCATCAAGACGGCCAAAATGGTTACGGCATCACTGCTGGTCATACTGTGTTCCGATCCATGCGTAAAATTTGGTGCCAGTTTTGAGTGTGCCGCTTTCCGATAAGACACATCGTCAAGGTTGATTTTCAGTGCAGCATAGCCGCTCGTTTCCGTTTCGACATCTGCACAGGACACCACAAGCACAAAGACCAGCAGTGTAAAAACAAGGACGTGTATGTTGAAAAAAAACTTCATTTTATAATGTCTGTCAAGTTTCTAACGATTAGTAAATGTCATGCTCAAGTTTAAGGTTTTGCTTGTTGCAGCATCAATTGCATTTTCTGCGTTTTCAACAATAGTTTCTAAGTCTTCTAATCGATCCAACCGATCAAGTAATTCTCCATTAGTATCTGATTCTTCATCGAAGCGTGGAGTTTGATCCTCACTTTTCAACCGCTCCTTTATAGAACCAATAGGTTCAGACGGACCAAATTCAACTTCCTGAAAACTACCTGCACCATCCGCTTTAGCAATACTATCTCTTTCTTCAACAGAGACAGTCACAGGTACAGATGGTCCGGAACCTTCACGTACATGTGAAACCTCATTGGCCACCACCGGAATTTCATAATCCGGAACCTCCGGAGACGCCAGCGTAACTTCACCGGAAAGTGCCAGCAAATTTGTTGAATCTCCGCTGGTGGCAACAACAAACTCTGTCCCACGTACTCCCAAAATTGCCGAAACTGTGCGGACATTAAAACGCTTTTTTTTGCTGCGTTGTTTGGTTCTCACTAGTTTTGTCAGTTTCCCTTTAATAAGTTTTCCTCCCAACTTGGCAGTGAGTGTGTTTTCGGGAACTTTTTTATTTTCCTCGTTTTGATTCACCTCTTTCTCGTCTCCTGAAGACTCCGGAAGAGGTTTGACGCTGAAGTTACTTTTACCTGTCAAGAGGGCCACGCTGTTTTCTCCCTCCGAAAGGTCATCCAGTTTAAAAAAACTGTGAGAAAACAATTTCACTGTGTTATCCCTGTTTTTTAAGTAAACTGAGACTTGTGTATCTTTTCCAGTTTGTAAACGGTCATTTGCCAACAGTGAATACGTTTCACCTGCTTTTTGTAAAATCATGCTTTTTCCGTTTCTAATCAACTTCACTATTCCGGAATGCAACTCCAAAGAATTCTGTGCTCCTATTGCAATATTTTGTAGAAAAAACAAACCCACACAAACAGTTCCAATTAACCGAACTAATTTATTTTTTGAGATAATGAGTTGCATTTTATATTTCAAAGTTTAAATGGTTTGATAATAACTTCTGTTTTTTCCATATCCTTGCATTTTTAATATTAACTCTAACTTACACTTTACCTATACTTCCTTCCTCAAGAATTGAGCCATTATATTTTATTTCCAAATTACTTATTTAATATATTGTATTAATTAACTTTATTTCTTAATGTGTAATTAAATATTCTTGA
This sequence comes from uncultured SAR324 cluster bacterium, assembly GCA_905182865.1. GTDB lineage: Bacteria > SAR324 > SAR324 > SAR324 > NAC60-12 > Arctic96AD-7. The sequence continues at coordinate 689,200 of CAJJCY010000004.1, forward strand.
ATTACAAGATTAACCATGTCCATTTATTAGACCCTTTTCTTTTCTTGTGACTATATTTTAATCATTAAAATTTTCTTCAAAACATCCAGATATACTGCACTGTTATTTGATTAGCCTTGTAGGATCGTGTCTCATCGTTGGAAGCCTGCTTAATTTGCTTCAGGTCTGCACCTGCTAGAGTCGAATTACTGAACGAATATTTAAAATTTAAAGTCATCTCATCTTTTTTGTTCTGCAAAACCAGATTTGATGCCGGATCAGCATTTTGGTATTGCTTATTATTATTTTGAAAATTAAAACCAAAAACCCACGGCGTCCATGAATATATTGTATTTACATTAAACAGTGTTGACTGAAAATCCTTGCTGGTATCTTCAAATTGTGTCGACTGTGAATCAATTCGCACCTGAAATCTAAAGTCTTCCCATCGCATTTTTGCTCCTAAAGATGCCAGTGTCAATGACCCGTCTTCTGAATTAGTTTTTACCTTATTCTGACTATCAATCTGAATTTTCAGAGATCCAGAAAATTTGCTCCCCCAATCTTTTTTGCTGTCTAAAAAGAGAAAAAGTGACTGTAAATCTTCCCTGAATTCACCTGCTTTTTTAGGATCCGAAGGATTTGCATCCTTGACGCTGATTACGCTCTGACCCAACCCGGTTTTCAAATCAAGACCCAGCAGGTTTTTGTGCCTGTACTCTGTACTGTACTGCCGGAACAAAACTTCTTCAACAGCCAGGCTCCTGTTTTGGTGCCGGTCAAATTTGAGTACAGCATTTATGGAAACAGCTGATTCCTCATTCAGTTCAAATGCATATCCGACCGACAGCAATAAATCATTTTTTGATGCACTTGTTAATGATTTACCTTCCTGGGTACTAAGAATATTGTCACTGTTTGTTTGCCCAAACATTACGACACCATTCAACGGAGGCTGTTTTTTCCTTTCCTTCTTTTGAGGTTCAAAAGTGACAATAAATTCCTGTTCACTCTGTCCTGTTTCTGTCTGTACATAAATCGTAAAAAGATTCTTCCCGGTTTTTAAATAAAAAGGAACTTCAATCTCAGCCCAGTCTGTATCCTCAGTTACCATTTGCGCAAATCCGTTGACCTTGATCACCATGATTGGACTAAAAGTACTGACCTGAAACCGGAACCAACCCTCTGCAAGCACCTCTTTTCCCGGTGACGTGCGAAAAATCAGAATTTCTTCAGGAACCTCCAAACTTTGCTCATTTTCATTCGTTTGCGCGTTTAAATAATTGATCCCCACCATAAATACAAACAACCAGATAAAAACGAAGGCCCGCAAATGCAAATAGTACATAGCTATCCTTAGCCTGCATTAGGTTCAGGAAAAAATTTTCTGGTTCGTTCTTTTTTAGTTGGACGAGTGAAAATAAGTTCTACCCGTCGATTTGCTTTACGAGCTTTCTGCAATTCTCTACCGCTTTTTCGATTGCCGTTTTCACTGACATAAGATGTTTTGGGTCGGGTGTCAGCATATCCAGAAATTGCAATGCGTTCCGGATTAAATCCAACCTTTTCCATCATCAGTGCCGCAACATTTGTTGCCCGAACTGTACTCAGTTCCCAGTTATTTTTATATCTTCCTTTTTTACTAAGGGGCACATCGTCAGTATGTCCATCCACCCTGATCGCATCCCCTTCCAGCTCATAACGATTTCGGATTTCATTTAGAAAACTGCTGAGCTGAACCTCAACTTCCTTCGAAATGGACGCACCTCCACTGAGAAACAAAAAACTGGAGGGCAGAGAAAGTATGCAGCGAGATTTACTGGCATTCAGCTCAAACGAAGAAAATGCCTCATTTTCTCTCAGGAAGCGATTGATTCCACTGCAATCTTTCATCTCCTGAGCACCAATGATGGTATTGACTTGTTTGGAAATTTTGCCAACATCCGCATTTAAAACAGAATTATCTTCCATCTCAATGATCAATGTTCGGGTTGCATACAAAGGCACTTCATCCTGGATGACCTCTATTTCCACAGTCCCTTTTTCCGTGTAGGGATAGATCTCAATCGTTGCTCCATCCACGAAGCGGAAATCCTTCCTCTCTTTGGCAGTTCCAGCAAACTTGAGTGGAATATCCGTTTTCACTCCACTGATAGGTGAAATATGTGCCGTTATATTTGAAATTCCTTTGTAAAGATCCCGACGCGCAATCTCAAAGGTTACTGTAGGGAGGGGTTCATCATCCTGGATTATAATGCTCCTTGTTACAAAGTTCCCGCGTTCCACATCTCCCCGGAGCTTCCCTATTTGCACTAAGATTTCTTCAGGCTCCTCATACAGTTCATCGTTTACCAAGCACAGAGGGAAAGACGCCACATTCTCTCCTCCAGGGATTATGGCTAATTCCGCCCCTAAGACGTAATCAAATTCTTGAATCTCTTTCGGATTTTTCGTTAATCCTTCACTTGTACACAGTTCCGGATCAACTGGGCCCCTCCTCGCGTTTCCTGCAAAAAATAAAGGGATCCTCAAATCTTCCTCTACTTTTTCATTGAGCAAAATCTCCACTTTCATGACACCCGCAGACTCTCCGACCTTTCCTGTGGCCATGCTTTCAATCAGGATCTGGGTTTTGTACAGACCGTTTGTTTTTGACCAAGAAGTGTTTCCAGTTTTTCCGTAAACATCTCTTTCGTATCAAAATACGTCCCTTTCATTGACGTAAAACCTTTGACAATATTTTCCGGCAAGCGACCCGTCAAATTACTTATTGTCTTTTCACTGACATTAAAACCTGTTTTAAGATCCACTTGTGGTTTATTAAACAGCGACAGATATACAAAAAAACAAAACAATAGGGTAATTAAGTCAGCGAATGTCATCATCCACTTCGCTTCTTTACTTCTGGTCTTCTTTTCTCCAAACATGTTTTCTTCTTATACGATTCACTTTTAGTACCTAGAGTTTCTGCCGACGTCAACAAGTTAAAACTAAGATCCTAGAACCATAACCCTCTCATCCGTACTGATCATCAAATTCGTCCCGTTTATGAGGAAGAAAATTGTGGAGTTCCTGAAGAATTGTGTATGGCGCTTCACGGCGTGCGATGCGATTTACGCTTTCACTAATCATTTCCAGCAAAATAAGATTGGATTCTTTCAGCTGCTTACGTTTTGATGCAATAGGCAATAAAACCATGTTAGAGAAAATCACACCGTAAAGTGTGGTCAACAAGGCCACTGCCATGGCTGGGCCAATCGATTTTGGGTCGCCCATGTTAGCCAACATCTGCACCAATCCGACAATTGTTCCAACCATACCGAATGCAGGTGCGGCGGTACCCATAAAATCAAATATTTCAATTTCTTCATCTGCACAGATGTAAAGAGAATCAAATTGGTTCAAGCTAGTATCAAAAGACTCTTCCTCAACTTGTTCCCGAACGATCAGTCCCTCTATCCAGCGGCGCATGAACGGATTTTCCAGGCTGCTGAGATCATCGTTGGTAATACGTTTCCCACTGTAACGTTTTTCTGCAATTATCTTGGATTTATCATAAATTTCCTGAGTTGCGGATTCAGCAACATCTGCTGCAAAAACCTTTGGAATGCTGCCAAAACTCCGTAAAGCCTTTTTGTATGGAAATGCAACAAAAGTAACCGAAATAGTGCCGCCAAAGACAATGAACAGCGATTTCAGGTCAAAAAACCGTAAGATTTGAATAATGTACTTGTTTATTGACTCGGCATAACCAGCACTCTCAAGCCAGAGAGCTATATTAGAAAATTCAGCCGGCCATAGAATACCTGAAAGTATGAAAACGTGCCGCCAATAAAGCCTAACAATGTACCTAATTTATCTGCGCTTTGTTGTTTCATGAATCCTTTTTCTCCCAAATTTTTCCAAGTTCGATATGAACATGTCGCATGAAAACATTCCGATGTAGATTCCTAAGCTGTTCTATCCGTAATTTAGCCTCTTCATCTTCCTCACGTTGTTTTTCATATCCCTGCAGTTGTTCCTGATAATATTTCCGTGTTTCTTCAGTATATTCCTTCATGATTTTTTCAGTTACTGAAGTATGAGAATCAAGTAGTAAGTACGGAACTGAAACCTTTGCTCCGGTACTTAATCGTGAACGTTCAAAACGCTCCATCACTCTTCCCACAAAAGCATCATCTATGATTTCGGTGCTTTCTAAATCTTCAAAAGAAAGGCTCCGCTCCCGAATTAGCTCCATAGCTTCGCTTGTATTTTTAGCTAATTCAGGATTCTTCTTTTTAAGTTCATCAGTACTCCCTAGAATATCGTTCCATTCCTCTGCACTTATCTGACCGGAAAGTTCTCCAATACGCCCTAGCCCATCAAAAGGCATGGGAAGATTTTTAGCAGACTCAGTCAGTTCATCTGCCAATTGCTGCAGATCACTAGGAGAAACGCTTATATCCTTCATGGTCAATACAATCCCCAAGGAATCCTCTACAGGCAGGCCCTTGAGAATATTAGCCATATCACTGGGGTCCATCTGACTAAAAACAATAGCCTGTTGATGGGGTTTAATTTCTTGCAGTAGATCAATACGAAGTTGTGGAGGCATCTTCCTGATGAACCCAAAGTAATCAATTTTTTCTTCGTCATCCCCTGTATCTGCCTCCTCATCCGGAAGATCCAGTTCCTCTTCTTCGGCCTCTTCTTCAGGTGCCATGGCCTCAATGGCAGTGGCAACTTTACCCAAGGTGCCCTGCAGCGGATGTTCTTTTTCCTCTTTCTCACGGGTGCTGCGGGAGACAAAGAAAAACAATGCAAGTGTCAAAAGCAGCAAAACTCCGAGAGTTCCTATAATTGCCCATTGCACTGGTGTGATTGCATCAGTGCCTTCCGGTTTATATTCTGGAATCAACTGATCAACTCCAAGCATTTCATAACCTGCAGGAAAAGTTGCACTGATTTCTGCCGCCTGCTTCAACTTCTCTTGTGCATTTACTGGTTCGTCACCATTCAAATCAGCCCTTGCTCCGACAAGTAAGTTTACATATTCAACCAGTTTTTCAGAAAAATCAGGACGTTCTATTTGCAATTTGTCCAAAACGATCGATTGTTCAAAACGATCCTGTGAGTTCAGTTCAGAAATTTCTGAACGAATACTCATTTCCACCTGATTCAAATTTACAGAATTGTTAACAGTTAAATTAATAATTCGATAACTAAACAGTGCTTGCACTTTATTTTCATCAGTTTTTATTTTGACTCCTGGTAGAAGATCACTATCTTTTTTGACAGGTTCATTATCCAGAACAGAATGCAGAATTACAGAAACATCGATGTATTCTTCACTCAAAGATTTACGTAGAATTTTGTGGATGCGTTCCCTTATCTCAGGTTCAGGGCGACTGCGGCTTAATATTTCTGCATGCAGAATGTCGAAATTAAAAATTGTTAAAAGAATTATACATCCCGCAAAACTCAACAATTTTTTGTTCATAATACGAAAAATGTTCATGGATAATTTATTTTTTTTACTTGAAATAAATAATTCCAAAAGATTACAGTTTTTTTTACATTAAATTAACATGTTAAATTAATATATAAACTCCAAATAATCAAGTGTAAATACGATTGTTTTCATGTATTAAATACTGAATTAATTTAATAAACGGTATTGGAAATGCATCTGATTATTATGTAAGCCAAAAATAATATGTATCTGTTTCAACTGAATAATAAGATTCAAAGATATAAGTAAAATATTCTTTGGAAAATTTACCCAGAAACTATGCTCTTGCTGACACTGTTTTTTTATGTAACTGATCTGAGTCTCGTGAGTTATTAATTATAATAAGATATTGATATTATTATTTTAATTTTCAAATTTAGGCTGAAATTGGATACTTGAAAAAGTGCTGGTATCGTATAAGATCCCTCACATATGATTCGTATGACACTATAAAACTCGTGAGCGTTAAGATCTATTACTGTACAGCACAATGCGTTTTACCATTAAAACAACACTATTACCTTTATCCATTACTCAAAGTAGAATGTAGCTTAAGAAAAGAAGTTTCTGTCATCACTGACTTGGTCCGGGCTCCAGATCAAATATCTGCTTAAGTACAAGATTTGAAACATTTCCCCTCGAATTCAGGGTCTATGCTGCGACTCCAACGGAATAACAATGGAAAGGTAATGTGGGCTACATTACACTTTCAAGCTTCTAAAACAATAGATCCCTGTCCACCGGTCAGGCTGAAGAGAAGCTTCAGGAATGAATTCTTTGAAAATTTTTAAATTTTTAACGTGACCATCAAATATACGTTGCAAAATAAATCCAATTAAGTTAGGCTAGGTCTGAATTTGACTTGTAAAAACAGCCAATTTATTTTAGAAATAGAATATCTTACAAAGATCTGCCTTAAACATTTTTAAGGGGTATAAAATGCTGAAATATTATTTTATCTTATTTACACTTCTGACACTCATTGTAGCTGGTTGTAGTTTCTCTGATCCTGAGCCTGAAGAAGTTCAAGCACAAATGGACCAGGAACATGCCCGAATAACTGAAGAGCAGGAACGTCAACAGGAGGAAGAAGCAGAAAAACTGCTGGCACAGGAAGCTGCTGCTGCAGAAGAGTCAGCTGCAGAAGAAGCTGCTGCAAAAGAAGCTGAAGCCGCAAGACTTGCTACGGTTGAAAATGAGACTGCTTTGGATAAAATTGAAAAGTTACTGAAGCCGGCGAGTATAGAAGTTATTCAACCGGAAGAGCCGATAAGTGAACCTGGTTTAATTAATACAATTTCTTCGGGGCTGAAAAATCTCCTGGGTTCATCCGTTAAAGAACAACAAGAAAACCGAAAAAAGCTGCAGACAACGTTTCAGCTTCGGAAAAGAAGAGCAAAATCAAGTTTATGCCAAAATCACCTTTGGCTATCTTTTCCGCACAAAAACTGGTTTCCTGCAAAATAGTTCCTGAAAAGATGGAAGCTATTCATAAGCGTTTGCTGAAAATAAAGGATGTTAACATTGCCGAAAGTAAACTACGGGACAAGACAAATGACAAATTAATGCCGGTCATTCACTTTGACTTCGATCAAATAAAAATAAAACCGGCATACATAAAACTTCTGCGACAGCAGAGTTCGTGTGTCATGAAGGCCCTGAAATCCCGTAATGACATGATTATACAAATTGAAGGACATGCTGATGAACGTGGGAGTGATGAGTATAACATGGCTTTGGGTCATCGCAGGGCCAATATAGTAGCTAACGCAATCAAGGCCTATCTTCCAGATTCATCACTAGCGAGAATCTTCAGTTTTGGTGAAGAATTTCCGCTGATCCGTCTCTCCAACAAAAGCGCCTGGGGCAAAAACAGAAGGGTGGAATTTACCTTATTGCTAAAGCCATAAATACGTAAATGGATTTTTTGACCCTCCCATTTACCACAGATTTTAGTAGTATTGCCTTTAGCGTACTTGCAATACTTTTGGGGTGTTCGGTGATTGTCTGGGTCACGCTGTTCATGAAGTTCTTCAAGCTCATTCGAGCAAAATATCTCCAAGCACGCGCACTAGAATTGCTGGAAAACACACAGCGTGTGAGTGAACTCCGCCTGCGTTTCAGCAATATGCCTAAAAATCCACTTCAGGAAATGTTCGCACTTGGCGACCGTGAACTGAAAATATTCCTGAAAACAAGTCCTGAATCAGACTACGGCCATCGTAGAGAATTGATGGACAGGCTTGAACGAATTCTTGAAGCTAGGATTTTGCTGGAAGAAAAAGATTTAAATGCAGGACAAGCCCTCCTAGCAACAATCGCTGCAACTTCACCTTTTATAGGACTATTTGGAACAGTAATTGGTGTCATCAACACTTTCATGAGCATCGCGGAATTCAATTCAGTTGAACTGTCAGTTATCAGTCCCGGTATAGCAGAGGCACTTGTTGCGACTGCAGCCGGTCTGTTTGCTGCAATTCCTGCAACTTTAGGTTACAATTTGTTTCGTGCAACCATCCGTGGAATGACTGAGACAATGGATTATTTTGCTCTTCAACTACTGCACCACCTCCAAAAACGTTTGTTACCAAAAAAATGAGAAAATTTAGACATGCTAGAAGACTCCGCGGAGAACTTATGTCTGAAATCAACATTACCCCGTTTGTTGATGTTTTGCTGGTGCTCCTGATTTCCTTCCTCATTTCTGCACCGCTACTGACGCAGGCCATTCAAATTCAGCTTCCTAGAGGTATTTTAAAAGAACGGGTACCTGTTTACAAAGAATCAATTCTTGCTGTTGTGAATAAAAAAAAGCAAATAATAATCAGTGATCAAATCTACTCTCTCAAAAGCCTGGCTAAATCTCTAAAAAAAAATACCAACGAATGGAAAAGGAACCAGCCTGTATATGTTCAAATGGATGAACGGGTGCCTTATGGAATTTTAATGGATTTGATGCTTTTGTTTAAAAAAGCAGGCTTTCCCCAAGTTGGACTTGTTTTTAAAAAAGAATCCTAGGTCAAAGTTTTCCGGCAGACTAAAATTATAAAAGTCCCCAACTAAAAGCTAAATGAAATTAATGATGGTTGCCGGAGAAGTCTCCGGAGATGCCCATGGTGCAGGTTTGATTCGTAGTTTGCGGAAAAACCATGACAGTGCTGATATTTTCGGTATTGGGGGTAAGAAGATGTTAAGAGAGGGGTTCCGTCCGTACTTTATGCTGGATTCCCTGCAAACACACGGTTTAGTAGAAGTCGTTCAGCATCTTCCAAGGCTTTATCAAACCCTCTGGAGAATGCGTCAAGCTTTAAAGGAAGAAAAACCGGATGCATTAATTTTAATCGATTATCCGGGATTCAATCTTAAACTTGCAGCTTATGCCAAAAAAACAGGTGTTCCGGTAATCTTTTTCAACAGTCCCCAAATCTGGGCTTGGCGAAAAGGCAGATTGAATACCATCAAACGTGTAGTGGACAAAATGATTGTCCTCTTTCCTTTTGAAGAAAAAATTTATCAGCAAGCCGGCGTAGATGTAAAATGGGTTGGACATCCTCTGCTGGATGAAATGCAGAGCGAAATAGATTCAGGAGCAATCCGCAAACAGTTCGGACTACAGAACAACATCCTGCTTTTAGCAATTGCGCCCGGAAGTCGGCCAAGTGAAATGAGGAGACACCTTCCTACCCTGCTTGAAGCACTTCCGCAAATTCAACAAAAAATCGGTGAAATTCAGTGCATACTGCCTGTTGCAGAATCACTAGACTTAAAAGAAATCAGGAAACTGACAGACAAATCATCCGTTCCAGTCACTCTGGTTCCGGAACAGTTTATTGAAACTATTCAGGCTTGTGATGCTGCAATAGTTGCATCCGGAACTGCTTCCTTGCAAACTGCACTTGCACTTAAACCATTCGTGATTGTTTATCAAGTTTCTCCGCTAACTTACCGGATTGCACGTTATCTGGCTGAAACTGAATATGTTGGTCTGGTTAATGTTTTGGCTGAAAAAGAAATTGTACCTGAATTACTGCAAAACAATTTCACAGTCAGTAAAGTTACTGAGATTGCAGTTCGTCTCTTGCAGGATGAGGACTATCGTGCCACAATGATCAGCCAACTGAAATCAACGCGTACAAAATTGGGTGAAGCGGGAGCATATGACAAAGCTGGACAGTGCATTGAAAATGTTCTGAGTGAAGAACCTGCCATTTAAATATTGCAAATCAAGAATCACTTAATTCTATGAAAACTGCTAAATTATCACTCGATACCCACAATATTGCACATCACCTGACACAAACTTTGACTGGAGTTGAAGCAGTGAAACAGTTGTTTGAGGGACAGATGGGCATTGATGAGACAGTAATACGTCAGTTATTGAGCGCAGCGCTGCACCGAGGCGGTGACTTTGCTGATATTCACTTTGAATACAGTACACGCAACTCTGTGGTCATGGAGGATGGCATCATCAAAAACTCTGCAGTTGCAGTGGTGTCCGGTGTTGGAATTCGAGTGGTTCAGGGTGATCAAACCGGCTACGCATACAGTGAAGATTTTGACCTGAAACCAATGCTGCATGCCGCACGAACTGCCTCAGCCATTGCTTCCAGCGGTGAGGTTTCTCTGAGTGAAAGTTTTCGATTCAATGAACTGGTTCCACCCGACTACTATCCGGTACTGGAAACTGTGACAGATTTAGAACTGGTGCAAAAGATAGACATGGTAAAACGCACTGAAGCTGTCTCCAGAGCCTATGATGAGAGAATAATTCGAGTGACAGTATCCATGATGGATGCACTCAACCTGACACAGGTCGTAACATCTGAGGGTTCAATTTTACGCGATACACGACCGATGTTTCGAATGAATGTTCATTGCATTGCACAGGAAGATAACAATATCCAAAACGGTTCTTCTGGAATCGGAGGACGAGTTGGCTTGGATTTTTTGAAGCAGAAAGACCATGCAGTGAATTTAGGGAAACAGGCTGCTTCAGAGGCAATTTTGCTTCTGGGCGCAAAACAGGCACCTTCCGGATTAATGCCTGTTATTTTAGGACCGGCACAATCCGGGATACTACTGCATGAAGCAGTTGGGCATCCATTGGAGGCTGATTTCAACCGCAAAGGAACATCTGCTTACAGCGGACGTATTGGTGAAAAAGTAGCGTCTGACTTGTGTTCGATTTATGATTCCGGAACTATTCCACACGAACGCGGTGCATTAAATTTTGACGACGAAGGAGTTCCTTCTGCAGAAAATATTTTGATCGAAAATGGAGTTTTGCGTAACTACATGCATGACAGGATCAGTGCCAAACACTACCGCACCAATCCTACCGGAAACGGACGGCGGGAATCCTATGCGCATTACCCGTTGCCGCGCATGACATCAACTTACTTGGCGAATGGGGAATCTGATCCGGAGGATATAGTAAGATCAATTAAAAAAGGGATTTATTGCCAGGAATTCAGCGGTGGACAAGTGGATATTTCTAATGGTGATTTTGTTTTCGTACCAACGGTAGCCTGGATGGTAGAAGACGGCAAAAAAACTGTTCCGATAAAAAATTTCACATTAATTGGAAATGGACCGGATGTAATGTCAAAAGTCAGCATGGTCGGCAACGATTTTGCTATGAGTGAAGGAATCTGGACCTGTGGAAAAGATGGACAGAGTGTACCTGTTGGAGTTGGACTTCCAACTGTACTGGTTTCTGAAATGACAGTTGGAGGAATGTAATTCTCTTAAAAACTTAAATATAGAATTATTTTAAAAAAACCGTAGAAAATCAAAATGGCACTCTTTATTGTCATTTCTTGTCCTGATCTTCACACAAATTTGAAATTTCACAACTAAGTACTGCAAGCTCAAGACGATCTAAAATATGTTCATCAAGGAGTGGTTGATAATTTACCTTAGCCCACCAGATCCAGAACTTGAAACTGAAGTAGTAAGCTCGTTTGTTTCGACAAACAATTTTAGTTGTTTCGCTAAATGAGTGGTTTGGGATTTGATTTTCTTTAGTTGAGCAGATGCTTTTATCCAATCTTTAGAAAATCGTGCCATTTCAGCAAGTTTATTAAAACTAAAGCTATCGTCAGTTTTAACGTGCTTGCCCCATAAATCTCCTAAACCCAGAGAGCCAGCCTTATCACTCATCCTGTCCATGAAGGACTGTTTGTTTTTAAATATATCAAACAGATCAATAGTGATGATCTTTTCCTCTCCAGACCCCTTACTTACAGGGCGTTTCATTTCTTTAAGTCTTAATTCACGAATCTTAATATCCTTGATAAATCTTTTACGGGCACTAGTCTGTAACTGATATTCATCTTCATCATCAAAATGTGATTTTTCCATTTTGTTAATGACACGTATTACCTCCTCCAATTTTAATTTGACTACTACTAAAGCTTTCTCTTCAGTTGCAATTTTTCCTACTACCTGGTCTTCCTGCTTAACTTTCCTCTCTTCTTTCTTACTAATAATTGCTTTTTTGCGTAATGCAACTCTGATAGGAAAAGAGTGTTCAGTAAATTTCCATGAATTAAAAAAAACAATTTCAATATGTTCAAAGTCTGGCGAATTAAAAATGAATTCTTCAATATTGGCTTTGGCAAACTCGTCCTCAGCATGTGCTTTTCTAAACTCCTGAATCTTTTTTGAAAGTTCACTCGTAGACATAAATGAAAGGAATTTTCGTTTAAAATCAAGGGAAACAAGACCATCAATTGTACGCTTTTCCATATCATCAATGATCATCACGTGAACCAGACCTTTCATCAGACCGTCTAAAACTGCTATTCCAGTGATTTTTTCAATAGATGTACTGAGAATAAAGCCAATTCCTTTGTAGTAAGGTTTTTCAACCAGAGAAATTTTCTGCTCAAGACGGTTTTCTAAATTCTCAAACTTTTGTATCAATTGCTGTTTGCCACGCAAAACGGCATCAATCAAAGCCAATTTGACAAAAGCCGGATGTTTCACTCGATCTATACTAGTTTGCTGAACTTCTTTGTAGCGCCTTATTAATTTTTTCTGCTTCACTGAATCACTAGGAGGCAGTTTTTCTACCTGCAATTTTGGCATACCAGGAACACGAAAGATTAAACCAAAACTGCTCGCATCAGGAGTTTTACCTTTTGGAATATCTCCTGGATAACTTAAAATCCAGTGAAATTTTTTTTGCTTCTCTTCTGGATAATTCGTTTCATCAACTGCAACTGTTACACCTGAATCATGTAAGCGATCCACCAAAGACTTCATGTAAATTTTACGTAGATCTTTTCTGAGAAGCAGCAGGATTAGTTTCTCTTTATTCCCGTTGCCATCGTGATCCCGTTTGTTTTGTCCTTGTTCAACCATATTTGCATTACTCATCATCCAGATGGAAATGAGTCATTGCCTCCTTAGTAAGAATTGCACGATCATCAAAAGTGGCTTTGAGTTTAGCTGAGCTCACTTTTAGTTCCTTAAACTCTTCAGTACCTTCTATAAGTTTTCCATCAGTGTCATAGTTGTCCAAAAATTTCATATACTGTCCAGCGGACTGTAAATCATTTAGGTAGATTTTAATCTGAAATAATAATACACATGTATGTAGAAGTTGGACGCCTTCCAGACTTTCAAAAATAGGTTCCAATGTATCAGTAGTTTTTTTCAAGTTTGCTTCAGCAGCATCCCTGTTCTTGGACTCCATCAACAATTCTGCTTGAGTCATCAGCATTGAAGCTTTTTTACGGGCGGTGGTCCCTTTCATCTTGTCATTTGAAGCAATGCTGGCCATTTGTTCAAAGGTTGCAATTGCAAAATCATAGGAAAGAATTCCCTGCTGTATGTCTCGTTCTTCCCCATAAAACGTATCTCCTATGTCCTGTGCTTTTTTCAGCAATGGTGCAATTTTTTCTTCCCAGCCTTTGCTAAACTCTTCTACTGAAAATGTTGACTCAGATGTCTTCTGACGTTTAAAATGTTCTTTGTCATTACTGGAGAAACCACATTTGTTGCAGGAAGCAACTTGAATGAGATTAAAATCACAAAATTTCAACTGACCTGCAGACCTAACAAAAGAAGGTATTCCAAATATATTTGGATCAGTAATCATACTTTTGGAGTGTAGGACATAGAATTTTATATGTGGATTATCGCAAACATAACAATTCAAAAAACTACCCAATAGTGAATCTTTCTCTGTATCAAAAAATCCTCCGTCTGAAACTACAGCATAATTTTCAGGATGCATAATCTGCATAATTCCATGATCTTCAAATAATCTTTGCTCAAAATGTGCTCGTACCAAATAAGTGCCTTCATCAAATTTAACCTGGTGTTGTTTTTCCATTGTGCAGCTAAGAGGATCCCAGTGTTCTTCATTTCCTTTTAATGGAAGTTGAGAATGGACATTCTTAAGAACATAAAGCATTATTTTTACTTTTGGCATCAAGGCTTTTCCCAACCGAAATGTGACTCCAGTTTCATCAACTTTTGTCAAACTCACTTTAGTCGTTAAATTCGTTGTTTCTACAATTGCTTGTGGGAAGTCCTTCTCAAGAAGTGAACGGGCACTTTTCCATAGTTTGTTCAAAATTTCATTATTAAAACCCAATAATCTTCCAGCTAAGAGGAAATAACTAATTTCTTTTGGAGATAAATCAGCATCTACGACCATCAACTGTGCAAGATATTTAAGCATCAGGAAAGCTTGCTTTGGGTCTATATCGAGGGGGGCCAACTCTGGAGGAATGCCATTTTTAATGATAACCATCAAATTATCAATTATCATCTATTGCATCCAACTTTTCAAATTGGTGGGGCCTCCCGGATTTGAAAACCATTTCAGACTTTTCTGCATTGTCCATCAGCAACAACCATACCTGCAATAGAGTTAGCAAACCATATTTTTTCTTCCGCTGACATTTCATCTAAATTTGGTAACTGCATGCTTTTTTTCTATAAAATTAATTTCTGACTTCCATTTAAAAACCGTAGCTAAAGCCTATCAAATAACCAGTTGAACCAAGTCGTTGATCACCGGATCCGCTGCCGCTGGAACTGTCAATGGTCAATATTCCTGCCTCGGTCCAAAAGTCATCTAATATTTCCATTCCAATTCTGAATTCAGAGACTAAAGAATTCCCCTGTTTACGCTGACTTCCAAGACTAAACTCTGTATTTGCTAGCCCCATGCCGGCACTTATTTTCCATGATTCAGACAGTAAATGCTGAGTTTTTGCAATGACACCCAGATGCCTGGTGCTGGATTTTGCACTGCTTCCGCTTGAACCAAACATCCGAAAGGATTGTTCTGAAAGGAAACCTTTTACTCCCCAACTGTCATTGTACCACCACTCGCCCCAAAAAACACGATTGCTCAAGTTCAGCTGATTGCGGAACGCACCGTAATGCGGTGTACCGAGTATCAGCATATCCAGGCCTGTCTGCCAGGTCGGTAATTTTCTGCCCACACCACCAAAAATTGTGGGAGTTTGAGAAGATTGTTTTTCATAAAGAGTAGAGATTGATTTAGGTTCAGTTAATTTAGTGGGATCTGCAGCCTGACTATTGCTGGTCAAAAGAATCATCAAACCCGCATAAAACAATCCTGAGTAATATTTAACATTTTTAAAATTCATTTTTTCTTTACATCTAAGCCTCAGGATTCCAGACCGGTTTACGTTTGCTGAAAAAAGCATCGATCCCCTCTTTGATTGAATCAGATTCCCAGGCATTTGCCAGCTTTTCAATTGTAGCACTACGCACATCTGCCGGCTCTTTACCCCGCACTTCTGCGATGAGTCGCTTTGTAGCTGAAACTGCTTCAGGAGAACAGCGCAGCAGTTCATTTATTTCTTTCTCAATGGCCTCATCCAGTTTATCAACAGAAACAGCTTTGGAGATCAAACCCAAATTAACAGCTTCTTCTGCGGAAAAACGATGTGCGTTTAACATAACACGCCTTGCATTTGACGGGCCTATACGTCGCAGGACAAATGGTGAGATCGTGGCCGGAATCAGACCCAGCACAACTTCAGTCAATGAAAACAAGGCTCCTTCTACTGCAACTGCAATGTCACAACAGGCAATCAAGCCCACTGCACCTCCAAAAGATAAACCATTGATCCGTCCAATTAGTGGCTTGTTGAGTTGGTCCAGTTCTCCAAGCATTTCTGAGAGTTCCGTTGCCTCTGCTATCCTGTCCTCTCTTTTTTGTCCTGCGATTTCCTGCATCCAGCATAGGTCCGCTCCAGCGCAAAAAGACTTACCGGAACCACTCATAATAACGGCCCGTATCTCTGGATCAGCATTTAATTTTCCAACAACTTTCCGTAGTTCACGTATCATCTCCAGACTCATTGCATTGTGAACATCCGGACGGTTCAGAGTCAAAGTGGCAATCTTGCGTTCGTCTATCTCTAAAATTAAGGTTTTATAATCCATTTTATTTTTGCTGAAATTACTTGAAACTAAAAAGTGGTATTATCCACTTTTTAGCAATAACGGCAAGTTTTGCTGGAATCGGTTATAAGAAATGATTAACAGATGAGTTGAACCACCTACCTGCTCAGGAAGAACTGAGAGATGGTCGAAATAAGCTGAGTTTATTCTAATTTTGGAGACGGTTTGGTCGGTTGCGAACCATAATTTAGAGAGGTAGTTTGAAATACTATCCAGATTATTGGTGATGCTCGCTCCCGAAACTCCAACATTTTAGCCGGGTTGAAATACTATTAATATTTATGTCAGGCCAAAGATATATTTAGTTATTTAAAATCCCTAAGTTGAGATCACTAAAATAAATCTTTTGATATCCGGAACTTGATCCGGAATCCAGATCACCGTTTAACTTGATTACATTATTTAAAATATTTGGACAATTTCCGCGTCTATGCTGTACTTTGACCAGAATGAAAAACAAGCATAATCCAAAGAAGCTCAATTATTTAATCATGGGTTCACCTTGTTCAAAAAGGGGTTCAAACAACAGAAGTACAAAAGTTTTTTAGTACTTTTTAAGGCAACACCTTGAAGTTGTCATAATCAAACTATAATTTCTTTTTGATATTATTGAACAATATTTTTTTTCAGCATGTCCTAAGTATATGTTAAACTTTAATGATAATTATTCTTATTTTTATACTGTTACAGCAGATTCATGTGACTACTCAATACTCCTCACAAAATAGAACAAGGCTTTTAAAGGTTGCTTGGGAATCGCTGGAACATTTTCTGATAAATGGACGACGAACTGAATTTACAACTGAAACTCCTGAATTGCAAACAAAGCGGGCAGTATTTGTGACTCTGAGGAAAAGAGATTCCGGAGATTTGCGAGGATGTATCGGGCAGTCAGAACCGTGCTACCCTTTAATTGAAGCTGTATCCAGGACTGCAATTTCCGCTGCTGTGGATGATTCGCGTTTTCCTCAGGTTAAACTGAATGAGTTAGCAAATTTGCTGATTGAAATAAATGTACTCACGCCAATGTTCGTCATAACTCCTGAAAATGTGGTGGTTGGAAAACACGGATTGCTGCTCAGTAAAGGATCATGCAGAGGGCTATTTTTACCGGAAGTTGCAGTTTCACAAGGCTGGGACCGCCTCACTTTTCTGGACGAACTGTGCCGTAAAGCAGATTTACCAAGAGGCAGTTGGAGGGATGCTGACGCTGAACTTCAGGCCTTTGAATCAGAATCTTGGGAAGATATTGAAAATGCTCTTTGATTTTATTTTTCGTCAGCTGCGCCCGCTTATTTTTTCTGGAGACGCCGAAACCGCACATGAACGGATGCTGACGATTGTTGAAAGCATTTCAAAAATTCCCGGGCTGATACCGTTTTTACAATGGCAATTCCTGGAGGAATATTCCGTTTTGCGGACCCAACTTTTAGGCAGATCTCTGCAAAACCCAATTGGACTTGCAGCAGGATTTGACAAAGACGGACGGATTTATCCCGCGTTATTTGCCCTCGGTTTTGGTTTTGTGGAAATTGGAACGGTTACTCCATATCCTCAATCCGGTAATCCACGTCCACGTCTCTTCCGTTTGCCTGAAGATGAGACATTGATAAACCGTCTTGGTTTCAACAATTTTGGTGCCCATGAAATGGCAGAATTACTTGTTTCCGCACCAAAGAAAATAATGCAGGAAGATTCTGATATTATTGATCTAAAAAGTGATTTTCCAGCAAATATTGTTTGCGGAATGCTCGGCATAAATATTGGAAAAAATAAAGATACCATTTTGGAAAATGCCACTGATGATTACGTTTCTTGTCTCAACACCCTCCATCCATTTGCAGATTATTTCACCCTCAATATCAGTTCTCCAAACACAGAGGATTTACGGAAATTACAGGGAAAAGAGGCTCTGCGTGTTTTACTTGATTCTGTCTGCGAACACCGTGATAACCTTGACCAGAATCATGTCCGGGAAACACCTCTGCTTGTTAAACTGTCTCCGGACCTGGATGATACTGAATTGGAAAACAGTATTCGTGTGATTAATGAGTTTTCAATTCAAGGCGTGATTATCGCCAACACGACTGTGAAACGTCCGGAACTAAAAAGCAAACATCGCTTCGAAAACGGTGGTCTGAGTGGAAAACCGCTGCAGAAACGCAGCACGGAAATGATAAGAAATGTGTTTCAGAAATTAGGAACAAAAATGCCGATTATAGGTGTTGGTGGAATTTTCAGTGGAGCAGATGCATATGACAAAATCAGAGCCGGCGCATCCGCAGTACAAATTTACACGGCACTGATTTACAAAGGTCCCGGACAGGTCCGTAAAGTAAAACGGGAACTGGCTAAATTATTGAACGAGGATGGATTCACTTCTGTTTCAGATGCGGTAGGAGTGGACAGTTGAAACTGCCGCGTTATCTCTTTTGATGAATTATTTTCAGCATTTCAGTATTTGAAGTCAGCTTTAGCCTGGGACGCCCCTGCGCCTCTCCTGCTTCGGTTTCATGAGCATCAAGCAGCTTCCAGTCTGCAAATGAAACATAGTCTACTTTTCTTGATTCCAGCAGAGAAACAATGTCCGGAAGTACCACATTTTGACCGGCTTCCATTTTTTCTGCCAGGAAAGTCTCCAGCATGCGATGCACGGTTTCAACTGCATCCTGTTTATTGGTACCAATCACACCGCTGGGACCACGCTTAATCCAGCCGGCAACATATTCACGATTCCGGAGAGAATTGCCGTTTTCCGGATCTTTGACTTGTCCGCTTTCATTTGGTATCGTTCCGGATTTTTGATCAAAAGGCAGGTCCGCAAGTGGTTTTCCTAGATAACCGATTGAACGGAAAATCAGGCCTGCATCTTCTTCAATTTTATTTTCAGTTGCCTGGGGCCGCAAACTGCCGTCATCCTGTTTCACCAGTTGATTTAGTACCATACTTATTTTTTCAACCTTGCCGTCTCCAGAAATTTCAAGAGGTGAAGCAAGAAAGAGGAAATGTACCCGTTTCTTTTTTCTAGACAGTTTCTTCAATGAAATTTGTGTAAGTATTTCAATGTTTTTCTTTGTATCTTTGCTTGCTTCCGTTTCCAGAATCTTCTGGCTTTCTTCGTCCAACTCAAGGGAACCTCCCTCCAACATAACATCTGCATCATTCAATTCTAAAAACTCTCTGACTTCAACAGGTGTAAATGCAGCCTGCAGAGGACCACGACGCCCTACCAGCCAGATATTTTCAATTTGACTTTTACGCAGTGCCTCAAGAGCATAATCTGTAATATCAGTTGCAGCCAGTTCTTCCGGAGATTTTGCCAGAATTCGAGCCACATCCAGTGCAACGTTTCCCATGCCAATCACAAATGCATTCTTGACAGACAAATCAAACTTATATTCACGAAAATCTGGATGTCCATTATACCAGCCAACAAACTCAGTTGCAGAATGACTGCCCTCCAAATCCTCGCCCGGAATTCCGAGCGCACGATCGGATGAACTTCCAACTGAATAAATCACTGCATCATAGTGTTTAAGCAAATCCGACTGGTAAAGGTCACTCCCAAATTCAACATTGCCAAAGAATCTGAAGTTTGGATTTTCCGCAATACGATTGTAGATTTTTGTAACAGATTTTATTTTCTGGTGATCAGGAGCCACTCCTCCACGAACCAGCCCAAAAGGAGTAGGTAGTCGGTCAAACATGTCAACTTTTATTTCCCATGACTGCTGACGGAACAACTCCCCAGTTACATAAAAACCTGCAGGTCCGGAACCGATTACTGCAATTCCCCAGGATGTATCCATTTCTTAAGTTTTTATATAGCCTAATTTAAATTAGAAACTGTCGTGAAAAGTCAAAAAACTTTTTATTTCAGACTTTCTGCGAAACCATCAAAATGATTTATAAAATTTTCAAAAAATATCTTTCCAGTGAGTACTGATACAAACAAAGCTCTCATTCAGCTTTTATTTTTCTGCATCAACAGCCCGAAGTAAAATTTCCTCACCGCCATTTTTCAGCATCCACTGTGCAACATCTTTTCCCAATTGCAGTGCATTTTGTCTTGGTCCACTTGCTTCATAACGTAATTGGATTTTTCCTTCAGAATCGCCAATAAAGGCCCTCAAAAACAATTCTTCTCCGTTCAGTATGCAATATCCTGCCAAAGGAAGCTGACAATTTCCTTCAAGTTCTGCCAGCAAAGAGCGCTCTGCAAGCAGGCAGTCCCAGGTAAGTGAATCATGAAGATGCTGAATCCTACTCAGCGTAACTTCATCTCCAGTTCGTGTTTCAATTCCAATAGCACCTTGACCAATTGCAGGAAGCATCCATTCAATCGGCAAAATCTCAGTGATTCGCTTCTCCAACTTGATCCGCTTTAAACCTGAAACTGCTAAAATCACTGCATCTACTTCTCCCTGATCCAGTTTTCTAAGCCGGGTTTCAACATTTCCACGCAAACTAATGACAGTCAAATCCGGTCGATGATGCTGCAATTGTGAAGCACGACGCAATGAACTTGTTCCTACAACAGCACCGTCTGGAAAGTTATCGATACTTCCGAATTTTGGACAAATCCAAGCGTCTCCAGGATCTTCCCGCTCTGCAATCACAGAAATACCAAGTCCCTGAGGTAAAATACTAGTCACATCTTTCATGCTGTGAACAGCCAGATCTGCACGTCCCTCAAGTAGAGCATATTCCAATTCTTTGACGAACAGACCCTTTCCTCCTATTTCTGAAAGTGGACGGTCCTGTATTTTGTCACCGGTAGTTTTGACAACTAATAACTCTACCGAAATTTCAGGATATTCATCAAGTATCCTTTGCTTCACCCACTCTGCCTGCCAGAGTGCAAGTGAACTTCCACGAGTTGCAATTATTAAATTAGTTTGCTTGTTGTCGCTTGTCGAAAAAGCGTTAGACATGTGTCAGGATTTTACAATTTTAAGCCTGTGATGTTTTTCCGGCAACTTTTCCAGCTTTACTGGTGTTGGACTCAGATCAAATATTTTTGACACATATTCAAGGTAGAGATGTGCATCTTCATCGTGTGTAATTTTTTTCAGATTGCGGGATGGATCATGCAAAAGTTTTTGAATCAGCCTGTGGACCAGTTGTTCAACTTTTTTGCGCTCAGACTCAGGTATGTTTTTCAAATTCTTAAAGGATTTCACCATTTCTTCTTCAGCAATTGAATTGAATGCTTTACGCAAACTCCTGATTGTTGGAACTGCAGAAAGAGACTTAAACCAGAGTTCCAGCTTTATTAATTCATTTTCAATAATTTCTTCAGCCTTAATGGACTCCTTCTTTCGTTCAACCTGATTTTGAGAAACAAGTGTTTGCAAATCATCGATATCGTAACAAAAAGTTCCATTTAACTCATTTATTTCAGGATCAATATCCCGCGGTACCGCAATATCGATGAAGAACATTGATCTGCCCCTGCGTTGGCGTAAGCAGTTCTTAACCATTTCCTTAGTGATAATAAATTCACGTGCTCCAGTTGAACTGAGAATAATATCTGCTTGATGAAGATGTCGCTCCAGATGCTCAAATGGTACGGCCAATCCCTGAAATTTTTCTGCAAGTTTTGCTGCACTTAAAAAAGTACGGTTGGTAACAAAGAGTTCCGAAATTCCATTGCGCATGAAGTGACGAACAGCCAGTTCTGCCATTTCACCTGCACCGACAACCATTACAGTCTGTTTTGAAAGATCCTCAAAAATATGCTTTGCCAGTTCCACTGCTGCATAGCTGACGGAAACAGCATTACTGGCAACACTTGTTTCCGTTCGCACACGCTTTGCTGTAGAAAAAGCTCTAGTAAAAAGAGGATGAAGCAGTTTTCCCGTCAAGTCTGCCTCATTAAATGACTGAAATGCATCTTTCAATTGCCCAAGAATTTGCGGTTCTCCCAGAACCATTGAGTCTAAACTCGAGGCAACCCGGAAGAGGTGACGTACTCCGTCTAAATTTTGTATGGTATAGACTCTTTCCATTAGTTCGTAAAGGTCCCAATACGACTCCAGCATCTCAATGATTTGATCAAGCTGCTTTTCTGCATTTACAAGATATAACTCTGTGCGATTACAAGTACTGAGAATTACAACTCCACCCAGGTTAAAACGGGTCCTCAACTGAAGTCCAAGCTCCACTTGCTCCTTTGGAGTCAAAGCAAGACTATCCCGGATTTCAACAGGTGTTTTTCTAAAATTCCAACCAATTACAGTAAAACGCATGTTTAAAAGTGTTTTTGCAAAGTTGTTAAATTTTTCTTACTTAAAAAGTGACTAAATAAAATTAATTTACACTGAAAGGTAAATTGCTTTTTCTACTGAATAAGCGGATAATATAGTCTTGATGAATCAACTCAAGCAAGGAATATTTTTTCATGGTTGTCTTTTTTTCCAAATGGCTTACTGCCAATCATTTAACCACATTAAGGGTAGTATTGGTACCTTTTATTTACCTGGGTATTGTATTTGGGAAAGACGATCAGACGATTCTGTTCAGCACCTGGCTGGTCTTTTTATTTGCATGCCTGACCGACTACTGGGATGGTGTGTTGGCCAGACATCAAGGACAAACAACAAAACTTGGCAAATTACTGGATCCTGTTGCAGACAAAATTTTGATTGGTTCCCTACTTGTTTTACTAGTAGGAATGGGAAGAGCACCAGCGTTACTAGCAGTCATACTGATTTCCCGCGAATTTATTATCAGCGGTTTACGCTCCATCGCTGCAACTGAAGGTGTGGTCATTTCCGCCAGTTCCGGAGGGAAACTGAAAACAATTTTTCAGATGTTTGCTGTAGGATTCCTTATAATTCACTTTCCCACATTCAGCATTCCATCCCATGAAGTAGGAATCATTCTGCTCTGGATTTCTACAGCGGTTTCACTTTGGAGTGGATTTAATTATGTTGTGGCCTATTTTAGTGCTTCCCCTGAAAAATAACTGCCAATCCGATTTTCAGTTTCAGTGAAGAAATAATCTCTCGTCTGGACATTAACTTTCCAACTGATATTATATAATGTGTCTGAACGATGTAATTAATTTTATTGGAGAATAAGAAATTTCGATTATTAAATCGAAGATTTTAAACGAAGCTGTCATCTGTCAGCTATTCATTTTTTACATTATTTTTCAGACTTATAGCAAACAGCTCAAATCTGACAGCTAAGTCTTTATTCATTTTATAACGATTGAAACATTGATCAGCACCGGATCAAGATATTTTCGGTAAATCTCTATTTAGACAGAAAAGTTTTTAAGATCACAAAAAAATCTATGACAACTATTCTTTGTGTTCGAAAGAAAAATCGTGTAGTGATGGCTGGAGACGGACAAGTCTCTATGCAAAACACCATCATGAAACCTTCAGCCCGTAAATTACGCAATACCTTTGACGGAAAGGTCATTGCCGGATTCGCCGGTTCAACTGCAGATGCATTTACCCTCTTTGAAAAATTTGACGAAAAACTGGAACAATACAACGGAAAACTTCTGCGCTCTGCAGTTGAACTGGCTAAAGAATGGCGTACCGATAAAATGCTGAGGAACCTTGAAGCCCTGCTGGCAGTTTCCAGTGCGGAAGCATCTCTGATTATTTCTGGAAATGGAGATGTGATTGAACCCGATGACGGTCTTATCGGAATTGGTTCCGGAGGAATTTATGCTCTTGCGGATGCATTTAAGCTATTTTTCAATGATTCATCACTCCAAAAAATTGCAGAAAAATCTATGAAAATTGCCTCAGAACATTTGTATTTATACCAACAACCAGATTACTTACGAAGAATTGGATATTTATAATCTCATGGATTCTGCTCCTGAACTCAACATGACACCGCAAGAGACCGTTGACGCACTCGACCGTTATATTATAGGTCAGAATGATGCAAAAAAAGCAGTTGCGGTAGCTCTGCGTAATCGGTGGAGACGCCTGCAGCTGGATGAAGATTTGAAAGACGAAATTTTGCCTAAAAATATCATCATGATCGGTCCAACTGGAATAGGTAAAACTGAAATTGCACGACGACTAGCTGGTGAATGCTCCTTTTGTGAAAGTTGAAGCAACAAAATTTACTGAAGTGGGTTATGTGGGTCGTGATGTTGAGCAAATGATCCGTGATTTGGTTGAATCTCTTGCATATGGTTTTATAAATGCACCAAAGACAATTGAAGAAGCCAAAGAAATGGTTGAAGAGCGTTTACTGGATCTGCTGCTGCCTCCCTTAGAAAGTGATAAAGATGCTTCTGAAGGAAAAACTTCAACAAATCCTACTCGTGAAAAATTTCGTAAAAAACTTCGCTCTGGAGTTTTAGATGAGCGAATGGTTGAACTGGATGTTTCAGAACGGCCTTCAGGGGCAGTTATGGAGTTTATGCCTGTTTCCATGAATGACAATATGGATATGAATATCCGTGATATGCTCTCAAACATGATGCCCAAACAATCAAAGCGTCGGCGAGTCAACATTGAGGATACAAGAAAAATATTGCAGCAGGAAGAGGTCAGCAAACTCATCGACATGGATGAAGTCATCCGGGAAGCGGTAATAAGAGTTGAACAGAGTGGAATTGTTTTTTTGGATGAGATTGACAAAGTTGCTTCACGCCAGATAGATCTGGTGGAGATGTTTCCAGAGAAGGAGTACAACGGGACTTACTGCCGATTGTTGAAGGTTCGACCGTAAACACCAAACACGGACCTGTTCAAACCGATCACATTCTGTTCATTGCCGCAGGTGCATTTCATCTATCAAAACCGTCTGATATGATTCCGGAACTACAGGGTCGTTTTCCAATTCGTGTTGAACTACAGTCACTCAGTAAAGACGATTTTGTCAAAATTCTAACAGAACCAAAAAACGCACTGATTGTTCAGTATACTGCCTTGATGAAAACAGAAGGTGTTGATTTAAAATTTACAAAAGCCGCCATTGATACTATTGCGGAAATTGCCTGCCAAATCAACGAAGATTCGGAAAATATCGGTGCACGCCGGCTGCATACTGTAATGGAACAATTACTCGAAGAAGTTAGTTTTACTGCCCCGGATTTAAATGGACAGAAAATATCTGTTACTCCGGAATATATTCAGAGCCGACTGTCAAACTTGTTGAAAAATCAGGATTTGAGTCGTTATATTTTATAAAATAAAACCCTAAAGAGTTGTAACTTATAGAGAAAAAACTTTGGATTATCCTACTTTGCTGCTTAAATTAGAAAATCAGTTGCAGTCTCTTCATAAAAAAGGTTTCCATTACATGAACATTGAAGCTATGCCCAAGGTTGAACTCAGGCGTCTGCTTGACGGTTTGGGCGAGATACTGGATTCTCCAACTGAAGATGTAGACAAACGCTCCAAATACAACTTTTCGGTTTTAGCGGCAACTCAGCCTGCAGTCAAAATAAAGCACGAAAATGCTGATTCCAAATTATTCCCTCCGTCAACAGGCATAACTGATCTTCAAGAAAAATTGTCAGCGGCAAAGCAACAAACTGTCTTAGAGGCTTTCAAACAAATAATACCTGAGCCGGAAGCAGAATTAAAAGTAAATTCTCTTTCAGAGTTGGCAGATAAGTATAAATCCTGTCAACGTTGTTCATTGGGTAAAACCAGAACAAATCTGGTATTTGGTAATGGTTCGATTAATTCCAGGGTGATTTTTCTAGGAGAAGGCCCCGGTGCAGACGAAGACGCTCAAGGTCAGCCCTTTGTAGGACGTGCCGGTAGGCTGCTGACCAAAATGATCAATTCAATAGGAATTGAACGCGATGATGTTTATATTACAAATATTGTCAAATGTCGCCCTCCGGAAAACAGGAATCCTACTCCTGCTGAAATTTCATGCTGTCTCCCAATTATCAAACAGCAACTTGAATTATTGAATCCAAAATTAATCGTCACTCTTGGGAATATTCCAACTAAATCACTGTTCCAAGATTTACCCGGAATCACCAAGGTACGTGGTATAATTATGCAATATGAAAATTGGAACGTGCTGCCCACCTTTCATCCTTCTTACCTCTTACGAAACCGTTCTGCAATGACTCTGGCATGGGAGGATTTTAAGAAAATACCAGAACTGGCTTTTCATTCGTGAGGCGGTTCAAACAGCAGATATTCAATTTTCAACAATAGTCCACAGATAAACATTTATAATGATTGATTTGCAACCTGTCAAGGGTACGAGGGACTTCTTTCCGGACGAAATGCGTTTACGCAACTGGCTATTTGAAGTGTGGCGTAATGTCTCTGTTCAGGCAGGATTCGAAGAATATGATACTTGTGTGCTAGAACATGAAGAGCTTTATATTCGCAAGGCCGGAGACGAAATCAGTAAGCAACTTTACAGCTTTGAAGACAAGGGTGGACGGCGTTTAAGTTTGCGTCCCGAAATGACTCCTTCATTGGCTCGTCTGGTGCTTCAGCACAAAAAATCATTGTCCTTTCCAATAAAGTGGTTTTCAATGCCGCAATGTTTCCGCTATGAGCGCATGACAAAAGGGCGGAGGCGCGAGCATTTTCAGTGGAATGCAGACATCATTGGACAAGCTGATATTGTGGCTGAAGCAGAAATTCTGATGCTGTTGATTTCTGCATGCGAATTAATGGGACTTTCAGCAAAAGAAATCCGTGTGTTTATCAATGACCGCCGGATTCTGAACTCGATTCTAAATCAAATTAGTGTACCTCATGAAATGCACAGTGAAGTACTTGTCATAATGGATAAGCGCGATAAAATTTCCATAGAAGCACTGTCAAAATTGCTGCAGGATATTGGAATGTCCACAACTCAGGTGGACCAGTTAAATGAATATCTATTAAAATCAGACTTGATTGAATTGAAAAAAAACCTGAATGACACTCAGGGTATTGACGAATTGCAAAACTTGATGGAAATGATGGAAAAAGCAGGATTCAGTGATTATCTGCAATTTGATATTTCCATCGTCAGGGGTTTATCTTATTACACAGGTGCAGTCTTTGAGGTTAACAGTCCAGCAAAACAACACCGGGCTATTTGCGGCGGCGGACGCTACGATTCCCTGCTCTCGACATATGGCGGTGAAATTGTACCTGCAGTCGGATTTGGGTTTGGAGACGTGGTGGTTTTAGACGTACTTAAAGATTTGGAGCGCTTTCCTGAATTACCACGGAAACTGGATTACACTATTATTCCATTTGCCAGAGAACAGGTGGGTACTGCTCTCAATATTGCAGCAATACTGCGGAAGAATGGTTCAACTGTCGACTGTAACTTTAGCATGAAAAAAATGAAAAAAACTTTGCAGCAGGCTGGTGAGTCTGGAGCAGCAAAAGCGATACTTCTCTTTCCGGATGAGTTAACTGAAAACAAGGTGGTAATCCGGGATTTGAGGCTTCATGAACAGAAGCCAATTAAGATAACCGATCTACTTTCTTCTGGGGAGTGAAAAATTTGGCTATTTCAGAATCAATTTTTTTAACTTCTTTGAGGACCAACTGGATTATAATGATCATCTTTTTGGGCTTGGATCTTAGTTCAAAAATATGGATCAGGTTAAACGTACCTCTGTATGAAACAACCGAGCTACTGATAAATTTCTTAGACTTGACCCACGTACAGAATCGTGGAGTAAGCTTTAGTTTATTAGCAGACTTATCTGATTCTTTTCGAGTTCCTCTCCTGGTTGGAGTGTCATTGCTAGCTGTTGTAGCAATGCTGTATTATCAAACACGCTACTGGAGCGAACTTGATTTTTTTACACGGTCAGGATTAGTCTTGGTATTACCGGGTGCGACAGGGAACTTGATTGATCGTGCAGTTTATGGCTACGTAACTGATTTTCTGCATTTTCACTGGTATGAAACCAGTTTTTTTGTCAATAACCTTGCGGATTGCTTCATCAGTCTTGGTGTAATTTTTTTCATTGTTCCACTTTTGTTTTCGAAAAATGGAAGCCCTTCATCAAACTCAGCTTAATTCATTTATGCTTGGTAAAATAAAATTTGTGCTGATTTTTTCTACACTTTTTTTGTCATCGATGGTTTTTGCTGACGGAGGTCTTGCTAAAGAGGAAACACGATATATCAAAGGCCTCAACAGTTGCGCCGTATGAGTATATAGACATCTTAGGTGCAAGTTTGGGATACACCTCTTACTCCTCCTCATCCTCCATCACTTTAGGTGCAATTTACACTTACGGATCCGGCAAAGCCTGGTTGTATTCAGGGAGCACAACATCAAGAAACATGAAGCGTGATTCACTCACCCTTTTATTTTCAGCAAGTTCAAGTCTATAAGGCTCCGCTGCAACTGCATCATTGCTAAACTGCAGGAATTGTCCTGATCTGCAGGGTTGTACAATAGCCTTCACCAGTGAGGATATTGGCCAGAACAACTACCTGCTCTTCAGTAGCATAACCTTCCTTTACCTGGAGAATTCCCAAAGCTTTCTGTATTGTGTCTTCCGGATTTTTCCGGAATTCCATCAGGAAAGGATAGACACTCCTGTAGAGCGTCATTGAAGAAAATACTTTAGAATTATTAGTGAATGAGTAAAGCCCAATCTCGAAGGGACGCAAATTTGATAGATATTCTGCACCTCGTCCATTGCGGGTGATAACAACAATGGCGCGTATTTTTAATTTTGTGGCAATTTGGATTGCAGCTTCAGCAAGGTGTTGACCTTTAGACTTTTTTATCAATTTTTCAGTATAATTCACACCGGGATAATTTTCTGTACGCCTTGCAATCCGTACCAGAGTTTCTACCGAACGTACAGGATATTTACCGACAGAAGTTTCTCCGGAAAGCATAATTGCATCTGTCTGTTCAAAAACAGCATTAGCGACATCAGTAACTTCCGCTCGCGTTGGTACTGGATTTTTAATCATTGATTCCAGCATATGAGTTGCCACTATTAAACGCTTTCCATATTTAGCACACAAATAAGCAATCCGTCTTTGAATTTCCGGAACCTCTTCCAGCTCAACTTCAATTCCTAAATCGCCACGGGCAACCATGATGCCATCGCTGACAGCTAGAATGTCATCAATGTTATCTAAGCCTTCTTGGTTTTCAATTTTTGCAATAAGCTTAATATTCTTAGCATGCACTCCAAGTGAAGCCCTCACATCCCGAATTGTTTCCGAACTACGCACGAAAGACAGAGCAATGACGTCAACTTTTTGTTCAATTCCAAAAAGGATATCCTGTTTATCTGTTTCTGTAATTCCAGGAAGTTTAACGATTGCTCCCGGCAAATTCACATGTCTATGGGCCTTAACGACACCGCCGTCAATCACTTCACATTCAATCCCTTTTTTGTTTTTACCACAAACTTTTAAACTCATCAAACCTCCGTCAAGGGAAATACAACTTCCCTCTTTCATATCATCTTTTAAATCAACATAGTTGACAAAAAGTGTCCCTTCTGACTCTTCATTTGGAGGAACAGTGACACACACACGTTTTCCGGAAATAAGCGTTATTTCCTTATCGCCGGTCCTGATTTCAGGACCCTGTGTATCAAGCATAATTGCAATTGGGTATTGTCTGTCCTTATTCAAATTTCGAATTTGCTCAATTATTTTTTTATGAGATTGATGTGTTCCATGGGAAAAATTCAAACGCGCAACATTC
Organism: uncultured SAR324 cluster bacterium; assembly: GCA_905182865.1. Classification (GTDB taxonomy): domain Bacteria; phylum SAR324; class SAR324; order SAR324; family NAC60-12; genus Arctic96AD-7. The sequence continues at coordinate 718,781 of CAJJCY010000004.1, forward strand.
ATTCCTGCCTCAGCCAATTCCGCCAGATTTTTAGGAGAATCACTGGCAGGACCAATGGTGCAAATAATTTTTGTACTTAGCATTTTATGTTTTCTTTGATTGTAATCCGGCAGAATTAAGATATTATTCAGTCTATGTATTGACCGTCTCTGAAACGTTTATACTGAAGATACTCTTGAAAAATATAGGGTTTATAGATCGATTTTCCTAGGAGGATTCGAATACATTCCTGAATGCCTTCAATGATAGACGGGTGAGGATGGATCAATTCTGATAATTCTTCAATACCCTTATTTGTGGCAATAAGTAAAGCAACAGCCTGAATTGCACTGGATGCATGTTCACCAACTGCACGTAAACCGAGGACTTTCATTTGATCGTCATCTGTTACAAGGATTTTAAAAAAACCCTGAGTGTTGCGCATGGCAATAGCTCTTGGAATACAGCGATAATCAAAGCTGGCAACTCGATAATCCAGTTTAGATTTTTGAGCCTGCTGTTCATTCATGCCCACTCCTGCAACCTCAGGATTGAGGAACATGATTGTTGAAATATTTTCGTAGATCATTGATCTTTTTGGCTTACCGTAAATTTTTTCAACAGCATGACGTCCTTCCAATTCACCTACATTAACCAGCGCAATATCTGCAGTAATATCTCCTGCTGCATAAATGTTGGAAATACTGGTTTGTGTGTCATTATCAATAATGTGTCCTGATTCACTCAGTTCCATTCCTATTTCGTGCAAACCGGTATTTTCAATATTCGGTACACGTCCTACCGAAACCAAAGCTTTTTCTGCCTGAAAAACCTCTTTCTCTCCATTCGGATGCTTAAGAACATATTCAACCCCTCCATTCGTAATTTCCATTTTATCAAGTTTTGATTCATGGTGAATGAGCACTCCATTGGCCTCTAAATTTGCTTCTATCACCTTGGCCAGGTCCGGATCTTCAAAAGGTAAAATCCGATCTTCTTTGGAAATAATATGAACTTTTGTTTTTCGGAAATTGGAAAAAATAGTGGCAAACTCACAGCCGATTACTCCTGCTCCTAGAATTACGAGACTCTCGGGAAACTCTTCCAGCGAACTGATGCCATCGCTGGTCATGATGATTTCCTCGTCAATTGTAATTGAGGGGATTTTACGTGGACGACTTCCGGTAGCTATTATGATATTTTCCGCATTTACCTTTTCTGTACCGGAGTCGGTTTCCAGCTCAATTTCACTTGAACTGATTAAATGAGCACTTCCTTTGATGTAACGAAAACCTTCCGGACGTTTTTGAATTACCAGTCTGAGGTGTTCTTCTAGCTGATTTGAACGTTCACTAACCGCATCATTCACTTCATTCAGCACATTGTGAAAATGCACAACCGGTTCTTCAAACCCGTAGTGAATCATTTTTTTACTGAATGAAGCAAATTCTTTGGATATTTCCCAAAATGTTTTTGAGGAAAGTGCTCCATCATATATTCCTGCACCGCCAATTCGGTCCCGTTCAACAAGTAAAACACTTTTATCAAAATCAACTGCACGCATGGCTGCAGCATAGCCGGACGGTCCACCGCCAATTACACACAGATCATATTTTTCCATTGAATAGATTTTTATTATAATTACTTGGTGAAATTAGAACAAGATTGCAGCCCTGCTACACTGCTATTTATTCTGAAGTTTCCTGTACCAAGGTACAAAGATCTTGAACTGCTAAAAATTGGGGAAAATAAGGGAAAAGAGCCACGTACACTCAGTGCCTGATTAAATTTATGTAGAAATTCAAGCTTGATCGATTCACTGACAATTAACTATAACAGAGTTAATTATTAAATTCTTTGACTTCGTTCTTTTATTTCGTGATTTAAAATACGATCATTTTCCGAATAATCTACCGGCAACTCAACAATATGAACTCCCGGAGTATCATTGCATTTTTTCAAAAGTGGAACAAAATCTTCTGTTTTTTCCACTCGATATCCGTTTGCGCCATGACATTCTGCAAACTTGACAAAATCCGGATTGCCGTATTCCAGACCAAAATCTTCAAATCCCAAATTTGCCTGCTTCCAGCGAATCATTCCATAAGAGTTATCCAGTAAAATCAGGCAAATCAAATTCATTTTGAGACGCACCGCCGTTTCCAGTTCCTGGGCATTCATCATGAAACCACCATCTCCGCAAATCGCCATCACTTTGCGTTTTGGAAAAACCATGTGCGCACCCATTGCAGAGGGTAATCCGGCGCCCATTGTGGCCAATGCGTTGTCGAGCAAAACGGTGTTAGCTTCATGAGCTTTGTAATTACGCGCAAACCAAATTTTGTAAACACCATTGTCCAGTGCAATGATTCCGTTGGAGGGCATCGCTTCACGTACATCTGCAACGAAACGTTGAGGCAGCATGGGGAACCGCGGATCATCTGCACCTTCAAGGAGGTGTGCATCCACAGCTTTTTTGACCTTTAATGAATAAGAAAAATCCCAAGAACCCTGCGGCATGATTCGCTCATTGATTTGCCAGATGCTGTTTGCAATATCACCTATAACTTCCAGCTGAGGGAAATAAACCGGATCTACTTCTGCTGTTAAAAAATTAATGTGAATAACCTGAAATGAATCCTGTTCCATGATAAAAGGGGGTTTTTCAATATCGTCGTGTCCCACGTTTATAATCAAATCCGCTTTCGCTATGGCACGGTGCAAAAAGTCATTAGCGGACAGTGCTGCGTTTCCCAAAAATAAGGGATCACGTTCGTCTAATACACCCTTTCCCATCTGTGTACTGATAAAAGGCATTTGGGTTTTATCCACAAAAGCCCGTAACATTCTTGCCGGCATTTTCCGGTTGGAACCAGCTCCAATCAAAAGCAGCGGATTTTTTGCTTTTTCAATCATTTCCACTGCCTGCTTGATAGCTTTTCCTTCTGCTACTGGGCGACGAGCACGGCTGCACGGCAGTGGCTGGACTTCAGCTTCCTCTCCGGCAACATCTTCCGGCAACTCTAAATGTGCTGCTCCAGGACGTTCTTCCTGGGAAATCCTGAATGCTTCCCTAATCATAGAAGGAATATTGTTTCCGCTCACAATCGAATGTGTATATTTAGTCAATGGGCGCATCATTTCGACTACATCAATAATCTGGAACTTACCCTGCTTGCTGTGTTTGACAGGTTTTTGTCCTGTAATCATCACCATCGGCATAGCTGCAAGCTGAGAATATGCTGCTGCAGTCACAAGATTCGTGGCTCCCGGTCCAAGAGTGGACAGTGCGACTCCTGACTTTCCGGTGAGCCTTCCGTAAGTGGCTGCCATGAAACCGGCTGCTTGTTCGTGTCGAGTCAGGATCAGCTTGATTGACGAGTCTTTGAGTGAATTAAGCAAATCCAGATTCTCTTCACCTGGAATGCCGAAAATATATTCCACCCCCTCTTCTTCAAGCGCTTTTACAAATAAATCAGATGCTTTCATAATTTTTTTGGTTATCAGTTATCTATTTCAGTGCTGCATTTCACAGTTTTCAGCGGGTGCACATTCCTTAATTTGTTGCAGTAAAACTATCAGAACGTGCTGCATCACAAGCACGTGCATAGCTTTCAGGCTTGGTGTCCTGGAGCAGTGAGCCAGTCTCGATGTATTCGTAGATTTCAGAAAAATTCCTGATTTCATAGGCCTCGATTCTGCGCATCAAGTGCCATGGTCTTAATTCTTCTGCTTTTTCCAGACCCATTGCGCCCATGATTTGACAGGCACTAACCACAGTATTGCGATGATAATTATTGACGCGCTGACTTTTTTCTTCCGGAACAAGTGCACCAACCAGGCTGGGATTTTGTGTTGTCACACCAACCGGACAAAGGTTTGAGTTACACTTACGGGCCTGAATACAGCCCAACGCCATCATCATTGCTCTGGCTGAGTTACAAAGATCTGCACCTAAAGCAAGTCGCTTGACCAGTCCAAATCCGGAGGTCATTTTTCCACTGCTGATAATTTTAACCTTTTTACGTAAATCAAAGCCGACCAAAACGTTATGCACAAAAATCAAGCCTTCAACAAGTGGAGTTCCGATATGATTAGAAAATTCCATCGGAGCAGCACCAGTCCCCCCTTCACCACCATCAACTGAGATAAAGTCCGGAGCAATTCCTGTTTCGTGCATGGCTTTGCATATGGCAATAAACTCCCTGCGTTTTCCTACACACAACTTAAAACCTATTGGTTTGCCTCCGGATAATTCCCGGAGTTGGGTAACGAAATCTATAAATTCAAGAGGATTTGTGAAGGCATTGTGTCCGGGAGGAGAATCCACATCCTTCCCCATCGGCACATCCCGAATTTTAGCAATTTCCTGAGTCAGTTTGGCAGCAGGCAGGATACCACCATGTCCTGGTTTTGCGCCTTGCGACAACTTAATTTCGATCATCTTAACTTGTTCTTTCTGCGCATTTTCACTAAAAGTATCCGGACAAAATTTGCCATCTTTGTCACGGCAACCGAAATATCCGGTTCCAACCTGCCAAATCAAATCACCACCCATTAGATGATGTGGGCTGATTCCTCCTTCTCCCGTGTTGTGTGCAAAACCGCCGATCTTAGCTCCTTGATTGAGTGCAATCACAGCGTTTTTGCTCAGTGCACCAAAGCTCATTGCTGATATATTGAGGAGGCTGGCAGAATATGGTTGCTTGCAGTCTGGGCCTCCAATCATGACTCGCACATCCGCATGCCCAATTTTTTTTGGACTGAGAGAGTGGTTGACCCATTCGTAGCCGGTTTCATAAACATCTTCGACTGTACCAAAAGGAATCGTATCACGCGTGTTTTTTGCTCGGGCGTAAACGACGCTTCGCTGTTCTCGACTAAAAGGACGTCCGCTTGTATCGGATTCCACAAAATACTGGTACATTTCCGGACGAATCTCTTCCAGTAAAAAACGCATGTGTCCCAACACAGGAAAATTTCGCAGAATAGAGTGGGATTTTTGAGTTATGTCATGCAGGCCGAGCAAAATTAGCGGCCCGAAAATAACCATCGACCAGAGAACTTCAGGAAGATAAAAAAACGAAACCACATTAATGGCCAGAATGACCACAGTGGTTTGCAGAAAAAATGTGCGCATAGGGGAAAGCCTCAGATGATTATGTGGATCAAAACTTAGCGAATTGTAACTATACTTGCTCTAAGTATTACAAAACTTTTACAGGAAACCTATCATAAAATGCATAAAATGCAAGTGTTACTCCACTTGAAAATATCGCAGATTAACCACCGATACGAGACATGACAAGAGGAGAACCAGTGAATGCTGCATCTTGTTTGTAGGAAATCGATTTTTGGACAAGTTTTTGGAGAGGTTCTTGCGGATCTGAATGTTCCAATAAATGACGAATTGAGAGCGGTGCAGGATTACTCAGGCAACCGATGAGTTGGCCGTTGGAAGTCAGGCGTAAACGGGAACAAGTGGAACAAAAAGGTGCGCTGTTGTTTGGAATAATTCCAAAATACCCTCCAGTGACCCCATAGCGAAGTGAAGTTGAGTCAACTTCTGCTGAAACAGGCTGCACAGTATAACGTGTAGAAATTCGCTCCAGAATTTCATGCATTGTCACTAATTTAAAATCATCTTTTTTATAAAGCGGGCCCATCGCCATCAACTCAAGGTAGCGTATTTCAACTCCTTGTCTAACACCATATTCAAGCATTTTAACGATTTCATCTTCATTTTCACCCTTGACTACTACCATGTTGACCTTGACGCGCAGTCCAAATTTCATACATTCTTCAATTCCTTCCAGTGTTTTATGTAGTTTCCCAACTCGACCTAAACGTTTAAATTTTTCCGGCTCAAGGGAATCAAGACTCAGGTTAACGTGTTGGAGACCTGCTTCAACAAGTGCTTTAGTTTTTTTGGCCAGCAATTGACCATTTGTGGTCATTCCGATGTTGCCAATACCCATTTCTCGAATACCAGAAATCACTTGAATCAAATTTGGGTAAAGAAGAGGCTCTCCGCCAGTCAGACGCACCTTTTCAATTCCGGCATGTTCTTTAAGCATCCGGACAAGTCTCAACATATGATCTGCACTCAACTCATCAGGTATACGCCTGTGATCACTCAGGCTGGTGACACAGTAAGTACAGGCCATGTTGCAGACCTCTGTGAGAGAAATACGAAGTTTATTAATATTGCGACCGTGAAGGTCAATCATGGAGGTTCTCCTTTCCAAAGCCGGGAGGCAGATCAGTTTTCCAACCTACCCTATCGTTCGCCAAACCGTGACTACCGCGTTAGGTTTTGGCGAATCGGAGATTAATAAATTATTGAATTCTAATTTGTAACGTTGAGACTATTTCAGTTGTAGTATTTAGTCAAGCTCTATATTAGAAAAATATTTTGATTATTAAACTGAAATTTGCTTTTATTTGGCAGGTCTTTTAAAATACAATTAAATAATTTGAATTAAACAACTTCAGGGTTAAAAGGTAATCCACTCAATTTACAAGACCGGCAACATTATTCCTGCTTATATCAAAGCTCAATCAATTCACATCAAATGACCAAAAAAAAATGGGGCCAAAATTTTCTTATCCACAATAACGTAGCCGAGACTATAGTAGAGGCTGCAGAAATTAACAATGGAGATTCGATCCTGGAAATTGGTCCCGGCCGTGGAATGCTGACACGTTCGTTGCTGGAAAGAGGTGCCCAAGTCACTGCAGTCGAAGTTGATCCAGCATTGTGTGAAAAATTAAGAAAACAATTTGAACACGAGGCAAGATTTACTTTAATTGATCAGGACATAATGAAAGTATCTCCTGAAGATTTGGCTAAAATAGTTAGTGCACCTGCAAAAGTAGTCGCAAATTTACCATACAATATTGCCACTCCATTAATATTACGAATGCTCTTCGTTCGAAAAGCATGGGAGTCACTGACAATAATGGTGCAGTTGGAGGTAGCAGAAAGAATTTGTGCATCACCTGACTCTGGAAAAATTTTTGGGCCATTGTCTCTGGTTGGAGCCCTGGGTTTTGAAAGAAATATTATAAAAATTATTTCTCCAGACTCTTTTCGTCCTGTACCAAAAGTTGATTCGGCAATAATCCAACTTATACCTCATAGTTCCAGTCTCACACACGAAGAAGAAAAACAGTTTCTCAAGTGGAGTCATCTTCTGTTTCAGCAGCGCCGTAAAACCTTGCTGAATGGAATTCGCCGGCATTTCCCGGAATGGTTTCAAAACTGTGAAAATTCACTTCGTGAAAAGTATGGTCGCCGCCGACCAGAAACCCTCGATTTTTCCGAATGGCTGATGCTCTTCAGTGATTATTTGCAAAAAATATAAAATGGATCTTGTTAAGACTTTAAGAAACGCTGAAATAAGTGTGGCAAATTATAGACTCTTTTTGCTTCAAATATTTATGAGGTTATGCCTCTTTGTCTTACTTTTTACATTTCTTTTTGTTGGAGTTAGCAGGGGGTTTGAAACGGTTGATTCTCTTGACTTTTCCGGTAGCGGCCCCTTGTTTCTTTCAGACAAACAAATTCAGGAAGATTTAGTGCAGGCAGAACGCCTTCTGCAAGATAACTATGTTCTTTATCCCATTCTTGAGCAGAAAGGTGTCGACTGGAAATCAGCCTTTAAGAAATTAGAAGACCACTTATTGCCAGATATAAATCCTATACTGACACACCATTTTCAAGAACAACTGATAAAAACTTTGGAGTTTACAGAAGATTCTAATATACAGGCAGATCTGTTCTTAAAAAAACGACATTACGTTCAGAGGATTGAACCAAAAGTTGCATTTTACACAGGAATTCGTATGGCACAACAACAGAAACGCTTCAGTGTTTTACCCTCTTTGAAGCACCCAAATAAAATTGTTAATCACTGGTTTATCGACTGCAAAACAACTATGGAGGTGTTTTTCCCCATCTTACCGGAAAGGCAGACTGAAAAACTTTTTATGTTAGGGCAACAGGCAAATCACCAGCTTCAACCTCTGGATTGTGCATTTGAAAATGATTCTGGTGAAAAACAAGAAATCATGCTTCCGCTAATTTTTCCAACAGCAGAACTAAATAGACAGGAAATGCCTGTATTTGAATTTACAGGCGGGAGGACACCATACATCCGCTGGTACAGGGACGGTAACCCCGAAGAGAGTGGAGTCAAGCAATTCCTTAAACTTGCCAGAAAACTACAGAATACCCCTACACTGATTATTGATGTACGAGGTAATGCTAACGGTAGTTTTGCCTTTATTGAAAAGTGGCTCAAGGATTTTACCAGTAATCATTGGAAAAATGTGATTGTACGGGAACAGCAAACAATCCCTATTTTAAAAGGACTGCTGAATCGAGTTCAATGGAATCTGCATCATTCTACTGCACGTTTGTTGGTAGGAAAAGATCAACTGGAACAAAAGCTCCAGCAGTTAAAGGCCCTTATATTTCATTTCAGGGAGAAAAAAATTACTGAAAAATGGGTGGAAACCAAGTTCATTTTCAACGGGAAAAAAGATGCACCCAAGATGAACACTCGCCTGATAGTTCTGGCCAACCAGCATTGTGGAAACGGCTGTCAGTTTCTGTCTGCCTTAACCAAACAAATTACGGATGGGATTCTCATTGGAACAAATACGGGGCCCTTCCCCAAAAACACTTCCGGTCCAATTTTTCAGCTGAAGCATTCCCGCATCATGCTGTCATTCAGCCACAGGATCCACTTGAATCATCAACTGGAACCAGTTTCTCCTTCCGGATATCTTCCGGATTACTGGTTGTTTCCACCAATGGGATTAACGGAAATCATGCGCTTTGTCAGAAAAAAAAACTAGCCCTCACTACCTTGTTTAAAATTCAGAAACTTGATTTTCTCTTGATTTTCAGTCACCATCAATCTGTATTTTATTTAAAAAAAAGTCCTGATAACGCAACTTTAATATACCAGCTATTTCAATCTACAGATGGTAAAGCTATTGACACATTTTTTAAGGATTCCAATTTTTATTTTTTTGTTCGTTCTTAATACCTCGTTCCACGGAACTCTTGTCAGCCTATGCGCTCCAATTAAATTTGTGATTCCACTGTCGGGTTGGCGCCGTTTTTGGGGCAGAGTTTCTTATTGGATTTCCGGAGGTTTTATTATCACAAACAATTTTCTTTTGAAAGAATTTTATCATCTTGAATGGGATATTGAAGGCCTGGTTAATTTGAGAACAGATGGGACTTATCTGCTTAGCACCACTCATCTGTTCACTACTTGAGATTCCTGAGTCTGCACAGGGAATTTTTTTAAAACAAATTCCATTTTTGCTCTTCTTTATTAAGCAGCAACTGCTGTGGATTCCTTTCCTGGGTCAGGCGCTTTGGGCCCTGGAATATCCAACTATGAAGCGTTATTCCAAAGAAACTCTAAAAAGTCATCCAGAATTACGTGGCAAAGATTTGGAAACTGCTAAACTTTCCTGTAAGAAATTACGGGGACATCCAGTGACTATTTTGAATTATGCAGAAGGTACTCGCTTCACTCCGGAAAAACACGCCAGAACTAAGTCATCCTTCATTAATTTACTCAAACCTAGGGTTGGTGGAATACACACAGTTTTGAGTAGTTTAGGTGACGAAATTACATCCATACTCAATGTCACACTAGTATATCCCGGTCACTCCTCTCCTAATTTTTCTGATTTGCTGTTTGGGAGGGTCCACAAAATTGTGGTTAGAATTGAATCCTTGAAGCTTGGAGAAGGAGTGGTACCGACACTGGAAACAATCCGAGGAAAAGGAGGTTCATTGGCAGTTAGGAACTGCCTGAAAGAACTTTGGAATGCTAAAGATAACTTCATCAGCAAAATCCATAGTGATGCAGAACTAAATGCTGAAACAACTCAGCCCACAAGGGAAGCATTTTCCACAGAATCAGTTGGTGTCAGCAGCACCACTCCTTTTTCTTCAGAATAGGCTCCTAGTACCAACACCTCAGATTTAAATCCGGCGACACGTTTTGCAGGAAAATTCAACACTGCCGATATTTGCAGGCCTACTAATTCATCTGGTTGGTAATTTTCAGTAATTTGCGCAGAACTTGTTTTAATCCCCAGTGGACCAAAATCTATGCGCAGGATATAGGCAGGATTTCGTGCCTTTGTATTGAGAGTTGCTTCCAGAATAGTTCCAGTCCTGATCTGAATACGTAAAAAGTCTTCAAAGTTAATTTCTTCCATTTAATTTTTGGATCTGGATGTAAAAATAAGTTATTCATTTTTAAATGAATTTACCGAGATAATTTCTCTTAAAAGTGCCTGTAACGGATGCAATGGTCGAAAACCTTCAAAACGCTTCACCTGACTGCGGCAGGAAAAACCGCTAACCAAAATATTCTGTTGTAATAATGGATCCTCCGGAATCTTTTTGCTCCAGCTTAAATTGTAAATTCCACGTGATTCTTCAAAATGATCAGTTTCGTGTCCGTATGTTCCAGCCATGCCGCAACAACCTACCGGAATCAACTCCAATGACAAACCAAATGCTTCAAAAACATCCTGCCATAATTCCTGTGAAAGCTGTGCTCCAGTTTTTTCTGTACAATGTCCCAACAACTTATATTCTTGTATTTTTTTACTTATTTGATCAGGCTTCATAGTAAGTTTTTTTAATTTTTTTACTAAGAATTCTTGTGGCAGCAGAACCTCAAACGGCAACTTATTTTTTCCGAAAATTTTCACAATTCAGCCATCAGGTCACAGACGCCGACATCGCCTTTGGAGCAGTCCGAAGCGTAATTCCGCATCGAGCTGCATACGACAGCCAATTTGTGTTTTTCACTACAACTTTACGGAATTGTTTCAGAAAGCCTTTAACATGCAGTGGTTTTCCGTTTGGACTAAACGGGGCAACGTATACTGTATAGTCAAGTTGTTTTAACAGTTCATAAAAATCCATAACAACTTGGGATTCATAAAACGAAGTAAAAGCATCCTGCAGCAGAATCACACTTTGCTCCAATTCTTCCGGCGTTCTCAAAATTAACTCGTCCACGTCAAATGCAGGAGCCTCAGCCTTCTGCAGGAGTCTCCTGACAGATTCTGGACTGTATATCGGCAAATCTCTTAAACCAATTAGATTTTTCAGCAACATACGGCTCAGCGACCAACTGAGTAATGCGTTTGTCAGCAACGGCATTTGGGAAAATAAACGGCCAAAGCTCTCAGTTGATCCAACCAAATAATCTTTGAGTGGACGCAAATAACGTCCATGATAAAGGTCAAGAAATTTTGAGCGGAATTCAGGAACATCAACATGCACCGGACACTGAGTAGCACATGCTTTGCAGGCTAAACAACCTGCCATAGACTCATAAACTTCATGTGAAAAATCGGACTCACCATGTTTTTTACGCCATGAATTCTGAATTTTATTGAGAAAATTATACAGAAAACCGAGAGGCTTTTTTCCTGAAACTCCTGACTGTTGATTCACAGAAAGCAAGCGTAACCATTCTCGCATCATTCCTGCTCTTCCCTGTGGAGAATGAAGACGATCACGGGTAATTCTTGAAGACGGACACATAACGTTTTCAGGTGAGTAATCGAAGCATGCACCGTTACCGTTACAGTTGATTGCAGACTCATATTCCTTTAGTAATACCGGAGCAATTTGACGGTCTTTGTGTCCGCGGAGGGGCCCCTCAATCGTGACAACTTTGTCATCATGAGAAAGTGGTGTTACAATCTTTCCTGGATTAAGTCGATTATTTGGATCAAACGCTTCCTTGATACGTCGCAAATCCTGATGAAGTTCTTCTCCAAAAAATTCTGCTGTGTATTCACTGCGGAAACCGCGTCCGTGCTCACCCCACATAACACCATCATATTTTTTCACAAGTTCAACTACTTTATCAGAAAGCTCCCTGATCCAACTTTCTTCTTCCGGATTTTTCAAATCCAAAGCCGGACGGACATGCAAACACCCAACATCCACATGACCAAACATGGCATAATCCAAACCATACGATTCGAGCAGTGTCCGGAACTCCCGTATGTAATCAGCCAGGTTTTCCGGTGGAACTGCAGTATCTTCCACAAACGGAAGCGGCTTCCTCTCACCTTTTGTGTTGCCTAAGAGACCAACACCTTTTTTTCGCAAACTCCATAAATTACTAATTTCCTGTGGATCAACGGTACGGTAATAACCAGTTGCTTTTCCAGATTTATTGTTCGTGGCATCAATGGTTTTGCAAAGTTCCGTAACCTGTTTTTCCAGATTATTTTTGTCGCTGCCACAAAATTCAACCAGGCTGATTGTCCGTGTTGGGCGTTTTTTCCTTCCGGACTTTCCTTTTTCGTCTGCAACAAAATCTTTTATTTTGAACTAGTAAGGCTAATCTACACTTCCTTGAAATTCGATAAGCTCGAGTAATACTCCTATTGCAGCCGGATCAAACTTAAGCAGCATTTCTGCATCACTAAGTGCATCATCAAATGTTTTATATTTAACAACAAGTAAAATTTTGTGTTTCGGTAGCGGAGTCAAACGAAGTTTAGCCTTGCTGACAACAGCCAATGTTCCTTCTGAACCAGACAGCAAATAATTTAGATTGAAATTGTTTTCCGAATTTCCATAAACTTTTGCCAGGTTGTATCCCGTCATAAAGCGGCTCATTTTTGGAAAAACTTCTTGAATAAGATCTGTTTTCTCTGAAACAACTTTATCAACAATCTTAAAAATGTTGGCAGATATTCCAGGTTTTTTTTTGTATTCGCTCAGTGCTTCAGGTTCAAGCGATACCGATTCTAAAACTTCTCCATTGGAAAGAACACAGGTTAACTCTAAAACATGATCGCTAGTGCGTCCGTAAATGCGGGAACCTTTTCCACAAGCATCGGTATTGACCATCCCACCCAAAGTAGCTCTATTACTTGGAGATAAATCTGGAGCAAAAAAGACTTTGTTTGGAGCAAGATGTTCATTGAGCTGGTCCAGAACAACCCCGGGCTCAACACAAACCCAGCCTTCCTTGAAATTCGATTCAATAATTCGATTCATGTAACGTGAACAATCCAGCACAATGCCTTCTGTCAGCGACTGTCCGTTGGTACCTGTACCTCCACCGCGGGCAGTGATTTTGATCCTTTTACTAAAACGTTTGCAAAAGGCATTGTTTCATTAAAGTCCTGAATGCCTGTAACAAACAACTGCCTCTTTAATCCAAATGCATACTGTTGTCTGTTGCAGTTACGAGGCGGGATCCATTATCGTGATGAATATCTCCGGAAAATTCACTCTTACTTAACACCTCAAGAAAATTTTGTACAAATTTTGGTGTACTTTCAGAGAGACTGAGGCGGGGAATCATTGTGTAATAAAATTTAAAAAGTTTTCCAGTGTTAATCTTTGAATTCCGGAGTCCGTTTTTCCATCAAGGCCATAACCGATTCTTCCAAATCAGTTGAAAGCAGCATGGCTGAGTTCCATGTAGCCACATACTTCAGACCGTCTGCAACAGAATGATCGCGGGAATGAAGCAGCATTTCCTTAACTCCACGCAAGGCCAAAGGAGATTTAGACGCAATTTGCTCAGCAATTTTGCGGACTGCTGAAATCAATGTTTTCTGATCATCATAGCAGCGATTGACTAAACCTAATTCGCGGGCTTCTTTGCCGGAGAACTTACGAGCTGTATAAGCTAATTCCCGGACTATTCCCTGTGGAATTAAGTGAGGCAGACGTTGCAAAGTACCAACATCCGCGGTAAGTCCAAGATCAATTTCTTTGATTTGGAAAACTGCGTTGGATGTTGAATAACGCATATCACAAGCACTGATCAAATCGATTCCACCTCCAATGCATCCGCCGTGAACTGCTGCTAGCACGGGTTTACTACACTCTTCTATTTGAGTAAAGGCTTCTTGAAGTTTTAATATTTTTTGTCGTAAAAAATTACGCTTTCGTCCTTCACATTCATATTCCTCAACTTCCCGGCCAATAGACTGTAAAAATCCAAGGTCAATTCCTGAGGTAAAATGATTGCCGACTCCATGGAGAATGCAAACCCTAACTGCATCGTTTTCGTTTAACTCATTAAAACAGTTTCCGAGCGCAAACCATAATTCTTCATCGAGGGCATTTGCCTGGTCAGGACGGTTAAGTTTTATTTCTGCAATTGACGCATCTATTTTAATTAAAAGTGAATCCGGCATATCAAATCATGGAATATTGAGTTAATGGTTGAAGTTGTGCAGAATCTAGTTCCAACCGTTCGAGACATTCTTTTGCTTCTCTCAATTCTAGCTCTGCTTCAGAGTGAACTTTTTCTGACACTTCATATTTTTTGAACAGATACCCCAGCTTTGTGAACATTTCCGGAACATCAAATTCATTCAGCAATTTATCAGACAATTCCATAGACTCATTTGGCGGCATACAATCGTGAAGCAAAGAGCAGAGTGGTGACCACAAATCCTGTTTTTTTAATTTTTGCTGAAAAAGCTTTTCATCTTCAACTGCCGCCAATTCAGTTTTTAACTGGACGGCCATTCCCACATGCATACCAAAGTCAAACAATGTTGAAGCTGTTGCTTCAGAAGACTTACCCCAATAAGCAGCACTTTGCGCACCAGCACCAAACAAGCCTGCTATTTTGTCTCGTGTAACTCTGCGCCAGTGTTTTGGAGTTGCAGTAAGAGGTGGTTCCGAAACTTCTAGTACCTGTCCTCGTGCAATGTTTTGGGTAGCCAGTGAAACGCATTCCAATACATCCAAATTACCCACTTTTACCAAAATTTGAAAAGAGATGGACAGTAAATAATCACCCAATAAAATGGCTGCTTCACTACCCCATAAATTTTGTACTTGCTGCAGGTGACGTCTGGCTTTTTCTGGTTCCTTAATGTTTCGATGCAAGGCTGATGCAGTATGTAGATATTCCAAAGTACTCCCGATGTCTATGATATCATCATCCGGATCATCAAAGAGACTTGCACTTTGCAACAGAACCAGTGATCGAGTTTGATTGTTGTGAGGAGTCACCATGTAGTGTGCAATATCTGTTAAAAAAGGAAGAGATACACCCAAATTTTTTTTCACTGCATTTTTAACCAACTGTAAATTTTTATTGCAGTCCAACAAATTATTTTCGTAAGGGACCTGTTTCATTATTAACTGATTTCTAATTTCTGACTTAATTTTTGATAATTAATGGTAATTAAATTAATGTTTACTCTGCAATGTTCAATCTTAACATTTCTACAATCAATGACATCAGTGCCAAAACAAATCCTACGACACACCAAATTGTGAGCCAGCGTGAACGAACTGCATGCAGTTGGCGAAACAGCAACAGTGTTGCAAAGACGCACCAGGCACTTACTGATGAGCCAAAACGCAAATTGGCTAAAAGTGAATGATCATTTGAATTAATTAATATTCCCAGCATGAGACCAATACTCAATGCCAAAAAACCCCACAAAATCCCCTGCCAACTGAGACGGTCCAGAGTACCAAGTGCAGGAAAACGAAGCGTTAATGATGACATAAGTTTGGTTTTGAGATGGTGCTCCTGATAAAGAAAAATGATGCTTGCCACACATGCAACTCCTAACATTATATCTCCTGCCAGGAGAATGATAATATGTGATCCAAGCAAAACATGATAAAACCAGGTTTGCTCTAAAAACAACGAGCCTGTCGACATTTGTCTTTGGGAAATAATGAGAGATAAACCAAGCAGCAGGATTACAAAAAAACGGACAATTGACGTGTTGACCAGACTTGGCAGACGCTCTGGGAAAGCCTGTACTCCAACCATACTCCCCCATGCTGCTACGCTGAGGATATCACTCACAAAAGTAGAAGGCCATACTGCTTTCGTCCATAACAATCCCAGTAAAGTTACCGTATGAATTAACCAGGCCGTGCGCATACCTGTGACATCAGTCCATACCTGAAACCTGGAACCTGAAGGTTGCACAAGGTTTGAAGGAAAAAGCCCTGAAATCCAACTAATGATGTAAAGCAACAATGCTCCCCATGTACCTGCAATCAGCATTTTTTTATATTGGTGATCTAATTTTGCTCAAGTGAGAACTTAACTGAATTGAATTGAGATCTCTCTACAAGAAAACGAATTTTCCCAATATTTTGCCTGCAAACTTGACACAAAAACTAGGCTAAAAGAAATCCTTAATTTTGAGAAACTTACGGAGAAAGAAAGTTAAGAGTGTATCTCTGTTACAGACTCCAGTCAATCAGATTTTTTGAGTTTCAGGGGCAGGAGAGATTTCCGGAATAAAGTTTTCCGGAAATCACAGCTAATTTTTTAATGACAGGTAGTGTAATTAGGATGTCAAGTTTTGAATCATTATCGACATCTGAAATTACAATTGCGGCAGGTGCAGATCCGTCTTTTACCGTGGTTGCAGCAAAGGATGTTGCTGAACCGTAGCCAGTACTGGAAGATGTGTCGCTGAGTGTCAATGAAAAGTCGCCAGTGAGGAGGGAAACTCCGTTAGTACTGACAATAAAATGATGTCCAACCAGGAAATCCATTTTACTGTCATTATTAAAATCTGCTGCAGCCAATGCACCCGGACCTCGTCCTGAACTGATTGTAACAGGTGTATCAAATTCTCCTGTTTCCTTTCCATAAATCAAGGAAAGAGTGTTGTCGCCAGAATTACTCACTGCCAGATCTTGTTTACCATCACAGTTCCAGTCTCCGGATATCATGCCCGTTGGCAGACTTCCAACTGTGTAGGTAGTAGTTTGTTTGCTGAAAGTTCCAGTTCCGCCGTTGAGCCAGATTTGAACAAGGGTATTGTCTCTCAATAAAACAGCCAGATCGGTATCATTGTCACTATCCCAATCACCACCTGCAATCTGAATTGGATGCACACTGACAGACAGAGTTTGGGAAACCGAAAAAACACCACTGCTGTTTTGCAGGATTGAAACGCTGCTATTATCGCGATTTACAACAGCCAGATCAATTTGATTGTCATTGTTCCAATCTCCAGGAATGAGATTGATGGGCACATCTCCAACAGTGACACTACCGTTATCAGTAAAATTTGCACTACCGTCATTTCGCAATAATTTAATTTTGTCCTCACCAGTATGCGTGACCACCAAATCACTTTTGTTGTCTCCATTGAAATCTGCTGAAATAACATCCTGCCTCCATTCTGCAGTAACAGGAGTGATGGTACTGGATGTAAAGGGGAAGCGACTGCTGGATGAAGAGTTTTTTTGAAAGAGAGTTAAGGTTCCGTCTTCAGTCGTTGAAATCCCGTTTTGCTTCCGGGAACTGGCTACAATATAATCCGTTTTGTTGTCATCATTGAAATCCGCAAAGGTAATACCAAGAGGATTTTCTCCTGCATCAAATTCCAGTGGTGACTCAAAAACAGTTCCGGAAACGACTGAAGGACCAGTGTTGTTTTTAGTCGGTGAATCAGAAGAATTGCATCCAGCGAATAATAGTGTTCCAAAACTTACCAGCAGAAACGAAAATATGTGCCACAAATAATTCTCACTAAATTGATTATTGCTCATCGATCAAGCCTTTGTAAAAGAGACCATACTTGTCATCATGATAATCCTGAATCAAACCAAAATATTTATTCCATGGCGGAACCGGTATACGTTCCCTGCTTTGGAAATAAAGCACTGTGTCGATTTGTTTCCAGCGCTGTTCAAAAAATACTTTTAATGGAGAAGTTTCTGAAAGTGCTGATAAGGGTATCTCAAATAAGTGCACCAAGTGCATATTCTTCAAAATGTAAAATAATTTTTTCTCCATAACCTGACAACAACTGCTCTCCAGGTTTGCAGTCGCTTCAAAATCAATCTTGACCCAGTCTGCTAAATCCAGCAATTGATGATGTACATTAATATTCATTTTATTTGTATCATCCAGAGCTAAGCGAATATCCAGGTCATCCGCAAGCGCACGAATGGTTGTTAAGTAGTCTTCAGTGATTTCTTCATTGATTTCAAAATAAAACATTTCCTTATATTCTGGAAACAACTCCAGTAGAGTTTTAAGAGTACGAGGATAATTCAGATAATTTGCATCAACATTTTGTGAAAATGTAAGCGAGGGCATGATTTCACGATCACGCTCCATTTGTTGACGGAGAAGGCGAACGGTCAGAAAAGTAGCAATCAGTGAAGCAAAGCGGACAAGAACAGAAGGTATTCCCAATTCTTGTGAACGCTCTACTATTTCTCCAAAACTATTGCCATCTCTGTCGATTGCCAACAACTCGAAGCCGCGTGTGGTTGTATGTAAAGGCTGTGGGGCAAGTTCATCGATGGCTTCTGCTTTGACCGTAATCCACTTCAGGTAATTCCTGGCACGATCTGTCAGGTCTTCCCATTCATGTTCTGTCACCACCCCCAAAACTTTCATAATAATTTCAGGAAAACATGGTGCCGGAAGACATTCCGGAGCTGCTACAACTGTCTGACTGGACAATACCGACTGTTTCGTCAAACTGTCAACATATTGTTGCAGTTCTTCTACGTTTTGCATCAGAGTGTTTTTCCCGGGGAACTTATGCCTGAAGTTAAACTCACACGATTGTAATTGAGCAAAATTACCCAACTTTATCAAGAACCTGAAATTCTTAAATGTTCATGATGATTAACATCTAATCCAGCAGGTCCAAATTAAGATTTAATTATTATATTACCTGCTATGTTGACGAGTCTCCTGCACCCAAAGCCAAATTGGCAAATTTTGTGTACTGCCCAATAAATGCCAGTCGTTTCATACCAATTTCACCATTTCGATGTTTTGCAATGCTTATTTCAGCAATACCCTTGTCCTCAGTATCTTCGTTGTAGACCTCATCACGATAAATAAAAACTAATCAGGTCTGCATCCTGTTCCAATGCACCAGACTCTCTCAAATCGGACATCATTGGACGCTTTTCTGTACGTCTTTCCAAGCCTCGGTTCAACTGTGAAAGAACAACCATCGGCAGCGAAAATTCTTTGGCCATGGCTTTCATAGTTCGTGAAATTTCTGATATTTCCTGTTCCCGCGAAGGATTCCGTATATTACTCTGCATCAGTTGCACGTAATCAACAATAACAAGTCCCAGTGCAGGATATTCTTTTTTTGCCTGCCGAATCACTTTTCTTATATAGTTCGGAGTTACTGCGGACCTGTCATCTATCAGCAAAGGTGCTTCCATCATACGAGTAGTACCTTCCATCAGTTTATCCCAGTCCTCCTGTTCAAGATCACCAACCAGCAATTTCCTATTATTTACTTTTGCTTCACTGCAAATCAGGCGCATGGCAATGTGTTCCTTGGGCATTTCCAAGCTAAAAATAAGTGATGGAATATTAGCATGACCTGAAGCATAAAGTGCCATATTAATGGCAAGAGCTGTTTTACCCATTGAAGGTCGAGCTGCAAGAATGATTAAATCAGAAGGTTGCCAGCCAGATGTTACCACATCTAGTTTGGTAAATCCTGTTGCAACTCCACTTAAACCTTCTTGCTTTGAGATATGCTCTATTCGTTCGATAGCTGTTTTAACTAATGATTGAGCTGAGTCGTAATTTTTCTTAATACGTGAATCGATAGACTGCAATCGATCGGTTGCCTCAGTAATAAAGTCAGAAATGTTTTCAGCATTTTCCTCTTGACCTCGTTTTGCAACTTCATGAGCAGTTAAGATAATATCCCGAAGTTGTCCCTTATCTCTCACAATACGGGCATAAAACTCAGCATTTTCGGCAACAGGAGTTTTCTGTGACAGTTCATTCAAATAATCTACTCCGCCAGTTTGTTCGAGTAGATGTTTGGATTATACCAATGAAGCAATTTTTTTGTTTCATGCAACAGCACTCGTTTTCTTTTCAAGCTTTCCTGCATGGCAGCAAAAATATAATGATTGGCGGGAGAAAAAAAATCGTCTGTTGTGAGGATATCTAGAATTTGCAGCATGATTGAGTTCTGAATAATTATTGCACCCAGTACAGCTTGCTCTGCCATCTTGTCATGTGGAAGTAATTCTCCAAGATCAACAGTTTGCGGGCGCATTTTTTTTGTACGCTCAAAAACCCTGGTTTTTTCAGATTTATTTTCAGAAGACAACATTGATACTCATGGTATGGAGAGGGCGATCAAAGATCTGGAGGTGGTTGGGCTGAGACAGTACCCAACTGATAAATTAAAGTGCCAAAGACTCAATATAGGTCTGAACCTTTAGCTTTGAAGTTAAAATCGTAAACTACTCATCAGTTTCGTGTTCTTCAAGCCCTTCAAGCTCTTCAAGTTTTTCAAGTTCTTCACTGTCAACATTTTTTTCATCAGCATTTTTATCTTTCGGTTCGTCCACAGCAACTGTTTTAACGGCAGACTCGTCTGAATCTCCAGTCACCTTGATTTGAATGTTTACTGAAACTTCGGAATGAACTCGCACAGTAAATTCATGGAGGCCAATGTTTCGAATGGGCGAATTTAATAGTATGGACCTTCGTTCAACATCAAATTCTTTTTCTTTCAACAATTCTTTCAGGTCCCTGTTGGTGACTGAACCAAACAATTTACCTCCAGGACCGGATTTACGGACAACTTCCAGTTTAACAGTTTTAAGTTTTTCTGCCTGTTCGTTTGCCAGTTCGATTTTTCCTTCACGCAACTTGTTTAAATGCTGTATCCGGTGCTGTAATTCTTTGGAGACCCTGCCGGTAGCCAAAAGAGCGATTCCCTTTGGAAGGAGGTAGTTACGACCGTAACCAGATTTAACATCTATTGTGTCACCTAAAGACCCTAAATTGGGTACGTCTTCAGTTAGTATCAACTTCACGATATTTCCTTTTTTTCAATCTCTTAGTTTTTGTAATTTTTGGGGATTCTTACCCACACTTCATTCAGGTCGTTTAGAATTTGTGTAACTGGAAAATTTTCGTTCAACATTAATTTGTTGAGGCACATAACCTTTCATTGGTGAAAGAAGAGCCAGGTTGCGTGCACGTCGAATTGCGGTTTTTAACTTTCTCTGATTTGCCGCACATACTCCGGAAATGCGGCTTGGAACAATCTTTCCACCCTGAGTCACATAACTTTTTAACAACTCAACATCTTTATAATCAATTCTCTCTATTCCGGCATCCTTGAACGGGCAGGATTTGAGCTTACTGCGAAGCAGAATACTTGTGGGTATACGTTTACGACGTAAATGTGATCTTTTTCGTTTTTTTAACATAAATAATTTTCATGAAAGTTAGGGTCTGCTTTGATAAATTCTGACTGGAATAGTATTTCAACCATCTACAGATTCAGTTTCCACTTCTTCAGCATCTTTGTCAGATTTTTCTATTTTAACTTCTGATTCAGCGTCAACTTCTTTAACATCTTCAGTTACATTCTTTTCATTCTCTGTAGCTGTCTCAGCTTTTTTTGGAGATTCTTTTTTAACTTTGGCAGATTCTTCTGTAATTTTCTCAGATTCCTTTGGAGTTTCATTATTTTCTGTAGTATCCTCCTTAGGCGGAATTAAGGTTTGTAAAAATGCTGCCTCTGTATCAATGTCATCAGTCTTTATAATTTGATGACGCAAAACATCATCAGAATAACCAATTTGGCGCTGTAATTCGTCAATTGTTTTTCCTGTACCTGTGAAGTACCAGGCATGATAAACACCAAAGTCATTGCCTGATATTTCGTAGGCCAGACGACGGCGTCCCCAAACATATTCATGAATAAGCTTCCCTCCGGATTTGGTGAGAATCTTTTTATAATTTTTCAGCACAGATGCCAAATCATCATTGTTGAGTGATGGATCTGTGATGAACACAAGTTCATATCCTGTCATTTATATTCCTTTCGGATTATCGAATAATGTCAATAAGTCCACTCAAGTGAACAAGGAAACAGCAAAAGTTTTTTACCTTTGCAAATAAACATTTGCAAATAAACAAATGCTATACGTTAAAACGAAAGTGCATGATGTCTCCGTCCTGCACTACATAATCCCGGCCTTCAAGACGCCAGCGTCCGGCATCCTTGACAGATGATTCCGACCCCAATTGATCGATGTCATCAAAATGAAAGACTTCGGCGCGGATAAAGCCTTTTTCAAAATCTGTATGAATTTTACCTGCAGCCTCCGGAGCAGTAGAACCTTTCCGAATCTCCCAAGCCCGTACTTCCTGTTTTCCTGCAGTGAAATAAGTGATCTGCTCAAGCATCCGGTATCCGGAATGCGTCAGCCGATCCAGTCCGGAACTGTCAATTCCCAACTCTTCCATGAAAAGCTTTGATTCATCTTCATCCATCTCTGAGAGCTCTGATTCGACCTGCGCGCAAATCGGAATAACTTCCACCCCCTCTTCATCGGCTAATTCCTGCAGCTGCTGCTCACGAATTTCCGGATTATTGAGTCCATCTTCTGAGATATTTGCAATGTAGAGATAAGGTTTCAGAGACAACAAACTTAATTCATTAATCAGTTCCTTTTCATCCTTACTCAAACCCATTTTGCTCGCCAGTAAACCATCATCCAAATGATCCCGCAGTCGTTCAAAAATTTCCAACTCTACTGCCAAAACACGGTCACCTTTAATCTGGCGTTGGAGTCGTTCTATTTTACGTTCTACCTGCTCCAAATCAGATAATATCAACTCAGTCTGTATCACCTGTACATCACTAACCGGATCAAGTCTACCGTCTACATGTACTACGTTTTCATCTTCAAAGCACCGCACCACATGTGCAACTGCGTCAACCTGTCTAATATGGCTCAGAAACTGATTTCCCAAACCTTCACCATGACTTGCACCTTTGACAAGTCCTGCAATGTCCACAATTCCTGGCGGTTGCAGGATCACTTTCTCAGGATGACCAGTTCAGTCAAACGGATCATTCTAGGATCCCTTATCCGGACGATGCCTATATTCGGATCAATTGTACAAAACGGAAAGTTTGCAGCTTGCTGCCTTACTTTCAGTAAAACGATTAAAAATGGTGGATTTCCCAACATTTGGCAAACCTAAAATCCCTACTTCTAATGCCATTTGTTTCCGGAAACTTAATGCGTTTTGTTTAAAATGCTTTGCAGTGCCTTATGCCAATTCCGGAGCAGAAAAAGAAGTGTTCTCAAACTGAGAAGTTACCAAAAATCCGACCAGTTCCACCAACACCTGGTCCATTACACTTTGAGCAAGCTTTGCTTCAGCTTTTGACCATTGTCCCAAAACATAACCAACAACATCTTGTTTCCCAACAGGCCGGCCAATACCAAATCTGACTCTGCGGAATTTACTATTACCCAATGAGTCGATAACGGATCTCAGGCCATTGTGTCCACCATGTCCACCACCGTCCCGAAAACGAGCCGTCCCCGGCGGCAAATCCAAATCATCTGAAATAATGACAATGTCCTCTGCAGGAATTTTATAAAAACCAGCACATTCCGCTACAGCCAATCCAACTCTATTCATGAAGGTCTGAGGCTTGATCAGTATGCAAGCCTCACCTTCAATCGATGTTCTACAAAACTGGCTATGAAATTTTTGCTGGAATCCGGAAACCTCCAGCTTTTCCATGAGTAAATCAAGAACCTGAAACCCAACATTATGCGGCGTTCCTTCGTACTCCCTGCCAGGATTACCCAAGCCGGCCACCAGTTTCATCCCCACCATTTCCTGTTTCAGAACTTGCTAAATTTCACTCTTCCTCTGTTTTTTCATCCTTAACAGAATCTTCACTACCTGCTTCTTCACCCTCTACTGCTTCTGCAGCGTCTACAATCAGTTCTTCCTCTTCTTTTGCACGTCCAACAATTGAAATGACAGCAAAATTCTCATCTGTTCCAACAGTAACATTTTCAGGCAACTTTACATCTTGAATTCTAATAGAATCACCTAATTCCAAACTGGAAGAATCCACTTCCACAAAAGAGGGGATATCTGCAGGAAGACAGCTAACAGGCATCTCCCGGACAACCATCTGCAAAACTCCACCACCTTTAACTCCTGGTGATTCACCAATAACATGTATTGGTATCCGGACAATTTGCGGCTTGGCTTCAGGCAGTTCCCAAAAATCAATATGAGTGATTTGGTGTTGATAAGGATGCTTCTGAATTTCCCTCAGCATAACCTGTGCAGTCCAGCTTTCTCCACTTGCCGAATCTGTTACATTGATTGGAACAAGCTCGTGCATTCCAGACATTTTTTCGAGCAGGTGACGGGTTGATTCTTCTCCCATTTCCAGCAAAATGTTTCCACGAGGACCGTAGAGTACTGCCGGGATATTTCCAGCCTGACGTAACTTTTGATTGGCCGACTTTCCTTTTTTACTACGAATACTCGCTGATAATTGATTTTGTGTCATCTCTACTATCCATCAATAGGATGGTTTACTAAAAAAGTTAAACAATGAAATTAACCTGAAATAACTAATCAGTCAATGTAATTCTTCAGCAAGGAAAAGAAAGTTTTAATATTATGAATAATATTTTTAATACTTGAGTACAATCAACGGACCTTTATTCTTGAGTTTTGCACTGCAAGGCTCTAACTTAACAGGGATTGTGCGTCAAGTATATCATCATAAATAAAACAATTCGAAACAAATCTGCAGAATACACTCCATTTGTACCAAGTTTGAAGTAAAACAAGAGTCTACAGCACATGTACTGGAAGAGTCTTTTGCGGTAATAGTCACTTAAATGGCTTATCTTAAACAAACTTTGAGCCAACGAATGGAGTTTGGAAGACTTGTTTAAAATATGCCAGATTCATATTTTGAAGAATTAGACGCCCGATTACCGGCCTGGGATCCCGTTGCTTTTGCTTTAACCCATAATAACAGATGGGCATGCTAGAATTCCCATGAAGAAAAGTACTATGAACTGTAGATGGATTTGGATTATTTTGATACCAATCTGGCTGGTGGCCTCCTGTGAAACCAGACTGAATATATTTTATGTAAAAGCCGGAGATCCTGAAGAACTCAAAATTAGCGCTTTTGAACGTTGCGGAAGACACTACCGTGTACTCGGATACGAGGACGACACGGCACGAATAGAGTGTCTGAAAAAAACTAATTAAAGAGGGTTTAAATAATCAGATTCCAAAATATCCATTACAGAAAAATATCCTAACGGCAAGACCCATATTATGTGTAAAATCGCAACAATTGTAGCAAGTGTATTCCCATCCATTGCCATTCTCCTTAATGATTTTTTTTGGAAAGTGATAAATACTGAAATATCAAATTATTTAATTTTTATTCCTCTGTCATTTTGCTTTTCAATAAATATCAACAAAACAAAAGTGCAAACGAAAATAGCACATCATATAAATCAACACAAGTCAAAATTTGTGACTATCCATTAGAGTAGATTCTGGGAATACGATCACTCAAATTTGTCAAAATTTCATATGGTATCGTTTCTGCCCACCCGGACATCTCTTCCACAGTTATACTCTGACCGACCTGTTCTCCAATTAAAACTACCTCATCTCCTACTTCAAGTGTCTCATTATTGGAGTTGACCATAAACTGATCCATACAAACCCGTCCTATGATAGCCCGCCGTTTTCCACGGATTATTACTTCACCATGATTTGAAAGGTGACGCCGAAAACCATCGCCGTAACCCAGCGGAATAGTGGATATTTCTGTGGATCCGTCAGAAGTCCAGGTTGATCCATAACTGACTGAGAATCCTTTTGGAACAGATTTGTGAAAAGAAACCTGAGATTTAAGCTGGAGAGCCGGACGCACATCCAGAACATGCGGACTTGATGAATCTGGGTATACTCCATAAAGTAAAATTCCCGGCCGGATGAGATCCAAGTGAGACTGAGGGAAATAAAGCACGCCACCTGAATTAGCAAGATGTCGCAAAGGAACCGGTGCATCAAGCCGCTCAAAAATTGATACTGCTGTTAAAAACCGGTCAACTTGTTCCAGAGTCATCGGATCTTCCGGATCATCTGCACAGGCTAAATGCGAACACACACCTTTAACTGTCAGATGCTGTGAACGTACTGCTTCTTCAATAAAACCTGCTGACTCTTCCGCAATGATTCCAATCCGCCCCATTCCGCTGTCAAGCTTAAGATGCACTATTGCCTGCTGACCTGAAGATTCACAAATTTTATCTGTTTTGCGTAATAAATTCAGAGAAGAAATAAAAAATTCTAAATTCCATTTCAAATACTCCGGAATCTGTTTTAACAATACACCCCCAAAGACCACAATCGGCAAACTTATTCCGGACTCACGTAATATTATTCCTTCTTCCAGCAGAGCTACACCCAGACAATTTACTCCATGTTTTTCATAGAACTGTGCAACTCTCAATATTCCATGTCCGTATGCATTCGACTTTACGACTGCCATCACAGGACGATTATGTGTGTGTTTTCGAATCTGCTCCAGATTATATTTTAAATAATCCAGATTGACTTCTATGAAGGTGGGCCTCATAAAACATGAATTTTAGATGAAATAATAATTGGGATTTTTTTACACAATGATGCCATCACTTTTGGGAACTGTAAAAGACAAAAAGGACACTGCAGAAAAGTTCAAAATTTTCCAATTCAACATCATTACTGATTTTTTCGAGGGTGGTATTTAAATCATTATTACTGCGGATTTGGCTAAATGCCTGATAGAAACGAACTCGAATTTGGTGTTCCACAAATAAAGGTACGATCTCATTGATAATCTGTGCAAGTTCACCAGGATCTTCACTGAGACGTTTCAAAACATGACAGAAAAAACCATGAATATAAACATCCAGCTTACGTTTGTTTTCTTTTAATTTTTTTCTAGGCAAATATTCAGAGGAAACAATTTTCAATTTCCTCTCACTTCCAACTTTTTCAGACTCACCATCTTCATCCGTAGAAAAGGTTGGGTTTGCACCCGAGAGTTTTCTCTTACGGTGTGCAGAAATGTTTAGAGGATATTCCAGCGAATATGGTGATTTTTTTTCTAATTGTTGAAAAAGACTTTGTGCTTTTATGGGATCCAATTGAATTTTATCTGTTTCCGCAGCTAGTATTCCAACCATAAACGGATTCTTGGGATTACTGTATACATCATAGGTTTCTGCACCAAAATCATAAGGGAGAGATTTTGTTCCTTTAATGTTTTTTGGATTCTGCTTTAATATCAGTGGCTGAAGAGGAACAGATTTAACTGTTCCAGTTGTATTCTCAATCCTTGCGGTTGGGTTTGCTCCTTGGAGCCCATTTTCTTTTATAATCACTATATATTTACTTTATATAATACTTATTTAAGCATTACGGCAAGATATTTGCTCTTGCATTTATTGGAATCTTGGGTGCAGAATTTACTTAATGCATCCTAGCTATCAAGTAGCACCAACTATACCACCTGTATCAAATCATGTTGCAGAGTAACTTTTCTTTCCCCGCTTTCAAAATTTCAATACAAACTTTCTTCTTCAGGAATCGCTGTAAGACAGTTGTCGAAGTTTTGATCATTACAGCCATGTTATTTTTTGCCAGTTCTGCATCTGCTCATAAAATATCTTCTTGGGAACCATATAAAAGTTTGTTAGAGCAGGGCGAGTGCCAAGAATTGATAAGTCACCTAAAACCTTTATCCATGCCCCGGAACTGGTATGACAACCGAATGTGGAGCCAGTCACGGATCTTGAATTCCAAATGCCAGATGCAGTTAGAAAATTATAAAGCGGCCCTGAAGAGTCTAAAACAAACTCCTGAATCTGAAGAAAGAGACGTTTGGCTATTTCAAAAAATCAAGGTTTTACTTAAATCTGGCAATCAAAGTAAAGCAATTACCAATATTAGAAAACTACTGAAACTGCCGGAAAAATTTTCTTATCTTCAAGGTCTACGAGATGATTTGAAGAATGAATTTAATACAGATAAGGAAGTAAGCTTACTTTTTCCTTTGCTGCATGAAACCCGTAAAAACTACAAATGGTTCCTTTCGGATTATGATCTTCATGCACTCTATATCCGTGGTGCAAAACTGAAAGGGATAAAACCTGAGCATACGTATAGAGTTTTGGGATGGCAGTTTCCCCTTGATGAAAAAACCGCACGCCAATCCCACAAGGACTTAACTGCCAAGGACCTAAAAAATATGTCTCCGGCAGAACTCATCAAACGCGTACGAACCTTGACCAGACTCGGTCTTAATAACTACCTGGTAAAACATTTGCCGCAGCTTCGGAAGTGGCGCAGCAGGAAGGTACTGAAAAAACTTGGTAAAACTTATCTAAAAGCACTCTTTGTAGAAAGATTTTATTATCGAATAATCATATCTCATAAAAAAGGTCAACTTTCAAAACTATGGTCTATACCAAAAGAAACCCAGCTTTACTGGACGGCACGCTCCTTCATCAAAAGAAGAAACATTCCGGATGCAAGAAGTTCTATCTATAAACTTGAAAGACTTAATGCAAATTCCAAGCTCCTGCCTAATTTGTTAAACACATTTGCCATACGTTACATGCTGGACTCAGAAATTGAGAAATCACGATTTTGGTGGAATCGTCTGCTGAGTCATTTCCCCAAGCATGAGCTTGCTGCTGCTGCTGCATGGAGACTGGCCTGGTCAAACCTGCAGCAAAATAATACAAAAAAAGCCCTGACATACCTTAAACAAGGACTTAAAACAAGAATTTACAATTCTGAGATGAAAGCTAAGTTACTATACTGGCAGGGAAAATTACAACAATCTGCAGGCCGTCCGGATCTTGCAAAAAAAAGTTTCACAAAACTGCTTCTTCGTCAGCCAAATACGTATTATGGAATGCGACTGCTTTCCGCAAAAGATATTCCTGGAAGCATATTGGAAGTAGCCAAGTCCCGGCAAACAAAACTATACGCCGAACCAACTGAACCACTCAGTAAAAAAACCAAAAAATTATTAAAAAGAATCGAGTTTCTCTTTGATATTGCAGAACCTGAACAGGCTTTGAAAGAATTATTTGCCGGAATGGGGCGTTTTAAAAACAGTTCACGGAACTGGCATGTAAGTCACATGCTTCATCGCAGAGGTGAACATCATGCCTTGCTCAGGATTTTCGCCAACTATTATCTGCCTCGCATGATTTCCCTTGAAGTTGGAGAATATCCTCTCTGGGAATTGGCTTACCCTAGACCCTACTGGTCACAGTTGAAGAACTTTGCAAATCAGGCTGGAATAGACCCATATTTCGCTCTGGCAATAATGCGAGAGGAAAGTCACTTTGATCCTCATGCATTATCTTCATCCAAGGCAATAGGTTTAATGCAGTTGATGCCCGCCACTGCAAAAGCTGTAGCTAAAAGAATAAAAATTAAACTAACAGGAAAGGCAGAAATATTTGATCCGGAACTGAATACCCAACTTGGTACGCTGTATCTAGGAAGGTTATCCAACAAGTTCAAGTCTGAACTGATTTATACAGCAGGCGGTTATAATGCCGGACCTCGAAACATGAGCAAGTGGATTAACCGCTGGAATGGAAAATCACTGGATGTCTTTGTTGAACAAATTCCATTCAAAGAAACCAGAAATTACGTCAAACGAGTTTACAGGAGCTACAAACTTTACAAACAAATCTACAGCTCATAAATTGCAAAAATAAACCCGCGTCTCTCAATCCTCCACAACACCTTTAGGCATTTTGATTTAGCTACAAGAATCAATAAAAAGGATGCTGCACTATTTTAAATCCGGATTAGATCACTTGATGTAAAAAAACTATAATCCAGATTTACTTCTATTCCCAGAAAACTGCCTTATTTTGTGGCGGATTGAAATGTCCCCCAAGTCAAGGTTCTTTAGATTCCGGCAAGGCCTAGTCTTTCTATTCAGACACCAGCGCTGACTATAAAACCATGGAGACTGAGTATATGTATTGGTTGGTAACTTCCAAATTTGGCATGTATGATTCTTCCGCAAGATGCAAAAAAGAAAAACAGAATGGTGTCCAAATACTAAAGAAATATTAAAAGCTCAGGACCTTGCAGTTTACAACTTAATCAAGGATCCGAAATACGCATTCCCCTCCGTTTTACCAAATGAGGATTATACGTATTACACTTTCAAAACTTCAAACATTAAATCTTTTTAATAAATCGTATACTTGAATTAGTTCTAACATGTCCTACTTGAATTTCTACTTGGAATAATGTGGTTGAAGACAGTTTGTTCAACAAAATCAATTTTAAATTACAGTTTTTAATTCACTCAGCATTTTACGAAAATCAAGTGGGTGACGTTTGTTTAGCATCTTTGCAGTTTCGTTAAATTCCTGCTTTTCCTGAAGTTGCTGAATTTTACTGGCAAAAAGTATTATATTTCCCTTCTCATTAGCACGTGCCTGAAAAAGCTGAGTAAATGTTGATTTCCATTGCTCACGACGCTCCATAAAATTTCCGGTTATTGTCCATAAATTTCCAACAAGCCAGCCACCGGTATTCAGACAGTTACTAAGGTTTTGTAAAAATTCTGTACGGGTCACCTCTTCCGGAGGCCCATATTCACCATATGCATCCAAAAATATGAGATCATATTTCAATTTAAGTTTTGTAATATTTTGTGTTGCGTCTGCCTGTATCACACTCAAACGCTTGTCAAGTGGAAACTCAAAAAAGCGCCGTGCCGCCTCGATTACTGCAGGATTTATTTCAATGATGGTTTGCTGAATTGAAGGAAATTCACGATACATCCATCTTACAATGCTGCCGCCTCCAAGACCGATATGCAGAACTGACTTTGGTTCCGGACAAAAAAGCAGTCCCAGCAGCATGAAGCGAGTGTAAGGCAAGACAAGATAATCTGGATTGACAGTAGAAAAAACGCTCTGCATGATATGGTTGCCAAATCGCAATTCACGTCTACCCTCTTTTTCCAAGACCTGAACAGTAACACCAGAATTTTCTTTTTCCCAGATCAAACGTTCCGGCCTGCTTTTTTGCAGGATTTTTAATAGATTCAAAAATTAAAATTCTATATTAAAGGTTAAAAATAAAAGGCTAAAGGCTTCAAAGATTTACTTTAGTTACGGTTTCAGACCAGTCTGACAAAACCAATTCCTTCATTTATTCCAAATGTGAAACTCCACCCATTTGTGAAACAATCCATTTATCTTCCCATACTAAGCGGAATACACCAGTATTCCTGATTAAAAAGCGTGTGGGTGTTTCTAGAGAGAGCCCCAGTGAATGCTTCATTACAACCCTAATGAAACCACCATGTGTCACAAGCAATACACGTTCTTCCAGATGTTTAATCCGGATTTCATCTACAATCTCCAATGCACGATCCTGCAGCTGCTGTGTACTTTCACCTTCATCAATTACATATTTTGAGCCTGCTGTTTTGAAAAGACTGAAGACTTCAGGATGACGCTCCCTTGCTTCCTCAGATGTTAATCCTTCAAAAACGCCAAGATTTTTTTCACGCAGACGCAGATCAATTTTCAGCTCATGTCCTGAAAACTGAGTAATTGCTTCAGCAGTTTGTTTTGCACGCAGGGAATCGCTGGAGTATATATGATCGAAAGGCACATTTTTCATCCACTGACCAAGTGCCTGAATTTGTGCTTGACCTACAGATGACAAATCACTGTTGGAATGTCCCTGCATTCGCTGCTGTGAGTTCCACTCTGTCTCACCGTGGCGAATAAAAATGATTTCCGTTTTTTTCATAAATTACAATTTGATTTTTTCGTGAATAATCCATTCATTTATTAAACTGGAGAGATAAAACAAGGTACGTGATAAAAAGAAGAGGACTTTAACCACTGTTTTCATTGTCGGGATTGTCGTGTAGTTTGAGCAACCTCCGCATTTCATCCAGCAAAGCAGTCTTGTATTCCGGACGCAACAGGCCGATTTGCAAGGCAGAAGTAAGAAATCCGAGTGGTTCTCCCAAATCATAACGGGTTCCTTCAAACTGCAGAGCCGACACCTGCCCCTGTGCAGCCAGATGATTGATCGCCTCGGTTTGAGTAAATTCACTCAGATGCGAATGATTTTTATCGCTCCTGCGTAGTGCCTCAAAAAGATCCGGAGTGTAGAGGTAACGTCCATAAGAAACAAAACGACTGGGTGCAGTACCCGGAAGAGGTTTTTCAACCATTTTATTTACCTGCATAATATTTCCTGAATCTACCGGGTCAATCACTCCATAGCGAAAAAGCTGATCTTCCTCCAACTCTTTAACTGCCAGAACCGTGTTACCAGTTTTTTCCCAGGTTTCAATCAGTTGTCTGCTGAGAGGCTTTTCACCAAGAACTATATCGTCAGGATAGGCCACGACAAATGGCTGATTGTCTACAAACGGTTCAACCAGCATCAAGGCGTTCCCTGTACCCATCATTCGTTGTTGGCGCAATGTAAAAATGTTGGCTTCAATTGGTTTTATTACTGCTAATTTTTCAATTTCGTTGGACTTCGAAAATGCAGAAGACAACTCAATCTCCCGATCAAAATAATCCTCCATCACTTTCTTTCTGCGTGACGAAACTAGCAAAATATCATTAATACCTGAATCCACCATTTCCTGCACAATGAAATCAATGGCCGGACGGTCAATAAGTGGAAACATTTCTTTGGGAATCGTTTTTGATGCAGGTAAAAATCTGGTTGCATAACCAGCAGCTAAAATTACACCTTTCATGGGCAGTTTTTAGTAATCAGTTTTAAGTTTTCTGCAATCAGTTGTCAGCTATTAGTTCAAACCGTATTTTTGAAAATGATTCAATCTAAAATAAAGTCCTGAAACCTTGTCATTTAGAGCGAAGTGATAAATCTTGTATAAGCGACACACTAATATCATTAATATTTCTCGCTTCACACGAATTGACAGTATGTATTTCAAACTTTTTACTATTGTATCAATAATTATGAATCAACTGATTTGTTCCAACAGACTAAGTGCCGTTGTTTCGTCAATCACTGCAAGCTCAAATTTTTCTGCTTTTTCCAACTTTGAACCTGCATTTTCACCGGCAAGCACAAAGTCGGTTTTTTTGGAAACACTACCGGTTACGTTTGCTCCAGCCTGAATCAAACGTTTTTTCCAAACATCACGGGGCTCAGAAAGTGTTCCGGTCATAACAACAATTTTTCCGCTGAATGGCGAGTCAACAATCTCCAGAATTTTTACCTCAGCAGGAGAAACACCACGTTCGAGAAAATCGGCAATTAGCTGACGTTGCCGCTGATCCTGAAAAAAATCAATTATACTTTCAGCAATCACTGGACCAATGGCCTCTACTTTTTCAAAATCATTCAACGTACCAGACATTAGTCTTCCCAGAGTACCAAATTGCTGTGCCAAGATGCTAGCTGTTTTTTCTCCAACATTTGCAATTCCAAGTGCATGAACGAATTGAGCCAACTCACACTTTTTCGATTTTTCTATACTGGAAAGCACATTTTCTGCAGATTTATCAGCCATACGTTCGAGTCCTGACAAGTCTTCGTGACGAAGCAAATAAAGATCCGCGGCATTTTGCAGCAAATTTTTAGTCATCAATTGTTCAATCAATGCTGGGCCAATTGTGTCCATATCCATTGCTCTGCGTGAAACAAAATGTAAAATCTGCTCTTTTTGCTGAGCAGGACATTCAGAATTTGGACAGCGCCACTCCACTTCATCTTGTATACGAACAGCTGAAGTACCACACGAAGGACAGCATTGCGGCGGCTTGATTTTTTGCGCAGTTGAGTGTCGCTTAGTTGGATCAACTGCAACAATTTTTGGAATAATTTCACCACCCTTTTCCAGTGTCACATGATCTCCAAGATGCAGGTTCAATCGTTCTACCTGATCATAGTTATGAAGCGTTGCACGACCTACAATGGTTCCGTTAAGTTCAACCGGATCAAGAATTGCCACAGGTGTTAAATTACCGGTTCGCCCCACACCAACTTCCACCTCCCGTAACACAGAAAAAGCCTGTTCTGCAGTAAATTTAAAAGCTACCGCCCAGCGAGGGGATTTTGCAGTAAAACCCAGCTGCCGCTGCTGTTTCAGAGAATTTACTTTCAGTACAATTCCGTCAATATCATAAGGCAGTTCTTCTTTATGTTCTTCCCAGTAACGACAAAATTCGAGCACCTCTTCGATTGATCCAGCTTTTTTTGTTTCCAGATTGACCGGAAATTCCTGTTGTTGTAAAAACTCCAAATTTCCTGCATGGGATTCCTCAGGTGCACCTTCTGCAATTGTGTAGATAAAGACAGCTAAGTTTCTACGTCGTGTTTCAGTACTGTCTAAAAGCCGTAAAGAACCAGCAGCTGCGTTTCTTGGATTTTTAAAAGGCAGTTCACCAGAACTGATGCGTTGCTGATTGTAAGCGTCAAAATTTTTCCGTGGCAAATAAACTTCACCCCGTACATCCAAATCCCGTACATCATTGATCTTCAAAGGCAGGCAACTGATTGTTTTGATATTTGGTGTAATTTCCTCACCTTCGTTGCCGTCACCACGTGTAACACCCGCGCTCAATAATCCGTTTCTGTAAATTGCGGAAATGGCTACCCCATCTATTTTTAACTCACAAACGTATTCCGGATTTTGTCCGCCAAGCAATTTTTGAATGCTTGTACCCCATCTTTTAAGTTCGTCCAATGAATAAACATTTCCCAAACTGAGCATTGGAATCAGATGTTTTCGGCTCGGAAAAACAGAGTGTGGTTCATCTGTAATATCCAAGGTTGGAGAATCTTCCAGTTTCAATTCAGGATACTGATTTTCCAATGCTTTAAGCTCTATGACAAGAGAGTCATAAGTTTCGTCAGCACAATATTTTTCGCTTTCATCTGAATCATTTGCGCAGTAGTACGAATAATTATATTGATGAATCAGAGTACTAAGTTCACGAATCCGTGCTTGAGTTGTAGAACCGAAAGGCATATTTTTGCAGTATCCGTTTATGTAAAATATTGATAGAATCTTTTTCAATGGCAGCTTGAAATGTACCTCACACTATATAAACTCGGCCGCTAAAGTTCCATTCATTTCTAATTGAAAATAGTTTTCAAGTGAATTTATTTGAACACGCACACGATAAACAAATCCGCAAAGAAGCCCCTTTAGCAGACAGGATGCGCCCGCGGACAATTGAAGAATTTGTCGGACAAAGTCATATTCTGGCACCAGGACGACTTTTACGGCGTGCGATTCAAGCCGATCAACTGTCAAGCCTGATTTTTTATGGACCGCCCGGAACAGGAAAAACTACACTTTCGGCAGATCCAGATAGAAAGTTAATTGGTGATGAATCAATGCCGTTTTGTCTGGAATCGCTGATATCCGCAAATGTATTGAAACTGCAAAAAAAGTTGAAGAATGGCAGCGACGTGCAGTATTGTTTGTCGATGAGGTTCATCGCTTCAATAAAGCACAGCAGGACGCACTCCTTCCACACGTTGAAAACGGAACTGTTATTTTAATTGGCGCCACTACTGAAAATCCGTATTTTGAAGTCAATAAGGCGCTCGTTAGCCGCTCCCGAATTTTTCAGCTTCAATCACTGAATTCAACTGAGGTGGAAGAAATCATTGATCAGGCACTGACAGATTCTGAACGTGGTTTTGGCAACAAGCAAGTAAATTTAGCAGCGGAGGCACGCAGGCACCTGGCGCATGTTGCCGGAGGTGATGCCAGAGCAGCCTTGAATGCACTTGAACTCGCCGTCTTAACAAGTCAAGCTGACGAAAATGGCATGCTGCAAATTACACTGGAAGTTGCAGAAGAATCAATTCAGCAGCGTGCAGTGCTTTATGACAAAGACGGCGATGCGCATTTTGACACAATTTCCGCTTTTATCAAATCGATGCGCGGTTCTGATCCGGATGCTGCACTTTTCTGGATGGCAAAAATGGTGGAAGCTGGTGAAGACCCGCGTTTCATTTTCAGGAGGATGCTGATTTTTGCCGGAGAAGATGTTGGAATGGCTGATCCGCAGGCGTTGGGTGTGGTTTCATCTGCAGCTCAGGCTTTTGATTATGTCGGCATGCCGGAAGGCCGTTATCATCTTGCACAAGCCTGTTTGTATTTAAGTACAGCACCAAAAAGTAATTCGGCATTTGCCTTTTTTGATGCAATTTTATGAAAATAAAACTGCTAAGTTGCAATCCATCCAGAGTCAGTCCACTCTGGAAGCCTTTGGACATGGAGAAGGCTATCTTTATCCACATGCCTACCGCGATCATTGGGTCGCACAGCAGTATCTTCCGGATGTCTTGCAGGGTCGAATATTTTATCAGCCCTCAGAACAAGGTTATGAAGCTTCTATACAGGAAACTGTATCACGGAACCGCGAAGCACAACTTGCCACTTTTTTTTCACAAACTGCATCTGAACAATCCGGAAGTTTAAATTATTGGGAAGCCAGAACACTTGGCAGTTCAGGGGAATTGCTGAACGAATTTCGTGATCGATTGACTGAATGGTGTGAGCTTTCACGGAATTCACTTGCACTGGTTCTCAATGCAGGTGAAGGATTGCTCCTTGGTGAATTTCTTCGCCGTATTTCTGAGGAGAATGTTTATGCACTTGTTGAATCTTCTGAGGAAAAAATAATACTTGAAACTTTGTTCAAAAAAACAAATTCCAGAATTGAAGCTAAAATTGCAGTAGACAGCTCCGGATGTCCTGAATCATTTGAAATTGGAGATTTACGTTTTGAGCGGATTGTCGGCCGCAATGTACTGCAAAAACACGCAGACAAAACGGGCTTTCTTGAAACTCTAAAACCGTGGATTTCTGCTGATGGCTTTTTCGTTTTTGGAGAGACGGTCCCCTCTCTGGGGCAGCGTCTTTCAGATTTGATTCCGGAAGAATTGCTTGAGCCAGATTTTAGGAAAAAATTGAAAGCCGCAGAAAAAGAAATTTACCTGGATGAAGAAAATGTGCGCAGCAGTTGGACACCATCCACTCTGCGTGATGAGCTGAATGGTGCAAATTGGAATATCATTCGCTGGCAGGTTAAAGAGTACAGCATCCCAACCATGATTCGAACTGAACAAATAGAACAATGGTTTCCATCTCATCAG
This sequence comes from uncultured SAR324 cluster bacterium, assembly GCA_905182865.1. Classification (GTDB taxonomy): domain Bacteria; phylum SAR324; class SAR324; order SAR324; family NAC60-12; genus Arctic96AD-7. Next base: position 755,830 of record CAJJCY010000004.1, read on the forward strand.
GACAGCCCCCATTCCAGCTACGGACAACGGTTATCAGCATATTTTTCTCCAAAACAACTTAATAATTTACGGGAGACTTTCCGAAATGAAGTTGCAGGAATAGTTGTCGAGTGGCACAGTGTCAGTCTGTTCATGCAATTGAAACCAAAATAAGTAATGATTCATAAGCAGAAAATTTTTAATATATTGTTCCTTTGGACAACCTTGTTTATTCTGCAGATGCACACCGGATGCAGCAGTAAACCCCAATACATTATTTTCAAAACAGGAGATCGGAACCAATTACAGGAACGGGCAGTTAAACACTGTTACGGTGATTTTAAGGTATTGCAAGAAAAAGAATTGGGACCGTACACGCGTGCCAGTCTTAAATGTAAAGAGTAATTTATTGAGACGGAATAAACCACTTGTTCGGTGTACTTGATCCATGATCAAGTCTGGAATGACAAAGAATTATTTTCTGTGAACTCTTAACTAATTAGGAGTTTTTCAAATACAAAAAGTCTGAATTCGTTTAATCAAGGATTTCTCAACATCAACACCTTCGATCTCAATACGTTGACGATTCTCTTTGCGACGGTCACCTGGCAAGCGTGCACCATCCTGACCCTGGATTGCTTCTGTCAGGATTGTGATTCGCTCAGCAAATTCGGCACCAGAGAATGCATCCGGATCAAAGGCAAGGAAACACTGTCCCGTTCTCGGAGGCCCGCCTGCTGTGCCGGAGAAAGGACTGGCCTGAAGACCAAGCATAGCGCCACTGAGTGCCGCAGCCATAACTTCTACCAGCAAACCTGTACCGAAGCCTTTATAGCCTCCGCTTGGAGCCATACTTCCCTTGAGCGCTATTGCTGGATCTGTTGTGGTTTGCCCTTCAGCATCGAGTGCCCAGCCTTCAGGGATCGAATCACCTTCCCGCGCACGCATCATAATTTCACTCTTGGCAACCACACTTGCGCTTTGGTCAAGCACGAAAGCCACACCTCCCGCTGAATCCGGAACTGCAAGAGCAAAGGGATTTGTACCAATAACAGGTATTTTCCCTCCGACAGGCGCAATCGAGGCCGGTGAATTTGTAAAACCTATTCCTACAAGTCCCGCTTCAGCAAGACGTTCCACATGATAACCCAATACTCCACAGTTGTAGGAATTGCTGATTGTGAGTCCGACACAGCCGTTTGATTTAACGAGAGGAATCAATTCTTTAAATCCCGCGTCGATCGCAGGGTGCGCAAAACCTGTTTTTGCGTCCACCTGAATCGCGGATAAACGTGACTGGGTTACTTCAGGAATTGCTGCGCCGTCTACTTTTCCACACTTCACATGTTCACAGTATGTTGGAACGTAGAGCAGTCCATGACTCCTTATACCATCGCGTTCAGCCGCCCGCGCAGCTTTGCCCACTGACATTGCGGATTCTGGACGAGTTCCCACCCCGATCAATGCTTCAGTTGCCAGGCTCTCAACTTCAGCTAAACTCATGTGTTCTGTACTCATTGTATACTTTTGTTTTAAGATTTATTGTTTGAGGTACGTTCCCAAATGAATTCCGCAATATGCTGATGATCTGTCGAAATTCCGGAATATTTCATTGCACCGGAAATATTCAGCAGACAACCGCAGTCTCCACTGAGCAAGCGACTTGCACCAGTTTTTGAAATATCATCAACCTTGTCTTTTACCATTGCCGCAGAAATATGAGGCTCCTTAACGGCAAATGTGCCCCCAAATCCGCAACACTCATCTTCCCGCTCAAGTTCGAGTAATTCGACGTTTTTTAACTGACGTAATAACTCCTTTGGTTCGGTGTCAATTCCCATTTCCCGCTTTGCATGACAGGAAGTATGCCACGTTAGTTTAATCGGTTCACCCAGGTCTTTAAGTTTTATTTTTAGTACATATACTAAAAATTCGGTTAACTCAAAAATACGTTCTGCCACAGATTCTGCCTCAGTTTTGAGGTCATCATTTTTAAATAATTCAGTATAATGCTTACGGATCATTGCTCCGCATGAGCCGGATGGGATCACAATCGGAATATCTTTTGGAAATAAGACAACTTGTTTTGCAGCAACTTTTCGGGCTTCGTCATGGAACCCGGAATTAAAGGCCGGCTGCCCGCAGCATGTTTGCTTCTGCGGAAAAATGACCTCCACTCCTTCACGCTGCAGCAGTTTGATCGCTGCCATTCCTGCCTCCGGATAAAACAGGTCCACCAGGCAGGTTCCAAAAAAATAGACGGCTTTAGATTTTTTTGGATATTTTTTCATCTACTAACACACTTTGAAATTTTTAATTCTGTAATCGTTTCATGATGACTTTTGTTTTCGCCAACCAAACGGTCTCCCGCTTTTCAATGATCTGACTCGACGTCCAGTCATTTTTTCCACTTCCATTTTAAAACTCTCGTCTCCAATTGCCAGTCCTTTATTTATACTGTCTCTTATTTCTTTCAGCAATTCTTCATTTGTACTTTGTTCACAATATGCCAGATATTTTTCTGTACGCTCCTCTTTAGTTTCACCCAGTTTCAAATACTCTGCATGTGGTTTGCAAAGCGCGGAAGGTTTTCCTTTTGCGTTTAGTTGAAAACTTGACCAGTTATAATCACCTGCATGACTGACCAATGACAGCCGTACAGGATTCAGTTCAATGTAGCGGCAGACTTCCAGTAAATACTGTGCGGGCTGCACTAAGCAGGATCTGTAGCGTCCTTCCCAGAGGGTTCCTGAGCGCTGATTCTGCTGATTAAAAAAACGTACATATTGTCTGCCTAAAGCCTGGACCATACGGCTCAATCCACCTGCCGTATTTGGTGTAGATAACAAATGAAGATGATCTTCAAGCAAAGCCCAAGCATGTACATCAACCTGATATTTTTCAGAATATTCTCTCAACCACCACAAAAACGCCGCATAATCACCTGGATGCCTTAAAACATTGCTGACGGTTATTAGCTCTCAATAGTATATGTACAGGTACTCCGACCGGTGCGGTTCTTTGCAGTCTTGCCATTTCTTGATGATGTGACTTTTACGGTATCTCAAATACGTGTATTAAAATTACTCTGACCCTATTTATAATATATGCAAATGCCAAACCTTCAGGTTACAATATTTTAAATTAATATTGACATATTCAGCTTTATCACTAGCACATGCTCAAGCAGATCATGTTAACGATAAGCGTTCTCGGAGTATAGTTCTTAAGCGGAGCCAAAAGAGAATCAAAATGGAATTTTCAGATGTGATGTCGGTTTCAACACCGCTCAACTGGCTATTTGTAAAATAATTTTCAGTACGAATGAAACAATTTACTAGTCTCTTGACTCCCACTCAGTTTCACACTGCCAGCATTGAGTAAACTGTGGTTCAATTTTTTCACCACAACCGGTACATATCCACGGAGTTTGCAGAGTATCGCTCTTTTTCATTGCTGAAGCTATTAACTGACGTGCTTGCTCCAACTCTGCAGCATCATGTACCCAAAGTTCCGGCCATGTATCCAGAGGAGCTAATCCCCCAACCGCACCAGACAATTGTTCTCTCAGGATCACACTGTCAATTTTATTTACCTCGAGGACACTCCGGGCGAAATGGACAAGAGTCACATCCTGAGAACTGTAAACTTTATGCATAAAAATTTAATATAAAATTGATGTAAATAATTTATTCTTCGTACTTGACCAACCAGGCGCTGCTACATTTGTTGCAGGCAAGGACGCCGCTCTCATAATAGAAGGCTTGCACTATGCCAGGACAGGGTGCCCGAATAGTGTGTTCCATTTTCATAGCTTCCATCACTAATAACGGCTGCCCGGAACTTACTTCATCTCCGGCTTTAACCAGCACACGGATCACGTTTCCGGGCATCGGCGCGCTAAGTCTAAAGTCGCTGACCTCTTCACTCTGTTCGTAAGCTAAAGGATCCAGTCTGGTGAACAATGTGCGGCCGTCTTCATGAACTGCCAACAGTTGCGATTCGTGACTCAGCACGAGCAAATGATGTCCATATTCTTCCAGCCCCGAACTGTGCCAGGTTAGATCCAGCAAATCCTCATGTGCAGAAACTGTGACCGATATTTGAGCATTTTCGTTTAAAATCCTGAAAGAATTATTTTCTTTAATAATCGTGACTTCTGTTTCCGTACCCTGCTGATTGCGTAACTGTACCCTGTGAGGTTCCGGAGGACCTGTCCGCCAATTGTTCAGACTGTTCCAGGGCGAACAAGGTTCCATTGACTCCTGGGCTTTCGTTTCTGACTCAGCATAATCTTCCAGCAAACAGGCAATCGCGGTTCCCCAGCAAACCCAGTCAACTGAATTATGATTTTCCTCAAGCAGAGACTCAAGGTTTGAATCTACAAACAGTGTATCCGTTTTTGCTGCTTCAAAATCCGGATGCTGCATGATGTTCTGCAAAAAACCAAGATTTGTCTCCACTCCAAGAACACCAGATTGAGCTAATGTATTCTGCATAGTACGAATGGCTTGTTTACGTGAATCTGCGTGTACAACCAGTTTTGCAATCAGCGGATCATAGTGTATGCTGATTTCTCCGCCTTGTTCAACTCCGGAATCGATTCTTATGCTGGACCAGGACTGACTATTGTTGTCTTCTATTTTTTTAACTTTATGAAAAATATCCGGAAAAGCCAGACGATGCAAAGTGCCGATACTTGGTAAAAATCCGGTTTTAGGATTTTCCGCATAAATTCTGGCTTCAATCGCATGTCCTGTTTGATGGACTTCATGCTGAGTTAAGGCAGTTTCTCACCTGCTGCAATCTCGAAGTGTCGACGCACAAATCACGCCGGTACGGCTTCCGTAACGGGATGCTCGACCTGCAGGCGGGTGTTCATTTCCATGAAGTAAAAATTCTCGAATCTTCATAAATAAACTCAACAGTTCCAGCCCCAGTGTATTTTACAGCCTTTGCTGCGGCAACCGCAGCATCCGCCATGCTCGAACGCAGTTCATCATCCATAAAAGGTGAAGGGGATTCTTCAATTATTTTCTGATGACGGCGCTGCAGCGAACAGTCTCGTTCAAAAAGATGAATTACGTTTCCATGCTGATCACCAAATATCTGAAATTCAATATGACGCGGCCCACTGATGAAGCACTCCAGCAAAATCCGATCATCACCAAAGGCATTCCGGGCTTCGTTCCGGGCAGATTCAAGCGCTTCCGAAAAATCAGTTTGCTTGCGCACTACCCTCATTCCTTTACCTCCGCCACCAAGAACGGCTTTTATCATTAAGGGATAGCCGATTTTTTCTGCTTCTGCATTCAGGAACTCCGGACTTTGTTCGGCACCTTTATATCCAGAAACAACCGGAACTCCAGCGTTTTCCATCACACATTTAGCCTGATCCTTGGCTCCCATTTGTTCTATTGCTTCCGCTGACGGACCAATAAAAACAATTCCGGATTGAGAGCACCGACGAGCAAATTCCGCATTTTCCGATAAAAATCCATAACCCGGATGAATAGCCTGTGCGTCATGTTTTTTGGATGCATCCAGTACATTTTCAATACACAAATAAGACCCTGCCGGAGCTGATTTTCCGATGCAGCAGGCTTCATCTGCAAGGTGAACATGGAGCTCGCCGGCATCCGCTTCAGAGTAAACGGCGACTGTCCTGATGCCCATTCTGTGGCAAGTCAGGATTATGCGACAGGCAATTTCACCACGATTGGCGATCAGGATTTTTTCAAACATTTAACATTTTGATGAGAATTATGCATACATGATTTATTAAGAAACCTTTCAATAAGAACTCACAAAAATTCAAACACGCACTTGTTCGTCATTCCCGCGAAAGTGGGAATCCATTATTCATGATACTTACAAGTTCCTGGATACATGCTTCGCGGGAATGACAACTTTTTAGGACTGCATCATCTAAAACTTTATTTCAAACTTGATTGGCATATTCCGCGGCTTTATGCAGAGCCCGTTCAGCATACCATTTTTTTCGATCAGCTTTGTTCATCTTTTTTTCCGGAGGATCAAGCAAACCTAAATTGGAATTCATCGGTTGAAAAATTGTGGGATCGGTTTCTGTAATGTAACGGATCAATGCGCCCATCATTGTGTCCGGGGACGGTGGACTTTCTAGACGATTCTCAAGACTGGCGGCAATTTGTCTGGCGGCCAAAATCCCCATTGCAGTGGATTCCATATATCCTTCAACACCTGTGATCTGTCCTGCGAAAAACACGTTTGGATGTGATTTGAGGTTCAACTGCGGATTAAGCAAAGCAGGGCCGTTTATAAAAGTGTTGCGGTGAACCGAGCCAAGCCTTACAAATTCTGCATTTGCCAAACCTGGAATCATGGCAAAAACTTCTTTTTGTGCAGTCCATGTCATTTTTGTTTGGAATCCAACCAAATTGTATAAACTGCCCACTGAATTTTCCTGTCGAAGTTGAACTACCGCATGGAAACGCTCACCTGTTTCCGGATGTTCCAGGCCAACTGGTTTCATAGGACCAAAGCGTAAAGTGTCCGGACCTCGTTCAACCATAACCTCAATGGGCAGACACCCTTCGAAAGGACGTATGTCCTCAAATTGATGCAGCTCAACTTTTTCAGCTTCCTGGACTGCTGTTATAAAAGTCTGATACTGCTCATGATGCATTGGACAATTGAAATAATCCGCCTCACCTTTTCCGTAACGCGATGCACGAAAAGCAATGTCCATGTCAATTGACTCTGCAGTAATTACCGGTGCAATCGCGTCATAAAATGATAAATATTGGGCACCTAAAATGTCCTGGAGTGAGGCGGCGAGGGCATCAGACGTCAGTGGACCTGTTGCAAAAATAACATGTGAATGAGAGTTGATCAGTTCTGAGACATCGATAACTTCTTCATTGCAAAAAGTAATTTTTGGATGTGCCTTCAATTGTACGCCGATGGATTCAGCAAAAGGTTCCCTGTCGATGGCTAATGCTTGTCCGGCAGGAACAGAAAAGCGCTCACCAGTTTTCAAAATCAAGGATTTGTGCAGGGCCATTTCTGCTTTAAGCAAACCATGCGCGTTTTCTACTGAGCGGCTCTTAAATGAATTGCTACAAACCAGTTCAGCACATTCTCCTGTTTTGTGAGCTGCAGTCATTCGTACCGGACGCATTTCAAACAGACGTACCGCATGGCCACGCTCAGCCAACTGCCACGCCGCTTCAGAACCTGCCAATCCTGCTCCAACAATGGCCACGCTTGGTATTTTTTTCATAAATTAATAATTTTACTCTCTCAAAAATATTCTGAAATCCACACAGTTATTTCAACAATATGGAGAAATTTTCATGATATTAAAATGATCGCTCAGACAAGATTTAACGCTTAGCCCTAAATGACTAAGCTTCAGGACTTTTTAAGAATGAATTATAATATAATTTTTAAAAAATAGTCTGGATTTTTTCCCGAATGATTGCCGTATTAAGTATTCTAACTGCTTAAATCGGTTTATATCCCAACACAATAATAGTTAAACTAGAAAGAGGAAAGAGGAAAGAGGAAAGAGGAAAGAGGAAAGTGGAAACTGGAAATTATTAAACAGGCAGGAGACATATATTGAGTATTGTGTCTAGCTTCAAAGCATAATTTCTGTTATGCTCAAATTATAACATTTCAAGGAAAACAAGATGTATCATCCTGGAAGATACTGGCAAAAACTTGATGACGGCAGGATTCAATGTGACGTCTGCCCGAGGCTGTGCAAACTTCATGACGGGCAGCGTGGTCTTTGTTTTGTGCGCCAGTCAAAAGGAGAGCAAATTGTACTGACAACTTATGGACGTTCCAGCGGATTTTGCATTGATCCGATTGAAAAAAAACCTCTGAATCATTTCCTTCCGGGCACACCGGTTTTATCGTTTGGAACTGCCGGATGTAATCTCACCTGTAAATTTTGTCAAAACTGGGACATCAGTAAGTCGCGTGAATTTGACAGACTCACCGAAATCGCTTCTCCGGAAATGATTGCTAAAGCAGCAAAAGCACATGGCTGCCGCAGCGTTGCTTTCACATACAATGATCCGGTTATTTTTCTGGAATACGCGGTTGATATCGCACAAGCCTGCCGGGATTCTGGTGTTCATCCGGTTGCGGTCACAGCAGGCTATATTCTTCCTGAAGCACGTGAAGAATTTTTCAGAAACATGGATGCGGCAAATGTTGACCTAAAGGCTTTCAGCGAAAAATTTTATAAAAAGATTTGCGGAGGTAAACTTGCTGCTGTTTTGGAAACTTTGTTATATTTGAAGAACGAAACTGAAGTTTGGTTTGAATTGACAACCCTGCTCATTCCGGGAGAAAACGACTCTCCAGAAGAACTACATGAAATGACGGAATGGATTGTGGAAAATTTAGGTCCGGATGTTCCCCTGCACTTTTCAGCATTTCATCCGGACTGGAAAATGCGTGATATCGAAAACACTCCGCACTCAACTTTAAGCCTCGCAAGGAAAATTGCTCTGGGAAATGGAATTCGTTACGTCTATGTCGGAAATGTTCATGACAAATCCGGATCAAGCACATACTGCCATCAATGTGGTGAGTTGTTAATAGGCAGGGACTGGTATGAATTAAGTGACTGGAACCTGGATGGAGCCGGACTCTGCGTTTCATGCGGAACGGAATGTCCCGGACTTATTGAAAATCATCCCGGAGAGTGGGGATCAAAGAGGCTTCCGATACTTTTATAAATCCAGTTGTCAGGCCGTCATCGCCCACGCACCATAACCGACAACACGTCCGCGTTCTCCCGCAGTATCTCCAGAATTACAGAGGCCAAGCCGATGAACTTTCCATTGGTTTTGAGAAGCGGCTAATAAAGCTCCCCGCAGCGGATATGCTCCACAGGCATCTTCTGTTGAAATCCGGTTTTGCTCCAGAAGTTCTATTGCATTTGCGGTACGTCCATCGATTTCCCGTGCCGTTTCATAATCATGAAAATGACTGAGATCCGTACTGATCACAATCAGCGTTTCATGGTCTTTGCTAAACTGCTGAATTAGTGCAGCAAGCAGTTCTGTTTTCGCATCTCCCACAACCAGTGGAAGCAGTTTGAATTCACCAAGAGTTTCCTGTAAAAAAGGCAGTTGAACTTCCAAACAATGCTCTTCTGCATGCGCCTTGTCACTGACAGAAATCCATGAAAATTCTGCCAGTATTTTTTCAATCAACTCTTTATCCAGAGTTATCTCACCAAGAGGCGTTTCAAAGGCATCCATCTCTGGGAAAGCCGCACCCTCAAGCAATACTCGATGTGCCGGACCCAAAAGCAAAACCCGTTTAAATTGGTTTTTATTTTGCTCTAGAAGACGATAGGCGGAGGCCGCTATTTTTCCGGAATAAATGTAACCGGCATGTGGAACAATCAGTGTACGTAATTCAGCAAATTCTTCTTTTTTCAACTGAGAAACGTCCTCTTCTGTGCCTGCATTGCTTAAATAATTCTGTACTGCCTTCCGGAGCTCTGCAGCACCGACCGGATAGAACATGGATGCTACTGCGGGAGGTCGAATATGTTTTGGAATATTTTGATTAATCATCATACCTACTCACGGAATACTTTGCAGTTAATAGCCGAAGTGTTTGATTTCCTCTCCTTTTTCCTCTATATCGGTCATGGCCTGGATGCCCATTTCGAGATGCATATCTACATATTTTGCAGTAACTTTTTTGTCCATTTCCTGAGTTTTTATTCCTTCGGGCATAAGCGGCATATCTGAAACAAGGAGAATTGCACCACGGGAAATTTTATTTGCATGACCAACAATAAAGATTGTTGCGGTTTCCATATCAATACCTATAGCAGAAAGATTAATCAGTCTTTCCCGGAATTTAATGTCCCATTCCCAGACACGACGATTAGTGGTGTAAATAACTCCTGTGCGATAATCCTGCCCATATTCAAGGACGGTATCAGAGACAAATTTGTGGAGCTTAAATGAAGGTAAAGCCGGTACTTCCGGCGGCAGATAATCATTGCTCGTTCCTTCTCCGCGAATTGCCGCAATAGGGATGATATACCGTCCAATTTCAGCAGATTGCTTCAAACCTCCACACTTGCCTAAAAACAAAACTCCTTTTGGATTACAGGCAGTCAACAGGTCCATGATCGTAGCCGCATTCGCAGAGCCGATTCCAAAATTTATGATGCTCAGTCCCTTGTTGTTTGTGGCAGTCTGCATGGGACCGCCTTTGCCCTTGATTTCACAATCGAAACGTTTTGCAAATTTGCTCAAATAATTACTGAAATTTGTCAGTAAAATATATTCTCCAAATTCGGAAATCTCTGTTCCGGTATAACGCGGCAGCCAGTCACGGGTGATCTCAATTTTGGTTTTCATAAAATTACTCTTTTTTAAATAACTCGTTAGTTATTAATTCTTGAAAGGTGCAAATATTATCGACTGTGACATTTCATTTCGATCGAAGGGAGAGATATTTCAAAGCGCTGATATATTAGAAGATTTCTCAAATACGTTTGGGATGACAAATTTTTAGTTTCAAACTTTATTTCTAGACAATCATACCTTAGATTTTCCTCAATTCTCATTCCGCGCGAAGCTCAACATAGACCCGGAATCCAGGAGTTGTTCTTCAATTCTCGTACTCAAACTGATCATAAATATTAATCACAGATAAAGTCCGGTTTGAAAAACAAGATTTTATACAGTGTGTCATAATTTCAGAAGTATCTCAAATAATCCACTTCCAAATTACAATTTGCTTCCTTTTTTCAGCAAGAGAAAAATATGAAGGAAAAGTAGAAATTTCCCCTGGATTCCCGCCCCCCAATCAGGCCGAGGACAAGCTTCGCGGGAATGACAATCGAAAGTCTACAATATTTGAAAGAGAATTAGCTTTGTAGAAACACCCATGAATTCTCTCTTCCGCGGGACTGATAAGTTGCGCTAGAACGACTAGCTTTCCCGTAATGACGAATTACACGATAATAATATGCAACGTGAGAAATTCAATTAAACTTTTGTCTTAGATTTCTACTGAAAATAACCCTGCATGTCATTCACATGACATCAGTTACTTAGTTGATATTAAAGGGAGAGTATTGTAAATTAAGCAAGTACTGGGAAAGAGTCCGGAAGCAACACAAGACTGTGTTGCTTCCGAACTAATAAATTAAATGGGATTACATTGCATTCCAGATTATGTGACTCCATGCGCCTTTAGGCTTTTTAGAGATCACAGGATCAGAATCAGATGACATCAGAACATCGACCGTGCGCCTATAATCCGCTGGAATCAGGTAACCAATGCCCTGGGGCTGATTGCCAACCAATTTGCTTATTTCTCGCATCATCCGACGCTGATGTTTTTCTGTCTGTGCACCGGTATCGTCATTTTCCAGAATGATATCTGCTGCTTCATCAGGATGATCTGCTGCATACTTCCAACCTTTGATAGAAGCTTTGAGGAAGCGGGCCATTTTACTGACGAAGGCCTTTTTTCTCAGATTTTTTTCCATTACATACAAACCGTCTTCCAAGGTAGAAACACCTTGATCTTCATATTTGTAGACCACTAATTCTGATGGACTGAGGCCTGCATCAATAACTTGCCAGTATTCGTTGTAGGTCATGGTAGAAACGCATTCTGCCTGCTTCTGCAGAATTGGATCCACGTTGAAACCCTGCTTCATGACAGTCACTCCGTTTGAACCGCCGGTGGTAGGAATTCCCAATTTGCTCATCCAGCTCAGGAAAGGATATTCGTTTCCGCCAAACCAGACGCCCAACGTTTTCCCTCGAAAATCGGAAGGAGATTTGATCCCGCTGTCTTTGCGGCAAGTGAGCATCAATCCAGATTTTTTGAAAATTTGGGCAATGTTCACCAGAGCCACACCTTTTTCACGAGATGCCAATGCTGAAGGCATCCAATCAACGATCACATCAGCTCCTCCTCCAGCTATTACCTGAGGCGTCGCTATGTCTGGTCCACCCGGCTTGATGGTCACATCCAGCCCTTCTGCTTGATAGTAACCCTTGTCCTGGGCTACATAGTAACCTGCAAACTGAGCCTGTGTGACCCACTTCAACTGAATCGTTACTTTTTCTGCTGCTTGTGTGGAAAATGCCAACCCGACTGTCAGCAACACCATCACTACTTTTTTTATTATACTCATAATTTTCTCCATTCGAGATTAAAATTAAGTCAGCTTTTTGTTTGCAACAAGCAAGTTAGCTGACCCTGAAAGATGGGTGCCATCCTGTAAACTGCCGTTCCAAAAAAGCCAGCAAGGCATAGAACAACGACCCGGACAATGCTGCTACCGCAATGGATGCCCATACGACGTCAACATTCAATCGACCGATTTCGACAGAAATACGAAATCCCATTCCTACAATCGGTGTACCGAAGAACTCCGCCACTATGGCACCAATAAGCGCCAAAGTAGAGTTGATCTTCAATGCGTTAAAAATAAAAGGCAGTGCGTTCGGAAGACGTACCTTAAGAAGCATCTGCCAGTAGTCTGCTGCATAAGAGTGCATTAAGTCAAGCTCCATTCGATCCGTGGACTTTAATCCTGTAAGAGTATTCACCAGCATCGGGAAAAAGGTCATCATAACCACAACCGCAGCTTTGGACTGCCAGTCAAACCCAAACCACATAACCATGATTGGAGCTACCCCAACGATGGGCAGAGCACTCGCCAGATTCCCCAGTGGAAGCAGGCCCCGCTGTAAAAAAGGAACTTTATCAACCAAAACTGCAACCACAAATCCGGAGACACAACCCATGAAAAAACCGGCTAGCACTGCTTTCAAAAATGTCTGCTGAAAATCAGCCCAGAGCATTTCCAGTGAGTTAGTAAAAGCAACTCCGATCAAGGACGGTGCCGGCAGCAAAACCTGTGGTACCTCGAAACCTATCGTCAACATTTCCCACAAATAAAGCAGCATCCCTCCAAATAATAATGGAACGAGTAAATTTATGACAATTCCAGTTTTTTTATTGAGTTTGGTTTCCACCCTCGACCAGAATCCCATTACCTCCCACATCAGACCTACCAGCGTCACAACATAAAGCCAAATGCCCCAAGTTGTACCCGAATCTGCAGAATGCACACTGTTTAATGTCGCAATGCATCCGGATGCAACCACGAGAGTTATCACAATTTTACCTGGCATCAGCACGATTACCCTTTTGCGAAAAAGGGCTGCTGCAGATCCGATCAGCGGCATCAGCGCAAACAGCACAGTATTCTCTCCAAGCGACATCCAGTCCCTGGAAAACAGAAACTGAATTGCAAAACAGATTATAAATAACCAGTAGAAAATTCCGGAAGTTTTCATGCCTGTACTCCCATTCTTTTTTGGACTTTGCTCTCCATGACAGTCATCAGAAAAACGAATGACCCCGCGATAATCGAGGCTACAAACAATGCACTCCAAATTTGTATTGTCTGTCCGTAATAAGAACCAGTCAATAATCTTGCACCCAAACCGGCTCTTGCTCCAGCCGGCAATTCTCCCACTATCGCTCCTACCAAACTGATGGCTATAGAAACCTTGAAACTTGCAAACAAAAAAGGAGTCGAGGTGGGCCAGCGTAATTTATAAAATGTTTGAGATTTAGATGCATTGTAAGTTTTCATCAAATCCAGATGCATTGGATCAGGTGAACGCAGGCCCTTGACCATACCGATTGCAATTGGAAAAAAACAAAGGTAGGCAGAAATAATTGCTTTGGGAAAAAGTCCTGTTACACCAACGGCTCCCAAAACAACTATAACCATCGGTGCAATTGCCAAAATCGGTATTGTCTGCGACGCAATTATCCAGGGTAAAATACTTTTGTTGAGTGTTGGTACGTGCACAATTCCTACTGCCAGCAAAATACCTAAAACTGCTCCCATTGCAAAACCAACCAGGGTTGACGAAATTGTCACCCATCCATGATAAACCAGGCTGCGCTTGGAATTTATTTTGTAACCAAAAATCGACTTCTTCATGTCGAGCATAATTTGATGCGGTGCAGGCATAATCGGACGTTTCATGGCCCATGAATCTTCAACCAGTTTGGTGAAATTCCAATCAATTTTTTTTCGATCATATTTATCTATCAAAACATCAGAATTGAGATAAACTGCTGCTCCATACCAAATGACAGTGGTGAAGGCAAGCACGGCTGCAATCGAAAAAAAAGATGAGGAACGAAGCCAATTCATAACATCTGGTCAATCATAACTATGACCTGCCCGCAAACCTTCACGGATGCGGTGCGACAGTGCAAGGAATTCCGGAGTGTCCCGCATATCTAAAGTTCGTTTTTCTGGAAGGGTGCTTTCGATTATGTCGATGATTTTTCCGGGACGCGGTGACATAACCACAATTTTTGTTGAAAGGTATGCTGCTTCAGGAATTGAGTGAGTAACAAAGACTACAGTTTTGTGGGTTTCTTCCCAAAGTCGGTGAAAATGTTCGTTTAATTGGTCACGGACAATTTCATCAAGAGCACCGAACGGTTCGTCCATCAACAACAGGGGCGGGTGCGACGCCAAGGCACGGGCGATGGCGATGCGCTGGCGCTGGCCACCAGATAAGGCGCTTGGCTTTCGCTCGAGGTAATCGCCCATTTCCAGAACTTTCTGCACCCTTTTAACCTGTTCCTCCTTAGAATAACCCATAATCTCTAAAGGCAACTTTACGTTTGCCGCGATGTTACGCCAAGGATATAAACCAGCCGCCTGAAAAACATAGCCGTATGCTCGAGACTCTCGGGCCTCTTCGGAGTCATCCTTAACTAATTTCACCTTCATCAGGGGTCTCAAGACCAGCCAAACAACGTAACAGCGTCGTTTTTCCACAACCAGAAGGTCCTAATAAGAGAAACAAATTCACCTTTATTAATTTCCAAATCAATTTCAGAAAGAGCGTGGACCGGGCCGTCTGAAGTCTGGAAAACCAAGTCAACTTTACGAGCCTCTACAACCCGGACACTTTCTTTCATTACGAAGAACGATCCACGGAAATTGGAGCAGTAGCAGAGCTCCGTTTTTCAACTGCAGAATAATATGGGGCAAAACATGGACGATCCACATAACGGCCTACACCACGTTCCGTGCGGACATCACCGTCTTTGTAAACCACTTTCCCTTGACTGACAGTTGCCACGTTGATCCCTGTCAATTCCATTCCCTCAAAAATATTTAAATCCACTTTTTGATGATGCGTTTTTGCAGAAATTGTGTGAGTGGCCTGAGGATCAAATATTGCCAAATCTGCATCACTACCTGCTGCAATGATTCCTTTTCGCGGATAAATGTTGAATATTTTTGCAGAGTTTGTGGAAGTTACTGCAACAAATTCACTCATTGTTAAACGTCCGGTATTGACACCATGTGTCCAGAGCACATGCATTCGATCTTCAATACCTCCGGTTCCATTTGGAATTTTTCGGAAGTCATCTTTTCCCATTGCTTTCTGGTCTGCACAAAAACAGCAATGATCGGTAGCAGTTGTCTGCAAATCTCCAGATTGCAAACCGCGCCAAAGAGCTTCTTTATTGGCTTTTGGTCGGAATGGAGGGCTCATCACGTGGGCTGCGGCAAATTCAAAATCAGGATTACGGTAAACACTATCATCAACCAGCAGATGTCCCGCCAATACTTCTCCAAATACTCGTCTGACCTTCACGCCGGGCACGGGCAATTTCGTTGAGTGATTGAGCACATGAGTTATGAACCACATACAAAGGCACATCGATCATTTGCGCAAAACGAATTGCACGATTTGCCGCCTCTCCTTCTACTTGCGGCGGCCTTGACTGCGGATGTCCTTCCGGCCCGGTGATACCGCTCTCAAAAATCTTCGTCTGGAAATGATCTACCAATTCACCACTTTCCGCGTGGACAGTACAAAGTGCGCCCAGTTCTCGTGCACGTGTAAAACTGTTTACCAGTATTTCATCATCTGCCATGATTGCGCCTTTGTAGGCCATAAAGTGTTTAAAACTATTTACTCCATAGTCACGGCACAGTGTTCCCATTGCATCAGGAACTGAATCGTCCCACCATGTAATTGCCACATGGAAACTGTAATCGGTAGTGGATTTTTCAGCCCATCCGCGCCACTTGTGATATGTTTCCAAAACATCTTCCTGTGGCCCTGGAATCACAAAATCAATAATCATTGTGGTTCCGCCAACCGCACCTGCTGTTGTTCCTGAAAAGAAGTCTTCTGAAGCAACTGTTCCCATGAACGGGAGTTGCATGTGGGTATGCGGGTCAATGCCACCGGGCATTACATAGCATCCTCCGGCATCTACGACATCCACTCCCAAAGGAGCATCCATATCCGGACCTACCGCCTGAATAATACCGTCATCACAATAAACATCCGCACGGAATGACTGATCGGCGTTTACAACTGTTCCACCTTTAATTATTACTGACATATTTTCTCCTTATATTTAGTATTTTATATTCTACAGATTTAATTCTCTTCCACTCTCATCGGATTATTCTCATGGGTTGTCCAGTTCTGATATTCAGTTCCTGAATCAACTCGTTCCATGGTGATGCAGTCCGGTACAGGACAGGCAAACATACAAAGATTGCAACCAACACATTCTTTGTCAATGACCTCAAATCGTCGATCACCATTTTCTTTTATTATACGAATGGCCTGGTGCGAAGCGTCCTCACAAGAAATATGACATAATCCACAATGGATGCAAGTCGATTCGTCAATGCGGGCTTTGATGTCGTATTTCAGGTTCAGAAATTGCCACTCAGTCACATTTGGAACAGCAATGCCCCTGAAATCCTCCAACGTCTCATAGCCCTTTTCGTCCATCCAGTTATTCAGTCCGTCAATCATGTCATCCACTATTTTAAAACCATAGTGCATGACTGCAGTACAAACCTGCACACCAGCAGCTCCCATTGCGATAAATTCGGCGGCATCACGCCAGTTTGATATTCCTCCGATGGCTGAGATTGGTAAATTTTTCGTTTCCGTAGCTTTGGCAATTTCTGTCACCATGTGCAAAGCTATTGGTTTGACTGCCGGTCCACAATATCCTCCATGAGAGCCTTTTCCGTCAATAGTCGGTTCGGGAGCCATCAAATCCAGATCAACGGAAACAATAGAATTGACAGTGTTGATTAAAGCTACTCCATCACCTCCCCCAGCTTTTGCAGCGTTTGCCGCATGGCAGATATCCGCAACATTTGGTGTCAGCTTGACCAGGCACGGTAAGTCTGTACACTCCTTAACCCAGCGGGTAACCATTTCAATGTACTCCGGAACTTGGCCGACAGCAGAACCCATTCCCCGTTCAGACATTCCGTGTGGGCAGCCAAAATTCAGTTCTACTCCGTCACATCCGGTGTCCTCTATTTTATTAATGATGAACTGCCAGTCTTTTTCAGTGCATGGAACCATCAGTGAAACAACAACTGCTCGATCAGGCCAGTCTTTTTTGATTTTCTTGATGTCCTGAAGATTGTCTTCAAGCGGACGGTCAGTAATCAATTCAACGTTGTTAAATCCCATCATGCGTTGACCGTTATAGTGCACCGCACCATAACGTGAACTGACATTAACGATGGGAGGATCTATTCCCAAAGTTTTCCAAACCACTCCGCCCCATCCCGCACGGAAAGCACGTTCAACATTGTACAATTTGTCTGTGGGTGGAGCCGAGGCTAGCCAAAATGGATTTGGGGCCTTGATACCGGCAACATTGCAACTTAAATCAGCCATGATTGTTTTTTATATTATTGATTTCAGATTGATTATTTTAATCTTCTGTGAATAGAGAGTGCGGCCTGCTTACCGTCTTCCACGGATTGTACAGTTAAATCCTCTCCGGAACCCACACAATCTCCTCCGGCCCAGACGCCTGGTAGAGACGTTTCAAATTCCAGGTTGACGTTTATTTTTCCACCTTCAATTGCAGGCATTTCCGAACCAGAAAAAACTGAGTCTTCCAATAACTGACCGATAGCCTTAAAAACAACATCAGCCTCCATATGACGAAACTCTCCTGTTCCTCTTAGTTTCCCTTCCGGGTTCAGTTCCATGCACTCAAACTCAATTCCGGTAACATGTCCATTTTCTGACCGCAAACTTTTTGGAGCAACCCAATGTTTTACGCGGACTCCGTTGGTTTGTGCAAACTCCTGTTCTTTCCAGGTGGCATTCATTTGTTCCGGCCCTCGTCGATAGGCCAGTGTTACATCTTCAGCACCAAGTTTTTTGGACTGCACCGCAATGTCAATTGCGGTACTTCCGCCACCGATCACTATTACACGCCGACCGACTGATAATTCTGCAAGATTTACGGATTGACGCAGCTCTAAAATAGTGTCGACCGCATCGTAAACTCCAGCTATTTCTTCACTTTCCAAACCGAGTGAATTGACATCTCCTAAACCGACACTCAAAAATACTGCGTCAAATTCTTGACGGAGATCTTCCAGTTTCACATCCTGCCCCAATCGCTGATTCGTACGGATTTCTATCCCGCCGATCTTTAAAATAAAATCAACTTCACGCTGAGCAAAATCATTAACAGTTTTATAAGCCGCTATTCCGTATTCATTCAGACCGCTCAATTTTTCACGTGCTTCAAAGACTACTGCGTGATGGCCTAATACTGCAAGACGGTGTGCACACGAAAGTCCTGCGGGACCACCGCCGACAACCGCGATTTTTTTACCGCTTGATTCAGCTCTTTCAAAAAATGTTTCACTGGTTTCCAGATAACTGTCTGTCGCATAACGCTGCAGTTCACCGATACGTACCGGCTGATGGTCCTGAGTTTCTCTGACACATGCCCCCTCACAAAGAGTTTCTGTTGGACAAACGCGGGCGCACATTCCACCCATTATGTTTTGTGAAAAAATGTCTCTTGCAGATCCTTTCAGGTTGCCTGTAGATATTTTACGGATAAAATTTGGTATGTCGATAGCGGTGGGGCATGCATCAATACATGGTGCGTCAAAACAAAAATAACAGCGGTTTGCCTCAACAATCGCATTTCCGGAATTCAAAGGTGGATGAGCATCGGAAAAATTTTCGGAAAGCTGTTCCTGTGATAAGCGTCCGGCCTGAACGTCGATAGTGGTCATGGTTTTTTTCAGCGTTTTCGGCGGTAATCTTTGAACAAATAACACCACCAGTTGAAACAATTATTGCAGTGCAGTTAAATCTCCATAAATCTCCGGACGACGGTCACGGAAAAATTGCCATAGGTTGCGAATTTCTCTGACTGCATCCATATCCATGTCATGAATCAGCAAACCATCAGTCTTATCATCCAACTGTGCTTCAATTTTACCTCGTGGATTTACTATGTAGCTTGAGCCATAAAACGTACCAATATTCCAGGGTTCTTCGGTACCAATTCGATTGATAGCACCAATGTAGCAGCCATTAGCTGCAGCTGAGGCCGGTTGTTCCAGTTCCCATAAATATTGAGATAGTCCTGCAACCGTAGCGGAAGGATTAACAATATACTCTGCACCGTTCAAAGCCAGAGCCCGCCAACCTTCAGGGAAATGCCTGTCGTAACAAATATACACTCCAAGTTTACAGTAAGCAGTTTCAAAAACAGGATAGCCTAAATTCCCAGGTTTGAAGAAAAATTTTTCATAAAAACCTGCAACCTGTGGAATATGTGATTTGCGGTACTTACCCAGATATTTACCGTCTGCATCTATTACTGCTGCTGTGTTATAATAAACACCTGTCATTTCCTCTTCATAGATGGGAACGACAATCACCATGTTGTACTTTTTTGCATATTCCTGCATAAGTTTCGTAGTTGGTCCTTCTGGTATTTTTTCAACAGCTGCATACCATTTTGTATCCTGGCTGGGACAAAAATATGGTTGTGTAAAGACCTCCTGCATGCAGAGCACCTGAACCCCTTTTTCTCCTGCCTCTTCAATATAAGGAATATGTGCTTCAATCATTATTTTGGTAATTTCTTCTGGGGCCATGGATGTATCCCCTTTGAGGGCCATTTGAATCAACCCGCTGCGAACTTTCATTTTTTTCTCCTTGCAACTATCGAATGTGGAAGCTACCCCTGCAGGACGACATTCATCTTCCTGATTCTTCCTGTAATTAAATTTGTTTCTTAAAGGTGAAAATTATATAAGTTGATACAAGGCTCGTCAAGTCTTTTTCATGTTTTAAACTCCAAATCAGTCTAAAATACTTCCCGAGTTTTTTTATTTTTACTTGTCAACAATTAATTGATGTGTTAGTTTCTTAAGTATTATTACAGACATTAAACTTATGATTCGGCAAGATAATGAATGGAAAAACTATTGTAGCCAACATTTATCCATCTCTCAATTTCAGTAAGATCAGAGATTATATTACCTTAACAAAACCAAGGTTACTGTCCAGTGTACTGTTAAGCACTGTACTGGGTTATATTCTTCCAGTGGACACTTCAGCTGGGGTCTTTCCGCTGCTATATCTTCTGTTAGGTACTGCAATGATTGGCGCAGGTGCACATACACTTAATCAATGGCAGGAACAAATTCCTGACTCGAAGATGAGAAGGACAAAGAATCGGCCTTTACCGACGGGAAGACTAAGTGGGAATGAAGCTTTGGCTTTTGGCATTATTATTTCGGTCTCCGGTTTCACTACATTATGGCTTAGTCTAAATATACTTACTGCTGCTCTTGGATTACTGACCCTCTTTTCTTACATTCTGATCTATACACCTCTAAAACGGAAATCAGTCAGTAACACCTGGTTTGGAGGAATAACTGGTGCATTACCTCCGGTGATGGGCTGGACAGCGGCTAGAGGCACGTTGGACTGGGAAGTCCTGCCAATTTTTGCCCTGCTTTATTTTTGGCAGCTTCCACATTTTTTTGCAATTGCCTGGATGTATCGTGATGACTACCGCAGAGGCGGTTTCAAAATGCTTTCACTTGAGGATCCAACAGGTAAAAAAACCAGTGTTCAAATGCTGTTCTACGGCGGTTTGCTTTTTATTTCCAGCATTGCTGTTTTTATTATCGGCCAGTTAAGCCTCGTTTATCTGGTAAGTGCATTTTTACTGGGGCTGGGATTTTTAGCAGTAATTTCTTTATTTTTTCGAAAAAGCAGTAGTGAGAATGCACGTAAAGTGTTTCTTGCGTCCATTATTTACTTGCCAGTCTTGAGCAGTATTATTATTCTGGATATGTTTATTTATTAATTTGTCAAGGAGTATTTATGGAGAAAAATGATTCGGATGCATGGGCATTAAGAGTATTTTATTTGTATTCACTGGAAGTGTATTGTTTATGCTTGCTGTCTACATTTTTGCGTTTAATTCCTGATAACCTTTAACATTGCTGAATTAATTCTATGTATTTATTTGTTGAAAAGCAGTTAACGATGTATTAGAGAAAACTTAGATGATTGAATATTTTATACACAGTGCGTCCTCATTTTCAGGGGATATAGACAACCTCTTTTTTGTGATTACTTTGATCATAGGATTTTGGTTTATTCTTGTATTTGGCGCACTTGTTTATTTTATACTCAGATTTCGCAGGAAAGACGGTGTAAAGGCCCAGTACATAACCGGTGAGAAGCACAGTGAAACAAAATGGACTCATTATCCTCACTATGCAGTGATAGCTATGGATGTGGTCATAATTGCCGCTAATATCATAGTTTGGGTAAACATAAAACAGACTTTGCCTCCTAAAGACAACCTTATCAGAGTCATCGGGCAACAATGGAGTTGGTCCTTTGTTGATGCAGGCCAGGATGGGGTCTTGGATACTGCTGATGATATTACTACAGTTAATGATCTGCATGTAAAAGTGGATGAAACATATCACTTTGAATTACAGTCTCGTGATGTGCTTCATAACTTTTCTGTTCCAGCCTTTCGATTGAGACAAGATGCTGTGCCTGGTCGTACAATTAGTGGTTGGTTTAAGCCGACAATTACCGGTTCTTTTGATATACAATGCGCTGAAATGTGTGGATATGGTCACGGAATAATGGGGGCAGCAATTACAGTTCATTCTGAAGAAAGCTATACTACAACTATTGCTCAGATTAAAAGTGGTACCTATGAGAGTCATTTTCAAAAGCGTAAAGGAACCAAGACAGCATCCCCAATTAACACCTCTCAAGTTGAGGAGAAAGACTCCTTCGCAGAGCTTTTAGCCAGTATTTTTTAGTATTAATTTGTTGAAGAGAATAAAATTGAATTAACTGCAAATATAAAATTAGAACCTAATATACAGCAACATGAAGAATTAAGTTTTTTATACAAATATATTCTCCCTTTAGATCATAAAATAATTGGCATGCAATACATATTCACTGGATTGATCATGGCAATTATCGGTGGTTATTTTGCTTATGCTTTCCGGATGCAACTTGCCTTTCCAGGAGAAGTAGTTCCTTTCTATGGCCTGGTCGGACCGGGTGAATATAACATGTTGGTTACAAATCACGGAACCATCATGATTTTTTGGGTTGCTATGCCAGTGCTGATTGCGGGATTCGGTAACTATATTATCCCGTTGATGATCGGTTGTGATGATATGGTTTTTCCAAGATTGAACCGCTTGTCGTTTCAAATTTTTTTAGTCAGCGCTCTGGTTTTGATCCTATCTTTTTTTGTTAGAGGAGGGGGTTTTGGTGGAGCATGGACTTCATACCCTCCTCTTTCTTCAGTAGCTGAATACAGTCTCACTGACTGGGGAGCTTCTTTATGGATTTTGGCTGTTGCTTTGGAGTTTGTGTCATTTTTGTTAGGTGGAATAAATTTTATCACAACCACAATGAACGCACGTGCTCCGGGAATGAAAATGATGGACATTCCAATTGCTGTCTGGTTTATAGTTCTTGCAGTTATTTTGTTTATGGCGTCTGTTGGGCCACTGTTTGCTGGAGCTATTATGTTGTTCATGGATCAAAGAATTGGTACGACATTCTTCCTTCCGTCCGGTGGTGGTGATCCGTTACTTTGGCAACATTTGTTCTGGTTCTTTGGACATCCAGAAGTATATGTTGTACTGCTGCCGACCATGGGTATAGTTGCGGATATTATCACAGTTTTCTCCAGAAAAAACCTCTATTTGGATATGCCTCTATGGTATATGCAACAGCTTCAATTGCTTTCTTATCATTTATAGTTTGGGCACATCATCAATTTATTGCAGGAATTGACCCTCGTGTGGCTAATGTTTTTGTTGTAACTACTGTTTTGATTTCAATTCCTCTTGCGGAAATGATGTTTAGCTATATTGCCACTCTGTACGGAGGTTCTATTGAATTTAAAACACCAATGCTCTGGGCTTTGAGCTTTTTAGCAGCATTTTTAATTGGTGGTGTTACGGGAATTTATTTAGGAGCAAGTGCCCTGGATATATATTTTCATGATTCATATTTTGTGCTGGCCCACTTCCATTATACTTTTTTCCCAATCACTATTATAGGCATGTTTGCCGCACTCACTTATTGGTTCCCAAAAATGTTTGGTCGTATGATGAATGAAACCCTAGGCAAAATTCATTTTTGGGGAACTTTTATTCCATTTAACTGTATTTTTCTGCCATTATTCCTACTTGGTTTGGCTGGACAAAATCGTAGGGTATACAATTTCCAAAACTATCCCGACTTAGCAAGACAAGAGTTACAAGATATCAGAATATTTGCAACAGTTAGTTTAATAGTTTTGTTACTATTTCAATTTGTCTTCATTTATAATTTTTTCGTCAGCATGTTCAAAGGTGAAAAGGCTCCAAATAATCCATGGAATGCCAATACTCTCGAATGGAGTATTCCTTCCCCACCACCTCATGGTAATTTCAAGTCTTTTCCAACAGTTTACCGTGGAGCTTATGAATATAGTGTGCCTGGTCGTGAAATGGATTACTGGCCTCAAAATGAACCACCTGAAGGAAACAAATAATTCTTTAAAATTTAAAAAAGAGCAAAAGATGCTTTATTTATATTGCTAACTACAAAAAAGGATTTAACAATGTCGATGCATGGCCCTATTGCTACCCATAGAAGTGCTGCCGGTGTGCCCACCGGACGCTTAGCAACATGGTGGTTACTGGCTTCAGAAATTTTTATTTTTGGTGGATTAATTGCCTGCTTCCTCCTCTTTAAACTAAGTGGAACTCCTGGGTTTGAAGACGCTTCCCTGACAAGTGTGACTGCAGGAGCTGTAAATACATTTGTACTTCTTACTTCCAGTTTGAGTATAGTACTGGCACATGCTGCAATCGAAAAAGGGGATCAAAAGAAATCATTCACTTACATCTGGTACACAATTGGTGCAGGTCTGGTATTTTTAGGAATTAAAACTTATGAATACACCGGCAAAATTCTGAATGGTCATACAATTACGGAAAATATATTCTGGTCATTTTATTATACTATGACCGGATTACATGCCCTGCATGTTATTGGAGGAATGGTTATCATGGCACTCATTTCATTTGATATCCGCAAAGGGTACAATTATCAGCGTGTGGAACTGATAGGAATTTACTGGCACTTTGTAGATCTTGTCTGGATCTTCTTGTTTCCTCTCTTGTATATTGCAAATTTCTAATATTATTAACACATCTTTACAGATCAAACTATGAGTGAAGCTTACGCACATCCCAACTATGTTAAAATATGGTTTTTGCTTGTTGTTTTACTGCTGATCAGCGTGGCAGGGCCAATGTTGGAAATTCCTGTGCTGACAATTATAACTGCCTTTGGAATTGCAGTCGTTAAGGCATTCCTTGTTGCAGCTAATTTTATGCATCTGAAGTTTGAAAAACAAATTATTTCGTTTTTACTGATTCTGGCCCTCTGCCTGCTAGGTGTTTTCTTTTTTGGTGTTGCACCAGATATCATGATGACAGATGGAGATCAGTGGATAGACTGCATTGCAGACAAATCTTGTGTAGAGCAGCGCTTGTGACAAACCCCTCCAGCCAGTCTGTTTTATTTGCCACCTCAGAAGTTTCTTTGACCAATCGGCCAAAGCGGGCTAAACCTCCGGTGTCAAGTGGTGTAATTGGGATGCTTATTTTTATGGTTACAGAAGCCATGTTTTTTGCAGCTCTCATCAGTGCATACTTGGTGATACGTTCCGGCATTGAAGAATGGCCTCCATGGGGACAGCCCAGATTACCGATTGAAACTACTGCATTCAATACTTTAGTTCTTTTGTTGAGTGGGCTAACGATGGGATTTTCACGTAACCTACTGCAAAAACAAAAATTTCAGGAAGGACGTAGATTGCTGGGAGTATCCATTTTATTAGGGACTTTCTTTATGGTGGCTCAAGGTTATGAGTGGGTGCAATTGGTTAATTTCGGGATGACAGTCTCGTCCAGTGTGTACGGTGGTTTGTTCTATTTAATAATAGGTGCACACGGATTTCACGTGGTCGGAGTTTTGGCTGCGCTCATCCATGCCTGGAACCGATTGGGGGCTTCTAATAATTCTATAACTGTAGAAGGACTACTTCCTTTACAACTCCTGTGGTATTTTGTCGTTTGTGTCTGGCCTGTTTTGTATGTGCTGGTTTATCTGACCTGATGCTAACAGCAAGTTTGAGCACACACCTCTACAAGAATAATCTGAAAATGCATTTGCAACATTTTCTCCTTTTTCCATTCCTGTTAGGCCTCCTCTTTGCACCTGAAATAGCAAATGCCTGTGCAGTCTGTTTCTCTTCCAGTGAAGAAACATTAGAAGCATTTTACTTTACTACTATTTTCCTGACTTTGCTTCCTGTTGTAATGCTCTCCACAATTGGTTATTGGCTGTATAGTAAACATAAAAAAACCTGATTATTAATCAAATTTTTGCAGCACAATAATTTATTCTTACCGTGAAAAAAACTTTCTTCTTTTGGGTGGTTTTCCTGTGGTGCTCCGTCTTCGTTCATGCAAATGAAATGAGACCGGATGGTCTGATTTTTAGTGATTATCCAGGTTCAACCGTTTTAGTTATAGACAAATCTGCATGTCGCTTGATGGTCTATAAGTTTCAGGAATCTTGGAAAATGCACCGTGTTTTCCCCTGTACAACCGGCAAAGTAAATGGAGACAAGTTCCGTGAAGGAGATCTCAAAACTCCTATTGGCATATATTGGCTTAATCAGGCTTGGGCTGGATGGGAATTGGCTCAGTACTACGGCAATGGAGCCAATGTGTACGGAACAGGTGCTTTTGAGGTCAGTTACCCAAATTATTTTGATCAGGTAATCGAACGGAAAAACGGGGACGGCATCTGGATTCACGGGACAGTAAAAGGAGAACCTATACCGACCAGAGGTTGTATTTCTATAAGTAATTATAACTTTCTGGAATTAACCCGTTCTGTTGAATTGGGAGCTACTCCAGTAATTATTGAAGAAAAGGTGAATAAGGTACTTAAAACTCTTTCTATGGGCCATGCAAATTTTAAAATTGAACTATTGAGTCGTGGAAGAGAGCCTGGGAATCAAATGATGTAGATAATTACCTGTCTTTTTATTCTTCTAATTTTCTCACAGAGAAATGGGATTTTAACAGTTGGCAGGCACACAAAAAAAGTGTCAGTTACCAAAACAAAAGACGCCGTATTCTTTTAAATGATCTCTCAGTTCTTATGAGTAAGAACATTTACCACGTTCGCTTTGTACAGACATATACATCTTCTTCAATCAACGATGTTGGTTACAAACACCTCTTTCTTGTCAAAGAGGCAGATGGCCTAAAGATCATCAGCGAGAACTGGACTCCCTTAAATCAACTTTCCCCCAGCCCGGCATTTCAATATGCTTACAAGGAGTCACAACAAAGCTCCATGTGATTTGAGATTTTAATAACGTTTATAATTCATAAGAACGTTTCTACTAATTTTTCCACACTTTTATCATAATTGGTACAGCATCAGGTAAACCAGTACACCTGTAACTGAGATATACATCCAGAGTGGCAGTGTTATCCGGGCAATTTTGGGATGTATGGTAAAATTACCCGTAGCCGCAAAGAAAACTGTTGTTAGAATCAGCGGCAAAACTACCACAGAAAGTATAATGTGCGAAATCAAAATAAAGAAATACAGCGGACGAACCCAGCCTTCACCCTGAAATAACGTGTCCCCATGAAAGGCATGATACGTGAGGTAGCTGACTAAAAATAAAAAAGAAAATAATAATGCACTAAGCATCATTTTCTTATGACGCACCCGGTTGCCTCTTCTAATAGCTTTAAACCCAAAAATAAGACATGTGGCGCTCATTAAGTTCAGCAATGCATTGAGTGGAGGTAGAATTGTAAGATTAAGAGAGCTGCCCTCTACTGGAGTTTCACGAAAGTAGATCAGCCAGAACAAAAAAGATAAAATTAATGCAGAAGCAATTAATATTAATGTTACTGCACTCCGATTTCCAATTAAAGTTTTCATGCTTTCACCAAATTATGATTGCCTTCTGCAGCTGCAAGAAACAACAGTCCTGTCAGTGTGGCTGCAATTGCAGTATGTGTGGCAGATATTGGCGCAGGTACACGGAATACTGCATTAAGAATCCCCACGCATATTTCCAGCATAATTAGCGCAACAATACTCAGTCCTATTGCACTATGTCCATATCTGTTCTTCAGCCCGGACCAAGCCATTATCATTAATACTACTCCACCAATAATGGCTGTCAAGCGGTGCAGCATGTGTATCCATTCGTTTTCATATGCAGGAAGAAAACGTCCCTGATATTCTGATGGTGCAGGAGGCAAAATGTACTCTTCGATTCCTGTCCACTCAGATAAGTCAGTACCACTCATTCCAAAAGATAAAGAACTTCCTTCATGGCATCCTGGAAATGCTTCACAGTGAGAGCCTGATGAAGTAGAGCTATTATAACCTCCGGATATAATCATAATAAAAAGCACAGCCAGCATCAAAACTATGTGGCGTCTCTTTAACTCTCTATCTTTTACAGGTTTAGTATGAGTAGAAGAACTGTCTGAATGATATTCCACATTCTCCAGAAAAGTGACTCTAGCAAAATATACCAAAATTCCAAACAAAATATTTCCGCCCAGCAGGTGCATTGTAACAACCGGCGGCCAGAGCACCATTGTTACAGTCAGTGCTCCCAAAATTCCCTGGATACAAACTAAAATCAAACTGATTACAGCAAGTTTTCTATGGTGGCGATATGCAGGTTGATAAAATGTTTTAACAGTGATTGTAATTATCAAAATTCCCAACAAAGTTGCAACAAACCTATGTCCCGTTTCCAAAGCAATCTCAAAGCCCGGAGGTGGAATAAATTGTCCGTAGCAAAGCGGCCAGTCCGGACAGGAAAGACCTGCATTCTTTAAACGTACAAATGCTCCAAAAGGAATAAGCGGCCAGGTGAGAAGTGCAGCCCCAAAGCATAACCATTTCATCATAATGTAATTCTAGGCTCCTGATTAACTGACTCGTGAATCGCAGATTTTAGTAAGTTACTGATTTTAATGACTACACCGCGTCATCTCGACCGAAGGGATAAATATGATAGTATACTGATATCATATATGTTACTCCATTTTAGTTCGGAATGACACGATAAAACGCGTGTCTGTAGTGTTAACTGATATTAGCAGAAAATAATTATTACAATCTCAACCGTTATACTAAAGCCACAGAAGAGGCTATATACAGAAATGAGGAATATTGATCACATTCCGGTTGAAAACACTTTTCATAAAAGTTAAAGAATAATCTGTTTAGATCAAGTTAAGTCAAAAATTTAACAATTCTTCCGTTTTTTCTTCAAGAATTTTTAGAATTTGCCGATGTAGAAAGTGAGACAACAAGTTTGGCTTGCAAACCGAATGCATCAGGTAGGTGAATAAAGTGTGCGGCCTTTTTTATGACAAATATTGGAAGGATTGCAAAATGTACATGCAAAACATTGATACAAAATTACAAAAAAAAGTTCAGTCTAAAGAGTTTGAAGAATCAGTTGATCAGGCAGTGCGGTCGTTCATGTACGAATTAGACTTCATGCTTCTTGAGGAACAGCATACCACTTCTAGCCTCAACTATTCATGCATTCAGCCAGATGCAGCAGTCAAGTGGGTTAACCCGGATTGAGAATCCTGTGGATTGCAGTACCTGACATAGGATAATTATGCATTCAGGATTATTAGGCACTAAGGGAGATGGAATCACTTTGTTTCTGGACCGTACGTGATGGTGCAGGAATAACACAGTCAGGAAGAATAATTTCAAACACTACTCCGCGATTGTCCAGCAGATTGAACCCTTGAATACCTCCACCATGAGCTTCAATAAGTTGCTTGGATATTGACAGTCCAAGCCCAGTTCCCATTTCCTTGCCTTCAGTTTGATACGATTGAAAAAGTTTGGTTAAAATCGAATCCGGAATTGGGCCGCCGTTATCAACAATTTGAATTTTTAGTTCCCGCATATTTTGTGGAATAAAACGAACCTCAATGAAAGCAGGTTTATCATCTTTTGTTTCAGGAAAATCCTGGAATTTTTCCCACGCATTTTTTACAAGATTCACAATCACACGAATGATTTTACGACCGTCAATCCTGAGAAGGAAGACTGGCTGCCCTGCTGGGACTCGATAATGTAAAAGAAGTTCATCTATAAAACCAAGTTGAGATTCAATTTGTTCCTGAAATTCATCTAATTGATATATTTCCGGACGAATCTCCATTCTGCCTGCAGCAAAATCCAGAATATCTGTTGTCAAACCTGTCACGTTGTTTGAAGAGTTTTTTATCCTGCGAATATAGGTCAATGCCTGAACGACCTCTATCGCCTTTATTCGATCCTTGTCAAGCATTTTTAAGAGCAAATTGGCAAAACTTGAAATGGAACCATTTGCATTACGAATGTCATGCCCAAATTCTGCTACAGTGTTACCAAGTTCAACCAACCGACGCTCCTTCTGTTTAGCCACCTGCAGATCAGTCACAGTTTGTTCTAATTTCTGTTTTGAGTCTTCCAGTTCATCCACATTTTGAGCCAGTTCTTCCTGCATGGACTGAAAACGTGTCCAAAGTTCTTCAAGAACTGCTATACGCTGTCCAATCAATGTTCGACCATCAGAAGTTTCGGTAGGATATAAATCTCCAGATTCGTTTTCGCGTCTATATTTAACAAAATGACGACAAAGAACATCAACCTGATCTGTTATTCGAATGGTTTGTTTAAATACCAGTAAAGCAACAATAAGCAAAACGACACTTCCGCTAATTAACGAACGTATCCAAAAGAAGATCCCCCCAACTGCAGAAATATCCTGAGAAATAACAAGGATTCCATGAGTTCCATCTTTTCCTACAGGTATCTGGAATGAAACTTTATTCCCAATTTGACCGAACATTTCAGGATAATTTTCTGTAACAGTAGCGTTTAATTTAAAATTTGAGTGAACACCCAATTGACTGATATTTTGTTTTCTTTGGCTGTAACATTTCTCTATTTTTTCAGTTTTGTCAGTTTCTTCCTGCATAAAAATGCTGACTTTTGACGCTAATAAATTGAGTTCGTGAAGTGTTTTTAAGGGGAGAGAAGGAGAACTTATGGAAGAGAGAGGAAGAAAAGAGGTCAGGTAAAAAGTGATTACAAAAATAATTACGGAAAGTAAACTAAAATGAGTAATTTTAAGCCATGATTCACTCAGTTTTTTTTCCGGCCTGTCTTGCTTTATGCTCCTATTTGATGTAAGTAAAGCTCTTCTAGGTTTAATTTTCCTGGGATATTTATGCTGGTTTCTTAATGTTACTTTGTTAAAAGTATTAATCATGATACCCATTCCATGTAAATAAGTTCCAGATGGTTTCCATTCCTAAATCATTATAATTTTACACATCCATGTGCAAAATATTTGCTTATTTAATGATCTGCAGCCTAAAATCATTACTGCATTGGATATTGTCTGATTAGTTATATGCTAAATCACAAAGCTATGCAAACATTTTTTTTAAAATAATTGATTCCAATGTAACATTTTTTAATTAAATATATATTTAATTATTTTTTTTGAATTATATCAATGTTTTATATTAATTATGATAAAGTATATCTTTTATCAAAAAATAGGTTAAATATAGAATATTTTTGCATAAAATAATTTTATACAAACAAATATAAATAGTTATTATTCACAAAATACATTTGTAATTCAGATTTGCTTTAAACATTAAATCACCACATGTTCATATAATGATATAACTTGCATTCCTTTACAGAATTAAATATAATTCAGAAGGATCTTAAAAAGTGTTTTTTTTGATTTAAGATTAATTTTAACCAATTATTAAGGAGATAAAATGAAAATGGAGTATAACGACATGCAAAAAGGAGTCAAAGGATTAAAACTGCAAATCAGGATTTCAAGGTTGCAGACATTAATTTGGCGGAACTCGGACGGAAGAGTATCACAATGGCGGAACATGAGATGCCGGGCCTGATGATGCTTCGAGAAGAGTACAAAGGTAAGAAGCCTTTGTCAGGTGCTCGCATTACGGGATCATTGCATATGACTGTGGAAACAGCAGTTTTGATTGAAACTCTGGTTGACTTGGGTGCTGAGGTTCGATGGTCATCCTGTAATATTTTTTCAACTCAGGATCATGCAGCAGCAGCAATAGCTAAAGCAGGAATACCAGTATTTGCCTGGAAAGGTGAAACCGAAGAAGAGTATTGGTGGTGTCTCGAACAAACTTTGGAATGGCCAGAAGGACAAGGCCCAAATTTACTCTTGGATGACGGAGGTGATCTTACCGGCTATGTACATGAAAAACGTCCTGAATTACTGAAAGAAGTCAATGGTGTCTCTGAGGAAACTACAACGGGTGTACATCGTTTAGAGCAAATGGGCAGGCAGGGATTATTGAAAATTCCGGCATTCAATGTGAACGACTCGGTTACCAAGAGTAAATTTGACAATTTATACGGTTGCCGTGAATCACTGATTGACGGAATCAAGCGCGCTACTGATGTGATGATTGCGGGGAAAATTGCAGTAGTTGCCGGCTATGGTGATGTAGGCAAAGGTTCTGCTCAATCGTTACGTGCACTAGGTGCACGTGTCCTAGTGACAGAAATTGACCCGATTTGTGCATTACAAGCTTCAATGGAAGGTTATCAGGTTGTCACCATGGAAGATGCCGCACCAGTTGGAGACATATTTGTTACCACAACAGGCTGTGCTGATATCATTTGCCGTGAGCACATGGATGTCATGAAAGATCAGGCAATTGTCTGTAATATAGGACATTTTGACATCGAAATCGATGTTGCCTCACTGAACGATGATTCTTCACTTAAAAAGATCAACGTCAAGCCCCAGGTGGATCAATATGTATGGCCGGACGGGAAGCGTATGATTTTACTGGCAGAAGGACGTCTGGTAAATTTAGGCTGTGCAACAGGTCATCCTGCTTTCGTTATGTCAAATAGTTTCACAAACCAAGTGATGGCCCAAATTAAAGGTAAAAAGAAATGTTTTCAATTGATAAAAGCTAATGAGCAGCCAATATTACTTGATGAAAAATATTTGATGCAATCTGAAGAGTTCAAAGAAGATGATTTAAAACCTCCAGCAACTGAACAAAGTCGTTTAGAAAGATTGTATGATTTGTCTCGAATGGTTTTTGCAGATAACATTGCTGATGAGGCTGAAAAAAATCTTTTAAAACGTTTAATAATTGGGCTTGGATTTGCACTTTTGCTGTTCACTGGTGGATGTGGTTCCAAGCCAATCATGCTCATGAACGCCCCTTTAGATAACGGTGAGGATGTTCCCATTCCTCCAACTCCGGAAGAACTCCTGACATCAAAGTCATTTATTGCTTTTGTTCCAGCACAATTTTCAGAGAATCTTTCCCGCTATCACAAGGCACTGAGCGTGAGCTTTGTGCAGTCTGTACTGGAGGAGCATGGAGATCTCAAAATAATTGACGACGTCCGTGTTAAGAGTGCATTGAATCGGAGTGAGTTTGCAAAACTAAGTGCTTCTTTAAAGCAAAGTAAATTACGCAGTTTTGAAGACGACCTGGTAAAACAAACCATTGAACTGGGTAAGTGGCTACGGGTACGTTATATAGTTTTAATGAGGGTACAACCAAGTCCAGAAAAGGTTTCGTCAAATGATTGGAGCACCTATATCAGATTCAGGATTTACCGAGTTGAAGATCCTGTAAAAAGTGAAATGAATCACGAATTCACTTTTGTTTTTTCGGAGTCAAATAATCTTTGGGAAGAACTTGGGGGGCTTGTTCGTGGTCGTTTCCCTTTAGGTGGATTTATCATCGAGTCACGTGCAAATAGAGCTTATGTACGCATTAATTTGGGAAGGCTCAACAGAGTCTCGGTCGAACAAGAGTGCAAAATATTCCGCAGGGTTATCAAGAAAAAAAAGGGATCAAACGGAAATATTATTTCCAGCATTGAGTTTGATAGAATAGGGCAATTGACTTTATTTCGCGTGCAGGAAGATTTTTCTTGGGGAAAAGTTCCTTCAAATTTTCGAGGCAACATCCTGAAAGGTGATGCAGTTCGCTGTTACTGAGCATGTCCGGGGTGTCGCTTTTGAACAAAACTGAAATACGAAAAACTCTGCTGAAACAACGCAGGGGATTGTCAGCATCAAAAAAAAAACAGTATGAGCTCCAGATGCTGAATTCCCTGTGGACATGGGATGTTTTCAAGGAAGCATCCATAATCCATATTTTTCTTTCTAAAGCAGATGAACCGGAAACCAGCCAAATTATTGAACTGGCTTGGAAGTCCGGAAAACAAATCGGTGTACCATGTGTTCTACCGGATACACTCGAACTCTTCCATTCTCAACTGAATTCTTTCGAGGATTTACGCCCCGGTGCTTTAGGCGTATTAGAACCTTCGCCAGAACAAAGAACAGCTTTGACTCCGGAAAGCTTCGATCTAGTAATAGTTCCAGGAGTTGCTTTTGACCGTCAGGGCGGAAGGCTTGGCTACGGCAAAGGCTACTATGATCGTTTTCTGGATCAAAGTCTCGCTTTTCGTTTAGCATTGGCCTTTGATTTTCAATTACTTGAAACAGTACCCACTGAAGCACACGATGTGCCTATGGATGGAATTTTGACAGAAAATGGAATATTTTATTGCGGAGATTCACAAACATGAAAAAATGGCTGATCGTCGTTATTATTGCTATAGGACTGCTTGCAACAGCAATTTCACAATACAAGTCAATCCTGACATCATACGCTGCATTTTTTACTGTAAATAACGCAATTTCCGGTGCCGACGCAATTGTCGTCCTTTCCGGTGGAAAAGCCACCCGAATACCTCATGCCTTAAAACTCTTTGCTCAAGGCTATGCCCCACGCCTGTTATTGACCGATGAAAAGAAAAGAAATATTCGTTTTGCTCATCTGTTTTCAACAAATGAAGAAATTGCGCAGGCCATGATTGAAGAATTAAAGATGAACGTTCAAATTAAAACTGTTCCTTCACTAAAGAAAGGTGCTACTTCAACATTTGATGAAGCATACGATCTACTACAATTAAGCAAAATTGAGGGATTTAACCACCTGATTTTAGTGACTGATTCTTTTCACACACGTCGTGCATACCATGCATTTCAAACTGTTTTCGAAGGAACAGAGATACGCCTGGAAATGTCTGCGGCACAGAATGAAATTTTTACTGAAAGTAACTGGTGGACTTCAGACCAGGGAATTTCAGCTTATGTTTTAGAAAGCATCAAGTATCCCGTTTATCTGCTATCCTCCAGAAACGTGACCTTTATCCGCAACGACTAATGCCTCAAAAACAAATGCTGGTCCGTCCTTACAGAACTGATGATGAAGAATCTCTTGTCTCACTCTGGCAAGTCTGCGAATTAACAGTTCCATGGAATAATCCTCATAAAGACATTGCCAGAAAGCTTCAGGTTCAGCCTGAACTATTTTTGGTCGGTATTTTGGATAGTCGTTTAATTGCCACCGTGATGGGAGGTTATGACGGTCACCGCGGGTGGATAAATTATTTGGCGGTCCATCCTGATTTTCAAGGAAAGGGGTACGGACAGGAAATCATGAATTCTGTGGAAACAGGACTGCGGGAAATGGGTTGTCCCAAAATCAATTTGCAGATTCGTACGGGAAACGATAAGATTGAATCCTTCTACCAAAAACTTGGTTTTACCAACGATCAAGTAGTCAGTATGGGAAAACGGATGGAAGCCGATCATTCCTGAAATACCCTTTAAATTACAATCGTGACCACTTGCTTGAGATAAGTTATGCCTGAGTTAATAATGATTGCCATCTATATCATTGGCGGACTAATTCTACTTTATTTTGGTGCCAACTGGTTGGTTCAGGGTGCCATAACCCTGTCATTGCATTTAGGGTTAAGTCCTTTGATTGTAGGTCTAACAGTCGTGGCACTTGGAACAAGTCTTCCTGAAGCACTCGTCAGTGTACAGGCAGCCATAGGACATCAGGGAGGAATTGCTATTGGAAACGTTGTTGGTTCTAATATTCTTAACATTGCGTTGATTCTCGGACTCTCAGCCTTTTTCAATCCACTTAAAGTTGATTCTCATCTGGTCAAAGCAGACATACCTCTGTTAGCAGGAGCAACTTTTATGTTGGTTGTCCTACTTGAGGATTTTCACATTTCCCGCATGGAAGGCGCGTTTTTGCTGTTGTGTATTGTAGGTTATGTGGCTGGAAATATAATGACCGTCAAAAGAACTTCTCCGGAAGAGAACAAAATAGAGGGGGTGGAAGTACCGGAAGATCATCGCAAAAATTTGTGGCGAGATATCAGTTTTTTGTTTATTGGGCTGATTGCATTGGCTTTCGGTTCAAATTTCCTGGTAACAGGTGCGGTTGACCTCGCCAGAATCTGGGGATTGAGCGAAGCACTGATTGGACTGACAATTGTTTCGATTGGTACAGGAACTCCGGAAATGGCAACGGCCCTGATGGCTGCTTACCGGAAGAGATCCGACCTTGCGATTGGGAATGCCGTCGGGTCAAATCTATTCAATATCATGTTTGTCCTAGGCATTGCCGCACTCGTTGCTCCACTCGACGGAAAAGGCATTTCTTCCATTGATCTTTATGTAATGCTTGGTGTTACATTCCTGCTGCTACCTACAGTTTGGACCGGTCGAATCCTTGACCGCAAGGAAGGATTCCTTTTCCTGGCAATTTATTTGCAGCGCTTCGTTGCGCCTCTTAATGCACTACAAGAAATGTTTTCAGATTTTTCATAAGCAGTTCAAAGCCTGATCTAAATCTGAAATAATATCTTCGACACACTCAATTCCAATGGAAAGACGAATCACTTCCTGTCCTGCACCTGCTGCGATACGTTGTTCCTCTGTGAGTTGTCGATGAGTGGTGGAAGCTGGATGGAGAATCAGTGAGCGAGTGTCACCAATGTTGGCCACATGACTGAACAACTTAACGGCTTCCAGCATTTTTAAGCCGCTTTCATAACCCCCCTTGACACCAAAAGTAAAAACAGAACCTGTACCTTCAGGCAAATATTTTTTCCCAAGCTCAAAATAAGGACTTGATTCGAGACCAGCGAAAGAAACCCATTCTACGTTAGCCTGTTTTTCAAGAAATTTTGCTACAGCCAAACCGTTGGAACAGTGCCGTTCCATGCGCAAAGGCAAGGTTTCAATGCCGTTAAGAGTAATCCAGGCATTCATTGGAGATTGCGTACAGCCAAGATCTCGCAAACTGATGGCGTGACTGTACATGGTGTATGCAAGGTCTCCAAAAGTTTCTGCAAATGTGAGTCCGTTATATTCCGGTGAGGGCGCACTCAAACTTGGAAATTTGGAATTTCCCAACCAGGGGAATTTTCCTGAATCAATAACCACTCCTCCGACCGCATTTCCCTGTCCTGACAGGAATTTTGTTGTGGAATGCACTACCAAATCCGCTCCCCATTCAAATGGTTGACACAAAAAAGGAGTCGCCATCGTGTTGTCTACAATCAGAGGTACTCCTGCTTCTTCAGCAACTTTAGCAATTGCTTCCAGGTCAACAACAACTCCACCGGGATTGGCAAGGTTTTCAATAAAAATTGCTCGAGTTTTTTCAGTAACCGCCTTGCGGAAAGCTTCCGGATTATCGGTGTCAACAAAAACTGCATTCCAGCCAAATTTCTGGTAACTTTTTCCCATTAAATTGATCGTTCCGCCGTACAATTTGTCTGCCACTATCACCTCCATTCCTGGAGCCATCAACGGAAACAAAGCCAGAGTTTCCGCAGCATGTCCGGAAGAGGTTACTGTTCCACCGCGACCGCCTTCCAGAGTAGCCAGCTTTTCTTCTAAAGCTGCTACAGTTGGGTTAGTCAAACGAGAATAAATAAAGCCTGGTTCCTGCAAGTTAAACAGTGATGCAGCATGGTCTGCGTCATCAAATACATAGGCGGTAGTTTGATAAATTGGAAAAGAGCGCGCACCTGTCGTTGGATCTGGAGCCGTTCCAGAATGAACTGCAAGTGTATTAAAACCATATTCTGGATGCAGTTTTTTCATTAAAACCTCTTCCTGCGATTACTGATTACACCTGTATTGATTCCGTTCCAGCCCAGCTCACCAGTCAAGCGGGCATATTCAATTTTAGGACAGCGGTTTTGTACAACGTCTAACCCGCGCGCCTCGGCTCGGTGGCGGCTTCTTCGTTAGCGATTCCAAGCTGCATCCAGAAAACTTTTGCTCCAATTTTAATGGCCTCTTCTACCAGTTCTGGAGCATCTTCTGCCGGGCGAAAAATATCAACCATGTCCACAGTTCCAGAGAGTGAAGATAAATCAGGAAACACCGTTTCTCCACAAATTTTTTGTCCAGCTGCACCAGGATTGACCGGAATAACCTTAAATCCTTTTTTAAGTAAATATTTCATGACAAAATTGCTGGGACGGTTCCAGGTTGCACTGGCTCCAACCATTGCAATGCTGCGTACATTTTTTAGTATTTCACGAATATAAGAATCCGGATAGGAGTTGTGATCAACGGATGCAGGATCGGGCATGGAAGAAAATCAGGATTAGCGGTGATTAGTCTTGGATGGATACCTTAGCAAAATATATCACGCCACGAAAATAAATTCAACGTTATGCATCAGGCTAAAGGTAAACATAAGGAGGAAAAAATTAGTAAGATTCATATTTCGTGGGTCATCAAGCGCAAAGGCTAAAGCGCTTTCAACCAAAAACTATCAGTTATTAACAGGTTCCTGAATTCATCTGTGATAATGCTTGACCTGAAAACGTATGGCAGTACCGTTTTTCATTCCCAAATCATATCAATAAATTTACCTTTACCATCCCATTTATCTGTAATTGCCGAAGATTTACTGTTATCCTCTCTCTGTGACAACACACTAAAACTTTTTGTTACAGGAGAAACAATAAACCAGGAAATTGCAAATATTGCTAGAGCAATTGCCAAAAAGACTTTCCAACTTTTCATACTTCCTCCTTCACAGAAGAGCAGTGGACATATTTATTTGAAAACAAAGTGGTAAAACAGTAAAGCGATGTTAAATATATTAGAAGCAGATAAAGAGTTCGATCTCAACAGCTTTCCCTGCAACTATAATTCTATACCTATTGGTTCTGTAGTCAACTCTATAATTTGTGGAGAAACAGGCAAAATATAAAAATGCAAGAAGGTATTCTCAAGATTGAACAGAACAAAGTGCATTTCCCTGACTTAATATCTATGAAATAACCAGTACTTTGAGCCAAAACCACCTAGACAAAAATTATTTCTGAGGAGTCTTATTTATGTAAAATTATTCTGACCATCACCTTAAGAATCAATTTGATTCTGGTTTTAATCATTGATAAAATCAAATGTAAAATAGGCAGTGTTCAACATATTTTGAAATTTACTGCTTTTTTTCTGTACTGAGGTCGAATCTTTTGAGTCCTCTGTAACTGATTGGGAATTAAAAAGACACTTTGAACGAATATAAATAATTTACAGGATAATAAAATGAGATTAGAAAATAAGGTTGCCCTCATTACAGGCGCATCAAGTGGAATTGGGAAAGAATCTGCGCTGTTGTTTGCAAAAGAAGGTGCAAAAATTGTAGCAGTTGACGTACAGACTGCTTCCAAAAAAAACAGTTTCAGAAATTAAAGCTACTGGAGGCGAAGCGATTTATACACATGCGGATATTTCCAAAGCAGCAGACTGCGAAAATATGGTTAAAACCGCAGAAGATCAATTCGGCAAACTGAATGTGATGTTTAACAATGCCGGAATCATGGACAGCCGTGATGACAATGCGCTTGTTACAGAGGAAGAGGTTTGGGATTTAACGATGGCAATTAACCTTAAAGGAGTGTTTCTCGGCTGCAAATACGGAATTGCCGCCATGCTCCGAGCCGGTGGGGGGTCGATCATCAACACCGCTTCTTTCGTAGGACTGATGGGTGCAGCGACTCCTCAGGTAGCCTACACCGCCAGCAAAGGAGGTGTGATTGCCCTGACTCGTGAATTATCCGTAATTCACGCACGTGAAAACATCCGGGTCAATGCCCTTTGTCCGGGACCTTTGCGCACTGAATTGCTGATGAAGTTCCTTGATACTGAAGCCAAAAAACAAAAACGGCTGGTACATATTCCTATGGGTCGTTTTGGAGAAGCAAAAGAAATGGCACAGGCAGCTTTATTTTTAGCTTCCGATGAGTCGTCATACACCACCGGAACAGAATTCGTAGTCGACGGCGGAATCACTTCAGCATATGTAACTCCGGAGTGATTTTTTCAATCACTCTCCCCACTTAGCTTTTACTGCCTCACGATCTACCTCATTATTTTCGCGAGGCAGTATTTTCACAAATTCTACTTTTCTGGGTTTCTTAAAACCCGCAATTTGTCCGCCAACATAATCACTTACTTCTTTTTCGGAAAGCTTGGATCCTTTCTTAAGCACACAAACTGCTTTCACTGCTTCGCCCCAGGTCTTATCAGTAACTCCTATAACACAGCAATCTTTAATCTCAGCATGTTTCCGCAAAACTGATTCAACCTCACCGGGATAAACATTTTCTCCACCGGTTTTTATCAACTCTTTTTCTCCCTTTCTTTTGACATACCACAAGTATCCATCGTCATCTAAGCGTCCTATATCACCCGTGTGGTGCCAACTGTTGCGCTGGGCATATTCTGTTGCTTCGGGCATATTCCAGTATTCAAGAAAAATGTTTTCTCCCCGCACAACAATTTCGCCCTCTTCCCCTGTTGGCACCTTTTCATCTAACTCATTAACAATTGCCACGGAGTTAATCAAAGTCGACTGTCCGGAAGCACCAAGACGTTCAGAAGCTGGAGACGCAGTCACAAAAGCCGTGGTTTCCGCTTGTCCAAAGCCCGTCCAAAAAACAGACTTGGTTTCTTCCTGTAAGCGTTTGATATTCTGTGGTCCTTCTAAACCATATACAACCTGTAAACTTTTCAAAACTGATCCTGTTTCTTTTGCAGAGTCAAGTACACGTTCCAAAATTGGCGGAAACGAACCAAAATATGTCAGTTGTTCAGAGTCAATTAAACGCACAGCTTCTTTATCATCAAATTGTTTAAGCACTACATTTTTACCACCACCAATGAATGTCGCCCAGGCAGAAGTCAGACCCATCACATGAAAGATCGGCAGCGCAAGTAAATGACCTTTGATGGCATCACTTCCAAAATGGTGGAGATGCACTGCCGCAGAGGCCAAAACATTTCGTTGACTGAGCAAAGCTCCTTTAGGCACACCATCCACTGCCGCAGTTGGAATAATCAACCAGCCCTCGTCCACACCGGGTTGTGGCTCAGTGAGCGGTGCAGGGTTTTCATCCAGCAGTTGGTCAAAGGATGTAGAAAGTATCGAAGCTTCATCAATACAGTAAAATTGACGATGTGGAAACACATCACTTAGTTCTTCAGCCTGCTGTTCGAAACTCGTTTGAAATAGCAAGGCTTTCGGTTTTGTACTTTCAAGCACCATGCGCATTTCGCCAGCACTTGTTCGTGTGTTCAAACAGACTGCAACTACCCCAACACGACTACAGGCAGCCAAAAGCAGTGCATATTCGGCACAGTTGTTTAGCAGAACAGCAATCCTGTCTCCTTTCTCAAAACCGGTATTCAGTAATCCCCGTGCCAGACAATTGACGTGAATTGGAATTTCCGAAAAAGTGAGTCTTAGATCACCTGAAACCAGAGCTGTTTCTTCGGATAAATTCAGGGCATTCCTCATAATACAATCGTAAATAGAATGTTCCCGTATAGCCATTATTCCCTTTTCAATTTGTTAAAGTTCTTCCAGTAAACGTTGATGAATATTATCGAATTTCCCATTACTCATAATTAAGACAACATCTCCTGAGCGGCAATTTGATTTTAGATGTTCAATTATGCCCTCTACTTGAGGAAATTCATAGGCAGGAATTTTGTTTTTAATCAGTGATTTCAAAACTTCCAAAACTTCCAAGCGCTGTTCTACAGGCGTCTGTTCCAAACGATGTGGTGTAGTTAAAATCACCTCGTCGGCTTCCTTGAAAGAGTCAATCAAGGCGTCCTGGTGTATTTTAAGTACGCTGGTATTGCTTCGTGGCTCAAAAACAGTAATCAAGCGGCGTCCTGGATGTTTTTGCCTGATTGCAGTCACTGTCTCACGAATCGCTGTCGGATGATGTGCAAAGTCATCATAAACAGAAATTCCGTTTACTTCTCCACGTAATTCCTGCCTTCTACGAACACTCTGGAATGAATCAAAAGCAGCCTGAATTGTTTTGTCTGCAATTCCGTTATACCGTGCCAGTACAATCACACCCAATGCATTGAGGACGTTGTACGTTCCAAAAAGATTTAGTTCAAATTCCTGATTTTGGGTAGAACTTTCAGCACGATTGTCAAGTACCACAAAAGACATTCCTGCTTCACTGGATTTCAGATTTACTGCCTGTATATCACAAGATTTACCTAAACCAAATTTAAGTACCGGCGAAAAAGACGACTCCAAAACACTTTTTACATTTTCATCATCTCCATTGGCAACAATCAGACCTTTCCGTGGAATAAGACGCAGCAGCAGTCTGAAGGCCTTTTTAATATCTGCAAGTGAATCAAAAATATCGAAGCGATTTATACACATGCGGATATTTCCAAAGCAGCAGACTGCGAAAATATGGTTAAAACCGCAGAAGATCAATTCGGCAAACTGAATGTGATGTTTAACAATGCCGGAATCATGGACAGCCGTGATGACAATGCGCTTGTTACAGAGGAAGAGGTTTGGGATTTAACGATGGCAATTAACCTTAAAGGAGTGTTTCTCGGCTGCAAATACGGAATTGCCGCCATGCTCCGCGCCGGTGGGGGGTCGATCATCAACACCGCTTCTTTCGTAGGACTGATGGGTGCAGCGACTCCTCAGGTAGCCTACACCGCCAGCAAAGGAGGTGTGATTGCCCTGACTCGTGAATTATCCGTAATTCACGCACGTGAAAACATCCGGGTCAATGCCCTTTGTCCGGGACCTTTGCGCACTGAATTGCTGATGAAGTTCCTTGATACTGAAGCCAAAAAACAAAAACGGCTGGTACATATTCCTATGGGTCGTTTTGGAGAAGCAAAAGAAATGGCACAGGCAGCTTTATTTTTAGCTTCCGATGAGTCGTCATACACCACCGGAACAGAATTCGTAGTCGACGGCGGAATCACTTCAGCATATGTAACTCCGGAGTGATTTTTTCAATCACTCTCCCCACTTAGCTTTTACTGCCTCACGATCTACCTCATTATTTTCGCGAGGCAGTATTTTCACAAATTCTACTTTTCTGGGTTTCTTAAAACCCGCAATTTGTCCGCCAACATAATCACTTACTTCTTTTTCGGAAAGCTTGGATCCTTTCTTAAGCACACAAACTGCTTTCACTGCTTCGCCCCAGGTCTTATCAGTAACTCCTATAACACAGCAATCTTTAATCTCAGCATGTTTCCGCAAAACTGATTCAACCTCACCGGGATAAACATTTTCTCCACCGGTTTTTATCAACTCTTTTTCTCCCTTTCTTTTGACATACCACAAGTATCCATCGTCATCTAAGCGTCCTATATCACCCGTGTGGTGCCAACTGTTGCGCTGGGCATATTCTGTTGCTTCGGGCATATTCCAGTATTCAAGAAAAATGTTTTCTCCCCGCACAACAATTTCGCCCTCTTCCCCTGTTGGCACCTTTTCATCTAACTCATTAACAATTGCCACGGAGTTAATCAAAGTCGACTGTCCGGAAGCACCAAGACGTTCAGAAGCTGGAGACGCAGTCACAAAAGCCGTGGTTTCCGCTTGTCCAAAGCCCGTCCAAAAAACAGACTTGGTTTCTTCCTGTAAGCGTTTGATATTCTGTGGTCCTTCTAAACCATATACAACCTGTAAACTTTTCAAAACTGATCCTGTTTCTTTTGCAGAGTCAAGTACACGTTCCAAAATTGGCGGAAACGAACCAAAATATGTCAGTTGTTCAGAGTCAATTAAACGCACAGCTTCTTTATCATCAAATTGTTTAAGCACTACATTTTTACCACCACCAATGAATGTCGCCCAGGCAGAAGTCAGACCCATCACATGAAAGATCGGCAGCGCAAGTAAATGACCTTTGATGGCATCACTTCCAAAATGGTGGAGATGCACTGCCGCAGAGGCCAAAACATTTCGTTGACTGAGCAAAGCTCCTTTAGGCACACCATCCACTGCCGCAGTTGGAATAATCAACCAGCCCTCGTCCACACCGGGTTGTGGCTCAGTGAGCGGTGCAGGGTTTTCATCCAGCAGTTGGTCAAAGGATGTAGAAAGTATCGAAGCTTCATCAATACAGTAAAATTGACGATGTGGAAACACATCACTTAGTTCTTCAGCCTGCTGTTCGAAACTCGTTTGAAATAGCAAGGCTTTCGGTTTTGTACTTTCAAGCACCATGCGCATTTCGCCAGCACTTGTTCGTGTGTTCAAACAGACTGCAACTACCCCAACACGACTACAGGCAGCCAAAAGCAGTGCATATTCGGCACAGTTGTTTAGCAGAACAGCAATCCTGTCTCCTTTCTCAAAACCGGTATTCAGTAATCCA
The DNA here is from genome assembly GCA_905182865.1 of uncultured SAR324 cluster bacterium. Lineage (GTDB taxonomy): Bacteria > SAR324 > SAR324 > SAR324 > NAC60-12 > Arctic96AD-7. Next base: position 799,974 of record CAJJCY010000004.1, read on the forward strand.
CGTGCCAGACAATTGACGTGAATTGGAATTTCCGAAAAAGTGAGTCTTAGATCACCTGAAACCAGAGCTGTTTCTTCGGATAAATTCAGGGCATTCCTCATAATACAATCGTAAATAGAATGTTCCCGTATAGCCATTATTCCCTTTTCAATTTGTTAAAGTTCTTCCAGTAAACGTTGATGAATATTATCGAATTTCCCATTACTCATAATTAAGACAACATCTCCTGAGCGGCAATTTGATTTTAGATGTTCAATTATGCCCTCTACTTGAGGAAATTCATAGGCAGGAATTTTGTTTTTAATCAGTGATTTCAAAACTTCCAAAACTTCCAAGCGCTGTTCTACAGGCGTCTGTTCCAAACGATGTGGTGTAGTTAAAATCACCTCGTCGGCTTCCTTGAAAGAGTCAATCAAGGCGTCCTGGTGTATTTTAAGTACGCTGGTATTGCTTCGTGGCTCAAAAACAGTAATCAAGCGGCGTCCTGGATGTTTTTGCCTGATTGCAGTCACTGTCTCACGAATCGCTGTCGGATGATGTGCAAAGTCATCATAAACAGAAATTCCGTTTACTTCTCCACGTAATTCCTGCCTTCTACGAACACTCTGGAATGAATCAAAAGCAGCCTGAATTGTTTTGTCTGCAATTCCGTTATACCGTGCCAGTACAATCACACCCAATGCATTGAGGACGTTGTACGTTCCAAAAAGATTTAGTTCAAATTCCTGATTTTGGGTAGAACTTTCAGCACGATTGTCAAGTACCACAAAAGACATTCCTGCTTCACTGGATTTCAGATTTACTGCCTGTATATCACAAGATTTACCTAAACCAAATTTAAGTACCGGCGAAAAAGACGACTCCAAAACACTTTTTACATTTTCATCATCTCCATTGGCAACAATCAGACCTTTCCGTGGAATAAGACGCAGCAGCAGTCTGAAGGCCTTTTTAATATCTGCAAGTGAATCAAAAATATCTGCATGATCAAATTCGAGATTATTCAGAATTAACTGATCCGGCAGATAGTGTAAAAATTTTGATCTTTTATCAAAAAATGCAGTGTCGTACTCATCACCTTCAGTAATAAAACAGTTACCGCTTCCATCAAGACAACTGGCTCCAAAATTTTCTGCAATACCTCCAATCATGAAGCCCGGCTTTTTCTCTGCAGTCTCAAATACCCAGGCCAATAAAGACGTTGTAGTTGTTTTTCCGTGTGTTCCAGTGACCACAAGAGATGTTTTTCCACGTATGAAATACTCTTTCAGCAGTTCCGCCATCGAAATATACGGCAGTTTACTCTCCAGAATTGCCTCTACCTCAGGATTACCTCGCGATAGAGCATTTCCGATTACAACCAAATCAGGGACAGGCTCCAAATTTTTTGCGTCATATCCGCTCTTTACGGTTATGTTATTTTGTGAAAGAAATTCACTCATGGGAGGATAAACATTTTCATCAGAACCACATATATGATGACCACGCTGTTTCAATAACACTGCGAGAGAAGCCATTCCGGTTCCGCAGATTCCTGTAAAATAAATTAGCTTGGAATTTGAATATAGAAGAGACATCGGGTAACAAAATGTAGCTGCATTAAGAAAAACAGGAGGGAGCAGCACAGACTATCATAAACTGTACTACGAAACAAAAACCACGAACCTTATTGAGTAAATAATGAGGATCGCAATGGTCTGACAGCCCCAATTAGAAGCGTTTATCGTAAACCTTTTCACCAATTTTACAAGCCAGTAACGTAAATGTTTCACGTTCAAAAGCTCCATCCAGTGCAACCTGTAGTTCGTTTCGACTTGAAATCCAGTGTCCAATACCACCCAAAGCCCGGGCTACAGCTGGAAAGTCGGTTGCACCAAAATCGACTCCGAGATTCTGTAATTTTGATTTACGCTGTTTGAGTTCAATCAGGGCCAGTGATTCATCGATAAATACCACAATCACAACAGGCAATTTTAAATCCCGCAAAGTCGCCAATTCACCTAAAACCATTTCCATACCTGCATCTCCGACAAAGGCCACGACCGCCGGAATGTCCTGAGCGACATTCCCGCACCAGACGTTCCGGCCTGAGCCGCCAAACGAAAGCCCATGGCCAACGGTACAGCGCAACCCATCGTACAAAGTCCAGAAGATTGCAGCAAGCTGCGAGCTTCGTAACATTCCCACATCTGGCTCAGCAAAATCCTGTGCGCTCCGCTGTCCACCGTGGCAATTCCATTTCGTGGTAAGGCTTTTCGCACAACATCAACTACGGCTCCTGGCCCCCATTCCACCAGCACCGGCGTTAAGTTCCGGAAAAGATCGATTTCAAATCTCTCCTGACTTTTTCCGGTTCTCCATTTTTCCAAACCAGATTTGCAGAAGCTTCTTTTCTCAAGGTTTTCAAACCTTCACCAACGTGTCCGACAAAACTCAAATCGGCTTGGTGCATATAATGCGTGTTTGGTACTGCGCAAAATTCGATCACCCTTCGTGCCATCATCCCAGGGTCACGCCAGCCTGAACGCATTTCAATCGGATCGTATCCTGCCAGAATAATTAAATCACTTTCCCGTACCAGTGGTAACAAATATTGGTCGGCCAAAGGGGACAGGCCCGCACCGCCAAGGGCAAGCGCGTCATCCTCAGGCAGCAATCGCCTTTTGCTTTGTATGTCGTGACATCAGTGGATCGCGAAACGTCCCGCCATTTCCGTTCACATCGCAGTGGCGGCATCTCTCGATTCGACGGCATCCACACCTGCTATTATCAAAGGCCGTTTTGCTTCCCGGAACCACTGTCGGGCAGCTTCCAATTCTGTTCCTTCCGCTGGTGCGGTATGTGAAGGAAATGTTCGGACAATCATAGTGCTTGCCGGCTGTGATTTCGAGGCCAGACTAATCGGCAAATCAAGATGCACCGGTCCGGGTTGACCGTCCAACGCGATCGCTATCGCCTTATCAATGGACACATCAACAGCGCCATCAACGACTTTTATACTGGCCTTAGTAACCGATTTGAGTAATTCACCGTGATCAAAAACCTGATGAGTGTAGGTCAGGGCCTCATCAGCATCCACACAACCGGTAAGGAAAATCAACGGCACCCGATCCTGAAAAGCATTTGCTACTACATTCACAGCATTGGCAACTCCCGGACCAATGGTCGCAACCAGAATTCCTGGCGCACCGTCAGCATGAAACCCGCCTTCCGCCATGAACCCGGCACAGTTTTCGTGCTTTGTTAAAACAAAATCAATTCCGGATTTTTTCAAGCCCTCCATCAAAACCATCAAAGATTGCTGGTCAAACCTTGTTGACACAGTCATAAGTACATGTTCCCAATTATTTCAGCAGAATTTGCCATTACAACCTTTCATTCTATTTTGCTAAAATCTCACAAAAACCAAAAATATATTTTGCCTATAACGCGCATTTATTTTTTGCAAAAAGCTGTAGGGCCTGACATAGTGCAGAACATTGCTAAATTACATGCCTCCGAATTATGCCTCTTTTGCCGCCAATTTAAAATGCCCGTCCCGTGTTTGCGGGAGTTTTCGATTCAGTAATGCGGAGGCCACTACAGTACGCAAAATCTGTGCTGTGCCGCCTCCAATGGTAAACATACGTGCATCCCTCACCATACGTTCCAGTGGCATGTTACGGGAATATCCAGCAGAACCAAATATTTGCAGTGCGTCATTGGTGACTTTGATTGCCATTTCAGAGGAAAAAATCTTGGCCTGCGCCGCTTCCAGCATGTCTGGAAAACCCGGAACGTCCGGTGCGACTTGTCCAGAACTTCCGGAACTTGAGCTAGCAGCTTTGTGAAGCAATAGCCGTGCGGCTTCAATTTGCGTGTGCATATCGACCAGCATCCACTGTAATCCCTGAAATTCGCAAATAGGGCGTCCGAATTGTTCACGTTGCTTTGAATAGTCCAAGGCCAGTTCATAGGCACCAGTGGCAATACCCAGCGCTACCGTTCCAGCTCCAACACGCTGGCCGTTGTAAGCATTCATCAACCCGGCAAATCCGTGTCGCAAACCTTCCGGCGGAATCAAGACCATTTCTTCCGGAACTTCTAAATCTTTGCAAATGATATGCGTTTCCGGCATTCCGCGCAAACCCATCGCCGGTTCGCGTCTTCCCACTTTCAATCCCTTTGTTCCCTGCAAAACGATAAATCCAGCAATACCCTGCGATTCGTTATTTTCGAAAACACGGGCAAAAATTAAATGAAACTTGGAAACTCCACCACCCGTAATCCAGTGCTTTGTACCGTTGAGAATATAGCTGTCGCCTTTGTGATCGGCGCGTGTCGTCATTTCTGTGGCCGCACTTCCAGCTCCAGGTTCGGTGATGCAGATCGCCGGTTTGTCGCCACTCAAAACATGTTCCGCCGCCAATTTTTTTTGAACTTCTGAACCGTATTTCATTACTGCTCCAACTGCTCCCATATTCGCTTCCACAACTATCCGAGCCGAAACCCCGCAGGCCTTTGCAATTTCCTCAATTACCAGTACCACATCCATATACGACATCCCAGGTCCTCCATATTCTTCCGGAATCGTCATGCCCATGAAACCCTGCTTGGTCAAGAGTTCAACATTTTCCCATGGATACTGTTCCGTACGATCTACTTCTGCGGCACGGGGGGCAATTTCCTTTTTGGCAAACTCCCGTGCGGTTAATTGCAGTTGTTTCTGTGTTGCTGATAGTTCAAACATTATTTTTGAATAGTTGATTATTTTATGAAAATTAGACTGGTTAAATATGAAAAATTGAATTTTCTAGAGGCTCTTCACGTCCTGCAGTTTTCTCAGCACTGGTACACGGATTCCCAAAAAGATATCAACTTCACCGTATTCTCCTTTTCCGGTTTTGAAAAATCTTTGTGAATGTTCAGCTATTTGCTCATTGGCCAGCTGCATCAAATCATTATGAATGATTTTATGATTCATTTTTCAAAATTATACAAAATAATTTTGTGTAAAAAATGGATTCATAAAAATGTTAAAAATTTCTATAAACATTCAAAATAATAATCCAGAAAATGTTTTTTTAATAAACATACGTGGAAAGCCTGCATAGTCGCGAATGGCTTGATGCTGCACGCAGCGGTTATCCCACATCAACACATCTCCTTGGCGCCAACTGTGGCGGTAGATATTTTCCTGCCGCGTGGCAAGTTCCATTAGCCATTCAATCAACAATCGGCTTTCTTCCGGTGTCCATCCAACAAAACTCTCGGTATAATATGGATTGACGTATAGCGCCTTGCGACCGGTTTCGGGATGAGTACGCACCACAGGATGGCTGACTATACTTGGAATAGAAGCAATCGATTTGGCGTTGTTATCGCCTTCGTTGTTCCGTCGAACCAAAGCTTCTGCGGAATGCAAAGCACGCAAGCCTTTCAGTGTTTTTTGCAGTCCTGGAGACAGTTCCTCTAAAACACTATACATATTGCAAAACAAAGTATCTCCCAGTCCTTCACCCGGGACCTCAAGAGCGTAGAGTACTGAACCAAGCGGAGGACATTCTGCGAAGGAAATATCAGAATGCCAAAAGTCATTCCGTGGTGCAGGAATATCGGCGCGGTTCTCCAATACTAGAATTTCAGGTTGGGATAGGGCTCCCTCACGGCTCCCCAAAGGATGAGGTTCCACCGGTCCAAAGCAACTTGTAAAACTGACCTGTTGTGCAGGAGTTAAACATTGTTCTCGGAAGAGCAACACTATGTTTTCGTGGAATGCATCTTTGATCTTGGAACAGTTTGCTGGGTCCATATCATGTGACAGATCTATTCCGTGCACCTCCGCGCCCAATGCCCCGCAGAGAGGGGTTATTTCAACTTTCATTTTGCTTCCCAAAAACGTGTCTTAAAAAGAATATCCCAAACCAATTTTTCAAACTACCTTTTTCATTGCCAATTCCCTTCGTTCATCTTCATCCATGCCCAGTAATTCCTCTAATATTTCGTCCGTGTGCTGACCTAATGTTGGCGGAGCATGTCGGTAAGTCACCGGCGTTGCCGACATTTTCAGTGGACTGCCGATTAAAGTGACATTTCCATTTCCGGAAAGTGGGTGGGGCATGGAAATTTCCATTTCGCGGTGCTGGATTTGAGGATCATCAAAGACTTCTTTGATTGTGTTAACAGGGCCACAGGGAACCTGCCTTTTTGCCAGTCCCTCCAACCAATATTGAGTCGTGTGTTGTTGCGTCAAATCAGTAATCAATGCAACCAAAATGTTACGATTTTTCACTCTATCCGAATTAGTTTTGAAGCGGGAATCATCAGGCAATTCCGATGCCTCCGCAAATTTACAAAACTTCCTGAACTGAGCATCGTTTCCAATTGCCAATACAAAAAAACTATCACTTGTTTGAAAAGATTGATAAGGCACGATGTTCGGATGGGCATTACCCAGACGGTGCTGATCTTCGCGGGAAGTTAAATAATTCGATCCGGAATTGATCAGCCATGCTGTCTGTGAATCGAGCAACGCCAAGTCGATGTATTGTCCCTGTCCACCCTGATCCCGATGACGAATTGCTGCCAGAATACTGACTGCAGCATACATTCCGCACATCACATCCGCTATGCCGACGCCTACCTTCATTGGTGAACCATCCGGTTCTCCGGTAACACTCATTATTCCGCCCATCGCCTGAATCATAAAATCGTAACCTGGCAAGTGCGACTTTGGCCCTGACTGTCCGAAGCCGGAAATGGAACAATAAATCAATTCTGGAAATTCCGTTTTTATTGCGGCATAATCCAAACCGTATTTTTTCAGGCCACCAACTTTATAATTCTCAATCAGCACATCACATTTACCAACAAGTTTCCAGATCAGTTTCTGTCCTTCCTCCTTTGTAATATCTACCGTCAATGAACGCTTGTTGCGGTTAGCACAAAGATAATACGCGCTTTCGCTGGTGTCATTTCCGTCTGAGTCTTTAACATACGGAGGCCCCCATTTACGGGTATCATCACCTACTCCCGGACGTTCAATTTTAATGATATCTGCTCCTAAATCGCCAAACATTTGAGTACAGGTTGGACCGGCTAAAATCCGGGTCATGTCTAAAATACGTAAGCCTTTTAGGGGGCCTGGGTTGGTTGCCATAGTTTTGTATTACTTTTACCTATCATTAGTCTTAAATTCTCCGCCGTCGTTGTCTAATAACCACAAGACCCAAAAGTGCTAAGGCAGGAAAGTACATCCACTGCTTGGCAGGTCGGTCGGTGGGAATTTGCAGACTGAGTATTTCCCAATCAAAATCGATTCCGGCTTTTTGCGCCAAACTGTCATATGTGACCATATCAACAAAAACTCTTTTTTTCTCTGTGCGTAATTCAAGACCAGCTTTTTCTAAACGAGCTTTTCCAGGTGCTGATTCTCCCATTGGTAGAACAACCATTTTGCTGACAAGATTCCCTTCGATACTTTCACCTTCTACATGCAAACGCAAATCTGAATTTGGAGGAAGTTGCTCAACCATTTCAACAATCTTAATTGCCTGAACAATCTGGCTTGAAGGATAAACCATTTCCCACCAGTAACCAGGACGGAATAATGTGAATGAAATCAAGAGCAGAATGAGTGTTTCCCACCAACGACTTTTTACAAAGAAATAGCCTTGAGTGGCGGCGGCAAACAAAAGCATGGCCAAAATCGCGGTGATAATTGTGATCAGCAAATGCCACCAACTCTCAATCCCAATCATCAAAAGTTCTGTGTTGAAAATAAAAAGGAAAGGAAGAATTGCCGTGCGAATATCATAGAGAAAACCTTGTATTCCGGTTTTAATCGGATCACTTTTCGCAATCGCTGAAGCCGCAAAAGCCGCTAAACCGACTGGTGGCGTATCGTCTGCTAAAATTCCAAAATAAAAGACAAACATATGAACCGCAATCAACGGTACGATCAAACCGTTTTGCGCACCTAATGTTACAATCACCGGAGCCATCAGAGTGGAGACCACGATGTAATTTGCTGTGGTTGGCAATCCCATGCCCAACACAAGACAAATAAATGCTGTAAACAGTAACATCAACATCAAGTTTCCTCCGGAGATAAACTCTACAAACTCGGTCATCACCAATCCAATTCCGGTCAATGTTACCGTGCCGACGATGATTCCAGCAGTTGCAGTGGCAACTCCAATTCCAATCATGTTTCTCGCACCGAATATTAACCCGTCAACTAAGTTCCGGAGACCTTTGAAAAATTCGTGCTCCAAATCACCACTTTTCCGGAAAAATACTTTCAACGGCCGTTGAGTTGCTATAATGAACAGCATGATCATCGTAGCCCAAAATGCGGCCAGTCCCGGTGAAAATCGTTCAACCATCAAACACCAAATTAAAACAACAACCGGAAGTAAATAATGCAATCCGGATTTAACAGTTGGGCCAGTCTCAGGAAGTTCTGTCAACTCAAGATGATGTTCGTCAATTTCCAAATCAGGAAAATTAATGGAATAACGCATAAGTGCAAGATATGCTGTCAAAATTAAAACTCCAGCTATCCACGGTGATGCTTCTCCAGCGACTGATTTAATCCAGCCAAAACCATAATAAATGATTCCGGAAAGTATGACCAAACTGATCATCACCATCAGAAATGTTACAATTTTTTGAAAAATCGTGGTCACTTTTCGTGGAGGAAGTCCTTTCAAATCTGCTTTCATTGCTTCCAAATGAACAATGTAAACCAGTGCAATATAAGATATAACTGCGGGCAAAAAAGCATGTTTGATAACTTCCAAATATGAAATCCCCACATATTCAATCATCAAAAAAGCTGCTGCTCCCATTATCGGCGGCATCAACTGACCATTAGTTGAGGCAGCAACTTCAATCGCTCCGGCTTTTTCCGCAGAAAAACCAACTTTTTTCATAAGCGGAATGGTGAAAGTTCCCGTAATCACCACATTCGCAATTGAGGACCCGGAAATCATACCGTTCATTCCGGAAGAAACAACTGCTGCTTTTGCAGGTCCACCTCTCATTTTACCAACCATAGCAAAAGCAACTAGGTCAAATATTTTCCTCCACCAGCTGTTTCTAGAAGTGCCCCAAATAAAACGAATAAAAAAACAAAACTGGTAGAGACTCCCAAAGCGACTCCAAAAACACCCTCAGTACCAAGCCACTGGTGAGAAACAATTTTGTTCAGACTTTGTCCTTTATGTGCAATAACTTCCGGCATATAAGGGCCAGCAACCGTGTATAACAGAAATACCGAAGCAACCACCATCAACGTCGGGCCCAGTGCGCGACGTGTCCCTTCCAGCAACAAAATCATTCCTGTTACTGAGACTACAATATCAAGATAGGTTGGTAGTCCCGGACGGTCTGACAGTTCATGATAAAACAAATAAATATATCCCGCGCAAAATGCTCCTGTTCCTGCAAAGAACCAGTCCTTCCAAGGAATACGGGTCTGTGGTGAACTTTTCAAAGCTGGAAAAGCTAAATAGACAAGGAAAATTGAAAACGCTAAATGGATTGAACGGGCTTCTGTATCGTTAAATACTCCAAAATTGAATATGAAGGGCAAAGTCGATGCATACCATATTTGGAATATGGACCAGATCAATGATACCCCTAACATAACCTTCCTGGACCAGCCCAGAGGCGAACGACCGCCCGTTTCAGATTCAGCCATAATTTGGTCGGCTTTTTCGATTGTGTTTGAATGAGAATCGGTGGAGGTTGCTTCTGAAACTGAGGTAAATAATTTTTTTATATTCATGAAGAAGAATCAATCATAAACCAGTAGGACACTGGAAAGATGGAGCCTCTGAAATTTGCTTGTCCAATTCAAAGGCTCCTGGGTAGTAAGGAATACGGTATTACATCAAACCTGCTTCCTTGTAATATTTAACGGCACCGGCATGAAGCGGAGCGGAAAGCCCGTCTTTGATCATCTGCCTCTTATCCAAATTTCTGAAAGCAGGATGGAATTTGCGGAAGGAGTCAAAGTTCTCAAAAACAGCTTTAACTACTTGATATATCACATCTTCAGGAGTTCGTGTGGAGGTCACAAACGTTGCACCTACACCAAAAGTTTTGGTGTCGTTCGCATTCCCGGAATACATTCCACCTGGAATGGTAGCAGTGCGATAGAAATCGTTTTCAGCAACCAACATGTCCACTGCGGAACCGGTGACATTGACAAGGACACTATCACAAGAGGTGGTTGCTTCTTTGATCGAACCACTTGGGTGTCCAACGGTAAAGACCATTGCGTCAATTTTATTATCACAAAGGGCCATGGATTGCTCGGATGATTTCAACTCTGAGGTCAATGCAAAATCGGACATTTTCCAGCCCAAAGCATCCATCAAGACTTCCATCGTTCCCCGCTGTCCCGAACCAGGATTGCCCACATTGACTCGTTTCCCTTTGAGATCGCCAAAATTTCGGATTCCGGAATCGACTCTGGCCACTACTGTAAAGGGTTCAGGATGTACGGAGAAAATTGCACGTAATTCCCTATTCGCTCCTTTGTCTTTAAATTTACTTGATCCATGATAGGCATGATACTGCCAGTCAGACTGTGCAACACCCATATCGAGATCTCCGGCACGGATGGTATTGAGGTTAAAAACAGAACCTCCGGTACTTTCCGTGGAACAGCGGATACCGTGTTCCTTACGTTTCTTGTTGACCAGTCGACAGATTGCTCCACCGGTAGGATAATAAACACCCGTCACTCCACCGGTTCCGATGGTGACGAACTTTTGCTCCGCCCAGACGGGAACGCCGATAGTCAACGCCAGTGCAGTTACCGCCAGCCACTTTATTACTTTTTGCATAATTTCACTCAAAAGAGGATTACAAAACAGAAAACCGCATACCTGTGGACAAAGACCATTCTTTGCTCACTACTGCTTTCCAGCCAATTAGAACCACAATGTCCATTCTCAACGAACTCACATCCGATTCCGCAACAGTGTCCCCTCCGTTTCCGGATCATTAACACCGAAGAATTAAAATGTACTATACTCCCTTAATTTGAGTCTAGAAAGTAACGTCCATTTAATCTTCCAAAACAGATTACACTTATGAAATGTAAATATCAAACACTTTTTTGCTGTTATTACGGAACAGTTCCAATTGTTCCGGACTACCTGTGAACATAAATACCGTTTCAACTGAATCTTGTTTACTTGGCCATATTTGCTGAACCCATTCCAACATTTCATCAACTAGATCAAGTAATTGACAAGAGGGTTTGAGTGTTTTTTAATTTAACTTTCAATTGCCGGATAACATGCGTAAGCCAGCAACATAGAATCATAATTTTTAAACTGATTCAAAATACGTTGCAAATCATTTCCCAGCTTTTATCCGCTCAAAACGTCTTTTTCTATTTGAATTGAAAGTGGTTGTGCGATGCGTTGCCTGATCGGGAGTCCGTGCTTAGCAAAGAGTTTCCGGAAAATTCAACTCCGAACTGTAAATTCAGGTTTTTTTCAGGCAAATGTACCAATTCCATATGCCCCATTTAAGGTTTTACCTGTTTCAAAACGTGTCATATCATACATTTGAATTGGAACACGCGGTTCATTACCAAGGACTTGTTGCGCTAAAGATTCTCCGACCGTGGGCGCCAGTTTGAAACCATGACCGCTGAAACCTACTGCTACATGAACTCCTTCAAGGTCTGGAACAGGACCAATGATGGGGTTCCAATCCGGAGGAATGTCATACGGTCCTGTCCAACTCCGCACCAGTTTTGCATCGGCAAAGTCAGGCATACGATTTGCCATGCGTTTACCAATTCGTTCAATATGCTCCATTTCCACTTCGTCTGTCATCTCATCTATGTAAGTTACAGCGTCGCCTTGATCACCAGTACCGACTAAAACCACACCACCGGAGTCAGGTCGAAAGTAAATTTTTTCCGGAGTCAATAAATCTTTCACAATCGGCCAGTCTTTTTCATATGGCTGGTCTATTTTCAGAGTCAGCACTTTGTGTTTTCTGATTTCATAAGGAAATTCAACTTCAATCATTTTTCCCAAAGAATGAGTCCAGGGTCCGGCGGCCAAAATTAATACAGGTGTTTCAAAATCAAACTGCGGCGTCTCGATGATTTTGTTTGAACCGTTGATTCTAATCCCATTTACAGGAGTATCTGTAAAAATAGTCACTCCTAAATCTTTTGCACGCTGTGCGTATGCCGAAGTGGTCAAGTAAGGATCACAGTAACCTGATCTTGATTCAAAGCCAATTACATCCACATCTTCGAACTGCAGTAAAGGGTGAAGCTTCCCTGCTTCTGCAGGAGTCAGGATTTGTGTCTCACTACCGTATTTATTCTGAGTGGAGAAGACACTCTCCATCAGTGGCCGATGTTTTTCCGGTCCTAAAACAATTTGACCGGTACATGTAAATCCTGGATCACCACCAATTATCTGATCAAAGTTTTCAAAAATTTTTACACTTTCTACTGCATGGTGCACATTGGCTTCAATCGAATAATGACTGCGGGAAATCGCACAGGACTTGGATGTACCACCTGAGCAGATTTCACCCTTTTCCAAAATAACCACGTTTTTAGCACCTTGATTGGCCAAATTGTATGCAATGCTACAACCAATGATTCCACCACCGATAATGATATAATCTGCTGTCTGCTTTTGATTCATTTTGTGTTTTAGTCGCTATAATATAATTTGTGAGATTAGAAGATTAAACAAATCTAATCATCCAGACGAAAGTCAGTCTGTATTTTAAAGTTCAATCTGATTAAAAGTATTAAGTGATTTTAGAATATTGTAGCAAAATATTTACAATATTTGGCTTAAAAATTCTTTAGTACGAGGGTCTTTTGCGTTTTCAAAGAATTTTTTTGGGTTTCCATGTTCGACGATAATACCGCGATCCGTGAAATAGATATGATCAGCCACTTCAGCAAATCCCATTTCGTGAGTTACCACCAACATAGTCATTCCAGTTTCTGCTAATTCAATCATGGTATCTAATACTTCTTTGATCATTTCAGGATCGAGAGCAGATGTCGCTTCATCAAATAACATACATTTTGGCTCCATTGCAAGCGCTCTTGCAATAGCTAAACGCTGCTGCTGCCCTCCTGACAGTTCACCAGGATAAGTGTGTTTTTTGTCATCAAGTCGAACCTTGCTGACCAGTGCTTCTGCTTTGGCGAGTACTTCCTCTTTGGACTCCTTCAATACCAGCATTGGAGCCATCATGATATTTTCCAGTGCGGTCTTGTGCGGAAAGAGGTTGTACTGTTGGAAAACCATCCCCACATTTTTGCGTAATTCAAGTTTGTTCAGATCTGGGTCATTAACTTCCAGGCCATGAACTTTAATGGAACCTGAATTAATATCGTTAAGTGCGTTTATGCAGCGAATCAGCGTTGATTTTCCGGAACCTGAAGGACCAATAATACAAATCACTTCTCCCTTCATCACGTCAAAGCTGATTCCCTTAAGCACTTCCAACTCTCCGAAAGATTTGTAGACATCTTTTACGGAAACTATCGGCTGTTCCGGTGTCCAGTTGTTTGTTGTCATATCAATCTCTTATAATCTAACAGAATATCGTTCTTCAAGTTTCAATGTCCAACGTGCAATTGGATAACAATACGCAAAGAAAAGGAAAAGCGCGAATCCAAAAAAAGGAATTAATAACTCCGGATGATTGTCTTCGGCTTCCATAGCCTGTCGTGAAAGTGTGACTATTTCCTCCACACCAAGCAAGGACACCAGAGGGGTGGCCATTGTCAAAATCGCATACCAGTTCATCCACGGAGGAATCATCCGTTTGAAGCATTGCGGTAGAATAATTTGCCATATTGTCTGCGAACGACTGAATGCCAAAGATTCAGCAGATTCCCATTGCCCAGTGGGAACGGACTGCACCGCGCCCCTGACTACCTCAGAAATATTGGCCATAATAGGTAGCGAAAGGCCAAAAACAGCCTTCATCCAGTCTGGAATCGGAATGATAGTGTCTCCTATTTCGATTTCAAAAGGGAAGGTCAGCATCACAATAAACAACAGTACCAACCAGGGTGAATTGCGGAAAAGCTGGGTGGTAAACCAGGAAAATTTTCGTACCGGTGACAAAAGCGAAATCTGACCCAAACCAAGCAGTACTCCTGTTGCAGTACCAATCAGCATCGTAAAGAAACTGATCAATAAATTCATCACGAATCCACTGCCGACAACAAACGGCAACCAGCGCCAAAGTGTGTAAAATGCATCCTCTAGTGTGAATTTTGACTGCGCCATAACCACCATTGGATAAAGGCTGACACACAAAAATATCACAAACAAAACCCACGGCGAAGAAGAAGCCAACCAACGACTGAAACGCAAATCTTCCGGTTTTCCTGCAGAGTGCCCTTGATACGGCAATAATACTGGCAAATCGCTTTGCTGTGAGTTGGGGGAAATTCCCGGAATGTGTTTTAAATAACCGAACATTGTTTTTTAACTCGAATAAATTTAAATTAAAATATTGAAATAACAATCATTTATTTACGTGATTCAAGTCCTTTTGGATCGTAAGGCGCATCCAGTGAAACTTGAGCGGGAAAGTGCCTACAAGCAATTTCAACCTCAAAATTACCAGTGTTGAGCATTGTGTCCAGTTTCGTTTCCACCCAACCGATGTAACCCATCATCACGGCGCAACCAAGTGTATGCCCAAAAGTTCCGGAAGTGGTACGCCCAACTAACTTGTTATTCCACCAAATCGGTTCTCCACCGTGCGGGAATGCTTCTGAATCGGCGACGGTGAGCATCACCAAATGGCGGGTGTCTCCTTCCGTTTTCTGCTTTAACAGTGCTTCCTTTCCGATAAATAATTCCGGTTTATTGAATTTCACCGTAAACTCAAGTCCGGCTTGCAATGGTGTATCGTCCGGCCCGATTTCATGCCCCCACGCACAATAACCCTTTTCGATGCGTAAGGAACTGAGTGCCTCGATCCCAGCAAGTTTTAACCCTAAATCATCACCAACCGTGCTTAGTACGTCAAAAACCGGAAGTGCAGATTCGCTCGGAATATACAATTCCCAGCCCAACTCTCCAACGTATGATAAACGAGCTGCACGAACCATCGCCGGACCAACCTCAATGGTGCGGTGTGTGTAATACGGGAAACCGTAGTTTGAAAAATCGTCTAAACTGACACGACTCAATAACTTTCGTGAATTTGGACCCGCAATGCTGATTACTGCATAAGCTCCGGTAACGTCGGTAATGGTGACAAACTCGTCCGGATTGAGGTTTCTAAGAATCCAGTCTTTGTCGCGCACCGGTTGTTCGGTTCCGGTGACGAGCAAAAAACTATCCGCATCTAAGCGCATCAAAGTTAAATCACTTTCGTAACAGCCATGCTTGTTGAGCATGGCTGTATAAACAACTCGGCTGTCTGCTTTGGAAATGTCGTTGGCACATAATCTTTGTAGAACAGATTCCGCGTCACGTCCCTGCACCAGCAATTTCCCAAAAGTAGATTGGTCAAATAAAACAACAGCTTCTCTTGCCGCCCGATGTTCTTCCGCATGAAGTGATTGCCACCCGGGTTTCTCAAAACTCAACTCCGGTGCAGTCGGTTTGTTTTCCGGATTGAACCAGCGAGGCCGTTCCCAACCCATCCGTTCCGCAAATTCTGCTCCAGCAGATTCAAGCCTAGAATGCAAAGGACTCAACCTCAAGTTGCGAGAAGATTGATGCTGTCGTCCGGGAAAACTGACCGCGTAATGTAAAGAAAGTGTTTCCGGAGATCGTTCACGGAGCGTCCTTAATGTGTTTTGTGCTGGAACAAAACGCCGGATATCAACTGACCAAAGATCCATCGAAGGCTCTCCGTCCATAATCCATTCAGCAAGTGCTTGACCGGCACCCCCCCCACTGGCAATTCCTACTGAACACATTCCGCAACCAAGAAAGAACCCACGTAATTCAGGAGATTCTCCCAACAAAAAGCGGTCATCCGGAGTAAAACTTTCTGGGCCGTTGATTAACATTTTTACACCGGTTTGCTCCAATTCAGGAATACGGTGAATGGCGTTAATAATTATCGGTTCGATATGATCCCAATCTTCTGGAAGTAAATCGAAGACAAAATTTTCTGGCAGTTGCTCTAGATCAAGCGCTTTTCCTTTTGGTTCGAAGCAGCCGACCAGTAATCCGCCTCCTTCATCGCGGAGATATATATGGCCGTCGTGGTCGCTGAGTGTTGGCAGAGGAGATGTTATGGAGTCCATCAGTTCGGTGAGCAAATAGAAATGCTCGCATGCATGAAGTGGTGCGGTTACCCCGACCATGGCGGCAATGCTGCGACCCCAAATTCCTGCACAGTTTACGACAGTTTCACAAGTAATTTCACCTTGTTCTGTCTGAACGGCCGAAACCCTTCCATTTTTGGTACGTATTCCGGCAACGCGTGTATCTTCATAAACTTGTAGTCCTTTTGACTTAGCACCTTTGATAAGTGCGGCACAAATGTCACTCGGACCAACCCTTCCATCGGAGGGTGAATAAACTGCACCGATGAGATCATTTGTGCGCATCAAAGGCCATTTTTCAGAGGCTTCTTTCACTGATATTTCTTCTGCACCGATTCCGAAAGCCTTTGATAGTGATACCTGTCTACGGATGTGAGTAAGACGATCTGAGTTTGTGGCGATACTTAGGCTACCGCTCTGTTGCCAGCCAGTTGCCTGACCTGTCTCATCTTCCAGCGAGGAATATAGTTTAACACTATTTTGTACAAGCTTTGTGAGGCTTTCCGTGGAACGAAGTTGCCTGACCTGAGCTGCAGAATGCCACGTTGTTCCACTAGTTAATTTCGCTCGTTCTAGCAAAACAACATCTTTGCAACCGTTTTTCATTAGGTGATAGGCCGTGCTGCAACCCATGATCCCACCACCAATAATTACGATTTGAGCCTGTTTCGGAAAGTCGTTTCTCATTGAAAAAGAGGAACAGCCTTAGAGAATATTTTGCTTATTGACTTTCGTAAATCATTTAATTGAAACATTTAACCTCCGTAACCAGGTATTCGAACCGTGCGTTCCCAGCGGTGTATTCCGAAAACTAAAATTGCCACCAAAGTGATATAAACAACAAACAACAAGAGCATTGAAGCGTTCATGGCAGTCGAATAGTCATTATAAATACTCACCATCTGGTATAGCAGTTCCGGAACCGCAATCGCCATGGCCTGTGTCGTAGTTTTGACAAGGTTCACCAAATTGTTGTTCAATGCAGGTAAACTTACACGGAAAGCCAGCGGTAACACAATATAACGATAAGTTTGAAGATGACTGAATCCCAGAGATTCAGCAGCTTCTTTGGTGGATTCAGGAACTGCTTCAATTCCAGCCCGAAAAATTTCTACATTAAATGCACCTGCAAAAAAAGAAAGTGAAATGATGGCCCAAGCCACGTTTGAGATAATAGGGATTTCCAGCCAGCCATCTGGTGAATATGTTGGAGTGAACTGCCCCAGTGCAAAGTAGAAAAACAATAATTGAATCAGTGGTGGTGTGTTACGGAAAAATTGGATATATCCTTGAACCAGAATACGTAACAAGCGGTTAGGCTGATTTTGCATCCATGCACCGACCACTCCTATGACAACACTTAAAATTACACAAATCACTGCAAGCTCAAGGGTCATCCAAAATCCTTCCATGACACGATCTGCCTGACCAGAATCATAGAAGAAAATGAAATTCCATTTTGGATCGTTTTTGTAGAGTTCCAAAAAGAAAATACGAATAAATTCAGGCATTCTTAAAAGTAATTTGGGGAATAGTGGTAGCGGCTGGAACTCTTTTAATTAGAGACCAGCCGCTGAATAGAAAGAGAAAAGCGCAGACAGTACGCTTAGATATAAAATGCAAACCGTTCAAAAATAAGTCTGCTTTTTAAATCATTTGCCTTCCAACCAATCTTTGTTACGAAACTTTTGGATGACAAGATAATTGGTCGCTTGGATACCGTGCTTTTTCTCCAGTTCGATCAAACGGCCGGATTGATGCCAGTTGTACGTCATACCGGTCAAGAAATTACCAAAGACACAACTAAGCTCCTCCAAAGGTACAGCGAGTCCCCAGGGGTTGTCGTCTTCGGAAGTTAAAGGCATTTCAAACTCATCCCAATTTCCGGAAGACAAATCCGACATAATGGAAGAATCGTCATACACCCAGGCAACACACTTTTTGTCACGCAGTGCCTGTTTTGCTTCAGCGTTTCCTGTGAAAGCTGTGATTTTAGCACCGTAACGTTCAGCTACTACTTTATTATAAAAGGCCCCCTGCTTACCGCAAACCGGCTTTCCGCGTAGGTCTTCCCATGAAGTCAAGCCCAGAGCTTTCGGTGACATGATATTGGTTCCTGAAGTATAATAATTCGGCTGAGTAATTCCGACAATTTTACGACGATCTGCACGATCTGACATGGTGGCGATCATCAAGTCGATTTTACCCTGTTCCAGGAACTGCATTCTGTTCGAGGACTGTACCGGAACCATTTCCAGTTTTACGCCCATTGCTTCAGCAACATCCTTGGCCATATCAATTTCCATTCCAACCAGTCCACCGGAAGTATTACGATAGCCCCATGGTTTATAATCAGCTTTTACACCAACCACAATTTTCCCACGCTTCATCACTTTGTTCCATCTATCGTTTGTGCATTGACCAGCACTAGCCGCAGTGGAAACTAGGCTTAAAGCCAAAGTCGCCGACAACGTACCCAAAATCATTTTATTCAGTATTTTCATTCTATTCTCCAATAAGAGTTAAAAGATCTTTGCAGCACCATTGCGCAAAGATAAATTGCTACACAGAACGAAAATTCAAATACTGAAAACATCGTTATTGAAATTGTGTAACATCCTTGCACGCAAAGTTATAAGTTTATTAGCTGAACCTGTCAAGTACTTTTCATATATATCTTCACTAGTGTCCCAATAAGTTATCGAATAAATTCATTTGGAAAGAATCTTCAATGGCAATTGGAGTATTATTAGATTTATCAAGTAATGGGAACACAGGATAAATTAATTTAGCAGAAATCTGTTTAGATTATTATGATGAATCTGAAGGAACTCCATAAGATTTAGCTTGGGCTATTCTTTTAATTGAAAATGATTATGAATTAGATTATATATATAGTAATTCAAATGAATGGAGAAAAATAATTAGCGAAGAAATAAGAATAAAAGGACTATCTCCAAATTGGAATCTAGATTTGAAGTGTTTTTTAGCAATCTCTTAACAGACTCATAACCTATTATAAATATAGCATCATACCCCCCCTATCTAGAGTAGGACAATTGTTTGTCTTATTCGTACTCCTGGAATGTGGCAAATACGATTATGCATGATCAGAAAGCAGGTTGCTATGACATTTTATTATGGAAATCCTGAATTATAAATTAACCGTACAAAACAAACCCTATCATCTCCTGTGAGTAACTCTCACTAATTCTTCACAAGTCAGATAACCTCCACATCCCACCTCCACTACTACTACTCTTGAAATTGGATACTTTACACACTGCATCCTAAAATCTTACAAAATACTCAGAGTCACGTTAAGATTAAATTACCGCTCCGGAAGGAGCGCAAATATCAGGAATAATCATGACAAACATTAAAGATAATGTTTTTGGGTAACTGTCTTTCATTAGGAGGCATGAAACAAAAGCAGATAAAAGACTCAGAGGTTTTTTTAAATGATTATTTGTTTTGCCATGCCCGTTTGAGGATGAAAGAACTGAGAGAATTGAAGAGTGAGTGACCCCTTTGATTTGTAATGATGGGCACCTATATGGACACCAAACACTACAGTGTCTTGAATTCACAAACGAATACGCGAGTTCGATTCACTTGTCAGTGAAGTCCGGCCTGCAGGTCGGTAAATTGTTGTCAATGGTCACCATATTAAAGTGTAATTTAAAAACAATACTGAAACGTAATCTAAGTAATTCAAAAAGAAATGTGAGTGTGTTTCCAAACTTAAATTTACTTGTACACTCCAAAGATCAGATAGAAAATATTAGATTTATTTTTTAATCCAAATATCAACAGCCTCATCAATAACCACATTGCCTGCGTCAATTCTATAATATTTATAGCCAAATTCATTAAAAATACTTAGCCGGTTTTGAATACTAGATAATTCAGACTTTCAAGCCTTAAAAACAAAAAATCCCGCCAAAGTTATGTAGAAACAAACTCTGGCGGGATAATTTTAGCAAGCAGAATCAGCTTAAGATTAATTTAAT
Source organism: uncultured SAR324 cluster bacterium (assembly GCA_905182865.1). GTDB lineage: Bacteria > SAR324 > SAR324 > SAR324 > NAC60-12 > Arctic96AD-7. Next base: position 820,284 of record CAJJCY010000004.1, read on the forward strand.
TTCTTAAGATCTGACTCTTTTTGCTGACCAATCTCGATCATGCGAGATTTCTTTTCTTCAGGAACGATTCTTTCAAGACTAATGGTCAGCATACCATTAATCAAATTCGCTCCTTTAACTATCACGTCATCAGAAATAGTAAAACTCCGTGTAAATGCACGCTTGGCAATCCCACGATGCAAATATTCTCCTTCTTCCTGATCTGTTTTTGAACGTACAGTTAATACACCTTCTTTGAGTTCTGTTTCTAGATCCTCTTTGGAAAATCCAGCAACAGCCATTTCAATGGTGTACATATTTTCTTCGTCCTTACGAATATTGTATGGTGGAAAACCGCCCTGGTTTTCAGGCCTTTCAACATCTCCGAAAAGACGGTCAAACATTGAATCAAAGCCAACGGTAATCCCGAGAGCTTTATCAAAATCTGACGGTGTTATTGATGAGTAACGTGCTAAATGCAACATAATACCTCCTTATATAAGCAAGGTGTTAACAGAAATACCTCCAATCCATAGCACTAGACCTGGAGGTGGTTGAAGGGGCTACCGTAATAGTCAGCCCCGGACTCGGCTTCTCTCACTTTTCACTAAGTTAGAGAACCGAAATTGAAAAACTATTTAACGGATTATTCCAGTGCCTAAGTATATTTTTAAAAATCAAGCTCCATTTTTTAGAAATTCCTGTGAATTAAACCATTTTCTGTAAAGTTAAGGCACTCAAAAGATGGACTGTGGACATCTCTGAGTTTTTACGCCGTACTGCGTAGATATATGCATTATTCAAGGCTGATAGTGATTTTTTTGTAAATTTTTGGGTATCCATCATATCCATTATTCTTTTGAATAAAATCTATCTAGCACTCACTATACTAGAGTGCTAACAAAACTTCAAGTGAAATTTAAATAAATAATAAATGTTTTCCAGAGAAAATAATTATGAAATTTATTTATTTTTGTTCCTTACTTTTTTTGTAATAAAAAGCAAAATATCAAAAAAAATAAACAAATCAGAGGTATGGAATAAACTAAAATAAATAGTCTTCAAGTCAGCACAAAAATATTTAAAAAAAATATTTTTTTTATAATTACTGCTTGAAATCTATTTGGAAAGTCTGTATCTTTTGAGGCTACACCCCGGTGTGAATATGGAGCAAATCCCAGGTCATGCTAGGCTAAGGATTTAAATTCGTGAATTTGTAAAAGGATTCAAGTGGCGGAGCCACTCTCCGGGGTCTTACTAAATATGAGCAACAAGTGTGCCTTGCCCCTTCCACAATGCTTTCTTGTAATTTCTCCCTTTATTAATTTCTTATTTGTTGCTAAAATTACCTCTTTCATATTTTCCATACGAATTATATTTAGCTCATAGATTTTTCTACCATTCTTCCCAAGAAAAGAATGGTATTTATGTGACTATCATTTTTTTCACTGACACAGATGGCCAAGTTGTATTTTTACTATTCTGCAATGAATGCAGGAAAAACCACGACTCTCCTTCAGTCAGCATATAATTATAGTGAGCGTGGAATGAAAACATTGGTACTTAAGCCAAAAGTTGATGATCGTTACAACCCCGACAGGATCCGTTCACGAATTGGACTTGAGTCGGATGCAGCCAGTTTTGAGTCAGAAGATGATTTACTTGCTCTGACAGAGAAAATTGACAAAAAAACTCCTTTGAGCTGTATTTTGCTTGATGAAGCTCAATTTTTGACAAAAACCCAGGTTTATGCCTTAGGAGAGATTGTTGATAAATTTGGAATCCCTGTACTGGCCTATGGTTTGCGTACTGATTTTAAGGGAGAGCTTTTTGAAGGAAGTTTGCATTTACTTGCGTGGGCAGACGAACTGGTGGAAATAAAGACTATCTGTCACTGTGGTAAAAAAGCGAACATGGTACTTCGTCTTGATGAGAATGGAGAGCCATTAAAGTCCGGTGAGCAAATACAGATCGGTGGAAACGACAGCTATGTTTCAGTTTGCAGAAAACATTATAAGTCAGCAGGAACCTGAATAATTCTGAACTGATGCCCCTTATTTCTGTAACTATTTATGTATACAGATTTCAGGGGAAACTCATTATCAATTAGTAATTACAAAATATTTTAATATTCCTTTTAAAAAAAAATAAATTTGAAAAATGTTGCGATTGCCGGTGCAACCGGTGCTGTTGGTGCGGAATTTCTTAAACTTTTGGAACTCCGTAAATTTCCTATTAACAATTTAAAACTGCTTGCTTCCGAACGTTCCGTTGGAAAGAAACTTGAGTTTTGTGGTGAACATATCACTGTTGAAGAACTGACGAAAAACTCCTTTCAAGGAGTAGATTTGGTGTTTTTTTCTGCTGGAAAAGAGCGCAGCAAAGAATTTATACCTCATGCAGTTGATGCCGGTGCAGTAGTGATTGACAACAGTAGTGCTTTCCGATTACATCCGGATGTACCTCTTGTTGTTCCAGAAATCAACCCGCAAATGGTGTTCAAACACAAAGGCATAATTGCTAATCCAAATTGCTCCACAATCCAAATGGTGGTTGCGCTCAATCCTCTGCACCAGGCCGCAACTATTAAACGAGTGGTGGTTTCTACCTATCAATCCACTTCCGGAGCAGGTTCAAAAGGCATGAGAGAATTACTCAATCAGACTCAAGCCTGGTTAAATGATAAGCCCTTGGAAGTTTCGGCATTTCCGACACAAATTGCCTTCAACCTCTTTCCCCATGTAGACGTTTTTCTCGAAAACGGGTACACAAGGGAAGAAATGAAAATGGTCAATGAAACACATAAGATTATGGATGCTCCAGAAATTGGTATTTCTGCAACTTGTGTCAGAGTTCCTGTCCTACGAGCGCATTCAGAAGCAGTTTGGATCGAAACAGAACAAAAGTTGTCTCGGGAAGATGCGCGTGAAATTCTAAAAAAAGCTCCAGGGATAATAGTCAAGGATGAACCAGTTGACGGAGGTTACCCAACACCTTGGGAGGCAAGTGAAACATTTGAAACATTTGTAGGGCGTATACGTGAAGACTTTTCTCATCCTAAAGGACTTACATTTTGGGTAGTTGCCGATCAGCTAAACAAGGGGGCGGCTCTCAACTCTATTCAAATTGCAGAAGTTCTGACAACAGGTTAGATAACTTAGATGATTAAATAAATTTTACTCGCCTTTTTGCAACTTTAATTAAACTGGAATCCAAGAGAAATATTATGAGAGTATTCTTTCTCTTCAAAAGCATATTATTTATTTCAGCCTTAAGCTTCAATGCCACATTGGTTCCTGCTCAAGACAACAGACCCGCCATTGCCACTCTTTTACAAATTGAGGGAGGTGTAGAAGTTGTAACAGAAAAATCTCCAAAAGGCCGACGAGGGAGAGACGGAATGCTGTTGTTTTCCGGAAATAAAATCAGGACATCCGTAAAATCCAAAGCCACTGTTGTGTACAGAGATGGCTCCCATATTCGATTGTTTCAAAACTCAGAATTTTTATTGGATTTATCTGAAGAACAAAATACAAGCAGGCGTACTTTCAAATATCAGCTGACACTAAACAACGGTTCTCTGCGCGGACGTTTCAAAAAAGGTCTTCAACGAACCATAATTATTACGCCAACCGCTCTGATCCGCGTCAAAGGCACTTCTGTAAGAATCGCCGAAAATAACAACAAGGTCACAGTTTCCCTGACAGAAGGTCAGGTAGAAGTCAGCAATCTCTCTTCCAGCACAATTATGAATGCCGGTCAGTGGATGCCTCAATTTGGGAGGACTGATGATTTGTCAAAAATAGTAGTTCCAATTCCTAATTTACTGAATCTAAAATCTGATGAATATAAGTTCGATTTTAGGAACGGAGAATCAAAACAGTTTGAATTCAGCGTTCAACTTCAGAACAGTGTCAGCAGTAAGATTGTCAAACGCAAAGGTCTGGTCATTTTTGAAAGTGACTACAACCGTATCCGTCTCCCTAAACGTTTTATGTTAGATGCAAACGGTTTTGCTCGAGGTTTAGTTGGAATTGATCCTCCGCGTATCGACGATAAAAAATTTAGAGGCCTTATTACCATCCGTGCATTCATGGATAATGATGGATTTGATGATGTGGCTGAAGGAAATTTGGTGATCAAAATACGTAATTCAGGCAAAAAACGTACACTAATTCTCGATCCAGACAAAGGTTTAACAGAAACAGAGGGCTGACAATCTTTCTCATTTCCGCAGCAAAATCAAGTGTTCCCACTTCCCGTTTTTTCCAAATGATTTACGCAGCTCTGAATCATGTATTTCACGCTGAACTGAAGCACCTCCAGTCACTTTCCAACCAATACTGTCTGCGTACTTTTGCGTAAATTCCAAACCACTAATACGTTTGTTACGCTCAACCCAGTCTCCCAACACCAGATAACATAGACCGTCCTCAGCAGTCCATCTACGCAATTTTAGCATAAATTCCCGAAAAACCTGCTTCCATTGTCCTGGTGAATAATTGCGGTTCGTAATTTCACTAGAAGACATTGTATTTGAAGATAAATCCAGCCACTTCATCCGGAGTTCGTGTAGTTTGAGATAGTCATATGTTCCTGGAAAAGGTGGACTTGTTATAGTGCAGTTTAGCGAGTTTTCTTCCGGTCCCTCCAATTCTAGAATGTTTTCATTCCAAATTATTGCAGGTGCAGTATTCGGGATTTTTGTTGCAAGTTTCAGCTGGTTTTTCAACAATTCCTGTGTCTTGTATTCCATCCATTTTCCAACTGCACCTTTTGGAAAAGAAGGTTGTTTGGTGTTGTCAGAAGTCTCAAAAATTTTTTTGGAGAATTTAACGATCAAACTTGAAAAAACAGCACCTAAAGTTTCACGTTCATTTGCAGAGTAAAGATTTTCAATGCCGTCAATCCAATGTAAAAGTTCTACAAACAAATATGGTGGATGGAAATGACTAAGCCAGCTTAAATTTCGTCGGTGAACACTTTTTTTCTCCAGACTTCGTATATTAACTCTTTCCCGTACATCTTCCAAAGCACTCCATACACGGCTTGCATTTTTTTCTGAAATCCACCGACAACGTTCCCTTGTAACCATTTTTGCAATAGGATTGAGATCGTTTCCGAAAACTTTGTGCTTCCAAAGCAAACCCTCAAGCAAAACAGTACCTCCCCCCATAAATGGGTCAAATACATTACTTCCTTCAGGAAATTGTTTGAGCAAAATCTTTGGCAAATCGGGATGGAATCGTCCAGGATAAGGATGAAAACCTTGTGTAACATCGTATTCGCTTCTTTTTTTCACAGAAGCTCCAAGCGCTTCCAGCATCAGTTCTCCCTGTTCCCCGAAAGATTCACGGTTCAAAAACATTTGTGATGCAGATCTTCGCTGATTTATTATTTTTTCATTTTTGGGCGGTGCTCCAAAAGTGTATTCACTTTCAGTTTGCTGCCAGTCTTTTCTTTTCCAGGGAAGTTGAGCAGAGTTTTGAGTTTTGAGTTTTGAGTTTTGCTTATAATTGCTTTCTGGCTTTGATACTTTATGTCTTTTATACTTTGAATCTCCAGGAATCTCTTCCGGAGCAGCTTTTGATTTTTTCCTGACACGTATAGGTTTTTTATCCAAATCCGCAGCAGTAATGGGGATAGTTCCGGCGCTTGACCTGGCCTTATCTTTGATGCGTTTTGTTTCAGTATCCTGCATTTTTATTTTCAAACTTTTATTATTATTTGGAAACAGCTTGTTCCGGAATTTCCTTTTGTTCAGTACCGTAAATTATGAAAACAGTAGTGCTCATTATTAAAACACCTCCAAGCAAGGTTTGCAAAGAAGGAACTTCTCCCAACAGAAATAGTGCAAACAAAATCGCAAAAACTGGTTCCAGTCCGGCAATCAACATACTTGCAACTTGAGCACGAACATGACGCAAGCCGTTGATCAGCAAGGTGTGGCCTCCTACTGTACAAACTACACCAAGAATAAACAATAAACCCAATTCTTTTCCGCTGATAATCCATGATTCAGATAAAGACCAGGGCAATATTACCAGTGCAGCAAAACCATTTTGCCAGCAGGTTATCAATAACGCAGAGTGTTTTCTGACGTGTCCCCGATTGAGTAAGGTAAGTACCGCAAAGCCAAACCCTGCCATCAAACCCCATAAAATTCCATGAAAAACAGAACCGGATATAATTGTGTTTGAATCATCAGAACTGGAGGTAGCCATCAGTGTCAATCCGCATATCACAATCAATGCTGCAAAGACATTTCGTACCCGAAGAGGTTCACGGAAAAACAGTGGTTCCAGCAAGGTGGTGAATAAAGGGTAACTGGCAAATGAGAGCAAACCAATTGCTACAGTGGAAACTTGAATTGCCTGAAAAAATGCGATCCAGTGTACCCCCAATATGCTTCCGCTCAGTACCAGCCAGAGCCATTCCCGATGTTCACTGAAAAAGATTTTTTTACGCAAGAACAACATTGCCAGCAACAATGCTCCAAAAGCAAAAACAGTACGGCCCTGTACGATCAGTAATGGAGATAAAGTTAAAAACTTGCCAAACAATCCTGTCAGGCTGACAAAAGGGAGGGCGACCAAAACGCTGATCACGCCATGGCGGTGCGACGCTTTAGCGCTAGTAAAATCCGACATCAATCAGAGTTAAGCTGCTTGTTTGGTACGTAAATATACCCGTAGAATCGTGATCGCTGCAGGTGTCATACCGGTTATTCGGCTTGCCTGCCCAAGTGTTCCAGGTTTTATTTTGTCTAATATTTCAACAACTTCACGAGAAAGCCCCGGAATTCCGGATAAGTGCAAATTGTCTGGAATTTCAATTCGATCGAGTTGATTAATGTGCTTTAACTCCTGATCTTGTCTGGCAATATAACCTGCATACTTGATGTTGATTTCTACTTGTTCCCGTACTACCGGAGAATAATAATTCCAGTCTATTGATCCACTGATGGATTCACTTCCTCGCAGCCTGTCAATATTCATTTTTGGACGTTTCAGCAAATCGGAAACTTTGGCAGCAGTTTTAAGGGGAGCTTCTCCAAGTTTTTTCAATTCTGTTTGAACTGCTTTATTCGGCGTAATTCGTTTTGCTTTTACTATTCCGGACAACCTCGAAATTTCCTTCTGCTTTTGCTGAAAATGCTTAAAATATTTTTCCTGCAGCAACCCCAGGTCCCAGCCTTTTTGGCTTAAACGGGCATCAGCATTACCTTCACGCAAATGCAGCCTGTATTCCGCTCGTGAAGTGAACATCCGGTATGGTTCAATCACTCCACGTGTTATCAAATCATTTATCATCACACCAATGTAAGCTTCATTCCGCTGAAGAATAAACGGTTGTTTATTCCTCACTTTCAAAACTGCATTAATTCCTGCCATCAACCCTTGGGCTGCAGCTTCCTCATATCCTGTAGTACCATTAATTTGCCCTGCAAGATACAGATTTTTCACTTTTTTTAACTCAAGTGTCGCTTTCAGTTGAGTTGGGTCCAGCATGTCGTATTCGATAGCATAACCTGGTTCGAAAATTTCAACTTCTTCCAAGCCCTTGATACTTCGTAAAAACTCATACTGTACTTCTGCCGGCAAACTTGTAGATAATCCATTGGGATAAATCATTAAGCTGTCTTCTGCATATCCCATCGGTTCCATGAATACCTGATGTCGTTTTTTGTCTGCAAACTTAACAATTTTATCTTCAATAGAGGGACAGTAACGTGGATGAATTCCAGTTATTTTTCCTCCATAAAGTGCAGACCTGCTTAGGTTTTTTTGGATAATCAGGTGCGTACGCTCATTCGTGTAGGCAATGTGACATGGTACCTGGGGTAGTAAAATCTCTGAATCCCAAAAAGAAAACTTTTTGGGATTTTCGTCACCAGGCTGAATTCCCAATTGACTCCAGTCAATAGTCCGTTTATCGAGACGAGCAGGCGTACCTGTTTTCATCCGTCCCAGCTTCAAAGACTGATCAGCCAGGGACAGTGAAAGTCGTTTTGCGGAAGGTTCTGCCACACGTCCGGCATCAACACGCTCTGAACCACGGTGAATAAGGCCATTGAGAAATGTGCCTGTGGTGATGATTATTGTTTCTGCATTTAATTCCTCTTTTTCAGTACGGAGACCCACCACCTGATTCCGGTTTAACAACAATTCCTCTGCAGCAGCTTCAATAATAGTGAGTCCGGACTGTTTTTCCAGTATATGACGCATAAGTTTTTTGTAAGCCAGATAATCTGACTGACAGCGTGAACCATGAGTGGCGGCGCCGCGGGATGTATTGAGCACACGGAACTGAATACCTGTTGCATCGGCAACTTTCCCCATTTCTCCGCCCAGGGCGTCAATTTCCTTAACCAGATGGCCTTTACCGATTCCTCCAATTGATGGGTTACATGACATTTGGCCAAGCGTTTCTCGGGATTTACGTTATCTCCCATTCTGGCTGCAGCCAGTGCGGCTTCGCATCCGGCATGTCCTCCTCCTATCACGAGAACATCATATTTTTTAGGGTTAGTTTTCAATAAAAATCCTATTTTGTTTTCGTTATCGTCGGATGTCCCAACTCTTTAAAGGCCCGGCCCACGACAAGATTGTTTTATCTGAGGTAAAGAATATAACTGAATGCTTCAGAACTATTAAGATCATGTGGAAATGTTTTTTATTCCAAGACAACTTTTATTCTGGAATAAATCTCATCAGGAGTTCCAATACCGTCAATTGAAACGAGAATACCTTTTTCTTCATAGTACTTGACTAGGGGTTTTGTTTGTTCATGATAAGTGATCAGCCTTGATTGCACAGTTTCTTCGTTATCATCGTCCCGCTGAACAAGCTGTTCACCTGTTACATCGTCTTTTCCATCAACTTTTGGAGGATTGAATTTAATGTGGTAACTACGTCCGCTGGCCATGTGGAAGCGCCGTCCTGCAATCCTTGTAACCACCGTCTTATCATCAACACACAACTCAATCGCATTATCGATCTGCACATTTTGGGCAGCCAGCATTTCATCCAGTTTTTTGGCTTGAGAAAAATTGCGTGGAAAGCCGTCTAACAAAAATCCTTTGGAACAATCCGGCTGTGCAATTCGATTACGGACAATTCCGATGACGATTTCATCTGAAACCAATCCTCCGGAATCCATCACTGTTTTAGCTTGTTTACCGACTTCAGATCCGGATTTTACGGCTGCACGCAACATGTCGCCGGTGGAAAGTTGTACGAGACCGTAATCTCGAATTAAATTTTGAGCCTGAGTACCTTTTCCACTACCCGACTGACCTAGTAAAATTATATACAATATTATCTTCCTTCTGAAAAATTTAGTTAATATTGAAAATACTTAAAACTCATCTTATCCATTAATTTAGAGGATAATTTATTGCTTGAGTTTCTGAAACAGACTGTTATATGGATATTTTCTAGGCCTTTGATTATAAAGCATGCAGCCAATAAGACAAATTAAAATCACTTCAGCTCTTCAATGTGTTTCAAAAACACAATTCATCATTACTTCCGGAACTACGGATTCATTTGGAAGCAAAAGCAGTGTGTTGACAATTTGTGCAATGTCTTCCGGGCGAGACATCTTTTCCTGCTCAAATGTCTTCACCTCAGCCGTCATATCAGTTCTCACATAACCAGGGCAAATTGCAGTTACACGAATTCCGTCATCCCAACCCTGCAGACGTGCAGCATGTGATGCGGCCATTGCTGCGAATTTACTCATTGAGTATCCAACCAAATTACCTTTAACTCTTTTTCCAGACATGGAAATAATATCAATAATTCGTCCTGAACCTGATTTTCGCAAATAAGGAAATGCGAGTCGAGTTAAACGCAGAGGAGCCTTGGCGTTGACCTCCCACATGTCGTCCAGCAAATCTTCTTCATCATCTTCCAGACCAGTAGCATGTAAAATACCGGCATTGTTGACCAGTCCGTCAATGCGTCCAAATTGCTTTACTGTGGCATCGATCCAGGTTTTAGCTGAATCATGGTTTCGCGCATCATACTCCTGACAGAGAAGTACCGTATCTGCTGAAGAAGCTAGTGTTCCCGGAAGTTGTTCAGGATTGCGAACACCCAAACTCAGTCGATAATTTTCGCTTAAGAGTTTTTCCGTAATTGCGAGGCCGATTCCCCGATTTGCTCCGGAGATCATAATTACTTTTTTTGCTAAGTTTTCCATGAGTTTCCGTCTTAACGTTGCTGGATTAGAATTAATTAAAATAGTTCTGTATGTCTCCAAACTTAGAATTTTTTTCTGTTTGCATCAAGGACTTTATACCCTAAGCCAAACTGATGTTCCAGAACAAAAACAAACCTTGCGATATACCCGGTCCTCCTAATTTTCATTGAATCAAGAACTAAGGGCAGCTTCAATTTCCTCTAAAACTGAAGGATCTTTTTCGGTTGTTTTTGCAGCTTTCAAATTAATTTTAGCCTGTGACGCAGAAATACGACCCAAAGCCCACGCAGCGTGACTGCGTACCAGAGGTTCGGGATCCTGAAGCCCCAGACTCAGGGCAGGGATTGCAGACTCATGAGCCCAGTTTCCCAGCGCTACTGCAACGTTACGTAGTAGTCCACGACGTTTTGTGCGCTTGATTGGACTTTTATGGAAACGTTTTTTAAAAGCAGACTGATCCAGCTTCATCAATTCAATCAGTTCTGGAGCAACATTTTCAGGACGGGGCCGAAGTCCAGATTCTGATGATTTTGAAGCATTCTGGTTCCAAGGACAGACTTCCTGACAAATGTCACAGCCAAAAATCATATTACTCATTTTTGGCCTCAGTTCAACAGGAATTGCCCCCTTGAGTTCTATTGTCAAATAAGAAATGCAGAGACGTGCATCTAATGTGCGATCTGCAATTATGGCCTCAGTAGGACATGCATCAATGCAAATTGTGCATGTTCCACAATCCACTCGTGTAAACGGCAAATTAGTTTCCAGCGGAACATCAACCAGCAATTCTGCAAGAAAAAACCATGAGCCCTTTTCCATGTTTATCAAATTAGAATGTTTCCCAATCCAGCCCAGACCAGCACGCTGAGCAATTTCACGTTCCAGAACAGGTCCTGAATCAACGAAACTTCGCGAAAGATTTCCGGCATTTAATTCCTGGCATATATAGTTTTCTAAAACCCTCAACTTTGTACGAATAATCTCGTGATAATCATCACCCCATGCATAACGGCTGATGCATCCAATGTCAGGATTTTGTGATTTTTCTGGTGGGTCGACTGTCTTATAGTTGAAACCAAGCGCGAACAGCGACATTGTTTCAGGAAGTAATTGGCGCGGGTCTTCTTTCAGTTCAGCATGTCGTTCCAGATAAGCCATTGAACCGGCATAGCCTTTTTTGAGCCATGCATTGTAAATGTCAATGGTTGTACTGCGTGAAACTGGAATTGCGCCTACCAGATCAAAACCAAGTTCGTTTGCTTTTTCACGAAGAAGGCGGGTGAGGGAGGAAGGTCTCATTCAATTTAAACCCTTTTTTCAGTCCACTAAATTTTCAGGATCAATCACCAAATTGCGCTCCAATTCAGCCATGCCCATACTCACGTCCAGATCGACACCTTGCTGGCGGCAACTCATTCCAAGCGCATAGAGTACTTTGAATAGATTGTGGGAACGACACTGCTCTCCCATTTGACCTATACGCAGAATGTCCAAACCAAATGCTCCGGAAACCTCAACATTAAAACGTTTGGACATGATTTTTCGGATCTGCGCACTGTCGGTATCTTCAGGAGTATTGATCGCTACCACGGAATTGAGACGGTCTTTTATTGGCACAAAGAGTTTTAATCCCATTGTTTCTATTCCTGTTTGCAAAGCAATTGAACTGACTCGGTGACGTTCAAAACGCGCAGGGAGAGTTTCTTCACAAATTTGCCGCAGTGCTTCGTACAAAGCCAGAATTCCTGGAACTGGCGCAGTATAGTGGTACTGTTGTGAACCCCAGAATGTTTGCGCGCGTAATGCGTCCAGACACCAGTGGGGTTGCCGTACTTTCCTGGATCTAATCGCCTTCCATGCATCTTCAGAAAATGCAATCAGGGAAACTCCTGGAATAGAAGATAAACCTTTTTGGCCTCCAGCGATGGCAACATCAACTCCCCACTCATCCATTTGCATTGGCATCGTGGTCAAGGTACAGACTGCATCCACTATCACAAGTGCACCGTGCTCTTTAGCAATTCGAGCGACTTCAGGCAGGCATTTCATTATGACACCACAGGAAGTTTCACCCTGTGCCATCGTAATCACGTCAAAGTGTTTTTTAGAAAATGCTTCCTGAACTTCTTCTATGCGGACAGGTTGAATACCCGTTGATTCAACTACTGTCACATCCGCTCCAACACCTTCAGCCATTTCCGCCATTCGTCCGCTAAAGGTTCCCATCGACAAAGCTAAAATGCTTCTGCCCGGCCACAGTAAATTGGTGATAGCCATTTCCATGGCCGCTGAAGCCGGTCCTGAGACTCCGATAATTTTTTCCGAAACTGTCTGAAATGCATAACGCCCCATGATCTTTACATTTCTGATCACTTCATCCATGGTTTCACCCAGATGATTGATCACTACTCCATTTGCACGGGCAACTGCATGTGAAATCGGCACAGGACCCGCTCCCATCAGCAAAAGCGGTTCCGACGGCAGGATGCTATCCAGATTTTGTGTTTCAGGAGGAGAATATGGCATGTGTATAGGGTATGCAAAAATTATAGTTTTGTTTTTCTTCCTGTGAAATAATTTTAATTACGCACTGAAAAAGTCCATATACGTAGTATATAAAATAAAAGCACTTAAATTTCGCGTTCGCCTAAATTACCATAACGGTGGTAGTCGATTGAAATGCTTTGTTCGCGTAAATAACGCAGCATTTCAATGCGTCCTTCTGCGAGTGGAACGTGTCGTGAGATGTGTTTACCAAATTTAGCAGCAGCCTGGTGAATTATTTGGGGAACACGGTCTGGATGTGCGTAGCGTAAACGGTCGATTTTAGCTGCCTTGTTTGTTATCAAAAGTCGTTCGGCGAGTGCTTCATCGGTTTCAGTGCAAATTTCGACAGAATCGCACAAGCGTTTTCCTTCAGTTCCAGCTAAAAATTCGGTGATAGAATTTTTCAAATCTGGAGGAAAACTGACTTCTACTTTACATTTAGCAATCCGCGCGGCGGCAATTCTGATCAGCGTTTCAAAAAGGCTGTCGTCGGGATGCAGACGCACGGCAACTTTACCGACCGGCAGGTAGCGGAACAAGTTGTCCTGCCCACGTAAACGGAAAAAATCCTGTTCTCCGGAAAATTCACGTTCGTACTGAAAGAGGCAACTGTAAATCGCCTGAATAGTTTTTTGGAGTTCATTCCGGATTTCGATAGGAATTATCGGTGTTGAATCCACACTGCGTGAATGTTTATTCTGCCAGTTTCGCGCGATAAATTGCAAAGGCGATTCTTCACGCAACGGCCCTTGTGTCGGAGCAACACTTTCTTCAATTTTACAAAACTGAACGGCGTAATTCGGACTTCCGGCTTTGATTCCTGCTCCAATGGAGGATAGTCCCATACCACCAAAGGGTTGGCGCAAGACAATCGCGCCGGTCGTCACCCGGTTGATGTAGAGGTTTCCGGCTGCTATTTTTTCCATCCATATTTTTTGCTCCCGCGGATCCAGACTTTCAAGTCCGGAGGTCAAACCGTAAGCAGTGTCGTTGACAATTTCGATCGCGTCTTCCAGTGAATCCGCCCGCATCACCGAAAGCAACGGTCCGAAAAATTCAGTCTGATGCGAAAAACTACCACGCTGAACGCCCCACTTCACGCCAGGATGCCAAAGTTTTGGATTTATTGCATCGCAATTTGGCTGCAAGGCCCAGCTTTCCGCAACCCCGGAAGCTCCTCTGGCAGACTTTCCGGTTCCCAGTTCCAAAGTTTCCAAACCTGTTTGTAAATCAGCGAGCGGTTCTCGGATCAGCGGTCCCATTTTGTTGGAAAAATTCCAGACCGAACCGACTTTCAAAGTTTGAATTGCGTCCAACAACTGTTTACGGAAAGCAGTGTCTTCGTAAACTTCATGCTCCAGAACAAGCAGCGAAGTCGCCGAGCATTTTTGTCCACTGTGACTGAACGCGGAATGCAAAATATGTTCGATAGCCTGGTCACGGTCAGCCATAGAAGTGACGATGGTCGCATTTTTTCCACCAGTTTCTGCTGACAACTCTGCGTCAGGACGTTTTTCCAGTAAGTTCAGTGCGGTTTGTGTTCCCCCGGTAAAAATGATGGCGTCAACGTCCGCATGTCCGGAAAGCGTTTGGATTGGTTCGCCGTCCTCGCAAGTTACGAGTTGCAATGCTTCTCTGGGAATACCTGCATCCCAAAAACAGTTTGCGATTTCCACTCCCAAAGGAAAGGCCAGCGGTGACGGTTTAAACAGAACAGTGTTTCCACAAGCCAATGCAGCTGCCACGCCTCCGGTCGGAATTGCAATCGGAAAATTCCACGGCGGAATAACCAAAACCACTCCCAGCGGTGACAATTTCAGTGAGGTTTGTTTCTCTAGTAAACTCAGTGAATGAGGATAATATTCGATAAAATCAATTGCTTCAGAAATTTCAGGATCTGTTTCATAAAAAGTTTTTCCGCAAACCGCCGCTGCAACTCCGATTAAATCTCCCCGCTTTTTCCGCATATTAAGTGCTGCTCCAGAAAGCAATTCGTGCCGTTCCGCCAAAGTTGTTTGTCTCCAATTTGACGGATCGTCTTTGGCGATTTGGACTGCTTTGAGCACATCCGTTTTTGTAGCCAGCGCAACTGCATAAACCGCCGCAATGTCTCCTAAGTCGGTATTTGACGGTTGTGAAGGATCGAAAAATAATTGATGTTTTCGCTTTGTTTTAACTTCCAGTGTTTCCGATAACAAGCGGAATTTTTCTGATTTTGGATGTTTCGGTGGGCTGCCATTTTTTACGGATGTTGTTTGCCCATTTCCGATTTTCCGGAAGCACCCAATCTGTGTCCGATTCGTTACGAAAGATTGGATCCACGAGTGTTCCAAGGTTTTTAGAAAAAACTTCTTTGCGTTCGTTATTTTCAATACGGCTTGCGCCTGTTATTAGCACTGTTTTTCCAGAAATTTCCATGCAACTGAACCAACCCGGATATCAAATGAGTGGCGCAAAAAATTATCCTTACTCGTGTTTTCATCAAGACGTCTCACCAAATAAGCTATGGCACTGATGAACTGGTCCTGGCTCGTCACGGGTGTGTAGAGCAACAAATTTATTTCTTTGCTTTCACCTTTTCTTTTTTCCTCCTGCAGAGTCCGCCGAACGTGATCCGCCATTCCTTCGAGCATCTCAAAAACCAAACCATCCGAAATTCCACGTTCTTCCGCAAGAACGTGAGTATAGGCCAGGTCAAACAAATTGTGCGAAGCCAAACCAAAATGCACAACCGCGATATTTTCTGGCTGAAGTCCGTATTCCAACATTCGTTTGAAATTTGCGTCAGTTTCAATTTTGGAATCAAATACCGTCAACGGCCACCCAAAGACTTCCGCTTCAACTGCCTCCATCACCAGGTTTGCCCCTTTTACCAAACGCATCTTTACCGGACTTCCACCGTTTTTGACACGCTTCTTGGCCCACTTGACTAGTTCCTGCTGACGTAAAAACGAATCAGGCAGATAAGCCTGAAGCACGATTCCAGCCTGTATATTTTTGAATTCTACCTGATCGAGGGTACGCATGAACGCATCCATGGTTAAATCAAGATCATGATAGGATTCCATGTCCAAATTGACAAATTTAGCGCGCCGTGTCCCGTCGCTCTGCAGGACAGGATTTTCTCCGGCAATCCGGTAAAGTTCGGAAAGCCGCTCACAAATCAAGTCGAGTTCATTCTCAAAACCGAGTGGATGTAGTTGAGCGACGATATTCGAAATTTTGATGGAAATGGTGTGGATGTCCGGATTACGCAGCGAGTCTCCGTAATGTTTCAAACGGTTTTGCGCTTCAGCGTCACCCAACACCGCTTCGCCCAGATGATTGAGATTGACCTGCACGCCCTCAGCCTGTCGTTTTTTTAAATGCGCTGTTAAAATTTCAGTTTCCTCTGGAAGAATTGTACGGCGGGTGTCTTCACGGATTCTGCGTAAAATTTGAGTGTGTGAAATTTTAGGAACAAATTTTCCGAGATATAAAAATATTTTGAGTAACCATTGCTCAACCTGCGGGAAAAAGTGGGGAATACCGTGATGCTGCAGTAGATAACTAAATTGATCCACCACGCGCTGCGGATTTGTGGAACGAAAACTTTGATCAACCAAGTGCATCACGACAGTTTTGTCGGACGGATGGTTGAGCAAACGACGCATCATCTGCTGTTGCTTCAGTTCATCTTTGTTGCGTAAAGTGTTGGCACGGTTTTGCCAGCTTTCGGCGAGGGCGAGTGTTTTGCGTATAATTTCAGGAGGTTCACAATTTTTCATGGAAGTTATGCCTGATGAACTCGCAAATTGTCAAAGTGACATACTCGTTTGTCATTCTCGGGAAAGCGTGAATATATCACCCGATCAGGTCGAGGACAAGCATTTAGATACTTACATGTTCCTGGATTACAGTTCTCACGGGAATGAAAACTTTCCACAACTGCACCATGCTTAAACGTCGTCCATTATTTACAAACATGAAGCCTTCAAGTACTGATTAAAATGATGAACTTACCGTTTTGCTGTTCAGAGCATTGAGTCCTTTAACCGGAATGCAGCAAATTTTACTGTTTAAGCCGATTAACAACTTTCCAGGCAGTCGGAAGCAGGAGCACGGCCATAGCGATTTTCAGTAAGTCGCCCCAAATGAAAGGGAAAAGCCCATATTCCAGCACAGGTTTATCCCAGCCGATCAGAGTGCCCAGCCATAAAAGTCCGGGCGCATATAGCAGAATGTTGCCCACCAGCAGGGACACGAATAATTTAAAATAACTTCGGTCAAATCCGCGTTCCGCAAACCATCCGCAGGCGGTTGCCGCGAGTAAAAATCCAACAAGATAACCTGCTGTCGGTCCCATGAAAACAATCATTCCACCTTTTCCACCGGAAAATACCGGTAAACCAAGTGCGCCCTCCAGCAAATAGAGAGCAACAGTGATTCCACCTAAACGCCAACCGTAAGTCAAACCAATCAAAAACACCGCAAATGTCTGCAGAGTAATCGGCACCGGAAAAAGGGGTAATGAAATTTGCGTACAGAGGGTGATCAAAGCAGAACCGGCCAAAGCCAGCAGAGCATAGCGGACAGCTCTTTGAACTTTGCTGTCTGCTTCGCCCAAAAGAAGTACTGCAGACATGCTAGGATAAGTCATTACTTGAGTTTGGAATTTCATTTTGCTCCTTTTCTTAAGCTGGATTAGAAAAAAATTTCATTGTTTTTTGAGGTGCTGTGTTACACGGTTTAGAGTCTAACAATAAATTTGGAAAAAGTGAATCCGTTTTTTACTTTCAGTTTAAAAGCAATTAAGAATTTAAGCGGCCAAAAAAATATGACGCTAGTTGTTATCTGCCCATGGATCACGGTTATTTTCTCCAAGAGTAATATCGATAACTGCCGGACGGCCTGCGTTTAGTGCAGCTTTGAAGGTTTTGGCAAACTCCCCATTCTTACTGACCCTGAAGCCTTCTGCTCCCATAGCTTTTGCTATTGCTGAGAAGTCAATTTTACCGAGGCCTGTCCCAACAGCGCGGCCGGGGAATTCACGATTTTGATGTCTCCGAATTGTGCCGAAATTATTATTATTAAAAACAAGTACTACCAGACCTGCCAGCTTTAATCTGACCGCGGTTTCGAGTTCACTCATCGTCATGGCAAATCCACCGTCTCCGGCAAAGGCAAGCGCAGGAGCTTGGGGTCTTGCCAACCTGGCTGCAATGGCAGCTGGTAAAGCATAGCCCATAGCACCTGTTGTAGGGCCAAAAAAAGTGCGCGGTTTGTTCCACTTATAATAACGTATCAGCCAACTGCCAAAGTCTCCCGCGTCACAAGTAATACTGGCATCGTCAGTTAAAATGTTAAGGATGTCATGATATATTCCTTCGAGATCAATTGTTCCGTCTTTAAGACCAATCCTGTTGCCGCGCGGAGTGGTCCGCTTTGTAAAATATTCACTCCAGTCAGCTATTTGATTTTGACGCTCTTTTGACGGTTTAACATGCTTTGAGTTTTTTAAAGCCTCTTCAAACTTGTCCATTGCCTCCCCCACATCTGCTACGAGGGCGAGATCGGCCCCAATCCAACTTCCTCCTGTTTCTTCGGGAGATTGATCAATATGGATAAGTTTTTGTGCAGTTGACGGGGATGAATAACTTAAGGTAGTAAACTCGTCAAGCCTGGCACCAATGGCGATTATCAGGTCTGCGGTCTTCAACGGTTCCGAAAGATCATTGGAAACCGATGATAGATTAAGGCCACCCATATAAAGTGGATGATTGTTAGGAAATGCATCGAATCTTCTCCAGGCAGTAAAAACAGGTGCACCAAGACATTCTGCGAAGCGGATCAGCTTGTCTGTTGCGTCAACGCGTAATACGCCTTCTCCCGCAACAATACAGGGACGTTCTGCATCTTCAATCATGGAAACAGCTTTTGCAACTCCTTTGGTTGATGGAGATGGTATTCCCACAGTTGAACTGCGCCAAACAGAATGCTGTGCAGTTGAACTTCTGTCGATATCCTCCGGTAGACTAATGACCACTGGTCCAGGACGTCCTGAATTAGCTATGTGGAAAGCTTTGTCTACAATCTCAGCTACTCGATCAGCCCGGTTAAGTTCCACAGCCCACTTGGCAACAGGACGAGTGAACTCAACTATATCCAATTCCTGAAAAGCTTCACGCTGTCGCACCTTTGTCGGAACTTGCCCTACGAAGACTACAAGAGGTGTGGAATCCTGTTTTGCCGTATGAAGAGCAATT
This sequence comes from uncultured SAR324 cluster bacterium, assembly GCA_905182865.1. GTDB lineage: Bacteria > SAR324 > SAR324 > SAR324 > NAC60-12 > Arctic96AD-7. The sequence continues at coordinate 839,264 of CAJJCY010000004.1, forward strand.
GACAAATGTGTCAGACCCGGACCACGTGTAACCATACAGACACCTGTCTTTGAAGAAGCCTTGGCATAAGCTTCTGCCATGATACCTGCACCTTCTTCATGACGTGCTGAAACCAAGAGAGGCTTTGCCGATCCGTAAAATGAGTCCATGGTCGCGAGATAACTCTCACCGGGAACACAAAAGACGAAATCGATTTCACGGATCTTAATGGCCTTAAAAATAGCTTCGGCAACAGTCATTTTTCAAAATTCCATTCGATAGATTTAATTGATATGAATCAGATACAATTCAAGTCATTTTGGATTAATGTAAATTGCAGAATAGATGATACAAAGTTTTTGATTAATGAACTATGATCATAACTAAAAAGGATAACCGACAAAAAATGTAGTTTGCCTCCCTCCTTGCCGTATCCACGGTCGATTCGGACAATGATAGTATTAAAAAGGAATCTTGTACCAGCACCATAAGAAGAGCGCATATTTTTCCACAAGCTGCCTTATCCGGAGAGACTGTTCCCTCTTCATAGAAGAAGGCTAACTGAAGTCCAGCGAAGGTTCCTTTTTCCAAAAAATAATTGAAAGCTTGCTGAACTTCATGCACATACCAGCGAAATTCAGCACCCCTGAAATTTGTGTAACTGTCATAAAAACGGTTGGTACTATATCCACGTAAACGATTGGTTCCGCCAAGTGATGTTGCTTTTCCGTTTTCTGCTTCGGCTAGCTGCCGTGCATAAAGTTCGTCGAGAATCGCCTGACAGCCTGGTATTAGGGTGTTATCACAGAAAAATTGACTTTGATCAACCGTTCCTTTTTTGATTACTGTTGAAGAGCCATAAAACTGGTTCAGCACTAAAACACCTTTGCCTTCAGCCAACACAGGAATATAACCGGTAAGATTATAATCTTCCTGATAATATTCTGAATTACCTGCTCTGGAAGATGGCTGCCCCCATTTTTCATACTGAAAACGGTAGCCGATTCTTGGATCGCGTCGATTATCCGTATCATCCAGATACAGTCCATAGCGGTAGCCCCTTGGACTTTCGATAATTCCTGCATTCTGTGCATTGTAAAATGTACCGTTTGGATCAACTAAACCGTAAGGTTTCACGGAAGCATCGCTGTAAGCATAATAAAACTCCAGCTGATTTGCTAAAACATTGACAGAAATTTCACCACCGGAAGCATCCACTTCGCTGGCCAGTAAGTAATACATACTGTCCGGATCAGAATCTATTCCACGCTCACCCTCAGGCCAGCCTGCGTTGCGGATTTTTGTTGAGAACCAAGTGAAGGTAAGATGGTTGGTAAACAGCGGAATATCGAAAATTGAGAAGATATCAATCTGAAAGTCATCATCAAAATATTCAGCTTTTCCTCTAAGACTGATTACAGTGATGTCAGATTCACTGCCTCCAATTCCTGAAACAGTACCACCCAATCCATAAAAATCCTGAACTCCCGGAATGCTGCCTACCACCGGATAGACAAACCAGGAAAGCTCGGATTCAAAAGTTTTACGTCTTTCAAATAATATGGCGGAAGCAGTAGTAGACCAGCAAAATATAAACAGCAAAACAAACAGTCCGCGGCGAAACAGAGGAGTCATTTTTTATATTATGCGCAATTTTCAGTCTGAAGTCATGATAAACTGAGGCATACCCATACAGTTATGATAATGCGGGCGATAACGCTCAGTATCATAAAAACGTTCCACGTCTATTTTTTTATCATATTCAGTCACCACTTCAAATGGTACATGGTCGTACTTGCCATTTTTTAAACAAACCATTCTACCGCTTTTTCCTTCCATTATCAGATCCATCGCCAGGTTACCGTATGCCATGGGGACAATTGAATCTATTGCATCCGGTTGACCGGAACGTGTCATGTAACTCATTCTTTGATTGATGGTGTGAATAGTCCCACCTTTGTTATATTTAGGGGCTCTTGCTACGATTTCCGCACTGACCATATCACCGATTCCACCAAGTTTTTTGTGACCATAGGCATCCGTTTCCTGGTTTGAAAAAATCATATCGGCACCTTTAAACATCGCTCCTTCTGAAACCAGTACGACCGAATAATTACTTTCATTGTCACGGCGGTCTTTAACAAGTAATTCCGTCAATCTTTCAATATTAAATTCATACTCAGGAATCACACAACGGTCGGACGCCCCGGCCATTGCCGGTACCAAAGCGGTATAACCAGCGTAACGTCCCATCACTTCAATCACCATAATTCGTTCATGTGAACCAGCACATGTACGCAGTTGATGAGTGAATTCAATTGTACGAGTAACACAGGTGCTGAAACCTATACAATAATCTGTACCAGGAACATCGTTGTCCATCGTCTTCGGAATACCGACACAGCGCACACCTTCTTTATGCAGACGAAGACCATAACTGAGCGTATCGTCACCACCTATCGGCACAAGATATTCAATACCCAGGTATTCAATATTTTTAATGATTTCATCAGTCAAATCGTTTTCTTCCGCGTTATATTTATCACGCAAATTTTCAGGAACTTTATCATGTGAGACTTTACTGGGTTTTGTGCGCGAAGTGTGAAGGAATGTACCACCGGTTCGTGCAATTTTTTGTACGTTTTGTTCTGTCAGGATCTGGCAGTACTGCTGATTTTCCAGGGACTTTGTTCGATCAATATTCATAATACCCTCCCAGCCGTTCCTGAGACCAACAACTCTGTAACCATTTCGATTCGCACGAATAGTTGCCGCACGAATAGCCGGATTTAGTCCCGGCACATCTCCTCCGCCCGTCAGTATTGCAATAGTGCCTTTAATTTTTGACATTTTCCTCCATTAATTTAATGTTTTTCGATAAAGAGCCACATATTCTTCTGCAGCCGTTTTCCAGGCAAATCGCTGTTTCATGGCATTGTCAATCATTTTTTTGAATCGCCTTGGATTATTGTAGAAAACACTCACAGCCAATTCAACCTCTTCACTTAAAGAGTCTGAATCCGGATCATCAAAAATGAATCCGTTACCAGTTTCCAGTTTTTCGTCAAATTGAATAACGGAGTCTTTCAAACCACCGACTCTTCTTACAATAGGAAGAGTACCATAACGCAAGCTGTACATTTGATTCAATCCACATGGTTCATACAGTGAGGGCATCAGAAACATATCACTGCCTGCTTCAATCAAGTGTGCCAATTCATTATTGTAACCATTATACCAGCCAAGTTTTGTCGGAAACTTTTGCTGCAACTTGTCAAAAGCATTTGCAATCAAAGGTTCGCCACTTCCCAGAACTACCACCTGCACATCCAAACTTAAAATTTGCGGCAAAGCAGGAAGCAGATATTCAAAACCTTTTTGCCAGGTTAAGCGGCCGACCATGCCAATTACAGGAACATCCGGCAACTCAGGCAGACTAACAATCTCCTGCAGTTTTTTTTTGCACTGCTTTTTGCCCTTTAAATCAGTTGCACTAAAACATGCAGGCAAATGAGGATCTGTTTCCGGATTCCATTCATCATAATCACAACCGTTCATAATTCCGGAAAAGTTTTCACCTTTTCTTGTGAATATTTCATGCAGACCATGACTACCAAGTTGAGTTCTCAATTCTTCTGCATATCCCGGACTGACCGTGTTTACATGATCGGCAAAATAAATACCTCCTTTGAGTAAATTCAATTGATTGTGGTCTTCAAACAATTCCGCAACAAAATAATCCAGGGGAATTTCAAGGGAGTTCCTGAAAGTTCCGGGAGCATTGCCCTGGTATCCGGCATTGTGGATGGTCAGGACAGAACTACTTTGTTTGAATTCGTCAGTTTCCTGCTGAGACTGTCTTAGATAAAACGGCAAAAGAGCAGTATGCCAGTCGTTTGCATGAAAAATTTCCGGATACCATTCCAATGCTCTGCAAAGCTGCAAAACTGCTTTTGAGAAAAAACCAAACCGTGCAGCATTGTCCGGATATTCGTGCAGACCATCATCGTAATATCCACTTCTGAAAAAGTAGTGATCGTGTTCAATAAAATAAACTGGAACACTTATCATTTTCCCGTCTACAACACCTTCCATTTCAAGTTGACGAACTGCACACCAACTTTCTTCGCTTCCCAGCGGTACACCAAGCGCAGGAATGATCGTTTCAGTTTTATGATTTTCGGGGATTAAGTGATAAAGCGGTGTAACTATCCGGACATCATGTCCCATGGATTTTAAATGCAATGGCAAAGCTCGTGCTACATCAGCAAGTCCTCCGCTTTTGGAGAAACCTTCAACTTCAGATGCCGCAAAAATAATACTTAGCCTTTCAGGCAACTTTGGCTCCTTTTGGAATAACGACAATTCCGTTTTCGGTTATCTGAAATTTTTTTCTGTCTGTATCAAGATCATACCCGACATTTGCACCAGGTGCTATGCGTACATGTTTGTCTATGATGGCCTTTCTTATTTTTGCCTCTCGTCCAATTTCGACATTGTTCATGATAACAGAGTGTTCAACATGAGCAAAACTGTGAATTCGGACACTGTAGCCTACAATAGAATTTTCTACAAGAGCCCCACTGATGATAGTACCTGAGCCAATCATTGAATTAATAGCATGTCCTGTACGAGAGTCACTGAAATGGACAAACTTTGCCGGAGGAAGAGGTGGAATATAAGTCAGCACAGGCCATTTTTTATTGTAGAGATTAAAATGAGGATGTAAGCCTACCAAATCCATATTGGCTTCCCAAAATGTATCGAGTGTGCCAACATCCTTCCAGTAACCTTTTTCCTCTTCCTCTGCTCCTGGTATATTATTTTGACTGAAGTCGTAAACAAATACTTTCCCATCAGGGAACATTCTGGGCAGAATATCATTACCAAAATCATGACTTGATTTTTTATCAGCTGCATCTCTCTTCAGTTCTTTGACCAGAGGAGTTCGTTCAAAAATGTAGTTACCCATTGAGGCCAGCACAAAATCAGAATTTCCTGGAATCGTTTTTGGATTTCTTTTTGGTTTTTCCTCAAAACTAACCATCCGCCATTCTTCATCCACTTCAATAATACCGAAAAGATGTGCATCTTTAACAGGCACTGGAATAGCCGCAACCGTCAGAACCGCCTGACGCTTGCTGTGAAATTTTAACATTTGTCGGATATCCATACGGTAAATATGATCTCCTCCAAAAATACAAACCTGGTCCGGATCTTCATCATCTATCAAGTTAATGTTTTGAAAAATAGCGTCTGCAGTTCCTTCATACCATTTTTTCCCAGTCCGCATTTGTGCCGGAACAGGATCGATGAACTGTTTTACAATTCCAGATGAAAAACGCCAGCCTTCACGCAAATGTTGCATGAGCGAATGTGACTTAAACTGGGTGAGGACAAATATTTTCAATAAACCTGAGTTTACAAAATTACTTAGCACAAAATCGATAATTCTGTAATTTCCGCCAAAAGGAACTGCGGGCTTGGTTCTCACTGCAGTCAAGGGTTTCAGACGAGAGCCTTCACCTCCAGCCAGTATCATAGTCAATACATTGCTCATGATTCTCCTTTTCTATCTTTGCAAATGTGCCTCTTTGTGATATTTTTCCAAACACACATCAGTTTTACAGGGCAGCCAAAACTGAATACAATACTCTCATTATTTTTGTTTTGTAACAAGCAAATATGAAAAAGGGAATCCCGGTAAAACAACATGGCGCCGCCCGCATCCCCTCTCCATTACCGCTTAGCAGTAATTCAAAAAACGAAGAATTCCATTTTGATAATAACAATGCGTGCTTTTTCCACGATTCAACTGAATGTTCAACAGGCAATGTAAATAAACAAATTTCTTTTGAAAAGTCATAACCGCATACAAGCTGTTTTTTTGATATTTCAAAAGTCTGGACTGTATTATTATGAAAAGTATTCACCAAAAATTTAGTTCGGTTTGGACTTAATTAAATATCTAAATTTTTTCAGATTTAGAACTATACAGTATGAAATTTTCAAAAAAATTACTGAACCAATGTCAAGAATTTGTTAAATCAAATCTCTCAGAATGGCGCATGCTTGATGCAGATTCATCAGTCATGCTTGTCACATCTCTAATCGTCGGAATCGGTTCCGGATTGGGAGCAGTTCTTTTCCGTCGACTTATTGAATGGTTTCAGACTTTAGCCTACAGAGATATTTCCGGATTACTGACAGAATGGTATCCACTGCATTTGATATTGATCCCAGCTCTGGGCGGAGCAATAGTGGGGCCTCTGGTCTATTACTTTGCACGTGAGGCAAAGGGGCATGGCGTCCCGGAAGTAATGGAAGCTATTGAACTGCGTGGCGGCAAGATTCGTCCTCGTGTAGTGATTGTTAAATCTCTGGCGTCTTCAGTTTGTATCGCAAGCGGAGGCTCGGTTGGACGCGAGGGGCCAATCGCTCAAATCGGTTCAGCTTTGGGTTCATTCGTTGGACAGTATTTAAAACTTTCTGAAAATCACGTGCGCACCCTTGTTGCCTGCGGTGCCGCCGGAGGAATTGCGGCAACTTTTAATGCACCAATTGCGGGAGCAGTGTTTGCGCTTGAAGTTCTTTTGCGTCGTTTCGGAAGCGTTTATTTTGGAGCAGTCGTTATTTCTGCGGTTACTGCAGATGTAATTGCACATTATTTTGAAGGAGACTCACGTGCTTTTTTAACCCCGGAATATACTATGCAGAGCCCCTGGGAACTGTTGCTTTACACTTTGATGGGTTTTATTGCAGCACTGGCTTCAGTTGGATTTAGTCGAATGCTCTATTTTTCGGAAGATATCTGGAACTTAATCCGTATTCCGGAACCAACAAAACCTATATTGGGAGGAGTACTGCTGGGTTTGCTGGGAATAGCCTCCTATCAAATCGACGGTTTCCCGCGTGTTTTTGGCGTCGGCTATGAAACTATTGAAAGCACGCTATTCAGTCAACTGACTCTCCAAGTTACTTTAGGTCTGCTGTTTTTGAAACTTATTGCAACAACCCTTACTCTCGGTTCCGGAGGTTCAGGCGGGATATTTGCGCCCTCATTGTTTATGGGTGCCATGCTTGGAGCTTCTTTTGGTCAAATCGCTCACACATTATTTCCTGGAATTGTTTCTCCGTCCGGTGCTTATGCATTGGTTGGAATGGCAGCGTTTTTTAGTGGCGCTGCTCATGCTCCGATAACTGCGATTCTCATTCTTTATGAAATGACTGGCGATTACCAAATAATTCTGCCCCTGATGCTTGCTACCGTACTCAGTACAATTGTTTCCAGGAATATCAGTCATGATTCAATTTATACACTAAAATTGAAGAGACGTGGTGTAGAACTGTCGGAGGATACTCAGGCAATTGACCTGATGCAGGGTGTAACAGCACAAATTGCGATGAACTCTGAAACCAATGCTGTACCTTTTGACATGCCTTTGGTTGAGTTAATGAATGCTTTTAACAGCACACATTATCACGCCCTGCCGGTGGTGAAAGATGAAACCAAATTGATTGGACTGATTACAATTAAAGAACTGGATCAGCTGCGATCCGGAGGTTTACTTGAATCAAAAACCATTGCTGATATTTTGACTAACAAAAAACCGGCAACAATACTTCCACATCAGCCGGTTTGGATGGCTTTACGGCATCTGGAAGACCAGGGCGAAGGCTGCGTTCCTGTCATTTCTGAAACAAGTGAAAACACATTACTGGGGGTACTGAGGAGAATCGACATCATTCGGGCATATAACAAAGCAGTATCTCAAAGGGCTCAGGAACAGCATCACGATGAAATTCTGAACATTCGAAAACTAAACCGGACAGGACTGACTGAAGTTACTTTAGGCCCGAAATCGCCGATTGTTGGAAAGCGTGTAAAAGAATTACGTCTTGGAGACGACACGCTGATGGTTTCCGTACGCCGAAAAGGGAAGTTGCGCATTGTACGGGGTGAAACTATTTTACATGCCAATGATAAAGTTACTATCTTTTCCGAAAAACCCAAAGCAGACTTTCTGGAAAATTATCTTAATGGAACTTTGGATGATTCAGAACTCCCGGAAGAGTCACTAGTCAGTAACCGTGAAGTAGAAATACCTCCTGAATCCTCCGTTGACGGAAAACGAATCCGAGATTTGAGTCTGCCGGAAGATTGTGTGTTAGTAAAAATTATTCGTAACCGTCAAATTATCCTCCCTCGAGGCGATACGATTCTGTACAGCGGAGATATTGTTGAAATATTTGGAGTTGATGAAAAACTACTGGAGGCCGAAAGTAATTTGGTCAGCTAATTCGCTGCAGCAACACCAAAATACCTTTTTAGAATTGAAAATATTGACCAATCTGGTAGACTGGATTGTGATGTTTTTGATTTCCGCTGTATTTGGAAATTTCTTATATCGGGGAACCAAAATCCGAACATTGGTGGTTTTCTACCTCTCATTTCGGACAATGTAATCCAATGTTTAGGACAGTCTCAAAATAAATGACAACTTCACCCTTAAAAATTATCTGGACCAAAACAGACGAAGCTCCCATGCTCGCCAGTTATTCTTTACTTCCCATTTTACAGGCATTTACTCAAGACTCAGGAATTTCCATTGAAAGCCGTGATATTTCACTTTCAGGACGAATTCTTTCCTGCCTTTCCAGACTAATCTGAGCTGAAATCCACGCCAGCCTGATGATCTGGCCGAGCTGGGCCGCATGACTCAAGACGGCCGATGCCAATATCATCAAACTGCCAAATATCTCCGCTTCCGTGCCGCAGCTGGTTGCCACTGTGAAGGAATTGCAAACCACAAGGCTATGCCTCTGCCTGACTATCCTGAAGCGCCGCAAACAGACGCCGAAAAAGCCGTACGCGCCAAATATCGATGCCCTCAAAGGTTCGCGCAGTGCGTCAACCCAGTTCTACGCGAAGGCAATTCTGATCGCCGTGCTGCCAAAGCCGTAAAGAATTTTGCACAAAACAATCCGCACCGCATGGGTGCATTGGTCCGCCGACAGCAAGACGCTCATGTCCTACCATGCATGGTGCGACGATTTCTTTTCCAATGAAAAGTCTGCCAACCTTCCGGCCGATACCACTGCAAAAATCGTGTTGGAAACCGCCGATGGCGAAATCTGATCCTGAAGGACGATATCCGCTACACCGCTGGAACTGTGGTTGATGCAACCTTCATGAGCGCCACAGCTCTGGATATGTTCCTCTATCAGCAAATCCAAGATGCCAAAAAGCAGGGAGTTCTTTTTTCTCTACACCTGAAAGCGACGATGATGAAAGTCTCTGATCCGGTTATTTTCGGACACTGCGTTAAGGTTTTTTATGCCACAGTACTTGAAAAACACGTAGAGACATTGCATTTAGGAGTCAATTTAAACAATGGATCGGAGACTTTATTCTAAAATTAAGAGAGAACATTCTCCGATAGAAAAAGCTGAAATTGAAACAGACATTAAGCCTTCTATGCAGATCAACCCGATTTGCGATGGTTGATTCTGATAAAGGAATTACGAATCTTACATGTTCCCTCTGATGTTATTATTGATGCCTCAATTCCAGCAATGATAAGAGCTTCTGGTCAAATGTGGAATAATGACAATAAAACGGAAGATACAAAAGCAATAATTCCTGATAGCTCCTATGCCCCACTTTATGAAGCCACCTTCGAAAATTGTATCGCCAACGGTGCCTTGGATCCAGCCACTATGGGGACTGTACAGAATGTTGGTTTAATGGCCAAAAAAGCGGAGGAATATGGTTCACACCCGACCACTTTTGAGGCGCCCGGAGAATGGAGTCATACGTATCGTCGACTCCGAGGGAGAGACAATCCATGAACATAACGTGGAACAAGGGGATATTTGGCGCATGGCTACTGTCAAGGATGCTCCGATCAGGGACTGGATCAAATTGGCTGTCACTCGTGCAAATATTACGGGATGGCCTGCCGTTTTCTGGTTGGACGAGAAGCGGGATCACGGACGGGAGATGATAAAGAAAGTCAAATCCTATCTCAAAATTCATGACACTCAGAATTTAGAGCTTCCGATTATGTCGGTTTATGATGCCGCAAAATATTCCATTGAACGTGCACGTGCAGGGAAAAACACTATTTCGGTGACAGGAAACGTTCTCCGTGATTTCAACACTGATCTCTATCCTATACTCGAACTTGGCACTAGCGCCAAGATGCTCTCAATCGTACCCTTGATGAAAGGCGGTGGCTTGTTTGAAACAGGAGCAGGCGGTTCTGCACCAAAACACGTGCAGCAATTTGTAAAGGAGTCACATTTACGTTGGGATTCTCTGGGAGAATTTCTGGCACTGGCAGAATCATTGATTCACCTTGCACGAACTACGGACAACCCCAAGGCCGCCGTTTTGGCAAAAACTCTTAATCAGGCCAATGAACATTTTCTGACACACAACAAATCTCCCTCGCGTAAAGTCCACGAATTGGACAATCGAGGCAGCCACTTCTACCTTGCAATGTTTTGGGCACGAGCTCTGGCAGGCCAAACGGAAGACACTGAAATTCAAAGCCGCTTTTCCGGACTGGCAAAAGAGCTTGAGGAAAAGGAGAATATAATTATTGAAGAACTGAACACCGCTCAGGGTAAGGAACTCGATTTGGGAGGATACTATGACCCTGATGAGAAAAAAGTTACTGAAGCTATGAGACCCAGCGCTACTTTGAATGCGTTGATTTCCGCATTCTGTGGCTGAATAATAATGATGGAGTGATCTAGTAAAACTCCGTCTTAATCAAAAATAATGAAACCTAAATTTAATAATTTTCGCAGTTTGTTTGCAAAAAACAGACTTAGCATAAAGTTACAGTGCTTAGTGCCTCAGTGTCTCAGCACCTTGATGCCTCAGTGCCTTCGCTGTCATTGTTTGGTATTTTAGTGAAAAAGTAAAAATACGAATTATTTGTTTAATACCTAAAAAAAGGAGACCCCATGAAAACTGTTAAAGTTGCTGTTACCGGCGCAGCCGGACAAATTGGATATGCTATGCTGTTCCGGTTGGCTTCAGGAGAAATTTTCGGCAGGGACACTGCAGTCGAGTTGCAGTTGCTGGAACTCGAACAAGCTTTACCTGCACTGGAAGGTGTAAAAATGGAACTCGACGATTGTGCTTTTCCCTTGCTGATGAATATCGTCACGACTTCCGATCCAAATGTTGCTTTCAAAGACATCGACTGGGCATTACTGGTTGGTTCTGTTCCTCGAAAAGCAGGTATGGAACGCAATGATTTACTGCGGATTAACGGAGGGATTTTTGTTGGACAGGGCAAAGCTCTCAATGACAACGCCGGCCAAAATGCCCGTGTTTTGGTGGTTGGTAATCCATGCAATACTAATTGCCTGATTGCCATGAATAACGCACCAAATATTTCCAGAAATAATTGGTTTGCAATGACAGCTTTGGACGAAAATCGAGCAAAAAGTCAGCTTGCGCAAAAGGCCGGAACTGCGGTGCGGGATATGAGTAACATGACTATCTGGGGCAATCACAGTGCCACACAATATCCTGATTTCTACAACGCTAAAATCCAGGGCAAAGACGCTCCGGCTGTGATTAAGGATGAAGAATGGCTGCAGGGAGATTTCATTAAAACAGTACAACAGCGCGGAGCTGCCATTATCAACGCTCGCGGAGCTTCTTCGGCAGCATCTGCCGCAAATGCGGCACTGGATACAATCTTGCGAATCAGCACACCAACCTCGGAAGGTGATTGGTTCAGCACGGCGATTCCGAGCGATGGAAGCTATGGAATTCCGGAAGGGTTAATTTTCAGTTATCCACTCAGAAGCAAAGGCGATGGTGACTATGAAATTGTTCAGGGCATCGAATTGAATGATTTCTCTCAGGAAAAAATACGGGCTACACGTGATGAACTTGAAATGGAGCGTGAGGCAGTTAAGGAAATGCTTAGCTAAATAAAGGAAACAATGAAAATACATGAATATCAGGCCAAACAAATTTTAGCAAAATATGGAGTACCGGTTCCGCGTGGAAGTGTGGCTTACTCAGTGGATGAGGCAACTCAGGTTGCGGATGATTTAGCGACAGAAGTTTGTGTAGTTAAAGCTCAAATCCATGCTGGTGGTCGAGGAAAAGGCGGAGGAGTCAAAGTTTCCAAGGGAATGGATGCCGTCAGTGAAAATGCTGAGGCAATTCTCGGTATGCAGTTGGTAACACACCAGACAGTCCCGCAGGGTCAGAAGGTAAAACAGTTGCTTGTCGAGGAAGGCATAGACATCCGTAAAGAACTTTATTGTTCAGTGCTTGTGGACCGAGGGAGGCAGTGTGTCGTCTTGTTGGCTTCCACAGAAGGCGGAATGGACATTGAGGAAGTCGCAGAGAAAACTCCGGAAAAGATTCTTAAAGTTTTCGTTGATCCGGCAGTCGGCTTGCGATCATATCAGGCGAATGAATTAGCTTTCGGTTTAAAAATTGATGCTATTAATCCTAAACTGATCCGCCCTGCGGCAGCAGTTTTCATGGCTCTTTATGAAACTTTTATGCAGGAAGACTGCTCACTGCTTGAAATCAATCCGCTTGTTTTGACCGGAGACGGTCGCGTAATCGCACTTGATGCAAAGTTGGCATTTGATGATAACGCAATGTATCGGCACAAGGACAATCTTGCCTTGAGAGATACAGATGAAGAAGATCCTCTGGAAGTAGAAGCAAGTGAAGCTGATCTCAACTACATCAAGTTGGACGGCAGCATTGGCTGCATGGTAAACGGCGCTGGCCTGGCGATGGGAACGATGGATATGATTAAACTAGCTGGAGGAGAGCCAGCTAATTTTCTTGATGTTGGAGGTGCTGCCAATCAGGAAAATGTAGAAAAAGCTTTCAGAATTATTACCATGGATCCAAATGTAAAGTGTATTCTTGATCAATATATTTGGTGGAATTGTTCGATGCGACATGGTTGCCGCAGGTGTAATTGCTGCTTTCAAAAGTGTTGATTTACAAATTCCTGTGGTGGTGCGTCTCGAAGGAACCAATTCTGAAGAAGCACACATTCTTGTGAACAAAGCCGGATTGGGTGAAAGACTGCAGATGGCTGATGGAATCCGCGAAGCCGCCAAAAAAGCAGTTGCTGCAGTCAGCTAACCAGTGTGATGTTTTTACTGAAACAAAACACAAACGCTTTAGATCTGAAACTTCCCGGAACTTGCAAGCAAGTCTCCTGCAAAGGAAAAACTGTTGCACTGTGCTCCCTTAAAGAGTAAAATGGTCAGTCTAATCTTTCCAGTGAGTTCTTACACTGTCAATGGGGGTGTCATGGAATTCGATTACAAGTGGAAATATTGGGAAGCAAGTCGTGGGTGATGATCGGGGTCACGTAAAAACGATCATCAAATTGTTAGCTGCAAATAACGCTGACTATACACCTGCTCGCGTCGCTCTTGCGGCGTAATTGAAGTAGGCGTCTTTCGTTGAGTTTGCCTGAAACGTAACGAAAGATGTTATCTAAGTCAGGCTGGCTGTTGCATTCCTCCGTAACAACAGTAAGATTTAAGGAGGTGTTTCAGATTGAGGAGGTTGGTTGCCGACACATCTGAAGAAAAAGAAAAATTCCAACTAAACTTGTAGATGCCCAAATGGAAACTTAGTAAGACGGGGGTTCGACTCCCCCCACCTCCACCACACCACTATTCCTATCCTGTCCCAAATCATACCGTAAACAAGCTCCCAAGCCACTGCAAGTGCTAGCTCTTGCTATTTAACCGTCCCAACACATTCTAAACTTTCCGCTTGCTTCCTACATTATTTGGTGGTATAAAAATGGTGGTACAAATATTTTAAATTAGGTGGTATAAATTAATTAGATCATCTCTTTTTAATTTAAATCAAATTCATCCATTTCCAAAACTTTTGAGAGGCATTAATGGACAAACTAACAGAATTATCAATTCAACAAGCCAAACCTAAAGTTAAAACAGTACAAATTATCTGATGGTGGTGGAATGTATCTTGTAGTTCATCCCTAACGGTTCTAAATACTGGCGGATGAAATTTAGATTTGAAGGAAGCAAATAACTTATCATTTGGTATTTGGCCTGATATTTCTTTAAAGGAAGCCAGAGGAAAAAGATATGAAGCAAAGAAGAAATTAAAGATGGAATAAATCCAATTGAAGAAAAAAGGAAAGAAAGACAGGACAATCTGGATCGGGCAAATAAATTTAGGCTAGAAGAAATAAAAAAGACAATTACTTTCAAAAAGGTTTCTATTGAATGGCACAAAAGGCAAACTCTCAATTGGACAGAAAAGCATGCTAGTGATGTCCTCAATTCTCTCAAATATCATGTTTATCCTGACTTGGGTGAAAAACCAATTTCAACTATTACGAAGCAAGATGTTATTGCAAATTTGAGAAAAATTGAAGCTGAAGGTATGCACGAGACCTGTTACCGAGTTAGACAAAGGCTTGAAGCAATATTTGATTATGCTGAAATTGAAGATCATTGTATCGGTAATCCTTCTAAAGGATTACAAAAGATATTTACTAAACCTAAACCAAAGCACACTATTCTCTTCCAATCTCAGAATTACCGGAATTACTAAAAAAAATAGAGACGACAAGTTACATTCCTCTACTGTTCTAGCAATGAAATTCATGATCTTAACATTTGTTCGTTCTTCAGAGTTAAGATTTGCTGACTGGAATGAATTTGATCTTGAATGCAATGAACCTCTTTGGATTATACCAGGAGAAAGAATGAAAATGAGGAAGACCCACCATGTACCTCTTTCAAAGCAAGCTGTTAAAATATTGAAGAGAGATACAGAAATATTTCGGTCCTGAAGGTTATGTCTTTCCTCAGGTGAGAAATTCAAAAAAACCTATGAGTGAAAATACTCTTTTATACTTTTCAAACCGTTTAGGCTATGCAGGGACGACACACTATTCATGGTTTTAGGACTATTGCTTCCACCGTATTGAATGAAAGCAGAAAATGGCATCCTGACGTAATTGAGTTGCAACTGGCACATCACGAGTCAAACAAAGTACGCAAAGCTACAACAGAGCAGAGCATCTTGATGAAAGGAGAAAAATGATGCAGTGGTGGTCAACTATATGATTCACATCTGTTCATAAAAATGATACTAGTTATAATTTCCGATTTTATTAAACTATTTATTTAAATGAAGTTACTTATTTGTGCATTACCATCGGAATTAACCATTACATATAAAATATATACCATACCATCCGTTTCAATCGGATACTCTCAAACCTATTCATAGAGATGCTGTATGGAAAAAAAAAAATCCCACCTCCAATAAACCTAAAACTCGTCTAATTCGTTTGACCGAAGTCTTAAGCCGAACAGGATACGGAAGGACTTCCATCTATCGAAAAATGGACGAAGGAACTTTCCCCAAATCTTTAAAGTTAGGCGGCCCTATAAAAGACACCACACAATTCGACTGCCGTGCTATTGCATGGATTGAAGATGAGGTAGATCAGTGGGTAGAATCCAGAATTGAGGAAAGAGACTCTAGTTACGTCAATTAGAGAGACATATCTTAATTATGGAATCATTAGATGAAAACTGGAGTTTGTTTTGCTCAAAGTTGGAGAAAGTAAAACAAACCAGTAATGGCATTGAAGCACTTTGCCCCTCACACAATGACAAATCGCCAAGTCTAACTGCATCCTATACTAAGGAAAGGATTCTCTTTAAGTGTCAGGCTGGATGTTCATTTGAGTCTGTAGTCTCTGCTCTGGGAATGGAGGAAAGTCAATTCTTTGTCCAGGAAGAAAAGACCAAGTCTAAAACAATTGAAGCTGTCTATAGGTATGAGGATAAAGACGGCAATCATGTAATGGATGTTGTCAGGTTTAAGCCAAAAGATTTTAGACCCAAAGACCTGACGGTAAGATGGTCATTGGATGGAGTTACAAGAGTACCTTATCGGTTGCCTCAGATGTTAGCAGCAATAAAAGAAGGTAGGGACATAATGGTTCTTGAAGGTGAAAAAGATTGTGATAATGCTGCAAAGATTGGATTAACTGCTACAACTTTTTGTGGAGGTACTGGGAAATGGAGTGAAGAGTATTCAAAATGGTTCCAAGAGGCAAAAGTTATATGTTTACCTGACAATGACCATGCTGGGCGAAAAGGGATGGCATTTATTGCTTCGAGATAATTAAGGTTGCTAATCAGTTCTTTGGTTGGAACTTCCAGATATTCCTGAAAAAGGAGACTTATCTGACTGGCTTAACATAGAAGGTAACGATCTTGATAAATTCAACACCATGGTTAGAGATTCTGCTGTCCAATGGACTTCTGACTTGGCGAATGAATGGGATGACACTGCTGATGAATATGACGAATGGCCTGATTATGTGCCACTAGTCAGAGAGGAAGAAGAACCCAAGCCTTTCCCTGTAGTTGCACTAGGAACAATGATGGAGGAGGCTGTAATCGAATTTAAAGGGTATGGTAAGCAACCTCTGTCAATGATAGCAGGATCGGCACTCGCAACAGCATCTCTAGCCTGTCAGGGACTTTCTGACGTTGGGAGAGACTCACAAAACATTGGTCCAATCTCTTTATCATTATTGACAATCGCAGAATCTGGAGAGCGTAAAAGTTCTCTGGATAAAGCCTTTTCTAAAGCATTGAGAGATTGGGAAAGGGAGAAAGCAGATGAAATGAAAGCTGATATTAAAAAATCAATTGCTGACCATTCTGAATGGGAAGCAAAACGTAATGGACTATTGGCGGCAATCAAGGAAAATCAGAAAAAGAATGCTCTTAGAAATTTACCTAAAGAACAAACCACAGACATTAAAGACAACGATGAGTGAATTAAATTTTTCCGCTGATCCATTGGATGATTTGAAAGCAAAGTTAGAAGATCATCAACTTCAGGAGCCAGAGATTATAACTGCTCCAAAAATATTTTATGAGGACGTATCTAGTGAAGCCTTTGCATACCATATCGCCATAGGACATCCTTCAGCATCACTTTGGAGTGATGAAGGTGGATTGTTTGTAGCATCCCAGGGAATGAAAGAAGATAACGCAATGGGTATGCTTGCAATCATTAATCGTATATGGGATGGAAATGATTTTGAGCCAACACGAAAAACAGCTAAAACCAAAAGAATTTCAGGGAGACGTTGTACTGCTAACATTATGCTCCAGCAAACAGTATTCGAGAAATGGCAGGGTAAACAAAATGACATGAGTCGTGCAATAGGAACTTCTGCCCGTTTCTTGACACAAAGGCCAAAGTCGACAATGGGAGATAGGGAATATCAAGTACCACCAGAGAGAACACCCAAAATGCAAATATTCCATAACAGAGTAAGAGACATAATGGAAATAACATTACCGGTGGATGATGAAGGCCGATTGGTGCCTCCAGTACTTAAATTATCTGAGGAAGCAAAAAAACTTTGGATTGCTTATTTTAATAAAGTTGAGGAGGGCCTTAAACCAGGAGGAGAATTTACGGAAGTCCGAGATTTTGCAAGTAAAAATGCTGAACAAGCCGTAAGGATATCTGGTGTTCTTCACGTCTTTAATTACGGTCCTGAAGGAGAAATACAACCTGATACTATGGAGCAATCAATTAATCTTGCCGAATGGTATCTGCATGAGGCAAAAAGAATATTTGTGACTGCTGGACTTCCAGTGGAATTCAAGAATGCTTTTATTTTACAAAATTGGATCAAGAATTACTGTCAAATGTCGCAACTATCGCAACTATCGCAAAGGATAGTACTTAAGGAAGGCCCAAATCAACTTCGGGATAAACAAATTAGAGATAATGCTCTCAAAATTCTGGAAGAACACGGGGCTGTGATTTTAATTACAGAAGGTAAAAAGAAGATAATAAAGGTAAATCCTAAACTTTTGGAAGACTAAAAGACGCTGCGATAGTTGCGATAGTTGAGACAGTTAACTAATTCTTCACAGTCAGACACCCTCCAAGTAAAATCCCCACATTCTTGTAAAACAAACCGATTGATGTTATATATTGGGTTCTCATAAACCAATCTGTTTGGACTTTCGAAAAAACATTTTTTGCAAAAAAGGGGAAATGAAAATGGAACTAGAACACCTTATTTTTTCTCAAGGGCCTCAGCGTGTTGCTCCTTTTAGTCACGCAGTAAGAGCAGGTGAATATCTTTTTATCACTGGTCAAATGCCAACATTAAAGAATGATAGTACAAAGCTTGTCGAAGGAGGAATTGAAGAACAAACACGTCAGGTAATGAAAAATTTAATTGATGTTTTAAACGCTGCTGGTTCTTCACTTGAAAAAGTTATATTTGCACGTGTCTACCTAGTAAATTTTCACGACTTTAACAGAATGAACGAAGTTTATTCCAGCTTTTTCAAGTCAGATAAGCTACCCGGTAGAACATGTATTGGGGTTACTGGACTTGCGGTTGGTTCATTAGTTGAAATAGACTTTGTTGCAGCGGTTTAGAAAAAAGTTCTAAGAGGTTCCTAGATTTTTGAAACACGAAAAGACAGGACTCAAACGGGAATCTCATTGCCGTAGTTGTGAAAGGAAATTTCAAAGACTGTGATAAAAGTCCCGAAAGCTGTAACCCCCACTAATTCTTCACAAGTCAGAGAACCTCCAAGTAACCCCCCACTTAATTCTTCACAAGTCAGACAACCTCCACTAAACTACCCGCTATATTGTGGAATTTGTTGTTAATGCAGATTTTACAGAAGCAATACGAAACAGACAGGATGTGAAAATAAGTGTTGTATTCTGCTTTTAACAGTGATATACTTTGGGTAAACAGCCCGGGAGCATTTATGAGTTGTTTCAAATTGTGTGAACGGGGAGTAATTCCGGGGTTGTTTAACACCATACCCGGTAAATAAATGTAGGAATAATCCTGCATTTTTTTACAATGAAAGAGGTTATTATGAAAAAATTACTATTTTGGATGGTCTTAATATTAGGTACAATGGCACTTCTTGGATCATGTGCAAAAAAAGATGAAACTACCGCTGCTGCTGCGATACCTGCTGAAGGTACTGGAACAACCGCTTCAGGAACTATTACAGGTTCAACCGCTACTGGGACATATAATACGAGTCATCTTGGGGAAGAACCTAGTGGTGGGTGTGTCGACAATAGCACTTCAATTTCAAATCATGGTTATCCTTCAGAGACAAAAAGTCATACGAAAAAATTTATTATCACGGGCACTTCAACGTATACAGTGAGTCAAGTCGGTTACTCGGACGCAGCTTGTAGTACCATGACAAGTTATTGGAATACTATGTATACAGATTTTACTGTTGGGAGTACACTCAGTAGTCTAACAGCTGGTACTCCTGCTAAGCCTACAACAGGTTCCAAAATATCTCGTGTTGCTTCAAAGCATGCATTAATGGCAAATACTACTGCTACGTTAGCATCTTACCAAAATAGTATAGGTAGTTTAGGAACTCTTGTATCAGGAATTGAATTAAAATTGGATGATCCAGATCTTACAACACAATATGGTATAGTTGCAACCGCAACTGTGTCTGGTAGTTCATATCTATATATTTATGATGGTAATACCACCGATAATGTTAACGATTGGCCAACCAATGGGACTGACATTTGGTGGAAATAATATGAATAAGATTAAATCTTTTTAATGATTAAGGTTCCCCGGGGCTGGTTCAAACCTTCCCGGGGGGCCTTACATCAGTAATGTTGTTAGCACATTCTGGTTGAGGTACAACTAGGCTGATGTTAAGCAATAAACACTTCAAACACTAATACTCTTGGCAGGGGCTAACCCATCATCTCCTGTGAGTAACCCCCACTAATTCTTCACAGAGTCAGAGAACCTCCAAGTAACCCCCACTAATTCTTCACAAGTCAGACACTCCAAGTAAAATCCCCATTCTTGTAAAACAAACCGATTGATATTATTTGTTGTTTATTTTTTGTTTGACAACCCCTTAATAACTCTATATCATCGCCTTTTCATTAATACGAACATGAATCTGGGGACTTAATTAGTACTTATTGTTTCATATTGTTTTAGAAACTGTTGGGAGGATTAATATTTAGTTTTTGTGGGTATATCAATTGGATTGAATAGTTTGAATTTGTTATTTTTTAGTCCTGCTTCTTTAACATATTCTAAAGGGGAAAATATGAAAAAGCTTTTACACATAATACTCATATCTCTTTTTAGCCTCATCCTCACCTCCTGTGCAGACAAAGAGGAGGAGAAGAAGGAAGGACCTGTTCTTACAGAAGTCTATCCAGTAACAACTCCAACTTCTGACCCCTCCCCAAATTACACTTTTTCATCTACCAAAGCAGGAACTATCACTTACGGGGGTTCATGTTCATCAGGGACAACCTCTGCCACTAGTGGTAGAAACACAATCACCTTTACAACTTTGAGTGCTGGAACTTATTCTGACTGTACAATAATAGTCACAGACTCAGACGGAAATGCAAGCAATACACTGGCAGTTACTACTTTCGTTGTGGACACAACCACCACTGATACAACAGCACCAACAGTAACCTCAGTTTCTACCACAGCAGATAATCAAAGTTCAGTATCAATTACTGATAACATCACAGTGACATTCTCTGAGGCAATGGACACACTTATGTCACAACTACACATCGATCACATACTGTTCAGGAACTTTAAGGGTGTCTTCTGATAACTTCAGTACTTGTGTTAAGATGGCTTCTCCTAACAAAGCACTCGATTTTGATGGGACGAATGATTATGTGGATGTTGGTGATTTCTCTTTAGGAGGAAGTCTGACTTTTGAAGCATGGATGCAATATGATTCAAGGGGAACTTGGAGTCGTATATTTGATTTTGGTGAAAATGGTGCTGAACGATGATAATATATGGTTAGGCCTAGCGGGTTCGAGTGGTACAATCCGTTTTGAAATACTTTCAGGAAGTTCAAAATCTATGGTTACAGATGGGGATGGGGAACACACAGCCTATGGTCAAGTACCGATAGATGGTACTTGGATCCATGTCGCAGCGACAATCTCTGGTACAGCAGGTTCTGCTAATGGAACAGGCAAATTAATTGTAAATGGAAATTTGGTAGGAACTAAAACGAATATGTATGTACCTGCTGTGATGACTCGCAATAATCAATATTTAGGTAAATCAAACTGGGGTGGGGATGCTTATCTTAATGCCAAAATGGATGAGTTTCGCATTTGGAATGTTGCACGCACTCAAGCTGAAATCCAAGCCAATATGAATAAAGAACTTTCTGGAAGTGAAACTGGCTTGGTTGCTTATTACAAAATGAATGATGGCAGCGGTACAAGCCTGGCTGATAGCAGCAGCAATTCGTATACAGCAACACTTAACAATATGACAGATTCTGACTGGATCCAAGGTAATGCAAGTTTTTCTGATTCTCCATCAAGTTCTCCAGCAAGTTCTAATGACAACATGACATTTACACTGAACCCAACTGACAATCTAACAGGTGGAACAACTTATTTGACAAGAGTCACAACTGGAGTAAAAGATGCTTCAGGGAATGCTATGAGTATTCAGTATGAAACATCAAATGGTTTTACAACTGCATCATCCGGTACACTAATGGGTGGTTCAATACAAGGAATTGAGCCTGACCTTTCTACTGCAGTAACAACCTTTGCAGGCAGCTCACAGGGTCCACAGAACGACACAGGTACTTCAGCAAGTTTTAATTATCCTAGGGGAATAACAACTGATGGAACGAATCTATATGTCGCAGATCAGGATAATCATAGAATTCGAAAGATAGTTATCTCAACAGGAGTCGTAACAACCCTTGCAGGCAGCTCATCTGGGTCCACAGACACAAGCCACAGGTACTTCAGCAAGTTTTAATAATCCTATGGGAATAACAACTGATGGAACGAATCTATATGTCTCAGATACGGTAATCATAGAATTCGAAAGATAGTTATCTCAACAGGAGTCGTAACAACCCTTGCAGGCAGCTCATCTGGGTCCACAGATCACAACACAGGTACTTCAGCAAGTTTTAATGCTCCTGAGGGAATAACAACTGATGGAACGAATCTATATGTCTCAGATACGGGTAATCATAGAATTCGAAAGATAGTTATTTCAACAGGAGTCGTAACAACCCTTGCAGGTCAGCTCATCTGGGTCCACAGATCACAACACAGGTACTTCAGCAAGTTTTAATGCTCCTAGGGGAATAACAACTGATGGAACTAATCTATATGTCGTAGATAAGGGTAATCATAGAATTCGAAAGATAGTTATTTCAACAGGAGTTGTAACAACCCTTGCAGGCAGCTCATCTGGGTCCACAGATCGCCACAGGTACTTCAGCAAGTTTTAATAATCCTGTGGGAATAACAACTGATGGAACGAATCTATATGTCGCAGATAAGGATAATCATAGAATTCGAAAGATAGTTATCTCAACAGGAGTCGTAACAACCCTTGCAGGCAGCTCATCTGGGTTCGCAAGATCACAACACAGGTACTTCAGCAAGATTTAGTTCCCCACATGAAATCACCAGTGACGGCACAAACCTCTATGTGGCTGACCGTAATAATCATAAAATTCGTAAGATTGAGTAGCAAATAAAATTTCCCAAAAACTTAAATGGTCAGTCACACTCTCAGTTGTGTGATTGACCTCCCCCACTAATTCTTCACAGTCAGACACCCTCCACAACCATATTTTTAAAGAACAGAGTAAAGATTCGTTTTATAGCGAATTTGTGTTGCAGTCCATAATCAAAATGTTTGCACCTTTTGGGTATGGCAGGGGGGTGGGGTGGCCTATCTTAATGAGGTAGATAAAACCCTGTTTTTATATGTACGATAACAGTGGAAATCGAACATATTCCTTTATCAGACAGGTGTAATATCCTTTGCAATTGCAGCCTTTTCGCCTTCCCATCTGTCAATAATAGCAGACAATTCCTCAGGTGTCATTTCAGCCAGGTTTTGCTCATAGTTTCGTTGAGACTGTGAGTGCTTTCCAATGTCTCCAGCCAACTCCAGTGACGTCCTGGCAGCTGCTATCCTTGCACTGGCTGGTGCATCAGTATCCTCCATTACTTCTTTAAGTGTCTGAACAGCCGTGGACGCAAGTTCAGTTTGGTAAACTTTGTTTCGCTCTTGCCGGATTTTGGCTATGATCTTTGGTGATTGTGTCAAAGTAAAGGCACTCTGCCTGGGTGCAGCAAAGCCTGCAAGGCGTGCTGCTTCAGTGCGTCCTTTGCCCTGATGGACGAGGTAGAAAATAAAGCTGCTCTGTCTGTCTGATAATTGTACTTGTTTCATAGATATCCTATTTATGATTATATATATATTAAATCATAT
>CAJJCY010000005.1 GCA_905182865.1 uncultured SAR324 cluster bacterium
TAGGCATCTTTTCAGTATCTTGACGCATGATACGCT
Organism: uncultured SAR324 cluster bacterium; assembly: GCA_905182865.1. Classification (GTDB taxonomy): domain Bacteria; phylum SAR324; class SAR324; order SAR324; family NAC60-12; genus Arctic96AD-7. Next base: position 37 of record CAJJCY010000005.1, read on the forward strand.
GTTCAGTTTCGTCAATAAAAAAAGTAAAATTATGTGCATATGCAAGTGCTTGTGATTTGCGGCCAATTATTTTCCCATTTTTGAAGGATCGAAAATGGATCAGGTTTTCTCCCTCCTGCGGTTCTTCATAAATTTCCACCATGAACTGATTTCCGGTTTCATCTGAATACAGCTCTGAATACAGCTTTTTAGGGGCACTGTCGATAACAACAGTGGAAATAGTGTCAGTCGATTTTTGTGCCACACAAGTAGAAGACCAACCAAGTGTAACCAAAATAAAAAAGCAGGTAATCCAGATAAAATTGTCAAATCTCCGGAATTTCATTTGTATTCTCAGACAAGTTTTTAAAAATTATTGTTTACTTGTAACACATTTATTTAAATAAACAATCCAAAATCTGTTCCTTTGGCGAGTCAATGATCAAGAATTACCGATTGTGGAGACTTTTAGAGGTGGGAGGGTATAATGGAAAATTGGTTGTGCTGATTTCGTAAATAACCGGAAGATTGGATATTGTTGTTCAACTTTAGATTTTAATTGGACCTTAGTAAATTTCATCGTTAAGGGCTAAATTAAGAATTGTATCCATCTTACGGAAATTTGCTAAGATTGACTTAAGAGCTGAGTTTGTTCTATGCAGTTCTGAATTAAGCTATTGGGCGTTTGGGATCAGCGATCCAGTCACTCCAGGAACCGCAATAGAGACGGGAGTCTCCCAGACCAGCATGGTACATGGCAAGGATGTTATGACAGGCGGTGATTCCGGAACCGCAATACGAAACGGCTTGTTCTGCCGGAGAACCGGAAAGTAACTTTTCATACATCAGACGGAGTACGGATTTAGATTTCCAGTTTCCATCTTCATCCAAATTCTCAACAAATGGTGCAGATACAGCCCCCGGAATATGTCCGGCAACTGGGTCCAGGGTTTCGTTTATACCTTGGAATCTGTCAGAGTTTCTTGCATCAAGGATTCGGACTTCATAATTATGTAAATCTGCTTTGATATCTTCTGCTGTGACTAACCAATTATTTCGGGGAGAAGCTTTGAATATTTTTGGTTCCGAAACAGTTAAAGCTGCAGTTACTTGTCGACCTTCCTGAACCCATCTGGGCCATCCACCATCCATCACAGCAACAGCATCATGTCCGAGCCAACGCAACATCCACCAGAGTCGAACCGCGTATGCTCCTCCTGTATCGTCATAAACAACAACTTGAACAGAATCATCAATGCCCCAAGTTGAAAATAATTTTATTAGCCTCTCTTTTTCCGGTAAAGGATGTCGTCCAGTTTTTCCGGGTATATGAGTTACGGCAAGATCACGGTTGACATGTGCATATGTAGCACCGGGAAGATGAGAAAGAGCAAACTCGGCTTGTTTTTGCTCTGGTTCTGTTAATACAAAGCGGCAATCGAGAAAACGCCAGTTTGAGTCGTCAAGATGTTCGTTTGCAATTTTGGGAGTGATTAGTGAACTGTACATGTTATTCTATTAATAGAAGGATGTTGGAAACTTTTACATTTGTTGATCTAAAGATCCGCTTATTACTTACGTCCTAAATAGACACCAGAAAGAATCAGTACAACTGCGCCCATGGTATTTACAGAAATAGTTTCGCCTAAAAACAATATTCCAAATAATATTCCGAACATGGGAATTATAAAGGCCACATAGGACAAAAAGACAGCACCTGCTCTGAGTATGATGTAGTAGCGCATCAAAAAAGCCATTCCAGTTGAAACGAGGCCCAGGTAAGTCAGGGCCAACAGACTTTCTGTTTCAAAGTGGAGGCTCCATGGTTGTTCAAGAATCATCCACAGCGGAAACACGATCACAGATGAGCAGATAAAAATTGAGGCGCTGACCGAGTCGGCTGAAGCACCACGAACACGAGATACAATTACTCCAGAAATAGTATAACAGAATCCGGCACCGATTACCGCTAATTGTGCCCAGATATTTCCATTTATTGAGGAAATAGCATTTTCACCGAATACCAGCAAAATACCAGAAAATCCAACCAGCATTGCCAGTAATTGGCGTAAAGTAAAACTCTCATGCTCGCTAAAAAAATGTCCCAGTGTAAGTGCGAATAAAGGGCTGACGGCCATAAGAATTGCAGCCAAACTGCTGTCAATCTGCAATTGACCCCAGGGGACAAGGAAAAAAGGGATTAATGTTCCGAAAAGGGCCATCCAGCTAATTTTGATCCAGTTTTGTATTCCACGAGGGAGAGGAGTTTTACGCACTAGTATAAGTAGCAATAAAGCTGCACCGGCCAGCAAAATTCTCACACTCATTACTGTTAGAGGAGTAACTCCGTGCAGAGCAATTTTAATTGCGCCAAAGGAAGAACCCCACAAGGCACCAAGGGCAAACAGCACAATGTAGTCGGTACGGGTTGGTTGTCGTTGCATGAAGGTGATTTAACTTTAAAATAGTATTTCAGTACTTAAGATTTCCTGTAATTATTTCTTACTTTTTGAGTCTTTTGCTCAGCCAATCTATACACAGTACATTGCAAAAATAAATTTCTCTACGCAGAAAAGAAATCCGGCAGGGAAAAGTTTGACTCATCAAGAAATTTGGAACGAGCTTTATGTTTAAGCTGATCGAAGTTCACAAATTCCGGATCGATTGTTTATTCCCGGAGGTATTGTATTTCACTATATAAATGTCTGTTAGACCAGCTGATATGACTGATTTAAATCATAAAGTCCCGTGTATTAGAAACTCATGCCCCATAGTAAAGACGTTTTTGTCCCGTAAGGATATGTTTGATATGCCAACCGGGGAATGAATGGGAATTGAATACTTCCGTAATTCACAGCACTGGAACCGGATTCATCACTCATCAGCAAATAGGCTTCCCAGCCTAAACCGAGCAAAGTTAAAATATCCCAAGTTTGCATACTGCTTTTATAGAATTTCATTTTACTGACGTTGCTGTCATATTCACTTTTGTAACTAGCTTTTTCACTACTGCTGCTGGAGTTTGCATATTGTGTTGCCAGCGTGCTGTTTTTTGACTGAGAGATCGTTGTAGGACTTAGCATCATTATAGGACATCAATGCCGAAACGAGGGTGACGGAAACGGCAGCATAATGGCCGGCATATTCCGAGGATGAACTTTTTTCGATGCACTTCCGTTTCCGCGGACATCTCTTTTTCCTGAGCCTGGGCCGTTACTAAAAACAGCATAAAATAGAATATGTTAATCGTGACTGCCTTGAAAAAACGAAGTTGCCATATTTTTTCCCAATACATCTTAGTGCTCTAGTAGTTTCTTGTGGATTTCAGAGAGAATTATGGAATCAATTCCTGAATATCGGAAAAGCTTGCTAAAATTGTGAAGTTATATAATTGTGGGAAATGCATACCGGCCACCGGCAAAAAATGCGGACTCAGTGGACTGAACAAATTAAGCTTACCGACAAAACTATGAAAATAATAAATACTATATCTACATTAATGGTGACAAAACCATTTTCACCTACTTTCGGTGAATATTTGTATTTTGTCAAGAAGTAAAATCTCACAAAAAATACTATTTATGAATAAAAATTATATAAAAACAGATGGTTGAAAAGAATATTTCTATATCAACATTACTTATTGGTCAACATCATTCTTTCACCAGTTTCATAATATTGATCAACACAATTACACACATCTCGTTACTCAAACCACATTAATATTTTTGTTTCTATGCCGGATTGACAGGTTCAGGTCTTGATGTTAGCTGTCGAATTTTTCATGCAGATTCTTATGTTACATAATCATACTGGGAAATCTAATGGTGTGTCTTTACCTTAGATAATTCGAGCGGAAGTTTTACTTTAAGAGATAATATTAGCGCCCAATCGACACTTGCAAACATTCAATAATATTGTATTTGCCTTGAAACAATTTATTTTTGATACACTTTCACTTCTCATTTGCAGTTCAGGTAGTTCTATGTGAAAATTAAATAATTTATTTCTGTATCCTTATTTTATTTATTTTCATAAACAGTTCCACCAAAATTTTGGTTTTCGGGAAAGATCAGAACAAGGGAATTCGTTTAAGAGTATTGAAACCTGTAATAGTAAATTTGGACGAAGGAGTTAATGAAAAGGAATTACTGACACATGACCAATTTTGTGAAGATAGTACTCTGGCAAATTTGTTGAGTGGTTTTGATTATCCGGATTTCCCGATGCCGATGGGAATCTTGCGACAAGTCGAGTATACTCCTTATGAAGAGAAAATAGAACAACAAATAAAAACGTAAATTGAGAAGAAAGGTGTGGGAGATCTGGCAGCACTTTTAAGGGTTAATCAAGTCTGGAAAAATTGAAAAAATTCTTGCCAAATTAAAAAACAACTTGCACTCCTTATCACCGTTCTATAAGATTATTTGTTTAGTTGGGCGATTAGCTCAGCTGGGAGAGCAACGGCCTTACAAGCCGTAGGTCACAAGTTCGAACCTTGTACCGCCCACCATTTAACCCGGATAACGGGGTCGTAGTTCAGTTGGTTAGAACGCCTGCCTGTCACGCAGGAGGCCGCCGGTTCAAGTCCGGTCGACCCCGCCATCTTTCCTGGCATATTGATAAAGGTTTTCTCCGGAAAACCTTTGCATTCCTTTACATCACATCTTCAGAAATAGCTGACAAATTCAGGGTGCGTAGCTCAGTGGGAGAGCGCCTGCCTCACACGCAGGAAGTCGGCAGTTCAATCCTGTCCGCGCCCACCATCTTTGCTGCGAAGGTCAGCAAAGAATTATCTTACTATTATCCACAAAATACCTTTTGTTGCGTAGTTCAATTTCAATCCGAAGTAGCACACTCTAAATTTACTGATGCCTTAATTTTATCAGCGGTTTGGATCTGGACAGCTAAGATAGAAAGACTTTAACGGTTCATGTAGTACGGTGAAGATGAGTGCCCGCAAGCATGTCGAGAACAGCAGTTGATCAGCTTTTCGTACCTGATAAATATTTTTAGTAAATCATCTCAGGTAACGGTCAAGTAATCGGTAATATAGAATTGAAGGTGCGAGAAACCATGGATTACCTGAGTAGAATGGACGGGTTTGAAACTTGATATCTGTCAACACAGTATTTCCTTCAGTGAGTCCTGCCAGCCTTTGACCAAGTTTTGTACCAAAGTAACTTGACAGAGAAACTCCTGAGCCGCAGTATCCCATGGAATAGTGAACGCCGTCCTGATTTCCGGTATGCGGCATGTGGTCAAAGGTATATCCCACAAAGCCCATCCATGAGTGACTGATCTTTGTTTCTGCTAATTGAGGAAATATTTTTGTGAGTTGTATGTGCAGAGGTTTTACTGATTTTTCAGGATCAGTCTCATTCAGAGATACTCTGCCGCCAAACAAAATACGCTTTCGGTCAGGCGAAGCCCGGTAATAAACTACCAGTTTTCTTGTATCAGAAATTACCCTGTCCTTTGGAATCAACTCGTCGACTAATCCTTCCTCAAGAGATTCTGTAGCAATAATGTAACTGCCAATTGGAATAACTCTCCTTCTGTGCCAAGGTGTAGCAGCACCTGTATATCCGCTGGTGGCGACAACAACTTGACGGGCAGTAATTGTCCCTGCTTCAGTCTGAAGCAGAAAAACTTCGCCTTTCTTCTCAATCTTCTTCACAGCACATTTTGTCTTTATCTGCGTACCTCCGGTGAGTGCTCTTTCAAGTAATCCGCGATGGAATCTTGCAGGATCAAGTGAAGCATGATAAGGATGTACTATCCCACCGTGGTAAAAATCACTGCCGATTTCTGTATGCTGCTGAGATTTTGAGATAAGATCTACATCCATCTCCAGACCTTCTGGTTGTTCTCTAATTCGTTTTTCTAACTGTTTAAATTGAGATTGAGAATGAGCACCATAGAAACGTCCGGAACGTTTAAAATCACAGTCAATTTTTTCTTCCTGAATAAAATCTCCAATCCATTTCAGGGCGTTTATCCCTTCTTTCAAAAGTTCACGTGCTCTTTCTTCACCATACTTGCGGGAAAGTTCCTGAAAGCTGGGTTTGAGACTGGTACTGACTTGTCCTCCATTACGTGAGCTACCGCCCCAGCCGGCATCCTGAGCATCTAGAACAACTGTGTCCAGACCATTCCTACTGGTTTGGATGGCTGTGCATAATCCTGTATATCCTGATCCAATGACTGCGACTTCGGTTTCTTCTGGCAGGTCAATTTCTTTGATAATGGGCCGAGGTGTTTTTTCCCACCAGTAAGGAGTGTTTTTGTAGTTTGCTGTTAAAATAGATTCATTCATTTTTTGATTTTTAGCTGAATCATAATAGTAATCAAGTTTTGCCTATTTTAAAATGAGATGTATAAGAAAATTATTTTTAAATTATTTACAATTCGAGGTGTGAAACTTTCAAAGTTAAATTAACTTCTATTTTTCTGCATTGCCGCAATTGTTGCCACATTAACAATATCTGCTGAAGAACACCCCCTTGACAAATCGTGGATTGGTTTTTTCAAACCTTGTAAAAGGGGACCCCACGCGGTATATCCCGCCAGGCGTTCAGTTAATTTATAAGCAATATTTCCTGCTTCCAGAGAAGGGAAAATCAGTACAGAAGAATTTCCGGAGAGCGGTGAATCTTTTGCTTTAGCGGCAGCTACAGCCGGTACCAAAGCTGAATCAACCTGAAGCTCACCGTCATGTAATATGTCTGGATGGCTTTCTGCAAAAATGCTGATTGCTTCCCGAACATGGCTAACGCGGCGATGATTAGCGCTTCCTTTTGTGGAAAAAGAAAGAAATGCTACACGCGGTTCCTTGCCGGTCAGCAAGTAATGCAGGGCGGCAGACTCGCCGGCGATGGAAGCTAGTTGATCACTTGTTGGTTCCGGAATAACCGCGCAATCCGCAAAAGTATAAGCCGTATCAGCATTCGGAGAAATCATGAAGAAACTGCTCGAAACCCATTTTGATTTTGGTTTTACTCCTACAATCCGGATTGCAGCATGAAGAACATTGCTGGTTGAAGTGATTGAACCAGCTACCAAGCCGTCGGCATCTCCATTGCTGACCATCATCATGCTAAAATTCAGAGTGTCTTTCATATATTCTTCTTTTGCTTCATCTGTCATTTTTTTGAAGAAGCGTTCTTGTTCTAAAACTTCCTGGTATTGGGTTTCTTTGCTTCGAAAATCCTCTGGTTCCAAAAGCTCATAACCCAGGTCACGCAGATGTCTTTTTGCGAGGGATACCCGTGGGTCATCTCTTTCAGGAAGAATAAGTTTTGCTGATTTTTTTTGTCCAATCTCGATAATGCGTTCCTGGTACTTGTTTAGTTGCATTACAGTTGTCCTTAAATAATTAATTTATAAATAAGTTATTAGCCTTTTGATTTGAAAGTCATTCTATTGGACTCTTTAAAAAACAGCAACATGCATTACATTGTCTGCACCGGAAAAAGATTTCAGTTGACAGTAAAAAATGTTAGCCTAACATCCTACATGTAAAGAACAAAAGCACAGTCAACTTTCTTGTATAACTTAAGAACCATGATAGCAAAAAAAGTCCAGATCGTCGAAGTAGGGCCGAGAGATGGTTTGCAAAATGAAAAGATATGGGTTGAGACTGAGACTAAAATTGCTTTGATCTGAGAAACTTGCTGATGCAGGACTTACAAAAATTGAGGCCGCAAGTTTTGTAAGTCCAAAATGGGTTCCGCAAATGAAGGATGCATTTGAGGTGCTTTCTGGAATTGAGCGCCGTCCCGGAGTAACCTATCCGGTGCTGACTCCAAACCTGAAAGGTTTTGAAAGGGCATTGGAGGCAGGTGTGACTGAGGTTGCGGTCTTTGGTGCGGCCTCTGAGGCATTCTCTCAAAAAAATATCAATTGCTCCATTTCTGAATCAGTCGAGCGGTTTCGGCCTGTTTTAGAAGCAGCACAAAAAAATAATGTTCGTGTCCGCGGATATATTTCCTGTGTTTTGGGGTGTCCCTATCAAGGAGAAGTCCCCCTTGAAAACGTGGTAAATTTAGCGGAAAAAATGTCGGAAATGGGCTGCTACGAAATTTCGCTTGGTGACACAATTGGAATCGGAACACCACTGAAGGCTAAAAAAATGGTTGAAACAGTTGCAGAAAAAGTCCCTGTCTCAAACCTTGCACTGCATTTTCATGATACCCGAGGGCAGGCATTGGCAAATATTTATGCCTGTTTGGAACTTGGTGTATCTGTTATCGACGCATCTGTTTCCGGTTTGGGCGGATGTCCCTATGCACAGGGAGCAAGCGGGAACGTGGCCACTGAAGACGTAGTTTATATGCTTCATGGAATAGGTATTAAGACGGGTGTTGATATAGAAAAACTGATCGAAACAGGGCGCTTCATCAGTGACGTTTTCGGTCGACTTCCTCAAAGTCGTGTCTCCTGTGCGTAAATAATATGCAAGATTTATCTCTCCGCTCGAAATGACACGGATTTAAGACATTTTTTTTGACGGAATCAAAGAAAGCATGAACACAATGAATCCAAATTTTGGAAAAAGCGGACAACCAATGCGACGTCTTGAAGATGATCGTTTGCTTCGTGGGCAAGGCAGATTTGTGGATAACCTGAACTTTTCAAAACAGGCATATTTGCACGTTGTACGCTCCTATCTGGGCCATGCGAAAATTAAAAATATTATAATAGATTCCATCAGTGGGATGTCCGGGGTCCTGGCAGTTTTTACCGGAGAAGATTTAGCTCGTGATGGAATCCTTCCCATCCCTGTGACCCTGCCTTACAAACGGCCTGGAGGAGAACCTGCTCTTTCCGCTCCGTATCACGCTTTGGCTCAGGAAAGGGTGCGTTTTGTTGGGCAACCTGTGGCAGTCGTGGTTGCGGAATCCAAAGCAGAAGCACTGGAAGCAGGTGAGTGTCTGGAAATTGAATATGAAGAAATTCCTGCAGTTACGGATTTACAGCAAGCTGCAGTTCCGGATGCACCCAGACTCTGCGATGAACTTCCGGACAATATTGGAGCGGCACAAACTGAAGGTGATGCGGAAGAAGTGGAGCAGGCTTTTGCTCAGGCAGAACATGTTACCCGAATGGAATTAGTTAACAACCGCGTGGTGGGAAGTCCGCTTGAACCTAGGGGTCTGCTTTGTGAGGCTTACCAAAACACAGAGAAACTGATTCTGCACTCAATGCATCAAAGTGCGACACGACTTCACTCAGTTTTATGTGCGGTTTTTCAACTTGAGCCCGAACAACTGCAAATTATTGTCCGGGATATCGGCGGAGGTTTTGGAACTAAAGTAGCCGTTCATCCAGAAGATATTTTGGTTGTTTATGCAGCAAAAAAATTAAAGCGACCTGTAAAATGGACGGCAACACGGACCGAGGAATTCCAAGCTTCTGTGCATGGACGCGATCACTGGAATTATGCTGAACTGGCCTTTGATTCGACAGGAAAAATTTTAGCCCTGAGAGTAAAGACACTGGCCAATACTGGCGCCTATCTCACTAATCCAGCTTTGCTTATTCCACTTGGTTTAATGTCCAAGGTGATTACCTCAGTTTATCATATTCCGGCAATGTATCTGGATACTCAGTGTGTTCTCACAAACACAGCTCCAATTGGGGCTTACAGAGGTGCCGGACGTCCTGAAGGCATTTACCCGATGGAACGTTTGATGGACATGGCCGCCCGTGAAATGGGCATTGACCCTGTTTCATTACGTGAACGCAACATGATTCGAACCGAAAGTCTGCCATATACAACACTTGCCGGGGATGTTATTGACAGCGGAAACTTTAAGGAGGTCATTAAAAGGGCTTTCAGACAAATGGACTGGGTTGGTTTTGAAGATCGAAAAGCTGAATCTGAAAGCCGTGGACTGCTCCGCGGGAGGGGATTAGCTTGTTATGTTGAATGGACCGGTGGTGAATTAACTGAAACTGTGCGGATTCAAGCTGAGGCAGGCGGGACGATTAGCCTGTTTTCAGGAACCCAGGGCATGGGCCAGGGTTTGGAAACCGTTTTCAGTCAACTACTTTCAGAGCAATTGGAAATCCCATTGGAGGTAATTAGAATTGTACAGGGAGATACGGAGCAGGTTAAAGGTCTGGGCAGTTTTGGGTCACGTTCGCTGTTTGTCGGCGGAAGCGCTTTGCTGGATGGGGCCAAGGAATTTCTGGAAAAAGGAAAGGAACTGGCTGCAGAAGAACTGGAAGCGGCAGTTGAAGATATTTCCTACCAAAACGGTCGATTTGAGGTTTTGGGAACTTCTATCGGACTTGGTCTTTTTGAATTGGCTGCAAGGCAGGCGGAGCTTAGTTTTTCAACTGAGACAGAGAAAAGTCTGGAAGAACGAAGTTGGCCAAACGGCTGCCATATAGCAGAAGTTGAAATTGATCCAGAAACCGGAAGTGTAAAATTGGTCAGGCATGGATCTGTTGATGATACCGGCAATCCGATCAATCCAATGATTGTAGAAGGCCAGTTGCATGGAGGTATAGCCCAAGGTGCGGGTCAGGTTTTGCTGGAACAGGCTGTTTACGATTCAGAGGGACAGATTTTGACCGGATCTTTTATGGATTATGCAATGCCCAGGGCTGATGATTTTCCTTTTTTTGAATCTTCAACATACACAGACGCACCTTGTCTGACCAATCCTCTGGGTGCAAAAGGAGTCGGAGAAATTGGAGTTGTAGGTTCAATTCCGGCAATTGCCAATGCAATTTTAGACGCATTGTGGGAGCGAGGTGTACGCACTTTTGACATGCCTGCATTTCCTCAAAAAATATGGAAACTACTTCAAAAACAAAGCCGGAAGACAATTTAATATGTTGACTCTCTGAGCAGCTATTAAGTATCATGTTTCTGGACGAAATTATTTAAAATTTAGAAAGGATTCGATGGAAACACATTTTATTGCACATGATGCCACAGACACTGTTGGAGTGGTGGTTGTGGAGAAAGTTTTACATTATGAAGATATCACAAGAAGGATTATGGAAAATGATGAAACAGTAACCATAAAAGCACTTGTAGAGGTTCCGTTAGGGCACAAACTTGCCCTGGCAGATATAAAAAATGACGACACTATAATTAAGTATGGTGTAGATATTGGTAGAACAATTTCAAAGATTGCTGTAGGTGATCATCTACATGTTCATAACGTAAAAACAAAGAGGTGGTAATGGGGAATTCGCAGCAATCTTTTTTTGGTTTTCGACGCGAAAATGGACGAGTTGGTGTTCGTAATCACGTTCTCATACTTCCGGTTGACGACATTTCAAATGCAGCTGTTGAAATGGTCGGACACAATATCAAAGGCACACTTTCAATTCCTCACAGTTACGGACGTTTGCAATTTGGTGCTGATCTGGAACTGTTCTTTCGGACAATTATTGGTACAGGACGCAACCCAAATGTTGCGGCAGTGGTTGTGATTGGAATCGAGCCCGGATGGACTCAACGTGTGGTTGATGGAATTGCCCAGACTGGAAAGCCGGTGTCAGGATTTAGTATTGAAGGAGAAGGTGACCTCAAAACTGTTGCCAAAGCTTCCCGAAAGGCTCAGGAGTATGTCCAGTGGGCAACTGAACTTCAGCGTGAAGAATGTCCACTTTCTGATCTATGGATTTCTGTTAAATGCGGAGAATCTGATACCACCTCCGGACTTGGATCAAACCCTGCAGTCGGCAATTTAATGGACAAGCTTGATCCGCTTGGTGTCCACCTCTGCTTTGGTGAAACTTCAGAATTAACCGGGGCTGAGCAGGTCTGCGCCAATCGTTCGTCAACCTCGGAAGCTAAAGAAAAGTTTCTCAACACCTGGAATGCCTACAATGACTTCATTCTTGAAAACAAGACCAATGACCTTTCTGAGTCTCAACCGACTAAGGGTAATATAGCTGGTGGGTTGACAACCATTGAGGAAAAAGCGTTTGGCAATTTACAGAAGATAGGAAAGACGACTAATTTTATTGATGTTTTAGAACCCGCAGAAGAACCAACTAAAGGGCCGGGGTTGTATTTCATGGATACTTCCTCTGCAGCGGCAGAGTGCGTAACGTTACAAGCAGCGGCTGGATTCACGGTACATCTCTTCCCTACCGGTCAGGGCAATGTGATCGGTAATCCTATTGAGCCCGTGATAAAACTTACGGCAAACCCAAATACTGCAGCGACTATGAGTGAGCATATCGATCTTGATGTATCGGGTATTCTAAGGCGCGAAATGAACTTAGATCAAGCTGGCAGTGAACTGGTAAATATTACGGTTAGAACTGCGAATGGACGCCACACATGTGCGGAGTCTCTTGGTCACCGTGAGTTTGTGCTGACCAAACTGTTCCGAAGTGCCTGATGCTCCATTCTCCTCTAGAAATAGGAATACCATATTTTACGGAAAATGCTTAGAGAAATGAGGATAAAGTTGTTAAATAAACCTCACTTTCCTTTGAAGCACCTAAAAATGAGGTGAAGAGATCACAGATTTAGTACCGTCAAACACAAATAGATTGTTAATATCAGTATCACCATAACCTCGATTCCCATTGAACTCTGGTATAACAACTTTTGAATGAGTTGCAGTAGAGGCTTCAAGAGTCTTTTTTATACCGGGGTTTCCTTTTTTTTGATGATCGTCATCTGAACAAAATCTCTCAAATCATGAGGGATAGCTGTAAATTCTGCTGCACCCGTGTACCGAGTGATTTGCCTTATGGGGGATTCAAAGACAGAAAATATGGATACGAAGGTGGGATTGAAGGAGTTGAAACGTATCTTCATAAAAAATTGGTTAGTCTGACCTGAATATTTGAAAAAGTTAGTTTTCTTCAATTTTCCAAATTCCAAATCTTACTTCAACTTTTCATAGGTATATAAATTACAAAATGAATTCTAATTCAATTCAATCCCGTATAGGTTCGGCCACTATTTCCAGATCTGAATCAGTGGTTGCGGGTGAGTTAATCAATTTTAGTATCACATACACTGCGGGGTATTTTGGTATTGACGATTCCGGCAGCATCAAAATTTGTACCCGTTTTGCTACAGATATGGGACGTCCTCAGTTCTCTGCTCCAGAGCAACCGAATTATGTAAGTATCGTTGCCAGCAATGGCGCCACTCTTGAGTATCGTTTTGACCCGAAAGACAACATTCGACCATGGGACAAAACGATTTACATCAAGATTGTCAAGGGTTTTTTTCGTGAGGGAGACCAACTTCTTGTACATTATGGTGATCCAATCGGTGGTTGTTCCGGTATGCGCATGCAAACATTTTGCGAAGATACATTTGAATTAAAAGTTTTGGTTGATGCTTTTGCAACATACCAGTACGTTGAAATACCGAAATCTCCAGTTCTAAACATAGTTCCGGGACCGGAAACAAAGTGGGTTATGCAGCTTCCGACAATGCGACGAGTAAACGAATCGTTTCGTTTACAACTGAAGTCTGAAGACCGCTGGGGAAATCCAACTGACAAAACTCATGTCAGTTTTAAACTAACTTCAAATTTGCCGGTCAATGGTTTACCACAGGAGATAAACCAGGATTCTCAGAATGATGGTGTTCTGTTGCATGAAGGTCTTTCGGTGTCTTCTCCGGGAGACATTTATATCGAACTACGTGATTCTGATAATGCTCTTGTTTGCCGATCGAATCCGCTTAGAATATCTGAAGACTCTGAGCTGGTACCTTTTTGGGGGGAGTTACATGGGCAATCTGAAGAAACTATTGGTACCAATTCGATTAATGACTATTTTGCCTTTGCTCGTGACAAGGCAGGTCTGGATGTAATTGTTCATCAAGGCAACGATTTTCAGATTACAAATGAATTTTGGGAAAAAATACAAATCGTGTCAAAACAGTTCCTCGATGAGGGACATTTTGTAACCTTTCCAGGGTATGAGTGGTCAGGGAACACCGGATTGGGAGGAGATCGTAATGTTCTCTTTTTTCGCGAGGGGGAAACTATCCGGAGAAGTTCTCATGCGCTGGTTTCAGACTTGTCAGATTTAGATACAGATTGCAACAGTTCGGATGCTTTATTTCAGTCACTCAAAGGCACTGAAACAGTAGTTTTTGCGCATGTTGGCGGACGATATGCGGACATACAATCGCATGAAGGCAACCTGGAGCGTTCTGTGGAAATACATTCTGCCTGGGGAACATTTGAGTGGTTGTTGGAGGATGCCCTGAGTAATGGATACCGAGTGGGGATAGTCAGTAACAGTGATGGACACAAGGGGCGTCCCGGAGCCAGTTATCCAGGCGCGTCCATGTTCGGCGCCTATGGTGGGCTGACCTGTATGCTGGCTCGCAAGTTGACCCGTGAAATGATTTGGGAATCCCTTTTGCGACGCCATCATTATGGTACAACTGGAAATCGCATGTTCATGGATGTACGTGTTTTACTCAACAAACCCGGTAGCAGTTTCAGAGAAGATCCTCAGTTGGGAGAAACTGACGCTGAAAATACTCAAGTTGGAATAATGGGGGATATTCTTCAAACCGAGGAGAGCGAAGTTAAAATTGAGATTGAAATAATTGCATCGGCTCCGATTGAAAAGTTAGAAATTCGTAACGGTCTGAAGGTGCTTGAAACTGTGCGGCCATACAAAAAGTCTGAACTTGGTAATCGTATTCGGGTGATCTGGGCAGGTGCGGAATATCGTGGACGTGGTCGTGAAACTGTTTGGGACGGATGTGCTAAGTTAGTTGGTAACACTTTTGAAACATTCACACCAATTAATATGTATAACCTGGAGAAAATTGTACGCCAACTCGATCCGACTCGCTTGGAATGGAATGCAGTAACTACTGGTGGATTTGGTGGTTTTGACTGTGTCTTGAAAGATCCTCAGGCAGGGACGTTAACTATCGATACCGCTCAAGTGAATTGTACTGTGCCTGTTGCCGAAATTGGTTTTCAAGAATCACGTATTGATGCCGGAGGTTTGGACCGCCATCTTCGCCTTGTTCGTCTTCCAGACAAAAACCCGCATTATCAACTGAGTTTGGAACGAATCATTCCTTTGACTTCCAAAGGAGACAATCCGTTGTATGTCTGCCTCACACAAGAGGATGGCCATCAGGCCTGGTCAAGTCCAATTTATTTGTTTAACTAGTTCACTTTAATTAAAAAAATTTCGTAATATTATGCCAATTCAGGGTTTCGGTCCAATCTTGATCATGCTATTGTTGAAAATCGTAATTAAGTTACCGGAATTTGATTATGGAATTTTATTTCAATACAAAATTTATTTAGAAAAGAATTGATGAGTTTTTCAAGTTACTTTACGCAAAAATCTGGTGGAGACCATATATTTGCTGTGGAAGCCCCCAAGATTAAATTCGGACGCGGCTCTCTTCTGGAAATCGGAGACGATGCCAAGGTACTTGGTATGACCCGAGTGGCCGTTTTCACTGACCAGCGTGTCGGAGAGATGGAACATGTTGCCAAAGTTGTAGAATCACTAAAATCACAAGGTTTGGACGCAGTGGTTTACGATCAGGTTGCAGTTGAACCAACAGATGTCTCGTTCAAGTCGGGAGCAGAATTCGCCCAAGACGGTAAGTTTGATGGTTTTGTATCAGTAGGGGGAGGTTCAGTAATGGACACATGTAAGGCCTCTAATCTTTATTCATGCTATCCTGCAGATTTTCTTGATTATGTGAATGCACCAATTGGAAAGGCGATTCCTGTTCCGGGGGAACTCAAACCACACATAGCATGTCCCACGACTTTTGGCACAGCCAGCGAATGCACGGGAATCGCTATTTTTGATTTGCTGGAAATGGAAGCTAAAACCGGAATTGTCAGCCCCAGAATTCGTCCAAATCTTGGTGTCCTGGATCCAAGCGTATTGTCTTCATTGCCGCCACTTGTTAGGGCTGCAAACGGTTTTGATGTTTTTAGCCATGCCTGCGAGTCCATCACAGCACGACCATACACACACAGACCTGCTCCGGAATCTTCGCAAAAACGTCCGCTAAGTCAAGGGGCAAATCCGTATAGTGATCTAGCTTGCCTTGAAGCGATCAAGCTTATCGGCACACATATTAAGCAGGCTGTAAATGACCCGGTTGAAGAAAGCTATGATGCTCTGATGTTTGCCGGAATGTTAGCGGGAATTGGTTTTGGCAACGCCGGTTGCCATCTTCCACACGGAATGTCATATGCGGTGGCTGGACTTGTAAAAGATTATGCTCCTGAAGGTTGGCCTGCCGATCATCCCATGGTTCCGCACGGAATTTCCGTGATTGTCAACTCTCCGGCAGTTTTTCGCAAAACTGGCCCATCCTGTGCGGAGCGGCATTGGGAAGCTGCTGCTGCCATGGGTGCAGATCTCACTGATACAAAGGTCGAAGACGGTGGTGACATTCTCGCAGATCAAATTATTGGTATGATGCGGGAAACCGGAATTCCAAATGGGCTTTCCATTGCATCCAACTTGAGCATATTTTTTGAAGAAGGCACATTACGATAAAAAGCTATTGCAATCCATCAGATATCAGTACGAATTAAAAGAAATGTTCCGTGATGCAATGAGTTACTGGTAATTCTTTTTCTTTGATACATGCAGTGAATAAATTATACAGTTTTGCATAGTATTTTTATATTCATGGTTTGTCAGCAAAACAACTATGTGAAGGTGGTTATTAATTTTAAAGTATAATTAACGTATGGAATATTATCATTTGCATGAAAAAGATAAACATCTTTGGAGCAGTTTCCTGCAAAAGTCGGGGAATGAAATTAAATTTTGATTTGGATCTACTCAGGAGAAAGACAAAAAACCGTTCACCAAATTATCAGCAAACGGTTTTTTGGATTCTAAGTCGTATATTTATGTGGTGCCTAGGGCCGGACTCGAACCGGCACGGCGTTGCCACCGAGGGATTTTAAGTCCCTTGCGTCTACCAGTTCCGCCACCCCGGCAAATTCAAGCACTGAATTCGTCGAGCGGATTCGAACCGCTGTAGAAGGTTTTGCAGACCTCTGCCTAACCACTCGGCCACGTCGCCTCTGGTCATCTAAAATTACCGAAATTTGAATGCAAACACAAGTTCAAAATGAGACGATTGAAAATTCGATAGAGCTGGCAAAGCTTTATGGAATTCTGAAATATTTGCCTGATGGTCAGCTCACTCATGCCCCTTTTTCCCTTAGTCCTTATAAAATTTCTGCTGCAGACCTGAAGGAAATGACAGAACTGACTGCACCATTTAGTGAGTTGATGATTAGCATATCTCAGAACTGGGATTTTCTAGAGCATCATTTGGAACCTATCGCCAAAATAGACCCATTTTTACGAATGTTGATGGATTGCAGAACGGATGAAATTACTCAAAGCAAACAGCTTCTTGTGCAGCGAAATGATTTCTTTTTGATCAAAGATGAGCACAAAAAAACAGGGCAGTCAGGTGATTTAACTGAATCAAATTTTGCTGAATCAGCACTTCGTCAAGTTGAACTGAACACGGTTTCTGCTAGTTTTCCGTTTTTAATAACTCAAATATCTAATTTACACCGCTATTTATTCAAGCAAAATCAATTACCAGAAATTATTCCAAACAATCCGTTGAGTCCAGTAGTTGATGCCTTTGCAAAGACAGTGCGAGACTACGGTTCCCCTGACGGGGTGATGCTGCTGATTTCCCAACCTTCAGAGGGCAACCGTTTCGATCAGTTGGGGCTGGAACAGCTTTTATGGGATAAACATAAAATTAGTACTGTCCGGAAAACTTTAGCCGATGTATTCAAAAGCGGATGCCTGCGTCAGGGGCACCTAGTTCTGGGAGGAAAAATAGTTGCCCTCAGCTATTACCGTGCCGGCTACACTCCTGATGATTATCGAACAATTGAGGCAGTAAAAGGCCGCCAGCTGATTGAGTCATCATCAACAATTCAGGTACCAGATTTACAGATGCAGCTTGCTGGGATGAAAAAAATTCAGCAGGTCCTTACCAGGCCAGAAATTTTATCTAATTTCACTTCTGCTGAAACGTCAAAGCATTTATTAAAAACATTTGCAAAAATGCACACATTGGACGAAATTATTGAGATACCTGGAGGTGAAATTCAGGAGTAATTATTAGTTCAAACAATATGTTAAGTGATAGTTTACCGCAAATAATAGGAATTATACCTAAGGTTGAAATTCCAAAAATTCTAAAAACTATCAAGCAGGATGAACAAAATGCTTATATTTTGATGGAAAAAATTCTTGCACAAACTCACTCCGCAGTACTTGTGGTGAACGGATGTGCAGAAAAATTAAACAGTGTTAGTGAGGTTGGAAGATATGGAATTTGTTTTGCTGATAACGGAGTGCTGAATAGCAACAAGGATGCAGGATACCTAGTCCGTACGAAAGCTCAAAATATCAATGAGGGAGGAGTGTGTGCTGGCTTTGCCTGTTTAAATTCACTTACTCTGGAATCTTAAAGAATGGTCTTTCTTTTCCAGATTACATCAAAAGATTTAAAACATATCAGGATGCCAGTTCAATTGTCGCTAATAAATCAATTTCATCGAGGACTTTACCGGTCCCAATAGCAACACTGGTAAGGGGGTCATCTGCAAGAAAAATCGGCAAACCTACTTCCTGTCGAAGCAAATCATCCATACCTGAAAGTAATGAACCTCCACCTGCCATGACAATTCCACGGTCCACTATATCAGCCGCCAGTTCCGGAGGGGTAGATTCCAGGGCATTTCGGATTGTCTTAACTATTTGTGCACAAACATCACTGAGAGCTTCTAAAATCTCTTCTTCGCCAAGAACCAGCGTTTTAGGTATACCGGTTACCAAGTCTCGGCCGCGTACTTCATATGATTTAGGATCTTCTTTAATATAAGCAGACCCAATGTTTATTTTAATTTCTTCTGCAGTACGCTCACCAATAAGGAGATTATATTTTTGTTTAATGTAATATTTTCGCCTTTTTTGCCACTGTTTAACTGAATCACTATAAACAATGCCTGCTAAGGAAATTACGGCAACTTCTGTAGTTCCTCCACCAATATCTACAATCATACTGCCGCTGGCCTCTGTCACCGGTAATCCTGCTCCTAGTGCAGCAGCCATTGGTTCCTCAATCAGAAAAACTTCTCTTGCTCCTGCAGATTCCGCAGCTTCTTTGACAGCACGACGTTCAACTTGAGTGATTCCTGAAGGAACGGCAACTATAATACGCGGCTTAAAACGGAAGAAAGAAAATTTGCTTTGGGTTAGCTTTATAAAGTAACGCAGCATTTCCTGAGTAATATCGAAATCTGAAATAACTCCGTCCTTCATTGGTCTGATAGCTGTAATTGAACCTGGAGTACGTCCCAGCATTTGTTTGGCTTCCTCACCAACAGCAAGGACCTGAATCCTTCCACGGCTATCTTTTTGAACAGCCACCACTGATGGTTCACGAATCACAATCCCGTGCTTTTTAGTATAAACAAGGGTATTAGCTGTTCCTAGATCAATCGCTAAATCCTGAGTAAAATAACCGGCAAATTTATTAATCATTGAATATTCCTAGTTTTGTTTTTCTTCTTATTCACCTCACCTACTTTGGGTCAGAATTTATAAAAATATTGAAATTAAATTATAATGAGCTTCTAAGCTTTTTTTTTCAAAAAAAGTATTTGTAAGAGTTTTATGAACCTCAGAAAGTAATACAGAAGTAATGCCAAAACTCAGATGGACTAGATTTATTTTGAAAATAATCAAATGATATTTTCTTTGTTACGCATGACGTGATCAAAATAATGTAAGCCCTCAGCCGATCCGCATTTCAGGATTCCCACCTGCTGAAATTCTTACTGCACAGAATTTTACTTCTGGAATTTTTCCAAAAGGATCCAACACAGAAGAAGTAATCAAATTGGCGGCAGCCTCATTGTAGCCGAAGGACATAAAAAGATTCCCCCTTTGAACACCTTGATCCTGCCTGGCAAACGTTGAAATTTTTCCTCTACGAGATTCAATCGTTACCGCTTCTCCAGGTTCGACTCCCAATTTTTGCAGGTCATCAGGGTTTACATGTATAACTGGATAGGGTTCAATGGCATTCAATACTGTTGCCCGCCGCGTCATGCTGCCTGTGTGCCAATGTTCAAGTTGGCGTGAAGTGATAAACACAAATGGAAATTCTTCATCGGGCATTTCGTCTGCATGAGTGTATTTTGCAGGAACGAAGCGGGCCTTTTTATTTACAGTGGGAAACCCTTTCCTAAATACAATTGCTTCACCGGGATCTCCTTCTTTGCTGCAGGGATATGTCACGGAGTGTTCTTTCTGTAAACGTTCCCAGGTAATTCCTGCCATGCTGGGAGTTGCTTTCCTGATTTCTGTAAAAATTTGTTCAGGACCATCATAACTCCAATCCAATCCAAGTCTACGAGCCACTTCCTGTATGATCCACCAATCTTGACGTGCATCTCCAGGAGGATTGATGGCTTGTCGTCCAAGTTGAACTTGGCGGTTGGAATTTGTGAAGGTGCCGCTCTTTTCCGGAAAAGCAGAAGCAGGAAAAATTACATCCGCAAAACCTGCTGTTTCAGTCAGAAAAATATCCTGCACCACCAAATGATCCAGCATTGACAGTGCACCACGTGCATGGTTCAGATTAGGATCTGACATCGCAGGATTTTCACCTTCTACGTACATACCTCGGACATCTCCAGAATGCACTGCATCAACAATTTCCACAACCGTCAATCCTGTTTTTGGATTGAGGGGAGTTTTCCAAAAATCCTCAAACCATTTTTTGTTTTCCGGATCTGTAACTGATTTGTAATCCGGAAAGAACATAGGAATCAAGCCCATATCAGATGTTCCCTGCACATTATTTTGTCCTCGCAGTGGATGCAAGCCGGTTCCGGGCCGTCCTATCTGACCTGTCATCAGCGACAAAGCAATTAGACATCGTGAATTGTCTGTACCATGAATATGCTGCGAAATTCCCATGCCCCACAAGATGATAGCTGATTCCGCAGTAGCAAAAGTCCGGGCAACTTCACGTAAAGTCTCTTCTGGGATTCCGCAAATTGGAGCCACCTTTTCCGGACTGTAATCCGCAACATTGGACTTCAATTTTTCAAAATCAGTAGTGTGTTCTGTGATGTATTTTTCGTCACATAAATTTTCTTCGATGATTACATGCATCAGTGAATTGAGCAGTGCCACATCGGTATCCGGACGAAACTGGAGGTTGTAAGTTGCATGGCGTGATAACGCAGTACGGCGTGGGTCCACCAAAATCAATTTTTTACCAGCTTTGACTGCGTTTTTCATAAACGTGGCGGCAACCGGATGATTCCCGATGGGATTTGCTCCAATCACAAAAATAACTTCAGCCTCCGTCACATCTGTGAATGGATTTGAAACTGCTCCAGATCCAATCCCCTCCAGCAAAGCATTTACCGATGAGGCATGACAGAGACGGGTACAGTGATCAATGTTATTGGTCCCAAAACCAGTACGAACCAATTTTTGCAGCAAATATGCTTCTTCGTTACTGCCCTTGGCACAACCAAAAGCGGCCAATGCATCCGGTCCGTTTTCATCCCGGATTTTGCTGAAACCATCAGCAGCAAAATCGAGTGCCTCTTCCCAAGTTGCTTCCCTGAAAACTTTTTGCCAGTCCTTAGGCTGGAGCAGTTCAATTGTTTTTGGAGCATCTTTTCTACGTATTAATGGCTTTGTAAGACGATCCGGATGATGCACGTAATCGAAACCGTAACGTCCCTTGACGCACAACCTTTCATGATTTGCCGGACCTTCGCGTCCATCGACCCGTAATAGTTTGCCTTCCTTGACATGATAAGTCAGCAAACAACCAACTCCACAATAAGGGCAAACGGATTCGACCTTTTTGTCTGGGACCGCCAAGCCCACATCATTTGCCGGCATCAACGCACCAGTCGGGCAGGCCTGCACGCATTCTCCGCAGCCGACACAAGTACTGTCACCCATTGGATCGCCGAAGTCGAAAACAATTTCTGCGTGCGATCCCCTAAAGGCCATTCCGATCACATCATTTACCTGCACTTCGCGGCAGGCACGCACGCAGCGGGTACACTGGATGCAGGTATCCAAATTAACTGACATCGCAGGATGTGAGTTATCAAAAGCCGGTTGGACCCGCCTTGAGAATCGGGGCTTGCTTATACCTAATTTTTCCACCCATTCATCAAGTTCCGAATTTGGTGTGTATGGAGATTTTCCGGATTCAGGCATATCAGCCAGCAACAATTCCAGAACCATTTTTTGTGAATGGACTGCACGTTCGCTAATGCTGTTGACTTTCATACCCTGCTGGGGGTAACGACAGCAGGATGGCGCCAGTACGCGCTCACCTTCAATTTCTACCACACAGGAGCGGCAATTGCCGTCCGTACGGTAACCCTCTTTGTAACACAGTCGAGGAATGTCTGCGACTCCTGCACGATCCGCCGCCTGCAAAATCGATTCACCGACCAGAGCCTCAAGGTTTTGTCCGTTAAGTTCAAATAAAATTGTCTCCATTTTACACCTCCTGCGGAAAGTATTTCATTACACAGCGTAACGGATTCGGTGCGGCTTGACCCAAACCGCAAATTGAAGCATCTTCCATTGTCTGCGAGAGTTCTTCTAAAAGAGATTTATTCCAAGTTTTTTGTTCCATTAGTGGAATTGCTTTTGCTGTTCCAACCCTGCAGGGAGTACATTGTCCACAGGATTCGTGTTCAAAGAATCTCATTGCGTTAAGTGCCAGTTTACGTGCACTATCCTGATCAGAAAAAACAATCACTGCAGCAGAACCGATAAAAGTTCCATGTTCCTGAAGCGTATCGAAATCCAGCGGTAAGTCTCCAAGTGAGGCTGGAAGCATTCCTCCTGAAGCACCTCCGGGGAAATAACCATAAAAGCTGTGTCCGTTCAGCATTCCCCCGCAATATTCGTCAATCAATTCGAGCATAGAAATTCCTGCTGGAGCAAGATGCACTCCCGGTTTTTGAACACGTCCGCTGACCGAAAATGCCCGCAGACCTTTGCGTCCTCTTCTGCCGTGAGAAGAAAACGATTTTGCTCCTTTTTCTACAATATCACCCTTGTACATAACCACAATACGATCTGCTATATCAGAAACCAAAGCCAAATCGGAACGGTGGCTTCATACGTGGCATGCCTTTTTTGCCTTCAAGACTTTCGAGCAAAGCAGTCTCTTCACCGCAAATATATGCTCCAGCTCCACGGCGTAAATAGATTTGTGGAAGTATATCCTGAAAAGCAGATTGCAGTTCTTTAATTTCCCGGAGCAGAATTTCATATGCCGCAGCGTATTCGTCTCGGAGATAAATATAAATTTCATCAATCCCAACGGCCCAGGCTGCAATCAAAGAACCTTCGATAAAACGATGAGGGTCAGTTTCTAAATACAAGCGGTCTTTGAATGTTCCCGGTTCACCTTCGTCACCATTAATCGCCAGGTAACGGGGCTAGGGAGCTTTTCTACAAAAATCCCATTTCATACCAGCAGGAAAACCTGCTCCACCTCGGCCACGCAGACCAGATTTTTTCAGTTCATCAATCACAGATTCGGCAGTTCTCTTTCCTGAATTGCATTCCTGAAAAAGATTATATCCACCGGTACCCCTATATTGCGAAAAACCCACATATTCAGGGATATCTGGGCAAACTTCTTTTTTATTTACTGCATTCTGTACAGATTCAATTGTTGCCAGATCAAGCGGGTTTTTACCCACCACAGCCACAGGCGCATTTTGACAGCGTCCCACACAAGGCACAGGCTGAATCCGGACACCTTCACCTAAAACATGTTTTAGTGATTCCGTGAGGTCTTTTGCTCCGTACATTTCACAGGTTAGTGAATTGCAAATCCTAACCGTCAAAGGTGGAGGAGGCACATCGTTTTCTTTGATCACGTCAAAATGATGATAAAACGTGGCCACCTCAAAGACTTCTGCATGAGAAAGTTTCATTTCATGAGCAAGTGCCACCAGATGCTTTGCAGATAAATAATGAAACTCATCCTGAATTAAATGCAGAGCTTCAATCAGCATGTCCTTACGGAGCGGCATGTCCGACATCAGTTTCTGTACTTCCAGCAGAGCTTCTGAATCGACCAGACGGCCTTTTTGTTTACCAATTTTTTTCTTGTTCATTTCTACAAATTTCTAATTAAAATCCACAAAAAACTGTGTAAGGTCTTCAAAAGTTTCAGCCCGCCGAATGAGACGGCTCTGACCTTGATGGACCAGTACTTCCGCTGGACGCGGACGGGAATTATATTGTGAGCTCATCGAAAATCCATATGCACCAGCATCTAAAAAAGCGAGGCGTTCGCCGATAACTGGAGAAGGCAACTTGCGCTCAATTTTATCTCCGGATCTACTAAAAATATCACCGCTTTCGCAAATATATCCAACGACAACAACATCCTCTTCATCACCTGAATATCGACTGGCATTAAGGATTTTGTGATAGGATCCGTACAATATCGGACGCAGTAGGTGATTGAATCCAGAATCTACTCCCACAAAGTGGTGTTTTGGAGTATCCGTTATGTTTGTGACAGTTGTCAACAAAATTCCAGCAGGTCCTACCAGCAATTTACCTGGTTCAATTTTCATTGATATTTCTCTGCCGTAACACTGCCTGAATTCCGTAAAGCGCCTCGTCATTTTTTGACTTAAATCTTTCATATCCAAAGCTTGCTGTTCCGGTCTGTATGGAATTCCAAAACCGCCACCGAAATCAATGAATTCCAAATCCGGAAATTTTTCAGCCACAGCTAAAATCATTTCCATGGCCTCCAGCATTGGTTCTGCAGAATAAATTCCAGTACCGATGTGAGAATGAACACCGTTCAATGTCAGTTTATATTTTGTTGCCAGTGCAAGTACAGCATCGATTTGATTGTGATAAATTCCAAATTTTGAATCCGGACCACCGGTGATACAGTGTGCGTGATGACCAGCACCAATTCCAGGGTTGATCCGCACAGATACGCTTGTATGTGGAAATCGTTGACCAAATTTTTCCAGCAAAACGAGTGAACCCAGATTGACTGAGACCTCCTGTTCCACACAATATTCAATTTCTGCAAGTGTGTTGTTATTACCGGTAAAAATAATTTGCTGCGGCTCAAATCCTGATTCCAGAGCCAAACGCACCTCGAATTCTGATACTGCGTCAATTGACGAACCTTCTTCCCGGAGAATTTTCAATAGTGATGGATTAGAATTTGCTTTCATGGAATAATGTATTTCCAGCAGTCCCTCAGGAAACCCTGAAGACAATTGACGGAACTGTGAACGCAAGACTGACTCCTCGTAAACATAGAGTGGCGATCCATATTCCTGCATCAGTGTTTCAACAGATATGTCTTCCAAAAAAAGTGTATTGTTAATAATATTCATTGAACAGTTAATTTTTTATCAATTTTAATCCGGCTTTCAAAATTATTGAATTACATTGGATGGACCTGAACTTTAAACCCCTGTATTATAACTACTACAAACCAAAAATGCGAATCAAAATAGCCTTACGGCGTGTCATAAAATCAGGAACTAAGGTGAATAAGTGAATAGAAAACGTTTTATCAGACTTTTGCTGCTCTGGTTGTCCACATTTTTAATGGGTGGAATAGTTTCAGTACTGATCTATGTACAAATGGCTGTGAATCAGGAAAATATAGTAGGCTCACTGGAAATTGAGTCACCAGAAGATGAGGCAGATAGCAAAACGATTGAACCAGTCAGCGAAGAACCGGGTCTTGAACCAGAGGCAGGAGCAGTAGGAACAGCTGACATTTCAGAAGACGCAGAGTATTCGCATTTAGTAGAGACTTCAAAGCCATTCTGGAATGTTTTTCCTATCAACACGCCCGGTGTTTCAGCAGAGAACTGGCACACTATTCTAGTGCAGAACCGCTTCAAAATTGACTATACCATCACTCCACTTTCCCAGAGGGACTGGCATCTTGTCAAGATTAACAATTCTATACGAGTTCAGTTCCGCTCTGAACTGGCGGCAATAAAAGACATCCTGTACCGTAAAAAACGTGGTAAGTTTTCGGTTCAACTGGTTTCAATTGAAGATGGACAGTTTCAACTGGCAGTTTCTTTGATGAGCCGACTTCTGCATGCCGGATACTATGCATATCTTCATCGGACAGAAGCAGAATTTGATGGGAAATTTTGGTATCGTGTAAGAGTGGGATATTTTAAAAATATTGAAGAACAAGCACTACAGGCAAAAAAATATTTGAAAAATTTAAGGATGAGGAATTGTTTTCTGAAAACTTCATGCCAGTCCAGCCGGGGACACAAGAACTTTCACGTCCGGTGATTGATCTAAGACAGCCTTTGAACAAGCCGTGGGTTATTGAACTCCCTCTTTACGATGTGCAGAATAGGGCGCTGAAAGATCTTGCTGAATTAAATACAGAAATCGACTTCAGTTATATTTCACAAAAGCTTAAATCTGCTTCATCAGGTAAGCTGTTGTATCGGATACGGATAGGATTTTTTGAAACAAAGAGAGAGGCAGGCGGAATGATTTACAGACTAAAAAAGAAGTTTCCGAAATTAAAAAGAATGAAGCGTGTACATTTATGAAAAGAGTTTCAGAAAGGTTGTTAAGTGGATAGGTCTGTAGAACGAACCATAAATTAATTTATAAAAATAGGTTCCATATCAGTTTTCGGTACCGGATTGGTTTTGCTGCCATTCCAGCGAGAGTTGCTGTGCCTCAGCAATTTGAGTACGGGTCATACGTTTTTTAACCTCGTTTTTCATTTCTCTTGCATTCTCATTGCCCAGTGCTGCAGCCAGGTTAGCCCATTTATAGGCTAAAACAAAATTTTCCAGTATCCCTTCACCTGAGGCATACATAACAGCTAGATTTAGCTGTGCTTTTGTATTCCCCTGCTCGGCAGCTTTTTTATACCAGTATACTGCCTGGGAAGAATCTTCATTTACTCCAGTACCGTATTTATACATAACAGCTAGATTGAGCTGTGCTTCAGTATCTCCCTGTTCGGCAGCTTTTTTGTACCAGTATACTGCCTGGGTATAGTTTTCATCAGTCCCTTTTCCATACTCATACATCTGACCAAGATTCAACTGTGCATTTGCATCACCCTTCTCAGCAACTTTTTTGTACCAGAAAAAAGACTGAGAATAATCCTCCGCGGCAACTTTTCCGTTTTGGTAGATAATACCAAGTTTCAACTGTGCATTTGTTCCTCCATTTTTAGCAGCATTTTTATACAGGCTAATCGCCTTAGAGTAGTCTTGTTCCACTCCTTTACCGTTTTCGTGCATCCAACCCAGTCTAGTCTGTGCCTCAGAGAGTCCCTGCACAGCCGCACTTTTGTACCAATGTACTGCATTGGTATAATCCTGTGTTGTACCTTTTCCGAACTCATACATTATTCCTACGTTTAACTGCGCGTGTGCATCGCCCTGCTGGGCAACTTTTTTGTACCAGTAAAAAGACTGGGTGTAATCCTCCACAGTACCATTGCCGTTTTTGTAGATGATGCCGAGTTTCAATTGTGCTTTTGTGTTACCTTGCTCAGCGGATTTTTTGTACCAGTAAATTGCCTCTTTAAGATCAGCTTCAATTCCTTTGCCGTTTTCATATATCCAGGCAAGACTGGCCTGTGCTTCTGGATGTCCCCGTTCAGCCGATTTCTTGTACCATGTAACTGCTTCTTCATAATCCTGTTCTACGCCCTTGCCGTATTGAAACATAAATCCCAAATTTAACTGTGCGCCTGTGTCTCCCAACTCAGCAGCTTTTTTGTACCAGTAAAACACTTGTGTATAATCCTTGAGAACACCCTTCCCGAATTTGTAAAAAAGTGCGAGGCTCAACTGTGATTTTACGTCGTCCTGTTCTGCAGCTTTTTCATACCATAAAATAGCCTCAGTATAATCCTGTTTCACACCTTTCCCATATTCGTACATCAGGCCAAGATTGGTCTGGGCTTCGGCATATCCTTTTTCAGCAGGTTTTTTAAACCATTGAACCGCCTGTATGTAGTTTTCCTCTACACCTCTTCCGTATTTATACATAATACCAAGATTCAATTGAGCTTCTGCCTGTTCCTGATCTGCAGCTCTTCTGTACCAGTAAACGGCCTTTTTGTAATTAACTTTTATCCCTTTACCATTTGCATACATAACACCCAGATTCAACTGTCCTTCAGCCTGCCCTTTTTCGGCAGCTTTTTGATACAATGAGAAAGCATGTTGATAATCCTGAGCCACTCCTTTCCCGTTTTCATACAACCAACCGAGATTAGTTTGTGCAGCAGAATGCCCTGTTTTAACTGCCTTTTTCAGCCAGTAAGCAGCCTTAATGTAGTCTGTTTCCACACCCTCACCGTTTCTATAGACAACACCAAGATTTAACTGCGCATTTGCATATCCTTGTGAAGCTGCTTTCTCAAACCAGAAAACTGCCTTAGATTGATCAAGGTCAACTCCAAGGCCTTTTTTGTACATAATGCCGAGATTTAACTGTCCTTCAGCCCTACCCAGGTTTGCGGCTTTTTTATACCAAAAAACGGCCTGAGTGTGATCCAGTTCAACACCTTTTCCGTTTTCGTACATCCAGCCAAGATTTGTCTGTGCACCGGAATGTTTTTGATCTGCAGCTTTTTTGTACCAGAGAAGGGCCTTTACGAGATCCTTCTTTACACCTTCACCGTTTTCGTACATCCACCCAAGTGCATACTGAGCATTTACATTATCCTGTTCTGCAGATTTGTTATACCAGTATGCCGCCTGTACATTGTCTTCTCTTACGCCTTTGCCAAAGTCGAACAAATTTCCAATATTGAACTGCGCAGCCGCGTCTCCTTGTGCAGCAAGAGGTCCCCATGCTTTGATAGCAGCTGAGAAGTCTCCCCGCAGATGTGCCTCGT
This sequence comes from uncultured SAR324 cluster bacterium, assembly GCA_905182865.1. GTDB lineage: Bacteria > SAR324 > SAR324 > SAR324 > NAC60-12 > Arctic96AD-7. Next base: position 28,979 of record CAJJCY010000005.1, read on the forward strand.
AGCCCTTCTGAAAATTGCCTGCTGCAAACGAAAAAACTGGCAGAAACAGACAAAGAAAAATTGTATTGAAAATTCGCTTGAACAACCCCCATATGAAATAAACAGGGAATACCGGAACTATATTTTGAGACATGATTTTTTTTGAGTTTTTTGAATAACTCATTTTATAACATTAATTGCAGTATTTTACAAGATCGCTGATTTCAGAAATGTAGTGATTAGTAAAAAATATTTTCCATGGTAAGTTGGATAGTTGAAGACTTAAGTCGGAAAAAACTCATTAAAGAGCCGCTCCCTTTTTTGCGGATTTCATTTAAGTTTAACCCCATTACCCCACTTTGCAATGATATTTCCGTCTCTGTCGAACCAGTTGATGTTCCATGGAGCATCTTCTCTGAACTCACCCACCCATTTTTCACCATCCGGAAAATAGAAGCTTCCCATGCCGTTCCAAGCTCCATTTGTGTACTCTCCAACATACCTTGTTCCATTGCGATAAATTAAAGTTCCCTTGCCGTTAGGTCTGTCGTGTTCAATTTCCCCTTCATATTTACCACCTTCATCTTCAACTCCATTTTTATACCAGATCCATTTACCTTTTTCTTTACGGGTAAACAAAACTCCCACCAAATTTTTTTCAATTATCTCAACGCCGTCAGTATACCTGGAAATTATCTTATCGTCTTTGTCGAATTCAGTAACGTTCCAGGGTTTATTCCCTTTGAACTCACCCATACTTTTTTTACCTTCAACTGAAGTGAAGGTTCCTTGACCATGAAATTTACCTTCTTTGAATTTTCCTTCATAGATGCTTCCTGATGGATAGGTAAATGTTCCCCATCCGTTGGGTTTGTCATTTTCAATTTCTCCTTCATAAATATAATCCTGTTCTTCGTCACCTGCCTCAAACCATTCCATACTTCCAAATTCCTGACGAAAAAACAAAACTCCTTCTTTTTTATTGTCAATCAGCAAAACTCCATCTGTATATTTGGCAATTGTTTTTCCGTTAATATCGTATTTTATAATGTTCCACTCCGCATTTTCTTTCCACTCTCCAGTCATTTTTTCTCCGGAAGTAAAAATGAAGGTTCCCTGTCCGTGTTGCATCCCGTCGTGCCACTGACCCATATATTTTGTTCCATCAGAAAATAAGGTAACTCCCAAACCCTCTGGTTTTTCCTCTTTTATTTCACCTTTGTATTTTTGCTGTGTTTCATCATCACCAAAACTCTTCCAGACCTTTCCGGAAGATATTTCCCAAAGATATAAGACACCGGTTTCTTTGGATTGAGCCAAAATGGAAGTAGAAAAAAATGTAACTGCAAAAAAGATTGAAGTAAAAAAAAAGGTAAATAAAAGTAAAACAGAAAATTTTTGTTCCATACTGATCTTAATTAGTTTGTTTTGCACAGTATTGATTTTGGTTTGTTTCAACGAGTTTAGTTTATTATCCTCTTTCTATTCTCCATATATTAACAAACGTTTTAGAATAGACACAGAATTATTTCGGTAGCAGGAGAGGTGGTGATAATTGAATTCATTTTTATGATTATTAATTTTTATCAATCAGAAAGAATTAGTTTTCCCTCTCTATTTTTCTTTCCATCCTTCCATTTTCCTATAAGCTTTGACCCATCGGGATAAGTATAAGTTCCGTTACCATGGATCTTCCCATCTTTCCACTCTCCAGCAAATATATCGCCATCAGAAAAAGTATATGTACCTTGTCCATGTTTTCTTCCATCCCTCCAGTTTCCCTCATACCTGTCTCCATCAGAAAAGATATATACTCCTTCACCATGTTTTTTCCCCCTTCTCCATTCTCCCACATACCTGTCTCCATTAGGGAAATAGTATGAACCATCACCGTGTTTTTCCCCTCTCTTCCAGGATCCGACATATTTAGCATCCTTAATTTTTGGTTCCCCCTGATGCAGCATTTCCCAGATAATAAGAGCAAATACTATACTTTTACCCCATCCCGGAATCATGAATGACAGCAGTAATACTGAAGATTTAGTCTCACTGTAATGAGTGTAGGTTCCTTGTCCATTCGGTTTCCCTTTTCTGGTTTCACCTTTGTATATCCCATCCTTTTCCTCATCGCCATCTTCATGCCAGCCCCATTCACCAAATGATTCACGGTAAAAGAAAACGCCTTTTGCAGAGTCGTTGCTTTTAGTTGCACAGGATATTGTGCTCAGACAAACACATGTAATCTGCAAAATAATTATAATAATTTTCATTTTTCTCTCAAAAGCAAAACTAAAACACTCTTTTCAGCTTTGTCCGCAAAATTTTATTTGATTAAATATATATTCAATCATATATCATAACGAAAATAATCAGACGAAGTTCCACGGAAGCTGAACTCTGAGACATTATCAAGCTCTCCGGGATTTGGATTAATGTTGACTACAACGGCTCCGGAAAGTCGTGCCTGTTCCGCCAGCCATACTGGAGTGTGAATTACACCTGCGGTTCCAATCACAAGTAAAATGTCACAGCTACTGCACGCACTTACAGATTCCGGAAGTGGGTAGTCATCATAGCTCTCACCTATAAAACAGACATGCGGTCGCCAACCGCATAATTCTTCATCGTCCGGAGGTGATTTGATCCAAGATTGCGGCAAAGGTCTTCTTTCTCCGGTTTTAAGATTTATCATTTCCCGAATGCAACCGTGGATTTCAAAAACTTTCTGACTGCCGGCCTTGCGGTGCAGACCGGAAATGTTCTGAGTAACAATTCCGTTGAATTTTTCACCTATTTCAGCTTCAAGTTCAGCCAGAGAAAAATGGGAGGCAGAAGGAGTGGTTGCGTGGTAGCAGACAAATCGCTTCAGGTACCAGCGCCATTGACGGATCGGTTCTGAATTGAGTGCATCCACAGAAGCAAGATAAACCGTCTCTTTATCTTCATAATATCCTTTTTCACCGCGAAAGGATGGCAGTCCGGACTCAACGTCAATTCCCGATCCGGTAATCACAGTTACATTGGAACGTCCTTCCCTCAAACCGGATAGTGTGAATTCCCTGGGAAGCTTATCCGGCATGTTTCAGGTTTATTTCAGAGTTTGCAAGCAAATTTGGAAAAACTGAAAATAATTTTTGATGAATTTTATACCAGGTAGAGATATTTACTTGAATTTTTATTCGATTATCCACTTTCTTTTTTTGGGCAATTAAGCATCCATTTAATACCAAACTTATCAGTTAACATTCCAAATTTTTCACCCCAAAACTGTTCTTTGAGTGGCATCGTTGTCTGTCCGTCCTGTTTGAGTTTTTCGTAAGTTAGCTCCATTTTGAGAGGATCCTCGAAATCTAAACTCAGATGAACACATGATCTATCTGTTTTAGAACTTTCTTTACTTTCCATATTGTCAGAGGCTAAAATAGAGCCTCCCCAAAACTTCAATTCTACGGGCACTATTTTATCTTTACGAGATTCTGGAACCTCCATTGGTGAATCTCCGTATCTTTCCATTAAACCAATTTAGACGTTGAAACATTCTTTAAAATAATTGACTGCTTCTTCACAGTTACAGTTAAACATCAGGTAAGGTGCAAATTTTTACATTTTTAAATCCTTCCCTTCAAAGTAAATTATTTTTTTCAGTCACTGAATGCTCAATCAGGATTAAACTGCTTAAGCGAAACTTCCAAAAGACATTTAAATTCACGGGGAAAATCGACAGATATACGTGCATGCACAGCGCCCTGTTTATCAAAAAAACGCTGTTCACCACGAATTCCTAAAGCTCCCTCGTGCCACACATTTGGATGGATGTATAGACCCTCGTGACCACTGAAATGAAAACACACAAAATCTTCGGGACTAATATCGTCTCCCGGAAGAGCCAAGGGAACGACGAACGGTTTTTTCGTTTCAGGAAAAAAGCACTGACCGCCATCCGGATGATAATTGGCATGCCACACCAAGAGGGTTTTCGGATCCCGTGTATGATGTTCATCAGCTTTCTTTGGTTCAGTACCGTATCCTAAAATGTAGTGACCGCTAACTGCAGAATTGCTTCCGTAAAGAATATCTCCCTTCCATTCACAGATAAAAAGTCCTTCCGTTGTTCCCCCCTCATCACCGCTATCCGGATCGACCTCTCGATGACCTTGCGCAGGCCAGCGAACTATTTCAATTTCGACCTCATCCGTATCACTGACGATATGCCCGTAACCGGCAAGTGACTCTGCTGTAGCTTCGACAATTGGAATTGTCACTCGCTTAAGTCCTGATGGAATTTCGGGATTCAGATAATTCGGAGCGTTTTTCATAAGGGTTTGTATCTAGAGGTAGGAACTTAGAGAATAATTATTTCATTCTAACTTTTTCATGAAATTTTATTGAAGCCTCTGCGTGACTATTTTGACACAGAAGTCAGGCTTCTCCACAGCAACGCCAGTGGGTCGTAAAAGGCTCCAGCGACTCGTTCTTTGAGTGGAATGATTGCGTTGTCAGTGATCGCGATATCTTCCGGACAGACTTCAGTACAGCATTTGGTAATGTTGCAGTAGCCAATGCCAAAGACGTCTTTGAGTTCCTTCAGTCGATTGAGTGTGTCCAGAGGATGCATAGCCAGTGAGGCGATGCGTATGAAAAAACGTGGTCCTGCAAATTCCTGAACCTGTTGGTCACGCGTGACATGACAAACATTCTGGCAGAGGAAGCATTCGATACATTTGTGGAATTCCTGAATGCGCTCGATGTCCTTCTGCTGCATCCTATACGTTCCATCAGCCTCCCTGGGTTTTGGTTTTAGAGGACGAATTTGTTGATTGATTTCGTAATTTAAGGAGACATCGGTGACGAGGTCCTTTATGTGGGGGAAGCGCCGCATGGGTTCAATAATAACAGGTTTATCCAGCGGAAGTTCATCCATACGTGTCATACACATTAGTCTTGGCTTACCGTTCACTTCCGCGCTGCACGATCCGCATTTGCCTGCTTTGCAGTTCCAGCGTACTGCAAGGTCGTTTGCATGTCTCGCCTGAATCTGGTTAATTGCATCAAGCACCACCATCCCCTCAGTTACTTCCACGGAATATCCGCAAAGTTCTCCTTTTGCTCTTTCTCCCCGAAATATTTTAAACAGAGTTTCAGACATTACTATCCTTCCTTGAGCGGTAAGTTCATCAGTTTTTTTAGGTACTCCGGCATCGGCTCCCTCTCACGGTGTTCATGAATCATTCTGCCGTTTACCTCCCGGATAAATGTATTAACTTTCTGAAGCGAATCACTGCTTTCCGGAAAATCTTCTCGTGTGTGTCCTCCACGACTCTCTTCCCGCTTCAAAGCTGCAAGGGTAATTGTCTCGGCTACGCAGAGCATATTCCTCAGATCCAGGGCATAGTGCCAGGCAGGATTGTACTGGCGGTTCCCTTCCACATGGAGACGTTCTCCACGTATTTTTAGTGCCTGCAGCAGTTCGATCCCTTTTTCCATCTCGTCACTTTCACGAATAATTCCAGTGTGAAGTTCCATGGTTTCCTGAAGGTCTGCCATTAGACCGTAGGGGTTTTCAGTCCTTTCAGGATCAAAGGGTTCCAACGCCAACTTTTCCAATTTTTTTAATAGTTGTTTTGAAGGTTCAATCGTATCACTCTGTTCGCGGCTGTATTTTGCAGCATGAAATCCTGCACGTGTACCGAAAACCAGCAAGTCGGTCAATGAGTTGCCTCCGAGTCGATTAGCTCCATGCAGACCTCCGGCCACTTCACCAGCTGCAAAAAGCCCCTCCACCGTGGACATTGTTGTTTCTGGTTCAACCCTGACACCACCCATCATATAGTGACAGGTAGGACCAACTTCCATGGGTGTGGTGGTGATGTCAAGATTTCCAAGTTTCTTAAACTGGTGATACATGCTTGGCAGTTTTCTTTTTATGAGTTCCGCATTTCTCTGACCGGCAATGTCCAGGAAGGCCCCTCCATGCGGGCTGCCTCTTCCAGCTAAGCGCTCACTCCGTATCGCGCGTGCTACCACGTCACGGGTTAGGAGTTCCGGAGGTCTCCTGGCTTCAGGATCGCCGCTGAGCCAGCGTGATGCTTCCTCCTCGGTATCAGAGGTTTCTGCAGCAAAAGTGTCGGGAATGTAGTCAAACATGAAACGCCTACCTTCACTGTTTTTGAGCACACCACCTTCACCCCTAACTCCTTCAGTAACCAAAATACCCTGTACGCTTGGAGGCCAAACCATTCCGGTGGGATGAAACTGAACGAATTCCATGTCTGTCAGTTCAGCTCCTGCACGGTAGGCTAAGGCATGGCCGTCGCCAGTGCCTTCCCAGGAGTTACTAGTAACACGAAATATTTTACCCAGGCCGCCTGTTGCCAACACTACTGATTTTGCACGGAACACAACGAACTGCCCGCTTTCTCTCCAAAATCCAAAGGCACCACAGACACGTCCTTCTTCTTTGAGCAATTCTACAATGCAGCATTCCATATAAATATCTATTCCCTGATGGATGCCGTGGTTTTGGAGAGTCCTGATCAGTTCAAGTCCGGTACGGTCCCCTACATGAGCAAGACGAGGGTAGCGGTGACCACCAAAGTTGCGTTGGGCTATCAGCCCTTCCTTGGTACGGTCGAACAGAGCGCCCCATTCTTCCAACTCGGCTACTCGTTCTGCAGCTTCGCGGCAGAAGATTTCGACCATACGCCAGTTATTAAGGTTTTTTCCACCCCGGATAGTGTCACGAAAATGAACCTCCCAGTTGTCTCTAGGATCTGTGTTGCCCAAGGAGGCAGCCATACCGCCTTCCGCCATCACCGTATGTGCCTTTCCCAGTAGTGATTTACAGACCAGTCCCACAGAAACACCCTGGGCCGAGGCTTCGATTGCTGCACGTAATCCAGCTCCACCTGCCCCTATAACGAGGACATCATGCTCCTTGATTTCGTACGATTCCATTCAGAGTATCCGGTAATCTGTGATGATGCCCATTGAGACAAGACGAATGTACAAGTCTGTGAAACCAACCCAGAATAGACTTATCCAGGCCCACATCATATGGTTCATATTAAAGATGTTGACGAATTTCCACGCCTGATAACGCTGGTGACCGAAATTGACACAGGAATAGCAATCGACGTTTCCTCCAACCAGATGCCTCAATGAATTACATCCGAATGTGAATGCTGTTAGAAAAACCGCGTTGAGTGTCATTATCACTGTTCCTACTCCTATACCAAGGCCGTCTTTAAAAGTAAAAGAGATATAAGCGTCGTAACTGAGTATCACACAGAATACAAGAGCGATGTAAAGGAAATAGCGGTGCAAATTCTGGAACAGAAGCAAAAACCGTTCACCCCGGTAATTCTGAGGTCTTCCTCCCACTGCGCAGGCCGACGGTGTTAGAAAAAGCGACCTGTAATAGGCCTTGCGGTAATAGTAGCATGTGAGCCGAAATCCGGCTGGAGCCCAGAGGATCAGAAATGCCGGTGAAAAGGGCCACCAGTCATATTCAAGCAGTGGTGCATAAAAGGGGGAGAGATAGGATTCCCATTGATAGTGTTCATTTTGAAACGCTGCCCAGGTAGAATATATAACGAATGCCAGCAGTCCTATGGCAGTGAAAAAAGGTTCGATCCACCAGAAATCTCTACGGGATGTTTCTAGAAACGATGGATTTGGATTCTCAATTTGAAAACTGTTTTGCATGGGTATTGTCTATAGATTACTCAAATGCTTTAAAATCAAAAAGACATAACACAGCAACAGGATAAGATATTTACCCTGAAATTTGGTAGATCAATGAAGATACAGCAGACTGAGTCAGGAGTTCTCCTCGAGAATCTTTTCCAGTCTCTCTATCCGCGTGTTGAGATGCGAAATTTGTTTCATTATCATTGAGATCTGGCTATCTTTAGTTGGATAGGACTTGGTATGATGTGCACCCTCACCCCCGCTTTCGTGCTTGAGGTCTTCAAAAGCGAATTCGTCGGCAAAATGGTGAATGTTGTCTTTTTTTGGATCTTTCATAACAACTCTTTTGGGAATCGTAATCCACATTACTCAAAACATCTGAGCCGAATTTTATCAGAATCTACTTTCTCCATGAAAAGAGAGCTTCTTGAAATACGACCAAAGGATACAGAATACAACTGTGCATTTTTCCACAAGCAGTTAAAGATAGCAATAAAATATTTGCTGTCTTCCTGTAAATAGCTGTTAAATCATGATTTTAAAAATATTGTTTATATATTCCTTATTTTTTAGTGACGCTCAAACAAAATTTAATCGTATAAAACCAGGGAAAATGGGAGAAAAAAAATGTTGTACATTATATTTTAATATTCACATCTCCACTTTTTTTTAATTTAAATTTTCAAACTGTTTTTTATAAAATTCTAGGATTCGGGTTTCAATCCAACTATAATTTTTCCAGAAATTTCGGATGATGAATCCAGCGTGAACAGCCTTTTGAAGGTATTCAAGTCTTACCATGACAGAAACTATTTTTGGACTGGAGAAGTTTTTGTGTCCAGAAAATGGTCATCCAGTGAGTTTATAATGAGGTTTGGAACGCTGATTTTATTAAGGTACTGTCTGCAGGATGATTCAGAATAATAGTGATTAGTATTCACGAATCCGTGTAAAGGAGTTAAATCTCTGTCATCAAGTTCTATTTGCTCTTTCTTGGTGTCTGGAGAAGAAAGTGATCTAAATTTGAAAGCCAAAATGAAAAGGGATTACTTTTGTGCTTATTATCAGGGCTGATAGGCACTTATAATGAGGAGTCAAACGAAAAATACTAAAATAAGAATAAAATTATATTTATAGTAGAATTGTTTTGTTTTGATTGGAAAATTCTTTGATAAATTCTGAAGTGTATAATAGAACACTTTCAGGAATTTCATGAAATCCATCAAAAGGGAGGAATTTATGCTCTAATTCTGCTTTCAAAAATAAACCTCTAAGTCTTTCTGCAGCAACAAAAGAGAGTAGAGGGTCAGATTTGCCGTGACTCTGAAAAATCTTCAATACTCCCCTTTTTTTTGCCAGATCCATCCAGATTTCTTCGCAAACTAGAGTTCCAGACATTACGATCAGGCCCCCGGGAGGTTCATTCATTCTCAAAGCTACATCAGTTGTAATCATAGAACCTTGAGAAAATCCTCCTAAAATAATTCTGTTTGAAGAAACACTATAATCTAAAATTATTTTGCTAACTAAATCCATTAGCATATTAGACGCTAGGGTCATTCCATTTGGTATATTCTTACTATAATCTCTAGGGTCAATACCATCAATAGCCCTTTGATGCGCTATCAAATCTATGTTCCACCACGCCCTAGATCCATAAAGGCCTATATTGTCAAGAGTCAATGGTCCTTCTGGAAATATGAAACAAAAATTTTCAGATATGTAAGAATCTTTTTGACAGAGAAACTCACCCACGGATACGAGATCGTTACCGGGGGCGCCATAACCATGGCAGAGGATCACCAAATGCAAATTTTCTTTGTTTAATATATTAGGCTCAAATACAGTACATCTTAGATTACATATTTTTTTGTTTGTTTGCCTCATTTTTCTACTTACTAAAAATTTTGGTTAATTTCAATCATCACCTCATTGCGTCTCATGAATGGCAATGTCCATGGAGCATTGTAAAAAGCATATTTGAATGAACCAATGATTTTAAGCTTGTTCGCTGCTATATAGTTCATCAACTTATTTTCATGTTCGGTTATATTCTCATTAGAGTTTGTACCTGAAAACTCGATAACGACAAACTTCTTAGTCAGAATTTCCTTTAAGCGTACACGATCATTATTAGGTTCAGGCAAAGACTCCATACTGTATTTGGAGGGCATAACAAAGCTTATTTGCCAAGATCTACCAGTTGATTGTTGCTGTACTGGAGCTGTCATCGCAATTTTTTGACTCTCCTGTTGCTGTACCGGGGACGTCATGGCTATATCCAGTTTTACTTTATTGTTACCGAAGATGTAGTCAGCAATTAGACGAAAACCATCACGAATAGCATCTTCACGTTTACCTTCAACGTCTACTTCAGCAATAATCATAGGCTCATACTGCCTGATCTCAATATTTTGTTCAGATTGAATAACTTTATAGTCTGGCTTTTCCACATTACTTATAACAGGTCCTGCTAGTACTCCAACGATAAGAATAAGTGTAATTATTGATGTAATCATTGTCCATTTTTTCTTCATATCCTTTTAACTAAGTCAATGATTGTGAAATACTATTTGCCTTTATTTGATGGTTATTCTGAGAAGGTGACTCCATAGAGATGATTTGCAGTTGAATTATCAGTTGCCCCATTATTCCAAGAAGCACCATTGTTTGTTACTTTTGTGTTTCAGCTCAATGACCTATGGGAAGTATTACTTGATGACTTAGTTGTGAAAGCCAAGGCACCGAGGATTAGTGCTGTACCGAACCGCACTTGGATATAGTTTAGAAAAAGATGTACAACTGATTAGTAAAATAACTAGTCTTGACTTTCTCTATTCATAATGATTTCCCGCGCACCTTTTGTTTCAATATTTGACTCTAATTTCATTAAAATTGACATTAAACCAAAAGTAATGCGATTGAAGAAAATAAAGTGCTCTGATCCTCTTACTTCTTTAATTTCTAGGCCCTGCTGAAAAAGATTGTTCAGTCCTTCACGAAAGTTTTCTATCCCAGAAATTAAAGATAGGTTTTTCGTAAATAGATCCTAGAATTTCAGCAAATTTCCTAAATAATTGCTCAATTTTTTTTTCTTTAATACTAGTTTCTGAGGCATTTTTTATGAATCCCATACACTCTAACTCATTTAAAAATCCATCCTGATCGCCATTTAAATGTTTTTGTACAAGCCTAGTACAAGATTTAATAAATAGTTCTGGAAAAACTTTTACACAACCGAAATCTATTACAGCCTACTTTACCATCTTCACAAAAAAGAAAATTCCCAGGGTGGACATCCGCATGAAAAATGTTATCCTTAGAGTTAATATTATCATGGAAGAAATTCCACAGGATCTGTCCATAATTATTCCTAATATTTTGATCTGGGTTTTTTTTAAGTAATTGGTCAAGATGATCTCCCTTCAAAAAAGTCATTGTAATAACTTGTTCATTTGAGGTAGATTCCTTGTATTCAGGAAAAATTATATCTTTTGATATAAATACATCTCTAAATTTCTGAATGTTACGACCTTCCTTCAAATAATCTGTTTCTTCCAAAAAAGTATCATGGACTTCTTTAAGATAATTCTCGAAATTTACTTCTTTAAAATACTGTTTTCCGAAAATTCAGAATTTAAGATCACTAATGAATACTTTTACGTACATTAGGGTACTGAACTTTAACTGCAAGATGAACCCCATCAAAATCTACAGCATGATGAACTTGACCAATAGTTGCAGCAGCAAAAGCCTCATAATCAAATAATTGAAATAAATTTTCTGGGTAATCATTAAAATAGCGCTTGAACTGAGTCCGTACAAGCGCTCTGTTCATTGGTGATACACTATACTGAGCTGAACTCATTACTTCCATAAATTCAATAGGAAGTAAACCAGTATCCATACTCAGTCCTTGGGCTAATTTTAGGGGCAGTCCTCGAAGTTGACTAAGTTCTTTAAATATCGAAAGTGCATTTTTCCTATTAAGGGTTCGTTGGTCTTGGTGAAAACTTTTAATTGGTAATGAGTTTCCCAAATAATGTCTTAAATAATTTCCTCCCGCACTAATTCCTGCTTTAGCAAAACGACCTGAGCGAATCAATGCTCCTTCAGGTAATGATTTCATGCGCATCTATGAAGAAATGACTTCAAGAAAAGATTTAGACCTTTTGAACTAAATCTAATTAAATCCTTATCTAATAGAGTTCTTCCTAGGTCAATCCCTTTGGTAAATATTTGATTCCTAAGAATTTCACCAACAAATGCTATAATTTTGTCCGTCAGTTCAATAGTTTGTTCTGATTGCTCACTATCATCCTTAATCCAAAATTTGAAAATATGGAATAGTTCTTTTACCATAAAAGTTGAAAGATACTTTCCTGCTAAAAGTGATGCGTCTCCTTCGGATTCCTTAAGTATATTTGTAATCTGTTCTTCAAGAGATTTTTGAAAAACATTCTTACCATTCGATTTGTAGATTATTTGATTAAAAGTACTTTCCACGAATTCTTTTTCCTTTTGAAAGAGTTCGATATGTGTATAAACAAGATGTGCCAGTTTTTCTTCAATTGTGAATTGACTATAATCACTGATTTCATTTGTCTGCTTTATATATTTTTCAAAACAAGATTGGTAAAAGTAAATTAGTACAGAATTTTTGGTACTAAATTGGCCGTAAATTTTACCCCTTGTCACTTTAAGCCTCTTAGCTACATTACTCAAAGAAAATTGCATTTGATCTTCACTATATAATTCTAATGCAGTCTCGAGGATTTGAATCTTAAAATCGTTTTTATCTTTCATGATATCCTTATTAAGTACGTGTTTTTTAAAATTCTTTCTTTGAAAATAATTGATAACCTATTTTAACCAAGAAAGAAAATATTAATATGATTAAAAAACTTTTATTCATAATTTTTATTTTTTTTAAAAAAGGTAATTATTTTCAGAAACAACTTGGATTAGATGCTAAAACCTCTGAGGCCATCAAGATCCTTATGGATGAAGGTCTATTGAATTATATTGAGAAGAGGAGGAAGAAGAGGCGGGATTAACCGTCTTTTTTAAAAGATAAAGAATTAACTAATGAAGAAATCTGTGTGTTATTCCCTAATTATTCTGAGTACAAAATTATATCAATTATTCAATACTTATTTGATAACTATTATCTAAAGCAACTTGAATAATTTTAGTTTAATTCTTCAAATTTACTCAGCTTTTTGGAAGAATAACTGAATCAATTACATGTATTACACCATTACTTGCTTTAATGTCAGCTTGGGTAACAGAAGCACCATCAATTTTAAGGGTTTTACCGTCCAAGTTGATACTAAATGAACTTCCTTGCAAAGTCTTTGCAGAATCAAGTGTGATAGCAGTTTCAGCCATTACTTCGCCAGAAACAACATGATATAGAAGGATATTTATGAGTTTATCCTTGTTCTCTGGCTTAAGGAGACTTTCTATCGTACCTTCTGGCAACTTCGCAAAAGCATCGTCAGTAGGAGCAAAAACAGTAATTGGTCCCTCACCTTTGAGAGCTTCAACTAACCCAGCCGCTTTTACTGCTGCAATTAAAGTATTAAAGACACCTGCTTTTGACGCTACATCTACAATATCATGTTTTCCGTGTGACATCGCAGATGCACTTGTTGTTACTAAAAAACTGGCAATTGCCAAGTTGAATAATAATTTTTTCATTATTTCCTTCATAATTAAGGTTTAAAATATTTGATTTGTTTTAACTAATAAAGAATACATACTTATTCGTTTAAAGAATGCTTACATATGTAATATTTATTATATCAGAAAAATAATTAAATAAAGCAGCTTATGCCAAGTTGAATAATTTTCTCATTACCTCCTTCAAAATTAAGGTTTAAAAAATAAAATCAAGGTCTTACTAGAATGGAGAAATAACACAATCACTTGTCAGAACTCTTCTAATTCTGATTTGGTTTATTTTACCAATTCATGTTTACCAATTATGTTTAACTATTGTTTAATCACTATAGCATTATTTATTAGACAAATGCAATAAAAAAAGAACATTGATGACATTAATTTGTATATTTTTTTTAGAATGTGGGGATTTTACTTGGAGGGTGCCTGACTGTGAAGAATTAGTGGGAGAGATCAATCACACAACTGAGAGTGTGACTGACCTTTTTATTTTTTGGGATATTTTATTTACTACTCAATCTTTCGAATCCTATGATTACCCTTTTCTGCGACATATAGATTTGTTCCATCAGTTGTTATTCCAAAAGGATTATTAAACTTTGCTGAAGTACCTGTGGCATCTGTGTTACCATATCTGACAGTTGTGCTGCCTGCAATGGTTGTTACGACTGGATTTTATAGGACTATAAAAAAACTTTACCAGTCTGTAACTAGGCTGGTAAGCTTTTTGGGGATGTTATGGGATGTAAAAAAATATAGATGTGGCGGAGAGAGTGGGATTCTGATCCGAATACTCTTTCATTTACTTAAGATTCCTTTCAAACAAGGTCAAGATTCTATACCAGTGTCTTTCTGCAGAAGTCCTGTTATATTTTTCCTTTCTATCCGGGAATACGAAACCGTGTTCGGTCCCGGGATACCATTCTATTCGATAATTAATGTCTGTATTAGCAAGATATTTTTCCAGTGATTCAATCATTTCACTGGGAACCCAAACATCGTTTTCAGCACAGCCAAAATAAATTTCTCCCTTTATTTTATGGGAACTTAGATGAGGTGATTTTTCTGAGTCTGTGAAGAGTTCTACACCATGAATGCTCGCGGTGGCTCTGATTCTGTCATTGATTTCAGCTGCAGCCGCAAATACGAATTGTCCGCTCATGCAGTAGCCCAGACAACCCACTGGCCCTTGAGAAGCAGTTTCATCTTTAAGTGCCTCTTCTAAGAGATGTCTACAATCTTCTACTACCATCTCATTACTAAGACTATTCTTGTGCTCAAACATGATTTCCCGACTTTTATCTGTTCCATCTGAAACAAATTCTGTGACACGACGATAATAAAGATTTGGCAGCATTACCCAATATCCACAGGCAGCAATTCTTCTCGCCATTTGGTGGAGTTCTTCTCTCTTTCCCGGAGCGTCCATCAAAAAAAGAATTACAGGATGTGGACCATCTTCATCCGGATGAACAATGAAGGTGTTTATCTGACCTTCACCTGTTTTAATGGTTATTTCTTTTTCTATCATAATTTATTAGATTTCTTAGTGTTTGGACTAAACCTTAGGTTAAAACATTAATTGACAGTTTTTTTCAATTCATAGCATTTTACAATTTATGATTCCTAACAAACTCCGTGATTAACACTATGACTATACTCATAACGTTTCCCAAGATATCTATTGCCCCCATCAACAGGTCCCTTCTTAGAACCTTGATTTTACCAGCATAAAGCGTAGGCTGGAAAGACCTCACCCTTGGATCCCCTTGGATCACAGCCTACTTCCAGCACACCGCTCTCTGGGTCACGTGAAGCAGCCAGCAGGTAACCCTCAGACCAGTCAGCGCCAACCTCCACCCGGTGCCCCCTACTAGTCAGCCCGTCGAGTATTTTCTGGCTTACCCTCGGTTCAATCCGGATAAGATTTGGAAAGCGGTTGTGCGGTGCAAAAAAACCTGGAAAGTGCTCGCTGCTGAATTTTGGTGCTTCAATGGCTTCCTGAATAGACATACCAAACAGCACGCAGTTGAGAAAAAACTGACATTGCCACTGGTCCTGCTGGTCGCCTCCCATGCTTCCGAAAACCATCCAGGGGAGTTTGTTTCGAAAAGCCAATGAAGGACTGATGGTCGTACGTGGACGCTTGAATGGGGCAATAATGTTTGGGTGGTGGTTAGGTTTTAGATAAAATGTCATCAAGCGGTTTCCCAGTGGGAACCCAAGGGCTGGAACAACTTCTCCCGACTTGATCCAACCACCGCTTGGGGTAAAAGCGGCCATGTTTCCGTCGCCATCGATTACGTCCACATGTACTGTGCCATGTCCCCAGGAAGCACCGCCCAAACGCTCTTCTAGGGGTAATAATGCTCGCAGACGGCTAGGGTCACCAGGACGCAACTCCGAGTTGGCCTGTTCAGGATCCACAAGTGTTGCACGCAGACGAGAATAATCCTTCGATAGCAATTCAGTAATTGGAACATCCACCTGCATCGGGTCTCCATAGTACTGCTCGCGGTCGGCAAAAGCCAACTTGAAAGCCTCTGTTGTCCAGTGAAGGTAATTTTCGCTGTTGTGTCCCATACCCTTAAGGTCATAGGATTCCAAGATGGCCAGGGCCTGCAGCATTACCGGGCCCTGATTCCACGGTCCACACTTGAAAACCTTGGTATCTGCAAATTCGAGAGAGACAGGTTCTTCAAAATGCGTTTCGAAGCGCTCCAGATCCGAACGTGCAAGCAGGCCATTTTGTTCCTGTGAGAAGCGCTCAATTTCTGCGGCAGGATCCCCTTTGTAAAATGCGTCAAACACTGCCTCCAATCCTTTTTCCCGGTTCCCAGACATGGATTGTTCCACTGTCTTCAGATAATCCAGCAGGTCGGCGAGAGCAGAATTAACAAGCACCTTTCCAATTTCTGGAACCATTCCCTGTGGCAGATAAACCTGGGCACTTCCAGGCCACTGGCTCCTGAATTTCTCTTCAAGATCACGAATGCCGTAACGTTCCTGTCCATAAAGACCAGCATGCACTGGAAAGCCGTTCCTTGCGTAATCGAGAGCCGGCGTGACCACTTCTGCAAAAGTGAGTCGACCAAATTTAGCAAGGACCGTCACCAACGCCCCGAGTGCCGCAGGCACGCCGCTTGAAAGAATGCCTTCTTCCGGCACGTCAGTCAATCCACGTTCCAGATAAGCTTCCGGGGTAGCCTTTTCCGGAGCCATGGTGTTGCCGTTGACTGAAACTACCTGGTTCGTTTCTGCCATGCAGATCAACATCGGACACTCCCCTCCGAGGGTAAACATCTGGGGATTGACTACTCCTTCGACAAACGTTGCTCCGACCGCCGCATCCACGGCGTTTCCTCCGCCTCCAAGAATATCGGCTCCGGCTTTCGTCGACAGGTAGTGTTCAGTGGCAACGGCACCATGAGTTCCTAGAAGTTGAGGGTAGAAGGTGTTTTTTTGTGTGGTGTTTTGACGAAAAGCTCTGCTCATTCTGGTTTCATGATTAAGTTTAGAAAAATAGAGACAACTAAATAAATTCTGTAGTCCAACATAAAATCAATCCCAGCTATATGGGGTTGAGATTTTTTCAAATTATTTACAATATATCAACATTTGTTGTATTTTACGAGAGATGGTAAGGATAAGGAAAACTCAGTTCCTCTTTGATTAACTCCACTAATTTTTCACAGTCATTGTTCCTGACAAAAGTCTACTATCCAGATAAATCGTCAAATTGATTGCTAAGCTTACCAATCCCGGGAATTACGATATCAATACTTGAGCCAGGCTTCATGGTGCGGGCACCGACTGATGTTCCACAACAGATTAGGTCACCCGGAAGTAGTGTTTGGTAGTGCGACATTAGAGAGACGATTTCCATTGGTGAAAAAATCATGTCACTAACTGGGTAATCTTGTCGTACCTTATCTCCCTGTAACGCCATGACCTGAAGGCCTCCTGGATCGATTCCAGTGGTTATCCAAGGCCCCAACGGTGTAAACGTGTCGAACCCCTTACAGCGAGTCCACTGCTGGAATGCTTTGTCCTCAAAAAGAAACTCAATTGCTGTAACATCATTGACACAGGTATAGCCAAAAATATATTGGACGGCCTCCTCTTCGCTGATCTCTTGGCAGGTCGAGCCAATAACAATACCCAATTCTGCCTCAAAGATAACCCGTCCCTGATGTCCGCGGGGTCGATAGATAGTCTCTCCAGGACCAATCACGCTCGTTATCGGCTTCATGAAGTAAAGTGGTACATCGGGAAGCGTCTGGCTTTCTTTTTGGGCACGTTCGTGAAAGTTATTCCACAATGCAAAAATGGAATGCGGTACTAGCGGGGCTTTCAACTGGACATCTGAAAGTGGCATTGAACGGCCTGTAGGCTGGGGACTATCAAAAAGTCCTCCTTTGTATTCTGAGACAGTATCGCCTGTCAGTGTCCCGATCTCCGTCTTTTCCTGGTAATCAAAACGTATCCATTGAGTCATTTGAGGTAAGTCTCTTTTTAGTGTAAATAACCCAAAATTTCCATTGCTGCAGTCGGCACACTAGTAAATCAGTAATAGCGTAAAGTAAGTTTAGCAGTCTCAATTTGAACACCAAAAATACACAAACAACAGCAAGATGCCGTAGTATATTTGTATGTCGTTACTCAGACAGCTGGATCTAGGTAGTAAACAATTGTCAAATAAAGTAATTGAAAATATTGAGAACTTTGTTGAAGGAAAACCGAGTAACCTTGTTTCTTAGCAACTTATTTATTAAAAAAAATTAGGATTATTCTTTTGATATCCCTTTGATTATGATTTTTTCTTGACTCAATGTTTTGTCGAGTAAGCTCACGCAAGCGTAAATAGCCCTTAAGGTAGGGGTTTGCACTCCTGTAACTTCAGCCAACTCAATCACAGCACCTAGCATGCTTTCTATTTCTATGGGTTTCCCAGCCTCCACATCCTGGAGCATTGAGGTCTTGTGTTTGCCGACACTCTCTGCACCGGCAATGCGCTTTTCCATTGGTATACGGAAATGAGCCCCAAGGCGTTCTCCGACAGTCTGCGCCTCGGTCATCATTGCGACAGCCAATTGTCTAGTCAAAGGGAACTGACATATGTCGACAAGCGTTGAATGGGTGAGAGCGCTGATTGGATTGAAAGTCAGATTTCCCCACAATTTCAACCAGATTTCAGAGCGAATATCATCGATAATTCTAGACTTGAATCCTGATTCAGCAAATAGGTCAGACACCATCTGAACTCGCTCTGTTTTCATGCCGGATAGTTCTCCCACTGGAAAACGATTACCCTCGATATGCTGGATCACTCCAGGTTTAGAAATAGTTGTTGCCGGATAGGCTATGCAGCCAATCAAGCGATTCGGATCGATACTATTAAATAGCAAACCGCCAGGATCAACAGTTTCCACCACCTGGTTGGCATAGTCACCAGCAAAATTTTGAAAATACCACCATGGGATCCCATTCTGAAGGGTGACAATGACAGTGTTGGGGCCAAGAAGAACAGACATGTCATTCACAATAGGGACTATCTGATGGGCTTTAAGTGCTAATAGAACCACGTCCATTGGTCCAAGTTCACCTACAAATTCAGTGGCGGTCAAATTCTCAGCTACAAATTCATCGTTTTCCTCGATCAACTTCATCCCTCTGTCTTTTATAGCAGCCAAATGAGGACCACGAGCTATTACCGAAACATTATGTCCTGCATTTGCAATGCGAACAGCCATGTAACCCCCGATGGCTCCAGCTCCAACAATACATACTTTCATGCTTTAAACTCCTTATGAGATGGACAAGTCAAGCTGTGCTCTGCAATGAAACAATCTAATAATTACTCTCTATTCGCTAAATGAAAGAAGTGAACTTTGTAACAAGTTTAAGTAATTGTACGACTGATAATTATAAGCTAACCAATTTTAATCGTGTATTATTGCAATAATTAGGATGAAGGTCATCAACAAAATGAATTTCTCTTGATATTTATTAAGCAGGAGACAGACATGATCGTCTCATACTTCGAAAGGGTGATTCTCAATTACCCTTGCAATGTTGTGTATAGACTTTCTAATTGATCTGGAACCGCTCTGGATAGACTCTAACGCTGGGGACTTTACCAACACCTAGTTCATCCTGAATACGCTCATAGTAATCTACTTGCAGCAAGTCGCCATGTACCTCCCTAAATAATTGTCGGAGAGAGCGATTGGGTATTCTCAGGCCAGATTCTATTTCCTCGGGCAGGAATATCACACCGTCCTCAAAAAACCACTCTGGAATATCTTCTTCTCCTTCGAACTGGTTCTGATTAGTTCGGATCTTAACTTCAGTAAACTGTTCCAGAGCGTCGTAATCAAACAAGTACACTCCTCCGAATACACCGACACCATAGTTTCTGGCATCAAGGTCCTTATTGAATATATTTGCAGCCATATTGTTTTTGATGCAGTGCCCAAGATTGATTATTGCGGCCTCGCTTTCAGCCTGCGATGAGTTTTCTAGGTAGACTGGCAAGGGGATCAATTTACTCTGTACAATAAGGTGTCTGAAAAATAGATATTCACCTTGCAGTGTCACACATTCACTAGCGTCGTTCAAAAGTTCTTGCAGTAGTGCATTTGAGAACCAAGCTCTTTCAAGTTTAACGCGATAGAAAATAATGTTGTCCAGCATACTGCCTGTACGATTAATAACGTGGACACGGTCGTATTTTTCTAGCACAGAGGGTACTCCTTCAAACACTCCCCACTTATATTGATCAGTAGGTTTATTACGAATAACTTTAAGATTGTAACCCGATTGAGGGGACTGGAAAGCTATTGCAACAGTACCCCTAAAACCTATAGCAAAATCAAGCTTTTCATCATTAGAAAAGAGTTCTTCCTTCAATTCTTCCATTACTGCAACTTTACCAAAATGATTAAATCCGATTGTAGAATAGGCTAGACCCAGAGATCGTTTTGGTATGATACTGTGAAGAAATTCTGAAAGTTCGTGATAGTATGCGTTGTTAACATGAAAGTTTGCCCTGGTTGTACTGAAAATATTGAAAGTGGCAGACTCTGAAGTGAGAATTGCATCAACATAAATTCCTTTTTTATCATTCAGCAACGCGATTACAAGTGGTACCTTTGACTGATTATCAAGTACAATTCTTACGACGATGTAGGCGCCCCGATTACGATAGAACTCTCCTTTAATGACTTCGATTCTCTGAATTTTATATGTGCTGAATCTGTCATCCAGATCAGCTTTAACTCTTTGTGCTGCTAACATTGCGTCCACCTTCAGTTCACGATATTGGACATTGAATGCAGGGACACTTAGTATATCAATAAGAAGGTCAGTGGTGATTAATTCCGTTTGGAAAGTTTCGAACAGAAAGTTGGAAAAGTTTGTGTTGGTCTTACTTGGGGTATCGAAGGAATAGGCTACGGGGCTCCATTCTCCTAGGAAGAGTGACCGACGAACTGAATGAATATATGCCAAAGCAAGATCCCCTTCATAACGGTTTTTAACAAGTTGCCGATATTTTTCTTCAATTACTTCCCATAATTCCTGATCTCTTGAGATAGGAGAGAAAGCATCCGCAAGTTTTAACCCCAAATTAAACATACTGTCACTGTATAGAGACAGTCGTTTCCTACTATTTGTCAACGACGCTTGGTAGTCGCGAGTTTCGAATGCAGTCTTTGCTGATTCTGTTATCGTCTGGAAGCTGGAATAAAAAAGATCAAATTCGCAAAGAGCCCATTGAGCCAGGAGATCTGTTTTTTTGCTATCGGAGGCCTTTTCAATAAGACCTTTAAAGTGAATGTTCTCTGATTGGGTCATGTAGCTGCTAATTATATTTTTTCATTGTATATTTGAATTAAAATTAAAGTAAATGTCAAAATGCATTTATCTGGCAAGCTAATAACGTGAGCTTCGGTTTGATCAAAAAGAGTTTTAAAATTCTTCTGGATACATTTTTCTATAAATAACGAAAAAGGATTAAATCTGAATATTTGCGAAATCGCCAAAAATTTATAAAATAATTCTTGACATGTTTTTAAACATAGCATAAATTCTATTCAAGTAGTATTAATATGGTACTATTTTAGATTCTTGGAGCAAACTGTTTCAGGGAAATCCTAACCTCTAGTTAGTGAGTCAATATGATAAAAATGATAAAAAAACACTTAGGCCTTTGCTCGTTCATTTTTGCAGGCCTTGCGATGTTACTCATGCCTATGTCAGCATCAGCCTGGGAACCTCAAAAACCGGTTGAGTTTGTGATCATGGCCGGAGCGGGAGGAGGAGCCGACAAGATGGCTCGCCTGATGCAGATGCTCATTGAGAAAAAAGGGTGGTCCTCCATGCCACTTACTCCGATCAATAAGCCCGGTGGCTCTGGAGCCGAAGCCTTGGTGCACCTTAAAAACAGAGCAAATTCGGATCCCAACCACACCATCATGGTAACTCTGAACAGTTTCTATACGACGCCTCTAAGACAGCCTAAGCTTGGTGTCGATATCTCGACCTTCACCCCAGTTGCGCGTATGGCCGAGGACACTTTTTTATTGTGGGTCCACAAAGATACAGGGATTACTAACGTTGATCAGTTCGTGAGTGCGGCCAAGTCAAAGGGCAGTGACTGGATCATGGCTGGAACAGGAAAGTTGCAGGAAGATCAGTTGTTGACCGACTTCCTGAATGCGGCATACGGTCTGAACATGAAGTACGTCCCCTATAAGGGTGGTGGTAAAGTGGCCAAGCAGCTCGCCGGCAAGCACGCCAACTCTACGGTTAACAATCCTTCCGAGCAGATGGGTTTCTACGAGGCTGGGACCACAGTTCCACTCGCTGCCTTCACTGCGAAGCGATTGCCAATGTTCCCCAACGCACCAACCTTTAGTGAATTGGGCAAGGACTATGTATACTACATGCAGCGCAGCGTTGTCGGTGCTCCCGGCATGAGCTATGCGGCAGCATCGTATTACCAGAGACTATTCAAGAAAGTCTTCGATTCTGATGAGTGGCAGACATATCGCAAGAAAAAAAGCCTCATGGGGGATTTTATGACTGGTACTGAGTTACAGGACTACTGGCATAAAGAACGTGATATTCATGAAAACATCCTCAAGAAAATGGGTGCATTATAAAAATCATCTGGAAAAAAAATAGGATCAGAAAAGGTTCACTGGTATGAGGCGTGCCGAAATAGTTGCAGCTATACTGTTGGCGTTTT